>NZ_FMHY01000002.1:2400000-4800000 GCF_900090225.1 Micromonospora eburnea
GAGCCAGGGAAGGAACAGTACGGCCCCGGCGGCCAGCCCGCCGATGCTCCACCAGGCTGCGCGGGAGCGCTCGCGCAGCAGTGACACCAGCAGGCCGACCCCGACCACGGCGTACAGGAAGAGCGCCCAGTAGTGGGTGAGCAGCAGCAGGCCGGCGATGACGGCCAGGCCGAGCGCCCGCGTGGGACCGGGGCGCCGACGGACCCCTTCCAGAGCGAGGACGCCGAGCAGCACGAGCAGGACCACCAGGGTGTACGGGCGGGCCTCGGTCGCATATCGCACCAGCCACGGGTTGCCGGCCGCGAGAACCAGCGTGACCAGACCCGCGTTCGAGCGTCGGGCCGTGACGTACCAGAGCGGCAGGGCGGCGGTGGCGAACAACCCGGAGAGGCTGCGCACCGCCCAGTCTCCGGTGCCCACCAGCCCCATCCAGCCGTGCAATAGCAGGTAGTAAAGGGGTGGGGCGCCGTCGCCGCGCAGCGCGGCGAACATCTCGGGTAGTGGCAGTCGGGCGATCGCCACGCTCTGCGCCTCGTCCAACCACAGCGGCGAGGTGGCACAGAAGCGCAGCACAACACCGGCGGCGAGGACCAGCGCGACGAGCGCGGCCAGGGCTTTCCCGCCCGAGTAGCCCCGCCATCCGGCCGTTGGCGTACGCCGGCCCGCCGCGGTCATCGCCGGCCCTGATCCGCCCCCGCTCGGGTCGGGGCCGCCCGGCCACCGCCGCCGCCGGCCTCCGACTTGCCCTCGTGGTAGTCGTCTTCCACGTTGACGGACCAGAGGTCGTGCGCCGCACCGCCGATGTTCTCCACCGCCCGCATCGCGGTCAGCATCGAGTGATCCTGGTTGTTGTACTTGTGCATCCCGTTGCGTCCCACCGGGAAGAGGTTCGGCGCCACCTGCGCCAACCACTCCCGTAACACGTCGACGTGTTCGGCGTACCCGGCGTCGTAGACCGGGTACGCCTTCGGGACCCGCACCACGTAACCCGCCTCCACCTCACCGTTGACCAGGCCCAGCTCGGTCAGCTCCGTGGTGGCCAGGGCGATCAGTTCGTCGTCCGGCATGTTCCAGAGGTCGTCGCCCTCGTTCACGAAGTACTCCAGGCCCAGGCAGGTGTAACCGTCCTTGACCAGGTGCGGCGACCAGGAGCCGAAGTTCTGTACCCGACCGACCCGCACGCCAGGGGTGTGCACGTAGATCCAGTTGTCGGGAAAGACGTCGCGAACCGGCAGCACCAGGGCGACGGTCAGAAAGTCCCGGTACGTCAACCCGTGGGCGGCCCGGGCGACGTCCGGCGGCGGGTCCATCGCCAGCACCAGTTGGGTCAACGGCATCGAGGAGATCAACCAGTCGCAGTCGATCCGCTCGGTCCGCCCGTCCCCGGAGACCGTCACCCCGGTGACCCGGCCGCCGTCGCGGTGCACCCGGACCACCGACCGATGCAGCCGCACCTCACCCCCGCCGGCCTCCACCAGATCCCGGGCCCGCTGCCACATCATTCCCGGGCCCAGTCGCGGGTACTTGAACTCGTTGATCAGCGTGGTGATCTGCTCCTGGTCGCGCTGGGGCCTGCTGCGGCGGAGTGCCTCGCGGACCGCGTTGCCCAGCGACAGGTTCTTGATCCGTTGCGCGGCCCAGTCCGCCTGAATCTGGGTACCGGGAACTCCCCAGACCTTCTCCGTGTATGTCTTGAAGAAGATGCCGTAGAGCCGGCGACCGAAGCGCGCCGTCACCCAGCCCTCGAAGTGGCTCTGATCCTCGGGCGGCCGAACCCGCGCCCAGACGTACGAGCCGACGCAGCGGGCGGCTTCCACCGGGCCGAGGTTGCGCAGCGCGTTCGTCGGCTTGAGCGGGTAGTCGTACAGCCGGCCCTGGTAGAGGATGCGGCTCATCCGGGGGCGATTCAGAAAGTCCTCCGCCGGCAGGATCTCGTGCCACAGGTCGCGGACCTCGTCGATCTTGGTGAAGAACCGGTGTCCGCCCAGGTCGAACCGCCAACCGTCGCGTTCCACCGTGCGACTGATCCCGCCGACCTCGCCGTCGGCCTCTAGCACCAGCGGCCGCTGCCCGGCTCGGAGCAACATCAGCGCGGCGGTTAGCCCGGCCGGTCCGGCGCCGATCACGACAGTCCGCCCCGCGTCGCCCCCGTCTGATCCACTCGGCCGCGTTGTGGGGGTGAGGCCCGAGCCGTGCGTCATCCCACTGCCTCCCAGGCTTTCGGTCACCGACGGCGGTGCCTTCCCCGATTGGGGCGCACCGAACCGCAGTGATCGGCCGGGTTGGCCGGGGCGCGTCGGACACACCCTGTCCGGCAAGCCCGGCAACGGGATGAAGCGGACAGGGCGTTTCGGTCACCTGGTGGGGCGGTGTCCTCCGACGCGGCGCCGCCCGGTGGCCCTGGGGGCCGGTGCCGGGCCTGGCAGCGCGGCGTTCGTTCCCGCCGCTGGGGCGGCTGTATCCGCGTCAACCAGTGGTAGCGGACGCGGCTGAGGGCTGCCGGTCGGACCGTGGACGTGGGGCCGGCCCCCCTCCCAGGTGACCTCGTCGAGCCAGAGCTGCCGGCCGGGCGGGCTCGTCCCGACGGCGCCCGGTTGCCAAGCGTGATACAGCAGCCAGGTGCGTCCGTCGTACTCGACCATGGCGGCGTGCCCGGGGCCGGACGCCGCGGAATCGCTGCGCAGGATCGGATTCTCCGGCGCCTTCTCGCAGGGGCCGGCGGGCGTGTCGCACGTCGCGTACCCCTCGGCGTACGCCTTGGAGGCGTAGCCGTTGCCCGAGTAGAAGAGGAAGAGGCGGCCGTCGTGGCGCCACAGGAAGGGGGCCTCGACCACCGTCCCCTCCCACGGGCCGGTCTGCTTCAACAGCCGCGTCGGCTCGCCGACCAGTTGCAGCCCGTCGGCGGAGAGGCGTTGCGACCACAGCCAGGTGTCCGCGCCGATCGCGTTGCCGTCGTTCTTCCAGACCAGCCAGAGGCTGCCGTCGCTGTCCCGGAACGGGCTGGGGTCGATCGCGCCGCCCTGATCCGGGGAGCAGACCAGGGGAGTGGTGGAGTCATCCCGGTACGGCCCGGCGGGTGAGTCGGCGACCGCCCGTCCGACGCACTGCTTCCCTGACGCGTGGTCGGCGGCGCTGTAGAAGAGCAGGTAGCCCCCCGATGCGCTGTCGATGATCTCCGGCGCCCAGGTCTGACCGGGGTCGGCCCAGCTCGGCAGGGCGGGCAGCGCGTCTCCGGCCGGCTTCCACGTCACCAGATCCGGCGAGGTCAGCACCGGCACGTTCTGCCCCCGCTGTTGGTGTGCACCAGGTACCAGGTCGAGCCGACCCGGATGGCCTGCGGATCCGGGCTGTCCCCGGTGTAGACGGGGTTGACGAAGCTCAGCGCACCGACGGATGCCACCGTGGGGGAATACCGCCGCACCGCGAAGCCGACCGTCGCCGCGATGGCGACGACGAGCGTCACGATGACCGCGGCACGGCGGTATCGGCTGTGGTGAGCCGTAACGTCGACCAAGAGAGGTTTGTCCAATCCGGGGTTGAAGGGCGGCAGACCCTAGGGACAACCCGGCCCGAGGAACAGCTCTTCCCATGGGTATCAAAGGCGACCAGAGGGGGATGTGCCCGTCCTGGCCGGGGTGCCCGGTCCAGCGCGATTGGGAGACGCTGTGGGGAACAGATGGCAGGCCGGCTGGGCCGGGCGTCGAGGCATGCTCGGAGCCGACCGGGTACCTGCTTCCTGGCGCTTCGCTGTCACCACGTTCATCGGTGCAAAGGCCGTGCTGACGCTGGTCGGAATGCTCGCGCTGATTGCCTTCGACCGGATGTCCTGGGCGCCGCCTGCCGACGAGTGGACGATGCGCGACCAGCAGCAAACGGTCTCCCCGCACCGTTGGCTGTCGTTCTGGTTCGCCTGGGATTCGTTCCTCTACGACCATCTTTCCGGGCTGCCGCTGGACCGGCCGTGGCGGGAGTTCGGCTTCCCGCTGCTCTACCCGTTCCTGGGTCGGGCGCTGGCGCCGCTGCTGGGCGGGCACACCGCGATGGCGCTGCTGGTGGTAGCCAACTTCGCATTCCTGCTGATGCTCTACTACGCGCACCGGCTCGGGGAGGGGCTGCTCGGCGACGACGTCGCTGCCCGCCGATTCGTCCGGTATCTCGTGTTGCTGCCGGCCGCGTTCCTGTTCCAGGCGGCGCTGACCGAGTCGCTGTTCCTGTGCCTGGCGCTCGCCGCCTTCCACTATGCCGAGCGGCGGCGGTGGGTGCTCGTCGGCGTGGTGGGGTTCTTCCTGGCGCTGAGCCGCTCGGTCGGGTTTCTCGTCGTGGTGCCGCTCGCCTCGATGCTGCTGTCGCAGCACGACCTCCGGTTCGGTCGGCGCGTGCTGTGGGGGTGCGTGCGCGCGGGTTGGCCGCTGCTGCTGCTGCCGTCGGGATGGCTCACCTTCATGGCGTTCTGCCGATGGCAGGGGGGTGACTGGTTCGCCTACCAGCACGCCCAGAAGCAGGGCTGGGGTGTCAGTGTGCAGAATCCGCTGGGCGTGCTGTGGCACGGCCTGGCCGGGGGGTCGCTCGCTGATGCCCTGCGGGCCGGGGCTGCCGGGCTGGCGTTGGTCGTTCTGGTCGCGGGCGTCCGCCAGATCGGCCTGCCCTACGTCGTGTACGGCGTGATGATGGTGTTGGTGCCGCTGTCGATGGGGCCACCGGTATACAAAAGTCTGCTGCGCTACCTGCTCGCCGCTTTCCCGGTGGCGCTCGTGCTGGCCGGCTGGGCCCGGCCCGCGGCACTTGACCGGTGGCTGACGGCCGGCCTGGCCCTCCTGCAGGGCGTGCTCTTCGTGATCTGGCTCGCCTACTGGAACCACTTCATCATCTGACCCGGTAGCGGCACGCGGACTCCGACCATGGCTGGATCCGAGGCCATGCGGGGGCGTCGGATCGGTACAGCCAATGCTGAATTCAGGAACTGCTGTACTCTCGCCGGGTGGAGACGTTGACGTACGGGCAGGTGCTCGCCCGGTTCGGTCATGCACTGTCTGACCCCATCCGGGCACGGTTGCTCCTGGCGCTGCGGGACGCTCCGAGCTATCCGGCCGAGCTGGCGGACCTGCTGGGCACGACACGCCAGAACCTGTCCAACCACCTGGCCTGTCTGCGTGGCTGCGGTCTGGTGGTCGCGGTGCCACAGGGCCGACGGATCCGGTACGAGTTGGCCGACGCGCGACTCGCGCACGCGCTCGGTGACCTGCTGAATCTGGTGCTGACGGTGGACCCGGCGGCGTGCCCGGACGCTGACGGGAAGGGGTGCTGCTGATGTCCGGCTCGTTGCTCCAGAGTCAGCAGGGCAGCCTCGCGGCTCGGCGGGCCGTGCTCGCTCGGCGAGTGCGGCTGCTGGTGGCCGCGACGATCACCTACAACGTGATCGAGGCGGTAGTGGCGATTACCGCCGGTGCCGCCGCCTCGTCTACCGCGCTGATCGGCTTCGGTCTCGATTCGGTCATCGAGGTGTCGTCGGCGGCGGCGGTGGCGTGGCAGTTCGCCGGACGTGACCCCGAAGCGCGGGAGAAGATCGCGCTGCGGATCATCGCGATGTCGTTCTTCGCGCTGGCCGCCTACGTCACCGTCGATTCGGTCCGCGCGCTCGTCGGCAACGGGAAGGCCGAACACTCCACCGTGGGTTTGGTCCTGGCCGCCCTGTCTCTGCTCATCATGCCGGTGCTGTCCTACGCGCAGCGGCGGGCCGGGCGTGAGCTGGGCTCCCGGTCGGCGGTGGCCGACTCCAAGCAAACCCTGCTCTGCACCTACCTGTCGGCGGTGCTGCTCGCCGGCCTGGGTCTCAACAGCCTGTTCGGCTGGTCATGGGCTGATCCACTGGCCGCGCTCGTCATCGCCGCCGTGGCCATCAAGGAAGGGCGAGAGGCATGGCGCGGGGACGCCTGCTGCGCGGTACCTGTCAATGGCCCGAACCCACTCACCGTCCAGGCTGATGGCGCCGACGACTGCGGGTGCAGGCCCGGCTGCTCCTGCTGCACAAGCGAGGCCAAGTGATCTTCCAAGGCAATGCCGAACCGGTGCGCGTCGCCGAGTGGCGCACGGATCGTGGCCATGGGCGTACGCCTGCCCTCTCGCCAGTCTCCGCCGGTAGCGCTGCATGGACAGAGGGCGGCCTACTGATGGTGGTCGCGTTTCCCGGCCCGGTGGCCGTGCCCTAGACTCCGCCGATGCTTGAGGTGTCGGGAGACTTCGAGATCCACATTACTGCTTACGCCTCCCAGGCCGCGCAACTGTCGGCGTTCGCCACCGAACATGGCGTGAAGTTCGTCCACATCGTGCTCGATCGTGGCGCGTACGCCTCTCAACCGATGCTCACCCTGACCGGGCGAGGCACCCTGGCCGAGCAGCACGCCGCGGTGAGTCGATGGCAACACGAACTGCGCGAAGCAGGGATCTACCCGTGCCGGTCGAAGATCGAGGCGGCACCGTGGTGCGTCGGCGTGCCGCAGTCGGATGAGCAGGCGGCAGCCGGGCCGGCTGACCGATACTTCGAGCATCACGTCAAACTGCTGCTGTCCAGCACGGCGGTGGCGGACCTGGTGGCGCTCACCGATCTGGTCGCACCGTACGGAGCGCGGCTGTCACGCAACGCCCGCCGCGAGTTCGCGGACGGCGCGCAGGAGCGGTTCGTCAACCAGCGCTGCCACGGGGTCGGGCTCGTCACGGCCCGGCAGCGACTGGACGAACTCGTCGAGGCGCTCCGGGCCGCGGGTCACGAGCCCACGACAGTGGAGCAGGAGTACGTCGCTTTCGACAGCGACCTCCACCACGATCACGGCTGGCTGGACTCGCCCAGACCGGGCGCGCGTGGCTGGGTAGTGGAGCGCGAGAACAAGATGAGGTCCGCGCCGGCGGGCTCGCCGGACTACCCGCCGACCTACCAGCCGCTACCCGCCAGCCCGACCGTCCGGCAGAGGGCGGCGTTCGACCCCGCCCTCAAGCAGTACCCGAACGCCTACCGCGCCGGCGAGCCTGACTTCCTCGTCGCCGCCACAGGCCGGCAGTGGACCAACGCCCGACGTGCCGCCATGGGTCACATCCTGGCGGCCGTCGCCGCAACAACCTGGGGCCAGCATCTGGTGCTGCGCGGCAGCGTCACCATGGCGGCCTGGGTCGGCGACGCCGCCCGCGAGCCGGGCGACCTCGACTTCGTCGTCACCCCGCACACCATCACCAGCGACAGCACCGACGCCCGGGCGCTGCTCGACGACATCAGGACCGCCATCCGAGCCGCGCCCGGCGCCGGCCTGCAACCAGATCGGATCACCGAGTCCGCCATCTGGACGTACGAACGAGCCGACGGACGCCGCCTGCTCATCCCGTTCAGCACACCGGAGGCACCCGACGGCCACATCCAGATCGACATCGTCTTCGGCGAACGACTTCCCCTTCCGCCAGAGGTGCTGAAACTGCCCGACGTGGACGAGCCGATACTGGCCGCGCCCGCCTCGCTGGCCCTGGCGTGGAAGCTGCTGTGGCTGGCCACCGACATGTACCCGCAGGGCAAGGACCTCTACGACGCGGTCCTGCTCGCCGAACACACCACCGTCGACCAAGCCCTCGTCCGCCAGCTCATGCGACCAGAACTCGGCTCCGAGGCCGACACCTTCACCGCCGAAACCGTCCTGTCCTGGCAGGTCGACTGGACCAACTTCACCGACGAGTACCCCGGCATCCCGGGCAGCGCCGAGCAGTGGACCAGGCGGCTCGCGCTGGCCCTCGACTCCGCCTGGACCTGACCAAGCCCGGACTCCTGTCCATGCCACGGAAGCAGTCCGGGCGACATATGGTCAAGGGGGGCCTGAACCGCCGCAGGCGGCGTTCAGCGTTGGAAGGCCGAACGAACCGAGCCACCGACAATCGCGCACCACGTGTCCACGTCGACCTTCCCATTGGGCACCAGGCCGTGTAGGCGCTGCATGTCCTGGACCGCCTTCATGGTGGTGTGGTCGAATTCGCCGCTCATCGTGACGTCGTCGTACCCCTTGCGACCGAGCAGGTACTGCAGCGCGTTGACGGGAAGACCGCTGGCGTCCTTGCCGAGCGTCGGCACAAGCGCCTCCCAGGTGGCCGCGTCGAAGGTCGCGTCCGGGTCGACCGGAATCCCGTGGTTGGCCTGGAAGTCGGCCACGGCCGCGTTCATGTCGTAGCCGAAGTCGCCGTTCGGGTGCAGCGGGTACCCGAGATCCGCGAGCAGGTACTGCGCGACCTGCACAACCGGGCCGTCCACGAAGCGCCAGATGTCGGGCCACCGGCGTGCGGGGATGGCCGGTTGCTGGGTACCGAGTGCCGCCGCGACGCGCGAGCGCACCATCGGGAACAGCCGGTAGAAGGCGGTGCCCGGGCACTGGGTGGGGTAGAAGTCCCAGTGGCCGAAGATGTCCCATGGCTGCAGCCGGAACTGCTGACACACCGCGACGCACAACCTCACCAGCGCGTCGAGCTGTGCGTCGGGCGGGGTCTCGGTGATGTACGTGCCCTCGTTCTCGATCCCGATCGCGTTCCCGTTCTCGCCCGGGCAGTGTGCGGCGATGACCTGGTGCGCGCCCGTGTCGAGCGTCTCCAGGGTGCGGTGGCGGCCCTCCAGCACGTAGCCGCCGCGGCTGACCGTGAAGTGCTGTCCGGTGTCCGCCCAGCCGTTGCCGTCCATGTGCAGGTTCTGGCAGTCCCGCGCCAGTTGCATCGCGTGGTCGCGCGAGTAGTCCGTGACGTTCGGAAACGCCATGTGGTGGAGGATGATCTTGTTGGTGAGGTTGCCGGTGATCTGAATCGCTCCCCCTGGCGGACGCGCACCCCAGGTGTCGCAATCGATGATCCAGGGGAACATGGCGCTGGGCGCGGCACCAGCCGGTGCCGCCACGAACAGTTCAGTGCCGACGACCGCCGCGATCCCAGTACCCAGACCTGCCTTGAGCAAGGTGCGACGATCGACCTCGTGCCGATGAGTTGACACGCGCTGCCTCCATGAGGGTGGGGAACAACAACGACAACTGCTGTGGGTTGGCGCATGATAGTGACGCACGTCAACATAGACCAAACACGAAGCGAATGTCCGGCCGCTCAGCGCCGGGTGGCCGGGTGAAAGGTCCGATATCGCCCCCGGTGCGCCGATCAGGTCGAGCGAGGGCCGCGGAGGACGGATGGCTCAGCAGGCGGCGGGTACGGTCTCCCGCGCCGCGCGGGCGAGCCTCTCGTCGTGCGGCCGACCCAGCTCACCGGCGAGCTTGATGATCCGGTCGAGCAGCGCCAGCGCCTCGTCGTAGCGGCCCGTCGCGCGGCACGTCTCGGCGTAGGTGTGCAGTACGTCGATCTCCAGCTGTACCTCGGCCAGCGGTTCCAGCAGTTCGAAGGCGCGCTGGTGGTGTTCGAGCGCCTTCTCGGGTGAACCCATGATCCGCAGCGCCACACCGAGATAGTTGTGGCACCACGCCTGGTTGTGTTGGAGATTGTTCCGCTCGGACAGCCGCAACGCCTCATGCAGCGTTCGTAGCGACTCCGCCGGGTCGTGCGATGCCAGTGCGACGCCGAGGGTGACCAGCCCGGTGATCTGGGCGGGCCCGTCGGCCAGGGCGACGGATGCCCGGGCGAGTTCGACGGCCTCGCTGTGCCGCCCGAGGTGAAGTGCCACCCACCCGTCGAAGGCCAGCGCCTGTGATCGCCCGGCCTGGCTTCCGATCTTCTCGAACAGCTCGCGTGCCCGCCGGAACTGCGCCTGTGCCGCTTCGAGTTCGCCGAGATCCCGGCGCACGAAGCCGATGCGCAGCGCCAGACCCGCTCTGAGTCCGTCGTCGTCCGGACCGGACTGCTCGGCCAACTCGTAGGCGGACAGCGCCTCGGCGAGGCGTCCGGCGGCGGCACGGGCGTAGCCGAGGTCCGCGAGCAGCGAAGCCCGCTGCTGGCTCCGGCCGAGACGTGCCGCGGCGGCCGCGGCGGCTTCGAGCAGACGCGCCTGGTCGTCGGTACCGCGGTGCCGGAAGAACCAGACCCGCATGGCCTGCGGCAGTTCGGCCACCACCTCGTCCACGCCGAGCCGCACGGCGGCGTCGAAACAGGCCACCAGGTTGACGTACTCGAGGTCGAACCAGGCCATGGCCTTCGCCGGATCGCCGGGCGAGGGTTCCTTGCGGTACGGCGAGGGCAGTGCCTGGTCGTGGGCGACAGCCTGCGCCAGGTAGTGCCCCAGGACCCGGCGCAGTGCTGCCTCGGCCTGCGGTTCCTCGTCGGCGGCGAGGTCCGCCGCGTACTGCCGGATCAGGTCGTGCATCCGGTACCGCCCGGGCGAGGGCTCCTGGACCAGGTGGGCGTCGACCAGTTCCTCCAGCGCCGCGCCGACCCGGTCGGGTGGCAGGTCGGCGAGCGCGCCCGCCACCGCCGCGTCGAAGTCGGCACCCGGCAGGACGCCCAGCAGCCGGAACATGCGGCGCTGGACCGCGTCGAGCTGTCGGAGCGACATGCTGAACGCCGAGTCGAAGCGGCTGGGGGTGGCACGCAGCCGCTCGGCCAGCACCGCCACCGTCCAGCCGGGGCGGTGGCGGAGCCGTGCGCCCGCCATCCGCAACGCCAGCGGGAGCCCACCGCACTGCCCGAGCACCTGGCTGACCGCTTCCTCGTCGGTGGGCGCGAGCCCGGCCGCCCGGCCGAACAGGCGTGCCGCGTCGGCGTTGGTCAGCGGCTCCAGGGACACCGGCGGCACCCCGTCCAGGCTGACCAGCCGGTGGCGGCTGGTGACCAGGACCGCGGACTTCCCCGCGCCGGGGAGCAGCGGGCGTACCTGATCCGCGTCGACCGCGTTGTCGAGCACGACGAGAACCCGCCGGCGGGACAGCTCCGACCGCCAGAGCGCCGCGCGTTCGGTGGTGCCGGCCGGGGGGTGCGTGACGTCCAACGCGCCCAGTAGCCGGCCCAGCGCGGCGTGCGGCTCCAGCGGTTCCTGGCCCGGGGTGAAGCCGTGCAGGTCGAGGTAGAGCCCGCCGTCCGGATACGCCGTGGCGAGCCGATGGGCCACATGTACGGCGAGGCTGGTCTTACCCACGCCCGCCATGCCGTCGATCGCGACCGTGCCGGCGGTGTTCAGCAGCTCTTCGACCAGCGCGGACTCCGGCTCTCGGCCGGTGAAGTCGAACAGGTCGGCGGGCAGGTCGTTGCGGCGCGGGGCGGGCGCCGCGCCGGCCCTGGATGCCTCGGCCCACACCGCGCGCAGTGGCCGGGGGTCGCGTCCCACGGCCCGGCACAGCGCCACGACGGCCTCCCACGGCGGCACGAGCTGACCGGTCAGGTACCGGGACAGCGAGGAACTGCTCAGACCGGTCTGGCGGGCGAGAGCGCGCAGGCTGAGCCCGCTCAGCTCCTTGATCCGGGCGAGCTGAGCCACCAGTCGCTCCTGGGGGCTGGACACGTGCAACACCGTACCGTCCCGCTCCGCCGGGCCGGATCGACGAAGTGTTTGCGCTGCTCAACCGGCTTCTACGTGTCCCACGGTGTCCCACGGGTCACGCGGGCCCCGGCCCGCCGATGGTCGGATGACTCCTGTCAGAAACACCTGCGACCAAGGAGAAGCGATGTCGACCGAGCGCATGCCGAACCCGGCCGTTCTGATCCCCGAGGCGATGGAGGCCCTGATGGGGGTCAACCGGGCCATCGCGGGCGCCGGAGTGGACGGCAAGCTGCTGGCGCTGACCCACCTGCGGGCGAGCCAGATCAACGGCTGCGGCCCCTGTGTCGCCGGGGGCGTCCACCAGGCCCGCCAGCACGGCGTGACCGCAGACCAGGTGCACGCCGTTGCCGCGTGGCGGGAGACGCCATGGTTCAACGACGAGGAGCGCGCCGCGCTGGCCCTGACCGAGGCCGTGACCCGGCTCGCCGACCGGCCGGACCCGGTGCCGGACCCGGTGTGGGACCTGGCCGCCAAGCACTTCGACCAGAAGGAGCTGGCCGCGCTGCTGCTCAACATCGCGATCACCAACGCCTTCAACCGGCTCAACGCGCCGACCCGTCAGCAGGCGGGCAAATGGTGACATCGCTCCTGATCGTCACCGCCGAGATCGATCACGGCTGAAACGCCCGGCCCCGGGGCAGGGGCCACCGACCGACACCGCACGAAGTCACCCGCCACAGAAAGAGGAACCTGCCATGCCGACCACCACGAAGACCACCGCCGCGAACGCCAAGAAGTACGACGGTTTCACCGAGGAGGAGCGCGACGCGATGAAGGAGCGCGCCAGGGAGCTGAAGTCGAGGGCTCGGCGGGGCGCGAAGGCCGACACGGAGAGCGAGGTGCTCGCGAAGATCGCCGAGATGCCGGAGCCCGACCGGGTGATCGCCGAGCGGTTGCACGCCGTGATCAAGGCCAACGCACCGGTCCTCACGCCCAAGCTGTGGTACGGCATGCCCGCGTACGCCCGCGACGGCAAGGTGGTCTGCCACTTCCAGCCGGCGGCGAAGTTCAAGACGCGGTACGCAACGCTCGGCTTCAGTGACGAGGCGAACCTCGACCAGGGCACCATCTGGCCGACCTCGTACGCCCTGGCCGAACTGACCGTCGACGACGAGGCGAGGATCGGCGCGCTCGTGCGGCAGGCGGTGAGCTGAGGACCGGCCGTACGCCCCCGGAACGGCTCACCGGACCTGCTGAGTGACACGGCGTAGCGGCGAGGTTGCTCAAATGGCCTTTACTTGGCGGCAGGGGTGCATACCGAGGAGGAGCGGTGGCGTTGGTCGCGGTGCGGGATGTCGTACGGGACGTGGTGGCGGAGCTTGCCCCGGAGGAGTTGCCGCTGGTGGACGGGTTGGCGGTGTACGACGACGACTCCGTCGTACGAAGACTGCGCCGAGCCAAGCCGCGACGTGAGCCGCTCGGCTTCGGCTGGGGCGAGGTCGTCGGTCTGTTGACGCCGGTGGTCTGGCTGGTGCTCGACCAGGTGGCGGAGCGGTTCGCGGATGCCGCGGTCGCCGGCACCACCCGCAAGGCCAGGGGGCTGCTACGCCGGTTCCGGCGTGGCAGCCGCCCGCCCGCCACCATCCCGTCGCTGACCGAGGATCAACTCGCCGAGCTCCGCCGAGACCTGCTCGACCAGATGCAGCAGCCGGAGTCGGAGGAATGGACCGCGGAGCAGGTCGTTGACGTGATCATCCGCAGGCTGGCCCGAGGTGCCGATCCGGACCCCGCCGCCAGCCCGGTCGGGCCGAGTCCGGCGAGCTAGCCGATGGAGAGCGCCTCGTCCCGCGTCGACGAGCGCGCGTTGGGAGCGGGCACGACGGCGAGGTTCGCGCTCCTGGTCGCCCTGCTGGTGGCGAGCAGCAGCCTGATGGTGCTCTACGTGGCCATCGCGCTGTCCACGTACGACGGTTTCGGTTGTTCGTTGGCGGCCGGGGTGGCCCCGGACAGCGACCCGGCGGCGGCGGTGATAGCGAAACGCGCGCTCCAGTGGGAGGCGTACTTCGACTGCACCAAGCGCTACGCCGCGCCGCCGCCGTGGTGGGTGCTGGCCGGCTGGTGGGCGATCCTGGCGCTGTTCACGGCCGGACTGTTCTGGGTGTTGCCGGCGTGGAAGGCCCGCCGTGGCCGGGTGGTGCCGCTGGCCGCGATGGACCCCGACGGTGAGATCGCGGCCACGGTGGCCGAGCTGGCCACGGTCGCGGGCCTGGCCCGTCCGCCCCGGGTGGTGGTCGACCCGGCCATGGTGGCATCGACCGGGGCGGTCGTGTTCGGCCGGTCCGGGCGGGCGACGGTGCGCCTGGACGGCGGCCTGGTCGCCAGGCGGGTGACTGATCCGCGCCGGTTCCGGGCGATCCTCCTGCACGAACTCGCCCACATCGCCAACCGGGACGTGACGATCACCTACCTGACCGTGGCCATGTGGCGGGTGTACGCCGTGGTCGCCCTGCCACCCTTTCTGGCCTGGTGCGCCTGGATGTTCCGGGGCGCCTCGGACTCGGTGGTGTGGTCCAGCGAGGCGCCGATCGTCGCTCGCGGCCTGCTGATCACCGGTCTGCTCACCGTACTGGTCTATCTGGCCCGGTTGGACGTGCTGCGCAGCCGGGAAATCTACGCCGACCTCGCCGCCGTGCGCTGGGGCGCCGATCCGGCGGGCTGGTCCGCGGCGAGCCCCCCGCCGGTCACCGGCCGTGGGCGGCGCGCGCTGCGCTGGTTCGTCGAACTGTGGCGGCTGCACCCACGATGGGACACCCGGCGGACCGCGCTGACCGACCCCGCCGTGCTCTTCGGCGTCCGCGCGCTTCCGCTGGTGCTGACCGGCATGACCGCGGCGATCACGCACACCCACGTGATGTACGCCCTGACCCAGTACATCCTGTTGGCCGTATGGGCACAGCACGTGGCGGCGCTGCTCTCGGCCGGTCTGGTCGCGGGCGTGGTGGGCATCGCGCTGTGGCGTGCCGTGGTGTACGCGGCGCTGACCGGCCAGCCGGCTCCGTCCAGCGCGCGAGCGGGTCTGTGGCTCGGGCTCGGCATGGCGGCGGGCGGGGTGGCCGCGGGCCAGGGGACGGTCAACGACTGGCTGCCCGCCAGACCGTGGTTGCTGGTGCTCGTCGTGCTGGCCGGGATGGCGTTCACCTGGTGGCTGACCCGGTGCGCACGGTTGTGGGTGGGCGCCTGGCGCGGACGGTCGCTGCGGCCGGTGGCGCTGTTGAACGTGTTCACCGCGGCCCTGGCACTGTCGCTCTGGTTGCTCTGGTGGCACACCCAGGGTGTCGCGTTCGCGGCAGGGTGGTCGATCGACATCGCCGATGTCCGGAACTACCTGGCGTCCCCGGTGGTGGGCCGAGAGTCGGCCCCACCGTCCGTCTCGTGGCTCGACGTGCTCGTCGTGGCGATCATGACTGTGGCGGGTGTCGTGGCCAACGCGCCGCTGGCCCTGCTGGCGGTTGCCGGCCTGTGGGTCGTGCCGTTGCTGGCGTGGTTGTCACGCCCCGGCGTCGGCCCACCCCGCTGGCTGCGCGACGCGGCGTCCGGCGGCGGCCACGCCCCGCTCGGCCCACCGCTGCCGAGCCTGCGCCGGGTCCTTGTCCCGGTCCTGATCGGCGGCGCGTGCGGTGGCGCCACGGCGGTGGCGGTGTTGGCCTGGCTGCACGCGCGCAAGCAGGTCGAGTCCTCGCCCACCACCTTCCTGGTGGCGACCACGGCCGGGATGATCCTGGTCCTGCTGGTCTCGGCCGCGCTGGCGGCGTACGCCGGTCGGGCGGCGGTGCCGGCGCACCGGCTGCCGGCCGCGCTGATCGGTGCGGGCGGCGCCACCCTGCTCAGCTTCGCCGCCGTCGTCGCGTTGCGCGCCGCCGATGGATGTGTGCCCGCGCTGGCCATCGGCGCCGAATCGTGCTCCTGGAACCTCGCCGTGGCGAAGCAGCTGTTCACCAGCGCCCTCGTTCCCGCCGCCCCGTTCACGGTGCTGGTGGCGGGCGTGGTCGCCCTGCCGGGGGCACGTGCCACGAGGCGGCCCGGATCGACGCGAGCGACCGGACCGGCACGGCCGGGTTCGCCGGCATCGGCGGTGCTCGGCCGGGCCTGCGCGCTGGCCCTGGTCGCGGCCGTGCTGGCGCTGGCCACCGTGGCCGCCGTCCAGCGGTCGCCGCAGGCCTCCCGCATACCCGCACCCGCGGACGTCCAGCGGGTTGCCCGTAACGGGGGAGCCGTCGTGGACGAGGACGCCCCGGTGTCGGCCCTGTCGAGAGCGTTGCAGGTGGAGGCGTGGCGTGACCGTGGCGGTGGCCGGCTGATGGACCGCTTCTACCACCATCGCCGCGACCTGTTCGCGATGGTCACGGCCGAGGTCAACGCCGGGAAGTACATCACCGACCTGGACAGCGTCCGCCCGCTGTGTGTCGACATCGCGGACGATGCCCGCGCCGCGTACCGCTTCTTCCGCGTCCCCGACCCGAAAGCCGAAGAGCTGTGGGAGAGCTTCTACGAGAACGCCGTACTGGGTGGGACGGACTGCCAGCGGTCCCTCGACGCGGACGACGCCGACAGCTTCAACGCCGCCATGCGCCGGCTCGCCACCGCCCAGGACACCAGCCACGCCATCGATGATCGTATCGACGCCTTGATCCGTGCGGGCGGGCTGTGAACCCGACATCGCGTTCTGGCATCGGAACCATTCGTTCCTCAGGTTCGCTGCCAGCGGACTTCGCCGCCGACGACAGTCGTGATGACCTTGGTGCGCAGCACCGCGTCCGGCGACTCCCGGTAGGGATCGGTGTCCACCGCGATGAAGTCGGCGAGTTTGCCGGGCGCGAGAACCCCCTTGCGGTCACCCTCGCCCGCCGCGCAGGCCGCGCCCAGGGTGTGGGCGCTGATCGCCTCGGCCATGCTCAGCCGCTGCTCAGGCTGCCAGCCACCGACGGGGGTGCCGTCGGGGCGGGCGCGGGTCACCGCGGCGTACAGCGCGGCGAAGGGGTCGGGGCTTTCGACGGGGGCGTCGGAGCCGAAGGCCAACGTGACACCGGCGTTCAGCATGCCCCGCCAGGCGTAGGAGGCCAACTCGTGGCCGGCCAGCAGGGAGTCGACCAGATCGATATCGCTGGTGCAGTGCACCGGCTGCATCGAGGCGACGATGCCCAGCCTGGACATCCTGGCCAGGTCGGAGGGCCGCAGGTGCTGCGCGTGCTCGATGCGGTGCCGCAGCCCCGGCGTACGGCCGAGCGCCTCGTAGGCGTCGATGACCAGGTGGTTGGCTCGGTCGCCGATGGCGTGCGTGGCCACCGCGATGCCGGCACCCGCGGCCCTGGCGAACAGCCTGACCAGATCCTCGTACGGCGTGACCGCGATGCCGACGTTGCCCTGTTCGCCGGCGAAGGATTTGCTCATGTGGCAGCTGTGCGAGCCGAGCGCCCCGTCGCTGAAGATCTTCACGGGCCCGGTGCGGAACCAGTCGTCGCCCTGCCCGGTGCGGCGGCCCTCGGCGATGGCCGTATCCAGGTGAACCATGGGGATTGCCTTGTGGACGCGCAGCTTCAGCTCGCCGGCGTCGCGCATGGCCAGGTAGGCGGCCCGGCAGTCCTCGCCGTCGATGTCGTGCACGCTGGTCAGGCCGAGCGCGAGCAATTCCTCCTGGGCGGCGCGCAGCAGACTGCGCAGGTCGGGGGAGACCATGAGGTCGCGCAGCGGGTCCGAGGCCGCCTCGCGGAGGAGGCCGGTCGGCTCCCCGCTCGCGTCCCTGACGATCTCGCCGCCCACCGGGTCGGGAGTGCTCGCGTCGATGCCGGCCAGCCGCAGGGCCGCGGAGTTGGCCCATACGGTGTGGCCGTCCACGCTGGGCAACACGACCGGCAGTTCGGGGCAGACGGAGTCCAGCGCGTACCTGTCCGGCCGCGCGGGCGGATCCCAGGTGTTGCTGTTCCACCGGCCGCCGAACAGCCAGGCGCCCGGCCGCAGCCGCGCTGCGTGCTCGGCCACCATGGCGAGGGCCTCGTCCAGGCTGCGCGCGTCCCGAAGGTCGACGGCGCCCAGGCTCTGCGCGTACTGCGCGGTGTGGATGTGGGCGTCGTAGAGCCCGGGGAGCACCGCGGCACCCTCCAGGTCGATCAGCTCCGCTCCCCTGCCCGCGGCCGCGCGTACCTCCGCCTCCCTGCCGACGGCCAGGAGGCGGTCGCCGTCCACGGCCATGGCCTCGGCCAGCGGGTTGCCGCCGTCTCCCGTGTGGATGGCGGCGTTGCGGTACACGCGAATACTCATGTGACTCTCACCGTTCTCGAGGGGCGGCGATCCATCACAGTAGGAGCCCGGGACAGAAGATGGAAGCGTCGCGTCGCAAATGCCGATCATGAACGTTCGGCCGTCGGGTGGGCGGCGCCGCGTCCCCGGCCGGCTGCCGGGAACGTATGCGACGGGCCGCTGAGGTCCGGGCAGGTCGCCATCGGTACGGTCAGCACGCCGACGACGGTGAGTGGGTGCTCTACAATCGACGCTGCTCCGACGAGGGGCTGGGAAATCGACAGTCTCCACAGGATCCGGGCTACCCGGAGGAGGCGCATGGAGAGCGAGACTCTGGGTGGGGACGGTGTCCTGGACCCGGATGGCGCCATGGAGCAGATGCGGGCCTGGAAGGGGCGCATCGACAAGCTCGCCGCCGACACGAAGGTGATGAGTGATCGCCTGCAGGACCTACGGGTCACGGTCGCGGACGACAGCGGGCTGGCCGAGGTCACGGTCGACTCCACCGGCGCGCTGTTGGACCTGCGCCTGGGCCGGCAGATTCAACGGGTCTCGCCCGAGGTGGTGGCCCAGGCGGTCATGACCGCGATCCGGCGGGCGAAGGGGCAACTGGCCGAGCGGTCGCGGCAGATCATCGCGGATACCGTCGGTACCGAGTCGGCGGCCGCGCGGGCGATCGCCGAGCGGGTGGACAGGCAACTGCGCCCCGATCCGGAACCCGGGTCGGGCGAGCCCGGCTCGTACGACGGCCACGGCTGGCGAGGATGAGCGGCGCAGCCGGCTGGACAGCCGACCCCGAGCAGATCCGCGCGCACGCCGCGGCCATCGAGGCGTTGCGCTCCCGGTTCGAGGCGGTCCGCGGCGCGAGCACCCACATCGCGCAGGACGACCAGGCGTACGGGCTGCTCTGCGGTTGGATCTCGGCGATTCTGGAGGACCGGCACGTCCGCCAGGACGAGCTGGTCGCGTACGTCGACGAGAACCTGCGGTTGGTCGCGGACGGTCTGCGCCGCACCGCCGACAACTACGGCGGCGTCGACAGTGACGTGGCTGGCTCGATGAGCACGATCAGCAGGCGGTTGAGCGCGTGACCGACGAGTCGCTGGTCGCGGACGTCCGGTCCACCCGTGAGGTGTGGACCGGCTCGTCGCTGGCCGACGGGGTCGAGGGCCTGGTCGACGCGATCCGCAGTGAGGGCTGGGTGGACGACCTGCTCGCCGGGGCGTCCCTCGGGCTGGATGTGGCCGCGACGGTGCTGGACCCGTTCAGCGCGTTGCTGGCCAACGGCCTCGGTTGGGCGATGGAATACTTCGAGCCGCTGCGGGAGATGCTCGACTGGCTGACCGGCATGCCCGACGTGGTCGCGTCGCACGCGGCGACCTGGGACAACATGGCCGGCCATCTGCAGCGGATGGCGGCCGACCTGCAGGCGCACCTGTCCGGGGACCTGCCGGACTGGCGGGGTCACGCCGCCGAGGCGTACCAGTCGCTGATGAAGAACAACGTCGACGCGGTCGCGGGCCTGGGGGGCGCGGCCGCGGCGATGGCGGCCGCCACCCAGGCTGCGGGGAACCTGGTCTCCTTCACCCGCGACATCGTCCGTGACCTCATCGCGGACCTGGTCGCCCGAGTGATCGTCTGGGCGGTCGAGGCGATCTTCGTGGTCACCATCCCGGTGATCGCCGCGCAGATCACCGCCGCGGTGCTGAAGTGGGCGGGCCGCATCCTGAGCTACACCACCGCGCTCGTCACCAGCCTGACCAACCTGTCCAAGCTCATCAACGGCTGAGCGGGGGGATCGTGGCGAAACCCAAAGGACCGCACGGCCGCCCCGGCGACGGCGACGGCGGTGACGGCGGCGACAACAGCGGTGTGCCGCGGCAACGGGGTGGCGGCTCGCACGGCAGACCCACCACCGTCGCCGAGACCCACCGGGCCGTCACCGAGGCCGCGGAGGGCGGCCGGCCCGGCGGACCGCGCTCCCAGGACGGCAAGCCCGCCGGTTCGGAGAGCGACGGCCCGAAGAACGACCCCGAGCTGGGCAAGCACGACCCACAGACCCTGGAGGAGATCGCCAAGGCCCGCCAGCAGATCGCCGGCAAGCTCCAGGACATGGCCGACGACGCGTGGGACCACGTCGACCAGAACCGGGACTCGATTCTTCAGCAGGAGGGCTACCAGCGGCAGCGGGAGAAGCTCCTGGAGAAGGGCTACCCCGAGGATGTGGCGGACCTGATCGTGGAACGTACGGCGCTGGGCACCGAGTCCCACCGTCACCTCGCCAACGCGATCGACGCCGAGGGGAACACCATCCTCGACCCGGAGACAGGCTTCCGGCTACGCGCCGAGGTCGGCTACGACGCCCAGGGTGTCGAGACGCCGAGGATCAAGGACCAGGACTTCCGGCCGGACGTCATCCTCGAGCGGCAGTACAAGGACTCCGTCACCGACGAGCTCGACTGGGAGGTCGCGCATGCCTACGACCTCAAGACCGGCCTGAAGACCGGCATCGAGCCGAGCTGGGCCAACAAGGTGCAGCGAACGCTCGACCTGCCCAACCTGCCGGAGGAGCTACGGCCGACGCAGCGACCGCTGAGCGTAGACTGACCCGGGCCCGGGCACCGACCTGCGAAAGGTACGTATGTCCTCTGCTGACAAGGCACGGCGGTGGCGGCAGATCCTGTCCGAGCTGCGGCCCGAGCTGCCGGGAGAGTGGTTCCTCCGCGGCACCGGGCTCGGCAGCGTGCTGGCACGCGAGCCACTGGGCTGGTCCCTGGCCTGGATCGGATACTCCGGCTCGCCAACCCGGCCCGTGGGCTGGGTTTCCGCCGGCGTGCAGCCGCTCGTGGCACCCTTCGTCAGCTGGGTCATGACCTATGGCGTCCGGATGGACGAGGTTCGATCGGGGCCGTCGACCATCGACCTGCTGTCCGACGCGGCGGCCGGTCAGACACGGCAGTTCGTGCTCGATGCCGGCCTGGAGAAGATCGACGGTTGGCCTCCCGCGCGCCTCGCCGACGTGGCCGAGCGGGACTTCGCCCAAGATCCGCGCCGGCGCCGCACGCACTGGCACCAGCTACCGGGTTGGCGGGTGGTCAACGGCACGGCGTCGCCCGTCGAGCCCGCGACACAGCTCGCCGAGCTGTGTCACGACCGAGCCCGCGAGACCTCCGGCAAGGGGGCCCGGCAACTGGTGGAGCAGGCCACGTTCTACGAGCGGCTCACCCAGGAATGGCACGAGGGAGAACGCGAGGCGGCTCTCCGGTTCCTGGCCGAGCAACGGGATCAGGCACTGGCCGCCCAGAAGCTCGACAAAACGCTCACCCCGTAGGCCGCCGCACCGGATGCGCTCCCGTCGACCTGGCCCGCTCAGTGACCGTGGTCCAACCGCTCCACCACCGGCGCCAACGCCTCGGGCACCCGTACCTGCACGGCCCCGGCGGATTCTCCCGCCACGACGCGTACCGGGTGGAACTCGCCGCCGTGCCACCAGAAGAGCTGGTCGGTGCAGGGATCGGCGGCTGCCGTGAACATGGAGTTGGCCAGGCGGTGCAGGGCCACGGCGCTGTCCTGCACGCGGCCGACCACGCGGTGCAGCATCACCGCGCTGTACTGCGGCGCCGCGATCAGCGCGCCGTTGTCGGCCCCGTCGGGCAGGAACCGCTTGACGGACATGAGGGCGGTCGTGACGAACGGGTTGCCGTCCGAGGCGAGCAGGCGAACCGATCCACCGGTGGGCAGCTCATGATCCCGTACGTCGAGGGAGACCAGTTCGCGCTCCACGGTCTGGCGTACGGCGAGGCGAACCAGCTCTTCGGGATCACGGCCCAGCCGCGCCGCCTGGGCGAGGGTCAGCAGGTCCAGACGCTCGGGCCGGTTCACCACCACCACCGCGGTGAACTGCGCACCGAACGGCATCGCCAGGTAGTCGTCGGCCTCGGTGGCCGCAGCCGCCGGGACGAGCCGCAGCCGGAGCTGCTCCACATCGGCCGGCCCGAGTTCGGCGGAGACGTGGTCCGGCAACTCCCGGCGAACCGCCGAGACCCAGTCGGCCACCAGCTCGGGCCACGTCTGGCGGGGCTGATCCTGGCAGCGACGCAGCAGCGGGACCAGGGACACCCGGGCCCGACCGCCCGGCACGGCGACGATGACCTCATCGCTGTCCGCCGCGACGCGCGCTCCCGGGAGGCGAACCGGCAACGCGTCCTCGACCAGAGCGCGGACGTTGCCCATCGGGTCTAGGTTCTGCGACGACGCCACGCTGCATTCATACCATCGGCCTGGGACGACAGCGACTCCCGCCAGCAGCAGTCGGCGTCCTGGCCCAGCCCGGCATGCCGCCCTCGGCGGACGCGGCCACCTCGGCGAGCCGTACGGGATAATCCGATCCGGGGGGATTGGACGTTAACTGCCCGCCTTCTCCGGCGGCAGCGGCCTGTTGCGTTCGGGTTCGTTCGAATCCGTTCGGAACATGACTCATCCGTTGTCCGGCCGCAATTTCGTCGCCATGCTGTGCGTGCTCCGGCGGATTGTCACCCCGTCGCCATCATGGGGAGATGGTGACGAAAAAGGTCTCTACACAGGGCCGGCGCTGATGCTCTGCACGCACAGTCCGTATCAGCCACGCTGGCCGCACCGACTAATGACGGGGGAGTCGCGTGTATCGGCAAAGAATAGCGTTACCACCCGAGCTCGGGCGTAGGGCAACAACTGAGCGGAATGCTAGACCGGCCGCCTGGGACAGTTACTCGTCCGCTCTGCGGTTCGGCCTTCTCGGCCCCGTGGTGATCTGGAGTGCTGATCCGAGCCGTGACGAGAGCGTCGAGCGGAGGCTCTCGGAGAACAAGGCCCGGGGCACACTCGCCGTCCTGCTGTTACGGGCCAACCGGTTCGTGACCCAGGCGCAGATGAGCCAACTGTTGTGGGACACCCCGCCGGACTCGGCGCGCTCGAACATCCGGTCCTATGTGGCGCGTGTGCGGAAGGCGCTCGACCTTGCCGACCTGGGAGTGTCGAGGCTCTCGTCGGTCAAACGGTGCGGGCCGTCGGATGGTGGTTCGTACAGCCTGCGCGTGGAGCCCATGGAACTGGACGCCGATGTCTTCGTGCGCCTGGTTCGGCGTGCGGGCGAGGAGGCGCGGGCCGGAGCGGTGGCCAGGGCCGCGGCAATGCTGCGACTCGCGTTGGGACTGTGGCGGGGCGATGCCGGCCACGCCGATCTGGCGGTGGCGGATTCCCTGCGGGCGCAGCTCGACGCGCTCAACCAGCTTCGGCTGGTGGCCCAGGAGGACCTGCTGTCGCTCCAACTCCGCCTCGGGGAACACCGGCTCCTGATCCCGGAGATCCGGGGCCTGCTGACGGAGCACCAGATGCGGGAGGGGCTCTGGGCGCAGCTGATGCGCGCCCACTACCGCTCGGGCGACATCGGTGGGGCCCTGAATGCGTACAAGGAGTACTGGCGGGTTTTGGACCGCAATCTCGGGGTGCAGCCCGGCCCCATGCTCCAGCAATTGTACAGGTCAATTCTGGACCGCGACGACGAATCGGTGTAGCGAGCGACGACGCGTTCGCCATGCGATGCCGTGCCAGGATGCGTTTCGCCGACCCACCCTGGGGCGGATCCGTGAATGGGAGGAAGAATGACTGCACCCGCTCAGAACATCGAGGAGCTCATCAGTCAGATCCAGGCTGATGAGTCGAACACGGCAGCCGCGGTCGACTCGATCGACGCGTCGTTCAGCGAGCTGGCCGGGGTCTCCTCGGAGGAACTCCAGAAGTTCCTCGAGGAGCAGGTCGGGATGAACCCGGACGAGGGTGTTCAGGGAACCTTTGTCTCCGTCGTCGTCACGCCTGCGACCCACTGCTGACCTAAAGGACGTCTCGTAACTCGGTGAAGGCGTTGCCTGGCAACGGTGGTGTGTCACCCGGCGAGGATGATGTTGTGAAGATGGGCGATGCCCGAAGCAGCATCGGCCAATGTGTGGGCGGCACGGCGGTAGTCGCGCAGGATCTTGAAGCACTTCATACGGGCCAGAGCGTGTTCGACCTGCGCTCGGACGGTGCGGTGTTGCTTGTTCAGGTCGGCTTTCCACTCGGGTAGCTCGCTGCCGTCGGTGGGTTTGCGGTACGGGATGATCACGTCGGGGTTGCCGCGGTAGGCGCCGTCGGCCATGACCGGCCGTCCGGCCAACTTCTGGTCGATACCACTGGTCCGGTAGACGATGGTGTCGTTGCGGTTGCCCGGTTGCGGGTCGCCGAGAGCGACGACGAGGCGGGTGTGAGCGTCGATGGCGACCTGCAGGTTCGTGCTGTAGCGGTAGTTCTTGCTGGGGGCGGCCAGCCGGTGGTCCCGGGTCGGGACCAGGGTGCCGTCGACGATGGCGATCTGGTCGACCCGACGCCTGCGTACCGGGGCCAGGGCCAGCAGCGGGCCGAGGCTGTCGATGACCCGGTGCGCGGCGGAGTGCGACACTCCGAACAGCGGACCGATCTGCCGCATCGTCAGGTTCGTCCGCCAGTACACAGCCACCAGCAACACCCGATCGGCAAGGTCAAGCGACCACTGCCTGCCCGGCCGGCCATCGGCGATCGCGTCACCGCCACGCTCGGCGACCAGCCTGACCAGGCGACGGAACTGGGCGGGTTGCAACCCGGTGAACGGGAAGATCCACTCCTGGCGGGCTGCCGAGATCACCTGCACCCAGACATGATCCACCATGGACCGGTTACCGAGTTACGAGACGTCCCTTAGGCAGCCATGACTGAAAGCACAGGGGCACTCGAGCTTCTGCGCGCCCGGGCGCTGGGTTTCTTCACCCCGCGCCCGGGTCGGCGCCCAGCTCCGCGCCAAATCGGCAACAACATGAACGATTTCCAGCCCGATTACGCGGTACTGGCCATGCTGGGCCTGACGGAGGACCGGATAGTTCGAGTGGAACGTTGCGCCTCGCGGCGCGTCGTTCTGATGGTGGAGCTCGACGACGGATCGGCGCGCCTCGTGAAGTTCCCGGACGCTGACGCGGAACTGGACAACGACTACGAGCGGGTCGTACTGGGCATGCTCAAGGAACTGGAGCTGCCGCCGCAGGTCCGGCAGACGGTGCCACAGATCGTCGCGTGCGGCGACGGCACCCGGGCCATCGCCCTCGACGTGGTGAAGGACTGCGACAGCCTGCGTGAACTGGTGCAGCGTGATCGGGCGGTCGACATCAGGCACCTGGTGAACCTGGCCGCCGCACTCGCCGGCCTGCACCAGGCGCCGATCCAGGACGCATACCGCAGGTACCCCGAGTGGCTGCTCCACCCTCCGGTGCCGACCTCCACGCTGCTGACCCCGTACGAGTACGCCCATGGCGCGGGGCTCGACTTCGACATCTACCTGCGGGCGATGCAGGAGCTGGAGCCGGAGTTCCGCGAACTACACGAACAGTGGCGGCCGGAGACGATCGTCCACTACGACCTCCGGGACGACAACATTCTCTTCCCGCGCGGCCCCGGCGCTGAGTGTCCGGTCCGGCTCATCGACTGGGAACTCGCCGGGTTCGGCGATCCGTGTTTCGACGTCGGCTACCTGGTCGGCCAGTTCCTGGTCGATTCGGTCCGCCGGCACGGCGATGCCGAGGCCCTGGCCGCGGCGCGGCGTAACGCCCGTACCTTCCTGAGCGCCTACCGCGCGCTCGCGGGCATTCCCGACGACACCGAGCTACGGATCCTGCGCTACGCCGGCGTCGCACTGCTCCTTCAGGCCGCGATGCGGCTGCAGCAACTCGGCATGCTCAACCAGGTCGGCTACCTGTGCCTGCTGTACGGCAAGCGGCTCATCGCCGATCCGACGCTGAAGGTGATCATGAAATGACGGCATACCTCGACGTCATTCGCCGGATCGCTGACGAGGTGGTGATTCTCGACGAGAGGACCTTCTCGCACCCCCGGTTCGGTCGACTTACCCCACCGCGTGACATGGAGGCGCGGTCCGACTACCCCGTGGTCTCCTACCTGTCCCGCGTGATCTATCTGACCTACTACGCCGGCGACGACGCCGCCGCCCGCCTGCTGATCGGCGGTGGCAAGGTGGCCGCGGCCCTGGTGGACCACGAGGACTACGAGTTCACGGAGCTGATCCACGCGGCGAACACGGGCACCGGGTACCGCGTGCGGGGGTGGCGCATCCGTGGCGTCCGTGACGGTGGCTGGCTGGTAGAGAAGGACGCCATCACGGTGCTGGCCTCCGCCGCCGACCTGATCCACGACGGTCCGCTCGAGGTCGGCGCCGAGGTCTCGGTCGTGCTGCCGCCGTGCCGACGCTATGCGGTGCTCGGCTGGTACATGGCCGTCGGTGATGAGGGACCGCCGCACAAGTCCGACCAGTCCACGATGATCCGTGTCTACTTCACCCTCGCCGGCCCGGACGCGGCACCGGACGTGATGCGGGTCGTGACGACGGCGCTGAACCGCCGGAAGGTCGCCTTCAACTTCAAGATGGCCAACCATCCGACCGCCTACGTCCGGCGCGACGCCGGGGTGCTCTACCTGCGCGAGGCCGACTGGCGCCAGCACGAATCCGTGGTGCCGGAGATGTACGGGCAGCTCACCGGCAAGCTCAGGGACGACCGCCCGTGCTTCGTCAAGCCGCTGCTGCCGGGCATCTCGTTCGCGGTGGAGCCGCAGGTGCGCGGGCGCACGGTGAGTTTCGGTGAGAACCGGTGCACCCTCGTGGCGGAGGGCCTCGTCGCCGCCCACGCCCGCGGCGTCACCGACCTGGCCGGCCGGGTCGAGGCGATCGCCGAGCGGTTCCGCCAGGAGGGCCTGTCGATCGAGCGCCCGTACGAGGCACCCCGGCCACTGCTCGGGGCGCCACGGTGACGGCCGGCGCCGAGACGGCGGCCCCCGTGCGTTCGATGGATGGCCCCTTCGTGGCACGCCGCTGTGTCCGCTCCGGCGGCGGCTACCGATGGTTCGAGCAGACGCTCGCGTCCGGCGAGTACCTGGACACGGCCCAACTGTGGCGCCTCTCCGACGTCCTGCCGGCGGGCCGGGTGGTGGCCGCGCTGCCCGAGATGGTCCGACCGGATCTGGCGGCCTGGCCGGTGCTTCCCTCGCCGGCGCTGCTGTGCGACGCCCTGTTCGGGGCCAGCCCGGACGCGGACGCCGAACCCTGGGAGAACGCCTGCGAGGCGCTCGGCGCCTTCCTCGGCCGGGTGCATTCCGTACCGGCAGCCGAGGTGTCGTTCCTGCCGGTCCGGCGCCAGGCGGCCTGGTTGGCCGCGGCGTCCACGGTCACGGCCAGGGTCGCCGCCGCGCGCGCCGATCTGGACCGGCGCGGCGACGGGCTCCTGGCGGCGGCCGCCGCCTCGGCGGGCCCGCAGGATCGGCTTGACTGCCTGGTACACGGTCGGTTCTCGTCCGGTCTGTCGGTGGCGCTCGAACGTCCGGTGGTTCTCGGCTGGCGGGAGGCCGGCGTGGGCGACCCGGACCGGGACCTGGCCTTCTTCCTCGCGGAGCTCGTCGAGGCGGCGGCCGTGGGCACCGGGGCGGCCCGGCTTCCCGGCCTGGTCGGCCGTTTCCTCGCCGGCTACACCACCATGGCGGGGCGTTTCTGCCCCGACCGGCTGCCGGGGCTGGTCGCGGACCGACTCCTGGAGCACTACGCGCAGGGCGTCGTGGCGGTCGGTTCGGCGGATCACATCGAGCAGGTGGTGGCCGCCGTGACCGCGCGGTGGCGGGAACTGGCGGACCTTCTCGGGGACGGTGACCGGTGAACGAGACACGCCACGACCTGAGCGAGGTCCGGCTCATGGTGATCGGCTCCTGCTCCGTCGCGGTGCTGGGCCTGCCGCACATCCTGCTGTGGCTCAAGAGCCGGCTGCGGCTGCGCCGGATCCGGGTTGTCCTGACTCCGATGGCCACCCGGCTCGTCACCACGGACTCGATCCGCCGTGTGGCCGGTTGCGAGGTGTACGCCGGCTGGGACGACCTGCCCGCCGACGCGCGCTCGCACGTGTCGCTGGCGGAGTGGTCCCAGGTCGCGATCGTGCTGCCGGCCACGGCGGACCTCGTCGGCAAGATGGCCAACGGCATCGCGGACAACCTCGCGACGTCGACGATCATGGCGCTCTCCTGCCCGGTGATCGTGGTTCCCTCGACCAACGCCACCACCTGGGCGAAGCCGGCCGTACGTCGCAACGTGCGGCAGCTCAGAGCAGACGGATTTACGGTCGTCGAGCCCGTGCAGGGCCTGGCGGTCGCCGGCGACACGTCGGAACCGGGCTCCATGGGGGATTACCGGCCCGCGTTGCTGCAAGCGCTGGTGCGGGCCGCCGGCGGCGAACCGCACGACCAACAACGGATCGAAGCAGAGAATATGGGGGACTGTCATGTCCGTAAGTAGCGGTACGGTTCTGCGTCGCGTTCCCGAACTCCTCGTCGAGGTTGACAGTTCCCACCAGGTACGGGTCCATCACGATCGGCGGATCTTCGAGTTCGGTCACCACGCGATGTCGCTGCTCGACGTGTTCTACGAGCCGCGTTCGCTGGCCGAGGGAATCCAACGGCTGCGTCCGAGGCTCACCGGCCACCGTGCCGTCGAGGAACTCGTGGGCACGCTGACCGCCATGGTGAACGCGGGCATCCTGACGACGGAGGCCCCGGACGGTTTCACCGACCTGATGTTTCCCATCGGCGGGTACGGGCTGGCGTACCTGAACATCGCCATCCTGGAAGACCCGCTACGCAAGGGCCTCTTCATCAAGGCGATCGAGGAGACCGTCACTCCCGACGACGTCGTCCTGGACCTCGGCACCGGCTCCGGGATCCTGGCGATCGCGGCGGCTCGCGCGGGAGCCCGGCACGTCTACGCCCTTGAGCCGGCCCGCTCCGGCGACCTCGCCGCCAAGGTCATCGCCCACAACGGCTACGCGGATCGGGTGACGATGATCCGCGGCTGGTCGACGACGACGGAACTGCCGGAACGGGCGACCGTGCTGACCACCGACATCGTCGGCAACGACTGCCTCGACATGGTGATCTGGGAGAACCTGCAGGACGCCCGCCGACGGCTGCTGACCCCCGATGCCCGGCTCATTCCCGATTCCTTCGAGACCTACGTCTACCTCGCGTGCATGCCGGAGGACATGCGGGCGCGGCACCGCGTCCTGCCCGAGCACATCGAGCGCTGGCAGGACCGCTTCGGGATGGACTTCTCGCCGATGCTGGAGGAGGACCTGAAGCGGGTCGCCGGATTCTACGAGCGCCCGGAGAAGGTCCAGGAATGGGAGCGGATGTCCGAGCCGGTGCCGTTGTACACCCTCGACCTGAACACCGACGTGCGGAAGTTCGCGAACACCGTGACGGTGCCGGTCTCCCATTCCGGAGTGGTGAACGCGGCCATCGTCTTCTTCAAGGGACGGATCGGCCCCACCACCTACCTCTCCACGGCGCCGTGGGACGGCGGTGACCGGAGCCACTGGTACACCGCGGGGTGGGCCTTCGCCGACGGGCGCCGGGTGAAGCCCGGCGACCAACTGACGCTGACCTATCACTACGAGGGCGACGGCCGCGCCCGCATCGTGCTGGACGGGGAGGAGACGCTGTGAAACTACGCGCCAGCGCACCGAAGGTGAACGGTGTCGGCACCCACCGGGAGGTGACGAGCGCGCAGACGTACGCCCGGATCACGCCGCACCTGTTGCGGGCCGGCATCACGCGGGTGGCCGACATCACCGGGCTCGACCGGATCGGCATCCCCGTCTACAACGCGATCTCGCCGCGCTCGAACGACATCATCTCGGTGTACAACGGCAAGGGCCTGACGGCGATCGACGCCAAGACGTCGGCGGCGATGGAGGGCATCGAGCGCTTCTCCGCCTGGCTGCCCCGACGTCCCGACGCGATCGCGACCTACGACGAACTCGTCGCGGAGGGCAGATCCGTGATGCACCCCGGCGAGTACGTCTTCGAGCTGGCCCCCTACTACGCCGACGATCTCCCGATCTCGTGGACCCTCGGGTACGACCTGCTGAACGAGGAGGAGGTGTTCGTCCCGCAGGACGGCGCCTGCTACTCGCCGAAGTTCCACGAGGCGCCCTGCTACAAGATCACTACGACGAACGGGCTGGCCTCGGGAAACACGATCGAGGAGGCGATCTGCCACGCGCTGTGCGAGGTGATCGAGCGGGACGCGATCACGATAAGCGAGGTGCTCAGCAGCCAACTCTGTCAGGTCCTGGAAAAGGGCCTGTCCGCGGTGCCCGCGCAGTCCCGCGAGGTCACCGGCTTCCTGCGGGAACTCAACCCGCACGTGGCCGTCAGCTCGCTGCCGGAACGCGCCCAGTCGCTCATCGCGAAGATCCATGCGGCCGGGCTGGAGATGAGGGTGATCCAGCTCAACAGCGACCTCGGCATCCCGAGCTTCATGGCCGCCACCGCCGAGGACATGGGCCCGACGGTTTCGCAGGGCCACGGTGGGTTCGGCACCCACCCGGACGCGGAGGTGGCGATCATCCGCGCCATCACCGAGTGCGCCCAGGGCCGGGTGGTCGACATCCAGGCGATGCGGGAGGACATCTCCCTGCCGGGCAGCGACGTGCCGAAGCACATGTACCACGTACGCCGCTCGTCCACCTTCGACAAGGGCGCCTGGATCTGGAAGCCGATGGGAAAGGTGCTCGACGCCGCGGACCTGGTCACGTACCAGCACGACGACCTGATGGACGACATCCGCCTGATGCTGGACCGGCTCCGCCGTGCCGGCATCAAGCGGGCCATCGTGGTCGACTTCTCGCCACCCCGCATTCCCGTCAGCGTCGTCCGGATGATCGTGCCCGGACTCGAATCGTGGGCGGTGGACCACTGCAAGCTGGGTGACCGTGCGACGGCCGCCTGGAAACGCGCGGTGCAGGACATCGCAGCACGACACCGCACCCTCGCCACCACGAGCGCACGCTAGGGAGAGCCACCGATGAGCGCTGTTGTGTATCTGGGTCCGAGTCTTCCCCGCGCGGCGGCGGTCGAGGAACTCGACGCGGAGTACCTGCCGCCGATCGCGCGCGGCGACCTCGCGGAGCTGCTGCGTCGACCCGTACTGCCGAAGGCCGTCGGCATCGTCGACGGCAAGTTCCTGTCGACCCTGTGCGTGTCGCCGAAGGAGGTCCTCGAACTCGTCGACCGTGGCGTCAAGGTCTTCGGTTCCTCCAGCATGGGCGCACTGCGGGCGGCGGAATGCCACCACTGGGGCATGGTCGGAATCGGGAAGATCTTCGAGGCGTACCGCACGGGGGAGGTGGACGCTGACGACGAGGTCGCCATCGCCTTCGACGAGGAGACCGGCGTGCCCGTCTCCGAACCGATGGTCAACCTGCGCTTCGCCGTCAAGGCCGCGCAGGAGTCCGGCGTCGTGCAGCCGGCGACCGCCGAGGCGTTCCTGCGCGCGGCGAAGAGCATCTACTTCCCGCAGCGCACCGCGCGCGCGGCGCTGCTCGCCCTCCGGGGCGCCGTACCCGATGCCGAGCACGCGGCGCTGTCGCACTACTTCGCCACCGCCGCGCCGGACACCAAGGCCGACGACGCGCGGCTGCTGCTCCGCGCCGTCCGCGAGTATCTGGCGGGCAACCAGGACCGGAAGATCGAGCGGGCGTTGGGGGTGCACCGTGGCGGAGTCGCCCTCCCGGCTTAGCCCGGAGCAGGTCGAGCATTTCCGGCAGCAGGGCTACCTGTTGCCCGTCGAGGTGTTGACGCCGGCGGAGGTCGACGCGACCGTCGCCGCCTACCGGACCTACCGTACGGTGACCGACCGGGCCGGCGGCCTGCTGAAGCGCCGGTGGAACTATCCCAAGATCCACCTGGTCGTGCGCTGGGCGGACGCGTTGGTCCATCACCCTCGGCTGCTCGACATCGCGACCAGCCTCGTCGGGCCGGACCTGCTGGTCTGGTCGACGAACCTGTTCGTCAGGACAGGGCACAGCACCAGCCGCCTGGCCTGGCACCAGGACGCACCGTACTTCGGGTGGGAGGGAGCCGAGGGCAGGGCGGTACGCATCTGGCTGGCATTGACCCGGACGACTCGCGGCAACGGCACGATGCTGTACTGCCGCCGGTCGCACGCGGCCGGTCTGGTCCGGCACGACTTCGTCGACCGTACGCTCACCGGCCTCATGCAGGGCGAGCGGGCGGACTACGAGGTCCACGAGGAGGACGTGGTCGCGGTGGAGATCGAGGCCGGCCAGGCGTCGCTCCACCAGCCCACGACGGTGCACAGCAGCGGCCCGAGTTCCACCGACGACGAGCGGATCTGCTTCGCGGTGGACTACCTGGCGCCGTCGATCCGTCCGCTGCACGGGCCGGACAGCGCCCTACTCGTCCAGGGAGAGGACCGGTACGGCCACTTCCTGCCCGAGCAGCGTCCGGCCACGGACTTCTCACCGGACGCGCTGCGCACCTTTCGGGAGGCGGTCCTCCTGCGTGACCAGCGGTTGTCCAAGGTCATGCAGGTGATACACGCCGAGCGGGCCGCCGAACGTGTCGCGTAGGTCTGAGCTGCCGCCGGGTCGCCCTGGCTGCGGCCCGGCTCCGTTCCGGTGGCAGGGTGTCGACGTCGTGCCGCCGTGGCCGGCGGAATCGCCCGGTGTCTCCGGTCGCGTCGCGCTGGACGACTGGTTTCCCCCGGTGATCAACCAGGGCACGGTGCCGCTGTGCACCGCGGCGGTGGTGACGGCGCTGGCGACCTACTTCGCGCGACGTGCCCGCGACGCGGTGGTCCGGCCATCGGTGCTCTTCAACTATCGGATGGCGCGGCGTCTGATGGGGGAACCCAACCGGCGCGGCACGCACATCGAGTCCAGCATCGCTGCGTGGCAGCGGTTCGGAATGCCGGACGAGACCGCGTGGCCGTGGACCGCCTCGACCGTCGACGCCGACCCGCCGGCCGGTCTCGCGTCGTCGCCGGGCTGCTCGTCGGAGGTCGCCTCCTGGCGGATCCGCCATGAAACGGTCGCGGCGTCGCGGTACCTCGACGTGCTGCGCGCCGCGATCGGCGTGGGGCTGCCGGTGGCGTGCGAGTTCCCGCTGTACGTCTCCCAGTTCTCCGCCTTCGAGACCGGCGCTATTCCGCTGCCGAGGGAGAACGAACGGTCGCTGGGCCGGCACGTCGCTCTGCTGGTCGGTTTCGACGACGCCGGCCGGCACCTGCGGGTCCGCAACAGTTGGGGCCCAGAATGGGGCGATCGGGGTTACGGCACCCTGCCCTACGCCTACCTCGAACAGGGGCTGGCAGGGGACAGTTGGCTGATCGTGGAGAACAGTTGGGTCGTCGCGAGAAATGGCGAGGAATCTGGCGTCGTGAGGTTGGCCGATGACGGTGTCGGAGCGTAGCCGAGCGGTACGGCTGCTCAAGTGGGCGGCATTGACGGTGATAGCCGTCGAATTGTTGCTGGTCGCGACCAGGGTGCTCGACCTCGGTGACGCGGTGATCATCGCGATCGGGCTCGAGGCGCTGTGCGGCGTGCTGGCGCTCAGCCTCGCCGTCACCGCCCGCGTGATGTATCGGCGGCTTCGCCAGGCCGGAGTGGGGCGGTGGGACGCGTTCCTTCAGGCGGCCAGCGGCGTGCTTCCCCGACCCATGGTCACGCTGCTCCGTCACGAACTCGGTGGCCTCGTCTCGATGATCCTGCTCCTACGCCGCCGCAAGGACGTGCCGGCGGGCGCCACCGTGATCCGATACGGTGCGGCCCACAAGGCGTTTCTCCTGGTGATGATCGTGCTTACTCCGGTGGAGATCGTGCTCGTGGAGCTGCTCGTGCCGTGGGCCTGGCTGCGCATCGGCCTGCTCGTCCTCGCGGCCTTCGGCCTCGAGTGGCTGTTCGGGTTCTTCTCGGGTGTGCACACGCGGCCGCACTACGTCGACGCCCACCGCCTGGTGCTCCGCACCGGACACCTGGCGGCCGTCTCCGTCGACGTCAGCTCCATCCGCGCCGTGCGACGCGAGATCCACGACAAGTACAAAGGGCTCGTCTCCGTCAAGGATGACGTCGTGGCGGTGCCGGGAATGAGCGGCACCGCACTGACGGTGACGCTGGAGCCCGGCACACCGGTTCGAGTGCAGGGCCGTGGGACCGTGCACGCCCGCGAGGTCCGGTTCGACGCGGACGACCTCGACGCCGCCATCAGGTCCATCAGGGAACGGGCGGGATCGCTCGACGGCCGGTAGTGCACCGGCTGATCCGCACCGCCAAAAGGAGAACCATGCGTCCGGTCCTGATCTACCCCCCGTTGACCGACCCGACCTGCGGCTACCACTCGCTGTGTTACCTGGACTCCTACGCCCGGGCACAGGGACAGGCGGCGGCCACCATCATCGACGCCAACATCGAGGCGTTCCACCACTCCTACACCGACCTGCCGTACGACTGGCTGACCCGGCAGGCGTCGGTCCCCTCCGCGTTCGACGATCGGATGTCGCCCGGCGCGGCTGCCGCGATGCGGTTGCGTGCCGGTCTGGTGTCGCCCGAGCAGACCGCCGACGCCGTTCGGGTGTTACGGGACCCGCTGCGCTTCTACGACTACTCGCAGTACCAGAACGCTGTCGAGACCATCGCCGGTTGGATGAACACGCTGGGCGCGGCGGGGCTGCCCGGCCAGTTCCACAACGGCTTCGAATTCCAACCGTACGACCGGTTCAACTCGTCGTCCGTCCGGGACCTCACCGACGAGGCGATGCTCGCCCGGCTGAGTAACGCGTTCACCCCGTACTATCGCGAGGAGCTGCTGCCCCGGCTGGTCGCCGGCGGCCACGACGTGGTCGGCGTCAACATCACCTTTGTCTCGCAGCTGCCGTTCGCGCTGTGGATGGCGCGGCTGATCCGCCGGGCACTGCCGGACGCGTTCCTGGTCGCCGGGGGCACCGAGGTCTCCGACGTCTGGAAGTACGCGCTGGACAAGAGCATGGTGTTCCAGATCTTCGACGTGTTCGACGCGCTGGTGGTCGGCGAGGGCGAGACCGCGTACGTGGAGATCCTCGACGCCCTCGACGCGGGCCGGCTGCCCAGCGGCCACCCCAACGTCCGGCTGCACCCGAGGTACGGCATCGGCCGGGCCCTGCCGATGTTCAAGTACGAGCAGCTCGCCACCCTGCCGACGCCGGACTACTCGACGCTGCCGTGGGAGCAGTACCTGAGCCCGGAGCCGTTCGTGTACTACTCGCCGACCCGGGGCTGCTACTGGAACAAGTGCACGTTCTGCGACTACGGCCTCAACGGCGACAGCCCGACCAGCCCCTGGCGGCAGGGTCCGGTCGACAAGATGGTCTCCGACGTCACGGCGATCTCGCAGTTCGCCAGGTTCATCTACTTCTCGGTGGACGTACTGGCGCCGGCGACCATCCTGCGCTTCGCCGAGCGGGTGGTCGAGTCGGAGCTGGACTTCCGGTGGGGGGCCGAGATCCGCCTGGAGAAATACTGGTCGGTCGAGCGGTGCCGCACTCTGAAGGACAGCGGGTGTGTCTCCGTCTCGGTGGGCTTCGAGTCGGCGAGCCAACGCATCCTCGACCTGATCGACAAGGGCACCACCCCGGCCCAGGTGTCGCAGACGATAGATGCCATGACACAGGCCGGCATCGGCGTGCAGATGATGGGGTTCACCGGCTTCCCCTCGGAGACGGCGGACGAGGCCATGGAGTCGATCAGTTTCCTGCGCGAGCACCGCGAGTTGTGGACGTTCGGCGGACTGGGCACGTTCATGCTCACCGCCGGGGCGATCGTCGCCAAGCAACCCGAACGGTTCGGGCTGCGTAACGTCGTGCCGTATCCCGACCACGACATCGCTCGGGCCCTCAGCTTCGAGCAGATCGACGGCACGCTGGACGAGGGTGAGCTGGCCAAACTGGAGGAGGCGAAGGCGGCTCTGACGAGCAACGACCTCGGACGGCCCTGGGTCGGCGGGACGGACTGCGCGCACACCTACCTCTACCAGGACCGGTACGGCATGGACATCCTGAAGGTGGTGGGGCCCGCCCAGCCGGACCGCGCGGCCCGCTACGTCCTCAACGGCACGCTGATCCGCCGTCCCGAGCCCGAGGTGGTGCGGCAGTACCAGTACTTCTACTGGTCCGGCCGCAACAGCTCCGACCGGCCGGGCCGGTTCGCCTTCCGGCGAATCGACGGTCGGCTGTATCTCATCCCGGACGCCCTGGTGCCCCTGCTCCAACTGTTTGCCGTGCCACGCGATCTCCCGGCGGCGGAACTCGCGCTCACCGGCGTACCACCGTCCGTCGCCCGGCAGGCGTGGGACTTCATCGTCGGCCGCCGGCTGGTACGCCCCGAGCCTCCGGGGTCACCCTCGATGAAGCTCAACCCGCCCGGCGCAGCGGACGGGCCCGGCCTGGGCTCCGGCCCGAGATTCAGGTCGTCGGGGCGACCACCCGGATGATGCTCGCCCCGCTCACCGTGCTGCCGTCGCTGACCACGGCGGTGACGAGATTGTAGTAACCGGGTTCGGCATCGGTGCCGATCACGATGGTGCTGACGGGGCGTTCGTCGGGCCCGCCAGAAGGACGAACCGGTGCAGCCTCGAAGGTGGCCGGCCCCGGGTCTGCCGCGGCCTTGAGGTCACCTGTCGTGGCGTACGGACCGGTCAGGCGCGCGGTCAGCTCGACCTGCGGCGGGGCCACGGCAGGCTGCTCCGGGGACTCGACCGTCCAGTGCACGGTCAAGGTCTGCCCAGGCTGGTACGGCCTGTCGATGTCTCCCGCCTCGCAGCAGCTGTACGTCACCGACGTGGCCCCTTCCGGGCCGGCGGGCTCGGTGCCGCAGGCTGCCAGCAACGGCAGGACAAGGCAGGCGAGGAACCGCATCCGAGACACGTTCACACAGCGGATCGTACGAGCCCCGCGCCAGCGACGGTCAGCCGGCGACCGCCAGGTTCGCGGCCGGCCGGCGACGCGGGACAGCGAGCAGAACGAAGCCTCGATCACAGAGGACGGTGCGGTAGCCGTCCGATGCCAGGCGGTGAGACACGATCACCGGCACGGGTCACCTTTAAGCTGTTCGTTCATCGTCTTGTCGGCCGATGACCCGCTTCTCTAGCCTGAGCCGCTTGAGGTCCGGCGGGGGAGCGACGCGATGGAACTGCAGATTCGGCTCTTGGGTCCGGTCGAAGTCTTCACCGGCGGCCAGGATGTCACCCCTGGAGGGGCCAAGCGGCGGGCGGTTCTGGCGGGGTTGGCGCTCGAGGCGAATCGGCCCGTCTCGCTGACCCGGTTGGCCGGCATGGTGTGGTCCGACGTCCCGCCGGCCTCCGCCGTGGCCAACCTGCGATCCCACGTCGCCGCGCTGCGGCGCACGGTGGGCCCTCGCCTCATCGCCCGCCCGCAGGCGTACGAGTTGCAGTTGACGGCGCATGAGCTGGACGTGACCGAGTTCCAGCGGCTGGCGGGGGAGGGCCGCGCCATGCTGGCCACGCATGACCCGGTCGGTGCCATCGGGAGACTGGGGAGCGCCCTGGCGCAGTGGCGTGGCGCCTGCGGCGACGGCCTGCCGCGCGGCACGGCCCTGGACAATCGCTGGGCGAGCCTCGACGAGCAGCGGCTACAGGTCTTCGAGGAGTTGGCCGAGGCCCGACTGGCCGCCGGCCAGCATGCGCAGATGCTGGCTGAGCTGCGTGGCCACGTCGCCGCACACCCGTTGCGGGAGCGGGCCTGGGCACAGCTCATGCTCGTCCTCTATCGCTGTGGGGACGTGCCGGCGGCGCTTGCCGTCTACCAGGATGCGCGGGCCGTCTTCAGCGAGCAGCTCGGCATCGAGCCCGGTGGCGAGTTGACCGGCCTGCACCGCGCGGTGCTCGACCGGGCACCGGAGTTGTCGTGGACGACCCCGGCCGGGCCCGCGGTCGTGCCGGCCGCGCCGGCCGAGGTGGGGCCGTCCGTCGGGTGGGCGGTGCCGCGCGAGCTTCCGGCGGACCTGGTCACCTTCGTCGCCCGTCCCCGGGAGACTGCGGACGTCGTCGCCGCCCTGCGCGGTCCGGCACCGGCCGCAGTGGTCGTCACCGGCGCAGCGGGCAGCGGCAAGACGGCGCTGGCGGTCCGCGCCGCGCACCAGGTGGCCGCCGACTTCCCCGACGGGCAGGTCTTCGTGGACCTCGACCACCGGACCGCGGTGACGCCGGGTGAGGTGCTGGCCCGGGTGCTGCGCGCGTTGGGGGTGCCGGCGGCCGAGGTGCCCGAGAACGCCGACGAGCGGGCCGGCTGGTTCCGGTCGATGGTGGCCGGGCGCCGGTTGTTGGTGGTCGTGGACGGTGTCACGAGGGCGGCCCAGGTACGGGCGCTGCTTCCCGCCGGTACGGGGCCCGCCCTGATCGCTGTCGCCTCCCGGCGTCTGGGCAGCCTGGACGGCGTTCGCCGGGTGACGTTGCGGCCGCTGGGCGTGGCGCAGGCGCGGGACCTGCTCGCCACCATCGTGGGACGGCAACGGCTGACGGCCGATGGCGCGGCGATGGCGGAACTGGTCGGACTGTGCGCCGGCTCGGTGCTGGCGTTGCGGGTCGCCGGTGCGCGCCTGGCGCGCTGGCCGGCCATGCCGGTGGCCGCCCTCGTCGCCCAGCTCGGCGACGACCGCCACCGGCTCGACCTGCTCGCCGACGAGGACCTGTCGGTGCGCGCCAGCCTGGCCAGTACCGTTGCCGCCGTCCGCGCCGAGGACGAGCTGGCCGGCCCGATTCTGGCCCTGCTCGGTGCCCACCCCGACACGCCGGATCTGGTGGACCGGGCCGCCACCCAGCTCGGGGTCAGCACCCAGCGGATCCGGCGAGCGTTGGACAGCCTCGTCGACGCTCACCTGCTCGCTCCGGACGGTTCCGCCGGCCACCGCCTGCCGGCGCTGGTCCGCGAGTACCTGGCCGAGCTGGCCGCCGTGCCGGCCACACCCCCGTACGCCCTGGCGGGCCCCCGGATCAACCCGGTCGCTGCCTGAGCGGCGGAGCGTCGCCGCGTAAACCTGCTGACCCGCAACGTGGCCCCTCGGCCGCTCCTGTCGTGCCGGCTGGTGTCGAGCCGGAATGTATCTCGACGATATCGATGCGTATAGAAGGCGTTCCTAGCCTGCACTCGTCGTGTCTCCAAGGGACCGGAGGGTGGCGGTGAAGGGACGATCACGGGGCCTCCTGATCGGGGGGCTGGTGGTGGCCATGGTGGCCACGTTGGGTGGGATGGAGGCGCTACCGGGCCGTGATTCCGGCCGAGCCGATCAGGCGGCGGGTGGCGACAAGGATGAGTCGGGTGGCCTGCTGTCGCGGCTGGGGGACGCCGCGCGTGGGCTGGCCGACGGTGGCGAAGGCCGGGCGCGGCCGGAGGTGGTCGGCGCCGGGTTGTTCCAGGCGGAGAAGCCGCTGGCGGGCAAACGTGGCCGGCGCAGAAGCGGGTCAGGGAGTTGACCGGCGAGCGGACGGCGAACACCAGGACGTACCGGCTCTCGGATGGTCGTACCCAGGCGGAGATCTCGGCGGTGCCGGTGCACTATCGGGACGCGAAGGGCCGATGGCAGGCGATCGACACCACCGTGCGCCCCACCGGCGACAAGGGATACGTACAGGGCAACCGCACCAACACCTTTACCAGTCTGTTCGGGGACAGCTCGAAGGATCTGGTCCGGTTCGAGGCCGATGGTCGAAGCGTCGAGCTGGGCTTGGCCGGCGCGGCGAGGAGTGTGACGCCGAGCGCCTCCGGGTCGACGGTGACCTATCCGGGTATCGCCGGTGGCGCCGACGTGGTGTACGACGTCACGTCGACGGCCCTGAAGGAGAAGATCGTCCTGGCGAAGGCGCCGGCCGGGCCGGTGTCGTACACGTTCACGCTGCGGACGGTGGGCCTGAGCGCGCAGCAGCGCGCGGACGGTTCGATCGCGTTCGTCCGCCCGTCCGGTGGTGAGCCGGTGTTCGTGATGCCGGCGCCGTTCATGTACGACTCGAAGGACGACAGGACGTCTCCGCACGGCAGGGTGTGGTCGGACAGGGTGACCCAGCGGGTGCGGCAGATGTACGGGCAGACCACCGTCACGGTGTCCGCCGATGCCGGCTGGTTGGCCGATCCGGCGCGGGTGTATCCGGTGGTGATCGACCCGACCATCAAGATCCAGCCGGTGCCGACGGACGCGCAGGACGTGCAGATCTACTCGGGCGACACCGGCAGGAACTACAACGACACGTACCAGTTGAAGGTCGGCACGGACGAGACGCAGACGTGGCGATCGTTGCTGAAGTTCAATCTGGGCTCGATCCCGGCGAACACGGCGATCGACGATGCCCAGTTGCAGTTGTACTACGACCAGACCCACACCACGTATGCGTACGACGTGCCGATGGAGGCCGGCCGGATCACCTCGGCGTGGAGGGCGGACACCGCGACCTGGGCGAGCATGGCCGGCAACGTCGCCGGTGCGCCGGCCGCCAACGTCGTGACGGTGGACGACGGGGACGCCGGCACGTCGGTGGTGGGCAGTTGGCCGTACTCGGGCAACACCGACATGACGTCGAAGGCGGTCAACGGCGACTACCGGGTGAACAACGACGCCGCGACCGGCGACACGCACACCTGGACGCCGACCCTGACCGAGTCGGGCGACTACAAGGTCGAGGTGCACTACGTCGGCGCTTTCGACCGGGCCACCGCCGCCCCCTACACCGTGTACTACTCGGGTGGGTCGAAGACGTACCACGTCGACCAGACCACTCCGGACAGCGCCGGCGCGTGGGCGACCCTGGGCGTGCACCCGTTCGTCGCCGGCACCAGCGGCAAGGTCGTGCTGGGTGATGTGGCGAACAAGGCGGTCATCGCCGACGCCGTCCGGTTCACCAAGGTCGGGGCGTTCAAGGCGAGCGGCAAGTCGAGCGTGTGGAACTCGTTCCCGGTGCGCAACCTGGTGCAGGACTGGGTCAACGGGACGTACCCGAACCACGGGTTCATGGTCAGGGCGGTGGACGAGGCCACCAAGGGCCGGGGCGGGCCGATCTACGAGGCGTCGGAGTACGCGTACGCCAACGACCGGCGCGACCACAACCTGCCGAAGCTGGTCGTCACGTACGGCCGGCCCGGGGTGGCGGTGAACCCGCCGACGACGGTCACGGCGACCGGCGCGGTGCTGGACTGGCCGGCGTACGTGGATCCGTCCCCGGCCGCGGACGACAACATCGTCGAGTACCAGGTGCACCGGAGCGTGCTCCAGAACTTCACCCCGTCCGCGGCGACGCTGATCGCCCCGGTGCCGCCGGGCGCACGGACGTACCAGGACACCACGGCGGTCCCGACGGCGGCGGACAACACCGACCCGATGGCGCGGAAGTTCTACTACTACATGGTGGCGGTGAAGACCGCCGACGGTCGGCTGATCGCCGGTCCGACCCAGCCGGCGATGCTGCCCAAGGCCGGGCAGATCACCCGGATCTACCGCACCGGGGTGGAGGACACCACCCTGTCCGCGGCCCGCCCCACCGAGAACGTCGACGTCTACGGCGGCGCGTCCGGCGATCCCTACGTCTCGCCGGGGAACAACTCGACCTACTACGGCAGGACCCGCGGCCTGGTGAAGTTCCCCGCCCTGGCGGGCATCCCCACGGACGCCCAGGTCGTCGGCGCCGAGCTGCGGATGTGGAACGCCTACCTCCTCCCGGGCACCAACACCAGCGAGTACGTCGACGTGTACCGGTTGACCCGGCCGTTCAACCAGACCGGCGCGACCTGGAACACCTCGGACGGCACCACGGCGTGGAGCACCCCGGGCGGTGACTACGACACCGGCTGGAAGGCCGGGTTCAACGGGTTCACCAACGACCCGGAGTGGGAGACCTGGGACGTCACCTCGCCGGTGAAGGGCTGGCTGACCAGCCCGGCCAGCAACTACGGGCTGCTGCTGCGTATGCGCGACGAGGCCGCCCAGACCGCGCGGGCGATGCTGCTCTCCGCGGAGGCGCCGGAGCCGATGCTGCGCCCGACGCTGGAGGTCACCTACCTGGAGCAGACCGCCGAGTCGACCTACTACGCCGCCGAGACCCCGCAACTGCTGGTACCGGACACCAACTACACCGTTCCGGTGACGGTGTCGAACCCGACCCTGGCCACGTGGAACCCGACCGACTGGGAGATCTCGTACGACTGGAAGCGGGCCGACGGCGTCACCGACGGCGCGGACCCCAGCTTCGAACTCCGTACGCCGCTGCCGGCGAGCGTTCCGCCCGGCGGCACCGTCGACGTCGCGGCGCAGGTGAAGGCCCCACCGTCGTCGACGGAGGGGAACAAGCGCACCGACTACGTCATCGAGTGGGAGCTACGGAACAAGAACACCGGCAAGAAGCTGTCGGAGACCACACCCATCGAGCCGCTGGCGCAGCGGGTGGCGGTGGAGGAGCCGACCTCCGACCAGCTCGGTCTGGAGAAGTTCTACTCGTACGCGGGCAAGAACACCGGTGCCGGCGGCACGTTGATGAACAACCTGTACTCCGGCAACACCGTCTGGTCGTACGACGCGTTCACGAACCCGTCGCGTGGTCTGTCGACGTTCGTGCGGCTGGCGTACAACTCGCTCGACACCTCCGACACGGTCGCCGGCTACGGCTGGTCGTTGCAGGCGTCGTCGCTGATGCGGCTCGGCACACCGCTGGACTTCCACCCGAACCAGAATCCGACGAAGGTCACCATGACCGATGGTGACGGCACCAGCCACTGGTTCACCTGGGACGCGACCACCTCGACGTGGAAGAGCCCGAAGGGCGTGCACCTGTATCTGGAGAAGGTCACCAGCCTCGACTGCAAGCCGAACACGCAGGAGCCGAAGGCGTGGCGGCTGACCAGGCCGGACCGTACGCAGTTCTACTACGACTGCGAGGGTTTCCTGTCCAGCGCGGTGGACAACAACGGCAACGAACTGGTGTTCACCTACGAGGAGCGCAAGTCGAACAACGCGCCGACGAAGTTCCTCCGCTACCTCACCGACCCGTCCGGCCGGCGGACGCTGACCGTCGACTACTACGTCAAGGGCCAGGACTACGACTACATCGACGACACCAACTGGACCCGGAAATCGGCGACCAAGCTGACCAACCCGAAGATCATTGACCACGTCTCGCAGCTCACCGACATCTCGGGCCGGAAGATGACCTTCACCTACACGGACAAGGGTCTGCTCGGTGAGCTGGTCGACGGCGCCGGGTCGACGAGCGGTGCGGCGAAGGTGTTCAGGTTCGCCTACGACATGACGCAGGGGAACAAGAACGTCAAGCTGGTCAAGGTCACCGACCCGCGTGGTAACGCCACCGGTCTGACGTACAACTATCCGCAGACCGGGGACGACCCGAAGTTCCACTGGACCACGAAGTCGTACCGGGACCGGCTGCTCAACGACACCACCTTTGGCTACCTCGACCCGGACGGTCCGCAGGGCAGGAACATCAACACCACGGTTACCGACGCGGAGAACCACGCCACCGTCTACCAACTGGACGGCTTCGGCCGCCCGTACCAGACGACGGACGCGAAGAACCAGGTCACCAAAATCGAATGGGACGACGACCACAACGTCGCCAAGCTCACCGAGCCCAACGGCGCCGCGTCGACATGGACGTACGACGCCAAGACCGGTTACCCCACCGAGATCAGGGACGCCGAGGCGGTCAGGAACGGTTGGCCGGGCACGGTGTTGACCTACCAGCGTCAGCTCAACGGCTACGTGGCCGACCTGACCGAGAAAACCAGCTCGGCGGGCCGGAAGTGGACCTTCGGGTACGAGCCCGACGGTGACCTGTCCTGGGTGGTCGATCCGATCGGCAACACCACCCCGGCGGCGGACGACTACAAGACGTCCTACACCTACGACGCGTGGGGGCAGATGCTGACGGCGACCGACGCCAACGGCAACACCACCGGGTACGACCAGTTCGATCCGAACGGCTACCCGCAGATCATCATCGACGCGGACCGCAAGCAGACGAAGTTCGTCTACGACGTACGGGGCCAGGTCCGCAAGGTCACCGACGCGCTCGACCACGACACCACCCAGAGCTACGACACGTTCGGTCGCCCGCTGGAGAACAGGGTGGCCAAGAAGCAGGCCGGCGACGACTGGATCACCACTCCGGCACCGACGTACGACGCGAACGACAACGTCGTCGAGTCGACTGCGGCGAACGGCGCCGTCACCACGGCCTTCTACGACGCGGCCGATCAGCTCATGTGGACCAGGGCCCCGGTCGACGTCGTGGGCGACCCGGAGCGCAAGACCTCCTACACCTACGACAAGGTCGGCAACCTGAGAACCACCACCGAGCCGAAGGGCAACCTGACGCCGCAGGCCGGTGACCACACCACCACCAACGCCTACGACCCGATCTACCAGCTCACCAGCGTCACCAACGCCAAGGGTGAGCCGATCACCTACGAGTACGACAACGCCGGCAACGTCGTCACCGTGGTCGACCCGCGTAAGAACGCCACCACCGACCCGGCCGACTACACCAGCAAGATGGAGTACGACCGGGCGCACCGGGTCACCAAGACCATCGACGCGATCGGCAAGTTCACCACCAACACCTACGACCGCGACGGTCTGGTCACCGCGACCACCGACCAGTCGGGCAACACCACCGAGGTCACCCTCGACGCCCGGGGCATGCCCACCGAGGTGAGGGTGCCGCACAAGTACGACGGCGCCACCATCACCTACCGCACCACCCGGTACGAGTACGACCAGGTCGGCAACCAGACCAAGGTGATCACCCCGCGCGGCGTGGCCACCACCGACGACCCGGACGACTTCGCCACCGTCACCGTCTACGACAAGCTCAACCGGGTCAAGGAAACCCACACCGCCTACGACAAGGACGACGCGCGCTACCAGACCGCCGACGTCACCACCTACACCTACGACGCAGTCGGCCGCCTGATCACCCTGTCCGCGCCACCGTCGGCCGGGCAGACAGTTCGGAACGACACCACCTACACCTACTACGACAACGGCTGGACGAAGTCGTCCACCGATCCGTGGGACATCGTCACCGCCTACGACTACAACAAGCTCGGTGCCCAGACCTCAAGGACGGTCACCTCGGCGGGTGGGTCGTCGAACCGGACCATGACCTGGTCCTACTTCCCCGACGGCAAACTGGCGACCCGCACCGACGACGGCGTGCCCGTCGGCCAGCAGGTCGTCCTGGTCGACAACTCCGACTTCAACAACACCTCGACCACCGGCACCGGCACCTGGACCGCCGCCGACACCGCAACCGGCAGATACGGCACCGACTACGCCACCCGCCCGGCCGGCACCGGCACCAACACCTTCACCTGGCAACTCAACGTCCCGCAGGCCGGCACGTACGAGGTGTTCGCCTACTACCCGCAGGTCACCGGGGCGGCCACCGACGCCAAATACACCGTCAACCACGGCGGCGGCAACACCGTCAAGACCGTCAACCAGACCACCAACACCGGCACCTGGTTCAGCCTCGGCTCCTACCGCTTCACCGAGGGCAACACCCAGAGGGTGACGCTGTCCGACCAGGCCACCGGCACGGTGGTCGCCGACGCCGTCAAACTCGTCCGCGACAACTCGGGCGAGGTCGACGACGAAAAGGTGGACTACCGCTACCGCTACGACCCCAACGGCAACCAGACGATCATCGAGGACAGGAGCGCCGGCGCACTGGTCGACACCTACGAGATGACCTACACGGGTCTCAACCAGGTCGAGACGGTACGCGAGTACAAGGCGGGCGGGCTGAAGAACACGACGTCCTTCAGCTACAACGAGAACGGGTCCCCGCTGACGGTCGGGCACGACCGGACGTACTCCGAGTACACCTACGAGGCGCGGGACCTGGTGGAGACGGTGCTCAACGGAGCGTCCGCGAACGATCCCGAGCGGAAGACGACAACCTTCACGTACACCGACCGGGGAGAGCGACTCCGTCAGGTCAAGGGCAACGGCAACGTGGTCGACCACACGTACTACCTGGACGGGCTGCCGAAGACCCAGGTCGAGAAGACGGCCGGCGGCAGGCTCGTCGCCGACTACCACATGGAGTACGACCTCAACGGCAACCGGAAACGCAGCACGACGACCAAGATGAACGCCGACGACAACTCGGCCACGTTGAGCACCCAGTACGACTACACCTACGATCCGCGCGACCGCATCGCCTCGGTCATCAGGACCGGGACCGGCGCCGGGGTGGAGAACTACGTCCACGACGCCAACAACAACGTCCTCACCCAGTCGGTCGACGGGGCCACCACCAGCTTCGAGTACGACCGGAACCGGCTGTTGACGTCGACCACGTCCGGGCTCAGGTCCTCCTACAACTACGATCCGTTCGGTCGCCTGGACGCCGTCACCGCCGGTGGCACGCTCCTGCAACGGAACGTCTACGACGGCTTCGACCGGATCGTCGAGAACCGGACCAGCACGTCGGTCACGAAGTTCACGTTCGATCCCCTGGACCGTACGAGGACCGAGACGACCAACGCTGGTACAGCCAAGGCGGAGACCACCACCTTCAACTACCTGGGCCTGTCGCGCGACGTCATCGACGAAGAGGTGGCGGGCTCGGTGACACGGTCGTACCGGTACTCGCCGTGGGGGGAACGACTCGCGCAGGTCACCTACAAGTCGGGCGGTGCCAAGGAGTACGCCTACTACGGGTACAACACGCACACCGATGTCGAGGTGCTCACGGGCGCCGGCGGAAACGCGCTGGCCACCTACGGGTACACCGCCTACGGCAGCGATGACACCGCCCAGTTCACCGGTCTCGACAAGCCGGATCCGGCGAACCCGGACAAGAAGCCGTACAACACCTACCGGTACAACGCCAAGCGGGTGCAGGGCGGCGGTTCCGGAACCTACGACATGGGCTTCCGGAAGTACGATCCGGGTCTCAACCGGTTCCTGACCCGGGACAGCTACAACGGCGCCCTGGCCGATCTGCGGCTCGGCCTCGACCCGTGGAACGCCAACCGGTACGCCTTCGCCGGCGGCAACCCGATCTCCCGCGTCGAGATCGACGGTCACTCGTCGTGCAGTTGGAATCCGCTCACCTGGGGAGACTGCGCGAAGGACGCCTACAACGCGGTGGACGAATTCGTCACCAACACGGTTCCCGAGTTCGTGACCGAGGACATCCCCGAATGGTGGAACGAGACGGCCGTGCCGGCGTTGGAGGACGCCTGGGAGGACGTCAAGCAGGGGGCCAGTGACGCCTGGGACAAGACGAAGGAAGTCGCCAACCAGGTGATGGACTCCGACTTCGTCGCGGGTGCCGCTGACTGGTGGAACAAGTACGGCGGATACGTGGGCCTGGGGGCCGCGGCGCTCTGCATCGTCATCTCCGCCGGTGCCTGCACCGGGCTCGCCCTGATCGTCGCTGGCGCGAGCATCATGTCTCGCGGCTACAACCTGCGGGAGAAGGAGAAGGCCGGGACCGCCACGACGACGGACTATGTCGACGCGGGCACCGGCGCCGCCATGGATCTGATGTTCGCCTTCGTGCCAGGGGCCCGGGTGAAGGGAGTCAAGTTCTGGGACACTCCGTTCAATACCTTCGTCGCCGGATCTGCGGCTCAGGCCGGAGCCTGGACGGCTGGCCAGCTCTATCCCGGCGGCCTATTGTTCAACACATTCCTCGAAGGTAAGTAGGCAGTCCGCGGTCATGCCGTGACGACGTGTCGGGGGTCGCTGGGCGACGGGTCCGGCGACCCCCGAGCACGGTGCTGAGGGGGCCAACATGGGGCGTGACTTCCACGACCGGCGAGCGCGGGTACTTGTCGCCGTGATCGCCGTTCTGGCGATGCTCTTCCTGGTGCCCGCGGCATCGGTGGCGGGCACGTTCCGGTTCCGGAACGGCACGTACAGCGACGGTCAGGTCGTCGACGGCCTCGCGTTGACGGTCGTGCGGGGCCGGTCGGGCGAGGCGAAGGTGGAGTATTTCGTCGACGCCAAGCGGTATGAGACCTGGGTCGACTGCGGCGCCTCCTGCCCGAAGGAGGGCGACCGGATGGAGGTCGAGTACTCCGCCAGTGACCCGACGAAGGTGGTCCGGAACCGGAAGCGCCCGTACTCGGCTCTCGACGTGGGCGCGCTGTCTCTGATCGGACTCGGCATCGTGGCCTGCGCGATTCTGCTGCGCCGCGACCTGACGGCCCGTCGGTGAGATGACGCCGCCTTCGGCGGCGACGTTGGGAACAGTTGGAATCGACCCCGAAGGTGGGTTCACGATGACGAACGACAGCCCGGCCGCTCGCGAGGGAACCATGTCCGTCACCCTCAGCCGTCCGGCCGGCACCTTCCTCTACGCCGCCAGCAAGCCCCGTCTGTCACTCGACGGCGGCGATCCGGTGGCGCTCTCCTGGGGCACCCACCGCCTTCCGGTCACCGCCGGTCGCCATCGCGTGCAGGCGTGGGTGCCGTACCTCCTTCCGCGCCGGGCCGGTCGCGCGGAGGCGGTGGTCGCCGTCGCGTCCGGCCGCACCGCCGAGATCGAGTACGTCGCGCCGGTGGTCACCTTCGCGAAGGGCCACCTCGGGGCGCCGAGCCGGCGGAAGGCGAAGCGCTCCTCCGCGGTGATGGTCTTCAACGGCATCGCCGCCGTCCTGTTCGTGCTCATGCTGGCGGTGACGATCCTCGGTCGGTAGCTGACCGACGAGCGGCGCGGTCCCGTCCGCCGGCATACCGATGGACGGGACCGGGCCGACATGCCGCTACCCGCCACGCCTCGCGGTGTCGACGATCTGCGCGCATGGCAGCTCGGCCCCGTCCTGCCAGCGGCTTCCCGCCACGGCGACGGGGTAGCTGACCTCAGTGGCCTGTCCGTCGGCGGTTTCCACCGAGAACCGTATCGACAGCGGCTCGGTCGAGAACGCGCTGGCGCACTCGATGCTCAGCCTGACGTCGATCCAAACGGTGCCGGCGGGGCGTAGCAGCCGAGACTGGCCGGTGTCATGGAGCCGGAGGCCGGGGCGCTGACCGGTGGCGGCACGAACCGTGACCGGCGCGGGGCCAGCGTTGATCACTGCCAGTTGCCCGTTCATCTCAAGGACACCGATGGCGTTCGAACCCCCGCCACTGATCGATGCGGGGAAGGCCACGAGTGAGACCGCGGCGTTCCGCTCCCGCTCCTGCCGCGAGTCCCGCAGCTCGTTGACGCCGACGCCGCCGAGGACAACGCCGACCACGAAGGCGGCGACGAGCCCCAGGTTCATCTTCCGCCTGGTCGTCAGGCGGCCAGGGGCGGTGCCGTCCGCCGGCTGGCTGTCGAGCTCGTCCAGGTCGATCACTTCGCGTTCCGCCGGCATGACGTCAGCCTAGAGCTGTCTCCGGCCGCGCGGGTGCCGGCCGCACCGCCGGGACCGCCGGTACCGGTTGGTGTCGTCGAATATCGCGGGACCGGCGCCGCCGGGACGGCTACCGTCGCCAGGTGACATCGAACTTGGACTGTGTCGGGCTCGGCGTGACCGATCGCGCCGGTATGCGGCGGTTGGTGGACATCGCGTTGGCGGGCGCCGAGCGACTGGGGGAGGCGGACGGGGTATCGGTGCTGCGCTGGCAGGATCCCAGCGGCGCCAGGCTGGTGCTGGGCGTGCGGGGTGACGAGGTCGTCGACCTGTTGCCGTCGTACGCCGGTACGCCGGGGGCTCGACTGGCCGACGTCCGCGCGGTGAACGAGGACGTGGCCGTCGCCGACGTCCTCGACGACGGCGGCGAGCAGGCCACCATGCTCGCCGCCGAGCTGGAGCAGCGGCGGCTGCTGCCCGCCGCGACCGGCCCGGTGGGCGGGCTGGCCTGCGTGGTCGCGCTCGGGGTCGACGTCGCCGTGTACGCCGACGCCGAGGCGTTCGCCGCGTCGGACGCGAGCCTCGTCGGCGACAGGGACGACCCCGGCGACCCGCCGGCGCACGTCGTGGAGCAGGGCTGGCCGTGGCCGCCACGGATGGCCACCGAGTCGTTCGTCTCGTACGGCGTGTTCGGCGAGCCCGCGCAGGCGCAGGCGTACGCACGGCTCAACGGCACGGTGCTCGGCGCGGAACCGCGGACGGTCACCGCGACCGGGCAGCGGTTCGTCGCCGCTCGGGTGCGTACCGCCGGGTTCGAGGCCGACGTCTGCCTGCCGGCCGGCGACGCCGGGGGCGTGCCGCAGCCCGGCAACGTCGTCGCCGGGACCGTGTTCCTGGTCGGCTCGCTGCCGGTCCCGACGGCGGCCGGCGGTGGCGCCGCCCCGGCCAAGCGTTCCTGGCTGCCGTGGCGGCGTTGAGAGGTCAGCCACGCTGACGCCCCGGGGTGACGGCGGCCGGTGGCCGGAGCCGGCCCGCCTCGACCGGCCGTCGACGTCGGCTCGACCCGTCCGTGGTCACGTCGATGCCGGTCGGAAGTCGTGCGTACCGGCCCTGGTATGGGCGGGCCGGTGGATGCCGGTACGGGTCGACCGGGCAGCCGGCGGGCGGCGGAGATGACCAGCGACGGCCTGCTCACCACACTGTCGTACGTGGCCACCCGGTACGACCGGTTGGCGCCGCCGGCCGTCGGTCCCGGCGCTGGTCCGGTGAGCGCCCCCGGCCCGCCTCACTCGCCGAACTGGGGCGTGGGTTGGCACAGTTGGGACAGGACCGCGCGCAGCGTGGTGGCGAAGGCTGCCGGGTGCTGGGTGTAGCCGGCATGCGCGCCGGGGAATTCGACCACCGGCAGGCCCAGCCGCGCGGCCACCGCGTCACCTCCGCGACCCGGGTAGTACGCGCGGCTCTCCACGCCCACGCCGATGACGATCGGGATCTCGCTCACCGTCAGCGCGTCGTAGTCCGGCTCGAACGCCACGAATGGCGCAAACTCCCGGGTCATGAGGTATTCCGCGTTTCCCATGAACCGGCTCACCTCCCGCAGCGGCCGCGGGCCGTAGGCCGCGAGCCGCTGGCCCACCCGCATGGCCCCGCCGAGCAGCCGTCGCCCGACCCGGTTGTGCACCACGGCCGGGCTGTCGGCACGGTCGATCGTCGTCATGAACCGGAGGTAGCTCGGCCACGGCCCCTCGCGCCGCGTGATCTCGTCGAGTTCGTCGATCAGGGCGCGGTCGCCGGCGGACAGGAGGCTGAAGACCGGCGGCTCATGCGCGATCAGCCCTTCGACCACATCGCGGTGTCGGGCGGCCAGATCCAGGCCGATGAGCGCGCCGCCGCTGCCGCCGAACACCAGCGCCGAGGTGAGCTGGTGATGGGCGAGCACAGCGAGCGCGTCCGCGCTCTGCTCCGCCATCCGCAGCGGCGCGCTCCGATCGTCGACGGTGCTCCGCGAGTTGCCGCGCCGGTCGTAGGTGAGCACGGTGTAGTCGTCGGCGAGCGCCTCCGCCACCTGGCTGTAGTAGCCGGCGTCCCCGCCACCACCGGAGATCATCAGCAACGCGGGCCCGTTGCCGCGGCGCTCGCAGTACAGTGACGCGCCGTCGGTGCGGATCATGTCGGTCTGGATCACTTCAGGCCTCCTGCAAGGGTGTCGAAGGCGTGGTCGACCGCGGCGATGTGGTCGGTGGTGACCTCGTCGGCAGTCGCACCGGCGAGCATGCGGCTCGCGGTCTCGGCGTAGACGGTGCGGAACGCGGCGATGACCAGTGCCGCGGTCAGCCGGGGGTGCGGATCGATGTCGGCGAGCAGGCCAGCGAGGTGGGCCTCCAGTTCCTCGACCGCCTCGCGGGCCCTGGCGCGTAGCGCGGCGGAGTCGAGGACCGTACGCCAGAAGGAGGGGAACGAGTCCTGGAACCCGCCGAGCGGGTGGCCCTGCTTGGCCAGCCCGACGAAGAGTCGCCGCAGCGCGTGCATCGGCGGCTCGCCCGCGTCGCGCTCCCGGATCGCCCTGGTGAGCAGCTCGTGCGCCTGTGGGAGGCGGTCGAGGAGGATGTCCTCCTTGCGCGGAAAGTAGTTGAACACCGTCACCTTCGACACGTCCGCCGCTTCGGCGATCTCGGCGACCGTCACACCGTCGAACCCGCGCTCGACGAACATCGAGGTGGCCACGTCGGCGATGCGTTGCCGCGTCTCGGCCTTCTTCCGTTCACGCAACGAAGCCACGGTAAAAAATATACCGGACTCAAACTTGAGTCCGGTATACAAATTTTCCCTCGGGGTCAACCCGTGGTGGCGGGATCGAACTCGCGGTGCTCCACCAGGACCAGCCAGTTGCCGGAGTTGTCGCGGGCGACCGCCTCCACCCCGTACGGCCGCTCGGCCGGCTCCTGAATGAACTCGACGCCCTTGGCGCGCAGCTCCTGGTAGGTCTTGCGGCAGTCGTCCACGTTCAGCCCGAGCCCGAACAGACCGCCCTCGTCCTGCGCGCGACGCAGGGTGGCCGCCACCTCCGGCGAGTACGGCGGACCGGGCGGGGTCAGGTGCACCTGCAGTTCCGGCTGGTTCGGATGGGTGATCGTGCACCAGCGGTACGCGCCGTCACCCACGGTGATGTCCGTCTGCTCGACGAACCCGAGCACGTCGAGGTAGAACGCCTTGGCCGCGTCGATGTCCTTGACCAGCACGGTAATGATGGAGATGTTGGTAATCACGCGACCAGACTAGGAACTGGCTGGTCAGGCCGGCTTGTCCTCGCTTGCGGAGCGGCGTCGCTCGGCGAGCCCCCACATCAGCAGGAAACACCCGGGGATCCGCGGCGCCCCGGTCGCGGCCCAGCGCCGGTGGAACTCGCTCGGCGTCTCCCCGACGAGGTCGCGGAAGCGGCGACTGAACGAACCGAGGCTGGTGAATCCGACGGCGTGGCAGACCTCGGTGACGCTGAGGTTGGTGGCCCGCAACAGGTCCTGCGCCCGCTCGATCCGGCGACGGGACAGGTGGGCGGCGGGGGAGAGACCGTAGGTGACGGTGAAGAGCCGCTGGAAGTGGTATCTGCTCACCCCCGCGACCGCGGCGACGGTGGCCAGGTCCAGCGGCTCGGCGTAGTGCCGGTCCATGTGGTCCCGGGCGCGGCGCAGGTGAACCAGCAGGTCGGCCGGGGCCTGACGGGGCGGGACGCTCATCAGGTCCAGGATAGGAGGTCGGACGTCGTCGGCGGCGGTCCGCACCTCCCCGCCGTCAGGCGTCGATCTCGATCACGTTGGTGGGCATCCGCCGGGGCACGGGCGGCAGTTCCGCGTCGGGTCCCCAGCCCACCCGGACCACCAGGTACGGCTCGCCCACACCGGCCAGCAGGTCGCGCATCATCCGGCGCGGCCAGGCCACTTCGATGGCGTCGCTGATCGGCGCGGTGGCCAGCCCTTCGGCGGTCGCGGTGAGCAGCAGCGCCGACAGCGCCTCACCGCCCCGCAGCCAGGCTGTGCGGTCGTCCCGAGGGCCGAAGAGGATCACGTACGCCGCGCCCCGGTCGAAGTCGGCGCCGGGGCTCAGCCCGGCGGCACCGCCGGGTGCGTGGTCGCGTAGCGGCACCCGCCGGGGTGCGGGACGGACGGCCGTGGCAGTGGGCACCCCGTCGCCGCTGTCGGCCGGTCGGTCGGTCCACCGACGCAGCTCCTCCAGGTACGCCGGGTCGGCCAGCTCGGCGTCGGCCGCGCGGGCGGTGGAGACGGCCAGCATCGGCATCTGGTCCGGCCGCACGACGTGCAGTTGGGTGCCCTCGGCCTCGACCGCGGCGCGCAGCAGGGACAGCAGCGCATCGGACACCGGCCGGTCGCTGTACGCGCGGCGGTCGGTGCGTCGCCGGGGGATGGCGTCCACCAGGCGACCGGCCGTGATGTCCAGCTCGACCGGGCCGGTGGTGCGCAGCCGGGCCAACAGCGCCGGATCGTCCGCGTCGGGGAGCCGTGCGACGGTCACGCCCCAGCCGACGGCGGCCAGGGACACCCGGGCGTGGTGCAGGGCGGCGCCGCAGCTCAGCGCCAGCAGCCGGCCGTCCGGGTCGGTGGTGCCGAGTTGCCGTTCGGGGTCGGCCCGCAGTTCGAGGGCGTCCGGGGTGATCCGCCAGCGCCAGGGCTGGGTGTTGAACACCGAGGGCGCGTGGAGGGACTGCCGGGCCGCCGCCTCGAGCATCCGTACTGTGGGCGCCTGCTCCCTCCCGGTCGATGGCTGGATCATGGTGGCGCCCCCTTGCTACTCGTGCCCCGCCCATCCTCTGCGGGCGCGGACGGCGGGGACAGGGCCGGAGGGCCCGCGACAACCGGGTCTGTGGTCCCGGCTCAGACGGCCTGCGGCGGGGTCGGCGGTACGGCCAGGGCGAGGGTGAGGTCGAGGACGGTGGCCGGGTCGTGCAGCCGGTCGCCGTACAGCTCGCGCAGCTTGCCCATCCGGTAGCGGACGGTCTGCGGGTGCACGAACAGGTCGGCCGCCACGTCGTCGCGGCGGCCCTGGTGCAGCAGCCAGGACCGCAGTGTCTCGGCGAGCCGGTGCGCGGTGGCCGGGGGCAGCGACGCCAGCGGGCGCAGCGCCTGGGCGCGCAGGTCGGCCAGTCCTTCCGGGTCCATGCTGAGCAGCAGCTCGGCGAGGTGTTGCTCGGTGTCGACCGGGCCGGCGTCCGGCGTGCCGAGGCCGAGCGCCAGCGCCCGGGTGGCGCGCTGGTAGGAGGTGGAGACCCGGTGCCATGGCCGGGCCGGGCCGAGCACCGCCCGGTGCCCGGACAGCAGCCGGGTGAGCTGCCGGCGCCGGCCGCCGTGCACGTCCGGCACCAGCAGGACGGCCAGCTCCTCGACCGGGTCCATCCCGGGCAGGTCCTCGCCACTCTCCAGGGTGTGGGTGCTGAGCAGGGCGAGCACCGCGCGCAGGTTCCGGCGGGGCAACAGCACGACGGTGAGGGTCTGCGGCAGCGGCCAGTCGGCCCGCTCGGCGCTGCGCCGCAGGATCTCCTCCGGCTCCCCGGCGAGCAGTTGCTGGGCGAGGCGTTCCAGGTTCCGGCGCCGGGCCCGGCCGGCGCTGGCCAGTTCGTCCGCGTGTCCGGCTACGCTGGCCGCCGACAGCTCGTCGATGTACGCGAACATCAGCTCGGCGAACTCGGCCACCGTCCCGGCGGCCAGCCCGCTACGTACAGTGGTGGCGGAGACCTCGCGCCACGCCACCCGCGCACCCACCCGGTACGCGGCCAGCAGCGCGTCCATGCTCCGCCCGGAGCGGGCCTCCCCACTGCCCAGGGCGTACGCGGCCTCCAGGGCGGGGGTCAGCGGGGTGCTCGGGTCGGTCGACTGCGCCCCCTCGATGAGGTGCAGGAACGTGCCGAGGGCGATGCGGACGGCCTTCTCGATCTTCTCCCGCATGGCGCCCTTCAGCGCGCCGGAGTAGGCGGGCACCTCGGCGGTGATGGCGCTGACGGTCCGTTCGGCCACCACGGGGAGACGGTCGCGGAGCCGGGAGGCGACCCGTTCGTCCAGTTCGAGATGGCCGGCGTGACGCGTCGTCCCGGACTCGTCCAGCATCTTGTTCTCTCCGCACAAAAACCTGTGATTGATTCACCTTTGTCGGACAAGATGTTATGCGATCGGGTAGCCACCCTGGTCACATGACCACAACCGCCCGCCCGAGGGTCTCCTTCCGGCACCGGCTGCTGCGACTGGCCGAGACGGTCACCACCCCGCTGCTGCCGGAGGACTACCTCGACCTGGTCGCGCCGCTGCGGGCCGGCGCCGACCTACGTGGCCGGATCGTCGCGGTACGCGCGGAGACCCGGGACGCCGCGACCGTGGTCATCGAGCCGGGCCGCGGCTGGCGTGGTCACCGGCCCGGACAGTACGTGCGCCTCGGCGTGGACGTCGAGGGGGTACGCCAGTGGCGGGCGTACTCGCTCACCTCGGTGCCGGGCGGCGCGCAGCGCCGGATCGCCATCACGGTGAAGGCGATCCCGGACGGCAAGGTCAGCAACCACCTCGTCCGCCGGGCCCGGCCCGGCACGATCGTCCAGCTCGACCAGGCGCAGGGCGACTTCGTGCTGCCCGAGACGACCCCCGAGCGGATCCTCTTCCTCACCGCCGGCAGCGGCATCACCCCGGTCATGGGGATGCTCCGTGCCGGCCTGCCCGACCGGGCCGACGTCGTGCTGGTGCACTCGGCGCCCACCGGGGACGACGTCATCTTCGGCGCGGAGCTGCGGGCGCTCGCCGCGCGCGGTGCGCTGCGGCTGGTCGAGCGGCACACCGACACCGACGGGCTGCTCGGCGTCCACGAACTGGACGACCTCGTGCCCGACCACACGCAGCGGCAGACCTGGGCGTGCGGGCCAATCGGCCTCCTCGACGCGGTCGAGGCGCACTGGGCCGCCCGGGGCGTCGCCGACCGGCTGCACACCGAACGGTTCCGGCCCACCGTGATCTCCCCGGGGGACGGCGGCACGGTGACCTTCACCGGTGCCGGCGTGACCGCCGAGGCCGACGGGGCCACCTCGATCCTGGACGTCGGCGAGAACGCGGGCGTGCTCATGCCGTCGGGCTGCCGGATGGGGATCTGCTTCGGCTGCGTCGTGCCGCTGCGCGAGGGCGCGGTCCGCGACCTGCGCAACGGCGACCTCACCACCGCCGTCCCCGGCGACGGCGTACTCATCCAGACCTGCGTGTCGGCGGCCGCCGGTACCTGCGACATCGAACTCTGACAGGAGGCCGCGGACGTGACCGTGATCCAGAAGAAGGCCGTCAACCCGATCGCCCACCTCACCGCCGAGGACATCGAGATCCTCGGCAAGGAGCTGGACGCCATCCGCGACCGGGTGATCGCCGACCGGGGCGAGCGGGACGCGCGCTACATCCGGCGGGTGGTCAAGACCCAGCGGACGCTGGAGATGAGCAGCCGAGCCGTGCTGCTCTTCTCGCTCTTCCCGCCGGCCTGGATCGTCGGCACCGCCGGCCTCGCCGTGGCCAAGATCCTGGAGAACATGGAGATCGGCCACAACGTCCTGCACGGCCAGTGGGACTGGATGCGCGACCCCAAGATCCACTCCACCACCTGGGAGTGGGACCACGTCTCCCCGGCCGAGCAGTGGAAGCACTCGCACAACGAGCTGCACCACCGGTACACCAACGTGCTCGGCAAGGACAACGACCTCGGGTACGGCATCATGCGCGTCGACGAGGACCAGCCGTGGAGCCCGGGCCACCTGGGCCAGCCGTTCTACAACCTCCTCAACGCCTGCTTCTTCGAGTACGGCATCGCCGCGTACGACCTGGAACTGGGGCAGAACCTGCGCGACGGCGGGTACAAGACCCCCGAGTTCCGGGCCCGGGCCCGGGCGGTCGGCCGCAAGATCCGCCGCCAGGTGCTCAAGGACTACGTGATCCACCCGCTGCTCTCCGGCCCGTCGTTCCTGACCACGTTGGCCGCCACCTTCACCGCGAACCTGATCCGCAACGTGTGGAGCCATTCGGTGATCATGTGCGGGCACTTCCCGAGCGGCGTGGAGACGTTCGAGAAGACCTCGATCGAGGGCGAGACCAAGGGCGAGTGGTACCTGCGGCAGATGATCGGCTCGGCCAACATCAGCGGCAGCCGGCTGCTGCACATCATGACCGGCAACCTCTCGTACCAGATCGAGCACCACCTCTTCCCCGACCTGCCGAGCAACCGCTACCAGGAGATCGCCCCGCAGGTCCGGGCGCTCTTCGACCGGTACGGGCTGCGGTACACCACGGGACCGCTGCCCAAGCAGGTCGCCTCCGCCTGGTGGAAGGTGATCCGGCTGTCGCTGCCCAACCGGAAGGGCAAGGCACCGAAGGCGGTGGCCCCGGCGTCGCTGGTCAGCTCGGCCGGCGCCTGACCGCCGCCGGGTCCACCGGACGCCCCGGGCCCCGGCCACCGGTCGTCGACGCCGCCCCGGCGAGCACCGCGTCGTACAACTCCTCCAGCCGCCCGGTCTGCCGGTGCAGGTCGAAGTGCGCCTCGACGTGCTCCCGGGCGGCCGCGCCGAGTCGGGCCCGCAGCGCCTCGTCGCCGAGCAGCGCGTCGAGGTGCTCGGCGAGCGCGGCCCGGTCGCGTTCGGCGCCGAGCAGGCCGGTCTCGCCGTGCCGTACCGCCTCGGGGATGCCGCTGTGATAGGTCGCGACGGCCGGTAGCCCGGCCGCGCCGGCCTCCAGGATGGTGGTGGGCAGCCCCTCGCAGTCGCCGTCGGGGGCGGTCCGCGACGGCGCCGCCAGGATCCGCGATGCGGCCAGGTGGCGCCGGACCGCCTCCGGGCTCTGCGCGCCCAGGAACGTGGCGTCCAGGTCGAGTTCGGCGGCCCGCTGCCGGGCCGCGGCCTCAAGCGGTCCGTCGCCCACGAAGAGCAGCCGCGGCCGGCGGGCGGCGGGCAGCATCCCCGCCGCCTCCACCAGGTCGTCGACGCCCTTCTTGGCCACGAACCGGCCCACAAAGATCACGTCCCACTGCTTCGGCGTCTCCCGGACGGGGGGCGGGATCGGCACGCCGGTGTGGTGCACCCGCACCTTGGCCGGGTCGGCGCCGAGCGCGACCGCCCGGTCGCGGATGAACTCCGACACCGCGATGATCAGGGCCGCCCGGTCGAACGCCTGCCGCAGGTGCCGCCGGGCGCGGGCCCCCCGCGCCCCGGGCCGCGCCGGTTGCCGGGTGACGTCCTGCCCGTGCAGGGTCACCACCAGAGGTACGCCGAGCCGCCGCGCGCTGCCGCTGACCAGCCAGCCGTCGCCGCCGAAGTGGGCGTGCACCAGATCCGGCCGCAGCCCGGCCAGCGCGGCGTCCAGCCGGGCCGACCGGCCGGTGAGCTTGAGCCCCAGCAACTCGACCCGGCCACGTGGATCGTCGGCGAAGGCGACGACGTCGCTGTTCCGGGCCACCGGGGAGGCCACCCTGACCGCACCCAGGTAGTGGGGCCGCCACCGGGTCAGCGCGTCACCCTGGCCGCGGACGAAGGTCTCCGACCCGGGCAGCAGGTGACTGCGCCAGATCACCGCCCTGCTTCCGGACATGGCCGCGACCCTACTGCCGGCCGCCGCCGGCCACCGGGTCCGGCTCCCCGACCACGGACGGCAGCGACTCGGCGTGGGCGGCCCGCGGACCGCTCGGCACGGTGTCGGCGCGGCGTGCGTCCGGCGCCGGTGGCCGCCCGCCACGACGGCGGTTGAGCAGCCGATCGCGCAGCCGGTGCCGCAGGTCCGGCGGGATCAGCCAGATCTGCAGGTAGGTCACGTAGTCGAGGAAGCTCGGCCGGCCGTGCCGGCGGGCCTCGGCGAGCAGCATCCGGAACACCCGCGAGCTGCGCGTGGGGGCCGCCATCGAGCCGATCACACTCATCGCCAGCGCCGCGTACGCCCGGGGGGTGAGCAGCGGGCGGATGGCCCGCAGCCACTCGAACTGCGCCTCCCAGGGCGACTCCAGGCTGATCCGCGGTCGGTCCTCGTCCTGGTGCCAGACGACCAGCGGCTCGGCCGTCATCACCAGCTCGACGTCGGGATGGCTGACCGCACGCAGCGTCCAGTCCAGCTCCTGCTGGCGGCGCAGGCCGACGGTGAACGGCACCCGACGCAGCAGCTCGGTGGGCGCCATGATGGTCGAGGTCTGGATGAAGCCGTCGCCGTGGAACAGCCCCCGACGCACGGTCAGGTACTCGCTGACCGGCTCACCCGGCTCGGGCAGCCGGCGCGGCAGCACGAACTCGGCTCGGGGCGTGCGGTTGATCAGCCGGCTGGCCACGATCGGCAGCGGCGCCCGAGCCGTACGGGCCGCCGCCAACTGCGCCGCGAGCTTCTCGGGCAGCCACTCGTCGTCGTCGTCGAGGAAGGCGATCCACGGCGCCCGGGCCTCGCCCACGCCGACGTTGCGGGCGTTCGGCGCGCCACCGCGTTCGGGCAGCGGCACGACCCTCAGCCGGTCGTCCCGCAGCGTGGCCAGCACCGCCCGGGTCGCCTCGTCCCCGCCGTCGATCACGACGACGACCTCGATGGTGTCGATGGTCTGGGCCAGCGCGCTGCGCACGGCGCGGACCACCAGGTCCGGGCGGTCGCAGGTGGGAATGACCACGCTGACGTCAGGTGTACGGGTCATGAAAACCAGCTCACTAACACGTGATTTCGAGGTGTATTCGCCGTCGTGAAACCGATGGATGGCGGGTGCCGTCCGGACCGGCTCAGTTTTCAGAGGTCCTGCGAACGCTAATCGGCGCAACGTGTGCAACGGGTTAATAGCGGGTGCCAGTTGTATGCCGAACAGAGCGATTGCTGATGTCCTGGCAGGTAGAAGCCGGTCCAACGTCGGTTCCAGGACAATTTCGACAGCGGCCCGGCCGCCTTGCCGCCGCGATAATCTGCCGTACACTCGCCCGGGCACCGCCCGGACGAAGAATGGGAGAGATCCTTCATGCAGTTCGATGCCGCGTCGCGGCACGGCCGCCGGGGCCGGGTGGTCATGCTCGTCGACAACGGGGTGGAGGGCGACTCCCGGGTGCAGAAGGCCGCCCGTTCGGCGGCCGACGCGGGCTGGGACGTGACCCTGCTCGGGTGCGCCCGGGTCGACAGCGAGCGCGACTGGCGGCTCGGCGGGGCCCACGTCCGGGTGCTGCCGTTGGGCGCGCCCAACGGCCGCCCGGCCGGGCCGCGCGAGCGGCTGGTCAGCCGGGGCGGGCTGCCCCTGCGCGCCGCCCGGCTGGCCCGCCGGCCGGTCGAGCACGCCCAGGTCGCCTTCTGGCGCGGGCTGCGGGGCGACCGGGCCTGGCGGCGGCTGGAGCCCGGCCTCTGGGGCTACGAGCGGCTCTTCGGCCCGGTCATCGACGAACTGCGGCCCGACCTCATCCACGCGCACGACTTCCGGATGCTCGGCGTGGCCGCCCGCGCCAAGCTGCGCGCCCAATCCGCCGGCCGGCCGACCCGACTGGTCTGGGACGCACACGAGTGGCTGCCCGGCGCCAAGCCCCGACGGGACAACGCGCGCTGGCTGCCCGCCCACCTCGGCTACGTGCGGGAGTACGTCGGACACGCGGACGCGGTGGTCACCGTCTCCGACTCGCTCGCCGAGCTGTTGCAGCGCGACCACCAACTGGCCGAGCGCCCGGCCGTGCTGCTCAACGCGCCGGTGGCCGCCGACGAGCCGGCCGGCGACGCCGAGCCCGTCCCCGACCTGCGGCGGCTCTGCGGTGTCGACCGGGACACCCCGCTGCTGGTCTACAGCGGCGCGATGGCGGCGCAGCGCGGCCTGGACACCGTGGTCGAGGCGCTGCCCGGGCTGCCCGGCGTGCACCTGGCGATGGTGGTGGGCGACCCGGCCGCCCGGTACGTGCGACAGGTGCTGGCCCGGGCCGACCGGCTCGGCGTGCCCGACCGGGTGCACGTGGCGCCGTACGTGCCGCACCGGCAGTTGGTGGCGTTCCTGAGCGCCGCCGACGTGGGGCTCATCCCCCTGCACCACTGGCCGAACCACGAGATCGCGCTGATCACCAAGTTCTTCGAGTACTCGCACGCCCGGCTGCCGATCGTGGTCAGCGACGTGCGGACCATGGCGCAGACCGTCCGGGCCACCGGCCAGGGCGAGGTGTTCCGGGCCCGGGACGTGGCCGACCTGGTGCGTGCCGTCCGGGCGGTGCTCGCCGCACCGGACCGCTACCGGGCCGCGTACGAGGGGCCGCAGTCGCCGCTGCCCGGCTGGACCTGGGAGGCACAGGCCGAGCGGCTGGAGGCGCTCTACCAGCGGTTGCTGGCCGACGACCCGACGAGCACGGAGGCGCTCACCTGATGGGCGTCCCCGACGTGAGCGTGGTGGTGCCCGTCTACAACACCATGCCCTACCTGACCGGCTGCCTGCGGTCGCTGGTGGCGCAGACGATCGGCCTGGACCGGCTCCAGGTCGTCGCCGTTGACGACGGGTCGACCGACGCCAGCGGCGCCGAGCTGGACCGGTTCGCCGCCCGCCACCCCGGCGTGTTCACCGTCATCCACCAGGCCAACTCGGGCGGGCCCGCCGGCCCGTGCAACCGGGGCCTGGACGCGGCCACCGGCCGGTACGTCTTCTTCGTCGGCGCCGACGACCACCTCGGGCCGGACGCCCTGCGCCGGCTGGTGGAGGCGGCCGACGCCTGGGAGTCCGACGTGGTGGCCGGCCGCGTGGTGGGAGTCAACAGCCGGCACATCTACCAGGACATCTTCGCCCGTACGCAGGCCGACGTGGACCTGTTCGACTCGCCGCTGCCGCGCTCGTTGGCCAACACCAAGCTGTTCCGGCGCGAGCTGCTGGAGAAGTACGGCATCCGCTACCGGGAGGACCTGCCGCTCGGCAGCGACCTGCCGTTCACCCTGGAGGCGTGCTACCGGGCCCGCCGTGTCTCGGTGCTGGCCGACTACGACTACTACTACGCGGTCCGCCGGCACAGCGCCACCAACATCACCTACCTGAGTCGGCACGCGGACCGGCTGCGGACGGCCGAGGCGACCACCGCGTTCATCGCCGAGCTGATCCCGCCCGGAAAGCAGCGGGACGCCGTCCTCGCCCGCCGCTTCGACCACGAGATTGCAAAACTGCTCGAGGACGACCTCCTCCGCCTCGACCGGGAGACCCAGCAGCTCGTCCACGACGGCATCGGGCGGCTCGCCCGGGCCCACCTCACCGACGGGATCGCCGGCCAGCTCAACGCCGAGACCCGGATCCGGCTGGCGCTGGCCCGCGATGGCGCGCCCGACGACCTGCTCGCCGTGATCCGCCAGGACGCCCGGACCGGGGTGCCGCCCACGGTCGTCGAGGGCGACCGCCGGTATGCGGCGTACCCCGGCTTCCGCGATCCGGAGCGCGGCCTGCCGGACTCCTGTTTCGAGGTGACCGGGGCGCCCGACTGGTCCGCCAAGCTCGACGCCACGGCGCTGGCCTGGGAGAGCGACGAGCGCGGCGAGAAGGTCCTCACCATCACCGCGGTCAGCCCGCTGCCCGACCTGGCGGCGGCGGGCGCGGAGCCCCTCGCGGTCAGCGCCGAGGAGATCCCGGCCGAGGTCAGCGCCGTCGGGTGCGGCGAGCGCGGCACCACGCTGCGAATCCGGTTCCGGGTCGACGAGCTGCTCGCCGGCAGTGGGGTGACCGGGCAGCGCCGGGCGGTCTCCGCGCAGGTCGGCGGCTTCGACCCGGGGCGGGCGGTCGGCGCGCAGACGGCCACCGGCGCGGCCGGCTCCGCCGCCGTACGCGCCCCCCGGGTCCGGGCGGCGGTGCCGTTGGTCCGGCGGCGCGGCCGCCGGCTGTACGTGGTCACGCCGGTACTCGACGACTCCGGCCGTCTGATGATCTCGGTGGTTCCGGTGACCGCCTCGCGGGTCGCCGCCCAGTTGCGCCGGACGCTGCGCCGGACCAGGTAGCGACCGCCCGTTCGGCGGGCGCCACCGAAGGTCCCGTCCGCACCCGGGCTCGCCGGGCGTACGTCCCGGCGCCGCCCGGCGAGAAAAGCGCTGGGCGGCGCCACCGACCCGAGCTACCGTCGGGGTATGCAGATCAGGCGCGACACCGCCGCGGCCGCGCGAGCTCACCGCTCGCCGGTTGCCGCCGCCTGATCACTCGACCCCTCGCCGGCGACCGGAAACGGTCCGCCGGCGTCGTCGCACTCCGATCCCGTCCGCAGGCCCTTTCCGGTCGCACCGACCCGGAAGGCCCACGCCATGACACCCGACGAGATCGTCCGCACCTTCCTCGACCACTATCACCGGCGGGACCACCGCACCGCGCCGGAGAGTTCCCTGATCCCGCCGCCGGGCGACCCGGTGCTGTTCACCACCTCCGGCATGCACCCGCTCACCCCTTACCTGGCGGGACGCCCCCACCCCGCCGGCCGACGCCTGGCCAACGTGCAGCGCTGCCTGCGTACCACCGACCTGGACGAGGTCGGTGACGCCACCCACCTGACCGTCTTCGACATGCTCGGCTCCTGGTCACTCGGCGACTACGGCATCGGGACCAGCGTCCGCTGGGGACACGAACTGCTCACCGAGGGCTTCGGCGTCGACCCGGGACGGCTGCACGCGACCGTCTTCGGCGGCGACGACCAGGTCGGCCCGGACGAGACCGCCTGGGCGACGTGGACGGAACTGGGCGTACCGGTCGAGGCGACCGGTGCGGAGAACTGGTGGTCCAACGGCCCGACCGGCCCCTGCGGGCCCGACTCGGAGATCTTCGTGTGGACCGGGGAGGGGCCACCCACCGGCACGCCCAGCGGCGACGACCGGTGGGTGGAGGTGTGGAACCACGTCCAGATGCGCTACCACCGGCACGACGACGGCCGGCTCACCCCGCTGCCGATGTCCAACATCGACACCGGCATGGGGCTGGAACGCCTGGAGATGGTGCTGCGCGGCGACCGCTCGGTCTTCACCGGCGACGGGCTGCGACCGTGGGTGGACGCCGTCCGCGACCGGTGGCCGCTGGACGGCCCGGACCTGCGGATCGTCGTCGACCACCTGCGCTCCGCCGTGGTGGTGCTGGGTGACGGGGTACGCCCCGGCAACACCGGACGGGGGTACGTGCTGCGCCGGCTCGTCCGGCGGGCGCTCACCGTGCTGTGGCGGGACGACCCGGAGCGCGGCCTGACCGAGTTGCCCGTCGACCCGTACGCGGACACCCTGCGCCGTTTCCGGCAGCCGGCCGAGGCCGGGCGGCTACGCGCGGTGCTCGCGGACGAGGAGCGGCGCTTCCGCGGGCTGCTGCGGCGAAGCCGCCCCCTGGTCGACCGGCTGCGGGCCCGTGGGCCGCTGGCCGAGCCCGACTACCGCTGGCTGCACGACACCCACGGGCTGCCCCGCGACCTGGTCGACGGCCTGCTCACCGCAGCAAGCTGATCGTTCAGCCTTCCCGCGCCGGGTGGGCCGCGGCGAAGGCCAGGAGGAGTTCGGCGGTCCGCGGTGGGTCCTCAAGCATGGGCGAGTGTCCAAGACCCGCCAGCAACTCGACTTTCGCGCCCGGCACGGTGCGGTAGTCGGCGGCGGAGGAGGACCGCCACCTCCGGTCCTCCTCGCCGAAGATCACCAGCAGCGGCTTGCCGAGGTCCGCCAGTCGATCCGGGAGCGTGCGCTGCTCCAGGTAGTCGTCGGCCGCCTGGTCCGTCGCCGTGAAGGCGTGGTAGGTCATGCCCCGTACGTCGTCCACGAGCTGTTGTGGGATCTCGTAGCCCGGGCGGCTGAACCCGGTGCTCATCGCCCGGCGGAGCAGGCCGTCGGTCCGTAGCCGCCACAGCAGGTGGCCGACGACCGGGGCGGCCATGAGCCGGCCGGTGGGCCCCTGCGAGAGGAAGGCGTCCAGGCGCGGTCCGGAGTTGATGAGCGCGAGCGCGGTCACCAGGTCGCCGCGCTGCTCGGCGAGAGCGGTGGCAACCGAGCCGCCGGTGGAATGGCCGACCACCACGGCGTGCTTGACGCCGAGCAGGTCCAGCACCTGGCCGACCCGGCGTCCCTGCTCCGGGATCCCGTAGCCGGGACCGGTCGGTTTCGCCGAGCGGCCGTGCCCGAGCAGGTCGATCCGAATGACGCGATGGGACTCCGCCATGATCGGCACCACCGGGTCCCACCAGCGGGTCGACCCGGCGAGCCCGTGGATGAGCACGATCGCGGGAGCATCCTGGGGACCGTGCTGGCTCACATGGATGTTCCCGCCGTCGAGCGAAAGGGTCGATTCCACCGCAGCCTCCGCCTCCTGCCGCTCCACCAGCAACGCGTTCACCAGAAGCAACCCGACGACCACGAGAAGGATGGCCGGGCCGATGATGAGGCGTCTCCGGCGGGTGGGCTTGCTCCGTGTTGAGGAAACAGACATGAGCCCACTGTCGCCGTGCGGCTGCGCCGGCGGATTGAACAAATGTTCCGGTCAGTCGGCTCGCCTAGTGCCGCATCAGGGAACGTTTGCGTCGTGACGACGCGCCGTGCGGGTGCTGGTCCGGGCGGTGCGGTGTCGCCAGGCTGTCCGGGTGGCAGAACGGGTACGTGTACGCGAGATCGATGACGACGAGGGGCAGCGGCTGCGGCGGATCATTCGTAGAGGCACCGGTTCGGTGGTGACCTGGCGGCGAGCGCAGATGGTGCTGCTGTCCGCGCAGGGCATGTCGGTGGCGAAGATCGCCGAGGTGACGTTCACCAGCGCGGATCGGGTCCGGGACGTGATCCACAATTTCAACGCCGACGGCTTCGGCTCGCTCTACCCGAAGTACAAGGGCGGCCGGCCGAGAACGTTCACCCTGCCGGAGCGGCGTGAGATCAAGAAGATCACCAAGTCCAAGCCGGCCGAGCATGGCCTGCCGTTTTCGACCTGGAGCCTGGCCAAGCTGGCCGACTTCCTGGTCGCCGAGGGGGTGGTCGACGACATCAGCCACGAGGGCCTGCGGGTCCTGCTCCGCGAGGAGGGCGTGTCATTTCAACGGGTGAAGACCTGGAAGACCTCCCGCGACCCGGACTACGCCATCAAGAAGGCCCGGGTCGAGCACCTTTACGCGATCGCTGACGGCGAGGTCATACCCGAGGACGGCGAGCCCGAGGTCGTGTTCTGCCTGGACGAGTTCGGCCCCTTGAATCTCCAACCCCACCCCGGACGGCAGTGGGCCGAGCGCGGTGGACAACACAAGGACCCTGACCGCGAGCCCCGGCCCCGCCGGCGGGCGACCTACACCCGACCACACGGGATCAGGCACCTGTTCGCCGCCTACGACCTGGGCAAGGACAAGCTCTACGGCCACATCAAGCCGACGAAGACCCGCACCCGGTTCCTGGAGTTCTGCCGCTACCTGCGCAGCCTGCACCCGCCGCAGACCCGGATCGCGATCGTGCTCGACAACTACTCCCCGCACCTGAGCACGAAGAAGGACACCCGGGTCGGCGACTGGGCCGCAGCCAACAACGTCGAGTTCGCCTACACCCCGACCAACAGCTCCTGGCTCAACCGCATCGAGGCCCAATTCACCGCCCTGCGCTACTTCACCCTCGACGGCACCGACCACACCAGCCACACCGAACAGGGCAGCATGATCCGCCGCTACATCATCTGGCGGAACAAGAACGCCGCCAATGAACGCCTACGCGAGGTAGTCAACAGGGCGAACGTTGCCTGATGCGGCACTAGCATGTGACGATGCGGTCCACCACGCGTGAACGTGACGGTGCGACGGTGTGGGACGTCGCGCCCCCGGCCCGACCCAGCCGAGTGGCCGGTGTCGGCATGGCCGGGTTCCGTGACCGTGGCTCGACCAGCGGTGGCCACCGGGTGATCCCGCACCCGGCCGTGACGCTGGTCCTGGAGTTCGGCACCGGCCCGCTCATCGTGGACGCCGCCGCCGGCCGGCAGCACCGGGGCAGCCTCGTCGCCGGCCTCGGGTTCGGGGGCGGCTCCCGGGTGCGGGGCGAGCACTTCGAGGCCGTGCAGGTGCGCCTGTCCCCGCTCGTCGCGCGCGCCGTCCTGGGCATCTCTCCGGCCGACCTGGACGGCGCCGTGGTCGCCCTGGACGACCTGTGGGGCCGGGAGGCGTTGCGCATCCGCGAACAACTGGGCGATGTGTCGTCGTGGGCGGACCGTTTCGCGCTGATCGACGCGTTGCTCGCCCGCCGGAGTCAGGCGCGGTCGTCCGTGGACCCGGAGGTGGCCTGGGCCTGGCACCGGATCGTCGCCTGCCACGGCCGGGTCCGGGTCGACCGGCTGGCGGCCGAGGTCGGTTGGAGCCGCAAACGTCTGTGGTCCCGGTTCCAGTCGCAGATCGGCCTGCCGCCCAAGCGCGCCGTCAGGTTGGTCCGCTTCGACCATGCCGCCCACCGCCTGGTCGCGGGTGGGGACGCGGCCGGAGTCGCGGCCGACGCTGGCTACGCCGACCAGTCCCACCTGCACCGGGACGTCGCGGCATTCGCCGGGGTGACCCCGGCGGCCCTGACCGGCGAACCATGGCTGGCCGTCGACGACATCGCCTGGCCCACCCACGCCTGACCTTGTCACCGCGCGGCGGGCGCGACTCGCCGAGGCGATGCGGGAGGCGGCGGAAGGTGCGCCGGCCGCCACGATCAGTCAGGATGACCCCCGGGGAGACCGTCGTCGGGCCGCGCCGCCGGCCCGGCCGGAAGGAGACCGGTGTCGTCGTCCATGCTGCTGTCCCGTCGCGACCTGGCGTTCCTGCTCCACGACTGGCTGGACGTGGCCCGGCTGACCGAGCGGCCCCGCTACGCCGAGCACTCGCGGGAGACCTTCGACGCCGCGCTGGACCTCTCCGCCCGGGTCGCCGCCGAGCGGTTCGCCACCCACAACCGGGCGGCCGACCTCACCGAGCCCACCTTCGACGGTCGCCAGGTTCACACCATCCCTCAGGTCAAGGCCGCCCTGGACGCCTTCGCCCAGACCGGGCTGCTGGCCGCCACCATGGACTCCGCGATCGGCGGTATGCAGCTCCCGCACGTGGTCGCCGCCGCGTGCCTCGCCTGGTTCCAGGCCGCCAACGTGAGCACCGCCGCGTACCCGTTCCTCACCCTCGGCAACGCCAACCTGCTGCTCGCCCACGGCAGCGCCGAGCAGATCGACACCTGGGTCCGCCCGATGGTCGAGGGACGGTTCTTCGGCACCATGTGCCTGTCCGAGCCGCAGGCCGGCAGCTCCCTCGCCGACCTCACCAGCCGGGCCGAGCCGCAGGACGACGGGACGTACCGGCTGTTCGGCACCAAGATGTGGATCTCCGGCGGGGACCACGAGCTGGCCGAGAACATCGTTCACCTGGTCCTCGCCCGGCTCCCCGGCGGCCCGCCCGGGGTGAAGGGCATCTCGCTGTTCATCGTGCCGAAGGTGCTCCTCGACGCCGACGGCGCGCTCGGCCCGCGCAACGACGTGGTGCTGGTCGGGCTCAACCACAAGCTCGGCTACCGGGGCACCACCAACACCGTGCTCAACTTCGGCGAGGGCGTGCACCGGCCGTACGGGCGGCCCGGGGCGGTCGGCTACCTGGTGGGCGAACCGCACCAGGGGCTGGCGCAGATGTTCTACCTGATGAACGAGGCGCGGATCGGTGTCGGCGCCGGCGCGACCGCCCTCGGCTACACCGGCTACCTCAAGTCCCTCGCGTACGCCCGGCAGCGCCCCCAGGGGCGGCCGGTCGCCGACCGGGACCCGACCACGCCACAGGTGCCGATCGTGGCGCACGCCGACGTCCGGCGGATGCTGCTGGCGCAGAAGAGCTACGTGGAGGGCGCGCTCGCCCTGATCCTCTACTGTGGCCGGCTGCTCGACGAGGAGAAGACCGCCCCCGTCGAGGCCGACCGCGACCGGGCCCACCTGCTGATGGACGTGCTCACCCCGATCGCCAAGAGCTGGCCGTCGCAGTGGTGCCTGGCCGCCAACGACCTCGCCATCCAGGTGCACGGCGGGTACGGCTACACCCGCGACCACGACGTCGAGCAGCACTGGCGGGACAACCGGCTCAACCCGATCCACGAGGGCACGCACGGCATCCAGGCCCTCGATCTGCTCGGCCGGAAGGTCACCATGCGCGGCGGGGCCGGGCTGGAACTGCTGCTGGAGACGATCCGGGCCACGGCGACCCGGGCCTGGAAGGCCGAGGGCGAGGCGGCCGACCTCGCCGGGCGGCTCGGCGTGGCGGTCGACCGGGTCGCGACGGTCACCCGCCGGCTGCACGGCACCGGCGACCCGGAGCTGGCGCTGGCCAACGCCACCCTCTATCTGGAGGCGGTCGGGCACGTGGTGATCGCCTGGATGTGGCTGGAGCAGCTGCTCGCCGTCGAGGCGTCGGGCAGCCCGAGCGGCCCGGACGCCGACTTCCTCGCCGGTAAGCGCCAGGCCGCCCGCTACTTCTTCCGTCACGAGCTGCCCCGGACCGGGCCGCAGTTCGACCTGCTGGAGAGCCTGGACCGGACCACCCTGGACACCCGGGAGAGCTGGTTCTGAGCGTCGGCGCGGGCGCTGAGGGCAGCGAATTAGCACAGGCCGGACCGGTCGTGGAAGGGCCATCCGCCCCGGATTATTACAAGCGGTGGTAGATCGCACATTCGCCCTGATCACGGACACTTCGCCGGCCGGCCGCGCCTAGCATGCCGGCGTGACGATGAGCAAGTGCGACCACGCGTACGACTACCACGATCTGCTCGGCCTGCACCACTCCATGCTGCTGCGCCGGAAGATGCGCGGCGACGGCCCGGCGCCGTACGAGGGGCAGGCGTCCGCCGGGGCGCTGCTGGCGACCTGGCCGCAACGAGCGGACGACCAGCGGCTGCTGCGGGAGAGCCTGGCGCTGCTGGAGCCGCTCACCGACGCGTTGACGTACCTGTACGCGGCGCTGTTCCGGGACGGACCGCACCTGAGGTCGCTGTTCCCCGACTCGCTCGCGGCCCAACGCGACCGGCTCGCCTGGTCGGTGCGGCAGCTCATCGACGGGCTGGATCAGCCGGAGAACGTCGTGTCACTCTTCCAGGAGCTCGGCCGGGCGCACCGCAAACTCGGCGTACGCGCCAGCCACTACCAGCCGTTCGGTACGGCGCTGATGGAGGCGCTGCGGGCCTACGCCGGCACCGGCTGGCGCCCCGAACACGATGACGCCTGGTCACGGGCGTACCAGTTCCTGGCCGGTGTGATGAGCAACGCCGCCACGGGGGAGCTCTCCGCGCCGCCGTTCGTCAGGGGCACCGTGGTCCACCACGAGCTGCGCGGCCCCGACCTGGCGGTCCTACGGGTACGCACCGCCGAGCCGTACGACTACCGGGCCGGGCAGTACGCCACGGTCGGAGCCGGGCAGCTGCCGCACACCTGGCGCTCCTACTCCATCGCCAACCCGCCGAGCGGGGACGGGGTGCTGGAGTTCCATGTGCGGGCGACCGGCGCCGGCCGGCTCAGCGACGTCCTGGTGCACCGGACCGCTGTGGGTGACGTGCTGCGGCTCGGCCCGGCGCGTGGCGCCACGACCCTCGCGGCCACCTCGGACAGCCGCGTGCTGCTGGTCGCCGGCGGCACCGGCCTGGCCGCGATCCGGGCGCTGCTGGGTGAGCTGGCCGGACGGGTCAGCCCGCCGGCAACCTGGCTGTTCTTCGGCGCCCGCACCCGGGACGACCTGTACGACCTCGAATCGCTGCACTCGTTCGCGGGCCGCCTCCCGTGGCTGCACGTGGTGCTGGCGGTCTCCGACGGCGACGCCGGCCCGTACGAGCCCGGCACGGTGGTGGACGCCGTGACCCGCTACGGCGACTGGGCCGGACACGACGCCTACCTCGCCGGACCGTCGACCATGGTCACGGAACTGGCCCACCGCCTGGTAGACCTCGGCGTCGAGCCGCACCGCATCCGGTACGACCGCCAGTAGCCCCACCCGCCCGCACGGCACCCCCACTGCCGAGCGCCGGCCCGGCGGCGGAAAGGTCGCGCACGATCGTGGAAGTAGTGGCCTCGTGCCGCCGGTGACGCCACCACTTCCCCGAACGAGCGCGATCTCGGCAGGTGCCGGCCGGGATATGTGACCGACCTAGCGCAGCCAACGCAGCGCGGCGTCAGCGGTGTCCTCAGGGCTGCTGTTGAAGGCGATCGCTGCGCCGGGAGCATGCTGCCGGACCAGGTTGACCACCTTCTCGAATAGCTCAAGCAACGGCTCGTGCTTGCGGATGCCGCCCCCCACCACCACGCAGGCATAGTCCTTTCGGGTCAGCGCCTCGACGATCGCCCCTTCGGCGTTCTCGTCGGGGACCACCAGGCACATGTCGGCCTCGACACCATGATCGGCGAATCGGGCCTGGCCACGGGCTATCGCCGCCACGACCGGCTCGGGATCCCAGCCGGGGATCCTCACGGGATCGAGACCGATCACCAGCACTCGTCCCAGTGCCATGCGTCCTCCCACGTCCCGTCAGCCACCGTCAGTCTACCGTCGGCGACGGCGGTCACCCGGTGGTGCGGCCCTGTTGGGCTGGGCGTTCGCTCCCGCCACCGAGCCCGCCCCGGACGTCACCACCGTCGCCCCTGTACGAGGACCAGCGCAGTGGCTTCACCGCCGGCTGGGCCGCGGGTGGCGCCGGCACCGTCATCGGCGTCGGTGCGCTGGTCACCGTGGCACTAGCCCGTCCGTACGTGACCGGGAGGCCGTCAGAGGCCGAACATCGGGCGGCAAGCAGCCATCCCGTCGATCCTCACCGCCAGCCGCTCCTGCTGGGTCCACTTCTGCCTGGTGAGCCGTAGGCGGTCGGACACGACGGCCTCGTCGCCACGGGCGTCGACCGAGATGCCGTCAGGCTCGTAGCCGAGCTTGCGGGACACTCCCTGGGAGGCGTGGTTGTCCTGGAACACCTCGGTGAGCGCCGCGCGCGCGTCGAGGTGGTCGAAGGCCAGCGTGAGCAGACCGCTCCGAGCTTCGGTGCCGTAACCCTTGCCCTGGTGTTCGATCCCCAGCCAGGAGGAGGTGGCGACCTCGCGAACAACCGGGAAGTCGCGTGCCCGGAGTGTCACCACGCCGAGCGGGTTCCCGCCGGAGAAGACCGTGAGACCGAGGCGCCACGCCGCCACGGTCCACTCCGCGAGCTGACTCCAGTGTCCCTGTAGGACGGACCGTGCCCGATCCTCCGGGCTGCCGTCGGTCCACGGGGTGAGGAACGGCCGCTCGTCGGGCCGGTGTACGCCGTTGGCTGCCAGGCGCGCGAGCGCCGCGAGTTCCTCCCCCCGGGGCAGGCGGAGTTCGAGTCGTGGCGTGACGATGGAAAGGCCGTACAGGGGCCACAGGTCAGCAAGCACGGACCCGATCGTGACGACTTGGCCAGCGCCGCGCCACCGAGTTCCGGGCCGTGCGCTGCGACGGGCCAGCACCCGGAACCACACCGAGCCTGACCCGACGCACCAGGACCTCGGGGCATGCCCGCATATCGAAGTGGGCGTGCCGGTCGGGGTCGGCGCCACACAACGTAGGCCAGGATGGCGTAGGACGGCTGCCGTACCGGCCCGGGGTCAGGTGGCGGTGAGCTTGTCGACGTCGGGGGCGTAGACGGTCATCCAGTGCGGGTGCAGCCGGTAGAAGACCACGTCGTTGTCCCAGTCGAAGGCCTCGTCGCCGTAGCAGTCCTTGAAGTAGGTGAGCAGGTCCGGCCAGTCCGCGGCAGGCTCGCTGTCCGGCGGGTTGAGGATCTCCACCGTGCCGTGCGTGAACACGCCCAAGTCCTCGCCACGCATGTGCGCGACGCTGGCGGCCGGCCGGGCGGCGAGGTGGCGGGCCTTGGCGGCGCTGCGCGCCGTCCCGAAATGCCACCTGCCGTGTAGGAAATGCCCGTCCACGCCGCTGATCCGCGGCTCGCCCTTCGCCGTCACGGTGGACAGGGCAAGGGTGCACATGCCGGTGAGCACCTGGGTGAGTTGCCCCGCGGTCATGGTGCGCCCACCGATGATCGAGCGGAGATGCGAGGTGGAGCGGGACAGGGAGGAGTCCAGGAGGCCCTGGAGCTCTTTGAGATCTTCCGGCGTTTCGCGCATCGAGGTCCTTGTCTGTTCGTCTGACCGGTTCACGTCCACCTTCGACGTCGACCGGAGAACCATGTTCGAGCAAAAACCTGACACCCTGCGTCGCATTTCTTCACCCAGCAACGATCAGTCGCGCGGGAGTTCTCCACGCACCTGCCCGGGCCAGCGGGCGCGCCCGGGTCAGCGTGGGAGGCGGCCAATCATGACGAGGACGAGAACTTCTCCGCCTCCTTCATCGCCGCCTTGTACTCCTTGTCGGCAACCGTCAGTTTCTCCTGAAGTTTGAGCATGGCGTCGCGCTGCTCCTCGGGCGTCCTGCCGGGGTTGACCTCGGTCAACAACGCCATCACCGAGGGGGTGTTCGCGGCTGGCGTGTACGGGTTCGCCGGGTTCAGGAGATGCTCGACATGGCTGAGCGCCATCGAGACGGTGCTCACCTTCTCGCGAGCCCGCAGAAGCCTGGCCTGCACCTTCTGCTCCTCGGGGCTGAGATTCTCGACTTCTGAATCTGAGTCCATGGCTGGTCATCCCCTCCGTGATGGACGATTACGGATGTCGCCGGCGCGGCCGGTTCGGTCAGTGCCGGGCCACGTAGACGGTGTTCGCGGCCTCCCGGCCCTGAAGCGGGTTGGGGAAACGGACGACGTGCGCCACCGAGGTCGGAAACACCTCGGTCAGCACCCGCTGGAACGCCGAGTCGGGCGGGTCGTTGGACCAGAGCGCGAAGACGCCGTCGGAATGCAGCAGCGCGGCGAGCCGGCGTAGCCCGTCCACGGTGTAGAAGGCGGCGTGGCTGGGGTGCAGCACCTGGCGGGGCGAGTGGTCCACGTCGAGCAGCACCGCGTGGAACCGCCGGCCCGGTGCCTCCGGGTCGAAGCCGGTGCCGCCGGCGACGGCCGCGAAGAAATCGGCCCGCACCAGCCGGGTACGCGGGTCGACGGCCAGCCCGGCGGTGAACGGCAGCAGGTCCCGCCGGTGCCAGTCGATCACGTCCTCGATCGCCTCGACCACCAGCAGCGAGCGGACCCGGGGATCCTCCAGCGCGGTACGCGCGGTGTAACCGAGCCCGAGACCGCCCACCACCACGTCCAGGGCGTCCCCGGCCAGCGGCGCGAGCCCGAGCCGGGCGAGTTCGATCTCCGCGACCGGGAACAGGCTGGACATCAGGAACTCGTCGTCGAGCTTCACCTCGTACACGTCGACGTCGAGCGACGGGTCGCGGCGTCGGCGCAGGCTGATCTCGCCGATCGGCGTCTCCCGCCAGGCCAGTTCCTCGAATCGAGCCGCCACCCGGTGGTCCTCTCCGCCGCTCCGACCCGGATGTTACCGGCCCGTCGCCGTGCGGCCGGGCCATCCGCGCTGCTCGGCCCCCTTTTTCGCCGGCGGCGGCATCGCCCGCCCAACCCCGGGTACGCCTACGGCGACTCCAGTTCGGCTGGCGGCGACTCTTTCCGCCCCGGCGCTCCGGACCCGACAAGGCCGGTCTGACGCCGCGGCGGCGCGGAGCCGTCGCCGGTCGAGGACGGCGGTGAAGGGAGCGGAGCGTGGCGGACATGCTGGCCGGGCGGCTGCACGTGGCCGAGCGGGCGTTGCGGATGGAGACGGTGCCGGTGCCCGAGCCGGGGCGCGGGCAGGTGCGGATCCGGGTCGCCGCCGCCGGGGTGTGCCTGTCGGACGTACACCTGATCGACGGCACCCTCACCCCGCTGTACCTGTCCGGCGACGTGGTGACCCTCGGTCACGAGGTCGCCGGCACCGTGGACGCGCTCGGCGAAGGGGTGCGGGGCTGGCAGCCGGGCCAGCGGGTGCTGCTCCAGGCGGGGGAGCGGGACCGGTTCGGTCTGGTGCTCACCCGCGGCGTCGACTACGACGGCGGCTGGGCCGAGTACGCCCTCGCCCGCGAGGACACCCTGGTCCCCGTCCCGGACCTGCTCCCGTTCGAGCAGGCCTGCATCATCCCGGACGCGGTCTCCACGCCCTGGGCGGCGGTGACCGACACCGCACGGGTACGGCCGGCGGAGGCGGCCGGGGTGTGGGGCGTCGGCGGGTTGGGTGCGCACGCCGTGCAGTTGCTGCTGCTGGTCGGCGCGGCCCCGGTGATCGCGGTGGATCCGCTGCCGGCGGCCCGCGACCGGGCGATCGCCCTCGGCGCGGACGTGGCCCTCGACCCGAAGGACGGCGGCTTCAAGGACGCCGTGCTGGAGTTGACCGGCACCCGAGGGCTGGACGTCGCGTTCGACTTCGCCGGCGTCAACGCGGTTCGCGAGCAGGCCATGACCGTGCTCGGCCGGCACGGCCGCCTGGTCCTCGCCGGCATCGCCAACCAGCCGATCACCATCCCGTCGGACAGCCGGTTCAGCTACAACCGGCAGGCGGTGCTCGGCCACTACGGCTCGGAGGCCGAGCATGTCGGGCAACTGGTGACGCTCACCGGGCTGGGCCGGCTCGACCTGTCCGCCTCGGTCAGCGACGTGCTGGCCCTGGCCGACGCGCCCGAGGCGGTGCGCCGGGTGCACGACAAGCAGGGCAACCCGATCCGGCTGATCCTGCGCCCGTGAGCCGGGCAGCCGCGTCCGCGCCGACCGCGCCCCGCACGTCGGCGTCCACGGGCTAGCGCCGACCGCCCGGCCGGCGGTCCCGGCGCGAACCGCCCGGCCGGCGGGGCGGATCAGCTGGCGGGCCGGGCGGCCACGACGACCGTGTCGAGGGCCTCGGCACTGCCACCGTCGGCGGTGGGCACCGGCCGGGTCGCGGTCTCGGCCCGCTGGATCCGCAGCCCGGTGAGCCCCTCGACCACGGCCCCCGGGGTGAGCAGGATCCGCGGGGCCTGCGGGCCGCCGACGCCATGGGTGAGGTTGGCGAGGTCGTGGCCGACGACGACCAGGGTGCCGCCGGGCCGCAGTGCCCGCCGCGCCGCGTCGAGCACCCCGGCCAGTTCCTCGGCGGGCAGGTGCAGGTAGCTGATCAGAACCAGGTCGTAGCTGCCGGGCACCGGCTGGTACGCGGTGACGTCGGCGACCCGCCACTCGACCGGTACGCCCCGGTGGGCGGCCAGTTCGCGTCCCCGTTCGACGGCCACCGGCGAGAAGTCCACCGCGGTGACCCGCCAGCCGCGCTCGGCCAGCCAGACCGCGTTGCGTCCCTCGCCCGCCGCCAGGTCGAGTGCGCTGCCGGGGGTGAGCCCCTCGACCGACTCGACGACGAACCGGTTCGGCTTCACACCCCACACCAGTTCCGGCGTGTCGGCGTACCGCGCGTCCCAGGCGTTGCTGTCCACGGTGCCTCTCCCTTCTGCGGCGTCGCCCCGCCGGTGACCGTACCGGCCGCTGCAATCGTTCCCACGGCGGCCACCGTCAGTCCACGTCTTGGCCGTGATCGCACACGCTGTGCGGTGAGACGTGGCTTCGGGGCCATGGGACACCGCCGGTTGCCGCAACCCGAGCGGATCAAGGTGCGAGGCGGCCACGGAGGGTCCACATGGCATCGACGGAGCGCATATCCTGTGCCCCGACGACCCACCGGAGGGGACGCGATGCCGTCGCGGCAGGACCAGCTCCACTCGTACCAGTTCACCGTCCAGCGGGCGGTCGCCGCGCTGGTGATGCGGGAGACCGACCCCGCGCAGTCGCCGTTTCGGCGGCTGGCCGGTGCGGGCCTGGCCAGCGTGCTGGTCGCCGTCATCGCGCTCGGCGGCGTCGCCCTGTACGGCCTCTTCGCCGGTGGCGGCAACTCCTGGCGCGACCCGACCGCGGTGATCGTGGAAAAGGAGTCCGGCGCGCGCTTCGTCTACCGGGAGGAGAAGCTCCACCCGGTCCTCAACTATGCCTCCGCGCTGCTGATCATCGGGGCGGAACGGCCGAAGACGGTTCTGGTCTCCCGCCGCTCCATCGACGGGGTGCCGCGCGGAGTGCCGCTCGGCATCGCCGACGCCCCGGACTCGCTGCCCGCGTCGGGGCGGCTGGTCCGCGGGGCGTGGACGGTCTGCTCGATCAGCGCCGGCGACGCCGGGCGTACGGAGGCGCGTTCGGCCCTGTTGATCGGGCGGGACGCCACCGGCGGTCGGCCCCTCGGCGAGCAGGGGCTGCTGCTGCGCCACCCGGACGGCAGCCTGCACCTGCTCTGGCACGACCGGCGTTACCTGCTCCGCGACACCGACCGGGTGCTGGCCGCACTGGCCGCGACCCGGGAACGGGCCGTGCCGGTGGCCCCGGCGCTGATCAACACGGTGCCGGCCGGCGCCGACCTGGCCCCGCCCCCGATACCCGACCTCGGCGAGCCCTCCGACCGGGTCGCCGGCGCCACCGTCGGCGACGTCTACCTGGTGCGCAACTCCGGCGGGGGCCGCCAGTACGCGGTGGCCGAGCGGGGCGGGCTGGCCGGGGTCACCGAACTTCAGGCCGCGCTGCTGCTCGCCCGGACCGGCCAGGGTGACCCGAAGCCGATCACCCTCGGTCGCTTCGCCGCCCTGCCCAAGCTCCCCGACCGGGTGCCGGCCGGGCCCACCGCGCCGCCGGCCGTGCCGCCCCGGCTGGCCACCGTGGACGGCGGCGCGCTCTGCGTCCGGGTCGGCGACGACACCGGCGTACGCGACGTCCGGCTGGGCGCCACCCCGCCGGACCTCTCCGCCGCCGCCCGCACCGTGACCGGTCGAGGTGGGCTTGCCGACCAGGTGGTGGTCGAGCCCGGCCGGGGCGCGGTGGTCGAGGCCGCGGCGGCGCCCGGGGCCACCGGCGGCGCGCTCTGCGTGATCACCGACCTGGGCCGGCGGTACGTGCTCGCCGGCGGCGACGTGCTCGGCATGCTCGGCTACGCCGGCGTACGCCCGGTCCGGCTGCCGGCGAGCCTGGTCAGCCTGGTGCCGGCCGGCAGCCCACTCGATCCGACCGCCGCCCGCACGGTCGCCCCGACCTGACCCCGCGCGATGCCCCGGCCCGGATCGTCGCGCAGCAGGCCCGGAAGTTGGCCCGGCGCGGGTCGAGGCGTCGCTCGCGCCGTCTCCGGTCAGCGGGTCGGCGCCGCGTGCCCGGCCGGCACGCGGGTCAGGCCGCGGGCTTGCGCAGCGCGGTCACCGCGAAGTCGGCGTCCTCCCGCCACGGGCGCAGGTCCCAGGTGGCGAAGCGGTGCTCCAGCCGGAGGCCGGCCGCCACCGCGTCGGCGTCGAAGTCGGTGAGCGGATAGCCGCGGTCGGTGCCGAAGCCGACCACCACGATCCCGTCCGGCCTAAGGTGCGCCGCGATCCGGCTCAACACCGCCCGCTCGGTGCCGGGAGCGACGAACGCCAGCACATTGCCGGCGCACACGGCGGCGTCGAACGGCTCCGGCTCGCCCTGGGCGGCCAGGTCCAGGTCGGCGAGGTCACCGACCAGCCAGCGCGGCCCGGGGTGGTCGGCGCGGGCCGCCTCGACCAGCGCCGGGTCGGCATCCACCCCGACGACGCGGTGGCCCCGAGCGGCGAGCGCGGCACCCACCCGGCCGGTGCCGCACCCGGCGTCCAGGATTCGCGCGCCCGGCCGGACCATCGTGTCCAGCAGTCGCGCCTCACCGGCCAGGTCCGCCCCCTCGGCGGCGAGTCGGCGGAAGCGGTCGATGTACCACTGCGAGTGCCCAGGTCCGGTATCGGTCACCCAGCGGGTCGGCTTGCCCATCCCGCCACCGTAACCGGATCATCCCCGGCCGGCTTCGACAGGGTACGTCCGGCGTCGGATCGCCGGGTCGCGGGGTGGCGGGGCCGGCGCGGCCTCGCCGTCCTGGGGCGGCTCGGCGATCAGCAGCTCGGCCGGTACCGGCTCGACCTCGACCCTGCAGTCGTGGAACGTCGGTGCGCCACCCAGGTCGGTGTCCCGCACGGCGGTCACCGCGTTGACGGTGGCCCGCCCCGGGCTCAGTCGCGCCCAGTACGCCTTGTAGGTGAACGCCAGCCCCGGCCGGGTCGCGTCGTCCACGGCAACCGCCGCGAGGAAGGCGCCCCGGTCGTTGCGTACCCGTACGGCGTCGCCGTCGACGAGGCCGCGCGCCGCCGCGTCGTCCGGGTGCAGGTGCACCCGGGGCGGCTCGGTCCGCCGGAGGTGCCAGGGCAGCGAGGCGAAGGTGGAGTTCATCAGGAACCGGCCGGCCGGGGCGATGAGCACCAGCGGAAACCGGCGGGCCAGCTCCGGGTCGGCGGCCTCGGCCGGCGGGGTGTGGCCGGGCAGCGGATCCACCCCCTGCCGGGCCAGCGCCGGGTCGTGCAGCCGCGCCCGGCCGTCCGGGGTGGGGAAGCCGCCGTCGGCGAACGGGGCCGTCCCGACCGCCACCCCGGTGGCCCGCGCGTACGTCCGCTCGCGCAGCTCCTCGAAGCTGAGCCCGGTGCCGCGTAGCAGCTGCCGGGCCAGGTCCTCGTCGCTGTCCCGCAGCCGAGGGTGGTCGATGCCCAGCGCGGCGGCGATCCGGCGGAAGATCTCGGTGTTCGGCAGCGCCTCGCCGGGTGCCCGGGTCACCGGCAGGTTCAGCGTCGTGTAGTGGTGGCCGTAGGAGGTCTGCAGGTCCAGGTGCTCAGGCTGCATGGTGGCCGGCAGCACCACGTCGGCGAAGTCGCAGGTGTCGGTCCAGCGCTGCTCCAGCACGACGGTGAACAGGTCGTCGCGGCGCAGGCCGGCGAGCAGCCGGGCCTGGTCGGGGGCGGTGGCGGCCGGGTTGGCGTTGAACACCACCAGGGACGTCACCGCCGGGTCGGCCTCCCCGGTGAGCACGGTGGCGAGCCGGCTCATGTTCACCAGCCGGGCCGGTGGGGCCGGCATGTCCGCCGGGCGGACCACCGACCCCAGGTCGACCCGGTGGTGCCCGCTGGTCGTGACGAGGGCGCCCCCGCCCGGGTACCGGAAGTCGCCGGTGACCAGCGGCAGCGCGCAGATCGCCCGGATCGCCTGGCCGGCGCCGTGGTGCCGTTGCAGGCCCAGCCCGACGCGGACCGCGGTGGGCCGGGTGGCGGCGATCCGCTCCCCGAGGCGGCGGACCACCTCGACCGACAGGCCGCACTCGGCGGCGGCCCGCTCCACCGGCCACTCGTCGAGCCGGGCCGTCAGCTCCGGCCAGCCGACGGTGTGCGCCGCCAGCCACTCCTCGTCGGCGGCACCGGCGTCGAGGACGTGCCGCATCAGCCCGAGCGCCAGCGCGGCGTCGGTGCCGGGCAGCGGGGCGATGTGCTCGTCGCTGCGGGCGGCGGTGTCGGTGCGCAGCGGGTCGATCGTGACGAGGTACGCGCCGCGCTCCCGGGCCTGCTGCACGAACGGCCACAGGTGCAGGTTGGTGGCGAGGGGGTTGGCGCCCCAGAGCACGATCAGCTTCGCGGCGACGATCGACTCCGGCTCGAACCCGACCGAGCCGCCGTAGATCGAGCGTTGCGCGGCCCGGGCGGCGGCGGTGCAGATGGTGGTGTCCAGCCGCGACGCGCCCAGGTGGGCGAAGAGCCGTGGGCCCATGCTCCAGCCCTGCACCAGCCCCATCGTGCCGGCGAAGTAGTAGGGCAGGACGGCCTCCGGACCGTCCCGGTCGATGCTCGCGCGCAGCCCGGCGGCCACCCGGTCGATCGCCTCGGCCCAGCTCGCCGGCCGGTAGGAGAGCCGCCCGGCGCCCTTCGGGCCGGTGCGCACGTACGGCGTGGTCAGCCGGTCGGGGCCGTTGACCGCGTCGAGGTATCGGTTGACCTTGCCGCAGAGCGCGCCCCGGGTGAACGGGTGGTCGCGGTCGCCCCGCAGGGCGACGGCCCGGCCGTCCTCCACGGTGAGCTGCCACACGCAGGTGTCCGGGCAGTCCAGTGGGCAGGCGCCGGGGTGGGTGGTGCGGGCCATGGGCGGAGCCTACCGACCCGCCGGGTTGAAGGGGACTCTCGTGTTGAGCGATATGACTCTCCGGCATATTTGCTGCCGCAGAGTCATGTCGCTCTTCACAGGTGTCGCCTTCGGCGGGCGACACGCCGGAACGCGTGAGATGACGGCGTGCTCAGCCGGGCAACAGCCGGGGCAGGGCGCGCAGCGCGGTCCGTACCGTGTCCCCGTCGGTGCCGAGGCCGGCCCCGCTGAGCGCCAGCTCGTCTCGGCCCTGTTCCTGGCCGGTACGCCCCGGCTGGCCCGCGGCGGCCCTGGTCACCCGCTGGTCGCCGGTGTGGCGTACCCGGGACATCCCGACGCCGGACGACCACCCGGCGGAGACCGACGCGGCGGTGGACGCTGTTTGCCCCTGACGGGCGCGGGTAACCGAGCACGGCTCCAGCTCGCTGCGCCGAGCTGGAGCCCCCGCGGCCCCAGGGCGTGCCGCGCGGCGACGGACGCGTCGAGCCGGAGTCGTCGAAGACCCGGCGCGGACGGCGACGACAGGAGGCGGCGTGCGCTTTCCCCGATTCGTCGAGGCGGTGTCCCGCCGCGCCGAGCTGCCCACCGGGCAGGCCGCGACAATCTCCCGCGCGGTGTTGCAGACCCTCGCCGAGCGGGTGACCGCCAGCGAGGCGGACGACCTCGCCGCGCAGCTGCCGGACGAGCTGGGCGACTACCTGGCCGCCCCGACCGCCGGTGGCGCGACCGGGGGAGGGGTTGCCTTCCTGCGCCGGGTGGCCGAGCGGGCCGCCGTCGACCCGGCGGTCGCCGAGGTCGGCACCCTGGCGGTGCTCGCCACGTTGCGTGAAGCGGTGACGGTCGGCGAGTTCCAGGACCTGGTGGCGCAGCTGCCGAAGGGATTCGACGCGATGGTCGATCCGATCCCACGCCACGACGACCGGTGATCGCTCCGAGTCTATTCTCTCCAGTGTGAACTGGTTCGTCTCCGCCGGCAGCCGCCCCCCGGCGCCGGTGCGGTTGTTCTGCCTGCCCTACGCCGGTGGCGGCGCGAGCGTCTTCCGGCGCTGGCAGGAGGGGCTCGGCCCGGACGTCGAGGTGCTGCCGGTGCAGCTACCCGGCCGGGAGAACCGAATCACCGAGGACCCCCACTTCGACGTCGCCGACGTGGCCGCCGCGATCGCCTCCCGCGCCGACCGCCCGTACGCGATCTACGGTCACTCGATGGGCGGCCGGGTCGGCTTCGAGGTGGTCCGGGAGCTGCGCCGGACGGGGGCGCTCCTGCCGCTGCGGCTGTACGTCGGCGCCGCCCGCGCCCCGCACGTTACCGCGGCCAGCTTCTTCGACGGACTGTCCCGGGTGGACGACGCGGAGCTGCTGCGCCGCCTCGCCGACGGCGGCGGCCTGCCCGTCGAGGTGCTGGACTACCCCGATCTGGTGGAGCTGCTGTTGCCGCTGCTGCGGGCCGACTTCGGCCGGGTGGACGGCTACCGTTACCTGCCCGGCGAGCCGCTGCCAGTGCCGATCGTCGCGTTCAGCGGCGTACGCGACCGGGCGGTCGCGCGTGAGCACAGCGCCGCCTGGGCCGAGCACACCGCCGCCGGGTTCACCCTGCGCGAGATCGACGGTGGGCACTTCTTCCTGCTCGACCAGCTCGCCGACCTGCTGGCCGCGATCCGCGCCGACCTGTCCGCCGCGGTGGCGCGGTGAGCGATCACCACTGTCGGGGCGGGTCGGCGAGTTCGTCGTCGGGCAGCTCCTGGGGCTGTGCCACCCAGGCGGAGTAGACGGGCAGGCCGTGCCACGGGCCGCCGGCGCTGTCGGTGGCCACGGCCACCACCGCGTACGGGTGGCCGAACCGCAGCTCCGCCACGCGTACGGTGCGCTCGGGCGGCAGCCCCGTGACCATGGCGAACGCGGTCACCGCGGCGGCCTCGAAGCCGTACCGCCCGTAGCGGGCCACCGCCGACTGGACTGCGCCGAACCTCGGGGCCGCCGACCCGAGCAGCGTGCCGAGCGCCCGCGCGGCATCGTCGAAGCCGAACCCGGCCGGCGTCAGGTCGTGCCGGCTCTCCGCCGACCAGCACGGCAGCACCGCGCTGACCCGTTGCTCAGGAGTGAACGCGCGGACGGTCTCCTCGCGTAGCGTCCACAGTGGCGTGTCGCCCAACGGCAGATCGGACAGCGAGCGCTGGCGCGGCCCGATTCCGTCCGGGGCGGTGGCCGCGTCGGCCGCGACCTGCTGGGCGGCGGCGAGCACGTCCGCCGCCGGCACGTCCGCCGCGGCGGCCACCGAGACCACCAGCAGCCCGGCCTCCCCGTCGCCGGCCGCCGGCCGGGCCGGCGCGGCGTGCACCGCGACGTCACCGGCCCGCGCGGTGGACGCGATCCAGCACCGGTGCCCATGGCCGGGGGTACGCAGCACCCGCTCCAGCCGGCCCGCCCAGGCGCTGCCCGGCCCGAGCCGGTCGGCGGCTGCCACCTCGAACGGCTCCGCCCAGGACACCCGGGTGGCCAGCGCGCTGGCCAGGATCAGTAGGAGGTCCGGCGCGACGGTGATCGGGAACCGGTCGATCAGTCCGTCGGTGTGTTCCCGCGCCCACGTGTCCAGCGCCGCCTGGTCGGGCAGCGGGCCGGTCTGTGTCCGTTCCGGGAGGGTCGCCCGCCAGCCCGCCAGCCCCGCGAAGGGCTCCCGTTCCCAGAGGGCGGTGGCGGCGGCGACCAGCGGATGCGGCGCTGCCAGCAGCGCGTGGGCCGCCACGGCGGCGCTGTCCACGTCGGTGCCGAGCGCCTCCGTCAGGCGGGTGCGGGTGTCGCCGGTGGCGGCGGGGCCGGCGAGCGCGAGAAGCAGCCAGGCGCCGAGCGGGGAGGCCACGTGGTGGGCGTCCCCGGCGGCGCGGTGCAGGCGCTCGGCGTACTGGGCGAGGGGTTCGTGGAGACGATTCACCGCTCCACTGTGCCGGTTGCCGCCGGGAACGTCACGACCATAGCTCGAACGGCTCGTCGATCTCCTCGCCGGCCAGGAACGCCGGCAGCAGCTCGGGTAGCCGTCCCGGATAGCAGCGCGGTCGCTCGGCGATCACCTCGGCGACCGGCCACCAGCGGAACCCGAAGTAGTCCTCCACCTCGTAGTCGAGCCGGTGTGTCTCGTCCACGTCGGGTCCCCGCCCGGGCAGCCGGACCGGGACCACCACCTCGTCCTGCAGGTGGCGCGACTGGCGGTGGATGAAGCTGGCCCGCCGCCGCCAGGTCGGCGCCCCCACGTCGGCCGGTCCGACCAGGATGCCGGTCTCCTCGCGTAGCTCCCGCACCGCCGCGTCGAGGTACGTTTCCCCGGGGTCGAGCCCGCCGCCGGGCAGCTCCCACCAGGTGCCGAGGTGGGGGTGGTCCGGGTCGCGGGTGTGAAACAGCAGCAGCCGCTCGGCGGCGTCGAGCACCACCACCCGGACCGCTTGACGTTCGCGTATCGGCAGGTCGCGGGGCAACTCCGGGAACATCGTTTCCTCCGTGCTCGGTCCGGTCACCCGCGAGCGGGCGTCGACGAAGCGGGCCACCTCGGCCGGGAAAGGATACGGCCCCACCGGGTTTGGCCGCGATCCGGCGGGTATGTGCCGGCCCCGGCCGGAGGATAGGCTGCCGGCCGTGGCAGGTCTGTTGAGGAGTGTGGCGTCCCGGTTCGGCCGGATCACCGGGGGCGTGGCCGCGCCCGCCCCTACCGCCGGGCCGATCCCGGCCCAGGTGGCCCGGCGCCGCCAGGTCGCCGCGCTGCAGCGGCGCGAGCTGTCGTACGCCCCGGAACTGGACGGGCAGGCCGACCCGGGGGAGATCGTCTGGACCTGGGTCCCGTACGAGGACGACCCCCGCCAGGGCAAGGACCGGCCGGTCCTGGTGGTCGGCCGGCAGAGCCGTACCCTGTTCGGGCTGATGCTCTCCAGCCAGAGCGACCGGGACGGCCAGCGGCACTGGCTCGCCCTCGGCCCGGGCGACTGGGACCGTGACCAGCGCCCCAGCTGGGTACGCCTCGACCGCGTGCTCACGATGCGTGAGGACGGCATCCGGCGCGAGGGCGCGGTGCTGGACCGGCCGCGGTTCGACCGGGTGGGCCAGGCGCTGCGCGCCGGCTACGGCTGGCGCTGATCGGGCGGCCCATGGACGATCAGCTCGCCGCCCGGGTCGCCGAGGATTTCGGCCTGGCCCTGATCACCGCCGTGCCCGTGGAGTTCGGCGCGGATCCCACCGCCGAGCTGTGGCGGGCCGGCACCGTCGACGGCCACGAGTACGCGGTCAAGCTCAGCGGCGGCGGCACCCCGGCCGGGCTCGTGGTGACCGCGGGGCTCGCCCGGCGGGGCGTACCGGGTGTCCCGGCGCCGGTGGCCACCCGGGACGGGCGGCTCAGCGCCGTTCACGACGGACGCCGGCTCACCGTGGTCCCGTGGATCTCCGGCGAGCGGGCCGCCGACGGCGGGATGCGCCCCGCCCACTGGCGTCGGTACGGTGCGCTCCTCGCCGCCGCGCACGCGGCGCCGCTGACCGACGAGCTGGCCGGGCTGCCCCGGGAGGACCACACCCACGCCGCGGTCGCGGCGGCGGTGCGGGAGACCGACGGGCGGCTGCGCGCGGTGGACGACTCGGCCGACCGGTGGACCCGGGAGGTGGCCGCGCACTGGCGGGCGGCCGCCGCCGACACGGCGCGGTTGCTGGACCGGGTCGACCGGCTCGGCGCGGAGCTGCGGGCCCGGCCGGCCGAGCTGGTGGTCTGCCACGGTGATCCGCACCTGGGCAATGTGCTGCTGAGCCCGGACGGGGAGGTCTGGCTGATCGACTGGGACGACGCGGTGCTCGCCCCGCGGGAACGTGACCTGATGTTCGTCCTCGGCGGCGGGCCGGCCTGGGCCTTCGACAGCCGGCTCGACGAGGCCGCCTTCCGGGCCGGCTACGGTCCGATGCGGCCGGACCCGGTCCGGCTCGCGTACCACCTCGGGGTTCGAACGCTCGACGACCTGTGGAGCTGGTCGGCGGAGGCGGCCGACCCGGGCCGATCCGAGGCCGACCGGGTCCGGGCCCTGCGGATCCTGGCGGGGCTGCTGTCGCCGTCGGGTCTGGTCAGCCTCGCCCGCGGCGCGCTGCACGACCTGGGCCGCTGGGACGGCTGACCGCCCCGCCGTGGCGGTCGGCTGCCGCCCTGACGACCGCGGCCCGGCCGCTCAGCACTCGGCGAGCTGCGGGGTGTCCACGAGCTGCCGGGGGCGCTGCGCCGCGCCGACGCTCTTCGCCTGGTACATCGCCGCGTCGGCCCGGCAGAGCGCGTCAGCCAGCTGCGTCGGGCAGTGCACCGGGGCGAGCCCGACGGAGGCGGTCACCTGCACGGTGCGGGCGCCGAGCGGGATCGGCGCGGCGAGCGCCTCGCAGAGCCGACGGGTGGCGTGTTCGATCCACCGCCGGTCCACCGTGGGGCTGGCCAGCAGCCCGGCGAACTCGTCCCCGCCGAGCCGGGCGACCAGGTTGTCCCCGGCGAAGGCGGACAGCCGCTGCGCCACGCTGACCAGCACCTGATCGCCGGCCGCGTGCCCGTAGCGGTCGTTGACCAGCTTGAAGTCGTCAAGGTCGAGCACGACCGCCACCAACGGCTTGCCGGCGGCGTCGGTCAGCAGCGTCGCGGCCAACCGGTAGAAGGCCCGCCGGTTCGGCAGCCCGGTGAGCGGGTCGTGGCTGGCCGCGTGCCGCTCGGCCACCAGCTCGGCCTGGAGCAGCTCGATCTCCGCCTCCGCCCGCAGCGCCCGGCGGCGCAGCTGCCAGGCGGAGACGAGGGCGCCGGCGGCGGAGATACCGGAGGCGACGGTCATCGGATCCGGCACGCGCCCTCCCTCACCGCGGCTGTCGGCCTCGCCGGGCGGCACCTGAACCGACCGGGCCAGACCGTGTTCTTCCTGGTCATAACCGGTAGCGGGGTGACCCTCAGTGAACGGATGGGTACGCCGCTTGTGCGCTATCATGCTCGCTGTCCATTGCAGATGCAATAGCAGATGCACGTGCATCTTCATCCTCAGTCGACAGAATCCCGTCGCCGTCTACCGCCCCTCCCCGCGGCACCGGCTGGCTCACCCCACGGAGGGACGCCCCATGCAGCAGCCACAGAACGGCGTGCCGACCACTGAGCTGCCACCGGTGCGGTGGCAGAAGAGCCGACGCAGCAATCCGAGCGGCAACTGTGTCGAGCTGGCCGAGCTACCCGACGGCGCCGGCATCGCGGTACGCAACTCCCGGCATCCCGAGGGCCCGGCGCTGATCTACACCGTGGACGAGATCGCCGCGTTCGTGCTCGGCGCGCGCGACGGCGACTTCGACAACCTGATCACCGGCTGATCGCCGGCCCGTGCGGCGACGAAGTCGGCTCGGCCACCCGGAGGGGTTCACCTCACCGAGGGTCCATGGCATGCTTACACGTCGGCCGGGCTGGGGCGTCCGGTCGGGACAGTCGGCAGGTTGAAGGACGGCCAGGTGACGACGGTGTCCGCTGAGGGAGGCCCGACCAGCGGGCCGACAGTGTTGCGCATGCTGCTCGGGGGCAGCTGCGCCGGCTCCGCGAGGGCGCCGGAGTGAGCCGGGAGAGCGCCGGCTGGGAGATCCGCTCCTCCGAGTCGAAGATCAGCCGGATGGAGCTGGGCCGGGTCGGCTTCAAGGAACGCGACGTCGCCGACCTGCTCACCCTCTACGGCGTCACCGCCGCCGAGGAACGCGGGGCGCTGCTCAAGCTGGCCCGCGACGCGAACAGCCCCGGCTGGTGGCACCGCTACGGCGACGTGCTGCCCTCCTGGTTCCAGTCCTACCTCGGGCTGGAGGCCGCGGCCGCGCTGATCCGCACGTACGAGGTCCAGTTCGTCCCCGGCCTGCTCCAGACCCCCGAGTACGCCCGGGCGGTGATCCTGCTCGGCCACCGGGGCGCCCCGCCGGCCGAACTCGACCGGCGGGTCAACCTGCGCATGGAGCGCCAGCAGGTGCTGCGCCGCGGCGGCCCACCGCAGCTCTGGGCAGTGCTCGACGAGGCCGCGCTGCGCCGGCCCATCGGCGGCGTCGAGGTGATGCGCGGGCAGCTCGACGCGCTGATCGAGGCCACCGCCTCGCCGCAGGTCCGGCTCCAGATCATTCCCTTCGACGCCGGCGGCCACGCCGCGGCCAGCGGCGCGTTCAGCATCCTCCGCTTCGGTGACGCGGACCTCCCGGACATCGTCTACATCGAGCAGCTCACCAGCGCGATCTATCTGGACAAGCGTGACGACCTCGACTATTACGCGCTGGCCATGGAGCGGCTCTGCGTGGAGGCCGCGCCCCCGGAGCGGACCCGTGAGCTGCTGACCCGCATCCGCGACGACCTCTACCCGGGCTGACCCGACTCCCCGCCCCCGGCCCTCACCGGGGTCGGGGAGCGTCCCCGGCTGGCCGTCACCAACCCGACCCGTCGGGCGGAGCCGGGCACCGGCTGGTGCCGCGCGCGGCGCGCCAGGCAGACTGGTCCACCATGTCGCCGTTCACGCCCGCACTACGGCTGCACGATCGGTACGTCCTGCGCGAGCGCATTGGGCTCGGCGGGATGTCCGAGGTGTGGCGCGCCGACGACGAGGTGCTGCACCGCCCCGTCGCGGTCAAGGCCCTGGCCACGCAGCTCGCCGCCGACCCGCAACTGCGGGCCACCATCCAGCGCGAGGCCCGCGCCGCGGCCCGGCTCACCCACCCACACGTCACCCAGGTGTACGACTACGCCGAGGCCACCCTGCCCGACGGCACCCTGGTGCCGTACCTGGTGATGGAGCTGGTCGAGGGACACACCCTCGCCGACCGGCTGACCGGTGGGCCGCTCGCCTGGCCCGAGGCGGTCCGGCTGGCCGGTCAGGTCGCCGCCGCACTCGCCGCCGCGCACCGGATCGGCGTGGTGCACCGCGACATCAAACCCGGCAACGTGATGCTCACCGAGACCGGCGCGAAGGTCCTCGACTTCGGCATCGCCACCCTCGCCGGGCCCCGGCACCCCCTCGCCGGCCAGACCGGTGAACTGCTGATGGGCACGCCCGCGTACTTCGCCCCGGAACGGATGACACCCGGCCCGCCGAATCCCGCCAGCGACGTGTACGCCCTCGGCGCGCTGCTCTACCGCACCATCACCGGACGGGCCCCGCTGCCCGTGCAGACCTGGCAGGACGTGCTCGACGTGCAGGCCCGGCAGACGCCGATCCCGCCGCTGCACGTCCCCGGGCTGCCCGCCGACGTCGCCGAACTCACTCTGGCCTGTCTGTCCGTCGACCCGGCCCGGCGGCCCACCGCCGGTCAACTCGCCGCCCGGTTCGGCGCCGGCCAACCCGCCGACCCGCCCACCGCGATCCTGCCCACGGTCGCCCGGCCCGAGCATCCGCGAACCCTCATCGACCGGGCTGCCGCGCCGGTGCGCCCGGGCCCGCCGGCGACCACCTCCCGGCAGCCCGCCCGGTCCAACCGACTCCTCGGCGTACTGGTCGCCGCCGGGCTGGCGCTTCTGATCGGCCTGGTCGGCACGCTGCTGCTCGACGACGACCCAGACCAGCCGCAGGGCGGCGGCACGGCCGCCACAACGCCGGCCGACGAGCCCGCGCCGGAGGCGACCGACACCCCCGAGCCGTCCGCCACGCCCGAGCCGGCCACCACCCAGCCGATGCCGGTCACCCTGCGCCAGCTCGCCGCCCAGTTCGTCGAGGTGCTCGGCCAGGCGTACGCCGACCGGAAGATCGACCGCAAGATCGCCGAGGACCTGCGGAAAAAGGCCACCGAGCTGGAGCGCAAGCAGAAGGATCGGGGCAAGCGCCTCGCCGACCTGCGTAAACGGATCGCCGACGCGGCCGAGGACGAGAAGATCGACTCTGAAACGGCCGACGCCCTGCTGGCGCTGCTCGACGCGTACGAGCAACTGGGCGGCGGCGGCCGCGACGAGGGCTGACCGGGCGGACCAGTGCCGTGCGCCCGCATCCGCCGCCCACGCGTCCCGCGTCCGGTGTACGCCGTTCTCGCAGGGTTTCATCCCATCCACGTCACGCGTGTCGCGTGACGTGGATGGCGCAGTGAGCAGGTGAGCGTGCCAACGAGCCCTGCCCGCCCGATCGCGCGCCGCGCCTGGGCCCTTCAGAGCCTGCCCGCCCCGACGAGTCCTTGATCGACTCCGTGTACGGCATGTGGTGGTCTCGACGGGGCCGGTGACCGCTGTTTGCGGCACATGGAGTGGGTCGCCTTGGGTGCGGTTGTGGCTGGCACTCTTCCGTGCCTGCCTGCCTGCCCGGGCCCCGGGCTGGGGGCCTTGGTCGACTCCGTGTGCGGTATGTGGTGGTCTCGGCGGGGCGGGTGACCACCGTTTGCGGCACATGGAGTGGATCACGGAGTTTCACGATCGCCCGGCGCCTGTTTTGCGCCGGATATCCGGTTCGGGGGTGTGGGGTGGCGTCCCCTCGGACGGAATGGTCGCGCGTCGGGGGTCGTTGAACCCGGGTGCACGGCCGAGGAAGACCCCTGACCCTGGGGGCGGCCCGCTTCGGGCGGTCCGCTTCGGCGGGGCTCGACTGCCATGTCGCCCCGCGTGGGCGGGTTGTGCCCCCGTTTGGGTGGGTGTCGCCTGGCTTGGATGGGCTGTCGCCCCGCGTGGGCGGTTTGTACCGGCCCATGGTCTGCTGTCGGCGGGCGCCCCAGGCCCCGGACCCGGACCCCGGGGAATGACGCCGGGTGGTCGGTCGTTGTACATGGTCCCGGCGCCGCGAAGAGGCGATCCCCCCATCGCCCCGTGAGCGTTCCGGTCGAAGACTTTCCCCCCTTGCTTTGAGCGCCTGACGGTGCTTGCGCACACAGAATTGCCGTCTCCCCTCTTGTCGGCGGGTGTGCGCCAACCCCCGAATGGAGCTTTGTCATGAACACGATGCTGCGTAAGAGCGTTCTTGGTGTTGCTGGTCTGGCTTTCACCGGTGGTGTGTTCGCTGGTCCGATCGCGGCTCACGCGGCTGAGCCGGTGCACGCCAACCCGGCCGTCGTGCAGGCCGACAAGCCGGACAGCGGCAAGCTGATCCCGCACGGTGTGCAGGGCGCGCAGTCGAAGATCGGTCTGAACGACGAGCAGACCGGCAACGTGAAGGCGATCATCGCGGCGACGAAGAAGGCCGGGATGCCGGAGCGGGCCGCGGTGGTGTCGATCGCGACGAGTCTGCAGGAGTCGAAGCTGGAGAACCTGGGCCACCTCGGCGACAAGAATGACCATGACTCGCTGGGTCTGTTCCAGCAGCGTCCGTCCAGTGGTTGGGGTTCGCCGGAGCAGATCACCGATCCCGAGTACTCGACGACGGCGTTCCTGAAGGGCCTGAAGCAGGTTGACGGGTGGCAGGACATGCCGCTGACCAAGGCCGCCCAGACGGTGCAGGTGTCGGCGTACCCGGATGCCTACGCCCAGTGGGAGCAGCAGGCCGCTGACCTGGTCGCCCAGTACTGGAACAGCTGACCGACCCGAAAGGACCCCTCCCTCCTGGGAGGGGTCCTTTCGTGTTCGTCCCTCGACGGGACGGGCGCTGGGACAGAGTCCTGGAATGAGGATGAAACTGGGCGCTGCGGTGGTACTGGTGCTGCTGGCGGGGGCGTGTACCGAGACGACACCGCGTACCTCCGCCGCTCCGCACGCCACGTCCCCGGCCCCCGGGCCGAAGAACGAGCCGAAGAACCACCTCACCGTGGTGGCCGCCGGGGATCTGCTGGTGCATCCGCCGCTCACCGAGCAGGCCGCCGCCGACGCGCGGGAGGCGGGCCGCGACGGCCACGACTTCAGTCGGGTGCTCGCCGCGATCCGTCCCCGGGTGAGCGCCGCCGACCTCGCCATCTGCCACATGGAGACACCGCTGGCGGAGCCGCAGGGTCCGTTCACCGGATGGCCGGCCTTCAGCGTGCCGCCGGAGTTGGCCGACGCGGCGGCCTGGGCCGGGTTCGACACCTGCTCCACGGCGTCCAACCACTCACTGGACGAGGGCATGGAGGGCATCACCCGGACCCTGGACAACCTTGACCGGGTCGGGTTGCGGCATACCGGCACGGCCCGCAGCGCGGAGGAGGCGACCCGGACGAACATCCTCGACGTGGCGGGCGTCAAGGTCGCGCAGCTGTCGTACGCGCTGAGCTTCAACGACATCCCCCTGCCGGAGGGCAAGCCGTGGGCGGCGAACCTCATCGACCAGGAGGCCATTCTGGCGGCGGCGCACCGGGCGCGAGCGGCCGGCGCCGAGATCGTCATTCTCTCCATGCACTGGGGGACCGAGTACCAGAACGCGCCGAACGACGACCAACTGGACCTGGCCCAACAACTGCTCGCCTCGCCCGACATCGACCTGATCATCGGGTGCCACGTCCACGTGGTGCAGCCGTTCGAGAAGATCGGCAAGAAGTGGGTGGCCTACGGGATGGGCAACCTCACCGCCCGGTTCGACGACGGCTCCCCGGAGAACACGCAGGACGCCGTGGTGCCCGAGTTCACCTTCACCCGCACCGGCTCGGGCGGCTGGGAGGTCAGCAGCGTGAGCGTGCTGCCGACCTGGATGGAGTACCGCCCGGCGGCTCGCGTGGTCGACCTGGTCAGCGCGGCCAAGGACCCGGCGGTGCCCGCCGCCGAGCGGGCGCACTACGCCGAGATCGAGAAGCGCATCAACGGGTACGTGGGCATGCGCGGTGCCTTCGAGGCAGGTCTGCGCCCCATCTCCTGATGTCCTGTCCTGCGGTCCGGCCGGCGGGGGGCGTCTTTCCGACCCTTGGGCAGTTACCGTGCACGGCAACTGCCCAAGGGCCGGCCGCTGCTCAGACCAGGCCGTGTTCGAGCATCGCCTCCGCCACCCGCCGGAAGCCGTTGATGTTCGCGCCGGCCACGTAGTCGCCGGGCAGGCCGTACTCCTCGGCGGTGGCCCAGCAGCGGGCGTGGATGTCCCGCATCGTCTCCCACAGTCGCTTCTCCGACTGGGCGAACGTCCACGAGTCCCGGCTGGCGTTCTGCGCCATCTCCATGGCGCTCACCGCCACGCCGCCGGCGTTCGCCGCCTTGCCCGGGGCGAACTTGACCCCGGCCCCGGCCAGGATGCGGACCGCCTCCGGGGTGGTGGGCATGTTCGCCCCCTCGACCACCGCGATGCAGCCGCCGGCCACGAGTGCCGCCGCCTCCGCGCCGCCGATCTCGTTCTGCGTCGCACAGGGCAGCGCGAGATCGCAGGGCACCTCCCAGACGGTACGACCGGAGACCGCCACCGCGTGCGGCACGTGCCGGACGTAGTTGTCGAGCCGGACCCGGCGTTCCTCCTTCAGTTCGCGCAGCAGCTCCAGGTCGATGCCGGCCTCGTCCAGCACGTACCCGTCCGAGTCGGAGCAGGCCACCACTCTGCCGCCGAGCTGGTGCACCTTCTCGATGGCGTAGATCGCCACGTTGCCCGAGCCGGAGACCACCACCCGCTTGCCCTCCAGGCTGTCCCCGGTCTGCTTCAGCAGCTCCTCGGCGAAGAACACCGCGCCGTACCCGGTGGCCTCACGGCGCACCTGCGCGCCTCCGTAGGCCAGGCCCTTGCCGGTGAGCACCCCCGACTCGTACCGGTTGGTGATCCGCTTGTACTGGCCGAACAGGTAGCCGATCTCCCGACCACCGACCCCGATGTCGCCGGCCGGCACGTCGGTCTGCGCGCCGATGTGCCGGTACAGCTCGGTCATGAAGCTCTGGCAGAAGCGCATCACCTCCCGGTCCGAGCAGCCCTTGGGGTCGAAGTCCGCCCCGCCCTTGCCGCCGCCGATCGGCAGGCCGGTCAGCGCGTTCTTGAAGATCTGCTCGAAGCCGAGGAACTTCACGATGCCCAGGTAGACCGACGGGTGGAAACGAAGGCCGCCCTTGAACGGGCCCAGCGCGCTGTTGAACTCCACCCGGAAACCACGGTTCACCCGGATGCGGCCCTGGTCGTCCTCCCACGGCACCCGGAAGATGATCTGCCGCTCCGGCTCGCAGATCCGCTCGATGATCCGCGCGTCCGCGTACTCCGGGTGGCGGGCCAGGGCCGGGCCGATGCTCTCCAGCACCTCCCGTACCGCCTGGTGGAACTCGGGCTCACCCGGGTTGCGGTTGACCACATTTGCGTACACCGTGTCGACGGTCTCCGGCATAACCGACACGTCCCTTCCGGTTCACCGGGCGGCAGCCCGGTCGTCCCCTGCCGTATCGGTCCGCGCTGACCGTCACCGGATAAGATAAACGCCGTCATCGGGTTCACTGGTCGGGTGGACGAGTTGATCTGGGACACAGTCCGGGCCTCCCGCGGCTGGCTGGACGCCGCCAACGGCGCCGGAGACGCCGAGCTGACCTGCCGCATCCTCAAGCTCACCGAGGAGGCGGGGGAGGTCGCCGCCGCGTGGATCGGGACGCTCGGGCAGAATCCGCGCAAGGGGGTCACCCACACCCGCGAGGACGTCGCGGCGGAACTGGCGGACGTGGTGTTCACGGCGCTCGTCGCGATCGAGAGCCTGGGGCTGGACGCGCGGTCCGTGGTGTCGGGGTGCGCGGCCAAGGTGCGGTCCCGCCTGACCTAGGCTAGCGCCCCCGCGACAGTTGCGTCACCCGTACGCTTCGTGTCCGGTGTTCGCCGCCATGGCGAACGCGGTGACCGGCGCGGGAAGCGGCACGTACAGTCGGGCGGTGGACCGTACCGAATCCTTGCCGGCGCAGACCCTCCCACCTGGCGTGGGGCCGACCGACCCGGGCAGTGTGCTGCTGCCCGGCCACGACGTGCCGCTCGGCCGCTACACCACGGTGCGGCGGCTGCTGCCGCAGCGGCAGCGGCGGATGGTCGGGGCCTGGTGCTTCGTCGACCACTTCGGACCGGACGATGTCGCCGAACGGCCCGGGATGGAGGTGCCGCCGCACCCGCACACCGGGCTCCAGACGGTCACCTGGCTACTCGACGGCGAGATTCTGCACCGGGACAGCCTGGGCAACGTGCAACCGATCCGCCCCGGGCAGCTCAACGTGATGACCTCCGGCCACGGCATCGCCCACTCGGAACGGTCCCCGGCGGCGCGTCCGCCGCTGATGCACGGCGTCCAGCTCTGGGTGGCGCTGCCGGACCCGGCCCGCGCCGGCGCGGCCGACTTCGCCCACCACGCGGACCTTCCCGGGTGGCGCGACGGCGACCTGGAGGTGATGCTGCTGGTCGGCGAACTGGGCGGTGAGCGCTCCCCGGCGGTGGTGCACACGCCGCTGGTCGGGGCGCAGCTCGAGGTGCGTGGGCTGGCGCCGGTCAGCCTGCCGCTGCACCGCGACTTCGAGTACGGGCTGCTGGCGATGTCCGGCTCCGCCGAGGTGGACGGGGTGCCGTTCGCCCCGGGCGCGTTGCTCTACCTCGGCACCGGTCGGGACACGCTGACGGTACGCGCCGCCCCCGGCAGTCGGCTGCTGCTGCTCGGTGGGACGCCGTTCGAGGAGCCCCTGGTCATGTGGTGGAACTTCGTCGGCCGGTCGCACGAGGAGGTCGTCGCGGCTCGGGAGGACTGGATGGCGGGTCGACGCTTCGGCAGGGTCGCCGACGATCCGGCGCCGCCGCTGCCCGCCCCGGCGCTGCCCACGACCCGGTTGAAGGCCCGGGACCGGCACGGTGGCCTGCGCGGCTGAATGCCCGGCTCCGGTCCGGGTACCCGCGGGCATGCCGACCAGTGCGATTTCCAGCATCGAGGAGAAGAAGCGGCTGGTCCGCCGGCTCGCCGGGGACGGTCGCGGGTTCGCCGAACGGTACGGATTCCGGGTCACCAACAATCCGTCCCAGCTGTTCCAGGTGCTCTATCTGTCCGTTCTGCTCGCCCGCCGGGGAGATTTCCGCAAGGCGGTCGACGCCGCGCAGGCGTTGCGGGACAACGGCTGGGACAGTGCCGCCCGGATGGCCCGGTCGATGCAGACCGACCGGGTACGCGTACTGCGCGAGGCCGGTCAACGGGGCGATGTGGACGCGCTCGCGGACACCCTCGGCGATCTCGCCCGCGCCCTGGTGGACCGTTACCGGGGCGACCTGCGTCGGCTGCGTACGGCGGCGCAACAGGATCCGGCCCGCGAGCGGCGACTGCTCGCCGCGCTGCCCGGCGTGGACGATCAGGTGATCGACCTCTTCCTGCGCGAGACGCAGGCGGTGTGGCGTGAGGTGGCGCCGGTAGCCGACCGGCGAGCGCTCGTCGCGGCCCGCCGGCTCGGTCTCGGACGATCCGCCGACGACCTGGCCGGGCTCGCCGGCAGTGGTGAGTCGGAGCGGCTGGCCTGGCTGGTGGGGGCACTGGCCCGGGTGGACCTGGAGAAGCGGTACGCGGAGCTGACCGGCTGACCTCACGACGTGCGCCGGGACACAATTTCGCGATACTCACCCGATCGGATGATTCCATATCGTATGATGATCGTGGCAGTGATGCCCGCCCGGTTCGGGCGAACAGTCACCGCCTGGCGGTCGCGACCCGGTTCGGGCGTGATCGGCAGGGACAGGTGTTGCGTGGCGCCCCAGGTCGCGGTTCGTGGCCCGGGGCGCCCGCCTGTCCACAGTCGGCTATTTGGCCAGGCCGGCAAGCAGGTTCACCGTCGCTGCCACGATGATCGCACCGAACAGATATGACAGCAGCATGTGCCGCAGCACGGTCCGGCGTAGCTCGGCGCTGCTCAGGTCGGTGTCGGAGACCTGGAACGTCGCGCCCACGGTGAACGCCAGGTAGGCAAAGTCCGCGTAGCAGGGCGGTTCACTCTGGTGGAAGTCGACACCGCCGGGCTCACCGCCGTAGTAGAGCCGGGCGTAGCGGGCGGTGAAGACGGTGTGCACCACGAACCAGGAGACCACCACGCTGAGCACGCCCAGAGCGCCTCTGAGCGACACGGGGATGTCGGGCCGCAGTGGACGCGCGGCGGTCAACAGCACACCGACCGCCAGGAGGCTGACCAGGCAGGCGGTCAGGAGCAGCGCGTCTCGTGTGGCGCGGTTCGGGTCCTCGTGCAGGGCCAGCCGGGCCGTGGCCGCGGCGTCCGATCGCCACAGCCGGCGCCAGACCAGGACCAGCCAGGCCAGCGCGGCGGTGTCCCAGCCCACCAGCGGGCCGAGGGTCGGCGACAGGAGCACCCCGACGACCGCACCGCACACGACCCCGACCAACCCCATCACGGCGAGCTGGATCCCGGCCGGAATGTGTTCGCGGGGGTGGCGGTCCGCCCCGGGCACCGGTGGGTGTCAGATGCCGCGCAGGTGTTGCGACACCCGCTCGTGGCGTTCCCGGGACTGCGCCGCACGCTGCGAGCGGCCCACCTCCGGGGCGGCGTCGATGCCGGCCGACCGGGCCACCTCGGTGCCGTTGGCGTAGTCCACCGGAGGCAGCGCCCGCAGCGCCTGCAACACGTCCGGGGGCGCGCCTTCCCGCTCGGCCTCGCGGATGACGTCGTCCTTGCCGGCCGGGTAGTCCAGCGCCGACAGGTACTCAAGGACGTCGGTGTAACTCGCCATGGGTCGGGCTCCTCGCGCCTGTAGTTGCGGTCACGACCGGCGGCGGTTACCCGGCGCGCGGCCGGTCACGCGCGACCGCCGCGAATTTCGGGGCCGTTTCCGTCGCGGGCCGGTGGGTAGGCGGCAAGGCGCGAGGCAGCCGGAAGAGGGGACGACCGATGAACTTCGAGACCTTCGTCGACAAGGTCGCACAGCGGGCCCGAACGTCCCCGGACCGGGCGGTCGAACTGACCCGGGCCACGGTGGAGACCCTCGCCGAGCGGCTGACCGGGGGCGAGGTGCTGGACCTGGCCGCGCAGTTGCCGAAGCCGCTGCAACGGATGCTGAAGCCGCATCCCGACACCGAGGCGGCCGACCGGTTCGGGGCGGCCGAGTTCGTGGCCCGGGTGGGGCAGCGGGCCGGTGTCGACGGCAACGCGGCCCGCGACGCCGTACGGGCGGTCTTCACCACCCTCCGTGAGGCGGTCACCAGCGGCGAGTTCGAGGACGTGGTCGTGCAGATGCCACGCGACTACCGGGACATGGTGGAGCCGGCCCTGGCGCCCGACGCGATGCGGCGCTGAGCCCGCTCGCTGCCGGGGTGCTGACCGTCAGCGCGGGCGGCTGGCGGCCCACCGCCGACGGACAGGCGGATCAGGCGACCGCGCCGGCCGCGCGCAGCGCGGCGATCCGCTCGGCGTCGAAGCCGGCCTCCACGAGCAGTTCGTCGGTGTGCTCGCCGGGCCGCGGCGGCGGCCGGCGTACGGAGGTCGGAGTCGCGGAGAAGCGTGGCGCGGGGGCGGGCTGGGTGACCCCGCCGTGGTCGACGAAAACGCCCCGGGCGGCCAGGTGCGGGTGGTCGGGGGCCTCCGCCCAGTCCAGCACCGGCGCCACGCAGGCGTCGGTGGCGGCGAGCAGCGCCGTCCACTCGTCCCGGGTCCGGGTACGGAACAGTCGCGCCCACGCCGCACGCAGCGCCGGCCAGTTCGCCGGGTCGGTCCGGTCCGGGGCCTCGTCGCCGTCGAGGGGGAACCCGGTGAGCCGGACCAGTTCGTCGTAGAACCGCGGTTCCAGCGCACCCACCGCGAGATACCGTCCGTCGGCGCACCGGTAGGTGTCGTAGAAGGGTGCCCCGCCGTCGAGCAGGTTCACCCCGCGCGGGTCCTGCCACATGCCGGCCCGGCGCATCGCCTGGATCTGGGCGGACAGCACGGACACACCGTCCACGATGGCCGCGTCGACGACCTGACCGGGGGCGCCGGCGCGGACCGCGTACAGGGCGGCGACGACGCCGAGGGCCAGCATCATCCCGCCCCCGCCGAAGTCGCCGAGCAGGTTCATCGGCGGCACCGGACGGTCACCGGCCCGGCCGATGCCGTGCAGCGCGCCGGTCAGCGCCAGGTAGTCGATGTCGTGGCCGGCGGTGTGGGCGAGCGGACCGTCCTGGCCCCAGCCGGTCATCCGCCCGTACACGAGTGCGGGGTTGGCGGCGAGGCAGTCGTCGGGGCCGAGGCCGAGCCGTTCGGTGACCCCGGGCCGGAAGCCCTCGACCAGCGCGTCCGCGCCGGCGACCAGGGCCAGTACCACCTCACGTCCGGCGGCCGACTTGAGGTCGACGGCGATCGAGCGGCGGTTGCGGTTCAGCAGGTCGCCGGGGATGTCGCCGAACCCGCCGGGAGCGGTGCGGTCGACGCGGACCACCTCGGCGCCGAGGTCGGCCAGCATCATGGCGGCGAAGGGTCCGGGTCCGATGCCGGCCAGCTCGATGACCCGTACGCCGGTGAGGGGCCCGTGGTCGCTCATCGCGCCACGATAGGACGTTCGGGCACAGGCGTACCACCACGCAGCGGTTGACCAGGGCAATCATCTGGACGGGTTGTGCCGCGGGGGGACTTGGCGGGCGAGGTCGGGTGCCCTAGCCTGGTGCGCGGCGAGGGGAGTACTTCCCAACGAACCATCCCGGTCAGTACGGCGTGCCCGGCGCGCCTCGGGTGGTTGCCCACGCAGGTGGGTGAAGGAGACCTCGAACATGACACCATGTTCGAGGAGTGCGTTATGCCGGAATTGTCATATCTGTCCGCTGGCGCGTTGTCATCGATCGGCACCCCCACCCTCTGGGCCGCGACGATCGCCGGCGTGCTCGCCCTGCTGGTGCTGGACTTCCTGGTCACCCGCCGCCCGCACGAGGTGTCGCTACGCGAGGCGTTGGGCTGGTCGGCGTTCTACCTCGCCCTGCCGCTGGCCTTCGGCGTCTGGCTGTGGTTCCGGTACGGCTCGGAGCAGGGCGTGGAGTACCTCACCGGCTACCTGGTGGAGAAGTCCCTCTCGGTCGACAACCTCTTCGTCTTCATGCTGTTGCTGGCGGCGTTCGCGGTGCCCGCCGTGCTCGCCCAGCGGGTGCTGCTCTACGGCATCGCCGGCGCCCTGGTGCTGCGCGCGGTCTTCATCGCCGTCGGCGCCGCCGCGCTACAGACGCTCGACTTCGCCTTCCTGCTCTTCGCGGTCGTGCTGATCGCCACCGCGGCGAAACTGCTCCGCGACGCCCTCTCCGGCCACGAGCAGGAGGTCGAGATCAACAGGATGCGCTCGGTCAGGCTGCTCCGCAGGGTCATGCCGGTGGTCGACGGATACCGGGGCACCAGGATGACCGTCCGGGAGCAGGGCCGCCGCGCGCTCACCCCGCTCGCTCTCGTGGTGGTCGCGGTGCTCACCACCGACATCGTTTTCGCCGTCGACTCGGTGCCCGCCGTCTACGGCATCACCGAGGACCCGTACCTGGTCTTCGGCACGAACGCGTTCGCGCTGCTCGGCCTGCGCGCGCTCTACTTCGTGCTGCACGCCGCGCTGAGCCGCCTCGTGCACCTCAGCTACGGACTGGCCGCCATCCTCGCCTTCATCGGCGTCAAACTCGGCCTGCACTGGGCGCACGGCATCTGGCCGGGCGTCCCGCAGATCCCCACGCTCGCCTCGCTCGGCGTGATCCTCGGTGTCCTGCTGCTGGTCACCATGACCAGCCTGCGCGCCACCCGGGGGAAAGGAGGGGCCCCTTATTAACGCCTGCTGTCGAGAGGGGTCCCCTTCTTACCAACCAGGGCGTGGCTCGGCGGGAGTTGGTCGGAAGTTGACGGGCGGCCCGCCGGCAGGTGGTACGACAGACGGGTGGGAATCGTGTCACCGGGGTTCCAGGGCCGGCCGCGTTCGGCCGAGCCGGCCCTGCCGCCGGGGCAGTACCTCACCGAGGACTGGCCGGTGCTCTCCGCCGGCCCGACGCCGAAGGTGCCGCTGGACACCTGGGAGTTCGTCGTCACCGTCGAGACCGGTGCGGAGTACCGCTGGTCCTGGGACGAGCTGATGGCCCTGCCGCAGGAGACCCCCACCGTCGACATCCACTGCGTGACCCGCTGGTCGAAGCTCGGCACCAGCTGGCAGGGCGTCTCGCTGGACACCCTGCTCGACGGCATCGACACCACCGCCCGCTACGCGCTGGCCCACTCGTACGGCGGCTACAGCACCAACCTGCCGCTGGACGACCTGCGTGGCGGGCGGGCCTGGGTGGCGCACACCTTCGCCGGCGGCCCGCTCCCCGCCGAACACGGCGGTCCGGCCCGGCTGCTCGTCCCGCACCTCTACTTCTGGAAGTCGGCGAAATGGGTACGCGGCATCCGGCTGCTCGTCGACGACCAGCCCGGCTTCTGGGAGACCGCCGGCTACCACGACTACGGCGACCCCTGGCGCGAGCAGCGCTACCAGGGAGACTGACGTGTCCGCGCCGAGCGCCGGCGGCCGGGTCGCCACGCCGTTGACCTGGCGGGTGGCCCGCCTCGCCGAGCGCCGGATCGAGACGCCGACCGCGCAGACCCTGGTGCTGGACGTGCCCGGCTGGCCGGGGCATCTGCCCGGGCAGCACCTCGACGTCCGGCTCACCGCCGCCGACGGCTACCAGGCGGCCCGGTCGTACTCGCTCGCGGCGCCGGTGGCGGACGAGCGGATCGCGCTGACCGTGCAGCGGGTACCCGACGGCGAGGTGTCGCCGTACCTGACCGAGGTGTACGGCGAGGGCGACCCGGTGGAGGTGCGCGGACCGGTCGGCGGCTGGTTCGTCTGGCGTACCGACGAGACCGCGCCGGTGCTGCTGGTCGCCGGCGGCTCCGGCGTGGTGCCGCTGATGGCGATGGTCCGGGCCCGCCGCGCCGCCGGCAGCCGGGCCCCCTTCCGGCTGATCTACTCGGTGCGCACCCCCACCGACGTCTTCTACGCCGACGAGTTGCGCCGCCGGGTCCGCGACGACCAGGGCCTCGACGTCGCGTACGTCTACACCCGCCAGGCGCCCGAGGGCTGGCGCGGCGAACCGCACCGGATCAACCTGGCCGACGTACGCGCCCACGGCTGGCCGCCCGATCTGGCGCCCCTCTGCTACGTCTGCGGCCCCACCGGGTTTGTGGAAACCGTGGCGGACCTGCTGGTGGGGCTGGGTCACCCGAGCCGGCGGGTGAAGACCGAACGCTTCGGCCCCACCGGCTGAGCACCGAGGAGGACGCATGACGGACATGTCCTACGTGGACGGCAACATGCTCGACGGGCCGTTGCGGGAACTCTTCGCGATCGACCTGAGCGCCGCCACCGGGCGGTGCGCGTCCTGCGGTGCGGCCGGCCCGATGGCCGGGCTGCACGTCTACTCGCACGCGCCTGGCCTGGTGGCCCGCTGTCCGGCCTGCACCGGAGTGATGCTGCGGCTGGTCCGCGCGCCCGACCGGGCCTGGCTGGACCTGCGCGGGGCCACCTACCTGGAGGTGCCGATGCCGTTCGACCAGCCCCACCCCGGCCCGCTGTGACAGCCCGCCCTCGAACCGCCGCCGTTGCGGCGGCGGCCTCCGCCCAGGCCGGCGAGGAGGTGGGCGCTGTTCACCCGACCGTCACCGGGCCCGGGTGACCCGTCCCGGAGATTGGCGACCGCGGAGGCGGTCCCGAGGCGGGGGAAGCCCGGCCGAGGCAGCCGGTGGGGGCGCGCTGATGGATGCCGATCAGGTGCGCGACCCGGTTGGACAGGGGGCACGCCGGTGGCCGAAATTGGGCAACGTGAGATATCTGCGTACCGACGGGCGGGTCGGGATCCGCCGCCCGCGACCCGACGACGAGGCGGAGTTCATCGCCGCCGCCCGGCGCAGCCGGGACCTGCACCACCCGTGGCTGTCGGCCCCGGACGACCCGGAGCGGTACGCGGCGTACCTGCGCAAGATCCGGGGGCGGCACGACGCCGGTTACCTGTTCTGTGACGTGGCCACCGGGGAGATCGCCGGCTACGCCAACATCAGCGGCATCGTCATGGGCGCGCTACGCGGCGGCTACCTGGGCTACGCCGCCCTCCTCCCGTACGCCGGCACCGGGCATGCCTCGGCCGGGGTCCGGCTGGTCGTCGCGCACGCCTTCACCGCGCTCGGGCTGCACCGGCTGGAGGCGAACATCCAACCCGGCAACGAGCCGTCGAAGCGGCTGGCCGCCCGCCTCGGCTTCCGGTTGGAGGGCTTCTCGCCGGACTACCTCTTCGTCGACGGGGCGTGGCGGGACCACGAGCGGTGGGCGATCACGGCACCGGCGCCCGAGCCGGGCTGACCGTCGCCGCGGCGACGGGATCCTGGGCCCGCGCCGTGCGGAAGCCGGCCAGGGAGCGGTCGGGCCTCCGCCCGCCGCCCCCTGTCCTCGGGTCAGCGTCCGGGGCCGCGTGCCTGCGGGCGCTGTCCGGTCAGCCGCTGCAACTTCGCCTCCTTGTGCTCCACGCGCCGGCGCTGCCGGGGCGTGAGCTGCGGGCGGCGAGTCTGCTGACGGTAGTTGGACGTGCGTCGCTCGGTCGGCAGGATGCTCACAGCGGGTTCCCTCCTATCGTCTGGACCGCGAGCGGGACGTCCCGCAGCGCCGGCACCTCCTGCCGCTGCGGCTCCCGCGTCAGGGTCGCGGTGCCACGGTCCGGCCGCACCTCCAGGTACGGCGGGACGTCGTTCTCGGCCTGACCGGCCATCGCGACGGCCACCGGGGCGCGGCACTGCCGGTCCGGCCGGACCTGGATGGTCTGACCGGGGCTGACCAGGTACGAGGCCCGGTTGACCTTGCCGCCGTCGACCGTGAACGTGTTGTGCGCGACCAGGTCGCGGGCCTCGTTGATGGAACGGGCGAACCCGGCGCGGTGCACCAGCGCGTCCATCCGCTGCTCCAGTTGACTGGCCAGGTTCTCCGTCGAGTCACCGGGTTGGCTGACGGCCGCCACCAGGGCCCGGGCGAGCTGCCGGTCCCGCAGCTCGTAGCGGGCGCGTACCTGGTGTCGCGCGGTGTCGTCCAGCCAGGGTCCGCCCGGCGCGGGCCGCGGCCCGCCACGTACGCCCACCGGGTGCCGTTGCCGCCGCATCCGGTAGCCGTACGCGGGGTGGATCGGGAACACGTCCTCCGGCGAGGGACGTACCGTGGTCCGGACCGCCATGTCGTTTCCTCCCTCGGCTCTCGTGGTCCCACCAGCCTCCGTCGCTGCCGGGTGAGGCCGCCCCACCCGGCCCGGGTGACGTCCCAGCCAGCGGCACATGCGCCTCCACGATCGGCGGTGGCACGTTTGCCGCTCCCGTCGGCGGGAACGGGAGCGGGCATGACGAAACCTCGTGTGGTGATCGTGGGGGCCGGATTCGCCGGATACCACGCGGCGAAGACGTTGAGCCGGCTGGCCGGCGAGCGGGCCGAGATCGTCCTGCTGAACACGACCGACTACTTCCTCTACCTGCCGTTGCTGCCCGAGGTCGCCGCCGGAGTGGTCGAGCCGACCCGGATCGCCGTGCCGCTCGCCGGCACCCTCGACGGGGTCCGGGTGGTGATCGGCGAGGCCGACCAGGTGGACCTGCAGAACCGCTGGGTCGGCTACCGCTCCCCGGAGGACGAGCACGGCCGGCTCGCGTACGACCGCCTGGTGCTCTCCGTCGGCAGTGTCAACAAGCTGCTGCCCATCCCCGGCGTGACCGAGTACGCGCACGGCTTCCGCGGCCTGCCCGAGGCGCTCTACCTGCACGATCACGTGGTCCGTCAGATCGAGCTGGCCGAGCTGACCGAGGACCCGGCCGAGCAGCGAGCCCGGACCACCTTCGTGGTGGTGGGTGCCGGCTACACCGGCACCGAGGTCGCCGCGCACGGGCAGCTCTTCACCGACCGCCTCATCGCCCAGCGTCCCCACCTCAAGGTCCGCCCGCGCTGGATGCTGCTCGACGTGGCGCCCCGGGTGCTGCCCGAGCTGGACCAGCGGATGTCGGTGACCGCCGACCGGGTGCTCCGCCGGCGCGGGGTGGACGTGCGGATGGGTACCTCGGTCTCCGAGGCCACCCCGGACGGCGTCATGCTCACCGACGGTGAGTACGTACCGACGTGCAGCCTGGTCTGGTGCGTCGGGGTACGCCCCGACCCGTTCGTCGCCGAGCTCGGACTGCGTACCGAGAAGGGGCGGCTGGTGGTCGACGAGTACCTCAACGTGCCGGGCTGCCCCGAGGTGTACGCCTGCGGCGACGCGGCCGCCGTGCCCGACCTGAGTCGCCCCGGACAGATCTGCGCGATGACCGCCCAGCACGCGCAGCGCCAGGGCAAGCTCGCGGCGCACAACATCGCCGCCTCGTACGGCCAGGGCACGCGGAAGCCGTACAAGCACTACGACCTGGGCTGGGTGGTCGACCTGGGCGGCAAGGAGGCGGCGGCCAACCCGCTGAAGGTGTCGCTGTCCGGCCTGCCGGCGAAGGCGGTCACCCGTGGCTACCACCTGTTCGCCATGCCGGGGAACCGGGCCCGGGTGGGCGCCGACTGGGTGCTCGACGCGACGCTGCCCCGCCCCTCGGTGCGGCTCGGCCTGGTCCCCGCCAACGCGGTCCCGCTGGAGAGCGAGTCCCCCGAGGTGGTGGCCCGCGCCACCCGCTAACCCCGCCGCCCACTCCGCCCGGCCCGCGTCGTGGCGGGTCAGCGGCCGCGCCCGCGTCGACGCACGCGGCGGCCGCTGCTGGTGGCGGGTGGGGGGAGGGCGCGGGCGGTGGGGGTGAGCTCGCGGAGCAGGATCTGGATGATGCCGGCCGCCGGGATGGCCAGCAGGGCGCCCACCAGGCCGGCCAGTTCGGCCCCCAGCAGTACGCTGATCAGCACGGTCAGCGGGTTGAGCCGGACCGCCCGGGACATGATGACCGGTGACAGCAGGTGGCTCTCCGTCTGCACGTAGACGATGAAGAAGCCCAGCACGATCAGGCCGGTGGTGGGGGAGTGCAGGAAGCCGGCGGCGCCGGCGATGACGGCGCCCAGCGTCGACCCGACCAGCGGGATCAGGTCCAGGAGCGCGACCAGCAGGGCGATCACCGCGGCGAACGGCACGCCGGTGAGCAGGAGCACCAGGAAGGTCATCCCGCCGAGCAGCACACTGATCAGCAGGTTCCCGGTGAGGTAGCCGGTGATGGCGCGGGAGGATTCCCGGCCGATCCGGCGCAGCCGCTCCGCCCGGCGGTCGCCGGCCAGGGTCAGCGTGGTAGCGATGATCCGCGGTGCCTCCAGCACCATCAGGTACGCGAGCACCACGATGGTGACGATCCCCGCCACGGTCTGGGCCGCGCCGCGCAGCACCCCGATGGCCGGCTGGCCGAGCTGGGAGCCGAGCTGCTCGAGCTGGGCGGAGTGGGAGACGGCGAGCTGGCGCAGGTGGAACCGCTCCAGCAGCCGGCCGAGCGGGCCGTGACCCTCGCGGGCCTCCCGGAGCAGCTCGGGCGCCCGTTCGGCGAACCTGGTCACCTCGCTGACCAGCGGCACCAGGATCACCGCGGCCAGCGCGGCGAGCAGCACGAAGGCGGCCACGAAGACCAGCAGGGTGGCCAGGGTCCGGCGTCGGACGAACCGGCGTTGCAGCCGGTCGACCAGGGGCTTCAGGGCGACCGCGAAGAACGCGGCGATGAGGATCCAGATCAGCACCTGTTGGATCGCCCGGATCAGTGCCAGGGCGGCCAGGGCGGCGAGCACCAGGCCGATCACGATCAGCGTGCGCCGGGCGGTGGACCGGTCCTCGGCGTTGCTCATCCGGCGCAGCTACCCGCGTTCGCCGCCGGGAAACGCGGCCGGTCCGCCTCAGCCGACGGCGAGGTCGGCGTCGGTGGCCGGGCGGGTGCCGGCGACGAACTCGTCCAGGGCCGCTCCGTGCAGCACTGCGCCGGGCACCGGGTCCCGTGCGACCCGGGCGGCGAGTCGGCGTACCGGGAGCCGGTCGGGGTGGTGGGCGGCGGCGAGTACCAGGTTGCCGTAGCGCCGGCCGCGCAGCATGCGCCGGTCCGCGACCAGGCAGACGTCGGCGAAGACGGCGCGCAGCGTGGCCACCTGGGTACGCGAGAAGACCAGCGGCGGCAGGTCGGTGACGTTGACCAGGTAGACGCCGTCCGGGCGCAGCACCCGGGCCGCCTCGGCGACGAACTCGACGCTGGCCACCTGCCGGGGCATCCGGGCCGCCCGGTAGACGTCGGCGAGCACCAGCTCGTACGCCCCGGACGGCGCGGCGGCGACGGCGTCCCGGGCGTCGCCGACCTCCACGGCGACCTCGGCCGGCGCCGGTGGCAGCTCGCGGCGGACCAGCTCGACCACCGCCGGGTCCCGCTCGATCACCCGCTGCGGGGAACCCGGTCGGGTGGCGGCCAGCCAACGCGGCAGGGTGAGCGCCCCTCCGCCCAGGTGCAGCGCGGCCAGCGGCCGGCCCGGCGGGGCGAGCAGGTCGACCACCGCGGCCATCCGGCGGACGTACTCGAAGTGCAGGTGGCGTGGGTCGGCGACGTCCACGTACGACTGCTCCACCCCCGCGGCGAGCAGCGTCCGCCCGGTGGGCCGGGCCCGGTCCACCACGATCTCCAGACGCTCCGCGCTCCCCACGGCGGGCAACGGTACCCGGCGCGGGCCGGCGGGCGTGCCGCCCGCCGGCCCGAACCGGCTCATCCGGCGTTGATACCGGCGCCCGCCTCGTCGATGGCGTCGTCGATCCGCCGGGCCAGGTCCACGTCCAGCGCGGTCACCCCGTCGACCTGTTGGGTCTGTACGGTCAGCACGGCACTGTCCGGGTCGGGACGGCCGATCTGCGGGCCGCGCCCGGTCTCGCTGCGGAGCTGATCGAGTCGGTCGAGTACCCGGTCCAGGTTCCCCGCCGGCAGTTCGATGGTGCGCACCAGCGACTGCCGGTCGCTGGACCAGTACCGCAGTCGGGCGAGCGCGTCGCGCAACTCCTGCTCGTCCAGCGGCGCGGTGGCGGACGTCGGGCCAACCAGGCCGCCGCCGGGCGACGCCGGGGCCAGCAGGTCACGCAACCCGTCCGGTACGCTCAGCGACTCGACCAGCTCGCCGTCGGCGTCGGCCAACGCGGCCAGGGTCGCCTCGGCCTGGTAGCGCGCCTGCTCCGGGGTGAGACGGCTGCGGCGGCCCACCTCGGCCAGGAAGCCGGGCAGGTCCCGGTGCCGTCCGATGCCCTCCACCGGCACCACGTCGTGCAGCTTCAGCGGCACCGCCTCGAGCAGCCGTTGGCGTTCGGCCTCGCCGAGCGCGCAGGCGAGAGCGAGCACCGTCGCCTCGGCCGCCACCTTGGCGGTGGAGAAGTCCACCCCGGCGCGGCGGCTGACGTCGTCGACGAGATCCCGGTAGCCCAGCGTGGTCACCCGCGCGCCCGGGGCCTGGTCGGGGAGGGGCCGGGGGCGTTCCGGGACGCCGGCCGGCGGCGGTGCGGGACCACCGCGTGTGGTGTTGGGCTTGTGCCGTCCGGCCGGTGGCGGGCCGGAGCGTTCCCGCTGGTCCAGCGAGGTGACCTGCTTGGACGCGCTCAGGCTGGCGCCGGTCTGGCTCGGCCGCCGACCGCGTTCCCGGGCATCCCGGGCCAGGGCCCGGCGGCGCTGGTTGTCGCCCTCCATCTGCTTGCGCATCGTCGCACCTCGTTCCTCGTCGGTTCCGCCTTTCGCGGCCCGCCTTCCCGGCGCCGCCGGGAAGGAAACGGATGCCGCTGGCGGCCGGCGAGCTTCACTCGCCGGGGGTGAGGGGCGCTCACCCCGCGGTGTTCCATGATCGGGGTGGACCGGAAGACTTCCGACGCACGCGGAAGGGAAGGTCGTCATGAAGAGGATCATCGAGATCGTCCCCGCCCGCCCGGGCTGGTACGCGAGGTGGCAGGTCACGCCGGAGGCCACCCGCTGTTACCCGGTGACGCTGTGGGCGCTGCTGGAGGAGGCCGACGGCACCGGGCGTGAGGTGGTCGGCGTCGACTGCGTGGGGCAGTGGCCCGGAGCGGACGACAACGAGGCCGGTGGCGACTTCGTCCGCTATCTCTTCCAGACGCCTGATTCCGGGGCTCCCGATGACGCCGAGTCACTCACCGTGGCGGAGCTGCGCGAATCGGGGCCGCGCCGGCAACCGGTCCCGGCCTCCTGAGCCATCCTCCCGGCCCCCGACCCCTGGTCCCAGGGTCGGGGGCCATCCCCTGCCCGCACCCGGTGCCAGCCGGATCCCGTGGCTCGAATGCTGAACATTTTCGGCGAACCGCCGCGGTCGTGGCCGCCACCCAGGAACATCGTCAGGTGGGGGAAGTGACACCAGCTGCCTGGGGGGCGACAGTATGAGGTTCTCCGTCGTTGACACCGGTTACGACCAGCGGCAGGTGGACTCCTGCCTGGATGAGCTGGGGATCCGGTTGGTCCGGCTCGCGGCGCGCGCGGAGAGCGCCGGCGGAGTCGGCCGCGAGTGGGACCGGATCCGGCAGGAGGCGACGTATCTCTGCGACTTCCTGCGCCGGCGTAGCGCGCCGGGCGACGACGCGGTCGTGCGGGCCGGTGCGGCACTCGTCGAGCGGGAGGCCGCCGAACTGCTGGCCCGGGCGCGCGGCGAGCTGGAGGCCGCCCGCGAGGAGGCCCGCCAGGTCCGCGAGCAGGCGTACGCGGAGGCGATGCGGGCGCGCCGCGACGTCGAGGCGGCGCTGCTGACCCGCCGGCGGCGGGAGGCCCGGATGGAGGAGATCCTCTCCGGGGTACGCGGCGAAACGGTGCCGGCGGACACCCCGACCGCCGCGGCCGGGGTGCCGGCGACCCGGGCGGCCACGGGTGCTCCCGGTGACTCCGCGACCGGGCCGACCGAGCGGAGTGCTGCCTGAGCCTCGGCTCAGACCAGCAGCGCGGCGACCACGGTGGTGGCACGCTCCTCGTGCTGGGCGTACGCGTCGGGGAAGGCGGAGACCTGGACGGCCTGGGCCGCCTCGGTGAGGCTGAGGTTCGTCCAGCCCGGCACCTCGGCGAGCGCCGCGAAGAAGGCGCGGGCCGCGTACGCCGGCCGCATCAGCTGGGCGACCGTGCCCCAGCCGCTGCTCGGCCGCTGCTGGAACAGCCCGACCGAGTCGTGGTCGGAGCCGCTGCCCTGGTGCGGGTAGTCGTAGGACTCCGGCAGCACGTCGCTGGCCAGGTTGTACAGGTTGCTCTCCTGCATGGCGGTGGCGACGGCCACGACGAGTGCCCGGCGTGGCATCTTCATGGCCCGTCCGGTGTCGACGATCACCTTGGCGTTGTCCATCTGGCGCTGGTCCAGGCCGGCGACCGGACGGGGGTGCTTCGGTCGGCTGACTTTCTGCGGCGCCTTCCTGGTGGCCGTCGGGCTCGGGGTGGCCGTCGGGGTCGGGGTGACCGGGACCGGCACGGCCACCACCGGCGGGGCGGTACGCGTGAAGTCGCGGGAGGCGCGTTGCTCGGCGGCGGCGCGGTCGGCGAGCGCCTCGCGGGCCGGCTCCTGGCGCTGCCCGGTGTCCCGGGCGCCCACGACACCGATCAGGCCGAGACAGCAGATCACGCCGGCCGCGAGAGCGGCCCGGGCGGGTGTCGACGTGAACGGGCCACGGCGAGGGGGCGCGGTCCGGTGTCGCCCGATGCTCCGTTCGGCCGATGCGGGGTCGATCGTCTGGCCACAGACGCAGGTCTCGCCTTGGTTCTGCTGCGGGGGGTGGTCGGGGTGCACCCGCCGAGGTTAGAAACCTTTCCGGCCCGCACCGCCAGGTCGATTGGTGGCATGCGCCACAATTTGCCATGATCCACCCCCGCATATCGCTCAGTGAATAGTGAATGCCGCGTCATATGTCTTTCGGGTTTGTCGGTAATGGGCGAAAGGGTGGATGGAAGCGGCCATACGATCCACGTCCTGGTGCTGCGCCACGGCATCCGCCGTTCGGCGGACGTACGCCCTCGCCATCCGGGGCACGGCTCCTCGGCCGAGCGGCCGCTGCAGGGTGTGACGCAGGATGCGGCAAGTGGTGGTCTTCCGGAGGCGGGATGCAACCACATGCCGTACCTGGAGTGGATCATGCCGCCCGGCGGTGGCGCGGGGGTGGCGGCGGGGGCCGGGGTGCCCGGATCCCGGTCACGCCGGCATGCCGGCTCGATACGATGCGGACGGTGACGGAGCAGCGGGTCGATGAGCGGGCCGCCGGCGACCCGGCCGGCCACCGGGACCGGCGGGGGCTGGTGGTCATCGTCGTCGCCGGCCTGCTGGCCGTGCTGCTCGCCGGCCACCGGGCGGTGCCCAACGTTCACGGCCTGGGCAGCCTGATCGACAGCGCCACCCCGCTGCTCGGGCTGGGCGTACCCCTGCTCGGGCTCGTGGCGTTGCTGCGCCGCTCCCGGCGCGCGCTGCTGGCGGTGCTCGTCCCGGCGGTCGTCTGGCTCGCGCTCTACGGTCGCGTCTGGCTGCCGCCGGCGGCCGCCGCCGGGCCGGCCTCGATCCGGGTGGCCAGCCAGAACCTGCGCTCCGGGAACCCCGACCCGGCCGCCACGGCCGGCGCGCTCGCCACCTCGAACGCGGACCTGATCGGGTTGCAGGAGGTCGACGACGACGACCGGATCGACGCCGCGCTGCGCCAGCGGTACCCGCACCGGGCCGCGGTGTCGACGGTCGCGCTGTGGAGCCGGTGGCCGATCCGCGACTCCGTCGGCGTGGACACCGGCCTGGGCTGGGACCGCGCGCTGCGCGCGGTGGTCGCCACGCCGCAGGGCGACCTGGTGGTGTACGTGGTCCACCTGGGCTCCGCCCGCGCCGGGCACACCGCCACCCGGGACGAGACCCTCGCCGCGCTGGCCGCCACCGTGCGGGCCGACGACGCGTCCCGCCTGGTGGTGCTCGGCGACCTGAACACCGCCACCACCGACCGGGTGTTCGTCCCGCTCACCCGGCTGTTGCACGACGCGCAGGCCGACGCCGGGCAGGGGTTCGGCTTCACCTGGCCGGCGACGCTGCCGGTCGCCCGCCCCGACCACGTGCTCTACCGGGGGCTCACCCCCACCTCGGCGGGCGTGCTGCACACCCCGGACAGCGACCACCGGGCGGTGACCGCCGGCTTTCGCTGGTGACGGGTCAGCGTCGCCCGTTCTCGGCGGGGGTGACGGTGAGCCGGTGCCGGCTGGTGTCGTCGCTGGAGAACGGCCACAGCCGATCGGCGTAGGCGGCCAGGTCGGCCAACTGATCGCGGGTCAGCCCGGCGGAGGAGATCTCGGCGTGCACGTCGGCCCGGTACCGGCCGTCGTCGTCGCGGCCGAGCTTCGCCTCCGCCGTCACCTCGACGGTGTGCGCCTCATCAGTGATCTTGGCGGCCGCCTCCACCGCCGCGTGGTGCAGGCAGGACGCGAACGCCGCAGCCAGCAACTGCTCGGGCGTCAGGCCGGTGCAGTGCGGCGCCAGCGGGGACGCCAGGGCTGTGGAGAACCCGCCGTCCTCGGTGCGTACATGACCCCCCGCGGCGGTCGCCGTGGCCTTCTCGGGCAGCCAGGAACTCGGCTTCGGCATCGCGTTCCTCCCGTCACTCACCCGCCCGGCTACCCGGCCCCCGCACCCCGAAACGGGCCTGGCCCGGCCAGTCAGCGGGCCGCGCCGGGCGGGCCCACGTCGGCGGGCACCGCCTCGGTCGCCTCGCCGGCCGCCCGGTCGGTCCAGGGGGACACCGGTGCCGGGTGCCGCCGCGACTCCGCCACCAGCATCGGCACGTACACCCGGGCGTCCACCAACTCGGCGAGCAGCAGCGCGGCCATCAGGCTGGTCGGTCGGGCGGCCGGCTCGTCGGCCAGGCAGCGTCGGCACAGGTCGGCGATCTCGGCCGGCAGGCCGGCGATCTCGGGCAGCGGCTCCGGCGGCCGGCGTCGGCGCGCGCCGAGCAACTGGGTGGTGCTGCCGGCGGCATACGGAAGCCGCCCGGTCAGGCAGTAGTAGAGCAGCACACCGACGGCGTACATGTCGGCGGCGGGGGTGGCCGGCTGCCGGTCGAGTTGCTCCGGCGCCAGGTAGGCAGGAGTGCCCACCACGACCCCGTCCGGGGTGTGGTCGGGAACGCCGGCCGGGGTGGCGATGCCGAAGTCGAGCACCTTCACCCCGGACGGGGCGAGGATGACGTTCGCCGGCTTCACGTCGCGGTGCACGATGCCGTGCGCGTGCGCGGCGGAGAGCGCCGCGCTCACCTCGGCGCAGACCCGAGCCGCGATCCGCCAGTCCAGCGGGCCGTCACGCAGGTGCTCGGCGAGCGTCTCGCCCTCGGCCAGCTCCATCACGATGTACGGCACCTCCCGGCCGTCCGCCGCCGTCGCGGTGCCGAAATCGTGCACGCTGGCCACGTTCGGGTGCACCAGCCGGGCGGCGGAGCGGGCCTCCGCCCGGATCCGCTCGGCCGAGCTGACCTCCCCGTCCAGCCCCGGGGAGATCAGCTTCACCGCGACGGTCCGGTCCAGCACGAGGTCGTGCGCCCGCCACACCTCCGACATCCCGCCGACGCCGACGCGCCGTTCGAGGTCGTACCGCCCGGCCAGCGTCCGCATCGACCGCTCCTCGTCCGCCCCGCCCGGGGACCGTTCCCCCGGCGCCGCGGGATCGCGGTACCCCCGGCCGGACCAGGGCAAACCGCCGGGGGGTTTCCCGGCCAGGGGCGGCCGACGCGGGGTAGCTTCCCCGCAGGGGCGTCGTGACGTCGCGGATCGGCGGGGAAGCGGAGGGCAGGGGTGGCTCTGGTGCGCGTACGGTTCGTCGGCGGGCCCGCCGACGACCTGGTCCGGGACCTGCCGGCCGACCCGGCCGGGGCGCCGCCCCAGCGGTGGATCATGCGTCACCCGGACCGTCCGGCCCCCGGCGGCGGCGAGGTCGACCACCTCTACGAGCGGGACCGTCGCGACGGCTGGGGCACCTGGACCATGCGGTACGTGCGCACCGAACCGTTCGGCGCCACCGAGTGACCCGGGTGCCGGCCGGGCCGCCGCCTGCCGGCCCGCACAGCTGGTACACAGGATCGGGACAGGAGCGGCACAGCGGACACGCCCACGATGGGGGACATGGTCATGGACGGGCAGGCCGCGCAGGGCCGGATCGAGCTGCGCCGACCGGACGGCGACCCGGTGCGCGTACTGGTGGTGGACGACGAGCCGACCCTGACCGACCTGCTCTCGATGGCCCTGCGCTACGAGGGCTGGCAGGTGAGCACCGCCGGCAACGGGATGGCCGCGATCAGCGCTGCCCGGCAGTTCAAGCCGGACGCGGTGGTGCTCGACGTCATGCTCCCCGACCTGGACGGATTCCAGGTGCTGCGGCGGCTGCGCGAGGAGACGCCCACCGTGCCGGTGCTCTTCCTGACCGCCCGGGACGCGGTGGAGGAGCGGATCGCCGGGCTCACCGTCGGCGGCGACGACTACGTCACCAAGCCGTTCAGCCTGGAGGAGGTGATCGCCCGGCTGCGCGCCCTGCTGCGCCGCTCCGGGTTCGCCGTCGCCACCCGCGAGGACGCCGTGCTCACCGTCGGCGACCTCACCCTCGACGAGGACAGCCACGAGGTACGCCGCGGCGGCGACCTGATCACCCTCACCGCCACCGAGTTCGAGCTGCTGCGCTACCTGATGCGCAATCCGCGCCGGGTGCTGAGCAAGGCGCAGATCCTCGACCGGGTCTGGAACTACGACTTCGGCGGCCAGGCCAACGTGGTCGAGCTGTACATCTCCTACCTGCGCAAGAAGATCGACGCCGGCCGCGAGCCGATGATCCACACACTGCGGGGCGCCGGGTATGTCCTCAAGCCCGCGGAGTGACCGGCCCGGGCGGCTGCGTGACTGGCTGGCCGGCTGGTCGCTGCGCCGCCGCCTGGTGCTCTCCGTGGTGGCGCTGCTCGCCCTGGTCAGCGTCGGCATCGGCGGCCTGACCACGGTCGCCCTGCGGCACTTCCTGGTGGCCCAGGTCGACGACCAGCTCACCGGGGACCAGCAGCGCCGGCAGGAACGCCGGACGTCCCCGTTCGACCTGCCGCAGTGGCGGGAGGGCGCCGTCACCCTCGCCGTGCCGCCCGGATTCCCGCAGGACTCCATCGCGGTCAAGATCGTCAACGGGCGGGTCGTCCAGGCCAGCCGGCAGGCCGCCGCGAAGGCCGTGCCGCTGTCGGCCGGTGAGGTGGCCGCGCTGACCCGGGTGCCTGCCGACGGTCGGCCGCACAGCGTGGAACTCGTCGACCGGGGGGACTACCGGGCGGTGGCCCGCCAGGTGCCCGACGGCGACGTACTGGTCTTCGCCATCCCGCTCGCCGGCGTGGAGCAGACGGTCATGTGGATGCTGGTCGCCCAGGCGGGCGTGGTCACCGCCGGGCTGCTCATCGCCGGCAGCCTCGGCGCGCTGATCGTCCGGGCCGCCCTGCGCCCGCTGAACCGGGTCGCCGCCACCGCCGGCCGGGTCACCGAGCTGCCGTTGGACCGCGGCGAGGTGGCGCTGTCGATCCGGGTGCCGGCGGCGGACACCGACCCGCGTACCGAGGTGGGGCAGGTCGGCGGCGCTCTCAACCGGATGCTCGGCCATGTCGCCGCCGCGCTCGCCGCCCGGCAGGCCAGCGAGACCCGGGTACGCCAGTTCGTCGCCGACGCGAGCCACGAGCTGCGCACCCCCCTGGCGGCCATCCGGGGGTACGCCGAGGTGGCCCGGCGGGGTCGGGTCGAGGTCCCGCCCGACGTGGCGCACGCACTGCGCCGGGTGGAGTCGGAGAGCACCCGGATGACCAGCCTCGTCGACGACCTGCTGCTGCTCGCCCGGCTCGACTCCGGCCGGCCCCTCGCGGCCGAGCCGGTCGACCTCACCGCCCTCGTGGTGAACGCGGTCAGCGACGCGCACGTGGCCGGCCCCGACCACCGCTGGGAGCTCGACCTGCCCGACGAGCCGGTCAGCGTCACCGGCGACGGCCACCGGCTGCACCAGGTGGTGGCCAACCTGCTCGCCAACGCCCGGGTGCACACCCCGCCGGGCACCACGGTCACCACCCGGCTCGCGTCGGCGGCCGAAGGCGTCGTGCTGAGCGTCACCGACGACGGCCCCGGCGTCCCGGCCGAACTCCAGCCGGAGATCTTCGAACGCTTCGCCCGTGGTGACAGCTCCCGGTCCCGGGCCCACGGCAGCACCGGCCTCGGCCTGGCCATCGTGGCCGCCGTGGTGGAGGCCCACCACGGACGGGTCGAGGTGTCCAGCCGTCCCGGCCGTACCGTCTTCACGGTGCTGCTACCGCGGTCCACAGCCGACGCATAGGTCGTTCATGGGGCCGGGCCAGCGGGCCACCGGAGGCTGGCCGGCATGGACAGAACAGAGAGCCTGCTGACCGCGCCCACGCCGGACGCGACGGCGAGCGACACGGCCACCGCCCCGGAGCCGCTGCCGGCGCGTACGCCCTTCGAGCCCGCACTCCGCGACCCGCGCTGGGCGCGACCGGCGCTGGCCGGACTGTTGCTGGCCACCGCCCTGCTCTACCTGTGGGGCCTGGGCGCCTCGGGCTGGGGCAACGCGTTCTACTCGGCGGCCGTGCAGGCCGGCTCGGAGAGCTGGAAGGCGTTCTTCTACGGTTCCTCCGACGCGGCCAACTCGATCACCGTCGACAAGACGCCCGCCGCGCTGTGGCTGATGGCGCTCTCGGTCCGGATCTTCGGGCTGAACAGCTGGGCGATCCTGGTGCCGCAGGCGCTGCTCGGGGTGGCCTCGGTCGGCGTCCTGTACGCCGCCGTCCGCCGCTGGTACGGCCCGGTGGCCGGCCTGCTGGCGGGTACGGTGCTCGCGGTCACGCCGGTGGCCGCCCTGATGTTCCGGTTCAACAATCCCGACGCGCTGCTGGTGTTCCTGCTGATCGCCGCCGCGTACGCGACGACCCGCGCGGTGGAGACGGCGAGCACCCGGTGGATCGTGCTGGCCGGCGCGCTGGTCGGCCTCGGCTTCCTCACCAAGATGCTCCAGGCGTTCCTGGTGATCCCGGTCTTCGCCGGGGTCTACCTGCTGGCCGCGCCGACCGGTCTCTGGCGGCGGATCCGGCAGCTGCTGCTGTCCGGCCTGGCGGTGCTGGTCGCCGCCGGCTGGTGGGTGGCGATCGTGGAGCTGGTCCCGGCCGGCGCCCGCCCCTACATCGGCGGATCGCAGCACAACAGCATCCTGGAGCTCACCCTCGGCTACAACGGCCTGGGTCGGATCACCGGCAACGAGGAGGGCAGCGTCGGCCCCGGCCGGATGGGTGGCGGTGGCGGTGGCCCGTTCTCGGGGCAGACCGGACTGCTGCGGATGTTCGACACCGAGGTCGGGGGCCAGGTGTCCTGGCTGCTGCCGGCCGCGCTGCTCCTGCTGGTCGCTGGGCTGGTGCTGACCGGGCGGGCGGCGCGTACCGACCGGACACGGGCCGGACTGCTGCTCTGGGGTGGTTGGCTGCTGGTCACCGGGCTGATCTTCAGCTTCATGTCCGGGATCTTCCACCCGTACTACACGGTGGCCCTGGCCCCGGGGGTCGGCGCGCTGGTCGGCATCGGCGCGACCCTGCTGTGGCGGGCCCGGAGCGGCCCGGACCGGCGTCGAGGGCTGGCGGCCGGCGTCCTGCTCGCCGTCACCCTGGCCGTCACCACCTGGTGGTCCTGGCGGCTGCTCGGCCGCAGCGCCGACTGGTACCCCTGGCTGCGCAGCGTCGTGCTGATGACCGGCCTGGCCGTGGCCGTGCTGCTGGTGGTCGTCGACCGGCTGCCCCGCCGGGTGGCGCCGCTGCTGCTGGCGTTCGGCGCGGCGGCGGCCCTCGCCGGCCCGGTCGCGTACTCGCTCCAGACCGCGTCGAGCCCGCACACCGGATCGATTCCCAGCGCCGGCCCGTTCGTGGCGCGCGACTTCGGCCCGGGCCGCGGCGGGTTTCCCGGCGGCGGCCAGTTCCCCGGCTTTCCGGGTGGCGGCGCGACCGGCGGCGAAGCGCAGGCCGGGAAGTTCCCCGGTCGCCCTGGCCGTGACGGCGGCACGAGCCAGTTCCCGGCGGTGCCGGGTGGCGGTCCGAACGGCCAGTTCCCGGGCTTCCCGGGCGCCCCGAACGGCACCGACCCGAACGGCGGCACCGACCCGAACGGCACCGACCCGAACGGCGGCACCGACCCGAACGGCACCCGGCAGGACGGTGGTTTCCCTGGCCTCCCCGGTGGCCAGGGTCAGTTCCCGGGCGGCGGCCGGGCGGCGCGCGGTGGCGGCATGGGCGGGCTGCTCGACGCCCGCGAGCCGAGCGCGGAGCTGAAGGCGCTGCTGACGGCCGACGCCGACGCGTACACCTGGGTCGCCGCGACCGTCGGCTCGAACAACGCCTCCGGCTACCAGCTCGCCACCGAGCGGCCGGTGATGCCAGTCGGCGGCTTCAACGGCAGCGATCCGGCCCCGACTCTGGCCCAGTTCCAGCGGCACGTCGCGGACGGGCGGATCCACTACTTCATCGGCGGCGGTGGGTTCCGGGCCAACGGCGGCAGCAACGCCTCCCAGGAGATCGCCACCTGGGTCGCCGACAACTTCACCGCCCAGACCGTCGACGGCGTCACCGTGTACGACCTGAGCAGCGGAAAGCGGGGCTGACCGTGACCTGGACGAGCGAACCGCGGGCCGCGGTGCGGGCCCGACCGACGACGCCGACCGCCGTGCTGGACGTGGTGGTTCCGGTCTACAACGAGGAGACCGATCTCGGGCCCTGCGTCCGGCGGCTGCACGCCCACCTCACCGCGCACTTCCCGTACCCGTTCCGGATCACCGTGGCCGACAACGCCAGCGTCGACGGCACCCTGGCGGTGGCCGAGGCGCTCGCCGTGGAGCTGCCCGAGGTGAGCGTGCTGCACCTCGACGCCAAGGGACGAGGGCGGGCGCTGCGGGCCGCCTGGTCCGCCTCCCCGGCGCCGGTGCTGGCGTACATGGACGTGGACCTCTCCACCGACCTGGCGGCGGTGCTGCCGCTGGTGGCGCCGCTCATCTCCGGCCACTCGGACCTGGCCATCGGCACCCGGCTGGCCCGGACCAGCCGGGTGGTCCGGGGCGCCAAGCGGGAGGTGATCTCGCGCGGCTACAACCTGCTGCTGCGCGGCACCCTCGCGGTCCGGTTCTCCGACGCGCAGTGCGGGTTCAAGGCGATCCGCGCCGATGTGGCCGCCCGGCTGCTGCCGCTGGTCCAGGACACCGGCTGGTTCTTCGACACCGAGCTGCTGGTCCTGGCGCAGCGGGCCGGCCTGCGCATCCACGAGGTGCCGGTGGACTGGGTGGACGACCCGGACAGCCGGGTGGACATCCTGGCCACCGCCCTGGCCGACCTGCGCGGCATCGGGCGGCTCGGTCGGGCGCTGGTCACCGGCGCGCTGCCCCTGGCGGAGCTGCGCGAACAGCTCGGGCGGGCACCCCTGCACCCGCCGCCGGCGCAGGTGCCGGTCGGGCTGCCCCGGCAGCTCGCCCGGTTCGCCGCGGTCGGGGTGGCCAGCACCCTCGCGTATCTGGTGCTGTTCGTGCTGGCCCGGGGTCCGCTCGGGGCGCAGCCGGCGAACCTGCTGGCGCTGCTGGTCACGGCGGTGGCCAACACGGCCGCCAACCGGCGGCTCACCTTCGGCGTCACGGGCCGCCGTCACGCCGGCCGGCACCACCTCCAGGGGCTGCTCGCCTTCGCCCTCGGACTGGCCCTGACCAGTGGTTCCCTGGCGCTCCTGCACGTCACCGCACCCACCCCGCCCCGGACCCTGGAACTGGCCGTGCTCATTGCCGCGAACCTGGCCGCCACCGCCCTACGCTTCCTCCTGCTCCGCCTGGCCATGCACCACCACCGCCCCTGACCCCACCCCCGTCGATCATGAAGTTGTTGTCACGACACGCCGGAGCGGTGTGGCAACAACTTTCATGATCAGCGAGGTCCGGGGGCAGCGGGGGCGGTCGGTGGGCGGGGGTGGCAGGGTGGTGGGGTGTATCGGGAGGGGGCGGCGGCGGGGATCCGTGGGGCGGTGGTGTGGGAAAGCGTCGCCGCCGGTGGGGCGGCGACCCGGGTGCTGCCGGACGGGTGCCTGGACCTGCTCTGGTCCAGCCGGGCCGGGCTGTTGGTCGCCGGCCCTGACCGGACCGCGCATCTCTCCGCAAGCACGGCAGGCGAGCGGTGGGTCGGGCTGCGCCTGCCGCCCGGCACGGGTCCCGCCGTCCTCGGCGTCCCCGCCGACGAGCTACGGGACCGGCGCATCCCGCTCGCCGACCTCTGGGGTCGGACGGCCGCCGACCTGGCCGACCGGGTGGCGGTGGCCGCGGAGTCCGGCGATCCGCCACCGCCCGGCGCGACGCGTGCCGCTTCCCCGGGTGGGCCGGCCAACGGCCGGTGGGATCGCTCCGGGGTCGGCCCCGGCCGGCACCCGCTGCACCGGCCGAGCCGTGCGGAGGCGGTGGCCGCCGTGCTGGAGGCGGTCGCGGTGGCGCGGCTGCACGCCGCCGGCGGGCCCGATCCGCTCGGTGCGCGGGTCGCCGCCCGGCTCGCGGCCGGCGCCACCGTGGCGGCCACCGCCGCCGAGGTCGGCCTCGGCGCGCGGGCGCTGCACCGGCGCAGCCAGGCCCTCTTCGGGTACGGCCCGAAGACCCTCGCCCGCATCCTGCGGATGCGCCGGGCGCTCGACCTGGCCCGCGCCGGCACCCCGCTGGCCGAGGTCGCCGCGCTGACCGGGTACGCCGACCAGCCCCACCTGACCCGAGACTTCAAGCATTTCACCGGCGTCCCCCCGACCCACCTCCTCCAGCCGCGTTGATCAAGGAGTTTTCGTCCGGTTAAAGATCGACTTGGACGCGAACTTCTTGATCAACCGGGTTTGCGGCGGGGGTTCACGGGAGGGTTCACAGCGGGGCGAAGAGGTCGATGGCGTTGCCGTCGGGGTCGTGGAGGACGGCGTAGCGCTGGCCCCAGACGGCGTCCCACGGCGGCAGGTGGCCGTGGTGGCCGGCGGCGGTCAGCTCGGCGTACCAGCGGTCGACCTCGGCGGGGTCGGCGCAGCGGAAGGCCAGGCTCACCCGGGGGCTGCCGGTGGCCAGGGTGTGGCCGGGGTCGAAGGTCCGGATCAGCTCGACGGTGTCCCACGCCAGCCGGACACCGTTGTCCAGGGTGATCTCCACGTGTGCCTCGCGCTCCGCGTCGGGCGGGATCGCCAGCCCCAGCCGGCGGTAGAAGTCCAGCGTGCGGCCCATGTCGGTGACGGCCATGCCGATCAGGTCGAAATGCGGTGTCATGGCCGTCACGGTAGGGCCGGGTGGGTCGGGGCGTCTTGAACGGAACGGACGGGGGCGGAGTGTCGGGTGTGCCCGACACGGGCCGCCTCGGCGGCGTACGGTAAGGAACAAGTCCGGCTAAAAGGCCGAAAGCCCCTATGTCGGGCCGGCCTCCATCAACGGCGAGGGAAGGGGGCAGCCGTGACGTACCTGGCCTACCTGGACGCGGGCTCCGGCAGCCTGATCGTGCAGGCGGTGGTCGGCGGGGTGGCTGGCGCGGCGGTGGCCGCGAAGCTCTACTGGCGACGGCTGGTGGCCCGGTTCCGCCGGCAGCCCACCGACCGGAGCTGACCGGGGTGGCCGTCTCCGACGCCGACGCCCGGCTGGAGCCGGGGTCCTTCCGCGACCCGGGCAACCGCGTCTTCCACCGCCGGGGCGAGGTGCTGCGCGGCCTCGACGAGCGGTCGGCCCGCGACTGGCGGGCCCTCGCCGCCAGCGACTTCTTCCGCGACCTGCTCGCCGCCGGCAAGGTGTGCGGCACCGAGGAACTGGTCCCGGCCCCGGTCGACCTGCCCTGGGCCGCGGTGCTGCGACACGAGCGCATCCCGTTCGTCTCCCACCCGTACGAGTGGTCGTACGGGATGCTGCGCGACGCCGCGCTGCTGCACCTGGAGGTGCTGCGGTCGGCCGTGGCCGCCGGCTTCACCACCAAGGACGGCTCGGCGTACAACCTCCAGTGGCGGGGCGCCACGCCGGTCTTCATCGACGTCGGCTCGTTCGAACCGGCCCGCGACGGGGAGCCCTGGGCCGGCTACCGGCAGTTCTGTCAGACCCTGCTCTATCCGCTGCTGCTCCAGGCCCATCTCGGGCTGGACTTCCAGCCCTGGCTGCGGGCCCGGATCGACGGCATCGAGCCGGACCAGATGCGCCGCCTCTTCTCCGGCACGCGCCGGCTGCGCCCCGGTGTGCTCACCCACGTCCACCTGCACGGCGCGATGCAGGCCCGCCACGCGCACGCCAGCACCAGCGACGTGCGAGCCCAACTGCGGGCCGCCGGCTACTCCCGGGAGTTGGTCCTGGCGACGGTACGCGGCCTGGAGAAGCTGGTCCGGCGGCTGGACGCCCGGCCGGGGGAGAGCCACTGGGCCGACTACCAGCGCACCTGCGCGTACTCGGTGCCGGACCGGCGGGCGAAGGAGGAGTTCGTCGACCGGGCGGCGGCCGTGACCATGCCAGGGCTGGCGCTCGACCTGGGTGCCAACGACGGCCGGTACGCCCGGATCGCCGCCCGGCACGCCGACCACGTGGTCGCGGTCGAGCAGGATCCGGCGGTGGTCGACGGGCTCTACCGCGCGTTGCGCGACGAGCGGGAGCAGCGGATCCTGCCGCTGGTGATGGACCTCGCCGACCCGTCGCCGGGCGGGGGCTGGCGGGGCGTCGAGCGGGCCGGCTTCGCCGACCGGGCGCGGGCCGACCTGGTTCTCGCGCTGGCGCTGGTGCACCACCTGGCGATCGGCCGGAACGTGCCGCTGGCCGAGGTGCTGGACCAGTTCGCCGGGCTGACCGCGCCCGGCGGCACGCTGGTGGTGGAGTTCGTCCACCCCGAGGACCCGATGGCCCGGCGGCTGCTGGCCAACAAACCGGACGGGCTGTTCCCGGATTACCGGCGCGAGGCGTTCGAGCGGCTGCTCGTGGCGCGCGGCCGGATCCTCCGCCGGGTCGAGCTGCCGTCCGGCACCCGGACGCTCTACCAGGTGGTGACCGTTGGCTGAGCAGACTCTCGCACCCCCCGAGGTACGCCCGGTCGCGCCGACGCCGTCCGGCCGCCGCGTCGCCTGGCGCAGCGAACTGGGCCGGCTGCTGGAGGTGGTGGCGCTGGTCGGGCTGGTGGTCACCCAGCCACTGCTGGACGTGCTCGGCCACAGCCCGGACTTCTTCCTGTTCCACCGCGCCGCCCCGGCCGACGTGCTGCTCCTGGCGGCCCTGATCGCCATCGTGCCGACCGTGCCGTTCGCCCTGTTCGGCGCGGTCAGCCTGCTGGTCGGCCGGATCGCCCGGGCGGTCGTGCACACGCTCGTGGTCGGGTTGCTGCTGGCCGCGCTCGCCGTCCAGGTGGGGCGGCACGTGACACCGCTGCGCGGCGTACCGCTGCTGCTGGTGGCGGGCGTGGTCGGCGCCGCCGCGGCGGTCGCACACCGGCGGTGGCGGGCCCTCGGGCAGGTGCTGCGGCTGGCCGCGGCCGGGCCGGTGGTCTTCGTCGGCCTCTTCGTCTTCGCCTCGCCGGCCTCGGCGGTGGTGCTGCCGAAGGGCCACGGTGGATCCGCCGGGGTGGCCGGCGCCGGTGCCCACCCGCCGGTGGTCATGATCGTGCTGGACGAGCTGCCGCTGGTCTCGCTGCTCGGTGCGGACGGGCGGATCGACGCCACCCGGTACCCGAACTTCGCCGAACTCGCCGACGGGTCGACCTGGTACCGGAACGCCACCGGCGTCAGCGGCTGGACGCCGTACGCGCTGCCGGCCATGCTGACCGGCCGGTACCCGGCCCAGTCGGTGGCCCCGCACTACTCGCAGTACCCGGACAACCTGTTCACCGCCCTGGGCGGGCTGTACGAGATCAAGGCCGAGGAGAGCATCACCCGGCTCTGCCCGCCCAGCCGGTGCGAGCAGCCGGCCAGCCCGGAGCAGGGGCTCGGCGTCCTGGTCCGGGAGAGCGGCAAGCTGCTGCGCCAGGTCACCGCGCCGGTGGACAGCCGGATCGATCCGGAGAACTCGTACCGGGAGCTGACCCGGGCCGAGGCGGGGCTGGACGCCGCCGAGCCGGTCCCGGCGGACCCGAAGTTCCGCTGGGACGCCCTGAACGCCAACCAGCCGGCCCGGTTCACCAGCTTTCTCGCCGGGCTGCGCCCGTCGTCCCGGCCCACCCTGCACTTCCTGCACCTGCTGATGCCGCATGCGCCGTGGGCGTACCTGCCGTCCGGGGCGCAGTACGCCGCGCCGGAGGACCTGCCCAACGACGGTGCCGGCTGGGTCGACCTGGCCCGCCAGCGGCATCTGGCCCAGCTCGGCTACACCGACCGGCTCATCGGCGAGACGCTGCGGGCGCTGCGGGCCACCGGGCTCTACGACAAGGCCCTCGTCCTGGTCACCGCCGACCACGGGGTGAGTTTCCGGCGGGACTGGCAGGGCCGGGGGATGGACGCCATCAACCACGCCGCCGACCAGGTCGCCTGGGTGCCGATGTTCGTCAAGGAGCCCGGCCAGCGGGCCGGCCGGATCGACGACCGGAACTGGCAGCACGTCGACCTGCTGCCCACCATCGCCGACGCGACCCACATCAAGATCCCCTGGCACATGGACGGCCGTTCGGCGCAGCAGACCCCGCGTGAGCGGGCCGAGAAGCTGTTCTACGACCAACCCGGCGAGCCGGTGCGGATCTCCGGCGGGGTGCCGTCCCCGCCCGCCCCGCCCGCCCCGGACCCGCTGGTCGGCTCCCGGGTCGGCGACAAGCCCACCGGCGGTACGGCCACCGTGGCGAACCTCGCCGCGTTCCGCGCCGTCGACCCCGCGGCGGGCGAGCTGCCCGCTCTGGTCTGGGGCACCGTGCCGGCTTCGGTGCCGAACGGGACGAAGCTCGCGGTGGCGGTCAACGGCACCGTCGGCGCGGTCGTCCCGGTCGTTCCGCCCGACAAGGGCGGCCGCCGGTTCGCCGCCTTCCTCCCCGACGACCGGCTCTTCACCGCCGGGGCCAACCGCCTGGACCTCTACCGGGTGGCCGGCGATGGCAGCCTGCGCAGGCTCCACCTGTCCTGACCGCGTCCGCGCCCTGCGCAAGCCTGCGTGGCCACCCCGGCCGGAGCCGGGGTGGCCACGCTTTTCCCGGGTTTCTGAGCCGGCCGGCCGGGAATCGGGTGACGCATACCTCACCACAGAACCACCACGAGCGGTGTCCTCCAGACCGTAAGTACGGTAAAAGCGAAGGCAACTCAATGAAGATCTTGCCGGCGAAGCGAGGAACAGATGACGGAAGTCAAGCTCGACCACCCCGGTGGCCAGCTGTCGATGCCGGTGCAGTCCGCGGTCGAGGGCCCCGGCGGAATCAAGGTGGGCGCCCTGCTCAAGGAAACCGGGATGACCACCTACGACCCCGGTTTCGTGAACACCGCGTCCTGCTCGTCCGCGATCACCTACATCGACGGTGACGCGGGCATCCTGCGGTATCGGGGCTACCCGATCGAGCAGCTGGCCGGGAAGTCCTCCTTCCTGGAGGTCTCGTACCTGCTGATCTACGGCGAGCTGCCGACCCAGCAGCAGCTGACCGAGTTCAGCGAGCGGATCCGGCGGCACTCGCTGCTGCACGAGGAGATGCGCCGCTTCTTCGACGGCTTCCCGCGCGACGCGCACCCGATGGCCGTGCTCTCCTCGGCGGTCAGCGCGATCTCGACCTTCTACCAGGACAGCCTGGACCCGTTCGACTCCGAACACGTCGAGATGTCCACGGTGCGGCTGATGGCGAAGGTCCCGACCATCGCCTCGTACGCGTACAAGAAGTCGATCGGGCAGCCGCTGCTGTACCCGGACAACTCGCTGGGCTACGTCGAGAACTTCCTGCGGATGACCTTCGGCGTGCCGGCCGAGCCGTACGAGGTCGACCCGGTGGTGGCTCGGGTGCTGGACATGCTGTTCATCCTGCACGCCGACCACGAGCAGAACTGCTCCACCTCGACCGTGCGCCTGGTCGGCTCCAGCAACGCGAACCTCTTCGCCTCGGTGTCGGCCGGGGTGAACGCGCTGTTCGGCCCGCTGCACGGCGGCGCCAACCAGGCCGTGCTGGAGATGCTCCAGAAGATCCAGGCCGACGGCGGCGACGTCCGCTCCTTCGTGCAGAAGGTGAAGGACAAGCAGACCGGCGTGAAGCTGATGGGCTTCGGCCACCGGGTCTACAAGAACTACGACCCCCGCGCCGCGATCGTGAAGCAGGCCGCCCAGGACGTGCTGGGCCGGATGGCCAAGCCGGACCCGCTGCTGGACCTCGCGGTGCAGCTGGAGGAGATCGCCCTCGCCGACGACTTCTTTGTCTCCCGGCGGCTCTACCCGAACGTGGACTTCTACACCGGCCTGATCTACAAGGCCATGGGCTTCCCGACCAAGATGTTCACGGTGCTGTTCGCCCTGGGCCGGCTGCCCGGCTGGATCGCCCAGTGGCGCGAGATGATCAACGACCCGGAGACCAAGATCGGCCGCCCGCGGCAGATCTACACCGGCTCCGCCGCGCGGGACTACGTCCCGGCCGGCGAGCGCTGACCTCCGGCTGACGACGAAGGCCGCCGACCCCGCACGGGGCCGGCGGCCTTCTCGCGTACGCGGTGTGTGCCGGTCAGTGGCTCCGGTCGCCGGTGCCCGCGGTGACGGGCAGGTCGCCGAGCACCCGGTTGATGATGTGGATCCGGGCGTCGACGGCCCGGTAGTCGGCGCACACGGTGTCGGCCTTGCCAGCCAGCCGGGCCGTCGTCCCGTCGCCGGTGACCTTGATCTTCGTACCGGCGAGCGTGGTGACCTCGCCGGCGGCCGTCAGGTCGGACAGCGACAGCGACCCGGCGACGAGGTGTTCGCGAAGCAGGTCGCGGAGCTGGCCCTTGTCCTTGATGAAGAGTTCGTCCAGGTTCTCCTCGGAGAAGTGCTTCGCGAACGCGTCGTCGCTGGGCGCGAGGATGGTCACCCCGGACTTCTCGTGCAGCTCGCCCGCCATGTCCGCGGCCCGTACCGCCGACTCGAACGTGGTGAGCACGGGCAGCCACTGCAGGGCCACCTCCGGCGGCTCAGCGGCCAGCGACCCCGGGTTGCCCGGTTCGGTACCCGAGGGCAGCGCGTCACACAGCGGCCCATGGACGGCGACCGCCGACGGCGCGGCCGCACCGCCGGTCGCTGCCGCCGCGCGATCCGCCGGCCCGGCATCGGAGCAGGCCGTGCCGGCGAGGGCCAGGGACAGGCCCACCGCGGCGAGCGCGGCCAGCCGGCGCCGTGGGTGACGACGGTGGGCCGCCCGGCGGGGGCGGGACGGTACGGTGGCGAGCTGGTCCACGGCGTTCTCTCCAGGTCAGGTCGGGTCGTACCGGCCGGCCCTGAGGCCCCGAGCCGGCCGGTACGACGATCAGCGGGTCACAGGCGAGCGCACTGGCCGCTCTTCGGGCCGGTGACCGAGTTGGCCAGCTCCAGGTTCACCGGAGCCGCGGCGTTGCCGCCGCAGGACAGCGGGCCGTTGACCGTGTTGCCGGCCAGCAGCGGCGCACCACCCCGGTTGTTCGACACCTCGACCGGGCCGGTGACCGTGGCGTCGGCGACGACCACCGGGCCGCTGGCGCCGGTGATCCGGACCGGACCGGTGACCTTGCTGTCGGTCAGGAAGACCCCGGCGGCGCCGTTGGCGTCGACCGGGCCGGTGATCGACGAGCCGGTCGCGACCAGCGTGGCGCCCGGCTGGACCCGGACCGGACCGTTCACCGTCGCGTCCTTCAGGCAGGTGAAGCCGGAGACGACCAGCTGGCCGTCGCGCTTGCCGGTCAGGGTCGGGTACACCCGCTCGCCGGCCACCAGGTTCTCGACACCCAGCTCGTCGAGCAGCAGCGGGATCAGGCCCCGCTCCGGCTGGTTCAGCGGGACGACGTACCCGTCGGCGGTCTTGACGACCTGCCAGCCGTGGGCGGCAATGCGCTCGGCCACCGTGGTCCGCAGGCCGGCCGGACCGTCGGTGCGCGCCCCGTTGTACTGCTCCTCGGTGAGCTTGTACGCGCACGGTGCGTTGTCGAGGATCAGGTTGTCCTTCGGCGCGTCGATCGGCGGCGGGGCCTCGCCCGGGTGCGGGGCCGGGTACGCCTCGATCGGGCGGGACCCGCGGAAGACGATCCTGCCGGTGTTCGACACCTGGAACCTGATCGCCTCGGCCCGCGCCGTGGTGATCGCGGTCAGGTTCGCCCGGTGGTAGTCGAGGAACTGGTTGAACGTCCACAGCGCGGAGAAGGTCTTACGCCGCCGGTTGTTCGCCGTGTTGCCCTCGTCGGGGCGGGTGGGGCCGCCGGAGCTGCGCAGTTCGAGCAGCGAGTTGACCACGTTCTTGAGCCCGGCCGTGTTGCGGAGGATCGTCTCCTCGCTCAGACCCACGCTTCCACCGCCGTTGCACCCGTACGGGCACGGCCACCAGCCGTCCTTGGCGCCCTGGGTGTACATGTGGCCCTCGATCATGTGCTGCGACTCGTCGAAGATCGACTGGGCCACGTTCTGGTGCCGCGGCGGCAGCATGGGCAGGTCACCGGCGTTGGAGTTGCCGAACTCGTGACCGTCGTAGCTGGCCACCGGGTGGTAGTCGCGCAGCATCCGTACGAACGCGGCGTTCTCCGGCTGGCGGATCAGCGAGTAGTCCCGGTTCAGGTCCTGCCCGGTGGAGTTGCCCCGGGTGTTGGCCGCCCGGCCGTCACCGTTGATCGTCGGCACGATGAGCACGGTGGTGTGCGACAGCAGGTCGATGGTCCGGGCGTCGTTGCTGAAGGCCAGCTTGCGCGCCATGATCAGGCACGCCTCCCGGTCACCGGGCTCGTTGCCGTGCACGTTGCAGTTGATCAGCAGCGGCGAGGTCTTGGCCACCGCCTCCGGCGTGGCCGGCGGGGTGGGGTAGCCGATGACGAACATGTTGATCGGCCGGCCGAGCACGGTCTTGCCGATCTCGGTCACCCGGACGCGGTCGCTCGCCGCGTCGAGCGCCGCGGTGTACGCGTACTCGTTGACGTCGCTCGTGTACTGCGCCGCCAGGGTGGTCTCCCACTGGGTCCGCAGGTTCTCACCCGGCACGTTCGGGTCGCCCCACGGAGCCGTGGTGGCGCCGGAGACCGGCTCCGAGTACGGCTGTGCGGTGGTCCCGAAGCGGGCGCGGACCCGCCACTCGAACCGGGCGCCCGGGTTGAATCCCGAGTCGGCGAAGGTCGGCGACTCGTTGTTGATCTGGCGGTTCGGCCGCCAGACGCCGGTGATCACGGCGGGCCCGGTGGCCGACCCGTCGTCGGCGACCGGGGTGCGCTCGATCTGGTAGTCGGTGGCGCCGTCGACCGGCGTCCAGGCGAGGGTGGCGTAGCCGTCACCCTGCACGACCGTCAGGTTCTGCACCTGGTTCGGTTCGGCCTGGGCGGCGACACCAACCGGTACGGCGTAGGCGGGCGCGGGTGCGACGGCCGCCGTGAGGGTGGCGGCGAGCAGGACGGAGAAGATGGTCGTCCGTCTGTCTCTCATGGAAGCTCCAGAACAGGTGGGATGACACGGTGCGGACAGCACACGCCAGCCGTCCCGTTCGCGAGCGACCGCCACAGATTTCTTGAGGATGATCTGAGAATCGATGGGCGTCCCACGCGCCCGCCGTCTAGCTCGGCCGTAGCCGGTAGCCCACCCCGCGTACGGTCTCCACCAGGCCGGCGTCCGCGAGCTTGCCGCGCAGAGCCGCGACGTGGACGTCGAGGGTGTGTCCGGCCTTCCAGGTGGTCTGCCAGATGTCCATCAGCAACCGCTCCCGGGGCACCACCGTGCCCGCCTGCCGGGCCAACGCCATCAGCAGGTCGAACTCCTTGCGGGTCAGGCTCACCTCGCGGCCGGAGAGCCAGACCCGCCGGGCGCTGAGATCGACCCGCAGGTCGCCGACCTCCAGCGCCGTCTCGGCTCGCGCGGCGCGGGCCGTACGGCGCATCACCGCCTCGATCCGGGCCTGCAACTCCGCCATGGAGAACGGCTTCACCACGTAGTCGTCGGCGCCCGCCCGCAGCCCCGCCACCCGGTCCCGCTCCTCGGACCGGGCGGTCACCGCGATGATGGCGACGTCCTCGTTGCGCCGGCGGATCTGCCGGCACAACTCCAGGCCGTCCCGGTCGGGCAGGTTGAGGTCGAGCAGGACGAGGTCGACCGGACCCGCCGTGACCGCCTCCGCCGCGGTGGTGGCCGGGATGACCACGTAGCCCCGGCGGCGCAGCGCGGCACCCAACGCGGACGCGACTCGCAGGTCGTCCTCCACCATCAGCACCCGCACCGCGTCTCCTCGGCCCTCGTCCCGACAGGTCCACGCGAGTCTGTCCGATGAAACCGGCCGTGAACAGCCCGGATGCAAGATCGTGACCGGCGGATGGCGTGCCGGTGCCCGTATCGCCGATCAACGCTGCCGGGTCGGCCCGCCGGCCCGGCCGAGGGGCGGGGGATTTCCGGTCATCGGGTCACGGACATGTTCACCGGTCGGGTCTACAGTGGGTCTGAGCTGCTCGTTCATGACCTGTCCCGTCGACCTGCTGGCTCCCACCGATCCCGTGGAGGCTGCCGCATGACCGAGTTCACGGTGTGGGCGCCCGAAGCCGCCCGGCTCCGCCTGCCCGGCAGCATCCGGTACGAGCTGCACGTCGGCGCCTTCACCCCGGAGGGCACCTTCGACGCGGCCATCGGCCACCTCGACCACCTCGTCGACCTCGGCGTCGACCTGGTCGAGCTGCTGCCGGCCAACGCCTTCGACGGCGGGCCGGACGGGCTCAGGCGGCTGGTCGACGCGGTGCACGCCAAGGGGCTGGGGATGATCCTCGACGTGGCCCACTATCGTTTCGGGCACCGCCACCTCGGCGACAGCCTGCTCAGGTGGCTGCGCGACTACCACGTCGACGGACTGCGGCTGGGCGGCGTACCCGCCACGCCCGGTGCCCGGCCCGGCGCCGAGCTGACGGCGGCGGTGGAGTCGCTCTCCGCTCACCTGGGTCGGCCGCTGTCGCTGATCGCCGAGCCCGACCTGAACGGTCCGGCCCAGCACGCCCTGCCCACCCTGCTCACCGAGGACCGGGTCGCCCAGCAGCTCTCCGCCGGCCTGCTGCGCGTCGGCGCCACCCTGCTGATGACCGCGCTGCTCACCCCGATGCTCTTCATGGGGGAGGAGTGGGCGGCCGGCACGCCGCGGCAGTTCGCCGCCTACGGCCGGCCGGCGGGGGAGATACCCGACCGGCGGACCCTCGTCCGGGGCCGGCTGGACTGGGCCGAGCTGGACAAGCCCGAGCACCGCGAGGTGTACGACTTCTACCGGCGGCTGATCGCCGTGCGCAAGAGCCGACCCGACCTGTCCGACCCGCGGTCGAACCGGATCGACGTACGGCACGGCGACCGGTTCCTGCTGACCCGCCGGGGCGAGTGCCTGGTGGCGGCGAACCTGGCCGGCAAGCCGCAGCGGATCAACCTGCCCGGCCTGGTCCGCACCGTGCTGCTGGCCACCGCGACCGGCGTCACCGTGATGCGCGACGGGATCGAGCTGCCGCCCGAGTCGGCCGCGATCGTCGCGCTCTGACCGTCGGACGGGCGGCTGCCGGGCGGTCCCGGGCCGGAGCCGGGTGGACGGTCAGGGAATCGGCCACTCGTGGACCGGGCGGTTGCTGTGCATCAGGTCCATGTAGTGGCGCATCACCTCGCGCAGCGCCGCCGGCCGGTCCAGATGGTCGGCGGCCTCCAGCCGGTGCAACGTCTCCACCTGCCAGGTCGCGCCGTTGCGGCCGGTCAGGCAGCGCTGTTCGACGATGCCGAGCAGCCGGTCCCGCTCGCCCGGGTCGAGGCCCCACCGGTCGAGCCCGTGATACGCCAGGGGCAGCAGCCGACGCAGCACCAGCTCGGTCGCCGGCAGGTAGCCCAGCCCCGGCCAGAACACCTGGGCGTCGATGCCGTACCGGGCGCAGCTGGTGAAGTTCTCCTCGGCGGCGCTGAACGACATCTGCGACCACAGCGGCCGGTCGGATTCGGCCAGCGCGCGGACCAGGCCGAAGTAGAAGGCCCCGTTGGCGATGGTGTCCAGCACGGTCGGGCCGGCCGGCAGCACCCGGTTCTCCACCCGCAGGTGCGGGCGCCCCCTCAGCACGTCGTACACCGGGCGGTTCCAGCGGTAGACGGTGCCGTTGTGCAGTCGCAACTCGGCCAGCCTGGGTACGCCACCGCTGGCCAGGGCCTCGGCCGGGTCCTCCGGGTCACAGACCGGAAGCAGCGCCGGGAAGTAGCGCACGTTCTCCTCGAACAGGTCGAACACGTTGGTGATCCAGCGTTCCCCGAACCAGACCCGCGGGCGTACCCCCTGGGCCTTGATCTCCTCGGAGCGGGTGTCGGTGGCCTGCTGGAACAGTGGCACCCGGGTCTCCCGCCACAGCTCCCGGCCGAAGAACAGCGGCGAGTTCGCGCCGAGCGCGACCTGCACGCCGGCGATGGCCTGGGCGGCGTTCCAGTAGTCGGCGAACTGGGCCGGGCTGACCTGCAGGTGGAACTGGGTGCTGGTGCAGGCGGCCTCCGGGGTGATGGTGTCCGCGGTGACGGCCAGCCGCTCCACCCCGCTGATCGCGATCCGCAGGTCCTCGCCGCGGGCGGCGAAGATCTGTTCGTTGAGTAACGCGTAGCGTGGGCTCGCCGAGAGGGCGCCGGCGGTCAGGTGCTCGGGTCGCAGGGTGGGCAGGATGCCGATCATCACCATGTGCGCGTCGACCGTACGGGCCTTCTCCTCGGCGGCGTTCAGGCTGGCCCGCACGTGTTCCTCGAACTGTGCGGTGCCGGTGCCGGTGAGCCGGCGCGGCACCACGTTGATCTCCACGTTGAACTGGCCCAGCTCGGTCTGGAAGCTGGGATCGGCGACCGCCGCCAGCACGTCCGTGTTGCGCATCGCCGGCTGGAACCCGTCGTCGACCAGGTTGAGCTCGATCTCCAGGCCGGTCATCGGCCGCTCCACGTCGAAGCGGGACTCCCGCAGCATCTCGGCGAAGACGTCCAGGCAGCGCCGGACCTTCTCCCGGTAGCGGGCCCGGTCCTCGCGGCCGAAGGTGCGTACGCTGACGGCCTCGCCCATGGTCACCACCCTGTCACCGTTGGCTCCCCCTAACCTCGCACGGGACGATGGGGCGGGGAAGACCCGAAGGACCCATAACTACCCAACCGCGGGCATCGTGATTCCCGCCGCGTCCCACGCGCGTGTCGCGGTCCGGCCGGGCCGGACGGCTACCATGGCCGTCGACCGGGTGGGGGAGTGGCTGATGCGCGAGAAGATGGTCCGGCTGTTCGTGGTGGCGGCGATCGCCGAGGCATGCTCGTGGGCGGGGCTGCTCGCCGGCATGGCGGTCAAGTACGGCCCGCCGCGCAACGAGATCGGCGTGCACGTGTTCGGGCCCGTCCACGGCGCGCTCTTCGTAGCGTACGGGATCGTCGTCCTCGTGGTGGCCCGACAGCGGCGCTGGTCCCTGCCGCGCACGGCGGTCGCGCTGCTCTGCGCGGTGCCGCCGTTCGCCACGGTGCTCTTCGAGCGCTGGGCCCGCCGGCGCGGCCTGCTCGGCGAGCCGGCGCGGGCCGGGCGGCCGCTCACCCCGGTGGGCTGACCGCACGGCGGGTCGGCGTCGTTCGGCCGTCGCGGCCCCGGTGTTGCTGACCGTCGGGGATCGATGGCGGGTTCGACCGCTCGCACCGGGTCCAGGTGGGCGCGGAACCTCAGGTGAGGGCCGAGCAGGCGGCGACGCCGAGCACCAGCAGCACGCCGAGCGCCGCCTGGAGCAGCAGTGGTGGGCCCAGGTGTGACCAGACGGTGGCGGTACGCGGGGTCAGTAGCTGACCGGTGGTCAGGTTGACGATCCGCTCGATCCGCGGCGGCAGGTCCGCGTCCCGCTGAGTTTGCAGGGTGAGCTGTAGGTGGTCGCCACGGTGCAACGCGCTCTGCGGCAGGTGGCCGTGCAGCTCCACCTCCAGCAGCCGGTCCGCGGTGTCGCGCAGGCGTACCGGGGTGACCAGGAACTCGGGGCCCTTCTTCAGCTCCTTGAAGCTGCGCCCGCCGCCTCCGCCGCCACGGCGTAGCAACCGGAACAGCAGCCGCACCAGGCCGGCGGCGGCCAGCACCACGACGAGCACCGGCTGGCCGACCCGCACCTCGCGCGGGTAGCCCTCCATGTGGCGGAGCAGCCGTCCGGTGACGATCCGTTCGGTCGGGTGGACGACACGCCGGACATGCAGGTCAGCATCCATGATCACCACCGAGAGTCCGATTCGGTTCACTGATGGTAGCGATTCCAGGGGTTGAAAGGCGTGAATGAACGTCGGTCACGCGGCCGGCGGCCCAGGTGACATCCCCGATGGCGCGGGTATGCGTGCGGCCGAGCTGGAAAGGGGTCGAGCATGCAGCTGTCCTTCCTGCGTCCGCTCTACGACCGTCCCGGGCCGTGGTGCTCGGTGTACCTGGACGCCTCCCGGGACACCCACGACTCCCGGCCCGCGGTCGACCTGCGCTGGCGGGCCCTGAAGGGGCACCTGCTGGAGCAGGGCGCCGACCCGGTGACCGTCGACGCGGTCGAGGAGGTCGTCCGGCGACACGACCCGATGCCCGGCGACTACGGTCTGGCCGTCTTCGCCACCCGGGGCCGGGTGGTGCTCACCGAGTACCTGTCCGCGCCGCCACTACGGGACCTGGCCACCTGGGCCCTGGTGCCGCACACCATGCCGCTGGTCGCCCAGCGGGGCGAGCAGGTCGCCTGGGTCCGGGTGCTGGCCGACCGGACGGGGGCGGACGCCGTCGCCATCAGCGCCGGCGGGGTGCCCCGACGGGCACAGGTCAAGGGGCGGGAGAGCTGGCAGTTGCGCCGGGTCAAGCCGGGCGGCTGGTCGCAGTCCCGCTACCAGCGCGCCGCGGTGGAGGCCTGGCACCACAATGCCGGCGACGCCGCGGCGGCCACCGCCGAGCTGGCCGAGAAGGTCGGCGCGGACGTGGTGGTGGTGGCCGGGGACATCCGGGCCACCGGCATGATCGCCGCCCAGCTGCCGGAGCGCTGGCAGGATGTCCTGGTGCGTACCGACGCCGGTGCGCGTACCGGCGGCGCCGATCCGGCCGCGATGGACGACATCACCGTGCAGACCATCGCCGAAGTGGCCGACCAGCGGATATCCGCCGCGCTGGACCGGTTCGGCATGCAGGAGGACGTCGGGGCGGGCCTGGACGCGGTGGTCGCCGCCCTGCAACGCAACCAGGTCGACACGATGCTGATCGTGGACGACCCCTCGGCCGACAACGAACTGTGGATCGGCCCCGAGCCGACCGAGATCGCGACCGACCCACGGCAGCTGGAGGCGATGGCGGTGGCCGATCCGCAACGGGTCCGCGCCGACGCCGCGCTGCTGCGTGCGCTGGTCGGCACTGACGCGGAACTCACCGTGCTCGCGCCAGAGGAGGCGCCCGAACTCATCGACGGGGTCGGCGCGGTGCTGCGCTACGTCGACGCGAGCACCCCCGGTCGCGGCAACGGCTGACCGTACGCTCGCCGATGGTCGTCACCCCGCCCGCCGGGCGGGGTGGCGGCGTTCCACCTACATGATCCACTCCAGATGTGGCATGTGGGTGTATCCAGCCGCCGGGAGACCACAACTTGCCGCATCCCGCGTCGCCCCCACCACGGCGCGGCCTGATCCACTCCGTGTGCGGCATGTTGCGGTCTCCAGGCGGCGGGAGACCGCAACATGCCGCATATCGCGACGATTACCCCCTCGACGTGCCTGGGTGCGGTCCGAGGATTGGTCCGGCCCGTGGGGTGATGCCCGTTTAGGCCCCATAGGGACGGGAAGTCGGGCCGCGTGGTGAGCGAACGAGGCAAGGTGGGGCCGGTGCGGAAGGTGTCCGTGGGGCGGGTGGCCGACGGCGCCGTCCTGGCCGGAGACCGGGTGGTGGCGGTGGGCAGCGCGGCCCGCGTCCTGGTGTCGGCGACGGTACGGGCGTTGCGCGGCGACGACTGCGCCGACCTCGGTAACGCCAACCCCCTCTCCCGGTTCACCGGGGCACCCGAGCCGGTGCGGCGAGCCGCCGCCACCCGGGCCGCCGGCCGGCTCGCGCTGACCCCCGAGCAGATCGCCGAGGTCGACGCCGAACAGGTGGCAGGCTGGATGGTCGACCAGTATCCGGCCCGCCGCTGGCCCGGCGTGGTGGTCGGCTCGCCGCACGGGGCGGCGGCCCACCTGGCCGTGGCGCTGGGCGTGCCCTGGCTGCCCGCCGCGTTCGAGATGGCGGTGCACTGGACCCGTGGCGCGGTCGACCGTCCCCGGGCCGCGCTCGACCACGGCGCCGCCCTCGCCGGCCGGCTGCTCGCCGGCAACCGCGCCGTACACGTCCGGCAGGTGCACTGCCCGGCCAGCCGGGGCGCGTCCGCCGGCGCCACGGTCGCCCTCGCCGTACGGTGGCGTGCCCTGCCCGGGGCGTACGCCCGGTTCCTGGCCGAACACCTGGCCCCCGGCGCGCCGGTGCTGCTGCTGCACGACGCCCGTACCTGGCCGGTGCTGGACGATGGACGGGGGCACAGTTTCCAGCTCGGCTCCCCCGCCAGCGGTCTCGACCCGGTCGACTTCCACCCCGACGCGCCCGCGCTGCGCCAGGTGCTCCGCTCCGCCGGCGGCGACGGGGCGCGCTGGGAGCCGCCGGACGTCTCCTGCCCGTCCGCGTATGCCGAGAACGGGGTGGAACCCGGTTTCGAACACAGCGCCCGGTACTGGAGCGGCCGGCACGGGCATCCGCTGCACCGGGTGCTCGTCCCGCAGCCCGACGCGCTGAGCGCCGCCACCGCCGACCTGTACCGGCGCTGGCTGCGCCAGGCCGGCAAGACCGGCGACCGCCTGGTGGTCGAGTGCGGCCGGCTGCTGGACCCGTGGCAGGTGATCCGGGCCGGCCTGGTGCCGTACTGGTGCGAGAACGCGACCCGGCGTCGGGTGGAGGGGGTGGAGTGGTGGCTCGCCGGCAGCGAGCCGTTCAGCTCGGTGGACGTGCTGCCGGAGCCGCCGGGCGTTCGCTCGCCCGCGCTGGCGGGCCTGCCGCAGTGGCTCGCCGTGGCCGGCTTCGGGCTGCGCCGTCGGGCGCTGGACCGGGGGGTGGCACGCGGCTATCCGGTCGCCTCGGTGCCCACCCGGCGGGCCACCGAGGTGCTGCGCAACCAGCCGTACGACCTGCCGGTCCCGCCGCCGCTGCGAATGGCCGAGGCCCTCGCGGCGCTCCGGGACGCGGGCGCCCACCAGGGGCTGCTGGTCTCCTGACCGCCCCGACCCGACGTGCCCCGGCCGGCCGCCGCGGGCCCGGTCGGCGGGCCCCGGCACCAACCCCGGCGAAACATCCTCGCGATCCCGCGGTCCGTGATTGAGTACCTACGGAGCGGGAACACCGCTCGCTGCGAAGACGGCCCACGACGCCGTGCGGCGGGCTGCCGCCGCTCCTGGCGTTCCGTCACGTAACCCACTTCCGGCCCGGCGCGTGGCCCGACCACGCCCACGACCGGTCTTCCCGATCCGGGCGGGGGACCTTCCTGAGGGAGGCGCGGATGTTCGGACAGACCACCACACCCACACCACCACCCACCGAGCGGGGCCTGGAGGACCTCGACGCGGCGGCCCTGGCGTACGCGGCACGGATCGAGGGGCTGCCGCCCGAGCGGCGACAGGAGGCCCGCGACGATCTGGTCCGCTTCGCGTTGCCCTTCGCCGGCCGGCTCGCCCGCCGCTACCGGGGCCGCGGGGAGCCGCTGGAGGACCTGGAGCAGGTGGCCCGGCTCGGCCTGGTCAACGCCGTCGACCGGTACGACCCGGAACGGGGCTCGTTCACCGCGTACGCGGCGATCACCATCGTCGGGGAGATCAAGCGGCACTTCCGGGACCGCACCTGGGGCGTGCACGTGCCGCGCCGGCTGCGCGACCTGATTCTGGAGGTGGGGCAGGCGACCGCGGCGCTGACCAGCGAGTTGTCCCGGGCGCCGTCGGTCGCCGAGCTGGCCGAACGGCTGGAGACGCCGGAGGAGGAGATCCTGGCCGCGCTGGAGTCGGCCGCCGGCTACAGTCCGGCCTCGCTCAACGCGCCGGTCGGCGGGGAGAGCTCCGCCGAGTTCGGCGACCTGGTCGGCGAGTCGGACAACGACCTGGAGTCGGTCGACGACCGGGTGACCGTCAGCGGCCTGCTGCACCGGCTGCCCTGGCGGGAGCGGCGGATCCTGGCCATGCGCTTCTACGGCAACCAGACCCAGGCGGAGATCGCGGCCCGGTTCGGCATCTCCCAGATGCACGTCTCCCGGCTGCTGTCGCGGGCGTTGACCTGGCTACGGCAGGCGATGCTCGCCGACGCCCCGCCGCCCTGGCAGAACGGCGCGGCCGAGGCCGAGCCGGTGAAGGCGAGGATCTCGGTTCGGCAGAACGGCGACCGGGTGGTCGTCGAGGTCGGCGGGGAGGTCGACCGGGACGGCGCGGACCAGCTCCGCCGGGCGATGCTGGAGGCGGTGACCGGGCAGCCCCGGGAGGTGGTCGTCGACCTGGTCGGGGCGGGCGGCTTCGACGCCGGCGGGATCGCCGCGCTGATGGCCGGCCGGGACGCCGCCGCCCGTACCGGGGTGCCGCTGCGGCTGACCCGGGTGCAGCCGGCGGTACGCCGCTCGCTCGCCGCGGCCGGCCTGCCGGCGGTCGACTGACCGTACGCGGAAAGGCGTCACGACCGGGTCCGGACGACTCGCGGGGAACTGCCGCACGGGATGCGGCGGACGGGCCGGCGCCGTGGGCACCGGCCCGTCCGACTGGTGTCCCGATCAGGTCTCCGTGGTGTCCCCGGGGCCGCGCGGGTGCCGCCAGCGGTCGTCCCGCTCCGGTTCCGCCCGGTGCGCGCCCAGGACCGTGTCCTCGGGCTCGTCGGTCTCCTCGAAGCTGGGCCGGATGATCTCCTCGGGCTCGGGCACGACGACCGGCCGGGCGCCGGACACCGGCGCGGGCTGGTACTCGACGGCCTCGCGGGCACCGTGCGCGCCCTCGACGGCCGGCGACTCCGGTTTGCGTGGCACGTGGTGCAGCTCCTCGGCGAAGTGCTGCGGCGGCTTGGTGGTGCGCTGCGGCAGGTCGGCACCGAGGTCGGCGACGAGGGGCCCGTACTTGGCGTCGAACGCCGGCCGCTCGGAGCGGATCCGCGGCAGCCGGTCGAAGTTGCGCAGCGGGGGCGGGCAGGTGGTCGCCCACTCCAGCGAGTTGCCGAAGCCCCAGGGGTCGTCCACGGTCACCCGTGCCCCGTACCGCCAGGACTTCCAGACGTTGTACATGAAGAACAGCGTGGAGATGCCGAGGACGAACGAACCGATCGACGAAATCGTGTTCAGGACGGTGAAGCCGTCGCCGGGCAGGTAGTCGGCGTAGCGGCGGGGCATGCCCTCGTTGCCGAGCCAGTGCTGCACGAGGAAGGTCGCGTGGAAGCCGAGGAACATCGTCCAGAAGTGCACCTTGCCCAACCGCTCGTCGAGCAGTCGCCCGGTCATCTTGGGGAACCAGAAGTAGATCCCCCGAAGAACGCGAAGACCACCGTGCCGAAGAGCACGTAGTGGAAGTGCGCCACGATGAAATAGGTGTCGGTGATGTGGAAGTCGACCGGCGGGCTGGCCATCAGCACCCCGGTGAGGCCGCCGAGCAGGAAGGTGACCAGGAAGCCGACGGCGAAGAGCATCGGCGTCTCGAAGGTGATCTGGCCCTTCCACATCGTGCCGATCCAGTTGAAGAACTTGACGCCGGTCGGCACCGCGATGAGGAAGCTGAGAATGCTGAAGAACGGCAGCAGCACCTGCCCGGTGCCGAACATGTGGTGTGCCCACACGCTCAGCGACAGCACGGTGATCCCGATGGTGGCGAACACCAGACCGGTGTAGCCGAAGATCGGTTTGCGGGAGAAGACCGGGATGATCTCGGTGATGATCCCGAAGAACGGGATCGCGATGATGTAGACCTCGGGATGGCCGAAGAACCAGAACAGGTGCTGCCAGAGCATGGGCCCGCCGGTGGTCGCGTCGTAGACGTGGGCGCCGATGAGCCGGTCGGCGGCCAGCGCCAGCAGCGCGGCCGCCAGCAGTGGGAACACGACGATAATCAGGACGCTGGTGAGCAGGATGTTCCAGGTGAAGATCGGCATCCGGAACATGGTCATCCCGGGCGCGCGCATGGTGACGATGGTGGTGATCAGGTTGACCGCGGTGAGGATGGTGCCCAGACCGCTGATGACCAGGCCGACCACCACCATGTTGGGCCCCATCCCAGGGGAGTGCTGGGCGTTGCTCAACGGCGGGTAGGCGAACCACCCGAAGTCGGCCGATCCGCCCGGGGTGAGGAAGCTGCCGAACAGCATCAGGCCGCCGAAGAGGAACAACCAGTAGCCGAAGGCGTTCAGCCGGGGGAACGAGACGTCCGGAGCGCCGATCTGGATCGGGACGAGGAAGTTCGCCATCCCCAACGCCGCGGGCGTGGCGAAGAGCAGCAGCATCGCGAAACCGTGGGTGGTGAAGAGCTGGTTGTACTGCTCCGGGGAGAGGAACTGCAGCCCCGGTCGGGCCAGTTCTCCCCGGATCAGCATCGCCTCGATCCCGGCGGCCAGGAAGAAGCCGAAGGCCGTGCTCAGATACATCAGGCCGATCAGCTTGTGGTCCGTGGTGCGCAGCAGCCGCCACAGCGAGTTGCCCGGGGTCGCCACCCGGACCGGACCGGGATAACCGCCGAACTCGGCCGGCGCGAGGATCGCGGGCCCGCGGTCTCGTGGCGGCTCGGTGACTACCTGCTTGGGCATGGCTCGCACCCCGTCCTGACGGCAAAGGGACGGGCACACCTACCCGGCCCTCTGCCTATGAAACCAGGCGAGAGCGGTAATTTCGGGCAGTTCGCCAGGCTGCCGTCGGTGCCGGCCACCCGGCGCTACTCAGCGGGGGAGCGGATCACGGACGGTGAGCAGCCCGAGCGCGATCATCCCGAGGCCGAGCCCGAAGTGCAGCCAGCTGTCGGCGAGGTTGACCGGGATGAAGTTCGCCGCGGTGCCGCGGTTGATCACCAGACCGTAGAGCCAGAGCACGACGTAGATCGCCCCGCCGCCGACCAGGAAGGCGCGGGCACCGGGGACCGTGCGGGACATCGCCAGGCCGGCGACGCCGAACGCGAGGTGCAGGAGGTTGTGCAGCACGGAGACCTGGAACGTGCCGAAAAGCTTCGCGCCCGACTCGTGCCCGGCCCAGTACAGGTCGTGGAAGTTGCTGGTGATCCCCGGCAGGAAGCCGAGCACTCCGATGATCAGGAAGAGCACGCCGACGGACGCGGAGGCCCGGCGGGCCGGGGCCCGGCCGTCGGCCGGGTTGCGCCGCCCGCGCGAGTGCGCCATCGCGTTCGTCATGCCGGCCTCCTCAGCCAAGGGACCGGCGACTTACCCGCCGGCACCGGCGGCAAACGGCGCGGCCCGCCCCGGCGGGGGCCGACGCGGTGCGGCAGGTCGTGGTCTTCCAACGGCCGGAGACCATCACCGGTCGCACCGGAGCGGATCATGTGGGGGTTGGCAGCAGGGGCCGTGGAGCGAGCCGGCGGACCTGTTCGTACAGGCCCACGTACCGCTCTGCCATCACCGCCGGCGTGAACCGGGCGGCGGCCGTACGCCGGCACTCGTCCGGGTCGAGCAGGCCGGCGGCCAGCACCAGGTCGCCCAGTTCCTCCTCGTCGGTGGTGAGCAGGCCGGTGCGGCCGGGCTCGATCAGCTCCGGCAGGCAGCCGCGGGCGACGGCCACGACCGGGGTGCCGAGGGAGAGCGCCTCGACCACCGCCGTGCCGCCCGGCTCCTCCCACCGCAGCGGGAAGAGGGCCGCCCGCGCCCCGGCCAGCAGGTCGTCCCGCTCCCGCCCGGCGACCGTACCGACCCAGCGGACCAGGTCGCCGTCGACGTACGGGGCGACGTGGTCGTAAAAGAACCGCACGTCCGGATTCTGCCGGGCCTCGTCGCCGGCCGCGGCCAGGTCCGCCGGCCGGTGGTACGGCCCGACCGGGCCGGCGAGCACCAGCGGGAAGCCGACCTGCCGCGCCAGCCGGGCCCCCAGGTCCTGCCCCTTGCCCGGGTTGATCCGACCGAGGATGACGGTGTGGTCGCCCTTCTCCACCCTCGGCCGGCGGTCGGCGTCGACCGCGAGCGGCGTGGACAGGTGCACGTGCCCGACCGAGTGCTCCCGCAGGGCACGCGGCGCCCGGGCCAGCTGCGAGGCGGACACCCCGTTGACCCGTACCCGGACGCCGCCGTCGAGGTTGCCGTACAGCTCCGGGTGCTTGGCCAGGTCCCAGTGCAGGGTGTGCAGCACCGGCGGGCCGTCCGGTCCCATCGCGGCCATGGTGGCCAGCCCGACCGCCTCCACGTGGTCGTGCACCAGGTCGATGTCGTCGCGGGCGCGCAGCGCGCGCACCACCCCGTCGAGGTGCGCCTGGGACACCCCGCAGACCTGGTTGTACGGCCGTTGCAGGGCGTGGAACTGCCCGTCCGGGAAGACCCAGATCCGCTCGTCGACCGGCAGCGTGCTGGTCTCCACCGAGGCGAGCACCACCCGTACGCCGAGTTTGCGCAGCTCCGGCACCAGGGTGGCGACCACGTTCTCGATGCCGCCGTAGCCGGGCGGTGGCACGGACAACCAGGGACCCGCGTTCATCAGCACGGTCAGACTCATGGCCCGGTCACACCGCCACCCGGCGGCGGGGCAACCGGTGCCGCAACTGGGCCAGCGGCGGCCGCTCCTCGATGGAGACGTCGCTGACCACGATCTCCCGGTCGAGGTTGGGCAGCGTGTCCGAGCCACCGCGTCGGAACTGGGTCAGCAGGGCCGTCGGCAGCGCGCCCGGGCTCGCCGAGCCCCGCCGCTGCAACCGGGCCCAGGCGGTGAGCAGGATCTGGGCGGACATCCGGCCCAGGGCGGCGGTGTCCTGATGGCGGTGCTTACGCTCGCCCAGGTCCACCTGGGCGAGGGCGTCCAACCCGACCAGCTCCAGCAGGTCGATGAGCATGGCCGTCTCCACGCCGTACCCGGAGACGAACGGCACCTGCTCCAGCACCTCGCGGCGGCCGGCGTACTCCCCGGCGAGGGGCTGCACGAAGCCGGCCAGCTCCGGCCAGAAGAGGTTGAGCAGCGGACGGGCCATCAGCTCGGTCACCCGCCCGCCGCCGTCCGGCTCCACACTGGTCACCCCGACCAGCGGCCGGTGATAGAAGCCCTTGACGAAGTCGACCGACGGGTCGGTCAGCAGCGGGCCGAGCAGCCCGGTGACGAAGTGCGGCCGGAACTCACGCAGGTCGGCGTCGACGAAGGCGACGACGTCACCCCCGGCCGCAGCCAGCCCGGCCCAGAGCGCGTCGCCCTTGCCGGTCAGCCGGGGCAGCCCGCGGGTCATCACATCCTGGCTGACCACCTCGGCGCCCGCCGCCCGGGCCACCTGCGCCGTCCGGTCGGTCGAGCGGGAGTCCACCACGAGCAGCTCGTCGACCAGCGGCACCCGGTCCATCAGGTGCTCCCGGATCGTCGACACGATCGCCCCGACGGTGGCCTCCTCGTTGCGCGCCGGCAGCACCACGCTGACCCGGCTGTCGCCCTTGGCCCGCAGCAGCCGCCGTACCGGCCAGTCCCCGGCCGACGTGGTGCGGTACGTGGCCCACGCCTCCACCACCGGTGAGACGATCGTTCCTGAATCCCGCACTGGCACACCCCCAGGTCGTGGTGGAAACGCGGGGCGAGGTTTTCCCGCAAACCAACCCGCACTAACCGGATCATGCCTAACAGCGTGCCGAGTGCCCGCGCGCCCGAGGGTTCCCCGCCGGTGAACGTTTGATCGCACCCCCACCCGGGGAGAGCCGAGTGTGACGGCGGCGAGGGGACGAGGGTATGCGCACGTGCCGGGTGGGACTGGTGGGAGCCGGCGGGGTGGCGCAGCGCCACGCCCGGGTGCTGACCGGCTTCGAGGACGTGGAACTGCTCGGGGTGACCGATGTCGCCCCGGACGCGGCCCGGGCGCTGGCCGGGACGTACGGCGGCCGGTCCTTCACCGACGTGACGGACCTGCTCGCCGCCGGCCCGGACGCCGTGTACGTGTGCGTACCGCCGTTCGCGCACGGACCGGTGGAGGAACTGGTGATCGAGGCCGGCGTGCCGATGTTCGTCGAGAAGCCGGTGGCGGCGGACCTGGAGACCGCCGAGCGGATCGCCGCCCTGGTCGAACGGCGGGGACTGCTCACCGCCGTCGGCCACCACTGGCGCTACCTGCATGCGGTCCAGCAGGCCCGGGAGCTGCTGGCCGACCGCCCGGTGCGGATGGTCGACGGGGCCTGGCTGGACAAGGTGCCGCCGGTGCCCTGGTGGGCCCGGTGCGACCGCTCGGGCGGCCCGGTCGTCGAGCAGGCCGCGCACGTGCTGGACCTGGTGCGGCTGCTGGCCGGCGAGGTGACCGAGGTGACCGCGTACGGCGACGGCAGCCCGCCGCCGGTGCCGGACGCCGACATCGACTCGGTCACCGCGGCCACCCTGCGCTTCGCCTCCGGCGCGGTCGGCACCCTCGCCGCGGCCTGCGTGCTCACCTGGAAACACCGGGCCGGCGTGGAGGTCCTCGCCGACGGGCTGGCGCTGTCGCTGGCCGAGGACGGGATGCTGATCCGCGACGCCGACGGCGAGCGGCAGGTGCCCGCCGACCCGGACGGCGCCCGGGTGGCCGTCGACCGGGCCTTCGTCGACGCGGTCCGGGGAATCGGCGACGACGTCCGCGTCCCGTACGCCGAGGCGCTGCGTACCCAGCGGCTCGCCCTCGCGGTGGCCGAGTCGGCGCGGACCGGGCGGGCTGTGGCGTTGCCCACCGGGCCGGCGGCGCGGCTCAGCGCGCCGGTGGCCGACGCGGCGCCGCCCGAGGTGACCCTGCCGGGGGTGACCATCGATGCGTGACCGGGTCGTGGTGGTCACCGGACCGGGCCAGGTCGAGCTGGTCGAGCAGGAGGCGGCCGAGCTGCGCGAGGGCACCTTCCGGGTGGCGACCCTGTTCAGCGGCGTCTCCGCCGGCACCGAGCTGAGTTACGTCAAGGGCACCAATCCCTACCTCAACGTCACCTGGAACGCCGACCTCGGCCTGTTCCAGCCCGGCGCGGCCAGCACCCCGTACCCGGTGACCCGGCTCGGCTACATGCAGGTCGGTCGGGTGGTGGAGAGCCGTACCCCGGCGGTCGCGGTGGGCACGGTGGGCGCGATGACCTACGGCCACCGCAGCGGGCACGTGGCCGACCCGCTCGCCGAGCGCTTCGTCCCGCTTCCCGACGACCTCGACCCGCTGCTCGGCGTCCACGTCGCGCACATGGGCCCGATCTGCGCCAACGGGCTGCTGCACGCCGCCGCCGACCTGTGCGGCGCCGACGTACGCTCGCTCGGCGACGGCGTGCGCGGCCGGCGGGTGGCGGTGGTCGGCAGCGGGGTGGTCGCCCTGCTGACCGCGCTCTTCGCCCGACGGCACGGCGCCGCCTCCGTGGTGGTGCTCGATCCCACCCCGGCCCGCCGCCGGGTGGCCGAGGCGCTCGGCCTGGAGACCCTGGACCCGGCGGCGGACGACCCGGCGGTGGTGCTGAAGGCCCGGTGGCACCACGCCGCCGGCGACCGGGGTGCCGACGTGGTCTTCCAGTGCCGGGGGCAGCCCTGGGCGCTGCGGCTCGCGCTGCGCCTGCTGCGCCCCCAGGGCACCGTGATCGACCTGGCCTTCTACCAGTCCGGGGCGGACGAGGTCCGGTTCGGCGAGGAGTTCCATCACAACGGGCTGTCGCTGCGCTGCGCCCAGATCGGGCGGGTGCCGCGCGGCCTCGCCCACACCTGGGACCGGGAGCGGCTCTCCGCGGAGACCATCGAGCTGCTGCGGCAGTACGGCCATCTGGTGCGCGAGCATCTCGTCTCGGCGGTGCTGCCGCTGGCGGAGGCACCGGCCCTGCTGACCGACCTGGCGCAGCGCCGGCGGCAGGAGCTACAGGTGGTCCTCACCGGCTGATCCTGGCCGGCCCGCCTCGGACGGGCCGACGGCCAGACCGCTCCTGAGCTGCGGAAACGGACACGGATCCGGACACCTGGCAACGCTGCGCCCCGGCGGGGGTCACAATCGGCCCCGGTTCGCGTACCGTTGCCGCTCATGGGTGTGTCGCAACGGTTGAAGAGCAGGTTCCGGCGGTTCCTCCAGCGCCCGGGGACGACGGTCGACCTGGCCCCGCTGGAGAAGCTGCTGCCGGCCGTCGAGGCCCGCGAGGCGGAGCTGGAGAAGCTCACCGACGCCGAGCTGACCGAGGCCGCCGGACAGGCCGAGGGGTACGAGGAGATCTGCGCGATCGGCCGCGAGGCGGCCCGCCGCGGCCTCGACCAGCGGCCGTACGACGTCCAGCTGCTCGGCGCGATGGCGCTGCTGTCCGGCAAGGTCGCCGAGATGGCCACCGGTGAGGGCAAGACGCTCACCGCGACCATCGCCGCGTACGGGCACGTGCGGATGGGCAACGGCCCGGTCCACGTGCTCACCGTCAACGACTACCTGGCTCGCCGCGACGCCGAGTGGATGGGGCCGGTCTACACCCTGCTCGGGCTCACCGTCGGCTGGGTCAACGAGGCCTCCACCCCCGAGGAGCGGCGCGCCGCGTACGCCTGCGACGTCACCTACGTCTCGGTCAGCGAGGCCGGCTTCGACTTCCTCCGCGACCAGCTCGTCACCGACCTCGCCGACAGGGTCCAGCCGGCGCTGACGACCGCCATCGTCGACGAGGCCGACTCGATCCTCATCGACGAGGCCCGGGTGCCGATGGTGCTCGCCGGCGCGGTCCCCGGCGAGCAGGACCCGGTGCACGCGGCCGCGGCGCTGGTCCGTGGCCTGCGCAAGGGCAAGCACTACACGATCGCCGAGGACGGGCGCAGCGTCGCCTTCACCTCGGCCGGCCTGGCCACCGTCGAGGCCAAGCTGGGCGGCATCGACCTGTACGACGAGGAGCACGTCGGGCAGCTCTCCGCGGTCAACGTGGCGCTGCACGCGCACGCCCTGCTGCACCGCGACGTCGACTACATCGTCCGGGACAACTCGGTCGAGCTGATCGACGAGATGCGCGGCCGGGTGGCCCAGCGCCGCCGCTGGCCGGACGGGCTCCAGGCGGCGGTCGAGGCGAAGGAGGGCCTGGACGCCACCGCCGAGGGCGAGGTGCTGGGCACCGTCGCCGTGCAGGCGTTCATCGCGCTCTACCCGAAGGTCTGCGGGATGACCGCGACCGCGGTGCTCGTCGGCGATCAGCTCCGTGAGTTCTTCGGCCTCGAGGTGGCGGTGATCCCGCCGAACACCCCGTGCGTACGCGAGGACGAGCCGGACCGGATCTACGCCACCCGCGCCGAGAAGGAGGAGGCGCTGATCGACGAGATCAGGCGCTGCCACGAGGCGGGCCGCCCGGTGCTGGTCGGCACCCTGGACGTGAAGGAGTCCGAGGGGCTCGCCGCCGGGCTCCAGGCGGCCGGCGTGAACTGTGTCGTCCTCAACGCCAAGAACGACGACGAGGAGGCGGCGATCATCGCCGAGGCCGGCGCGTACGGCGCGGTGACCGTCTCCACCCAGATGGCCGGCCGGGGTGTCGACATCCGCCTCGGCGGCAGCGACCAGTCCGACCGGGAACGGGTGGCCGACCTCGGCGGCCTCTACGTGATCGGCAGTGGCCGGCACGACAGCCGCCGGGTCGACGACCAGCTTCGCGGCCGGGCCGGCCGGCAGGGCGACCCGGGCGGGTCGGTCTTCTTCGTCAGCCTGGAGGACGACCTGGTCGTCCGGCACGCCGGAGACACCGTCCCGGCGTCGCCGCGGATGAACGCCGACGGCCTGGTCACCGACCCGCAGGTCGACTACGCGGTGGAGCACGCCCAGCGGGTCGCCGAGGGCGTCAACCACGAGATCCACCGCAACACCTGGCGGTACAGCGTGGTGATCGAGCAGCAGCGCAAGGCCCTCGCCGAGCGCCGGGAGCGGCTGCTGACCAGTGACATCGCCGCGCTGATGCTGCTGGAGCGGGTGCCGGAGAAGGCCGGCGAGATGGACGAGGACCTGCTGGCCGAGGTGGCCCGCAAGATCGCGCTCTACCACCTGGACCGGCTCTGGGCCGAGCACCTGGCCGAGCTCTCCGAGGTGCGCGAGGGCGTGCACCTGCGGGCGTTGGGCCGGCTCGATCCGCTGGACGAGTTCCACCGCAGTGCCGTACCGGCGTTCAACGCGCTCGTCCCGGAGATCGAGACGCGGACCATCGCCACCTTCGAGGAGACGGAGTTCTCCGACGGCTGGGAGCCGGACGCCGCGAAGCTGGTCCGGCCGAGCGCCACCTGGACGTATCTGGTGCACGACAACCCGTTCGGCTCGGAGCTGGACCGGCTGATCGCCTCGGTGGGCCGGCGGCTGATCTCCGGGTCGCGCTGACCTCGACAAGGGGGTCCCGTCCGGCGGATGCCACGCCGGAAGGGACCCCTTTGTGCTGTTTCGAACCGGGTCTGCGAGGGTAGTAGGCCGGGGCTTCGAGCCAGGCCGGGCTTCGGGCCGGGCTTTTCGAATGAGGGAGAGAGACAGCGGATGGCACAGGCGACGGGGTCGGATCGGGACAGCGCGCGGGCGGGGGTGGCGGGGGCCGCCCGGTGAACCTGGACACACGGGAGCCCGTGTTCGACACGCTCGGGGCGCTGGAGGCCGCCGCGCTGCTACGCGAGCTGACCGCCGGCCTCATCGCGGTCGCCGACTTCGACGACGCGCTGACCCGGCTGGTCCGCATCGCCCGCGACGCCGTACCCGGGGTCGACTGCTGCGGTTTCACCGCCCTGCGGGCCGGCGAGCCCGCCGGGGTGGCCGCCTCGGACACCGGCCGGGCCGAGCTGGACGACCTCCGGCACGGGCCGGAGACACCGGCGATGACCGCGATCCACCGCCGCGAGATGATCATCGCGCCCGATCTCGACCGGGAGGCGCGCTGGCCGGCCTGGACCGGCCGGGCCCGCGGCCTCGGCGTGCGCGGGGCGATCTCCGCGCCGGTCGACGTGGACGAGCAGGTGATCGGCGCGATCAACCTGTACGCCGAGTCGGCCGACGTGCTCAGCCCCGGTCACCAGCTCGTCGCGATGTTGCTCGCCGAGCACGCCGGGCTGCTCCTCGCCGCCGTCCGGGACCGGGAGCGGCAGGCCGCCCGGGCCGACCAGCTCGACTCGGCGCTGCTGGAGGAGGGGGTCGTCGGGCAGGCCGTCGGTGTGATCATGACGCAGCGCGGCTGCCCGGCGCCGGAGGCCCTGGCCGTGCTCCGCACCGCCGCCTCCTCATTGGACATCCCGCTGCGCGAGGTGGCCGAGCGGCTGATCCGCACCGTCTCCCGGTCCCGGGACAACTGAGCGACACTCGTTTCGCCCCGTTGGCCCTCGGGTAGCACCCTGGACTGGTGGACCGCGCCGACCCGGGGAGGGACCGATGGAGAGCCGACTGCGGGTGCGGGGACACCCCATCCAACCGATGCTGGTGACGTACCCGTTCGGACTCTTCGTCAGCGCCGCCGTCTTCGACCTGGCGGACGTCGCCGGCGGCCCCGCCTTCCTCGGCGAGGTGGGCTACTGGACGGCCATCGCCGCCCTGGTCGCCGCCGCGCTCACCGCCGTCGCCGGAATGGTCGACCTGTGGGACGTGCGGGCCGACCGGACCCTCCGCACCGCGGTCGCCTGCCACCTGGTCAACGCCGCCATGGCGGCGCTGTTCCTGCTCACCTGCCTGATCCGGGCGCAGGCGCCGCAGCGCGGCGCGACCGGCGTCGCACTGGCCACCGAACTGCTCGCGCTGGCCGCCGGGTCGGTCGGCGTGTGGCTCGGCGCCCGGCTGATGCGCCAGTTCGACCGCGGCCGGTCCGCCGAGCCGAACGGCCTGGAAACGCTCGGTGACCCGGCCGTCGCCACCGTGGAGATCATTCGACCGCGGGCCTGACCGGTCGGAAAACGCCTTGCCGCCCGCCGCCCGGGGCCGGGAGGCTCGGCGCATGAGCGCGGATCGTGACTTCGAGAGGCTGATCGCCGAGGGTGCCGCCGCGCCCGTCGACGGCTGGGACTTCTCCTGGCTCGCCGGGCGGGCCACCGAGGAGCGCCCGCCCTGGGGGTACGCCCGCCTGGTCGGTGCCCGGATGGCCACCGTCGATGCCGCGCTGGACGTCGACACCGGCGGGGGCGAGGTGCTGGCCGAGGTGCCGGCCCCGCCACCGCTGCTGGTCGCCGTCGAGGCCTGGCCGCCGAACGTCGCGGTCGCCCGGCGTACACTGCGCCGGGTCGGCGCCACCGTCGTCCAGGTGTCCGGACGGCCGTCGCTACCGTTCCGGGACGGCTCGTTCGATCTGGTGGTCAGCCGGCACCCGGTGGAGACCTGGTGGGACGAGATCGCCCGGGTGCTGCGCCCCGGCGGCAGCTATCTCTCCCAGCAGATCGGCGCGGGCACGATGCGGGAGCTGAGCGAGGCGATCCTCGGGCCGCTCCCGCCGCCGGACACCCGCCACCCCGAGCAGGCGGTCGCGGCTGCCGAGGCCGCCGGGCTGCGGGTCGTTGACCTGCGTACGGCGACCCTGCGCGCGGTGTTCCACGACATCGGCGCGGTGGTCTACTTCCTGCGCAAGGTGATCTGGACGGTGCCCGGCTTCACCGTCGAGCGCCACCACGAGGCGCTCCGCCGCCTGCACGACCGCATCCGCGCCGAGGGCTGCTTCGTCGCCCACGCCCAGCGCTTCCTCATCGAGGCCCGCGCGGACAGCACGCGTTGATCAAGGAGTTCGCGTCGGAGTCGATCTCCAGCCAGACGCAAACTCCTTGATCAACCGACTGGGACCCGGGGCCGGGCCGGGGTGGGGTGGGGTGGGGTTAGTGGTGGGTGGTGTGGTGGGTGGCCAGGAGGTCGGTGCCGAAGTCGCTGGAGGGGCGGCGCAGCACGGTGTGCGCGTGGTTGCCGTCCTCGGTGGTGTTGTCGTACTCGATCAGCAGGTCGTCGCCCTGGATCCGGTAGTAGTGCCGCTGCCCCGGGTGGGGAGGGCCGGCCCAGGCGAAGTGCAGCTCCCCGCCGGCCAGCCGGCCCGCCTCGCGGGCGGCCAGCTCCGGCGGGAGCCGGTCCAGGTAGAGCGCGACGAGCTGGTCGAGCAGCGCCCGTCCGCTCGGGGTTAGCCGGTCCCGGGGTACGCCGAGCGGATCGAGCCGCCCGGGGGCGGTGGCCCGGGTGGCGCTGATGATGTCGGCCGGCGCCTCCTCGGCGATGATCGCGGCGGCCCGCCCGGCGGAGCCGAGCGCGTCGAGCAGTTCGCGGCCCAGGTCCTCCTCGGGGCCGAGCGGCCGGGAGACCGGTCGGCCGGCGTGCCGGACGGTGGCCGGGTTGGCGCCGAGGAAGAGCGGGGCGGGGGAGACCTGGTCGTCGACCAGGGTCATGCTCACCGACAGGTGGTGCCCCTCGAACCGCCATCCCCACCGGTCGTCGCGGGCCGGGTCGCCGAAGACGGCCACCCAGTAGTCGCCGCTGTGTCGGCCGCGCCGCCAGCCCTCCGCCCGGTCGAGCACCTCCTCCAGCGCGACGACCGCCATCGCCTGGGCGTACGCGGCCGGGCTGAGCGCGGTGGCGAGCAGCCGGTGGGCGGCCTTGCGGGCGGTGACGTCCAGGTCGGCGAGGCTCACCCCGGGCCGTGGTCGGGGCCGGTATTCCAGCCACCGCCGGGCCGTGTCGTCGTCGAAGTCGCGCCGGGCCCGCTGCCGGGCCGGCTCGTCGAGCGCCGCCAGCAACGCGCCGGCCGCCGTGCGCATCTGCTCGGGTACGGGATCCTCCACCGCCCCTGTATACGCCAGGCCGGCCTGCCGCGCGGGTCCCACCCTTGATAGCTTGCCGAGCCGGTGCCGAGCCGGTGCGGAGGGGCGGGCGGAATGGACGATCGGGTGTACGTCGGCAACGCTGGCGTGGACGGCGCGACCGACGCGGGCTGGCTGCTCGGCCACTTCAAGCCGCCCGGCGACGTCCGGCACAGCACCGAGGTCGAGGTGAAGTGGGGCGCGCACCCCGCCGGGGAGGCACGCTCGGCGTGGGCGACGGGTGAGCGGCGTACCGCCCTGCTGGTGCTGGTCAGCGGCGCGTTCCGGATCGAGTTGCCGGACCGCACGGTGGTGCTGCGCCACCTGGGTGACTACGTGGTGTGGGGCCGGGGCGTGGACCACTCCTGGTACGCCGAGCGGGATTCGGTGGTGCTCACGGTGCGCTGGCCGTCGGTGCCCGGCTACCGGGTGGAGCCGCCGGTCCGGCGCTGAGCGGGGGAGTGCCGCGTACCGGCCGTCCCAGCATCCGATATTGCCTACTAAACCTATAGGGTTTACCTCCTAGAGTGAGGGAGTACGCGCCGCTCCGTACCGGGAGGACGATGATGACCCGCACCGACCCTTCCGACCTGCTCGCCGTCGCCGCCCGCTGGGCCGACCCGGCCGGCTGGCCGGTCCGGCTGCGCTTCGACCCGGCCGAGCGGTGGTACGCGCGCCTGGCCGGCGACGACGGACACGAGGTGTGGGCGCTGAGCTGGCTGCCCGGGCAGGGCACCGACCTGCACGACCACGGCGGCTCCTCGGGCGCCTTCCTGGTCGTCGTCGGCACCCTCACCGAGGAGACCGTCCACGACGGCCGGCTGCGTCCCCACCGGCTCGACGCCGGCGCGGGCCGGCGCTTCGGCGCCCGACACGTGCACGTCGTCACCAACCGGGGGGACCGGCCCGCGGTCAGCGTGCACGTCTACCGGCCCGCGCTGCGCCGGATGACCCAATACCGTCTCGTCGCCGGGCGGCTCCTGGTGGCCGAGGTGGCCGAGGCCGGCGTCGCCTGGTGAGCCGCATCCCCGATCCCAGTCACGGAAGGACCCGAGCATGCCGCAGACCCCGACCCCGACCGAGCGCTGTCCGGTCCCGCCGCCCGGCTCGCGGGGGATCGACGAGATCCTCGCCGCCGCCCGTGCCCGGCTGCGCCGTCTCGACCCCGAGCAGGCGCACGTCGCGCACCGGCGCGGGGCGCTGCTGGTCGACATCCGCCCGGCCGGCCAGCGCGCCGCGCACGGCACCGTCCCGGGTGCCCTCGCCGTGGAGCGCAACGTCCTGGAGTGGCGCTTCGACCCGCGCTGTCCGACCCGGCTGCCGCAGGCCGTCGACTACGACGTGCCGGTGGTGATCCTCTGCCAGGAGGGCTACACGTCCTCGCTGGCCGCCGCCGCGCTGCGGGACCTCGGCCTGCGCCGGGCCACCGACGTGGTCGGCGGGTTCGCCGCCTGGCGCATCGCCGGGCTGCCCACCCTCGGCCCCACCCCGCCGCTGCGACCCTCGCCCGTCACGCCCCCGGTCACCGCCGGCCGGGCGCCCCGCTGACCGCCTCGCCGCACCCCGGCGGGGCGGGCGCGACCGCAAGCCCAGGAGGATCAATGTCCGTCATCGCCATGTCCGCCCGCCCGTACCGGCCCGGCCGCCCCGACCGGACCGGGGCGCCCCGCCCCCGCACCACGCCGACCCTGACCATCACCCTCGACCTGGCCGCCGCCGCGTCGACGCCCGCGCTGGCCCGCCTGGTCGACGTGCTCGACGAACTCGCCGCGGCCGGCGAGGGGGTGCTGCGGCCGGCGGAGCACGACGCCCGCACCGTGGTCGGACTGCGACACCCGGCCCCGCCGCAGCCCGGGGCGGCCGAGGTCGAGGAGCCCGACACGGTACGCATCCTGGCCGGCACCCGGGTGGTCCGCCAGGGCGGCAGGCGGATCCCGCTGACCCGCATCGAGTACGACCTGCTGCTCTTCCTCGCCGAACACCCCCGACGGGTGTTCACCCGGTTGCAGCTGCTCAGCAACGTCTGGGGATACGAACACGCGGTCGCGCGCACCGTGGACGTCCACGTACGCCGGTTGCGGGCCAAGCTCGGCGCCGACACGCCGCTGGTGGCCACCGTCTACGGGGTCGGCTACCGGCTCGCCGACGAGGCGCGGATCGTGGTCGACCGCGAGTCCTGAACACACCCGCGTCGCGCGGCGTGCCCGGACAACGGGCGCGCCGCGCTCACGTTCGCGGTGCCTCACCAGCCATACTGAATCGGGCGGGGACCCCCCGTAACGGGTCATCTCGTCGCTCTGCTGTAATCATCAGGCCTCGTACGCAGAGCGAGCAGTCGGCTCCGATGTGTTCGTCAATTGTCACATTCATGCAACGTAGCCGCCCCTTGACCCTTGCGAAGGCGCCGGGAAGCATCGATTACGCGGCGTCCCGGGCCGTGGGGACAAACCCGGACCAGCCAAGGAGGACCATGTCGGTCAGCCCCGCCTCGTCGCGCGCCGGATGGCATACGTCGCAACCCGCGGTCCCCGGTCGTCCCCCCGGCGGCCAGCGTCGCCCCGCCAGCACCACCACGCCGGTGCTCACGGTCACCCTCAACATCCCGCTGTCCTGTGAGGAGTCGCTGAGCCCGGCCGCCCGCCAGCTGCTCGAGGCCGCCCGTGAGCTGCTGGAACGAGGCGACGCCGTGATCACCGGCGGCCCGGTGGAGCGCCGGCCCGACCCGGTGCCGGCCGGGCGGTCCCCGGCCCGGCCCGTCGCGCCGACCATCCCGGCCCTGCACATCCTGGCCGCCTCCCGGTCCGTGCTGCGCGACGGCGAGCCGCTGCCGCTGACCCGGCTGGAATTCGACCTGCTGCTGCACCTGGTCGCCCACCCCCGTCGGGTGTTCACCCGGTTGCAGCTGCTCAACGCCGTCTGGGGCTACGAACACGCCGGTGTGCGCACCGTCGACGTGCACGTGCGCCGGCTGCGCGGCAAGGTCGGGGTGGACGTACCGCTGGTCACCACCGTCTACGGCGTCGGCTACCGGCTCGCCGACGACGCCCGCGTCACCATCGACCGCGCCGGCTGACCCGGGGCCGGGCAGCCCGCCCGCGCCCTCCGGCAGGAGCCCCGACCAGTCGGTCGATCGGCGTGGTCACCACCGCCGCCGCCCGGCACCATGGGCGGATGCGCGTCCGTCCGATCTCCCCCGAGCGACTCGTCACCGAGCTGGCCGACCGGCTCGCCGGCACCGTCGTACCCGGCCGGCTGCGGGTGGCGGTCGACGCTCCACCGGCCGCCGACCCGGACGCCCTCGCCGCCGCCCTGGTCGATCCGCTGCGCGCCGCGGGGCGTCCGGTGCTGCACGTACGGGCCGCCGACTTCCTCCGCCCCGCCTCGGTCCGCCTCGAACACGGCCGGACCAACCCCGACGCGTACTACGAGGGCTGGCTCGACGAGGCCGGGTTGCGTCGGGAGGTGCTCGACCCGGCCGGCCCCGGCGGTTCGGGGCGGCTGTTGCCCTCGCTCTGGGACGCCGTCGCCGACCGGGCCAGCCGGGCCGCGTACGTCGAACTGCCGCCCGGCGGGGTGGTGCTGGTCAGCGGAGCGCTGCTGCTCGGCGGCGGGCTGCCGTTCGACCTCACCGTGCACGTGGAGCTCAGCCCGGCCGCGCTGGACCGGCGGACCGACCCCGGACTGCGCTGGACCCTGCCCGCCTTCGCCCGGTACGCGGACGAGGTGGCCCCCACCTCCTTCGCCGATGTGGTGGTCCGGGCCGACGACCCCCGCCACCCGGCCCTGGTCGAGGCCGGCTGACCCGCCCCGGCCGAGCCGGACGCCGACGGCCGAGAACACCGAAGGATGTTGCGCCGAGCGGGCATTGTGGTCCTGTGAGTGACGTCGCCCTCTACTACCCGTACATCAACCTGCCCGGCGACAGTTGGGTGAAGGCCGCCGCCCTGCACTGGCCCCAACTCGGCCGGATCCGCCCACGTGGCTACCCGGGCCTGCGCGACTCCGACACGGTCAAGCGGCTCCGGGACGAGCTGGACTTCGTCATCGAGGTGCGACCCGGCTGGGGAGGGAGCCGCCGGCCCTGGGTGGACGGCGATCCGCGGGCGATGGCGGACCGCCTCAGGCTGGGCACCGACGACCAGGTCGAGACGTTGTTTTACGACTTCCTCGACCGGTACGCGGACGAGCTGACGCCTCGCTACGGGGCCAAGGCGCTCGGCGTCGAATCCGTCGACACCTGGGACGTGTACGACGAGCTCCTGCCGCTCGACCCCCGTCTGGAAAAGGTCCATCCGAGCAAGATGTCCTACCGATTGGCGCAACGGCTGGCGACGGACGGGTTGCTGGTGTCCCAGAGATACCAGTGGCGCCGGGCGTCCGACGGAAGGGTGCTGCGGGTCGGCGACCTGGCGATGCACTCCCGCTTGGCGGGCGTCTACTTAGCGATCTTGGCGGACGTCGTCGCCCGCGAGAACGGGATGACGCCGGTGACCGATCAGCCACTGATCTCCGCCGTCACCTCGGGCTGGACGATCGAGGCGATGGCACAGATCCTGCTCGCCGACGACACCGAGACGGCACCGGAGGGCCAGCCGGACTACAGCCAGGTGTTCGCGGTGCTGGCGCTACAGACGGTCGTTCCGCGCGACCTGGCCGAGGTGCCGGTCGAGCGGATCATCGAGGCGCGCCGGAGACTGCTGCCGCAGCTCATGCGCTACCGCGAGTTCCTCGACTCGCTCACCCCGGACCTCGTGGCGATCAGCGGGATCCGGGATCCGGACGTACGGGCGGCCAAACTGCGCAATCACGTGGAGAGCAAGGTCGCGCACCCCCTCGAAGAGATGGAACGAACGCTCGGTCGGCTCGGCCTGCAACCGGTCCGAGCCGTACTCGGTCTCCAGACGCTCGCCCCGCCGGCGGCGTTGGGCGTGCTCGCCAACGCTGTCCACCTGCCGCCGGTCGTGACCAGCGCGGGCGTTGCCGCGCTGTGCCTGGTCGGGGCGGTGAGCGGCGCCCTGGACCAGCGAAGGCAGACCACCGCCGGCCATCCCGCCGGCTATCTGCTGGACCTACGGCGTGAACTGGGCCCGTCCGACACCGTTGCGCAGATCCGGTCCGCCATCCGGCGGGCGGTGCCCGCACCACGACGCCCCACGAGGCGGCCAGCACGAGGACCGGGACAGCCCTAGCAGGTCCTGCGGGCTGGCAGCACGAACGCCGGCAGAAATCCGCAGGCTCCTGGTTTGAGCCGGAGTGGGGACGGGTATTCGCCCGGCTCACAGCGCACGGGTGATCCGCCCGTGCGTCCATCGGAGCACGTCCGGGGCGCTCGCCGCCCCGGACCGTCATGAGTCGCCAGGAAAGGCAGGCAAGCGATGCTCGTCCACGACACGACAGCCACGGGCCGCTCCCAGGCGGAGGTCGACCAGATTCGGCAGTCCCTTCAGTCGCGATACGACGAGCTGTCCGCCGAGTACGAACAGGCCGTACTGCAGAGCCAGGTGCTCCGGCTGGTCGAGATCGGCGACACCGCCGGCGACGACCAGGCCGACAGCGGCACCAAGACCGCCGAGCGGGACACCGCCCAGTCCCTGCTGCGTAGCATCCTGGACCGGCGCGCCCAGTTCGAGCACGCGCTCACCCGCCTCGAAGAGGGCACCTACGGCTTCTGCGAGGGCTGCTCCGCGCCGATCCCGGTGGAGCGGCTGGAGATCTTCCCGTCCGCCACCTCCTGCGTGACCTGCAAGCAGAACCGGGAGCGGCGGGCGGCCTGATCGCTCCCCGGTTGCCGGCCGGTCCCCTGCCCGGTGGCTTACCAGATGGGTGAGATCAAGGTAGGCACCGCATCGTGGACCGACCGGACCCTGCTCGACTCCGGCTGGTACCCGCCCAGCGCCGACAACCCGGAGCGGCGGCTGGCCTACTACGCCCGGCAGTTTCCGCTGGTCGAGGTGGACGCCACCTACTACTCGCCACCCGCCGAGCGGACGGCCCGGCTGTGGGTCGCGCGTACCCCGCCCGGCTTCACCTTCAACGTCAAGGCGTTCAGCCTGCTCACCGGGCATCCGACCCGGGTCGGTGCGCTCTATGCGGACCTGCGCCCGGCGACGGAGAAGAAGAACCTCTACCCGGACGACCTGCCGTCGCAGGTGTACGAGGAGGTCTGGAGCCGGTTCCTGTCCGCCCTCGACCCGCTGGTCGAGGCGGGCCGGCTCGGCGCGGTGCTGTTTCAGTTCCCGCCCTGGTTCACCATCAAGCGGGACAACAAGCAGTACCTGCTCGAGGTGGCGCGACGGTGCGCGCCGCTGCGCCCGGCCTTCGAGTTCCGGCACGCCTCCTGGTTCGCCGGCGACAACGCCGACGAGACGCTGGGCTTCCTGCGCGAGCACGACCTGACGTACGTCTGCGTCGACATGCCGCAGGGGCACCGGTCGTCCGTACCGCCGGTGCTGGCGGCCACCGCCGACCTCGCCGTGGTCCGCTTCCACGGCCACAGCGACAGGTGGACCAGCAAGGACATCCACGAGAAGTTCGGCTACGACTACTCCGACCGGGAGCTGCGCGACTGGGCGCCGAAACTGCGGGAGCTGGCCGGCGCCGCCGAGCAGACCCACGTTCTCATGAACAACTGCTACCGGGACCACGCCCAACGCAACGGCCAGCGCTTGCAGGCGCTGCTCGCCGACTGACGGCGGAATCACCCTCGCGGGGTGAGCCCGGCTCACCCGGTTCCCGGCCAGCCTGGACGGTGTGTGCGGTCCGTGCGGGACCGCGAGGCCGACAGGAGGTGGGCCATGACGGTGCGGGTCGTAGCGGATCGACGCCGCGGCGGGGTGCTGCACGTGGTCGGGAGGTCCGACCCGCCCCGACGGGGCGCACGGCCCGGTCGGTTCAGCCCGACCCGGCTGTGGCGGGGGCCCAGTGGCCCGCCGCGACGCACCGACGACCGACGCTGGGAAACCGACGCACGGGGGTGGGCAGATGGCTGAGCAGCTGATTTCCGCGTTCGAGTCCTCGCTGGACAAGACGAACGTGATTCTCAAGGAGATCGAGCAGGCGTACGGCTGGCCGAAGGAGCAGCGCAACCAGTCCTACGCGGCGCTGCGTACGGTGCTGCACCTGCTGCGGGACCGGATGCCGGTGCAGGAGAGCGCCGAGTTCGCCCAGCAGTTGCCGGTGCTGCTGCGCGGCATCTACTTCGACGGTTGGCAGCCGGAGAGCGTGCCGATCAAGTTGAACCGCGACGACTTCCTCTACGAGGTCCGCCAGGGCTTCCCGTACGACGTGGAGGGCGGTCCGCAGCGGGTGGTGCAGGTCGTGCTCGACACCCTGCGCCGGCACGTCAACCAGGGTGAGTGGCAGGACGTGAAGTCGAACATGCCGCAGGACCTCAGCCGGATGATCCCGTGACGGGTGCCGTCCCGGCCCGCTCCGCCGTACCGGTGGGGCGGGCCGCCGGCGTACCGGACCGGCGGCGCGCCCCGCGGCGGGTGACCGGCCGCGAGCGCGGACCGGGGGTGGGAGTGCTCCGCCTTCCCGTGGTCCGCTCCATGTTCCGTACGCGGTGGTCTCCGGCACCCACCGGCACCGCCGTATACGGCACACGAAGTCGATCAAAGCCGCCGGGCCGGCGAACCGTCCGTTTCGCCCGACCTTCCCGTCTACCGTGTGGTTAGAGGAGATCGCGCGTGGGGTACCACCCGCCGGACGAGGAACCCCGACCGACGACGGGGCGGCAACCGAGGGAGCACCGATGGCACTCGACGACGACGACATGCAGACCAGCGGCGGCGGCCCCGAGGGGCCCGCCGACGGTGGAGCCACCCCCGGCCAGCGGGACGGTGGCGCGGACGGCGGCGCCGACCGCGGCGCGGAGCGTGGGGCCGATCGCGGCGCCGACCGGGGCGCCGAGGGGCCGGCCGACGGCGGCGCCACCCCGGGCAAGCAGGACGGCGGCGCGGACGGCGGCGCCGAGGGTCCGGCCGACGGCGGCGCGACCCCCGGCCAGCGCGACGGCGGCGCCGACGGCAGCGCCCGCTGACGAATCGCCATGACGTACCTCGACCCGCCGGGCAGCGACGGCCGCCCGGCGGTTCCGTCTCCCGCGACCGTGACCGGGCCTGAGGCCGCGACCGGAATTGAAAGCGCGACCACCACCGTGCCTGAGACCACGACCGCGGCTGGGGCCGCGGCGCTCGCCCGTTGTGTGGCCGTCGACCCGGCCAAGTTCGCCGCCGACCACTGGGGGCGCAACCCGCTGCTGTCCCGGGCAGCCGAGCTGCCCAACCGGAACGGCTTCACCGACCTGTTCAGCCCCGCCGACGCCGACGAGCTGCTGAGCCGGCGCGGCCTGCGTACCCCGTTTCTTCGGGTGGCCAAGGACGGCGAGCTGGTGCCGGCGGCACGCTACACCGGCGGCGGGGGCGCGGGCGCCGAGATCGGCGACCAGGTACTCGACGAGAGGGTCCTCCAGCTGTACGCCGACGGCGCGACCCTGGTGTTGCAGGGGCTGCACCGGATCTGGCCGGCCCTGGTCGACCTGGCCCGCGACCTGAGCGCCGTGCTGGCCCAGCCCGCCCAGGTCAACGCCTATCTGACCCCGGCCGGCAGCCAGGGCTTCGCCACCCACTACGACACCCACGACGTCTTCGTGCTCCAGGTCGACGGCCGCAAGCACTGGCGCATCCACCCGCCCGTGCTGCCCGATCCGCTGGAACGGCAACCCTGGGGCGGGCGGGCCGACGAGGTCTCGGCCACCGCCGAGGGGCGGCCCGCGCTGGACGTGGTGCTCGCCCCGGGCGACGCGCTCTACCTGCCTCGGGGCTGGTTGCACAGCGCCAAGGCGCAGCAGGCCAGCTCGCTGCACCTGACCGTGGGCATCCGGGCGCTGACCCGGTACGCCCTGGTCGAGGAGCTGCTGGCCCTCGCCGCCGAGGAGCCCCGGCTGCGGTCCGGGCTGCCCCTCGGCGTCGACGTGACCGACTCGGACGCCATCGAGCCGGAGCTGACCGAGACGGTGGAGGCGCTGCGCGACTGGTTGCTGCGGGCCGACCCGGCGGCGGTGGCCGCCCGGCTGCGGGACCGGGCCTGGCCGGCCAGCCGCCCCGCGCCCATCCGGCCGCTGGCTCAGGCCGCCGCGCTGGCCGCCCTGACCCCGGACAGCCGGGTCGCCCCGCGCGTGGGCCTGCGCTGGCAGCTCACCCGGACCGGGGACGCCGGCAGGGTGGCGCTACGCCTGTTCGACCGCACCATCACCCTGCCGGGCACCTGCGAGCCGGCGCTGCGCGCAGTGCTGGCCGGCGAGGTGACCCGGGTCAGCGACCTGCCCGGCCTCGACGACGACGCCGACCGCCTGGTCCTCACCCGCCGCCTCCTCAAGGAAGCAGTCCTGACCCCCGCCTGACCCTGCCCGGAGTCCGTTGATCACGAAGTTGCTCCGGGCGACACGCCGGGCGCGTGACAACACTTCATGATCAACCCGAGCCGGGCGGTGGGGTGGGTTAGCGGGCAAGGGTGAGGAGGAGGATGGTGGTCACCAGGCCGGCGGCGACGACCAGGGTGATCGGGCGGGGGGTCAGGACGGCGTGGCGGCGGTCGGCCAGCAGCCGGGCCGGCGCCAGCCCGACCAGCGGGCCGAGCAGCGTCACCACCAGCGCCAACACCGGCATCCCGACCGCCAGGTCGCCGCCGGAACCGGTGCCCAACGCCCGCGCGGCCGCCCCCAGCGCGTACGCCACGATCGACCCGCCGACCCCGCAGCCCACCAGCAGCGGGTTCGTCGAGCTGGGCAGCTCGCCCCGCTGGCGGATCCGGTCCAGCAACTCCCGTACCCCGCGCAGCCGGGGCACCGGGTCGCCGGTGGCGTCCCGGGCCGGCCCGGGCGGGTCGCCCAGCCGGCCGCCGGAGCGCACCCGGGACCGCAGCTCCCCCCACAGGTGGGCGGCCTCGGCGTCCACCCGGTCCACCAGCTCCCGCGCCTCGGCCGCCTCCGCCTCGGCCCGGCGGACCTGCTCGACGGCCTCGGCCACGGCCCGGTCGGCGGCGGCGCACTGCTGCGCGTACCAGGTGTGCGCCTCGGCGCGCTGGGCGGCCACCCGGGCGGTCAGCTCGGCGAGCCGACGGAGCTGGGCGGCGTACGTCTCACTGGTCACCGGTTCGTTCATCGGGACGGACCATAGGGGATGATCACCTGTCCGGTGCGGTGCATCGCCCGGTCGAAGTAGAGGCCTCGCCACGGGCGCGGGTACCAGTCCGGCCCACCGGTGCCCGGGTAGAGCGAGGAACCCAGCTCCGCGCCCTGCACGTCAAGCGCCACCCACGCCCCGATCTGGTCCGTACGCGCCGCCGGGCCGCCCAGGTCGGCCCGCATCCGGGCCACCCCCCGCCACCAGGCCAGCACGTGGGTACGCCGTTCCGGCCCGTCGTGCAGGATCCGGCGCAACTGCTCCAGCCCGGTCCGCCGGCCAGCCTTCCCGGCGAGCTGCCCGGCCGCCGCGTCGACCGCGTACAGCAGCAGGTAGTGCGGGCTGCTCGGAGTGCCCGGAGCACCGAGCCCGTCGCCCACCTCGGCCATCAGCTCGGGCACGGTCTCCTCGTCGTACCAGGCGGCGTCATCGGCCAGGTCCTCGTAGAGGGCGCGGGCGGCCGGGTCGGCGTCCGGGTCGAGGCAGGCGATCGAGAACCGGGCGGTGCCGGGCCGGTGCTGCCGGGCCAGGGACCGGGCGGCGGCGTCAAGCACCGCGCACGCCTCGTCCACCCGGGTGCCGAGCACGGCCAGGTTCCGGCCGGGCGCCCGGGGCAGGCGCAGCGCCGCCGAGCGGGCCTGCACGTCGATGATCTCCCCGAGCAGGGCCACCGGGCTGCGCGGCACCCCCTGCTCGGGGACGGCCAGCGCGCGGAAGTCCGGCGCGTCGACGAGCCGCGGGATCGCGTCGCCGTCGAAGAGCCGGGCCGGGGAGGCGTCCTGCGGGCGCATCCGCCACAGCCGGTGCTGCAACTCGCTCCACGTCTCCCAGTCGCTGGCCGACGGGATCCGCGCCACCTGGTTCCCCTCGACCAACCCCGACTCGGCGTTGACCACCGCGTGGTGCCGGGGCAGCGACTGCGCCGCGTCGTTGCGTTCGGCCAGGATGCGCAGCGCCTTCGGCAGCGCGATCCGCAGGGTGAACTGGGCGACCAGCGCCGGGCGACCCCACAGCGCCTCGATGCCGCGTACGTCCTGCGAGGCGAGCACCAGGTGGATGCCCTGCGAGCGGCCCCGCCGGGCCAGGTCCTCCAGCAGGTCGGCGGCCTCCCGGGCGACCACGTCCCGGCCGGCGAGCAGCGCCTGGAACTCGTCCACCACGGCCACGATGCGCGGCCACCGCCCGGTCGGGTCCACCGCGCGCAGCTCGGCGAGCTTGGTGACCTCGTGCTTCTTTGCCGCGTCCGCCCGGCGGCGCAGCTCCTCGGCGAGGAAGCGCAGCAGGGCCAGTCCGAACTCCCGGTCGGTGTTGACGTTGATCCCGACCAGCCGCATGTGCGGCAGCCAGCTCGGGTCCCGTCGGCCCTGGGCGAACCGGGCGAAGGACACCCCCTCCTTGAAGTCCAGCAGATAGAACTCCAACTCCGCGGGGGAGTAGCGGGCGGCGAGCGCGCCGATCCAGGCGAAGATCAGGTTGGTCTTGCCGGTGCCGGACGGGCCGCCGATCAGCGCGTGCGGCGGGTAGTCGCCGAGGGTCAGCAGCACCGGCCGCCCGTGCCGGCCCTCGCCGATCGGCGCGGTGAGCGTGTGCGCCGAGTCCTCCCGCCAGTAGTCGTCCGGCGGCGGGAGCAGGTCGGTGAAGGGCGCCGGCGGGGGGCCGGCGTTGACCCGGGAGGCCACCTCCCGGCAGGTCTCGGTGACCAGCCCGGCCGGGGGCGGCTCGTCGAGCACGACCGGCAACCCGGCGATCCGGGCGTCGCCCGGCTCCACCACGATCCGGGTCACCGTCGGGTCGTCCGGCACCTCCGTTCCGCGCACCACCAGGTGCACGCCGCAGGCCGCCCCGGTGCGTACCACCCGGTCCAACTGGCCCCGCTCGTGCCGGGACAGCTCGTCGCCGCCGAGCAGCACCGCCACCCGCCACGGCTCCGGCCGGCGGCCGGTCGCGGCGGCCAGTTCGCGCAGCGACGCGTACTCGCCGGCCAGCACGGTCTCGTTGATCCGGCGGATCTGCTCCACCAGGTCGTCCAGCAGCCGGCCCAGTCCGCCCGGCCCGACGAAGGTGAGCAGCCCGGCGGTGCCGAGCGGGGCGAACCCGGCCAGGCCGCCGCCGAGGCGCTCCGGGTCGTACCCGAACAGCCGGACGGTGCCCGGCTCGGCGCGCCCCAGCGAGCGCAGCAGCAGGGCGGGCACCAGCGCGGCGACGCCCTCCCGGTCGCCGCCGGCCAGATGCACGTGGCCGGCGTCGAGCAGCGGCACCAGCGCCGGCACCGGCTCGGCGTCGGGGATGCGTACCGTCCCGACCCGGACCACGCCGGGCCGCTCGGCCCGGCCGGCGGGGGTGACCCGCCACCGGTCCCACGCCGCGGACGCCGCGCCGGGTGCCTCCCGCTCCGCCGCCGCGGCGGCCCGCCGGACCAGTTCCGCGATCCGGGCGCCGTGCCGGGCGTCGATCTCGGCCAGCCGGCCGTCGCGGGCCTCGCCCACCCGCTCGGGTACGGCCGCCGCGGCCCGCCGCACCCGGGCCAGCCGCTCCCGGCCGGCGGCCAGGTCGGCGTCGGCGTCGGCCAGCCGGTTCCGGGCCGCGCCGAGGGCCTCGGAGAGCAGGCCCCGGACCCGAGACACCAGCTGGGTGCGGACGTCAGCCATGCGCGCCCCGCGACGCTTCCCGTTCCTCGGTGTCCTTCGGCAGGTCGCGTCCGAGCCGGTCCAGCAGCACCCCGGCGACCACCCCGGCGGTGACCGCCGGATCCGCGGCGTGCGGCTGCTCCTGGTCCTCGCCACGGCGGGGCGGGGGCATCCGGCAGACCCGGGTGAGCAGGGTGTCCAGCACCGGCGGTGGCAGCCCCGGCAGCAGGTCACGGACCCGCCCGTCCAGTTCGCGGCGCAGCCGGCCCAGGTCGTCGGCGCGGGGTGGGTGCCCGATCAGTTCCCCGGCCAGGTCGCGCAGCAGCGGCGGGGCGATTGCGGCCAGCCCGAGCCCCACGTCGGCGTGCGCCCGGCGCAGCTCGCGGTGCAGCCGGTCCCGGTCGCCCGAGCGGACCCCGGTCACCACCCGGCGCAGCAGCTCCCGGGAGTCGTCGACCCGCTCGTCCGGCTCGTCCGGCGGGTCCTCCCGGCCGCCGGTCAGCTCCGCCACCCGCACCGCCCACCAGCGCCGCGCCGTCGGCTGCTCGCCCTGCTCCGGTACGCCGCCCGGGGCCGGCGGCGGCACGTCACCCCGAGGCGAGTCGTGCTTCGGGCGCCGGTCGTCGGCCTGCGGGGCGGGCGCCCCGTCGGCGGCGAGCCCGATCGCGGCCAGGTACCCGGACAGCTGCTCCTGGGCCACCCGCAGCGCGTACCCGGCGGTCTCCGCGTGCTCGGTCGCGGCGGACAGCTCCGGCGCGCCCATCGGGTTGGCCGACTCCTGTCGCACCCAGCGCAGCCGCTCGGCGGCCTGGCCGAACTTCTCCAACGCCAGGGCGAGTTGGGCGAGCGGCAGCTCGTCGGCGGCGGCGCGGACCTGCGCGCCGATGTCCTCCACGATGGACACGGCCGGCCCTAGAGGGTGGAGACGTAGAGCTGCGCCTGCTCGACCGCGACCAGGGTGGCGGCGAGGCACTCCTCCAGCTCCTGGCTGGCCTGGGTCAGCGACGCCTGGGCCGCCTCGACCGTCTCGTGCCCGCTGCCCTCCAACGCGCCGGCCAGGGTCTGCTGCGCCTCGGCCAGCTTCTCGCCGGCCGCCTGCACGGCTGTCTGCCCGTCACCTATCTGCTGGAGGGCGACATCGATGGCTGCCTTCAGCTCGGCGACGCTCGCCACGGGGGACCTCCTGGGGGCGGGGAGATCTCCATTACATCCCATCCCGACGGGCACGCGAACATCCGCCCTCGCGGTGTTTCTGCCCGGCTGCCCGATTACGGCTCTGACGTGCGCGGAGGCCCTCCGGCCCGACCACGCCGGTCCCGTCGGCGAGTCATCCGGTCCCGTTCACCGGGTCGCCCGGCCGTCACCTGCCCGGCGACGCTCAGCGATCCCGCGGTAGCCAGCGCGGACCGTGCACCTCGGCGCCCAACGCGCCCACCCGGGCCCGCAGCTCCCGGTCGGCGGTGACCACGACGCGGCGACGGTCCGCCGCCGCAGCGACCAGCTCGACCATCGTGTCGTCGCCGGAACCGGGGGCGGCGACCACCTCCACCCCCGGCACCGCCGGCACGCCCCGCGCCGCCCCCTCCACCACCAGCACCACCTTGACCGGTGGCGGCAGCTCCGGCGGTACGCCCGCCTCGGCCAGCGGCACCAGCGCGTCACGCAGCCGGGTCGCCGCCCCGGCCCGGTCCCGCCACCAGCCGTCCGGCCGCGAGCCCACCACGTTCGCCCCGTCGACGATCAGCAGCGCACTGGTGTCCATGCTCCCAGCCTGCCACCGGGCCGGCCGCCACCGGGCTCTCGACCCGCCCGCGTTTGTCGCGCCGGCCGCCGGGTAGCCACCGCCGACCGTGCCGCGCCATGTCGCCTCGGCGGCCGTGCCGCGTCAGGTCGCCTCGGTGACCGTGCCCGCCCGAGCAGCGGAGGACAGAGATGATGGGACCCGGTGACTTCGGCTCCGACCCGTGGGACGAGTTCCTGGCCCGGTACTTCGGCCGGGGCGAGGGGGGACGCCGGCCGGCGCACCGGGTCGACATCACCCGGCTGATGACCGCCGACGCGCGGGAGATGCTCGCCGACGCGGCCCGCCGGGCCGCCCAGAAGCACAGCAACGACCTGGACACCGATCACCTGCTCTGGGCGGCGCTGCAACGCGAGCCGCTGCGCGACCTGGTACGCCGCGCCGGCGCGGACCCGGACGCCCTGGTCAACGCGCTCGGCGGGCGCGGCGACGGGGCGCCCCGGGGCGAGGTGCCGCCGAACCTGTCGCTCACCCCGGCGGCCAAGCGGGCGCTGCTCGACGCCCACCAGTTGTCCCGGGCGATGGGCGCCAACTACATCGGCCCCGAGCACATCCTGATGGCGTTGCCGCTGAACCCGGAGTCGCCGGCCGGGCGGATGCTCGCCGCCGGCCGGATCCAGCCGGAGTCGTTGCAGGCGGCCAGCGCGGAACGCGGGGGTACCCCGCGGCCCGACCGGGGCACGCCCACCCTCGACCAGTACGGCCAGGACCTCACCGAACTGGCCCGCAACGACCAGATCGACCCGGTGATCGGGCGGGCGGACGAGATCGAGCAGGCGGTGGAGATCCTGTCCCGCCGGACCAAGAACAACCCGGTGCTCATCGGCGAGGCCGGCGTCGGGAAGACCGCCATCGTGGAGGGGCTGGCCGAGCGGATCTGCGACGGGGACGTGCCGCAGACCCTGATCGGTAAGCGGGTGGTCCAGCTCGACCTGCCCGGCCTGGTCGCCGGCACCCGCTACCGGGGCGACTTCGAGGAACGGCTGAAGAAGGTGATCGACGAGATCCGGGCGCACCGCGACGAACTGATCATCTTCCTGGACGAGATCCACACGTTGGTCGGCGCGGGCGGCGCCGGCAGCGAGGGCGGCATGGACGCGTCCAACATGCTCAAGCCCGCCCTCGCGCGGGGCGAGCTGCGGGTGATCGGCGCGACCACGCTGGACGAGTACCGGCGCAGCATCGAGAAGGACGCCGCGCTGGCCCGCCGGTTCCAGCCGGTCTTCGTGCCCGAGCCGAGCGTCGAGGACACCGTCACCATCCTGCGCGGCCTGCGGGACCGCTACGAGGCGCACCACCAGGTCCGGTTCACCGACGAGGCCCTTGTCGCCGCCGCCGAGCTCGCCGACCGCTACGTCACCGACCGCTTCCTGCCGGACAAGGCGATCGACCTGATCGACCAGGCCGGCGCGCGGGTGCGGCTGCGTACCCGGACCCCCGCAGAGGACGTGCGGGAGCTGGAGCGGCAGCTCGACGAGGTACGCCGCAACAAGGACCAGTCGGTCGCCGACGAGCAGTACGAGCGCGCCTCCGAACTGCGCGACCGGGTGTCCGAACTGGAGGACCAGATCCGCCGCGCGAAGGGGGAGGGCGAGCCGTCGAACGTGCCGACGGTCGGGCCGACCGAGATCGCCGAGGTGGTCTCCCGGGCCACCGGGATCCCGGTCAACCAGCTCACCGAGGAGGAACGGGACCGGCTGCTGCGCCTGGAGGGCCAGCTGCACGAGAAGGTGATCGGCCAGGACGACGCGGTCCAGGTGGTCGCCGAGGCGGTCCGGCGCTCGCGTACCGGGCTGGCCGACCCGAACCGGCCGATGGGCAGCTTCCTCTTCCTCGGCCCCACCGGGGTCGGCAAGACCGAACTGGCCCGGGCCCTGGCCGAGGCGCTCTTCGGCGAGGCGGACCGGATGGTCCGGGTGGACATGAGCGAGTTCCAGGAGCGGCACACGGTCAGCCGGCTGGTCGGCGCCCCGCCCGGCTACGTCGGCTACGAGGAGGCCGGTCAGCTCACCGAGGCGGTCCGCCGCCGCCCGTACGCGGTGGTGCTGCTCGACGAGATCGAGAAGGCGCACCCGGACGTGTTCAACATCCTGCTCCAGGTGCTCGACGACGGCCGGCTCACCGACAGCCAGGGCCGGACGGTCAACTTCAAGAACACCGTACTGATCATGACGAGCAACCTGGGCTCGGAGCTGATCACCGGCACCCAGCGTGCGGTCGGCTTCGCCACCGGCGCACCCGGCCAGCAGGAGGCGACCGAGCTGCGGGAGCGGCTGATGCGCCGGCTCCAGGAGAACTTCCGGCCAGAGTTCCTCAACCGGATCGACGAGATCATCATCTTCCAGCGGCTGGAGGCGCAGCAGCTGCGCCAGATCACCGAGCTGCTGCTGGAGGAGACCCGTCGCCGGCTGCACGCCCAGGACATCCAGGTCGACTTCACCACCGCCGGGGTGGACTGGCTCGCCGAGCACGGCTACCAGCCGGAGTTCGGCGCCCGCCCGCTGCGCCGGGTGATCCAGCGGGAGGTCGACAACCGGCTCTCCCGGATGCTGCTGGAGGACCGGATCTCACCCGGACAACGGGTCACCGTCGACGCGCGGGACGGTCAGCTCTCCATCGAGGTGGCCGCCGGCGAGCGCGGCTACACCGCCGCCGCGACGTCCCATCCACGATGAGCGGCGCGGTGTCGTGCCGTCCGCGAGGCGTGGCGAGGATCCATCCCCGACGGACCGGAGGGCGGGCATGACCGAACCCGAGGAGACCCGGGAGGACGCCGAGCGCAGCGAACCGATCGTGAGCCCACCGACGGCGAACCCGTCCCGGGTCAAGGTGCCGCCGGAGGGTGTGAAGAAGCAGACCGACGAGGGCGACCGGATCCCGTCCGGGCCGCCGCCGGAACAGGAGGCGTGATGGTACGCGAACAGCGCGTGGATCCCGAGGTGGACGTGCTCTGGGACGACTTCCACGCCCTGGTGAACGTCCCCTCCGAGCAGTTGCGCCAGTGGCTGCTGACCCGGGGCTCGGGCGAGGAGTCGTTCGGCCCCGACCCGAACATGGACCTGCCCGAGCCCGGCCGCCACATCCTGCGGGTGCTGAGCAAGCGCAAGGTGGACCTCACCCGCGAGGACATCGAGGTGATGCAGGAGGCCGTCGACCGCATCCAGTCCCTCATCGAGACGCGGCCGACCGCGGGCAACACCGACAACGAGTGGCGGTACTCGCTGCTCGACCTCGGCCACGACGTCCTCGTCGAACGCTGAGCCGCACCGGCGGCACCCGGACCGGGTTCCGGGTGCCGTCCGCGTTTCCGGGAACTACTCGGATTCCATGCTCGGCAGTTGCAGTCCGGCCGCGTCGGCGGCGGCCTGCCGGTCGGCGCGGGCCCGCTCCTCCCGGCTGAGCAGGTTGGCGTACTCGGTGATGTCGCCCGGCTCGGGCACCTCCGGCAGGCGGCGCAGGAAGGTCTCCACGTCCTCGGAGGCGGCGGTGTGCACGGCGGCCGCCTGGCGCAGCAGCTCGCGCTGGTCCGCGGCGGGATACAGATCAGTCATGTCGCCCTGATACCCGCGCTCAGGCGGTTCGCACCCCACCGGCCGCCGCCGGCTGCGCGCCGAAGTCGGGGTGCCGCAGCAGCCAGGCCAGGTAGTCCGGATGGTTCGCCAGCGCGTCGGTGTACGCGGCCACCGCCGTCTCCAGCACCGCCTCGGCGACCCGGGCGGCCGGCGCGTCCGGGTGCCAGCCCAGCAGCAGCCGCCAGCGCAGCGGCGCCCCGGCCAGCCGTCGGGTGACCAGCCCGGCGGGCGGCCGGAAGGTGGCCTGGCAGAGCGCCACCCCCTCGCCCGCGTCGACCAGGTCCACGCAGCCGCGTACATCCGTCTCGTAGACCTTGCGCGGGGTGAAGCCGGCGCGGGCGCAGGCGGCGGCGAAGCAGTCACCGAAGCACCCGTCTCCGGGCGCCGCCACCCACTGTTCGCGCCGCAGATCCGCCAGGCGAACCTCGTCCCGGTCGGCCAGCGGGTGGTGCTGCGGCAGGAGCACGAAGACCGGGTCGACGGCCACCTCCCGCCAGGTCAGCCCGAACGCCGCCGACGGGCTGGCGTCCCCGCACGCCCCGGTCAGTGCGAAGTCGAGCCGGCCGCCGGCCACCAGTTGGGCCAGCTCGTCCACCCACCAGGACGCGTACGTGGTGATCCCCATGTCCGGCCGCTCGGCGGCGAGCCGGTGCACCAGCCGGCCGAGGATCGGGCTGTTCACCCCGCCGAACCGGTACCGGCTCAGCGGGTCTCCCGCGCCGGCCAGCCGGGCCGCCTCGTCCTGGAGGCCCTTCATCGCGGGGAGCAGCACCCGGGCCCGGTCCAGCACCAGCTCGCCGAGCGCGGTGGGGCGGGCGCCGCGACGGTCCCGTTCGAACAGCGGGCCGCCGAGGGTCCGCTCGATGCGCTGGAGCTGGGCGGTCAGCGCCGGCTGGGCCAGGCCGAGCGCCGAGGCCGCCTTGGTGACGCTCCCCGTCTCCGCGATCGCGCAGACCACCCGCAGGTGTCGCAGCTCCAGGTTCATACGGTGACGGTAGGACCGCGAACCGTTATGCGGAAGAGCCGGCACGCCATCGGCGTATCTCGATCGGCCCGGGGTCTGATGCGTGTGGGGCGCTCGGACTCAGCGCGCCCGGCGCCGCGCCCGGCCCGGCAGGCGGGTACGCCGGCCGGTCACCACGTCGCGGACCTTGTCCAGTACGCCCAGCGCCGGCTCGACGAGCTTGTTCCACGGCGGGGTGGCCGGGGTGTCCGGGTGCGGCCGGGTCGGCGCCGCCTCCTCGGCGATCTCCCACCGGTTGCCGAGCCGGATCAGCTCGACCTCGGTGGCCACCCGACGCAGCCGCGTGACCAGCGTGGCGACCCGGTCGACGTGCCGGCGGACCCGGTCGGTCACGTCCGCCAGCGCCGGGTCCTCCGGCCCGGACAGTCCCTTCAGGGCGGTGAGCAGCGCCGCGTCCGCCGCGATCTCCCGGTCCACCAGCTCCGCGCTCTCCGGCACGGCGGCGCGGGTGGCGGGGAAGAGGTACTGCTCCTCGGCGGAGAGATGCCGGGAAAGCGCGGCGGTGAGCACGTCGAGCACCTCCCGGCGGCGGGCGGCCGGCAGGCCCGGTTCGGTGAGCCGCCCGGCCAGGCCGAGCAGCGCCCGGTGCTCCCCGGCCACGATGTCGTCCAGGTTCCGACCACCCGGCCGGTACGCGTCGCCGGCGCCGGGCGGCAGCGGCGGCAGGGAGACGCTCAAGGGGCCCTCCTCGACTGACGCCGGCGGGGGATCGTGGGGGCCGGCGGGCTCGGGCGGTGCGGGGACGTGTCAACGGCGGTACCCGGACGCGCCATCCGCGAAACCGCGGGTGGACGGGGGCGGGCCGGCCTACGGTGCCGGCTGGTATGAAGAAGCGATGACGAGCGACGCCGCCTCCGCCCTTCCCGACCCCACCGACGAGGTCGTGGACCTCTGCCGCGACCTGCTGCGCATCGACACCACCAACACCGGGGACAACGACACCAGCGTCGGGGAGCGGCGCGCCGCGGAGTACGTCGCGGCGAAGCTCGCCGAGGTCGGGGTCGACGCGGAGATCCACGAGTCCGCGCCGGGCCGGGCCAACGTGGTCGCCCGGATCGCCGGCACCGACCCGGGGCGGGACGCCCTGCTGGTGCACGGCCACCTCGACGTGGTGCCCGCCGACCCGGACGAGTGGTCGGTGCACCCGTTCTCCGGCGAGATCCGCGACGGCTACCTGTGGGGCCGCGGTGCGATCGACATGAAGGACTTCGACGCGATGGTGCTCGCCGTCGTGCGCGGCTGGCAGCGCACCGGGGTACGCCCCTCGCGGGACATCGTGCTCGCCTTCACCGCCGACGAGGAGGCCGGCAGCGACTACGGTGCGCACTACCTCACCCGCGAGCACCGCGGCGTCTTCGACGGCTGCACCGAGGCGATCGGCGAGGTCGGCGGCTTCTCGTACTCGGTCGACGAGCAGCAGCGGCTCTACCTGATCGAGACCGCCGAGAAGGGCCTCGACTGGCTGCGCCTGCACGCCAAGGGCCGCCCCGGCCACGGCTCGATGGTGCACGACGACAACGCGGTCGTCGCGCTCGCCGAGGCGGTCGCCCGGATCGGCCGACACCGCTTCCCCGTGGTCGTCACCGACACCGTACGCGCGTTCCTGGCGGAGGTCTCCGACGTACTCGGCATCGAGATCGACCCGGACGACCCGGAGACCGCGATCGCCAAGCTCGGCCCGATCGCCAACATCATCGGCGCCACCATCCGCAACACCGCCAACCCGACCCGGCTCGACGCCGGCTACAAGGACAACGTCATCCCCGGCCGGGCCACCGCCACCATCGACTGCCGCAGCCTGCCCGGCCAGTCCGAGCTGCTGGAGCGGCAGCTGCGGGAGCTGATCGGCCCGGACATCGCCATCGAGTACATCCAGCGCCAGCCCGCCCTGGAGACCACCTTCGACGGCGACCTGGTCGAGGCCATGTCCGCCGCGCTGCGCGCCGAGGACCCGGGCGCCCGCCCGGTGCCCTACATGCTCTCCGGCGGCACCGACGCCAAGGCGTTCTCCCAGCTCGGCATCCGCTGCTTCGGCTTCGCGCCGCTTCGGCTGCCCGCCGACCTCAATTTCTCCGGCCTGTTCCATGGCATCGACGAGCGGGTTCCACTGGACGGACTACAGTTCGGCGTGCGGGTTCTCGACCGGTTTCTCCGCAGCTGCTAACCGTGTCCGTCGCGTCACTGTCGGCGCGGATTCTCCCCATCGTGAAAGGGACTGCCTCACATGACCGACCAGCACGGTGAGCTGGACGCCGCCCTCGAACGCGTGATCGACGCGGCCCGGGCCCACCTGGCCGCCGTCCGAGCCGCCCAGGGCCGGATCGACGACGACGCCGTCTGGCAGGCGTACGTCAATTTGAACAACGCCTCGTTCGCGTACGACGAGCTGCTGCTCGACGGGTTCGGCGAGGTGACCCCGTGGGACGTCGAGTCGATCGACCCGGACGAGGCCGACGAGCGCTTCGGCGCCGTCGAGGGCATCGAGGCCACCGACCCGCACCCGCGGGTCATCTCGGTGCGGCAGCGCCGCGACTACCGCGTACCGAGCGTGTCCGCCCTGATCCGGGCGGCCGAGGCGGCCCGCCGCGAGGGCACTCCGGAGGAGGACGAGCCGGCCCCGGTAGAGGGCGTCGGCGAGGCCGTGCTGGAGCTGCTGCAGAGCGGCGACGGCTCGCTCAGCGCGTTGGACGTGCCCGAACTGGAGCCGCTCGACGGCCTGGTCATGGTCAGTGAGGTCGGCACCCCGGTCGACCTGGAGTCGTTCGACGACGACGACCCGCTCGGCCCGTTCCAGCCGGCCCCCGACGACCGCCTCGTCGGCCGACTCGACGAGCACCCGTTCCTCGAGCTCGACGAGGAGCACGACCACGCCCACTAGGGCAGGTCACCGGCAAACGGGCCTCGGCCACGCCGTCCCCCGGGACGCGACCCACCCGGTCCGCGTCCCGGGGTCCGGCGTGGCCGCCGGTCCAGTCCAGGCCGCGCCGGCCCGGCATCCAGAACGGCTTGACCACCAGCGCGCCGCTCGGCCAGCCGCGTTCCGCCCTGACGTGACGGCGGACGGCCTGGCGGTCGCGAGACGGCGTGCTAATACGACAGGCCCGGCTGCGGCTGGTTGACCAGGCGGCGGCGCAGCATCACCTGCCGCGTGCCGTCCCGGTACAGCCGCACCCGGGCCAACTCCCAGCCGGAGAACTCCGCCTGGATCGCCAACTGCGCCGCGGCGGTCACCCGGTCGACGTTCGGTGGCAACCGCAGCGGCGCGTATTCGTAGTCCATGACCTCTATGCTGCCCAGCCCGGTGGCCCACCGCCACCCCCTGCGGGCGACCGGGATCGCGTGTCGGCCGCCCGACGCCGGCCGGGCGGCTCAGCCGTCCCGTTCGGGATAGCCGACCGGCACCGCCGAGACGTCGTCCAGGGCGGTGACGATCTCCTCGGGCAGGGTCATCCGCTCCACCTGGAGCGCCCCGAGGAGCTGCCCCACGGTGCGGGCGCCAAGGATCGGCGCGGCCACCCCGGGCCGGTCCCGGATCCACGCCAGCGCCACCTCCAGCGGCGACACCCCCAGCCCGCCGGCGGCGGTGGCGACCGCCTCCACGATGCTGGAGCAGCGTGGCTCCAGGTACGGCGTGACGAAGCGCTCGAAGTTCGGCGACGCGGCCCGGGAGTCGGCCGGGCGGCCGTTGCGGTATTTGCCGGTCAGCACCCCCCGGCCCAGCGGCGACCAGGGCAGCACCCCCAGCCCCATCGCGTCGCAGGCGGGCAGCACCTCGCGCTCCACGCCCCGCTCCAGCAGCGAGTACTCCACCTGGGCGGCGACGATCGGGGCCCGCCCCGGCCAGGCGGCCTGCCAGGCGGCGGCCCGGGCGGTCTGCCAGCCGGAGAAGTTGGAAACCCCCACATACCGGGCCTTTCCGCTGGACACGGCGTGGTCCAGCGCGGCCAGGGTCTCGTCGAGGGGGGTGTCCGGGTCGTATCCGTGCACCTGCCAGAGGTCGACGTGGTCGGTGCCGAGCCGGCGCAGCGACGCATCGAGGGTCCGCAGCAGGTGCCCCCGCGAGCCGTCCCGGCGGCGGCCGCTGCCCGGCCGCAGCCCCGCCTTGGTCGCGATGAGCAACTCGTCCCGGGGGACCAGGCCGCCCAGCAGCGAGCCGATCACCGACTCGGCGTCGCCGTCGGCGTACACGTCGGCGGTGTCGACGAGGTTGCCGCCCGCGTCCAGGTAGCTTTTCAGCTGGGCGGCCGCGTCGTCGGCGTCGGTGTCCCGTCCCCAGGTCATGGTGCCGAGCGCGAGCCGCGAAACCGCCAGCCCGCTTCGGCCGAGCGGTCGCTGTTGCATGGGTGAACCTTATTTCGAACCTCGCGTCACGGATATCCTCGCCCGGAGTCAAGTTCCTGCTCCACCGACCGTGGCGGTTGTGACGTTCGGGGGTGAGCCGGTGATCGGTTCGGCCACCCGCATTGCGTAACCTGATGCGACCTGTGGTGCGGACGGTGGGAGGACCAGTGCGACTCGGGCTCAGCCTCGGATACCAGACGGCGTGGAGCACGCCGGCCGATCATCTGGCCCTGGCCCAGGAGGCGGACCGGCTCGGCTACGCGGTGGTGTGGGCGGCGGAGGCGTACGGCTCCGACTCCCCGAGCATGCTGTCGTGGATCGCCGGCCAGACCGAGCGGATCGACGTGGGCAGCGCGGTGATGCAGATCCCGGCCCGTACGCCGGCGATGACCGCGATGACCGCGGCCACCATCGACGCGCTCTCCGGCGGCCGGTTCCGGCTCGGCCTGGGCGTCTCCGGCCCACAGGTCTCCGAGGGCTGGCACGGTGTCCGCTTCGCCAAGCCGCTGGCGCGCACCCGCGAGTACGTCGACATCGTCAAGCTGGCGGTCGCCCGCAAGGAGGTCGCGTACGACGGCGAGCACTACACCCTGCCGCTGCCCGACGGCCCGGGCAAGGCGTTGCGGCTGGGCTTCCATCCGCCGCGCGCGCACATCCCGATCTACCTGGCCGCTGTCGGCCCGAAGAACCTCGAACTGGCCGGCGAGATCGCCGACGGCTGGCTGGCCGTCTTCTACGCGCCCGAGTTCGCCGAGGAGCAGCTCGCCGCCGTCCGCGCCGGCCGCGCCAAGGTCGGCAAGGAGCTGGCCGGCTTCGACGTGGTGCCGTCGGTCCCGGTGGTGGTCGGTGACGACGTCGCCTCCTGCGCCGAGCTGGTCCGCTGGTACGCCGCCCTCTACGTCGGCGGCATGGGCAGCCGGCAGCAGAACTTCTACAACCAGCTCGCCACCCGGATGGGCTACGGCGACGCCGCCCGCGAGGTGCAGGACCTCTACCTGGCCAAGCGGCAGCGCGACGCCGCCGCCGCGGTGCCGATGGAGTTCATCGACCGCACCTCGCTGCTCGGCCCGAAGGAGCGCATCGCCGACCGGATGCGGGAGTACGCCGCCGCCGGCGTGACCACCCTGTCGGTGACCATGTTCGTCGCGGATCGGGAGAGCGGTGTGCAGACCCTGCGTACCGTCGCCGAGGCCCTGGAGCTGTCGGGAGTCGGCGAGTGACCTGGGTTGAAGCCATCGTCCTGGGCATCGTCCAGGGGCTCACGGAATTCCTGCCCGTCTCCTCCTCCGGGCACCTGCGGATCACCTCGGCGCTCTTCTTCGACCGGGACGCGGGCGCGTCGTTCACCGCGGTGACCCAGCTCGGCACCGAGGCGGCGGTGCTCATCTACTTCATCAAGGACATCGGGCGGATCGTCCGGACCTGGTTCGTCGGCATGTGGGACCGCTCGGTGCGGTCCAGCCTCGACTACCGCATGGCCTGGTACGTCATCGTCGGCACCATCCCGATCGGCATCTTCGGGCTGCTGTTCAAGGACCAGATCCGCACCGCCGGCCGGAACCTCTACCTGATCTCCTTCACGCTGATCTTCTTCGCGCTGGTGCTGGCCTTCGCCGAATACTGGGGGCGGCAGACCCGCACGCTGGAGAACTTCCGGATGCGCGACGGCGTCGTGATGGGCTTCGCCCAAGCCATGGCGCTGATCCCCGGCGTGTCCCGCTCCGGTGGCACGCTCACCTTCGGCCTCTTCCTCAACCTCACCCGGGAGACGGCGGCCCGGTACTCGTTCCTGCTGGCGATCCCGGCGGTGGTGATCTCCGGGGTCTTCAGCCTCCCGGACGTCTTCGAGCCTTCCGCGCCGGGGACCGCGGCACCGAGCGTGGCCCAGATGTTCGTCGCGACGGTGATCGCCTTCGCCATCGGCTACGCGGCCATCGCCTGGCTGCTGCGCTACGTCGCCCACCACACCCTGTACCTCTTCGTCCTGTACCGGGTGGCGCTCGGCTCGCTGCTCCTCTGCCTGCTCCTCACCGGGACGATCAGCGCGACCTGATCCGCGGGTGCGAGGGAGCCCGGTCCGGGCGTTCCGGGTACGCCCGCGTCGCGCTCTGGTGGATACGCCGCTGGCCGGCACCCCGGTTGCGGGGTGCCGGCCAGCGGCGTTCATGTGTTCGGTTCTGTGGTTGTCAGCTGTTCCAGTACTGGGCGACCAGGTCAGCGGCCTGCTGCTCCCACTGGGCGTAGGCATCCGGGTACGCCGACACCTGCACCGTCTGGGCGGCCTTGGTCAGCGGCATGTCCTGCCACCCGTCAACCTGCTTCAGACCCTTCAGGAACGCCATCGTCGAGTACTCCGGATCAGTGATCTGCTCCGGCGAACCCCAACCACTGGACGGACGCTGCTGGAACAGACCCAGCGAGTCATGGTCATTCTTGTCGCCGAGGTGGCCCAGGTTCTCCAACTTCGACTCCTGCAGACTCGTCGCGATCGACACCACCGCGGCCCGCTCCGGCATCCCGGCCTTCTTCGTCGCCGCGATGATCGCCTTCACGTTGCCGGTCTGCTCGTCGTTCAGACCGATCCTCGACTGCGCGCCCTGCACACCATGCGGAATCAGCTTGCCGCTGTCCGGCTTGTCGGCCTGCACGGCGGCCACGGGGGTCATCGCGGTGGTGGGGGTCGCGTCGTGGTGGTTCAGCGGACCAGCCGCGAGGCCACCAGCGAAAGCCAGACCAGCAACACCAAGAACGCTCTTACGCAGCATCGTGTTCATGACAAAGCTCCATTCGGGGGTTGGCGCACACCCGCCGACAGGGGGACGGCATTTCGTGTGCGCAAGCACCACGTCAGGCGCTCAAAGCAAAGGGGAAAGTCATCGACCGGAACGCTCACGGGGCGAGGGGATCGCCTCCTCGTGGCGCCGGGACCATGTACAACGACCGACCACCCGGCGTCATTCCCGGGATCGACCCACCCGCCGACGCGGGCGGCCCGGGGCCTGGAGGCTCCTCGGTCGTGCAGCCCTGTACAACGACCCCCGCCCGTCAGCCATTCCGGCCGCAGGATGCCGCCGCTCACTCCCGAACCGGACATCCGGCGCGAAACGCGACACCGGGTGATCGCGGAACTCCGTGATCCACTCCATGTGCCGCAAACGGTGGTCACCGGCCCCGCCGAGACCACCACATGCCGCACACGGAGTCGACCAAGACGCGGCCGAAGCCGGGCGGCCAACCGGACCCCTCACTCCACCCAAGCCGGCAGTCAACCCCGCCGAAGCGGGCATCCCCCGCAAACCGCGCCCCCAGGCGGTCGCGAGTTCGGGTGATCCACTCCGTGTCGCGTAAATGGTGGTCACCGGCACGGCCGTGACCACCAGATGCCGCACCTGGAGCCGATCAAGACTCGGTCGACCGACCCACCCGTCCCGCCACCATCAGGCGGGCAGGCGGGTTTATGACCGCAGAGAGCGACCGCCAACGGGCACGGCGGGACACACCCGGCGTCGTACCGCCCTAGGGTGGTCAGGGTGGCGACCCTTCTGCTTCTGCGACACGGCCGAACCACCGCGAACGCCGACGGCGGCCTGGCCGGCCGGCAGCCGGTCGAGCTGGACGAGACCGGCCGTGCCCAGGCCACGGCCGTCGGTGAGCGGTTGACGGGGTTGTCGCTGGCAGCGGTGGTGACCAGCCCGCTGATCCGCTGCCGGCAGACCCTGCAACTGGCGCTGCCGGGGGTCGAGCCGGTGGTGGAGGAGGGGCTGATCGAGTGCGGGTACGGCAGCTGGGAGGGACAGCCGCTGAAGAAGCTGGCCAAGGAGCCGCTCTGGCCAGTGGTCCAGCAGCATCCCAGCGCGGCCGTCTTCCCGGCGGGGGAGTCGATGGCGGCGATGTCGGCGCGGGCGGTCGCGGCGGTGCGCTCCTGGGATGCCCGGGTCACCGCTGAGCACGGGCCGGAGGCGGTCTGGCTGGCGTGCAGCCACGGCGATGTGATCAAGGCGATCGTGGCGGACGCGCTCGGCGTACATCTGGATCTCTTCCAGCGGATCGTCGCGGACCCGGCGTCGGTGACGGCGATCCGTTACACGCCGCTGCGCCCGTTCCTGGTCCGACTCAACGACACCGGCGGCGACCTCGCGGGTCTGGTACCGCCGCCGGCGAAGCGGCGCCGGCGGGCGGCGCGTACGACGGATTCGGACGCGGCCGTGGGCGGCGGCGCGGGGGCGGCCCCGTGAGCGCGAGGAGTGAGCCGGTCCTGCGAGCCCCGCAGTCGTGAACTGAGGTGGTCCCGTGAGCGCGAGGAGTGAGTCCTGCGAGCCCCGCAGTCGCCGACTGGGGTGAGCCTGCCCGCCACGCCCGGGAAGGGCCCCCGTGGGTCCCGGCGTTTCGCCCTGGGCGGATTCAAGTCGGTGCGCTGCGCGGCGCTTCCGGCGTCCGGATAGGGTCGTGGGTATGACCCACCAGGTGCACGCCTTCGAGCCGCCGGAGCGGTTCGTCGCCGGAACCGTCGGCCCGCCGGGGGAGCGCACGTTCTTCCTCCAGGCGCGGGGTGGTGGTCGGCTGGTCAGCGTCGCGCTGGAGAAGGTCCAGGTGTCCCTGCTCGCCGAGAAGCTGGAGGAGCTGCTCGCCGAGGCGCAGCGCCGGTTCGGCGTCCAGCTGCCCGAGGCGCCCGCCTCGGCCGGCGACAACGACCCGCTGGACACCCCGGTCGACGAGGAGTTCCGGGTCGGCACGCTGGGCCTGGCCTTCGACGTGGACTCCGCCACCGTGGTGATCGAGGCGATCGCCGCCGGTGAGACGGAGGTCGCGGTCGCGCTGGGCGAGGCGGACGACGACGAGGACGAGGACCCGGACGAGTCGGACGACGACCTGGACCGGCTCCGGGTACGGCTGACCCCCGAGGCGACCCGTGCGTTCATCGAGCGGGCCCGCCGGGTGGTCAACGCCGGCCGCCCGCCCTGCCCGCTCTGCGGACAGCCGTTGGACCCGGCCGGCCACCTCTGCCCGCGGCACAACGGCTATCACCGGTGACCTCGTCGGAACTTCAGCCCCGACAGGACGGTGCCGCCGCGCTGCGGCTGCTCACCGACGGTGAGCTCGCCCTGGAGGGGCGGCTGGTCGACGCCTCCAACACCACCCTGCGCGGGATCCTCACCCTCGACGGGCTGACCGCCCGCTGTGTCTACAAGCCGGTCCGGGGCGAGCGTCCGCTCTGGGACTTCCCGGACGGCACGCTCGCCGGCCGGGAGGTCGCGGCCTACCTCGTGTCCCGGGCCACCGGGTGGGATCTGGTGCCGCCGACGGTGCTGCGGGACGGGCCGTTCGGGCCCGGCTCCTGCCAGCTCTGGATCGACGAGCCGGAGGAGGTCGAGCCGCTGGTCGGGTTCGTGCCGGCCGCGGCGGTACCGGCGCGCTGGTTCCCGGTCGCGGCAGCCCGCGACGACGACGGTGCCGAGTACGCCCTCGCCCACGCCGACGACCCACGCCTGGCCCGGCTGGCTGTCCTCGATGCGGTGATCAACAACGCCGACCGCAAGGGCGGCCACGTGATCGTGGGCCCGGCCGACCAGATCTACGGGGTGGACCACGGCGTCTGCTTCCACGTCGAGGACAAGCTGCGGACGGTGCTGTGGGGCTGGGCCGGCCAGCAGCTCCCGCCGGATGCGGTGGAGATGCTGGCCGGGCTGGCCGGGCAGCTCACCGGACGGCTCGGCGACGAGCTGTCCGAGCAGCTCACCATCGGTGAGGTCGCCGAGCTGGCGGCTCGGGTGGACCGGCTGCGGGAGACCGGCCGGTTCCCGCTGCCCCCACAGGACTGGCCGGCGATGCCCTGGCCGCCCATGTGAGCCGCTGTCGCGTTGATCACTCCGGGCCCGCCGCCCGAGCCCGTGACGGATCGTTAGGCTGGCGGTCATGGAGTCTTGGGTGGGGCACGAGGTGCCACGGCTGCCGGGCATGGGCCAGCCACTGAGGTTGTACGACTCGGCGCGGCGAGGTGTCCACCCCAGCCAGCCCGGCGGCGTCGCCTCGATGTACGTCTGCGGCATCACCCCGTACGACGCGACGCACCTCGGGCACGCCGCCACCATGATCACCTTTGACCTGGTCCAGCGGATGTGGCGGGACGCCGGCCTGACCGTGCGGTACGTGCAGAACGTCACCGACATCGACGACCCGCTGTTGGAGCGGGCCGAGCGCGACGGCGAGGACTGGAAGGTCCTGGCCATGCGGGAGACCGCCCTGTTCCGGGAGGACATGGAGGCGCTGCGGATCATCCCGCCGGCGCACTACGTGGGCGCGATCGAGTCGATTCCGGACATCGCCGAGAAGGTCCTCGTGCTGCTCAAGGACGGCGCGGCGTACCGGCTCGACGACGGCACCGGCGACGTCTACTTCGACATCACCGCCGCGCCGGCGTTCGGCTACGAGTCCAATCTGTCCCGCGAGCAGATGCTGGAGATCTTCCCGGAGCGCGGTGGCGACCCGGACCGGACCGGCAAGCGCGACCCGCTCGACCCGCTGCTGTGGCGTGGCGCCCGGGCGGGTGAGCCGTCCTGGCCGGGTGGTGACCTGGGCGCCGGCCGACCCGGTTGGCACATCGAGTGCACCGTGATCGCCCTGAACCTGCTCGGCGACCGGATCGACGTGCAGGGCGGCGGCAACGACCTGCTCTTCCCGCACCACGAGTGCTCGGCGGCGCACGCCGAGCGGCTGACCGGAGAGGCGCCGTTCGCCGCCCACTACGTGCACGCCGGCATGATCGGGCTGGACGGCGAGAAGATGTCGAAGTCCAGGGGCAACCTGGTCTTCGTCTCGCGGTTGCGGGCCGACCGGGTGGACCCGGTGGCGGTCCGGCTGGCCCTGATGAGCGGGCACTACCGTGCTGACCGCTCCTGGACCGACGAGCTGCTCGCCGTGGCGCAGCAGCGGCTGGCCCGCTGGCGGCAGGCCGCCGCCGCGCCGTCCGGGCCGTCCGGGGCCGAGCTGCTGGCCGGGGTACGCGCCCGCCTCGCCGAAGACCTCGACACCCCCGGTGCCCTGGCGGTGGCGGACGCCTGGGCCGAGCAGGCCCTGGCCGGCGTCGCCGCCGACGCGGAGGCCCCGAAGCTCTTCGCCGACACGGTCGACGCCCTCCTCGGCATCCGCCTCTGACCGGCGTTCCCGGACCCACCCACCCGCCGCCCCAGGGCGACAAGATCCCGCTCGATCCATGAAGTAGTGGCCTCGTCGTGCCGGTGAGGCCACTACTTCCGCGTTCGATTGTGATCAATCCAGGGTCGACGTCACCGCGGGCGGCGGGCGGGATCAGCCGAGGACGAGGCCGGGATCGGGGTCCGGGTCGGGGGCTGGGGCGGGGATCTTGTACTCCTCGGTGAGGGTGGTCATCGGGCCGGGCCAGGTGGCCTGGGCGACCTCGATCGGCTTGCGCCGCTCGTCGTACGCGATGTGCAGCAGGTGCAGCACCGGGGTGTCCGGCCGGATCTGGAGGGTCTCCGCCTCCTCCCGGCTGGGCTGGCGCGCGCTGATCGTGTCGGTCGCGGTGACGTACCGGCGGCCGGTGGCCTCCTCGGCCTCCTGGTAGAGCGGGCGGCCGAACGCCTCGGCCCGTTCCAGCGAGGTGCCGGCGGTGTCGCCGGGCAGGAACCAGGAGGCGCCCACCTCGACCGGTGACTCGTCGGTGCGGACCAGGTGCCGGCGGCAGAGCAGGTCGGTGCCGTCGGGCACGCCGAACGCGTCGGCCACCTCGGGCGGGGCGGGGGCGCGGCCGACGGAGACGAGCTGCTGCCGGTACCGGGCGGCCAGGTCGGTGTGGTAGCCGCGAAAGCCGCCGTACCGGCCGCGGGAGAGCCGGTTGAGCCGGCGCCGGGTGCCCCGGACGTACGTACCGGAGCCGGGTTTGGTGATCAGGATGCCCTCGACCCGCAGCTGGTCGACGGCGCGTTGCACGGTCTGCTTCGCGACGCCGAACATCTCGGCGATGGCCGGGATGGACGGCAGTCGCTCGCCCGGCCCCCAGTCGCCGCGGCGGACCTGGGCCTTGAGCTGTGCGGCGATCTGCCGGTGCGGGAACTCCGCCGCCCCCGGGTTGATCTGCATGCCCGCCTCCTCATGGCAGCTAGGTTCCTAGGATGCCCTAGCGGCGGTGACCACGCCACCCCCGACACGAAGAAACCGGGCCCCGCACGGAGCCCGGTTCCCCGAGTGACTACCAGGAGCCGGCGGTCGGGCCGGCGGAACCGCCGCGGCGGCGCAGGTACTTCTCGAACTCCTGGGCGATCTCGTCCCCGGTCAACGGGGTGATGCCGGCGTCGCCGACCCGTTCCTCCAGCTCGCGGACGTACTCGCCCAGCTCGGCGTCCTGCTCGGCGGCGCTGCGCACCCGCCGCTCCCACTCGGCGGCCTCCTCGGCCAGGTCGGCCATCGGCACCGGCAGGTCGAGAACCTCCTCGACCCGGTGCAGCAGCGCCAGGGTGGCCTTGGGGCAGGGCGGGTTGTTGGCGTAGTGCGGCACGTGCACCCAGAACGACACCGCGTCGACCTCGGCCCGGGTGCAGGCGTCGTGCAGCACCCCGACGATGCCGGTCGGCCCGTCGTAGCGGGTGGGGGTGAGCTGGTAGCGCTTGGCGGCGTCGACGTCCGACGCGCTGCCGCTGATCGGCAGCGGCCGGGTGTACGGCACGTCGGCCAGCAGCGCGCCGAGCAACACCACTCGCTCGACCTCCAGGCTGTGGCAGATCTCCAGCACCTGCTCGCAGAAGGTGCGCCAGCGCATGCTCGGCTCGATGCCGCGGATCAGCACCACGTCCCGCTCGGTGCCCGCCGGGCTGGCCACCATGAAACGGGTGGTCGGCCACTCCACCCGGCGGGTCTCGCCGTCGGCCATGGTGATGGTCGGCCGGCTCACCTGGAAGTCGTAGAAATCCTCCGGGTCCAGCTCGGCCACCTGCCGGGCCTCCCAGACCTGCTCCAGGTGCTCCACTGCGGCGGTGGAGGCGTCCGCGGCGTCGTTCCAGCCCTCGAAGGCCGCGATGGCGACCGGGGAGCGCAGCACCGGCAGCCCGTCGAACTCGGTCACGCCGTCACCCCGCCCCGCTCGTCGGGAGCGTCGCCGGGTCGCTGCCCGGACGTCTGCCCGCCTACGACAACTCCAGTTCGGCGCGTCTGACGCCGCGCCGCGACCTGGCGCCGTCGCACGGTCGCGTCCCTGATGTCCTTCACGCCCGTCAGCCTACGTGCCAGCGCGGGAAGCGGCCCGCCGGCCGCGCCGGTCGGGACAGCGGACCACCCCGCCGAACCGGACGAAAGGTGCGGGCGTGCTCCCGCTCACAGTATGTGGGAAGGCGTGGTTGCGGTGACCCGGCGTGGGCCCGCCGCACTAACCTGGCTCTGTGCGGACTTCGTTGCTCGATGTGCTGGCAGAGCGGATCCTCATCGCCGACGGGGCGATGGGAACCATGCTCCAGGCGGCCGACCTGACGCTGGACGACTTCGACGGCCTTGAGGGCTGCAACGAGATCCTCAATCTGACCCGGCCGGACGTCGTGCGCGGTGTGCACGAGGCATACCTGGCCGCCGGAGCGGACTGCGTCGAGACCAACACCTTCGGTGCCAACCTGCCGAACCTCGCCGAGTACGGCATCGCCGGGCGGATCCGGGAGCTGTCCGAGGCGGGGGCGCGACTGGCCCGGGAGGCCGCCGACGCGTACGCGACGCCGGAGCAGCCCCGCTTCGTGCTCGGCTCGATCGGCCCCGGCACCAAGCTGCCCACCCTGGGGCACGCCGCGTACGCCACGCTGCGCGACGCGTACCAGCAGAACGCCGCCGGCCTGATCGAGGGCGGCTCGGACGCGCTGATCGTGGAGACCTGCCAGGATCTGCTCCAGGTCAAGGCCGCGGTGATCGGGTCGAAGCGGGCGATGGCCGAGCTCGGACGGCGGATTCCGATCATCTGCCACGTCGCCGTCGAGACCACCGGCACCATGCTGCTGGGCAGCGAGATCGGCGCCGCGCTGACCGCGATCGAGCCGCTCGGGGTGGACCTGATCGGGCTCAACTGCTCGACCGGCCCGGCCGAGATGGGCGAGCACCTGCGCTACCTGTCCCGGCACTCGCGCATCCCGCTGTCGGTGATGCCCAACGCCGGGCTGCCCGTGCTGACCGCCGAGGGGGCGTACTTCCCGCTGACGCCGGTCGAGATGGCCGACGCTCTGGAGCAGTTCGTCACCGACTACGGCGTGTCGCTGGTGGGCGGCTGCTGTGGCAGCACCCCGGAACACATCCGGGTGCTGGTCGAGCGGCTGCGCGGGGTGCGGCCGGTGGCCCGGGAGCCGCGGCCGGAGGCCGGCGTCTCGTCGATCTACCACCACGTGCCGTTCGCCCAGGACGCCAGCGTCCTGATGGTGGGGGAGCGGTCCAACGCCAACGGTTCCAAGGCGTTCCGGGAGGCGATGCTCGCCGGCGACTGGCAGGCGTGCGTGGAGATCGCTCGGGGCCAGGCCCGGGACGGCTCGCACCTGCTGGACCTCTGCGTCGACTACGTCGGCCGGGACGGCACGCAGGACATGCGGGAGCTGGCCGGTCGGTTCGCCACCGCGTCCACCCTGCCGATCATGTTGGACTCCACCGAGCCGGCGGTGATCGAGGCCGGGTTGGAGATGCTCGGCGGGCGCTGCGTGGTCAACTCGGTGAACTTCGAGGACGGCGACGGCCCGGACTCCCGCTACGCGCGGGTCATGCCGGTGGTGAAAGAGCACGGCGCCGCCGTGGTCGCCCTGCTCATCGACGAGGAGGGCCAGGCCCGGACCCGTGACTGGAAGGTGCGTGTCGCGGCCCGGCTGATCGAGGACCTGACCGGCCGGTGGGGGCTGCGCCGGGAGGACATCCTCATCGACGCGTTGACCTTCCCGATCGCCACCGGTCAGGAGGAGACCCGCCGCGACGGCATCGAGACCATCGAGGCGATCCGGGAGATCGTTTCCCGCTACCCGGGGGTCAACTTCACCCTCGGCATCTCCAATGTCTCCTTCGGCCTGAACCCGGCCGCCCGGCAGGTGCTCAACTCGGTCTTCCTGCACGAGTGCGTCCAGGCCGGGCTGACCTCGGCGATCGTGCACGCCAGCAAGATCCTGCCGATGTCGAGGATTCCCGACGAGCAGCGCGAGGTGGCCCTCGACCTGGTCTACGACCGCCGCCGCGAGGGCTACGACCCGGTGCAACGGTTCATCGAGATCTTCGAGGGCGTCGACGCGGCGTCGGCCCGCGCCACCCGCGCCGAGGAGCTGGCCGCGCTGCCGCTGGACGAGCGGCTCAAGCGGCGGATCGTCGACGGCGAGCGCAACGGCCTGGAGGCCGACCTGGACACCGCGATGGCCGAGGGCCGCTCGCCGCTGTCCATCATCAACGACCTGCTGCTCGACGGGATGAAGGTGGTCGGCGAGCTGTTCGGCTCCGGCCAGATGCAGCTGCCGTTCGTGCTCCAGTCCGCCGAGGTGATGAAGACCGCGGTGGCCTACCTGGAGCCGCACATGGAGAAGACCGACGACGACGGCGGCAAGGGACGCATCGTCCTCGCCACCGTCAAGGGCGACGTGCACGACATCGGCAAGAACCTGGTGGACATCATCCTGTCCAACAACGGCTACGAGGTCGTCAACATCGGCATCAAGCAGCCGATCAACGCGATCCTCGACGCGGCCGAGCAACACCGGGCCGATGCGATCGGCATGTCCGGGCTGCTGGTCAAGAGCACGGTCATCATGAAGGAGAACCTCGCCGAGATGGCCGCGCGCGGGGTCGCCGAACGCTGGCCGGTGCTGCTCGGCGGGGCGGCGCTCACCCGGGCGTACGTCGAGGACGACCTGCGGTCGATGTTCCCCGGGCAGGTGCACTACGCCCGGGATGCCTTCGAGGGGCTGTCCCTGATGGATCGGGTGATGGCCGCCAAGCGCGGCGGGGCGCCGGTGGTCGACCCGGAGCGGGAGGCCGCCCTGGCGGCCCGCCGCGAGCGGCGGGAGCGGCAGCGCGCCCTGGTGCGCGAGGCGCTGCCCGAACTGGACGACGCCTCCGTCCGCTCCGACGTGGCCACCGACGTGGAGGTGCCCTCGCCGCCGTTCTTCGGCACCCGCGTGGTCAAGGGGGTGCCGCTGGCCGACTACGCGGCGCTGCTCGACGAGCGGGCCACCTTCCTCGGCCAGTGGGGGCTGCGCGGCGCCCGCGGCGGCAAGGGACCGTCGTACGAGGAACTGGTGGAGACGGAGGGCCGGCCGCGGCTGCGCTACTGGCTCGACCGGCTCATCGCCGACCAGGTCCTGGAGGCAGCCGTGGTGTACGGCTACTTCCCGGCGTACGCCGAGGGCAACGATCTGGTGGTGCTGGACGAGAACGGGCACAGCGAGCGGGCCCGGTTCTCGTTCCCCCGGCAACGGCAGGAGCGGCGGCTCTGCCTGGCCGACTTCTTCCGGCCCCGGGGCGAGGAGTTGGATGTGGTGGCGTTGCAGCTGGTCACCGTCGGGCAGCCGATCAGCGAGTACACGGCGAAGATGTTCGCCGGCAACGAGTACCGCGACTATCTGGAGGTGCACGGCCTGTCCGTGCAGCTCACCGAGGCCCTCGCCGAGTACTGGCACCGGCGGATCCGGTCCGAGCTGACCCTGCCCGGTGGGCGTACCGTCGCCGACGACGACCCGGCGGACGTGGCCGGCCTGCTGCGCACCGACTACCGCGGCTGCCGGTACGCGTTCGGCTACCCGGCCTGTCCGGACCTGGAGGACCGGGCGAAGATCGTGAAGCTGCTGGGTGCGGAGCGGATCGGCGTCCAGCTGTCGGAGGAGTTCCAGCTCGTGCCGGAGCAGGCCACGGACGCGATCGTGGTGCACCACCCGGAGGCGAACTACTTCAACGCCAAATAATCGGGGCAAGTGCTCTGACCTGCACTTTCACCCCCGGCGAGGGTCGCTGAACCATGATCATGCCGTCTCCAGGCCGTCACCGGCTTCCGGGCCGTCGTCGGCCGCCTGGACCTCACCGAACGCCTTGTCGATGGCCCGCCGGGTGCGGTCCTCGCTGCTAGGCAGGAGGTGTGTGTAGGTCCGCAGGGTGAAGCCGGGATCGGCGTGGCCCAGGTAGGCCGACAGGGCCTTGATGCTCTCTCCGGCGTCCAGGAGCACCGAGGCGTAGGTGTGTCGGAGAACGTGCATTCCGTTGCGTCGATCCTCGGGTATGCCCGTGGCGCGGATCGTGGGCTTCCAGACGCCGGGGTTGAACCTGGAGCGACTGAGCGCGGTGCCGTCAGGAAGCGTCAGGTAGAGCTTGACGGTTACCGGCTCGCCGGTCGAAGTTCCCCACGGCAAGGTGACCTCGACGGGCGCGTACTGCTTGGCATGGGCCTCCAGGCGGCGGGCCACCGAATCGGGGAGGGGGACCTCTCGGGTCTTTCCGCCCTTGGGTAGGGCGAAAATCAGGGTGCCTCGCACGAGCTTGATTTGGCGGTTGACGTTGAGGATGGGGCGAGTTGCGTCCAAGTCGTCGGGACTTAAGCCGACGGTCTGTAAAGCAAGGCCGTCGGCTGATGCGGTCAGGGTTGGCCCGAGGATCGCTGGCGACCACCCACCGGGCGGGGCGGCTGCCGACAGCAACGGTGACAGCAAAGACGGGCTGACCAGGGCACGAGCCAGGTATACCCGAGGTCGGCGCGGAGCCATCCAGAGTTCCACTTCAACGTCTGCCCCTCGGGCGGGGTGACCAACTGGGTGACGACCGGGACGACCGACGCTGGACGCCCACGGACGATGGTGGACTGTTCTGGCAGCTCACCCCGGCTCCTGGCCCAGCTTATCGACGGTTGATCATTCTTTCGGGACGAAGAGGTCAGCGTGCCCGATGCGTGCCCGATGCAACGGTCAACACCGGCCTACAAGGGCACCCGGGGCAGCAGCACTCGGCACGCTGCGTGCTTCCTGGCCAGGCAGTGCGGCTACCGATGGTCTAGATCCAAACCGATTCCCAAGCTGAGGGTAGGCACCGTCAGCGCCGGCCCGGCCCTGGCCTGCTGTCGACCTCCGGCCGGCATCGGCCCAGCCGGCCGGCCACGCTGGCGGACGACCAGGACGAGGCGGACCGCCCTGGGTGATCAACTGGGTGACGACCGGGACGACCGACGCTGGACGCCCGCGGACGATGGTGGACTGTTCTGGCAGCTCACCTACGCTGCTCGCCCAGCTCATCGACGGGTGATCATTCTTTCACACCGAAGAGGACCGGCTAACCTTCTGCATGTGGACCGTCACGGCCAGTGCGACGTGAAGATCCAATCGAGGCCGTCTTCTCCTTGGCTGTCAAGGTGTTCGGCGCGATGTAAGCCGGCTCGCGCAGCGACCCGCTGGGAGGCTGTGTTCTCAGGGCGGACTCGGGCGATGACCGGATAGTCGGGGCGATGGGCGGTGGCCCAACCTACGACGGCCGTGGCTGCTTCGGTGGCTACCCCGTCGCCCCAGGCAGATGGATCGAGGCGATAGAACAGGTTCAGAATCTCGTGGTGCCTCAACTTCATGATTTTGATGCCGCAGAAGCCAAGGCCCTTGCGATCGGCATGGACGACCCAGTACCCGAAGCCCTGGCGCTGCCAGTGCTCATCCCACCGCTGGTAGAGGTCTTCCGCCTCAGCGCGGTTGCTCAGCATGTCGGCTGGGTTATGCGCGCAGGCTCGCGGGTCGCTGTGGATGCCGTAGATCAGGTCGATGTCGGCAGGAGTGGGGCGGCGCAGCGATAGCCGCGCGGTCGTCAGCTCCTCGTTGCCGAAACCTCGATTGCCCATCACGCAACTGTACGAGTTTGCTTCGCCTCTCCATGATGACCGTGCCCGGTCCGTGCCCGATGTAGCGGTCAACATGGGGTTGCAGCGGCCGTGCTGTAGGGACGATCCATCGACGCTGTGTGCCGGGCACCGGTTAGATGGCTACCCACGGTGTGGAAAATCCGATTCCCAAGCTGAGGTTAGGCACCTTCCAAACTGACCGTGCGAGGATGAGCGACCATGAGCGACGCCTGGAGCTTGCTGGACGGCAGAGCTGAGCGAGCAAGGCGCTCGTGGCCAGAGATCAGGTCGGCACTGCCTGTGGGTAAACGAGTCCGTGGCCGTGTCTTCGCGGCGATGCCGTTCGGCGTCTTCGTCGAGATCGACGGCCAGCCGGATGCGCTTGGCCTGGTGGAGGTAACCACGCTTCCGCACGGCAGCGAGCTTCCAGCTATAGGCGTCTACCTCGACTTGGTCGTGGTCGACCATGCCGCTCACAGCTGGCAGGTGCGGCTACGGTCAGCCGACAGCCGGGCGAGTCCAAGATCAGGCCGTATCCAGGCCGTCAGAGGTGAACCAAGAGCAACGAACGTTGACCACCGATGACAAATGAACGCGCAGCTCAGACGGCATCTTGTCCGTGTTGATCGACTGTGCCCTCACCTTTGATCAATACAACGCCAAGTAGTCGGGGCAGCCGAGAGGGCCCTGATGCTCTCTCCGGCGTCCAGGCGGCCCGCAACGGCCCGCACGCGCCGCCGCCTGGGCGCGCGCCGGCCGCTGCCGGTGTCGCTCTGCGGCCGTCACGCCTGATGCCCGACGGCTGGCGCGGAAAGCGGGAAGCCCGGAGGGCCGCCGCAGACGGTAGCGCCGAGAGTGGTTGAGGTTCGCGGGCCGGCAGCCGGCCGCGCCGCGCCCGAGCGACGCGACGAAGGGCACGCCGGGTCCGCGCGGCGGGTCGCGGCGGCGGACCGGTGGCGGTCACTGCGCCTCCGGCGGGGCACAGCGACTCCAGGATGGCCGGGGCTCCGTCCGCGCGTTGCTGTCCGCGGGTGGTTGCGGTAGCCACCCCGCCTGCCACCGACCCGGGCGAGCCGAGCAGACCACCGCCCGAACCGCCAGCGTCCGAACGTGCGTCAAGGTCCGCTTGACATGGCGGACCGGGCGGCGGCCCGCTCCGCAGCAGGGCGGGTCGGCGGCATACGGATGGCAGGTTGGCGCTGCGGGACGTGCCTCGATGGTCGGGCGGCCAGAGCATGAGGTGGGGCGTCCGAGGTTCGCGAGCGGTGGCGGCCAGTGTGCATCCGGTAGCCCTCGCTAATCGATCTGGCCGATTACTCATCGTACGGGCGGCGGCCGCGATCAGCGCTACTACTTTTCGTAGGTGCGTAGTCCGTTACCCATCGCGAAGAAGGTCGGGGCCCACTCGCCGATAAAGATGCCCCACCGGTCCGCGCGCTCGATGCCAGCATGTTCGAACCGCTTGGAAAGCAGCCAGCTTGTGAACGCCAGGCCGACACTTACCATGCCGGCCGCGTAGCAGTGTTCAGCCTTCAACCCCGAGTTGTGCAGCTGTTCCAACATCGGTGACCAGTCCTCTCTCTGGGTTCTCGCGCGGCACGACACCGCTTGAGCGCAGACGGGTTACCCGGCGCAACCAGAGCTACACGCCTCAGGGACACCGCGGCTCGTCCGGACCGATCCGACGAGAACCATCGGGCCAGGCAGTGGATCGCCCTGGGTGACCAACTGGGTGACGATTTTCCAGTCTCGCCAAGGTGGGCTCATCCAGATCGCGCCAGATCACGCCTTCACGGTGTCTGAGGCCATGTTCGGGTCTGCGGACACGATTTCCGGTAGCGGCCAACTGCGTCCGGGCGACTTGGCAGCGGATGGCCAGGTTGCGTCCACGGGAGTGGTGTACGACTTGCCCGTGATGGGCGTGTTGCGTAGATGAGAGACGGCCATCGCGTCGATCCTTCAAGACGACCAAGTCAGAGAAGGAAGAAGAGGACGCGATGGCCGCTTCAGCGAGTGTGAACCCTGTTGACCTGCTGCGCGAGCAGATCGAGGGCGCGTCGCCTGATGTGTTGCAGGCGATGGTGAAGACGTTCGCGCAGGCGTTGATGTCCGCCGAGGCGGACGCGGTCTGCGGCGCGGGATATGGGCAGCGCAGCGATGAGCGGGTGAACTCCCGCAACGGTTACCGGCATCGGGAGTGGGACACCCGCGCCGGGACGATCGACCTGGCGATCCCGAAGCTGCGGCACGGCAGCTACTTTCCGGAGTGGTTGCTCACCCACCGGCGGCGGGCCGAGCAGGCCTTGGTCTCGGTCGTGGCCACGAGTTACCTGCTGGGGGTGTCGACGCGGCGGGTGGAGAAGCTGGTCGAGCAGCTCGGGATCCGGCAGCTGTCGAAGTCGCAGGTCTCGGAGATGGCCGCCCACCTGGACGCGCAGGTCGAGGCGTTCCGCAACCGGCCCTTGGACTCAGGGCATTACACGTTCGTGTGGATGGACGCGCTGACGATGAAGGTCCGCGAAGCCGGTCGCACCGTCAACGTCCACGCGCTGATCGCTGTCGGCGTCAACGCTGACGGCCAACGCGAAGTCCTCGGCCTCGACGTCGCCTCCGACGAAGACGGCGCCGGCTGGCTGGCGTTCCTGCGATCGTTGACCGCCCGCGGCCTGTCCGGTGTCCGCCTGGTCATCTCCGACGCCCACGCAGGCCTGGTGCATGCCATCGGGGCGGCTCTGCCCGGGGCCTCGTGGCAGCGGTGCAGGACCCATTACCTGCGCAACCTGCTGACCAAGGTGCCGAAGTCCGCGCAGCCGTGGATCGCCACCCTCGTCCGGACGATCTTCGACCAGCCCGACGCCGACGCCGTCCGCGCCCAGTTCGACAGGGTCGTGACCACCATCGAAGCGAAGTTCCCGGCCGCGGCCGAGCACCTCGATGCCGCCCGCGACGACCTCCTGGCGTTCACCGGCTTCCCGCGTGAGATCTGGCGCCAGATCTGGTCCAACAATCCTCAGGAGCGACTGAACAAGGAGATTCGCCGCCGCACCGACGTCGTCGGGATCTTCCCCAACCGGCCGGCGATCATCCGCCTCGTGGGCGCAGTCCTGGCCGAGCAGACCGACGAATGGACCGAAGGACGCCGCTACATGGGCCTGGAACTACTGGCCAAAGCCCGCCTGATCACCGTCGACACCAGCCAACACGACACCGACCAGCCCGACGCGGCGCCGATCGCCGCATAGCATCAGAACGGATCACGCGATGGCCGTCTCTTACACCACCAGCGCGGACGTGACCGATGGCCAGCTGGTTCTGAGGATGAAGGATGCCCAAGCATGCCTCGAATTGAACACTCGGCGTAGCTGGCGGGGGGAGGTGAGCCTGTGGCAATGGGCCGACGACCCGGACACCGGGGAACGCGAAACCCTCGTCCAGAGGTCTGCCTGCTAGCCGCGCGAAATGTTGACCGAAGGTAGGCAGTCGAGCGCCGTCCCGGATCGGTGCTGGACCTTTCCCCTGGGATAGGGCCCAGCATCGTCGGTGCCGGCCACCGGCCGGTATGAGCCGACCGGGGGTTGTGGGTATGGGAGCGCCGACGAGAGCGGCTGGAACTGGTAGCGACGCCGGTGGCGGTGCCGGCACGGGCGCAAGGGTACGCAGGCTGGGCGCGTATCTGGTGGACCGGCGTCCACTGGCGATCCCCGCGTACCGGCGGCTGTGGGTCGCGTCGGTGATCGCCGCGGTGGGTGGCTCGTTCAGCGTGCTTGCCATTCCCACACAGCTGTTCACCTTGACCGGCTCGTCCGCGACCGTTGGTGTGTCGGCGGCCGTCTCGTTGGTCGCGCTGCTGGTCGCGGCGTTGTGGGGTGGCGCACTCGCGGACGCCATGGACCGGCGTCGGCTGCTTCTCGGCGCCAACGGTGGCCTGGCGCTGACGTACGCGGGGTTGTGGGCGCAGGCGGCGCTGGACCTGCGGTCGGTGCCGGTGTTGATGGCGCTGGTCGCGGGCCAGGGCCTCAGCTACGGAGCGATCATGGCGGCGATGGGCGCGGCGGTGCCCCGCGTGGTACCGGCCGACCTGCTGGCCGCCGCGAACGGACTGAGCTCGCTGGTCCGGTACACCGGGTCGATCGTGGGTCCGCTGCTGGCCGGGGTGCTGATCCCGGTGGTGGGGCTGGGCGTGTTGTACCTGTTGGACACGCTGGCGCTGGTGGTCGTCGCGTGGTCGGTGTTCCGGCTGCCCCCGCTCCCACCGGCACCGCCGTCGATGCCGACCACCGGAACGACGCCTTCCTCGGTTGGCGCGAGCGTGGCGCTGCGGCGGTCGATGGTCGGCCGGATGCTGGCCGGTTTCCGGTTCCTGTTCGCACGGCGGCTGCTGGTGGCGCTGATCGGGGTCGACCTCGCCGCGATGGTGTTCGGGGCGCCGTGGGCGCTGTACCCGGAGCTGGCCGAGCGGGAGTTCGGCGGCGCGGCCGGGGGCGGTTTCCAGCTCGGTGTGCTCTACGCCAGCTTCCCGGCCGGCGTGGTCGCGGTCGGGTTGCTGTCCGGCGTGTTCACTCGTGCCGGGCGGCACGGTGTGCTGATGGCGTCCGCCGCGGCCGCCTGGGGTGTGACGGTCGTAGTGCTGGGGCTGGCACCCCAGCTGTGGCTCGCCGCCGTCGCGCTGGTGGCCGGCGGGGGCGCGAACTTCGTGCTGAGTACGTTCCGCCGTGCGATCAGCCAGGCGAACACCGAGGACGCGCTGCGCGGCCGGATCGAGGGGTCGATGGTGGTCGTCACGGTGGGCGGCCCACAGGTCGCCAACCTCCTGCACGGTGTGGCGGGGGCGGCGTGGGGACCACGCTGGGCGATCTCAGTCGGTGGGGTGCTGACCGTTCTCGCCGTCGCGGGGATCATCCGGGCCCTGCCGCAGCTGTGGCAGTACGACGCCTCGCTCCAGCGGTTGCGCTCACACGGTGACGTGCGACGGCGGTCAGGCCGGCACCAGGACGGCAGGGCGTCGGATAATTGCGGCCAAGACAGGCTGACAGGCACAAACTGCGCCGGTCGGGGTTCAAGCCGCGCCGGTGGAGGCGTTGAGCGGTCGGCCGGGGGTATTTGCCTGGTTGGGCCCGCCTGGACACCTGAACAGCGCAGAAGATGCGGGCGCTGGGGGTGCTGGCGAGGATAAGGTGGTGAGGGAAGGGGACGACCATGGCCGACGACACGCCAGTCAAGGCTCGGCGGGCCACGCCCACGATCGTCGGCGTGTCGGCCGAACCTCCCGAGGAACCACCGAGCAGCCTCGACCTGTGGGCCCGGGCCCAGGTGCTGCACCGCTGTTTCGGTGAGGACGACGGGGAGCCGCACATCATGCGGGGCCTCGACTGAGCTCACGCCCGTCGCCGGGCGCCCCGCCATCTGCTCGGGCCGGGCGGGACCCGGACGAGTCAGCCCAGCCGGGCAGCGCGGGCGTGCAGGTAGCGCTGCTGGGCCAGGTTCATCGACCGGCGGGCCGCCGCCAGGTACGCCTGCCGTGCCGCCGCCGCCTCGCCGGCCAGCTCCAGCAGGTGCGCGCGGGCGGCATACCGGCGGGGGTCCTCGGCGACCCGGCGGTCGGCGCCGAGCGCGTCGAGTAGCCGCAGCCCGGCCCGGGGACCACGGGCCATGGCCACCGCCACCGCGTGGTTGAGGCGGATCACAGGGTTGTCGGAGCCGGCCAGCAGCAGTTCGTACAGGGCGACGATCTGTGGCCAGTCGGTGGCCGCCACGCTGGGCGCCTCGTCGTGCAGGGCGGCGATCGCCGCCTGGAGCTGGTACGGGCCCACCGCGCCCCGGGGCAGGGCGGCGTCGACGAGCCGGATCCCCTCGGCGATCTGCTCACCCCGCCAGCGGCGCCGGTCCTGTTCGGCCATCGGCACCAGCGAACCGTCCGGCCCGGTCCGGGCCGGGGTACGCGCGTCGGTGAGCAGCATCAACGCCAGCAGCCCGGCCGCCTCCGGGTCGTCGGTGAGCCGATGCAGCAGCCGGGCCAGCCGGATCGCCTCGGCGCGCAGGTCGGTGCGGTGCAGGTGCTCGCCGGCTGTGCTCGCGTACCCCTCGTTGAAGACCAGGTAGAGGATGTGCAGCACGGCATCGAGCCGGGCGGCCCGGTCCGCGCCGGCGGGCAGGGCGAACGGCAGGCCGCTGGCGCGGATGCGCTGTTTGGCCCGGGTGATCCGCCGGGTCATGGTGGCCTCCGGCACCAGGAACGCCCGGGCCACCTCGGCGGTGCTCAGCCCGCCGACCGCGCGCAGGGTGAGCGCGATCTGCCCGGCCGGTGGCAGCGACGGGTGGCAGCAGAGGAACAGCAGGATCAGCGTGTCGTCGGCGTCGTCCGGCCCGTGGTCGGCCGGCGGTGCCAGCCACCGGTCCGGCGGAAGTCGGCGGGCGACGGCGTCCTCCCGCCGGCGCCGGGCCTGTTCGGCGCGGAGCAGGTCGGTCAACCGGCGGGACGCGACGGTGATCAGCCACGCCTTCGGATCGTCGGGCAGCCCGGTTCCGGGCCATCCGCGGGCGGCGGCCAGCAGTGCCTCCTGGGTGGCGTCCTCGGCGGTGTCGAAGTGCCCGTACCGGCGCACGAGCGCGCCGAGGACCTGCGGTGCCAGGGCGCGCAGCAGGTCCTCGACGCTGTCGATCACCGGTCAGTCCTGGAGTTCCTCGAGGCCGCCCACGACCGGGCGCACGTCGACGTACTCGCCCTCGGCGTCGGGGTTGACGAACCGGGCGGCGATCTCGGTGGCCCGGTCGAAGCTGGCGCACTCGACCATGGTGTAGCCGGCGAGCACCTCCTGCGTCTCGGCGTACGGGCCGTCGGTGACCACGGGCGCGCCGCCGCGCAGCCGGACCCGGCGGGCATGCACCGGGGCGGCCAAGCCCTGCGTGTCCACCAGCTCCCCGGACTCGGCCAGCTCCTTGTGGACCGCCTCCATGTGCGCGTGCATCGCCGCGACCTGCTCAGGGCTCATCGGCGGCTGCCCGCCCGGCCGCCCGGCGAGGGCGTCGTAGTCCTGCTGGCTGCCGTAGAGCATGATCAGATACTTCACGGTCTCTCCTCTCGGCCGGCGCCCGTCGCGCCGCTCACCCGGGACGTCGGAGCCGGGCAGCCGCCCCGGACACCAGCCTAGGGACGTCAGCCGCCCGTGCCCTGCGGCCGCGTCCGACGGCTGCGCCATGTTCCTACCGTCGGAATGACGACGATTCTGGTTGGGGTGCGGGTGGTCGCCCTGGCCGCGGCGGCGGTCGGGTTCGTGTCCTGGCGGGACCGGTCGCGGTCCGTCGCGGGCGAGGACCGGACGGTCGCCCACGACGCCGGGGTCCCGCCAGCAGCGGTACGAGGGGCAGCGCCACGCCGCCCAGGGCGACACGATCCGCCGGGACCAGTGTTCGGCCTGTGACCTCGCGACCGGGGTTGATGCCGTAGGTCACCCGCGCCGGGTGGCCCGGGCGCCGGCCCGCACCGGCTGGAAGGATCGGCGGGTACGCCAGCGTGTGAAGGAGGCCCCGCTGATCAGCAAGCATCCCGCCGCCGTGCTCTTCGACATGGACGGCACCTTGGTCGACAGCGAGAAGCTGTGGGACGTCGCGTTGCAGGAACTGGCCGCGGTCTACGGCGGCGAGCTGTCGGAGACCGCCCGCAAGGCGATCATCGGCACCAGCATGGCCGCCTCGATGCGGATCCTGCACGACGATCTCGGCCAACCGGAACGGGATCCGCAGGCCAGCGCCGAATGGATCAACGCGCGGATCCTGGAGCTGTTCCGTACCGGGCTGCGTTGGCGACCGGGCGCGCTGACCCTGCTGCGGGCGGTCCGCGCGGCCGGCATTCCGACGGCCCTGGTCACCTCCAGTGGCCGACCACTGGTCGAGGTCGCCCTCGACACACTCGGCCGGGACAGCTTCGACGCGGTGGTGTGCGGGGACGAGGTGGGCGCGGCCAAGCCGCACCCGGAGCCGTACCTGACCGCCGCCCGGCTGCTCGACGTGCCGATCGAGCGGTGCGTGGCGATCGAGGACTCGCCGACCGGGGTGGCCAGCGCCCTGGCCGCCGGGGCGGCCGTGCTGGCCGTGCCGGCCGAGGTGCCGCTGCCGCCGACGGACGGCGTACACCAGTTGGAGAGCCTGACCGGGGCGGACCTGGAGCTGCTCGCGGCGCTGCTCGGCGATCCGCCGGCATGAAAGGAGGGGCCCCTTGTTAACAGACGTCTGTTAACAAGGGGCCCCTCCTTTCACCTCACTCGTGGGCGATGGCGCCCAGCACGTTGATCCGGGCGGCCCGGACCGCCGGCAGGACCGCGGCGATCACCCCGACGATCGCGGCCAGGCCGAGCATGACCCCCATCTGGCCCCAGGGCAGGATCAGGTCGTTGATCCCCTCGTCCTTCAGCGCCCGGACCACGGCGGCGCCGAGGCCGCTGCCGACGGCGACGCCCAGCAGCGCGCCGAACACCGAGATCACCACCGCCTCGACGGTGATCATGCGCATGGTCTGCGCCCGGCGCAGCCCGATCGCCCGCAGCAGGCCCAGCTCCCGGGTGCGTTCCAGCACCGACAGGGCCAGGGTGTTCACGATGCCGAGGACCGCGATCACGATGGCCAGCGCCAGCAGGATCTGGATCATCTGGAGCAGCCCGTCGAGCGAGCCGGCCTGCTGCTTGATGAACGCGTCCCGGTCGGCCACCGACACCTCGGGGGAGTCGGCGAGCAACTGCTCCACCTGCGGCTGGACGTCGGCCACCCGAGCGCCCGGGGCGAGCTGCAGGTAGCCCTGCATCGGCTTCGGGCTGGCGAAGTCGCGGGCCGCCTCCGGGGGCAGCATCATCGGGTTGGTCAGCTGCGAGCTCTGGTAGATGCCGCTGACCGTGTACGTGCGAGCCTCGCCGCGGGACAGCTGCACGGTCACCTCGGAGCCGACGGAGAGGTTCCGTGACTTCGCCGTGTCCGAGCTGACCAGCATCTGTTCCGAGGTGAGCCGGCTGATGTCACCGGAGCTGGCCTTCGCCCCGAAGATCCGCTCCAGCGCGGCCACGTTGCTGGATGCGGCCACCCAGGTCCGTTGGCCGTTGACCAGGGCCATGTCGCCGTACTCGCCGTCGACCAGCTGCACGCCGGGCAGCGCCGCCGCCTTCTCCAGCACCGCCGGGTCGAAGCTCGGCGGTCGCGGGCCGCTCTGCGTCCCGGCGATCACCAGCTCGGCCTTGATGGTGTCCTTCGCCAGGGCGGTGATGCTTCCCTTCGCCGAGTCCAGGATCACCGTCACGCCGGTGACCAGGGCGATGCCGACCATCAGCGCGGCGGCGGTGATCGCCGTACGGCGGGGGTTGCGCCCCGAATTGAGCCGGCCCAGCTTGCCGGGCACCGACCAGGCGAAGATCGCCCCGAGCAGGGAGACCACCGGGCGGCTGATCAACGGGGTCAGCAGCGCCACGCCGATGAATGCGAACAGCACACCGCCCAGGATGGTGGTCAGGGTGTTGTCCCCGGCGTTGCCGCTGAGCCCGAGGAACAGCAGCGCGGCGCCGACCGCGGTGACCAGCGCGCCGGCCACCGTGATCCGGGTCAGCGGCCGGTCGGGGTTGGCCACGTCCTGCATCGCCGCGATCGGCGGGATCCGGGACGCGCGCAGCGCCGGCAGCAGCGCCGCCACCACGGTGATCACCAGGCCGACCGCGAACGCGCCGATCACCGCCGCCGCCGGTACGCCGATCCCGGCCAGGCTGAGGCCCCCGGCGAGGTTGCCGAAGAGCCACGCCAGCAGCGCGCCGATGCCGACGCCGGCGGCCAGGCCGAACACCGAGGCGATCAGGCCCACCGCGATGGCCTCCAGCACCACCGAACCGATGATCTGCCGGCGGCTCGCCCCGACGGCCCGCATCAGGGCCAGCTCACGGGTCCGCTGCGCGACGATGATCGAGAAGGTGTTGAGGATCAGGAACGTGCCGACCAGCAGCGCCACCGCCGCGAAGCCGAGCAGGATCCGGTTGAAGAAGGACAGCGCCTCCTTGAAACCCTGCGCGGCCTCGGTGGAGAGCTGCTCGCCGGTCTTGACCACGTATCCGTCACCCAGGGCGGCGGCCACCGCGTCGCGCAGCGACTCGTCGGAGACGCCACTGGCGGCCGTGACCGTCACGCTGCTGAAGGTATCCGCCTCGCCCAGCATCAGCCGTTGCGCCGTCGGGGTGGTGAACATGATCTCGTTGGTGCCGCCGACCGAGTCGCGGCCGCCGCTGTAGCCGAAGATCCCGACGATGGTGAACTCCTGCTTCGGCGCGATGGGCGTCAGCACCCCGACCCGGTCGCCGAGCTTCACCTTGGCGGCGGTGGCGAGCCCCTGGTTGATGACGATCTCGTCGTCGGCGCGCGGGTCGTGCCCCTCGCGCAACGTCAGCTGCTCGGACTCGCCGGTCCAGTTCTCGCCCAGCTGCGGCGGGCCCAACGAGGCGACCACCTTGCCGTTGCTGCCGATCAGCTGGGCCCCGTCAGCCGCGACCACGCCGGTGGCCGAGGCCACCCCGGGCACCGCGCGGACCTTGTCCACCGTCGCCGCCGGGAGCGGGGTCGCCGTCTGCTCGCCCTCCATCTCCGACACGGCGATCTTGGGCTTGGCCGCGACGTTGACGTCCACCCCCTGGTACGCGTCGGCGAAGATCGCGTCGAAGGTGCGGCCGAGGGTGTCGGTCAGCACGAACGCGCCGGAGACGAACATGACGCCCAGCACGACCGCCAGACCCGACAGCACGAGGCGTACCTTTCGGGCCAGCAGGCTCTTCAGGGTTGCCCGGAACATCAGTTCGCCACCTCGGCCGAGGTGTCCAGCTTCTTCATGGTGTCCAGCACCGTGTCGGCGGTCGGCTCGATCAGTTCGGAGACGATCTGCCCGTCGGCGAGGAAGACCACCCGATCGGCGTACGCGGCGGCGGTCGGGTCGTGGGTCACCATCACGATGGTCTGGCCGTGCTCGCGGACCGAGTTACGCAGGAAGCTGAGCACCTCCGCGCCGGAGCGGGAGTCCAGGTTGCCCGTCGGCTCGTCCGCGAAGATCACGTCGGGACGGGCGACCAGGGCGCGGGCGCAGGCCACCCGCTGCTGCTGACCGCCGGAGAGCTGCGCCGGCCGGTGCCCCAGCCGCTCCCGCAGACCCACCGTGTTGATCACCGTGTCGTACCAGGCCGGGTCCGGTTTGCGGCCGGCGATCGACATCGGCAGCAGGATGTTCTCCTGGGCGGTGAGCGTGGGCAGCAGGTTGAACTGCTGGAAGATGAAGCCCACCTTGTCCCGGCGCAGCTTCGTCAGCCCGGCGTCGCCGAGCCCGGTCACCGTGGTGTCGCCGATCGTGACGGTGCCCCGGGTCACCGTGTCCAGGCCGGCCAGGCAGTGCATCAGCGTCGACTTGCCCGAGCCGGACGGGCCCATGATCGCGGTGAACCGGCCCCGTTCGAACTCGGCGGTCACCCCCCGCAGCGCGGTGACCTGAGCCTCACCGCTGCCGTACACCTTCCACACGTCGTTCGCCCGGGCCGCGGCCTGCGCCTGCTGGCCTATCGTCGCGGTCACGTCATCTACCTCTTCCGTCTGCCTGCTGATCCACACCGCCCCCGCTGGCCGGTGCGGCAGTTCCCATCCTCGGCGCCGTCGAACGGGGATCCGTCCGACCCCGGGCGGAGCCACCGCCGGAAATCACGGTGAGGGTCGACCCCGAGACCGACTCAGGGTCCCCCCTGACCCCCGTCGCACGGCGTCGCCGACGCTAGGACGTCACGTTGCGTCAGAGTCAACCCTGCCGCAGCACCGATGGTCACGGTAGGTGACCGTCGCCACCCCCGTACGCCGCTCAAGCTCCCGGGCGCACCAACCCAGTCTCGTACGCCAGCACGACCGCCTGCACCCGGTCACGCAGCCCCAGCTTGGTCAGCACGTGCCCGACGTGTGTCTTGATGGTGGTCTCGCTGACCGACAGCGCCCGCGCGATCTCGGCGTTGGACAGCCCGCGCGCCACCTGCACCAGCACCTCCCGCTCCCGCTCGGTCAGCGCGTTCAGCGCCTTCGGCGGGGCCGCCGCGGGATCGGGCAGCACGTCGGCGAAGCGGTCCAGCAGCCGGCGCAGGATCCGCGGCGCCACCACCGCCTCCCCGGCGGCCACCGTACGGATCGCGGTAACCAGGTCCTCCGCCGGCACGTCCTTGGCCAGGAAGCCGCTCGCCCCCGCCCGCAGCGCGCCCACCACGTACTCGTCCAGGTCGAAGGTGGTGAGGATGAGCACCCGCACCGGCAGCCGGGCGTCCACGATCGCCCGGGTCGCCGCCACCCCGTCCATCCGCGGCATCCGGATGTCCATCAGCACCACGTCCGGCAGCAGCCGCCGGGACAGCTCCACCGCCTCCAGGCCGTCCCCTGCCTCGGCGACGATGTCCAGGTCGTCCTCGGTGCCGAGCACCATCCGGAAGCCGGTACGCAGCAGCGGCTGGTCGTCGGCGAGCAGGATCCGCACCGGTCGTGGTCGCGTCGTGCTGTCGGTCATCCGTCTTCCCCCGTCGTGCTGGCCGGGCCGGGAACGGTCACGCCGCGACCGCCCCGGCGGACTCGAGCGGAATCCGCGCGTACACCCGGAAGCCGCCGCCGGCCCGCGGACCGGTCCGCAGGATCCCACCGTAGAGGGCGACCCGTTCCCGCATGCCGACCAGGCCGTGCCCGATCCGGTCGGGCAGCGGCGCCGGGCCGCGACCGGTATCGGTCACCTCCACGGCCAGGAATTCGTCGGTGACGGTGAGCCGCACCAGCGCCGTGGCCGCCCCGGCGTGCTTGAGGGCGTTCGTCAGCGCCTCCTGCACGATCCGGTAGACGGTGAGCGCCACGCCCTCCTCCAGCGGCCCCAACCCGCCGTCGACCCGCAGCGTCACCGGCAGCCCCGCCTCCCGGACCTGCTCGACCAGGGCCTCGATGCCCGTCACCCCCGGCTGCGGGGCCAGCTCGGCGACCGGCTCCGTTTCCGTGCGCAGCACGTCCAGCAGCCGGCGCAGCTCGCGCAGGGTGGCCCGGCCGGTCTCCTCGACCGTGGCCATCGCCGCGTCGGCGGCGTCCGGGTCACGGCGCAGCACGCGGCGGGCCCCGGTGGCCAACACTCCCATCACGCTGACCTGGTGGGCGACCACGTCGTGCAGTTCCCGGGCGATCCGGCGCCGCTCGTCGGCGACGGCCTGCTCGGCCAGGGACCGCTGCGTCGCCTCGGCGACCCGGGCCCGCTCGCGCAGCATCCGGGTGGACTGCCGGCGGGCGTGCACCGCACGGCCGACCGCGTACGCCACCGACCCGGTGAGCAGGTTGTTGAGCACCGTGTACGCCGGATTCGTGTCGAACACGTTCTCCGGCGGCGTGAACAGGTTGGCCAGCGCCACCGGCACCCAGAGCAGTACCGCGGCGAGCGCGGCCGGTCGTACGCGTCGGTGCGCCGCCATCGTGTAGGTCAGCACGATGAAGGTCAGGCCCTGGGTGGGCGGCGCGTGTCGCAGCAACACCGGCACCGCCAGGGTGGCCACCGCCAGGCCGACCGCCGGCCACGGCGCAACGCGGCGCAGCGCCACCGGGACCGCCCCGAGCGCGCTCCAGCCCAGCGTCACCCACAGTTGCGTGGGCCGTAGGTCGGGCGGCGCCAGCAGCAGAAACAGTGCGGACACCAGCAGCACGGCGACCGCCACGCAGGTGTCGGCGGCCAGCGGTCGACCGCGTATCCACGCCCGCGCCCGGTTGGTCATGCCCTGACGCTAGCCGCCAGCCGGCTCGGCTCCTCGTCGCCGAAGCCGAACCCGGTCTCCTCCCCGCGGATGAGGGTCACTCGTCCGCGCCCGGGGCGGCCGGCCGGGACCGGGCGTCGGTCAGCGGATCACCGGCACCGGCCGCCGGGAACGGCGGCGGGGTGCCGCCGAAACTCGGGCAGAGCGCCTGATGGGCGCACCAGTCGCAGAGCCGGCTCGGCCGGGGACGGAAGTCCTGCCGCTCGGTGGCCTGCTCGATGGCCTGCCAGAGCGCCACCACCGTGCGCTCGAAGCGCATCAGCTCCTCCGCGTCGGGGGTGTAGTCGCACACCTCGGCGTCTCTGAGGTAGAGCAGCCGGAGCACCCGTGGCACCACGCCGCGGGTGCGCCACAGCACCAGCGCGTAGAACTTCAGCTGGAACAGCGCCCGGGCCTCGAACGCCTCGCGCGGCGCGCCGCCGGTCTTGTAGTCGACCACCCGCAGCGCGCCGTCCGGGGCCACGTCGAGCCGGTCCAGGTAGCCTCGGATCAGCAGCTCCTCGTCGACCACCGCCGAGATCAACGCCTCCCGCTCGGCCGGCTCCAGCCGGCGCGGGTCCTCCACCGCGAAGTAGCCCTCCAGCAGCGCGGCGGCCGAGCGGAGGAACTCGGCCGGCCCGCTGACGTCGCCCTCGGCGAAGAGCGTCCCCAGCTCCGGCTGCTCGGTGACCAGCCGATCCCACTGCGGGGCGACCAGGTCGCCGGCGGACCGCGGGGTGCGCGCCGCCGCCGGCAGGTCGAACAGCCGCTCCAGCACCGCGTGCACCAGCGTGCCCCGGGCCTGCTCCATCGTGGGGCGCTCGGGCAACCGGTCGATGCTGCGGAACCGGTAGAGCAGCGGGCAGGTCTTGAAGTCCGCCGCCCGCGACGGCGACAGCGACGCCCGCACCGTGGGCGGTGCCGCCGTGGGGAGGTCCTGCCCGTCGATCACCGGTTCCGCCGTCATGTCCGGAAGGTTAGGGCACCGGTGTGACAGGGCCACCGCCGCCGCACCGGGACATGATCCGCGCCGCGTAGCATCGACCCGGTGGAGCAGAGGCCCCGACCACCGCACCGGCCCGGACTGACCGTCGGCCGGGTGTGTGGGGTGCCGCTGCGCGTCGACGCCTCGATGCTGCTGCTCGCGCTGGTCGTCACCATCCTGTACGCCGCCCTCGCCCGTCGGCAGCTCGACCTCGGCCCGCTCGGCGGCTACCTGGTCGGCCTCGGCTTCGTGGTCTCCCTGCTCGGCTCGGTGCTGCTGCACGAGCTGGGCCACGCCCTGACCGCCCGCCGCTACGGCATCGGTGTGCGCGGCATCACCCTGGAACTGCTCGGCGGCTACACCGAGATGGACCGGGACGCTCCCAGCCCCCGCGTCGACCTGCTCGTCTCCCTCGCCGGGCCGGCCGTGTCCGCGCTGCTCGGCGGCGCCGCCGTCGCCGCCACCGTGGCCCTGCCGGACGGCACCCTCGCCCACCAGTTCGCCTTCCAGCTCGCGGTGAGCAACGTCGTGGTCGCCGTCTTCAACAGCCTGCCCGGGCTGCCGCTCGACGGCGGCCGGGCGCTGCGCGCCGCCGTCTGGGCGCTCACCCGGGACCGGCACCGCGGCACCGAGGTGGCCGGCTGGGTGGGCCGGGTGGTGGCCGTCGGCACCCTGGCCCCGGTCGTCCTGCTCACTCTGCGCCGGGCGGTCGACCCGGTGCTCCTGCCGCTGGTGCTGCTGGTCGCGGTCACCCTCTGGCGGGGCGCCGGCCAGTCCATCCGGATGGCCCGGATCAACCGCCGCCTGCCCCTGGTCGACCTGGCCCGGCTCGCCCGCCCGGTGTTCCCCGTACCCACCGGCACCCCGCTCGCGGAGGCGCAGCGCCGCCGCGCCGAGGCCGCCACCCCCGCCGCCGCGCTCGCCGTCGTCGACGCCGTCGGCCGGCCGGTCGCCCTGGTCGACCCGGCCCGGGCCGACGCCGTACCCCCGCAGCGGCGGCCGTGGCTCGCGGTGGACGCGGTCGCCCACGACCTGGACACCCTGCCCGCCCTACCCGTCGGCGCCGACGGCGAACGGGTGCTGGAGGCCCTACGCACCCACCCGGCCGCACAGTACGTCGTGACCGCAGGCGAAGATGTCGTCGGCGTTCTGCACATCGCGGATCTGGCTCAGCTTTTGGAACCCAAACGGAAGACGAACACGTGACCGCACATTCCTCCGCCGTCCCGGCCGACCCCGCCGCCGCGGCGCTGCCCCCAGTTCACCGTGGGCCGTTCCGCCCCGGCGACCGGGTGCAGCTGACCGACCCGAAGGGCCGGATGCACACCGTGACGCTGGAGCCCGGCAAGGAGTTCCACACCCACCGGGGGATCCTCAAGCACGACACCCTGATCGGCCTGCCCGACGGCAGTGTGGTCACCACCGCCGGCGGCGGCACCGCGTTCCTGGCCCTGCGGCCGCTGCTGTCGGACTACGTGCTCTCCATGCCGCGCGGCGCCCAGGTGATCTACCCGAAGGACTCGGCGCAGATCGTCGCCATGGGCGACATCTTCCCCGGTGCGAAGGTCCTGGAGGCCGGCGCCGGCTCCGGCGCGCTCTCCTGCTCGCTGCTGCGCGCCGTCGGCGTCGAGGGCGAGCTGCACTCGTACGAGCTGCGCGAGGACTTCGCCGCGATCGCCAAGCGCAACGTCGAGGCGTTCTTCAACGCGCCGCACCCCGCCTGGCGGCTGCACGTCGGCGATGTCGCCGACTGCCAGGAGACCGGATTCGACCGGATCATCCTGGACATGCTCACCCCCTGGGAGATGCTCGACATGGTCGAGCGGGCGCTCGTCCCCGGCGGCGTCCTGATCGGGTACGTGGCCACCACCCCGCAGCTGTCCGAGCTGGTGGAGGCACTGCGCGAGCGCGGCGGCTGGACCGAGCCGCGGGCCTGGGAGTCGCTGGTCCGGGACTGGCACGCCGAGGGGCTGGCGGTGCGGCCCGACCACCGCATGATCGCGCACACCGCGTTCCTGGTCTCCGCGCGCAAGCTCGCCCCGGGGGTCACCGCGCCGCCGCGCCGCCGCAAGCCCAGCAAGGGCACCGAGGCGTACGTCCAGCGCCGGCAGGCGCTGCGCGAGGCGGAGGCGGCCCGGCAGGCGGCGGTCGAAGCCGACCCGAGCGGGCCGGCGCCGGACTGACCCGGCGGCACGGACGGGGATGAACGGGCGGATCAGGCGTCCCGGCGCGGACGACACCGGAACGGGTGGAGACGGTGGCATGAGCGAACGGATCATCAGGCTCAGTGCGGTCGCCGACCGGAGGGAGGCGGCGGCATGAGTAACCCCGGATACGGCAACGGCGACCTGCCCGCCGTCTTTCCGGACTGGTCGCCCTACGCCGACCTGGAGTCGGCCGCCCGGGCGTACCTGCGCGACCCGGACATCGCCCTGGACGCCCTGGGCGGGGTGCTGCGCGGCGCCTCGGTGCTCGGCTTCACGCTGGAGCGCTTCGTCAACGAGGTCAACGGGGTGTGGCAGGAGGTCGTCGTCTGCGACGGCAGCCGGCTGGTCCTCTGGCACGGCGAGGACGTCCCGCCGGGGGAGGGGCCGCCCGGCTCGATGACCTCGTCGCTGCGGGTGGTGCCGGTCTCCACGGTCACCGAGGTCGGCTGCCGGCGGCGGCTCACCCGCTCGGAGACCGGCGAGATCCGGGTCGACAGCATCGACGTGTACCTGCTGCTGTCGTCGCTGGACGAGGCGCCGCCCAGCGACGAGGTGGTCGGCGCGCCCCGGCACGACGCGCTGCGCTTCGGCAAGACCCTCGACGACGGCGGCGCCGGACAGATCGCCCGGCTGGAGGAGTTCGCCCGGCTGGTCGCCTCGGTCGTCGGCCGTCCACTGCTCTGAGACGCCGCGCGGGCCGGGGACGTCCGTCCCCGGCCCGCGCCGTCCGTTCGTCGGGGGTCAGTCCTCGGCGTCGGGCCCGGCGACCTCGACGCCGTCGCTGCCGCGAACCACGTGGATGCACTCGCCCGGGCACTCCTTCGCCGAGTCGATCACCTCGAGCCGTAGGTGCTCCGGCACGTCGACCCGGGCGCCCGGGTCGAGCCGCAGCTCGCCGTCCGGGCCCTTGACGTACGCCAGGCCGTCGACGTCGAACTCGAAGACCTCGGGCGCGTACTGCACACACAGCCCGTCGCCCGTGCAGAGATCCTGATCCACCCAGACCTGAAGCTGGTCTGTCGCGACCTCCGTCATCGGTGCACCCCCCATGTTCTCCCGTCCCACCCCGCGACGGTACCCGAACGCCCGTACCCGCCCGACGACCAGCCCGCGGCGATCAAGCTTCGGTGACGAGCGCGTTGCGTAGGACCGAATCGAGCTCACAGCGGCTAGTGTTAGCTCAGAACGTTCAAGCCCCCCGGGGAGGTGGGACGTGGCACGCAGCGACGACGCGGACTCGCGCGCCGCACGGTGGGAGAAGGAGGCCCACGATCTCTCCACGCAGGTCGCGTTCCTGCAAGAGGAACTCGCCCTGGTGCGGCGCAAGTTGACCGAAAGCCCCCGACACGTCCGGCAGCTCGAAGAGCGGCTGGCGGCCACCCAGGCCCAGTTGGCGCGGCTGACCGAGAACAACGAACGGCTCGTGAGCACCCTCAAGGAGGCTCGCGCGCAGATCGTGACGCTCAAGGAGGAGATCGACCGCCTCGCCCAGCCACCGAGTGGCTACGGCGTCTTCCTGGCCAAGCACGACGACGGCACGGTGGACGTGTTCACCGGCGGGCGCAAGCTCCGGGTGGCCGTCTCGCCCTCGCTGGAGGTCGACGAGTTGCGGCGCGGCCAGGAGGTCCTGCTCAACGACGCGCTCAACATCGTCGACGCGTTCGGCTACGAGCGGGTCGGTGAGGTCGTGATGCTCAAGGAGGTGCTCGCCGGGACCGGCGGCGCACCGGGCGACCGGGCGCTGGTGGTCTCGCACTCCGACGAGGAACGGATCGTGCACCTCGCCGAGACCCTGATCGGCGCCCCGATAAGGGCCGGCGACTCGCTCATGATCGAGCCCCGTTCGGCGTACGCGTACGAGCGGATCCCGAAGAGCGAGGTCGAGGAACTCGTGCTGGAGGAGGTGCCGGATGTCGACTACGAGGACATCGGCGGCCTCCAGGCGCAGATCGAGCAGATCCGCGACGCGGTGGAGCTGCCGTTCCTGCACGCCGACCTGTTCCGTGAGCACCACCTCCGGCCGCCGAAGGGCATCCTGCTCTACGGCCCGCCCGGCTGCGGCAAGACGCTGATCGCCAAGGCGGTGGCCAACTCGCTGGCCAAGAAGATCGCCGAGCGGCGCGGCGAGGAGAAGCACACCAGCTTCTTCCTCAACATCAAGGGTCCCGAGCTGCTCAACAAGTACGTCGGCGAGACCGAGCGGCACATCCGGTTGATCTTCCAGCGGGCGCGGGAGAAGGCCGGCGAGGGCACCCCGGTGATCGTGTTCTTCGACGAGATGGACTCCGTCTTCCGCACCCGTGGTTCCGGTGTCTCCTCCGACGTGGAGAACACCATCGTCCCGCAGCTGCTCAGCGAGATCGACGGTGTCGAGGGCCTGGAGAACGTCATCGTCATCGGCGCCTCCAACCGGGAGGACATGATCGACCCGGCGATCCTGCGCCCCGGCCGGCTCGACGTCAAGATCAAGATCGAGCGGCCGGACGCCGAGGCGGCCAAGGACATCTTCTCCAAGTACATCCTCTCCGGCCTGCCGCTGCACGCCGACGACCTCGCCGAGCACGGCGGCGACCCGCAGGCCACCGTCGCGGCGATGATCGACGCGGTCGTGCTGCGGATGTACTCGGAGACCGAGGAGAACCGCTTCCTCGAGGTCACCTACGCCAACGGCGACAAGGAAGTCCTCTACTTCAAGGACTTCAACTCGGGCGCGATGATCCAGAACATCGTCGACCGGGGCAAGAAGATGGCCATCAAGGAGTTCCTCACCTCCGGGCACAAGGGGCTGCGGTTGCAGCACCTCCTCGACGCCTGCGTCGACGAGTTCCGCGAGAACGAGGACCTGCCCAACACCACCAACCCGGACGACTGGGCGCGCATCTCCGGCAAGAAGGGCGAGCGGATCGTCTACATCCGTACGCTCGTCTCCGGCGGCAAGGGCGCGGAGGCCGGCAGGTCGATAGAGACGGCCAGCAACACCGGCCAGTACCTGTAAGCCCGACGGCACGGCGGAGGCCCGCGACGCGTCGCGTCGCGGGCCTCCGCGCGTCCGTGTCGGACCCGCCTCGACCCGCCACACCGGACGCCCCGGGGCGGCCACGCCCTTTTCCCTGTGCCGGCGACTACGCTCGACGTGACGGGGGACCGGAACGGCGAGCGGAGCGGCAGGTCGATGAGCGTCAGACGGATCATGGGCACCGAGGTCGAGTACGGCATCTCCGTGCCCGGCCAGGCCGGGGCCAACCCGATGGTCACCTCCTCACAGGTGGTCAACGCCTACGGAGCGCGCCCGGAGCTCAACCGGGGTGGCCGGGCCCGCTGGGACTACGAGGAGGAGTCGCCGCTGCGCGACGCCCGCGGTTTCACCTACTCCGGGGCCGCCTACGACCCGGCCGAGGCGCTCGCCGACGAGGACCTCGGGCTGGCCAACGTCATACTCACCAACGGGGCTCGGCTCTATGTCGACCATGCCCACCCGGAATACTCCACTCCCGAGGTGACCAACCCCCTCGACCTGGTGCGCTGGGACAAGGCGGGTGAGCGGGTGATGGCCGAGGCGGCCCGGCGGGCGGCGACCATCCCGGGCACCCACCCCATCCACCTGTACAAGAACAACACCGACAACAAGGGCGCCAGTTACGGCGCCCACGAGAACTACCTGATGCGGCGGCAGACCCCGTTCGCCGACATCGTGGCGTACCTGACGCCGTTCTTCGTCACCCGGCAGGTGGTGTGCGGCGCCGGCCGGGTCGGCATCGGCCAGGACGGCGGCCAGAGCGGCTTCCAGATCTCCCAGCGGGCCGACTTCTTCGAGGTCGAGGTGGGGCTGGAGACCACCCTGAAGCGGCCGATCATCAACACCCGGGACGAGCCGCACGCGGACGCCGACAAGTACCGGCGGCTGCACGTCATCATCGGCGACGCCAACCTGTCGGAGATCTCCACGTACCTCAAGGTGGGCACGACCGCGCTGATCCTCACCATGATCGAGGAGAAGGCGCTCGGCTCCGACCTCGGCATCGCCGACCCGGTCAGCGAGCTGCGCGCGGTCAGCCACGACCCGTCGCTCAAGCACCTGATGCGGATGCGTGACGGCCGGCGGCTGACCGCCCTGGACGTGCAGTGGGCGTACCTGGAACGGGTCCGGTCCTTCGTGGACGACCGGTACGGCGACGACGTCGACGCGCAGACCGCCGACGTGCTCGACCGCTGGGAGAGCGTGTTGGACCGGCTCGGCCGCGACGCGTTCCTCTGCGCCGACGAGCTGGACTGGGTGGCCAAGCTGCGGCTGCTGGAGGGCTACCGGGAGCGGGAGCGGCTCGGCTGGGGCGCGCACAAGCTCCAGCTGGTCGACCTGCAATACTCTGACGTCCGGCCGGAGAAGGGCCTCTACCACCGGCTGGTCTCCCGTGGCGCGATGAAGACCCTGCTCGACGACGAGCAGACCCGTGTCGCGATGACCGAGCCGCCGGAGGACACCCGGGCCTACTTCCGCGGTCGCTGCCTGGCCCAGTTCGCCTCCGAGGTGGTCGCGGCGAGCTGGGACTCGGTCATCTTCGACGTGGGCCGGGAGTCGCTGGTCCGGGTGCCGATGATGGAACCCGAGCGGGGCACCCGAAAGCACGTCGGCGCGCTGTTCGACCGGTGCGAGAGCGCCAAGGACCTGCTGGAGACGCTGACCGGGGGCTGAAACGTACCCTGCCGGAAGGCCCGCCCCGTGCTGGAACCCGGCGCGCGGCGGGCTTTTCGTCGCTCTCCCGAGGTAAGTTCATCGCAGGCGATCGTGGAGGAGGCAACGATGGCGACCCAAGAAGGCGGCCAGACCCAGCACGGCAAGTCGCACGAGGAGGTCGAGGAGGTCACCGCGCAGGCCAACCCCGAGGTTGCCGAGCGGCACGCCGAGATCACCGAGGACGTCGACGACCTGCTCGACGAGATCGACTCCGTCCTGGAAGAAAACGCAGAGGAGTTCGTGAGGGGATATGTCCAGAAAGGGGGTGAATGAGAAGAATGCCCGATTCGCCCAGCGAGTCGGACAAGAAGTGCCCGCAGTGTGAGCGGTTGTTGCCCGTCACGGACTTCCACCGCAACCGGCGGCGGGCGGACGGGCTCGCCTATTACGGCAAGGCTTGTGCGGTGGCCCGCTCGCAGGCGAGCCGCCGCAAGCGCGGGATCGGACCGCAGAAGAGATCTTCGGTTCCGGTTCCTGCCGGGTTGAAATGGTCCCCAGACTGCGATCAGGTCAAGCCCCTTGAGGACTTTCCGCGAACGAAGAAGGTCAGCGGACGACACTCTCACTGCAAGCCCTGTCACAACGCCCGCGGTAAGGAGACCGCACAGCGGCTCTATGGCGGCACGCGCGAGTACCACCTGCGGCGGCGGTACGGGATCGGGGAGAAGGAGTTCCAGGAGCTCCTCGCCGAACAGGGCGGTGTCTGCGCGGCCTGCGGCGACCCCGATCCGGAACATGTGGACCACGATCATCGCACCGGATGGGTGCGCGGGATACTCTGCTTCAACTGCAACGGTGGTCTTGGTCAGTTCCGGGACAATCCCACGAGGCTGGCCAGGGCGATCACGTACCTGAGAGGAACCACGTGGCAGCGGGTTTTGATCCATCCGGGCGTCTACCAGATGTGTTCACCAACGCGGGGACGTCCTCCTTCACAGCGTTCCTGAGCAAGGTGGCGCCCGAGATGCTGCCCGGCCGGCGGCCGCTGCCGCCCGGCATGGCCGCCGACATGGCGCCGCACGCGACGACCATCGTGGCCATCTCGGCCGCCGGTGGCGTGGTGATGGCCGGCGACCGGCGCGCCACGATGGGCAACCTGATCGCCCAGCGCGACATCGAGAAGGTGCACCCGGCCGACGCGTACTCCCTGGTCGGCATCGCGGGCACCGCGGGCATCGGCATCGAGCTGATGCGACTGTTCCAGGTGGAGCTGGAGCACTACGAGAAGATCGAGGGCGCGATGCTCTCGCTCGACGGCAAGGCCAACCGGCTGGCGTCGATGATCCGGGGCAACCTGGGCGCGGCCATGCAGGGGCTCGCCGTGATCCCGCTCTTCGCCGGCTTCGACCTGGCGGCCGGCGACCCGGCGCGGGCCGGGCGGATCTTCAGCTTCGACGTGACCGGCGGCCCGTACGAGGAGACCGGCTTCGACGCGATCGGTTCCGGCTCGCTGTTCGCCAAGTCGGCCCTGAAGAAGCGGTTCCGGGCGGGCCTGTCGATCGACGACGCGGTGCGGCTCGCCGTCGAGGCGCTCTACGACGCGGCCGACGACGACACCGCCACCGGCGGCCCGGATCTCACCCGCCGGATCTACCCGGTGGTGATGACCGCGACGGCGGAGGGCACCCACCGGCTCACCGACGCCGAGACGGCGGCGGTCGCGGAGAGCGTCGTGGCCGGTCGGATGGAGAACCCGGGCGGCTGATGCCGCCCTCACCCACCTGAGTCAGCAGTCCCACAGCACAGCGCCCGAAGGAGAACCGCCGCCGTGGCCATGCAGTTCTACGCCTCGCCCGAGCAGATCATGCGCGACCGCTCCGAGCTGGCCCGCAAGGGCATCGCCCGGGGTCGCAGCGCGGTGATCCTGAGCTACGAGGGCGGGGTGCTCTTCGTCGCCGAAAACCTGTCCAGCACCCTGCACAAGGTCAGCGAGATCTACGACCGGATCGGCTTCGCCGCGGTGGGCCGGTACAACGAGTTCGAGAACCTGCGCCGCGCCGGGGTGCGGATGGCCGATCTGAACGGCCTGAGCTACGACCGGCGGGACGTGACCGGCCTCGGCCTGGCCAACGCGTACGCGCAGACGCTGGGCGCCATCTTCACCGAGCAGTCGAAGCCGTTCGAGGTGGAGATCTGTGTGGCGGAGGTGGGCGCGACCCCGGACGACGACTCCCTCTACCGGGTGACGTATGACGGTTCGGTCAACGACGAGCCGGGCCGGATGGCGATGGGCGGCCAGGCCGAGGCGATCACCGGGGTGCTGAAGAACGAGCACCGGCCGGACATGTCGCTGTCGGAGGCCGTCCGGGCGGCGGTCAAGGCGCTGGGCAGCGTCGGCGGGGAGGGCGGGGCGGCCCGTACCATCGCCGCGAACCAGCTGGAGGTGGCGGTCCTGGACCGGCGCCGGGTGGGGCGTACGTTCCGGCGGGTGACCGGGGCGGCGTTGGCCGGGCTGCTGGAGGGGGACGCCGGCGCGGACACCGCGCCGGCGCCGGGGCGGGCGCAGACCCCGACGGTGCCCACCGAGGAGGCGAAGAAGCCGATCTCGTCGGCCGGCTCGGCGGACCTGGAGGGCCAGCGGCAGGAGGAGCAGGAGCAGCCCGGGGAGTGACAGCCGGGCCTCGGCCCCGGGCCGGTGGTCGCCGTCCACCCGACCCGGGGCGCTCACCTGCCGCCACCGCAGGCGCGGCGCGCCCTCAGCGGTGCGGCTTGAGCGGCCGCCACCAGTCGCGGTGCTCGCGGTACCAGTCGATGGTGGCGGCGAGGCCCCGGTCCAGGTCGACGGTGGGGGCCCAGCCCAGTTCGTGGCGGGTGGCGGTGCAGTCCAGCGAGTACCGCCGGTCGTGGCCCTGGCGGTCGGCGACCGGTCGGACCCGGTCCCAGCCGGCGGCGCAGGCGGCCAGCAGCCGGCCGGTCAGCTCGCGGTTGGTCAGTTCGGCGTTGCCGCCCAGGTGGTAGACGCCGCCGGCCCGACCGTGGGTCTGGGCGAGCGCGATGCCGTGGCAGTGGTCGTCGACGTGCAGCCATTCCCGGACGTTGCCGCCGTCGCCGTAGAGGGGTACGTCGTGCCCGTCGAGCAGGTTGGTGACGAACAGCGGCACGATCTTCTCCGGATACTGGTACGGGCCGTACGTGTTGGCGCCCCGGGTGACGACGACGTCGAGGCCGTGGGTGCGGTGGTAGGCGAGGGCGAGCAGGTCGGCGGCGGCCTTGCTGGCCGAGTACGGGGAGCTGGGGTCCAGCGGCGCCTGTTCGGTCCAGGAGCCGGTGGCGATGGAGCCGTAGACCTCGTCGGTGGATACCTGCACGAACCGCCGGACGCCGTGCCGCAGGGCCGCGTCGAGCAGGATCTGCGTGCCGACCACGTTGGTGGTGACGAAGGCGGCGGCGTCGGCGATGGAGCGGTCGACGTGGGACTCGGCGGCGAGGTGCACGACGATGTCGTGTCCGGGGACGGTGGCGTCGACGAGGGCGGCGTCGCGGATGTCGCCGCGGACGATCCGTAGCCGGGGGTCGGCGCGTACCGGGTCGAGGGCCGACTCGGTGGCGGCGTAGGTGTAGGCGTCGAGCACGGTGACGGCGTCCACGTGGAGGCTCGGCTCGGCGCCGGTGAGCAGCCGCCGGACGTACGCCGATCCGATGAAGCCGGCGCCGCCGGTGACCAGGATTCTCACGGGTCGGAAAGTACCGGTGCCGGGAGTTGCCCGCGGAAGGATGTCGGGACGACTGTGCGCGAACGCCGCAGAGATGGCTGGGTTGAGCGCTGCCCATTCGGGGCCTCGGGCGGCTAATGTCATTTCATGGAGCGGCGAATCTTCGGCCTCGAGACCGAGTACGGCGTCACCTGCACCTATCGCGGCCAGCGCCGGTTGTCCCCTGACGAGGTCGCGCGGTACCTGTTCCGGCGGGTGGTGTCGTGGGGCCGGTCGAGCAACGTGTTCCTGCGCAACGGGGCCCGCCTCTATCTGGACGTGGGCTCGCACCCGGAGTACGCGACGCCCGAGTGTGATTCCGTGACCGACCTGGTGGCGCACGACCGGGCGGGGGAGCGGATTCTGGAGGGGCTGCTCGTCGACGCGGAGAAGCGGCTGCACGACGAGGGCATCGCGGGCGAGATCTACCTGTTCAAGAACAACACCGACTCGGCCGGCAACTCGTACGGCTGCCACGAGAACTACCTGGTCTCCCGGCACGGGGAGTTCGGCCGCCTGGCCGACGTGTTGATCCCGTTCCTGGTGACCCGGCAGTTGATCTGTGGCGCCGGGAAGGTGCTCCAGACGCCGCGCGGGGCGGTCTACTGCCTCTCACAGCGGGCGGAGCACATTTGGGAGGGCGTCTCCTCGGCGACCACCCGGAGCCGGCCGATCATCAACACCCGCGACGAGCCGCACGCTGACGCGGAGCGGTACCGCCGGCTGCACGTGATCGTCGGCGACTCGAACATGAACGAGGTCACCACGCTGCTGAAGGTCGGGACGGCCGACATCGTGCTGCGGATGATCGAGGCCGGGGTGGTGATGCGGGACCTGACGCTGGAGAACCCGATCCGGGCGATCCGCGAGGTGTCGCACGACATCACCGGCCGGCGCAAGGTGCGGCTGGCCTCCGGCAAGGAGATCTCCGCGCTGGAGATCCAGCAAGAATACCTGGCGAAGGCGACGGAGTTCGTGGAGCGCCGCGGCGGAGACCAGACCGCGAAGCGGGTGGTGGATCTGTGGGCGCGGGTGCTGCGGGCGGTGGAGACCGGCGACCTGGACCCGGTGGCTCGGGAGATCGACTGGGTGACGAAGCTGCGTCTGATCGAGCGGTACCAGCGCAAGCACGACCTGCCGCTGTCGCATCCGCGGGTGGCGCAGATGGATCTGGCGTACCACGACCTGCGGCGCGGGCGGGGCCTGTACGGGCTGCTGGAGCGGCGGGGCGAGGTGGACCGGGTGGCGACCGACCCGGAGATCTTCGAGGCGAAGGAGACCCCGCCGCAGACCACCCGGGCGCGGCTGCGGGGCGAGTTCATCCGGCACGCGCAGGAGAAGCGGCGGGACTTCACAGTCGACTGGGTGCACCTGAAGCTGAACGACCAGGCGCAGCGGACCGTGCTGTGCAAGGACCCGTTCCGGGCGTACGACGAGCGGGTGGAGCGGCTGATCGCGAGCATGTGAGCGGACCTCGGCGGCCGGTGCTGCGGGCACCGGTCGCCGAGGTACCGGTACGCTGACGTCGCGATGAATACTTCCGAACCCTCCGGCCGGGACCGCGGCACCGAGAAGCTCAACTGGATCGACCGGCGCCGGGAGAAGATCCGCGCCGAGATCGAGCGGAACCGCCGCGGCGAATACCGGGTGCCGACCTGGGTGTTGGCGGCGACCCTGATCCTCATCGTGGGCGCCTGGCTCGCGTTGATCTTCCTCGTCGGCTGAGACCGCCTGCCGCCGGGCGGCGGTCGGGTCAGTTGTAGGGCATGCTGGGGAACCAGCCGATGCCGAATCGGGCGGGCACCCGCAGGTCCCAGTAGACGACGGTGAAGATGCCCAGGGCAACGAGCAGGGCGCCGGTCACCACCGTGGCGCGGCGGGGATCGGCCATCCAGCGGATGAAGCGCCCCCGGGTGACCAGCACGATGACCGCGAAGATCAGCGTGACGAGCAGGATGTTGCCCAGCGACTGGAGGGTGAAGGCGAGCGCTCCGTAGGCCGGGTTGCCGGTGTCGGCGGCCCAGTGGAACAGCTTGTTGAACAGCGGGTACGGGCGTCCGATGAGGAAGCCGCCGACGAGCGCGCCGATCGTCACCACCCGGCCGACCGGCCGGTGGGCGAAGACGTCGGGGAGCAGTCCGAGTGCCGCGAGCCCGAGGTAGGTCAGCGCCAGGCCGATCACGCCGAACACGACCGACGACTGGATGAGGCGGACCGGGACCCCGTCGACCACGTCGGTGGAGAGTTGGGGGAGCCGGTCGCCGAGCAGGACGCCGACGACACCGTAGCTGGCCGAGACCGCGATCATGCCGAGGGCGAGCCAGCCGACGGGACGCAGCAGGGCCCGCAGGGGTGGCTTGTCGGTGTCGGACACCTGGCTCATCGGGCCGACCGAGGCGGCCATGGCGATGTTGCAGGCGGTGAAGGTGCCGGCGAAGCCGGAGACGAACGCGAAGAGCAGCCCGGCGGCGGTGCCGGTGATCGCGGTCGCCTTGGCGTCGTGACCGAGCACGGTGTTCGCGACGTTGTCGCCGATGGTCTTGTCGACCAGCTCGAACGACCACAGGACGGCGAGCAGGATGCCGGCCGCCGCGCTGAGCAGGGCGATCCGGAGGCGGCGCCCGGGGCGGGGCGCCGGGGTGACGAGCTGGTGTTCGGGGAGTTGTCGCAGTGACATGGCGCTTCGCTTTCCGCTACGGGCCGGCCGTCCCGCGACGGGCCCTGCCGTTGGTGGCGGTGCGGGGCAGGACGGGCCGGGACGGTGCGGCCGGGTCGCTACCTGGACAGCATGGAGCCTGCCGGCCCGCCGGAGGACCTTCGGCCGTGCGCTCTTCGGTTCGGCGGTGGGTGGGCGGCCGGCGGCGCGGTGAGTGCCGCACCGGGGAGACCGCCGCCCGGCGGGGCCGGCAGGGTTGCCCTCAGCCCGGTCCGACGCCGCGGCGCGGGCTGGGCGTCGGTCGCCGGCGGCTGGTCGCGGCCCGGCTCAGCCGAGCAGTCGGGCCGCGTGGCGACCGGCGGCGGCCGCGGCGAGGAAGTAGGCGTGGTCGGCGTCGAGGCCGCGGCCCATCGTCGACAGCCCCACCGGGCTGGCCCGCAGCGCCGCGTCCAGCCCGTCGCTGGGCACGGCGACGATCCGGTGCCGCTGCGCGAGGGGGGCCAGCGCCGCGGCGACCTCGGCGGCGAGGGCCGGCTCCAGGCCGTCCGGCACGACCAGCTCCGCGGCGGCGAGCGCCACCCGACCGTACGCGGTGAGGCTGTGGTGGGAGACGCCGCGGTGGCGGGGACGGGGGTCGGCGGCGGAGATTCGTAGCGAGCCGACGGCCCGCCCGCCGAGGGCGGCGATGGCGTTGACCGCCTCGCCGACGGCCACTCCGGAGAAGCCCCAGCGGGTGCCGGTGCCGAGGTTGCCCGGCCCCTGGGCGACGATCGCCACGTCGGCGCGGAGCACGTGCCGAGCGGCGAGCAGGCCGCTGTGCAGGGTGCTCGCCTCCAGGTCGCCGCCGAACGCCTGCCCGACGCTGATCGTGCCCACGAGGTGGCCGGCGAGCCCGGCGAGGGTGCGGGAGAACCAGGCCGGCAGCGCACCGCCGTCGGTGAGCAGGTACGCCACCCGGACGCCGGGGGCGTCGGCGTGCACGCCGGCCAGGATCGCCGGCAGGGCGGAGTGCAGGTCGGCGGTGACCACCGGCATCCCGTCGAGGCTCTCCACGGCGGCCAGCAGGTCGTGGTACGGGGAGGCCTCCTCGTCGACGCCGAGCAGGATCGGCTGCAGCGGGGTGTAGCGGGCCTTGACCAGGTGACCGGCCTCGCGGGTGCCGGCGGCCTGCGGCGGGTCGGCGGGGAGCCGGTCGGGCAGGGCGACGACCAGCGCGTACCCGCCGGTGCCGAGGCCCATCAGCAGGGCGCCGGCGTTGAGCAGCACCCGGTCGCCGGGCTCCGGGTCGCCGACCAGCGCCGGGTAGGCGAGGGCCCGCATCCGGCCGCCGTCGGGCAGGTCGACGTCGAGTTCCGTCGCGCCGGCCCACCGTCGCCGTACCGCCGTGACCGTGCCTGACCGCCATCGCACCATGCCGGGCACGCTATCGGCCGCGGGCGGGCCGGGCCGCGGCCGGGTCGTCGGCGCGTGGATCGAGGGCCGGTCGGCGGTCAGTCCTCGTTCTGCGTGTGCCGGGCGCCGCGGGCGGGGTCGGGCATCGAGCGGGTTGGGTCGAGGAAGACGTACGCGATCTCGGGGTAGCGTTCGGCCAGCCGGCGCTCGGCCTCGTCGGCGGCGGCCTCGATGTCGGCGCCGGTGGCGTCGTTGTGGAAGTCGACCTTGGCGGCGACCAGGATGTCGTCCGGGCCGAGCAGCATGGTCATCAGGGTGTCGACCCGGTCCACCGCCGGCAGCGCCTCCAGATCCTGCTCGATCTGCCGGTGGACGCGGTCCGAGACGGCCCGGCCGACGAGCAGCGACACGTTGCTCCTGGCCAGAATGGTGGCGACCGTCAGCAGCAGGCCGCCGATCAGGATCGAGGCGATCCCGTCGTAGAGCTCGTCGTCGGTGAGCTCGGACAGCCCGAGGCCGACACCGGCGATGAGCAGACCGACGAGGGCGGCGGAGTCCTCCAGGAAGACCGCCTTGACGGTGGTGTCGGCGGTTAGGCGGAGGTAGCGGCGCGGGGTGGCCCGCCAGCGGCGCGACTCCCGGCGGATCTGCCGGATCGCCCGGGCCAGGGAGACCGACTCGACCGCGAAGGAGACCACCAGTACGAGGTACGACACCAGGTAGTTGCCGGTGTGCTGGTGCACGAGGATGGTGGTCACGCCGTGGGTGATGGCGAAGCCGGCGCCCACCACGAAGGTGAACAGGGCGGCGAGGAACGCCCAGACGTAGCTCTCCTTGCCGTACCCGAACGGGTGCCCGGTGTCGGCGGGGCGGGCCCCGCGGCGCAGCGCCAGGAAGAGCAGCACCTCGGTGGTGGTGTCGGCGACCGAGTGGACGGCCTCGGAGAGCATCGCCGCCGAGCCGGAGATCAGGCCGGCGATCAGTTTGGCGGCCGCGATGACGAGGTTCGCCGTGCCGGCCACGACGACGGTGCCGACGCTCTCGGTCTTGACCTCGGCTTCCGCCATGCGCTCACCCTATGGCCGGGGCGGGCGGCCTGCCCGGCGAGCGGAATCACCCGCGGTCACCGGGATGTGACGGGCGCCCGCGGCGGTCCGCGTCACGGCGCGCCCGCGTGGATTCACGCCCACGGCGGGCGGGCTGCTAGCGTTCACACGTGTCGCGGAGCCGTACCGAACGCCTGGTCAACCTGGTGATCTGTCTGCTGTCCACGCGACGGTTCCTCACCGCCGCGCAGATCGCCGCGACCGTGCCCGGATACGAGCACGATCCGGAGGACGTCAAGGACCACGAGGCGTTCCAGCGCAAGTTCGAGCGGGACAAGGCGGAGCTGCGCGAGCTCGGGGTGCCGTTGGAGACGGGGACGGCGAGCGTGTTCGACGCCGAGCCCGGCTACCGGATCGCCCCCCGCGAGTACGCCCTGCCCGACATTCCCCTCGAACCCGACGAGGCCGCCGCCGTCGGCATCGCGGCGCGGCTGTGGCAGCACGCCGGCCTGGCCGCCGCCGCGTCGTCGGGGCTGGCGAAGCTGCGCGCCGCCGGGATCGACGTGGACCCGCACGCCACCCTGGGCCTGGAACCGATGGTGACGGTCGACCCGGCGTTCGCCCCGCTGACCGCCGCCGCCCGGGATCGGCGGGAGGTCGACTTCGACTACCGGGTGCCGGACCGGGACGCCCCGACCCGCCGTCGGCTGCAGCCGTGGGGCGTGGTCTGCTGGCGCGGCCGGTGGTACGTGGTCGGCCACGACCTGGACCGGGCGGCCACCCGTTGCTTCCGGCTCTCCCGGGTGGTCGGCGCGGTCCGGGTGACCGGCGACCCGGGGGCGTACGAGCCGCCCGTCGGGGTGGACCTGATCAGCCACGTGGCCCGCTGGTCCGGGCCGGTGGAGCGGTCCAACCGGGCCACCGTGCTGGTCGCCCCGGGGCGGGCCGCCGGGCTGCGCCGCTGGGCGACGGAGTGCGGGTCGGGGCCGGACGGCGACCGGCTGGTTCTGCCGTACGCCGACGCGGACTACCTGGCCGGCCAGATCGTCGGGTACGGCCCGGACGTGCGGGTGCTGGAGCCGCCGGAGGTGCGGGAGGCGGTCATCCAGCGGTTGAAGGAGATCGCCGCCCGGCACGACGAGCTGGCGGTAACCGGGGGTGTCCGGTGACCCGGCCGGCGGCCCGGGGTGGCCGCGCCTCGGCGGACCGGCTCGCCCGGCTACTCAACCTGGTGCCCTACCTGCTGGCCCGCCCCGGCATCGAGATCGCCGAGGCGGCGCGGGACCTGGGGGTGACCGAGCGGCAGCTCCGCGAGGACCTGGAACTGCTCTGGGTGTGCGGGCTGCCCGGCTACGGCCCGGGTGACCTGATCGACATGGCGTTCGACGGTGACCGGGTCACCATCACCTACGACGCCGGCATCGACCGGCCGCTGCGGCTCACCCCGGACGAGGCGCTCGCCCTGGTGGTGGCGCTGCGGATGCTCGCCGAGACGCCCGGGGTGGCCAACCGGGAGGCCGTCGAACGGGCCCTCGCCAAGATCGAGGGCGCCGCCGGGGACCTGGCGGGCGCCCCGGTGGAGGTGCGGCTGCCCGGCGACTCTCCCCGGGTACGCGAGCTGCGGGCCGCCGTGGAGCGTGGCCGGGCGCTGCGGATCACCTACTACACGGCCGCCCGGGACGAGACCACCGAGCGGACCATCGACCCGCTGCGGATGCTGATGGTCGGCGGGCGGGCGTACGTGGAGGCGTGGTGCCGCCGCGCCGAGGCGGTCCGGCTGTTCCGGGCCGACCGGATCGACGCGGTCACCGAGCTGGACGAGCCGGCGGTGGTGCCGGCGCAGGCCCGCCCGCACGATCTCAGCGACGGGGTGTTCCGCCCCTCGGCCGACCTGCCGTCGATCACCCTGCGGATCGGCCGGAGCGAGCGGTGGATCACCGAGTACTACCCGTGCGAGCGGGTCGAGTCCGACGGCGAGCAGTGGCTGGTGTCGCTGCGCGTCACCGACCTGGGCTGGGCGCGGCGGTTCGTGCTCGGGTTGGGTCCGGACGTCACCGTGGTCGCCCCGGCCGAGCTGGCCGAGCAGGTCCGTGCCCAGGCGGTCGCCGCGCTCGACGCGTACGCGACGCCGGTGGACCGCGCGGCCGCCGGCCGCAGCCAGTAGGCTGACCGCCGTGGTGACGTGGATCGTGCTCGGGGTCGTCCTGTTCGCGCTCGTCGTGCTGGCCCTGGCGGTCCGGCCGGTGCTGGCGCGGCTGCCCCGGCTGCGACGGGCCGCGGTGGCGCTGCAACGCCGCCAGGCCGAGGCGGAGGCGCTGCGCTCCGCCGCCGAGGCGCTCCAGGAGCGGGCCGGCGCGTTGCAGGAGCGGGTGGCCGTCACGCAGGAACGGCTGGCGTTGATCAAGGCCAGGCGCGGGCGCTGATCGACGGCGGTCGGTCGGGCGCTCGGTAGCTGCGCGTTCGCCGGTGGTTGCGTGCACAATCGCGCCGCGACGGGTGGTTGACGGGACACTTCGGGTTGGTCGAGACTTCACCGGCCAGGCCCGCACTGACAGGCCCGGCGGGGTGGCAACCCACAGTGACGGACGTACGATGGGCTCCGACCACCCCTCACCGACACTTGAGCGACTGGAGCTTCCCATGGGTGCCCTCAAGCCGTGGCACATCGCTGTACTCGTGGTCGTGCTGATCCTGCTCTTCGGCGCGAAGCGGCTCCCCGACGCGGCCCGTTCGCTGGGCCGCTCGCTGCGGATCATCAAGGCCGAGACCAAGAGCCTGCAAGACGACGACCGTGACCTGGCCGAGAAGGCCGACGCGCAGGCCGCCTACCAGCCGCTTCCGCCGAACGCCGGCCAGCAGCAGTACGCCCAGCCGCAGCAGCCGGTCGACCCGGTGCAGCGCGTCCGCGACAACTGACCGGAGGGCCCACCACCGTGGCCTTCGCGTTGAAGAAGCGCGGCCCGAGCAACTTCGAGCGGGCCGCCGACGGCTCGATGACGCTCATGGAGCACATCCGTGAGCTGCGGAACCGGCTGTTCCGCGCGTCGTTGGCGATCGTCGGCGGCCTGATCGCCGGCTTCTGGCTCGCCGACCCGGCCTTCATGCTGCTGAAGCGGCCTTACTGCCGGCTGCCCGACACGACGAACGCGCTGGGCGAGTGCCAGGACCTGCTGGCCCTGGCGCCGACGAGCGCGTTCCTCCTGAAGCTGAAGCTGGCGCTCTGGCTCGGGTTGATCATTGGTGGGCCGGTCTGGCTCTACCAGCTCTGGGCGTTCATCGCCCCCGGCCTGCATCGGCACGAGCGCAAGTGGGCGTACGTCTTCGTGTCGATCGCCGCGCCGCTGTTCGCCGCCGGCGGGGTGCTGGCCTACTTCGTGGTCGACAAGGGCCTCGGGTTCCTGATGGAAGCCGGGGTGGGCGGGCTGGGCAACCAGTTCGCGGCCGAACCGTACATCGCGTTCGTCACCAACATGATCCTGCTGTTCGGGGTGGCGTTCGAGTTCCCGCTGATCCTGCTCATGCTCAATTTCACCGGGGTGGCCAGCGCCCGGCGCCTGCTGAGCTGGTGGCGCGTGGTGATCTTCGTGTCGTTCGCGTTCGCCGCGATCGCCACGCCGGACCCGGGTCCGTTCGGTATGACGCTGCTGGCCACCGCGCTCTCCCTGCTCTACTTCGTCGCGGTCGGCGTGGCCTTCCTCAACGACAAGCGGCGCGGACGGGGCAAGGAGATGTACGCCGGCATCGCCGACGACGAGGTCTCGCCGCTGGACCTGTCCGCCGAGCCGGTGGGGGCCGTCGAGCGGGTCGAGGCGACCAGCCCGATCGAGTCGCCCGAGCCGATCGTTAAACCGGCGCCGATCGAACGGCGCTACGACGACATGACCTGACCGGTTCGCGTCGAGCACACCGGAACGCCGTCCCCGAGCAGGGGGCGGCGTTTCGCGTATCAGGAGCGGGCCGTCAGAGCAGCGCCAGCAGGCGGTCCAGCGGCGGTGGGGTTCGCGCGGGGTCGAGGGCGTCGGCGAGCAGGGTGGCGTAGTGGCTCTTGCGGCCGGCCCGGGTGCCGATGAAGCGGCGTAACTGGCGGGCGAGCGGGCGGTCCCGCTGGGCGGGCTGCCGCTGGAACAGTCGGAAGGAGCGCAGGTCCCCCACGGCCGCCATGACCTCTTCGACCGTATCGGTCCCGAGCGCCCGGATCAGCTCGTCCTCCAGGTCGGCCCGGCAGGCATGGAAGCCGAGGCCGGCCAGCTCCGCCGAGGACCGGGCGGGGCCGAGCCCGCCGTCCGCCAGGGCCCGCCGGATGAACCTCTCCTCGGCGGCGTCGTAGAGGCCGGCCAGCCTGCGGTCGTGGAACAGCTCGACGAAGTGCCGGATGTTCGTCACCCCGCCCATCGGCACCACCGCCACCCCGTGCAGCGAGCGGCCGTGCCGGCGCGCCACCGCCTCGATCGCGTGGCGGTCGCTGTCGCCCTCGACCAACACCACCGTCGCGGCGGACAGGCCGGCGGCATCGGTCAGGCCGCTTCGCAGGTCCATGGCATGCCTCCCGGGGTCCGCGCCGAAAACAGGCCCACCATGCCCGCCCGCACCGACCTCGGCAACCGGATTCTCCTAGTGGGGATACTTGCCGAAGAGGCTGCTCAGCGCGGTCTCCGCCGAGCAGGGCAACTCGCCCGGGGCGAGCTGGGTGTGCGACGGCCGCCAGATCTCGGCGCCCTTCGGGGTTACCCGCCCCAGCAGGCAGTCGTACTGACTGGCCCGCAGAGCCACCCCAACCATGCCCTGCCGGGCCGCGACGTCCTGGCCGACGGCGGGGTCGAGGCCGAGGCCGGCGACGGCCGACCGGACGGCGGACTCGTCCGGGCCGGCCGAGGCGAGGGCCCGCTTCAGCCGGTCGTCGACACCGCCGAGCGACGGATCGCGTGAGACCGGCAGCGGATCGCCGGCCGGGCAGGCGATGTCGTCGTCACGGCGGTCGCGCTCCGGGCCGAGCCGCAGCCGGAAACAGATCTGCTCGTCGCCCTCGACCACGGAACCGTCGCGGGCGACCGCCTGCCCGTGGCCGGTGACCCGTAGCACCAGCGTCACCCCGGTCTGCCAGTGGGTCTCGCCGGTCACCGAGAGGACGGTCACGTCGGGCTGCTGGGCGGCGGTGTGCGCGTAGTCGTCCGCCCGGTAGAGGTGGTCGTAGGTGAAGCGCGTCTGGACCCGGTCGACCTTCTCGGCCGCGTCGTCCACGGCGCTGTCGCGGTAGGGCGTGGCCGCCGCGTCGGGCCACCACAGCCGGGCCGCCAGCAGGCCCGCGCCGACCACGACCACCGCGCCGACGGCCAGTAGGTTTCTCCGTCGCACGGACGCGAACATACCCGAGCGGTGCCCGCCGCACTGTCCCCGTCGGTGGCCGCCCCGGCGGCAGCGGTCCGCGCGGAGCCGGGGAGGGTGGTCACGGCTCGTCGCTGGCACACAGCACGCCCGCCGAGCTCTACGGTTCCGCGGTCGACGGGCCGGCCGCGCCCGGCCGGCCCGTTCCGGCCGGCCCGGACGAGGTTGGAGGTGCCGACTGCCCGTGCCGTACGGTGCTCGCCGTGACCGTGCACGATCCTGTCCCGCCCGGCCCCGTCGCCGTGCTCGTCAACCCGACCGCCGGCCGGGGACGGCACCGTGGCCTGCTGCCCCGGCTGCTGGACCGGCTGAACGGCGCCGGCCGGCCGGTCCGGCTGCTGGCGGCGGACACCCCCGAGGAGGCGGAGGCCGCCTGCCACGCCGCGGTCGCCGACGGCGCCGGCGCGCTGGTCGCGATCGGTGGGGACGGCACGATCCACCGGGCGCTCCAGGCGGTCGCCGGTACGGCCGTGCCGTTCGGCCCGGTCCCCGCCGGCACCGGCAACGACTTCGCGGCCGACACCGGCTTCCCCACCGACCCGCTCGCGGCCGTCGAGGTGGTCGTCGAGGCGCTGCGCGCCGGCCGCGCCCGCCCGGTCGACCTGGCCCTGGTGACCACCGCCGACGGCGCCGAGCGGTGGTACGGGGCGGTGCTGGCGGCCGGCTTCGACGCGATCGTCAACGAGCGGGCCAACCGGATGCGCTGGCCGCGCGGCCCGCGCCGCTACGACCTGGCCATCCTGGTCGAGCTGGCCCGGCTGCGCCCGCGCCGCTACCGGCTGCGCCTCGACGGTGCGGAGCACGAGGTGGACGCGGTTCTCGTCGCGGTCGGCAACTGTGCCAGCTACGGCGGCGGCATGCGGGTCTGCCCCGACGCCGACCCCACCGACGGGCTGCTGGACGTGGTGGTCGGCGGGCGCTTCGACCGGCGCACCCTGATCCGGGTCAAGCCCCGCATCTACCAGGGCACCCACGTCGCGCACCCGCTGGTGCGCGTACACCGGGCCCGGACGGTGGAGCTGGACGCCGCCGGCATCACCACCTACGCCGACGGGGAGCGGACAGCCGACCTGCCGCTGCGGATCACCGCCGTGCCGGCGGCGCTGCGGCTGCTGCGCTGACCGGCTCGACGTCACCCGGTCCCGGCGTGCCGCCGGCCGTCCCGGTGGGGCCCCGCGTGCCGGCCCGGACCGCGCCGGCGCTGGCGGCGATCACCAGCCCGATCGCGAGGATCTCCACCGCCGCCAGCCGCTGGTCGAGCACCAGCCAGCCGGCCAGGGCGGCGATCGCCGGCCCGAGGCTCATCAGCACGGCGAAGGTCGCGGTGGGCAGCCGCCGCAGCGCCAGCAGCTCCAGCGTGTACGGCAGCACCGAGGCGAGCACGGCCAGCCCGGTGCCCAGCCCCAGCACCGCCGGGTGCCACAGCCGGCTCCCCGAGCCGACCAGCCCGATCGGCAGGGTGACCAGCGCGGCCACGGCCAACGCCAGGGCCAACCCGTCGGCGCGGGGGAACCGCCCGCCGACCCGGGCCGAGCAGACGATGTACGCCGCCCACAGCGCGCCCGCGCCCAGCGCCAGCCCGACCCCGACCGGATCCAGACGATCGAAGCCGCCCTGCCCCAGCAGCGCCACCCCGGCCAGGGCCAGCGCGGCCCAGCACCAGGCCGCCGGCCGGCGGGCGGTGAGCACCGACAGCGCCAGCGGCCCGAGCACCTCCAGGGTCACCGCCGGGCCGAGCGGAATCCGCTCGATGGCCTGATAGAAGACCGAGTTCATTCCGGCCAGTGCCAGCCCGAAGGCGATCACGGCGACCCAGTCGTCGCGGTTGTGCCCGCGCAGCCGGGGGCGGCACACGGCCAGCATCAGCAGCGCGCCGATGGCCAGCCGCAGCGTCACCGCTCCGGCCACCCCGGTACGCGGGAACAGCAGCGCGGCGACCGCGGATCCGAACTGCACCGAGAGCGCCCCGCCGAGCACCAGCCCGACGGCGCCGGTGCGGCGGGCCGGGGCGGGCGTGGTGGGAGATCCGCCGGTCGTCATGCCCGCGACGCTAATTCCCAGGTCAGGCGGTGCGTCGTCGGGCGTCGCGAGGTGGGTCGGCGGTCACTCCGGCGGTGTGCCCCGGCCGTGGCCGGCCCAGGGTCCGGCACCTCCGCCGCTGGCCAGGCGGGGCGGCGAAACGGTCAGCCGGGCACGGCGAGGTCGAGCACCGCACCCAGGCCGTTGGGGCGCCCGGCGTCGGCGCAGGGCAGCACCAGCACGGCGCAGCCGGCCCCGACCGCGCCCGCGTCGGCGGGGGTGTCGCCCACCATCAGGGCCCGCTCCGGGTCGACGCCGAGCATGCCGCAGGCGCGCAGGAAGATGCCCGGGTCCGGCTTGCACCGCCCCACCTCGTACGACAGGGCGTACGCGTCGATCAGCTCGGCGAGCCCCCAGGCGTCGATCAGCGGCCGGATGTCGAAGCCGATGTTGCTGACCACCGCCACCTTCACCCCGGACCGGCGCAGTGCCTTGAGCACCGCCTCGGTGTCCGGGTACGGCACCCAGCCGTCGGGCACCAGCACCCGCTCGTAGAGCGCGTCGGCGAACCCCTCGATGCCCACGTCGACGGTCTCCGCCAGCCCCGTGTAGGCGCCCCGGTGGGCGTGCGGGTAGAGATCGCGGTCGGCCCACAGCTCGGCCAGCCGGGGCGGCACCCGGGCCGGCAGTGGCCCGCCCGCCCGGCCCGCGGTGAGCAGCCGGTCGGCCAGCGCGGTGGCGCGGACCCGGTCGAGTTCCACCCCGCACGCCGCCGCGGCGGCCAGCACCCACTCCCGGGGCTCCTCCACCTGGGCGAGGGTGCCGTGGAAGTCGAAGAGCACCGCCTCCACAGGCCGGCGGGACGTGGTCGGGTGGACAGCGTCGTCGGCGCCGCTCGGGGCGGTCGGTTCGGCATGATCCGGCACGTCGTGCACCCTACCGACCCGCTCCTACCCGGTTGCCGGATGGCCTTGGCCGGTGGTCGTCGGACGGACCGATTAATCTTGGAGGCATGTCGAGCCCCGCCGAGCGGTACGCCGCGGCGCGCCGCCGGGCCGCGCAGGCCTCCACCTTCCCGGCCCTGGACGAATTCGCCCGTGATCTGGGGTTCGACCTCGACGACTTCCAGCGCGAGGCGTGCGAGGCCCTGGAACGGGGCAGCGGCGTGCTGGTCTGTGCCCCGACCGGGGCCGGTAAGACGGTGGTCGGCGAGTTCGCCGTACACCTCGCCCTGCGGGGTGGGCCCGGGAAGGCGCCGGCCGCCGACGGTGCGGGGCCGACCCGGCGCAAGTGCTTCTACACCACGCCGATCAAGGCGCTGTCGAACCAGAAGTACCACGACCTGGTCGACCGCTACGGCGCCGAGCAGGTCGGCCTGCTCACCGGCGACAACGCGATCAACGGCGACGCGCCGGTGGTGGTGATGACCACCGAGGTGCTGCGCAACATGCTCTACGCCGGCTCGGCCACCCTGGAGGGCCTGGCCTACGTGGTGATGGACGAGGTGCACTACCTCGCCGACCGGTTCCGCGGCGGGGTCTGGGAAGAGGTGATCATCCACCTGCCCGCCTCGGTCACCCTGGTCTCCCTGTCGGCCACCGTCTCCAACGCCGAGGAGTTCGCCGACTGGCTGGTCACCGTGCGGGGCGAGACCGCCGTGGTGGTCAGCGAGCACCGGCCCGTGCCGCTGTGGCAGCACATGCTGGTCGGCCGGCGGATGTTCGACCTGTTCCACGACGCTGACGCCGCCCGCAAGCACGACGTGCACCCCGAGTTGCTGCGCTACACCCGGGAGACGATGCGCCGGCTCGAACTGGGCGAGGGGCGCAGCGCCGGCCCCGGCGGCGGCCGGCGCGGGCCGCGGTGGCGCGGTCCGATGCGCCCCGACATCGTCGACCGGCTCGACCGGGAGGGGCTGCTCCCGGCGATCCTGTTCATCTTCAGCCGGGCCGGCTGCGACGCGGCCGTGCAGCAGTGCCTCGCCGCCGGGCTGCGGCTGACCTCCCCAGAGGAGCGCGCCGAGATCCGCCGGGTGGTCGAGTCGCGGGTCACCGCCATCCCCGGCGAGGACCTCTCCGTGCTCGGCTACTGGGAGTGGCTCGACGGCCTGGAGCGCGGGCTCGCCGCCCACCACGCCGGCATGCTGCCCGCGTTCAAGGAGGTCGTCGAGGAGCTGTTCGTGCGCGGCCTGGTGAAGGCGGTCTTCGCCACCGAGACGCTGGCGCTGGGCATCAACATGCCGGCCCGCTGCGTCGTGCTCGAACGCCTGGTCAAGTTCAACGGCGAGGCGCACGTCGACCTCACCCCGGGCGAGTACACACAGCTCACCGGCCGGGCCGGCCGCCGGGGCATCGACGTGGAGGGGCACGCGGTGGTGGTCTGGTCGCCGGAGACCGACCCCCGGCACGTCGCCGGCCTCGCGTCCACCCGGACGTATCCGCTGCGGTCCAGCTTCCGGCCGTCGTACAACATGGCCGTCAACCTGGTCGGCACGGTCGGCGCCGAGCCGGCCCGGGCGCTGCTGGAGTCCTCGTTCGCCCAGTTCCAGGCGGACCGGTCGGTGGTCGGCCTGGCCCGGCAGGTGCAGCGCAACACCGAGACCATCGAGGCGTACGGGGTGGACGCGGCCTGCCACCACGGCGACTTCGACGAGTACTTCGCCTTGCGGGTGGCCATCGCCGAGCGGGAGCGGGCCATCGCCCGGCAGGGGCAGACCCAGCGCAAGGCCGCCGCCGTCGCCTCGCTGGAGCGGCTGCGGGTCGGTGACGTGATCCGGGTGCCGTCCGGCCGCCGGGCCGGCCTGGCGGTGGTGCTCGACCCGGCCACCGGCGGCTTCGGCGAGCCGCGCCCGCTGGTGCTCACCCAGGACCGGTGGGCCGGCCGGGTCACCCCCGGCGATTTCACCACCCCGGCCGAGGTGCTCGCCCGGATCCGGGTGCCGAAGCACTTCAACCACCGATCCCCGGCCGCCCGGCGGGACCTTGCCGCCGCGGTCAGTGGCACCGGGCTGGACCGGCACGGCGGCCGGCGCGGCGGGCGGTCCCGGCAGGCCGTCGGCGAGGACCACCGGCTCAGCCAGCTCCGTGCCGAGCTGCGCCGGCACCCGTGCCACGCCTGCCCGGAGCGGGAGGAGCACGCCCGCTGGGCGGAGCGGCGCCGCCGCCTGGAACGCGACACCGAGGAGCTGCGCCAGCGGGTCGCCGGCCGGACCGGCTCCCTCGCCCGCACCTTCGACCGGATCGTGGCGCTGCTGACCGCCCGGGGTTACCTCTCCGTCGAGGGCGAGGTCACCGACGCCGGGCGGATGCTCGGCCGGATCTGGACCGAGGCGGACCTGCTGGTCGCCGAGTGCCTGCGCCGCAAGGTCTGGGACGGGCTCTCGCCGGCCGAGCTGGCCTCTGCCGTGTCCGTGGTGGTCTTCGAGGCGCGCCGGGACGTCGACGAACGGGCCTCCCTGCCGCGCGGCCCGGTCGCCGAGGCGGTCGACGAGACGCTCAAGCTGTGGAACGACATCGAGACGGACGAGGCCGCCCGGGGGCTCGCCGTCACCCGGGAGCCCGACCTCGGCTTCGCCTGGCCGATCTACCGCTGGGCGCGGGGCGAGGCGCTGGCCAAGGTACTGGCCAGCGGCCACCAGATCGACGGCGAGATGCCCGCGGGCGACTTCGTCCGCTGGGCGCGGCAGGTGGTCGACCTGCTCGGCCAGCTCGCCGACTCCGGCGGTGCGTCGACGGAGTTGCGGGCCACCGCCCGGCAGGCGATCGCCGCGGTCAACCGGGGCGTGCTGGCCTACCACGGCGCCGCCTGAGCGGCGCCGCCGGTCAGGACCCGCCGGCCAGGGCGTCCACCAGACGCCGGCACGAACCGGCCAGGTTCCACCGCTGCGCCAGCTCCAGCAGCCGGTCCGGGTCCGCCGGTGCCGTCGGTAGCGCCGTGGCCAGCTCCGGCAGCGGCACGTCGGTGGCCACCCGCACCACCTTCGGCGCGACCGCCAGGTAGTCCCGGGCCGCCTCCAGTTTGGTTCGCAGGCCGGGGGCGAAGCCGGAGGCCCGGTCGTCGAGCGCGGCCAGGATGCCGGGGAGCCCGTCGTACCGGTCGATGAGCCGGGCGGCGGTCTTCTCGCCCACGCCGGGCACGCCGGGCAGCCCGTCGCTCGGGTCCCCACGCAGGGCGGCGAAGTCGGCGTATCGGTTGGCGGGGACGCCGTAGCGGGTGCGCACCGCCACGTCGTCGCAGTCCTCCAGCTTGGCCACGCCGCGCCCGATGTAGAGCAGCCGCACCTGGCGGGCGTCGTCGACGAGCTGGAACAGGTCACGGTCGCCGGAGACCACCTCCACCGGGCCGGGCTGGGTCACCGAGAGGGTGCCGAGCACGTCGTCGGCCTCGTAGCCGGTGGCGCCGACCACGGTGATGCCGAGCGCGTCGAGGACCTCGAGGATCATCGGCACCTGCGGGGAGAGCGTGTCCGGCACCACCTCGCCGCCCTCCGGCGCGACCCGGTGCGCCTTGTACGACGGCAGCAGCTCCACCCGCCACGCCGGCCGCCAGTCGTGGTCGAGCGCGCAGACCATCCGGTCCGGCCGGCGGGTGCGGACGAGCTGGGCGAGCATGTCGAGGAAGCCGCGGACGGCGTTGACCGGCTGGCCGTCGGCGGTCCGCGCCGCCGACTCGGGGATGCCGAAGTAGGCGCGGAAGTAGAGGCTGGGGGAGTCGATCAGCAGGATCGGGGGTTGGTGTGCCACGCCACCAGCGTGGCACAGCGGTGTGACGAGGTGGGGGACCGGCGAGGGGCGTCGCCGGGGTCAGCGGCCCTCGTTCCGGTACAGGGTCTCCCGGCGGGCCACCCGTTGCAGCATGTAGCTCCCGACGAGCAGCACGAGCGCCAGCACCACCTCGACCCAGGCCAGGGTCCCGCTGGCGACGATCAGGCCGATCAGGAGCAGCGCCAGCCCGACCACGGCGAGGATGCCGGCCCACCACAGCCGGCGGCGCCGTACGCTTCGGTCCCGCCCCCTGTCCGTCACCGCTCCACCCTCCTCCACCCGTAACCCAGGCTATCGGCGTGGGCCGGTCGGTGAACCGATAACCGCCGAGCGGTCGGGCAGACTGGCGGCATGGATTTCGTGCCCGGCCTGACGCTCTGCCGGCGTTTCCACGATGAGGTCCTCGCCCCGCTGCTGGCCCGCCGCCTGCCCGGCCTCCGCTACGCCGCCGGGCTGCTCGACGGTGGCTCGGAGCTGCTCGGGCTGGACACCCCACGTTCGACCGACCACGACTGGGGGCCGCGTACCCAGCTCTTCGTCGCCGATGCCGCCGACGTCGCGCGGGTACGGGCGACCCTCGACGCCGCGCTGCCGGCGCGGTTCCTCGGCTGGCCGACCCGGTTCGCCGGTGGCCCGGACGTCCGGCTCGGCGTGGTGCACCCCGACGGCGACCGGCACGGGGTGGGCGTCGACGAGTTGGGCGGCTGGCTACGCGAGCGGCTCGGCTGCGATCCGCGCGCCGGGATGGCGGTGGCGGACTGGCTCTGCGTACCCACCCAGCGGCTGGCCGAGTTGACCGGCGGCGCGGTTTTCCACGACGGGCTCGACGGGGAGCTGACCGCGGCCCGCGCCCGCCTGGCGTGGTATCCGGATGACGTCTGGCGGTACGTGCTGGCGGCCGGGTGGCAGCGGATCGGCCAGGCCGAGCACCTGGTCGGCCGGTGTGCCGAGGTGGGTGACGAGCTGGGCAGTCGGGTGGTGGCCGCCGGGCTGGCCCGGGACCTGATGCGTCTCGGGCTGCTGCTGCACCGGCGCTGGCCGCCGTACGCGAAGTGGCTCGGCACGGTCTTCGCCGCGCTGCCGGCGGCGGACCCGGTGCTGGACGCCCTGGCCGCCGCCCTCGGCCCCGGGGACTGGCCGGCGCGGCAGGCCGGGCTGGTCCGGGCGTTGGAGACCGTCGCGGCCTGGACCAACGACAGCGGGCTGGCCGCTGCGGTCGACCCGACCGTGCGACCGTTTCACGACCGGCCTTTTCTGGTCCTGGACGCGAACCGGTTCGTCGCCGCGTTGCGCGCCGCGGTCGAGGACCCGGCCCTGCGGGCCCGCCCGCCGGTCGGCGCCGTCGACCAGTATCTCGACAACGTCGATGTGCTCACCCACGCGGAACGGGTACGCCGGGTCGCCGCGGCGGTGCTGCCGGACTGACCGCCGGAGGTCAGCCGGTCGGGGCGGCGGCCCAGCCGGTGAGGGCGATCTCGGTGGCCCGGCGCAGGGCCGCCTGCACGGCCGCCGGGTCGGTGGCCTGGTCCGGGTCGTCGAGAAGCACCTGGAGCGCGCCGGCCACCGCGCCGACGAACGCCCCGACCAGCGCCGCCGCCGTCACCGGATCGAGCCGTTGCGGGTACGCGGCGGCGAGGTGCCGGGCGATCTCCCGCTGCGCGTCGAGTTGGAGTTGCAGGGCACGCCCGCGTACGACCGGCACCTCGCGGATCAGCCGCAGCCGCAGCGCGGCCAGCCGGCTGCCCAGTTCCTCACTGTCCGCGGTCACCGTGCGCAGCGCCCGCAGCAGCACCTCGGCCGGCCCCTCGTCCGGCCCGCGATCGGCGATCGCCTCGACGGCGGCCCGGATACGGTCGTCGCTCTCGGGGAAGAGCAGCGCCTCCTTGCTCGGGAAGTACCGGAAGAAGGTCCGGGTGCCGACCTCGGCGGCCGCGGCGATGTCGGCGACGCCCGTGCGGTCGTAGCCGTGCCGTTCGAAGAGGTCGACGGCGGCGTCGATGAGCGCCTGCCGGGTCCGGGCCCGCTTCCGGTCACGTAGCGACGACATGCCGGCGATCATACGGCGCTGAGAGTCATGTGGCATCCATTGCAAAATGGCATTGAGTGCCATTAGTGTCGGTGGTATGCGGACAGTGCTCATCTCCGGCGGCGGCATCGCGGGCAACACGCTCGCCTGGTGGCTCGCCCGGCACGGATTCCGGCCCACGGTCGTGGAGCGCGCCGCCGGCCAGCGCTCCAGCGGCGCACCGGTCGACGTGCGCGGTCCCGCCGTTCCGGTGGTCGAGGCGATGGGGTTGCTGGAGCGCCTGCGCGCGGCCGCCACCTCGGTGACCGGCGCCCGGCTGGTGGACGCCGGCGGGGCGACCGTCGCCCGGTTCCCGATGGGCGGCGACCGCCCCGCCGGCCGCACCGAGCTGGAGATCCCCCGCGCCGACCTGGCCGCGATCCTGCACCGGGCCACCGCCGACGACGTCGAGTTCCGGTACGACGACACGATCACCGGGCTGACGGAGGACGCGGGCGGCGTCGACGTGACCTTCGCCCGGGGCGAGCCGCGCCGCTTCGACCTGGTCGTCGGGGCCGACGGCCTGCACTCGGCGGTGCGCCGCCTCGCCTTCGGGCCGGAGGCGCGGTATGTCCGCCATCTCGGCGTGTGGGTGGCCGGCATGTCGCTGCGCGGGCCCGCCGACGACCCGCACGACGTGCTGCTGTACAACACGCCGGGGCGGCTCGCCTCGGTGCACCCGGCCCGGGGCGACGCCATGGCCGCGTTCATCTTCCGGGGCCCGATGGTCGACGGCCTCGACCACCGCGACCTCGCGCGGCACAAGCGGCTCGTCGTCGAGGCGTACCAGGACGAGCGGGGCTGGCGGGTGCCGGAGCTGCTCGACCGGGTACGCGCCGCCGACGACCTCTACTTCGACAGCGTGAGCCAGGTCCACCTGCCCCGCTGGTCACGGGGGCGGATCGTGCTCGTGGGTGACGCCGCCTCCTGCGTCTCGCTCTTCGGCGAGGGCTCCAGCCTCGCCATCGCCGGCGCACACACCCTCGCCGAGGCCCTGGCGGCCGGTGGGTACGGCGCGGCGTTCCGCCGCTACGAGACGGTGCACCGCCGCCGTACCGAGCCGAAGCGGCGGGCCGCCCGGTACGTGGCCGGGCTGCTCGTGCCCCGTACCCGGATCGGTCTGGCGACCCGCAACGCCACCGCCCGGGTGTTCGCCCGCGTCCGTCCGGCCGCCCCGGCCCGGTAGCGCTCGCGGGTCCCGCCCCGTCTCAGGCGGCCGATCCGACGCTGTCCACGACGGACATCCGCCGGAACTCCCAGGGGTCGTGGGCGGAGACGACCTCCACCTGGTCGGGGTGCTCCGCCAGCAGCGCCCGCAGCCGGGCCAGGTTGTCCAGCCGCAGTGGGCGGTCGGTTTCGACGGACGCCTGCAGCGCGTCGAACATGGGCGGCGTCGGCGGCAGCCCTGGCGCGACCTCTCCGCGGTAGTAGTACGCGTCACCGGCGTGCACGAGCCACGCCGGGCCGGGCCCGGCGGAACGCCGGACGGCCACGGCGAGGTGCCCCTCGGTGTGACCGGCGAGCGGCACCAGCAGGATCTCCGGTGGCAGGTTGGTAAGTTGCTGGACCTTGTCGAAGCCGAACCAGCGCTCCCCGTCGGTGCCGGAGTACGTGACCCAGTGCGGATCGTGGGCCCAGTGCGCCTGGGGGTACCGGTCGCCGCGGGTGACCGTCGCCGCGCGATGCTCGGTTTCGTGCAGGTGCACCCGTGCGTGTGGGAAGTCCGCCAGGCCACCGGTGTGGTCCCGGTGCAGGTGGGTCACCACGATGTGGCGGACGTCGGTCGGCGAGTGGCCGAGCCGCTCGATCTGGCGTACGGCCGTCTCCTCCGGATCGAGGACGGGCTGAGCCCAGCCGAGGAAGTCCTGCCCCAACCTCGCCTCCGGATCCCGGATGTCGGACGTGCCGAAGCCGGTCTCCACCAGCACCAGCCCGTCGGAGGCGGTCTCGATGAGCAGGCAGTGGCAGACCGCGGGCAGCGGTCGGAGCGCCCCGTCCGGGTCGGTGGCCGGGGCGATCTCCCGCATGGACCCGCAGTTGAGATGATGGATTCGCACGTTTCCCCCTGAGCTGGCGTCGGATGCGACCGCGCCGAACGCTAGGAGACGCTCTCGTGACTCACCAAACGGTTGGCCACATCGGGGTGGGCCTGCTGGACCTGTGCTCCGGCCCGGATGTCCGCCCCGACCCGTCCTGCCCGGTGGAGGTCACCCTCGCGGCGCTGCGCGGGCGGTGGACGGCGTTGGTGATCGGCGAGATCGCCCGTGGTCCCCGAAGCTTCACCGCGCTCGCGCAGGCGCTGCCCGCCCTGTCCGACAAGGTGTTGGCCGATCGGCTGGCCCAGCTGGCGGAGGCGCGGGTCGTCGTCCGCCGCCGTACCCCGTCCTGGCCGCCTCGGGTCACCTACACCCTCACCGACCGGGGCCAGGCACTGCTCCCGGTACTTCAGGCGATGTGGGACTGGGGAGCGGGCCCGGCGGGCCCCCGGGGCGGGTAGCCGGCTCAACCGGCCGCGGTCATCTCCCGCTCGGCCGGCTCGTCGACCCGCAGGTCGGTGAGGTCGCGCAGTCCGCGTACCGGGGAGAGGAGCAGGGCCAGCGGCGCCAGCACGGTCGCCACGGCGAACGCGACGAGGGTGAGCCGGGCGCCGGCGAGTCCGGCGAGCGCCCCGGCGACCAAACCGCCGACCGGGATCGCCCCCCAGGAGACGAAGCGGACGGTCGCCATCACCCGGGAGAGCAGATCGGGAGGGCTGGCGGTCTGCCGGTAGGTGCGAGTGGTCACGCTGAGCACCACGACGCCCCCGGCGAAGAGCACGTTGCCGGCGGCGAACGCCAGGTACGCCGGCCAGCCCACGCCCAGCGGCACCAGGAACGCGCCACCGGCGGCGACGAGGCAGGCGACCACCAGGGACCGGGCGGTGCCCCACCGTCGGGTGATCCACGGTGTCAGGGTCGCCCCGACCAGTGACCCGACTCCTTCGACGGCGAGCAGCACACCGACCAACGCGGCCGGGGCGTGCAGCTCTCGGACCAGGTGGAGCGGATACACGGCGAGCTGTGCCCCGCAGACGAAGTTCACCGCCGTGGCGGTCCACATCGTCGGTCCCATCACCGGGTGGCGGGTGACGTACCGCCAGCCCTCGCCGATCATCGCGCGTACCGGCGGCCAGCGGTCCGGGGCGTCGGCCCGGCGGGCCGGCAGGGACCACAGCAGCGCGGCGGAGACGAGGTAGCTGGCCGCGTCGACCAGCACCGTCGGCACCGCGCCGAGCGCCTGCACCGCCAGGCCGCCGAGGGTCGGGCCGCTGAGCTGGGTGCCGGCGTGGGTGGCCGAGGTGAGGCTGTTGCGGGCGTGCAGCTGTTCCCGGCTGACGATGGCCGGCAGGAAGGTGGCGTTGGCGACGTCGAAGAGCACGTTGGCGAAGCTGACCACCAGGGCGACGACCACCAGTTGGGCGACGGTCAGCACCTCCCACCACCAGGCGAGGGGGATGGAGGCGACCGCGAGCGCCCGAGCCAGATCGGCACCGACCTGGGCGCCGCGCAGCGGCAGCCGCTGCACGATCACCCCGGCGGGCAGCCCGATCACCAGCCAGGCCACGTAGCTGGCGGCGGTGATCAGCCCCATCTCGAACGCGGACGCGTCCAGCACGGTGAGCGCGGTCAGCGGCAGCGCCACCGCGCCGACCGCCGACCCGACCGAGCTGGCCGTGCCGGCGGCCCACCAGCGCCAGAACACTCCGGCTCCCTGCTCGACGGACATGCCGTCAACCCCCGATCCCGAGCCAGTGAGTTCCAAACTGAAACGGACTATAGTCGAGGTGGCTGGACGAACGGGAGGTGGGACGTGAGGCGGGCGGACCTCGGCGACGCCGACTGTGGCATCGCCCAGGCGCTCGGTGTCCTGGGCGACTGGTGGACCTTCCTGATCGTCCGCGAGATCGCCGGCGGCACCACCCGCTTCGACGCGATGCAGCGAGAGTTGGGCGTCAGCCGGCGGGCGCTCACCGAGCGGCTGGCCGGGCTGGTCGAACACGGCGTGCTGTTTCGCCGGCCGTACTCCGCCCACCCGCCGCGCCACGACTATCTGCTGACCGCCAGGGGAGAGGCCCTGTTGCCGGTCCTCGTCGCGTTGCAGGACTGGGGCACCCGGCACGTGATGGGCGACGGCGCGCTCACCGCCACCGCCGACGCGGACTCCGCCGAGGCGCGCAGGGTGCACCGACTGGTCGGCCGCCGCGTACCGGAGATGGCCCTGCGCCGGCACGACGGCGACACGGAATCGCCGGCCGTCCCCGGCCGGTGGACCGTCCTCTACCTTTTCCCGGGGGCGTTCGCGCCGGGCGCGCCGGGTCTCCCGCCGGGCTGGGGGGAGATCCCCGGCGCCATCGGGTGCACGCTCGAATCCCGGACGTACGCCGAGCGGCACTCCCGCTTCCGCGCTGCCGGCGCCGAGGTGCGTGGTGCGAGCACCCAGCGCCCGGACCAGTTGCGTGACTTCGCCGAGCACGCCCGGCTGCCGTACCCGCTGCTGTCCGACGAGGACGGTCGGCTCGCCGCCGGCCTGCTGCTGCCCACTTTCCGGGCCGGCGGGGTCGAGCGGTTCAAGCGGCTGACCCTGCTGGTCGACCCGGAGTCGGTGGTGCGCGCGGTGCAGTTCCCGGTGACCGACCCGGCCGGCTCGGTCGACGAGATGCTCGACCAGGTACGCCGGCGCGCGAGCCGGTAGCGCCCGCCGCCGGCCGGCCCGTCAGGTGAACCTCCCGTTGTCGGCGACCGCGCCGATCCGTAAACTCCGGGACAACCGTACTGATCTACGGTTGTCTATCTCGTCTCCGAGGGTCCGGGCCGCCGTGATGGCGCCTCGACGGCGAGGCCGTGGCGCGTGCCCGCAGACGCGCCGTCGTCCCACCACCCCGAGGAGAACCATGTTGAGAAAGAGGCTCAAAATGCTCGGCGCGGCCCTGGTCGCCGCCGGGTTGACCGCGCTGGCGGCCGTCGCCGCCGCGACTCCCGCCTCGGCGGCGGCGCTGACCGAGGTGACGAACTTCGGCACGAACCCGAGCAACCTGCGGATGTACCTGTACGTACCGGACCGGGTCGCGCCGCAGCCGGGGCTGGTGGTGGCGATCCACTACTGCACCGGCACCGGGCCGGCGATGTACACCGGCACGCAGTTCGCGGCGTTGGCCGACCGGTACGGCTACATCGTGGTCTACCCGTCGGTGACCCGCAGCAGCCAGTGCTTCGACGTCTCCTCGCCGCAGGCGCTGCGCCGTGACGGCGGCAGCGACCCGGTGGGCATCGTGTCGATGGTCAACTACGTGCGGCAGCGCTACAACGTGGACCCGAACCGGATCTTCGCCACCGGCATCTCGTCGGGCGCCATGATGACGAACGTCATGCTGGGCCTCTATCCCGACGTGTTCGCCGCCGGGGCGGCCTTCGCCGGTGTGCCGTTCGGTTGTTTCGCCACCACCAACGGGTCGGAGTGGAACAGCGACTGCGCGAACGGCCAGCTCATCAAGACCGCGCAGCAGTGGGGTGACCTGGTCCGCAACGCGTACCCGGGCTACAACGGCAAGCGGCCTCGGATGCAGTTGTGGCACGGCACCAACGACGAGACGTTGCGCTATCCGAACTTCGGTGAAGAGATCAAGCAGTGGACCAACCTGCACGGGTTGAGCCAGACCCCGACGTACACCGACACCCCGCAGGACGGCTACACCCGCACCCGCTACGGCAGCAGCGGCAGCACCGCGCCGGTCGAGGCGATCAGCATGCAGGGGGTGTCGCACAACCTCCCGGTCGACGCCGCCCAGGCGATCCGCTTCTTCGGCCTGGACGCCAGCACCCCGCCGACGACCACGCCGCCGACCACCACGCCCCCGACCACCACGCCGCCCAGCAGCCCGCCGCCGTCCGGCGGGTGCCGCGTCGCGTACGTCGTGAACGCCTGGAACACCGGCCTGACCGCGGACGTGACCGTCACCAACACGGGCACCGCGACGATCAACGGCTGGAGTCTGGCGTTCACCCTGCCCGCCGGCCAGACCATCACCAGCGGCTGGAACGCGACGTACGCACCGTCCAGCGGCGCGGTGACGGCGCGCAACGTCTCCTACAACGCGGCCATCCCGCCGAACGGGTCGGTCAGCATCGGCTTCCAGGCCAACCACACCGGTAACACCGGCAAGCCTTCCTCCTTCGCCCTCAACGGCGTTCCCTGCGCGGTCGCCTGACCGCCGGCACCGCCGGACGCCCCGTCGAGGGCGTCCGGCGGCAGCCCGGTGCGCCGAATCCGGCGGCGCCGGAATCGGACACCCGACGACGTTGCCGACAGCGCTTCGGCAAAACGCCACCCCTCCGCAGGGTTGCCGACGCGACGTCGATAACATGGCGACATGATGTCGACAAAACAGCGTGGGGTGGCCTGATGTTCCTGGCCCTTCGCGAGTTGCGTTTCGCCCGGACGAGATTCGGGCTGATGGGTGCGGTGATCGCCCTGATCGCGGTGCTGATGGTGATGTTGTCCGGGCTGTCGGTCGGCCTGGTGAACGACGGCGTGTCCGGGCTGCAGAAGATGCCGGTGACCGCGTTCGCCTTCGAGAAGCACGTCCAGCACGACGCGGCCTTCTCACGCAGCGTCGTCGACCTGGACGCGGTGCGGGCCTGGCGCGACCGGCCCGACGTGGCGGCGGCCGAGCCGTACGGCAACACGTTGGTCAACGCCCGCAGCGACCGGGGTGTCGAGATCGACCTCGCCCTGTTCGGGGTGGAACCAGAGTCGTTCCTGTCGCCGCGGGTCAGCCAGGGGAAGTCCCTGTCGGCACCCGACGGGATCGTCGTCAGCACGACGGCCGAGCAGGCCGGCCTCAAGATCGGCGACACCGTCACGCTGGACCGGATCGGTACCCGGCTGACGGTCGTCGGGGTGACGGACGGCCAGCACACCTTCGGCCACGTCGACGTGGCGTACGTCCCGCTGGGCACCTGGCAGCGGGTCAAGGCAGGGGTCGGGCCCGACGGTGCGCTGCCCGACCGGGCGGCCCGGGAGAGCACCGCCGTGGCGGTACAGGCGAAGCCGGGACGCACCCTCGACCTGGCCGCGGGTGACGCGGCGGCCGGGACCGAGAGCCTGACCCTCGACCAGGCGTACGGCGCCTCCCCGGGTTACACCGCGGAGAGCACCACCCTGCAGCTGATCCAGGGGTTCCTCTACGCCATCTCGGCCCTGGTCGCCGGGGCGTTCTTCGCTGTCTGGGTGATCCAGCGCAAGCAAGAGGTGGCCGTCCTGCGGGCCATGGGCGCCTCCGCCGGGTACGTCCTACGGGACGCGCTCGTCCAGGCCCTCCTTCTCCTGGTGGGGGCGGTCGCCGTCGGCGTGGCCGTCGGGGTCGGCCTCGGGGCCGTCATCACCGGCGGCGGAGTCCCGTTCGCCCTGAGCGCGCCCGCCGTCACCGCCGCCGCGCTCGGCCTGATCCTGCTGGGCCTGGTCGGCGCCGCCGTCGCGGTGGCCCGCGTCATCTCCGTCGATCCCGCGACCGCACTGGGAGGCAACCGGTGAGCGCAACCCACCCGTCCGGCGGTGCGCCCGCCGAAAACAGCGCCGTGGCGCTCGACGCCGACCCGGCGCGGCACGGACTGGTCCTTCGGGGGGTGTCGCTCCAGCACGGGGACGGCCCCGACCTGGTCCGGGCGCTCGACGAGGTCGATCTGTCGGTCGCGCCCGGCGAACTCGCCGCCGTCGTGGGTCCGTCCGGTGCCGGCAAGTCGAGCCTGCTCGCCGTCGCGGGCGGCCTGAGCCGCCCGACCTCCGGGGCAGTCCTGGTCGCCGGTCACGACATGACCGTGGGCAGCCAGCGGGCCCGCGCCGCACTGCGCCGGGAACACATCGGCTTCGTCTTCCAGTCCGGCAACCTGCTGCCCGCGCTCACCGCCCGGGACCAGGTACGGCTGCCGTTGCAGTTCGCCCCCCGCCGGCGTCGGGCCGGCCGGGACCCCCTGGAACTGCTCGCCGAGGTCGGGATGGCGCACAAGGCCGACCGGCGCCCGCACCAGCTCTCCGGCGGGGAACGCCAGCGGGTCGGTATCGCCCGGGCACTGGTCACCGCACCGCGCGTGCTGCTCGTCGACGAACCCACCGCCGCCCTCGACCGGGCCCGCAGCCACGAAGTGGTGCGCCTGCTCGCCACCGAGGCGAAACAGCGGGCCGTCGCCGTGGTCATGGTCACCCACGACCACGACGTCCTGGAGCACTGTGACACCGTGTACGAGATGGTCGACGGTCGGCTGAGCCGGCTCGGCTGAACCCGATCCGTCTCGGTCCGCCGCCGTCGATCGCCGCCCCGACGCCGGACCCGGAGGACCGCGTGCCGAAGATCCAGGCATCCACTGTTGCCGAGCACCGCGTCCAGCAGCGCGCCGCACTGCTGGACGCGGCACGCAACCTCCTGTCCCGCAACCCCACCGAGCAGCAGCCGCCCAGCCTGGCCGAGGTCGCGCGGCTGGCCGGGCTGGCCCGCTCCAGCGTCTACTCCTACTTCCGGTCCCGGGAGGACCTCCTCGACGCCCTCATCGCCGACACCTTCCCCCGCTGGTCCGCGTACGTGACGGAGCAGATGGACCGGCACCGCGAACCGGGCCGGCGGGTGCTCGCGTACGTCGATGCCAACCTGCACCTGGTCGCCCGTGGCGACCATGCCCTGGCTCGCGCCCTCGCCTCCGCCGGCCGTGCCGACACCCTCGCCACGTCCAGCAGGCTGTTGCACGACGAGTTGCGTACGCCGCTGGTGGCGGCCCTGCGCGCACACGGCGCTCCGGACCCGGTCCGGATGGCCGAGGTCATCCAGTCCGTCGTCTTCGCGCTCACCCGGATGATCGAGGACGGGACGTCGGAACGGAAGGCCCGCCGCCTCGCCCACGAGCTGCTGGAGCCGTATCTGCGGCTCGGTGGCGACCGTCAGCGCGACGCATGAGCCGTCCCGCACCGGGTACGCGGACTCGACGGCCGAGAACCCAGCGGGAACGGGGGTGACCCGGGATGAAGGTCCGAAGTTCACTTCGCGGGCTGAAACGGAAGGCCAACTCGATCGTGGTACGCCGTCGGGGCAAGGTCTTCGTGCTCAACAAGGCGGACCCACGGCAGAAGGCGCGACAGGGCTGACCGGGCGCGAAGTACAGCTCAGACAATTGTTTTCGGACTTTTCACAAGAGGTGAAAAAAGGCGGGCGAGCGCGTCGTATCCATTGACATAGGCCACTGCGACGGGAAATCTCCACCCGACCGGGCGGGTGTCCGCAACACGGCGGACACCCTGTTCGTCATCCCGGCGCCCCCACCCGTCCTGGAGAGGCCCATGTCACCGGTCCCCCCGCACCTCAGCCCGCCCCCATCCCCGCGCTCAGCCCGGCGACTGCTCGCCGCGCTGACGTCGCTGCTCGCCGCCACCGCGCTGGTCGCCCCGCCGGCCGCGGCCCGCGCGGCCGACCCGCTGCTCTCGCAGGGTCGCCCGACCACCGCGTCGTCGACGGAGAACGCCGGCACCTCGGCGGCGAACGCCACCGACGGCAACGCCGGCACCCGCTGGTCCAGCGCCTTCAGCGATCCACAGTGGCTCCAGGTGGACCTCGGCGCCACCGCCACCGTCTCCCGGGTCACCCTGGTCTGGGAGGCCGCGTACGCGCGGGCGTACCAGATCCAGACCTCGACCGACGGCGCCACCTGGACCACGATCTGGTCCACCACGACGGGAGCCGGCGGCACCGTCGACCTGACCGTCAGCGGCACCGGCCGGTACGTGCGTATGTACGGCACCACCCGGGCCACCGGCTACGGCTACTCGCTCTGGGAGTTCCAGGTCTACGGCAGCACCGGCGGCGGCACCGACTGCGACACCGCGACCAACGCCGCCCAGGGCCGGCCCGCGACCGCCTCCTCCACCGAGAACGCCGGCTTCCCGGCCACCGCGGCGGTCGACGGCAACCTGGGCACCCGCTGGTCCAGCGCCGCCAGCGACCCGCAGTGGCTCCAGGTCGACCTGGGCAGCGCCCGCACCCTGTGCCGGGTCGTGCTGAACTGGGAGGCCGCGTACGCGCGGGCGTACCAGATCCAGACCTCGACCGACGGCACCGCCTGGACCACCGTCTGGTCCACCACCACCGGCGCCGGTGGCACCGAGACCCTGACCCTGGCCGGCTCCGGCCGGTACGTGCGCGTGTACGGCACCGCGCGGGCCACCGGCTACGGCTACTCGCTCTGGGAGTTCACCGTGAACACCACCGGAGGGGGCACCATCCCGGGCGGCGGGTCGCTCGGACCCAACGTGATCGTCTTCGACCCGTCGATGTCCAGCGCCACCATCCAGAGTCAGCTCGACACCGTCTTCCGGGCCCAGGAGTCGAACCAGTTCGGCACCCAGCGGTACGCGCTGGTGTTCAAGCCCGGCGACTACAGCGGGATCAACGCGCAGATCGGCTTCTACACCTCGATCATGGGCCTGGGCCGGAACCCGGACGACGTCCGCATCCACGGCGACATCACGGTCGACGCCGGCTGGTTCAACGGAAACGCCACCCAGAACTTCTGGCGCTCGGCGTCCAACATGGAGGTGTTCCCCTCCGCCGGGTTCACCCGCTGGGCCGTCTCGCAGGCCGCGCCGTTCCGGCGGATGGACATCCAGGGCGACCTGAATTTGGCCCCCAACGGATACGGCTGGGCCAGCGGCGGCTACATCGCCGACAGCCGGGTCACCGGCAATGTGCAGCCGTACTCGCAGCAGCAGTGGTACACCCGGGACAGCAACGTCGGCGGGTACCTCAACGCGGTGTGGAACATGGTCCAGTCCGGCGTCGCCGGTGCTCCCGCCACCAGCTTCCCCAACCCGCCCTACACCACCCTCGCCCAGACCCCGGTCAGTCGGGACGTGCCTTACCTCTACCTCGACGCGTCCGGCAACTACCAGGTCTTCGTCCCGTCCACCCGGACGAACGCCTCCGGGGCCTCCTGGCTGAACGGCGCCACCCCCGGCACCTCCATCCCGCTGAGCCAGTTCTACGTGGCGCGTCCCGGCGACTCCACCGCGACCATCAACGCCGCCCTGGCCCAGGGGTTGAACCTGCTGTTCACCCCCGGCGTCTATTCGGTCACCCAGACCATCACCGTCAACCGGCCGGGCACGGTGGTCCTCGGCATCGGCTTCCCGACGCTGATCCCGCAGAACGGCGTCACCGCCATGTCGGTGGCCGACGTCGACGGGGTCCGGCTGGCCGGCATGCTCTTCGACGCCGGTCCGGTCAACTCGCCGGTCCTGCTCCAGGTCGGGCCCACCGGCTCGACCGCGAGCCACGCCGGGAACCCCACCTCGATCCAGGACGTCTTCTTCCGTATCGGCGGCGCCGGCGCGGGCAAGGCCACCACCAGCCTGGTGGTCAACCAGAACGACACGTTGATCGACCACATCTGGGCCTGGCGGGCCGACCACGGCACCGGCGTGGGCTGGACCGTCAACACCGCCGACACCGGCCTGATCGTCAACGGGAACAACGTCACCGCGCTCGGTCTCTTCGTCGAGCACTACCAGAAGTACGAGGTGATCTGGAACGGCAACAACGGCCGGACCATCTTCTTCCAGAACGAACTGCCGTACGACCCGCCGAACGCCGGAGCCTGGACGAACGGCTCGATGGTGGGCTACGCCGCCTTCAAGGTCGCGAACACGGTCACCTCGTTCGAGGGCTGGGGGATGGGCAGCTACTGCTACTTCAACGTCGACCCGACCATCGCCGCGTACCACGGCTTCGAGGCGCCGACCACGGCCGGCGTCCGGTTCCACGACCTGCTCACCGTCTCGCTGGGCGGCAACGGGTCGATCACACACGTCATCAACGACACCGGCGCCACGGCGCAGGGCACCAACACCGTGCCGGTGAACCTGGTCAACTACCCCTGACCCCGAGGGGGCGGCGCGCTCGCCACGCCGCCCCCCACGGGTCGTACGCCCGACCGGAGCGCGTCCGGCGGCGGACCCGTCGCCGGGCCGCCGCCGGACGGACCGGTCAGCTGGTGGGGAAGTTGTCCGGGGTGCGGATACGGCTGCGCATGAAGTTCCCCGACGCGGTCAGGTTCGCCGTGCCGGCGTACTGGCCGCCGGCGCAGGTGCCCGGCTTGAACGCCGCGCTGCCCTCGTTGGCGTCGGAGTACGTCCAGTTCGCGTAGCTGATCTTCAGACGGTCGAGCAGGTCGAGCCAGGCGGTGCTGCTGGCCGTGTCGACCGCCCCGTCACCGGTGTAGGTCACCGTGCCGAACTCGGTGACGAACAGCGGGATCCGGGCTGCGGCCCGCTGCACCTCGCTGCGGTAGTTGTCCTTGTGCGAGGCGGCGTAGAAGTGGAACGTGTACATGATGTTGCTGGCCGAGACCGGGTTGTTGACGATCTCGTCCGAGTTGCCGCCCTCGGAGATGCCCAGGGACGACCAGCCGCGGGTGCCGACGAGGATCACGGCCTCCGGGTGGTTGGCCCGGATGACCGGGATGACCTGCTCGGCGTAGTTCTTGATGGTGGACCAGCTAACGCCGTTCGGCTCGTTGGTGATCTCGTAGATCACGTTCTTCTTGCCGGCGTTGCGGGCCGAGACCGAGGCGAAGAAGGTCTTGGCCCGGTCCAGGTTGTACATCGGGTCACCGGGCGTCAGCGTGTGGAAGTCGATCAGCGCGTACATGCCGCGCGCCGTCGCCTTGTCCACCAGGTTGTTGACCTGGTTGGTGAACCCGGTCGGGTTCGTCTCGTACCCCTGCTCCTGCACGTACATCGAGATCCGCAGCAGGTCGGACTGCCAGTCGTTGGCGAGCGCGTCGAGCGACGCGTCGTTGTAGCAGTTGGCGAACCACTGCAACCCGTGGGTGCTCATGCCGCGCAACTGGATCGGCTTGCCGTACTGGTTGCAGAGGTTGACCCCGCAGACGCGCAGCTGGCCGTTGATGGCCGCCGGGGTGCTGCCGGTGGGCGGCGGGGTGGTCGGCGGGGGAGTGGTCGGCGGCGGTGTCGTCGGCGGCGGCGTGGTGGGCGGGGGCGTGGTGGTGGGCGGGTTGGTGGGGACGCTGCCGGTGCAGGTCGTGCCGTTCAGGGTGAACGTGGTCGGGTTCGGGTTGGCGCTGGTCCAGGTGCCGTTGAAGCCGATGGTAGTGCTCGCCCCGGTGCCCAACGTGCCGTTGTAGTCGAGGTTCTTCGCGGTGACCGCGCTGCCGCTCTGTTGGAAGGTCGCCGACCAGCCCTGGCTGACGCGCTGCCCGGAGTTGGGGAAGGTGAAGCCCAACGTCCACTGGTTCACCGGGTCGCCCAGGTTCTGGATGGTGATGTTGGCGGTGAACCCGCCCTGCCAGGAGTTGGTGGTGTACGTGACGGCGCAGCCGGTCGCGGCCATGGCGTTGGTCGACGGCAGCAGGGCCGCCCCGGCCAGGGCGAGCGCGCCGACGGCGCTCGCTGCGAGGAGGGGGCGCCGTGACGGGCGCGGAATCGAGGTCATGCGGGATCGTCCCATCTGGTGGGTGGTGGTGAGTCATGGCGGTGCCGTCGCGAACTCGCCCGGACAGTTCGACGCGGCAGCCTCGGGAGCGCTCCCACGGAGAGGGTAGAGGGGTGTGCGCCGCAGTGCAACATATCGATGGCCGCGCGTGGGTCGTGGGCCTGGTGTCGGGCGAAACCGGTTGCCGCGGCGGGAGCCGCCGGCGATGCTTGGCCGCGATGACACCACAGCACGGGCTTCAGACCCGGTGACGGCGCCGCGCGAGGCCCCCCACATCGACGCGGCACTGGTGCGCCGGCTGGTGGCCAGCCAGTTCCCCCACTGGGCTGACCTCCCGGTCCGGCCCGTCGCAGTGGACGGCTGGGACAATCGCACCTTCCACCTGGGCGACGAGATGACCGTGCGCCTGCCCAGCGCCGAGGGCTACGTGCCGCAGGTCGAGAAGGAACAGCGCTGGCTGCCGCTCCTCGCGCCGCGGCTGCCGCTGGCGGTGCCGACCCCGCTGGCCCAGGGGAGCCCCGGCGAGGGCTACCCGTTCCCCTGGTCCGTCCGCCGCTGGATCGACGGCGAGACCGCCGCCGCCGAGCGGATCGGCGATCCGGTCCGGTTCGCCACCGACCTCGCCGGCCTCCTCACCGCCCTGCACCGCACCGAGCCGGCGGGCGGACCCTTGGCCGGCGCGCACAGCGCCTTCCGGGGCGCCGCGCTGGCCACGTACGACGCCGAGACCAGGCAGGCGGTCGAGCTGCTCGGCGACCGGATCCCCACCGACACCGTCCGCGAGATCTGGGCCACGGCCCTGGAGTCGACCTGGACCGGGCCGCCGGTCTGGTTCCACGGCGACGTCGCCTGGGGCAACCTCCTGGTGCGCGCCGGCAGGCTAGTCGCGGTCATCGATTTCGGCTGCTGCGGGATGGGTGATCCGGCCTGCGACCTGGCCGTCGCCTGGACGCTGCTGGCCGGCGCGAGCCGGACGGCGTTCCGCGCCGCGCTCGACGTGGACGACGCGACCTGGGCCCGGGGCCGGGGCTGGGTGCTCTGGAAGGCCCTGATCACGCTCGACAACCCCGACCCGGTCCGCGCCGCGGAGGCGCGCCACGCGCTCGACGCCGTCCTCACCGAGTACGCCGAATCCACCCGGGCGTGAGCGGACGGGTGGCGGGGCGACCGGCCCGGGTGGCCACACGCCACGGCCGCTCGCTGGTGACCGCTCAGCCGGCCAGCCAGTCCACCGCCCGCCGGCGGATCTCCGCCGGCACCTCGTGGCCGCCGGGGAACTCGGCGTACTCCACCGGGTAGCCGAGGGTGTGCAGGCGCGGGACCAGCCGCCGGCTGCACACGTCCACCGGGAGCACCCGGTCGTCGGTGCCGTGCGAGACGAAGACGCGCGGCCGGCCGTGGGTGACCAGGGGCGCGGCGAAACCGGGGGAGAAGGCCAGCACCGCGTCGACCAGGTCGCCGTTGGTCAGGCCCAGGGAGAGGGCGTACGACGCCCCGTCGGAGAAGCCGCCCAGCGTCACCCCGGCCACCGGGTACGCCGCGAACGCCGCGCCCACCAGCGCGTCGATCCGGCGTACGTCCGGGCCGAACCCCTCGGCGATCAGGTCCCAGGTGCTCGCCGCGGCCGGTGGGGCGAGCAGCAGCAGTCGCCGCTCGTCGGCGAGCGGCAGCAGCAGGTCCAACCCCTGCCGGGCCGAGCCCCCGGCGCCGTGCAGCAGCACCACCAGCCGGTACGGTCCGGCGTCGCCGGCCGGGACGTACCGCAGCGCCGGCGGCCTGCCCTCCGGGTCGGGTACGAAGGCCAGCCCGGTCGGACCGGGCGTGGCCACGGCGGCGGGGCGGGCGCTCAGCCGGCCGTGCCGGTGCCCCTCCTCGGGCTGCCGGTGCGGTGGCGCGGGCTCGGTCACCTTCTGCTCGCCCTTCGTCATCCGGTCGGGTCGGCCGGCGCATACCCGGCTCCCGGCCGCCCAACCGCGCCGGTCAGGCGCTCTCCCTCGCCACCAGCCTGGAGGGGAACGCGGTGACCGGCGGCATCCGCCGCCCGTGCAGCACCGCGGTGGCCGCCGCCGTGGCGATCCGGGCGACCGGGTGGGTGGCGGTGGTCAGCGTCGGACTGCTGACCGCGGCGTACGGGATGTCGTCGAAGCCGGCGACCGCCACGTCGTGCGGCACCCGGTACCCGCGTCCACGCAACGCGGCGATCACCCCCAGCGCCGTGGCGTCGCTCGCCGCGTAGATCGCGTCGGTGTCCGGCCAGCGGGTGAGCGCCTCCAGCGCCGCCGGGCCGCCCCGGTCGGCGGTGAAGTCCCCGGTCACCAGGCGCACCGGCAGCCCGGCCGCCCGCATGAGCGTCTGGTACACGGTCACCGACCGCTCGGCGCAGGCGAGCCAGCGCGGGCCGGTGACCATGGCGATCCGGCGGCGGTCCCCGGCGTACAGGTGGCGCAGCACCGCCTCGGCGCCCGCGGCGTTGTCCACGTCGAAGGAGGGGACGGCGGGCGAGCCGGTGCCGATCGAGGCGACCCGCCCGCGCAGCCGGGCGGGGACCTCGGCGAGCACCGCCGCGGTGGTGTTGACCAGCAGCATCCCGCAGACGCTGCGGTCCTCGCCCAGCCGGCGCAGGCCGGCCGGGGCGGTCAGCGGCAGCCACTCCAGGGCCACGCCGACCCCCTGCGGGGCACACACCCGGGCCGCCGCGCTCACCACCCGATCCACGTACGGGTCGTCGAGGACCGTGGCGTCCGCACCGGAGACGACGACCACCAGCCGTACCCCGGCGCCGCGGACCAGCGCGCGGGCCGCGGTGTTCGCCACGTAGCCCAGGCGGTCGGCGGCGGCGGTGACCCGGTCCCGGGCGTCGGGCGAGGCGAATCCGTAACCGCCGAGCACCCGGGAGGCGGTGGCCCGCGACACCCCGGCCGCCCGGGCCACGTCGTCGAGCGTGGCGGGACGTGTCGTCGGCGTACCCATGGTCTGGTCCTCCCCAAGCCCGGCCGGAACCCCCACATCCGGCTTGTCCGCATCATGCACCGTCCGGGCCGTCAACGGTAAGGGGTGACGGCGCTTGCCGTGTGAGCGCTCTCAGGTGTGAGATGGTCGCGCAGCCTGGGGAGAGGAAGACGACGCGGTGAGCAGCACGATCGACGCGGCGACCGCTGGCCGGCCCGTCGCGCCCCGGGCGGTCCTGACCGCGCGCAACGGGGTCGCGGTGGTGTTCGCCCTCAACGGGCTCGCGGTCGGGACCTGGTTCTCCCGGGTGCCCGCGGTGCGGGAGGCGCTCGGGCTCAGCGCCGGGCAGCTCGGCCTGCTGCTACTGACCATGTCGGCCGGCTCGGTGCTCGCGATGCCCACCGCCGGGCTGGTGACCCAACGGCTCGGCCCGGCCCGCACGGTGGCGGGGTCGGTGCTGTTCGTCGCGTTCGGCACGGTCGTCGCCGGCCTCTCCGCCGACCTGGCCACCGCGACGGTCGGGGTGGGGGTGGGGCTGTTCGCCTTCGGCTACGGCTCCGGCACCTGCGACGTGGCGATGAACGTCGAGGGCGCGGCGGTGGAGAAGCGCCTCGGCCACACGATCCTGCCCCGGTTCCACGCGGCGTGGAGCCTCGGCACGGTGGCCGGGGCGGGGATCGGCGCCGGGGCGGCCCGGCTGGGCGTACCGGTCGGGGTGCACCTGCCCGTGCTCGCGGCCGTGGTTCTGGTCGGCACGCTCCTCGGCGCCCGCGCGTTCCTGCCGGCCCCCACCGAGGCGGACGGCCCGGCGGACCCGGCGGCCCGGCGACGGGCGCTGCTGGCCACCTGGCGGGAGCCGCGCACCCTGCTCATCGGCCTGCTGGTGCTGGTGATGGCGTTCACCGAGGGCAGCGCCAACGACTGGCTGGCCGTCGCGTTCGTCGACGGGTACGGCGTCACCGAGGCGGCGGGCGCCACCGTGTTCGGCGTCTTCGTGGTCGGCATGACCCTCGGCCGGACCGTCGGCACGATCGCCATCGACCGCTGGGGACGGGTGCCGGTGCTGTTCAGCACCATCGGGCTGGCCGTCGCCGGCGCCGTCCTGGCCGTGCTGGCCGGCTCGGGGCAGCTCGCCGTGCTCGGGGTGGCGCTGTGGGGGATCGGGGCGTCGCTCGGCTTCCCGGTCGGCATGAGCGCCGCCGCCGACGACGAGGACCGGGCCCCGGCCCGGGTCAGCGTGGTGGCCGTCATCGGCTACACCGCCTTCCTGGGCGGGCCGCCGCTGCTCGGCTTCCTCGGCGACCACCTGGGCACCCTGCACGCCCTGGGTGTCGTGCCGCTCCTGCTGCTGCCCACCCTCGCCCTGGTCCCGGTGCTGCGCCCGCCGGCCCGCTGACCGGGCGGCCCGCGGCGGTCAGCGGACTCCCACCGGGCGCGCAGCCGGCGCTCAGGTACGGGTGCTGCACTGGGCGGGACCCGACGAGAGGAGGCCGGCATGGGCTGGTTCAGCCGACGGGCCGCCGACCCGACCACCCCGACCAAGCTCGACCGCGAGGCCACCGGCGAGGACCTGGCCGCGCTGGAAGCGTTCGTGACCAGCCGCCGCGGCGTGGAGTTCTACCTGGAACCGGAGACCACGGCCACCGACACCACGGTGGTCGCGATCGCCCACGACGGCGAGTGGATCCGCCGGCGCACCGGCACGCCCCGGGCCGCCGCCAAGATCGCCCGGCGGCACGCGGTGCCGCTGTACGAGGCGGCCCGCACCGGCTACCCCGAGCGGATGCGGGCCTGGAACCGGGCCCACCCGGAGCGCCGCGCCCGCTGACGGCCGCTCCCGCCCCGCCCTCGGGTTGGCCGGCGCGCCGCGTCCGCCCGCGGGCCGGCCGCTGTTCCCGCCCGCAGTCAGCGCGCTGCGTCCGGCTGCCGGCTGGCGCGCTGCGTCCGGCTGCCGGCTGGCGCGCTGCGTCCGGCTGCCGGCTGGCGCGCTGCGTCCGGCTGGCCGGCTGCCGGCCGGCGCGCTGCGGCCGTCGCCGGTCAGCCGGTCAGCGCACGGCCGAGTACGTAGCCCAGGGACGCCGCGCCCAGCCCGGCGACCACGCTGACCAGCACGTTCGCCAGGGCGTGCCGGCGGGTGCCCGACCGGGCCAGCCGCAGCGTTTCGTAGCTGAGCGTGGACCAGGTGGTCAGCGCGCCGCAGAAACCGGTGCCGACCAGCGCGGCCACCGCCGGGCTGGTCGGGACCCCGGCCAGCGCGCCGAGCAGCAGCGACCCGGAGACGTTGACGGTCAGGGTGCCCCAGGGGAAGACGGAACTGTGCCGGGCCTGCACCGCCCGGTCGGTCAGGTAGCGCAGCGGAGCGCCCAGCGCGGCCCCGATCGCGATCAGCAGGACGGTCACCGGGCCGCCGCCCCATCGGCCCGGGTCAGCAGCAGCCGGCTGGTCACCGCGTCCCCGGTCCAGACCGCCAGCAGCGCCCCGACCAGGGTCGCCGCCAGGTACGCCAGCGCCGTCCCCGGTGCCCCGGCGGTCACCGCCCGCTGCGCGTCCACCACGTACGTGGAGAAGGTGGTGAACCCACCGAGCACGCCGACGCCGAGGAACGGCCGGAGCAGTGGGCCGGCCGGGCGGGCCGTGAGCACCGCCATCAGTGCGCCGATCAGCAGGCAGCCGACGACGTTGACGCCGAAGGTGGCCCACGGGAAGCCGGTGGGCGGATGCGGGAACGCGGTCTGGAGACCGGCCCGGGCCAGCGCCCCGAGCACGCCGCCAGCGGCTATCACGCCGAGCACCGTCCCCGGGTGGGCGGCCAGTTCCCCCCGGTCGGCGGGTACGTGCAGGTCGACGTCGGGGTCGACGGGAAGATCGGGTGATGGTGCCACGGTGCCTCCCACCAGTCATGGGTATCACTGGCAGGGACCGTTGGCGACGGAACGCGGTTCTCCCGGCGCGGCCCGGGACGGCGGGCCCCACCGCCGGTCTCCGTCGAGCATATAGCCCGGCCGGCCCGGCCCCGGACCCGCGCCGGGGGACCACATCCCCCATGATCACCAACGTGGGTCGGCGATCGTTGCCTGACCTGGCACGACTGACGGTACGGGCGTACGGTATGCGGCATCGTCCGGCGCGACGCTGCGCCGGGACCGTCGCGCAGGAGGCAACAGTGCAGGACCGCACCCCTCGTCCGGACGAGCTGGAACCCGTCGAACGGGCCGGCGTCGACGAACTGCGGGCGCTGCAACTGGAGCGGCTGCGCTGGTCGCTGCGGCACGCGTACGACAACGTGCCGCACTACCGCCGGGCCTTCGAGGCGGCCGGGGTCCACCCGGACGACCTGCGCGAGCTGTCCGACCTGGCCCGCTTCCCGTTCACCGGCAAGGCCGAGCTGCGGGAGAACTACCCCTTCGGCATGTTCGCCGTGCCCCGGGAGCGGATCGCCCGGCTGCACGCCTCCTCCGGCACCACCGGCCGACCCACCGTGGTCGGCTACACCCGGAACGACGTGCAGACCTGGGCCCGGCTGATGGCCCGCTCGATCCGGGCCGCCGGCGGCCGCCCCGGCGACCGGGTGCACGTGGCGTACGGCTACGGGCTCTTCACCGGCGGCCTGGGCGCGCACTACGGCGCCGAGGAACTGGGCTGCACCGTCATCCCGGTCTCCGGGGGCATGACCGAGCGGCAGGTGATGCTGATCCGCGACTTCGAGCCGGACGTCATCATGGTCACGCCCAGCTACATGCTGGCCATCGTCGACGAGCTGGAACGCCAGGGCGTCGACCCCCGGTCCACCTCGCTCAAGGTCGGCATCTTCGGCGCCGAGCCGTGGACCGAGGACATGCGCCGCGAGATGGAGCGGCGCCTGGACATGCACGCGGTCGACATCTACGGGCTGTCCGAGGTGATGGGCCCCGGGGTGGCGGTCGAGTGCGTGGAGACCAAGGACGGCCTGCACCTGTGGGAGGACCACTTCTACCCCGAGATCATCGACCCGGTCACCGGCGCGGTGCTGCCCGACGGCGAGCAGGGTGAGCTGGTGCTCACCTCGCTGACCAAGGAGGCGATGCCGGTGGTCCGCTATCGCACCCGGGACCTGACCCGGCTGCTGCCCGGCACCGCCCGTACGATGCGGCGGATCGAGAAGATCACCGGCCGGACCGACGACATGATGATCGTACGTGGGGTGAACGTCTTCCCGACCCAGATCGAGGAGCTGATCCTGCGTACCCCCGCGCTGTCGCCGCACTTCCAGTGCGTGCTGGACCGGCAGGGCCGGATGGACACCCTCACCGTCCGGGTCGAGCGGCGGGCCGGGGTGGCCGCCGACGAGGCGGAACGGGCCGGAACGGCCCTGGTGCAGCAGGTCAAGAACACGATCGGGGTGAGCGTGGCGGTGCAGGTCATCGAGCCCGACGGGGTGGAACGGTCGATGGGCAAGATGCGCCGGATCGTGGACCAGCGGCGGGGGCACTGACGTGGCGGAGCACGACGGCCGTACCGCGGCCCACGACATGTTCGACCTCGACGTGGCCTCCAAGGGGCTCGGCATCGAGCTGGTCTCGGCCGGCCACGGCGCGGCGGTGGCCCGGATGCGGGTCACCGCGGCCATGCTCAACGGCCACGCCATCGGGCACGGCGGTTTCGTCTTCCTGCTCGCCGACACCGCTTTCGCGCTGGCCTGCAACAGCCACGGCCCGGCGACCGTGGCCGCCGGCGGGGAGATCAGCTTCCTGCGTCCGGTGCACGAGGGCGACCTGCTGGAGGCCCGGGCCACCGAGCGGGTCCGCTACGGGCGCAGTGGCATCTACGACGTCACGGTCTGGCGGGACGACGAGGTGGTCGCCGAGTTCCGCGGTCGCAGCCGCACCCTCGCCCGGGACGCGAGGGGCGGCGCGGCTGGCTGAGCCCGGGGCTCCACGACCTGGCGGGTACGCGGCGATGCCGCCACCGGCCGAACTCGTCGCCCGGCTCGGGTCTCTACGCTGACCGTCCACCGGCGCGGCTGTCGGCTCTGTCGGTGGCCGGGGGCAGGATGAGCCCATGGCACACATCCTGCTGTTGCACTCCGTCTACGGGCGGCGGCCCGCCGTGCTGGCCGCCGCCGCCCGTCTGCGCGCCGCCGGGCACGAGGTCACCGCCCCCGACCTCTACGGGCTGCCCCCCGTGGGCACCGTCGAGGAGGGCTTCGCGCTGCTCGACAGGGTCGGCCGGGACGCCGTCCTGGAACGGGCTCGTGTGGCGGCCCGCGACCTTCCGGCCGAGACGGTGCTGGCCGGCTTCTCGATGGGCGCCGGGGTGGCCGGGGCGCTGCTCGCCGAGCGGCCGCAGGCGGCGGCGTTGCTCCTGCTGCACGGGACCGGCGGCGCCCCGGAGTCGGTGCGTCCGGGGCTGCCGGTGCAGCTGCACCTCGCCGACCCCGACGAGTACGAGCCGCAGGACGAGTTGGACGAGTGGCGGCGGGCGATGACCGCCGCCGGCGCCGACCTGACCATCCACCGCTACCCGGGCCCTGGGCACCTCTACACCGACCCGGAGTTGCCCGATCATGACGGGCTGGCGGCGGCGCTGACCTGGGACCGTGCCCTGGCGTTCCTCGCCGACCGCTGACCCGTCGGCGCCGGCCGGCGAGGCGGGGGGCGGGTGGCACCCCTGTGCCCGGTGCCGCGCTCAGGCGACGGCCCGGCGGGAGTCGATCGGCCCGGCCCGTCGAGAGTGTCCTCGTCGGACCCTGTGAAGCTGATGTCACAGACGATTCAACTCACGGCGGCCGGCCCTGAATCGCCTGCGCTATCAGCTTCACAGCGGGTGCGGGGCCATGGCTCGGGCGGCGGAAACGGACCGGTTGATCGCACACGGGTAGCCGTCCTCGCCCGTGCCACCGCCCTCGGCCGTGCCGTCGGGGCGCTCGTCGGGTGAGTGCCGTGGCCAGGCTGGCCGGGGTCCGGGGTGACGCCGGGGCGGAGCAGCCCCGTGCCCGCTCCGCCCCGGCGCCGGACTCAGGCCGCGGCGAGTGCCGGCAAGCCTTCGGCGGCAGCGCCCGTGTCACCGAGGCCCGGTGTTCGTGCCCGGGCCGACGACCGGCCTTTCGCGGGTGCCCCCCGGCGGTGGTAGGGCCCGGTGGGTGGTAGCCCCGCGCGGTGGGACTCGGCACGCGGCGCGCGGTGGTGGGGCCCAATGGGTGGTAGCCCCGCGCGGTGGGACTCGGCACGCGGCGGCGAGAAGACGGGCGGGCCGTCGTCGGGGTGGGAGGTCGCCGAGCGGACGGTGCCCGCGGTGCGCTGCGGGTCCAGGGATGCGAGGGCGAGCGTCCGGTCCGCGGTGCGGCCGACTCCGGCCGGCGGTGGAAGGGACCCGGAACCCGGCTGGGCCGGCCGGCTCGCCGAGGGGCGGGCCGCCGTTCCGCGGGCCGCCGAGGCGTCGGCCGGGAGACAGACGCCGGCATGGAGACCGGCGACCGGCCGACCCGCGATCCTGGGGCGTGGCGCGATGTCCGGGTGCGGCGCGAGGCCGGTCCGATCCGCGATGCCGGGGCAGGCGCTGGCGGGAACGCTGCTCGGGCGCGGTTCCACGCCGACCGCCGCCGGCTGCGGGGTGAGCCGCGTCCGACGGGCGAACTCGGCCCGGAGCGCGCGGGGGAGTCGGTGTCGCGCCACCCGGGCCACCGTGGGGTCGGCGACGGCGTACCCGCCGGGGCCGGTGCGGCGCAGCAGGCCGGCCGCGACCAGAGCGCGCAGCGTCGGCTCGGCCTGACCCGGCGCCCAGCCGAGCAGTCGTTCCACTGTGTCGGCCCGGAGCCCCGCCCCGTGGGCCGCACCGGCCATCAGCACCGCGCGCTGGTCGCCGTCCAGCCGGTCCAGCCGGGCGTCGACCATGCGGCGGACCGCGTCCGGCACCTCGGCCGGGGCGGTGCCCTCGCCGAGCGCCCGGACGTATGCTCGCGCGACGGCCGGGTTGCCGCCGACCAGGGGCAACAGCTTCGCGGCCAACGCGGCCGGGCGACCGGCCCGGTCCAGCAGGTGCCGCAGCAGCCGCCCGGTGTCGACGGCGCCCAGCGCGGGCAGCGGCACCCGGCGACGCCGGCCGCCGGCCCCGGGCAGCAGGTCGGCCCAGCCCGGCCCGTGCGTGGCGACCACAGCGAGGGGGAGCTGCCGCTCGCTCGCCGCCGCGAAGAGCCGGTGCAGGAACCGGCTGAGCGTCGGGGCGGCCCGGTCCAGGTCGTCCACCGCCACCACCACTGGTTGGCCGGCCGCCAGGGCGAGGAGCACCTCTCGCCAGACCTCGGCGCCGCGACCGGCCGCCCCCGCATCCCGCGGTGCCGCGACGAAGTCGGCCAGCGCGTGCGCCGCCGCGCCGCGCCGGGCCGGTGGCAGCAGCCCGCCCAGCGCCGTGGCCAGCCGTCGGCGTACGGTCGCGGCGGGGTCCGCGTCGCGGACCCCGGCGAAGGCGCGGACCATGTCGGCCAGCGGGGCAAGTTCTCCCTCCGGGTACGGCGGGCACTGCGCCACGAACCAGCGGACCGGACGTCCGTTCACGGTCGACACCGCGCGGGCCAGCTCGTGCAGCAGCCGGCTGCGCCCGCTGCCACCCGGCCCGACCAGCGAGATCCAACGGGGCTGGCGGTCCCGGACCGCGCGGACGATCTCGTCGCCGGCGGCGGCCAGTTCCCGCCGCCGGCCGACCAGCGGACCGTGGTGGCGGGCCGGCGCCGGCCTGGCCACCCCGGTCACCCGCCAGACGTCCAGCGGTTGCGTCTTGCCGGCCACCGCCATCGCGGCCAGCGGGCGCTGCTCGACCAGGCCGGCGGTGGACCGGTGGGTAGCCGCGCAGATGACCACACCGCCGGGCGGGGCGTTCTCCTGGAGGCGGGCGGCGGTGGTGATCACCGCGCCGCTGGCGGTGCCGTGCGCGCCGTCGCGGGTGGTGGCCAGGTCGACCACGGCCTCGCCGGTGGCCACACCGACCCGGACCCGCAGCCGGGTGCCGGCCGGCACCCGACGGTCCAGCGCATCCTGGATCTCCAGCCCGGCACGCACCGCCCGGTACGCGTCGAACCCGTCGGAGCCGTGCGCGCCGAACAGCGCCATCACCGCGTCGCCGACGTACTTCTCCACCACGCCGTTCCAGCGGCGCAGCACCCCGGCGACCGTGCCGAAGTACGCGCGTTGCAGGTCCCGGACGTCCTCCGGGTCCAGCCGCTCCACCAGACCGGTCGAGCCGACGATGTCGACGAAGAGCACGCTGACCGTACGCCTCTCCTCGGGCACCGGCCAGCGTGCGGCGGTGGCGGCTGTCCGACTGTCTACGATCGTGGTCATTGGCATCGCACCCACCCTTTCGCCCCGTCCGGTGCCTGACGACCTCCGGAGACTTTCACCACCGGATCGTCGGGGGATCGGTAGGACGACGTATGTCGGCCACCCGCAACCTTTAGTCGCAATGTTGACGCGAGAGGTACCACAAGGGTCTAGAGTCCGTAGAACGGTGCGGGGCCGTGTGATTAGGCTGCCAGCCATGGCCAGCGATGTGGACACCGCACCGCTCGTCGGCCGTGCCGACACCCTGGTGGCGCTGCGGTCGGCACTGCTTGACGACGTCGCGCCCGGGCACACCGCGGCGGTCTTTCTCACCGGCGAGAGCGGGGTGGGTAAGAGCCGGCTGCTGGCCGAGGTCAGCGACCAGCTGCGGCAGGCGGGAGCGCTGGTGCTCACCGGTTCCTGTCTGGACATCGGCGACGCCTCGCCGCTGCATCCGCTGCGGCAGGCGCTGCGTCGCTTCGACGCCGAGCTCACCGAGGCCCGTACCTCCTCGGCGGTGCGTGGCCTGCTCCAGGTCTTCGACGAGGAGACGCCGGGGCCGGACGGCGCGGGTGCGCTGCTGGAGCGGGTGTCCCGGGGGCTGCACGTGGTCGCCGGGGGCCAGCCGCTGGTCCTCGTCCTGGACGACCTGCAGTGGGTCGACCGGAGCACCCGGCAACTCCTGCTCTATCTGCTCGCCGGCCTCGGCGACCTCCAGCTCTCGGTGCTCGCCGCGATCCGGGCCGAGGCGTTGCAGGGCGCGCACCCGCTGCGCCGGGTGCTGACCGAGCTGCGCCGGCTGCGGTCGGTCCAGGTGGTCGACCTGGCGCCGCTGGACCGCGCGGGCACCGATGGGCTGGCCACCGCGATCGTCGGCGCCCCGCTGCCCCCGGACGCCGCCGACCAGATGTGGCAGCGCAGCGGGGGCAATCCGTTCGTCGTCGAGGAGCTGGCCCGGGACCTGCGCGACGGCCGTGACGGGCTCTCCGACACACTGCGCGAGGTGTTCCTGGCCCGGGTCGACGCCCTGCCGGAGCACGCGCACGCCGTGGTGCACGCGGTCGCCGCGGGGGTCGAGCCGGTGGAGCACTGGCTGCTGGCCCGGGTGGTGCCGTTGCCCGAGGCCGAGCTGATCGAGGCGGTGCGGGCCGCGGTGGCGCACCGGCTGCTGGTCGGCGCGGACGAGGGGTACCGGCTGCGGCACCGGCTGGTCGCCGAGGTGCTGGCGCACGAGCTGCTGCCCGCCGAGCGCGCCGCGCTGCACCGCCGCTACGCCGAGACGCTCACCTCGGCCACCGCCGAGCTGCACCAGGCCCGCCTGGCTCACCACTGGCGCCTGGCCGGCGAACCGGGACGGGCACTGCCGGCCGCGATGGCCGCGGCTCGTGAAGCCGAACGACTGTACGGGTACGCCGAGGCCCACCGGCACTGGTCGGCGGCGTTGCAGCTGTCCACCGCCCCGGCGGCGGTGCCGCCCGACCCCGCTCGACCCGCCCCGGTGGGGGTGGACCGTGTCGAGCTGCTGGAGCACGCCGCCGAGGCGGCGCACCACTGCGGCGAGCACGCCCGGGCGTTGGCACTGTTGGAGGAGCTGGCCGGCGAGCAGGCCGGTCCCCGGGCCTGCGCCCTGCACATCCGCCGGGCCCGGTACCTGGCCGCGGCGGGCCGGTCGGCGCCGGCCGAGGCGGAGTACCGCCTGGCGCTCGCGGCGGCCGACTGCACGCCCGGCGAGCGGGCCAGCGCCGCCGCGCACCTGGCCGAGCTGCTGCTGCACCTCGGGCGGTACGCGGAGGCCGGCGACCAGGCGCGGGAGGCGCTCCAGCTCGCCGGCGCGGTGCCCGGCTCCACGTCGGCGGTGGTGCTGGCCAGCGCGGCGCTCGGCTTCAGCGAGGCGTTCCTGGAGGACCCGGACGGCGGGCTGGCCGTCATGCGGCAGGCTGTGGAAACCGCCGAGCGCTCGGGCCGGCCGGAGGACGTGGCGTGCGCGTACCTGCACCTGGCCGAGCTGCTGACCGGGCCGCTGAACATCCTCGAGGAGGGCGTGGTGGTGGCCCGCCGGGGCGCCGAGCGGGTCGCCGAGCTGGGCCTGGGCCGCACCTGGGAGACCCGGCTGCTGGCCATCGCCACCAACGGGCTGTTCCGGGTCGGGCAGTGGGCCGAGGCGGAGAAGGTGGTCGCTGCCGCGCTGCGGCACCGGCCCTCCGGCGCCGACGCGGTGGAGCTGCTGCTCGCCCGCTGCCGGCTCTCCGTCGGATACGGCGACATCGAGGCCTCCGACCGGGATCTGGAGGCGGTGGCCACGATGCTCGCCGGCGGCGGCGCCCGGCACGTGCTGCCGATGCTCATTCTGCGCGCCGGGCTGGCCATGTGGCAGGGCCGGCACGACCTGGCCCGGCAGGCCGTCCAGCGGGGGCTGACCGAGAGCCGCTCCGACGACGTGATCGTGCTCGCCACGCTCGCCTGGCACGGGCTGCGGGCGGAGGCCGAGGCGTACGCCAGCCGGACCATCGCGGTGGACCCGACGGCGGTACGCCGGCTCCGCGAGGTGGTCGACCGGGTGGTCCGCAAGAGTGAGAAGGCCGGTGCCCCGGTGCGCTACGTCGCCGATGGCTTCCTGGCGCTGTGCGACGCCGAGATCAGTCGGCTCGACGACGGCCGGGGCGATCCGGAGCTGTGGGCGCGCTCGGCGACCGAGTGGGACCGGCGAAACCACCCGTACCCGGCGGCGTACTCGCGGCTGCGGCAGGCCGAGGCGCTGCTGGGTCGCCGGGCTCGGGTGGCCACCGCCGGCAAGCTGCTGCGGCAGGCGTACCAGATGGCGCAGGGGCTGGGTGCGGTGCCGCTGAGCTCGGAGATCCGGACGCTGGCCGGCCGGGCGCGGGTGACCCTGGAGGAGGGCCCCGCCGCCCGTCCCGCGCCCCGGCCCCGGGCCGTGGCACCGGCCCCACCGACGGTGGACGAGCTGGCCGTGCTCACCGCCCGGGAACGGGAGGTGCTCGCCGCTGTCGCCGAGGGCCTGACCAACCGGGAGATCGGCCAGCGGCTCTTCATCAGCGAACGGACCATCGGGGTGCACGTGTCGCACATCTTCGACAAGCTCCAGGTCCGGACCCGGGTGCAGGCCAGCGCGATCTTCCTGCGGAACCGTCCGGAGTGAGACGTACACAGGTCGCGGTGAATACGTCGTTCTACTGATCCGGCCGACTCGCGCCGGCTGGCAGCCTGTCCAGCGTCATCGGTGGCGCCGACCGGCGTCACGCCACAGTGGAGGAAAAATGACCGAACCGGTTTGGGGTCCTGTGCACCAGGACATCGTCGGGCTGCTCGCCGACCACCCCGCCGACGTGCCGGCGGTCGTCGACCACCTCACCAAGCTCCAGGACCTGCTGGTCCGGCTGCCTCCGCTGGAGGAGAGCTGCCCCCTGGCGGACTTCAACAAGCTCTACCTGGTCATCACCAGCACCGTTCTCGACGGCCTGTACGACGACCGGTTCACCGACCCCGCCTTCCTGGCCCGCCTGGACGTGGAGTTCGCCGCCCGCTACTTCGACGCGTTGCGGTTCTGGACCGAGTCCAGCCCGAACACCCCGAAGGCGTGGTCGTGCCTGTTCAAGCGGATGCGCGGCCCGGACGCCCGGCCGCTGCCCTCGGCCGCCGCCGGGGTGAACGCGCACATCAACTACGACCTGCCGTTCGCGCTGGTGACCACGTTCGACAGCCTGGAGTCGGAGCCGGTCGACGGCAGCGACCAGCACCGCGACTACCTGGAGATCAACAAGATCTTCGCCGAGCGGATCCCGGGGCTGCGCCGGGGCTACCTGGACAACTGGCAACTGATGATCGACATGCTCAACGGCGACATCGACGACTGGTACCAGGGCGAACTAGTGGAATACACCCGGAACGTCGCCTGGCGCAACGCGCAGAAGATCTGGCGCTGCCGGCACGACCCGGAGGCCCGCGAGTGTGAGCGGCGGCGGTTGGACGACAACGCCGCGCTGCTCGGCCGGTTGCTGCTGTCGCCGCTCGGGTCGTTCCTCCAGTAGCCACGGGCCGGTCCCTCCCCTCGCGGCGCCGCCCGGTGTGACCCCGCCGCGCCGCGCTCGCAAGATCGTGCTCGATCCGCTGGTAGGGCCATCCGGCCAGCGAGGAAGCCACTGCTTCTGCTTCGAGCACGACCTTCGGGCGTGCCGCCCGGACGACGCGCCGATGATCTCCACTGGTTGTCGGGTTCGGCCGGGCGGTGACCGGAGAACCGCCTACGGTCGGTTCAGGGCCGGAAGGGATGACCATGGCGGAGGGACGGGACGGGGCGTCGCAGCCCCGGCGTCCGCGGGAGCGGCGCAACCAGGGGCAGGCCGCTGCGGCGGATCGCGCGCTGCGCGCCGCCCGCGACCCGGGGCACGGCGACCGTGCCGGCCGGGAGCCGATCCAGGTTCCCGCCTGCGTGGCGAGCCCGGTGCGACCGCGCGAACCGGCCAGCCGGCTGAGCCGGTGGCTGTTCCAGCACCAGGTGCAGCCGGTCGGCCCGGAGACCCGGGAGCACCAGGCGTCCGCGCACGCCTGGTGGCGGGTGATGTGCCTGACCGGCCTCGACTATTTCTCCACCCTGTCCTACCTGCCGGGCATCGCGGCGGTGGCGGCCGGGGCGCTCTCCCCGCTGGCCACCCTCCTGATCGTGGCGCTGACCCTGTTCGGGATGCTGCCGATGTACCGGCGGGTGGCCAGGGAGAGCCCGCATGGCCAGGGCTCGGTGGCCATGCTGGAGCGGCTGCTGCCGTTCTGGCGGGGCAAGATCTTCGTGCTGGTGCTGCTCGGCTTCGTGGCCACCTCGTGGATCGTCACGATCACCCTGTCGGCCGCCGACGCGACGGTGCACCTGCTGGAGAACCCGTACCTGCCGAAGTCTTTCCCGCACGGCGGCACCGCGCCGGTGGTGGTGACCGGGGTGCTGCTGCTCATCCTCGGCGGCGTGTTCCTGATGGGGTTCCGCGAGGCGGTGCAGGTCGCCGTCCCCCTTGTCGCGGTCTTCCTCGTACTGAACGCGGTGATCGTGGTCGTCAGCCTGTCGCATGTTCTCGCCAACCCGGCGGTGGTCAGCGGCTGGACGCAGCGGTTGACCAGCACCGTCGGTGGGGCCGGCGACCTGGTCCGCACGTCCGTGCTGGCCTTCCCGCTGCTGGTGCTGGGGCTCTCCGGTTTCGAGACCGGGGTGAGCATGATGCCGCTGATCAAGGGGGACGGCCCGGACACCGAGGCGCGGCTGCGGGCGCGCATCCGCAACACCCGCAAGCTGCTCGCCACCGCGGCGCTGATCATGTCGGTCTACCTGATCGCCACCACGTTCGTCACCACGGTGCTGATCCCGCCCGAGGAGTTCCAGCCCGGCGGAGCGGCCAACGGGCGGGCGCTGGCCTGGGTGGCCCACGAGCACCTGGGCGAGGGGTTCGGCACGATCTACGACATCAGCAGCATTCTCATCCTCTGGTTCGCGGGTGCGTCGGCGATGGCCGGCCTGATCAACATCGTGCCCCGCTACCTGCCCGCCTACGGCATGGCGCCGGAGTGGGGACGGGCCATCCGCCCGGTGGTGCTGGTCTATCTGGTGGTCAGCCTCGTCATCACCGTCGCCTTCAGGGCGGACGTCAACGCCCAGGCCGGCGCGTACGCCACCGGGATCCTGGCGATGATGGTCTCCGGCTCGATCGCGGTGACCATCTCGGCGTACCGGGAGCGGCACCCCTTCGCCGGGATCGGCTTCGCGATGCTCAGCGCGGTGCTGCTCTACGCGCTCACCGAGAACGTGATCGAGAAACCGGACGGCATCGCCATCTCCGGGTTGTTCATCGCCGGCATCATCGCCGTCTCGCTCATCTCCAGGGTGACCAGGACCACCGAGCTGCGCGCCGAGCGGATTGAGTTCGACGAGCCGGCCCGGCGGTTCGTCGCCGAGTCGGTCGCCCACGACGGCCGGCTGCACCTGATCGCGAACAAGCGGCAGACGGGCTCGCTGAAGGAGTACCGGGTCAAGGAGCGCGCGCAGCGCGGGATGAACCCCGTACCGGGCGCCGCCGACGTGCTGTTCCTGGAGATCGACGTGAGTGACCCGTCGCAGTTCAGCCACGTGCTGCAGGTGCACGGGGTGGAGGTCGGCGGTTACCGGATCCTGCGGGCCAGCAGCCCCGCCGCGCCGAACGCGATCGCCGCCATCCTGCTGGCCCTCCGGGACGCCACCGGGGTGCGCCCGCACTGCCACTTCGAGTGGTCCGAGGGGAATCCCATCGCCCACCTGTTGCGTTACCTGATCCTCGGCCGCGGCGACACGCCACCGGTGGTCCGCGAGATCATCCGCAAGTCCGAGCCGGAGCCCACCCGCCGCCCGGGCATCCACGTCGGCTGACCGGCAGGCCGCCGGCCAGCCTCCCGGGACGGCCTGCGGGTGGGGACGAACACCGACCGTGACGCCCCCGGGACCCGACGAGGCGGCACCGCGGGGAGTGGGGCGGGCCGGGGGCGGCGGCCTACTTCGACGGTTCGGGGAGGGCGCAGTCCACCTTCGGGTTGGCGCCGATGTAGTTCAGCGGGCCGGCCACGATGGTGACCAGGATGGTGCCCGCCTCGGCGCAGTTCTTCTCGTCCTCGGTGTAGTACCCGCGCTGCCCGGCGGCGATCGCGCCGATGATGAGCCAGATGACGACCAGGACGCCGACTATCGAGGTGCCGCGCATGGGTTGCCTCCACGGGGTGGGGTGGTCGAGGTGAAGGTCAGGTACCCGCAGCGGGACCGCGGTCAAACCGCGCCGGTGACGCCGGCGCGGCCGACTTCGACCAGCGCGGTCGGGTCAGTGCGGCGGGGCCGGGCTCTCGGGCGGCCGGCCCCGGCTGCGTAGGTAGTCGGCCCCGGCCACTCCGGCCAGCACCAGCATGCTCCCGAGCGCGGCGAGGAGCAGCGGGAGGAAGACGACGGCCGGCGCGATGGTGAGCAGGGCCAGCAGCCCACCGGGGCGGGAGATCGACACCCGGCTGAACACCTCGTACTCGAAGGCGGCGCGACCGGCCAGGAACATCGCCGGCCCACCGAGGATGACCGCCGCCCAGGCCGGCGGCGTACGCCCGGTCGGGTCGTGCAGCACCAGGTCGAACCCGCCCGCGGTGGTCACCACCCCGGCCACCATCAGCAGATGGGTGTACGGCGCGGTGAGCAGGAAGCGGCTGGGCTGCCTCGCCCGAGAGATGGCGTCCGGCAGCAGCTCGCCGGACTTGTGCACGTAGATCCGCCAGAGCAGCAGGGTGGTGACGAAGGCGATCGCGAACGCGGCGAGGTTCTCCACCTCGGAGTGACTGATGCTGTACATGGTGCCGGTGACCAGGATGGCGTCGCCCAGGGCGATGATGAAGAACTGCTGGAAGCGTTCGGACAGATGCTCGGCGGTGATCGTCCGCTGGACGTCCGGGATCGCGCCGAGCCTGGGCACCGGGTAGGCGAGCCGGAAACCGACGTAGTCGATGCCGAGCGCCAGCGCCCAGAGCGTCTCCCGGGCGTAACCGTGCACCACGCCGCCGATCAGCCAGGGTATGGCGGAGACCGAGAACCAGACGAAGACCCGGATCGCCCGGCGCTGGGCCTGCGGTCGGTGCCAGGACGCGGGCAGGAGGTACAGTCCGCGTCCGAGATGGATCGCCACGTACGTGCCGGCGAAGACCAGGCCCCGGGCGGTGAACGCCTCCGGGATGGTGGTGGTCATCAGCAGCGCGCCGAACATCACCACCGCGATGAGTAGTTTGATCTCGGAACGCTGCGGGTCGTACATGTCGGTGACCAGGGTGGTGATCGCCCAGGTCCACCAGACCGCCATCAGCAGGAGCAGGGACTGGAAGGCGTGCTCCCAGGATGCCTCGGTGATCAGGTTGCGCGAGATGAGGCTGAGCGCGACCACGTACACCAGGTCGAAGAAGAGCTCCAGCAGGGTCACCCGGCGGGGTGAATCGGGGTCACGGAGCGGAGGCCGCCCCTCCGCGGCCGGGTCCGGCGTGGCGAAGGGCACGAGCGGCTCCGTGACGGGATCGGTGCGGCGGGCCGTCCGGCCCCGTCACCGACGGTAGCGGCGGCTACCTCAACTCGTGTCCGGTTTTGGGCTTTCCATCCGGCCTGGACCGAGGAGCGAGCCGGCTGGAGGTCGTACGGGCATGGGCTCCGCCCGGGCCGATGGTGACGCGGTGTCAGCACCGGCCCGGGACGGGCTCAGGCCTTTCCGTCGGCGCCGGCCAGCGTCTTCGCCTGCTCCGGCCAGGTCGCCAGGCCCGGCGCGGCGCGCAGGCCGGCGGCCTTGATGACCTCCCGGAGCGCGGCCTCGTCCAGTCCGGCGAGCTGCCGGTAGGTGTGGATGCCGGCGGCTTGGAGGCCGGCGGCCATCTTGGGGCCGATGCCCTGGATCTTCCGGAAGTCGTCGGCGGGCCCGCTGTCGGGTGTGGCGACGGCGGATGCGGCGGGCTCCGTCACAGCCGCCGTGCTGTTCTCGACCGAGGCACGCGGCGCGGGGATGACGGCCGGCTCGGCGGGGTCCGTGGCCGACTCCGCCGCAGCGGGCTCGGCCTCGGCGAGTTCCGGGGCCGGCTCTGCCTCGGCTGGGGCCACAGCGGGCTCCGCCGCAACGGGGTCCGGGGCCGGCTCTGCCTCGGCTGGGGCCGCAGCGGGCTCTGCCGCAACGGGCTCCGGGGCCGGCTCCGGTTCGGCGGCGTCGGTGCTGGCCGGCTCGGCCTCGACGGCGGCGGGCTGCTCTGCCTCGGCCGGCTCGGACGGGGTGGAGTCGGCCGGCTCGGCGGCCTCGGTGGACGGCGGGACGGTGGTCTCGGCGGCCGGGGTGGCGGCGGCCGGGGTGGCGGCGGCCGGGGTGGGGTCTTGCTGGGCCGGGGCCGGCTCCTCGGTCACCGCGGCGGGCGGGGGAACCTCGTCAACGACCGGGGCATGCCGTTCCTGGTCACCAGCGGCGGTCTCGGGGGCACCTTCCACGATGGGCGCTGCCGGGTCCGCGGTGGTGCGGCCTCGGGCCAGCACCCGCCAGATCACCAGGCCCGCCACCACAGTCAGGATCCCGACCAGCCATAGCGCGAAACTCGGTGACACGGCCAACCTCCTCCTCAGTACGTGAACGAAAGTTGCGAGAAAACTCGGGGCAGCTTCCCACACGTGGGTTGAGGACGACAGGGCGGTCCGCGGCTTTCGTTACTGATGGGACGGACTCGTGCCGGGCGGTGGCGGTGGGGTGACCGAGGGTGTGTCGCCCGGGCGGAGGTGGGGCGTCCCGAAACCCCTGGTGCCGTGTGAGGGCTTTCGGGACGCCCGGTCTCAGGCCTCCGCGCCCGGCCGGGCGTAGAGGGCCGCGTCGGCGGCGTCCCAGCTGTAGAAGCAGCTGGCGACAGCGTCCCGAGGGGAGCGCCAGGTTGGCAGGTACGGCGACGTGTGCGCCGACAGCCGCTCGTTGACCAACTGGTAGAGCGGATGGCTGCGGGCCTCGGCCGCCGCGTCCGGCTCGACGTCCGCGAGTTCCATCAGGTGTACGCACAGGTCGTGCAGGCAGTACAGCGACCGGTGCCGGACGCCGGTCAGACTGGGCAACTCGGTCGCGTCGGACTCGGCGAAGAGCTGAGCCACCCGTCCCTCCGCGCCCGGCACGATCCGGCTGACGACCAACAGTCGACTCATCGGGACCCCTCTCGCCGGTGATCCCCCCGGACAGGACGAGGGGCGTCGGACACCGTGTGGGAAGACTCTGCCCGGCCGGCAGTCACTTCTCCGTCACCATTGGCGGCTGTCCGGTGACGGTGGTGAATGGGTTGGCGTGCCGCGGGCTGTCCGGCGGGCGGTGCCCGCCGGGTGGGTGGGTCCGCTCAGCGCGGTGCGGTGGGCGCGGTGGGACCGCGGTGCGACGTGGGGGCGGCCGGTCCGGTGTGCGGGGCGGGGTGTTCGGGTCGCCGTGCCAGATCGGGCGGCTGACGCCGGGTGGCGTGCCGGATCGGGGCGAGGGTGTCGTCGAGCAGCGCGCACATCGCCGGGGACGGTTCCAGGCGCAGCTCGCGCAGCAGCATGTCGCGGTAGACGTAGAAGGCGTGCACCGCCTCGAACGCGTTGCCTTCGGCGAGGTGGATGCGGACCACCAGGCGGTGTGGGGTCTCCCGCAGCGGTTCCGCGGCCATCGCCTCCAGGGCCGCCTCAAGCGCCTCGCCGTGCCGGCCGGCGGCGAGGTGGTTGCCGGCGAGTTGCTCCAGCATGTGCAGCCGTAGCTGGCGGAGGCGTTCGCGCTCCAGCAGTACCCAGTCCTCGTACCAGCCGGGGAGCAGGTCGTGCCGGCCGGCGGTGCCGGCGGCGGACGGCAGCTCGCCGTCCCGGACCCGGGCGGCGACGTCGACCAGTTCGTCGACGTCGAGGTGGGCGGTGTCGCCGAGCCGTACGGTGTCGCCGTCGGTGACCAGTGGGCAGCACGGGTCCTGTCGCAGCCGCCACAGGGCGGTGCGCAGCGAGGACAGTGCCCGCTCCTCGGACGCCTCCGGCCAGAGCAGCCCGGCCAGGTGGCTACGGGTGGCGCCCGGACGCAGCCCGATCAGGGCGATGACCCGTTGCAGTCCACGGGGTACCACCACCGGCACGTCGCCGTGGAGCAGCCGGAAGCCGCCGAGCAGGTGCAGCGACACCCGCGGTGCGGCCGGATCCCCGGCCGCCGGCATCCTTGAACCACCGGTCACGGGCGCACCCCCCTGCACCGGAACCCTCGTCCCGACCGTTCCTCTTGCCCGGCGCGGCGGCCCGCGACCCCGGTGTCGGAACGGCTCCGCCACAGCGCGGACGACGTTTTCGCCGGGCTGACCGGAACGGAGGTTATCAATCAAAGTTACTCTGAGTCAACAGTGTTCAATCGCGGTGATCATCCACAGCGGCCTGATGAAACCGATGTTGAACTGCGAAGAGGGGCCGTCATGAAATCGACGACAAATGATCTTCGCATAGCTCGGACACAGGTTCCGTCAACGCAGCGTCACCAGAATCCGGTTTGGAACGCCGGCGGGTGACGCCGCGTTGACGGTGCCGGCGGCACGGTGGCGGAAGTCGTCCGGGGCGACCGGTGGCATCCGCACACCGGAACGCGTCCCAGGGGGAGGCAGTCCATGCACCGTTCGCTCATCGTCGCCAAGGTGGTGCCGACCGCCGAGGATCGGGTCGCCGAGATCTTCGCCGAGTCCGACGCGACCGAGCTGCCTGGCCTGGTCGGCGTCCAACACCGGTCGCTCTACCGGCTGCACGACCTCTACGTACACCTGCTGGAGACCGAACTGCCGGCGCAGGGCGCGGTGGAGGACGCCCGCGGGCATCCCGAGTTCGTTCGGGTCAGCGAGCGGCTGCGGCCGTACGTCTCGCCGTACCTGCCGACGTGGCGCTCCCCCCGGGACGCCATGGCCCACTGCTTCTACCGGTACGACGCGCCAGGGCGGCAGTCCCACCGGTACGACGCCCCAGGGCGGCGGTCGTGACCACCACCGCGCCCCGCGACGAGCAGCTCTGGTCGCGCTGTGACGGCTGCGCCTCGCTGCTGTACCGCAAGCGGCTGCGCCGCAACCTCGACGTCTGCCCCGAGTGCGGGACGCACGCGCGGCTGGACGCCCCCGACCGGGTGGCGCAACTGACCGACCCGAACTCGTTCACCCCGCTGTCGGACCGGGCGGCCCGGGTCGACCCGATCGGCTTCGTCGACGCCCTGCCGTACCCGCACCGGCTCAGCGCCGCGCGGGCCGGCACCGGGCTGGACGAGGCGGTGCTCTGCGGCACGGCCCGCATCGGCGGTCAGCCGGTGGCCCTGGCGGTGATGGACTTCCGCTTCCTGGGCGGCAGCCTGGGCTGCGCGGTCGGTGAGCTGATCACGGCCACCGCCGAGCGGGCGCTCGCCGACGAGGTGCCGCTGGTGCTGGTCACCGCCTCCGGCGGGGCCCGCATGCAGGAGGGTGCGTTGTCACTGATGCAGATGGCCACGGTCAGCCAGGCCATCGCCGGGCTGCGCGAGGCCGGCCTGCTCACCGTAAGCGTGATCACCGACCCGACGTACGGTGGGGTGGCGGCGTCCTTCGCCACCAACACCGATGTGGTGCTCGCCGAGAGCGGTGCCCGGATGGGCTTCGCCGGCCCCCGGGTGATCCGGCAGGTCACCGGTGCCACGCTGCCGGAGGGCTTCCAGACCGCCGAGTTCCTGCTCCGGCACGGACAGGTCGACCTGGTGGTGCCCCGGCACGCGCTGCGCGGCCGGCTGACCGCGCTGCTCGCCGCCGCGCAGTCCGCCCGTCAGGTCGCCCGTCGGGCCGCGCGGCGTCCGCCCGTACCCCGGCAGGAGCCGGCGCCGCGACCGGCGGCCGCGCCCGCGACGGCGGCCGACCCCGAGCGGGACGCCTGGGCGACGGTACGCCGGGCCCGACACCCCGGCCGGCCCACCACCCTGGACTACCTGGAGACCGCCTTCGACGGTTTCGTCGAGTTGCACGGTGACCGACTGGCCGCGGACTGCCCGGCGATCGTCGGCGGGGTGGCCCGGCTCGACGGCTGGCCGGTGATGGTCATCGGCCACCAGAAGGGACACACCACCGCGGAGCTGGTGGCGCACAACTTCGGCATGGCCAGCCCGGCCGGGCACCGCAAGGCGCTGCGGTTGATGCGCCTGGCCGCCCGGCTCGGCCTGCCGGTGGTGACCCTGGTGGACACCCCCGGCGCCGACCCCGGCGTGAGCGCCGAGCAGCAGGGGCAGGCGGCGGCGATCGCCGAGAACATTCTCGCGCTGAGCACGCTGCCCACGCCGGTCGTCGCGGTGGTCACCGGGGAGGGCGGCAGCGGCGGGGCACTCGCCCTCGCGGTTGCCGACCGGGTGCTGATGCTCGAGAACGCCGTCTACTCGGTGATCAGCCCCGAGGGCTGTGCCGCGATCCTCTGGCCGGACAGCTCGGCCGCGCCGCAGGCCGCCCGCGCGCTGCGGCTCACCGCCGCCGACCTGTGCCGGCTCGGCGTGGTCGACGAGGTGGTGCCCGAGCCGCCGGCCGCCGCGCACGACGAGCCGGCCCGCGCCGCCGAACTGCTGGCCCGGGCGGTGGCGGCGAACCTCGCCCCGCTGCTCGAGGTGCCGCCCGCCACGTTGGTCCGCCGCCGCCGGCACCGCTTCCGCCGCTACGGCGCGGCCCGCACGACAGGAGTGACTCGATGAGCGCCGGCGGCCACTCCGACGAGGTGCTGAACGGGCTGCGGCGGCACGCGCGCAAGCTCGTCGCCGACCTGGCCGGCCCGCTCCGTCGGGTCCGGCTGCGCAGCGGCGAGACCGTGCTGGAGGTGGAGTGGCACGGCCCGGCCGAGGTCGTTCCCGTGCCGCGTACCGACCCGGTGCCGGTCGTTGAACCGGTCGCGGAGCCGGCGTCCGCGCCGGACCGGCTGGCCGTGCGGGCACCCGTGGTGGGCACCTTCTACCGGGCTCCGGAACCCGGCGCCGCGCCCTTCGTGGCCGTCGGCGACCCGGTCCGGCCCGGCCAGGTGGTCGGCATCGTCGAGGCGATGAAGCTGATGAACGAGGTGACCGCCGGCCAGGCCGGACGGGTGGTCGAGGTGCTGGTGGAGGACGGCAAGCCCGTCGAGTACGACCAGCCGCTGCTCGCCCTGGAACCGCTCGCCGGGCAGGGGGACTGATGTTCGAGAAGGTGCTGATCGCCAACCGGGGCGAGATCGCGTTGCGGGTGCTGCGGGCCTGCCGGGAACTGGGCATCCGTACGGTGGTGGTGCACTCCAGCGCCGACGTCCATTCGCTGCCGGTGCGGCTGGCCGACGAGACCGTCCGGATCGGACCGGCGGCCAGCCGGCAGAGTTACCTCAACGCGGCCGCGATCGTCGAGGCGGCCCGGCAGACCGGCGCGCAGGCCGTCCACCCCGGCTACGGGTTCCTCTCCGAGGACGCCGACTTCGCCGAGATCTGCGCTGAGAACGGCCTCACCTTCATCGGCCCACCACCGCAGGTGATGTCCGCGCTGGCCGACAAGTCGACCGCGCGGGCGCTGATGCGCAAGGCCGGGCTGCCGTTGCCGCCGGGCAGCGTGGAGACCCAGCCGACGGCAGCCGACGCGCTCGACGTGGCCGCCGAGGTGGGATATCCGGTGATCGTCAAGGCGGCGGCGGGTGGGGGCGGGCGCGGGATGACGGTGGTCCGTTCCGCCGCCGACCTGCCCCGCGCGTACGCCCGTACCCGCGCCGCCGCCCAGGTCGCGTTCGGCGACGACCGGGTGTACGTCGAGCGGTACCTGGCCGACGCCCGGCACGTCGAGGTGCAGGTGCTCTGCGACAACCACGGCAACGGGGTGCATCTGGGCACCCGGGACTGCTCGGTGCAGCGCCGCCACCAGAAGCTGATCGAGGAGGCGCCGGCCCCGGCGCTGCGCCGGTCCACCCTGGACAGCCTCGCCGAGACGGCGCTGCGCGGCGCGCTGTCGGTCGGCTTCACCGGCGCCGGGACCGTCGAGTTCCTCGTCGACGAGGCGGAACAGTGCCACTTCCTGGAGATCAACTGCCGGATCCAGGTCGAGCACCCGGTCACCGAGATGGCCACCGGCGTCGACCTGGTCCACGAGCAGCTGCACGTCGCCGCCGGTACGCCGCTGCGCCGGCGGCAGGAGGAGATCCAGCTCCGCGGGGTGTCCGTGGAGTGCCGGGTCAACGTGGAGGACCCGGACCGCGGCTTTGCGCCCGCCCCCGGGCGGCTCGACCGGTTCCGCCCGCCGGGCGGCCCGTTCACCCGGGTCGACACGCACGGCCACGCCGGCTACCTGGTCAGCCCGCACTACGACTCGCTGCTGGCCAAGGTGGCCGTGTGGGCGCCGGACCGGGCCGGTGCGCTCGACCGCCTGGACCGCGCGCTCGGCGAGTTCGAGGTGTCCGGTCCGGGTGTCCGTACCACCATTCCGTTCGTCCGGCGGGTGCTGCGCGACGGTGCCTTCCGCGCCGGGCGGCACACCACCGGCCTGGTCGACCGGCTGCTCACCACCGGTGCCGGCCCGGCCGGCCCCGAAACCGCGCCCGCCCGCGCCGGCGTCGACCCGGCCGGCCGTACCCCTGTCACCGCCGCGCCCGCCGCGGCCGCAAGGAGGAGGACCTGATGACCGTCGCTTCCGACCGACCGTACGCCGCGGAGATCACCGACATCCTGGTCGCGCACTGCGGCCTGGACGCCGAGGCCGCTGCCCGCACCCCGGCCGCGAGCCTGGAGGAACTGGGCATGGACTCCCTCGCCCTGCTCGAACTGTCCGCCGTCGTCGCCGACCGGTGGCGGGTACGGATCCCCGAGCAGGCCGGGCAGCTCAGCATCGCCGGCGTGGCCGACCTGGTGGCCCGCAAGGTCGACCCGCCCGGGCACACCGAGAACGCCATCGACATCGCCGCCCCACTGCCGCTGGTCTGGGAGGTCACCAACGACGTCGCCCGGTGGGCCGAACTGTTCACCGAGTACGCCAAGGTCGACATCCTCGGCCGTAGCGGCGACACGGTGCGGTTCCGACTCACCATGCACCCCGACGAGAACGGGATGGTGTGGAGCTGGGTCAGCGAACGCACCGCCGACCCGGCCACCCGGCAGGTGTACGCCCACCGGGTGGAGACGGGTCCGTTCGAGTTCATGCACATCCACTGGCGCTACGACGAGGTCCCCGGCGGCACCCGGATGACCTGGGTGCAGGACTTCGCCATGAAGCCCGACGCACCGGTCGACAACGCCGGCATGACCGACCGGATCAACGCCAACAGCAAGGTCCAGCTCGCGGTCATCAAGGAGCGCGTCGAGCGGCGGGCGGCCGCGTCGACCGGGAAGGGGGACCAGGATGCCTGAGACCACCACCGCCCCGATCCGCGCTCGGGACGTGGCCGCGGACCGGCGGCGCGGCGGCGAGCTGCGGGTGCTGCTCGGCCCGCGCACGGTCGGCAGCACCTCGGGGTTCATGGGCGTGGCCACGCTGAACCCGGGGGAGCGGATCGCCGAGCACTACCACCCCTACAGCGAGGAGTTCCTCTACGTGGCGCGCGGCGCGATCATCGTCGACCTGGACGACCGGCCGGTGCCGCTGCACGCCGGAGAGGCGCTGTTCGTGCCGAAGGACGTCCGGCACCGGCTGCGCAACACCGGTGACGAACCGGCCGAGGTGGTGTTCCATCTGGGTCCGCTCGCCCCCCGCCCGGAGCTGGGTCACGTCGACACCGAGGTCGCTCCGCCACCCCGGGGAACGTCGTGATCGGCCGGCGGACGGTGGTTACCGGCGTCGGCGTCGTCGCGCCGGGCGGCGCCACCCGGGACCGGTTCTGGAAGACGGTCACGGAGGGGCGCACCGCCACCCGGCGGATCACCTTCTTCGACCCGTCGGCGTTCCGCTCCCAGATCGCCGCCGAGTGCGACTTCGACCCCGACGCCGCCGGCATCACCCTCGCCGAACGGCAGCGCGCCGACCGGTACGTGCAGTTCGCGCTCGCCTGCTCCACCGAGGCGCTGGCCGACAGCGGCCTCACCCTCACCGACGCCGAACGGGACCGGACCGGCGTGGTGCTCGGCACCGCGGTCGGCGGCACCATGGCGCTGGAGAAGGAGTACGTCCGGGTCAGCGACTCCGGCCGGCACTGGCTGGTCGACCACACCCTCGGCGGGCCGTACCTCTACCAGGCGCTGGTCCCCAGCAGCCTGGCCGCGGACGTGGCCTGTCGGCACGGCCTGCACGGCCCGGCCCAGGTGGTCTCCACCGGCTGCACCTCCGGCATCGACGCCATCGGGTACGCCCACCAGCTCGTCGCCGACGGCGAGGCGGACGTGGTGCTGGCCGGCGCCGCCGACTCGCCGATCTCCCCGGTCACCGTCGCCTCCTTCGACGCCATCCAGGCCACCAGCCCGGACAACGACGACCCGGAGCACGCCTCCCGGCCGTTCGACGCCGACCGCCACGGCTTCGTGCTCGCCGAGGGGGCGGCGGTGCTGGTGCTGGAGGAGGCCGAGCACGCCCGCCGCCGGGGTGCCCACGTCTACTGCGAGGTGGCCGGCTACGCCAGCCGCAGCAACGGCTTCCACATGACCGGGCTGCGTCCCGACGGGGTGGAGATGGCCCTGGCCATCAGCGACGCGCTGCGGCAGGCCCGGCTCGCGCCGTCGGCCGTGTCGTACATCAGCGCGCACGGCTCCGGCACCCGGCAGAACGACCGCCACGAGACCGCCGCGTTCAAGCGGGCGCTCGGCCCGGCCGCGTACCGGGTGCCGATCAGCTCGATCAAGTCGATGGTCGGGCACTCGCTCGGCGCGATCGGCTCGATCGAGATGGCGGCCTGCGCGCTCGCCATCGAGTACGGGGTGGTGCCGCCCACCGCCAACTGGACCACCCGTGACCCGGAGTGCGACCTGGACTACGTGCCCAACGAGGCGCGGGAGGTGCCGGTGGACGCGGCCCTCTCGGTCGGCAGCGGCTTCGGCGGCTTCCAGTCCGCGATGGTCTTCCGCAGGGTGGCACGGTGACCGCGCGGGCGGTGGTGACCGGGATCGGGGTGGTGGCGCCCACCGGGATCGGCGCCGACGCGCACTGGGCCGCCGTGCTGGCCGGCACCCGGCGTACCAGGACGATCACCCTCTTCGACCCGGCCGGCTACCCCACCCGCGTTGCCGGGGAGGTGCCCGACTTCGACTCCGCCGGATACGCCGACACCCGGCAGCGGGTGCAGACCGACCGGTGGACCCATCTCGGGTTCGCCGCCACCCGGCTGGCCCTGGCCGACGCCGGACTGCCCGAGCGGGCCCCCGACCCGTACCGGTGGGCGGTCACCCTGGCCAGTTCCTCGGGTGGGAACCTGTTCGGGCAGCGGGAGCTGCAACGGCTCTGGGGCGGCCCGACCCGGACCGTCGGGGCGTACCAGTCGATCGCCTGGTTCTACGCGGCCAGCGTCGGGCAGCTCTCGATCCACCACCAGCTCAAGGGGCCGTGCGGGGTGACCGTCTCCGAGGCGGCCGGCGGGCTGGACAGCCTCGCCCACGCGGTGCGGACCGTCCGCCGGGGCACCCCGCTGGTGGTCGCCGGTGCGACCGAGTGCCCGCTCAGCCCGTACGCGTTGGCCTGCCAGCTCCGCTCCGGGCTGCTCAGCGACGTCGCCGATCCGCAGCGGGCGTACCGGCCGTTCGACGTCGGCGCCGGCGGCTACGTGCCGGCCGAGGGCGGCGCCGTCTTCGTGGTGGAGGAGCTGGTTCACGCGCTGGACCGGGGTGCCCGGATCTACGGTGAGATCACCGGCTGGGCGGCCACCCACGACGCCGCGCCCACCGATCCGGTCGCCGGTCCGGATCCGGTCCACTACGCCCGCGCGCTGCGGCTGGCCCTGGACCGGGCCGGCGTACGCCCGCACGACGTGGACGTGATCTGGCCGGACGCGCTCGGCGTGCCCGCGTACGACCGGGCGGAGGCGGCCGCCCTGCGCGCCGTGTTCGGCGACCGCACCCCGCCGGTCACCACCCAGAAGCCGCTCACCGGCCGGGCCCACCAGGGCGGATCGGCGTTGGACGCGGCGACCGCGCTGCTCGCCTTCCACCACGGCCTGCTGCCCGCCTCGGCCGGCCCGGAGCGGCCTGCGGAGGGGTGCGAGCTGACCTTCCTGCGCGCGCCCCGCCGACCGCGCAGCCGGATCGCGCTGGTCGGGGCGCGCGGTTTCGACGGCTTCAACAGCGCGCTGGTGCTGCGCGGCGCCGCGCCACCTCCGCCGCCGGAATAGCGCGTCGGGCGTTCAGGTGTCGTATTCGCCGCTGTCCCAGGGCTCGGTGAAGGCCATGTAGTCGCCCGGGTGCAGCTCCACCCACCAGGAGTCGTCCTCGTCCTCGGGCGGGGAGGGGAGCAGGCCGAAGGTGGTGCCGAACCGCTCGACCGCGAACGGCGCCACCTCGATGCGGTCGTACGTCACCGGCCCCAGCTCCGCCAGCCGCTGCTCGTACGTCCGTCGCCGGGCGTCGCGGTCCATCTGGTCGCGCGGGCCGAACGCGTCGATCGTGGCGTCGAGCAGCCGACCCGAGGCGTCGAAGAGATAGCGGGCGACGAACTCGGCGCCCCCGCCGGTCTCCGGGTCACCGGGCTCGAACGGCGTGGTGAGGAAGAACTGCCGGCCGTCGGCGGTGTGCCCGACGTGTTCGGCGTGGTAGTCGTCGTGGTTGATCGCGATGAGCTGCGGCGGCCCGTCGGTCATCGTGTCCTCCCTGCTGCCACCGGCCGGCGCCGACGGGCCCGCGGAGAATATCGGCCCGCACCGACACTCCGGCCGGCCGCCGGGATGGAGCCGCATCGACCGGGCCGGTCAGTCGATCAAGCACGTTCACCCCGTGCCGACCGGAACGTGGCGGCGAGCCGTTTCGGGGCACGGGCGTACCACGCCTCGGTGACCAGCTCGGTCAGCTCGGCGATCCCGATCCGGTCGAGGCGGACCAGCACCGCCGGATACCCGTCGAGGTGCGGGACGGTGAAGTAGACCTCGGGGGCGTCGGCGAGCAGCGCCTCCTTGACGCCCAGGTCGGGCACCCGGACGCCGAGAATCGGGCCGTCCGGGGTGGCGTCGCCGAGGGCCGCCCGGTCGGCGGGGCGCAGCGGACGGTCCCAGACGAAGGACTTGTCCCGGACCCGCCAGGCCGGCAGGTCGTCGTACGAGCCGCGCTCGGTCGTCTCGGGCAGGGCGAGCGCGATACGGCGTACGTCGTCCCAGGTCGCCATGCGGCGACGATACGCCCGCGGCGGGTCAGCGGCGCGGCGGGCGCACGGGTTGCCCGGCCTGCGGCCAGGCCGCACCCCTGGCAGACTGGCCTCTCACCCGCTGACCGGATTGGGGTGCGCGTGCGCAAGGTCATCGTCTGGATGTCGATCTCCCTCGACGGCTTCTTCGAAGGGCCCGGGGGCAACCTGAGCTGGCACCGGGTCGACGACGAGCTGCATCAGCACTTCAACGACGAGCTGCGCGGGATGAGCGCCTTCCTCCACGGTCGCCGCACCTACGAGCTGATGGCGGACTTCTGGCCGACCGCCGACCGCGACCCGGCCAGCACCGCTCCGATGCGGGAGTACGCCGGCATCTGGCGGGACATGCCGAAGATCGTCTACTCGCGGTCGCTGGACCGCGTCGCGTGGAACTCCACGCTGGTGCCGGAGGTCGTACCGGAGCAGGTGCGAGCGCTCAAGGAGCAGCCCGGCGGCGACCTGACCCTCGGCGGCGCGGAGCTGGCGGCCGCCTTCGCGCGGCACGGCCTGGTCGACGAGTGGCGGCTCTACCTGCACCCGGTCGTCGTCGGCGGTGGCCGGTCGCTCTTTCCCGCCGGCACGACACTCGACCTGGAACTGACGGAGACCCGCCGGTTCGGCAACGGGGTGACGCTGCTGCACTACCGGTGACGCCGCAGGGTCGCCGTTCCGCCACCCCCTGTGCTCCCGGTCGTCGGTCGACTGTAGATAATGGACGGATGGTTGCCTGGGAGTACGCGTTGCTGGTCCGCCGCTATCAGGGGCAGGGCCGCAATTTCACCGTCTCGTTCGTCTGGTACGGCCCGGACGGGTCGCGCACCGATGTGACCCCGTACGGAGACACCGCGGTCTCGCACCTCAACCGGGTCGGCCGGGAGGGCTGGGAGCTGGTCAACGCCGCCGAGGACGTGAACAACGTGCAGGGCAGCACCGAGGTCCACCGCTACTACCTCAAGCGCCCGCTGGGCCGCTGACCAGCCGGTGGAGCGAGCCCAGCGGTGGTGATCAAGAAGTTTGCGTCCGCAACTCCACTGAGGCGGACGCAAACTTCTTGATCAACGTGGGTGTGCGCCCAGGCGGGCGCGGGGAGCGCGGGTTGGTCAGGCGAGGTTGACGGAGGGGTAGAGGGGGAAGCCGGTCAGCAGGTCGCTGGCCTGCTTGCTCACCTTGTCGGCCAGCGTCGGGTCGAGCACGTACTTGGCCTTGGACGGGGTGCCGTCCGGGTTCGACCCCGGGGTGGTCTGGGTGAGCACGGTGTGGATCAGCTCGGCGGTGGCGTCCATCTCGGCGGTGCCGAGGCCCCGGGTGGTCAGCGCCGGGGTGCCGATCCGGATGCCGGAGGTGTACCAGGCGCCGTTCGGGTCCTGCGGGACGGCGTTGCGGTTGGTGACGATGCCCGAGTCGAGCAGCGCCTGCTCGGCCTGCCGGCCGGTGAGCCCGTAGCCGGAGACGTCGATCAGGACGAGGTGGTTGTCGGTGCCGCCGGTGACCAGCTTCGCGCCGCGGCGCAGCAGCCCCTCGGCGAGGGCCTGGGCGTTGGCGACGATGCGGGACGCGTAGTCGGCGAAATCGGGGCGGCGGGCCTCCGCGAGGGCGACCGCCTTGGCGGCCATCACGTGCGGCAGCGGGCCGCCGAGCACCATCGGGCAGCCCCGGTCGACCTGGTCGGCCAGCTCCGGGCCGCAGAGCACCATGCCGCCGCGCGGGCCGCGCAGCGACTTGTGGGTGGTGGTGGTGACGATGTGCGCGTGCGGCACCGGGTCGAAATCACCGGTGAAGACCTTGCCGGCGACCAGGCCGGCGAAGTGCGCCATGTCGACCATGAAGGTCGCGCCGACGGAGTCGGCGATCTCCCGCATGATCCGGAAGTTGACCTTCCGGGGGTATGCCGAGTAGCCGGCGACCAGGATCAGCGGCTTGAACTCGCGGGCCGCCTCGGCGACCTTGTCGTAGTCGACCAGACCGGTGGCCGGGTCGGTGCCGTAGCTGCGCTGGTCGAACATCTTGCCGGAGATGTTCGGGCGGAAGCCGTGGGTCAGGTGGCCGCCCGCGTCCAGCGACATGCCGAGCATCCGCTGGTTGCCCAGCTCGCGGCGCAGCGCGAACCAGTCCGCCTCGGTCAGCTCGTTGACCTGGCGTACCTGGGCCTTCTTCAGGGCGGGGGACTCCACCCGGTCGGCCAGGATCGCCCAGAACGCGACCAGGTTGGCGTCGATGCCGGAGTGCGGCTGCACGTACGCGTGCGCGGCGCCGAACAGCTCCCGGGCGTGCTCGGCGGCGAGCGCCTCGACCGTGTCGACGTTCTGGCAGCCGGCGTAGAAGCGCCGGCCGACGGTCCCCTCGGCGTACTTGTCGCTGAGCCAGTTGCCCATCGCCAGCAGGGTGGCGGGGGAGGCGTAGTTCTCGCTGGCGATCAACTTGAGCGACTCGCGCTGGTCGGCCAGCTCCGCCCCGATGGCATCCGCCACCCGCGGCTCGACGGCGCGGATCACCTCCAGCGCGCTGCGGAAGGCGGTGGATTCGGCGTTCAGCGACATGCGACCTCCTGATGACGTGCGGAAGGCCCAGGCGCTCGGCATGCGTCCTCGTGACGGGACCGCTCCCCGATGGTGCTCCATCCCACGCGCCAGTCACGGCCCGCGCCGATCCTACCGGGTACGCCGGGACCGGCCCGGCCGACCTCCGCCGGACGGGGCGATCGCGCCTGGGAAAACGGGTGGGGCCCGGCGATCACTCGCCGGGCCCCACCACAGGTGGCGCGATCGTTACTTCACCACGTTGTACGCGTCGACCATGCCGAAGCCGTAGAACCCGTTACGCGCGCCGCCGGAGCAGGTCGCCTCGTAGGTGTTCGCGTTGCCCGGCCACAGCGGCGTCGGGTTGTAGACGCCCTTCGGGCAGGGCATCCCGACCGCCGTGCGCTCCAGGAACGACGACAGCTGGCCCGGGGTCATCCCCGGGTGCGCCGAGAGGGCCAGCGCCGCGACGCCGGTGGCGTGCGGGCCGGACATCGACGTGCCCTGCTTGTACCCCCACCCGTTGGTGCGGGTGGCGGTGTTGAAGGTGGTCGACAGGATGGCGTCGGTGCTGGTCGAGCGCGCACCCTGGGTGCCGACCCGGCTGTCGCCGCCCGGCGCCGTCACGTTGATCACGCCCTGGCCGTACGAGGAGTAGTAGCTCTTCTCCCCGGTCGGGCCCACGGCCGAGACGGTCACCACGCCCGGCGCCTCGGCCGGCAGGTCGAGGCAGGCGTTGGTGAGGTTCTCGCGGTTCTCCGGCGTCCCGTTGTTCGGGCTGCCGGTGTCGGTGTTCTTGTGAGCGAGGTCGTAGTTTGAGTTACCCGCGGACGCGATGTTGAGCACGCCCTTGGACTGCGAGTAACGGATCGCTCGCTGCACGGCCTGCCACACCGGACGCTGGCGTGCGTCGTTGCGGCAGTTCAGCTCCCACGGGTCGATGTAGTAGCTGTTGTTGGTGAGCTGGAACCCGTGGTCGGCGGCCCACATGAACCCGCAGACCGCGGCCTCCGGGTAGATGTAGCCGTCGTTGTTGACGACCTTGACCGCCGCGACCTTCACCCCCGGCGCGATGCCGGTCACGCCGACGCCGTTGACGGCGGCGGCGATGGTGCCGGCCACGTGGGTGCCGTGGTCGGAGGTGGTCGGGTTCCAGGCCGCCTCGGTGGTGTCGGTGACACCGCCGATGCAGGACACGCTCTTGTCCTTGGCGATCTGGGTGGCCAGGTCGGGGTGGGTGCTGGAGATGCCGCTGTCCAGCACGCCGACGACCACGTTCGGGCTACCGGCGTTGACCGCGTGGGCCTGCGGGACGTGGATCATGTCCATGTCCCACTGCTGGGCGTACATCGGCTCCTTGGTCGGGTCACCGGTGGCTTCGGCGACGTCGGCCGCGGAGACCTCCACGGTCTCGCCCTCGTCGAGGGCGGTGCCCAGGCCGGCGGTGGACGCGACCGCGTCGACGCCCGCCCCCGCCACCGCGGTGGCGAAGTTCGGGTTGGTCGACCGGACGACGAGCACGCCGATCTGGTCGTAGCTGGCGACCACGGTGCCGTTGGCGGCCGCCACGCGGGCGGCGGCCTTGTCGGTCTTGCCGCCCTGCGGGGCGAGGACCAGGAACGTGGTCTCCGGCCCGGCGGCCACGGCCGGCGCCAGCCCGCCGATGGCGGCGAGGCCGATGCCGAGCGTCACCACGGACGCGGCGGCGAGTGTCTTGCGACGCAGGTTCTTCACACAGACTCCCAGGGGCTGATCGAGCCGGCCCCACTGCCTGGCGGGAAGCGGACCGGCGGCAAACGAGCAGGTTGCTCGCTTTCCGGGGGTCAGCGTAGGGATGGGGTGTTGTGTTACACACAGCCGAACGGATGAACAACAGCCGTCAGACGGTGACCGACGAGTGACGTAACCGCCCATTTCCAATCCGACGGCGGCGTGAACCGACGGCGGGCGGGTAAGCGCTGACGCGACCGGAGCCGAGACAGGGAGGTGTGTCGTGGCGACCATGACCAAGGAACAGATGAGCCCGGTGCGGGACAAGAACTACGACCTGATCCACACCGTGCAGATGTCGTTGGAGAACATCTACCGGATGGACACGTACATCGCCGACGCGGACGCGCGGGGCGACACGGAACTCGCCAACTGGTTCCGCAAGATCCAGGAGAACAACCGCAAGGCGGGTGACCAGGGCAAGCAGATGCTCATGACGCGCATGCAGCAGGAAGGGCGCTGAGCGCCCGGACCGTCAGGCCGACCGGCCGCTGCCCGACAGGGGCAGCGGCCGGACCCGTCGATGGCGCAGAATGTCTCCTCCGACGCGGCGGGATGGAGCCATCGATGACGGTTCTCAAGGGTCTGCGGGAAGCCCTGGTGCTGTTCGTGATCGCGCTGGTGCTGGTCGCGATCGTCGCCGGCATCTGGGTCGCGGTGTCCGGCGGGGAGTTCGTCACCCGGCTCGGCTTCGCTCTGATCGTGGTGGGGGCGCTGCTCGGGGTCACCGGTGACCTGACCCTCAGCCGGGTCGGCATGCTCGGCGCCCGGTCCGCCTTCGGGCTCGCGCCCGAGCAGGAGACCGGCGGTGGAGGCCGGATCCTCACCGGCGTCGGAGTCTTCCTGTTCGTCGGGCTGCCGCTGGTCGTCGTGGGCGTCCTGCTGATCTCCTGACCGGCCCGCCGGGTCGCCCACAGCCCGCGACCGCCCGTCGGCGGATACGGTGTGAGGCGTGGCGACCACGGCGGCCGAGGAGATCCGGGTGGGGGAGCGGCTGGTCCGCGTCTCCAGCCCCGACAAGCCGTACTTCCCCGAGCGCGGGCTGACCAAGCTGGACGTGGTTCGCTACTTCCTCGCCGTCGGCGACGGCATCCTGCGCGCGCTGCGGGACCGGCCGACCATGTTGGAGCGGTGGCCGCGCGGAGTGTTCGAGGGCGCGAAGATCGCCACCCGGCAGAGCAACCGCGGCGACGCGTTCTACCAGAAGCGGCTGCCGGCCGGGGCGCCCGACTGGGTACGCACCGCGCACATCACCTTCCCCAGCGGCCGGACCGCCGACGAGGTGGCCCCGAGCGAGCTGGCCGTGGTGGCCTGGGCGGTCAACCTGGGCACCCTGCGTTTCCACCCGTGGCCGGTCTCGGCCGGCGACGTGGAGCACCCCGACCAGCTTCGCATCGACCTCGACCCGATGCCCGGAGTGGACTTCGCCCAGGTGGTGCCGGTCGCCCACGAGGTCCGGGCCTTCCTGGACGAGCTGGGGCTGGTCGGCTACCCGAAGACCACCGGCGGCCGGGGCCTGCACGTCTACCTGTCCATCGAGCCGAGGTGGAGCTTCGGCGAGTGCCGGCGGGCGGTGCTGGCACTGGGGCGGGAGATGCAGCGCCGACGGCCCGACCTGGTCACCACCACCTGGTGGCGGGAGCAGCGGGACCGACCGGTCTTCGTCGACTACAACCAGATGGCCCGCGACCACACCATGACGTCGGCGTACTCGATCCGACCCACCCCGCGCGCCCTGGTCTCCGCCCCGCTCGACTGGTCGGAGCTGGACGACGTCCGGCCGGAGGACTTCGACGTGGTGAGCCTGCCGGCCCGGTTCGCCGAGCGGGGCGACCGGCACGCGGGCCTGGACGACCGCCGGTTCTCCCTGGATCCGCTGCTGGAGCTGGCCGACCGGGAGGGCCTCGCGGCGCCGCCGGAACGCTGAACGTCAATGCCAGGGGCTCTGCGTCCCGTCGAACTCCTCGAAGACCAGCCAGCTGCGCGTCGACAGCACCCCGGCGATGCTCTGCACCCGGTCGAGCACCACGTCCCGCAGGGTGGCGTTGTCCGGCGCGCGGACCAGGGCCAGCACGTCGTGCTCGCCGCTGAGCAGCGCCACGTGCTCGACGTAGCGCACCCGGGCCAGCTCGGCCGACACCTCGCGCCAGGTGTTCTGCTCGATGGTCAACGCGATGTACGCCGACGTACCCAGTCCGGCCGGTTCCGGTGCCACCCGCGCCCGAAACCCGGTGATCACGCCGTCCCGCAGCAGGCGCTCCACCCGGGCGTACGCGTTGGTGCGCGAGACGTGCACCCGTTCGGCCAGCGTACGGATGGAGAGCCGGCCGTCGTCGACCAGTTCGCGCAGGATCCGCCGGTCCACCTCGTCGAGCGGACCGGCCGAACGTCCCGTTCCGCCCGCCGCGCCCGGTACGGCGTTGGTCTCCTGGCTCATGAACCGCTCCTTATCCTGCCATTCGTCCCACGTTCAACCGCGAACTTGAGTCAATCATCCGAGGGCGTGAGCATAGGACCACCACAAGTCCAGGAGGTCCTCGCCGTGACGACCACACCCCAGGCGGTCCGCAGGGCATCCCCCCGCACTCGCCGGAAGGCCAATCCGGCCGTTCCCGACCCGTCGGCCGGCCTGCTGCCGCGTCCCGAGCCGGTTCGGCTGCTGAACCCGGACGGCACCGCGCTGCCGGCCCGCGACGACTACCCGGAGCCGCCTGTCGAGGCGCTGCGCGAGATGTACCGGCGGATGGTCGTCGGCCGCCGCTTCGACGTCCAGGCCACCGCCCTGACCAAGCAGGGCCGCCTCGCCGTCTACCCGTCCTCCCGGGGGCAGGAGGCATGCCAGGTGGGCGGGGTCCTGGCGCTGCGCGACACCGACTGGGTCTTCCCGACCTACCGCGAGTCGATGGCGCTGACCGCCCGGGGCATCGACCCGGTCGAGGTGCTCACCCTGCTGCGTGGCGACTGGCACTGCGGGTACGACCCGGCCGCCCGGCGCACCGCGCCGCAGTGCACCCCGCTCGCCACCCAGTGTGTGCACGCCGCCGGCCTGGCCTACGGCGAGTCGCACCAGGGGCGGGACACCGTGGCGCTGGCCTTCATCGGCGACGGCGCGACCAGCGAGGGCGACTTCCACGAGGGGGTCAACTTCGCCGCCGTGTTCAAGGCCCCGGTCGTCTACTTCGTGCAGAACAACAAGTACGCGATCAGCGTCCCACTGTCCCGGCAGACCGCCGCGCCGAGCCTGGCGTACAAGGGTGTCGGCTACGGCGTGCCGAGCGAGCAGGTCGACGGCAACGACCCGGTGGCCGTGCTCGCGGTGCTCACCCGAGCGGTGGAGCACGCCCGATCCGGCAAGGGGCCGTTCCTGGTCGAGGCGCACACCTACCGGATGGAGCCGCACACCAACGCCGACGACCAGACCCGCTACCGGGACGCCGAGGAGGTCGAGGCGTGGCGGGACCGTGACCCGATCGCCCGGCTGGAGGCGTACCTGCGCAGCCAGGGGGTGTTGGACGACGCGGCCGTCGCCGCGATCGCGGACGAGGCCGAGGCGTACGCCGGCGCACTGCGCGACCGGATGAACGCCCAGCCCACGGTTGACCCGCTGAGCCTCTTCGACCACGTGTACGCGGAGCCGACCCCGCAGCTGGTCGAGCAGCGTGAGCAGGTCCGCGCGGAGCTGGCCGCCGCCCAGGAGGGGGACGCCTGATGGCCACCATGACCATGGCGAAGGCGCTCAACGCCGCGCTCGCCGACGCGATGCTCGCCGACGAGCGGGTGGTCGTCTTCGGCGAGGACGTCGGGCAGCTCGGCGGCGTCTTCCGGATCACCGACGGCCTCCAGGCCCGGTTCGGCGACAAGCGCTGCTTCGACACGCCCCTCGCCGAGGCCGGCATCGTCGGGTTCGCCGTCGGTCTGGCCATGTCCGGGCTGCGGCCGGTGGTCGAGATGCAGTTCGACGCGTTCGCGTACCCGGCGTTCGAACAGATCGCCTCGCACGTGGCGAAGCTGCGCAACCGCACCCGCGGCGCGCTCAGCGTGCCGATCGTCATCCGGGTGCCCTACGCCGGTGGCATCGGCGGCGTGGAACACCACTGCGACTCCTCCGAGGCGTACTACGCGCACACCCCGGGCCTGAAGGTGGTCACACCGGCCACCGTCGAGGACGCGTACTCGCTGCTGCGTGAGGCGATCGACGACCCGGACCCGGTCGTGTTCATGGAGCCGAAGAAGCTCTACTTCTCCAGCGCCGAGGCGGAGCTGCCGGCCCGTACCGCGCCGTTCGGCCAGGCCGTCGTGCGTCGGGCCGGCACCGACGCCACCCTGGTCGCGTACGGCCCGGCCGTCCCGGTCGCCATGGAGGCGGCCGAAGCCGCCCGCGAGGAGGGCTGGGACCTGGAGGTCGTCGACGTACGCACCATCGTGCCGTTCGACGACGCCACGATCACCGCCTCGGTCCGCCGGACCGGCCGGTGCGTGGTGATCCAGGAGGCGCAGGGCTTCGCCGGGGTCGGCGCGGAGATCGCCGCCCGGGTGCAGGAGCGCTGCTTCCACGCGCTGCACGCCCCGGTGCTGCGGGTGTCCGGCCTGGACATCCCGTACCCGGCGCCGATGCTGGAGCACACCCACCTGCCCTCGGTGGACCGGGTGCTGGACACCGTGGCCCGCCTCCAGTGGGACGACCAGCCCGACGCGCGCTGGGTGGCGGCATGACGACCGCGCAGCAGACCCGGGACTTCCTCCTGCCCGACCTCGGGGAGGGGCTGAGCGAGGCGGAGATCGTCGAGTGGCGGGTCGCCGTCGGTGACGTGGTCACCGTGGACCAGACCGTGGTCGAGGTGGAGACCGCCAAGGCTGTCGTCGACGTGCCCTGCCCGTACGCCGGGCTGGTCGTCGCCCTGCACGGCGCGGCGGGCGAGGTCCGCCCGGTCGGCCAGCCGCTGATCACCATCGCGCCGCTGGACGGCGCGGACGGGGGCGACCCGCACGCCACCTACCGCGAGGAGGAGCGCGCCGGCTCCGGCAACGTCCTGATCGGGTACGGCACCGGCCACGGCGGCTCCGGCCGGCGGCGCCGCCGGCCCCGGCTGGCCCTCGCCCCGGAGCCCACCACCGCTGCGCCGGCTGCCGCCGGCCCGGCCCAGACCGCCGGGGCGTCGGCCGCCGGAGGCACCCCGGCGGCCGGCGGTCCGGCCGGCACCGACGGGCGCCCGGGTGCGGCCGTCCTGGTCATCTCGCCGATCGTCCGGCGTCTGGCCAGGGAACGCGGGGTGGACCTGGCGTCGCTGCGGGGCACCGGGCCCGGCGGGGTGATCCGCCGCGCCGACGTGGAGTCGGCCTCGGCTGCCCCGGCGGCCCTCGCCGCCGTGCCGGCTGCCCCGGCGGCGCACGTCGGGCTCGCCCCGACCGACGGCGGTGACGTGGTCATCCCGCTCACCGGCATCCGCAAGGCGATCGCCGACAAGCTCTCCCGCAGCCGGCGGGAGATCCCCGAGGTCACCATCTGGGTGGACGTGGACGCCACCGGGCTGCTGGAGACCCGGGCCGCCATCAACGCGGCCACTCCGGAGTCGCCGGTCAGCATCCTGGCCCTGCTGGCCCGCATCTGCCTCAGCGGGCTGCGGAAGTACCCGCAGCTCAACGCGCACGTGGACGCCGAAGGGCAGCGGATCGTCCAGTCGGCCGGGGTGCATCTGGGCATCGCCGCGCAGACCGACCGGGGCCTGATCGTCCCGGTGCTCCGCGACGCCCAGCGGCTGACCACCCGGGAACTGGCCGCCGCGCTGGTGGAGACCACCACCGCCGCCCGGGCCGGCACCCTCCCGCCGGCGCGGCTGACCGGCGGCACCTTCACCCTCAACAACTACGGGGTGTTCGGGGTGGACGGCTCCACTCCGATCATCAACCATCCGGAGGCGGCGCTGCTCGGCGTCGGCCGGATCGTGGACAAGCCCTGGGTGGTCGATGGTCAGCTCGCGGTCCGTAAGGTGACCCAGCTCAGCCTCACCTTCGACCACCGGGTCTGTGACGGTGGCGTGGCGGGCGGCTTCCTGCGCCACGTCGCGGATTGCGTCGAGCAGCCCGCGCTGCTGGTGGCGAACGTCTGACCTTCGGCCCGGGCCCTGCCTCCGCCCAAGGCCGTCCCGCCGTTTCTCCTCCGGCGGACCGGGAAAGCGAGCCCGGTCCGCCGAGGGGAGGAGACGGATGAGCTACCCGTACATGCCCTCCGCGGGCAAGGTGCCCCCGCACCCGGTCGCCGGGGCGCCGCTGCTGTGCAACGCGCGGGAGCATGGGTTGATCGGGGACGGGGCGACCAACGACCAACCGGCGTTCGCCGCGCTGGTGGACCAACTGGGGGACGCGTTCGCGGCCGACGGGCGGGTCCGGGTGATCTACTGCCCACCGGGGGTGTACTCGATCCGGGACGCCGGTACGGTCTGGCGCAGCGGATTCTCCCTGATCGGCGCCGGTCCCGGCGCGACCCGGTTCGTGCTGAGCAACTCCGGCAACCGGGCCGATCCCACCCCGCTGGCCTTCTACACGGCGGCGCTGCACGGCGCGGACCGAGAACGCTACCTCGCGGACTGCACCTTCGCCGATTTCGAGATCGACGGCTCCGGGGTGCCCTCGGCGGACTACAGCCCGCTGGCCAAGGGGCTGGGCGTGCAGTACGTCGTGCGGGGGGTGTTCCGGAATCTCTACATCCACCACACCGGCGCCACCGGCCTGGGCTGTGACTTCCTACAGGACTGCCTGATCGACGGGGTGCTGGTGGTGGGGTGCGGGCGGCTGGACAACGGCACCGAGATGGGCGGGGCGGGGATCGGCATCGGGGTCGGCGGGTGGGGCAGCGTCGAGCGGGCGAACATCATCAACTGCTCGGCGTTCAGCAACGGCACCCACGGGATCTTCCTGGAACTGCAAGAGGCCGGGGAGCTGCGGCCGCGCGGGTTCCGGGTCATCGGCTGTCATGCCCAGGGCAACCAGTGCGGCATCTCCGACTGGGGCGCCAACGGCCTGATCGTCTCCGCCTGCACGATGACCGGCAACCTGGAGGCAGGCTTCCACGTCTCGGCCAGGGGCACCACGGGCACCGCTGGTAAGGGCGGCATCCTCACCGACTGCGTGATCGACGGCAACGTGCGGGACGGGGTGAGCATCGGCAACACCCCCGGGCCGTACACCATCCGGGGCAACCGGATCAGTGGCAACGGCCAGCACGGATACCACCAGCACAGCCAGGACGGCACGGAGCCGGAGTGCGTCCGGGAGATCGTCATCGACAGCAACGACTTCTATGGCAACAGCCTGGACGCGATCCGGATCGACGAGCCGATCACCGACGCGATCATCGTGAACAACCGGATCCGAGGCAACGGCCGGCGGTGCGGCGCGGTCGCCCAGGGCCGAGGCGAGTCGGTGCGGTACAGCGCGAAGCAGGTGATCGACCGGCGGGCGGAGTGGCAGAACGACGAGCACCGGGGCAAGGTGGTCCGGGTCGGCGACCGCTTCGCCCAGGTGGCGGCGAACGACTCCACGACCCTCACCCTGGCCCCGATCCGCCCCGACGAGTTCACCGGCTGGAGCGCGGACGTCCCGACGCCCGGCACCCCGTATGAGCTGCCGGCGGCGCCCCCGATCCGGGCCGGCATCACCGTGAACGTCGCTCTCGACTCGGCCAGCATCCGAGGCAACAGGATCTGGGACGGCCGGCGGCCGGCCGCCCAGACCCACGGCTTCTGGATCACCGAGCGGGGCAGCTGCGTGGACTGCCGGGTCGAGGACAACGACCTGGCCGGGAATGCCGAAGGGCCCACCCGGCTGGACACCCCGCCGATCGGCGGCCGGTGGGAACGCAACCACGGCGACCAGGACTGGGACTGACCCGCCCTCTCCGGCATGCCGGTGTACGCCGGCCCAGCCGGCGGGCCGATCCGGGACATTCCCGCGGTGACGGACCTGGGCGGCGCGTCGACGACCAAATGGCCCGGGTTTCGCCAGCATTTATCGGGGAAGAGCGCCTGGGCCGGAGAAGTGCCGTACAGAATGTGGGCGAGAGGGAGTGGAAATGGGGGGCCGAATATGGACGTGAGGCGACGATTCACGCTATTGGCGGTAACCATGGCTACCACACCATTGGTTGTCGCCGGCTGCACGGCCGGGCCGAAGGCGATGAAGTCGGGCCAGGAGAAGAAGCCCCCGTCGCTGACCGTGACACCGGCGAACAGCACGAAGGACGTGCCGATCAGCGCCGAGGTGGGTGCCACCGTCAGCAACGGGAAGATCACCGCGGTCCGGCTCACCGACGACAAGGGCGCGCAGGTACCGGCCGAACCACGGGAGGACGGTTCGAGCTGGGTGCCCACCAAGCCGTTGCAGAATTCGCGGACGTACACCGCGGAGGTGACCGCCACCGGCGATTCCGGGAAGACGACCACAGAGAAGACGACGTTCACCACGTCGGCGCCGTCGAACAAGTCGCCGATCACCAGCACGCTCTACTTCACCGACAATGAGACGTACGGGACGGCGATGCCGGTGGCCGTCAAGTTCGACCCGGCGATTCCAAAGGAGGCCAGGGCGGACGTACAGCGAAGATTGTTCGTGAAGACGGACCCGCCGCAGCCGGGTACCTGGTCCTGGATTGCGGACGGCACTCAGGTCGAATACCGGGCCCCCGATTTCTGGAAGCCTGGTACGAAGATCAGCGTGCGCAGCGCCCTGCAGGGGCTGCCGATCGGCAAGGACGCCATCGGGGACGCGGACCACACCGCGACCTCGAAGATCGGCCGGCAGGTCTCGCTCGACATCGACAACGCCACCAAGCAGATGTCGGTCTACCAGGACGGCAAGCTGCTCCGGAAGATTCCGGTGAGCCTCGGCAAGGAGAGCACGCCCACCTCCAGCGGCAACATGGTGATCATGGAGAAGTTCGACCGGACCACCTTCGACACCCGGGGTGACCCGAACGGGGGCTACGTGGTCGACGTCGACGACGCGCAGCGCCTCACCTGGGGCGGCGAGTTCATCCACTCGGCGCCGTGGTCCGAGGGGGAGCAGGGCAGCGTCAACACCTCACACGGCTGCACCAACGTCTCGGCCGATGCCGCGCACTGGCTGATGGGCATCACCCAGGTCGGCGACCTGGTGACGGTCAAGGGCACCGAGGTGAAGCTGGACCAGGGCAACGGCTTCACCGCGTGGAACGTCACCTGGGACGATTTCGCCAAGGGCAGCGCGCTGCCGGTGCCGGCCGGGCTCAAGCCCACGCAGAGCGCGACGCCGCACCCGGGCGCGGTCGCCGGTGGCTCGGCGCCCGCACCCGCACCGTCGATCAGCGGCGGCTGAGGGACCTGGGGGGAACCACCGAGGGACGGCTTGCCATCGAGGTGGCGGGCCGTCCCCGCCGTGCTGGGGCGGGGCGCCTCGGGGGGTCACCCTGAGTCTCTCGGGGTCCTACCCGGGACGTTCCCCGATTACGGGTCTGAGCAGGCGAAAATGTCGGTCCCGACCGATAGGTTTGCCGGCATGGGGCAGCACAGCGACCGTTTCCACGTGCAGATCAGCGTCGGTGACCACGTGGTGGACGTCCGTGCCGTTGGCGAGATCGACATCGCCACGGTCGGGGCGTTCCGGGCCGCGCTCTGGGCCGCCCCGGCCCGGCCGGTGCTGCGGTTGGACCTCTCCGGCGTCCGGGTGCTCTCCGCCGCCGGGGTGCGGGCGCTGGTCGCGGCGCACCTGCGGATCCGGGCCCGCGGCGGCGAGCTGGCGCTGGTCGACCCCGATCCGGTGGTGGCGCGGGTGCTGCGCGCCACCGGCCTGCACCGGGTGCTGCCGATCCACGAGTCGGCGCGGGCGGGCGTGTCGGGGCTGGCCGAGCTGGCGGCGGTCTGACCCGACGGGCGGGGCCGCCGGTCCGACCGACGGCCCCGGGTGGATCAGTGGCGATTCAGCGGACGCCGAGCAGGTCGACCACGAAGACCAGCGTCTCGCCCGGCTTGATGAGGCCGCCGGCGCCCCGGTCTCCGTAGCCCAGGTGCGGCGGGATGGTCAGCTTGCGCCGGCCGCCCACCTTCATGCCGACCACGCCCTGGTCCCAGCCGGCGATGACGCGCCCGCCGCCGAGCGGGAACTCGAACGCCTCGCCCCGGTTCCACGACGCGTCGAACTCGCGGCCGGTCGAGTGGGCCACGCCGACGTAGTGCACCGTGGCGAGCTGGCCGGGGCGGGCCTCCGGGCCCTCGCCGACCGTGATGTCCTCGATGACGAGATCGGCGGGCGGCGCGCCCTCGATCGGGCCAACCTCGGGCTTCTCCATGAGCGGATCTCCTCAGTGGTTTCGGATGTGGTCCCCGTCGATCCTGCCGGATCGCGACCGGCCGATACGCGTCGGTCCCCGCCCGGCAAGGCGGGGACCGGTGGACGGACGAGGGGGCGGGCGCCACCTCCGGTGACGCCCGCCCGATGGGTGCTGCCGGCTCGTTCACCTCACCTGAGCCAGGGGAGCCGCTGGACGAGGGGGAGCTTCGCCCAGGCCCGGCCGAGCCCAAGGGTGTTGCCGGCGCCGACCAGGGCCAGGCCGGCCAGCAGACCCGCGTAAATGAGGTGGTCGTCGAGGAAGGGGTTGTTCGCCGGGGGCAGCACGGCCGTCCACATCATGACCAGCAGTACCCCGCCGGCGACCGCGGCGACCCGCATCCCGATGCCGAGGACCAGGGCGATACCGATGCCCACCAGCCCGGTCATGAACAGCCAGTCTGCCCAGGCCGCCCCGGCGATGCCGTGATAGAAGCCTTCGAGCGGGCCCTTGGTGCCGAAGGCCAGGAAGCCCTTGGTGGGGCTGCCGCCGTTGATCCAGGCGTTCTTCGCCGCGGTCTCGTGTCCCAGGCCGAACATCTTGTCCAGAAAGGCCCAGAGGAAGATCCAGCCGAGGGCGATCCGCAGTCCGGCGAAGACGTACCGGGCGGCCCGCTGCCGGACGGTCTCGACGTCGCGGGTGGTTCGAACCGCCGGAGCGATGGTGTTGGTGGTGATCCGCTCGATCGTCGCGGTCATGGTCTCCACGTCCCTTCTGGTGGTTCGTACCGCGCCTTTCCGGTGACACCTTCATTCCACCTCCACGGCCTGCCCGCCGGCAGGGCCGACCGGGCCGCCCCGGACCGGGACCTTGGACCCCTCCGGGTCCGGTCCGGTCGGCCTCCCCCGGCCTGCCGACCGCCTCTGACCACGGTGGTCTCTGCCGCCATAGCGTCGGCGGTGGAACAGCGGGCCGAGGAGGTCGTGATGCGTACATGGCAGGTGGGCGACGTGATGACCAAGGACGTCGCGACGGTGGGGGAGGAGACCCCGTACCGGCAGATCGTCGACGTGCTGATCCGGCGGGGCATCAGCGCGGTGCCGGTGGTGGACGACTTCCGCCGGGTGCTGGGCGTGGTCTCCGAGGCGGACCTGCTGCACAAGGTGGAACGGGCCGGGCAGCCCGACGAGCGGCGGGTCTTCGAGGGCCGGCGCCGGCGTACCGCCCGCGAGAAGGCGGGCGCGCTGGTCGCGAAGGACCTGATGACCGCCCCGGCGGTGACCACCTATCCGGAGGCGGCGCTGCCGGCGGCGGCCCGGCTGATGGAACGCGACGCGGTCAAGCGGCTGCCGGTGCTGGACGACCTCGGCCGGCTGGTCGGCATCGTGACCCGAAGCGATCTGCTCCGGGTGCATCTGCGCACCGACGCGGAGATCCGCGAGGACGTGGTACAGGAGGTGCTGCGCCGGGTGCTGGCGGTGCGGGACGGCCTGGTCACCGTCCAGGTCCGGGACGGCGCGGTCACTCTGGACGGCCGGTTGGACCGACGCAGCGCCGTCGAACTCGCCGGCCGGCTCGCCGCCCAGGTCAGCGGCGTCGTGCAGGTCCACAACGCGGTCGGGTACGACGTGGACGACACCACGCTGAGGGAGATGGACCCGGTGCACGCCACGCCGGTCGTCTGACCGTCGGTGCCGGCCGGCCCCGCCCCCGGGCCGGCCGGCGGCGTGGCCGGCCGGTCCGGTTCAGGTGCCGGCCCGGGCCGCGCGCGACCGGTACGCCGGACCGGCCGGGGGCGTCTCGTCCACCACCGCGGTCACGTCCAGGTGCGCCGGGCGGCAGCCGAGCGTCGCAGCGAACCGCCGGACCGCGGCGTCCACCTGGGCGCGGGCCACATCGAGACCGGCGGAGGGGTCCAGGCCCACCTCGACCCAGACGTCCGGCCGGGTGACCGGCCCGGTGAGCAGCACCCGGGCCCGGTGCACGCCCGGGGCGCGGAGCAGGTCCCGTTCCAGCGCGCCGGTGAGCACCTCGCTCGCCACCCGGGTACGCCCACCACCGTCCCCGGGATGCGTCAGGGTGCCGGTGAGCCGGCCCGGCACCCGCAGCCCGGCGGCGAGCAGCCGCTGCCCGAGCAGGGCCAGCAGCATCCCGCCGGCCGCCACCGCGAGGACGCTCCACGGCGTACCGGCCCGCCACCAGGTGACCGGCCCGGCCCCGAGCAACGGGCTGCCGCCGCCGGGGAGCCAACCCAGCCCGACCGCGGACCCGGTCGCGCCCGCCGCGATGAGCAGCAGGGCGAGCACCGTCCAGAGCAGCCGATGGGCGGCGTTGCTCACGTGGCCCGCCGATCGGGTAGGAGCCGGACCTCGATCGGGTCGCGGCGCGGGGCGGCCAGCCGATCGAGTTCCCAGCGCAGCGCGAACTCGACGTCGGCCCGGGCCGCCGGGTCGCCGGTCGCGGTCACCCGGGGCCGCCAGGTGTCCCCGCGCCGACGGAGGCGTACCCGGGCCCGGCGGACGCTCGGCACGGTCCGCGCCGTACGGGCCAGCCGCCGTTCGAGCGAGCGACGGTGCAGGTGCCAGCCGTCGTCCTCGGCGAGGCGCAGGCGGGCGGGGTGCCACCGGCGCAGCTCCGCGACGAGCAGGACCAGGCCGAGCAGGGTGACGCCGGCGGCGACCGCCCGGACCGGGGCGTCCTGCCAGCGGGTGGTGGTCAGGATGGCGTACCACCGGTGGGCCAGCGGGCCGGGATGGCCGGCCGCGGCGAGCAGGGCCTCGACCGCGACGAGCGCCCCGCCGGCGAGCAGGGCGACGGCGAGCAGCAGGGTGGCGACCCGGTTGACCGTCCGCACCTCAGCCTCCGACCGCCGGGCTCACGTCGCCTTCCAGGCGTCCGCGTCCGCGCTCGGCGCGTGGTACGCGGGGTCCGCCGGGTCGGGCAGGCACAGGTCCGCCACCGTGACGGTGGTCCCCTCGACGGTGAGCCCGGTCTCCGCCCCGACCCGGACGCCGATCCGGCGGCGTACCGCCTCGGCGACCGTCGGCAGGTGGGTGCCGTGGTCGACGACCAGGTCCAGGTCGACCCGGGCGACACCGCCGTGCACCCGGACGGTCGCCGCGGCGTCGCGGGCGGCCGGCGTGCGTCTCGCCGCGTCCTCGACCAGCCGGGCGATCCGGTCCTCCGTCCACGGCCGGACCGGGGCAACGGCCTCGCGCGCGGTGGCGGGCGGGGTCGCGGAGGCGGCCTCAGGCGTCGCCGTGGCCTTGGGCTGGGGCGTGGCGGGGGCCTCGGGCGTGCCCGCAGACCGGCGCGTGGCTGCGGGTACGGATTCGGGCGCGGCCGGGCCGCGCCGCGGCAGGATTCCGGTCATCGTCGTGCCCCCGCTCACCGGCGCCGGTCCGCGCGGTCGGCGAACCCGGGCGCGGTCACGTCGCCGTCGAGGACCCGGACCAGGAGCCAGCCGACCAGTCCGGCCAGGGCGGCTGCTGCTGCGGCGCCGATTCCGCCGAGCGCCCAGACCGCCACCAGCAGGAACCCGGCGAGGAACCCGAACTGTTGCCGCGTCATGTCCACCTCCGCTCAGCGGCGACTCGACCGGACGGGCGGGTACCCGTTCCCACGCCGCGCAGTCATCGCGCCCCACCGGCAGCGGTCGCTCACGTCGGAGCCGGGCATTCTTCCACCTCCATTCGGCGCAACTGGCGGTAACCGGACCCGGCGAGACCGCCAGAATCCCGCACCTGGAGTCGAGCATGGTCCAGCCGGGGACAAGGCGGGCAGGCCCGGAAGGAGCCCTGCGACCGGCCGCCCAGACAGCCGCGGAAAGGCGACGAACGGCACGACCCCCGGCCAGCCCGGATCGGAATGGAACAACCGGCCGGTGACGGTCCGAACCGGTCGGTTCCAGCACACCGGGTGCGCGCCGTCCATGATCGACCGCCTACACTCGGGCGTCGATCGAGCGACGGATGGGTCTGGCGAAGATGACGAGCAGCGGCAGCGTGGCGGCTTCCTGGCTGCGTCCGGTGACGGCGGGGAACGCCCCGCTCCGCACCCGCGCCGGTCATCTCGCGTACGCCTCGCGACGGCTGGGTGAGCTGGTGCAGGGGCGGCCGCCGGGTGTGACCGGGCACCAGTGGAGCACTGCCCTGCGGGAGGGCTTCGACCAGGTGGTCTGCGCGGCCGACACCGGCCGTCCGGTCTTCGCCGTGCAGGTCTCCCCGCCGGCGCCCGCCGGTTCCGCCGCCCGCCGCGCCGAGCGGATGACCAGTGTGGTCTGCGCCGCCGTCGGCCTGCCGCTGCTGCGGGTCGAGTCGTCGACGCTGCGCGGTGCCGAACACGCCCGGCGTCTCGCCGAGTACGTCATCGACGCGCGGAGCTACGCCGCCGGCTCGGGGCCGGAGAGCGGGGACGCCGTCGGGTTCCGGGAGATCGTCGGCCGGCTGCCCGACGGGCGCAGCGGGCCGGTGAACGACCTCGGGGCGCTGGCTCGGGCCGCCGCGGTCGACGCGTACGTCGAGCGACGCCTCGCCGACCCGATCGTGCGCGGCCTGCACGTGCGGTGGACGGGCGGCGCGGCCGAGGGGTGGAGCTGGATCGAGGTGCGGCCCGGCCGGTGCCTGGTCGAACGGGTCGAACTCTACGTGCAGCGGTTCTCCTGCGGGGTGGACCCGGGCCGGCTCGCCGAGGACCTGGCCGCCGTGGCGGTGGGGGAACGGCTACGTGACCTCGACGCCGTCGAGCCGTCGCTGGTCGACCGGGACGAGCTGCGCCAGCGTATCCGGGGGCTGGCCGCCCGGCGCGACGAGCTGGACGGCGGCTTCGCCTTCGACCACCTCTGGGCGGACTGAGCCACCGCGCGGGCTGACCCGGGGCGCGGACGTCCGGCTGGGTGGCCCGGCCCTTCCCGGCTGGCCCTTCCCGGCGGGGCGGGTCACACCGGCGCGGGCACCGGTCGGGCCGGGTCCGGCGCGGGCGCCCGCAGCCCCTCGATCTGTCGGGTACGCGCCGGACCGGCGAGCAGGTTGCCCAACGCCACCAGCAGGGCCAGCCCACCCAGCCCGAGCCAGAGCACGGTGTCGCCGAACCGGCTGGTGACCAGGCCGCCCACGGTCGGGCCGGCGAAGCTGGCGAAGGCGTAGCCGAGTGAGTAGACGCCCTGGTAACGGCCGCGTTGCGCGGCCGGGGAGAGGTCGGCGGTGAGCGCCGAGTTGGCGGGCGTCATCATCATCTCGCCGAGGGTCCAGACCAGCACGCTGAGGCCGTAGAGCAGGATGGTGTCGGCCATGGCGGTGACCGCGAACCCGGCGCCGATCACCACCGCCGCCACCGCGATGGTGCGGGAGCGGTCGAAGCGGGCGATCAGCCGAGGCACGAACAGCTGGCCCGCCACGATCATCAGCCCGTTCACCGCGATGACCGGCCCGTACGCCGACGCGGGCAGTCCGTCGGCCCGCAACGCCACCGGCAGCATGGCGTTCGCCTCGATGCAGAGCCAGATCAACCCGGTCAGCGCGGTGAAGGTGAGGAAGACCCGGTCGCGCAGCACCGTGCCGAGGCCGCCCCGGTCGGCTCGGTCGCGTTGCCCGACCGTCTCCGGCGCGGGCCGGGACTCGGGCACCTTGAGCGCGATCAGGGCGGCGGTGCCGAGCAGCACGGCCGCGTTGAGCACGAAGAGCAGCAGCGGCTCGGCCCGGATCAGCACGCCGGCGACGGTCGCGGCCACCGAGAACCCGATGTTGATCGCCCAGTAGTTCAGGGTCAGCGCCCGCAGCCGGTCGCGCTCGCCGACCACGTCGATGATGGTGGCGGTGAACGCCGGCCGGGCCACGCCGAGGAAGAGCCCGAGGGTCAGGGTGAGCGCCGCGATGGCGACCGGTCGGTCGGTCAGTCCCAGCCCGAGCGCGGTCGCCGCCGCGGCGACGTTGCCGGAAAGCATCGCCGGCCGCCGCCCCCACCGGTCCGCGACGATGCCGCCGAGCAGCGTGCCGAGCGCGCTGCCCGCCCCGTGCAACCCGATCACCATCCCGGCGTACGACGGGTCGAAGTGGCGCACCGAGACCAGGTAGACGCCGAGGTAGATGGCGACGAAGCTGCCCAGCCGGTTGATCAGGGTGGAGGCCCAGAGATACCAGAACGTGCGGGGCAGGCCGCCTCCGGTCTGTCGCCACCAGCCTGCCATGCGCTACCCCCGTGCTTGCTTGTGTAATGACCACTGGCCATGCCGGTCATTACAACCTAGAGGTACGACACGAGGTCGGTCTCGGGGTGATGATGGTGGCGCCGCTCACTGTGCGACTGCGGCAATGGATGCCGGCGAGCATGTCATCGATGAAAATTGTGAACGACGAAAAAGCCAACCGGGGCCCCGCTGATTTCTCAGCGTGACCCCGGCGTGCCCGACGGTGAACCGGGAGGCTCAGCGGTTCTTGTACGCCTCCACCACCGAGACGGGGATCCGGCCCCGCTCGGAAATCTCGTAGCCGTTCTTCGTGGCCCATTCCCGGATGGCGCGGTTCTGCTCCCGGTCCATTCCGGAGGTGGCCGCGCGGGCCGTGCGGCGCGCCGTGCGTACGCTCTCCACCGGTCCGCGACCGATCCGCCTGCCAGCGCTGATGTACGGGTCCAGGGCCTTGCGCAGGACGCCGGCGTTCTCGTCGGAGACGTCGATCGTGTAGGCCACGCCGTCCAGACCGAACTCGACGGTCCGATCCGCCTTTCCGCCGTCGAGGTCGTCGGTCAGAACAGTGATTACTTTCCTTGCCATCGCCATTGCTCCCTGAGTCGGGCGGGGTGTGGCTAAGAGTTTGACCTACGGTGCGGCAAATTCGCAACAATATCCGCCGGATCGCCATTCGGCGGGTCGGCTAATCCATAGCCCGGAATGGTGGGCCAACGCGTGGCGCGGCGCTCTCGGGCGGTTGGGGAGTGGTGTGAGTCACAACCCGGAACAAGGGCCACGCCTTGTTACTTGAGTCTGACACGCTCAACTCAAGATGATGGCAGGTGTTCGATGGCAACTCTTCCGGTACTTCCGCTGACCGACGCCGTCCTGCTGCCCGGCATGGTCATCCCGGTGACCCTCGACCCGACCACCCAGGCCGCGGTCGACGCGGCCCGCGCCAGCGGCGACAAGGAGCTCCTCGCCGTTCCCCGCATCGACGGCGACTACGGCCCCGTCGGCGTGATCGCCACGATCGAGAAGGTGGGCCGGCTGCCCAGCGGCGAGCCCGCCGCCGTGATCCGCGGCCTCACCCGCGCCCGGATCGGTTCCGGCGTGCCCGGACCCGGCGCCGCGCTCTGGGTCGAGGCGACCGAACTCGACGAACCATCCCCGGCCGGCCGGGCCCGGGAACTCGCCCGCGAGTACCGCGCGCTGATGACGTCCGTCCTCCAGCAGCGCGGCGCCTGGCAGGTCATCGACGCCATGGAACGGATGACCGACCTCTCCGAACTGGCCGACGCCGCCGGCTACGCGCCCTGGCTCAGCCTGGCGCAGAAGACCGAACTGCTCGCCGCGCCGGACGTCACCGCCCGGCTGGAGCTGCTGGTCGGCTGGGTGAAGGAGCACCTGGCCGAGCAGGAGGTCACCGAACGGATCAACAGTGACGTCCGCGAGGGGCTGGAGAAGTCGCAGCGGGAGTTCCTGCTCCGCCAGCAGCTCGCCGCGATCCGCAAGGAGCTCGGCGAGGACGAGCCCGAGGGCTCCGCCGACTACCGGTCCCGCGTCGAGTCCGCCGACCTGCCCGAGAAGGTCCGCGAGGCGGCCCTGCGCGAGGTCGGCAAGCTGGAGCGGGCCAGCGACGCCTCGCCCGAGGCGGGCTGGATCCGTACCTGGCTCGACACCGTCCTCGAGATGCCGTGGAACACGCGTACCGAGGACAACACCGACCTGGCCGCGGCCCGCGCCGTGCTCGACGCCGACCACGCCGGCCTGGCCGACGTGAAGGACCGCATCCTGGAATACCTGGCGGTGCGCAACCGGCGCGCGGAACGCAACCTCGGCGTGGTCGGCGGCCGCGGCTCCGGCGCGGTGCTCGCCCTCGCCGGCCCACCCGGCGTCGGCAAGACCAGCCTCGGCGAGTCCGTCGCCCGGGCGCTGGGCCGCAACTTCGTCCGGGTCTCCCTCGGCGGCGTCCGCGACGAGGCGGAGATCCGCGGTCACCGGCGCACCTACGTCGGCGCGCTGCCCGGCCGGATCGTCCGCGCGCTGCTCGAGGCGGGTTCGATGAACCCGGTCGTGCTCCTCGACGAGGTCGACAAGCTGGCCGCCGGCTACTCCGGCGACCCGGCCGCAGCCCTGCTGGAGGTGCTCGACCCGGCGCAGAACCACACCTTCCGCGACCACTACCTCGAGGTCGACCTCGACCTGTCCGACGTGCTCTTCCTGGCCACCGCCAACGTGGTGGAGGCCATCCCCGGCCCGCTGCTGGACCGGATGGAGCTGGTCGCCCTCGACGGCTACACCGAGGACGAGAAGGTGGCCATCGCCCGGGACCACCTGCTGCCCCGGCAGCGGGAGCGGGCCGGGCTGACCGCCGACGAGGTGACCGTCACCGACGAGGCGCTGGCCCGGATCGCGGGGGAACACACCCGGGAGGCCGGCGTACGGCAGCTCGAACGGGCCCTCGCCAAGATCCTGCGCAAGGTCGCCGTGGCCCTGGCCACCGACCCGGCACCGGTCCGGGTGGACGACGACAACCTGACCCGCTACCTGGGCCGGCCGAAGTTCACCCCGGAATCGGCGGAGCGGACCGCGGTGCCCGGCGTGGCCACCGGACTGGCGGTCACCGGCGCCGGCGGCGACGTGCTCTTCATCGAGGCGACCAGCATGGCGGGCGAACCGGGCCTGACCCTGACCGGCCAGCTCGGCGACGTGATGAAGGAGTCCGCGCACATCGCGTGGTCGTACCTGCGGTCGAACGGGCGGCGGTTCGGGCTGGACCCGAACGCCCTCGCCGGGCGGCGGATCCACCTGCACGTCCCGGCCGGCGCGGTGCCGAAGGACGGCCCGAGTGCCGGCATCACCATGGTGACCGCGCTGGCCTCCCTGGTTACCGGCCGGCCGGTGCGCCCCGAGTTCGGGATGACCGGCGAGGTGACCCTCTCCGGCCGGGTGCTGCCCATCGGCGGCGTGAAGCAGAAGCTGCTCGCCGCCCACCGGGCCGGCCTGACCGAGGTGATCATCCCGAAGCGCAACGAGCCGGACCTCGACGACCTGCCCACCGAGGTACGCGAGGCGTTGACCATCCACACCCTCGCCGACGTCGCCGACGTGCTCGCCCTGGCGCTGCGCCCGGCCGACGTCGACGCGGAGACGCTCGGCGGCCAGCCCCTCACCGCGGCCTGAGGTGTAAGGAGGGGCCCCCTGTTAACGCCTGGTGCAGAGCAGGGGGCCCCTCTTAACCACGCTCATGGAGCACCCGGTCCAGGTGTGGCCCAGAGTGTTAAGAAGGGGCCCTTCCTCTACCGAATGCGTTAAGAAGGGGCCCTTCCTTACCGGCGGTCGCGGCCGTCGCCGTCCCGATCCCGGCGTACGGTCGCCTTGCGGCCCTTGATGGTGCTGCCGCGCAGCCCCCGGATCACCTCGTCGGCGACCGCGTACGGGACCTCCACCAGGGAGAACCGGTCGGCGATCTCGATCGAGCCGATGTCCCGCCCGCTGACCTGGGTCTCCCCGGTGATCGCCCCGACCAGATCCTGCGGGCGCACCCCGGCCCGCCGGCCCAGGCCGATGAACACCTGGGTCGTACCGCCGGGGCGGGGGCGTCCCGCGGGGCGTCGCTCCCGGCCCTCGTACCCGCGCTGCTCCCGCGGCGGGCGGACCGTGACCTGCGGGATCTCCTCCTCCTCGTCGGCTGTGCCGGGGAGGGTCGCCTCGTGGGCCAGCCGCACCGCGGCGAGCGCGACCTCCATCATGTCGAACTCGTCGGTCAGAGACTCCACGATCGCCCGGAACGGCTCCAGGTCGTCCTCCAGCAGCGACTCCCGCAGCGCCGCCTGGGTCAGCTCCAGCCGCCGGGTCCGCAGATCCGCCACCGTCGGGATCTTGTCGACCGTGATCCGCTGGCCGGTGACCCGCTCGATGGTCTTGAGCATCCGATGCTCGCGCGGCTCCGCGAGGGTGATCGCCACGCCCTCCCGGCCGGCCCGGCCCACTCGGCCGATCCGGTGCACGTACGACTCCGGCGCCGAGGGGACGTCGTAGTTGACGACGTGGCTGAGCTGCTCGACGTCCAGCCCGCGGGCCGCCACGTCGGTGGCCACCAGCAGGTCGGCGGTGCCCGAGCGCAGCCGGCCCATCACCCGGTCCCGCTGCTCCTGGCTCATCCCGCCGTGCAGCGCCTCGGCCCGGTAGCCCCGGCCGTTCATCGTCTCGGTGAGTCGGTCCACCTCCTCCCGGCTGCGGCAGAACACGATCGCCGCGGTCGGCGACTCCACGTCCAGCACCCGGCCCAGCGCGGCCGGTTTGTGCGCCCGCGCCACGATGTACGCGCTCTGCCGCACCCGGGGTGCCTCGCCGGCCACCGGCTGCTCGCGTTCGATCTGGATGCGCACCGGGTCGGTCAGGTGCTGGCGGGCCAGTCCGTCGATACGCGTCGGCATGGTCGCCGAGAAGAGCACCGTCTGCCGTTCGGCGGGGGCGTGCTCCAGGATCGCCTCGATGTCCTCGGCGAAACCCATGTCGAGCATCTCGTCGGCCTCGTCCAGCACCACCGTGGCCAGCGAACCCAGCCGCAGGGTGCCCCGCGCGATATGGTCCAGCGCCCGGCCCGGCGTCGCCACCACCACGTCCACACCCAGGTCGAGGGCGCGCAACTGCCGGCCGATCGGCTGGCCGCCGTAGATCGGCAGGACCCGGGTGCCGAGGTCCTTGCCGTACCGGTGGAACGCCTCGGAGACCTGCACCGCCAGCTCCCGGGTAGGCACCAGCACCAGCGACGTCGGATCCCCGCCCGTGCGTTCGTCGGGCATCCGCTGTAGCAACGGCAGGGCGAAGGCGGCCGTCTTGCCCGTGCCCGTCGCCGCCTGCCCAAGCAGGTCCCGGCCGGCGAGCAGGGGTGGGATCGCCTCCCGCTGGATCGGGGTGGGCTCCTCGTAGCCGAGCGCGGACAGCGCGCCCAGCAGTTCGGCGCGCAGCCCGAGATCCGCGAAGGCGGGCGCCGCGTCGGCGTCGTCGGGGATGGTGGCGTCGGTGGGCGTTGGTGCGGAACTCATGCGCCAAGCCTTTCATCACCGCCGGCGGGCGGTCGCGGCGACCGGCACAACCGTCGGCCCGGCCACGTTCCGGGGGCTGGGGTCAGCCCGCCTCGAACGGTACGCGGGCCTCGGCGAGCAGCGCCGGACCGGCGTACGCGACCGGGGTGGGCGCCGGTGCCGGACGCAGCGCCGCCAGTTGCTCGGTGCTGAGCGCGTACACCACCCGGCCCAGGCCGGAGCGCTCGATCGCCGTCGCACACATGCCGCACGGCTGGCAGCTCGTGTACATGGTGGCGACCGCGGCCGCCTCGGCGCCCAGTTCCCGGGCCGCCCAGCGGGCCAGCTTCAGTTCCGGATGCGCGGAGATGTCGTCGTCGGTGCGCTCGGTGTTGACCTCCTCGGCCAGCACCCGCCCCTCGGCGTCGACCAGCAGCGACCCGAACGGGCCATCCCCCGCTTCCCCGGCGACGGCGGCCAGTTCGATGGCCCGGCGCAGGTGGCGTTCGTCGGTCTCGGTCAGCACGCTCATGCCGTCACCTCGCTGCGCTCGGCGTCGTCATGAGGCATTACCGCGCTGTGTTGATGATTCGCTCGCTGACGCTCGCTCATGCCGTCGCCTCGCTGCGCTCGGCGTCGTCATGAGGCATTACCGCGCTGTGTTGATGATTCGCTCGCTGACGCTCGCTCATGCCGAGAGCATCCCCCATGGGGCGTCGTGGCGCACCTGTGACGATTAGCCTGGCGTCGTGCGTACGGTCGAACTGCTCTGCTCGCCGGAGCTGGAGGGGACGGTACGGGCCGCCTGGCACCGGCTGGCCGAGGCGGGGCTGCCCAGCCTGGCGCGCAACGCCCACCCCACCAACCGCCCGCACCTGACCCTTGCCTCGGTCGACGAGTTTCCGCCCGGGGCCGAGCAGCGCCTCGCCGACCTCTGCGCCGCGGTGCTGCCCCTGCCCGTCCGGGTCGACCGGGTGGCGGTGCTCGACGGGAGCGCCCCGCTGGTCTGGCTGGTCCGGCCCGCGCCGCAGCTGATAGCCCTGCACGGCGCGGTCTGGGACGTGCTCGCCGAGGCACCCGGCCCGCGCCCGTGGCACCTGCCGGGGCGCTGGATTCCGCACCTGAGCCTGGCCCTGCGGTTCCGGGACGGCGACCGGCGCAGAGCCCGGGCGGTGGCCGGGCTCGACCGCCCCGCCGGGGAGTTCGTCGCGGCGCGCAGCTACGACAGCGACACCCGGACGGTCAGCGACCTGGCCCCGGCGGGCCCTCTCCTGCCCAGCTGATCCGGCCGGCCCGCGCCGTTCGTCGCGTGCCACCATGGGGCATGACCACGACCGGCACCGACGGCCGCTCGCTGGCCGGGCTCGCCGCGCTGCTCGCCGACCGTACCCGCGCCAGCTTCTGCCTGGCGCTGCTGGACGGGCGGGCCTGGACGGCGGGGGAGCTGGCCCGGTCCGCCGGAGTCGCCCCGTCGACCGCGAGTGACCACCTCACCCGGCTGGTGCGCGGCGGGCTGCTGGTGGAGGAGCGGCAGGGCCGGCACCGGTACGTCCGCCTTGCCGGCCCGTCGGTCGCCCAGCTCGTCGAGGATCTGGCCGGCCACGCTCCCGCCCCGCCGGCCCCACCCCGCACGTTGCGCGCCGTGTCGGCCGCCGCCGCCCTGGCGTACGCCCGGACCTGCTACGACCACCTGGCCGGCCGGCTCGGCGTGCTGGTGTACGACACGCTGCTGGCTCGGGGTGTGCTGGACCGGACGGGCGGGCCGGCGGTCACGCCGGACGGGGTGGCGTGGCTGGCCGGGATCGGCGTGCCGGTCGAGCCGCTGCGGGCCGGTCGGCGACCCCTGGTCCGCGAGTGCCTGGACTGGACCGAGCGACGCCCGCACCTGGCCGGGGCGCTCGGCGCGGCACTGTGCCAGCGCTTTCTCGATCTTGGCTGGACGGTACGTGGCACCGGCCGCGCGATCCGCCTCACCCCGGCCGGCCGCCCCGCCCTGGCCGCCGCCCTCGGCATCGCCCCGGCCGAGCTGGCCCCGCCCCGCGACACCGCGGCCCATCGCGCCTGACGCCCACCGCCACCACACCTGGCCGCCTTTGGTCGGCTTCGGGCGATGATCGACTCCGCTTCCCGCAGATGGCGGTCACCGGGCCGACCGAGACGACCACATGCCGCACACGGCGGCGATCAAGCCGGACCACCCCGGTGGCGGTGGGTCGGGACAGTTCGGCCGGGGCCGAAGGAAATGGGGCCTACGGTCGGGCGATGAGTTGGCCGTCGATAGCTGCCCCGCCCGACACGCCCGCGTGCGGACCGCCCGTACCCGTCGACGGCGGCTGGGTGGTCACCCGGCACGCCGACGTGCGTGCGGTGCTCACCGACCCGCGTTGCGTGGTGCCCGCCGCGTCCGGCGGGCCGCCCGGGACCCTCGCCTGGCTGCGCGGGACGGTCAGCCGGTTCAGCGACCCGGACCGGCACCCCGCCCGCCGGGCGATCGGCACCGCCGCGCTGGCCGGCCTCGATCCGGACGAACTGCGCGCGGCGGCCGCCCGGATGGCCGAGGAGTCGCTGAACGGCCTCACCATCCCGCCGGGCGGACCGGACAGCGCGGCGGATCAGCCCGCATCGGCCCGGGTCGACGTGATGGCCCGGCTGGCGCGGCGCGTACCCCTTGAGGTGCTGGCGGCGCGGCTGGGGCTGGCCGATCCGACGGCGGCCGGGCCGGCGGTGGTGACGGTGGCCGCTGCCTACCACCCCGGCGCGGACCCGGCGGCGGTGGCGCGTGCCGACGGGGCGGTGGCAACGCTGCTGGCGATGTCGCCACCGGCCCCGCCGGAGGTCGCCGCGAACCGGATCGGGCTGCTGGTCCAGGCCTGCGACGCCACGGCCGGTCTGATCGGTGCCGCCGCCCGGCACCTGCCCGCCGCGCCGGCGAGCGTGTCCACCGGCGACCTGCTGGCCGAGGTGCTGCGCCTCGACCCGCCCGTGCGGGCCACCCGGCGGGTCGCCACCGCCGCGCTATGTCTCGGCGAACGGGGGATCGAACCCGACGCCGCGCTGCTGCTTCACTTCGGCGCGGCCAACCGCGATCCGGTCGTGTTCGCCGAGCCGGACCGCTTCCGGCCCGGCCGCTCCGGCGGGTCACTGACCTTCGGCACCGGACCCCGCGGCTGTCCGGGCGAGCGGCACGCCCTGGCCCTGGCCGGCGGCGTGGTCGACGTGCTGCGCCGCCGCTGCCACCCCACCGCGGCCACGATCGAGTACGCGCCGCACCCCACCCTCCGCATCCCCACCAGCATCGAGGTGACCGTCCGATGACCGAGCGCGCCGCCGCGTTCCACGCCCTGCACCGGCCGGGCGAGCCGTTGCTGCTGCCCAACGCCTGGGACCACGCCTCCGCCGCAGCCCTCACCGCGCAGGGGCACCCGGCGGTCGGCACCACCAGTCTCGGGGTCGCCGCGGCCGACGGGAAGCCGGACGCGGCCGGAGCCACCCGGGCCGAGAACCTCGATCTCGCCCGGCGGCTCCGCGACCTGCCCGTCCTGCTGACCGTCGATGTCGAGGGCGGCTTCAGCGACGAGCCGGCAGCGGTGGCCGACTACGTCGGCGAGTTGGCCGCGCTCGGTGTGGTGGGGGTGAACCTGGAGGACGGCCGTCCGGACGGCTCCCTCGCGCCTCCGGAGCTGACCGCTGCCAAAATCGCCGCGATGAAGACCGTCGTGCCGGGTCTCTTCGTCAACGCCCGTACCGACGCCTGGTGGCTCGGGGTGCCCGAGCCGCTGGACGATGCCCTGCTCCGGGCTCGGGCGTACCGGGAGGCAGGGGCCGACGGCCTGTTCGTTCCCGGTGCGCCGGACGACACCGTCGGGCTGCTCGCCGCGGAGGCCGGCCGGCCGTTGAACGTGTTGTACCGCCCGGGTGGGCCCGGCCTGGCCGAGTTGGGCCGGCTCGGGGTGGCCCGGGTCAGCACCGGTTCCCTGCTGTTCCGGGCTGCCCTCGGCGCGGTGCTGGCGGTCGCGGACGCGGTGCGCGCGGACCGGCCCGGCGACCTGCCCGCCGTGCCCTCGTACGGGTGGGTGCAGGAGTTGACGGGGCGATTCGGTAGCTGACGCTCTGGATAAGGCGGCCTGTCTTCCTTAGGGGGGAATAGGAGGATTGTTCGGGGAACTGCCAATCTTGATGGTTACGGTGTGTCCAGGTTTAAGTCACGCCGTGTCCTGCCGGGAGAGGGGACCCGACCATGCGAGTGCCCAGCGGAGGCTCTGGCCCGCAGTCCGGGCCCGCCGTCGCGTCCACCGCTCCCAGCCGCCGGTTGCCCTCGGCCGCCGGCCGTCGTCCGGGCCCCGCGGCACCCGACCTGGCCGCCTACCGGGCGGCGGTGGCGGAGCTGCTGGTCGAGCTCGGTGCCCTGGCGGATGCCCCGTCGACCACCGCCCGTCAGGTGCTGCTCGACCAACGGCTGCGCGAGCCGGCCATCGCCGCCGTCCTCGACGCCACCCCGCAGGGGCTCGTCGGCGCCCGGGAGACCCTGCTGTTGGAGCTGGCCCGCCACCAACTCGACGCTCACGGCGCGGCGCACGACCTCACCGCGCTGGTCCGCATCTACCTGCTCTCCCGTATCGACGCGATGTGGTGGCGGGACACCCCGGCCCTCCTCACCGACCAGCAGGTCGACAGCAGCGTCGACCTGGTCGACCTGGAGTGGCTGCGCCGGCGCGGCCTGCTCGCCTTCTGCTACCAGGAGCAACCCGTGACCCTCGCCGGCCGTGGGCTGCGCGCGGTCCGGCGGAGGCTGCTGCCGGGCGCGACCCCGCGCACCGCCGGGCTGAGGTTCCGCCGGGCCCGGCGCGAGGTGGTGGCGCTGCTCAACGACATCGGTCGGGAGTTCGCCCTGGCCACCCCGCCGGCCACCCCGCCGCTGTGGGTCACCAGCCTGGCTCGCAGCGCCGAGCACCAGCTCCGGCTGCGCCGCCTCGGGTACGCGAGCATGGTGCCCAGCAGCCACTGCCTCGGCTGGGCGGCCGACCTGGAACTGACCTGGTTCCGCCGCTTCGGCACCCGCGACACCCTGGCCGACCTGCTGCTGGCCCGGCAGGAGGCCGGTGAGATCAACGTGGTCGACGAGGGCCAATACTGGCACGTCTGCCTCGCGCCCGCCGCCCGTCGCCGGTTCCGCCGGGCGTACGAGGCCGAGCTGGGGGTGTGAGGAGCCGCCGCGCTTGACTCTGACACCGTGTCAGGGACGAGCGTGAGGGGGCCATGTTCACCATCGGAGAGTTCGCCGCACTCGGCCGGGTGTCGGTCCGGATGCTTCGGCACTACGACGGCATCGCGCTGCTCCGCCCGGCCGTCGTCGACCCGCACACCGGTTACCGGTACTACCGGGCAGCGCAGTTGGGCCGGCTCAACCGGGCGATCGCCCTGAAGGACCTGGGGCTCACCCTGGACCAGGTCCGGGCCGTCCTCGACGACGAGGTCGACTCCGCCGAGCTGCGCGGAATGCTGCGGTTGCGCCGAGCCCAGCTCGCGGCGCAGGTCGCCGCCGACACCGCCCGGCTGGCCAGGATCGAGGCGAGGCTCCGGATGCTCGAAACGGAGGATCGGATGACCACCGAGGACGTCGTACTGAAGGAGATTCCGGCGGTGCGGATCGCGGAGCTGACGGCCGTCGCCGCCAGCTACCAGCCGACCGACATCGGCCCGGCGATCCAACCGCTCTACCCGGAACTGTTCCGCCGGCTCGACGAGGCGCACGTCCGCCCGACCGGACCGGCCATCGCCTGGTACGAACCCGAGGGCGGCGGGGAGATGGTCGTCGTGCACGCCGGGGCGACCGTCAGCGTCGACTCGGGAGCCGCCCGGGACTTCGCCATCGTCGACCTGCCGGCGGTCCCCACCGCCGCGACCCTCGTGCACCACGGGTCGATGGACGAGGTCGAGGCCAGCATGCAGGTGCTCGCCCGCTGGATCGAGGAGAACGGCTGGCGGGCCGAGGGGTACGCCCGCGAGGTCTACCTCGAATACTGCCAGGGGGAGCCGGAGAAGGGCGTGACGGAACTCCAGATCCCGGTCTCCCGCCGCTGACGCCGGGAACGCGAGGTCCGATCGCCGCCAGCACCCGCCGGGGGAGGCGGGCCAGGCTGGACGTGTGACGACGCGAGACGGGTACCTGATCCAGCCGATGCCGGCCGCGGCGTTGGCCGCGGTGCGACACGCCGGCCGTGATGTGTCCGGCCAGCCGCCGCAGCGGTTCACCGCCGAAGGGGGTGAACCACTGCGCTGCTGCCTGCGCGACGGCGTCGTGGGCGAGCCGCTGCTCCTCTTCGGGTACGCCCCGCCGCTCCCGGCCGGCCCGTACCGGGAGGTGGGGCCGGTCTTCGCCCACGACGCCGACTGTCCCGGTCCGGCCCACGGCACGGGGTATCCGCCCGAATGGCGGGGGCGACCCCAGGTGCTCCGGGCGTACGACCACCGGGGCCGGATCGTGGGCGGCCGGCTCCACGACGGCGGCGACCCGGAGGCCGTCATCGGCGAGCTGTTGGCCGATCCGGCGGTCGATCGCCTGCACAGCCGCAACGTGGTGTACGGCTGCTTCATGTTCGCCGTGCTGCGGACGGGAGGCCGGTGAGTGGGGGCGTGACCGGCGGTGGCCCGGGTATCAGCCGGGCGTGAGCGGACTGGACGCGCTCGTGGTGGGGCAGGTGTGCCGGGATCTCGTCCTGCTGGTGGACGAGGTGCCCGGCCCCTCCCGTACGACACCGGTGCGCCGCCGGCGGGAACTGCTCGGCGGCAAGGGGGCCAACCAGGCCGTCGGGCTCGCCCAGCTCGGCGTACGGGTCGGTCTGCTCGGCGTGGTCGGGGAGGACGAGGTCGGCGACCGGCTGCTGGGCCAGGCCCGCAGCGACGGGATCGACGTCGCCCCGGTGCTGCGCCGGCCCGGCACCCCCAGCGCGCTGATCGTCGACGTGGTGGACGCCCGGGCCCGGTGGCGCTACCTGGAGGACATCCCCGAGGCGACCCTGCTGACCGAGACGGACGTGACCGGGGCGGCCGAGGCGCTGGGCGCCGCTCGGGCCGTACTCGTGCAGCTTCAGCAGCCGCTACCGGCGGCGCTCGCGGCGGCCCGGTATGCCCGTGCGGCGGGCCGGCTGGTGGTGCTGGACGGCGCGCCGGACGACCCGGGCGGCGGCGCGGAGCTGCTCGCCCTGGCCGACGTGCTGCGTGCCGACGCCCGGGAGGCGGGCCTGCTCGTGGGCGACCCGCCGAAGGACGCCGAGTCCGGCCTGCGGGCGGGCCGGAAGCTGCTCGCCCGGGGCCCCTCGCTGGTCGCGGTCGAGGTGGCGGGGGTGGGGAACGCCTTCGTCTGGCCGGACGACGAGGTCTTCGTGCCGCTGAGCGACACGCCCACCGTGGACACCACCGGCGCCGGGGACGCCTTCGTCGCGGCGCTCACCGTCGGCCTGCTTCGCGGCGACCCGCACGAGCACGTCGCCCGGTACGCGGTCGCGGCGGCCGGGGCGACCGTCGGCCATCCCGGCGGGCGGCCCGCCCTCACCGCCGAGGCGATCGACGCGCAACTGGCCCGCCTCCCCGCCCGCTGATCCGGACGCGGCCCTCGCGATGCCCTGACGGGCCCGGCATCGCCCGGCCGTGTCGGTGGCGTCGGTGGGAACGGGAACTCAGCTCGCTTCGAGGACAAAGAAGATGAAGCACAGAAACGCCGTCCGGTCGCCGAGCTCGGGCGGGAAGAGCTCGCGCGGCGCGTCGGGGGAGACGGGCGGTTCACTGATGACCGAGATACGGAAGCCCGCCTCGGTGAACGCGTCCGTCATAGCGTGCAACGGTCGATGCCAGAACGTCAGGACCGCGTTCTGGCCATTGAAGGTGTATTCCTCGGAATACTGTGCGGTGTCGAAGTAGTCGGAATTCGGAAACGCCACCTCGTAGACGAGGGGATGGTTTACCGACAGAATGAGGCGGCCGCCTGGCTTCAGAACGCGCCGCAACTCGGCCAGGGGTGCCGCCCAGTCCCGCAGGTAATGCAGAACGAGGGATGCGACGACGTCATCGAACGCGCCGTCGGGGAATGGGAGTGGCTGGCTGAGGTCGGCCACGTGCAGCGCCGCGTTCTCGCCCAGCCGCTGCCGCGCCAGCTCGATCATCGCCGGGCTGGAGTCGAAGCCGGTCACGATGGCGCCCTTCGCGCGCAGCGCCGCGGACAGGGGCCCGGAGCCACATCCGGCGTCGAGGATTCGATGACCGTTGACGTCCCCGGCAAGATTGATCATCGCCGGGCGTTCGTAGTAGCCGTTAATGAGGTTGGACTCGTTATCCGTTGAGTAGCTTTCCGCGAAACTGTCATAGTGGTCGGCCTTCACCGCAACATCGTTACCGATGACGCTGGCAATGACAACAATTACTTGACGTTCTCCCGGCGGCATGAATGGCTGGGCCTGCCCAGCTGGGAGTGCTCTTTACGCCCGCACCACGGACGTTCGAGCCGCGTTACCGGCGGATCATCGCCGGCATCAGGGGGCGCGTCGTCGCCGGGCCGGCGGCCACGGGAGGCATCGAAGACCAGAACGCGCCGTACGCTGGGTGACCGTGGACCGCAGGATCTTTGGTCGGCCGCTACGCAGCGTCGCCTTCGACGTCGCCGTCTCCGGGCTGGTGGCGCTCTTCGCCGTCGCCGGGGTCGTCGCCCAGCCCGGCGGCTGGAATGCCACCCTGGTCGGGATCGGGATGGCGCTGGCCCTGCTGTTCCGGCGTACCCACCCGACGGCGGTGGCGGCGGTGGTGGGCGCCATGGCGCTCTCCCAGGTGATCCTCCGCTGGGGCCCGCTCGGCTTCGACATCGCCGTGCTGATCGCCCTCTACAGCGTCATCAAGTACGCCGACCGGCTGCGGGACGGGGTGATCGCCGGAGCCGTGGCCGCGGTCGGGGTGGTGCTGGCCGCGCTCCAGATGCGCGGGCCGGGGCTCTGGTGGGCCAACGCGATCTGGTTCGGGACGGTCACCGGCGTGGTGTGGCTGATGGGGCTGAACGTGCGGACCCGCCGGCTCTACGTGCTGAGCCTGGAGGAGCGGGCGGCCACCCTCGAACGCGAACGGGAGGCGGAGGCCCGGGCGGCGGTGGCCGAGGAGCGTACCCGGATCGCCAGGGAGCTGCACGACGTGGTCGCGCACAGCATGGCGGTGATGATCGTGCAGGCCGACGGGGTCCGGTTCACCATGGACCGCGATCCGGCCACCGCGCGGGAGGCGGCCAAGGTGGTGGCGGACACCGGCCGGCAGGCGCTGGAGGAGATGCGCCGGCTGGTGGGCGTACTGCGGGAGCCGAGCCGGCCGGAGCCGGTGGCCGCGCCGGACGCGGTGGCCGACCCCGACGAGCCGGCGCACCGCCGGCCGGCGCTGGTGGAGCTGCCCGCCCTGCTGGACCGCTTCCGCGCCGCCGGCCTGCGGGTCGGCCACGCCACCAAGGGCGACCCGGTGCCCCTGCCGCCGGGCCTGGAACTGACCGTCTACCGCGTGGTGCAGGAGTCGTTGACCAACGCGCTCAAGCACGCCGGGGTGGGCGCGTCGGTCGAGCTGAGCCTGGACTGGTCCGCGACCACCGTCGTGGTCCGGGCCGTGGACGACGGGCGCGGCCGCCCGGTGGTCCGGCCGGCGCCGTCCGGCGGGCACGGCCTGGTCGGCATGCGCGAGCGGGTCGGGGTGTACGACGGCACCCTCACCGCCGGCCCCACGCTGGCCGGGGGCTGGCGGGTCGAGGCGCGGCTGCCGCTACCGTCGGTGCCGGACACCGAGCAGGGGGAGGCGGCAGCATGACGGTCCGCGTGGTGATCGTCGACGATCAGGCGCTGGTCCGCGCCGGGTTCCGCATGGTGCTGGACTCCCAGCCGGACCTGGCGGTGGTCGGCGAGGCGATCGACGGCGCCGACGCGCTGCGGGTGCTCGACCGGGTCGAGGCCGACGTGGTGGTGATGGATCTGCGGATGCCGACCATGGACGGGGTGGAGGCGACCCGGCGGATCTGCGCACGACCGCCCGCCGGCCGTCCCCGGGTGCTGGTGCTCACCACCTTCGACACCGAGGCGGACGCGTTCGCCGCGCTCCAGGCGGGGGCCAGCGGATTCCTGCTCAAGAACGTCCCGCCGGAGGAACTGCTCGTCGCGATCCGGGTGGTCGCCGAGGGCGACTCGGTGGTGGCCCCGTCGATCACCCGGCGGCTGCTGGACCGGTTCGCCGGCCAGCTCGGCCCCGGCCCCACCGAGGACCCCCGGTTGGCGCAGCTCACCGAGCGGGAACGGGAGGTGCTGCTGCTCGTCGCGCAGGGGCTGTCCAACGCGGAGATCGCCGTCCGGGTGCACGTCGCGGAGGCGACGGTGAAGACGCATGTCGGCCGGATCCTGGCGAAGCTACAGCTCCGCGACCGGGTGCAGGCGGTGGTGCTGGCGTACGAGAGCGGCCTGGTCACCCCGGGCGGCTGACCCGGGGTACGACCTGGGTCGTACGGGTTCACCCGGTCGGGGGCGACCCGGGGCGTACCGAGGTCGAGCGCGCAGGTGGATCTCGATCACGGGTGCCGCCCATAGCGTCGGAGACGTCCGCTGAACGTTTCGAGACGGGGAGCACCACGTGTCCGTCGCACCCACCACGAGCACCGCCACCGGCGTCGCCGTAACCGCCCGTGCGCTGCGCAAGGAGTACGGCTCCGGGCAGTCCCGGGTCGTCGCCCTCGACGGCGTCGACCTCGACCTGGCCGCCGGCCGGTTCACCGCCGTCATGGGGCCGTCCGGTTCCGGCAAGTCGACCCTCCTGCACTGCCTCGCCGGCCTGGACCGGCCCTCGGCCGGCACGGTCCGGATCGGCGACGCCGACCTGGCCCGGCTCGACGACCGCCGGCTGACCCTGCTGCGCCGGGACCGGGTCGGTTTCGTCTTCCAGAAGTTCAACCTGCTGCCGACCCTCACCGCCGAGGAGAACATCGTGCTGCCGTCGGCCATCGCCGGCCGGCGGCCCGACCGGGCCTGGCTGCGGCAGGTGGTGGCCGCGGTCGGCCTCAGCGACCGGCTCGGGCACCGCCCGGCCGAACTTTCCGGTGGCCAGCAGCAGCGGGTCGCGGTGGCCCGGGCGCTGATCACCCGCCCGTGGGTGATCTTCGCCGACGAGCCGACCGGAAACCTGGACTCCCGCTCCGGGGCGGAGGTGCTGCGGCTGCTCCGCGAGGCGGTCGACACCCTCGGCCAGACCGTGGTCATGGTGACCCACGACCCGGTCGCCGCCGCGTACGCCGACCGGGTGGTCTTCCTCGCCGACGGCCGGATGGCCGACGAGTTGCACGCGCCGACCGCCGCGCAGGTCCTCGACACGCTCACCCGTCTCGAACCGGCCCGTGCCGGCGCGCCGCTGGTGGGGCGGTGACCGGCATGCTGCGCCTGACCCTGCGCCAGGTCCGCGCCGACGGGCTGCGCCTGCTCTTCTCCTGCCTCGCAGTCGTGCTCGGCGTCGCCTTCGTCGCCGGCACCCTGATCTTCACCGACGGTATGCGCGCCGGGGCGTACGCCCGGGCCGGCACCTTCGACCGGCACACCGACCTGGCCGCGTACGCCGGGAAGACGCTGCTGCCACCCGACCTGGTCGAGCGGGTGCGCGCGGTCGACGGGGTGGCCGCCGCCGACGGGGAACTGACCGGGACGGCCGGGGTGGTCGGCGCCGACGGCAAGCCGGTGCTCGGCTACGGGGTGCTGGCCGCGATCCCCGCCGACCCGGCCCTCCAGTCGTACGACGTGGTGGCCGGTCGGCTTCCCCGGCAGCCGGGCGAGCTGGTGCTCGACGCCGAGACCGTCGCCGATCAGGGCTTCTCCCTCGGCACACCGGTACGGGTCGGCGGGTCCGCGGGAGCGGCCCGGCCGTACACCCTGGTCGGCACGCTGGACGTGGCCGGCACCTCGCGCGACGTCGGCGGCCCGTACATCGGTCTGGTCGGTGCGGACGCGCTGGCCGTCGCCGGTGTGCCCGGCTACGACCGGATCATGGTGGCCGCCCGGCCCGGGATGGATCGGCAGGCGCTGGCCGACCGGGTCCGCGCGGTCGTCGAACCGGGCGTGACGGTCAAGGACCGGCAGACCATCCTGGACGAGGCCGTCGAGGACGCCGTCCGCGACGGGCGGCAGTTCGGGCTGTTCCTGCTGACCTTCGCCGCGGTGGCGGTGATCGTGGCCGGCTTCGTGATCGCCAACACCTTCGCCATCGTGCTCGCCCAGCGGACCCGGCGTACGGCCCTGCTGCGGATGGTCGGGGCCACCCGGGGCCAGGTCTTCCGGGCGACCCTGGCGGAAGCGGCGTTGACCGGGCTGCTCGCCTCGGCGTTGGGCGTACTGGCCGGCGTCGGGTTGGCCGCGGGCCTCGGCGCGCTGCTGTCCGCGCTGGACGCCCCGGTCGGCGGCGAGTTCTCCGTCACCGCCCGTACGGTGTCGCTCTGCCTCGGCCTCGGCGTGCTGCTCACGATGGTGTCGGCCGCCGTACCGGCGTGGCAGGGCACCCGGGTCGCGCCGGTGGCCGCGCTGACCGACGCCGCCGTGCAGCCCGCCCGGCGGGCCGGCCGGGTACGTCTCGCGGCCGGCGGGGTGCTCCTCGCCGCCGGGGTGGCGGCGCTGGTCGGCGCCGGCGCCACCGGACAGGTGCCGCTGGTCGCCGCCGGTGGGGTGCTGGCCTTCCTGGGCATCGTGCTGTTCGGACCGCTGCTGGTGCCGGCGCTGGTCCGGGTGCTCGGCTGGCCGGCCCGTCGGCTGTTCGGCGCCACCGCCGGGCTGGCCGTGGCGAACGCCGTGCGCAACCCGCGTCGGGCCGCCGCCACCGCCACCGCCATGGTGATCGGGATCGGCCTGGTGTCCGCGTTCGTGGTCGGCGCGGCGAGCGCGAAGGCCGGCATCGAGCGCGCGGTGGACCAGGAGATCGGGGTGGACTTCCTGGTCACCGGGATCGGCACGGAGCTGCCGGCGCCGCTCGCCGGTGAGCTGGCCGCCCGCCCGGAGCTGGGCATCGTGCACGAGCAGCGCAGCCACGTGGTCGACGGCGTCGAGCTGCGGGCCGCCCACCCGGCGCTGGTCCGCCGGACGCTGTCCGCGGTGGACGCGGGCGACCCGGCCGGGCTGGCGCCGGGGACGGTGCTGGTGCACCGCGAGTTGGCCGCCGCCCGGGACTGGACGGTCGGGTCGACGATCACGCTCGCCGGCCGGCCGTTCCGGGTGGCGGCCGTGGTGGCCGCCGAGGAGCCGATTCTCGCCGGCAGTCAGGTGCCCGCCGGGTACGTGGTCGACGTCGTCGACGCCGACTTCACCCGCCTCTTCCCGACCGAGCGGGGCTACCTGGCCGAGGTGGACCCCGCGGAGGGGGTCGCCCTGGACACCGCCCAGGCCGCCATCGAGTCGGTGCTCGCCGAATACCCGACGGTCAACCTGCTGCACCAGGCCGCGTACAAGAAGATGCTCACCGGGACCGTGGACATGCTGCTGACCTTCGTCACCGCGCTGCTCGGCCTGGCCGTGGTGATCGCACTGGTCGGCGTGGCGAACACGCTCAGCCTGTCGGTGGTGGAGCGCACCCGGGAGAACGCCGTGCTGCGGGCGGTGGGGCTCACCCGGGGCAGAATGCGGGCGGTGCTCGCCGTCGAGGCGGTGCTCACCGCGCTGGTCGGCACGCTGCTCGGCATCGCGTTGGGCACCGGTGTGGGCGCCGGCGGGATGGCGGTCCTGGCTCGGATCGGTGCCGACTTCGCCCTGGTGATGCCGTGGGGGCGGCTCGGCCTCGTCGTCGGAGTGGCGGTGCTGGCCGCGTTGGCCGCCAGCGTCCTTCCGGCCCGGCGGGCGCTGTCCCGGCCGGTGGTGGAGGCGCTCGGCGCCGAGTGACCGGAGCCGCTCCGGCCCCGCCTCGGCGGGGCCGGAGCGGGGCGCGTCAGAGCCGCTCGACCGTCGGCCCCTGGCAGCGGTTGCGGGTGTCGAAGACGTAGCGGGCGTGCCGGGTCACCAGGTCGTAGTCGAAGCAGTCGTGGTCGGTCACCACCACCACCGCGTCGGCCGCGCGGACCTCGTGCTCGGTCAGCTCCACCAGCGCCACCCCGTCCGGGACGTGGTGCGGCTCGGCGTACGGCTCCACGGCGAGCACCTCCGCACCGAGGCCGCGCAGCCGGGCCGCCACGTCCGCGGCGGGCGAGTCCCGCATGTCCCCGGTGTTGCGCTTGTACGCCAGACCGAGCAGCAGCAGCCGGGCGCCGGTGACGGCCCGGCCGCAGCGGTTCAGGCCCGCCATGACCCGCTGCGCCACGTGCTCGGGCATCTCGTGGTTGATGTCGTTGGCCAGCTCGATGAAGCGGAACTGCCGGCCGAGCCGGCGCCTCACCTGCCAGGACAGGTAGCAGGGGTCGATCGGCAGGCAGTGCCCGCCCACGCCCGGACCGGGCCGGAACGGCATGAACCCGAACGGCTTCGTCTCGGCGGCCTCGATCGCCTGCCAGACGTCGATGTCGAGCTGGTGGGAGAGCATCGTCAGCTCGTTGATCAGGCCGATGTTGACCTGGCGGAAGGTGTTCTCGATCAGCTTGGTCAACTCGGCCACCCGGGTCGAGTCGACCGGCACCGTCCGCTCGACCAGTCGCCGGTAGAAGGCGTCCACCCGGTGCAGCGAGGCGTTGTCCACCCCGGACACCACCTTCGGGGTGTTCTCCAACCGCCAGGTCGGGTTGCCCGGGTCGATCCGCTCCGGGCTGTAGCCGAGGTGGAAGTCGGCCGGGCTGCATAGCCCGCTGGTGGATTCCAGCAGTGGACGGAGCAGCTCCTCGGTGGTGCCCGGGTATGTGGTGGACTCCAGGATCACCGTGCAGCCGGGCCGCAGGTACGGCCCGATGTTCAGGCCGGCCTGCTCGACGAAGCCGAGGTCGGGAGTGCCGTCGCGCAGCGGTGTGGGCACGGTGATGACACAGAAGTCGAAGCCCTCCGCGTCGGCGTAGTCGCTGCTCGGGCGGTAGCGTCCGGTGTACAGGGCCCGCCCCAGCCGGTCGACCGGAATGTCCTCCACGTAGGACTCGCCGTTGGTGAGCAGCTTCACCCGGTCGGTGTCCACGTCGAGCCCGACGACGTCCATGCCGGCCTCGACCGCGCGTACGGCGAGCGGCAGTCCCACGTATCCCTGGCCGATCACGACCAGCTTCTCAGTACTCACCCGGGCTCCTCACGAGTACGTACGTACCCCGTCCGTCACCCTAGGTGGAGTTTGCGCGCTGTATGTCTGGTTTGGGCATTCTGCTGCTGTCGGGTCCTGTGCGACGGCCCCGGCGAGTCAGTTGCCCGCAGGCAGTCCGCCACCGCCGCCTGGCGGGGGCGTCGTCGGGTTGGTGGTCGGCGGTGAGGAGTTGTCCGTCGTCGGGTCCGGACTGCTCGGCGTCGTCGCCGAAGCGGGCGGGGTGGCCGACACCGCGTCCGACGGTGACGGCTCGACGGACGCGCTCGGAGACCCGGTCGGGGTCGGGGTGGAGGTCGCCGTCTCCGGCGGGCGGTTGCCCGGCCCCCGCCGGGTCGGCCGGTTGCTCTGCTCGGCGGGCGCCGACTCCTCGGCGACCGGCGTGTCGTCGCTGGAGGTGGTGGCCGGTGGTGGGGTCTTGATGGTGGTGGCCGGCTCGTCCGCGTCCCCGGAGGCGCCCAGCGCGGCGCCGAGCGCGGCCAGCGCCACAAGTACCGCGGCGGCCGCGCCGACCAGCGTTCCCCGTCGGCGACCCGGCCGGGCCGGTGACGGTGCCACGACTGGAAGATCGTCCCTGGTGTCCGCGACCCCGGCCGAGCTGCGTAACCTGACCGGCGCCGTCGGCGCCGTCGAGGTCGGCGAGTCGGAGGTCGCGGCCCGGGCCGCGGCGGCCATCGCCGCGCCGGTGGGGAAGCGCTTGGCGGGGTCCTTCGCGAGCGCCCGGGCGACCAGGTCGCGGACCGGCTGCGGGATGTCCGCCGGCAGTTCCGGCGGCTCGTCGTCCAGGTGGCGGACGGCCACCTGGAGCGGACTGTCGCCGGTGAAGGGCGGGCTGCCGGTGAGGCAGCAGTAGGTCACCGCGCCGAGCGCGTAGATGTCGGTGGCACCGGAGACGGGGCGGCCGGCCGCCTGCTCGGGGGCCATGTAGAGGGCGGTGCCGGGCACCGCGTTCGTGCTGGTGATGCTGGTCACGTTGGTCGACCGGGCCACCCCGAAATCGACCAGGGTGACGGCGCCGTTCGCCTGAACCAGCAGATTGCTCGGCTTCACGTCCCGGTGGACGATGCCCCGGGCGTGCGCGGCGTGCAGGGCCTCGGCGACCTGCGCCACGATCGACATCGTCTCGGCGACCTCGAGTCGGCCGGCCGCTTCGATCCGCTTGGACAGCGGCTCGCCCTCGACGAACTCCATGACCAGGTAGTCGGCCCGGCCGCCGTCGGGAAGCTCGTCCTGGCCGCAGTCGAAGACCTGCACCACGCCCGGGTTCCGCAGGGCGGCCATGATCCGCGCCTCGGCGCGGAAGCGGGCGATGAAGTCGGGATCGGAGACCAGCGCGGGCAGCAGGACCTTCACCGCGACCTGACGGCCCAGCACCAGGTCAGTGGCCCGCCAGACGTCGCCCATGCCGCCCGTGGCGACACGGTCGTTCAGCCGGTACCGGCCGCTGAGGACGACCTCCGATGACAACACCCCCATACCGTACCCAGACCGGTCGCAGAGTATTTCCCGTGATCTCACCCGTTCGGGCGACGGTCGATTCGACCCGTTTCGCCGAAACGGTCAGCGACCGCCGCCCCGATCGGCTGAGGGTCATGATTCGAGTACGATCGGCCAGGGAGGCGCCGACCGTTGGTCCGCTGTCCGGCCGGGCGGGCCGTTCGAGCTCCGCCGCAGCGTATGGCCGCTGATGTTCGTTACGCCGACCCGCCGCCGGTGCCCGGCGACAATTCTCACCTTCCTCCGATGGGCTGGCCGCTTGTCCGCCCGTCCATCCGCTCCTACCGTTAGCCCGGCTCTGGGGTGCCCCATGGCGCGGGTACGGTATGTCCGCCGACGGCCGTTACGTCGCGGCACCTGTCCATGTGCGTCCGTGCGTCTCCACGCCGAACGCCGATCAGGTCAGCGGGGGGCTGGTGGTGCGGGTGGTGATCCGGTCACCCGACCGTTCGTGCGCCGGATATGCCGGCACGCTCCGGTCCCGGGATTCGGCAGGGCGGAAACGGCGGGTCCATGACCGGTGACCTGAGCGAGGCGGCCACCGCGGCGCAGGCGGGCGACGAGGACGCCTTCCGCTTCCTCTACCGCAGCCTCCAGCCCGGCCTGCTGCGCTACCTCACCGCCCTGGTGGGCGGGGACGCCGAGGACGTCGCGTCCGAGACCTGGTTGCAGATCTCCCGCGACCTGCCCACCTTCACCGGCGGGGAGTTCCGGGCCTGGACGGTCACCATCGCGCGCAACCGGGCGATGGACCACCTGCGCCGGCAGCGGCGACGACCGTCCCTCCCGGTGCCGGTCCAGGCGCTCAGCGGGCTGGCCGGGGACGCCGACACGGCCGAGCGGGCCGGCGAGAGCATCGGCACCGAGAGCGCGCTGGCGCTGATCGCGACCCTGCCGCCCCGGGAGGCGGAGGCGGTCCTGCTGCGGGCCGTGATCGGCCTCGACGCGGAGACCGCCGGGCGGGTTCTCGGCCGGCGCCCGGGAGCCGTTCGTACCGCAGCGCACCGCGGCCTGCGCCGGCTCGCCTCGCTCCTGGAACGCACCGACCCCGTATCGCTGTCCGACCGGGCCGGGGAGGCCGCCCCGCCCCACCCCCGTACCGGCCGGGGGCGGCAGGCGCCGAACGCGCCGACGGCGGAGCCGGCGGATGGATGACGGTGGGGGGATTGGGATGAGCTTTCGCCGGCCCGACGACCGGGCGGAGTCCGAGCGTCTCCTCGACGCGGCCCGCGCCGGGCAGCCGCCACCCGGGGCCGACCCGCTGGCCCGGCTGCTCGCCGCGGCGAGCGCCCCGGGCGACTCGACCGAGCTGGCCGGTGAGGAGCAGGCGCTCGCCGCGTTCCGGGCGGCCCGGGCGAACCCGTCGGCGGCACCGGCGCCGGCACCCCGGTGGGGACGCTTCCGGGTCGGCGTGGCGGCCTGGACGGCCGGAATCGCCGCCGTCGCCACCGCCGGGGTCGCCGTCGCCGCGGTGAACCTGGACCGGTCCGAGGTCCCGACGCCGACGCCGCCGCCGCCGTCGACCGTCTCGGCCGGCACCTCCGCCGGCAGTACCGGCGCGGGTAGCCCGAGCCGGCCGGCCCAGTCCCGGGCGGCGAGCCCGAGCACCGGTGCCCCCGTGCCGTCCGCCGAACCCGGCCCGACCGGTTCCGGCGACCCCGGAAAGCCGGCGCCGCCCGGGAATCTCGCCGGCCACTGCCGGGCGTACCTGGCGAAGTCGGCCGAGCAGCGGGCGCGGGCGCTGGACACGCCGGGCTTCGCCGGCCTGGTCACGGCGGCCGGCGGAGCCGAGCAGGTCGAGGAGTACTGCGTCCGGCTCGTACCGGAGGCGGTCGGTAAGCCGCCGCCGGATGCCCGATCCACCCGGTCGCCCGAGGCCACGTCGATGCGGCCCCCCGCCCGTGCCACCGGAAAGCCGGACGCCGGCTGATCCCGACAGCCACCAGATTCCGGACAAACATTCATCTCTCCGGACGCGCGGATTCCGTCTGCTAGACACATGATGGTGGAAGCGTGTGCGACCGGTGACGGTGCGCGTCCTGGTCGACGCGGTGACCGCCACCCGGAGAGAGGAGCCGTCTCTTGGTGATGTCGCCGGAGTTGGACCGGGCCACCGTCCTGCGGGACGAGGCCGCGGCGGCCGGGTATCTCGCCAGGATCTGCTTCAAGACCGGCCCGCCCACCCTGACCGGTGTCGAGCTGGAATGGACGGTGCACGACGCCGCGGACCCGACCCGCCCGGTCGACCGCGAGCGCCTGCGCCGGGCGCTGGGGCGGCACAGCCCCGTCACCATCGACCCCACCAGCCCCGCCCAGAGACTCCGGCACGGCGGCGCCGTGACCGTGGAGCCGGGCGGGCAGGTGGAGATCTCCTCCGCGCCGCGACCCTCGGTCGCCGCGCTGATCCTGGCCACCGAGGCCGACATCGCCGAACTGACCGCCGCGCTGCACGCCGACGGTCTCGTTCTGGGCCGCAGCGGGATGGATCCCTGGCGGGCCCCGCTTCCGGTGCTGGAAACGCCCCGTTACCAGGCCATGCGATGCGTCTTCGACCGGCGCGGCCCGGCCGGTCGCGCCATGATGTACAGCACCGCCGGCCTCCAGGTCTGCCTCGACGCGGGGGAGCCGGCGCGGTTGGCGCAGCGATGGGCCGCCGCCCACGCGGTCGGGCCGCCGCTGCTGGCCGCCTTCGCCACCGCCGACCGCCACGCCGGCCGACGTACCGGATGGGCCTCCACGCGGATGGCCGCCTGGCTGGCCATCGACCCGGCCCGGACGGCCCCGGTCTGGTCGCCCGCCCGGCCCGACCGCGACCCGGTCGCCGCCTGGACGGAGTACGCGCTCGCCGCGCCCCTGCTCTGCGTACGCGACGACGGCCCGGACTGGACCCCGCCGGCCGGCGTCACCTTCGCCGACTGGCTGGCCGGAGCGCTGCCCCACCCGCCGACCACCGACGACCTGGAGTACCACCTCAGCACCCTCTTCCCGCCGGTCCGCCCCCGCGGCTACCTGGAGATCCGCTATCTGGACGCCCAACCGGGCCGGGAGTGGGCGGTGCCGCTCGCGGTGCTGGCGGCGCTCTTCGCCGACCCGGGCACCACCCGGGAGGCGCTGGCCGTCGCCGAGCCGGTCGCCGACCGTTGGCACGCCGCCGCCCGGTACGGGCTGGCCGACGCGCCGCTGGCCGACGCCGCGGCGGCGCTGTTCGAGCTGGCCCTGGCGGCCCTGCCCGGGCTGGACCTGCCGGCCGGACGCCACGAGGAGATGAGCCGAGGAATCCGGCGGCATCGCGCCGTCGTGGAGAGGAGGCACCGGTGACCACGACCGAACGGACGGATACGGACAGCGAGCGGCTGCGCAGCCGGATCGCGGCGGAACTGGACCGCACCCGGGCCCGCAGCGCCCTGCTGACCGACGCGGTGGACGACGACGACCTGGTGCGGCAGCACTCGACGCTGATGTCGCCGCTGGTGTGGGACCTGGCGCACGTCGGCAACCAGGAGGAGCTGTGGCTGGTGCGCGACGTCGGCGGCCGTGAGCCGGTGCGCCGCGACATCGACGACCTGTACGACGCGTTCAAACAGCCGCGCCGGGACCGACCGTCGCTGCCCCTGCTGCCCCCGGCCGAGGCACGGGCGTACGTGCGTACCGTGCGGCACAAGGTCCTCGACCTGCTCGACGGTGTCCGGTTCACCGACCGGAGGCTGGTCGAGGACGGCTTCGCGTTCGGGATGATCGTGCAGCACGAGCAGCAGCACGACGAGACCATGCTCGCCACCCACCAGCTGCGTGCCGGGGCGCCGGTGCTGGACGCGCCGCCGCCACCCGAGCCGCGCGCCCGGGTGGCCGGCGAGGTGCTGGTGCCGGCCGGGCCGTTCACCATGGGCACCTCGACCGACCCGTGGGCGCTGGACAACGAGCGCCCCGCGCACACCGTCGAGCTGCCGGCGTACGTCATCGACGTGGCGCCGGTCACCAACGGGCAGTACCGGGCCTTCGTCGCCGACGGCGGGTACGACGAGCCGCGCTGGTGGAGCGCGGCCGGCTGGCGGCACCGCGTGGAGGCCGAGCTGAGCGCACCGATGCACTGGCGGCGGGACGGCGACGGCTGGGCGTACCGCCGGTTCGGCCGGTGGTCGCCGGTACGCGACGACGAGCCCGTGGTGCACGTCTGCTGGTACGAGGCGGAGGCGTACGCGGCCTGGGCCGGCAAGCGGCTGCCGACCGAGGCGGAGTGGGAGAAGGCGGCCCGCTGGGACCCGGCGACCGGCCGGTCCCGGCGCTATCCGTGGGGCGACGAGGACCCGACGGTCGAGCACGCCAACCTGGGTCAGCGGCACCTGTGGCCGGCACCGGTGGGGGCGTATCCGGCGGGCGCGTCGCCGCTGGGCGTGCACCAACTCGTCGGCGACGTCTGGGAGTGGACCTCGACGACGTTCCGGGGGCATCCGGGCTTCGTCGCGTTCCCCTACCGGGAGTACTCGGAGGTCTTCTTCGGCGACGACTACCGGGTGCTGCGCGGCGGCTCCTTCGGCACCGACCGGGCCGCCTGCCGGGGCACGTTCCGCAACTGGGACTACCCGATCCGCCGGCAGATCTTCAGCGGCTTCCGCTGCGCCCGCGACGCCCGGACGGAAGAGGCGGCGGCGTGACCGGCGGTGCCGGCTGATGTGCCGCCACCTGGCGTACCTCGGTCCGCCGGTCAGCCTGCGGAGCCTGCTGTACGACCCGCCGTACGGGCTGCTGCGGCAGTCCTGGGTGCCCCGGGACATGCGCGGCGGCGGCACGATCAACGCGGACGGCTTCGGGATCGGCTGGTACCCGGGCGGCGGCGGCGACCCGGTGCGCTACCGGCGGGCACAGCCGCTGTGGAGCGACACCACCCTGCCGGAGCTGGCCGCGGTGACTGTCGCCGGTGCGGTGCTGGCCGCCGTCCGGTCCGCCACGGTCGGCATGCCGGTGCAGGAGACGGCCGCCGCGCCGTTCGCCGAGGGGCGCTGGCTGTTCAGCCACAACGGCGTGGTCCGGGGCTGGCCGGACGCGGTGGTGCCGCTCGCCGCGGAACTGCCGGTCCGTGACCTGCTGACGCTGGACGCGCCGACCGACGCGGCGCTGCTCTGGGCGCTGGTCCGGCATCGGCTGCGGGCCGGCGAGGACCCGGCGGCAGCGGTGGCCGCAACCGTGGCGGCGGTCAGCGCGGCGGCCCCCGGGTCGCGGTTGAACCTGCTGCTGACCGACGGCGAGACCGTGGTGGCCAGCGTGGCCGGGCACGCGCTGTCGCTGCGGCGTACCCCGGGGTCGGTGGTGTTGGCCTCGGAGCCCCTCGACGACGACCCGGGCTGGCGGGCGGTGCCGGAGGGGCGGTTGGTGGTGGCCACCGCGACCGGGGTGCACAGCCGGGACTGGTCGGCTGACGCGGACGTTTCCATATCTCAGCCAGAAGGGACAGCTCATGAGCGCGGAGCCACTGGAGATCTACCTGGAGGAGCAGGACCTCGGCCGCGGCCTGCGGGAGGACGTCCGGCTAGGGCTGACGGCGCGGCCGAAGTGGCTGCCGCCGAAATGGTTCTACGACGCGCGCGGCAGTGAACTGTTCGGGGAGATCACCCGGCTGCCGGAGTACTACCCGACCCGGGCCGAGCGGGCCGTGCTGGCCGAGCACGCCGACGAGATCGTCGAGTTGACCGGCGCGAAGACGTTGATCGAGCTGGGGTCCGGCTCGTCGGAGAAGACCCGGTTGCTGCTGGACGCGTTCACCCGGCACGGCGAGTTGGGCACGTTCGTGCCGCTGGACGTCTCGGTCAGCGCGCTGCGCCAGTCCACCGGGCAGATCGCCGCCGAATATCCCGGCCTGCGGGTACGCGGCATCGTCGGCGACTTCACCCGGCAACTGGACCGGCTGCCCACCGGCGGCCGGCGGCTGGTGGTGTTCCTCGGCGGGACCATCGGCAACCTGCTCCCGGTGGAGCGGGCCGAGTTCCTCACCGCCATGCGCGCCGCCCTGGAGGCCGGCGACTGGCTGCTGATCGGCACCGACCTGGTCAAGGACCCGAAGATGATCGTGCCCGCGTACGACGACGCCGCCGGGGTGACCGCCGAGTTCAACCGCAACGTGCTCCACGTGATCAACCGGGAGCTGGGTGCCGACTTCGACCCGGAGGCGTTCACCCACGTGGCGGTCTGGGACCCGGAGCACGAGTGGATCGAGATGCGGTTGCGTGCCGAGCACCCGATGCGGGTGCACGTGCTGGACCTGACCGTCGAGTTCGCCGCCGGCGAGGAGTTGCGTACCGAGATCTCGGCGAAGTTCCGGCCGGCGGGGATCGCGGCGGAGCTGGCCGACGCCGGGTTCGAGCGGCAGTCGTTCTGGACCGACCCCGGCGGGCTGTTCGGCGTCACCCTCGCCCGGGCCGACTGAAGGGCCGCGCAGAGCCGGGCGTTGTTCCCCCGCGCCGGCCGGGCCCCGGAGGTGGGCTAGGCTGGTCGGTGCGAAGGGGAGTAGCCCCCAATGTCGTGGTCGACATACTGATGCGTCCCGCATCCGGCCACGCGGCCCCGGCCTCGGGGCGGGCGAGACCTTCGACTCAGGCTGTCGCAGCCGGGTCGAGGGCACCCCATACCTCCTCCCGGCTTGATCGGGAAGGTTCAGATGGACGGTTTCCTCGTCGCGCTGCTGGTCAGCTTCGGCGTCATCTTCGTCGCCGAGCTGGGCGACAAGTCCCAGCTCATGGCACTGACGTTCGCCACGCGGTTCAAGCCCGTGCCGGTGCTCATCGGCATCACCGTCGCCACCGCGCTCGTGCACCTGGCGTCGGTGGGGATCGGGTACGGACTGCACGCCGCGCTGCCCACCAGCTGGATCTCGCTCATCGCCGGCGTGGCGTTCCTCGGCTTCGGCGCGTGGACCCTGCGCGGCGACAAGCTCACCGAGGAGGAGAAGCGTAAGGCGGAGAAGAGCAGCCGCAACGCCATCATCGCCGTCGGCGTCGCGTTCTTCCTGGCCGAGCTGGGTGACAAGACCATGTTGGCCACCATCACCCTGGCCACCAAGTACGGCTGGTTCGGCACCTGGCTCGGCTCCACCCTCGGCATGGTGGCCGCCGACGCGCTGGCGATCATGGTGGGCCGGCTGCTCGGCCGGCACCTGCCGGAGAAGGCCATCCGGTACGGCGCGGCGGTCCTGTTCGCCGTCACCGGCCTCTGGCTGATCCTCGAGGCGGTCGCCAAGCTGACCTGAGCCCCGCTCCCGGTTCCGCCGTCCCGCTCCAGGCCGGGCGGTGGTGGCGGAACCGGGAGCGGTGTCTCTCCGGTGCGGCGGTCCGCACCAGGCGCCGTGCCGGGCGGCGGCGTCGATGATCGTGCGCGCCGCGCCGGGTATGAACATCTCCGGCCCGCTGCGGCGCAGCGGAGCAGCGCATAGCGTGACCCACGAGAGGCGAACGCTGCCACGAGCGGGAGGTCCAGCGCATGAGCAGGCACGACGAGCCCAACGAGTACGGCTTCGCCGGTGACCCCACGGCCCCGGAGCCGCCGCCCGGCGGGCGCGCCGACGAGCAGGACAAGGCCGAGGCGGTCGCGGTGCCGGGCGACGACCTGATGGAGCCGTACGCCGAGGCGGTGGAGGAGGAGACCGAGGAGCCGGCGGAGACCGAGCGGGAGCGTACGGCCGAACACCGGCGCTGACCGGCGTACCCGCGCGCCGGTCGCGCTACCGGGCGCCGCCGCGGTTGCGGTCTCGTACAGGGCCGCCCGATACGGACGGACCCTCGCCCGCATCGACCGGTTCGCGCCCACGTCGCAGACGTGCTCGGCGTGCGGCCGGACCGACGGACCCAAACCGCTGTCCGTCCGGTCGTGGACCTGCCCCTGCGGGCGGTCCACGACCGGGACGCCAACCCAGCGATCAACGTGCTCGCGGCGGGACGCGCCGAGAGCGTGAACGCCTGTAAAGCGCAGGTAAGACCAGCATCCGTGCCGGCACCGCGCCGTGAAACGGCGAATCCACCCAGGCGTTGCGGGCTGTTCCGCCCGCAACGCGGAGGGAATCCCCGTCCCTTCAGGGCGGGAGACCGTCAAGCGGACTCCTCCTCGTACACGTCCGGCACACCGTCGCCGTCGGAGTCCCGGCTCTCCCGTTCCGAGATCCGCCGGTAGGCCCGGTTGCGTCGCCGCAGCACGCCGGAGGCGAGCGCGGCGGAGACCAGCGACCCGAACAGGACGGCCGCCTTCACCCCGTCGTTCTCCGGGCTGCCGGGCCCGAAGGCCAGCTCGCCGATGAGCAGCGAGACGGTGAAGCCGATGCCGGCCAGCAACGACAGCCCGAACATGTCCGCCCAGGTGATGTCCTCGTCGAGTTCGGCGCGGGTGAACCGGGCGAGCAGGAACGTCGAGCCGAACACGCCGATGCTCTTGCCGAGCACCAGCCCGGCGACCACCCCGAGCACCACCGGGTCGGTGAGCACGCCGGCCAGATCCACGTCGACCAGCGACACGCCGGCGGCGAAGAACGCGAAGACCGGCACCGCCAGGCCGGCCGAGACCGGCCGCCACCGGTGCTCCAGCCGCTCGGCCAGCCCCGGCCCGTGGCCCCGCCCGGCCTCGTCCGGTCCGTCGCCGCGCTCGGCCCCCTCCGGTCGGTTGCCGCGCTTGGCCAGCACCGGCACGGTGAAGCCGAGCAGCACCCCGGAGACCGTGGCGTGCACCCCGGAGGCGTGCACCAGGCCCCAGGCGAGCACGGCGAGCGGCACGAGCGCCCACCACCAGACCCGGCGCCGCCGCACCACGAGGGCGAAGACGGCGATCGGCACGAGCGCCCCGAGCAGCGGCAGGACGTGGAAGTCGGCGGTGTAGAAGACCGCGATGATGATGATCGCGAAGAGGTCGTCGACCACCGCGAGGGTGAGCAGGAACGCGCGTAGCCCCTGCGGCAGGTGGGAGCTGACGACGGCCAGTACGGCCAGCGCGAACGCGATGTCGGTGGCGGTGGGGATGGCCCAGCCGCGCAGGCCCGCCCCGCCCGCCGCGAGGGTCACCGTGACGTAGCACAGGGCGGGCATCGCCATGCCGCCCAGCGCGGCCACCACCGGCAGCGCGGCCCGCCGGGGATCCCGCAGGTCACCGGCGACGAATTCGCGCTTCAGCTCCAGGCCCACCACGAAGAAGAAGATCGCGAGCAGCCCGTCGGCGGCCCAGGTGGCCAGGTCGAGGTCGAGGTGCAGCGCCGTGCCGCCGGGCCATGGCACCCAGTCGGCGAGGGCGGCGTACGCGCCACGCCACGGTGAGTTGGCCCAGATCAGGGCGATGACCGCGCCGAGCAGCAGCAGCCCGCCACCGACGGTCTCGGTGCGCAGCACGTCGGCCAGAAAACGCGCCTCTGGCCAGGAACGGCGGGACAGCAGGTGCTCAGGGGCTCGGTTGGGCATGCGGTGTCACCTCGGATGATCGGGTTGTCGGGGACAAACGCCGACCAGACTTCCCGGCACACCGCCTCCGAGCCTATCCGGTCCGGTGCCGGCACCGCGAATCGGACGTTTCCTGGTCCCGGAGCAGGCGGCCCGCCGTCGGCCCTCAGCGCTGCCCGGGCAGCGTCGGCAGCGACGCGCCGGAGTCCTGACAGAGCGCCGCCAGCCGCTTGATCAGCTCGTCCGGGTCGGCGTACGGGTCCAGGCCGCGTACCTCCTCGGGAGGAAGCGCCGGCACCCGGACGTGCGAGATGAGCGGGTGCAGCGGACGGCGGTCCGTCTCGCCGGCGCCGAAGAGGTGCTCGTGCAGCTTCTCGCCCGGACGCAGCCCGGTGTAGACGATGTCGACCGGGGTGTCCGCCTCGGCGGCGAGTCGGCGGGCGAGGTCGGCGATGCGTACCGGCTCACCCATGTCGAGCACCAGTGCCTCGCCGCCCCGGCCGATGATGGCCGCCTGGAGCACCAGCTGCACCGCCTCCTGGGCGGTCATGAAGTAGCGCGTCACCTCCGGGTGCGTGACGGTGATCGGCATCCCGGCCCGGATCTGGGCCTGGAACGCGGTCAGCACCGAGCCCCGACTGCTGAGCACGTTGCCGAACCGGACGCTCAGGTACGACCCGCCGAACCGCTTGGCGTAGTGGGCGGTGAGCCGCTCGGTGATCCGCTTGGTGTGGCCGAGGACGCTGACCGGATTGGCCGCCTTGTCGGTGGAGATGTTGACGAACTGGGCCACGTCGCGGCACGCCTCCAGCACGTTGAGGGTGCCCCAGACGTTGGTCATGAGCGCCTCGCCGGGGTGCCGCTGGAGCAGCGTGAGGTGCTTGAGGGCCGCCGCGTGGAAGACCACGTCCGGCTGCCGGTCGGCGATGATCCGGGCGATGCTCTCCGCGTCCCGGATGTCCGCCAGGATCAGCTCGGGGCCGTCCAGCAGTGCCCGGCCGTGCAGCGACATCTGCAGGGCGTGTAGCGCCGACTCGTCCCGGTCCAGCATCATCAGCTCGTCCGGTTCGCAGCGGGCGATCTGCCGGCACAGCTCGGAACCGATCGAGCCGCCGGCCCCGGTGACCAGGATCCGGCGGCCGGCCAGGCCGTTGCGTTCCACGGCCAACTCGGCGACCCGCTGCGCCCGGCCGAGCAGGTCGGTGATCTGCATGTCCCGGACGTCGGTGACCGCGACCGGGCGGTCCAGCAGCTCGCGTACCGGGGGCAGCACCTTGAACGCGGCGCCGGCCTGAAGCGTGCGGTCCCGGACGTCGCGCAGCAGCTCGGCGTCGGCGCCGCTCATCGAGAAGATCACGGTACGGGCCCCGCTGCTCCGCACCACCGGGCCGATCTCCTCTCGGCCGCCGAGCACGCGCAGCCCGGACAGGCGCAGCCGCCGGTTGTCGGGATCGTCGTCGAGCAGGCCCACCGGCAGGTAGCGGCCCTGCGGGTCGTCGAGCAGCGCCCGCACCAGCCGCTCGCTCGCCGCGTCCACGCCGTAGACGAGGCACCGCTCGGTGCTGCGTACCGGTCGGCGGTGCCGTTCCTGGCGGGCCCGCCAGATGGAGCGCCCGGCGGCCATCAGCACCAGGGCGACCGTGCCGCCCACCAGTGGGGTGCTGACCGGCACCGGATGCTGGGTCCACGGCAGCAGTCCGACCAGCGCCACCAATGCGGCGATCGCCGCGGTGCTGGCCAGTCGGCGGGCCTCACCGGCGCTGCCGATCGGGTGGCGTCCGTGCGTCCGGAAGCGCAGCAGGGTGAGCGCCGCGTGGATCGCGGCGCAGGCGAGCGCCACGGCCAGCACCCGCGCGCAGTCGCGGGCGGTGAGTTCGAACTCGTACCGGGTCCAGGCCGCCCCCAGAAATCCCCCGCACCAGGCGGCGGCGTCCAGCGTTAACAGGGAGAGGGTGGCTACGCGGCGGGTGACCCAGTCGCGGGGTCGAGCGGCATTTGCGGCGGCGATGGCTTCGCGATCCATGGTTGCCCTCTGCGTGGGATCCGAAATTGGAAGGATTTAGACCGTCTATGCGCTTCTGGTCGTTTACATTCGTCGAGGCGCTTACCGTGACGGATAGGCGTTTTGGATCCTGGCACGTGTAGTAGGCGTCTTAGGGGGGTTTCGTGCAGTTTCATCGGCTGGTCGGCGTGTCGCGAGGGGGAACGTGATGGACGTCGTCAGTTACCTGCGCATGGTCCGGCGGCACTGGTGGATCGTCCTGATCACCGTGATGCTCGCGCTGGGGACCGCCGCACTCATCACGGTCCGCGCCCCGGTCCGCTACCAGGCCTCGGTGACCTTCTTCGTCACCACGCCCACCCAGGGCGTCACCGACGCCTACCAGGGCAGCCTCTTCCTCCAGCAGCGGGTCAAGTCCTACGCCGACCTGCTCACCAGCGACCGGCTGGCGCAGAACGTGGTGTCGGAGAACCCGCTCGGCCTCACCGCCGACCAGGTACGGAGCCAGACCAGCACCACCACCCAGGCCGGCACGGTCCTGCTGAAGGCCACCTTCACCGACACCAACCAGAACCGGGCCCTGAAGACCACCGAGGCGCTCTCCGCGAAGTTCGTCGAGCTGGTGCAGAAGGTGGAGACGCCGCCGGACGGCAAGTTGCCGCCGATCAAGATCGAGGTGGTGAACGGCCCCCGGGTGACCTCCAGCCCGGTGTCGCCGCAGCCGGTCCGGAACCTGATCCTCGGCGGCCTTCTGGGCCTGGTGCTCGGCGCGGGACTGGCCGTGCTGCGCGGGCTGGCCGACGTCCGGATGCGGGACGCGGCCGCGCTCCAGCGGGTGACCGGCAGCCCGCTGCTCGGCGAGATCCCGTTCGAGGCCAGCGCCAGGTCGGCCCCGCTGATCGTCGGCGAGGCGGCCAACTCGACGCGCGCCGAGGCGGTTCGCAAACTGCGGACCAACCTGCGCTTCGTCGACGTGCACGAGCCGGCCCGGGTCATCGCGGTCACCAGCGCCCTACAGGGCGAGGGGAAGACCACCATGGCCTGCAACACCGCCATCGCGCTGGCCGAGGCGGGCTGGCGGGTGCTGCTCATCGACGCCGACCTGCGCCGGCCCAAGGTGGCCGACTACCTCGGCGTGGACGGTGGGGTGGGCCTCACCGACGTGCTGGTGGGTGACGTCCAGGTCGGCGACGTGGTGCAACGGTGGGGCGACAAGTCGCTGCTGGTCCTGCCCAGTGGCGCCACTCCGCCCAACCCCAGCGAACTGCTCGGGTCCAAGGCGATGGCGGACCTGCTGGTGGCCCTGCGGGAGTCGGCGGACATCGTGGTCATCGACACGGCGCCGCTGCTCGCCGTCACCGACGGTGTCGTGGTGGCCGTGCAGGCCGACGGCGCGCTGCTGATCACCCAGCAGGGGCGGACCTCGCGCAGCCAGGTGGCCGCCGCCGCCCGCGCGCTCCACTCCGTCTCGGTACGCCTGCTCGGCTGTGTGCTCAACATGGCCAAGGTCGCCAAGGCGGACGCCTACCAGTACGAGGCGTACCGGGTGGTCGTGCCGCCCGCACCGTCCGTGCCCGCCGACCGGGCCCGGGTCGCCCGGCACGGCGAGTCAGCCGGGGTCGGCGACCGCACTCAGGAACTCACCCGGCTGTCCCGATGAGCGCCAGCACGGGTCGGATGGACCGCTCGATCTCTTCGGCGCAACGCCGGAAGTCGGCCGGTGAGCCACCGATCGGATCGTTCAGGTCGTCCGTGTCGGGGGCGGCGGGCTGCAGCCGCCCCCGGGCGCGGGTCGCCGCCTCGACCGCGGTGCGCAGCGGCGACCGGCTGCGCGCCCCGGTCAGCTCGGCCGCGCCGGCCAGCCGGCCGAACTGGCGCAGGGTGAAGGTCCGGTGCAGCGCGGCCGGCGCCAGCGCCGCGCAGACGGACCGTTGCCGCCGGGTCGCGGTGAGCACCAGGCCGGCCCCGATCAGATGCTCGGGGCGCAGCCGGCGGGTGCGGAAGGCCGTCGGGTCCGCGCCGGTCCCGGCCGCGATCTCGATCGCGTACGGGTGCATGACCGCCCCGTCGACCGCGTCGGTTCCGGCGCTGGCCACGGTGACCGGCAGGTCGGCGAGGAGCCGGCGGGCGATGTACTCCGCCATCGGGGACCGGCACATGTTGGCGTGGCAGACGAAGAGCACCCCGTCGACCATCTGCACCCCTCTCGTCGGCACGGTCGCGGGACGGATCGCCGCGACGGCGGTGTTCCGGCGGTCGTGGCCGGACGCGGAGGGGATGCGAGCATCGTACGGGGTGCGCCAGCTCGGGTGCCGTTCGGCCGCGCCGGGAGCCCGACCATGAAGATCGGCATTTTGTCGTACCACTTCCCGCCGGAGCCGGCGTTCATCCCGGGCAGCCTCGCCGAGGAGCTGGCCGCCCGGGGCCACGAGGTACGAGTGCTCACCGGCTTCCCCGACTACCCGGGCGGGCACGTCTACCCGGGCTGGCGGCAGCGCTGGCGGCACCAGACCCACAGCGAACGGTTGACCGTCCGCCGGGTGCCCCGGTACGCCGGGGGTGACGGTTCGGCCGGTACGCGGATGGCCAGCTGGCTCTCCTTCGCCGGCAGTGTGGCGCTGACCGGCCGGCGTTACCTCGGTGACGTGGACGCCCTGTACGTCTTCCAGCTTCCGGCGGTCACCTTCGCCGCAGCCGGCCTGCTCCGGTTGCTCGGGCGGGTGCCGACCGTGCTGCACGTGCAGGACGTCTGGCCGGAGGAGGACCAGCTCCGGGCCGGTGAGGCGCACCGGTTCTCCGGGCGGCTCGGCGCCACCCTGCGCCGGATCTACCAGGAGGCCGACGGCATCGCGGTCAGTGCCCCGGCGATGCGGGACCTGGTGGTCTCCGGCGGCGCAGAGGCGGGCCGGGTGCGGGTGGTGCTCAACTGGACCGATGAGCGGATCTTCCGGCCGACCGAGCCGAGCCGGGCGGCCCGGCGGCTGATCCGCCGGGACAACCGGTGCGTGGTCATGCACGCCGGGACCATCGGCGTACGCCAGGGCCTGGAGACCGCGGTACGCGCGGCGGCGGCTTTGGGCGACCGGATGGACCTGGTCCTGGTCGGCTCGGGAGCCGAGGAGCGGCGGGTGCGGGGGCTCGCCGCCGAGCTGCGGGCGGACAACGTCCGATTCGTCGAGCGGCGGTCGCCGCTGGACATGCCGGAGCTCTACGCGGCGGCCGACTACCAGCTCGTCATGCTGCGGGACCTGCCGGAGCTGCGTGGCATGGTGCCCGGCAAGCTCCAGGCGGCCCTCTCCTGCGCCTCGCCGGTGGTCGCCTCGGCCGGCGGCGACACGGTGGCGGTGGTGGAGCGGGCCCGGGCCGGGCTCTCCTGCCCACCGGAGGACTGGGCCGCGTTGGCCGACCGCTTCTGGCTGGCCGCGGCGATCCCACCGCCCGCGCGGTCCGAGATGGGCCGGCGGGGGCGCGACGCCTACCTGCGGGAGATGTCGCTGCGGGCCGGCGTCGACCGGATCGAACAGATGCTCCAGGAGGTCACCTCGCGGCCCGGCCGCCGGCGTCGCTGACCGCACCCACTCCAGGTGCGGCATCTGGGGGTATCCGGCCTTCGGGGAGACCGGGACCTGGCGCATCCGCGTCGCCCCCGGGCGGGGTGCCGTGCGGTCGGCGGCCATTCGGCGTCCGTGGGGCGTCCGACGGTCGGAGGACGATGCACAATGACCGGATGAGCGCGGGTCAGCAGTGGACGGACCGGGCCGGCCTCGTCGTGCTGCCCGGCGGCGCGACGGTACGCGGGCGGCGGCTCGCCGCCCCGGCTACGCCGGCCGACTTCGCCCTGCTCCTGGCCTCCGGGCCGGCTCCGGCCTGGCCGTACCGCCGGATCCGGTGGCCCGACTTCCTGGTGCCGAGCGACCCCGCCGACGCGGTGGACGCGCTGCGGGAGGCGTGGCGCCGGGCGTATGCCGGGGAGCGGGTGGAGGTCGCCTGCCGGGGCGGCGTCGGCCGGACCGGCACCGCGCTCGCCGCCCTCGCCGTGCTCGACGGGGTGGCGCCCGAGCAGGCGGTGCCCTGGGTGCGTGCCCACTACCACCCGCGCGCCGTGGAGACCCCGTGGCAGCGGCGGTGGTTGCGCCGGCTGCGCTGAGCGGTCTGCCGACGACCTCACGTGACCGGCCGGCGGGCGCGGCGTGGCGATCCCCGCCGGTGTCACCACCGGGCGATCTTGCGGGTTAGTCTCCCTGGTCATGGGAACTCGGGTTCTGGCCACCCTCACCGCTGCCGTTTTTCTGGGTACCGGGACCGCCGTCCCCGCCGCGCCGGCGGGACCGGGTGTCGTTCAGGCCGTGCCCGTCGCGGCGGCCGCCCGAGCCCCGATGCCCTGCCCGAAGGCGCCGGCACCGAAGGTGTCCCGCCCGCCCCGCCCGGTGCCGCCGCCGAACGTGGTGGAGGATCGGGTGGTCGGTGGCGAGCGGCTGGACACGCCCGGGTTGGTGGTGCCGGACGGCGTACCCGCGCCGCCGGCGGTCACCGCCACGACCTGGCTGGTCGCCGACCTCGACACCGGCGCCGTGCTGGGCGCCTGCGGTCCGCACGAGTACGGCACCCCGGCCAGTACCCAGAAGCTGCTGCTCGCGGCCACCATGCTGCCCCGGCTCGACCCGAAGCAGGTCGTCACCGTGACCCGCGACGACCTGAAGATCGAGCCGGGCAGTTCAGCCGTCGGCCTGCTCGTGGGCGGGAAGTACACGGTCGAGACGGTGTGGCTCGGGCTGCTGCTCAACTCCGGCAACGAGGCCGCCAACGTGCTGGCCCGCCTCGGCGGCGGCGCCGACGGTGTACCCGGCGGGGTTCGGGCGATGAACGAGGAGGCCCGCCGGCTCGGCGCCCGGCAGACCCACGCCGTCACCCCGTCCGGCTTGGACGGCAAGGGACAGTTCACCAGCGCGTACGACCTGGCGCTGATCGCCCGGGCGTGCTTCGCCAACCCGCTGTTCCGCCGTTACGCGCTGACCAGGAACACCCAGATTCCGGCCCAGCCGGCCCTGAAGAAGGGCGGCTTCCAGATCCAGAACGAGAACAAGCTCATCTACAACTACCAGGGTGCCCTGGGCGGCAAGACCGGCTTCACCCAACTGGCCCGGCACAGCTACGTCGGTGCCGCCGAGCGCGGCGGACGCCGCCTCGTGGTGACCCTGCTCGGCGCCGAGGCCCGCCCGGTACGCGGCTGGCAGCAGGGTGCCCAACTGCTCGACTGGGGTTTCTCCCTGCCCCGGGACGCGTCGGTCGGCCGGCTGGTCGAGCCCGGCGAGCTGGACTCGGCGACTGCGGACCCGGACGGCTCGCCGGCCGCGCCCGGCTCCACGTCGACGCCGTCGGCCCAGTGGCGGGGACCGGCCGGCACCGCGCTGCGCCGGATGGCCGACGGTGACTGGCGGATCATCCTGCCGGCCGCCGGCATCCTGGCCCTCACGGTCGGCGGTCTCGTGGCGGCACTGGTCGCGCGCCGGGGCCGGTCCCGCCCGGTCGGCCGCCGCCGCGCCTAGCGCCGCCCGCGGGGCTCCGGCCCCCTGACCGACTCCGTGTGCGGGATGTGGTGGTCCTGGCGGGTGCCGGTCACCGCTGTGTGCGCCACATGGGGTGGCGGCTTTCGCCGGAGGGACCGGTGCCGTTGCCGCCCGGCGGACGCCGGAATCGCCCTATGGTCGGAGCATGCGGGACAGCGGCGCGGCCGGCTCCGCCGTACGGGTCCGCCAGCTCCTCGCCGACCGGGGCGTGCCGGTACGCGCCGTCGCGCCGCTGCCCGGCGACGATCGCGGATCACACCCGTGGCGGGTCACCGTCGCCGACGGTCGCGACCTGTTCGTGAAACTGTCCGCCGGCCGGCAGCGGGACGCGGGACGCCTGCGCCGGTGGCGTCGGCGGCTGCGCTACCGCCACCTCGACGACCAGCCGGCGTACGACAGCGCGGCGGGAAAGGCCGGGCACGAGGCGCGCCTGCTGCGGCTCGCCCGGCGGGCCGGAGTCCGGGTGCCGCGCCTGCTGGCCAAGGACGTCGGCCCGGCCGGGGCGGGGCTGATCGTCGAGGAGTTCGCCCCGGGCCGGCCGCTGGACACGCTTGACCGGGGCGAACTCGGCGCGGACGCGCTCGCCGACGTCTGGCGGCAGGTCGCGCTGCTGCACCGGGCCGGGCTGGCCCACCGTGACCTGCGTGGTGCCAACGTGCTGGTGACCGACTCCACGGCCCGGCTCGTCGCGTTGGCCGCCGGCACCGACCGGGCCAGCCCCGAGCAGCGTGCCCGCGACCTGGTGGAGCCGCTGGTCACGCTCGCCGGGCTGGCCGGCGTACGCCACACCGTCGCCGCCGCCGTCGACCACCTGGGCGCCCCGGCGGTGGCCGACAGCCTGCCCTGGCTGCAACCCGCGCTGCTGTCCCGGCCCGCCCGGCACACGCTGGCCGCCCGCCCGGGCCTGCTCGACGATCTTCGCGCCGAGATCGCCCACCGCTGCCCGGGCCGTCCCGTGCGCACCGTCCGCGTCGTCCGGTTCGCCGGCCGGAACCTGTTCCTGCTGGCCATGCTCGGCGTCCTGGGGTACTTCCTGGCGACCGAGTTCAGCCAGTTCACCCTGGCGGTGCGGGCGCTGGGACGGGCCGACCCGGCGGCGGTGGCGGGCACCCTGCTGGCTGCCGCGGCGACGTACCCGCTGAGTGCCCTCGCGCTGCGCCTCGCGGCGGCCGGCCGGATCCCCGTCGGCACCACCGTTTCGGTGCAGGTGGCGGCCGGCTTCGTCAACCGGATCGCCCCGGGCGCCGTGGGCGGGTTCGCGCTCACCCTGCGCTACCTGCGCCGGCAGGGCCTGCCGTTGCCGGTCGCGGCCACCGCGGTCGCCATCGACCGGGCTGCCGGCTTCCTGGCCGTCGCCCTGTTGCTGCCGGTCCTGCTGCCCTTCGCGCGGGGCTCGGCGGAGCACCTGCGTGCCGCGGCCGCCGGTCGGGGCTGGATGGTGCTCCTCGTCGGGCTCGGCCTGCTGGTGCTGGTCGGCATCGCGATCGGCACGCCCCGCTGGCGGGCCCGCGCCCGCCACGCCGGCCGGCAGGCGCTCGACGCGCTGCGCTCGCTGGCCCACAGCGGGCGGATGCTGCGGCTGTTGGCGGTCGGCGTGGCGCTCACCCTGGCGTACGCGACCGCGCTCTGGCTCTCGCTGCTCGCCGTCGGGCTGCCCGCCGAACCGGCCCTGGTCGCCCCGGTGGTGCTGGTGTCCGTACTGGGCGAGGGGGTGGCGACCGCCGCGCCGACTCCGGGCGGGCTGGGCGCCACCGAGGCGGCCCTGATCTCCGGCCTGCTGCTCTACGGGGTTCCGGCCGGCACCGCGGTCGCCGGGGTGCTGATCTACCGGCTCGCCACGTTCTGGCTGCCGGTGCTGCCCGGGTACGTGGCACTGCGTCTGCTGGTGCGGCGACGCGCTGTCTGAGCGGCACCCGGCGTGGACGGCACGACTCTGGGTATGCGCCGCGACATGGAATCCCCGGGACGGATTGTCGTGGTCTCCGCCGATGTCGGCGGCGGTCACGACACGGCTGCCGCCGAACTGACGCGGCGGCTGCGCGGCCGGGGCCTCGTGGTGGACCGGCTCAACTTCCTGGACGTGCTGCCCCGCCCGGCGCACTGGGCCTTCAAGGAGATGTACCGGGGCATCCTGCGGTGGCTGCCGTGGGGCTACGACGTGCTGTTCGCGCTCGGCAACCGGTCCCGGTTCTCCGTTTCGGTGCTCCGGATGCTGCTCCGGCCGGTCCGTCACCGGATGCGCCGCGCCATCCCCGCGGACACCCGGGTGGTGGTGACGACCTATCCGTTCGCCAACCAGCTGCTCGGGCCGTTACGCCGACAGGGGCGGCTGGACGTTCCGCTCATCACGTACGTGACCGACTTCGTCCTCCATCCCACCTGGCACTCCCCGGGTGTCGACGTCTACTGCGCGGTGCGGCACGCGGAGGTGTATCCGGCCAGCGCGGCGGACGACATCGACATCACCGTGGTCCAGCCGCTGGTGTCCCCGGCCTTCACCGCCCCGGCGGCCGTCGACCGCCGACACGCCCGGCGCCGCTTCGGCCTGCCGGTGGACGAGCGGCTGGCCCTGATCGTGGCGGGTGCCTGGGGCGCCGGGGAACTCAAGGCCACGGTGGCGGAGGTCGCCGCGACCGGCCGGGTACGACCGGTGGTGGTGTGCGGGCGCAACGAGGTGCTGCGGCGGCAGCTGCGGGCCGACCACCCGTACGTCTTCGGCTGGGTGGACGACATGCCGACGCTGATGCGCGCGGTGGACGTGGTGGTGGAGAACGCCGGCGGCCTGACCTGCCAGGAGGCGCTCGCCTGCGGGGTGCCCGTGGTGACCTACCGCCCGATACCGGGGCACGGGCGGGCGAACGCCTCGGTCCTGGCCCGCTCCGGCCTCACCCGGTGGGTGCCCGATCGCGACCAGCTCGGACCGGTCCTGACGGCGCTGACCGGCGATCCCCGGAGTACGCGCGGCGCCGGCACCCGGCTGCCCGGACACCTGGCCCGCGCCGACCCGACCGAGTCGTGGCTCGACCCGGCGAGCGTCGTCGCCGAGGCGGCGAGCCGGGCCGCGAGCGCGGGGGGTCGGGAGCGTGGCCGGCGGGCCCTCGTCGACTCGGTCGGGGACGCGGCCGCGGTGGTCGCCGCGCTGCTCCAGTCCTCCGGCGGCCCGTGGTGAGCGGTGGTCCCAGCCGGGCCGGCTGGGCCGCGGCGGCGACCTTGCCGGCGCTGCACCTGGCGCCGGTGGTGACCGCGCTGCCGGCCGTACGACGCCGGTTCTTCCCCGGGCTGCACGGCGTCGGCCCGCCGGACCGGGTCGCGCTCACCTTCGACGACGGCCCCGACCCGGAGTCCACCCCCGGGTTCCTCGAGGTGTTGGCCGCGCACCGGGTCCGGGCCACCTTCTTCCTGCTCGGCGTGATGTTGCAGCGGTCGCCCGAGCTCGGGCGGGACATCGTCGCCGCCGGCCACGAGGTGGCGGTGCACGGCTGGGGGCACGACAACCTGCTGCTGCGTGGGCCGGGGGCCACCGTACGCGACCTGGCCCGCACCCGCGCGCTGATCACCGCCGTGACCGGCCGGGCACCCCGGTTCCTGCGCCCGCCGTACGGGCTGCTGACCGGCGCTGCCCTGGTGGCGGCGCGTCGGCTCGGGCTGGAGCCGGTGCTCTGGAGCTGTTGGGGCCGGGACTGGACCGCCACGGCCACCGCCGACACGGTGTACGACACCGTCCGGGCGGGACTCTCCGGCGGGGGCACGATCCTGCTGCACGACTCCTCGTGCACCGCCGCGTCGGGCGCCTGGCGGGCCGGGTTGGCCGCCCTGCCCCGGTTGCTGGCCGAGTGCCGGAGCCAGGGCTGGAGCGTCGGTCCGCTCGGCGGGCACCGGGATGTGGCCCAGTGATCATCGCGGTCGTGACCGCGCTCGTCGCGGCCTTCTGCTACGCGCTGTCCACCACCATCCAGCAGCGGGCGGCGAAGCGGCAGCCGCCTCGGCGGGCCTGGGATGTGCGGTTGCTGTGGCGGCTGCTGCGTACCCGGTCCTGGCAGTTGGGCTGGACGCCGAACGTGGGGGCTCTCCTCGCCCAGGCCGTGGCCCTGCGGCACGGCCCGTTGGCGGTGGTGCAGCCGTTGCTGTCCACCGGGCTGTTCATGGCCATCCTGATCGAGGCCGTCTGGTCCCGGCGGCCGGTGCAACGCCGTGACCTGGTGGCGACGGTGCTCGGCACGGCGGGCCTGGCCGCGTTCCTGGCCACAGCCGCCCCGTCGGCGGGGGTCGACGACCCGGCCGCCACCGCGTGGTGGTGGGTGTCGGCCGGGGCCGGCGGCGCCGTGGCCGCCTGCCTGGCGGCGGCCCGGCCGACCACCGGCGCGGCCCGCGGCGCACTGCTCGGCGTGGCCACCGGCATCCTGTACGGCCTGGCCGCGGCGTTGATCAAGGCGGTGGTGACCCGGTTCCACGGCGACCTGCTCGCACTGATCACTGATCCGCGGCTGGCGGCGCTGGTGGCGGTTTCGCTGGTCGGCGTGCAGGTCAACCAGAACGCGTTCCAGAGCGGGCGGATCGCCGCCCCGCTGACCGCGCTCACCCTCACCGAGCCGGTGACCGGCGTGGTCGTCGGGGTGACCGCGTTCCGCGAGAAGCTGTCGCTCGGCGGGTACGGAATCCCGCTCGTCGTGCTCGCGGCGGCCGCGATCGTGGCGGGCGTCTGGCTGGCCGCCGGCGCGCCGCGCAAGGCCCACTGACATCCGGGGCCGCGGACGTGCCCGTGGCGCTCCCCGAAAGAGCCGCTGCCCGTCCGCGCGCGCTCGGACCCCGCCCGGCCGTCCACGGCCGCCGCCCACGCTCGGTCCGACCGGCCCGGTCAGCCCGAGGCCAGGCTGATCGGCCCATCGGCGGACTCGGCGCGGACCGGTTCCGAACGGGCCGGGCCGGGCGGGGCGGGTTCCGGCACCCAGAGCCCGACCCGGGTGCCGATGCCCGGCCCGCCGCCGACGGTCATCCGACCGTCGAGCGTCGCGGCCACCGCACCGACGATGGCCCAGCCGAGTCCCGTTCCGGTGGCGGTGGGACGCCCCGGCCGCCCGGCGAGCAGGTCGGGTACGGCCTCCGGCGGGATGCCCTCTCCCGAGTCGATCACCTCCACCGTCCAGCCGGCCGGGTCCCGGCGGCCCACCAGCGCGATCCGGTCCCCGGGCACGGTGAACTTCACCGCGTTCTCGATCAGGCAGTCCAACGCGGCCTCCAGCCGCTCCGGGTTGACCCGGGTCGGCCCGATCGCCGACCGGCAGGACCATTCCCGGTCGGCGGTGGGCGCCCACCGCCGGGCGATCCGGGCCAGCTCGGTGTCCAGGTCGACCGGGCGCACCGGGTGCTGCTGCTCCAGCTGCATGAGGGTGACCAGCCGGTGCGCGATACGGGTCGCCTTGTCCAACTCGTCGAGTACCACCGCGGTGTCCGCCAGGGTCGGCGGGTCGTCGTGGGCGGTACGCAGCAGTTCGGTGTATCCGCGGGCGATGGTCAGCGGCGTACGCAGCTCGTGCGAAGCGAGCCGGACCAGCAGTTCCTGCCGGTGCGCCCGGTCCCGCTCGGCCTCGCCGATGCGGCGCATCTCGTGCAGCAGCACGTGCCGGCGGTGCACGTGCCAGGCCATCACGACGAAGATCACCGCCATCAGCGGTTCCTCGGCGGTCTCCTCCCAGCGGATCTCGCCGACCGCCGCGTGGTGGGCCAGGATCACGCCGGTCGTGGTGGTCACCGCCACCAGCGCGGCCACCATCCAGGACAGCGGCCAGGTGGTGAAGCCGTAGACCAGGGCCAGGCTGATCCAGACCAGGTGGAACGGCACCGTCTCCTGGCCGGGCAGGAACCACATCAGCGCCACGTTGATCGCGGCGAAGACGATCCAGACGTGGGCCAGCAGCCGGTCAACCGAGGGCGTACGCATAGCCCACCCCGCGCACCGTCTCGATCCGGTCCGGCCGGTCCAGCCGGCCGCGCAGCCGGCGGACCGACACGTCGACCACGTTGCTGCCCGGGTCGAAGTGCAGGCCCCACACGTCGGCCAGCAGCTCCTCGCGGCTGCACGGGCGGCCGGCCCGGCTCATCAGGTGCTGCAACAGCAGGAACTCGCGCAGCGGCAGGTCCACGCGTACCCCGTTGACGGTGGCCTGACGCCGGTGCAGGTCCAGCTGCGCCGGGCCGACCCGCAGCCACCGGCCCGCGTCTCCGGCGGACGCCCCGCGCATCCGGGCGCGTACCCGGGCCAGCAGCTCGGCGACCGCGAACGGTTTGCCGAGGAAGTCCGCCGCGCCCGCCTCCAGCACCGCCACCCGAGTGCTGATCTCCGGTATCGCGGAGAGCACCAGCACGGGTTGCTCGGGCCGCCGCTCCAGCAGCCGGTCCAGCACCTGGCGGCCGTCCAGACCGGGCAGCATCAGGTCCAGCACCACCAGGTCGAAATCCCGGCGCAGCGCCGCGTCCAGGCCGGATGTGCCGGACGACGCCCGCTCGGTCAGCAGGCCGCCACCCTCAAGTGCCCGGGTGACCAACCGTCCGATCCGCTCGTCGTCCTCGATCACCAGTACTCGCCCCACCGTGCCCCCACAGCCGTCGGTGACTTTCTGGCCTCCTCATGAAGCGCGCCTCGTGCTCGTCCACGCCACCGCCGAAACGGGCACATCTCTGTCGCGGTTCCGACAGCCGGTCGTGGGCCGGATGACGGTCGCATGACGAGGCCGTCATAAACCGACGTCGGAGCGGCGGCACCGCCCATGCTCCTCACACCAGCCCGGCCGCCACCGCCGTGGCCGTTCTCCGCTGACCGAGAGGGGTGAGGGCATGCCGCGCCGTTTCGTCTGGTCGCGCTGGTTCGTGTCCGCCAGTTGCCTGCTACTCGTCGGGTTCGTCGCACCGCCCGGTCGGGCTGCGGCCGCCGCCGACCCCACCACGGGTGACATCACCCTCAAGGTCGTCAGCGCCCGGACCGTCGGGCCGGCGCCACAGATCCAGCAGGGCGACCCGGTGACCGACTACCGCTGGATGATCACGGCGGACGACACCGGTGACCCGCACGACGCCTTGTCGCACTGCCTGCCGGCCCGGGCCGGGGTGGCCAGCGCGCCGGACTTCGCCGACCACTGCCGCTGGCCGTCCATCCGCAACACCCCGGGCGCGGTGCCGGTGGTGGCCCAGGGCGACCAGGAGACACTCTCCGCCGGCAAGGCGCTGGGCCGCCTGCCGGCCGGCCGCTACCTGATCTCGGTCACCGCCGACGGTTACAAGATCGACGGTGAGCACTTCACGGTCACGCCGGGCCGGACCACCGCGGTGAGCGTCGGCATGCAGCCGTACCCGCTGCCGCTCGGCACGGTCCGGTTGCGGATCTTCGAGGACAGCGTCCCGGTCGACGGCACCTACGAGGTCGGTGCCGAGCGGGGCCTGGCCGGCTTCACCGCCCACCTCGCCGACGTCATGGGGGAGGTGACGGTCGACTACTACGGCAACCCGCTCTGCACGGAGTACGAGCACACCAGGCCCGACGTCAGGCACCCGGCCGGGCAGGTCGTCTTCGACGACGGCAGGCCGGTCATCGCCAAGGAGTCCACCGGCTGCCGCAGCGACGCGAACGGCGACATCGTCATCCCCAACCTCGGCCCGAACCGGTACGCCGCCTCGGTCGTCGCCCCGAGCGGGCAGAGCTGGGTGCAGACCACGACCCTGGAGGGCGGCCACGACTGGGACGTCTGGGTGCAGGAGAACGACACCGGCTACGACACCGAGCAGAGCCTCGGCGGCGAGCTGGTGCCCTACGTGGACTTCGGCTTCGTCTCCCCGACGGCGCTCACCGGCACCGCCACCGGCGCGATCACCGGCACCGTGGTGCAGGTCTACACGTACATCGGCGGGCAGGGCGGCGTGACGGTGCCGGAGACCGGGGTGGCCGGCGGGAAGATCGCCGGCCCGGTGAGCCGCCCCTGGGTGGCCCTGTCCGACCTGGGCAACGGCGACCAGATGATCTACCTGGACCGGGGTGCCGCCGACGGTTCCTTCCGCATCCCGCACGTACCCGACGGCGACTACCAGCTGACCCTCTGGGACGGCCCGCAGGAGATGCTGCTCGACTCGTTCAACGTCACGGTCAGCGGCGGGAAGACGGTCGACGTCGGCACCAAGCCCCTCGCGGGCTGGTTCACCGAGATCACCGGCACGGTCTTCGTCGACACCAACGGCAACGGTCGGCAGGACCCCGGCGAGAAGGGTGTGCCCCGCTTCCCGGTGGTGGTCAAGGAACGCGACAACTCCCTGATGGACCAGGGCACCAACAGCGTGGTCACCGACAGCAACGGCCGCTACGCCATCAAGGAGGTGTACCCGCTGAGCAAGTGGCTGGTGCTGGAGGCGTTCCACACCCGCTACAGGACCACCGGCATCACCTACCAGGCGCCCAACGACCCGGGCCCGACCACATTGCTCGGCGCGGCCGTCGACGTCGACGTGCTGCCGATCATCGGGCTGTCGGGCCGGGTGGACTGGGGTGTGCAGCCGTACCGGGGAACGGAGAACGGCGGCATCGCCGGCACCGTCACCTACGACACCACGCGCAACGAGCTGGACCCGGCGTACGCGGTCACCGAGCCGTACCAGCCGGGCATTCCCGGCCTGAAGGTGCATCTGTACGCGGTGGTCCGGGACGAGAACGGGGATCCGGTCCGGGACGAGGACGGGTCGCTGAAGAAGGGCCCGGAACTCAACGACGCGTACACGTCGGAGACCTGGGAGCCCGGACGCGGCTGCACCGCGCGGATGTTCGACGGGCGCCCACTGACCGACCAGCTCGCCCTGCCGGACTTCGGCACCGAGGCGAACCGGATGTGCGTCGAGGCCCCGATGATGGGCTTCCAGACCGCGCCGACCGACAACGATCCGACGAACTTCGGGCAGACCGTCAACGGCAACTACGCGTTCGCCGACTCCAAGCTGAACCTGATCCCGCCGGGCGACCCGGCGAACCCCGGCCCGGGCCACGACCTGCCGCTGTACGCGCCGCTGCCGGACGGCCAGACCCAGCCGCTGGTGCCGGACGACTACCTGGTGTCGGTGGAGCTGGGCGAGAATCCGGTCGGCGGCGGGTCGATGTACCTGCCCACCCGGGAGGAGGACGTCAACGTCTTCGCCGGCGACGGCTACCTGCCCCAGGAGAACTTCCCGCCCTCGCCCGAGCAGGCCACCGACCAGCCGGCGCCGCCCGACCCGCAGCCCGACCCGGGTGAGCCGCCGTCGCAGGGCAACGGCATCAACTCGTCCTGCGCCGGTGCCCTGCACGAGGTGCACGTCACCGATCCCGCCTTCATCGACGGCGGCGGCAGCCCGTTCGAGGGCCGGCAGCGCCCGCTCTGCGACACCAAGCTGGTCGAGGTCCGGGCCGGGCAGGCCAGCGCGCCCAACTTCAGCCTCTTCACCCCGGTGCCGCTGCCCACCCACTTCTGGGGGTTGGTGATCAACGACCTCGGCCTGAGCCACGACAAGCGCAGCGTCAACTACGGCGAGGCCGAGGGCATCCCGAACCTCCCGGTCGGCCTGTACGACTGGGCCGGCCGCCTGGTGGACACCGTCGACACCGACTTCAACGGCATGTACGAGGCGATCGAGCCGTCGACCAGCACGTACAACTGCCCGCTGCCGGCCGGGCCGTGTCCGAACATGTACCGCTTCGTCGGCAACGACCCCGGCCAGCCCGGCCACCTGAACGCCAACTACAACCCCCGCTACCGCACCATCGGCACCAACTTCCAGGCCTGGCCCGGCCTCTACACGGTGACCGACACCGCGCCCACCTCGGTCGCGGCGGTCGGTGCCTCGCCCGGCTCCGGCCAGCTCGGCGCGGTGCAGTGCGACCCGGCCGGGGACAGCCCCCAACTGTTCGCGGTCTCCCGGCCCTTCCTGCGCAGCACCGACACCGACCGCCGAGTCACCATCACCGGCACCGGATTCGGCGCCCGCGGTCCGGGCAGCGCCGTCGCCTTCGACTCGGCCGGCACCGACCCGAGGGTGACCGTCAACTCCTGGTCCGACCGGAAGATCGAGGTCACCGTCACCGGCGGCTCGGTCGGCCCGGCGGAGGTGAGCGTGACCGCCGCCAACGGACGACAGACGGTCAACGGCCTCACCTTCCAGATCCTCGGCACCACGACCGGCAGCGGCCTCGGCGGCGCGGGCAACCCCCGGCTGTTCCAGGTCAAGCCACCCGGCTGGGCGACGCGTGCCGGGGAGACCACCTACTCGGGCGTGCAGGCGGCGCTGGAGGCGGCGGCTCGCGCCGGCGGCATCGGGGTCGTCGCGGTCTGGCCGAACACCCCGAGCTCGGACAATCCGGCCGGCGCCTACCTGGAGAACGTGGTCGTGCACTCCTCGGTGCGCCTGCAGGGTGTGGGCCCGGGCGGCCGGTACGCCGACGGCACGGTGGTCGCCGGGTCCATCCTGGACGGCCGGGCGTTCGCCATCGACAACCCGAACGGCACGGCGTGGATGACCCTGGTCGCGTCCCTCGCGCATGCCGGACCGGAGATGGTGCCGGACGGCGCGGTGGTGACCGTGCTGGCCCGTCCCGGCCAGTTCAGCTCGGGCAACGCGGTCACCATCGACGGGTTCCGGATCACCGGCGGCAACCAGTCCGACTTCCCGGGCAACATCAACCCGGTGACCGGCGGGGTGAGCACCCCGTACGGCGCACCGGGCGCCGTGGTGACCCAGGGCGGCGGCGTCTACCTGCACGGCGCGGCCCGCTACACCCGGATCACCGACAACGTCATCGTCGCCAACAGCGGCTCGTACGGCGGCGCGGTCCGGGTCGGCACGCCCTACCTGAACACCGGCAACGACCACGTCACCATCTCCCGTAACCAGATCCGGGACAACGGCGGGACGAACCTGGCCGGTGGCGTCGGCATCTTCGCCGGCAGCAACGCGTACTCGGTGGACAACAACGCCATCTGCGGCAACTTCTCCGCCGAGTACGGCGGCGGCATCAGCCACTTCGGCCTGTCTCCCAACGGCCGGATCGCGAGCAACCGGATCTGGCTCAACCAGTCGTACGACGAGGGCGGCGGCGTCATGATCGCCGGGGAGCTGCCGTCGGATCCGACGAAGCTGTCGCCCGGCTCGGGGACGGTGCAGATCGACGCCAACGTGGTGGAGGCGAACCTGGCCAACGACGACGGCGGCGGCGTCCGTCTGCTCCAGGCCGGCAACGTGCCGATCTCGGTGACCAACAACATGCTGGTCGACAACATCTCCACACACGAGGGCGGCGGCATCGCGCTCGACGACGCGCCGGACGTCCGGTTGGTCAACAACACCGTCGCCGGCAACATCACCACCGCGACCGCGGCCACCAGCGACGGCCGCGCCGCCCCCGCCGGCCTGTCCACCACCGCGAACAGCGCCCAGTTGCAGGCCACCCTGCGGGCGGGCGCGCCCACCTTCAGCGACCCGAAGCTGTTCAACAACGTGTTCTGGGACAACCGGGCCGGCGAGTGGACCGGCGAGTACGTCAAGGGCATCGGTGCCACCGACGCCCCGGCGGGGGACGCCGTCCGTCACTGGGACATGGGCTCCGCCGACGGGGTGGGCCCGCTCTCCCCGGCCAACTCGGTGCTTCAGGACACCACCGGCACCGCGCTCAGCAGCACCAACCGGGTCGGTGTCGACCCCCGGTTCCGCAGGCCGTTCCCGGTCTCGGTGCAGGTCCTCACCTCGCGTACCTTCCCGTCGTTCCGGCAGGCGGTGATCGTGCTCCAGCAGGTCCCGCTGACCGCGATGGGTGACTGGCACCTGGTCGACGCCACCTCGCCGGCCAACGACCTGGGGGTGCGCTCCCGTGCCTACGGCACGGTGACCGTCACGGCCCCGACGGTCGACATCGACGGTCAGGCCCGCAGCACCGCGCGTCCGGACGCCGGCGCCGACGAACTGCCCGGACCGCCCCCGGGCGGCCGGTCAGCACCGGTCGTTCCGGGCCGCCCGCACCGGGCGTACCCCGGACCGCCCGCCCATTCCACTCGTTGAGGAGGAGATCGTGACCGATCCCGTACGGCAGCGGAGCATCAGCCGGCGTGCCCTGCTGGCCGGCGTCACCGGTCTGGGCACCTGGGCGGTCCTGCCGGAAAGCGGCTCCGACGCCCAGCTGCGCGGCCCGGCGGCGGTGCTGCCGCGCGCGGTGCCCAACCCGACGGCGACCCTGCACCTGGCCGCCACCGACGGCTGGGTCTCCATGCCGCAGGGCTCCCCGCCGATCAGCCCGTTCTGGCCCGACCCGCTCGCCCCGCCCAACACCGACCTGTACGTCTTCGGCTTCCGCGACGTCACCGGCCTGTCCGCCACCGAGGTCACCGCCCAGCGTGGCAAGGCGCAGATCACCGCCCCGCTGCTCGGCTTCGACCAGGAGACCGACATCAAGATCAAGCTGACCAACCTCGGCCTGGCCCAGCGCCCCGACCTGGTCGACGGGCACACCGTGCACTGGCACGGCTTCCGCAACGCCATCCCGCTCTTCGACGGCGTGCCGGAACTGTCCATCTCGGTGCCGATCGGTCGCGAGTTCACCTACTTCTTCCGGCCGCACGACGCGGGCACCTACATGTACCACTGCCACTTCGAGGACGTCGAGCACGTGCAGATGGGCATGACCGGCATCGTCTACGTACGCCCCACGCAGAACGCCGGCACCGCCGACGTACCGCCCGGAAAGTACGTCTACAACGACGGCGACGGCACCACCCGGTACGACCGGGAGTTCGCGCTGATGCTCACCGAGGTGTGGGCCGAGGCGCACTACCGCGACGCGCACATCCAGACCACCGACTGGACCGACTACAAGCCGTCCTTCTTCGCCTTCAACGGTCGTTGCTATCCGGACACCCTCGCCCCCAACGGCGACCCGCTCAGTCCCGCCGCCGGGCGGTTGCGCTACCAGCCGATCTCCGCACTGGTCACCGCGAACGCGGGGGAGCGGGTGCTGCTGCGGCTGGCCAACCTCGGCTACTGGAACCACACCCTCACGGCGGACGGCATCGACCTGCTGGTGGTCGGCAAGGACGCCGCGCTGCTGCGCGGCCGGGACGGCAGCGCCGAGTACCAGGTGACCAACACCATCGAGATCGGGCCGGGAGAGAGCCGCGACGTCATCTTCACCGCGCCCGACGCCGGCACGTACCTGCTCTACGACCGCGACCTGATGTCGCTGGCCAACGCCGGCGGCGGACGGGGCGGGCACCTGACCGAGATCCGGATCTCGCCGCCCGGCACGCTCGCGGCACAGACCCGGGCGAACGCCTGAGATGGGGGTACCCATGCTTCGTCTCGACCGCGGCCGGTGGAAGCGGCTGATCGCGGTGCCGCTCGTCGCGGCCATCGTCGCCGTGCTCCTCGTCCCCGGGCCGCATCAGGTGGCCGCCAGCCCGCCGGCCGGCCTGGAATGCCTCACCTCCCGCGACAACGCCTTCGACCTCACCGCCACCGGCGGGTACGTGGCCATGCCGGACGGCAACACCATCTACATGTGGAGCTACGCGCCCAGCGGCGGCGAGTTCCAGCTGCCCGGCCCGACGATCTGCGTCGCCTCCGGCGTGAAGGTCACCGTCGTGCTGCACAACACCCTGCCGGAGCCCACCTCGGTCACCTTCCCCGGCCAGGTACAGGTACTCGCCGACGGTCAGCCGGCCCAGCCGGAGAGCGACACCTCCGGCAACCTCACCTCGCTCACCACCACCGCCGCGGCCGGCAACGGCTCGGTCACCTACACCTTCACCGCCGGCCCGCCGGGCACCTACCTCTACCAGTCCGGCACCGATGTTCAGAAGCAGGTGCAGATGGGGCTCTACGGCGCCCTGGTGGTCCGTCCGCCCGGCCACCCGGACCGGGAGAACGGCCGCGCCGACTCGGCGTTCGACCCGGACCACGAGTACCTCTACCTGCTCGGCGAGATCGACCCCGATTTGCACCTGGCCGTCGAGCGCCGGCGAGCGTACGACTTCACGAGGTACAAGGCCCGCTACTTCACCATCAACGGGCGCAGCATGCCGGACACCCTCGCCCCCAACCACGCCGACTGGCTGCCCGACCAGCCGTACGGTGCGTTGATCCACATCCAGCCGTACGACCCGACGAGCAACCCGAAGCCGGCTCTGATCCGCTACCTCAACGCCGGCTCGGTCAGCTACCCGTTCCACCCCCACGGCAGCGACGAGCAGCTCATCGCCCGGGACGGCCGGCCGGCGCAGGGTCCCGGCGGGCAGGACCTCTCGTTCTCCAACTTCCTCATCGACGTCGCGCCCGGGCAGACCGTGGACACGCTGATGGTCTGGAAGGACGCCGAACACTGGAACCCGAGCACGAACCCGATCCCGGTGCCGCTGCCGTCGTTGCAGGACCAGATCGTCGGCCCCGGCCCGGAGACCTGGTTCGCGGAGAACCCGTACCTCGGCGGGGAGCAGGGCGAGCTGCCGCCCGGAGTGGTGCAGAACAACCAGTGCGGCGAGTACTACCACGTCGCGCACAGCCACGCGCTGGAACAGGCCACCAACTACGGGGCGAGCTTCGGCGGAATGATGACGCTGATCCGCATCGACCCGCCCGCCGGATGCCCGGCATGACACGGCAGGGGAGGGCGACGATGACACTGACCCGTACGCCTCGGCTGGTCGCCGGAGTCGCGGCGGCGCTGCTGGTGCTCGGCCCGGCCCCGGCTCACGCCGCGGCCCGGCACCCCGCCGCATCCGCCGGGCCGGCGTCGGCGACCCTCGCCGGACCGCCCGGACCACCGCAGGGCACGTTGCCGCAGACGGGCTGCCAGCGGGCCGCCGGCACCGCCACCTGCGACCTGTGGGCCAAGCCCGGTTCGGTCGTGCTGCCCGGTGCCGCCACGCCGGTGCCGATCTGGGGCTTCGCCTCGACCGACGCCGCCGCGGCCACCCTGCCCGGCCCGGTGCTCGTGGTCGACCAGGGCGACCAGGTGACCATCACCGTGCACAACGGGCTCACCGACAACCTGTCGCTGGCATTCCCGGCGGTCACCGGGCTCGCCCCGGACCGCACCGGCGCCGCCCCCGGCGCCGCCCGCAGCTACACCTTCACCGCCGCCCGCCCCGGCACCTACCTCTACCAGGCCGGCCACACCGAGTACGGGGCCAGGCAGGTCGCCATGGGCCTGGTCGGCGCGCTGGTGGTCCGCGCCCCGGCGGTCGGCGGTCGGCCCAGCGCCTACGGGGACACCGCCTCCACCTATGACGACGAGGCGGTGCTGGTGCTCACCGAGGTGGACCCGGCGTTCAACGCCGCCCCGCGCACCTACGACATGCGGGCGTACGCCCCGAAGTACCGCCTGATCAACGGCAAGCCGTTCCCGGAGACCGACGTGGTCGCCACCGACGTCGGCCGCCGGGTGCTGCTGCGCTACGTCGCCGCCGGGCTGCAGCCGCACCCGATGACCCTGCTCGGCCTCGACCAGGCTGTCGTCGGGCAGGACGCCCGGCCGGCCGCGTACCCGGAGGCGGCGGTGACCCTGCCGCTGCAACCCGGGCAGGCGGTTGACGCCGTGGTCGACGTGCCGACCGGGCCGGACGGGCGGCGCTTCGCCCTGTACGAGTCCGGCGGGCAGCTCAACAACGCCGGCCAGCGCTACGGCAGCACCGTCAACGGGGTCAGCCCGCAGCAGGCCTTCGGCGGCATGCTGACCTTCCTGGACACCAACCCGCCGCCGATCAGCGGCGACCACACCGGCCCGACCTCGGCGAACGTCCGCGTCACCCCGAACCCGGCCAGCGTGCTGAACACGATCACCGTCACCGCCGACTTCACCGACGCGCGCAACGGCAACTCGGTGGTGGACCGGGCCGAGGCAGTCGTCGACGACCTGCGGATCGCCGAGGGCACCGGCGTCCCGTTCACCGCCGCCGGCTTCGGCGTCGGCCCGACCGTCGTCGGCGCCACCGCGGTCCTCCCCGGCGACCTGCTCGGCACCCTGACCCAGGGCAGGCACACCGTCTGGGTACGCGGCCACGACGTGGCCGGCAACTGGGGCGTGGTCGGCAGCACCACCCTGAACCTCGCGGTCACCGGCGCGGTCACCACCGCGGTCAGCCTCAGCCCGAACCCGACCAACGGCACCGGCGACATCGCGATCTCCGCCACCGGCGACGACCGTGGACTGGGCGGCACTGTCACCGACGCCGAGTACTTCGTGGACGCCACCGGGCCCAGCGGCAGTGGCCGCCCGCTCACCCTGGCCAACCCGGGCGCGGCGGTCAGCGCCGAGTCCGGCGGCATCCCCGCGGTGGTCGCCGCCGCCCTGGCCGAGGGGCGGCACAGCGTACAGGTGCACACCAGAGACTCGTTCAACTTCTGGGGCCCGTACGGCAGCGTCGACCTGGTGGTGGACCGGACGGTGCCGACCCTGCTGTCCGCCGCGGTGGACCCGGCCGTCACCGACGGTCGTACCGGCTCGGCGTCCGACCCGGCCCACCTGCGGATCAACGCGGCGTTCACCGACCCCGTCGGCGGCGGGGTGCACTCGACGATCGCGGGTGTGGAGGGCTTCCTCGACGTCGGCGGGGCGGACGGCACGGGGTTCACCTTCCTGGCCCTCGACGGGTCGTTCAACAGCGCCACCGAGAACACCTACGGGCTGCTGCCGCTGAGCGAGCTGACCGGGGTCGCCGACGGCACCCACCGGGTGCTGGTGCACGCCCGCGACTCGGCCGGGAACTGGGGGCCGCTCGCCGCGGTCACCTTCGTCCTGGACCGGACCGGGCCGGTGATCACCGCCCTCACCGCGACTCCGAACCCGACCGCCCGGGCGGCGACGCTCTCCCTGGCCGCCACCGCCACCGACGTCTCGGCGGTCACCGCCGCCGAATGGTACGAGGGCACCGACCCCGGCGTCGGCCACGGCCACCCGATGACGGTCAGCGGCAGCGCCGTCTCCGCCACGGTCGCCCTCAACGGGTTCAGCAAGGGCAACCACACGTTGTGGGTCCGGGCCCGGGACGCGCTGGGCCACTGGGGTACGGCCGCGTCGGTGACGGTCAACGTCGACCCACCCGACGCGATCTTCTCCGACGGGTTCAGCAGCGGCACGAGCGCGTGGTCGCAGGTGTCCGGCACGGTGTCGGTCAGCGCCGGCCAACTGGTCGCCGGCACGGTCGGCTACGTCGTGGACGACACCCCGGCCGCCGAGCGCACCATACACACCAAGGCCGACGTCATCCTCGGCACGTTCAACCCGCAGACCGCCGTGGTCACCGTCCACCAGCTGCGCAACGCCGCCGGCAGCCCGCTCGCCGTGGTGCAGTATCAGCGCGGCAACGGCGTCAACCAGTTCCGGCTGGGGCTGCTGCGGCCAACGGGGTGGGCGTACACCGGGTGGGTGAACGCGAGCGGTGGCACGGTCCGGCTGGACTGGACGTCGGCCACCACGGGCTCGGCCACTCTCCGGGTCGGCACGGCCACCATCGGCACCCTGACCGGCGACACCAGCGGCTACACGGTGGAGTCGGCGGCGCTGGGCCTGGTCGCCCGTACCGCCACCACCACCGGGTCGCTGAGCTTCGACAACTACGCCTCCACCCGCTACACCGCACCCTGAGCCGCCTGTGGGGCCGGGCGCGCCCGGCCCCACCAACCCTCCCCGAGGAGTCCTGACGATGGTCGCGATCCCGTTCCGCATCCCGCGTCCCCGCCTTGGCCGGGTGCTGCTGCCGCTGCTCGTCCTGGCGCTGGTCGCGGTGTCGATCGTCCGCTTCGGCGGGTACGCCGACGCCCGGCAGGGCTACACCGTCCCGCAGGACGGGCAGTTGGAGAGTGCCCTGGGCATCCGCTTCACCCAGGCTGCGGTGGTCGGCGACGGCGGCCTGGTGGAGCTGCGCTACGTGGTGCTGGACACCCAGAAGGCGTCGGCCTTCCAGAACGACACCAAGCACCCACCGCGGCTGCGCAACGAGCGCTCCGGCAAGCTGGCCTGGCGGACGGCCCTGATGAAACAGGGCCACGAGCTGCGCCCCGGCCAGAGCTACTACCTGCTCTACCTGAACAACGACAACGCCATCAAGCGCGGCGACAAGATCGAGGTCACCTCGGGCCAGCGCCGCCTGGCCCACGTCCCGGTGCGGTGAACGGGATGCGCCGTCGACTGGGCCGACTGGTCGCCGCTCTCGCCGTGGCGGGCCTGGCCGTGCTGGTCGGGCCCGCGCCGGCGCGGGCCCACGCGTACCTGGCCCACAGCGCGCCCGCGGACGGCGCCGTGCTGGACCGTGCGCCCGAGACGTTGACCCTGGCCTTCACCGAGCACGTGGAACTCTCCGCCGCCCGGGTCAACCTGGTCGACGGCGACGGCCGGCAGTGGGCGGTGACCGGGCTGGCGCTGCGCGGCGAGGACGGCGAACCGGCTGCGGACGCCGACACCGAGGCGCCGGTCACCCTGGTCGCCGGCCTGCCCCCGCTGCCGGCCAACACCTACCACGTCGCCTGGCGGACCCTCTCCTCCGACGACCTGCACACCACCAGCGGCACGCTGGTCTTCGGCGTGGGCCGGCAGGTCACCGCCGTGGGCACCGCCCGCCCGGTCGGCCCCGGCCCCCGGGAGACCGCCGCCCGGGCACTCGGGCTGGCCGGCCTCGCCGTCCTGCTCGGCGGTGCCGCGCTGGCCCTGCTGGCCACGGCCGGCGTCCGCCGCCCCGACCCCGCGTCCGCTGTGCTCCGCCGGCGGCTGCACACCGTTGCCGGGTACGCGGGCGCGCTCGCCCTGCTCGCCGCACCCCTGCAACTGGCCGTCCAGCTCTCCGGGGCGGGCGGCGGGTGGTGGCGGCTCCTGGCCGACCAGCTCACCAGCGGTCGCTGGCTGCTCCGTGAGGTCGGCACGGCACTGGTGTTCGTGATCGTGCTCCGGGCCGCGCACCGGACTCGACCCGGGCCGATCGCGGCGGTCGGTCCGCCCGGCGCCGCCGGCCGGTCGGCCGTCGCCCCCACGACCGTCGCCGTCGGTGTGGCGGGTGCGCTCGCCGCCGCCGCGGGCACCGCCCTGCTCGGCCATCCGATGGGCGGGCCACTGCGTACCGCCCTGGTCGGCGGTGTCCACGTGCTGGCGGCCGGCGGCTGGGCCGGCGCGGTGGTGGCCGCCGTGCTCGCCCTCCTGCCGTCAGCCCGGCGGTCAGCCGACCGGGCCGCCCAGCTCAGTACGCTGCTGCGCGCCTTCGCGCCGCTCGCCACCGGCTGCCTCACCGTGCTGGTGCTGACCGGGGTGCTGCTCACCGGTCCTCAGGTGGCCACCGTCGACGCCCTGCTCGGCTCTCCGTACGGGCTGTTGCTGCTCACCAAGGTCGCTACGGTCGGGGCGGCGGGACTGGTGGGCCTGCGGACCGCCCGACGGCTGCGGCGCGCCGACCTGCCCCGGCGGGGCCTGCTCGTCGAGGCGGGGCTGCTCGTGGCCGTCCTCGGACTGGCCGGGGCGCTGGCCGCCGCCGGACCCGGCCGGGGCCCCAGCTTCCCGGTGGCCGACGCCGGGCGGGCCGTGCCCCAGGTCAGCGGGCGGGTCGCCGATCTTGTCGACACGGTGGCCGTACGACCCAACCGGGCGGGCCGCAACATCGTCACCGTCGCCGTCGAGGACACCCGCCGCCCGGCCCCGGGGCCGGTGACCGGAGTGTCGCTACTGCTCACCGGCCCGAACGGGGAGCGGGCGGTGCACCCGGTCAGCCGGACTGGCGATGGCTGGGTGGTGACGGTGGACGACATCCGTACCCCGGGCCGGTGGCAGGTCGGGGTGACCGTGCTCCGCGACGGCCTGCCCCCGGTGACCGACACCCACCCCTGGCTGGTGCCGGCCGGCGAGGCGACCGCCAACTCCGTACGCGTCTCGGCGGCCCCGCTGCGACCGGTGCTGGACCGGGCCGCGTCGCTGGGCGCGCTGGTCGCGCTGGCCGTGGCGGCGGTCGCCGGCCGGCAGTGGTGGCGCCGGCGGCGGTCCGGCGTCGGCCCGACCCCGGAGCTGCCCGGCCCGGGCGGCGCCGAGCCGGACGACCTGGTCGCGGTCCGGGCCGGCCCGGACGAGCCGCCCGTCGGGGCTGATCGAGTGGCCGCCACCGGCGGCATCCCGGCCGGACCCTGACCTGCGCCCGGCGTGAGTGACCAACCCGGGTGCCGGCCGACGTTTCCGGACAGCGGCTGGACCGGGCCGTCGGCGGGCGCCGCTACCGAGGGCGAGCGGCGGAGCTGTCCCGGACCACGAGCTCGGTGGCCAGCTCGACCCGGGGCGCCTCGATCTCCTCGCCCTGGCCGAGGCGCAGCACCGTGCGGGCGGCGAGCCGGCCCATCTCGACCAGGGGCTGCCGCACCGTGGTCAGCGGCGGCGACGCCCACCGGGCCTCCGGCAGGTCGTCGAAACCGACCACGCTCACGTCGTCGGCGACCCGCAGCCCGCGCTGGCGGACGGCCTCGTACACCCCGAAGGCCATCTGGTCGCTGGCCGCGAAGATCGCGGTGGGCGGGTCGTCGAGGTCGAGCAGGGCGGACCCGACCGCGAAGCCCGAGGCGTGGTAGAAGTCGCCGGCCTGCACCAGCCGCTCGTCCAGCGGCGCGCCGGCCGCCTCCAGCGCCGCGCGGTAGCCGTCCAGCCGGGCCCGGCTGCACAGCAGGTGCGGGGGCCCCGCCACGAAGCCGATCCGGCGGTGCCCGAGCCCGAGGAGGTGCTCGGTGGCGGCGAGGCCGCCGGCCCAGTTGGTCGCGCCGATGCTGGGCACATCCGTGGCCGGCACGCCGGCCGGGTCGACCACCACGACGGGCACGTTGAGGCGGCGCAGCTGGGCGTGCACCGGCGGGATCAGGTGGGAGGTCACGACGATGACCCCGTCGGAGGCGCGGGCCTGCAGGTTCTGCAACCACTGCCGGGTCGAGGTGGAGTGGCTGTGTATCGCCGAGACGACGGTGCCGACCCCGGCGGCGTGGCCGACGTCCTCCACGCCGCGGATGATCTCCACGGCCCACGGGCTGTCCAGGTCGTTGAAGACCAGGTCGAGCAGGTCGGCCCGGCGCACGCCACGGCTGCCGCGGCGGCGGTAGCCGTGGTGGCGCAGCAGCTCCTCGACCCGTTCCCGGGTGCCGGGAGCGACGTCCGAACGCCCGTTGAGCACCCGGGACACGGTGGGCACGGAGACGCCGGCTTCCTGCGCGATCGCGGTGATGGTCACCCTGCGCTCGTCGTCCGCGCCCACTCGTGTCTCCTTCACCGGCCGGAACACCACCCGAAACCCTGCCGCCGAAGCTGCGGAACTGCCTGCCCGGGCCCGCGCTCATCTTGCCGTACGCCAGGGGGTTGACGACAAGTCGGGGCCGTTCTAGCGTTCCTCCAAGTTCCGGAAACGTACCGGAAATCCACCAGGGACCCTTCACCGACGGCGGTACGGCGTCAACAGCCCGGGGCTGTCGCCGCGGTCGCGCTGTCCCTGGTGCCCGCCACACCCGCCGGTCGCACCCCGACTTCACCCTGACCCCGGCGCGCTGAGGAGTCCGATGCACACCGACATGCCCGAGGCGGAGCTTCGCGGCTACCGCAGCGACCTGCGGGAGCCGGAGGACTTCGACCGGTTCTGGGCCGACACGATAGCGGAGGCCCGGGCGTCCGGCGGATCCGTCGAGGTGACCCCGCTTACCACCCCGCTGACCACGGTCGACGTCTGCGACGTCACGTTCCCCGGGTTCGCCGGGCAGCCGGTCAAGGCGTGGTTGCGGGTCCCGCGCGGTGTCGAGGGGCCGCTTCCCACCGTGGTCCAGTACGTCGGCTACGGCGGCGGCCGGGGGCACCCGCTGGAGAACCTGCTCTGGGCCTCGGCGGGCTTCGTCCACCTTCAGATGGACACCCGTGGTCAGGGCTCCGGCTGGAGCCGGGGCGACACCCCCGACCCGGCCGCGGCCGGCCCGGAGGCCCCGGGCGTGGCGACCCGGGGCATCGAGGACCCGCGTCGCTACTACTACCGGCGGCTCTTCACCGACGCGGTCCGGGCCGTGGACACCGCGCGGAGCCTGCCGGTGGTGGACGCGTCCCGGGTGGCGGTCCTGGGGCACAGCCAGGGCGGTGGCACCGCGCTGGCGGTCGCCGCGCTGGTGCCGGACCTGTCGGCCGTCGTGTCGTACGTGCCGTTCCTCTGTGACATCCCGCGGGCGATCGTGGTCACCGACGCCCGCCCCTACCGGGAGATCCGGGACTATCTCGCCGTGCACCGCGATCGGGAGGAGCAGGTGCTCCGCACCCTCGGCTATGTCGACGGGGTCGCCTTCGCCCGGCGGGCCACCGTACCGGCCCGCTTCTCCGTCGCGTTGATGGACGAGATCGTGCCTCCTTCGACGGTCTTCGCCGCGGTCAACGCGTACGCGGGGGAGAAGGAGCTGGCGGTGTGGCGGTACAACGGCCATGAGGCGGGCGGCATCGACGACGACGCGATGGCCCTGACCTTCCTCCGGCAGGCGCTCGGCCACTGACCGGCGGTCGCCCCGTCGGCGGGCCGTCGCCGCGTTGCCGGTCCGACGGCCCGCCGATGCTGGTAGACACGGCAGGATGGGACCGGGCAGAGGAACGGCGGCCCGCGCGACGGCGGCGCTGGCCGTCGCGGCCGTGGCGCTCACCGCCGGGTGCGAGCGGCCCGCGCCGCGCCCCGCGCCGACCCCCCAGCCGTCACCCACCGCGTCGCCGTCGGCCACGCCGGCCGGTCCCCGCGCCCCCGCCGACTTCGTCGACCTCGGCGACGTCGACCCGGGGATCCGCGCCGATGTCCGGTACGCCACCGCGCACAACTTCGTCGGCCGTCCGATCGCCGGCTACCCGGAACCGCGCTGCCTGCTCACCCGCCGGGCGGCGGAGGCCCTGCACCGGGTGCAGACCGCGGCCCTCGCCGAGGGCCACAGCCTCAAGGTGTACGACTGCTACCGACCGCAGCGGGCGGTGAACGACTTCGTCGCCTGGGCCAAGCTCCCCGGGGAGCAGCAGATGAAGGGCGAGTTCTATCCCGACCTGCCCAAGGACCGGCTCTTCGCCGACGGGTACATCGGCGCACCCACGGCGCACAGCCGGGGCAGCACCCTCGACCTCACCCTGGTCCCGGTGCCCACCCCGGAGCAGCCCGCGTACGTGCCGGGACAGCCGCTGGTCGCCTGCACCGCGCCCGTCGGTCGCCGCTTCCCGGACAACTCGATCGACATGGGCACCGGATTCGACTGCTTCGACGCGCGCGCCCACACCGCCGACGCCCGGGTGACCGGGGCGGCCCGGGACAACCGAGGGCTGCTCCAGCGGCTGATGACCGCGCAGGGGTTCGAGAACTACTCCCTGGAATGGTGGCACTACCGCTACGTCGACGAGCCGTACCCGGACACGTACTTCGACTTCCCGGTGGCCCGGTCCTCCTTGCCGTGACCCGCCGGGCGGGACCGAGGTCCCGGCCGGCGGGCCCTCCGGCCCTGCCCGCCGCCCACCCGTGGGAGAAGCGTGGGGAGTGACAACGGCGTGAGGAGGAGCCATGAAGGCACTCGTGTACGGCGGGCCCGGTGAGAAGTCCTGGTCCGAGATCCCGGATCCCACCATCGCCGACCCCCGCGACGCGATCGTCCGGGTCGACGCGGTCACCATCTGCGGGACCGACCTGCACATCCTCGGCGGCGACGTGCCCGAGGTCGAGGCCGGTCGGGTGCTGGGCCACGAGGCGGTCGGCACGGTCGTCGCGGTCGGCAGCGGCGTCACCAACCTCAAGGAGGGTGACCGGGTCCTCGCCTCCTGCATCTCCGCGTGCGGCGTCTGCCGCTACTGCCGGGAGGGCGTCTACGGGCAGTGCCTCGGCGGGGGCGGCTGGATCCTCGGCCACACCGTCGACGGCGTGCAGGCCGAGTACGCCCGCCTCCCGTTCGCGGACCTGTCCACGTACCGGCTGCCCGGGTCGGTCTCCGACGAGGCGGCCGTGCTGCTGGCCGACATCCTGCCCACCTCGTACGAGGTCGGCGTGCTCAACGGCCGGGTGCGGCCCGGCGACACGGTCGTGGTGGTCGGCGCCGGCCCGATCGGGTTGGCCGCCATCCAGACCGCCAGGCTCTACTCGCCCATCCGCATCGTGGCCGTCGACAGGGCGCAGAGCCGGCTCGACGCGGCCAAGCGGTTCGGCGCGGATCTCACCGTGCTCGCCGACGACGAGCCGCTCGACCTGGTCCGCCTGGTCACCGGCGGGCTGGGCGCCGACGTGGTGATCGAGGCGGTCGGCACTCCGGCCACCTTCGAACTCTGCACCACCCTGGTACGCCCCGGCGGCCGGGTGGCCAACATCGGCGTGCACGGCAGCCCGGCCACGCTGCACCTGGAGCGGTTGTGGATACGCGACGTCACCATCACCACCGGCCTCGTCGACACCCGGACCACGCCGACGCTGCTGAACATGCTGGTCGCGGGCCAGCTCGACGCCGCGCACATGGTGACCCACCGGTTCGCGCTCGACCAGATCGTCGAGGCGTACGACGTCTTCTCCCGGCCGGCCGAGACCGGCGCCCTCAAGGTCGTGCTCAACCGCGTCCCCGAGGGAGGCAACCGTTGAACCGACGGACCGCACGGACCCTCGGTGGGCTGGCCGTCATGGCGGTCGCCGCGCTGGTCGCCTACCCGGTGCCGGTAGGGCGCTGGCGTCGAGCCTGGCGGGCCCGCGCCTGACCGTCGCCGCGCCGTGCCTCCGGTTCCCTCCCCGGAGGCGCGGCGGTCCGCTCGTCCGGAGAGGTCGCGGGTGGACGGTGCGCCAGGTGTGGGCGATCCGGGCGTCAACCGATTGACCTCCCATGGCGGCCGAATCGGCTGTTCCTATTGCCGCGGGGTGGCCAGGAGGGACAGGATGGCCAGGCGTGCCGGAAACCTCCCCGTAACCCGCGCGCTGCTGGTCTCTGTCACGAGGAAGTGGGAGTCAGTCATGAGCGACGTGTCGAGCGCCCTGGGTGTGCGTCTCTACCCGGATCTGGTCGAGCGGGGCGGTCTGGCCCCCGCGCTCGTCGAGACGGCCGCCCGGCACCAGCTCGACCTCGGTCAGGTGACCGCCCCCGAGCGGGGGCGGGCCCGATTCACCGGCGCCGAGCTGAGCTCCGACCAGGGCGTCGTCCGTGTCGGCCTCGGCTCCCAGGCCCGCTACTTCATGATCGATCTACGGGTGGCGGGGCAGGTCGAGGCCCGGGGTGACGCCACCGACCTGCTCCAGGTGGCGCAGGTGGCCGACGCCTGGCGAGGCGGAGCGACGCTCCCCGACCTCACCGCGCGGTTTCCGTTCATGGAGGCGATGAAGCGCCACCCGGTCGCCCACGCGTAGCGGCCGGTCGGCCACCGGCCTGCCGGATCGCCGGTCGGGGGCGCCGCCTGCCGTCCACCGATCCGCCCGCGGCGGCGCCAGCGAACGGTAGCCAGTGCCCGGCTGGGGCGCTGCCGCCGAGGCTGCCCCTCGCTGCCCGGGCGTCGAGGCCGTCCGGCACCTTGCGATATTCGGGGTAAGCCGCGAAATGCGCCTCAAATCCCCTCGGTGTGCCTACGCTGGCGAGCAGGGGACAGACGTCCCGTCGGGCGTACGTGTTGCCGCGCCGAGGCCGGGCTGCCGTGTCTGGCCGCGGCCGGGCCCATGCGGCGGCTCGTCCCGACCGGCGACGCGCTGTCCGCGTTCGATGATCAATCAGGTTCGCCACCGATCGTGGCCGCGTCACAGCGCGTCAGGCCCGACGGACAACCGTGGCCGCCGCCCGCCCGAGGCCGTCGAGGCGGACACCCCGCCGGGCCCTCAGCCGGCGTCGAGCCGGACGACCATCGACAGGAGTGGGCATGAGCAGCATCGCCGAACCGTGGCGGCGACTCACCGGGCGTAACAAGGTGGTCGAGTTCGTCGACATGTGCCTGCGTGGCGCGGCGCAGGTGATGTTGCAGAACAACCCGCTGACCGGTCTGCTGATCCTCATCGCGATCGGGGTGGGCGCCGGTCTCGCCGGAGCGCCCCGGCTGGTCGGCGGCGCCATCGTCGGCGTCGCCGTCGGCACCGTCACCGCCCTGCTGCTGCGGGCGGACGCCGACTCCGTACGGCAGGGACTGTTCGGCTTCAGCCCGCTGCTGACCGGCATCGGGGTGCTGCTCTTCCTGCGCGGCGGCGCCCTGCTCTGGCTCCTCGTGGTCTTCGGGGCCGCGGCCACCACCATCACCACGCTCGCCCTGACCCCGGTCACGCGGACCTGGGGGCTGCTGCCGTTCACCTTCCCCTTCGTCCTGACCACCTGGGCCGTGCTGATGGGCGCCTACCAGTTTGCGGCGGTGACCGTGGCGACACCCGGCCGCCCGGCGCTGCCCGGAACGACGCACGTGGCGCCGGCGTCGCCGGTGGCCGACGTGGTCCCTGGCATGATCGAAGGCATCGCCCAGGTCTACCTGATCCCGAGCGCCGTCGCCGGGGCGATCATCGTGCTCGCGTTGGCCGTGAACTCGCTGCGTGCGGCGCTTTTCGCGATCATCGGCACGGTGGTCGCCACGCTCGTGGCGATCTGGTACGAGGCCGGGGCATCGGCCGTCGATGCCGGGCTGTGGGATTTCAACGCGGTGCTGACCGCCATCGCGCTGGGCGCGGTGTCCTACCGGCCCACGCTCGCGGCGATCCTCTACACGCTGTTCGGCATCATCGCCACGGTCTTCGTCCAGGCGGCGCTCACCACGGTGCTGGAACCGTTGGCGATACCGACACTGACCGCGCCGTTCGTCATCACGACGTGGCTCTTCCTGCTCGGGAAGCGGCATTTCGGCCCGGACCGGCCAGCGCCGGCGGCCGCACGATGAACTCCTTTCCGAGCTGAGACCGGAGGCAGGCTGCTGACCGCGGTGCCGTGTGGCGGGCCGCCGAACCGGAGCCGGACCGGCGCGAGAGCCCTCGCGAATATTCATTGCGGTGCCCCGGCGGTGCCCCCTACTTTGAGTGGGCAACGTCAACCGGTTCCACACCCCGGGGAGCACACCGTGTCGCAGCAGAATCGCACCTCGACCGAGCGGCCCACGCCGCGCGGCGGTGCCCTGCTGCCGGAACTCGGCCGGGGCCGCTGCCGACGGCAGCGGTGGCAACCGGGGTGGCGGCGCGACTAGCGCCAGCGCGAAGACCGCGCAGCCGCCCGCCCCGTGACCAGGGACCGGGCGGCTCCTTCTGTCACGGGGTCCGAGGGGCGTAGCTCAACGGAAGAGCACCGGACTCCAAACCCGACGGTTGCAGGTTCGAATCCTGCCGCCCCTGCTCGATCGTCCCGGCCGCCCGCCGGCGACGTCGCTCCTTCTCAACTCCACAGTGGACGGCATGAGCACCATCCCGGCCGGCGCCCGAGCGCCGGCCGGGCATCCGGGACGAGGGAGCTGGCTGACCCGCTCGCCTTGGGCGCGAGAGACACGCGGTTCGATTCCGCGGTCCCGGACTTCGGCGAACGGCGGTTCCGCCGTTCGCCACGGGCCGTTGGAGCAATTGGCAGCTCACCCGGTTCTCACCCGGGAGGCTACGGGTTCGAGTCCCGTACGGCCTACGCCTGGTCCCACCACGGACCACCCGCGGTTGTAGCGCAGTCAGGCAGCGCGTCACCTCGCCACGGTGAAGATCGCCGGTTCGAATCCGGCCAGCCGCTCGGACATCACCCCAGATCAAGGAGACGACGATGGGTTTCACCCCGCTGGCCGGTACCCGGGCGCCGGTCCGGGTCTGGACCGACCCGTACGCCATCGAGGCGCAGGCGGCCCGGCAGCTGCGCAACATCGGCGCGCTGCCCTGGGTGCACGGGGTCGCCGTCATGCCGGACGTGCACTTCGGCAAGGGCGCCACCGTCGGTTCGGTCATCGCGATGCGGCAGGCCGTGTCGCCGGCCGCGGTCGGCGTCGACATCGGCTGCGGCATGTCGGCGGTACGCACCTCGCTCACCGCCGCCGACCTGCCCGACGACCTCGCCGGGCTGCGTACGGCGATCGAGGCGGCCATCCCGGTCGGTTTCGCCATGCGTGACGACGCGGTCGACCCGCGCCGGATCCGCGGCCTGGAGCAGCGCGGCTGGGACGACTTCTGGCGGCGCTTCGCCACCCTCGACCGGAGGGTGGCGCAGCTGGAGACCCGGGCCCAGCGCCAGCTCGGCACCCTCGGCGGCGGTAACCACTTCATCGAGGTCTGCCTGGAGCGGGGTGGCCCGGACGACGGCCAGGTCTGGCTGATGCTGCACTCCGGGTCCCGCAACATCGGCAAGGAACTGGCCGAGCGGCACATGGCGGTGGCCCGTCGCCTGCCGCACAACGTCGACCTGCCCGACCGGGACCTCGCGGTGTTCCTCGCCGGCACGCCGGAGATGGACGCCTACCGCCGGGACCTCTGGTGGGCGCAGGAGTACGCGCGCCGCAACCGGGCCGTCATGCTCGCCCTGCTCTGCGGGGTGGTGCGCGACGAGTTCCCGCACGTGACCTTCGACGAGCCGATCTCCTGCCACCACAACTACGTGGCCGAGGAGACGTACGGCGGGGTGGACGTGCTGGTGACCCGCAAGGGCGCCATCCGGGCCGGCAAGGACGACCTGGGCATCATCCCGGGGTCGATGGGCACCGGGTCGTACATCGTGCGTGGCAAGGGCAACCCGGACGCGTACTGCTCGGCCTCGCACGGCGCCGGGCGGCGGATGTCGCGCGGGCAGGCGAAGCGGACGTACAGCACCGCGGACCTGGCCGAGCAGACGGCCGGCGTGGAGTGCCGCAAGGACGCCGGGGTGGTGGACGAGATCCCCGGCGCGTACAAGGACATCACCCAGGTGATGGCGCAGCAGGAGGACCTGGTCGAGGTGGTGGCACACCTCAAGCAGGTGGTCTGCGTGAAGGGATGAAAGACGATCGGCGCCCTCACGGGGGCGGGCGCCGGTCGCCCGCCCCGGTGGCGCAGCGGAGAGCGCGCCGGTCTACGAAACCGGAGAGCCCAGGTTCGAATCCTGGTCGGGGCACGGTCCGCCGCTCGGCGGACGCCATGCGAGCTGGTGCAACTGGCAGCACATCCGTCTCTGGAACGGAAGGTTGGAGGTTCGAGTCCTCCGCTCGCAGCGCTGCCCTCGTAGCCCAACTGTCAGGAGGCAGCGGCATGAGGCGCCGCGCCGATCTGCCGTCCACTGCGGGGTTGACCGCCGCCCAGTTTGCCGGGATAGCGGAGGCGGTGGGAACCGCACTTCGCTAACCCGCCCGCGCGGCCCTCCGCTTCGCTAACGTCAGTAGCGTGGCGATCGTGAGGGTGCGGCTGCGCGGCGGGCCGTACGACGGGGTGGCGGTGAGCTGGGACGTGCCGGATGCGGACGACCCGCCGATGACGTACGACCTCAAGCTGCACGGGCCCCATGAGGCGACGGAGAACGTGGAATACCACCGGGTGGAGCAGGCGCCTGACGGGGCGGCCGAGTGGATCTACGCGGTCCCCGGTGCCGCTGCCGGATAGGTGCGGCGCTAGCCACTGGCGGCCATGACGACGGGAACTGCCACGACGTCGACCCGGGAGCCGTCCTGGGGCGACACCTCGTACACCTCGATGGTGCCCGGTCCGGTGGTGGCCCGCCGGTAGCCGACGTTCATCCGGTAGGCGCCGCGGCAGCCGGAGCCGCAGGCGGCGAGGGTGAATCCGGTGCCGATCTCCCGGCCCGCCGCGTCCAGCACCCGGACGCTGACGGTCGCCTCGAAGACCTCGGCGGTCCCGGTGACGGTGACCGGGCTGGTGACCCGGTCGCCGACCGCCGGGGCGGTCACCACGATCGGCGGCAGCAGGTCGGCGTAGTCGTCGCGTCCGGTCGGTGCGGCGCCATCCACGGTGAAGGCCACCCGGCGTACGGCGGGAAACTGGGTCAACGTCCAGACCACCTGGGCCCGGCGGAGCCGGGCGGTCGCCGCGCCGCCGGTGTCGAAGCCGGCCGGCGGGACCAGCGTGGCGACCCCGCCGGCGATGTGGCTGACCTGCGTGCCGGGCGGGAGCAGGGTGGCCATGCCGGTGGCGGCCTCGGCCCCGGACGGGCCGGCGGCAAGCTCGGTGAGCGCCAGCCGGGAGGTGGCCAGGGTGGCGGGCCGGGTACGCCGGGCCGGCACGAGCCGGCCGTCGCGGGTGAACCACAGCTCCACGGTGATCGTCCCGTCCGGGCCGGGCGTCCTGCCGGTGGTCGGGCCGGTCGTGCCGGCGGCCGGGGTACGCGCACCGGACGAGGCGACGGCGGCGGGTGTGCCGGGTGCCGTGCCCGTCGGGGTGGCGCCGGGGGTGGGGGAGGGGCCGGCCGGGGCCGGTCCGAGGGTGCCGGTCCGGGCCGGGGCGCAGCCGGCGGTGAGCAGCAGCGGCGCCACGAGCAGGGTGATCAGGCATCGCATCGGTCACCTCCGGCGGCCGGTAGTTCGAGGCGCAGCCGGGTGCCCCGACCGACCTCGCTCTGCATCGTCAGGCGTCCGCCGAGCAGCCGGGTGTTCTCCAGCGCGATGGCCAGGCCGAGTCCGCTACCGGGTCCGGTGCGGGACGGGTCGACCTTGTAGAAGCGGTCGAACAGGTGCGGCAGGTGTTCGGCGGGAATGCCGGGCCCCCGATCGGTGATCTCGACGATCACCCACTCGCCGGCGTGCCGAACGTCGGCCCGCACCTCGGCGTCGCCGTGCTCGATCGCGTTGGACACCAGGTTGCCCAGCACCCGTTCCAGACGCCGGGGGTCGGTGGCGGTCGGCGGCGCCGCCCCGGCCACGGCCACCCGGTCGGCCCAGCCGCGCGCGTCGACGATGCCGTGCAGCAGCGCGACGACGTCGACGGGCTGGGTTGACACCACCTCCCGTCCGGCGTCCAGGCGGGAGATCTCCATCAGCTCCTCGACGAGCCGGCGCAGCCGGACCACGTCGGCGACGAGGAGTTCGGCGGCGCGGCGGGCGTCGGCGGGGAGCGTGTCGAGCTGGTCGGCGAGCAGCGACGCCGCCGCCACCAGGGCGGTGACCGGGGTACGCAGCTCGTGGGCCACGTCGGCGGTGAACCGCCGCTCCCGGGCCTGGGCGCGGGACAGCGCCTCGATCTTCGTTTCCAGCGCCTCGGCCATCTCGTTGAACGAGGCGGCCCAGGCGCTGAACTCGTCGCGGCCGCGTACCGGCAGCCGGGTGTCGAGCAGCCCCTCGGCGACCGCGCGGGCCGCCCGGCTGGCCCGGCCCACGGGTTCCAGGGTCCGCCGGGCCAGGGTGTTGCCCACTCCGGCGGCGAGCAGCAGCGCGGCCGCCCAGCCCACCGCCAGCGCCGTGCGGAGCTGGTTCAGGCCGTCGACGAGGTCGTCCTCGACCGTCACCACGTACAACTCGGCGGTGGAGCCCGGGATCCGTCCGCCGACCATCAGCAGGTGCGGCCGGGCGTTGCCGGCGGAGCGCTGGAAGCCGAGCTGCCCGGCGGCGACGCTGGCCCGCAGGGCCCGGCCGGGCGTCGGCGCGTACCGGGGGTTGGACGCCCGGGTGTCGCCGGCGACCAGCACCACGTGCCGTCCGTTCTGCTCGAAGCTGGCCAGCAGGTCGGCCCGGCGGGCGTCGGCCAGCGGCAGGAACTGTGCGGCGAGTACGAGCTGGTAGCGGGCGTCGGCCGCGGCGCGTTGCAGCGCGCCGTCGTAGCGGGCCTGCCGGAGCATCAGGTACGAGCCGCCGGCGAGTGCCCCGGCGGAGACTCCGGCGACGAGCACGAACGCGATGACGAGCCGGCGCCGCAGGCGTCCGGGTGTGATCGTGCCCGCCACCATCGCGCCGTCACCCCGTCGACAGCTTGTAGCCCGCCCCGCGCACCGTCCTGATCAGCGTCGGGGCGGCGGGATCGTCCTCCACCTTGGCGCGCAGCCGTTGCACCGCCACGTCCACCAACCGGGAGTCGCCGAGGTAGGTGTGCCCCCACACCCGGTCGAGCAGCAGTTCCCGGGTGAACACCTGCCCGGGGCGCCGGGCCAGCTCCAGCAGCAGCCGGAACTCGGTCGCGGTCAGGGTCAGCTCCCGGCCCGCCTTGCGGGCCACGAACCGGGCGGGGTCGATCTCCAGCGGCCCGGCCGTCACGGTGGTGTCGGTGACCGGGGCGACCGCCCGGCGTAGCACGGCACGGACCCGGGCGACCAGCTCCGGCACGTCGAACGGCTTGCGCAGGTAGTCGTCGGCCCCGCATTCCAGCCCGACGACCACGTCGATGGTGTCGGTGCGGGCGGTCAGCATCAGGATCGGCACCTGGCTGGTCCGGCGGATCTCCCGGCACACCTCGAAGCCGTCGAGGCCGGGCAGCATCACGTCGAGCACGATCAGGTCGACCGGCCGGGCCCGCCACGCGGCGAGGGCGGCCGGGCCGTCCACGGCGGTGTCCACCCGGAACCCGGCCCGTCGCAGACCGAGGGCGGTGACCTCCCGAATGGAGGCATCGTCCTCGACGACCAGCACGCGGCCCTCCATGACGCCACTCAGCGTAGTCCGGCCTGACGGCCCGGGATCCTGGCGCAACAGCCGGTGATGGGGGTCCGGTCGGCCCCCATCACCGGCGGCGGGATCACTCCTGCCACTGGTGGGCCACGTCGAGGACGATCCGGCTGTGCGTACCCGGACCGGTGAGCACGAAGACCCGGTACGGCAGTTGGGCGCGTACGCCCACGGCGAAGGTGGTGTAGCCCTCGAAGCTGCCACCGAAGACCACGTCCCGCAGCGTCCGGTAGCCCAGCGCGTTCGTCGCGTGGTCCCCGGTGCGGTACGGCACGGTGGCGACCTGACCGGCGTCGTACGCGGGCGCCCGCAGCGAGACCCGCAGCAGCGCGCCACCGGCGGTGTACGGCGACAGCGCCGATCCCTGCCCCTCGGTGTACGCCTCGCCGTACCCGACCGACCAGCCGTCCGCCGGGCCGGCGAACTCGAAGACCACCCGGTCCCAGCAGTCGTGCTGCCCGGTGCGCACGTCGACCAGTGGCGCGCTGCTGAGTGTGCCGTCCGACTTCGCCGCGCTGCCCCAGGTGATCCCGCAGTACGGGGTGGCCGCCGTGGCGCCGCCCGTGCCGGCGAGCAGCCCGCCGAGCACCAGGACCAGCGCCAGCAGTGTTCTCCTCAGTCTCATCGTGTCCTCCCGACGGTGTGGCGGGACCGCTCCGGTGGTCCCGGTTCCGACGGTCGGCCCGCCGTGCCACAGTCGCTTCGCGGTGGCGTAACCGCCCGGTAACAGCCGCCGGTCGGGCTACCGAGCGACCTGATCGAGGGTCGGGTGGCCACCGGCGCGGTCGACGGCCGGCAGTGTGGCCGGGTCGGTCAGTGCCCGCAGCGGCGAACGGAACACCGGCAGCCAGGCCAGCGCGGCACCGATCGCGCCGATCCAGAGGGAGGTACGCGGGCTCGCGTACTGGCCGAGCAGGCCGGCCAGCCCGGCACCCACCGCGATCGCACCGGTGAGCAGGAACCGGAAGGTGGCGTTCATCCGGCCGAGCAGCGCGTCCGGGGTGACCTGCTGCCGCAGGCTGACGCCGATCACGTTGCCGATTCCGGTCCGCCAGGCCAGCGCCAGCCAGCCGAACCCGGCCAGCCACAGCCACCCTCCCGTGTCGACCAGCGCGACCAGCGCGCCGGCCGGCGCCACCAGCAGGCCGGGCAACCACAGGGCCCGGCCGTGTCCGATCCGGGCGGCCAACGGACGCGCGGTCACCGCGCCCAGCAGGGCTCCGACCCCACCGGCGCCGAGGAAGAGCCCGAGTACGCCGGCCCCGAGCCCGAGTTCACGCAGGAAGACCACCGGCAGCATGGTGGTCATCAGGTTGACCGTGAGGTTGATGCCGGCCAGCGACACGACCAGCGGGCGCAGCAGCGGGTTGCCCAGCACGTGCCGTACCCCTTCGGCGAGTTGCCGGCCGAAGCCGCCCGCCGGCCGGTCGCGGCCGGGCACAGCCGCGCCGCTGGGGCGTACCCGGGTGAGGGCGAGCGCGGAGAGCAGGTGGGTGGCCGCGTTCAGGACCAACGCGAGCGGTGCGCCGAGCCACTGCACGAGCAACCCGCCGAAACCCCGGCCACCGATCTGCACGGTGGCGTTGGTGGTCACCAGCAGTGAGTTCGCCGCCACCAGCCGGTCCCGGCCGACCAGCTCCGGCAGGAAGCTCTGCGCGGCCACGTCGCCGAAGACCGTGCCCACGCCGGTGAGTAACACCACCACGTACAGCTGGCCGATGGTCAGCGCGTCGGCCCACCAGGCCAGCGGGATCGAGGCGTACAGGGCGGCGCGGGCCAGGTCGGCGGTGATCATCACGGTGCGGTGGGACGACCGGTCGACCCACACCCCGGCGGGCAGCCCGATCACCAGGAACGCGGCGGTGCCGAGCACCGCGAGCAGGCCCACCTGCCCGGGGGTGGCGGCGAGCACCGAAACGGCCAGCACCGGCACGGACAGGAAACCGACCTGGTGGCCCAGGCTCTCCGCAAGGTTGGCCGCGTAGACGTAGCGGAACGGGCGGGGCCAGCGGACCGTGGCCGGAGGGGCAGTGGTGGTGGTCATAGCGGCGACCCTGGCCGGTGCCGGCTCCGGAGTCGATAAGTTTGAGCTGGTTCGAATCCGTCGGGGGGTGCAGGTGCTGAGCGCCACGCTGGGGGTAGGGGACCTGGCCAACATCCGGTTCGCGGTGTCGCCACTGTGGGAGGCGGTCGCCAGCGTCCGGGTGGTCAAGCACCCCGATTGGTTTCCCGAGCACCTGCCCTGGCATCGGCAGGTGCAGCCGCGGCTGTCAGCAGTGGACTGGCGGCTCCTCGCCGACCTCGTGCCGGTGCCGACCGTGGTGATCCCGGGATTCGTCTGTTCGCCCCCGCCGGCCGCGCAGCCCACCATCGAGTGCGAACTGGCCGCGCTCGCCGCCACCCCGCCGGAGGTGGTCCGGGCCGGGCTGGACGAGTTGCCCGGGCCGCGCTCGCCCCGCCTCGCGGCGCTCTACGCCGACCCACCCGCCGGACTGGCCCGCCTCGCGGACACGATCGCCGCGTACGTCGACGCCGCGATCGCCCCGTACTGGCCGCGGATGCGGACCCTGCTGGAACGGGAGGTGCTCGTGGGGGCCCAGTTCATGGCCGCCGACGGTGTGCGCGGCCTGCTCAACCGGATCGACCGGTACGTCTCCTGGGACGACGGGACGTTGCACGTCGATCACCTGACCCGGGCGGGCGCGGTCGACCTGGACGGGCGGGGGCTGCTGCTGGTGCCGTCGGTCTTCGGTGGCTCACGGGTCTGGTCCAACCTGTCCGAGCGGGCCACGCAACCCGTGCTGCGCTACCCGGCCCGGGGGGTCGGGACGCTCTGGGAGCGCGGCACCGCCCCGGCCAGCGAGGCGCTCGCCCGCGTGCTGGGGCGTACCCGGGCCACCCTGCTGCACGAGCTGGCCGTGCCGTCCGCCACCACCGAGCTGGCCCGCCGGTGTGGCCTGGCCGCCGGAACCGTCTCGCATCACCTCACCGCGCTGCGCGACGCCGGCCTGGTCGGCACCCACCGGGCCGGGCGGTTCCTGCTGTACGCCCGGACCAGCTCCGCCGAGGCGCTGATCGCCGGTGCCGCGCCGACCGGCGAGACCGGCCAGGCAGAATGAGTCGGTGCCGCCACGTACCCCCTCGGTGTCCTGTGTCTTCGTCTGCCACGACGGTGCCGGCCGGCTGCTGCTGGCCCGGCGCGGCGCCGGTGCCCGCGACGAACCGGGCACCTGGGACACCGGCGCGGGCGCGCTGGAGTTCGGCGAGACGTTCGAGGCCGCGGTGACCCGCGAGCTGCGCGAGGAGTACCTCACCGCGCCGCTGGAGATCAGCCTGCTCGGCGTACGCAACGTGCTGCGCGAGGACCCGGCGTCGCACTGGGTGGCGGTGGTTTTCGCCGTCCGGGTCGACCCGGCGACCGTGGCCATCGGCGAGCCGCACAAGTTCGACCAGATCGGCTGGTACACCCGCGACGCGCTGCCCGCGCCGCTGCACTCGCAGCTCGCGCCCACCCTGGCCATGTTGCCGGACGCCCTGGACCGGCTACCGTGACCGGCCACCACCACCGGCCGGTCGCGCCCGGGCAGGCCCGCGCGATCAGCGCGGCCCGGGCGGACTGACCTCGCGGGTCGTCCAGACGACCGGTGGTGATCCGGGCCGGCGAGGTGGGCGATGTCGCTCAGCGATGCTGCCGTTCCTGACACGGGACGCAGTATCGGGCCGACGGTCGGATCTCCAGCCGGGCGACCGGGATCTCGCCGCCGCAGCTCTCGCAGCACCCGTAGGTGCCCTCGGACATGCGTCGTAGCGCGCCGGCGCTGTCCGCGATGCCCTGGCGGGCGGTCTCCATGAGGGCCCGCAACGTGTCGGGGTCGTGGCCGCCGTGGCCGGGCTCCCGGCTGTACGCGGTGAGCTCGATGAGCTGACCGGTGTGCGTCTGGAACTGCCGTTCGAGGATGTCGCGCAGGGCGGCGGTGCGGCTGCGGAGAGTGTCGGTCATGGCGTCGAGACCTTCCGTGGAGCGCGTCGGTGCGGGCCGGGATGAAGGTGCTGGGCGGTCGTGGTTCGGCTCAGTCGCCGGCGGCCGGGTGGCGGGCGGCGGCCGCGGCAGCCAGGCTCGCACCGGTCAGGGCGGCGGTGCGGGGGCCCGCGGCACGGTGCACCGGGGCGCCCGTCGTCGCGGCAAGGCGCTCTCTCAGGTCAGGTCGAGTGGCCCCGTCCCCGACCAGCACCAGCCCGCGGGCCAGGGCGGTGGCGGCCGCCGGCACCGCCTTGGGCCCGTGGGTCAGGTCCCGCACCAGGCGGGCGAGCCGATCGGCGAGCACGCCGACGGTGGCCCCGTCGGCGAGGTCACCGGTGCCGAGGTTCGCCCGCCGGCCGGCGACGACCTGACTGTCCCGCAGGACGGCCACCTCGGTGAGTTGGGCGCCGACATCGGCGACGAGCAGGGTGCCGGCGCCGGCCCCGGCACCGATGGCGGCGGCGCGCACGGTGTCGATGAACAGCAGTCGCGCGGGCGCGAACACGGCGTCGAGGACCCGCCGGGTGAGCTCCTGGTCGGCCGCCGTGGCCAGCAGCGGACGGCACGCCACGACCAGGGACCGGGCCGGCACGCCGACCCGGTGCTGTCGCAGTAGCTGGGACAGTGCCGTGGCGCAGCCGCGGCCGTCGACCACCCGGCCCCGCCGTACCAGCGGGTGCCGCCGGGCCGACCGGTCCGTCATCACGGTGGTGAGCGGTTCGTGGCCACCCAGCCGGATCCGCAACTGACCGCTGCCGAGGTCGACGGCGACCGGGCTGGGCCGGAAGGTGGCCGGGTAGTTGGCGCCGGTGCGTGCGGAGACGGTGCCAGCGGTGTCCAAGGGGCGACCGGCGGGGGCCTGGGCGACGGGCATGCTGACCTCTTCCTCCACGGTGGATATGACGATGCCGCCGCCCCGACGCGGGACGACGTGGGAACTGGGCGGGAGCACGCGGACCGGAGGGCCGCGCTCAACCGGCTCCGGTCAGCCGCTCGCGGTGCCGGGCGTGCCGGCCCACGTGGGCCGGCGGGGCAGGGGCCGAGGCGCCGGGCTGCGGAGCCACCTCGCTGGTCGTCATCACCCACCCCCTCCCCGGTCAGGAACCCTGTCGAACCTCCAGAGTCGGCCCGAAGTGACGGACCGACATGGCCTGCGGCCGGCCAACTTCCGGCGTCTTCATTGCCGGCCACCGGCGATCTGCCGCCACCGGCGGCCCGCTGGCGAGCCGGCCGCGGCAAGCGGGGCGAAGGGCGGCGACGGGACGCCGTCCGTGCGGCTATGGTGGCCGCATGGCAGAGCTTCGGCCCCGATTCGACGTCGCCTCGCGTACCGCGTTGGCGATGTTCGTCGTGGTGGCCGTGCTCATCGCGCTCCGGCAGGCCGGACGCATCATGGGCCTGTGCGTCGTGGTCCGGCCGGCGAGGGCCGTCGTGGGATGCGTCCCGGCCCGGTCGGCCGACCGGGCGCCGCCGGGCCTGCTCGCCTGAGCGCCCGTCCGCTTTCCGCACCCCTGGTCCGCACCCCTGGTCCGCGCCGCGCCCCGAGCCACCCGGCCGGGGCCGCCCGGCCGACCGGCCGCACCCGCGGCCCCACCAGCCCCTCCCGTACGGAGCACCAATGAAGATCGAACACACCCCACTGCCCGGTATCGGGATGCGACACACCTTCACCACCGCGCAGGGCCGCCGGGTCGGGGTGGTCGAATACCGCGGACTGGACCGCCGGGACGTCATCTACGACGACGCGGACGACCCGGACAAGACCTGCGGCCTCCGCCTCACCCGCTCCGAGGCGGTCACGCTGGCCGGCCTGCTGGGCCTGCTCGACGTGGTCACCGGCGAGCAGCGGAGCTGACGAGGCGCCGACCGCTAGGACGCGGGGCCGGGCAGCGGCTGGCGCGGCCAGTCCAACGCCCTCGCGCCGTACACCGCGGTCTGTAGCGTGAACCGGTCACGCGGGTCGTTCGGGTCGTATCCGCTGAGCGCCCTGATCCGGTCCAGCCGGTAGGTGACCGTGCGGACGGACACGTGCAACCGGCGGGCGGCGTCGGTGGCGACCCCGCCGGCGGCGAAGTACGCGTCCAGGGTGTCCAGCAACGGCTGGGCCCCGCCACGGGCGTGACGCAGCGGGCTGAGCGCCGCCTGGACGAGATCCACGATGGCGGGCTGGTCCCGTAACAGGACTCGATAGACGAGCAGGTCGCGGGCGTCGATGACGGGCGCGTCGGCGTTGAGCCGCTGCGCCGTCGTCAACGCCTCGCGGGCCTCCTCATAGGAACGGGCGATGCCGTACAGGCCGGGGTGCGGGCGGCCGACCGCCACCTGCCACGGGCCGCCTCGCGGCAGGCGGTCCAGCTCGGCGTGCATCAGTCGCCCGAGGTCGCCGGAGGCCTCGCGCCCGCGTACGCCCCGTTCGGACGTGACCGTGTCGGCGGGCGCGATCACCACGAGCAGCCCCTCCTTCGTCGCCACCAGCACGTCGCGGTCACCGAGCCGGTCGAAGATGACGCCTTCCAACGCGCTGATCGCCGCGTCAGTGTCCGGGAGACGCCGGCGCGGTGCGGCCAGCGCCACCTGGTGCACCCGGGCCAGGTCCAGGCCGAACGGCTCGGCGCGTTCCACCAGGCCACCCAGGTCGGAGTCGCCGCGCAGCAGGTCGTCGACGAGTTCCCGGCGCAGCGTCTCCTCCCGCCGCACCAGCTCCCGGCGGGCCTGCGCGTAGCCGTCGGCGAGGGTGGCCACCGCGCTGTCGACGACGTGCAGCACCGCCTCGGCCGAGGCGCGCACCACCTCGCTGTCGGTGGAGCTGGTCAACTGGGGTAGCTGCTGCCACAGCCGCCTGGCCGCCGACAGGTACAGCCGCACCGCCCGCCCCGCCGAGACGCCCTGCTCGGCGGCGCGCCGCCCCAGTACGCCCACGGCGTCGAGTTCGGCGCGCCGGGGTCGGCGCCCGGTGACCGCCGCCTCGGCGAGCAGCCACAGGTAGTCACCGAGCAGATCCACCGGCACCCCACCGGCGTCGGCGCTGGCGGCACGGGCGATCGCCGCCAGGCACGCGTCCCGCTCCGACCCGGCCAAATGGCCCCGGCCGGTCCGCCGGCCACCACCGGTCATCGCCTCGGCTCCTCCTCCGACCATGGCCGGCGTTGGCTGCCGAACCGATCCGGTCAGCCTATCGAGGCGAGTCGCCCCGCGACGCGCCCCGACGCCGGCCCGTCCTCGCGGCCCCGGCCGGCGAGTCCGCGCCGCGGCGTGCCCCGTCTCCGAGGTCTGGCACGGGCCAACCGAGGGCGGCTTCGCCGAGGGGCGTACGCCGATAGCGGATCTCGTGCCGGTGCCGCTCCCCGACGACGAATCCGGCGTCGCGCAGCACCGACAAGTGCTCGGACACCGTCCCGGCTGCCAGCGCGTGGCGGTGGGCCAGTGTCGTCGTGCTGGCCGGCTCGTCGAGGCTGAGCAGCAGCGCCGCCCGGGTTCTGCCGATCAACCGGCCCAGAGCCGTCTGCCGATCGGTGGAGAAGGGCTGCCAGAGCGTGCCGAGCCCGCGCGCCGGATAGATCACGGTGGGTTGCCACGGCGGGTCCACGATGACGACGACCTGATCCCACTTGAAGGCGCTGGGCACCAGGGCAAGCCCCTCGCCGCGCAGATCGCGATGCTCGTCGTCGCCGTACTCGCGGGTCAGCAGGCCGTTGTGCCAACGCAGTCGGGGATGGAGCTCGGCGAACAACCGGTCCAGGCCGCCTTCGGCGAGACGTCGGGTCTGAAAGCTCACATCGGCGTCAAGCAACCCGCGTACCTGCGGCCAGACCGGTTGGACCAAGACCTCCCATGCCTGCTTCACGAGGGAGACCAGCGTCTGGAGAACAGCGGCCGGGTCGCCCAGCAGGAGCCGTCCGGTCGCTGACTCGGCCGCCCCCGGGGTGTCCGCCAGTGACCGGCGCACCTCTGCGCGTACCCGATCATGGTCGGTGGCCGCCACGGCCGCGAGCTCGTCCTCGAACCTGGCGTGTGGGCTGACGGGCGGCGGTGAGAGGAAGTCGGGGGTGTAACCGCGACGCGGCTGGAGCAGGGCGATCGGCCGCAGGTCGAGTGCCCGCCTGTCGAGGGTGTCGAGCCACCGACGGTGGGGACCGACGCCTTCGCGCGGAGAGAGCAGGCGTATCGCGGACAGCGTCTCGAGCACGGGTGAGATGGCGAACCGGCAGCGCAGCAGGTCGGCGGGGCTGAACCGCAGCGTGACCGCCATCCGCCCCCCTTTCTGAGGAGAAGTGATTCGGCGGTTGCCGAATCACTGGCGGCGACGGTATCAGTGATCGCAGAGTTCTCCCGTCCGAGCCGACGATCATGAGGAGGACCAAGATGAACCCGAACGCCGAGTGGGAGCAGCGCAGCGCGGACCTGTGGGCTGCCTTCAACGCGGCGCCCGACGACTGGGACGAAGCGGAGTTCCGTGAGCGGGTCGACGCCCTCGCCGACGAGTTGGGGCCGGATCATCCGGTGGCGGCGTTCGAGCGGGCCTGCGCCTGGGACTCGACCGGTCATTCGGACAAGGCGGTTCCGCTCTACCGCAAGGCGCTGGAGCTGGGCATCGACGGCATCCGCCGGCGGCGTTCGGTGATCCAGATGTCCAGTTCGCTGCGGAACATGGGTCAGCCCGAGGAGAGCGTACGGCTGCTGACCGAGGAGCGCGAGCGCAGCCGCGACGAGCTCGACGACGCGGTCAGCGCGACGCTCGCGTTGGCGCTGACCAGCGTCGGGCGGGAGCGGGAGGCGGTGTCGATCGCCGTCGGGGCGCTCGCCAAGCACCTGCCGCGCTACCAGCGGTCAATGGCCAACTACGCCCGGCTCCTGGTCGCGCCCGACTGAGCGAGGTGATCATCGGCTCAGAGCGTCAGTGGCGGATGCCGGTCCTGGACCGCCCGCCGGGCGTCGCCAGATGGCCTCCCACTGCGTCCACTGCCCGGTCCCGGGGGGCGTCCGCTCGGTGCGGTGTGGCCGGAGCGGAAGCACCGGTGCCCACCCCTCGAAGAGCCGGTCCAGCTCGCCCCGGCTGAAGAAGTGGATGTCGAGGCCGCGCTTCGGCCCCGCTGTGTAGCGCACCGTGAATCCGCCGTCGGGGGCCTGCTCGACCACCTCGTGCGCCGGCCACACGTCCGTGCCGACCGCGTTGACCCGCACGCACATCACCCCGCCCGAGGCGACCCGGCGCTGGGCCGCGCGGACCTGCCGGTGCGCCTGGTCGCGATCGCCGTGCTGGAAGACCTGGATGCCGATCACCAGCGGCCACACCGTCCGGGCGGGCAGCGAGTCCAGGTCGCCGTGGCGCAGCCGTGCGGCCCGGTCCGGTCGCCGGTCCGCGAGCTGGCGGACCGCCTCGGCGGAGATGTCCAGGCCGAGCAGGTCGAGCCCGCCGTCCACCAGGGGCAGCAGGTTGCGCCCGTTACCGCAGCCCACGTAGAGGCCGTCCGTCGCCCCGTCCCGGCGGGCGGCGGCGAGGATGTCGGCGACGAAGGCAACCGGCGGCTCGTCCTGGTACCGGCCGCGCCGGTACTCGTCGTTCCAGACGTCGGCGGCGGATCGGGGGGCGCTCATTCGGCAACTCTGCCAGAGTCGGGCGCGGGCGCGCAGGCCCGAACGTCGCGGGACCCCGCCGCCGTTCCGACGGCGCCGGGTGCCCGCGACGAGACAACGCGCTACGGCCGGGCCGGCGGGGGTGCGGGTCGGGCGCGCAGGTGGGCGCGTTCGCCCTGCTGGCCGAAGAGGCTGAGGAACTCCACCGGTTCGCCGTCGGCGGCGCCGAACCAGTGCGGTACGCGGGTGTCGAACTCGGCCGCCTCGCCGGGGGACAGCACCAGGTCATGGTCGCCGAGGATGAGCCGCAGCCGTCCGTTGAGGACGTAGACCCACTCGTAGCCCTCGTGGGTCTTCAGGTCGGGCTCGCGCCGCCGGCCGTCGGCCGGGATCACCAGTTTGTAGGCCTGAATGCCGCCGGCCCGGCGGGTCAGCGGCAACATGGTCATGCCGTGGCGGGTGACCGGGCGCAGGTGGATACGCGGGTCGCCGGTGGGCGGGGCGTCGACGAGTTCGTCGAGCGTGACGCCGTGGGCCCTGGCCAGGGGGAGCAGGAGCTCCAGGGTTGGCCGGCGGGTGCCGGACTCCAGCCGGGACAGGGTGCTCACCGAGATGCCGGTCGCCGCCGACAGGTCGGCCAGCGTGGTGTTGCGCTGCCGGCGCAGCGCGCGCAGCCGGGGGCCGACGGTGGTGAGCGCCCGGTCGAGATCGTTGTCCACCCCACCAGTTTGCCAGAACGGCAAGAGAGTTTGCTGATCCCTCCGAGTGCCCGGATGGTTGTGCCCGGAGGTGGTCAGGATGACCGAGCAGCTCAGGGAGAGCTACGACGTGGTGGTGATCGGCGGGGGCGCCGCGGGGCTGAGCGGCGCGTTGACGCTGGCGCGGGCCCGCCGGTCGGTGCTGGTGGTCGACGCCGGCGCCCCGCGCAACGCCCCGGCCGACGGGGTGCACGGGTTGCTGGCCCGGGAGGGGATCCACCCGACCGAGCTGCTGGAGCGCGGCCGGGCGGAGGTGCGCGGCTACGGCGGCCAGGTGATCCACCGCGAGGTCGGCGCCGCGACGCGCGACGGTGACGGGCTCGCGGTGACGCTGACCGACGGCCGGGCGGTGCGGGCGCGCCGGTTGCTGGTGACCAGCGGGCTGGCGGACGAACTGCCGGACGTGCCGGGACTGCGGGACCGGTGGGGGCGGGAGGTGATCCATTGCCCGTACTGCCACGGGTGGGAGGTCCGGGACCGGGCCATCGGGGTGCTGGCCAGCGGGCCGCTGTCGGTGCATCAGGCGTTGCTGTTCCGGCAGTGGAGCGACGACATCGTCTTCTTCGCCCACGCCGCCAGGCCGACGGCGGAGCAGGCGGAGCAGCTGGCCGTCCGTGGCATCCGGGTGGTGGACGGCGAGGTGGCAGCCCTGGAGATCGTCGAGGACCGGCTGACGGGCGTACGGCTGCGCGACGGCCAGCTGGTCCGCCGTGAGGCCCTGGCAGTGGCCACGCGCATGGTGGCGCGCGCCGGTTTCCTGGCCCCGCTCGGGCTGCGGCCGGCGGCACACCCCTCCGGCCTGGGCGAGCACATCCCGGCGGACGCCACCGGCCGTACCGAGGTGCCCGGGGTGTGGGTCGCGGGCAACGTGACCGACCTGGCCGCCCAGGTCGGCGGCGCCGCCGCGGCCGGCACCGTGGCGGCGGCGGCGATCAACGCCGACCTGGTCGCCGAGGAGACCCGGCAGGCGGTGGCCGCCTACCGGGATCCGTTCTCGCCCGTGTCCGAGGCGCAAGTCAGCGAGCTGGTGGCGGGTGACCGCCGCCACGGCTGGTGAGTCAGGAGGAAGAACGGCCCGCCGCCTCGGTTCGGCGTCGCCCTGGGACGGCGGCCGGCTGGTCCACCGGGCAGCAACGACGAGTTCCGGACCGGTGCCGGACGCGCGGGCCCGACCTCGGCCGGAGGGCTGGCCGGCTACCCGGCCGGCCCTCCGGCGGTCACCGGGCCGGGCCCGGTGCGGCGCGGCTCAGCGTCGCCACTTCTGGTTCGCCCCACCGGTGCAATCCCAGATCTGGAGACGGGTGCCGTCGGCGGAGCTGACGTTGGTGGCGTCCAGGCACTTGTTGGACTGCGGGTTGACGATGTCGCCGGCCGAGGTGAACACCCAGCGCTGGGCGCCGGTGCCGTTGCAGTCGTAGAGCTGCACCTTGGCCCCGTTGGCGGTCGAGCCGCCCGTGACGTCCATGCACTTGCCGAGGGCGCGTACCGAACCGTCGGCGTTCCAGCTCCAGCGCTGCGCGGCGGTGTCGTTGCAGGTCCAGAGCTGGATCGGCGTCCCGTTGGCGGTGTTGGCGCTGGCGACGTCCACGCACTTGTTGCCGTATCCGACGATCTGGCCGCCGGTGCCGTCACCGCCGCTGTCCCAGGCCTGGACCCGGACGTAGTCGACGACCATCGTCTGCGGGAAGACCGTGCTGCCGTCCGGTGAGCCGGGCCAGTTGCCACCCACCGCCACGTTCATGATCATAAAGAACGGGTGGTCGAAGACCCATCGGTTGCCGCCCGCGTCCGCCGGGGTCTTGCGGGAGTACGCCACACCGTCGAGGTACCAGGTGACGGAGTCGGGCGCCCAGTCGACGGCGTAGGTGTGGAAGGCGTCGGCGAGGGCCTGGCCACCGGGCAGCGAGGTCTGACCGGTCAGCGGGTTGCCGCCGGAGTAGCCCGGCCCGTGCAGGCTGCCGTGCACGGTGGACGGTTCGCGGCCGATGTTCTCCATGATGTCGATCTCGCCGCTGTTGGGCCACGGGTTGGTGGCGATGTCGTTGCCCAGCATCCAGAACGCCGGCCAGATCCCCTGACCCCGGGGAATCTTGATCCGTGCCTCGAACCGGCCGTACGCCTGGGTGAAGGTGCTGGCGGTCAGCAGCCGCGCCGAGGTGTACTGGCAGCTGCCGTACCAGCAGGAGTAGCCGGACGGGTTCTCCCGGCGGGCGGTGATCACCAGGTTTCCGTTGCCGTCGAGGGCGGCGTTGCGGGTGTTCGAGGTGTAGTACTGCAGCTCGTTGTTGCCCCAGCCGCCGCCGCCGATGTCGTAGCGCCACTTGCCGGCGTCCGGCGGCGCGCCGGCCGGCCCGTTGAAATCATCGGACCAGGTGACCGCGCCAGGTGCCGCCAGGGCGGGCGTGCTCGTGGTCGCCGTGAACGCCACCGTGAGGCCCACGCTCGCGAGGGCCACGGCGGCGATGGTGCGGATACTGCGCACAGATGCCTCCCCATGGTCGGTCGTCCCGCCTCGACACGACCCGGCGGGCCGAACAGTTAACAAACCATAAAAATAGACATCTTTAAAGCTATGAATGAAGGTGTCGGGTGTCAAGAGAGCGCTCCCCGGTGGGGCAGCGGGGGTGCCGCCCGCCCGGCGGAGGCCATGGGTGGAGCCCTTCCCGGGTGCGGCATCCGCATTCGAGGTCGGTTTCGGGCAAGCGATGGGGGCGTCCGGGTTTGCGGCGGCGCGGCGTGTTCCGGGAGGAGGCCGGCCGGCCGTCGGCGTGAGATCACCGGCGACTCAGGTCAAAGGCGGTCGCCGAACATGCCCGGGCCGGCCGGTCGAACGCGTTCCGGGAAGGGCCGGCGTGGCGGCCGGCTCAGCGAACCTGGTGGCGTCCCTTGAGGCGGCGGCCCAACTCGCGGGCGATCTCCCGGTTGGCGTCCCGCTCGGCGAGGGCCTGCCGCTTGTCGTACGACTTCTTGCCCTTCGCCAGGCCCAGCTCGACCTTCGCCCAGCCGTTGGAGAAGTACATCGACAGTGGCACCAGGGTCAGGCCGCTCTCGCGCAGCTTCTCCAGGATCCGGGCGATCTCCACCCGGTGCAGCAGCAGCTTGCGGGTGCGCCGGGGCGCGTGGTTGGTCCACGTGCCGTAGCCGTACTCGGCGATGTGCAGGCCGTACAGCATGATCTCGCCGTCGCGCTCCTGGGCGAACGCGTCGACCAGTGAGACCCGCCCCTCGCGCAGCGATTTCACCTCGGTGCCGGCCAGCACGATTCCGGCCTCGTACGTCTTGAGGATGGTGTAGTCGTGCCGCGCCTTCTTGTTGGAGGCGACGAGCTTTCGCCCGTTCTCCCTGGCCACGCCCACCTCCCGCTTGTCGACGGGGAGCAGGATACCCGGCTGACCCGGGACCGGTGGCTTCGAACACCAGGCTCTGTCCGCAGCGGGGAGGGCCTGGCCGCCCGGGTGACGGCCAGGCCCCCGGGTCAGCAGGTGGAGTTGCTCTGGGTCAGCAGGCCGAGCCGCCAGGGCAGACCGTTGTAGTCGCCGCCCGCGTCGGGGTCCATGCCCTGGTACAGGTAGCGCAGGTTGCAGGGACTGATCGTCAGGGTCTGGTCGTAGCCACTGCGGATCATCTCGCCGTGGCTGATGTCGCGGGTCCAGGCCGTGCCGGTGAAGGTGACGTTGTTGGCCCGGGCGAACGGGTTGCTCTCGCTGTCGGCGAGCGGCTGCCACGGTCCGGTGATGGCCGGTGCGGTCCAGGAGCGGAAGTAGCGCCGGCCGTCGCTGCCGATCGCCTCGACGAGCAGCAGGTACTGGTTGCCGACCCGGTAGACGTTGGCCGCCTCGAACAGCCGGTTGCGGTTGCTGTCCTGCATGGCGATGACCGTGTTGGTGAATCCGTTGGGGAACTGCGCCAGCGTCGTCTGTGACCGGTAAAGGTGGCCGTTGTCGTCGGAGGAGAACAGGTAGCAGTTGCTGCTGTCGCAGATCACCCACATGTCGACCCAGTAACCGTTGCCGATGTTCTGCCGGATGATGTCCGGCATGGCGCTGTAGAAGTTCTTCGGCGCGCTCCACCCGGCCGGATTGCTGATGTCCGGGTTGGTGGAGTAGGAGGCGTTGCCGGTCTGGTAGACGAGATACCACAGCCGTTGCGGAGCGAAGTAGAACACCTGCGGCGCGGCGCGGTAGCCGGTGCCGATCGGAGACTGGTCGAGGTAGTAGAAGGGGGCCGAGCCGGCCTGGGGCCAGTCCGTGAAGCTGGTGTAGACAAGGTTGTAGCCGGACGACTGCGCGGTGCTGGCGAAGACGTGGTACTTGCCGTTGTAGTAGACCACCGACGGATCCTTGATGCCGGCGATGTTCCGGCCATCCGATTTCGGGCCGATCAGCGCACCGCTGGAACTCCAGCGGAAGGTGTTCGGCAGGCTGCCGCTCGGGGGCGGCGTCGTCGGCGGGGGCGTGCTCGGCGGCGGGGTGGTGCTCGGCGGCGGTGTGCTCGTGCCGCCGGTGCAGGTGACTCCGTTGAGCGCGAAGCTCGTCGGCGCGGGGTTGCTGCCGCTCCAGGAGCCGTTGAAGCCGAACGACACGCTGGCGTTGCTGCCGATGGTCGCGTTGTAGCTGACGTTCACGGCTGCGACCTGTGCTCCGTTCTGGGTGATGGCGGCGTTCCAGTACTGGGTGACGGTCTGGCCCGCGGCGAAGGACCAGGTGAGGGTCCAGCCCTGCACCGGATCCCCGAGGTTGGTGATGGTGACGTTCGCGCCGAATCCGCCCTGCCACTCTGAGGACACCGCGTAGGTGACCGAGCAGCCGGCCGCGGCGGCGCTGGCGGGCATGGTGACGGCGCCGGCGGTGGCGAGCAGACCTGCGGCGGCCGCGAGCAGCGCGACCCTGCCTTTCCAACTGGGATGCATCGAGGTCCTTCCGTGGTGATGAGCGCCCCGGCGGCGTGAGGGGATGGCGGACCAGCGAACCTGGTCCCGCTCGCCCGGGCGGTTCGGGCACGTCACCGAGCGTCGGCCGGGATCAGACCCGGCGCCCATCGAACAATCGGTGACTCCGAATGGATGGCGCGGCCTCGACTGCCGCAGAAAATAGCACGTCATCGATGGCGCGCTCAAGGCGCGGAGGGTGCATCGGCAGCCATGGTCCGGATCGCGGGGACCGCTGCGGCTCGTCCGAAACGCCGCTCCCGCTGGCGCCCGCCCCAACTTCGACGGCGCTCGCCGGCGCAACATCCGGCCCCTGGCGGCGAGTAGTGGTAGAAGTAGGTGACTAATCGGGTATATCGGTGGAAGTCGACCAGGCTGCGGGTGGCTCCCCGAGGCGCAAGCCCTGCACAGCTGGACTGGCAGACGACACCGCGAACGGGAGCGGAATGTACGCAGGGGCAGTGGGCATGGCCCTGGTGGCCGTGCTCATCGTCGCCGTCCTGCACCTGGCCCACCGGGCGCTGGCGATCGCCTCACCGCCGCTGGAGACCCTGCCCTTCCAATCCGGATGGCGGCCCGCCGAGCACGCGTTGTCGCGCTACCACGTCCGGTGGTACCTCGCGACGCTGGTCTTCCTCGCCTTCGACGTGGAGATGCTGTTCATGTACCCGTGGGCGGTGGTCGTCGGCCGGTTGGGGGCCTCGGCGGTCGTGGAGATGTTCGTCTTCCTCGGCGGGGTCTTCGTGGCGGTCCTCTGGGCCTGGCGGGAGGGCGCGCTGAGGTGGGTCTGACCGACGCGTGGGGCCGGGGCGCCGTCCGGCACGCGCACGTGCTGGTGGCGGAGCTGCCCGGGTACTGGACGACGCGGGTCGCCGTCGAGCGGCAGGTGCTCGCCCGGGGCTGGCGGCTCGCCCTGTCGCCCGGGGACGCCGACATCCTGGCCGTGTGCGGCCCGCCCCGGCCGCCCCTGCCGCAGCTCCTGGCACGACTGTGGGAGCAGCTGCCCGGTCCGCGTACCCGCGTCGAGGTCGACTCCCCGCAGGCGGTGCGCTCCGCACTCGACACGGCGGCGGCGGACCTGCTCGACACCGCCGCGCAGCGGGCCGACGGTCAGCTCCGCCGCCGCGAGCCACCGCCCGACATCCCGCTCGCGGCCGGCGGCGCGGACCGGGACGGCCTGGAACTGGACCTCCTGCACCTGCGGCTCGGCCCCGTCCTGGCGTACTGGCCGGCCGGGCTCGTCCTGGGCTGCACCCTGCAAGGCGACGTGATCGTGGACGCGGAGACCAGTCTGGTCGGCGTCGACGACTCCGCCCCGGCGCCGGACGCGTGGGCCACGGACGACTCACGCCGGTTCGCCGCCCGACGGTGCGACAACGCCGTCGGCCTGCTGGGGCTCGCCGGCTGGGACGACGCCGCCTCCCGCGCCCGCCGGATCCGGGACGCCCTGCTGTTCACCACCGACCCCGACCGGCCGGCACGGGAACTCGACCGGCTCCGCCGCCGGGTGGGCCGGTCGTGGTTGTTGCGGTGGTCGCTGCGCCAGCTCGGCCCGCTGGACGCGCCCGCACTCACCCGCCGCGGGCTGCCGGCCACCGCCACCGGAGACGTACGCGACCGGCTGCTCGCCATGCTCGACCGCGCCGCCGACAGTCTCGCCGGCCGACACCCCGTCGGGCCGCCGCGCCGTACCCCGGTCGAAGCGCTCCCTGACCTGGTACGCGGGTGGGACGTCGCCACCGCCCGGCTCATCGTCGCCAGTCTCGACCTCGAACCGCTCGTGGCCGGCCGCGAGGTGAGTCGTGTCTGAACCTGCCGTCACCGTGGTACCCGGCGGGTGGGCGCCGGTCGCCGCCGGGTTGCTCGGACTGCTGGCGGTCGCCGCCGCCGTACTCGACGGACTCCTGGCGGCCCGGGCGACCGGCGCCGGTACGTCCGGCCTGAGCCAGCCGTTCGGGGAGGTGGCCCGGCTGATGCGGCAGCGGCGGCGGACCACGGTCGCGGCGGACCGCCTGCTGTGGCGGGTCGGCGGGGCCGGCCTGCTGGTGATGGCGTTGCTGATCATCATGGTGGTGCCGCTGGGCGGGTGGACCCTGTTCGACCTCGACGTCGGGGTGGTCTGGTTCAACGCCATGGACGTCCTCGCCTGGGCGTTCGTGTGGCTGACCGGTTGGGGTGCCAACTCGGCGTACGCCCTGGTCGGCGGTTACCGCTTCCTCGCCCACGGGCTCGCGTACGAGTTGCCGCTGATGTTCGCGCTGGTGGCGCCTGCGGTCGGCGCGTCGAGCCTGAACCCGGGCGTGATCGCCGCCGCCCAACGGGGCCTCTGGTTCGTGGTCTGGATGCCGGTGGCCTTCGTCGTCTTCTGCATCGGGGTCCTGGCGATCGCGGTCTGGGGACCGTTCTCCCCGGCCCTGGGCGCTGACGTCGCCGGCGGGGTGGCCGCCGAGTTGTCGGGGGTGGACCGGCTGCTGTTCCTCGGCGGCCGGTACGCGCTGCTCGCCGCCGGGGCCGCGTTCGCGGTGCCGATGTTCCTCGGCGGCGGTGCCGGCCCGCTGCTTCCCGGCTGGGCGTGGGTGCTGGTCAAGGCGTTCGTCCTGCTCTGCGGGCTGGTGTGGTTGCGCCGCCGGCTGCCAGCGGCGCGGCCGGACTCGTTCCTGGAAGCCGGGTGGCTGGTGCTGCTTCCCGCGGTGCTGGTGCAGGACCTGGTCGTCTCGGTCGTGGCCGTGGGGAGGGGTTGAGCGTGCTCACTCACGTCGCGTTCTGGGTCCTGGCGGTCGTCGCCGTGTTCGCCGGCGCCGCCGTGTTCGTGGTCGACTCGATGGCCCGGGCCAGCTACTCCCTCGCCGTGTCCTTCGTCGCCGTCGGCCTCCAGGTGCTGCTGATGCAGCAGAACTACGTCGGCGTGGTGACGATCCTGATGATGGTCATGGAGATGGCCGTCATGGCCGTCTACATGGTCATGTTCATGGGCATGAACCCGGCCCTGATGCCGATGAGCATGGTCCACGACAACCGGCAGGCCCTGGCGGTGTCGATCGGCGTGTTCGTGCTTCTCGCCGCCGGGGTGCTGCTGGTGCCGTGGCCCACGCGGCGGGGCGGCCCACCCATCGACGCGACGGCGGCGTTGGGAGACGAGTTGATGGGCCCGAAGATGCTGGTCATGTCGGCCGTCGGCGTGGTCATGGCGGTCACCGTCGTGGCCGGCGTCGTGCTGGCCGCCCACCGCACCCGGTACGACCGGTTCGGCGACGACCTGCGCCGACGCCCGCCCGACGATCCGCAGCCGGGGGGTGTCGGCCGGTGACCTTGCAGACCGTGCTGTTGGTGGCGGCGGCGCTGTTCAGCGTCGGGCTCTACGGTGCGCTGTCCCAGCAGGTGGTGGTCATGGTCATGATGGGGCTGGAGCTGATGCTCAACGGCCTCATCCTGGCCGCCGCCGGGTTCTGGTGGTTCCTCGCCCCGGACCCGTCCGGGCAGGTGCTGCTGCTGGTCATCATCGTCGCGATGACCGTGGAGATGGCGATGGGCTTCGCCGTGGCCACGCACCTGCACCGGGTACGCCGCACGGACCTGACCGACCTGGCCGCGGACCTGTCCCGATGAGCCAGCTCGCGCAGGCCGCCCTGTGGACGCCGGTGGTCCTTCCCGCGGCGGCGGGCCTCGGGCTGGTCATGGCCGGGCGGGCGGAGCGGGTCGCCGTACCGGTCTCGCTCGCCGTCGCCACGGTCTCGGTGCTCGCGTCGGTGGTGGTCGCGGTGGCCCGGCCCAGCGGGTCGGTGCCGTTCGTGGCCGGTGTCGACTTCGCGCTCACCGTCGACGGGCTCACCGCGCTGCTCGCGCCCATGCTCGCCGTGGTGACCCTGCTGGTGCTGGCCGCCCCGGCAGCGGAGATCCGGCGTTCCCGGGCCCGCTTCCACGGCCTGATGCTGCTCTTCGCCGCCTCCGCCGCGCTCACCCTTACCGCGGCGACGCTGCCCACCCTGCTGTTCGCGTGGGAGATCATGGGCGCCGCCTCGTACGCGTTGATCGGGTTCTGGTGGCGTGACGAGGACCGGGTGTCGGGCGGGCTGACCGCGTTCCTCACCACCCGCGCGGCCGACCTGGGCCTGTACGTAGCCGCGGGCGCCGCGCTGGCGGGCGGCGCCGGTCTGGCCCTGGCCGACCTGCCGGGCAGCAGCCCGGGATGGCGGCACGTCGTCGCCGCCGGGATTCTCGTCGCCGCGCTCGGTAAGGCCGCGCAACTGCCGTTCTCGTTCTGGCTGTCCCGGGCGATGGCCGGCCCGAGCCCGGTCAGTGCGCTCCTGCACTCCGCGGCGATGGTGGCCCTCGGCGGCTACCTGCTGCTCCGGACGCAACCGCTGCTCGCCGTGACCGGCTGGGCCGCGCCGCTGACCATGTGGGCGGGGGCCGGGACGGCGCTGCTGCTCGGCGCGGTGGCGGTCGCGCAGCGGGACGTCAAGCAGCTGCTGGCCGCCTCCACCTGCGCCCAGCTGGGGTTCGTCGTGCTGGCCGCCGGCGCCGGCGCGGTGGCCGGCGGCACCGCCCAGCTGATCGCGCACGCGGCCACCAAGGCGCTGCTGTTCCTGGCGGCCGGCGTGTGGCTGACCGCGTTCGACACCACGCGGCTCGCCGGGCTCCGTGGGGTCGCCGCCCGGTGGCGGCCGGTCGGCTGGTCGGCCACCGTCGGGGCGGCGGCGCTTGCGGGAATCCCGCCGCTGTCGCTGTGGGCGACCAAGGACGCGGTCCTGGCCCGGGTCCTCGAACGGTCGCCGTGGCTGTACGCGGTCGGTCTCGCCGCGTCCGCGCTGTCGGCCGCCTACGCCGGCAAGCTGCTCGTCGTCATCTGGCGAGCGCGCTCGAACCAACGCGACGACGCCGACACCCGCCGCAACCAGAAAGCCGACACCTGCCGCAACCCGAAGGCCGACACCCGCCGCAACCCGAAGGCCGACACCCGCCGCAACCCGAAGGCCGACACCTGCCGCAACCGGAAGGGTGACGCCCGCCCCGACCCAACAGCGGCCGGTGCCGACGGCCCCCGGCAGGTGCCGTTGATCGTCCTCGCGGCGTGCGCCGCCGCTGCCGGTCTGCTGGTCCTGCCGCCGGTCGGCCCGATGGTCGCCCGGACCGTCGGATCGCCCGGCGGGGCCCGCGTTCCGCTGGTCGAGCTCGCGGTGTCGGCTGTGCTCGCCGTGACCGTCGTGCTGCTGGTCACCCGCCGTCCGGCCCCCGCGCCACGGTGGGCGCTGCGGTGGCTCGGGCTGGAAGCCGCCGCGCGGGTGCTGCTCGTCCGTCCGGTGCTGCGCTGCGCCGAGGCCCTCGCCCGCTTCGACGACCGGGTGCTCGACCGCGGCGTCGACCTCGTCTCGGCCGGGTCGCTGCGCCTGGCCGGGTGGGCCGGCCGGGTCGACGACCGGTGGCTGGACGGCGCCGTGGCGCGGGTCGCCGCCGGGACCCGCCGACTGGCGCAACTCGCCCGCCGGCCGCAGACCGGGCGGCTGCACCACTACTACCTCCAGGCCGTGCTCATGCTGCTCGCCGCCGTCATCGTCCTCGTCGCCTGGGGATGAACCGTGCTCAGTCTGATCGTCTTCCTGCCGCTGCTCGCCGCCGTGGCGCTGGCCACCGTGCCGCGTGTCGGCGACACCTTGGCGCGCTGGACCTGGGTCGCCGTGGCGGCCGTCGACCTCGGACTGGTCGCCGTGCTGTGGCTGCGCTACGACACGCCGCGACCCGGTCAGTTGGCCTTCGTCGAGCGGGCGGCCTGGATCCCGGGCGTGAACAGCAGCTACCACCTCGGGGTGGACGGCCTGTCGCTGCCCCTGGTGGCGATGACCGTGGTGATCTTCCTGGCCTGCGCCGGCTACGCGCTGCGTGAACGGCACCGCCCCCGCGGCCAGGCGGCGCTGTTCCTGTTCCTGCAGAGCGTCAGCCTCGGCCTGTTCGTGGCCGCCGACCTGATCCTGTTCTTCGTCTTCTTTGACCTGTCCCTCGTCGGCATGTACTTCGTCATCGCCGGCTGGGGCCACGGCGACCGCGCACGGTCGGCGCTGAAGTTCTTCCTCTACACCTTCCTCGGCTCCCTGGCGCTGCTGGTCGGCTTCATCGGCCTGTACGTCGCCGCCGACCCGCACACCTTCGACATGCCGCAACTGGCCGCCGCGCCGCCGTTGCAGGGCCGACCACTCGCCGGTGGACTGGTGCTCGCGGCGATCCTGCTCGGCCTGGTCGTGAAGACGCCGGCAGTGCCGTTTCACACCTGGCTGCCACCCGCGCACACCGACGCCCCGGCCGTCGGCTCGGCGGTCCTCGCGGGGGTGCTGCTGAAGATGGGCACCTACGGCTTCGTCCGTATCGCGATGCCGATGCTGCCGCAGGCCTGGCGGGCCTGGGCCGGGGTGGTGACCGTCATCGGCATCGTCTCGGTGATCTACGGGGCGCTGGTGGCGTTGGCCCAGTCCAACGTCAAACGCATGATCGCCTACACGTCGGTCAACCACATGGGCTACATCATCCTCGCCGTCGGCGTCGCCGGCCTGGCCGCCACCGGCACCGCGCAGGCCCGCGGCGTCGCGGTGGCCGGCGCGGTGACCCAGATGGTCAGCCACGGACTGATCACCGGCGCGCTGTTCCTGCTCGCCGGCGTCCTCCACGACCGCGCCCGCACGTACGACGTGCACGACTTCGGCGGGCTCGCCGCACCCGCACCCGCCTTCGCGGCGCTGTTCGCCGTGGGCGCCTTCGCCTCCCTCGGACTGCCCGCCTTCTCCGGTTTCATCGCCGAGTTCCAGATCTTCACCGGGAGCATCGCCGCCGCGCCCGTCACCGCCGTCGCGGTGCTCGGCATCCTGGTCACGGCGGCGCTGTTCCTCCGGGCGCTGCAACAGATCTGCACCGGCGAGACCGCCGGCAGGTCGGTCGGCTTCGCCGACCTGCGGGCCGATGAACTGTGGTCGGTCGGGCCGCTGCTGCTGCTCTCCCTGGTGATCGGGGTGGCCCCGCGCCCGTTGCTCGACGTCGTCGAGCCGGCCGCGCACGCCGTCGTCGGCCTGCTCGGGCGCTGACCCGTGGAGACGCCGATGCGCCCGCTGCTGCTGCTCCCCGAGATGCTGCTCGCCACCGGGGCGCTCACCGCCCTGATCGGCGGTTCCTTCGTCGCCCGTCGTCGGCAGCGGCGCGTCCGGGTCTTCACCGCCGCGGTGCTCGTCGCCGCGATCGTCGCGGCCGCGCGGCAACTGGCCGCACCGGCGACGAGCGCCTTCGGCGACTCGTTCGCCATCGACACCGCCACCGGGATCGCCCGCATCCTCGCGGCATCCGGCACCCTGCTCATCCTGGCCCTCGCCGCCGACGAGATCTCCGGCAGCGCGCGGGAGAGTGAGACGTACGCGCTGCTGCTCTTCTCCACCGCCGGCAGCGTGTTGCTCGCCGGCGCGAACGACCTGCTCGTCCTCGCCGTCGCCTACCTGCTCACCAGCATCCCGCTCTACGCGCTGATCGGCCTCGCCCGCACCGTCCCGGGTGCCGAGGCGGCCATGAAGGCGTACCTGATGGGCGCCCTGTTCGGCATCCTCCTGCTGCTCGGGGTGACCATCCTGTCCGGGTTCACCGGCGCCACCGGCTATCCGGAACTCACCGGTCGGCTCGCCGACGCGCCACGGGGGGCGGTGACCGTCGCGGCGATAGCCGTGATCGCCGGACTGATGTTCAAGGCCGGCGGGGTGCCCGGCCACTTCTGGGTGCCCGACGCGGCCGAGGCGGCCACCGCCACGGCGGCGACCTTTCTCACCACCGTTCCCAAGATCGGTGCGTTGGTCGCGACGTACCGGTTCGCCGTCGTGCTGCCCGCAGCGTCGCCCTGGCCGGTGCTGGTGGCGGCGCTCGCGGTGGCGGGCATGACGCTGGGCAACCTGGCGGCCTACTGGCAGTCCGATCCCCGGCGGCTGCTCGGCTGGTCGACCGTCAGCCAGGTCGGTTTCCTGCTCGTACCGGTCGTGGCGGCCGGACGCAGCGGCCTGGCCCTACCCTCGTTGCTGGTCTATCTCACCGGCTACACGGTGACCAACATCGCGGCGTTCGCCGTCGGCGCCGCCCTGCCGAGGCGTCGGCGGCTCGCCGACTGGCGGGGTGTGGCCGTTGGGCGGCCGGGACTCGCGGCCGCCCTGGTGGTGGCTCTGCTCGGCCTGGTCGGCACCCCGCCGGCCGCCGTGTTCGTCGGCAAACTCACCACCGCGACGGCCGCCTGGGACGGCGGCTACGCCTGGCTGACCGCCGCCGTCTTCGCCAACAGCGTGCTCAGCCTGTTCTACTACCTGCGCTGGATCGCGCCGACCTACCGGAGCGCGGGGCCGACCCCGTCCGAGTGGGGGGAACCGGTGCCGTCGAACGGCGAGCCGCCGCGACCATGGTCGACCCGGCTCGCCGTGCTGGCGGCCGCGCTCAGCCTCGTGGTGGGGGTCGCCGCCGGCCCGCTGTGGGATCTCGCGGCCCGCCAGTAGCGGTCGAACGGTCCACGCGGGTACGGCCAGGGCCTGCCGGTCCCACCGCCGCGACGGGTGTCCCTTTTGGCGGATCTGTCGGGCCGCGACAGGAGTAGGAGCTGCTGGTGGAAGATTCCGCCACTCGTCGGATGATCGACTTGCGGGCTGGGCATTAGCGTCGATGTATCCACCTCGCGCCGGCGCGACTACTGAACGTGGTCGTTGGGTGAGTGTCGCGGATGAGCGTGGCGGGCCGTCTGTGGCGGTCGTGGATCGGTGGTTCGTGCTGTCCTGTCCAACCCCCGAAGGGAGCAGCGGTGCCCCCGTATTTGTCTCGTGGTCGGCGCAACGCGGCGTTGTTGTTGTCCACGACGTTGGTGGCGTCCTTGACCACCTTGTCGACGAAGCCCGCGTGGGCTGATCCTGATCGGGCTGCGGTGAGCCCGGTTTTCCTGTCTGGTCCGAATGAGGGCGCGCCGAACGATATCGCGATGCGGTATCTGCGGGCGCATCCGGGTGACTTCGGTGTGGCCGGCGAGGATCTGTCGGATCTGGTGGTGTCGTCGAGTTACCCGAGCCGGCACAGTGGGGTGACGCACGTCAACCTGACGCAGCGGCATCGGGATCTGGAGGTGTTCGGCGCGACGGCGACGGTGAGTGTCGCGCGTGACGGCAGTGTCGTCTTCGTCGGTGACAGCCTGGTCCCGGGCCTGTCGGGCAAGGCTTCCGGCGACGTGTCGTTGGATGCGGTGGAGGCGGTGGAGGCGGCCGCCGACGCTCTCGACCTGGCCGAGCCGAAGAACGCGAAGGTGATGAGCCGCAGTGGTGGTGCGGCTCAGCGTACGACGGTGTCGGGCGCGGGTATTTCCGATCAGCCGATTCCGGCCAAGCTTGGTTGGCAGCCGACCGGGGACGGGTTGCGGTTGGCCTGGCAGTTGGTGATCGATGATTCGTCGGACGCCCACCTGTGGAACGCGGCGGTGGATGCGGAGACCGGCAAACTGCTCAACGCCGACGACTGGACCACCCACGACAGCCCCGAGAACCTGGCCACCACGCTGGGCCGCAGCGAGCCGCAGGCCGCGACCGTCGCCACCGCGAGCATCCCGGCCGCACGGGTCAGCCCGCCGAACCCGGCCGTCGACGGGTCGAGCTACCAGGTCTTCGAGTTCCCGAAGGGTGACCCGAACGACGGGCCGCGGACCGTGGTGACCAACCCGGCCGACGGCACCGCGTCGCCGTACGGCTGGCACGACACGGACGGCAAGCCGGGCGCCGAGTACACCACGACCCGGGGCAACAACGCGCACGCATACACCGATCAGGACGCCAACAACCAGGTCGACCCGGACAGCGCGCCGGACGGCGGCGCCGGCCTCAGCTTCAACTTCCCGGCCGACCTGAACGAGCACCCGCAGACCTACACCCAGGCCGCGGTGACGAACCAGTTCTACTGGTGCAACATGGTCCACGACATCGCCTACCGGTACGGCTTCGACGAGGCGTCCGGCAACTTCCAGGTCAACAACTACGGCCGGGGCGGCGTCGGCGGCGACGATGTGCAGTGCGAGGCGCACGACGGCTCCGGCGAGAACAACGCCAACTTCTCCACGCCGGCGGTGGACGGTGGCCGGCCCCGGATGCAGATGTTCCTCTGGCCCGGCAACCAGTTCGGTCTGCCGAACGCCGTGACGATCGACGGCGGCTCCGCCGCGGGCACCTACGAGGCGGAGTACGCGCGATTCACCCCCGCGCCCACCAGCGCCGGCTTCGCCGGCGAGGTGGTGGTGGTCAACGACGGCGTCGGAGCGACCGGCGACGGCTGCACCACCTACAGCCTGCCCACCGGCGCGATCGCCGTGGTCGACCGGACCAGCAGCTGCAACTTCTACACCCAGGTGGTCAACGCCGAGAAGGCCGGCGCCGCCGCGGTGGTGGTCGTCAACAACGTCGCGGGCAACCCGGCGGTGATGAGCGGTTCGATGAACCCGGCGGTCGGGATTCCGGCGGTCATGGTGAGCCAGGCCAACGGGAACTCCATCAAGGCCGGGCTGCCGGCCTCGGGGAAGGTCCACCGCAACCTGGCCCGGCCGGCGATGCGGGACGCCTCGTTCCGCTCGGAGACGATCTTCCACGAGTACGGCCACGGGATCTCCAACCGGCTGACCGGCGGCCCGACGGTCAACTGCCTGACCGGCGACGAGCAGATGGGTGAGGGCTGGAGCGACTTCCTCGCGATCACCGCGCTGCTCAATCCCGCGATCGACGATCCGGAGAACGCTCGCGGCTACGGCCAGTACGCGCTGTTCCAGGACAGCCGGGTGGGCGGCGGTATCCGGCCGCGGCCGTACTCGCGGAACATGGAGATCCAGCCGTTCACCTACGACAGCATCAAGACCGGTGGCTGGCTGAACGGCACCTCCCTGGCCGCGCCGCACGGCATCGGCCACGGCTGGACCTCGGTGCTGTGGGACATGACCTGGAACCTGATCGACCGGCACGGGTTCAACCCGAACATCTACGACCCGTGGAACAGCGGCGGCAACAACCTCGCGTTGCAGTTGGTCATCGACGGACTGAAGATGCAGGGCTGCGCTCCGGGCTTCGTGACGTCCCGTAACGCGATCATCGCCGCGGACGCGGCGTTGACCGGTGGGGAGAACGCCTGCATCATCTGGGGCTCGTTCGCCCGGCGTGGTCTGGGCTACAGCGCGGTGCAGGGCACCACGAACCGTAACGACAACAGCGAGGCGTTCGACACCCACCCGTCCTGCCGGGGTGACTTCGTCGGCCGCGCCGGGCAGCCGCAGCTGAACACCGTCATCGCCGGTGACGCCGCGCCGATGAAGTTCAAGCTGGCCGCCAACCGGGGTCTGGACATCCTGGCCAGTGGTTCGCCGTACTCGCGGCTGGTGGACTGCGACACGCTCAAGACCGTGAACCCGGACGGGCCGATCACGCCCCGGCCGACTCCGGTCGCGGCGCGTAACCCGGGTGGGTCGCACATGTCGGTCAACGCCAACGGTCAGTACAACTACCCGTGGAAGACCGACCCGTCGTGGGCCGGCACCTGCCGCGAGTTCGTGCTGACCCTCGACAACGGCTTCCAGTACCGCTCCTACTTCAAGTTCATCGCCGGCTGACCACCGGCACCGACCGAGGCCGGAGGGAGCGTCCCGACCAGGGACGCGCCCTCCGGCCCGTCCGCCGCTCAGGCAACCTGGCGCTGCTCGGCCAGTTCGGTCAGCCGTACGGTGCAGAGACCGTTGCGTTCGGCCTGCACGTCGGTCACCCGCAGCTGCGTACCGGGGGCGAGGATGAACTCCTCCTCGCCGGTGAACGCGGAAAACCTGCGGATGCCCACGGCCCGCGCGGGGCGTACCTCGAAGAGCGTCCGCTTGCCGCGGCGGCCGAGGAACGCCTGGGCGACGCTCAGCTTGGACGTGCACGACGACACCCCCCACCAGGTCACGGTCTGCCCGAGCGGGTACTGCGCCCGAAGGTCGAGCGACACCCCGCGCCACAGCGGCTCCTCGCGCGTGGGCAGCCGCGACACGGCGGAGAACAACAACCGCAGATACGGCAGGTACGGCACGATGCGGCTGCGGTCCGGGTGGCGCAGGGTGGCATTGATCTGCCGGTAGAACGCCGATTCGCAGGTGTAGAGGTGCAGGGCCGCCACCTCGTCGACGGACAGGCCGTCGGTCGCGCTGTCCAGCTGCTTCTCGCCGAACCGGTACGACTGCTCCACGTGCCAGTCGAGCCCGGACAGTAGCTCCGCCACCGGAGCGACGGCCTCGCGGAAGTCCATGAGCGGGGTGTCGAACACGCCGGTGATGGCGGGCAGGACCAGCCCCTCGTCCTTGACGCTGGCGAGCCGTTCGAGGTAGAGCTTGTGCAGCTCCATCGTGGTGGCGATGAACGCCGCCATGCGGTCGGCCGTGTCCGGGCCGGTGCCGCCGGCCTGCGCCGTGAGCTCGCGCCACCCCCTGCTGGGCAGCCAGTCGATTTCGTCGGCGCCCAGTGCCCTGAGTGCCGCGTTCACCTCGGCGAAGTGGTCCCCGTCGCAGAAGATGTCGCCCTGGGCGGCGGGGTTGGGGTGGTCGATGTGCCGGACCTCCACGCCCGGGTACTTCTTTTCGAGCCGGAGCACCACCCGCTTCAGGGCGCGGGCGTGCGCGCCCCACCACGCGAACACCACACCCCGGTCCTCCTCGTCGGCCTGCTGCTTGGCCTTGAGGATTTCCTCGACGAGGGTTTCGACGACCGGTCGCCAGAACGCGGTGTGCCGGTCGGTGGCCATCGCCCCGTCGCTGCTGGCGGTGAGTGCCGCGTTCAGCAGCAGCACGCCCTGCGTGAGCATCGCCTCGAACCACTCCGGCGGCTGCACCGTGTCGTGCTTCCTGAGCAGCGTGCGGATGTCGGCGATCGGCGTCTTCTTGGGGATGCCGTGCTTCCACATCGCCGCCGCCTTGATGATGCAGCGGATGGTGACGACCCGGCCGAACTGGCTGTCGTCCCAGTCGTGGAAGGTGTTGTCGAACATGGCGATGCCGGTGGCGCTCTCCGGCCGCGGGTACGGATTCTGGCCGAAGACGACGACCTTCCACTTGTGCGGCGGGTTCGGCTTGAGCGCCTGGAAGGTCAACTCCCGGACGGGTACGACCTTGGGGCCGCGACCCGGGCCGATGAACGAGGCGGCCTCCGGCTGCGCCTCGATGACCGGTTTCAGTAGTGGCAGCCACGGCTCACCACCGCCGGTGAAGAGTTCGGCGAGGGCCAGCGGGTCGTTCGGGTCGGGCGGCGTGGTGGCCTCGGTGTCGCTCAACGTGGGCTCCTGGGTGGCTGGCCGTGCCGGTGACGGCACGGTCGATCGCGGCGCGGGTGTGGTGCCGGGCGGCGCTACTCGGGGCGCGGCCCGCAGCATGGCAGACCCGTCCGACACGATCGCCGATGATCGGCCGGGCTCGATCGCTGAGGTCGGTGGTCGGCGTCGGATCCGCGTTTCCTGTCAGACGGGCCCGATAGCTTGATCCATGTTGGAGACGCCCCTTCCCCATGGGAGTGAGTCATGCCCCTCGAAGTCGTGAAACCACTGCTCAACGTGGTGTTGACGGACGTCAACGCCAGGGTGGTGCAGGCCTGGCGGGCGGCGTTCGCCGACACTCCGGAGGTCGAGATCCACAAGGGGTCGATCCTCACCCGGCGTGCCGATGCCTGGGTCAGCCCGACCAACTCCCGAGGGCGGATGGACGGCGGGGTCGACGCGGTCATCAAGCGGCACCTCGGGGCGGGCATCCAGCTTCGCGTCCAGCGGGCGATCAATGATCAGTTCGGCGGGTCGCTGCCGGTGGGCAGTGCCGTGTGTGTGCCGTCCGGGGCGATCAACCCGAGGTTCCTCATCTCGACGCCCACCATGGAGCACTCGGTGCAGAACGTGAGCGAGACGTTGAACGTCGCCCTGGCCTGTGCCGCCGCGTTCCAGGCCATCCACGCGCAGAACGACAAGGAGCCGGGCAGCATCCGGTCGGTGGCCCTGGTCGGCATGGGCGCGGCGACGGGCGGAGTGCCCCCGCGGGTGTGCGCCAACCTGATGTGGACCGGCTACACGCTGTTCAATGACCACTACTTCCGGGATTACGACGATCTCCGGAGGGCCATCGGTGAGCAACTCGACGACATCGAGAGCCGGCCCGAAGAGGAACGGGTGCGGGTGACGCCTCCCGCGCCGTCCCGCAGCCGTCGCTGACCAGCTCGTACGCGGGCCTGCCTCCGCCGCCCACCCGGGACACCCTGGGCGGGCGACGGCGGCCTCCGAGGTCAGCCGGCGGCCAGGCGCAGCCCGAGGGCGACGAAGGTCACCGCGCAGATCCGGTTGATCCGCCGCGACCACCGGCCGTCGGCCAGCCGTCGGGCCAGCCGCCCGGCACCGGCGCCGAGGGCGACGTCAACGGTGAGCTGCACCGCGACGAACAGCCCGCCGAGCAGCACGAGTTGAGCGGTGACGCCGCCCGCCGCCGGGTCGACGAACTGCGGCAGGAACGCCACGCTGAACAGGATCATCTTCGGGTTGAGCAGGTTGGTCACCAGCCCCCGCAGGAACGCCCGACCGGCCCGGCCGTCCTGCCCCTCCGCCACGACGCCGGGCCCACCGGCACCGCGCAGCGCCCGGACGCCCAGGACGATCAGGTACGCCGCGCCGGCCCACCGGATCACGGTGAACAGCACCGGCGACGCGGAGATCACCGCCGCCAGGCCGCACACGACCGCCGCGACGTGCACCGCTTCGCCGGCGGCGACCCCGAGCGCGGCCACCGCCCCGGCCCGGGTGCCGTAGCGGACGGCGTTGGCCAGGACGAACATCATGTCCGGCCCGGGAGTCACCATCAGCAGCGCGATCGCGGCGAGGTAGCCGGCGAGCGTCGCCATGGAGAGTCCGAACACCGGGTCAGCCCTCCTCGACGCCGTCGAGCAGCGCGCGCCGCAGGGCCAACCGGTGCTCCCGGCGGATCTCCGCCTCCCGGTAGCGGCGCCGGTCGCCGTCGGTCTCGGCAAGCAGCGCCGGCACCGGTCGTGGCTGGCCCGCGTCGTCCACAGCCACCATGACCAGGTGGGCGGTCGCCACGTCGGTGGGCGGCACCGCCCGGTCCCATCGGTCGGCGGTCACCTTGACCGCCACCTCCATCGAGCTGCGGCCGGCCCAGGTGATCCGGGCGTCCACGTGGACCACGTCGCCGACCCGGACCGCCCGGAGGAAGGCGGTCTCGTCGATGGCCGCGGTGACGGCCGGCCCGTCGGAGTGGCGGGCGGCGACGACGCCGGCGACAGAGTCGATGAGGTTGAGGATCCGGCCGCCGTGCACCGTGCCCATCAGGTTGGTGTGGTGTTGGTCCATGATCTGCGACAGGGTCAGATGCGACGCCGACGGTGGCCGGCCGGCGATGGTTCTGGTGTCTGGCACTGTGGTTCGTCCGTTCTCGGAAGACGGTGGCGGCTCAGAAGTCGTCGTCGAAGGCGACGGTGCCGGTCACCCCGACCTGATACGCCGACACCCGGCGTTCGAAGAAGTTGGACAGCTCCTGCACGTCCTGCAACTCCATGAAGGCGAACGGGTTGGCCGATCCGTAGTGGGGAGCGAGCCCGAACTGCGCCAGCCGTCGGTCGGCGACGTGCTGCAGGTACTCGCGCATGTCGGCCAGGGGCAGCCCGGGCACACCCTGGCCGAGCAGGTCCTCGGCGAACTGCACCTCACACTCGACCGCCTCGGTGAGCATCTGCCGGACCTGGTCGGCGAGGTCGTCGTCGAACAGGTCGGGCTCCTCCCGGCGTACGGTGTCGACGACGTCGAAGGCGAACGCCATGTGCATCGACTCGTCGCGGAACACCCAGTTGGTGCCGGAGGCGAGGCCGTGCAGCAGGCCACGGGAGCGCAGGAAATAGACGTAGGCGAAGGCGCCGTAGAAGAACAGCCCCTCGATGCAGGCGGCGAAGCAGATCAGGTTGAGCAGGAACGCCCGTCGGTCCTGTCTGGTCCGCAGCTCGCGGAGTTCGTGGATGGAGTCGATCCAGCGAAAGCAGAACTCGGCCTTGCGACGGATCGACGGGATGTTCTCGACGGCGGCGAACGCCGCGGCGCGCTCGGCCTCGTCGGGCACGTAGGTGTCCAGCAGGTTGAGGTAGAACTGGACGTGCACCGCCTCCTCGAACAGCTGGCGGGACAGGTAGAGCCGGCCTTCGGGGCTGTTGACGTGCTGATAGAGGTTGAGCACGAGGTTGTTCGCGACGATGGTGTCGCCGGTGGCGAAGAACGCGACGAGGCGGCTGACCAGGTGCCGTTCGGCGGGGGAGAGCCGGTCGAGGTCGGCCAGGTCGGCGTGCAGGTCGACCTCCTCGACGGTCCAGGTGTTGCGGATGGCGTCGCGGTAGCGGTCGAAGAAGTGCGGGTAGCGCATCGGGCGGAGGGTGAGGTTCATCCCGGGATCGAGCAGCATGGTCGTGGTCTCCGTGGTGGTGTCGGTCGGGGCGGTCACTGGCAGGCTTCGCACGCTTCGGGGTTCTCCAGCGAGCAGGCCAGCGCCTGCTCGTCGGTCGCCACGGGTGCGACGACGGCCGCCCGGGCCGGGACGGTGGCCTGCTGAATCCGGGTCGCCGGGCGGGAGCGCAGGTAGTAGGTGGTCTTCAGCCCGGCCTTCCAGGCGTACAGGTACATCGAGGAGAGCTTGCCGATGGTGGGTGCGGCCAGAAACAGGTTCAGCGACTGGGACTGGTCGATGAACGGCGCGCGGGCGGCGGCCAGGTCGATCAGGGCACGCTGCGGCAGCTCCCACGCGGTACGGAACAGCTCGCGCACCTCCGCCGGCAGTTCGGTGACCTCCTGGACCGAGCCGTCGGCCCGTTTGATCGCGCTCCGGATCCGCTCGGTCCACAGCCCACGCACCTTGAGTTCGGCGACGAGAGCGGTGTTGACCTGGAGGAACTCCCCGGACAGCGTCTCGCGCTTGAACAGGTTGGACACCTGTGGCTCGATGCACTCGTAGCAGCCGGCGATCGAGGCGATGGTCGCGGTCGGGGCGATCGCCACCAGCAGCGAGTTGCGCAGCCCGTACGCGGCGACCCGCTCCCGCAGCGCGGTCCACCGCTGCGCCTGCGTGCCGGCGACGCCCCACAGGTCCGGCTGCAACTGACCGCGGGCGGCCCTCGTCTCGGCGAAGGCCGGGTGCGGGCCGAACCGCTCGGCCAGGTCGGCGGAGGTCTCCAGCGCGGTCAGGTACAGCTCCTCGCTGATCCGGGTGGACAGCTCCCGCGCGCCCGGGGAGTCGAACGGCAGCCGCAGCGCGAAGAACACGTCCTGCAGGCCCATCAGCCCGAGCCCGACCGGCCGCCAGCGCGGGTTGCTCGCCGCCGCCTGCGGGGTCGGGTAGTAGTTGATGTCGATCACCCGGTCCAGGAAGGTCACCGCGGTGCGTACGGTCGCCCGGAGCCGCTCCCAGTCGATGCCTCCGTCGGTCAGGTGCGCCGCGAGGTTCACCGAGCCCAGGTTGCACACTGCGGTCTCGGCGTCGCTGGACACCTCGATGATCTCGGTGCACAGGTTCGACAGGTGCACCACGTTGCCCGGCTCGGCGGTCTGGTTGCACAACCGGTTCGCCGCGTCCTTGAACGTCATCCAGCCGTTGCCGGTCTGCGCGAGCGTCCGCATCATCCGCCCGTACAGCTCCCGGGCCGGCACCTGCCGCACGAAGCGTCCCCGCGCCTCCGCCGCCCGGTACGCGGCGTCGAACTCCGCCCCCCACAGGTCCGGCAGCTCGGGCACCTCGTCCGGGTCGAACAGCGACCACATCGCGTCCGCCTCCACCCGGCGCATGAACTCGTCCGGAACCCAGTTGGCCAGGTTCAGGTTGTGGGTACGCCGGGCATCCTCGCCGGTGTTGTCGCGCAGCTGGAGGAACTCCTCGACGTCCGGGTGCCACGGTTCCAGGTAGACGCAGGCCGCGCCCTTGCGCCGGCCGCCCTGGTTGACCGCCGCGACGCTCGCGTCCAGCGTCCGCAGCCACGGCACGATGCCGTTGGACCGCCCGTTGGTGCCACGGATCAGCGCGCCCCGGGAGCGGACCCGGGAGAAGGCGATGCCGATGCCGCCGGCGAACTTGGACAGGTTGGCCACCTGCGCGTACCGCTGGTAGATGGAGTTCAGCTCGTCGCGCGGGGAGTCGACCAGGTAGCAGGACGACATCTGGGTGTGCCGGGTGCCGGAGTTGAACAGCGTCGGTGAGCTGGGCAGGTACGCCAGGCTGGACATCAGCCGGTAGAAGTCGATCGCCTCGCCGGGGGTACGCGACAGGCCACAGGCCACCCGCAGCAGCCAGTACTGCGGCGTCTCCAACACCAGCCGGCTGGTCGGGTGCCGCAGCAGGTAACGGTCGTAGACGGTGCGCAGCCCGAAGTACTCGAACCGCAGATCCCCCGCCGGGTCGACGGCGTCGTCGAGCTTGCGCGCGTGGGCCGTGACGAAGGCGGCGGTCTCGTCGCCGATCAGCCCCTCGGCGTGTGCGCGCCGGATCGCCTGACTGAACGAGGCGACGCCCTGTCCGCGTACCTCCTTGTCGACGTATCCGGCCAGCAGGCGGGCGGCCAGGCGCGAGTACTGCGGTTCCTCGCCGATCAGCTCGGCCGCGGTCTGGATGGACAGCCGGTCCAGTTCGTCGGTGCTCGCACCGTCGTACAGGCCGCTGATGGTGCGGGTCGCCACCCGCAGCGGGTCGACGTCGGTGAGGCCGTCGGTCCACCGTTCCACCGCGCGGACGATCTTGTTGACGTCGACCGGTTCGCTGTCGCCGTTGCGCTTGCGGACGTGCATCTGCGGGCGGCGCTGCCCGGTCGGGGCGGCCTCGCCCGGCACCGTGCCGACGGCCGGGTGGACCTCGGTGACTGTCACTACTCACTCCTCGCGAGCTCGGGACCGGATGGTCCTCGGCGCGCGGGAGCGGACACCGGCGGGCACGCGCCGGCGTGGCGGTGCCCGGTGGCGTCGGCCGTCCCGCGCGGCCTCGGACCGTCGTACGCCCGTCGCGGGCGTACGACGCGCTGGCAGGTCTTCGGACTCGCGGGCCCGACCGGCCGGAACCGGTCTCCTACTGGCCGTCGCTTCCCAGACCACAGGGGGTCCAGTGCTGATGACGGCGGTCGTTCCCACTCACCGCTGCGGGGCAGTCCCGGATTCCCACCGGGTTCCCTCTTGCCTCGGCCGCCCGTGAGGGGCGGCCGAACCAGCTGCGTCAGACACCATATATGGCTGTGCCGGCACCAGAGCAACACCAGATGTCGCGTCGGAGTGTCGTCTTCGTCTCACGGCAGTGGCCCCGCGCCCGAGCGGTCGCGGGGCCCGCCGGCGTCACCAGGTCGTGGGCTTGCCCTGCTGGAACAGCCACACGTCGAAGAAGGCGCCGAGGTGCTGCCCGGATTCCTTCTCGGCCAGCGCGATGAAGTCGGCCGTCGAGGCGTGGCCGTGGCGGTTGTTCGCCGCCCACTCGCGCAGGATGCGGAAGAAGGTGTCGTCGCCGACCTTGCCGCGCAACGCGTGCAGGGTCATCGCACCCCGGTTGTACGGGATGCTGCTGAACATGTCCACCGGGCCCGGGTCGGCGAGGACCGTCTGCCAGAACGACGACGACGCGGCCCGACCGTAGTTGCTGCTGCTGTTGAACGTCTGGGTGACCGAGGCCCCGCCGTTGTACTCGGTGTACATCCACTGTGCGTACGTGGCGAAGCCCTCGTTGAGCCAGATGTCCGACCAGCGCTCCGGCGACACGCTGTCGCCGTACCACTGGTGGGCCAGCTCGTGGGCCATGGTGCTGACGCTCGCCGCGCCGGAGAAGACCGGCTTGGTCTGGGTCTCCAGGGCGTAGCCCACGTTCGGGGCCCGGTCGATGATCGCGCCGGTCGAGGCGAACGGGTACGGGCCGAACTTCGAGGAGAAGAAGTCGATCATCTTCGGGAGCTGGGCGACCGCACTGGCCGATCCGGCGACCTGCCGCGGGTCGACCGCGACGTACACCGGGATCCCGCCCGCCGTGGTCGTCTCGGTCACCACGAAGTTGCCGATGGTGATAGTCGCCAGGTAGCTGGCCATCGGCTCGGTCGAGTCCCAGACGAAGGTGGTCCAGCCGTCACTGGTCCGCTGGGAGAGGAGCTGCCCGTTGCCGACGGCGGTGAGCCCCTCGGGCACCTTGGCGGTGAACCGGAAGGTGGCCTTGTCGGTCGGGTGGTCGTTGGTGGGCAGCCAGGCCGGCGTGCCCTGCGGCTCACCGGCGACGAAGGCGCCGTCGTCGGTCGGCACCCAGCCTTCGATCGACCCGTCCGGGTCGGTGACCACGGCCGGTACGCCGGCGTACCGCACCACCACCGTGAACGTCTGCCCGGTCTTGAGCTTCGGACGCGGGGTGACGATCAGTTCCTGACCGTCGCGGGTGAAGGCGTGCGGGTGCCCGTTGACGGTCAGCGAGGAGATCTCCGGGCCGCGGAAGTCGAGGTTGAACCGGTCGAGGTCCTGTGTGGCGACGGCGGTGATCGTGGCGGTGGCGTCCATGAACCGGGTCGCCGGGTCGTACGAGAAGTCGAGGTCGTAGTGCTGGACGTCGTACCCGCCGTTGCCCGCGTCCGGGAAGTACGGGTCGCCGATGCTCGCCGCGCCGGCCGAGTAGCGGGGGGCGCCGGGGTTGCCCGGTGCCGCGCCGGCCACTTGCGGGGCCACCAGGGGCCCGGCGGCCACCAGAGCGACCGCGGCCATTGTGGCAGCGCGCAGGCGTGAATATGTCATGGGAATCCTCTCGATGGGAATCCTGGTGTCACATGATTACGCCTATCCATCCGCATCGGACGCGTGTTCGTCAAGCATCTGCGGGCCGAGCGAGGGGCGGTGGACGGGAACGCCGTCCCGTCCACCGCCGCCATCAGTTGTGGGCGTGCGCGTCGAAGCCCTCCGGTGCGCGGTCCAGGAACACGGTGACCGAGCTGATCCGGCCGTCCGGGTCGAACACCAGCACGTCGGTCCCGGCGGCGAAGGGCTTCCCCTCGTCGATTTCGATCTCCCACATCAGGCGGGCCCGGTCGTGGTGGACCTGCGGCTCCTCGCGAGGGCGGAACACCGCGGTCGGCATGCGCCCGGTGAACTGGTCGTGAAAGCCGATCAGCGCCTGCCGACCCGTGAAGACGCCGATCACCGCGTGGTACCCGACCTCGTCAGTGAAGGTCTCCGCGGCGAGATCCCGCTGCTCGTCGGGCTTCTCGGTGTTCCAGAAGCGGACGTACCGTTCGATGGTCTCCGCGTGTCCGGCGTCGGACGCCATGGCTGTTCCCTCCCTGCCGTTGGTGGTGCGGCGGCTGCCGCACCACCAACAGTGCGGCCGGAACCGGTCGGTGTCGATTACCTGCGAGGTCATTGCCAGGCGTCGGCCGACCGGCGAGGCTGGTGCCATGACCAGGAGTGAGCCCGTGGGGGTGCTGATCCGGCGCTGGCGCGAGCGGCGGGGCCGCTCGCAGCTCGACGTGTCGATGTCGGCGGAGCTGTCCGCCCGGCATCTGAGCTTCGTCGAGAACGGACGCGCCAACCCGAGCCGCGGCCTGATCGAGCGATTGTGCGACGAACTCGACGTACCGCTGCGGGAACGCAACGAGCTCTACCTGGCCGCCGGGTTCGCACCGATGCACGCCGAGAGCGTGTTCACCGATCTCGGCGCGGCCCGCGCGGCCGTGGAAGCCGTACTCACCGGCCACGAGCCGAACCCGGCGCTTGCCGTCAACGTGCGCTGGGAGCTGCTGGCCGCCAACCGTGCCATGGCGGCGTTCCTGCACGACGTCCCGGCGGAGCTGCGGACACCCCCGGTCAACGTGCTGCGGGTGACGATGCACCCGGACGGCCTGGCCCGGCGGATCAGCAACCTGGCGCAGTGGCGGGCGCATTTGCTGCGCCGGGTCCGTCGGCAGCTCGCCCGCACCGCCGCGGAGGGCCTGGCGGATCTGTTGAGGGAGTTGGAGAGCTATCCGGTGCCGGGGCGGAACGGCCCGGTCGCCGGCCGGGCCCCGACCGAGGACCTGGTCGTCCCCATGCGGCTGTCCACCGAGTACGGCGAGCTGGCTCTGCTCTACACCACGACGATGTTCGGTTCGCCTCGGGACGTGACGCTCGACGAGATCTCCATCGAGACGTTCTTCCCGGCGGATGCCGCCACGGCGGACACGCTCCGGGCGATGTCGGCGACCCCCGCCGGGGTGGCCGAGGCATCCCTGGCCGGGGCCGTGGAGAGCGGCGTGAGCTGAGGCGGGGTGACGATCGGCGTGTCGATGTGCCGGCGACCATCCGCGGTCGCCGGCACATCGAGCCGAGGCATCAGCGCAGCGGGCTGAAGGGCTGGAGCTCCACGGGCCGCCGGCCGGTGGTGATCTGCTCGGCGAGCAGCTCGCCGGTGAGCGGGCCGAGGGTGATGCCCCACATGCCGTGGCCGCCGGCCGCGAAGACCCGCGGTGACCTGGTCTCACCGATCAGCGGGAGCCCGTCGGGGGTGCACGGGCGCGAACCGACCCACTCGTCGATGCGGGCGTCCAGGTCGGCGCCGCGCAGCAGCGGTCGGGCGGCCTCGGCGATGGCCAGGACGCGGCGCCGGTCCAGCGGGGCCTCGGCGCTGCGGAACTCCATCATCCCGGCGACACGCAGCCGGTCGCCCAGCGGCGTGCACGCGACGCGCTGGGCCGGGAAGTACACCGGTCCCGAGGGGACGTGCTCCATCTTCACGCTGAAGCTGTATCCGCGGCCGGCCTGCACGACGGTCCGGATGCCGAAGCGCCGGCCCAACTGGCCGAGCCACGTGCCGGTCGCCAGCACCGCCGCGTCGTAGCGCTCGTCCGCGCCGTCGGAGGTGACCACCCGGACCCCGGCCCCCTCGTCGCGGATGTCCACGACGTCCGCGCCGGTCACCAGCGACGCGCCGCGGGCGACGACGGAGTCGGCGAGGGCGTGCACGTACTCCCCGGGGTTGACGAAGCGCTGACCGTGCAGCCGGATGGCGGCGCCGATGTTGTCCGACAGCGAGGGCTCCACCTCCCGCGCCTCGGCCCCGGTCAGGACGTCGAACTCGATCTCCTGGCCCGCGGAGTGGATATGCGCCAGTTCGTCCAGCAGGACCGATCGCTCGGCCTCGGTCCGGTACGCCGCGATGAACGATTTGGCCTCGTTCGTCATCGAAGCGACCCCGCCGGCCGTCAGCGTGTCGAACGCCTGGAACGCGCGCCGGTTCATCGGGATGTAGGCGCGCATCGCGTCCCGCCACTTCGCGGCGGTGCTGTGCCGGGTGAAGCCCACCAGGAACCGCAGCAGCCGAGCGTCGGCGCGCGGCGGCACGTAGACGGGGGACGACGGGCTCAGCACGGCGCGCAGCCCGTAGCGGAGCACCGCCGGCTCGGGCAGGGGGGTGGTGATGCCGGGGGTGAGCCAGCCCGCGTTGCCCCAGGAGGCGCCCGCCGCCACACCCTTACGGTCGAGGACGGTCACCTGCACCCCCCGTTCCTGGAGGAACCAGGCGGTGGCCAACCCGACCATCCCGGCACCGACGACGGCGACGCGTTGGGGGGTGGGAGCGGACTCGGTGGCAGGCATTGTTCTCTCCTTTGAGCAGCAAAGACCGGCCCAATCCTGTCGTCACCGCGCCGAGACGTCATTGTTCCGTCCGGCCAACGCTCACCCCGGCGACTGGTCGATATGAACAACGCCGAGGCATCATCGGGCGGTGATCACCGTGGCTGGCGTGGTGGAGGCGGTCGGCGCCGCTCTGCTCAAGGTCGTCGTCCCCGCCAAAGCGGCGGAGGTGCGCGACGTGACCCTCGCCGAACTCGACGAGGCGTCGGCCGGCCAGAGCGGCGACCTCGTGCTCGGTGCCGGCATCGCGACCCCGGACCAGGCGCTCGCCGTCATCGAGCGCTGCGCGGCGACCGCGGCGGCCGGCCTCGTCCTCAAGCCCCCGCTCAGCGTGCATCCCGATGTGACCTCGTCCGCCGCCGCCCGTGACCTGACCCTGGTCGAGCTGCAGAGCCACGGGTCCTGGGCCCAACTGGTCTGGCTGCTCCGCGGGGTGATCGACCGGGCCGCCGCGCCAGGCTCGCCCGAGACCGGGGAAACCGGGGTGTACGACGAACTGTTCGCCCTGGCCGACGCGACCGCCGCCATCGTCGACGCGCCGGTGACGATCGAGGACGCCCAGTACCGGGTGCTCGCCTACTCGTCGCGGCAGGACCGCACCGACCCGGCCCGGGTCTCGACCATTGTCGGGCGTCGCGTCCCCGGTGACGTGATCGCGCACTTCCGTTCCCGTGGCGTGTTCCGCAAGCTCGCCAAGGGGAGCGAGCTGATCTTCGTGCCGCAGGGCCCGGACGGGACGCTGCCCCGGCTCGTGATCCCGATCCGCGCCGGCGGTGAGCTGCTCGGCTCGATCTGGGCCGTCGTCGACGGCCCGGTGCCGGACGGGCGCCTGCGTGATCTTCAGGGCGCGGCCTCGGTGCTGGCGCTGCACCTGCTCCGCCTCCGGGTGCAGGCCGATGTCGCGCGCCGGGTGTCCGCCGACCGCCTGCGGGCCGCCCTGCGAGCCCCCGGTCGGGTGGGACGGGAGGAACTGGGCCTGCCCGCCGGACCGTGGCGGGTCGTCGCGCTTGAGGCGCACAGCGGGACCGCGGAAATGGTGCACAACCTCGCCCTGTGGGAGTCGATCACCCGCCGTCACGGTTGGCGTCAGCCGCTGATCGCGGACGTCGGGGACGTCCTGTTCGCCGTCGTGGTCGACGGAGGCGAGTCACCCGGCTCCTGGCTCTGGATGGAGCGGCTGATCCACGACGTCGCCGCGCACGAGCCGGGCCTGCGGGCCGCCTCCGGCAGCGTCGCCGGAGAGTTGACCGACCTGCCACGTTCCCGCGCCGAGGCGGCGGAGCTGCTCGCGCTGCACGGCTCGGCCCGGCAGCGCGGATCGGTGCTGCGCTTCGAGGACGTCTGGGCCGAGGTGGTCGTACACCGGGTGGTCACCGCGGTGCCGCAGGCCGATCTGCTGGTCGGCGGACCGCTGCCCGTCCTGGTGGCCCACGACCGGAAGCACGGCACCGACTACGTCGCCACGGTCGCCGCCTGGCTGGAGCAACAGGGCGACCCGAGGAAGGCGGCCCGGCAATTGCACGTGCATCCCAACACGCTCCGACACCGGATGCGCCGCATCGCCGAGGTCGTGCCCGTCGACCTCGACTCGCCGCGTACCCGGCTGGCACTGCAGGTCCAGCTCGCGGCGCTGCGCCCCGGGTCCTGACCGCGACCACCACGGCCGAGGCTTCGGGCCCCGGCGGACCGGCGGTGATCGCGGGCGGTGGTGCGTCGCGGTGCCGGGCGGTGCCGTGCGTCGGACGGGGCGGAAATCGGTGGTTTGGACGGAGGGGACGGGGTAGGCCCTTCGGTGGTCTTCATCCTGGCAATCGGTGCCGCCATGCTGCTCGGCGTCGGCTCGGCCGTGCAGCAGCGGGTCGCCTTCCAGGCCCCGGACGGCCTGGCGCTGCGCTTGGGGCTGTTGTGGCATCTCGCCCGGCAGCGGCTGTGGCTGTTGGGACTCTCGGCGACGCTGCTGGGCGGCCTGCTCAGCGGCGCCGCACTGGGGCAGGGTTCGGTCGTGCTGGTGCAGCCCGTCCTGGTGCTGCGCCTGCTGTTCGCCCTGTCGGCCTCGGCGCTGTGGTCCCGGCGTCCGCTCCGACGGCGGGACTGGGGGGTCGCGATGGCGGTCACCATGGGCATGGTCGCCTTCCTGGTGGCGGGTCATCCCGGGACCGGCAACCCCGAGGGGGTGCCACCCTGGGACTGGGCGGTGGCCGCGGCCGGTATCGGCACGCTGACCCTGCTGCTCGTACGCTCCGCGCGCCGGCTGCGACCCGCGCAGGAGGCGCCGATGCTGGCGATCGGGGCAGGCATGCTCTACGGGCTCCAGTCCGCCCTGACCCAGTCGGCCGTGCACCGACTGTCCACCCACGGGCTGCTGGGGCTGCTGACCAGCTGGCAGCCGTACACGGTGTTCATGATCGGACTGATCGGTACCCTGCTCGCGCAGAGCGCGTTCGACCTCGCTCCGCTGTCGGTCTCGTACCCGCCCCTGGCCGCGGCCGAGCCGCTCTCCGGTATCGCGATCGGGATCGGCGTGCTCGGCGGGACGCTGCGACTGACGCCGGGGGCGCTCGCCGTCGAGATCACCGGCCTGATCGTGATGACGCTCGCGGTGTACCTGCTGGCCGCGTCCCCACACATCGTCGGCCACCACCTCGACCCGGTGAGCGATCCTCCCGAGGACGCCCCGTAGCGGACGGGCGGACGGTCGTCGGTAAGCGTATTCAGGGCAATGCTCGCCCTCTTGGGCAGAAGTGAGAGCGATATGCCGTTGCGGCCTGCTTATGACTCGGCGGTATACCGGTTCACGATGAGGGGTCCCCTCGCCCTGCGCTCGTCAGGGCGAGCACACCCGGTCCGTCGGGCCGTCGTCGCCGAGCGCCGCCCGTAGCTTGGCGCAGGCATCCCGGTCCAGGCCGTCCAGCCGGTCCAGCGCCTCCCGCCAGTGCCGGCGGGCCTCGGTCGGGCGGCCGAGTCGCGCGTACGCGTCGCCCAACACCCGCAGCGCCAGGCCGATGCCGCGCTGGTGCCGGTACCGCCGGCAGATCTCCAACGACTCGGCGGCCCGCGCGATCGCCGCCTCGTGATCGTCGGCCAGCAGCGACGTCTCGGCGAAATTGACCAGCGCCTGGGCGTGCCACAGCGGATCCGTGCCGTCGGCGGCGATCGCCAGCCCCGCCCGGTGGTGCGCGACGGCCTGCCGGAACTCGCCCCGGCGCTGGTGCACCAGCGCGAGGTTGTCGAGGACGCTGGCCTCCTTGTAACGATCGCCGAGTTCACGCCGGATCGCGAGGGCCGCCTGCAGGTTCCGCAGCGCGCTGTCGAGGTCGCCCTTGTCGCGCAGCGCGTTGCCGAGGTTGTTGAGGCAGGCCGCCTCCCGCGTCCGGTCGCCCAGCTCGCGCTGCACGGCGAGGTTCCGCTCCAGCAGCGGGATCGCCTCGTCGAGCCGGCCCTGCCGCAGCAACGCCACGGCCACGATGTTCAACGCCAGCGCCGTGCCCGACCGGTCACCCAACCGCTGCGCCGCCTCGACCGCGAGCTGGCCGAACTGTTGCTGCTCTGCCGCGTACCCGGAGTAGTCGATGAACTTGACGACCACGATGGCGAGGTGCTGCACCGCGGCCAGCGTCTGCCCGCTCGCCACCTGCTGCCGTGCGATCATCAGCAGGTTGGTGTGCTCGCGCTCGAACCAGCCCCAGGCGTCCGCCGTGCCGGTCAACGGTTGGCCCGGCTGCCCGGTGGGGTCGTCCAGGGCGGCGAACGGCAGCCGCTCCTGCGGATAGAGCAGCCGCGCGGCCGCGGCGGTGGTGGCGAACAGCCACCCGGTCAGGCGGCTCAACGCCGCCTCCCGGTCAGCGGCCTCGTCGATCTCGTGGGCCCGCTCCCGGGCGTAGAGCCGGACGATGTCGTGGAACCGGTACCGACCGTCGCCGGCCGACTCGAGCAGGTGCGCGTCGACCAAGGCGTCGAGTGCCCGCTCGGCGACCGGCACCGGCAGGCCCGCGAGCGCCGCACAGCCGTACGCGGTGGCGTCGGCCCAGTCGGGCAGCGCCGCGAGGCGGAAGAGCCGGGCGGCGGTGCGGTGCTCGTCCTGCGGCCCGTCGCCGAACGCCTGGTAGCCGAGGTGCAGGCTGGCCCGCACGGAAAGGTCTCCCACCTCCAGCACGTCCAGCCGGCGTCCCTCGTCGTTCATCCGCTCGGCGAGGCCGCTGAGCGGCGCGTCGGGCCGCGCCGCGGCACGTGCCCCGATGATCCGCAGGGCCAGGGGAAACCCGTCACAGTTCCGGACGACCTGGGCCGCGGCATCCGGCTCCGCGGCGACGCGTTGCGCGCCACCGAGCCGGCCGAACAGGGCGAGGGCCGCCTCGTCCGGCAGCGGGTCGAGCCGGAGCCGGACGGTGGCGTCGAGATCGGCGAGCATCCACCGGCTGGTCACCAGCGTCGCGCACTCCGGGCCGCTGACCAGGAGTGGGCGGACCTGCGCGGCGGAGGCGGCGTTGTCGAGGACGACGAGCACGCCACGGTCGGCGGCCCAGGTGCGGAACAGGGCACTCGCCTCGTCCAGGGAGGCGGGCGTGGTCGGCACGCCCAGCGCGCGCAGGAACCGGGCCAGCACGTCGGCCGGCGCCGCCGGCGCGATTCCGGCGGTGGCTCCGTGCAGGTCGGCGTAGAGGCAGCCGCCGTCGTACCGGGCCGCGATCTGGTGCGCGACGTGCAGGGCGAGGGCCGACTTGCCGAGCCCGCCGGCGCCCGCGACGACGCACACGACGCCGTCGTGGGCGGTCTCGGCGATCAGGCGACGGGCCTCCGCGTCCCGTCCGAGGAGGATGGGCGGTGCCGGCGGCAGCTGGAACGGCACGGGCGGCCGGCTGCCGTCGCTCGGGGCCTGAGCGGGGGCCGGCCACGGCAGCGTGTGCGACACCCGCTCGCGCCCCGGGTCGGGCGCGCCGGCCCCGGCGACGCGCGCCTGGCCGGGCCAGCCGAGGTCGCTTCGAGGTACGCCGGTGCCGGCCACCAACCGCAGCACCGGGGACGCGCGGGGGGATGCCGGCGCCGGGCCCACGGGGTCGGGCGGGGCCACGCTCCGGCTCGCCGGGGCGGCGTTGTCGTCTCCGGGGTCGGCGGACCGGCGCCGACCGGCACCACGGCCCGTAGGGCGCGCGGCGGACAGCCGGGCCCATGCCCGCAACCAGAGCACCGCCCGATCGTCCGGTACGTCGCACGCCCGCAGCAGCGCCACCACCAGATCGCGACGGGGGAGCGTCGATCGGCCCAGCATGGTGGCCAGGGTGCTGGCGGGCAGGACGTCACCGTTGCGTTCTGCCCGGCGAGCGATCGTACGGTAGGCGAGGCCGGACTGGTCGCGCAGCTGGCGCAGCAGCGCGACGTACTGCTCGGGGCAGGACACGGTGGTGGGGTCGACGCCGAAGTCGGAGGCCGTCATGCGCCCTTCACCCCAGAAGTCATCTACCCGTTGCCGGTGCATGTACCGAGACAAGTATGTCAGTGCGCGACGGAGTTGCGGGCGGACCGCCGCTATGCGGGACGGTATCGGCGGTGCCGCGGCGGGACGACGTGGTGGCCGAGCGGCGGCGTCCTTCGGGTCTGTTCAGCTCGACGGGTCCGGTCCGCCTCAGCCGGTCGGCGTCAGCGGCCGGCCGCCGACTTCACCGACCTGCGCTTCGACGACCGACGCCGGCTGGTGACCCGACCCCGGGCCGAGGGAGGGCGGTCCAGTTGGTCGGCGCGGACCTCCGGCAACCGCCGCTCCAGGTCGTCGAGCATCGCGTGCAGCCGGGCGAGTTGTTCCCGTACCGACGGCTCGGGCTGCTCGTCCGGAGGGTCCGGCCGGGCGGTCCGCTCCGCTGCGGCGCGCTCGTCCTGGTGCGCCTCCTGCAGTGCGGTGAGCACCAGCCCGACGAGCAGGTTGGTCAGCAGGTAGCAGGCGGCGACCATGTAGGAGACGTAGTAGAGCACCGCCCAGTCGGTCACCTCGCGGCCGGCCTGCAACGTGTCGGTGATGCCGTCCAACGACAGCAACAGGAACAGCGTCAGCATCGCCTGCCCGACGGTGCCGTACCGCTCCGGATAGGCGGTGCCGAACAGGATCCAGCCGAGGATCGCATACCCGTACAGCAACAGGGCGGTGACCAGCAGGAAGCTGCCGAGGCCGGGGAGGCTGCGCCGGATACCGACGAGAATCACCCGCAGGCTGGGGAAGAGCCGGAACGCACGGGCGATGCGGGCCAGCCGCAACAGCCGCAGCACCGTGACGTTCTCCCGAACGCCGGGCAGCAGGGGCGCGGCGACGATCACCAGGTCGAACACGTTCCAGCGGTCCCGGAAGAAGCCGAACGGGGCGTCCAGGTGGGCCCCGAACCGGACGAGCAGCTCCAGCACGAAACAGGCCAGGCAGGCGTACTCCACCGCCCGCAGCGAGGCGCCGGCCACGGCGACCAGCCGACCGTACGTCTCCAGCCCGAGCGCCATCGCGTTGACGATGACCACCACGAAGCTGGCGAGGCTGAACCAGGAGGCGGCCACCAACGCCTCGCACGCCTCGGCCAGCCGGCGTGGTGAGGTCTGGGAAGTGTTCTTCATGGATCTCCTCGGCGGTCCCGGAACCGGACGGCAGCCTATGGCATGGCCGGATCGCCCGTCGGCCGGACCGACCACAAAGGACGGCGGTGCGCCGTGGGAGGCCGGCGGTCCGGCACCCGCCGTGGCGTCAGGGGCGGAGTCCGCGCGCACGGATTCCGCTCGATCGGCATTGGTCTTTCGGGTGAGTCGGCCATCCGTCGGCTCGTGGATGATCAATACGAAGCCGCTTGGAAGCCTGGTGACGGCGACGGACATGAGGCACTATGACTTCACTTCTGCGCAGCTCAAGTTAGGTACGTGAATCATGCCCCTGTCTCGTCGCCTGATGATTTCAGCTGTCATCGCCACCGTGGCCGTTGGCTCGGGAGTGGCCGTCGCCCTCTGGCCCGACAGCGATCCGCCGTACCGTCCACCGGTTTCGCACGTGGTCCAGCCGGGCGCCCCCGGCCAACCGGGCAGGTCCCTGTCGGCCAGCGAGCTGTCCCAGGTCTCGCCGCCCGGGTTCACCGCGGCCGACACCCTGTTCATCGAGGGGATGATCCCGCACCACGCCCAGGCGCTGGAGATGACCGCGCTTCTTCAGGGGCGTACCACCAACCCGGACGTGACCCTGCTCGCCAAGCGGATCGACGTCTCGCAGCGTGACGAGATCGCGCGGATGCAGCGGTGGCTCGACGAGCGGGGCGTGCCGAGCGTGGGGCCGCACACCGGCCACGCCGGGCACGAGCTCATGCCGGGAATGCTCACCGGCGAGCAGTTCGACCAGCTCAAGAAGGCGCGCGGCGCGGAGTTCGACCGGCTGTTCCTCACCTTCATGATCGGCCACCACCAGGGGGCGCTCAAGATGGTGGAGGAACTCTACGCGACCGGTGGCGGGCTGGAGCCGGCCAGCGACCAGTTCGCCCGTGAGGTCAACGCCGACCAGAGCATCGAGATCCAGCGGATGCAGGAGATGCTGGCCAAGCTGCGCTGACCTCCGCAGGAGACGGCAAAGGTGAAGGGCACCCCGACTCGATGGCTTCGAGTCGGGGTGCCCTTTCGTCAGGGGCGGGTCAGAGCGAGTCCGCCAGGTCCAGGACCGCCTTCTTCAGCTGCTGGTGCTCCGGCGCGCCCAGCTTGTTGGACAGCGCCCGCAGCTGCGCGGCGGCGGCGGACCGCTTGCCCTCAGCCGCGAAGCCCTCGGCCCGCTCCAGGAACATGTCGACCTGGGACTTCAGCGGGTGGCCGATGGCGTCGGCCCGCACCGCCTGGTCGTAGTACGCACGCGCGAGCGCGAAGCTCGGCGTCCAGGTGATCTTCGGCTGGCCCTGGGCGTTGAACTGGCCGAGCTGAACCTCCGACGCGGCCTTGATCTCCGCCTCGGACAGGTACTGGCTGGGCGTCAGCTTGAACACGTCGAAGCCGCGGGCGATCTCGTTGCCGTAGAGGGCGCCGTTGTACCAGTACGCCGACCAGAACCCGGCGAGCACGAGCGAGTTCGGGTTGACCGGTCCACGGTCGAAGTACGCGATCTCCTGCGGGTGGGCCGAGTCGGTGAAGTCGAACACCGAGATGCCGCCCTGGTACCAGGCCTGCATCATGATGTCGCGGCCGGGCACCGGGATCAGCGAGCCGTTGTGCGCGACGCAGTTCTCCTGCAGCGACTGCGGAACCGGCAGCTTGTAGTAGCTGGCGAACTTCATCTTCCGGTCGACGATGTCGAAGATCGCGTTCGCGCCCCACTCCGGCAGGTCGGTGTCGCGGCAGCGAGCACCGCTACCACCGCCCCACTCGTCGGTGAAGATGACCTTGGTGCCGTCGTTGTTGAACGTCGCCGAGTGCCAGTACGCGAAGTTCGGGTCGGACACCTCGTCGATCCGGCGGGGGTTCGCCGGGTCCGAGATGTCGATCAGGATGCCGTTGCCCTGGCAGGCGCCGGCGGCCAGCCCGATCTCGGGGTACGCGGTGATGTCGTGGCAGGCGTTGGTGTTCGGCGTGGGCGACCAGGTCGACCCGGACGGGTGCCGGGGCGTCTGGGGCCCGTTCTGCAGACCGTCGATCCGGCCGGTCGCCGGGTCGGTGAACAGCCGCGGCTCGTTCACCACGGCGGCCTGCTCAGGCGCCGCCACCGGCACCTTGATGACCTCGATCCGCCACCGCGACGGGTTGTCGCCGTCCGCGGCGTTGTTGTTGCAGCCCTCCATCGTCGTCGCCGGGCGCACCGAGGTCGTGCCCGAGACGTAGATGTAGATGTTGTCCGGGTCCTTCGGGTCGGTCACCACGGTGTGCGTGTGCGAGCCGCGGCAGAGCTGAACGGCCGCGACCTGCACCGGGTTGCGCACGTCGCTGGCGTCGAAGATCCGGACGCCCTGGAACCGAGTGCCGACATTGGCGTTCGTGCCGCAGTCGACCCGTCCGCGGCTCTCCTCGACCGACATGAAGACCAGGTTGTTGTGGACCGAGATGTCGCCCTGCCCGCCGGGGCAGACAACGCTGGTGACCAACTGCGGGTCGGTGGGCTTGGAGACGTCGATGATGTTGAAGCCGTTGTAGTTACCCGTGAACGCGTACTTGCCGCCGAAGCCGAGGTCCGAGTTGTAGAACCCGCCGTTGCCGGGGTTCGTCGGGTCGCCCATCCCCGCCGGCTTGTCGCGGTGGGCGACATGCTCGAGGTTGCTGATCGCCGACTCCGCGTCGAGCCAGCCGGCGCCGAGCCCGATGCGCGGATCGGGCTCAGCCGCCGACGCCGTGCCGGGCAGTACGCCGACCATGAGGATCCCTGCGGCCACCAGGCCGAGCGCTTGGCGCCCCCGGCGTGGCCCATTTCCCAATCGATGTTTCATCTGCCGCCTTCCGATTGAAAGACCTGACGCACTGTCCAGATGCTGGGAGAGGCGCGTCGTGTGAGTAAGGACCGTACCGGCCAGCGGTCATTGGTCAAGAAGTCAGCGAGGTATGCACGTATTTGCGTAAGTAAACTTAGTGCGGAGCTGCCACCTGAGGTAGGGCTGGTTCGTCCCAAAGCCGTCGGCGCGGGAGATCCGGTCCATCGCCGTCGAGCCAGGTCAGCACGCTACAAAGCAGACCGACCCGGCCGGACCGCCGTACGACGCCACCGAGGGGCTACGCCGCCCACCGATCACCGTCGATCGGGCGCGGCCGGCAGCGCTGCCGCTGGCAGGGCTTTTGCTGACCCTGGCTGCCGGGGGTGCGCCCGGATCGGTGCCGCGACAGGCGTAGGAGCTGCTGCTCGAATATTCCGCCAACCGTCGGATGATCGGCCCGCAAACCGCGCCGTAGCGTCGATGCAATTCACCCCGCCCGGGTCTGGCTACTGAACGTGGTCGTTGGGTGGGCGTCGCGGATGAGCGTGGCGGGCCGCCTGCGGCGGTCGTGGATCGGCGGTTCGTGCTGTCCTGTCCAACCCCCGAAGGGAGCAGCGGTGCCCCCGCATCTGTCCCGTGGTCGACGCAACGCCGCGTTGCTGTTGTCCACGACGCTGGTGGCGTCCATGACGACGCTGTCCACGAAACCCGCCTGGGCCGATCCTGACCAGGCCCCGGCGAACCCGATCTTCCTGACCGGCCCGAACGAGGGCGCGCCGAACGACATCGCCATGCGCTATCTGCGGGCGCATCCGGCCGACTTCGACGTGCGCGCCGCGGACGTGTCCGACCTGGCGGTGATGTCGAGCTACACGAGCCAGCACAACGGGGTGACGCACGTCAACCTGGTGCAGCGGTACAAGGACCTGGACGTCTTCGGCGCGGTCAGCACGGTGAACATCGCCCGTGACGGCAGCGTCATCCACGTTGGCGACAGCCTGGTCTCGGGTCTGGCGGAAAAGGCCTCCGGCGTGGCGTCGCTGGACGCGGTCGAGGCGGTGGAGGCGGCGGCCGAGGGCCTGGACCTGGCCGAGCCGAAGAACGCGAAGGTGATGAGCCGCAACGCCGGCACGGCTCAGACGACGGTTGTGTCGGGTGCGGGGATCTCGAATCAGCCGATCCCGGCGAAGCTCGGTTGGCAGCAGACCCAGGACGGTCTGCGGCTGGCCTGGCAGATGGTGATCGACGACTCCACCGACGAACACCTGTGGAACGCCGCGGTCGACGCCGAGACCGGCGAGCTGCTCAACGCCGACGACTGGACCACCCACGAAAACGCCGAGGAGATCGCCAGCAACCTGGGCCGCAGCGTGACGTCGACGTCGCCGCAGCTCAGCCCGGCGAACCCCGGCACCCGCAACCCCGTCCAGGACGGTTCGAGCTACCGCGTGTTCAACGCGCCCAAGGAGAGCCCGAACGACGGGTCGCGGAGCCTGGTCACCAACCCGGCGGACGGCACCGCGTCGCCGTACGGCTGGCACGACACCAACGGCACCCCGGGCGCTGAGTACACCACCACCCAGGGCAACAACGTCCACGCCTACCAGGACACGGACAACAACAACGCCCCGGACCTCGGCAGCAGCCCGGAGGGCGGGGCGAACCTCAGCTTCGATTTCCCGGCTGACCTGAACGAGCACGCGCAGAACTACCAGGACGCGGCGACCGCCAACCTGTTCTACTGGAACAACGTCATCCACGACGTCTCCTACCTGTACGGCTTCGACGAGGCGTCCGGCAACTTCCAGAGCAACAACTACGGCCGGGGCGGCACGGGCGGCGACTACGTCCGCGCCGAGGCGGCCGACGGCGGCGGCACCAACAACGCCAACTTCTCCACTCCGGCGGCCGACGGCGGCACTCCGCGGATGCAGATGTACCTCTGGCCGGGTACCCAGTTCGGCGACCCGAACCAGGTCGTCGTGGACGGGGTGGGCTCCTTCAACGCGTCCTGGTCGCGCTTCTCCCCGGCGCCCACGGCGGCTGGCCTGCCCGGGCACCAGTTCGTCTACGCCGGCACCGGCTGCACCGCGGCCGCGTACCCCGGCACGCTGCCCTCGGGCGGCTGGATCAGCGTGGTCGACGGCGGCACCACCGCCTGCAGCTATCTGCAGCGCACCCAGGTCGCTCAGGCCGCCGGTGCCAAGGCGCTGGTCATCGCCCACAACGCGGCGGGTACCGCGCCGGTGCTCACCGGGGCCATGACGGCCGCGCGGGTCACCATCCCGGCGGTCGCCGTGACCCAGGCCAACGGTGCCGCCATCAAGGCGGCCATCGCCGCCGGCACCGCCACCGGTACGGTTCGCAAGCACCCGGACCACCCGGGCATCCGCGACGGTGACTTCGACGCCGGCGTGATCCTCCACGAGTACACGCACGGCATCTCCCTCCGGCTGACCGGCGGCCCGGGCGTGAACTGCCTGACCGGCGATGAGCAGCAGGGTGAAGGCTGGAGCGACTACGTCGCCCTCACCATGCTGCTCGACCCGAAGTTCGACACGGCCGACGGCCAGCGCGGCATGGGCCCGTACGTGCTGTTCCAGGACGACCGCAGCGGTGGCGGCATCCGGCCGCGGCCGTACTCGCGGAACATGGAGATCCAGCCGTTCACCTACGACAGCATCAAGACCGGTGGCTGGCTGAACGGCACCTCCCTGGCCGCGCCGCACGGCATCGGCCACGGCTGGACCTCGGTGCTGTGGGACATGACCTGGAACCTGATCGACCGGCACGGGTTCAACCCGAACATCTACGACCCGTGGAACAGCGGCGGCAACAACCTCGCGTTGCAGTTGGTCATCGACGGACTGAAGATGCAGGGCTGCGCTCCGGGCTTCGTGACGTCCCGTAACGCGATCATCGCCGCGGACGCGGCGTTGACCGGTGGGGAGAACGCCTGCATCATCTGGGGCTCGTTCGCCCGGCGTGGTCTGGGCTACAGCGCGGTGCAGGGCACCACGAACCGTAACGACAACAGCGAGGCGTTCGACACCCACCCGTCCTGCCGGGGTGACTTCGTCGGCCGCGCCGGGCAGCCGGAGCTGAACACCGTCATCGCCGGTGACGCGGCGCCGATGAAGTTCAAGCTGGCCGCCAACCGGGGTCTGGACATCCTGGCCAGTGGTTCGCCGTACTCGCGGCTGGTGGACTGCGACACGCTCAAGACCGTGAACCCGGACGGGCCGATCACGCCCCGGCCGACTCCGGTCGCGGCGCGTAACCCGGGTGGGTCGCACATGTCGGTCAACGCCAACGGTCAGTACAACTACCCGTGGAAGACCGACCCGTCGTGGGCCGGCACCTGCCGCGAGTTCGTGCTGACCCTCGACAACGGCTTCCAGTACCGCTCCTACTTCAAGTTCATCGCCGGCTGACCACCGGCACCGACCGAGGCCGGAGGGAGCGTCCCGACCAGGGACGCGCCCTCCGGCCCGATTGCTTTGTCGAACGGCCGACGGCGCCCCTCGGCGGCTCGCGACCCTCCGGAGGCGACGCCCGATTCGGAACTGAGCCGGTTTCTTATCCGTGGTTGCTCTTCTGGTGGCAGCCCCGTCCCGGCCGTTGCTGGCCGAGCTGGCACATTGTTAGCCTCACCCGTAACGCATCGATGCCTGACAATCGGGCCTGTCGATTGCGGCCTTTCGGGGGGTGACGTGCAATCACTCGCTAGCAACAGCGAACTCACCATCGCCACGGTGTTGGCCGATGTCGCCATCGTTCTGATCGTCGGGCACCTCTTCGGCCGCTGGCTACGCCGGATGGGGCAACCGGTGGTCATCGGTGAGATCCTCGCCGGCATCGCGCTGGGCCCGAGCCTGCTCGGACTGCTGCCCGGCAATCCGACCGAGGTGATCTTCCCCGCTGCGGCCCGGCCGTATCTGAGCGCGATCTCCCAGGTGGGGCTGCTGCTCTTCATGTTTCTGGTGGGCTGGGAATTCGATCGCCGGGTGGTGGCCCGGCGTAAGGTGATGACCCTGTCGGTCTCGCTCGCCTCGATTGCTCTGGCGTTCACCCTGGGAGTCGGGCTGGCCTCGCTGATCTACGCCGACCATGCCATGGTCGCCGGCAAGCGAGTGCCGTTCGTGGTGTTTGCGCTCTTCCTCGGTGCGGCGATGTCGATCACCGCGTTTCCGGTGCTGGCGCGAATTCTCAAGGACCGAGGCCTGGTGAACACCGAGGTCGGTACGCTCGCCCTGGCCAGTGCGGCGATCGACGACGTGCTCGCCTGGTGCATCCTGGCGCTGGTCGCGGCGATCGCCGCCGCCCGCGACGGCACCGACCTGATCCAGATCGCCGCGCTCTCGCTCGCCTACGTCGCCGTCATGTCCGCCGTGGTACGCCCGCTGCTGGCGGCCGTCGTCCGCCGGGTCGCGTTGCTCAACCGGCCGGCCAACCTGGCGATCTTCGTTGCCGCCGGTGTGTTCCTCTCCTCCTTCGCGACCACCTGGGTCGGCATCCACGCCATCTTCGGCGCGTTCGCCTTCGGCTTCATCATGCCGCGCGAGCCCGCCGAAGAACTGCGGCAGCAGATCCGCGAACCGTTCGAGAACATCGGTATGGTGCTCCTGCCGGTCTTCTTCATCGTCACCGGCCTGGGCGTCGACATCGCCTCCTTGACGCTGGCCAACTACGTGGAGCTGAGCGCGATCATCCTGGTCGCCTGCGTCGGCAAGACCATCGGGGCGGCTACTCCGGCCCTGGCTCTCGGACTGCCCGGCCGGGACGCCCGTACCCTGGGCATCCTGATGAACACCCGTGGCCTGACCGAACTGATCGTCCTGAACGTCGGCGTGAGTCTCGGCGTACTCGACAAGCAGATGTTCACCATGATGGTGATCATGGCGCTGGTCACGACGGCGATGGCCGGACCGCTCCTGCCGAAACTGGCCAGGACGCCACCCACCGGCCGCGTCCCGGGCGCGCCCCGCGACAGTCTGGCCGCCAACGCGGCCAAGCGCACCTAACCACTCAACGTCCACACCCGACGGCGGCCCACGAGCTGCCCGGCGGCCGACGTGGCACGGCCCGGGCGAACCGGTCAGCGGCATGCGTCACGGCCTTTCCAGGGTGACCCGGCAGCGGTCAAGGTCCATGCTGTGGCGCGCGGCCACCGCGTGATCTTCGGTGGTCCTCACGGATCATCGGCGATCAACACGGTGGCCGCTCCCAGGCCCGCACGCCCCGCCGGAGCCGGAGCCAGGTGACGGTGGAGTATCAACCGCAAACACCGTCAGATCCGTACTCCAAAGTCAGGGCCGGCCACGTCATCGGTGGAAGAGCCCGTCCGGCCCCACCACGCATGGAGGAGTTGGAGTCGAGTGAGGTCAATGCGAAATTGCGAACATGCCTACCCCAGCGCTGACCCGTGGCGTTGACGCGAAAATAGTGGCCGCCCCGGCAGTGGGGCCGCTACGTCACTGATTGAGCCCGTTTTCGCGAGTGACCACCGGTGAGGGCGGGGCGATCTGGGCGACCAGCTTCCTGGGTGCCAGCAGGCAGTAGCTCTCGGTGAGCAGCTCGCCGACCTCGGCCCAGTCGGTCCCGTCGTCGACGGCCATGCCGAGAACGTCGGCAGCCCAGCCGGGCGCGTAGAAGGGATCGCCCTGCGCGAGGAGGGCGTGGACCTCGTCCACCGGCGACCGGAACGTCAGGACACAGACAGGCCCGGCCGCTCGGGTCCGCGCCATCTGATGGTCGGGCCCAACGGTGAGCAGGTGGGCGAAGGTCCGCTTGCGTACGCGCCAGCGGACACCCACCCAGGCCGGCTCCTCGTAGGTCTCGGGCAGCCCGAGGCAGATGGGCCGCAGCCGGTCGAGAAGCATGGGTGGTACGTCTGCGCGGCTGGTCACGGCGGACACGCTAACCGCGACCTCCGACAGTTCCGCCAGCGCGTACCCCGGCCGACAGCGCCTTGCCGAGCAGCAGTGCCGCTCGTGGCGCGGGCTGACCAGGAACTTGTCCTCGACGAAGGCCAGCGGCCCGGACCGCCGGCGCCGCGGGGTGGTGGAGGGCGCACCGGGCACCCGGGGTTCCGATTCCTGGCACCGCACGGATCCGGATCGGACGACCCGTCCCGTCCTCACAGGCGGAGGCGGAGGCGGAGGATCAGGGCGGCGGGGGCTCCGGTCCCGCCACGGGATTGTCCGTGCTGGCCTGGCGGGCCTGCTCGGCAAGGTGGCGCACGGCCGCCTGGTATTCCGGCTGCGTGTGGTAGGGCCAGTGGCGCTCGACCGGTGGTGGCACGGTGTCGGTCGGGTCGATGGCCACGGCACGCGGGTCGCGGAGCCGGACGTCGACGTCGCCGGCCGCCGGGATGCCGCAGCTCGGCAGCGCGCCCCGGTGGTGGCCGAAGATGGGGCCGCCGATCGGATCCGTGTCGCGCCAGAGGTTGCGCCAGCGCCAGTCGAGCCGGTCGCCCAGGTCGCACAGCGCCTGATCACCGAAGTACGCCGGGTACAGGCGGGCGTAGATGCGGCGCAGGGGGCAGCCGTAGGTCAGCAGGGCGACCCTGGGCAGGGCGGCTGGAGGCAGTTGCAGGATGGTGGCCGTGGCCAGCACCGAGCCGTGACTGTGTCCGGAGATGACCACCGGTCCCTGCGCGGCGAGCACAGACACCCGCTTGGCCAGTTCGGGCACGGCACGGGCGGCGTAGCAGGGCGGCGCGAAGGGGTGCACCGTCCGAGGCCAGAAGGTGCCCAGGTCCCACACGATGGCCACGAGGCGCCGGGTCTCGCGCGACCGGTACGCGCGGTAGCCGACGAGGACGAGGCCGACCACGAGCAGGCTGATGGTCCAGATTCCGGCGTCGGTGACGTACGCGGCGAGCATCCCGATGTCGTGCTGCCCGCTGAGCCGGCTCACCAGCTCGGTGGGACCGAGCCCGAGCAGGTCGAGCGCGACGGTGGCCAGACCCAGCGCGGAGACCACGAAGAACACGACCAGCAACGGGCCCAGTTCCTCGGTCACCTGGGACCTGGCGATGGCGGTCCGCACCAGGTTCACCCGGGCCGCGGCGTCCGGAGGCACCCGCGGGAAGTCCCGGTCGACGATGCGTTCGGCCAGGATGCGCCGGCGGCGGCGGGTGAGCAGGACGGTGGCGCCGGCCGCCGCGGTGACGATCAGCAGTGCGGCCACCCCGGCGAGCGCCGCCCACCAGTACGCGACCGGCGGCTGCAGGGGACCGTAGGCGGGCGGGTTCGGCCGGATCGGATCGGGGATGTAGCCCCGGTCGAGCTGGTCGGCGACGCGGAAGACCAGGGTGGCGGTGAAGGCCGCGGCGATGCTGACCGAGATGGCCGACACGACCGGCGTACCGAGCCCACGCAGCAGCGGCCGGCTCTCGGTCGGGCTCCGTTTCTTGGGCGTACGCGCGAGGGTGACCACGGCGATCGCCACCAGCAGGACGCCCTGCGTCGCGATCAGGCCGCCGGTGCTGCCCTCGTAGCCGGGCAGTTGCCCGACCACCCCCTCGTCCACCGAGCGGGTGGATATCGCGTACGCCAGGCTCAGGCAGGTCACCGTGGCGACGGTCGCCCACAACGGGCGCAGGAAGCGACGTGCCTGCGCCCGATCGGTCGGCACAGGCAGGCAGAGCAGTGCCGCGCAGAACAACACCAGCGCGGCGGTGGCGTAGAGCAGCATGATCCGGATCATGCCGTTCTTGCCGGAGGAGAGGCCGGCGAGCAGGCTGACGTCGACCGTGCCGGCACCGATTCCGACGTGGATCTGACGCAGCCAGGACGTGATCCGTTCGTCGTCCCAGAATCCGGGCGTGGCGAGGCTCTCGGTCAGCTCCGAGGGCTTCGGCTCCGCCGAGGTCGGGCTGAAGCCCTCGAACGCCTGGGCCGATCGGGCGCCGATCGTCCAGCACAGGCGCAGCGCGAACAGCGGAATCAGTGACAGCAGGGCCAGGCGTGGCCCCACCGGCAGCGCGACGAGCCAGGACAGGTAGGGCCGCCCCTGGCGGCACTGGGCGTACGGGACGCACTGCCAGCCGACGAGGTTCACCGTGACTCCGACGATCGCCAGCATGAGGGCGGCGGTGAGGCTGCCGGCGAGCAGCCGGCACAGCGCGCCGAGCAGACCGAACCGGTCGGCCGCCCTCGGGCGCAGCCAGATCGCGAGGTTGCCCAGCATGAACGGCAGCAGCAACAGCATGGACGCGGTGCGCACGGCGGCGCCGGCGGTCAGGGAACCCCAGCGGTACGCCTCGACGGCGACTCCGGCGGCGGCGCCGCCGGCCGTGCCGGTTTCCGGCCTGGGCCGGTAGAACCCGGCGAGCCGGTCCCCGGCCACCCGCACCACGATCGGGTGGTCGAGGATCTTGTCCGCCGACGCGCCGGACACCCCGTGCACCCGCAACTCGACGGCCTCGCCCCCAGGTGCTGTGCCCACGCGGTCAGGGTCACAGACCGGCGACCTCGCCCGCTGCCGAATCTGTTGATTCGTCCGGCTGAATGGGGAGGAACAGGCATATTCTGCCCCTGCCTGTGCTTAGCTGCACGGAGCCGACGGTGGTCCGTACGGGGGGAGGGATCAAGCATGCACGGGCGTGAGCTGCGGGGCCTGCTGTCCCCGTTCCTCCTGCTGCTGATCTTCGAACGGCCCGGTCACGGGTACGACCTGATCGAGCGGCTTGCGGCGATGGGCGTGTCGGACGTCGAGCCGGGCCACGTCTACCGGGTGCTGCGCGGCCTGGAACGCGACCGGTCGGTGACCTCGGTCTGGGAGACGGACGGTGCCGGGCCGGCGCGCCGGTGCTACACGCTGACCGCCCAGGGGCGCGACGACCTCCGCACGTGGGTCGCCCACCTGACGTACCTCAACCAGGTGGTCCACGCCTGCGTGCGGCGCTCGGCGGAAGCTTTCGACCGGGCGGCCGGCACCGGGCGTCACCATCCCCACGTCGTTCGAGGCTGACTGGAGGACCATGCGATCTCCCGTGACACCGGCGGTCGACGAGGCGTTCGCGCGCCGGCTCGCGCCCGGGGAGGCGCTCGCCGCCGACGCGGAGCGGATCGCGCGGACCTGCCACGAGATGGCCGTGCGGTTCCACCGCGGCGGCAAGCTGATCGTGTTCGGCAACGGCGGGCCGGCGACGGACGCGCAGCACATCGTGGTCGAGTTCGTTCACCCGGTCATCGTGGGCAAGCGGGCGCTGCCGGCGATCTCCCTGACGAACGACGCGGCCACCCTCACCGGGATCGCTCGGGCGGACGGCTTCGACGAGGTGTTCGCCGCGCAGCTTCGGCTGCTCGCCGCACCGGAGGACATCGCGCTCGGCCTGTCGGCCGACGGCCGGTGCGCCAACGTACGCCGCGGCCTCGTGACGGCCCGCGACCTGGGCCTGCTCACCGTCGGCCTGCTCGGCGGCGACGGCGGTGACATCGCCCGCGACGCGGTCGCCGACCATGTCGTCATCGCCCGCTCCGACGACCCGTGCATCGTCAAGGAGGTGCACGTGACGACCTATCACATCCTGTGGGAGTTGGTGCACGTGTTCTTCGAACAGCCGGGCCTGCTGGACCGGGAGGCGGTCCGGTGAGCGCGTCGGCCGGCCCGGTGCCGGAGTGCCACGGCGACGACCGCTGCATCACCTGCTCGGACGCGGCGGTGGCCGTCCGGGTCCGCGAGCTGACAGGCGACGGCCTGGCGGTGGTCGACACCGAGGCCGGCCCGGAGGAAATCAGCGTCGCCCTGGTCGAGGCGGTGCCGGGCGACATCGTGCTGGTCCACGCCAAGGAGGCGATCGCAGTGGTGGACGAGGTCCGATGAGCACCCGGGTCGAGGGGGCGCTCGGGGCGCTCTATCCGTTCCTCGACGAACGTCCGGCCGATGTGGACGCGGTACTCGCCGCGGTCGCGGCGTCCACCGCGGCGAAGGCGGCGGAGATCGTGGCGCTGCGCGGGTCGCTGGTCGCCGAGCACGGGCAGCGGCTGGTCGACTGCGCCCGTCGGTGCGCCGCGGCCTTCGCGGCCGGTGGCACGCTGTTCGCGTTCGGCAACGGCGGGAGCAGTACGGACGCGCAGGACGTCGCGCAGCTGTTCCTGCACCCGCCGAAGGCCGCCCGCCCGTTGCCGGCCATCTCGCTCACCCACGACGTCGCCCTGATCACGGCACTCTCCAACGACGTGGGATTCGACGTGGTCTTCGCCCGGCAGGTGGCGGCGTTCGGCCGGGCCGGGGACATCGCGGTGGCGCTGTCCACCAGCGGGGGGTCGGCCAACGTCCTGCGCGGGCTCGCGGAGGCGGCCCAGCGGGGCCTGGTCACCGTCGGCATCGCCGGATACGACGGCGGCCGGATGGCCGAACCCGACGTCGTCGACCACCTGTTCGTGGTGCCGTCCGCATCCGTGCACCGGGTCCAGGAGGCGCAGACCACCCTCTACCACGTGCTCTGGGAACTCATCCAGCAGGCCCTGGCCGGCGAGCTCTGACCGGCAGCCATGGACCAGGTCAGCGTGGCGCGGCTCCACGTCCGCGTCGAGGGCATCGTGCAGGGCGTCGGCTTCCGTCCGTTCGTGCACGCTCTCGCGGCGGAACACCGTCTCGCCGGCTTCGTCGGCAACGACACCGGCGGCGTCTTCGTCGAGATCGAAGGGGCCGGGCCCCGCCTGGCCGCCTTCGTCGCGGACCTGCGCCGCCGCGCGCCCGCGTTGGCCCAGGTGGAGCGGGTCACCACCGAGCCCGTCGTGCCGACCGGGCAACCCGGCTTCGTCATCGTCACCAGCGTCACCGGCGCCGGCCGGACCGCTCTGATCTCCCCGGACACCGCCACCTGCCCGGACTGCCTCGCCGAGCTGTCCGACCCGGCGGACCGCCGGCACGGTTACCCGTTCACCAACTGCACCAACTGCGGGCCGCGCTTCACCATCGTCACGGACGTGCCGTACGACCGTCGCGCCACCACCATGGCCGCGTTCCCGCTCTGCCCGGACTGCGCCGCCGAGTACGCGGACCCGACCAACCGCCGCTTTCACGCCGAGCCGGTGTGCTGCCCGGCCTGCGGCCCGACCCTGCGCCTCGTCACCGCGGGCGGCGACCCGGTCCCCGGCCCGCCGCTGGACGGCGCGGTGCGGTGGCTGCGCGACGGGCGGGTCGTCGCGCTCAAGGGGCTGGGCGGCTATCACCTGGCCGTCCGCGCCGACGACGAACAGGCCGTCGCCACGCTGCGGGCCCGTAAGCACCGCGAGGAGAAGCCGTTCGCCGTGATGGCCGCCGACCTGCCGGCGGCGCGGGCGCTGGTGGACGTGGCGCCGGCGGCCGTGCCGGTGCTCACCGGTGCCCGCCGCCCCGTGGTGCTGCTGCCCCGCCGCCCGGACGCCCCGGTCGCCGCGTCGGTGGCGCCGGACAACCGCGACCTGGGCGTCATGCTGCCGTACACGCCGCTGCACCAACTGTTGCTCGGCCGGCTCGGCATGCCGATCGTGCTGACCAGCGGCAACGTCTCCGACGAACCGATCGTCCACCGTGACGACGACGCCCGGGCGCGACTGGCGGGAATCGCCGACGGCTTCCTGACGCACGACCGGCGCATCCACGTCCGCGCCGACGACTCCGTGGTACGCGTGTTCCGTGGCCGGGAACTGCCGGTGCGGCGGTCCCGAGGGTACGTGCCCGCGCCGGTGACCGTGCCGTGGCGGTTCGACCGGCCGGTGCTCGCCTGCGGCGCCGAGCTGAAGAACACGTTCTGCCTGGCGAAGGGACGCCGCGCGTTCCTCTCACACCACATCGGTGACCTGGAGAACTACGAGACGCTGCGGGCGTTCACCGACGGCATCGAGCACTTCGGTCGACTGTTCGACATCCGGCCGCAGGTCGTCGCCCACGACCTGCACCCCGAGTACCTGTCGACGAAGTACGCGCTGCGGCGCGAGGGCATCGAGCTGGTCGGCGTGCAGCACCACCACGCCCACATCGCCGCCTGCCTGGCCGACAACGGCGAGCCCGGCCCGGTGCTCGGCGTCGCCTTCGACGGTCTCGGGTACGGCTCGGACGGCACCCTCTGGGGCGGCGAGCTGCTCGTCGCCGACCTGGCCGGGTTCCAGCGGGTCGGCCACCTCGACGCGGTGCCCCTGCCCGGCGGGCCGGCGGCGATCCGTGAGCCGTGGCGGATGGCCGCGGCGTACCTCGACGCGCTGTACGGCGACGCGCTGCCGGACCTGCCGGTGCTGCGGCGGCACGAGCGGCGCTGGCCCGCGGTGGTGGCGTTGGCGCGCAGCGGCCTGAACTCGCCGCGTACCTCCAGCGTGGGCCGGCTCTTCGACGCCGTTTCGGCGCTGCTGGACCTGCGCGATCACGTCAGCTACGAGGGGCAGGCCGCCATCGCCCTGGAGCAGCGGGCGGACCGCGACGAGCGCGGCGGCTACCGGGTCGAGGCGTCCGGCCCGGTGCCGCTCGCCGACGTCGGGCGCCAACTCGTCGGCCACGTGGTCGACGACCTGCTCGCCGGCGTGGACCCGGGCCGGATCGCCGCGCGCTTCCATTACGGTCTGGCGGACGCCGTGGTGCGGGCGGCGGCCGCCGCCCGGGACAGCACGGGCCTGACCAGCGTCGCGCTCTCCGGCGGCGTGTTCCAGAACGTGCTGCTGCTCGACCGCGTCGTGTCCGGGCTGGAGGCGACGGGGTTCCGGCCGCTCGTGCACTCCCGGGTGCCCCGAACGACGCCGGCATCTCCCTCGGCCAGGCCGTGGTGGCCGCCGCCCGCCACGCCGCCGGTTGATCAAGGAGTTTGCGTCGGGAATCAGGGCCGGCGGCAGACGCAAACCTCTTGATCAACAGCGGCGGGGGCGGCGTCAGCAGATGCGGGGGAGGGGGTCGCCGACGAGCAGGTCGACGACCCGGGTGCCGCCGAACGCGGTCCTGAGCAGCACGATGCCGGTCGGATCGGCGGCGACGTGACCGATGACGCTCGCGTCCTGGCCGAGCGGGTGGCGGCGCAGCGCCGTCACGGCCGCCTCCGCCTGCGCGCCGTCGACCACGGCGACGAAGCGTCCCTCGCAGGCGACGTAGAGCGGGTCGATGCCGAGCAGTTCGCAGGCCCCGGTGACGGCGGGACGCACCGGCACCATGGCCTCGTCGACGACGACGGCCACCTCCGCGGCCTGGGCGATCTCGTTGAGGACGGTCGCCACGCCGCCCCGGGTGGCGTCGCGCATCAGCCGTACGCCGGGTGCCGCGTCCAGCAGGGCCGCCACGAGACCGTGCAGGGGCGCGGTGTCCGAGACGAGATCGGCCTCGATGTCCAGCTCGCCGCGGGCGAGCATGACGGTCACGCCGTGGTCGCCGATCGGGCCGGAGACGATGATCGCGTCACCCGGCCGGACGTGCCCGGCGCCCAACGTCACCGGGCGCTCCAGCAGGCCGACCCCGGCGGTGTTGACGTAGCAGCCGTCGGCCTTGCCCCGCTGCACCACCTTCGTGTCACCGGTGACCACCTGGACCCCGGCCCGCCGCGCCGCCGCGGCCATCGAGGCGGTGATCCGTTGCAGGTCGGCGACGGGAAAGCCCTCTTCGAGGATGAACCCGGCCGCCAGGTACAACGGGCGCGCGCCGCTGACCGCGAGGTCGTTGACCGTGCCGTTGACGGCGAGGTCACCGATGTCACCGCCCGGGAAGAACAGCGGCGACACCACGTACGAGTCGGTGGTGAAGGCCAGCCGGTCGACGCCCGGGCACAACACCGCCGCGTCGTCGAGCGTCTCCAGGGTCGGGTTGCGGAACGCCTCGACGAAGATCCCCTCGACCAGGGTACGGGTGGCCTTGCCCCCCGCGCCGTGCGCGAGCGTGACCCGGGACTCCCTGATCCTCGGTCGGCGTCGGCGAGCCCGCTCGATTCGCTCCAGCACCTGCTGCTCCGGCGACAGCCGGCCGGCTTCCCGGTCGGTCAGGGCCGCGGCCTCGGCCACGGCGCGTTCGGCCCAGTCGGCGGTGCGTTCGGTCGTCACGCCCCCACCGCCTCGGTCAGCCGCTGCCGGGTGAACCGGCCGAAGTTGTAGTAGGCCGCGCAGGCGCCCTCCGAGGAGACCATGCACGTGCCGATGGGCGTCTCCGGCGTGCACGCGGTGCCGAAAACCTTGCACTCCCAGGGCTTGAGCACTCCCTTGAGGACCTCGCCGCACTGGCAGGCCTTCGGATCCGCCACCCGCACCCCGGGCACGTCGAAGAGCCGCTCGGCGTCGAAGGCCGCGTACTCGTCGCGCATCCGCAGGGCGGAGTGGGAGATGAAACCGAGGCCGCGCCACTCGAAGTAGGGGCGCAGCTCCATGACCCGGCCGATCGCCTCCAGCGCGCGCAGGTTACCGTCCCAGGGCACCACCCGGGTGTACTGGTTCTCCACCTCGCAGCGGCCCTCGGTGAGCTGCTTGAGCAGCATGAACACCGACTGCAGCAGGTCCAGCGGCTCGAACCCGGCGCACACCAGGGGCTTGCCGTGGTCGCGGGCGATGAACTCGTACGGTCGGCACCCGATGACCGTGGAGACGTGCCCGGGCCCGAGGAAGCCGTCGAGGCGCAGGTCCGGTGAGTCGAGGATCGCCTTGATCGCCGGCAGGATCGTGACGTGGTTGCAGAAGACCGAGAAGTTGCCGATCCCCTCGGCGGCGGCCCGCAGCACGGTCATCGCCGTTGATGGCGAGGTGGTCTCGAACCCGATCGCCATGAACACGACCCGGCGGTCCGGGTTGGTCCGAGCGATCTTCAGAGCGTCCAGTGGTGAGTAGACCATCCGGATGTCGGCGCCGGCCGCCTTGGCGTCGAAGAAGGAGCCGCTGCCACCGGGAACCCGCATCATGTCCCCGAACGCGGTCATGATGACCCCGGGCTCGTGGGCGATGGCGATGGCGTCGTCCACCCGGCCCATCGGGATCACACACACCGGGCAGCCCGGCCCGTGCACGAGCGAGACGTTCTCCGGCAGGTAGTCCTCGATGCCGTGCTTGTAGATGGTGTGCGTGTGCCCGCCGCAGACCTCCATGAACTTGTACTGCCGGCCGGGCTCGCACAACGCGGCGATCTGGGCGGCCAGTGCCTGGGCCTGCTCCGCGTCGCGGTACTCGTCAACGAAACGCATGTGGTCGTTTCCCTAGGTGATGTCGGACTCGGCGAGCGCTTGCAGCTCGTCGGTGTACGCCTGTCCGAGACCGTTCAACAGCGCCAACGTGGCGGCGGCCTCGGTTTCGTCGATCTTGGACATGGCGAACCCGACGTGGACGAGCACCCAGTCGCCGATGCCCACCTGGTCCTGGCCGAGCAGGCCGATGTTGATCGCCCGCCGGACGCCGACGACGTCCACGATGGCGAGGTCGTCGCGACCGGCCTTGATCTCGACGATCTCGCCCGGGATCCCTAGACACATCGGCTGATTCGCCCTCTCCGCTCACATTTTCTCGATCTTGATGTAGCGCCGCAGCGCGGGCAGTTCCTTCCAGAACAAACCGACAACGGCCACGCCGGCCAGCAGCGCGAACAGCTTCCGCATAGCTCACCTCTCCTTCGGTCCCGCCCCAGGGCTCCGGTCAGCCCGGCGGCAGGTTCGGCATGATCGGCAGGATCGGGTCGTGCTTCTTGGGCCGGATGCCGGTCGACCGGTGGGCGTCCACCGTCCCGTCATCGTGGTGGCCGGTCTGCTTCCGTCTCCGCGAGTTGCCCTCCTCCACGCCCTTGGTGTGCGCCGGCGCGTCGAGTTCGACATCGGGATCGCCCACTCGGATTTCGCCCATTCCCGCCCCCTCCATCAGTCGTTGCCGGCCGAACCGTGTCGTCGGCCGAGGTCGTCGAAGAACCGGGGGATCTCCCGCCACACCGCGGTGCCGCCCGACATGCCCGTCCAGTGCCGGCGGATGAGCGCCACCAGCCGGTAGCAGTCGTCGACCGGCACCACCCACTGCTGGCCGCCGCCGCGCGGCGTGCCCGTCCACACCAGCAGCGCCTCGACCCGTGGCTTCAGCCCGGCCAGCGCGGATGATCGCGTCTCGACGGCCCGCCAGGCATCAGCGTCGATCTCGGACTCCGTCGTGCCGAGCGGGCTCGGGTAGTGCCCGAGCACCCGACCGTCCCACTGCTTCACGAAGAATGCCAGGCCGACCGGCACGCCGAGCCCGTCGGCGGGCAGGCCCGCCAACCGTCTGCCACGGGAGGGGACGAGCTGGTACCGGCCGCCGCCGGCCGCCTCGCGTTCGAACAGCAGCGAGCACGGCCTGCACGCGCAGATCAGCTCCCCGTCCTGCTCGTCCCACACGTGCCGGTGTTCCGGGCCGACCAGCCCGGCGCACATGCCACAGCGGTCGGCCGCGGTCGAACGCTCCGCCGCACGACGGATCACCCGCCGCAGCGCGCCGGCCGTCACGCCGTTCCCCCGGGCGTCAGCGGTCCCGCCGCCTGCGGCATCCGGTCGCCCGCCGCCGGGCCGGACCGGCTGCCGTCCGGTCGCTGCCACAGCGTGGCGACCGGGATCAACGCCGGAGCCGCCGCGGGCGCCACCACGTCGACCGCGGACAGCTCCGGGGCGAACGTCAAAACCTGCTCCCGTACGAGGTCACGCAGGGCCGCGGCGCCGCACGAACTCGCCGACACACTGATCGTCGCCACCTCGTCCCGCACGCCGACGAGCGCGATCTCGGCGCCCTGTGCGCGCAACTGCGGCCGCAGGTCGTCGACGGCGCCGGCCACCCGCCGCTCCACCGGATCCGGATGGATGCGGTGCAACAGCAGCAGGTGCCGCAGCAGTTCGTCGCCGGTGAGCCGGTCGAGCGCCGGAGGGCTGGCGGCGGCGAGGTCGGTGACCCGGGCCAGCGCCTCGCCGTACACCCCGGTCAGCAGCTCGACGGCCTCCAGCGCCAGCTCCGCGGTGCGGCCGGGCGTCTGCTCAAGTTGGCCGAGCACGGCGTCCAGGCGGGCCAGGCGCGGTTCGACGGCCGCGTCGTCGAGCCGCTGCACGTCCGGCTGCTCAACCATGCGACGCGCCGAACATCGGCGAGTGGATCTTCTTCAGGGTACGGCCGCCGCCGACGTACATGTGCACACCGCACGGCAGGCAGGGGTCGAAGCTGCGTACCGCCCGCATGATGTCCACGCCCTTGAAGTTGTCCGGGCCGTTCTCCTCGAAGATGGGGGTGTTCTGGATCGCGTCCTCGTACGGCCCGGGGGTGCCGTAGCTGTCGCGGGGGCTGCCGTTCCACGGCGTCGGCGGATACGGGTGGTAGTTGGCGATCTTGCGGTCCCGGATCACGAGGTGGTGCGACAGGATGCCCCGGACCGCCTCGTGGAAGCCGCAGCCGATGGCCTCGTCCGGCACCTCGAACTCGGCGAAGACCCGCATGTCGCCGGCGCGCACCCGCTCCATCGCCCGCTCCACGAAGTACAACGCCATCGCGGCCGCGTACGCGATGAAGTAGGCCCGCGAGCGGTCCCGCTCCAGCGCGTTGGACCAGCGCGGGATCTTCCACTCCAACGTCATCTCGGGCAGGGTGCGGCTCTTCGGCAGCGAGATCAGCACGCTCTGCCCGGTCGACTTGACGTACGGGGTGTCGACCAGCTTCGCCAGCGCGGTGGTGTAGAGGCGGGCGAAGCAGCCGCCGCCGGTGTCCAGCGCGAGATGCTGCCCGCTGCTCTTGTCGAACCAGCGGGGGCTCATCACCCAGCTGTACCTGTCGTTGAAGTCGCGCTTGCCGGGATCCGGCAGGGTGGTCTGGTTCCAGGGGTGGCGGATGTCGACCGGATTGCCGAGCGGGTCGTACTCGACGAACGGCTCCTCCTGGCCGACCCAGTCCTGGTAGTACGAGCTGCCGAGCAGGATCCGCATGCCGAGGTTGATGTCGACCAGGTCCGTGGTGAGCAGCTTGCCGTCGACGACGATGCCGGGGGAGACGTGCATGGCCCGCCCCCAGTTCGTCATGGTCTCGTACCGGTAGTCGACGACGTCGGGGTTCTGGAACGAGCCCCAGCAGCCGAGCAGCACCCGGCGCCGGCCGACCTCCTCGTAGCCGGGCAGCGCCTCGTACCAGAAGTCGAAGATGTCGTCGTTCATGGCGACGGCCTTCTTGACGAAGTCCAGGATGTTGACCAGCCGGCTCAGGTAGTCGGTGAACAGCGTCGGCTGCGGCATCGTGCCGACACCGCCCGGGTAGACCGTCGACGGGTGGACGTGCCGGCCCTCCATCAGGCAGAACATCTCCCGGGTGGTCCGGCTGACCTTCAGCGCCTCCTTGTAGACCTCGCCCTCGAACGGGTTGTACGCCCGCATGATGTCGGCGATCGTCCGGTAGCCGTGGATGTCGCGGCCCGGTGCCGCGGTGGCCTCCGCGCGGGCGAGGACGCTGGGGTTGGTCTGCTTGACCATCGCCTCGCAGAAGTCGACGAAGACGAGATTGTCCTGGAACAGCGTGTGGTCGAACATGTACTCGGCGGCCTCGCCGAGATTGATGATCCACTCGGCCAGTGGCGGGGTCTTGATGCCGTAGGCCATGTTCTGCGCGTAGACCGAGCAGGTCGTGTGGTTGTCGCCGCAGATGCCGCAGATCCGGCTGGTGATGAAGCCGGCGTCGCGCGGGTCCTTGCCCTTCATGAACACCGAGTAGCCGCGGAACAGCGACGACGTGGTGTGGCATTCGGCGACCACCCGGTTCGCGAAGTCGATCTTTGTGTAGACGCCGAGGTTGCCGATGATCCGGGTGATCGGATCCCACGCCATCTCCACCAGTTCGCCGGGTTTGGTGGCGGTGGCCGGCTTCGGCTTCGTCGCGGTCAAGGTTTGTTCCTCTCCATCGCAGCCTGTCGGCGGGGATCCGCCGGGCCGTACGGACGCCACCGGGGGTTGTAGCCGCTGGTGAGCTCCGGACCGTTGTGGTGCCACTTCGGTTCGCGGTTGGCGGTGGCGTTGGTGAGGCCGCGCAGGCGGCGGATCACCGCGCCGTACGGCTTGATGAGCATCGTGGACAGGCTGCCGCCGGGCGGCATGTCCATGAACGGCATGAACCGGTCGGGGAAGCCCGGCATGGTGCAGGCGATGCAGATGCCGCCGACGTTGGGGCAGCCGCCCACACCGCCCATCCAGCCGCGCTTCGGGACGTTGCAGTTGATCACCGGCCCCCAGCAGCCGATCTTGACCTGGCACTTGGGGGAGTTGTAGTCCTTGGCGAAGTCGGCCTGCTCGTAGTAGGCGGCCCGGTCGCAGCCCTCGTGCACGGTCTTGCCGAACAGCCACTGCGGCCGCAGCATGTGGTCCAGCGGCGGAGGCGGGGCCGAACCGGCGGCATGGTAGAGCACCCAGGTCAGGGTCTCCATGAAGTTCTCCGGCTGGATCGGGCAGCCGGGCACGTTGACGATCGGCAGGCCACCCTGGGAACGGAAGTCCCAGCCGAGATAGTCGGCCAGACCCATGCACCCGGTCGGGTTGCCCGCCATGGCGTGGATGCCGCCGTACGTCGCGCAGGTGCCGGCGGCGACCACGGCCCACGCCTTCGGCGCGAGCTGGTCGATCCACCAGTTCAGGGTCAGCGGCTCACCGGTGCGCTCGTCGTTGCCGAACGACGTCCAGTACCCGTCGCCGTTGATGTTCTCGTTCGGGATCGAGCCCTCGATGACCAGGATGAACGGCTCGGTCATCTCCCCGCGGGCCGCCCGCCGGTACGGCGCCAGGAACTCCTCGCCGCCGGCCGCCGGCGACAGCACCTTGTTGTGCACGTTGACCTTCGGCAGACCGGGGATGAGCCCGAGGACGATGTCCTCGATGGCCGGCTGGCCGGAGGCGGTCATCGACACGGAGTCTCCGTCACAGCTCATGCCCTCGGAGATCCAGAGGATGGTGACCTCGTCGAACCCGTTCTCCTGCGGGATCACCGCGGTGCCGCGTACGCCCTGCGTCATGTGAGGGGCCTCCCTTGCATCCGGTCCCGCAGTCGGTCGTAGATGGCCGCCACCGGCGCCGCGAGAGCCAGCGCCGGCGGCTTGTCCGGCGCGTGCGGGTGCGGGCGCGTCGGGGCCCGCTGCTTGCCCTGGTCGATCTCCTGGCCCAGCTCGCGGAGGGCCTGCTCGTCGGCCTGCGAGCACAACAACGGCATGAGCTCGTTCTCGTCGTCGCGCACATGCCGCGCGACGGCGGACGCCAGCCGCTCCATCAGCCCGTCCTGCGCGGGATCGCCGGCCCGGCAGCGGTCCAGTTCGAGGAGCAACTCCTTGATCGGCCGGTGCCCGGCGAGGTGGCTGTCCACCTGCCCGTCGGCCAGCACCTTCGCGGCGAACGGGTAGAAGAGCACCTCCTCGAGCGCGGCGTGCTTCGACAACTCGCGAATCAGGATCTCCACGACGCCGCGGCGCTGTGCGTCTGATGCCGCCGCCCGGTAGTCCCGGAACAGCTGTTCCACCACGCGGTGGTCGTGCCGCAGCAGCTCGGTGGCGTCCATCAGACCGCCCCCAACTCGACGCTGGCCACGGTGACGGACTCCAGCACGACGTCGTCGCTGCCGGTGATGTCGATGTCGACGCCCCCGCACTGCGGGCAGGCCACCATCGCGAGGTGATCGGTGATCGGTCCGCTCCGGCCACAGCCATGGCAGCGCACCGTCATGGGTTCGAGCACCAGATCCACGGCGGCGTCCGCGACCACCGTGTCGACCGCGGCCACCTGGATGTTCTGCGTGACGACATCGGGGTCGACCAGGTGGCCGCCGATCCGTACCCGCAGAGCGGTGACCCGGCGCCCGGCGGCTCTGCGTACCGCCGCCGCGACGATCGCCTCGGACAGACCTGTCTCATGCATCGGCGGTCACCCCCTTCTCGGCTGCCGTCCGTTTCGGAATGTCCTGCCGCCTGCCTGCGGTGGCGAGCCATGCGGCTTCCTCCCGTGCGATGCCGACCACCGTCCGGACCGCCTCGTCGACCGCGCCGGCGACCGGCGCGGACAGCTCCATCCGCTCGTCGAGGACGGCGGGTTGGCAGCCCACCACGAGGACCCGCTCGACGGTGCCGCCGAGGCTGCGCAGCAGACGCAGCACCGACTCGGGATCCATGCCGTGCCCGTCGGCGGCCGGAGCCGCCAGCACGTCCGCCGGCCGCAGGGTCCAGCCGGGGTCGTCGAGGTCCACCTGTAGGACGGCCAACGTGCCCGGCGGCTCGTCCAACGGCAACGCGTCCACCAGGACCAGCACGTCGTGCCGGCCGTCCAGCAGATCGTAGGCCAGATGCATGCCCCGGATGCCGTAATCGGACACCTCCACCCCGGTGGGGAGTGCGATGTCCCGCAGCCGCCGGACGACCTCCACGCCGAACGCGTCGTCGCCGAGGAAGATGTTGCCGATGCCGGCGACGAGGACCCGGCCACCGCCGTCGCCGCTCATCGCGCGTCGACCTCTCCGGGCAACGCCCCGACCTCTCCGGGCGGCGCGTCAACCGGGCCGGGCAGCGGCTCGACCTCCTCGGGGCGGAAGTGACGCAGCCGGCCGTACCACTGGTGCAGGTCCGCGCCCGGGTCGTCGTCGACGGTCACCGCCAGGAAACGCGTCCCGTCCACGTCGAGGAGCACCTGCTCCACCCGGGCGGTGCGGCCGGCCAGGAACATGTCGTGCGCGTCCGTGCCCCGCCGGCGTGGTCTCAGCCGGACCCGGCTACCGCGCCCCAACAGGGTCCCCGCGACGCGGACGGTTTCGGCGTCCGGTTCGACCGCCGGTTCGGCGCCGGGCTCCCACCAGGGCGTCCGTTCAGCGGCCTCACCCGGTGGGCGGACGGGAGCCAGGGAGCGGATGGCGCCGTGCAGCCGTTCGAGAACCTCGGGCGGCATCGTCTCCACCCGGTCGAGGATGGCGGCGGCGCGGGGATCGGTGGCCCGGACCTCGCGCTTCTCGGCGTCGGAGAGGGTGAGCGTACGCAGTGACAGGATCTCGTCGATCTCGGTCGCGTCGTGCAGGTCACCCGGGCTCTCCGGGGCGATCCGTGGATGGTCGTAGAGGATGACGGGTGACGACAGGAGGGTGTCGGCGCTGCCCGGCTCGCCGGCGAGCACCGGAAAGGTGTGCACGTTCCGGCACTCCCGGGCCGCGGCCGCCGCCCATTCCGGCGGGTCGAGCAGCGACAGGAACCGGCCCTGGTCGACGGCGATCAGGGTGTGCGCCGCGAGCAGGCAGCACCTCAACGCCTCGGCACGCCGGTTGCCCGCGGGTGTCGTCCGGTCGGTGTTCTCGACGCGGACCGTGAGCCGCTGCAACCGGAAGGGCGTCCGACACTGGTCGACGGAGACGCGGACCGAGGCGGACAGCGGGGAGCGGCGGCGCACCACCCGTCCCACCGGCTCACCCCGGCTGTCGACCAGCACCTCGACGTCCTCGACTCCGGGCACCCGTACGTCGACCCGATGCCCGCGCCGCAGCTCGCCGACCGGCGCCTCGACGTCGAACTCCTGCGGGACCGCCTCGTCGAAGCTGAGTTCGGTGCGGTCGCCGGTGTCGATCCGGTCGACCGGCCGGTGGCCGTCGCCGGCCGTCCGCTCCTCGACCGTCTTGCGTTGCAGGTGCAGGAAGCGCAGCCGGATCCGGACGACCGCGCTCTCCGGGGACTCCATCAGGCATTCGGTCTGCTGCCACGGCGACTCTGCCGAGCCCGCCACGCCGCCGTCGACCAGGCCGTGCGCCGCCCCCCAGGCGGGAGGTACGAGAACACCGAACTGCCAGCGCACCCGGTTCTTCCCCGACGAGCGACGGTAGGGGTAGAGCAGGTAGCCCTCGTACAGGATCGCGTCGGCGACCGCTTCGGCGCTGCCGAAGCCGGCGCTCGACCAGCGCGGATCCATGCCGTCAACCCCCTCGGTGCGTGCCGTCTCCCCGGTCTAGCCCGGCGCGGGGGGCGTCCGTAAGTGCACGCCGTACCTAGGCGACGACCGCACCCACCGGACCGGGTGAGTGCCGCTGCCGGCGACGTGAATCGCGTGGCCGGCGAACGGCCGAACCAGCCGGTCGCCGGGACCGTGGCGGGGCTTGAGCGGCGGGTGGCATCGGTGGATGCTGAACAGACATCGGTCATCGTTGATTTGTAGGAGGCTCGGATGCGCCTGCTCCCGCTCGCCGCCCTCGTCCTGACCGCGGTGCTCACCGGCACCCCGGCCGCCGCCCATGCGCGGCCCGACCCGGAGCGGGCGTCCGTGGCGCTCGCCGAGGTGCGTACGCCCGGCACCGCGTGGGGCTTCGACCCGGCCAGCGGCCGGATGACCCTCACCGTCGACGACACCGTCGCCGGCACCGAGCTGGCGGCGCTGCGGGACACCGCGGCCCGGGCCGGTGCCGTGCTGCGTCGGGAACCCGGCCGGCTGCGTACCCTGATCGCCGGAGGCGAGGCCATCTACGGCGGCGGTGGGCGCTGCTCACTCGGGGCCAACGTCCGCAGCGGCAGCACCTACTACTTCGTCACCTCCGGGCACTGCACCAGCGCCGTCGGCACCTGGTTCGCCGACAGCGCCCACACCACCGTGCTCGGCACCGTCGTTGCCGGCAGCTTTCCCGGCAACGACTACGGCGTGGTGCGCTACACCGGCACGATCGCCCATCCCAGCGCGATCCACACCCACCCGGGCCTGCTCGCCGTCACCGGCGCGGGCACCGCCAACGTCGGCCAGACGGTCTGCCGCAGCGGTGCCGCCTCGGGCGTACGGTGCGGCATCGTCACCGGGCTGAACCAGACCGTCAACTACATCGAGGGCCTCGTGTACGGGCTGATCCGCACCAACATCTGCGCGGAGCCCGGCGACAGCGGCGGTCCCCTCTACGTGGCCTCGACCGGCACCGTCATCGGCATCCTCTCGGGCGGCACCGGCAACTGCATGGTCGGCGGCACCACCTACTACCAGCCGATCACGAAGATCCTCGACACGTACGGCCTGACCATCCCGTAGTGGGCGTCAGGTGAGGCGGTGGTCGAGGGCGGTGTGCCGGCGCCCGGCACCGACCGTGCGTACGGCGGCGGCCAGTGCCCGGCGGGAACCGACGAGCACGACGAGCTTCTTGGCGCGGGTGACGGCGGTGTAGAGCAGGTTGCGTTGCAGCATCATCCACGCGCTGGTCGTCAGGGGGATGACGACCGCGGGATACTCGGAGCCCTGGGAGCGGTGGATGGTCATGGCGTACGCGTGGGCGAGTTCGTCGAGTTCGTCGAAGTCGTAGTCGATGCTCTCGTCCTCGTCGGTGCGCACCGTGAGGGTCTGCTCCTCGCCGGAGAGGGCGGTGACGACGCCGAGCGTGCCGTTGAAGACGCCGGCTCGCCCCTTGTCGTAGTTGTTGCGGATCTGGGTGACCTTGTCGCCGATCCGGAACACCCGCCCACCCATCCGCCGCTCGGGTTGCCCTTCGCGGTGTGGGGTGAGGCGCTGCTGCAACAGGGTGTTGAGGGCGCCGGCGCCGGCGGGGCCCCGGTGCATCGGGGTGAGCACCTGCACGTCCCGGCGGGGGTCGAGCCCGAACTTCGCCGGTACGCGGGCGCAGGCGACGTCGACGGTCAGGGTGGCGGCGGCCTCGGTGTCGTCGCAGGCGAACAGGAAGAAGTCCGGCAGGCCGTGCAGGATGGGCGGGCGGCCGGAGTTGATGCGGTGGGCGTTGGTGACCACGCCGGACTGCGCGGCCTGGCGGAAGATCTGCGTCAGCCGTACCCGCGGGACGGCCGGGGCGGCGAGCAGGTCGCGCAGGACCTCACCCGCGCCGACGGAGGGGAGTTGGTCGACGTCGCCGACGAGGAGCAGGTGCGCCCCGGGCGGGACGGCCTTGACGAGCTTGTTGGCCAGGATCAGGTCGAGCATGGAGGCCTCGTCGACGACGAGCAGGTCGACGTCGAGGGGGTTGTCCCGGTCGTAGGAGGCTTCCCCGCCGGGGCGTAGCTGGAGCAGCCGGTGCACCGTGGCGGCGGGCTGGCCGGTCAGCTCGGAGAGTCGTTTGGCGGCGCGGCCGGTCGGCGCGACGAGGGTGACCTTGGCCTTCTTCGCGGCGGCCAGTTCGACGATCGAGCGGACGGTGAAACTCTTGCCGCAGCCCGGCCCGCCGGTCAGCACCGCCACCTTCGAGGTGAGGGCGAGCCGGACCGCCTGTTCCTGCTCCGGGGCCAGGTCCGCGCCGGTGCGCGCCTTCAGCCAGGTGAGGGCCCTGCCCCAGTCGACGTCGGCGAAATGGGGCAGCCGGTCCGCCCGGTCGTTCAGCAGCCGCAGCAGCGAGGAGGCGAGGGACTGCTCGGCGCGGTGGAACGGCACCAGGTACACCGCCGGCACCGGCTCGCCCGCACCACCGGGCAGCGTCTCCCGGACGACCCCCTCGTCGGCGACCAGGTCGTCGAGGCAACGGGTGACGAGATCGGCCGGCACGTCGAGGATCTTCGTGGCGTCGGCGACCAGTTCGGGCGCCGGAAGATAGCAGTGGCCGTTGTCGGTGGCCTCGGAGAGGGTGTAGCGCAGGCCGGCCATGACCCGCTGGGGGCTGTCGTGGGGAATGCCGACGGCCTGGGCGATGGTGTCGGCGGTCTTGAAGCCGATGCCCCACACGTCCGCGGCCAGCCGGTACGGCTCCTTCGTCACGACGTCGACGGACGCGTCGCCGTACTGCTTGTAGATCCGTACCGCCAGCGACGTCGACACCCCGACGCCCTGCAGGAAGACCATCACCTCCTTGATGGCCTTCTGTTCCTCCCATGCGGCGGTGATCTTCGCGGTACGCTTCGGCCCCAGGCCGGGCACCTCGACCAGCCGTGCCGGTTCGTCCTCGATCACCCGCAGGGTGTCCAGGCCGAAGTGGGCCACGATCCGTTCGGCGAAGACCGGGCCGATGCCCTTGACCAGGCCGGAGCCGAGGTAGCGCTGGATGCCCTGGATCGTGGCCGGCAGCACGGTGGTGTAGGAGTCGACCTCGAACTGCCGCCCGTACCTCGGGTGCGACGACCAGCGACCGTGCAGCCGCAGGCTCTCCCCGGGTTGCGCCCCCAGCAGCGCGCCGACCACCGTCAACAGGTCGCTGCCGCGCTCGGTGGCGACGCGGGCGACCGTGTACCCGGTCTCCTCGTTGACGTAGGTCAGCCGCTCCAACACCGCGTCCAGCACGGCCAGCGGAGGACGAGCAGAGACAGTCACCGGCCTATCTTGCCGGGTGGCCCCGTCCGGCTCGACACGGTGGTCGGCGACGGTGTGCCCGCGGTCAGAGGTTGAGCGGCCCCGGGGCGCTGGCCAGCTCCCGGAAGCGCTCGCGCGGGTCCGGCACCAGCCGCCGGGTGGACAGGTCCAGCAGCCCGGCCACCCCGGTCAGCGTGGCGACCGGGGTGCCGTCCGGCCGGGTGTAGTTCTGGTCGATGTGGAACGTCTTGCGCTCGCCCCAGCGGAACTCGCAGGACACGTCCACCTCGTCGCCACCACGCAGCTCGCTGAGGTAGCGGACGGTGACCTCCAGGGCGACCGGCCCCACGCCGCTGGCGATGAGCCGGTCCTGGGAGATGCCGGCGGCGCGCAGGCACTCCCACCGGGCGTGCTCGCCGTACTGGAGGTAGACGGCCTGGTTCAGGTGGCCCTGGGTGTCGAGCTCGTAGCCCCTGACGGTGATGCGTACCCGGAACGGATCTCCCATTCGCCCGAGCATAGGCGGACGATCCCGCGCGAGGCCGGCCCGGCGGCCGCTCGGCGGCACCGCCGGGCCGCTTTCGCCAATCGGACCGCACTCGCTCCGTGGGTGATTACCGTACGTGACATGGCCATCTTTCGTGTGACGCTCGGCGCGATCCTCGCCGTGCCCGCCGCAGTGGTCGTGCCAGCGGTGCCGACGGCAGCCGCGCCGTACGTGTCCTGCCCGGCTGTGAAGCCGCCGGTGCCCCCGCCCGCCGCGCCGTCCCCGCCGGCGGTCGACCGTGTCCAGGGGGCGGTCGGTGGGGAGGCGCTGGCGACGGCCGGGCTGGCCGTACCGGCGGGTGCGCCGACGGCGCCCGCGGTGACCGCGACCTCCTGGCTCGTGGCGGACCTCGATCGTGGGGTGGTGCTGGGCGGGTGCGGCCCCCACGAGTACCGGGCACCGGCCAGCGTGCAGAAGTTGCTGCTGGCGGAGACCCTGATGCCCCACCTCGACCCGGCCCAGGTGGTCGAGGTGAGCCGGGACGATCTGCGTGACCTCGATCCGGCCAGCTCGCTGATGGGGCTGGTGGAGGGCGGCCGGTACTCGATCGAAAGCCTGTGGCTGGGGCTCCTCCTCAAGTCCGGCAACGACGCGGCCAACGTGCTGGCCCGCGTCGGCGGCGGCAGCGCCGGCCGGCAGGGCGGCGTGCAGGCGATGAACGACGAGGCACACCGGCTGCGCGCGAACCAGACCCACGCGGCGACGCCCTCCGGCCTGGACGGCCCCGGCCAGTACACCAGCGCGTACGACCTCGCGCTGATCGCCCGGGCCGCGTTCGCCCGCGAGGACTTCCGGCGGTACATCGCCACCAGAACGGCGCAGATACCGGGCGAGTCGGGCACGCCGTCGCTCGCGCTCACCCACGACCTCACGCTGCTGGACCACTACCCGGGGACGCTCGGCGGCAAGACCGGCTTCACCGACCTGGCCCGGCAGACGTACGTCGGGGTCGCCGAACGCGACGGCCGGCGCCTCGCGGTGACCCTGCTCGGCGCGGAGACCGCGCCGCTGGGCAGCCTCGGCGAGGCGGCAGCCCTGCTCAACTGGGGCTACAGCCTGGCACCCGACGCGTACGTCGGCCGGCTCGTCACCCCCGAGGAGAAGAGGGACGACCACGCCGTCGCCGCCGCGCACGGCGAGCGGAGCGACGGGGCCGCTGGCCGGTGGTCGTGGTCGTTGCCGGCTGCCCTCGCCCTCGGCGTGGCCGTACTCCTGGCCGCATTCGCGCTGACGATTCCGTGGCGACGCATGACCGCGCGACGCCGGGCCGACGAACGGCGACGCGCCGAGGCGGCCGTAGCGCCCGTGGACCGCCGGGGCGGGGAGGTGTGAGAGGGTGCCAGACTGGTGATCCACGCCATGCGCCTGATCCACGCCATGCGCCTGATCGACTCCATGCGCCGCAAACGGCGGTCTCGGAAGCCGCCGAGACCACCACATGCCGCACACGGAGCCGACTCCGGTGAAACCGGACGATCGGCGGCAGCGCGGCAATTAGGCTGCCGAGAGTGACGACCTGGCGGCGGAGCGGGCTTCTGTCGGCGGTGCTGCTGCTTCTTCTCGGTGCGGCCTGCACCACCGCTGACACCAACCGGCAGCGGCCCCGAGCGACCCCGTCGACGTCGACGGCGGGGACGCCGTCCGGGGCGCTGGCCGCCGGGATGCCCGCGTACCCGAATCCCGGGAACGTGTACGCGGGCGCGGGGCCGAACATGCTGGCCGAACCGGTACGGGCCGACAAGGCGTTGGTCTACGTGCCGAACACCAACAGCGACGACGTGTCGGTCATCGACCCGAACACCTACCGGGTCGTCGGCACCTTCCCGGGCGGCCCCGAACCGCAGCACGTCATACCGTCGTACAACCTGCGGACGCTGTACGTCGCCTCCGACGAGGTCCCCGACGGCGGGCTCGTGCCGGTCGATCCGCGCACGGGCAAGCCGGGCGCGTTCCGGAAGCTGGAGGATGTTTACAACCTCTACTTCACGCCGGACGGCAGGCAGGCCATCGTGGTCGCCGAGGCATACCAGCGGCTGGACTTCTACGACCTGGCCAGCTGGCAGCGGGTGCGCTCGGTGCGGTTTCCCGAGTGCAAGGGCGTGAACCACATGGACTACTCCGCCGACGGCAAGATCATGATGTTCAGCTGCGAGTTCGCCAACCGGATGCTCGTGCTCGACACGGCCAGCCTCCGCAAGCTGCGCGAGTTCACCCTGCCCGCGGCGACCGACGGGATGCCGCAGGACACCCGCCTCACCCCGGACGGGCAGCACTTCCTGGTCGCCGACATGCACGCCAACGGCGTCTACGTATTCGACGCGCAGGCGACGCGGCAGACCGGGTTCGTCCCCACCGGCAAGGGCGCGCACGGCATCTACTTCAGCCGTGACGGCAAACTCGCCTACGTCACCAACCGGGACGCCGGCAGCATCACCGTGCTCGACCTGGCCACCCTGAAACCCGCCACCACATGGAAGATCCCCGGCGGCGGCAGCCCCGACATGGGCAGTCTGTCCGCGGACGGCACCACGCTGTGGCTGTCCGGCCGCTACCACAACGAGGTCTACGCCCTGCGCACCAGCGACGGCAAGCTGCTCGCCCGTATCCCGGTCGGCAAGGGCCCGCACGGTCTGACCATCTGGCCCCAGCCGGGCCGCTACTCCCTCGGCCACACCGCCAACATCCGCTGACGCCGCCGGGCATCGGGCTCAGCCGTGCCCGTCGCCCCGATAGAGGTCCAGTTCGCCGTCCAGTTCGCCGTCCAGCTCGACGGCCAGCACGGTGGCGTACTCGTCGAGTGCGGTGGGCGCGTCGAGGTAGAGCACCCGGGACGTCGGCGAAGCCGCCGACCACCCGGTGCGCCAGCCCGGCGCCGGTGTGCAGCACGGAGACCCGGCGTACGGCGTTGCGCAGGCCCCGCACCGCGACGAACTCCCGTGGCGCGTCGAAGCAGAACAGGTACACCACCCGGCGGTCCGCGGAGAGCGTGGACGGGCCGTAGTGGTGCCCGGGCGGCAACCCTGCCCGGGTGCCGTACACGGCGTCGCGGTTGCGGGCGATCCAGTCGCCCAGGCCCAGCAGCCGGTCGGTCTGCTCGGGCGTGATGGTGCCGTCCGCCTTCGGTCCGACGTCGAGCAGCAGGTTGCCGCCCGCGCCGATCACCTCCGCGAAGACGCGGACGAGCTGCCGTACCGACTTGTGGTTGCGGTCCGGTGGCCGGTAGCCCCACGAGTCGTTGACGGTCAGGCACAACTCCCACGGGCCGTCGGGCGCGGTGACGGGGAGACCCTGTTCGGGGGTGGCGTAGTCGCCGAAGCCGGTCAGCCGCCCGTTGACGACGGTGTGTGGCGCCCGGACCCGGATCCGTTCGCCGAGTTCGGCGAACCGCCACTGGCTCTCGTCGCGCTCCCACTGCCCGTCGAACCAGAGCAGGTCGGGCGCGAACCGGTCGAGCAACTCGTCGAGCTGCGCCCGGTGGAACGCCAGGAACCGCTCCCAGCGCTCGGGCGCCTCGCGACCCGGCGGCGCGTACGCCAGCGGGTTGTCGGAGTTGCCGTCCACGACCGGGCCCCGGACGGTGGCGTAGTCCGGATGGGACCAGTCCGCGTGGGAGAGGTAGAGCCCGACCTTGAGGCCGCGTCGGCGCATCGCCGCGGCGTACCCGGCGACCAGGTCGCGGCCGGCCGGTGCGCGCCGTACGACGGACAGGTCCCCGGCGTGCTGCGGCGGGCCGTGCGGCACCGGCGCGCAGGCGTGCGTGAGATGCTCGGACCGCTGCTCACGGGGCCGGTTTCGTCGACGGCGGGCACCCTCCGCGGCAACGAACGGGGGTGGTCATGAGTACGGATGCGGCCGGCGCGACGCGTCGGACACCGGACGCGGCGGCCACCCGCTCCCTCGTCGGCGCGCTGCGTCGCGCCGGCGTCGCCGAGGTCGACGACTCCCCACTGCGCCGATCGCTCTATTCCTCGGACGCGTCGCTGTACCGGATCGCGCCGCGGGTGGTCGTCTTGCCCCGGCACGCCGACGAGGTGCTCGCCGCGCTGGCCGTCGCCACGGCGCACGGGGTCTCGGTGACCATGCGCGGCGCCGGCACCTCGATCGCCGGCAACGCGGTCGGATCCGGCATCGTGGTGGACACCAGCCGGCACCTCGACCGGGTGCTGGAGATCGACCCGGAGGGCCGGACCGCGCTGGTCGAACCGGGTGTCGTGCAGTCGAGCCTGCAACGTGCGGCGGCCCCGCACGGCCTGCGGTTCGGCCCCGACCCGTCGACCCACAACCGGGCCACGCTGGGCGGGATGATCGGCAACAACGCGTGCGGGTCGCGGGCGCTGGGATACGGGCGCACCAGCGACAACGTCCTCGGCCTCGACGTGGTGGCCGGTACCGGCGAGCGCCTGCTGCTCGGTGCGATCGACGGCGCGACCGGGGACTCGCCGCTGCTGGCCGACCTCAGGCGGGTGGTCGGGGCGAACCTCGCCACGATCCGGACCGAGCTGGGCCGCTTCTCCCGCCAGGTCTCCGGATACTCCCTCGAACATCTGCTGCCCGAGCGGGGCTTCGACGTCGCCCGCGCGCTCGTCGGCTCGGAGGGCACCCTGGCCCTCACCCTCGCGGCCCGCGTACGCCTGGTCCGCGACGCCCCCGTACGCGTCCTGGTGGCTCTCGGCTACCCGTCGATGGTGGACGCCGCTGACGCGGTGCCGGCCGTCCTGCCGTACGCCCCGATCGCCTGCGAGGGCCTGGACGGGCGGATCGTGGACGTGGTACGCGCCCGCCGGGGCGCCGCCGCGGTGCCCGAGCTGCCCCGGGGCGGCGGCTGGCTGCTGGTGGAGCTGGCCGGTGACGTGCGGTCCGCGGTGCTGGACTCGGCGCGGCGGGTGGCCGCCGGGGCGGGCGCGCTCGACGCGACCGTGGTCACCGATCCCGCCCACGCGGCGGCGCTGTGGCGGATCCGGGAGGACGGGGCCGGGCTGTCCAGTCGTACGCCCAGCGGCGCGCCCGCCCACGCCGGCTGGGAGGACGCCGCCGTGCCGCCGGAGCGACTCGGCGCGTACCTGCGCGAGTTCGAGGCGCTGCTGGCCGACCACCGGCTGACCGGAGTGCCGTACGGCCACTTCGGCGACGGCTGCGTACACATCCGCATCGACTTCCCGCTGACCGCCGCCGGCGGTACGAAGGTCTTCAAGGACTTCCTGTACGCCGCCGGGGAGCTGGTCGCCCGGCACGGCGGGTCGATGTCCGGCGAGCACGGCGACGGGCGGGCCCGCGGCGAACTGCTGCCGCTGATGTACCCGCCCGACGCGATCGCCCTGTTCGAGCGGGTCAAGGCGATCTTCGACCCGCGCGACGTGCTCAACCCGGGCGTCATCGTCCGGCCGGCGCCCCTGGACGCCGACGTGCGGGTCGCCGCCGCGCCGCCGCTGCGCCGCGCCGAGCTGCCCACCCTCGCGCTCGCCTACCGGCACGACCGGGGTGACCTGTCGATGGCCGTGCACCGGTGTACCGGCGTCGGCAAGTGCCGCGCCGACACCACCGGGTCCGGCGGCGTGATGTGCCCGTCGTTCCTGGCCACGCGGGACGAGAAGGACTCCACCCGGGGCCGGGCCCGGGTGTTGCAGGACGTGGTCTCCGGGCGGCTCGGCCCGCACGGCTGGCGCTCCGCCGCGCTGCGCGACGCGCTGGACCTCTGCCTGGCCTGCAAGGGCTGCTCCGCCGACTGCCCGACCGGGGTGGACCTGGCCGCCTACAAGGCCGAGGCGCTGCACCAGCGCTACCGCGGGCGGCTGCGCCCCCGGTCGCACTACGTCCTCGGTCGGCTGCCGCGCTGGGCCCGGCTGGTGGGCCGGGTGCCGGCCGTGACCCGCGCGCTCAACGCGGCGCTGCGCTCGACCGTGCTGCACCCGCTCGTCACCTGGTCCGCCGGGGTCGACGCCCGGCGTACGCTGCCGAGCCTGGCCACCACGACGTTCCGGCGCTGGTTCGCCCGGCGCGACCGGCCGTCCCCGTCGGGGCGGCACGGGGACGTGGTGCTGTTCGTCGACACCTTCACCGACGCCTTCTCACCCGAGGTCGGGCGGGCCGCCGTGGCGGTGCTGGAGCGGGCCGGTTACCGGGTACACGTGACCGGGAAGCCGGTCTGCTGCGGGCTGACCTGGATCTCCACCGGCCAGCTCGACGGCGCTCGCCGGCAGGTGCGGGCCACCGTCGCCGCGTTGGCCCCGCACGTACGGGCCGGCGCCACGGTGGTCGGCCTGGAACCGTCCTGCACCGCGGTGCTGCGTTCCGACGCGCTCGAACTGCTCGACGGCGCGGACGCGGACGCCGCCGCCGAGGTCGCCGCGGCCACCCGTACGCTGGCCGAGCTGCTGACCGCCACTCCCGACTGGGCGCCGCCCGACCTGACCGGGGTCACCGCCGTCGCCCAGCCGCACTGCCACCAACACGCGGTGCTGGGCTGGGACGCCGACGCGGCGCTGCTGACGCGGTCCGGCGTCGCGGTCCGGCGGCTCGGCGGCTGCTGCGGCCTCGCCGGCAACTTCGGCGTCGAGCGGGGCCACCACGAGGTCTCCGTCGCCGTCGCGGAGCACGACCTGCTTCCCGCCGTACGCGCCGCGGGGGCCGACACCGTGGTGCTCGCCGACGGATTCAGCTGTCGGAGCCAGCTCGACGCGCTCGCCGACCGGTCCGGGGAGCACCTGGCCCAGCTCCTCGCCCGGCACCTGCCGCCGGAACCGCCGACGGGCCGGTCGGGCTGAGCGCCCGGGTGGACTCGGCTCGGTTGCCTTCCCGACACATCGGGCCACCTCCGTCGCTCGGCGGGTAGGTTCCTGTCACGGTCTGACTACCGGGAGGCGTATGTCCGTGGCCGCGACGCTCGAACCCCGCCTGATTCCGAAACCCCGCCATGAGGTGGCCGAGGCCACCTCGATCAGTGACCGGGCCCGTTGGAAGGGCCTGCTCCGGCTGGCCCGACTACGTTTCCTGCTCTACAACCTCCTGCCGGTGGGCCTCGCCGTGGCGGTGTCGGTCCATCAGGGTCACCCGCTCGACCTCACCTGGTACGCCGTCGCGCAACTCTTCGCGTGGACGGTCCACGTCATGACGCACTTCTGCAACGAGTACTTCGACCTGGAGGCCGACCGCGCCAACGTCTACTTCACCCCGTGGACCGGCGGCAGCCGGGCACTGGTCGACGGCATGGTCGCACCCATGGTGTCGCTCGGCGCGGGGTTCGTCCTGTTCGGACTGTCGACGCTGATGGTCGCGATCATGCCGTCCTGGCAGGCGCGCGTGCTCGCCACCGCGGCCGTCGTGCTGGCCTGGTTCTACACCGCGCCGCCGGTGCGGCTCAACTACCGGGGCGCGGGCGAGCTGACGGTCGCCGCGATCCTCAACGGCCTGTGGCCCGCCGTCGCGGTGGTGCTCCAGGCGGGCACCGTACCGATGCTCCTGCTGGCCGTGCTGGCACCCACGGCCGTGCTGCAGGTGGCGCGGATGATGGTGATGAACCTGGGGGACCGCCGGTCCGACGCCACGGTCGGCAAGCGCACCTTGCCGGTCATCGTCGGCTACCGGACGGCGGTACGCCTGATCGTCGGCGCGCAACCCGTCGCGTACGCGATGCTCACCGCCTTCGCCCTGCTCGGCTGGGTGCCGTGGCTGGTGTGGGCGGCGATGGCCGCCACCGCCCCGCTGTCGGTCTGGCTCGTCATCCAGCTCCGCGCCGGGGCGATGCGCGACCTCGACCCCCGGCGCATGACACCGGTGGTGTTCTGGGCCTCGAACCACGTCTCGCTGATCGTCGCGGCGGCCATGCTCGGCGTGATCCTGGACGCGGCGCGGGGCTCCGCCAGCACCGGTGCGCTGGCCGTGCTCGGCGCCGTCTTCGCCGGCTACGGGCTGCTGTTCGCGTACCGCCTGTGGTTGGCCCGCCGCCCGCGGGCCTGAGGGTGGCCTGCCGGGCCCGCCGGTTCGCGATACCTGGCCTGGCGTGACGGCCCGCCCGGCGATGTCGGGCGGGCCGTCACCCGGTGGGTCGGGGCGGCCCTCACCGCTGGCCGGCGTGCACCCACCGGTCGCGGGCCGGGTCCGGCGACGGGTGCAGGCCAGGCTCGTGCAGCCCGTCCTCGGCGACCCGCCCGATCCGGGCGTACGTCTGCGGGCGGGCCGACTTGAGGGCGAAGCCCCAGATGAGGCCGACCGCCCCGGCGAGCACCGGGATCGCCGGCAGCAGCCACCTGAGGTAGGCGGCGGTGCCGGGGTCGAGCAGCGCGTCGAAGTTGAACAGCAGCACCACCAGGACGACGCTGAGCAGGACCGTGCCGAGCACCGGCGCGAGCACCCGCTGCCAGAGGGTCTCCGGCCCCCGCCGGCCGCTGAAGAACCCGACCACGGCGGCGGAGGTCAGCGTCATCAGCAGCACCACCCCGACCGCCGCCGCGCCGGAGAACCACGTGAACAGGTCGATGATGGGGTCCCGATCCGCCAGCGCGAAGGCCATGAAGACGACCACCGCGAGCGTGCTCTGCACGAGCGAGCCGGCGAGGGGAGCACCGCTGCGGGGCGAGGTCGCACCGAGGAAGCGGGGCAGGACCCCCTCCCGGCCCAGCGCGAAGAGATACCGGGCGACGCCGTTGTGGAAGGAGAGCAGCGCCGCCAGCACCGAGGTGATGAACAGGACGTTCGCGATGTCGGCGACGACCGCGCCGGCGTACTGGTCCAGCGCGCCGAAGACGACGCCCGGGCCCGCGTCCGCGGAGGCCTGGGCCGCGTTCTGCGGACCGGTCAGCACGGTCAGCGCCCAGGCGGAGGCGGCGTAGAAGAGGCCGGTGAAGGCGACCGCGATGTAGGTGGCCCGAGCCACCGTCCGCCGGGGATCCTTGACCTCCTCGCTGTAGATGGCGCCGCTCTCGAAGCCGGTGAAGGAGGCGATCGTGAATGCCAGCACCGCGCCGAAGCCGGTGGTGAACAGCTTGCTCGGATCGATGCCGGCGTAGCTGACCGCGTCCGCCGCCGGGTGGGTGAGCGCCACCGCGTCGAAGATGAGTACGACCACGCACTCGAGACCGAGCAGGACCGCCAGGACGGTGGCGTTCAGGTCGATCCGCAGGACGCCGAGCAAGCCGACGAGCGCCCAGGCGAGCAGCGCCCAGACCCACCAGGCGAGATCCAGCCCCGCCTTGGTGGCGAAGAACTCCTGGAGGATCGCGCCGATCAGGCCGTAGAGACCGATCTGAATGGCGTTGTACGCCGCCAGGGCGACCGCCGAACCGGCCACGCCACCGGCCCGGCCGAGACCGTTCGCGATGTAGGCGTAGAAAGCGCCGGCGTTTGCCACGTATCTGCTCATCGCGGCATAGCCGGTGGCGAACACCGCCAGAACCGCGGCGAGCAGCACGTATCCGAGGGCGGCGCCGACATTACCACTGACGGCGAACATCGTGGTGACACCGCCGCCGAGAACGGTCAACGGCGCCGAGGCGGCGACGGTGAAGAAAACGAGGTGAGCGGTGCCGAGACGGCCACGGCGCAGCCCGCTATCAGAGAAAAACGAATCAGCCGACAAGACTTCTCCAGGGCGGTTGAGGGGGATGGAGCCCGTGTTAGAAGAGCCGGGAGCAGAGTATTGGTGATCACGGATCGTCACAACCCCGCTCCGCATGATCACCGGATCTGTCGACCGATCGTCCGAATTGAACTGCGCGTGGTCATGCCGTACCGTGCCGTGTCGATGCTCAGGCCGGCTGTTGAGGATGGACTCATGACCTACCCCAGCGCACACCCGACGTTCCGGCTCGCAGACGCGCTTTTTCTCATCGGCCATGATGAGTTTTCCGGCAAACCGCACGGCGCCCCGGATCGGCTCGATTGCGCCCTCGCCGGCGCCGCTCTCGCGGAACTGATGTTCGAGCGTCGGATTGCCGTCGAAGACGGCAGGATGGCCGCCATCGACGGACGTTTGTGGCAGGAGCCGCTGACCGATCTGTTGGCCACCGAGATCATGCGGCGAGAGGGCGCGCACCCGATCCGGCTGTGGATACGGTATCTGCGCGATCACCTCAACATCTGCGAGCGCGTCGGCACCCGGCTGGCGACCGCCGGGGTGGTGCGGCGGGAACAGGGGCGGTTGCTCGCCCGGTCCGTACGCTGGCCGGCGGTCGACCCCAACCACGCCGCCTCCCCACGGGTTCGGCTGACCGCGCTGATGATGCGTCAGAACGCCGCCGAAATCGATGTGGAATCGCTCCTGCTGGCCGCGCTCATCGAGGCGGTGGGCCTGGGCCCCAACGTCTTCGACGCGCCGGTGAGCGCCCGCATGCGGGAGTGCGGAAAGCTCCTGCCGCCGCCGCTGCACAGCCTGCTCGGCGCCGTCGTCGCCGCGCTCGACGCGACCACCGTCAGCGTGCGGCGCTGACCGGCCTGCCGTCGCCGTGCCGAGCGACCGCAGCGGCCGCTCCGGCCGGCCTCCGGTCCGCTGGTCCGACTGCTATCTGGCCGGCCAGCCCTGCCGGCCCAGCGCGACGCCGGCCTGGAACCGCGTGCTCACGCCGAGGCGCCGTTGGATCTCGGAGATCCGGCGGCGTACGGTCTGCGCCGACACCCCCAGCCGGGCGGCGATCGCCTCGTCCTTCATCCCGCTGACCATCAGGGTCAACACCGTGTCCTCATCGGCCGCCCGGGACCTGGTGGACAGTTCCTGGCCGTCGAACCGCAGTTGCACGCCGCGCTCCCAGTAGATGTCCCAGAGCGCGACAAGCGCGTCGAGCAGGGCACACTCGTGCACCACCAGGCCCGCGTCGGCGGCCCTGATCGGGTCCGACTGGACGAACGGCACCAGGGCGGTGCGGCGGTCGGACAGGGACAGCTTCATCGGTAGCCCCTTCACGACCCGTGCCTCCTCCCCGAGCGCAGCCATCTTCCGGGCGTGCTCGAGCATGCCAGGCTGCTTCAGCGCCTCCTCGTCGTAGATCCCGCGAGATGGCACGCCGCGGGCGAGCAGCCGCTCCTGCAACGACTCGGAGTCCTCGAACCGCTGCTGCGCGAACGGCGGCCGGACGAAGACGTCCAGGCTGCGGCGCGCGCCGAGTTGCAACTGTTTCCAGCGTTCGGCGTACGCCTCCCGGCTGGTCATGACCTCGATCAGCTCGGTGACCCGGTCCTGCTCAGCCGGCACGCGGTGCAGCGACGCGAGCCGCTTGGCGTCGAGGCGTACCCGGTGCAGCGCCTCCTCCCGCGAGCGGACCAGGACCTCGACCACGACGTCCGGCGGCACCGACTGGTAGCGGGCCGGGGAGCCGCTGCGTCGGGTGACCATCGCCTTGCCTTCCAGTTCGGACAGCGCACCGCGCAACCGCCGCTGGCCGAAGCCGGTCAATGCCCGCAGTTCGGTCACGCTCGCCCCGGGATTGGCCAGGAGTGACCGGTAGACCCGCTCGGCACTGTCGCTGACGCCCACCTCGCCCAGCACCCGGTCGTTGTCGCGCACGGCCCGGACCTCCCTTGATCACTTCTAGACAATGGTAACTATCGACCAACATCAGAGCCTTGACCTCCGCGCGCCCCGACCGCAGGTTTACGAGGGAATTCTGAAGATCCGTCGGGAGGAACCTTGCATCTCCGTAGACCCGCGCTGGCCGGTGCGCTGGCGCTCCTGATGGCCGGGGCGGCGACCAACGCCGCGTCGGCCAGCCCTGACCACAAGTCCGGGCTGAACCCGGTCGCCAACCCGTCCGCCACGGAGACCGTCACCCTGGTCACCGGTGACCGGGTCGTCGTGCAGGCCGGGCCGGACGGGCGGACCGCCTTCACCATCGAGGAGGCCGACCGCGACGGCGACGTCTCGTTCGAGACGCTCACCTACGGCGATGAGACCTACATCATCCCGTCCGACGCCGCACCGCTGGTCCCCGAGGTGCTGGACCGGGAACTGTTCAACGTCACCAAGTTGGCCGAGTACGACTACCACGAGTCGGTGCCGGTGATCGTCAGCTACGAACCGAAGGCTGCCCGCACCCTCGCCGCGCCACGGGGTGCCCGGGTTACGGCGCAGCTACCGAGCATCAACGCGGTCGCCGCCACCATCGACCGGAACGGGCAGTGGTGGCGTTCCGCGCAGCCCTCGGGTGCGGCCGGAGCCAAGAGCCTGGCCGGGACCGGAACGCTGGCCGGTGTGGACAAGGTCTGGCTCGACGGGCTGGCCACGGTCGAGCTCAGCGAGAGCGTACGGCAGATCGGCGCGCCCGAGGCGTGGGCCGCCGGCTATGACGGCGCCGGGGTCACCGTGGCCGTCCTGGACACCGGCATCGACGTCGACCACCCGGACCTGAAGGGCAGGGTGCTCGCCACGCAGGACTTCACCGACAGCGGGGGCCCGCGCGACTGGCACGGGCACGGCACCCACGTGGCGACGACCATCGCCGGCACCGGCGCGGCCTCCGGCGGCAAGTACACCGGTGTGGCACCGAAGGCGCAGCTGCTCGCCGGCAAGGTGTGCGCCCAGGAGGGCTGCCCGTTCTCGGCGATCATGCTCGGCATGCAGTGGGCCGCCATCCAGGGGGCGGACGTGGTGAACATGAGCCTCGGCGGCGGCTTCACCGACGGAACCGACCCACTCAGCCAGACAGTCAACGCCCTCACCGAGCAGTACGGCACCCTGTTCGTGATCGCGGCCGGCAACTCCGGACAGTACGGCGAGGGCACGGTCGAGGCGCCCGGCACGGCCGATGCCGCGCTAACCGTGGGCGCGGTCGACAAGGCCGACCAGCTGGCGTACTTCTCCGGCTACGGCCCGCGGGCGGGCGACTACGCGATCAAGCCGGACCTCACCGCCCCCGGCGTCGGCATCGTCGCCGGCCGCGCCTCCGGGACCGGCATGGGCAGCCCGGTGAACGACTATTACACCGCCGCCTCGGGCACCTCCATGGCAACCCCGCACGTCGCCGGCGCGGCGGCGCTGTTCCTCCAGCAGAACCCGGGCCTATCGCCGGCCGAGGTCAAGGCGGCGCTGGCGAGCACGGCGGTGCCGAACGGCGACCTTGAGGTCTACCAGCAGGGCGGTGGGCGGCTGGATATGCGCAACGCCGTCAACTCGCCGGTGCTGCCCGACCGGTCGCCGCTGAGCCTCGGCTACTTCGCCTACCCGCAGGGCGATACCGCCCCGGTGAACACCACGGTCAGCTACACCAACCGCAGCACGGAGACGGTCACCATCGACCTGGCGCTCGACGTCAAGAACCGGGAGGGAACCGCCGCGAGCGCCGACATGCTCACCGTCTCGCCGGCCTCGCTGATCATCAAGCCCGGTGGCACCGCCAAGGCCACCGTCACCCTGGACGTCCGCGTCGGCGCTGAGGGGATCTACGGCGGCTACCTGACGGCCAGCCGGAACGGTGGGGCTGTCAACCACATCCCGGTGGGTTACTACAAGGAAGGGGTGCGCTACGAACTGCGGGTGAAGGGGATCGACCGTAACGGCCAGCCCGCCAACGCGCTCGGCATGATCGACGTGCTGGACGTGAAGGACACCCGCCGGTTCATCGAGATCGACAACCGGTTCGACGACGGCACGGTCACGCTGCGGGTGCCACCGGGCACCTACTCGGTGGCCGGCTACATCTACACCCCGAACAAGCAGCAGGGCGCGTTGCCGGAACGGACCTGGGTCGGCGATCCCGAAATCAAGATCGACGCAGACACGACGCTGGTGTTCGACGCGCGGCAGGCCGCCCCGGTCAGGATCGTGACCCCGGAACCGGCCACTCCGACCGGCGTCGCGGTTCTCGGGTGGTGGCGCGAGACCGAATCGGGCTGGCCGTTCGCCCACAACATCCACGCATCCCCCTCCCTGGTGTCCGCGACGCCGACCGCGCCGGTCACTCGCGGCGACTTCGAGCTGTACACCCGACAGCGGCTCGTCGCCGGGCCGCAGAACTCGATCCTGTACGACCTGGTCGTGCCGTTCCACGGGCAGGTGCCCGCCGACCCGGCCTTCGTGGCCGATCCCGCCCGGCTGGCCCGGGTGAACAACCGCTACCACAGCGATGTCACCGGGCAGACCATGCTCGAGCTGCGGCACTTCTACCGACCCTGGTCGCTCGCGTCGAGCCAGGTCGCGACCATGCACGCGGCGCCGCAGGAACGGGTCGAATACCTGGTGGCCGAGGAAAACTGCTACGCGCAGTGGATGTACGGGGCGCTCGCGTACATCGGGGAACTGAGGGAGCCGACCACCTGTTACAAGCCGGGCGAGCGCCGCGACCAGAGCTGGTTCCGGCAGGTGGCCCGGCCCGGATTCAACGCTGGCAGCGAGCTTGAGCCGGGAGTGCCGACGACCCGCGACGGGGACCTGCTCACGCTCTTCGCGTACGAGTGGCTCGACTCCGACGGGCACTACGGCATGGCGGACAGCGGGGTCGACACCACTGCGATCCGCGTCTACGAGAACGGCAGGCTGCTCGGCCAGGGCCCGCGTGCCCAGGGCACGATCACGGTCAGCCCGGACCGGGCCGAGCACCGGATCGAGCTCGACGTGGCCCGCAAGGCGGCCTGGTGGACCACCTCCACCGAGACCCACACCGCCTGGACCCTCCAGTCGAAGGGCTCCACCTCGGGCCCGGTGGTGCTGCCGCTGCTGCAGGTCGACTACAACGTCCCGGTGGACCTGCGCAACACCACCGCACAGCCGAACGACCGGAAGGGCCCGCTGACCCTCGGTCTCACCGTCGGCCACCAGGCCGGCGCCGACAGCCCCGCAATCCGCGGCGCCAAGGTGTCGATCTCGTACGACGACGGCAAGACCTGGCAGAAGCGCCCCGTCCGAGACCTCGACGGCGGCCGGTTCGAGGTGACCCTCGACAACCGCGACCCGGCGGAGACCAACGGTTTCGTGGCCCTGCGGGTCGAGGCGTGGGACGCCGACAACAACCGGATCGAGCAGACGGTCATCCGGGCCTGGCAGCTGCCACCCGCCCGCTGATCCCATGACCCGTCGCTAGACGGCGGAAAAGCCCCACCGAGGTTGGCCGGTTGACGACAGTGGTCGTCAACCGGCCAACAGTTCGATCAGCTCGCCGATCCGCAGCACCGGGGAGCGGTGCAGGCGACCAAGGACGTTCTTCCCTCCTTATGCCGCTGGTGCGGTGACCATGAACGTCTACCGGGCCTGCTCTCCGGCTGGTTGTTCGTCGGTCTTCGCCCATCGCCTCATGTGCTGGTCGACGACGGCTCGCACCTGGCGGCGGAGGTCCGTGTGGCGCATGTCGCCCATCCCCTCGGCCTCGAAGACCGCGTCGGTGAAGCTGTCCACCTCCAAGGGAGGAGACTCGCGAAGCCGACGGTTCTCCGCAGGAGGCAGGCAGAAGCCCAGCTCGATGCACAGTTCGTCGAGGAGCCCTTGGACATCAGACTCCCGGTCGTCACGTTGGTCCATGCGGACAGCGTGGCAACTCCTGCCCCGAGCCGCCAGCCCGGCCAACGTCTCCGGTCACCGCTAGACGGGCCAGCTACGCCTGGGACATGGCGGCAGGAGTCGCCACGGCTTCCTCCGCTATTGGCAGCAGGTCCCGGTAGTCCGTCACAACGCCCGCCCGCGCTGCCATTGCGACTCGAAGACCTGCTCGAACATCGGGAACAGCCCGGTGCCGGGCCGGTCTCGGCGGATGACGAAAGCGCCGAGAGCTGGCCGGCGGGGAAGCCTTCCTCCAACTCGCGGGCCTGAATCGCCGAGCGGATCGAGAAACAGGCACCGGACCTGAGCGCCACTGGCCAGGAGAGCCTGCCAACGTCGGTCCGCGTAGTCCTGACAGAGAAGGGTGATGGACAGGCCGACGGTCTCTGGCCCCACCCGGCTATGGGAGGTCGGCTGCATCATTTGCCGTCGGCTGCCTGTTGCGGGCCTGTCGCTGACATCGAGATGTATGAGACCGTGATGTCGGTGTGTGATTGCTTCGGCACGTGGGGTGAGCGATATGGGGGTCGTCGACGAACCGTCGCGATGGTCGATCGAGAAGTTCGGACCGGACCTGGCGCGCGACCTCCGGTCGCGGATACCCAAGGCCCTGTGCCGCGCCGTCGAACTCGCGCAGCAGGCTCGGGAGGCTTCGGCCCTGGACACCGACCACGCGTTCGGCCCCGTCCGCTGGAAGCAGCAGTACGAATCCCTGCACGAGCACCTGCGGGACCTGCCCGGCGTGACGGACGTGCACCCGCCCGGCGCGCAGGTGCGCGTCACCATCTGCCGCGACCACCTGCTGCTGCCCTGGCTGTACGCGAGACGCCGCGGCGTCGACATGTGCAGGGTCGGTGGGCGGGTGCGCAGCCAACTGGTCCGCGACCTGCTCATCCTCTTCGGGCCGAAACCGGACTACGAGGAACCCATCCTGCCGGGCATGCCGCTCAACCCGGACGAGGCGCGCGACCGCACGCTCCTTCGACAGGCGATCGAGCAGTTGGCTTCCCGGCCCAAGGTGCTGCTCATCGGCTTCGCCTGCAACTCCGACGAGGGGTTGCTCGCGGTCTCCTGGGGCGAGGCCGCGCTCACGTCGGACAGGAGGCTGGAGTGGGGGCCGGTCGAGGACCTGATCACACCGAACTGACCACGGTCGCACCGGCACCCACCCCGCGTCGAGCTGGTGTCCGGTCAGGCGGGGTTACGCCACATCGGATAGAGGCTCGGTCCCTCCGGCAGATCCAGGGTGGGCGCACCGGACGCGAACCCGTGCCGCGCGTAGAGCGCCGCGTTCCGCGGCGAGCTGGCCTCAAGGTAGGCCGCCGAACCGATCTCGTCGAGCCGGGCGAGCTTGTGTCGCAGCAGGGCCGAACCCACACCCGTGCCCTGCCGGTCAGGGTGCACCGCGATGAACGGCAGATACCAGTGCGGCTCGCTCGGATGGTTCGCCGCCATCAGCCCGTCGAGGACGGCGAACCTCTTGGTCGCCTCCAGGCCGACCGACGCTTCGAGGGTTTGCAGCAGGTCCGATCCGTCGTCGGCCTCGTCGCCGCCGTCGGCCGGCAGCCAGAGCGTGACACCCTCGCCCTCGCCCGCCAGATAGACCTCACCCGCGTCGAGGACGAGGTCGACGAACGCGCCGAAGAACGCCGGGTGCGCCTTCGCCCGATGCTCCTCGTCGGGAAAGATCCATCCGCTGACCGGGTCCCGCATGAACGCTTCCGCCATGACCGTCGCGACGAGTTCGGCGTCGGCGTTCGACGCTCGCCGGATCTCTCCCTGCCAATCGGCCACTGTCTTCCCCTGCCTGGCGTCGTCGGGTCAACTGTTGAGCGCCGAGTAGGCTACCAGTTACAGCAGGGTGCAATGTGCCCGTTGAGAATCCATATCGGAGGGATCGGAAAGCCGCTGTGGAGAGACGGCGACCAGGACGGCGTTCAAAGATCACGGCCGCTTCGACGGGAGCGGAACGTCGCGCGGTACGCCTGGGGCGAGATGCCGAGTTCGCGCCGGAAGCTGTGCCGCAGGTTGCCGGCCGAGCCGATGCCGGTCCGGGCGGCGATCTGTTCGACCGACTCGTCACCGGTCTCCAGCAGCCGTTGCGCGGCGAGGATCCGCTCCCGCACCAGCCATCGGTGTGGGCTCATCCCGGTGAGCCGTTGAAAGCGCCTGGCCAGGGTACGCGGGCTCATGTGCACCCGGCCTGCCAGTGAGTGCAGCGACCACCGTTGCGCCAGGTGCTGGCGCATCCAGTCGAGCAGGTCCGGCAGCGGGTCACCCGGATCGGGGCTGAGCGGCGAGTCGACGAACTGGGCCTGGCCCCCGCTGCGATAGCCGGCCAGCACCAGCCGCCGGGCGAGGGCGGCGGCGGCATCCGCGCCGAAGTCTCCGCGTACGACGTGCAGCGCGAGATCCATCCCCGCCGACATCCCGGCGGCGCTGAGCACGCGCCGGTCGTCGACGAACAGGGCGCGCGGGTCCACCATCGCGGTCGGGAAGAGCGTAGCGAGCAGCGGGGCCATCGCCCAGTGCGTGGTGACCCGCCGGTGATCGAGCAGGCCGGCGTGACCGAGCACGAACGCCCCGGTGCAGATCGACATGATCCGTGCTCCACGCCCGTGGGCTCGGCGCAGGGCCGCCAGCAACGCCTGCGGCGGGACCTTCCGCTCCCTCGTCCAGCCCGGAACGACCAGCAGATCGGCGTGCTCCGCGTCGTCGAGCCCGTACGCCGCCCGGACGGTGACCCCGCCGTCGAGGTCGACCGCCCCCGGCACCAGTCCACAGGTGCGGGTCCGGTACCACGAGCCGAACCGGTCGGAGTAGTCCACGCCGAAGATCTCGTTGACGGTCACGTAGTCGAAGCTGCCCGCGCCGGGGTAGGCCAGCATGGCCACGCCGGGTCCGTCCAGCGGCATCCGGCGACCTCCTCCGCCTCCCGCGTCCGCCCGGCCGGGACCGGGTCGTGGCATCGATTCTAGGAACCGGAGCAGGCCGGAGCGGCGGTGAGATCCGGTCAGGTATCGGCAGGATCAGGTCGGCGCGGTGCCACGGTCGTACCGGCGTACCCGTGCCGGTTCTAGCGTCGGTCCCTGACGCGCCGGGGGTGTCGCCCGGCTCGAACGAGAGGTGGCTGCCGTGAACGAGACTTCCCCCCGGGTCAGGCGACGGACCCTTCTGCTCGCCGCCACCGCCTTGACGGCCGCCGGCGCCGGCGGCGTCGCCGATCCGGCGAGCGCCGGCCCGACCGGCAGGAAGGGGAGGCCCCTGGCGGCACGATCGGTTGGCGCGTTCGAGGTGATTCCGCTGCTCGACGCGGCCGGGCCGTTCTTCCTCGACCGGCAGGTGGCCTTTCCACAGGCGACTTCGCACGACTGGGACCTCGCCCGGGGCGTCGACCCCGGCGCGTTCGGCCCCGGGGAGACCTGGCAGCTCGACTTCCGTTGTTACGCGATCCGCGGGCCACGGGGCCGGCTGACGCTGGTCGACACCGGGGTGGGGCCCGACGGCAGTCCGGCCGGGGGGTGGGCGCCGACACCGGGCCGGCTTCCGTCCGAGCTCGAGCGTGCCGGGATCGACCCGGCGGACGTCGACGTGGTGGTGCTGACCCATCTGCACGAGGACCATTTCGGCTGGTCCGTCGGGCTGGACGGGACGCCGATGTTCCCCAACGCCCGCTACGTCGTCCAGCGGAGCGAGGTGGCCGCCCTGTCGGCCGGCGACGCGGCCCGGGCGTACGTCGTCGACCCGCTGCGCGCGACCGGCCAGCTCGACGAGGTCGATGGCGGCACCCGTCTCGCCTCCGCCCCTGGCCGGTCGGGCGGGTCGATCCGTGTCATCCCCACACCGGGGCACACCCCGGGCCACCAGTCGGTCGTCGTCGAGCACGGCCGCGAGCAGGTGATCGTCACCGGTGACGTGCTGGTGCACGCGGTCCAACTCGTCGATCCCGGGGTCGCCTACCGGTACGAGGCCGATCCCGAGGCCGCCCGCCAGTCCCGTCAGCGACTGCTCGCCGAGGCGAGAGCCTGCCGGACCGTGCTGGCCACCGCGCATCTGCGGCAGCCGTGGACCGAGGTGGTGCCGGCGCCGATGTGACGCCGGCCGACCTTAACGGGTGGCCGGGCTCAGGGCTTGCGGGCGACCGCCGCGTACATGGATGCCTGCGCGGCCGGAGGTCGCTGCTCCGGCGGCACCTCCGGACGCCACTCGGTGATCGGGCTGATGCCCGGCGGGACGAGCTCCAGGCCGTCGAAGAACGCCGCGAACTCGTCCCTGGTCCGGATGGCCATGTCGATCATGCTGGTCGCGATGGCCGGCGCGGCGTGGACGGCGACCTCCGGTGGCACCAGGTCGGTGGTGGCGTGCGAGATCACCACGTAGCTGCCTGAGGGGAGGGCCTCGACCAGCCGGCGGGTGATCCCGTAGGGGTCGTCGGCGTCGGTCAGGAAGTGCAGGATCGCCACGAGCATCAGTCCGACCGGCCGGTCGAGGTCGATGGTGGCGCGGACGTCGGGGTGACTCAGGATCCGCTCCGGGTCGCGCAGGTCCGCGTCGATGTACGCGGTGGCGCCCTGCGGTGTGCTCGTCAGCAGGGCACGTGCGTGCGCGAGCACGATGGGGTCGTTGTCGACGTAGGCGACCCGGGTGTCGGCGGCGATCTCCTGGGCGACCTCGTGCATGTTGGGGCTGGTGGGGATGCCCGTCCCGATGTCGAGGAACTGCCGGATGCCGGCCGTCCCGGCCAGGTACCGGGCGGCCCGGTGCATGAACCGGCGGTTCTCGATCACGGTGGTCCGGATCGGCGGGTACGCGGCCGCCACGGCGTCGCCGGACTGTCGGTCGGCCGCGAAGTTGTCCTTGCCGCCGAGCCAGTAGTCGTAGCGGCGGGCCGGATGCGGGACGGACGGGTCGATCCGCGCCGACGGCGGCTGCTCCGCCCCCGAGCGTACCCCTGATGTCGTGTCCGCCACCGCGACCTCCCCGTCCATAGTGGGCATCAACCGGGATCCTAGCCGGTGGACCCGTCCCCGGCCGTCCCTCCCGCGCCGCGCCAAGATCGTGTTCGATCCAGGAGCGAGTGGTATCGGAGAGCCTCGGCCGATGAGGGCCACCGCTTCCTCGACCGAGCGCGATCCGGGGAACCGCCGCAGGCCCGGGCGGCCCCTGGTGGCGAGGGCGCTGGTCGCCCTCACGGATTGCGACGTGGCGGGCCCGCCCGTGCGGCAGAGTCGGGGACGGGGCACCGACCGGTGTCCGAGAACGGCGGGTCGGGCGACGATGGCCAGGTCGGACGGGACAGGCCAGGACGGCAACCAGCGCGGTGGCGGCCGGCTGGCCGGCCGGCTGGCGGGCGGGCCGGAGGCGGTCCGTGCCGTGATCCTGCTCGCCCTGGTGCTCTCGCTGAACGGGGCGGACGTCGGAACGGTCGGCGCGGCGGCGATGCAGTTGGAGGCGGGGCTGGGCATCGACCACGCCCGGCTCGGCCTGCTGGCGACGGCGTCGTCGGGCGTGGGGGTGCTCGCGGTCGTGCCGTTGGGTGTGCTCGCCGACCGGACCAACCGGGTGCGCCTGCTCGTGATCACGGTCGCGTTGTGGGCGGTGGCCATGGTCGCCGGCGGGCTGGCACCCAACTACTGGTGGCTGCTTGGCACCCGGCTGCTGCTCGGTGCGGCCGTGGCCGCGTCCGGCCCGGTGGTGGTCTCCCTGATCGGCGATCTCATCCCACCCGCCGAGCGCGCGACGGTGCTCGGCTGGATTCTCACCGGCGAGATCGTGGGCGCCGGGTTCGGCCTGCTGGCCGGCGGCGAGCTCGCCGCGACGATCTCCTGGCGGGCCGCGTTCTTCCTGCTCGGGGTGGCCAGCGCGGGACTGGCGGTGGCGCTGTGGCGGCTGCTGCGTGAGCCGGCGCGGGGCGGTGCGGCCTGGCCGTCATCGCCGCGGGGCGGAGCCGAACCGGACCGGCCGAGCCCGAGGAGACCGAGCGCCGACCGTGCGCGGGCGGTGGTGTCCACCCACGGCATCGAGCCGGCTCGCGGCCGGGTGCTGCGGGAGGATCCGAACCAGTGGTCGGTCCAGCGGGCCATGCTTTACCTGTTGTCGATCCCGACCAACCGGCTGTTGATCCTGGCCTCGGCGACCGGATACTTCTTCTTCGCGGGGCTGCGCACCTTCGTCGTCGTCTTCGCCACCCGGCACTTCGGCATCTCGCAGACCGCGTTCGGTGGCCCGCTGCTGGTGATCGGGGCGGCGGCGCTCGCCGGTGTGGTGTTCTCCGGCCGGCTCGCCGACCGCGCGCTGGCCCGGGGCCGGGTCGGCGTACGGGTGGTCGTGCCCGCGGTCGGCTACGTCGCCGCCGCGATCTTCTTCTTCCCCGGGGTGTGGCTGCCCTCGCTGGTGGTGGCGCTGCCGCTGATCGCGCTCGGCGCGGCCGCCCTGGCGGCGGCCAATCCACCGCTGGACGCGGCCCGGCTGGACATCGTCCCCGGCCAGTTGTGGGGCCGGGCGGAGAGCCTGCGGACGGTCCTGCGGCTCGTGGCCGAGGCGGGGGCCCCGGCCACCTTCGGGTGGCTGGCCGACCGGCTCGGCGGAGCGGCCGGGCAGGCCGCGGGCATCGGTCTGCGCGACACATTCCTGATCATGCTCGGGCCGTTGGCGGCCAACGGGCTCATCCTGTTCGCCGCCCGGCGCGTGTACCCGATCGACGTGGCGACGGCGGCCGCGTCCCAGCGCCCCGCCACGGCCTGAGCCGGGGCTGTCCACGCCCCGCCTCGGCTCAGGGGATTTGGCGCGATTCAGGGAATTGGCACCGATCTGCATGGTTAAGGTGAATTCAAGCTGGCTCCGGGGGTCGGTGTTTCCCCGGCGCCACCCGCGCCGCCCATCGCCGCGCGCGGTCCGACCAACCGCTCCAACCCGCATCGGGCGGTACGCCCCACGACACCGGCGGCGTCTGCACCGGGCGCTGCCCGGACGAGCAGACACCGTCGGCCCCGTGCCCGGCCAGGAAGGAATGCTGATGAGCCAACGCACGGCCGTCGCGGCGGTTCGCCGGGTCGAGCAGGCCCGGTCGCGGGAGAACTTTCCGGTCGCGTTGCGGGTCCTGCCCGGCCGGTACCGCCGGCATCTGCTCGCGGTCTACGCATACGCCCGCCAGGTCGACGACCTCGGCGACGAGCCCCTGCCAGGCCCGGCCGACCGGCTCGCCGCCCTCGACGACATCGAGGCCGAGCTGCGGTCCCTGTACGCCGACCGTGCGGTGACCCACCCGGTGGTGCGGGCCCTCGCCCCGACCGTGGCCGAGTGCCGGCTGCCCCTCGACGCGCTGGTCCGGTTGATCGAGGCGAATCGGGTCGACCAGCGGGTGACCCGCTACGCCACCTTCGACGAGCTGGTCGAGTACTGCACCCTGTCGGCCAACCCGGTCGGCGAGCTGGTCCTGCACGTCTTCGGGCAGGTGGGATGGGACAGGGTCGCGCTGTCCGACCGGGTCTGCACGGCGTTGCAGCTCGTCGAGCACCTGCAGGACGTGGCCGAGGACCACCAGCGCGGCCGGATCTATCTGCCGGCGGAGGACATGGACCGGTTCGACGTCACCGAGGCCGACCTCGCCCGTCCCACCGCCAGCCGCCAGCTCCGGGAGCTGATCGAGTTCGAGGCGGAACGGGCCCGGGCGTGGCTCGACGCCGGCGCTCCGCTCGTGGCGGCGCTGCACGGCTGGGCCAGGCTCGCGGTGAGCGGCTACCTGGCCGGCGGTCGGGCGACCCTCGACGCGCTGGCCATGGCCGGCCACGACCCGTTGCCGGCCACCGTCCGCCCTCGGGGCCGGCGTGTCCTGCACCGCTGGCTGGCCGCCACCGTGAGGAGCGCCGGATGACCACGGTCTGCGACGTCGACACGGCCTACCGGCGCTGCGAGCAGATCACCCGCAGCCAGGCGGCCAACTTCGCGTACGGGATCCGGCTGCTGCCGCCGGTGAAACGTCGCGCCCTGTCGGCCATCTACGCCACGGCCCGGCGTATCGACGACATCGGCGACGGCACCCTGCCGCCGGAGGAGAAGCTGGACCAGCTGGCACGGACCCGGGAGGCGCTGCACCTGCTGCCCGGCGACGACGGCGGCGACCCGGTGCTCACCGCGCTCGCCGACGCCGCGCTCCGGATGCCGATCCCGCTGGCGGCCCTCGACGAGCTCATCGACGGCTGCGCCGCCGACGTGACCGGACGCACCTGCGACACCTTCGACGACCTGCACTGGTACTGCCGCTGCGTGGCCGGCTCGATCGGCCGGCTCTCGCTCGGGGTGTTCGGCGCCACCGACCCGGGCCGGGCCGAACCGCTCGCCGACGCCCTCGGGGTGGCGCTGCAACTGACCAACATCCTGCGCGACCTGGTCGAGGACCGGATGAACGGGCGGATCTACCTGCCGACCGAGGACCTGGACCGGTTCGGCTGCACCCTGCGGCTGGACGGTGCCCGGTTCGCCGACCCGCCCGAACGGCTGATCGAACTAGTCCGCTTCCAGGCCCGCCGGGCCGCCGAGTGGTACGACAACGGGCTGCGGCTGCTACCCCTGCTCGACCGGCGCAGCGCGGCCTGCACCGCCGCGATGGCCGGCATCTACCGCCGACTGCTCACCCGGATCGCGGCGGACCCGCTGGCGGTCACCCACAGCCGGGTGTCGCTGCCCGGCCGGGAGAAGGCGTGGGTGGCCGCACGCGCGCTCGTCGGACGTTCCGCATGACCGCCGCCCGGGTGCCGGACGGCGCCGGCAGCGTGTGCGTGATCGGGGGCGGCCTGGCCGGCATCGCCGCGGCGGTCCGGCTCGCCGACCAGGGACTGCCGGTGACGCTGCTGGAGAGCCGACCCGAACTCGGCGGAGCCACCTACTCCTTCCGTCGCGACGGGCTGACCGTGGACACCGGCCAGCACGTCTTCCTCCGGTGCTACCACGCCTACCGGGGGCTGCTCGACCGGCTCGGCGTCACCGACGACGTCGAGGTGCAACCACGGTTCGCGGTACCGGTGCTGCTTCCGGGGCGGGCACCGCACCTGCTGGCCCGCCGCCGGCTGCCGGCGCCGGCCCACCTGCTGCCGGGACTGGCCGGATACCGGCTGCTCACCCCCGCGGAGCGGCTCGCCGCGGTGCGGGCCGCCGCCGCGCTCCAGCACGTCGACCCGGACCTGCCGGAGACCGACGCGCGCAGCTTCGGCGACTGGCTCGCCGGCCACGGGCAGAGCGAGCGGGCCGTACGCCGACTCTGGGATCTGGTCACCGTGGCCGCGCTGAACCTGCCCAGCGCCCACGCGTCGCTGGCGCTGGCGGCCCGCGTGTTCCGCACCGGGCTGCTCGACAGCGCCGACGCCGGCGACATCGGCCGTCCGCTCGTCCCGCTGACCGACCTGCACGCCGTCCCGGCCCGGCGGCTGCTGCACGGGCTCGGCGCCCGGGTGCACACCCGGTCCCGCGTCCGGTGGATCCACCCGGAGTCCCCCGGCTTCCGCGTCGGCCTGAGCGACGGCGAAATCGCCGCGGACGCCGTCGTCCTGGCCGTGCCGCACCAGGTCGCCTCCTCGCTGGTCCCGCCGGCCGCCGCACCCGGCGCCGGCGACTGGCACCGGCTCGGCGCGGCGCCGATCGTCAACGTGCACCTGCGCTACGCGCACCAGGTCACCGAGCTGACCATGGCCGCCGCCGTGGAGTCCCCGGCACAGTGGATCTTCACCCGGCCCCTGCCGGGCGACGCACAGCAGGTGGTGGTGTCCCTGTCGGCCGCCGACACCGAGATCGACCGGCCCGCCGCCGAACTGGTGGCGGCCCAGCGCGCGGCGCTCGCCGCCCTGTTCCCCGCCACGCGGCACACCCCGGTACGCGACGCGTTCGTCACCCGGGAGCCGCGGGCCACCTTCCGGCAGGCACCTGGCACCCGGGCGTACCGGCCGGCCACGACGACCCGCCTACCCGGGCTGGTGCTGGCCGGCGCATGGACCGACACGGGCTGGCCGGACACGATGGAGGGCGCGGTGCGCAGCGGCCAGGAGGCCGCGGACGTCGTCGCCCGCCAGCTCGCGTCCCGGCCCCGACACCACACGGAGGCCGCACGATGACCATCGCGCACAGCCACAGCACCAGCCAAATCCACACGTACGTGGAACCGGCCATCCGGGTGTTGCTGGACCGGCTGGATTCGGGCAACCGGCTGGTGGCCGGCTACCAGATGGGCTACTGGAACGCCGACGGGTCACCCGCTGTCTGTCAGGGCAAGGGACTGCGCCCGGCGCTGGCCCTGCTGTCGGCCCAGGCGACCGGGGCCGAACCCGACGCCGGCGTACCGGCCGCCGCCGCGGTCGAGCTGACGCACAACTTCTCCCTGTTGCACGACGACGTGATGGACGGCGACACCGAGCGCCGCCACCGGCCCACCGCCTGGACCGTGTTCGGGGTCAGCTCTGCCATCCTCGCCGGTGACGCCCTGATCGGGCTGGCGTACGAGGCCCTAGCGGAGGTCCCCGGCGGCGGTGCGGCGGTGCGGCGGCTCGGCCTGGACGTGCGCGCCCTGATCCGGGGACAAGCCGCCGACCTGGCGTTCGAGCACCGCGACGACGTCACCCTCGACGAGTGCCTGGCCATGGCCGGTGACAAGACCGCCGCCCTGCTGTCCGGCTCGTGCGCGCTCGGTGCGCTGCTCTGCGGTGGCCCCGCCGCGCTGGTCGACGGGCTGTCCCGGTTCGGCCTGCACCTGGGGCTCGCCTTCCAGCTCGTCGACGACCTGCTCGGCATCTGGGGCGACCCCCGACGTACCGGCAAGCCGGTCGGCTCCGACCTGCGCGCCCGCAAGCGCACCATCCCCGTCGTCCGGGCGGTGACCGGTGGTGGCCGGGCCGGCCGGACCCTGGCCGAGCTGTACCGGTCGCCGGCCCCGCTGGCCGACGACGACGTGGCCCGCGCGACCGCGCTGATCGAGGCGACCGGGGCGCGCGAGTGGACGCGACAGCGGGCGGCGCGGGAGACCGAGCGGGCCCGGGCGGAACTGGCCGCCCTGGACCTGCCCGAGCACGTACGCCGCGAACTCGCCGACATCACCACCTTCATCACCGGACGGGATCACTGATGACCGAACTGCTTTCGCCGAAGCCCACCGGGTCCGTCATCGCCGCCCCGCCAGCGGGCGAGGCGCCATCCGACGCCGCCCGGGAAGCCCTGCGCCGCGCCCGCGACCACCTGCTCGGGTTGCAGGACGAGGCCGGCTGGTGGAAGGGCGACCTGGCCACCAACGTGACCATGGACGCCGAGGATCTCCTACTGCGGCAGTTCCTGGGCATCCGTACCGCTGAGCAGACCGCCGAGTCCGCCCGGTGGATCCGTTCCCAGCAGCGGCCGGACGGCTCCTGGGCCCTGTTCCACGGCGGCCCGGGGGACCTGTCCACCACCATCGAGGCGTACCTGGCGTTGCGGCTGGACGGTGACCCGCCCGAGGCCCCGCACATGGCGACGGCGGCCGCGTTCGTCCGTGAGCACGGCGGGCTGGCCGCCAGCCGGGTCTTCACCCGCTTCTGGCTGGCCCTGTTCGGCCACTGGCCCTGGTCCCGGTTGCCCGCCGTGCCGCCCGAACTGGTGCTGCTGCCGCCCTGGATGCCGTTCAACATCTACGACTTCGCCTGCTGGGCCCGGCAGACCATCGTCCCGCTGTCCATCGTCCGCGCGCTGCGCCCGGTGCGGAAGCTCGGCTTCACCGTCGACGAACTGCACGTCGCCGCCGCGCCGCCGCGGCCACCCCGGCTGCTCTCCCGGCCGGGCGTGCTGCACCGCCTCGACCGGCTCGCCGCCGGCTACGAGCGGATCGCCCGTGGCCCGCTGCGCCGCAACGCGCTGCGCCGGGCCGCCGAGTGGATCGTGGCGCGCCAGGAGGCCGACGGATCGTGGGGCGGGATCCAGCCGCCCTGGGTGTACTCGCTGATGGCGCTGCACCTGCTCGGCTACCCGCTGGAGCACCCGGTGCTGCGCAGCGGCCTGGCCGGGTTGGACCGGTTCACCGTGCGCCAGCCGGGCCCGGACGGCCCGATGCGCTGGCTGGAGGCCTGCCAGTCACCGGTCTGGGACACCGCGCTCGCTGTCACCGCGCTCTCCGACGCCGGGCTGCCGGCCGGGCACCCCGCCCTGGAACGGGCCAGCACCTGGCTGCTCAGTGAGGAGATCCGGGTGCGCGGCGACTGGGCGGTCCGCCGGCCGCACACCCCGACCGGTGGCTGGGCCTTCGAGTTCGACAACGACGGGTACGCCGACACGGACGACACCGCCGAGGTGATCCTGGCGTTGCGGCGTACCAACGTGCCGGCCGACGCGGCCGTGCTGCGGGCCACCCGATGGCTGCTCGGCATGCAGTGCCGCGACGGCGGCTGGGCCGCCTTCGACGCCGACAACACCCGAGAGGTGCTCGGCGATCTCCCGTTCTGCGACTTCGGCGAGGTCATCGACCCGCCCAGCGCCGACGTGACCGCGCACATCGTCGAGGCGCTGGCGGCAGAAAACCTCGCCGACACGGCGCCGGTGCGGCGCGGCGTGGCCTGGCTGCTGCGGGCGCAGGAGCCGGACGGGTCCTGGTTCGGCCGCTGGGGGGCCAACCACGTCTACGGCACCGGGGCGGTGGTGCCGGCCCTGGTGGCCGCGGGACTGCGGCCCGGGCACCCGGCGATCCGCCGGGCCGTCGACTGGCTGCGCTCGCACCAGAATCCGGACGGCGGGTGGGGCGAGGACCTGCGCTCGTACCGGGACCCGGCCTGGGTCGGGCGCGGCGAGTCCACCGCGTCGCAGACCGCGTGGGCGCTGCTGGCGCTGCACGCCGCCGGCCACGGGGCGGGGGAGGCCGCCACTCGTGGGGTGCGCTGGCTGGTCGACACCCAGCGCCCGGACGGTGGCTGGGACGAGCCGCAGTACACCGGGACCGGTTTCCCCGGCGACTTCTACATCAACTACGGCCTGTACCGGCTCGTCTTCCCGATCAGCGCCCTCGGCCGGATCCTGGACGCGCGCGCCACCGGCCTCGACGTCGAGGTGCTGCCGTGACCGCACCGGCGGCCGGACCACCCTGGACGCTCTACGCGCCGATGCGGATGGAGGCGTCGGCGCTGCGGCGCGGGCTGGCCCAGCAGGACTCACCTGGGCGACCGACGCTGCGCCGTACCGGCGTCGGGCCGCGGCGGGCCCGGGCGACCGCCGCCCGCCGCCCGGTTGGTAGCGCCGCCGTCGCCGTCGCCGGGATCGGGGGAGGGCTGGCCGCCGGGCTGGCGACCGGCGACGTCGTGGTGGCCAGCGAGGTACGCGTGGACCCGTCGGCGCACGACGGCCCCGCGCGTGTGGTGCTCCTGCCGGACGCCCCCCTCCTCGCCGCGGCGCTGCGCCGGCGCGGGTTGCGGGTGCACGTCGGGCCCGTGCTCAGCACCGACCGGCTGGTCGACGGGGCGGCCCGGGCCCGGCTGGCCGCGACCGGCGCGCTGGTCGCAGACTGCGAATCGGCGTGGCTGCTGGCCGGCCGGGGCGAGCGGCCCGCGGCCTGCGTCCGGGTGGTCGCCGACCCCGCGGCCGGGCCGCTGTACCGGCCGGCCACGCTCCGCCGGGTCCGCACCGCGCTGGCCGTGCTGCCCGTCGTGGCGTCGGCACTGGCCGAGTGGGCGGCGGCGAGCAGCCTGCGCCAGGTCGTGCTGGCCTCCCCCCGTTCCTTCTGCGCCGGGGTGGAGCGCGCCATCGCGGTGGTGGAGCAGGCGCTGCGCCAGCACGGCCCGCCGGTGTACGTCCGCAAGCAGATCGTCCACAACGCCCGGGTCGTGGCCGACCTGCGGGATCGCGGGGCGGTCTTCGTGGACGAACTCGACGAGGTGCCGGAGGGCGGCCTGACGGTCTTCTCCGCCCACGGGGTGGCGCCCGCGGTGCGCCAGGCCGCGGCTGAGCGGCGGCTGCCGGTGATCGACGCGACCTGCCCGCTGGTGGCGAAGGTGCACGCCGAGGCGCGCCGGTTCGCCGGCCGGGGCGACACCGTGCTGCTGATCGGGCATGCCGGCCACGAGGAGACCGACGGCACGCTCGGTGAGGCCCCGGGACGGATCCGCCTGGTGCCCGACCCGGCTGCCGCCGAGACGGTACGGGTGGACGACCCGAGCCGGGTGTCCTACCTGGTGCAGACCACCCTCGCGACCGACGAGGCGGCCGGGGTGGCCGAGGCCCTGCGTCGCCGGTTTCCGGCGCTGACCGGCCCCGGCTCCGACGACATCTGCTATGCCACCACCAACCGGCAGCAGGCCGTCACCGAGGTCGCCGCCCGGGCCGACGTCGTCCTGGTCGTCGGCTCGGACAACTCCTCGAACTCCCGGCGACTGGTGGAGGTGGCCGAGCGGGCCGGCACGCGGGCGTACCTGGTCGAGGACGTGAGCCAGGTGGACCTGCGGTGGCTCGCCGGTGCCGCGACGGTCGGTGTCTCCGCCGGCGCCTCGGCGCCGCCCGCGCTGGTCGACGAGGTCGTCGCCGCACTCACCGGGCTGGGGGCGAGGGAGGTGAGCGAGCACACCACGACCGTCGAGGACGTCGCTTTCACCCTGCCGAAGGAGGTACGTCAGCCGTGAGCATGCCGTTGCGCCAGAGCCTGCGGATCGCCAGCTACCTGATGGAACAGAAGATACGCGGCCGTAAGCGGTTCCCGCTGCTGCTGGAGTTGGAGCCGTTGTTCGCCTGCAACCTGAAGTGCGCGGGCTGCGGCAAGATCCAACAGCCGGCGAACCTGCTGAAGCGCCGGATGCCGGTGGCGCAGGCCCTGGCCGCCGTGGAGGAGTGCGGCGCACCGATGATCTCCATCGCCGGTGGTGAGCCGCTCATGCATCCGGAGATCCACACCATCGTCGCCGAACTCGTGCGGCGCAAGAAGTTCGTCTTCCTGTGCACCAACGCGGTCCTGCTGCCGAAGCACATCGACAAGTTCCGGCCGTCGCCGTACTTCGCGTTCACCGTGCACATCGACGGGCTGCGGGAACGGCACGACGCGGCGGTGTGCAAGGAGGGCGTGTTCGACGTCGCGGTGGCCGCCGTGCGGGAGGCCAAGGAGCGCGGCTTCCGGGTCACCACCAACACCACCTTCTTCAACACCGACACCCCCCAGACTGTCATCGAGGTGCTCGACTACCTCAACGACGACCTGCAGGTGGACGAGATGATGCTCTCCCCGGCGTACGCCTACGAGCGGGCGCCCGACCAGGAGCACTTCCTGGGCGTCACGGAGACCCGCGAGCTGTTCCGCAAGGCGTTCGCCGGGGGCCGACGCCGCCACTGGCGGCTCAACCACTCGCCGCTGTTCCTGGACTTCCTCGAAGGAAAGGTGGACTTCCCCTGCACGGCGTGGGCGATCCCGTCGTACTCGCTGCTGGGCTGGCAGCGGCCCTGCTACCTGATGGCCGACGGGTACGCCGCCAGCTACCGGGAGCTGTTGGACGGGACCGACTGGGACAGCTACGGCCGGGGGCGCGACGCGCGGTGCGCGAACTGCATGGCGCACTGCGGGTACGAGCCGACCGCCGTGCTGGCCACCATGTCCTCGCTGCGGCAGTCGCTGCGGGCCATGCGTAACTGAGTCCGCGTCCGGCCGCCCGGGCCGACGCGGTGCCGGGTCAGCCGAAGCGGGCCGCCAGGCGCCGGTACACCGCCGGTTGCAGCCCGCGTACGGCCACCGGCAGGCGCAGCCAGCCCGGCACGTAGACCTCGGCCCGGTTCCGGACGATCGCGTCGGCCAGCGCGTCGGCCACCCGCTCCGGGGGCAGCGGCCGGGGCCGACGACGTTGGTACGCCTGCCCCCGTCGGGCGAAGAACGGCGTGTCCACCACCCCGGGTACGACCACGCTCACGGTGATCCGGTGGCGGGCCAGTTCCGGCCGGAGGCTCTGCGCGAAGATGTCCAGACCCGCCTTGCTGGCCGCGTAGACGGCCTCCTCGGCCACGCCGAGCCGGCCGGCGATCGAGCCCACGAAGGCCAGGTGGCCGCCGTGGCGGCGCATTCCGGGCAGCAACGCCCGGGTCAGCTCGACGGGTGCACGCAGGTTCACCGCGATCAGCTCGTCGACGGCCGCGTCCGGCATCTCGGCGAACGCGCCGGCCCAGCCGATGCCGGCGTTGTTGACCAGCACGTCCACCCGGGGGTGCCGGGCGAGGACCCGCTCGGCCAGGTCCCGTCCGGCGCCGGGTGGGGCCAGGTCGGCCGGCAGCACGGTTGCCCCGGTCTCGGCGGCGAGCCGGGCGAGTCGTTCCAGGTCCCGGCCGGCGGCCAGCACCCGGCTGCCCGCCCGGGTGAGCCGCCGCACCAGCGCCGCTCCGATGCCCGAGGAGGCGCCGGTGACCAGGACCACCGCGCCGGTCAGGCGCACCGTGGCACCCCAGGCGGAGCCGGTCCGGTCCGCCCCGGCCCGGCTGGTTCGCCGTCCGGCACCCGCTCCGCCGACCGGCCGCCGGACGCGGCGGAACCGCCGGCGTCGACCTCGTGGAGCAGTTCGGCCAGGCTGGTGTGCAGGGCGCTGACGAACGCGGCCCCCCGGTCGGCCAGCGACTCGTCCATCAGCACGCCGATCTCGAAGGTCTTCCGGCACCGCAGCACTCCGACGCCGAGGGGTACGCCTTCGGCCAGGGCCACCACCGGGGTGGGGGCCAGCAGCGGGGCGCCGGCGAGCAGCCGGGTTTCCCACGGCAGCGCCATGTACGACACGATGACGTTCTGATGCCGGCTGGTGTAGACGCGTCGGGCGAATGCGGCGTGCAGCGGCGCGGGAAGGACGCCCATCGTCCGCATGACCAGGCCGGCCGCTTCGGCTTCCCCGCTCTCCAGGGCAGTGCGCAGCGACTGCCGCACGGCGGCGACCCGGGCCCGCGCCGGGAGGCGGCCCAGCGGCAGGTCGAGGGTGACCGCCCCGGTCCAGTTGCCCTGGGTGGGAGCTCGATGTCGCGGGTTGTTGGAGACCGCGAACATCGCCCGCAGCCGCGGCGGTGTGTCGGCCGGCTGGACGACGTTCAGCGCCGCGGCGGTGAGCGCGAGCATCAGGTCACTGGCGTGCGCCCGGCAGGCGCGCGCCGCGCGCAGCACCTCGGCCGCCGGCAGGGTCGCGGTGACCAGGCGGCGGGCCGGCGAACGGGCCGGACGGTTGAATCCGGTCGCCGGCGCCGGTCCCTGGGTGGCCAACCGGGCGAGACCGCGCGCGGCGAGCCCGAGCCGACGGACCGTCTCGCCCCGCTCGGGTGGGGCGATCGTCGCGGGCTCGACCGTACCCGACACCGTCCGCGCCGCGCCGTCGGGGCGGTCGAGCAGCCGTCCGATGAGGCCGATCGCGGACACCCCGTCCGCGAGGCAGTGGTGCAGTTTCACCGCCACCCGGGTACGCCCGTCCGGGAGGCCGCTGATCAGCAGCATCCGCCACAGCGGCCGGTCGCCGGCCAGCGGCTGGGACCAGAACCGGTCCAGGGCGGCACTGCCGTCGTCGCCGGGGCCGACCGTGACCTCGTCGAGGTGGGCGGCGGGATCGACGTGCCGGTCGACCACCCAGCCGGGGCGGTGCCACCGGCCCCGGTCGACCAGGCGGCGGCGCAGGGAGGCGATGACGGGTAACCGCCGCTCCAGCAGCGCGACGAGATCCGCCGCGGTGAGCGCCCGGCCGTCGCGGCGGGGGCCCAGCTCCAGCACGGTGCCGATCTGCTGGGCCACCGTCTTCGACTGCACGTGCAGGAAGAACGCGTCCTGGGACCGTACCGGCCAGCTGGGCGGGCCACCGGCCACCGGCGGGTGGGTGTCGCCCGCCGTTGCTTGCGCGTCGGCCAGCGCGGGCAGCCCGAGGTCCGGCAGGCGCGGGTGGGTCGCGGGTTCCGTCGGGGCGGTGGCCTGCCGGCCGACGAGCCGGCTGCGGACGCAGGCGACGAGGGCGTTGGGAGTGCTGGCCGTCTCGGCCAGGCCGGCGGCGGCCATCAGCGCCGCGTTGGCCACGCCGTGCGCGGCGATGGGCCGGTACATCACGATGGGCGTGCCGGTGGCCCATGCCTCCAGGGCGGTGGCCCCGCCCGCGTTGGTCACCACCAGCCGGGCGGCGCGCAGCAGGGTCGGCATGTCGTCGACCCAACGCCGCACCAGCAGCCGGTCGGCCGGCAGGCGCAGCGCGTCCAACCGGGCGACGAGTCGGTCGTTGTGTCCGCAGACGGCGACCACCTGCACCGCGTCGCCGATGCCGACCAGCGCCTGGATGGCCTCCTCGACGTGCCCGAAGCCGTACGAGCCGCAGGCCACCACCACCGCCGCCCGGCTCGGATCGAGGCCGGCGCGCCGGGCGGCCTCGGCCCGGTCACCGGGGTGGAACCGGTCGAGCACCGGTGGCGCGCAGACCCCCAGGCGTACGCCCGGTGCGGCGACCGCCGCCACCGGGAGCGCCGCCGGGTGGACCACCAGGTCCAGATCGAGGTTGGCGTAGACCCAGGACGGGTGCGGCGCGAAATCGCAGACCCACGCCCCGACCGGTACGCCGAGACCACGGTGCCGGCGCAGCCAGGCGAGTCCGGCGCTGCCCAGCGGGTAGGTGGAGACGATCAGGTCCGGGTCGAAACCCTCGACGACCGGGGCGAGCCCCCGGCCGGCCCAGGCCCCCGTGAACCACTTGGAGGCGGTCGCGAACCAGCGGTGCCGCCAGATCGACGCCCAGAAGAACTCGTACAGCCACGGCGTCGCGGCGACGTTGGTGCGGTAGGTGCGCCGGAACGAGCGGCCGACGCCCCGACCCATCACGTCGAGGGTGTCCACCCAGCCCACCCGGCTGCCCGGCCACAACGCACCCACCCGCTCGGCCAGGGCGCGCCCGGTGGCGTCGTGCCCGCCGCCGATGTTGGCCGACACGACCAGCACCCGCCGGGCGATCGGCTCGGTATCACCGTCCGGCGTTCCCGAGCTCGGGGCCTCGGTGCGGTCCGTGGCGGTCGACCCTCCGACGGCCAGGGGCAGCGCGGGGCGCGTGGTCGCTGACATGTCGGATGCTCCCAGGCAAGGCGCGGGGAGGGGCGTAAGGAACCGTCCCTCGGAGGCGTTCATCAGCTTAACTGCTGGTTTGCCCAAATATGGGATATCTTCGAAGATCAGATGCCCGTCGGGCAGCCTGCAGTGGGAGGTGCCGTGACAGGGGGAACACCGCGGACCGGGCGGGGGCGACGTCGTCCCCTGGGCGTACCCGTGCTGCGGCCGGTCCCGGGCGGCTGGTGGCTCGACGGCCTGCTCGTCGCCGCCCTCGCCGCGCTCACCGCGGCGCTGGTCTGGTGGTCGCCGCTGCTCGACGTGGACATCGCCGTACGGGACTGGTGCGACGGCCACCGACCGCCGCCGGTGACCGTGCTGATGCGGGCCTTCGACTATCTGGGGCAGGGCGGAGCGCTGATCGTCGTCACCCTGCTGGTGACCGGCTGGCTGGCCTGGCGTCACCGGACCGTGCGCCCCGTCATCCCGACCGGGCTGGCCCCGATCATCAGTACACTGCTGATTGTCGGGCTGAAGCGGTGGACCTCACGAGGCGCACCGCACCACGGCTCGGTACGCATGTTCAGTCACGGCCCGGAGGAGTTCTATCCGTCGGGGCACGTCAGCAACGCGATCGTCTACTTCACCGTGCTGGCGATGCTGCTCGCGCCGTACCTGCCCGTGCCGGCTCGCCGTCTGGTGCAGTGGCTGCCCGGCGTGCTGACCTTCATCGGCACGACCTACCTGGGCTACCACTGGTTCACCGACAGCATCGGTGGATACCTGCTCGGACTGCTGATCGCGCGGCTGCTCCTGCGGGTGCCGTGGCGGACCGTTCCCCTCCCGCGCTGGCTGGACCGGGCACCGCCCTGACCGGTGGGACCGCCGCGGCCACGCCGACCCCGGCCGGGTCCTCCGCGGCGTGACCGACCGGCCCGCCGTCCCGCCGAACGTCCGGCCGTCGCGGCGTACGAGAAGGAAGGCCAGCGAGCGCATGGTGAACGATGTGGGACAGATCTCGGCCGGTGCCGTGCTGGCCATCGGCGCCGCCGCGGCGTTCGGCGCGGCCTCGGTGCTGCAGTTCTGCGCCTCCCACGCGGTTCCTGAGGAGCGGGCCGGACAGCCGAGGCTGTTGGTACGCCTGCTCCGGATCCGGGGCTGGCGCTGGTCGACACTGCTCGCGGCGGCGGCCTTCGCCCTGCAGGTCGCGGCGTTGAGCATGGCGCCGCTGCTGCTGGTGCAACCGCTGCTGGTGACCGGCCTGGTGTGGTACGTCCTGTTGTTCGGCCTGCTTCAGCACCGCCGGCCGGACGCGCGGAGCCTGCTGGAATCGGGGTTGTGCCTGCTCGGGCTCGGCGCCTTCCTGGCGGTCGCGCAGCCGGCGCGCAGCCACGGCAAGGGGTTCGAGTCGTTCGGGTCTGCCGCGCTGCTCGGCGTCGTGGTGGTGGCCACCGTGGGCGGGTGCCTGCTGAGCGCCCTGAAGCTGGGCCGCAAGTGGCGACCGCTGCCGTTGGCCGTCGCCGCCGGTATCTGCTACGGCGTGACGGCCGGGCTGATCAGCAGCCTCGGGCTGCGGTTCGAGCCCAGCGCGCTGGCGGTGTTCGGCCAGTGGCAGGTGTACGCGATCGCCGTGCTCGGACCGTTCGGCGTGCTGCTGAGCCAGAACGCCTACCAGGCCGGCCCGATGGGTGCCCCGGCCCTGGCCACGATCACCGTCACCGACCCGTTGGTGTCCATCGCGGTCGGGTTGCTCTGGCTCGACGAGCGGATCAGGACCGGCCCCTGGATCGTGCTGGGCGAGGTGCTCGCGTTGGCGGTGGTGGTCGTCGCGGTCTCCCTCCTCGCCCGGCGGGCACCCCACGTCGCCGGCGCGTAGCGGCGCCGTCCGGTGGACATGTCCTGCGGTTTGAGGGTTCTGGTCGACCCGTGAGCGTAGACGATGGCTGAAGTCTCAAAGGGAAGTTCAGCGATACGATGAAGGCCATGGCTTCTTTCGCATCCACCCACCGGGCGTCCGACTTCGATGACGACGGCCTCGTCGCCGCGGTCGGTTCGGCACCGAGCGCCGACGACGTCGCCGACCGCATCCTCGCCCTGCCCGAGGTCGCCGTGGTCCAGGCCGACGAGGCTTCCGGCGCCCCGCCGTCCAGCTGGGGTGACCGGTTCTTCTTCGTCGGCGACGGGCGCCGCCAACCCTTCGCCACGATCGTCGGGCACGACACCGCCGGTTTCGACGACGACTTCCAGCTCGACCGGCCCGGCGTCTTCCGACTCAGCATCGAGCTCGGCCGCGAGGAGTTCCAGCGCCGGTTCGGCTACCCGCCGGCACGGTTCGCCGACCACCGCGCCTCGCTCGACCCCACCGTCCTCGACGAGATCGGCCCCCATCCCGTCTACGGCACCCACGGCTGGGCCTGCGTACTCAACCCTGTTCGGGCCCTGGCCGAGGTCGACCGGCTGCTCGCGCACGCCCACGGTCGGGCACTGGACCGGCACCACCGCTCGCTGCGCCGGCGGCAGAGCCGGGACTGACCGCGCGCCGAGGAAGCGGCCGGCCGGCACGTGTGCTGCCGGCCGCCACGGGTAACCGGGGTGCCGACCAGGGGAGGCGCCGATGACGCACGAAGCACCGGACTACTTCCGACCGGAGCACGGCATGGTGCTCACCCACCTGCTGATCGTGCGGGACGTGGACCGGTCCCGTGAGTTCTACCAGAAGGTGTTGGGTGCCACCGTGATACGTGAACGCGAGCCGGCGATCCTCCGGTTCCACAACGGCTACCTGGTGATCAACAACGAGGGTGGCCCCACCGACGACAAGCCGACCGTACGGGCCCAGGCGCCGGCGGACCCGGACTCGCTCAGCAGCGCGCTGAACATCCGCGTCAACGACGTGCGGGCCGTCTACGAGCAGTGGCGCTCGCGCGGCGGGCAGTTCCTGACCGAGCCCAAGGACCACGGGGTCGAGATTCGCTGCTACCTGCGGGACCCGGACGGCTACCTGATCGAACTCGGCCAGGCCACGGGCATCCTCGCGCAGATGGCGGGCACGTCCGCCGGCTGACCGGACCTGCACGACGCGTGGTCAGGCACGCCCGGCGAGGCCGTGCACGGCCACCAGGCCGGGCACCTCGGCTCGGCCGAGTTCCTTACCGGTGGCCGGATCGTGCCAGCTCACCGCATCGGTCTGGCCCACGTAGAGGCGGCTGCCGTCGGGGCTGAGCACGAGGCCGGTGACGGGTTCACGGACCGGCCAGCCGGTGACGTCGCGGAGGGCGTCGACGTCCACCACGCGTACCGCCGTCCCGGACGCGACGAAGAGGCGGTCGCGGCCGGCGGCGGCGTGGCCGGCGCCGGTGCCCCCGGCCAGGGTGGCCGTCCGGCGTACCGTGAGCTCCTCCGTGGAGATCTCCGCGATGCCGCCCGAGGTGACGTCGACGACGTGGAGCCGGTCTCCGTCCGGGCTGATCGCCAGGGCGTGGCCACTCGCGGGCGCCTCCCCGAACGGGTGCGGCAGGTCGACGCAGTACGCCCAGCGGTCGACGAGGTTCAGCGTGTGCACGAACGCGTGCACATTGCCCGGCCGGCCACTGATCAGGTCGCGCGTGTGCCGGTGATCGGGCTGATGCGTGTAGAGCGTGTAGAGGGTGGTGCGGTTCGGCGCGAGCACGGCCTGGCGCCCGTCGCCGCGCATCTCCTCCTCGGCACCGGGCGGGACCGGCGTCTTGGCTCGGGTGGACAGCGGGCCGGGCGTCCTCGTGGCGAGATCGACGACCCGGACCCGGTAGCGATCCGGTGCCCGGGCCGGCAGCCACTCGAGGACGAACAGTCCGGCGAGGTCTTCGGTGAACGCCTCCGGTACGAAGTTCCCCCGCAGCTCGAACCGGTGCCGGATCCCGGTGAGGTCGGCGATCAGCACCGGGGTCACGTCCCGCCCGTCCGGGCGTCCGCTCGTGGCGTTTCCGGCCTGAGAGGTGAGCGCCACCTGCGTACCGTCGGTCGAGACCGCCTGCGGCAGCCACCGTCCGGGCAGGGTGACCCGGGTGGAGGTGCGGCCGGTGGCGGTGTCGACCCGCCAGAACGTCGTGCCCGCGCCGTCGGGTGCGGTCGCGTAGACCGCCCGCCCGTCGGCGGTGGCGACCGCGCGCGGGATTGTCAGCCGCTCGCCACCGCGCAGTACGCCGAGACCGCCGTCGACCTCGACGAGTAGTGGGTCGGTGAGCGTGACGCTGCTCGGCTGTCGTTGCCGGACCGGGTCGCAGCCGATCAGCGCCACGGCACCGGTGCCGGCGAGCGCGGTCAGTACGGTACGCCGCGAGATCGTCTCTCCTGCCATCATGCCCGGGTGACACCGCGGAGACGGCCGAGGTTCCGCGGACGGTCGACGACGGCCCCAGGCCGCGGCGTCAGTCGCGCCGAGCTGGATTCGGCGGAACCCGCGGGGCCTGGCCGGTGTCAAGAGTTCGTCCCCACCGGAGGTTGTCCTGGACGACGCAGAGCTGGTCCCCCGCGCCCGGGCCGGTGACCTGGAGGCGTACGAACTCCTGGTCGCCCGGCACACCGCGTCCGCGTACCGGACGGCGGTGCTGCTCGGCGCGGGCCCGGACGCGGAGGACGTCATCCAGGAGGCGTTCGTGAAGGGACATCGCAATCTCTCCCGCTACCGCGGCGAGTCGTCCTTCCGCTCCTGGCTGCTGGCGATCGTGGCCAACGAGACCCGCAACCTGCACCGTTCGCGCAGCCGGCGGGACGGCCTCGTGCTGCGGGCCGCGGCGGCCCACCCGGTGTCGGAGGTCGCCGGGGACCTCGCCGTCGAGGCGGTCCTCGCCGGGGAACGTCGCGCCGCGCTGGTGCGGGCCCTGCGCCGGCTGCCGGTGCGGGACCGTGAGGTGATCGTCTGCCGGTTCTTCCTCGACCTGAGCGAGGACGAGACCGTGACGATGCTCGGCTGGCCCCGGGGCACGGTGAAGTCGCGGACCGCACGGGCACTGGTGAAGCTCCGCGGCCTGCTCGACCGCGAGGAGGTGCGGCGTGGATGACCTGGAGCGGGAGCTGCGCGACCTCGCCGGTTGGCTGCGGACCCCCGAGCCGCCCGAGGTGGCCGCCCGGGTACGGGCCCGGCTCACCGCACCCGAGCCCGCCCGACGCCGTTGGCGCTACCTCGTGGCGGCGCTCGTCGCGCTGGTCGTGGCGGTGCTGCCGCCGGGGCGGGCCGCCGTCGCCGACGCCGTGGCGGGGCTGCTGCGTTTCGCCGGCATCACCATCGTCTCGTCACCCGGATCGGCGCTGCCCACCGGTACCGCGTCACCGCTGCCGTCGCAGCGGTCCGCCGCCCTGGTCGAGGCGCAGCGGAAGGTGCACTTCCCGATCCGGCTCCCGGCCAAGCTGGGCCCACCCGAGGAGGTGCTGGTCGCCGACCCCGATGCCACGGGCGCCTGCCGGGTGGCCACGCTGTTGTATCGCGGCGGAGCGCTGCGAATCGACGCCTTCGACGGTCGGCTCGACCCGGCCTTCCAGAAGCAGGCCGGCGGGCCGGGGGTGGAGTGGGTCCAGGTCGACGGCGACTTCGCCATCTGGATCGGCGGTCCACACTCGGTGACCTACGTGGACCGGACGGGCGCTGTCCGGGTGGAGACCGCCCGGCTCGCCGCCTCGACCCTGATCTGGCAGGAGGCGGAGGTGAGCTACCGGCTCGAGGGTGACCTCACCATGTCCGAGGCGATCGAGATCGCCAACTCGCTCGACTAGGGCGTGATGTCCGGGCCGACCGTGCGGCGGCGACCAGCGCCAGCACGCCGGCGGCGAGGATCGGGCAGCCGATCGACAGGATGCCGAGCAGCCCGAACAGCACCATCACCACGCCCGACACCGTCAGCGCCAGCCTCCGTAGCGGCGCGGCGCGGGCCACGCCGTAGACCGAGCCGAGGGCCGCGCCGGTCAGCCCGCCGACAAACCAGGCCGCGACCTCGCCGCCCTGTCGAGCGATCAGTCCGGCGTAGAGACCGATCATGACGAAGGCGATCACGGCCGCGGCCGCCGGCAACGGATCCCAACGGTCGCGCCATCTGGAGGCCATGACCCATCGTCGCAGACCCGTCGCGCTCCCGGCATGGGCCGCACGTACCGTACCGGCGGGACAGGCGCGGAGTGTGTCGTCGGCGCGATCGTCAGGGAAGCCGTCGTGGTTCACCGGGAGGGACGCCGGTGCCCCGGCCCGGGTGGGCCGCCGGGCGGGCGCACCCCGCGGGGTCGGCGGGTGTCCGTTCGCCGCTGAGGTCGGCTGTCGTGCCCTCGGTTGCCGGCTCCGGACGACCCGAGCTCATCGTCGGCCACGACCCCGACCGTACAAGGTGAGTGCGTTGCAGACGTCGAAGACGCCGATAACGTCCCAGGCCAGGTCGCCGGCCGCCTGCCGGGTGGCCGAGTCGGCGACCATGCCGGTCAGGATGACCACCCGGTTCTGCACGCTCACCGAGATCTGCTGACGGCGGGTGGTCCAGTCGGCGCTCAGGCGTTGCGCCACCAGTGCGGCGAGGCGCAGGTCCTCGTCGCGGACCCCGTCGTCGCCGACGTAGGGATTGTGCTCGGGGTAGGGCCAGGGCATCACCTTGCGACCTCCGTGGTCGTCACCGGCGGCGCGGGTGCCGCCGAACTCGGCTGTACGGGCGGATGTTCCCCGCGGGGCCGACCCGGCCGCGCCGCGCCGGCCGTGGGCGCCGGGCGGGTGGACCCCATCGGCGGCCGGCTGGCGCGCCGGAAGGCGGCCGCCCGCGTGGGGATGACCGGGAAGACGCTGTCCAGCCGCATGGTGTGCAGCACGGTCCGGACGAAGCGGGACGGCGCCACCAGGCAGAGCACCTTGCCGTCCTGCCGGGCATCCTGGTGGGCGCGTACCAGCAGGCCGAGGCCCACCGACTCGATGGTGCGCACCTCGGCGAGGTCGACCAGCACCTGTCGGCCGAGGGTGACGGCTTCCGCCAGCGCCCGCCGGACCGGCTCCGCCGGTTCCGCGCTCCCGGCCGCCCGGTCGTCGCCGACCCCGTCGAGGTCGCCGACACCGAGCACGTCGTCGAACTCCGGGGTGCGGGCCGAGTCGGGGCCCTCGTCACCGCCGTCCGCTGGCTGGGCGGTGCAGCGGGGGCAGAAATGCGGGCCGGAGGCGAAGGGCGAGCCCGTCCAGCCGTGCTCGAACACCAGTGTCCAGACGACCTCGGCGTCGGGCAGGACGCAGGCGGTACCGGTGATCGTGTCGCCGCAGTCGTCGCAGATCAAGCTCATCAGGTGGTCCGCCGGTACGACCGTCATGCCTCTCCTCTCGCTTCGTGCCCGTGCCGACGTGTGGGCTCGGCGGTTGCCGGGTGGCGCGGCTGTTCAGGACCGGCGGGCGTCCTCGGTGCCCCGGCGCGCGGTGACGACGCCGAGCACCACCGCGGGGACCGCGAAGCCGACCTGGGCGAGCAGCCGCGGGAGCGCCTGGCTCTCGTCGACGCCGATCAGGCGGATGGTCACGGAGCCCAGCAGCGCGGCGGCCACGCCGAGGGCGACGGTCAGCCACACGGGGGCGGCCTTCGGGCCCGGCAGGACGAGCCGGCCCACGACGCCGACGCCGATGCCGATGGCGAGGGCGCTGAGGAGCGCGCTGCCGGTCACTGGTTCCTCCTTGGACTTCGCTCCCGCCGGGTCAGGACCGGGTGACGACCCGGGCCCGCCCGAGCGCTGGTCTCGCCGGCCCGGCGCCGACCGCGTCGCCGCGGGATGGTGGATGCGGGGTGCCACCGGCGACCGGTAACGGCTGGTCAGGACGGGCCGTGTCCAGGATGCGGCGGATCCGTGGGTGGGGATCGCGCAGCGTGAGCACGCCGCCTCGTCGGGTCATCCGGCGCTGGACGTCGAACAGCAACCCGATGGCCGCCGCGTCGAGGTGCCGACATCCGGACAGGTCGATCACGACCTCCGCGGGATGCAGGGACAGGACCCGGTCCAGGACCGCCCCGACCTCGGAGAGCCGGGACAGGTCGAGTTCCGCGGTGATGTCCAGCTCGACCCGGGGCACCCGGCACTCCGGTGGGAGCGGGTGGTGCGCGGTCACTGATGGCTCCTCTGTGGCTCGGTTAGTTGCTGTCTCACACCCTGGGCGCCGATCGTGGAGGTCGTCACGCGGCGGCATGACAGTTGTGTGACAAATCCGTGTCAGAGATCGGGGGGTTGGTGATCCCGCGCCCGGCCGGGGATGATGCCGGGGTGACAGCCGTACTGGTGATCGAGGACGACGACCGGATCCGGCTCGCGCTGTTGCTCGCGCTCGAGGAGGAGGGTTACACGGCGTACGGGGCGGCGAGCGCCGAGGAGGGGCTGCGCCGGCAACGCCAGGACCCGGCGGACAACGTGCTCGTCGACCTCATGCTGCCCGGACTGGACGGGTTCGAGTGCATTCGGCAGCTCCGCCGCGACGACGACGTACCCATCGTGGTGGTCAGCGCCCGGGACGACACGCACGACATCGTGGCCGCGTTGGAGGCCGGTGCCGACGACTACCTGGTCAAGCCGGTCGCGATCAAGGAGTTGTCCGCCCGGCTGCGGGCCCTGCGTCGCCGGGGGCGGGCCATCGTGGCGCCCGCCGCGGTGCAGGTCTTCGGTGACCTGGAGATCAGGGCGGACGCCGGCGAGGTCCGCCGCACCGGCCGGCCGGTCGCGGTCACCAGGACCGAGTTCCGCCTGCTCTGCGAGTTGGCCCAGCACGCCGGCAAGGTCCTGTCCCGCCAGCAGCTGCTACAGCGGGTGTGGGGATACGACACCGGCGACGAGCGGCTGGTCGACGTGCACGTGGGCCGGTTGCGGCAGAAGATCGAGGAGGATCCGGGCAACCCGCGACACCTGGTCACCCTCCGCGGTCTCGGCTACAAGCTCCAGCGATGAACCGACTCGGACTGCGCGCCCGGGTCACCGCCGCGTTCGCCATCGGCGCGCTGCTGCTCGCGGCGGCGATGGCCCTCTTCTCGTACGACCTGACCCGGCGGTCGCTGCTCGACGAGCGGGAACGCGCCGCGGTGCGGGCGGCGTACTTCGACGCCGCGGTCGTCCGTTCGGGCCTGGACACGGAGGCGCCGGACATCGCGGAGGTGCTCCGGTCGCTGGACACCGGCAGCGCCCGGCGTCCGCTGCTGCACCGCGACGGCGGGTGGTACGCGCGCAGCGCGGAGATCGGCGCCAGCGCCGTACCGCCAGAGCTCCAGCGGATGGTCCGCTCGGGCGAGCCGGCCGTGCAGCGGATCCGGACGGACGGGCAGCCGGCCCTGCTGGTCGGCGTCCCGCTCTCGTCGACCACCAGCTACTACGAACTCACCTCGCTGCGCGAGGTCGAGCAGACCGTCCAGTTGGTGGGGTTGACACTGACCGCGGTCGCCATCATGGTCGCCGGCTCGGGTGCCGCCCTCGGCTGGTACGCCACCCGGCACAGCCTCCGGCCACTGACCGCGGTCGCCGACGCCGCCGAGCGGATCGTCGCGGGTGACCTCAGCACGCGCCTCGATCCCGCCACCGACCCTGACCTCACCCGCCTCTCCACCTCCTTCAACCGGATGGTGGAGCAACTGGCGCAGCGCATCGAGCGGGACCGCCGGTTCGCCGCGGACGTCAGCCATGAACTGCGTTCTCCGCTGCAGACGCTGGCCGCCGCGGCGAGCGTGCTGGACCGCCGCCGCGAGCACCACGACGAACGTACGGCCACGGCCGCCGGACTCGTCGCCGACGAGATCGCCCGCTTCCAGCGGCTGGTCGACGACCTGATCGAACTGGCCCGTGCCGAGCAGCCGGCACACCGCGAGCGCGTCGACGTCGAGGTGCTCGCCCGGGATGCCTGCCGGGCGCAGGGGCTGCCGGAGCAGTTGGTGCGGTCCGACCCGGCCGGCGGTGAGTGGTTCGTCGACCGGCGTCGGGTCGCGCAGATCCTGCTCAACCTCGTGGAGAACGCCGTCCGTTACGCCGGAGGGCCGGTTGAGGTGCGGTTGACCTGCGACGACGACGGCACCGGCAGCATCGAGGTGGACGACGCCGGGCCCGGCGTGCCGGAGCCGGACCGCGAGGTGATCTTCGCCCGCTTCGTCCGGGGCCGGGCGGCCCACGCCCGTGCCGGCACCGACGGGACCGGTCTCGGTCTCGCGCTCGTCGCCGAACACGCGGCCGTGCACGGGGGCCGGGCAATGGTGACGGACCGCCCCGAGGGTGGCGCCCGGTTCCGGGTGGAGCTGCCGGGGTGCCGGCCATGACCCGACGCGTGCTGATCGTGGCCATCGCCACGCTCCTGCTGACCGGGTGCGGCGTTCCGGTGGACGACGCTCCCCGCCGCGTGTCGGGCCGGCCCGGTCCCTACAACAGCCCGACCGCCGGTAGCGCCGATTCGAACGCCGGTCGGGTGAGCGAGTCGCTCTGTTTCATCCGGGACGACCGACTCGGCACCGTGGTACGCCGCGTGGACTACCTGCCCGACGTCGACACGCACCTGCGGCACCTGCTGGCGGGGCCCGGGAACACGGAACGGGACGCCGGCTTCACCAGCGCCCTGACCGGCACCGCGTCGGTGGCCGGGGCCCGGCTCAGCGGCGGCGTCGCCGAGGTCGAGGTGGGCGGGGCCGGCGACGAGACCGGACGCAGCGACCAGATCCTCGCGTTCGGCCAGATCGTCTGTACGCTGACCAGCCGCGCCGACGTGCACGGCGTCACCTTCCGTCGGGACGGGCAGCCGTTGGACGTGCCACGGGCCGACGGATCACTGTCCCGGCTGCCGCTCACCGGAATCGACTACGCGCCGCTGATAAGGCGGCGCTGAAACCGCCACGGCATCGCGCCTCGACGCCGGCACCCCGCGGGATCCCGGCGTCGAGGCGTACGGTCAGCCCTTGGCCTGTCGCTTGGCCATCTCCGGCGACGTACCCTTGTCGACCTGCTTGAGCGCCTTCTGCAACTGGCCCTCGGTCATCTTGGAGTTGCCCTCGATGCCCGCGTTGTGGGCCTGCTGGCGCAGGTCGTGGAGTCGATCCTGGTTACCCATGTCAACCTCCCGCCTCAACGTCGGCGCGGCTACCGGATCCGCGCCGTGGCAACCGCTTGGCTTCCCGACCGCACCGGCGGCAAACCGCCGCAGGCGTCCACCCAGCGCTCCGGGCACCCGGCTACCGGATGTCCGAACACGAACCGGACATCCGCGGTGGGGGTCCCGGCCGCACCTGACGGACGCTGCGCGTCGCACCGGTGATTCACTCCATGTCCCGCAGACGGCGGCCTCCGCCGTCGCCGAGACCACTACCTGCCGCACATCGAGCCGACCGGGGCCCAGCCAGGGGCGGATAGACCCGGAAGTGCGGCGATCCAGCCTGTCCGGGCCCACCGCGTCGATAGCGTGGCGGGGGACCGGTGACCGCACGGCGGGCCGGCCGGGCGTACCGGGTGTGGAGCGGAGGTTCCCCGGCGGGCGGAATGAGGGTGATCATGAAAGAAGTCGAACTGGGCGACGGCGACCGGCGCGTACTGGTGGTGGTGGTCGACAAGGGCGAGGACGCGGTGGCCGCCGTGAACGAGGCGGCGCAGCGGCACGGTATCCGGGGCGCCCGGGTCACCGCCGTGGGCGGGTTCACCTCGGCGGACCTCGGCTACTTCGAGCGCGAGCAGCGGGACTACCGGACCATTCCGGTCCGGGAGCAGGTCGAGGTCCTGTCGCTGCTGGGTGACATCGCCGAGAACGAGGGGAGGCCGGCGCTGCACGTGCACGCGGTGTTGGGCCGCCGGGACGGCTCGACGGTCGGTGGCCACCTGCTCCGCGGCGAGGTGTGGCCGACCCTGGAGGTCATCATCTCCGAGGTCGGGGCGAGCCTCGCCAAGCGGGTCGACCCGGAGACCGGGCTGGCGCTGCTGGCGGGGACGACCAGCCCGTGAGCAGCGCCGGGCGGCAGGGGGAGCGCGTCGGTCCGCGTCTCAGCCCGACACGCCGGGCCGCCCGAACAGCGACGCGTAGCCGGACGGCAGTTGGGTCACCACGTCGTTGAGTTCCCCGCCGGACACGGCGTCGGCGATGGTCGACAGGACGGCACTCGCGTCCCACTCGGCGGTGCGCTCGGTCGCGCCGATCCCGTCACCGACCTTCCGGAGAAACTCCGTCACCCCGATGCGCGGCGCGCCACCCGGGGCCGATTTCAGGAAGTCGCCCATCTCCGCCGGCAACTGCGAGCCGAGCTGCCTCGCCTCGTCTGGCGTCAGCCGTTCCGCGAGGCAGGTCACCACCACGCTGATGACCTGCTGCGCCTCGGCGGCGCTGTCGTACTCCCCGCGTTCGCGAACCCGCGCCACGAACTCCTGATACTTCATGCCACCCCCATCCGACGCCACCCCGCGAGGGTGATCCTGACACGCCGGCCCGGCCCCGCGCCCCGCTTCGGTGGCATCCGGGCAGACGGCCGCCGGTGTCGCCATTCGGTGCCGTCACCGGCGGCGCTGACCTACGCTCCCGATGGGGAGATACGGGGGAACGATGACGGAGACGCGGCGGGTGGCGGTGCTCGGGCTCGGCGGCATGGGCGCCCCCATGGCCCGCAACATCCTCCGCGCCGGGCTGTCGACGGTCGTCTGGAACCGCCACCCGGAGCCCGCTCGCCGACTCGCCGACCAGGGCGCGGAGCTGGCCACGAGCCCCGCGGACGCGGCACGTGGGGCCGATGTGGTGGTCACCATGGTGACCGACGCGGACGCCGTCCGGTCCATCGCCTTCGACCAACAGATGCTGGCCGCGATGGCCGACGGCGCGGTCTGGGCCCAGATGAGCACCATCGGCGTCACCGACACCGAGCGCCTCGCCCGGCAGGTCGCCGCGGAGCACCCCAAGGTCCTCCTGGTGGACGCGCCGGTGGCCGGCAGCCGGGACCCGGCCGAGCAGGGCCGGCTCGTCGTCTTCGCGTCCGGGCCGGAGCAGGCCCGGGACCGGGTCGCCCCGGTCTTCGACGCGGTCGGGCAGCGTACGGTCTGGGTCGGACCGACCGGCGCCGGCTCCCGGTTGAAGCTGGTCAACAACCTGCTGCTCGCCTTCGTGGCGGAAGGGCTCGCCGCGGCGGTCGCGTACGGCGACGCCCTCGGGTTGGACCGCGCGGCGGTGCTGGCGGCCCTGCACGGCTCTCCGCTGGTGTCGCCCTGGGCGGCGGAGAAGGTGGAGCGGATCGGCCGGGACGACTACACCGCCCAGTACCCGCTGGCTCTCGCGGTCAAGGACGTCGACCTGGCGCTGCGCGAGGTCGACGCCGGCCGGTTCCCCGCAGCCGAGAGCCTGGCCGCCGAGTGGCGGCGGGCGATGGCGCAGGGGCTCGGCGCCGAGGACCTCACCGTGGTCACCCGCGCCCTGTCGCCGACGCGCCCGGCGTAACGGGCCGTCGCCGAACTCGGCGGGCGACCGCTACCGGTCGCGGCGCGGCGCCGAGCCGGAGTGCCATGCGCGGACCGTCGGTGGGTCCGTCGCGCGTGAATCAGCCGGTGCGTCCCCGCCGCGTCAACCGTCGTGGACTCGGCACCGGCCGGCGGTGACGGCGGGGTGACGCGACCTCCGGCAGGGTCGCAGGACGACGTCGTGGTGGTTCGGGTCGTACGCGCCCCGACCGGTCCACCGTCTCCCGCCGGCCGTTGAAGGAGTTCTGATGATCAGGACGATGGTCCGGATGCGCGCGCGTCCGGGGCTCGAACCCGCCGTGGAGTCGGTGTGGCGCCGGGTCGCCGGGAGGATCGGCAGCCTGCCCGGCGGCCTCCGGCAGGACCTGCTGCGGGACGCCATCGACCCGCGCGCCTACGTCGTCGTCACCGAATGGGCCGACGAGTCGGCGCTGCGCGCCTACCAGACCGGCCCGGTCGCGGCGGGTCTCGCCGACGCCGTCCGGCCGCTGGTCGAGGCGTACGGGCCGGAGAGCCATCGGGTGATGTACGACGGCGACCACGGGGGATCGAGGATCTTCGTGGACGTCGAGCTGACCGTGCCGGCCGACCGGCTGGCCGAGTTCGAGAGCGGATACGCCGAGGTCACCACCCGGATGGCCGGGGTGCCTGGGTACCTGCGCGAGGACCTGCTGCGCGAACCCGGCTCGGACGTCTTCCACATCTTCGCCGAGTGGGCCAGCGAGGCGGAGTTCCACCGCTGGATCCGCGACCCGGCCCACGCCGAACAGGAGGCCGGGCCGATCGCACCGTTCCTTCTCGACTTCCGGCGCCGCCTCTTCCACGTCGCGGCCGACCCCGGAAGCGGGCCTGAACCGACTACGGGCAGGGAGGCTGCTGCTGTGCACAGGACAACGGACGTACTCGTCGTCGGGGCGGGACCCACCGGGCTCACCGCCGCTGTCGAGTTGGCCCGGCGCGGCATCGACTGCCGTGTGATCGACAAGCTGGTCACCCCCGCCGGGCAGGCCGACAAGGCGATCGGGGTGCACTGCCGCACGATGGAGCTCTGGGAGGACCAGGGCATCGTGCGGGAGGCGATGGACGCCGGGATCTGGCTGACCGGGAACGTGGTGTTCGTCAACGGTGTCCAGACCCACCGGATGAGCTGGGAACTGCCGAACCTGCCGTACGCGCACCTCGGCCTGCCCCAGTACGAGACCGAGCGCATCCTCACCCAACGGCTGGCCACCCTCGGCGTACGCCCGCAGCGCGGCGCCGAGCTGATCGCGTTCAGCCAGGACGACGACGGCGTGCTCGCCACGGTCGCGACCGCCGACGGCGGCACCGAGACCGTACGCGCGAAGTACCTGGTCGGCTGCGACGGCGCGCACAGCCGGGTCCGCGAGCTGCTCGGGTTGACCTTCACCGGTGGGCTGGGCCGGTTCCCGCAGCTGTTCATGCTCGGTGACGTCGACGTGGACTGGGACATGCCGGACGGGCACCTGCTCCGGTTCCTGCATGAGACGGACGGCCGGATGGACGGCATGCTGGTGTGCGTCCCGCTGCGGGGCGAGGCCCGGTACCGGATCGCCACGCTGGCGCCGCCCCGGTTCTTCGCACAGACCGGCGGGCAGGACGCCCCGCCCGGGTTCAGCGAGGAACTCGGCGCGCCGACCCTCGCCGACGTCCAGCTCGCCCTCGACCAGTTGGCCCCGCCCGGCACGCGGGCGTCCAACCTGCGCTGGTCGTCGGTCTTCCGGATCAGCCACGGCATCGTCGACCGGTATCGGGACGGCCGGGTGTTCGTGGCCGGGGACGCCGCGCACCTGCACCCGCCCGCCGGCGGCCAGGGCATGAACACCGGCATCCAGGACGCCTGGAACCTGGCCTGGAAGCTGGCGCTGGCGGTGCGCGGGATAGCGGCGCCGGGGCTGCTCGACAGCTACGAGACCGAGCGACGCCCGGAGGGCGAGGAGATCGTCGGGCGCGCGGTCCGGATGGCCTTCACCGACGAGCTGGACCGCGAGGACCTGACGCGCCAGTTCCTCCAGGAGATGTCCATGCTGCTCAGCTACGCGGACAGCCCGCTGGTGGGGGAGTGCGTGTCCGACCCCGACGCCCTGCGGGGCGGCCCCCGGCCCGGCGACCGCGCCCCCGACGTCGGCGGCCTGCGCCGGCAGGGGGTCGGGCACCCACTGCGGCTGCGCGACCTGACCCGGGGCACCCGGCACACCCTGCTGCTCTACGCGGACGGCTCGGCGGACGAGGCGACGTTGGCCGCGGTGGAGAAGCTGTACGCCGAGCTGCACCGGCAGGTGGCCGAGGAGATCGACGGGTATCTGCTGCTCAGCCCGGACGCCCGGGCGCCGCGGCTGTTGGCCCCGCCGGTGGTGGGTGACGCCGGCGGCGAGTTCCGGACGACCTACGGGGTCAGCGGCGCCGCCCTGTACCTGATCCGGCCGGACGGGCACGTCGGGTTCCGCAGCCAGCCGATCGACGCCGACGCGCTCCGCAAGCACCTGTACCTGGTGTTCGGCGGTGCCCGATGACCCGGGTCCGCACCGTGCTCGCGATGCGTACCCGGCAGGGCTGCGAGGAACGGTTCGAGAAGGAGTGGCTCGCGGCGGCCGAGGAGATCCGTACGCTGGACGGCTGCCTGCACCAGGACCTGGTGCGCGACGCCGACGACCCGCGCAGCTATCTGATCATCAGCGACTGGGCGGACCGGGAACGGCTGGACGCCTTCGGCCGCAGTGAACACCGTGACCGGCTGCTGCGCGTGATCCGCGAGCTGCGCGAGTCCGCGCAGCGCAACACCTACCAGGTGCTGCACACCGTGCCCGGCGGGGCGGGGGAGTGACGATGACCGACCATGTCGTACGCGGAGCCGACATCTACACCGACGAGTTCGCCGCCGACCCCTATCCCACCTTCGCCGCGATGCGGGCGGACCGGCCGGTGTGCCCGGTCAGCTCGCCGCGCTTCGACTCGTACCTGATCACCCGCTTCGACGACGCCCGGGCGGCGCTGACCGATGCCCGGCTGTCCAAGGACCTCTACGGCCCCGGCCAGCACTACCTGCGGATCTTCGGGCCGAACTCGGAGGGCCTGAACAAGAACATGCTCAACTCGGATCCGCCCGAGCACACCAGGCTGCGCCGGATCGTGTCCCAGGCGTTCGCACCACGCCGGATCGAGGCGCTGCGGCCTCGGGTGGCGCAGATCGTGGATGACCTGCTCGACAAGGTGGTGGCGCGGGGACGGGCCGAGCTGATGCGCGACTTCGCGATCCCGCTGCCCATGACGGTGATCTGCGAGTTGCTCGGCATCCCGGCCGCCGAACACGAGCAGGTGCTCGGCTGGACCCAGGTGATCAGGACGTCCGGGTCGTCCCGGCGCAGCCCGGAGGAGGAACGGGCGGCCGTGCAGGAGGCCCAGCTGCTGCTGCACCACTACCTCGCCGACCTGGTGCGGGCCAAACGGGCCCGGCCCGCCGACGACATGATCAGCGCGCTGATCGACGCCTGCGACCATGACAGGACGCTGGCCGAGCCGGAACTGGTCACCACCAGCTTCCTGCTGCTCTTCGCCGGACACCAGACCACCGCGGACTTCCTCGGCAACGCGGTGCTGGCCCTGCTGGCCCACCCCGACCAGCTCGAACTGCTGCGCGTCACGCCCAGGTTGCTGCCCTCGGCGATCGAGGAACTGCTCCGCTTCGACGGCCCGCTGCCGGTGGCCAGCCCGCGGATCGCCACCGAGGACGTCGAGTACCAGGGGGTGTGCATCCCGCGTGGCTCGGTGGTCGGCGTCGTGATCAACTCGGCGAATCACGACCCGGCGCACTTCGCCGATCCCGACCAACTGGATGTCCGCCGGGTACGCGGCCCGCACCTGGGTTTCGGGTACGGCGTCCACTACTGCCTGGGCGTCTCGCTGGCCCGGATGGAGGCACAGATCGGCCTCGGCGCGTTGCTGCGCCGGCTGCCCGGGCTGCGGCTCGCGGTCCCGCTCGCCGAGGTACGCCGGCTGCCGGCCGCGTCGCCGTTCCGGGGCCTGCTGGAACTGCCGGTCACCTTCACCGCCTCGGCGCTCCCGCACCAGGCGCACTCCCGTGAACCGATCCCACCAAAGGAGCAGTCATGGTCTTCCGGAACGTGATCGTCTGCCACATGGTCCCCGGCAGTGAGCGCACCGTCGGCGACGTCTTCGGTTACTACGACCGGACCACCCGGCCACAGGACCTCGGCGTCATCGGGCGGATCCTGCTGTCGCACGAGGACCTCTATCTCCACGTCATCGAGCGCCGGCAGGACCCCAAGGTGTCGGGCCAGACCCGCGGGCTGCCCGCGTTCCAGAAGATCGCCGAGGCGATCGAACCGTACGTGACGCCGTACCCGAGGTACTGGAAGAACCCGTCCGACTCGGTGGCCAAGGAGTTCTACCGCTGGGCGCCGGACGGCGAGCCGCCCGCGGACACCACGCTGACCGTGATCGTCGGACGGATCAAGCCGGGCGCCGAGCCGGACGTGGCGCGCATCTTCGCCGAGTCCGACGCCGGGTCGCTGCCGGCCGAACTGGGCGTGACCGGGCGCTGGCTGTACTCGATCGACGACGTCTACGTGCACCTGCTGGAACAGGACGCGTCGATCGCCGAGGCCATCCGGCACAACCACCACAGGCCGGCCTTCAGCAAGGTGATGGAGGAGCTGGGACCGTACATCAGCCCGTACCGGCCGGAGGCCTGGCGGGGCCCGCAGGACGCGGTGGCCAAGGTGTTCTACCGGTGGCGCGCCGAGGACTGACCAGGACGTCTCCGCCGCCCACCGTCACGACCGCGCCCGACCGCCGTCCGGCGGTCGGGCGCGGTGCGGACACGCCGGTCCGCTGCTGGAGGGCCCGGCGGATCGTGGGTGGACGGACGGTGACCGGGTCAGGACGTCTTCTCGCCGCGGCTGGCCCGGACGATGCCGTCGGTGTCGGAGATGCCCTCGCCCTTGATCACCTTGCCGTCGCGCAGCGTCCAGAAGTGTACGAAACGCACGTTGAACTCGCCACCGTTGCGGAAGTGGCCGTACCACATGCCGATGGCGGCAGCCCAGCTGTCGCCGGAGACGCGGACCTCCTCCACGTCGAACCGGTTGTCGTCGAGCAGTTCCAGTGCGCCGGTGAAGTACTGCATCGCCCCGTCCAGGCCGCTGTAGTGGCCGGTCGACCAGGGCAGCGACTTCGGCGTGACGATCTCCGCGTCGGGGTGGAACAGGCTGACCACCGCCGGCGCGTCCATCCGCTTCAGACCGTCGTAGAGCGCCTCCACGACCGCCTCGACCTCAACTGCCATGCGATCCCCTCCCGGATGTGGCCGCCCCGCTCGGGCGGGTGATGCGCCGCCGGTCCGGCCCGGACCGACGCGCGGGAACGTGAGCCGAGCTCAGCCAAGCGCACCCGGTCAGCGTGGACAACCCCCTAGCGTCGCCGACCCCTATCCGGTGGCCGCGATGGTGGCGGCCGGCGCGGTCGCGTTCCGCTTCGTCCTGCTCCTACCAGGCGGCGTAGCGACCGGTGGGGCGTTGGTGGGCCAGTCGGGTGACGGCGGGACCGACGTTCGGACAGGGTTCCGGGATGTTGTCCGACCAGCAATCTGGGAGAAGACAGTGATCGCCCCCACTCTCAGGATGGGAATTGCGCCGAGAGGTCATGAGCCTCTCATCGTCGGTCCGGCTGCTCCGGATCGGCCCGACCGTCCTCGTCGGACCAGCCTCGCCACCAGTGATCGCGCGGCCCGTCGCCGCTTCCACCGCGTCGACCCCGCGTGGCCGGTGTCACGCCGGCCTTTCGCGTCGGCCGGTGGCAGCCCGGTCCATCACTCCCGCCTGCGTCGGTCGACCGCCGGCGCCCTCCCCAAAAGGACAAACCATGCAGGACTACTGGCTGGCCCGGGTGCGCCAGCACGCCACCTCCCGCCGTTCGATGTTGCTCGGCGCGGCCGGCGCCGGCGTCGGCCTGGCCCTCAGCGGGACCAGCGCCGTTTCGGCGGCCACGCCGACCAGCGCGTCCGCCGAGCCGCCGTTCGACTTCGACACCGGCAACGCGGCGGAGTCCGTGCTCGGCCCGTTCGCCGGCCCGGCGGTCTACGCCACCGTCGCGCCCAGCGACGCCACCCTGATCATCCGGTTCGCGAACATGCTGGAACTGTGCTGGTTCGACGCGATCGCCCCCTACCACCCGACGGCGGTGGGCATCTACACGCAACTGCCCCGCCGGCCGCGCGCGGAGGCGGCGACCAACCGCAACAAGAACATCGCCATCCTGTACGCCTCGTTCCGGGTGTTCAACAGCGTGATGCCGCAGTACGCCGACACCTGGCGGGAGATGCTCCAGTCGGTCGGCCTGGACCCGGCCGACGACAGCACCGACCCGAGCACCCCGGTGGGCATCGGCAACCTGACCGGCCGGGGCCTGGCGGCCGCCCGTGAACACGACGGCATGAACCAGCTCGGCGACCACGGTGGCCAGGTCTACCACCGGCAGCCGTACGCCGACTACACCGGCTACCGGCCCCGCAACACCGCGTACGAGCTGACCGACGCGTCGCACTGGCAGCCGGCCATCGTCACCAAGGGCAACGGCATCTTCCAGGTGCAGCAGTTCGTCACCCCGCAGCTGAAGCACGTCACCCCGTACAGCTACACCGACCCGAAAGAGTTCCTGGTCCCGCCGCCGACCGCCAGCAACCACCGCAACAAGGCGGCGTACAAGGCGCAGGTGGACGCCATGCTGGCCACCTCCGCCGGGCTCACCGACGAGCAGAAGACGAAGGCCGAGTTCTTCGACGACAAGTTCGCCAGCCTCGGACTCGCCGTCGGGGCGGCTCTCCAGAGCCGCAACCTGGGCCTGGACGAATGGGTGCACCTGCACGCGGTGGCGGAGACCGCGACCTTCGACGCCGCCATCGCCGCCTGGTACAACAAGAACATCTACGACTCGGTGCGCCCGTTCACCGCCATCCGCCACGTCTACCAGGGCCAGAAGGTGACCGCCTGGGGCGGCCCGGGCAAGGGCACGGTCAGCGACCTGCCCGCCGAGCAGTGGCGTGCCTACCTGCTCGTGGCCGACCACTCGGAGTACCCGTCCGGCTCGACCGCGCTCTGCGCCGCCGAGGTGCAGGCGGCCCGCCGCTATCTCGGCACCGACCAGGTGCGGTTCCGGTTCGAGCGCAAGGCCGGCTCCTCGCTGATCGAGCCCGGCATCACCCCGCGCGAGGACCTCGTACTGAGCTGGGACACCTGGACCGACTGGATGCACGACTGCGGGATGAGCCGCTACTGGGGCGGGGTCCACTTCCCGGCCGCCATCCAGGCGTCGTGGGAGATGGGCCGGAAGATCGGCGACCTGGCGTACGAGTTCGTGCGGCGGCAGATCAACGGTGAGGCGGTGCTGCGCACTCGACGCTGACCTTCAGCGCCGCGAGCGTACGCCGCATTCCGTCGCGGTTGTGTCGGGACCGGTCGCGGATCCCCGACGTCAGGGCGCCGATCCTGCGTCGGGCCGGTCCGCGCCGGTCCCACCACGACTGGACGACCTCCGTCCCGCCGTCCGCGGCGGGCGTCAGCTCGAACCGCCAGGTCGAGACCAGCGCCCCGCCCAGCCGCACGTCGAAGGCGAAACAGCGGCCCGGCTCGGCCGCCGTCACCGTGCACCGGGTGGTCCAGGAGCGCCACCGGCCCTGCCGGTTGTGGCCGCGGAAGGTGCTGCCCACGGCGAGCGGGGAGCCCGGGGCGTCGAGCGTCGCGCCGACGCACTCCGGGCTCCACTCACCCATCCGACGGACGTCGCTGACCGCCGCGTACACCGCGGCGGCCGGCGCCCGTACGGTGATCCGCTCCTGGACGACCTCCGTCATACCGCCGCGCGCAGCTCGTCGGAGAGGTAGCTCTGGGCGTTGTAGATGGTGCGGGCCGGGTCCAGGATCTCCCGCCGCCCGTGCATCACCCGGGTGTTGTCGATGAGCGCCACGTCCCCATCCTGCCACTCGATGTTCTCGGTCAGGGCCGCCGTACGCTCCTCCACCTCCCGCATCAGTTCCTCGGAGAATTCGGTGCCGTCGGCGAAGGTGATGCGGGGCTTCTCGTAGTTGTAGGACGGACCGAGGATGCTGTTGGCGAATGCCAGGCGGGACCCGAAGAGGGTGGGGTGGGCGGCCGGCACCTGGAACTCGTAGTGGATCGCGCCCCCGTCCAGCGGCTCGATGACGGTCCGGCCCGGCCCGGTGGCCAGCGCCCGCATGTCGTCCACCGTGATCTCCTCGGCGGGCTTGTCGTCGCCGAGCTGGTGCTGGACGAACGCCTTCCAGCGGTTCTCCTCGACCCGCCGGCTGTACGCGATGTCCTGCGCGGCGAACTGTTCGCGGGCCTCCTCGCTGAAGGCGTCCCAGACCCGGTAGCCGTCGCAGACCGTGGTCTCCGACCCCTCGGCCGCCGCCTTCTCACAGAAGAACCAGGTCAGATCGGGGGCGAAGGGGCTGTTGCCGTTCTCGATGTGCAGGCCGACCGCGGCCGTGCCGGCGTCGACCTTCTGCGCCACGTCCCCGCCGTGGAACTCCCGGGCCGGGTCGAGGGTGATCCGGCCGGAGATCGCGTGCACGAGGGCGGAGAAGAGCTCCAGGTCGGCGCGGAAGCCGCGGAACAGGATGAAGCCCGACTCGCGCAGCAGGCGGATGGTGACCAGCGGGTCGAGGTCGGTGAGGTCGGCGGTGGCCGGCCCGGTGCAGAGCAGTCCGTTGCCGGTGCCGTACCGGCTCATGGCGAACGTGGTCGTCAGCATTCCCGTCATCTCCCGAGCGTGTCGATGGGGGTGGGCGTCGACGCCGGCCGGTCGGTCGGCGAGTCCAGCGGCCGGCAGGGCAGCCGTCCGTCGGCGATGGCGGCCCTGATCTCGTCCCGCCGGGGCCGGCCGGTCACGGTGAAGTACCGCCCGTACAGCTCGTCGCTGGCGGGTAGGACGCAGGCGGCGGAGACCTGCTCCACCACGGAGAGCCGCTCGGCGCCGAGGGCCGCTATCCCGCGCCGGGCGCTCGCGTCGTCGGTCGTCTCGGAGACGAGGAAGAGCCCGTGCAGCGTCTGCATCCCGTCGCCGACGACCGCGCTGGCCCGGACGAACGGCAACGTCGCGTACTGCGCCTCCACCCACTCCGGGGCGATGTTGCGCCCGGCGGAGGTGACGATCACGTTCTTCTTCCGCCCGACGATGCGGATGTGGCCGGTCTCCTCGATCTCGGCCAGGTCACCGGTGTGCAGCCAACCGCCATCGTCGACGAGGCAGGCCGAGGGATCGGTGCCGGTGTAGCCGGCGAACAGCGACGAACTGCGCACCAGCAGTTCGCCGTCGTCGGCCAGGCGTACCTCGACGTGGTCCAGCGGCTGCCCGACCGTGCCGATCCGGCGGTGGCCCGGGACGTTCCAGGAGACGGTCGAGCTGTTCTCGCTGAGCCCGTAGCCCTCGTACACGAACAGGCCGTGCCGGTCCAACCGGTGCAGGGTGCCGACGTCGACCGGCGCGCCGCCGCAGCAGATCAGCGGGGCCTCGTCTCGGCCGAACAGCTCGGGTGCCACCGGTCGCCCCAGCTCCGCCGCCCGGTCCGCCCGGTCGGCCAGCTCCTCGGCCAGCGCGGGGGTGGCCACCAGCGCGGTCGGCCGGGCCGCCGGGGTGTAGCGCAGCACCCCGCTCGCGGCGAACGAGGACGTGCCGATGAGCGGCTCGTCCGGCGGCAGCAGCACCACCGTCCCGCCGTGGCAGATCACCAGGTAGATCGCGGCCACCTGCTCGATCAGCAGACTGAACGGGACGAGTGACAGGTACCGGGCGTACGCGTTCGCGGGCATCACCCGGTCCAGCGACCGGAGCAACGCGTCCAGGCCGGCCCCGCGGATGCGGACCCCCTTCGGTCGGGAGGTGGTGCCGGAGGTGTGCACCACCTTGCAGATCGCCTGCTCGTCCCGCCACGGGGAGTCCGGCCAGGGGCGCTCCGGCGGGGCCTGGCGGGCAGCGGAGAGCAGGTCGGGCAGTTCCACCGGCACCACCTGGCAGCCCGGCGGCAGCACTCGGCCGGCGTCCCACTCCGCCAGCCGGCGCCGGCCCGCCTCGTCCACCAGGCAGATGGTGGCCTCGCGGAGCAGGCTGTTCGCCTGCTCGGCCGAGAACGCCAGCGGCACCGGCACCTCCACCGCGCCGGAGAGCAGCAGCGCGAGGTCGGCGACCACGAATTCCGGGGTGTTGCCGGTGAGCACCCCCACCACCGGCCGGGTGTCGGCCAGGCGGAGCCGGTCGGCCAGTGCGCGGGCCGCGCCGACCCCGTCCCGGTAGGACAGGACGTCGCTGACGCCTCCGCTGTCGTCCAGCTGCGCCACCAACGTGCGCCCGTCCGTGGCCAGGCGGGCGAGCCGCTCCTCAATGAGCATCGGTCATCGTCTCCCCGGGCAGGTCCCGTCGTAGCGCCAGATCGAGGTTGTCGAAGCGGTATCGGCCGGTGCAGGCACGGACCAGCTCGCCGATCCGGTCCAGCGGCACCAGCCCGGTGGTCGGCGCCTGGTCGTAGTACGTCCCCCAGCGCAGCCGCTCGCCGGCGCTCATCCAGGTCGGCCGGGCCCGCCCGAGGGACACGAACGGCACGCCGAACTGCGGCAGCGCCGCGGCGAGCGGGGCGGTCGCGGTGCACAACGCGTAGCGCATGCCCTGGCACCAGGCGAGCAGCGGCAGCAGCCGGATCAACTCGGCCCCGCTGCCGCCGACGGCCACGAAGTTCCCGACCTCCACCACGTCGTGCCGGGGCACCGGCGCTCCGGCCACCCGCTGGAGCACCTCCTCCAGCGGCTGGTCGAGATAGCGTTCGGAGAAGAAGCCCTGGTGCGAGTGGAAGGTCATCCCGCCACAGGCGACGATCTCCTCGGGTCGGCCGGGACGGCGTCTGGTGGCGACCACGAAGCAGTCCGGCGCCGGGTCGATCAGAGCGTTGTAGATCTCGGCGTACCCGGTCCGGACGAACGCGGCGGCCGCGTCCCATTCGACTGACGGTGGTGTCACGACGCGGACCCGCAGGGCCTCCGCGCCGATGCTCGCCGCCGGCTCACCCAGGGTGGTGGCGGGTCGGGTCATCGTCATGCCGCCTGCCAGTCCATCCGGATCGGGGAACGCTGCAGCCGCAGCATCAGCCGCGGGGGGATCCGGTACTGCCGGCGCAGCAGCGCGGTGGCGGCCCGGGTGAGCGCGCGGGGCTGCCGGTCGAGCCAGGTCAGCGTCTCCTCCAGCGCGGCGAGTGCCTGGTCGATCTCCTCGGCGGTGCAGGTCAACGGCGGGTACGTGCGCAGCACCGGCTCGCTGATCTGCTCGTTGAGCGAGTGCCCGGTGTGCACGCCCCGCTGCCCCATGCCGATCGACACCATCAGCTCCACCGCCGGGTTGGCCGTCCGCAGGCCGGCCATCAGCCCGATCCCCGGCGCCGCCAGCAGGTGCTTCGGGTGCCGGCGTACGGCGGCCGCCAGGCCCTCGGTGAGGCGCGGGCCCAGCTCGGCGGCCCGGGCGGGCAGGTCCCGCTCGCGGACCTCGTCGATGGTGGCCGCCGCGGCGGCGACCGCGACGCCGGTGACCGAGGAGCCGGAGGCCAGCAGCGACGGGTGCCACCGTGGGTGCCGGCCGGCGGCCTCCACCACCGCGGAGCTCAGCGCGCAGACACCGACCGGGACGAAACCTCCGGTGAGCGCCTTGGACAGCAGCATGACGTCCGGCCGGACCCCGTCGTGTTCGACCGCGAACATCCGCCCGGTGCGACCGAAACCGGTCTGGATCTCGTCGGCCACGAACAGGGTGTCGGTGGCCGCGCAGGCGGCGGCGACCTCGCGCACGTAACCGGGCGGTGGGACGGTGAGGTGCGCGCCACCCAGCACCGGTTCCAGGAACACCGCCGCCACCGAACCGTCGGCCACCGCCGCGCGCACGGCCGCGGCGTCACCGTACGGGACCACGACGAGGTGCGTGCCGAGCGGTTCGAACGGCGCGCGGTGGTTGCGCTGGCCGAGCAGGGACAGGGCGGCCAGGGTCTTGCCGTGGTAGCTGCCTTCCGCGACCACGATCCGCTGCCGGTCGGGCCGGGCCAGCCGGACCGCGCGCAGCGCCGTCTCGCAGATCTCCGCTCCCGAACTGCCCAGCGCGAAGCGGTCGAGCCCGGCCGGCAGGATGTCCAGCAGCGCGCGGAACAGCGCGGCGGTGGCCGGGTGCACCGCGCCGGGCGGGATCGCGGAGGCCTGGCGGAGCGCCTCGGTGACCGCCTCAGCCACCCGCGGGTTGCCGTGGCCGACCAGGAACACGCCGTAGCTGGCGGCGAGGTCGAGCGCGGCGGTGCCGTCCTCGGCGTACACCTGGGTGCCGCTGGCGTGGCTCTCCACCGACCGTCCGGCGGCGGCCAGCATGGTCGCGGCGGTGGGGTTCCAGTGCCGGCCCAGTGCGGAGAAGATCCGCTGCCGGTCGTCCAGCGAGGTCATCGACGCACCTCCCGCTGGCCGTCGGGCCAGGTCGTCGCGAGCCGGTCGCCGGCGGCGGCGACCCGGTCGAGGAGTTCGGCCACGTCGTCCGGCGCGGCGGTGAGCGGGGGCAGCACGGCGATCACGTCGCCGTCCGGCGGGCGCACCAGCACCCGTTCGCGGGCCAGCTCGGCGACCAGCTCCCGGGCGGCGGCCGGGGAAACCGCGCGCAACCAGATCAGCGAGCCGTCGGCGCCGAAATCGGTCACCGCGCCGGTGTCGACCAGCGGCGCCAGCCGGGACCGGGCGAGGCCCGCGACGTCCTGCTGCCGGTCGGCGAGCCGATCGTCCGCGGCCACCCGGAGGACGGCCGCCACGGCGGCTGAGGAGAGCGGGTTGGCGCCGAAGGTCGAGCCGTGCAGGCTCGGATTGCGGCGGGCGTAGACCCGGTCGTAGGTGGCGCGGCTGGTGACCACGCAGCCGACCGGCACCGCGTCGGCGCCGAGTGTCTCGCCGAGCACCAGCGCGTCCGGCAGCACCGGTAGCTGGCTGACGGCCAGGTCGGTGCCGAGCCGGGCCGGCCCGGTGAGCCGTTCGTCGAGCACCAGCAGCGTGCCGCTGCGGTCGCAGGCCGCCCGGAGCCGCCGCCACCACTGCGGCGACAGGTCGGCCAGCCGGTGGCCGGGCGCCGCCGGGGCCACCACCACGGCGGCGACGTCGTCGCGGATTCGCTCGACCAGCTCGTCGGGGCGGTCGCGCGGCACGGCGACCGGGCGCAGCGGCTGGTCGGGCAGGAGCGGGAAGCCGTGGGTCAGCGACAGTCCGTGGACGAGGGTGCCATGCTCCGCGCCGGCGAATCCGGCCACCAGTCGCCGGGCCCGATGGGTGCCCTTGGCGAGCTTGAGCGCCGAGTCCAGCGCCTCGGCCCCGCTGTTGCAGAGGTAGGACACCGTCAGCGGATCCGGGCAGAGGTGGTGCAGCGCGGTGACCGCCTCGGCCAGTGGCCGGCTCACCAGGATCCGGCTGGAGAGCGCGACCCGGCCGGCCTGCTCGATGAGGCGGCCGGTCACCACCGGATGGCCGGGCCCGAAGCCGGCCGAGGCGGCGTCCAGCCACGAGGAGCCGTCGGCGGCCTCGATCCGGGCGCCGGTCTGTCGCCGGATGACGGGGGCGTCCGGCGCGGGCGCGCCGAGCAGGTGCCGGTGGACGACGGCGGCGTCGCCGAGGTCTGGCGCGTCGCGGGTTTCCAGGTGCGAATTGGTCGTCATGGGTTCACCAATCACGGGCCGCCGACTCGCGCGGAAAAGGACACGGGCGGCGCGGGCATAGGTGCCGCGGAATGGACGCGGTGCGGCGCCGGCGGCCCGGTCGACCCGCTCCAGCATGTCCCCCGATCCGCGAAAAGTCTTCGCGCATATTGCTGTCTTCGAGCGTATGTCCGCTTAGTCCGGTCGACCGGAAGCGATTCTCGATCTTGGAGGTTTGCGCAGGTCAGCGGGGTTCTGTGGGGGGCGGCGTCGCGCACCGGCGCGCGGCGGCGCGACTGAGTCATCTATCAGACATCTGCCGGATGGTTCCCGATCTATCGACGTACGCCACCCCGTTGCCCTTGTCGGAAAAGACGGTCAGCATCTGATTACGACGAGGTAACATGAGCTCGGGCCGGCCATACGCCCATTATGGTTGCTGTCATGAATGGGATTGCGGGACCTGTCCACCGTCCGGGTGACGCCGGCTACGATCTGCACCGCTCGGGGTACAACCGGGTCATCGAACATCGGCCGGCCCTGATCGTCGAGGCGGTGGACGCCGACGACGTGGCGGCCGCGGTGCGCCTCGCCGCCGCCGAGGGGAGACCGGTGGCGGTCCAGGCCACCGGGCACGGACCGGCGGTGCCGGCCGACGACGCGTTGCTCATCCACACCGGACGGATGACAGGCGTGCGGACGGACCTGGCGAACCGCACCGCGCGGATCGAGGCGGGCGTGCGCTGGCGCGACGTGCTGGCCGTGACCGCGCCACAGGGGCTCGCGCCGCTCAACGGCTCCAGCCCGGTGGTCGGCGCGGTCGGCTACACCATCGGTGGCGGGATCGGCATGCTGGGCCGGCGGTACGGCTTCGCGGCGGACCACGTACGGGCCGTCGAACTGGTGACCGCCGACGGCCAGGCGCGCCGACTCACGGCGGACCGGGAGCCGGAGCTGTTCTGGGCGGTGCGCGGCGGCAAGGGGAACTTCGGCGTGGTCACCGCGCTGGAGGTCGACCTCTTCCCCGTGTCCCAGCTGTACGGTGGCGGCCTCTACTTCGGCGCCGACGCGGTCCCCGACGCGCTGGCCGCGTACGCCCGGTGGACGGGTACCGTGCCGGACGAGATGACCTCCTCGGTGCTGCTGGTCCTGGTGCCGGACATCGAGGCCGCCCCCGCACCGCTGCGCGGGCAGTACGTCATGCACCTGCGGATCGCCTACTGCGGCGCGCCGGAGGAGGGGGAGCGGCTGGTCGAGCCGCTGCGGAAGGCGGCGTCCCCGCTGATGGACACCCTCGGTGTGCTGCCGTACGAGCGGGTCGGCTCGATCCACCATGAGCCCACCGATCCGGCGGCGAGCTACGGCCGGAACGTCGCCCTGCGGGAGCTGGAGCCGGCGGTCGAGACGCTGCTGGCCGCGGCCGGACCCGACGCCAACGCGCCGTACGCGGTCGAACTGCGTCACCTCGGCGGGGCGTACGCCCGTCCGCCGGTGGTGCCCAACGCGGTCGGCGGCCGGGACGCCGGCTTCAGCGTCTCCTCGATGTCCGTTGTCAACGGCACCGACCTGGAGACCCTGCGCGCGGCCCACGACGGCCTGCACGAGCGCCTGCGGCCGTGGCGCACCGGCGGCGGTCTGCTCAACTTCCTCGGCGTGCACGACGCCACCGAGGCCACCGTGCGGGCCGCCTTCGACCCGGCCGTGCACGAGCGGCTGGCTGCGGTCAAGTCCGTGTACGACCCGGGGAACCTCTTCCGGGTCAACCACAACATCCCGCCTCGCGGCGCGGTGTGATGACTGTTCCGAATTGACACCGAAACTGTTCACCTCGCATTTCTTCTAACTTCGGCGCGGTGTCCGGTAAACGCTGTGGCCCGGAAATGTTTCGGGCAGATGGCGCATTCGGTCGTATGCCGCATACTCCACATGTGGCGTTTGTCGGAAGCGCGACACCCATCTATTGCCACTGATGGCTACCCTCTGCAAGAATGTCCTCGCGCAGAGCAATTTAGGAGTGGTCGGGAAGGGCGCTGCCTGGCAAAGTCTTTCCCGATCCTGGTGATGTCACCGGCACCGGAGGCTGGCGTCCCGCCGTCGCCACCGCCGCCTTCCGCCCCGGTGGGCATCGTGTTAAGGGAACCGCAGGAGCTCAATTACCTACGATCAGAATCGACAAACAGGATGCGGCTGTCCGCCTCCGGACGAGAACGATTCGGCCCGCGGGCAGCTATTCGAACCGCCCATCTGAATGACGTTCGTGGATCAGTCTGGTCGCCTGGCGGGTCGACTGGTCGGAGCGCGAACACGGCGGGCGGCAACGATGGTGGTGGTCTGCCGCCGGGCCCACGGATCGGGTCGCCACCCGGCCCGGGGCTCCGCGCGGACGCTGGGGGAGGCGTTCGGTGCGACAAGTTCAGGAATCACTGTGCCTGGCCGTGCTCGGTCCGATGAGGGCCTGGCGCCACGGGGACGAGATCACGCTGGGCCCGCCCAAACAACGGGCGGTGCTCGGCCTGCTGGCCAGCCGGGTCAACGACGTGGTCGGCTTCGAGGAGATCATCGACGCGGTCTGGGGCAACGAGGTCCCACCAACCGCGGCCAATGGGGTGCACACCTACATCGCCGGCCTGCGCCGGGTGATCGAACCGGGTCGCAGCCGGCGGGACATGGGCGAGGTCCTGGTCTCCACCGGTGGCGGGTACGCCTTGTTCATGGATCCGGACGAGCTGGACACGACGCTCTTCGCGGCCCAGCGGCGGCGCGCCCGCCAGCTACGGGAGGCTGGCGACGGCACGAGTGCGGCGGAGACCTACCACGCCGCGCTGCGGCTGTGGCGCGGCGAGGCGTACTTCGGTGTCCCCGGGCCGTTCGCCGCCGTGGAGCGGACCCGCCTGCACGAGCTGCGGCTGAGCGTGGTGGAGGAGCTGGCCGAACTCCTGCTCGAACTGCACCGGCCGGCGGACGCGGTGACCGTGCTGTCCGAGGCCGTGGCCAAGGAGCCGCTGCGCGAGAAACTGCGCGGGCTGCTGATGCTCTCCCTCTACCGTGGCGGCCGGCAGGCCGACGCGCTGAGCCTGTACCGGGAGACCCGGCAGCTGCTCCTGGAGGAGCTGGGCATCGAACCCGTGCCGGAACTACGCGACCTGCACAACCAGATCCTGGTCGGGCATCCCGACCTGGACGACCCGGTGCCGGCCGAGTCGACGACCGAGGTCCCGGCCGGGGTCGAACCGCGCTCGGGTGAACTGCGCCGGCCGGCGCAACTTCCGTGCCGCCCGCGTGGCTTCGCCGGTCGGGCCTCCGAGCTGGGCCGGCTGCGCGAGCTGGTGGAGCGGGACCGGCAGTGCCCCGGCGCGACCACCGTCGCCGTGCTCGAGGGCGGCCCGGGCGTCGGCAAGACGGCGCTCGCCGTCGAGCTGGCCCACGAGATCGCGGCTGGTTTCCCGGACGGACAGCTCTTCGTCGACCTGCGCGGCTCCGCCCAGGACGGTGACCGGTCGTTGTCCGCGCTGGACGCCCTCGCCTTCGCGCTGGTCAGTCTGGGTGTAGAGCGGGGACGGGTGCCGGGCGACCTCTCCGCGGCCAGCGCGCTCTACCGCAGCCTGCTGCACGGCCGGCGGATGCTGGTGGTGCTCGACGACGCGGCGGACGCCGAGCAGGTCCGCCCGCTCATTCCCGGTGGTCCCGCCTGCGTCCTGGTCACCAGCCGGCGTCGGCAGCGCGGGCTGGCCGCGCGCGACGGGGCGTACCGGCTGACCCTCGGGCCGGTCTCCACCACGGAGGCCACCGACCTGTTGGCCAACCTGGCCGGGGCCGGTCGGCTGGCGGGCCGCGAACAGGACGTCGCCGAGCTCGCGGAACTGTGTGGTCATCTGCCCCTGGCGCTGCGGATCGCGGCCGGGGCGTTGGCGGCCGAGCCCAGCCTCACCCCGGCCGAACTGGTCCGCCGCTACCGCCTTCCACATACCCGGCTCGACCAGCTCGCCGTACGCGGTGACGCGAGCACCGACGTCCGGGCCGCGCTGGCCGTGTCCTACGCCGCACTGCCCCCCGAGACGGCCCGGGTGTTCCGGATGCTGGGCTGCTGCCCGAGCATGGTGGTCACCATCCAGATGGCGGCGGCCCTCGCCGGGCTGACCCACGCCGAGGCCCACCACCAGCTTCAGGTCCTCGTCGACCACCACCTGCTCGACGAGGTGAACGCCTGCCTGCACCGGTTTCCGCCGCTCGTCCGGATCTATGCCACCGAGTGCAGCGAGCTGGAGACCCGGGCCAGCCGGATGGCGGCCCTGGGCCGGATGCTCGGCCTGCGGCGCCGCGAGGAGACCGTCCCGCAGTTCGAGGAGACCGCCGCCTGACCGCGATCCCGAGTTGACGCGGCCGTGCAGACATCGACCAGAGAATCTTCAGACCGGCGGCGGCAGACTCGTCGCAGCGGCGGCAGCCCCACCGGCGGCGCTAGCCAATGGTCCCGCTCCCCGACTGCTAGCCATGAGGAGAGTCCGTGAGCATGATCGGTAGCCACGCCATCGTCGCAGGTGGCTCAATCGGCGGATTGGTCGCGGCCACCGCCCTCGCCCGCCGGTTCGACCGGGTCACCGTCATCGACCGGGACGGCCTGCCGACCGAACAGGCGCGCGACCGCCGGGGCGTACCGCACGGTATGCACGCGCACGCGCTGCTGATCAGCGGCCGGCTCGCGCTGGAGGAGCTGTACCCGGGCCTGACCGAGGAACTCATCGCGGGCGGCGCGGTGCCCTTCGACCCTGGCGCCGACCTGCTGTTCCACCAGATGGGCGCGATGCGGGTCCGGTTCACCAGCGGCATGCTCGGGATCAGCCAGACCCGCGCGTTCCTGGAGCTGACCATACGCCGGCGGGTCCTCCGGCTGCCCAACGTGACCATCCTGGACCGGCTCGCCGTCTCCGGCCTGGCCGGAGTCAGCGGACGGGTCACCGGGGTGGAGCTGGACGACGGTCGCACCCTCGACGCGGACCTCGTGGTGGACGCCACCGGCCGCAGCGGCGGGCGCTCGGACCGCTGGCTGGAGAAGCTCGACTGCCCGGCCCCGGAGAACGCCGTCGTCCGGATCGATGTCGGTTACGCCAGCCGGCTGTACACCCGCCAGCCCGGCGACCTGCCCGACGGCGCGCTGCTCGCGCTGATGGCCGCGGTGCCGCCCCACCACAAGCGGGCCGCCGCCGCCTTCGCGGTCGAGGGCAACCGGTGGGTGATCACCATCGGCGGCTGGCACAAGGATCACGCGCCCGCCGACCCGGCCGGCTTCCTCGCCTTCGCCGAAGGTCTGCCGTCACCGCACATCGCCCACCTGATCAAGAAGGCGGAGCCGCTCAGCGACATCGAGACCCGCCAGTTCCCGGCGGCCCGCCGCCGCTACTTCGAGCGCCTCCGCCAGCTGCCCGCCGGTTACGTCGCCCTCGGCGACACCGTCTGCAGCTTCAACCCCATCTACGGCCAGGGCATGACCGCCGCCACGCTGGAGGCGCTCGCGCTCGGCCGGAGCCTCGACAAGTTCGGCAACACCTCGGCCGAGATGGCCCGCCACTACTACCGCGCCGCCGCCAAGGTGTTGGAGACACCCTGGCGGATGGCCACCGGCGGCGACTTCGCGTATCCGGAGACCAGCGGCCCCAAGCCGCTGGGCACCGGCCTGGTCAACCGGTACGCCCGCGAGGCCTTTCTCGCCTCCCACGTCTCGCCCAAGGTGCATCGCGTCCTGCTCGACATGCAGCATCTGCTGGTCCCGCCGTCGGCGCTGCTGCGGCCGACCACGGTGGTGCGGTCACTGCTGGCCGCCCGCCGGTCGCCGGCCCGGGCGGCGGTGGCCGCACAGGTCGCCAGGCCCGCGTCCTGAGCGTTGCGGGACGGGCCGCGCGGTGTCCCGCCGGCCCGTCCCGCCGGGTGCCCACCGGTCGTCGGTCAGATCGTCCACTGTCGAGTGAGGAGTCCCGTGTCACCGTCGACCCCGCCCCGGCCGCGACGCTGGTGGGCACTGGCCGCGGTGGTGGCCTGCCTGCTGTTGATCGGTCTCGACACCACGACCGTCTTCCTGGCGCTGCCGGAGTTGATGACCGGGCTGCCCGCGTCGGCCGGTCAGCTCCAGGGCGTCTTCGTCGCGTACCTGCTCACGTTCGGCCTGCTGATGATGCCGCTCGGGGCGGCCGCCGACCGCCTCGGCCGGCGGCGGGTCCTGCTGGCGGGCCTGCTGCTCTTCGGGCTCGGTGCGGCCGGCGCGGCGCTGGCCGCGGACGCCTCCGCGTTGCTGCTCGCCCGCGCCGGCATGGGGCTCGGCGCCGCGGTGATCATGCCCACCGCGATGGCCATGCTGCCGGTGCTCTTTCCGCCGGCGGAACGGGCCCGCGCGTTCGCGGTCGCCTCCGCCGCGGTCAGCCTCGGTCTGTGCCTCGGTCCGCTGGTCGCCGGCGCGCTGCTGCAACACTACTGGTGGGGCTCGGTCTTCCTGGTGGACGTGCCGATCGTGCTGGTGGCCGCGGTGCTCGTGCTGGCGCTGTTTCCCGAGTCGCGGGCGCCCCGTCCGGCGGCCCGCGCCGACCGTCGGCCGAGCCGCCCGGTGCTGGTGCTGGCGCTGGTCTACGTGCTGATGACCGGGTTCCTGTTCGTGCTGACCCCGTACCTCGACGGCGTCGGGTCCGCCCGTGGGCTGGCGGCCGGAGTGCGGCTGCTGCCGCTGGTCGGGGCGCTGCTGGTCGGCGCGGCGCTCGGCGAGCGGCTCGGCGCGCGGGTCGGACCCCGGATACCCGCGGTGGCCGGTGCGCTGCTCCTCGCGGCCGGCCTGGGCGTCTTCGCCACGGTCGGCAGCGCTACCGCCGCCGCCCGGGTCACCGCCGGCCTGGTCGCCGTCGGGGCCGGCCTCGGCGCGATGCTCACCTCGGCGCTCCGGGCGGCCACCGCGGACTCGCCGGACGACCTGCTCGGCGTGGTCCGGTGGACCACCGCCGTCCGCCAGGTCGCCGGGGCGGTCGGTGTGGTGCTGGCCGGTACGACGCTGAGCCTGGTATACCGGGACCACCCGTCGGCGATCGGCGCACACCTCGGCGCTGCCCTGAACCGGGCGGCGGAGGCCGGCTCCGCCGGCGGCGGACTGCGGGCGGCCGCGCGGCTGGCCTATCTGGACGGTCTGCACGCGGCCGTGCTGGTGGGGGCGGGGCTGGCGCTGGTCGCGGCCGGGATCGCCGCCACCGGCCGGTTCGGGCCGCCCGCCGACCGCTCGGCCCGGACAGCGCGGCGGCCCGCTCCGGCCGTCGCGGACCGATCCGCCTGACACCGCCCCGGCGCCACCGGAGGGCGGCGGCGCGACCGTCCCGCGCCGCGCGGCTCCGCCAGCAGACGCGGGTGCCGGCCGCCGGTGGGGCCGGCCGGGTTGCGGGCCGTGCGGAGGCCGGCCGGGGTGCCGGAGCGGCCAGCGGCAGTCGACCCTTCCGCATCCGGTGGTGGCGATCGCCGACCAGTGTGCCGCCGCAGCGGGCCGGGGCGGTACGACGGCCGGTCCCATACATGGGATTCGGCCCGGGTTGGCGGACACCCCAGTCCCGCGGGGTGGGATTCGCCGGGACCAGCCGGACCGCCGGCGAGGCGGGGTCCCCGACCCCGCCCAGGGCCTGCCCGACATCGAATCGATGGGGGTTGACCTGCGCCGACGTTGGTGGACGCCACGGTCGGGGCGGTGTGTCGGTGACCGCCCGCCCGATGCCGACCAGCCACCGGATGGACGCGGGGCAGACATCGAGGGATGCCGTTAAGACCGCATCCAGAGGGTGTGCAGAGCCATTTGCGCAGACTGGCCTGGCGCACCCCGGGGACCCGCTCATGCGACCGCGGGGGCCGGTCGTCAGTCATCGGTCCGCCCGGGGCGCCCGCCCCTTCCGTGTCCCGATTGAGGGAGAGTTGCGAATGCCGTCCAATCTCTACGGAATCCCAGGCGACTTCGACGTCGTCGTCATCGGTGGCGGCCCCGCCGGCGCCACCCTCTCGGCGCTGCTGAGCGAACGCGGCCGCCGGGTCCTCGTCCTGGACCGCGAGCGCTTCCCGCGCTACCACATCGGGGAGTCGCTCATCCCCGGCTTCATGCGCCCGATGGAGGAGCTGAAGCTCCTCGACCGGCTGGAGCAGCGCGGCTTCGAGAAGAAGCACGGCGGCACGCTCGTCTGGGGCGCGCAGAAGATCCCGTGGGGCTTCTCGTTCATCGAGGGCGGCCCGTACAGCTACTCGTACCACGTCCGCCGGGCCGACCTGGACTCGATGATCCTGGACCGGTCGCGGGAGCTGGGCACGCACGTGATCGAGGAGGCCACGGTCAAGGAGGCCATCGAGGAGGACGGCCGGGTCGTCGGTGTGCGCTACACGATCCGCGGCTCCGAGGAGGTCCAGGAGGCCCGGGCGAAGCTGGTGGTGGACGCCTCCGGCCAGGCCCGCGTGCTCGGCCGCAAGCTGACCAACGTCAACTGGCACGAGGACATGCGCAACGTCGCGGTCTGGACGTACTTCGACAACGCGGCCCGGCTTCCCGGCGACGAGTACACCAACATCCTCATCGAGGGTCTGGAGGGTGGCTGGTTCTGGGGCATCCCGATCGACAAGGGCACCATGAGCGTCGGTTACGTCACCGCGTCCGCCGCCGCGGCCGCCTCCGACGACTCCCTGGAGGAGCTGTTCCGGACCCAGCTCGCCCGCTCCACCCAGCTCAAGGAGCTGCTGCAGAACGCGCGCCAGTCCAGCGGATTCCGGTCCGCCCGGGACTGGTCGTACACCTGCGACCAGTTCTACGGCCCGGGTTGGGCGCTGGTCGGCGACGCCGCCGCCTTCGTCGACCCGCTCTTCTCCACCGGCGTGGCGCTGGCCACCCTGGCGGGTAGCGCCCTGTCGAAGATCGTCGACAAGGTGCTGGAGCACCCGGAGATCGAGGAGCCCGCGCTGGAGCGGTACGCGACCGCGTACCGGGCGTTCTTCGAGGAGATCCGCGAGTTCGTCGGGAAGTTCTACGACCGGACGAAGTACAAGGAGTTCTACTGGGAGCAGGCCCAGACGATCGTCGACCCGAGCCGCGAGCGCGACCCGCGGGAGGACTTCGTCACCCTGGTCTCCGGTCTCAGCGGCCGTCACCCGCTGTTCAACATCAGCGTCGACGATCTCCTCGCTGAGCGCGCGGCGGCCACCCCGGTCGGAGCCTGACGTGTCACGCGGCAGCCGCCCCGGCGGCTGCCGCGTGGCCCCTTAGCGGACCTGAATGGGGCCTGATGACCAGCCACACGATCCAGATGTTGTTCGTCGACCTGGCGCTCATTTTGCTGCTCGCCCGCGGGTTCGGCGTGCTCGCCGTCCGGCTGGGACAGCCGCCGGTGGTCGGTGAGATCTTCGCCGGGATCCTGCTCGGGCCCACGCTGTTCGGCGGCTGGATCGCCGGGACGCTCTTCCCGCTCTCCGTCCGGCCGCTGTTGTCCGGCATGGCCGATGTCGGGGTGGCCCTGTTCATGTTCGTGGTTGGTCTCGAGCTGGAGCGCGGCATGCTGCGCGGAATGGGTCGCCGCAGCGCCGTGGTGGCGGCCGGGTCCACTCTGGTGCCCTTCGTCCTCGGACTCGGGCTCGGCTGGTACCTGCTGCGCGGCCAGGGCTCCGGGGACGCGGCCGCCTTCCTGATCTTCATCGGCCTGTCGGTCTCGGTGACCGCCTTCCCGGTGCTGGCCCGCATCATCACCGACCGACGGCTGGCCCGGACCACCGTCGGCGCCTTCGCGCTGGCCACCGCCGCCGTGGTGGACGTGGTGGCCTGGGTCGCCCTGGCCGCCGTGCAGGCGGCCATCGGCGGTGAGGAGGGGCACTGGCGGGTGCTGCTGCTCCTGCCGTACGTCGCGGTGATGTTCCTGGTTGTCCGCCCGTTGCTGGGCCGGTTGCTGGCCGGCGGCGATCCGGCGAATCCGGTCAGCGTTCCCCGGCTCGCCGCCGTGCTCAGCGGTGCCCTGCTGTCGGCGGCGGCCACCGAGGCGATGGGGATGCACTTCATCTTCGGCGCGTTCCTGTTCGGCCTGGTGATGCCCACCGGTGGCTCGGCGGAGCGCGGCGAGGCCATCCAGCGGCAGACCAGCCAGCTCACCGCCGTGTTGCTCCCGGTCTACTTCGTGGTGGCCGGGCTCAAGGTGGACCTCAGTGAAGTGGGCCTGGACGGGTTGCTGGACTTCGGCGTGATCCTGCTGGTGGCGGTCGGCGGCAAGCTCGGCGGCAGCTATCTGGCGGCGCGGCTGCAGGCGGTGCCGGCCCGTGCCGCGCTGGCCCTGGGCACGTTGCTGAACACCCGTGGACTCACCGAACTGATCATTTTGGGCGTCGGGTTGCGGATCGGGCTGCTCGACGGCTCCCTCTACTCGCTGATGGTCGTCATGGCGCTGGTCACCACGGCGATGACCGGCCCGATGCTCGCCTGGGTCTATCGCCGACCGGTCGAGATCACCACTCCAGAGAGGGCGTCGGACCTGGTGCCGGCGGCCCGGTCGTCGGCATAGGAGGAGGAACGATGGACCTGGTCGAACGTGGGCCGGAGCTGGCCGCGCTGACGGAGGTGCTGACCGCCTCGGCGGCGGGCACGGGTGGGGCGGTCCTGGTCAGCGGCGGCATCGGCTGCGGAAAGTCGGAACTGCTCGACGCCGTACGGAGCTGGGCCGAGCAGGACGGCTTCGTGGTGCTCGCCGCGGTGGGCTGCTGGGCCGAACGGGAGTCGCCGGGCGGTGTCCTCGGGCAGCTGCTCCGCTACGCCGAGACGGCCTGGGCGTCGTCCGGCCGGATCGCCGAGCTACTTGACGGGCTCGGCGCCGGCGGGCCGGTCCCGGAGGCGGAGCCACGCACCCTCGACGCGGCCACCACCGCCGCGCTGCACCACCTCTGCACCGAGGTGCTCCAGGTGGCCGAACGGGTTCCGGTCCTCATCTGCGTCGACGACGTGCAGTTCGCCGACGCGGTGTCCCAGCACTGGCTGATCCAGCTCCTCGGCCGGCTACGCAGCGCCCGGGTGGCGCTCGTCGTGGCCGAGTGCGTGCTGTCCCGGCCGACCAACCCGCGACTGCGCGCCGAACTGCTGCGCTTGCCGAACTACCGCCGGATCCCGTTGCACCGGCTGTCCCCGGCCGGCGTGGGCGAGGTACTGCACCGCCACCTGGACCCGGACACGGCCGTCACGCTGGCCGACGAGGCCCACCAGGTCAGCGCCGGCAACCCGCTGCTGGTTCGGGCGCTCGTCGAGGACCAGCGCGACGCCGACCGGCCGCCGGCCGTCGGCGCCCGGCTGCGGGTGGGCGAGGCGTACGGCGACGCGGTGCTCAGCTGCGTACTCCGCGGCCGCCCGGTGCTGATGCGGCTGGCCCAGGCGCTCGCCGTGCTCGACGAGGGCACCGACAGCGCGTCGCTGGCGGTCCGGCTGCTCGACGACGAGGAGCCGGCCACGATCCGCGGCGGCCTGGACGCGCTGGACGTCGCGGGCCTGCTCGACCGGGGAGCGTTGCGGCACCCGGCGGCCGCCTCCGCGCTGCGCGCCACCGTGCCGGCGCACGACCGGACCCGGCTGCACCGGCGCGCGGCCGAGCTGCTCTACGCCGACGGCGCGCCGCCGACCCGGGTGGCCCGGCACCTGGTCGCCGCCGAGCGGGGGCTGCCCGGCTGGGCGTTGCCGGTGCTGCGGTCCGCCGCCGAACGGCACCTGGTGGAGAACCGGGCCGCGGACGCGTACGCCTGTGTCGAGGCGGCGCTGCGGATCTGCGACGACGAGAGTCTGCGCGTACCGCTCAAGGCCCTGCTGACCAGCGCGGCCTGGCTGCTGAACCCGTCGATGAGCGCCCGGCACCTCGGGGAGCTGGCCGACGCGCTGCGGGAGGGGCGGCTCGGCGACCGGCACGCGCTGATGCTGGCCAAGTACCTGCTCTGGCACGGCCGCTTCGACGAGGCGGCGGAGGCGATCGAGCGGATCGTGGCCCGGGGCGAGGAGAACGATCCGGCCGGCTCGGCCGAGCTGCGCGCGACCCGGGAGATCCTCGCCGCGTCGTACCCGGCCCTGGTGTCCGGCCGGCTCCGCCCGCAGGAGCGGTCGACCGCCCGACCCACCCGCGACCCGCGGGTACGCAGCGCGGCGGCGCTGTCGTCCCTGCTCACCGGGGGTGACGAGGACGAGGCGGTGGCCGACGCCGAGGCGTGCATGCGGGCCATGCGGCTGACCAAGAAGACGCAGGAAGCGCTGATGTGCGCGGTGGCCACCCTCCAGTTCGCCGACCGGCTGCCCGCCGCGGCGAGCTGGTGCGACCACTGGCTGGCCGAGGCGCGGGCCTGGCAGGTGCCGCTCTGGGAGGCCGAGTTCGCCTCCATGCGTGCCAGCATCGCGCTGCGCCAGGGCAACCCGCTGCTGGCCCGGCAGCTCGCCGAGGCGGCGCTGAAACAGGTGCCGCTGGAGAGCTGGGGGGTGTGCATCGGCGGGCCGCTGGCCAACCTGGTGCAGGCCGCCACCGACACGGGTGACCACGAGGCGGCGTCGACCTACCTGGAGATGCCGGTGCCGGAGGGCATGTTCAAGAGCCGGTTCGGCCTGTACTACCTGCACGCCCGGGGCCGGTTCCAGATGGAGAACGGCCGCCCGCACGCCGCGCTCAACGACCTCGTCACCTGCGGGCAGCTGATGACCGCCTGGGGCTTCGACCAGCCGGCGCTGGTGCCGTGGCGGGCCGAGGCGGCCCAGGCGTACCTGCTCGCCGGCGATGTGGCGCGGGCCCGGACCCTCGCGCGCGAGCAGTTGGCCCTGGTCGGTACGCGGCCCTCGCGGACCCGGGGGATGTCGCTGCGGGTGCTGGCCGCGGTCAGCCCGCCCGGGGAACGGGCCGATCTGCTCACCGAGGCCGTCGAGGTGCTGCGCGGTTGCGGTGACCAGGCGCAGCTCGCCCAGGCGCTCGGTGACCTCGGCTGCCTGCACTACCAGGCCGGCCGCCCGGCCCGGGCCCGGCCGCTGGTCGAGACCGCGGCGAGGCTGGCCCGGGCGTGTGGGGCCCGGCCGATCCTGCGCCGGCTGCCGCTGGACGCGGGACCGCCCCGTCCCGAGCCCGCCGACCCGGCCGAGCAGGTCAGCCGGGTCGCCGCGCTGTCGCTGTTGTCCGGGGCGGAACGTCGGGTCGCGGCGCTGGCGGCGCGCGGCCACACCAACCGGGAGATCTCCCGCCGGCTGTGCATCACGGTCAGCACGGTGGAGCAGCACCTGACCCGGACGTTCCGCAAGCTCGGCGTCAAGACCCGGGCGGACCTGCCCGAAGAGATCGTGCTGGACATGGCGGTGGCGGGTTGAGGCCCGCCGGTCGCCGGGCCCCCGCACACCGTTTCCCCATGAGAAGGAGGTGAGGAGATTGCCGCTCAACAGCTCCGGCGCGGGGCGCGACGACCGGTACGACGTGGCGATCCTCGGCAGTGGTATCGCTGGCGGCATGCTCGGTGCGGTGCTGGCCCGCAACGGCGTCAAGGTGCTGCTGCTGGACGCCGGCACCCATCCACGGTTCGCGATCGGGGAGTCCACCATCCCGTTCACGTCCGGGATGACCCGGATCATCGCCGACCGCTACGGCGTACCGGAGATCAAGCCGCTGTCCAGCTTCCGCGGCGTGCAGAAGCACGTGTCGCGCAACTGTGGCCGCAAGCAGAACTTCGGCTTCATCTACCACCGCGAGGGCTCCCCGCAGGACCCGAAGCAGGTCAACCAGTTGGTCGTCCCGTCGATGCTGCGTACCGAGTCGCACCTGTTCCGGCAGGACGTGGACATGTACCTGTTCCAGGTCGCGGTCAAGTACGGCGCGCACACCCGGCTGAACACCCGGATCGTGGACGTGGAGATCGACCCGGACGAGGGCGCGGTGCTGCGATCGGACCGGGGTGAGGAGTTCCGGGCGAGCTACGTGGTCGACGCTGGCGGGTTCCGTTCGCCGCTGGCCGACAAGTTCGAGCTGCGTGAGGTGCCCACCCGGGCCCGAACCCACTCGCGCAGCGTCTTCACCCACCTCATCGGCGTCCGTCCCTTCGACAAGTCGCCGGCTGCCGCGCGCGGTCACGACCAGCCGAACCCGTGGCACCACGGCACGCTGCACCACGTCTTCGACGGCGGGTGGATGTGGGTGATCCCGTTCGACAACCACCCCGACTCGCTCAACCCGCTGGTGAGCGTCGGCCTGACCCTCGACCCCCGGGTGCATCCCAAGACCGACCTGCCCCCGGCCGAGGAGTTCCAGCAGTTCCTGAAGCGCTTCCCGGACATCGCCTGGCAGTTCGAGGACGCCAAGCCGGTGCGCCCCTGGGTCTCCACCGGGCGGCTCCAGTACTCGGCCAAGCAGATCGTGGGGGAGCGGTTCTGCCTGACCTCGCACGCGGCGGGTTTCATCGACCCGCTCTACTCGCGCGGCATGACGAACACCCTCGAACTGATCAACATCATGGCCTGGCGGCTGATCGCCGCATCCCGGGACGGCAACTGGGCCATGGAGCGGTTCGAGTACCTGGAGACGCTCCAGCAGGGGCTGTTCGACTTCCACGACGACATCGTCTACAGCTCGTTCGTCGCGTTCCGTGACTACGATTTGTGGAATGCGGTGAACCGCACCTGGCAGCTCGGCACCATGCTTGGGAATGTCGTCATCGAGGATGCCTACTTCCGCTATTCCCGTAGCGGGGATGACAAGGTCTTCCTCGCCCTGGAGGACAGCCGGCACCCGGGCTCGCCGTTCCCGGTCAGCGAGAAGTTCAGCGAGTTGGGCTTCTTCACCCGGCAGACCTGTCAGGCGGTGGAGGCCGGCAGCCTGTCCGCGAAGGACGGCGCCGCGCAGATCTTCGCCAAGATCGCCTCGGCCGACTACCTGCCCCCGTCGTTCGGCTTCGGCGATCCGGCCAACCGCTGCTTCAGCGCCTCCCCGACGAAGATGGCGCGTAACGCGGTGTGGAGCCGGAGCAAGGCTCCGAAGGAGATCGGCGGCATGATGACCCGGGCCACGGCCGGCCTGGTCCGGATGCGGCTGCGTCCCTGACCGCGCTTCGCTGCGCGACCTGGCGGCGGTCCCGGTGTGCTTCACCGGGACCGCCGCCGTCGTGTGTGCGGGTTCCTTCCACATTGCCCTTCGTCGTTTTCTGTGGCTGGTCGCGATAGGGGTTGGCCTCGGGTGTGAACAGGTCGAATCGGGGTTACCGCCCATTCGTCGCCCGCGTAGATTCTGGTGGCGGCGATAAATCAGCCGCCCCCCGTGGAAATCCCATAGCCTCGGCGACGAACGGTCGATCCCGCGCCCCGCAATTTCTGCATCTTCCGCCGTGGTCCCGTCGACGAAAAAGGCAGTGAATGGACGCGATGGCAGACTTCGACACGGCAGACCAGATCGCGATCGTCGGCATGGCCGGCCGGTTCCCTGGCGCCGACGACCCGGACGCCCTGTGGCGCCTGCTGGCCGGGCGCGGCGACGCCATCGTCGGCGTACCCGCGCAGCGGTGGGACGCCACGGCCCAACTGGACCCGGAACGTGAGATCCAGGCCGTGGGCGGCTTTCTCGACGGCGTGGACCAGTTCGACGCCGGATTCTTCGGCATCTCGCCCCGCGAGGCCGAGGACATCGACCCGCAGCAGCGGCTCATGCTGGAGATGACCTGGCGGGCGCTGGAGGACGCCGGGCAGCCGGCCGCCGCGCTCGCCGGCACCCGCACCGGCGTCTACGTCGGCGCGTCCTGGCACGACTACGAGATCGCCCGGCGGGACCGGGGCGCCCCGACCAGCCAGCACAGTCTGGTGGGCAACGCGCTCGACGTGATCGCCGCCCGCGTGTCGTACGCGTTGGGGCTGCGCGGCCCCAGCCTGACGGTGGAGACCGGCTGTTCGTCCTCGCTGGTCGCCCTGCACCTCGCCGCGCAGGCGCTGCGCTCCGGGGAGATCGACGCGGCCGTGGTCGGCGGGGTGAACCTGATCCTCGCGCCCGACGTGTCGATCGGACTGACCCACTTCGGCGGACTCTCCCCGGACGGCCGGTGCGCCGCCTTCGCCGCCGACGCGAACGGCTTCGTCCGCGGTGAGGGAGTCGCCGTCGTCCTGGTCAAGCGGCTGGACCGGGCGCTGCGGGAGGGTGCCCGGGTACACGGGGTGCTGGTGCGCTCGGTGGTCAACAACGACGGGGGCGGGGAGAGCCTGGTCACCCCGAGCCCGGACGGGCAGCGCGAACTGCTCCGCCTCGCGTACGGCGACGGAGCGGTGCCGCTGGACCGGGTCGGCTACGTCGAGGCCCACGGCACCGGCACCGGGCGCGGCGACCCGATCGAGGCCGGCGCCATCGGCGAGGTGCTCGGTCGGGACCGTACGGTCGGGCCGCTGCCGATCGGCTCGATCAAGACCAACATCGGCCACCTCGAGGCCGCCGCCGGGATGGCCGGCCTGTTCAAGGTCCTGCTCGCGCTGCGCCACCGCACGGTGCCGCCCAGCCTGCACTCCGCCACGTTGAACCCGGAGATCCCGTTCGACGAGCTGAACGTCACCGTGGTCCGGGAACCGCTGGCACTCCCCGCCGACGAGCCGGTCTACCTCGGAGTCAACTCCTTCGGCTGGGGCGGCACCAACGCCCACGTCGTGCTCGGCCCGGCCCCCGCGCGCGCCGGCACCGCGCTCGCCGAGCCGCCGGACACCGGGCTGCCGCCGATGGTGCCGCTCTCCGCCCGGCAGCAGCCGGCGCTGGCCCGGCTGGCCGGGGAACTCGCCGACCGGCTGCCCGGCACGGATGCCGACGTCGCCGAGGTCGCCGGAACCCTGGCCTGGCACCGGGACCACTTCCCGGTCCGCGCGGCGGTGGTGGCCGACCGGCCGGCCGCGCTGCGCGACGGGCTGGCCCGGCTCGCCGCCGCCGGCGCGGACCAACCCGAGGAGCCCGACCTGCCCACCGGCCGGGCGGTGCCGCACCGGCGCACCGCGTTCGTCTTCCCCGGTCAGGGCTCGCAGTGGCGGGGGATGGGGCGGGAACTCTACAAGAGCAGCCCGGTCTTCGCCGACGTGATCCGACGCTGCGCCGACGCGCTGCGCCCGCACGTCACCTGGGACCTGACCGCGGTCGTCGCCGACGAGGCGGGCGACGAGTGGACCACCCGCATCGACATGCTCCAGCCGACGCTCTGGGCGATGTCGCTCGGCCTGGCCGAACTGTGGCGGGCCAACGGCGTACACCCGGACCTGGTGCTCGGCCACAGCCAGGGCGAGATCACGGCAGCTACCCTGGCCGGCGCGCTCTCGTACGCCGACGGCGCGCTGCTGATGGCCCGGCGCAGCGCCATCGCCCGGCGCACCTCCGGGCGGGGCCTGATGCTCGCGGTCGACCTGGACCGCGACGGAGCCCGGGAGGCGCTGAAGGGCTTCGAGGACACGGTCTCCCTCGCCGTGCACAACGGGCCACGCTCCTGCGTGCTCTCCGGTGACCGGGACGACGTGTTGATGCTCAAGGAGCTGCTGGAGGCCGAGGAGGTCTTCTGCCGGCTGGTCAACGTCGACTACGCCTCGCACAGCCCGCAGATGGCGGAACTCCGCGACGACCTGCTCACCGCGTTGGCGCCGGTACGCCCGGTCGCCGGCGCCGTCCCGCTGCTCTCCACCGTCCAGGTGGGGCTGCTCGGCGGCACCGAACTCGACGCCGCGTACTGGGTGGAGAACCTCTGCCGCCCGGTGCTGTTCGCCGACGCCATGCGGCAGGCCTTCGACGACGGCATCACCCACGTCGTCGAGGTCAGCCCGCACCCGGTGCTCACCCCCGCGGTCGAACAGCTCGCCGTCGAGCGCGCCGAGCCGGTCGCCGTGCTGTCCACCCTGCGCCGGGACAACGGCACCGCCGAGGACATGGCCCGGGCGTTGGCCCGGTCGTACGTCGCCGGGCTGGCCCCCTTCGGCGGGCTGCCCCGGGGCCGCCGGGTGGACCTGCCGGGCTACCCGATGCAACCGGAGCGGTACTGGCCGGCGGCTCGGCCCCGGCGCAGCGGCGGCAGCCGTGGCTTCGAGGTCGAGCTGTCCCCGGCGCCCGGTCAGGTCGACACCTGGCACGCCCCGGTCGGACTGGCGCTGGGCGAGCAGCCCTGGCTGGCCGACCACCGGGTGCACGACGCGGTGGTGCTGCCCGGCACCGCCATGCTGGCGTTGTTGCTGCTGGCCGCCCGGGCGCGGACCGGCGGCCGGCCGGGCAGCCTCGACGAGGTGGCGTTCGCCCGGGAGGTCACCTTCGCCGGCGAGGACGTCCGACTGACCGTGGAGTGGCGCGACGACGTCACCGAGGGCGGCAGCGTACGCCTGCTGCACCTGCCCGACGGCGGCGGGAGCTGGACGGCGGCGGCCACCGCCCGTGCCTCGTACCGGCCGGTCACCGACCCGGCCGACGACTATCCCGCCTGGGCGGACGACGTGGCCCCGACCGACGCGGACGACTTCTACCGCGACTGGGCCGCCCGGGGACTGCGCTACGGCCCGGCGTTCCGCCCGGTACGCGCGCTGCGGGTGCATCCCGACGGCGCGGAGGCGGTCGGCGAGGTGGTCCTGGCCGACCGGCTACGGGCCGGCAACCGGCCGCACACCCCGCATCCGGCGCTCGCCGACGGCGCCCTCCAGGTGGCGCTCGCGCTCTGCCCCGGCGAGGACGCCGTGGTGCCGGTCGCGGTCGACCGGATCCTGCTCCACGCCGACCTCGACAACCCGCCGACCACCGTCCACTCGCACGTGGTCCGGCACGACACCGAGCACTACGACGTGCACGTCTTCGACGACCAGCGGCAGCCGGTGCTCACCCTGCGCGGGCTTCGGCTGCGACCGCTGACCCGGACCGTGGCCGGCACCGACGACGCGGCTCGGCTGCACCGGCTGACCTGGACGACGGGCGAGCCGCCCGCCGTGTCGGCGGCCACCGGCCGGTGGCTGGTCTGCGGACCGGCCGCGCGCGGCGAGCTGGTCACCGCCCTGCGCGCGGCCGGCGTCGACCCGGTCGACGACGGCAACGACCTGCTCGCCACCGACACCCGCGCGGAGGCGACCGGGGTGGTCTTCGTCGCGCCGGACGCCGACGCCGGGCTCGGTGCGCAGCGGCAGGGCCTGCTGCGGCTCACCGCCGTGGCCCGCGCCTGCGCCGGGCGGGGCGTCCCGCCCCGGTTCGCCGTGGTCACCACGCGGGCGCAGGCGGTCACGCCGGACGACCGGCCCGACCCGGGTGCCGCCCTGTACTGGGGCTACCTGCGGGCGCTGCGCCGGGAACACGGCGAACTCGACCCACGGCTGATCGACGTCGATCAAACCGCCCCCGACTGGGCCGCCCGCTGCGCGGCCGAGCTGCTCGGTGGGGAGGACGACCAGGTGGCGCTGCGCGCCGACGGGCGCCGGGTCGGCCGGCTGGCCCGCGGCGACCTCGCCGAGGAGGACGGCGGCGAGTTGTCCGCCCCGCGTACGACGGCGCAGCCGTTCCGGGTCACCGCCGCCCGGCCGGGACGGTGGGAATCCGTGGCCCCCGTCCCGCTGGCCCGGCGCGCGCCCGGCCCCGGCGAGGTCGAGGTGGAGGTCACCGCCACCGGGCTCAACTTCATCGACGTCATGAAGGCCGTCGGGACGTACCCCGACCCGTCCGGCGGCGCGGACGCGCTCGGCGGCGAGTGTGCCGGCCGGGTCGTCGCGGTGGGCGACGGAGTCACCGAGCCCCGACCCGGCGACCGGGTGGCCGCCTGCGCCTTCGGGTCGCTGGCCAGCCACGTAACCGTACGGGCCGAGCACACCCGGCCGGTGCCGGCGCAGCTGGCCGACACCGAGGCCGCGGCGCTGCCGCTGGCCTACGCGACCGCCTGGTACGCGCTGGCCGACCTGGGCCGCCTCGCGCCCGGCGAGACGGTGCTGGTGCACTCGGCCGCCGGCGGGGTCGGCCTGGCCGCGGTCCAGGTGGCCCACGCCCTCGGCGGCCGGGTCGTGGCCACCGCGGGCAGCGAGGCCAAGCGCGCCCACCTGCGGGCGCTCGGCGTGGCCGACGTCTTCGACTCGCGCGACCTGGGCTGGGCCGCGCAGGTCCGCGCGGCGACCGACGGCCGGGGCGTGGACGTGGTGCTCAACTCGCTCACCGGTGCGGCCATCCCGCTCGGGCTGGACCTGCTCGCCGAGGACGGCCGCTTCGTGGAGATCGGCAAGAAGGACATCTACGCCGGGCGGCCGATCGGCCTGGACGTCTTCCGCAAGGGCATTACGCTCAGCGCCGTCGACCTCGCCGGGCTGATGGACCGGCGGCCGGAGCGGTTCGCCCGGCTCCTCGCCGATGTCTGGCACCGGATCACCGACGGCACCCTGCCGCCGCTGCCCACCCGGGTCAGCCCGTTCGCCGAGGCGGCCGAGGCGCTGCGGGAGATGTCGCACGGCAACCACATCGGCAAGCTGGTGGTCGCCGACCCGACCACCGTCGGCACGGTCGCCGCGGTGCCGCTGCCGGCGGGACGCCTGCGCCCCGACACGTACCTGATCAGCGGTGGCCTCGGGGCGCTCGGCCTCTCCCTCGCCGAGTTCCTCGTCGCGCACGGGGCCGGCGCGCTGGTGCTGCTCGGCCGTTCGGCGCCGAACCCCGCGGCGCAGGCCCGGGTGGCGGCGCTGCGTCGCTCGGCCGCCGTCGAGGTGCTCCGGTGCGACGTCTCCGACGAGGCCGCGTTGCGTCGGGCGCTGGACGGAGTACGCGCCACCCTGCCGCCGGTGCGTGGAGTGTTCCACGCCGCCGGTCTGCTCGACGACGCCACCGTCGGCACGCTCACCGCCGAGCAGGTGAGCCGGGTGCTCGCGCCCAAGGTGGACGGGGCGCTGGCCCTCGACGCGGTCACCGCCGACGACCCTCTGGACCTGTTCGTCCTCTTCTCCTCGGCCGCCGCGCTGATCGGCAACGCCGGCCAGGCGGCGTACGGGGCGGCGAACGCCTGGCTGGACGCCTTCGCCGAGGCCCGGCGGCGGTCCGGTCGCCCCGCGCTCAGCGTGCAGTGGGGCCCGTTCGGCGACGTCGGGCTGGCCGCGGCCGACGAGAACCGGGGCGCCCGGCTCGCCGAGCGGGGCATGGAGAGCTTCGCCACCGACGAGGCGTGGCCGGCGCTGCTGCGGATGCTCGGCCGCGACGAGCCGGTCGTCGGGTACGTGCCGCTGAACCTGCGCCGCTGGTTCGACGCCTACCCGGACACCGCCGGGCTGCCCAGTTGGCAGTGGCTGCGAGCGGCGGCCCGGGACGGCGAGACCGCCGGTCCGTCGCACGGCTTCCGGGCCGCGCTGATGCAGGCGCCGGCCGCGGAACGGGCCCCGCTGGCCGAGACCAAGGTCCGCGAACTCGCCGGCCGGGTGCTGCGGCTGGACGCCGACCGGGTCGACCGGGAAACGCCGTTCAAGGACCTCGGCCTGGACTCGCTCATGGGCCTCGAACTGCGTAACCGGCTGGAGCAGGCGTTCGGCCTGCGGCTGTCGCCCACGCTGCTGTGGACGTACGGCACCGCCCGGGCGCTGGCCGGGGCGCTCTGCGAGCAGCTCACCCGGACCGCCGAGCAGTCCGGCGCGGAACAGACCGGGGCCGGCCCGGACGGCGACCCCGCCGACCAGCACGCGCCGAGCACCGCCGGCTGATGTCCGCGTCACCGCACCCGCCGCGAGGAACCGAGGTCATGGACGACACCGACAACGCCGCCGCCAGGCGGCAGGACGCCCAGCTCAAGCGGGCTCTGGCCACCATCCGTACGCTCCGCCGCCGGCTCGACGAGCAGGGCGGCGACCAGCCCGTCGCCATCGTCGGGGTCGGCCTGCGGCTGCCCGGCGGGATCGACGGCACCGAGGCGTACTGGGACGCGCTGGCCGCCGGGCGCGACCTGGTCGGCCCGATGCCGGCGCGGCGGCAGGGCCCGTTCGCCGCCGAGTGGGCGGACCTGCCGCAGCGCGGCGGGTTCCTCGACGAGGTGCTGGACTTCGACGCCGACTTCTTCGGCATCAGCCCCCGGGAGGCCCGCGCGCTCGACCCGCAGCACCGGCTCCTGCTGGAGGTCGCCTGGGAGGCGCTGGAGAACGCCGCCGCCCCGGCCGACCAGCTCGCCGGCCGGCCCGTCGGGCTGTACGTCGGCATCACCGGGCAGGACTACCGCGACTGGTTGCCCGGCGAGCCGGACGCCTACTGGGCCACCGGCAACGGGCACTGCTTCGCGGCCGGCCGGCTCGCGTACAGCCTGGGGTTGACCGGCCCGGCGATGGCCGTCGACACGGCCTGCTCCTCGTCGCTGGTCGCGGTGCACCTGGCCGTGCAGGCGCTGCGCCGGGGCGAGTGCGAGATCGCGATCGCCGGCGGAGTCAACCTGATCATGTCGCCCCGCTCGACCCGGCTGGTCGTGCAGACCCGGTCGCTGGCCCCGGACGGGCTGTGCAAGGCGTTCGACGCCCGGGCCAACGGCTTCACCCGGGGCGAGGGGGCCGGCGCGCTGGTGCTCAAGCCCCTCGCGCGCGCGGTCCGCGACGGCGACCGGATCCACGCCGTCATCCGCGGTTCCGCGGTGAACCAGGACGGCCGGTCCAGCGGGTTCACCGCGCCGAACGTGCTCTCCCAGGTGGCCCTGATCGAGCAGGCGCTCGCCGGGGCCGGGGCCGGGGCCGCCGACGTCGGCTACGTGGAGGCGCACGGCACCGGCACCGCGCTCGGCGACCCGATCGAGATGGAGGCGCTGGCCACCGTGCTCGGCCGGCGCAACGGGGGCGCCCCGCTGGCGGTCGGGTCGGTGAAGACCAACCTGGGCCACCTGGAGGCCGCGGCCGGGGTGGCCGGGCTGGTCAAGGCGGTGCTCTGCGTGCAGCACCGGCAGGTGCCGCCGGTGGTGCACCTGCGTACCCTCAACCCCCGCATCGACCTGGACGGCACGGGGATCGTGGTGCCGGACCGGCTGGTCGACTGGGCCGCCGATGCCGGGCGGCTGGCCGGGGTGAGCTCGTTCGGAATGAGCGGCACCAACGCCCACCTGCTCCTCGGCCCGGTCGAGCCGGACGAGCTGGCCGAGCGGCCGGCGCCACCAACCGGTCCGGTCGCCGGCTTCGTCGTCTCCGCCCGTACCCCGGCGGCGCTGCGGGCGCTGGCCGCCGCGTACGCGCAGCGGGTGCTGCGGCTGCCGGCGGCGGACTACCCGGCCTTCGCCGCCACCGCCAACACCGGGCGCAGCCGGCTGCCGGTCGCCGCCTGGATCGCCGCCACCGACCCGGCCGCCGCGTACGCCGCCCTCACCGCGCTGGCCTCCGGCGCCCCGCCGGTCGAGGTCGATCCCGCCGCGCTGGACGCGCCGGCCGACGGGCGAGCGGTGCTGGACCTGCCCAGCTACCCATGGCAGCGCCAGCGGCACGCCCCGGAACGGCCCGCCACCGGCGAGCCCGACCGTCCGGTGCCGGCCACGCACACCCACGAGGTGGCCTGGGTCGAGCTGGACCGACCGTCCCCCGCCGACCCCGCCGGCCCGGTGGTCCTCGCCGGTGACGACGCGTCGCTGCTCGCCGACCTGGCGGCCGCCGCGGCGGCCCGAGGCCGGGCCGGCACGCTGCTCAGCCCGGACCCGGTCGCCGCACCCGCCGGCTGGCGGACGGGGACGCTGCCGGCCGACCCCGGGGGCTGGGCGCGGTTCTGGGCCGGGCGGCCGGACGGACCGGCCGAGACCCTGGTGCTGGTACCCGCCGCGCATCCCGTCCTCGACACCGCCCCGGAGAACGACGCGGCCCCGGCCGTCGGGCCCGACGCTGCCGGCCCGGCCGACAGCGGAGGTGGCGCCGCCGACCCGACCAACGCCACGCCCGACGCCGACGACCCGGCCGATCCGGTACGGCGCGCGGCGGACACCGTCGCGGCGGTGACCGCGGCGGTGGCCGGCAGCGGGGCCGCCGGCCGCCGGGCGGTCGTGCTCACCCGGGGCGTCCGCCGCACCGGCCCGGCCGACGAGGTGTCGGCCACCACGCACGGGCTGCTGCACGGCCTGGCACCGGTGCTGGGCCTGGAGTTCGGCACGGCGTTCGGCGGGGTGGTGGATCTGCCCTGGCAGCCGGCCCCCAACGACCTCGATTCCGTGGTGGACCTGCTCGCCGCGCCGGCCGGACCGGTCCTGGAGGACCTGGTCGCGGTGCGGGGCGGGCGGTTCCACGCCGCCCGGCTGCGGGACGGGGCCGCGTCGCCGGCCCGCCTGCCGGTCCGCGCGGACGCCACCTACCTGGTCACCGGTGCGCTCGGCGCGGTCGGCCGGGAACTGGTGGCCGACCTGGTCCGGCGGGGCGCCCGCCGGCTGCTGCTGGTCGGTCGGCGCGCCGAGTCCGAGCTGGACGTCGACGCCCGGGAGCTGCTGGCCCGGCTGCGCGGCGACGGCATCGGGGTCGGCTACGTCGGGGGCGGGTGCGACAACGCCGACGCCCGACGGCAGGTGGTCGCGACGCTGCGCGGTATGCCGCCCCTGGGTGGGGTGCTGCACGCCGCCGGCACCATCGAGCGGGTGCCCGCCACCGAACTCGACCGCGCGCGGATCGCCGCCGCGTTGCGGGCCAAGGTGGGCGGCGCCTGGTGGCTGCACGAGCTGACCCGGAACCTGCCGCTGGACTTCTTCATCCTGGTCTCCTCGGTCTCGGCGCTGTGGGGCACCGAGGGCTACGCGGCGTACGCCGCCGCGAACGGCGGCCTGGACGCGCTGGCGGCGTACCGGCGCGCGTGCGGGCTGCCGGCGGTCAGCATCGCGTACGGGCCGTGGGCGGTGTCCGGGATGGCCGACGGCGACGCCCGGGAGCGGTTCGCCCGGATCGGGGTGGGTGCGCTGGACCCGGCCACCGGGTGCGAGGTGCTGCGGGACGAGGTGCCCGGCCCCGAGGGCTACCTGGTGGCCTGCCCGCTCGACCGGTCGCGGCTGGACAGTGTGCTGGGTGGGCTGCGTCCGCGTGGCCTGTTCGCCGCCGCGCCGGCCACCGCCGACGCGTCCACCGCCGTCGACCGCGGGCAGGAGCGGGAGCCGTCCGTGGCGGCGGAGCTGGACGCGCTGCCGGTGGGGGCCCGCCCGGCGGTGGCGCGCGGGCACGTGGCGCGGTTGCTGGCCGCCCAGCTCGGGCACCCGGAGGGCCACGTCATCCGCGAGGACGACGGATTCTTCGACCTCGGGCTGGACTCCATCATGGCGGTGGACCTGGCCCGCCGGCTCGCCGAGGCGTTCGAGGTCCCGCTACAGGTCGCCGACGTGTTCGACCATCCGACCGTCCACCAGTTCGCGGCGCACCTGCTCGCCCTGCGCGACGGCCCGGCGGCCGTACCCGTGCTGACCGGCCTCGCGCCGGCCGTGGCGGTCGGCACCCGGCCGGCGGATCACGCCCGGCTCCACGCCGTCGACGCGGCGGCCAACGGCGGGCCGGCCACCCTGGCCGCCGCCACCGCCACCGCCACCGCCACCGCCACCGCCGCCACCGCCGCCGTCGCGGCGTCCCGCGCCGAGGCCGCCGACCGCGACGTGGCGGCCGCCCCGAACGCCACCCCGGTCGCCGCGGTGGCGGCCCCGGCCGAGCCGGCGGCGATCGTCGGGATGGCCGGTCGCTTCCCCGGCGCCGACTCGGTGGAAGAACTGTGGGACCTGCTGCGCTCGGGTCGGGACGCGGTGGGCGCGGTGCCCCCGCAGCGCTGGAGCCACCGGACCTTCCACGCCGCCGACCGGGACACCGGTCCACGGATCACCACCGACCAGGGCGGTTTCCTGCGTGACGTGGCCCGCTTCGACGCCGCGTTCTTCGGCATCCCGACCCGGGAGGCGGAGAACCTCGACCCGCAGCAGCGGCTACTGCTGGAGTGCGCCTGGCACGCCCTGGAGGACGCCGGCATCGACCCGGGACGGCTGGCCGGAACCCGCACCGGCGTCTTCGTCGGGGTCAGCAACGGCGACTACGCCCGGGTGCTGGCCGGTGCCGGGGTGGACCGGCTCGACGCGTACTACAGCACCGGCACCGCCCTCAACGCGGTCGCCGGCCGACTGGCGTACGTGCTGGGCCTGGCGGGGCCGGCGCTCGCCGTGGACACCGCCTGCTCGTCCTCCCTGGTCGCCCTGCACCTCGCCGTCCGGGCGCTGCGTGCGGGAGAGGTCGACGCCGCCATCGTCGGCGGGGTCAACGTCATCGTCGACCCGCTCGCCTCGGTGGCGGTGAGCCGGGCGCACATGCTGTCCCCGGACGGCCGGTGCCGCACCTTCTCCGCCGACGCCAACGGGTTCGTCCGGGCCGAGGGGTGCGGGGTCGTCGTCCTCAAGCGACTCGCCGACGCCGACCGGGACGGCGATGCCGTGCTCGCGGTGGTTCGCGGCAGCGCGGTCAATCAGGACGGCAGCTCCTCCGGGCTGACCGCGCCGAACGGCCGCGCGCAGGAGCAGGTGATCACCGCCGCGCTCACCGACGCGGGTGTGGCCGGAGCGGCGGTGGACTTCCTGGAGGCGCACGGCACCGGCACCTCCCTGGGCGACCCGATCGAGGTGGGCGCGGCCTGGCGGGTGCTGGGACCGGGCCGTTCGCCCGACCGGCCGCTGCGCCTCGGCTCGGTCAAGAGCAACATCGGCCACTGCGAGTCGGCCGCCGGCATGGCCTCGGTGATCAAGACGGTGCTCGCCCTGCGGCACGACCGCATCCCCGCCAACCTGCATTTCACCGAGCCCAACCCGCACATCGACTGGACCGGCATGGACGTGCGGGTGGTGGCCGACGAGCTGCCCTGGCCGCGTACCGACCGGCCCCGGCTGGCCGGCGTGTCGGGCTTCGGGTTCACCGGCACCAACGCCCACGTCCTGCTCGCCGGCCCGGAGTCGGCCCCGACCCACCACCGGCCCGCAGATGCCGCGAACGGCTCGGCCCTGTCGGTGCCGGGACCCGGCCACACCGCGAACGGTTCGGCGCCAGTGGTCCAGCCCGACCACGCCGCGAACGGCTCGGTGCCGGTCCTGCCGCAGCCCGGGCACGCCGCGAACGGTTCGGTGCCGGTCCCCGTGGCGTCGCCCCCGACGGTCGAGGAGGGGACCGCCCCGGGCGTCCCGCTGCTCGTCCCGCTGTCCGCCCCGGACCCCGACGGGCTGCGGCGGCTGGTCGACCGCTGGCGGGAGCGGATCGCGGCCGCCCCCGAGGCGGACCTGCCCGCCCTGGCGGCGCTGGCCGGATCCGGCCGCGCCCATCTGCCGTACCGGGTGGCGCTGTCCGGCCGGGACCGGGCCCGACTCGTGGCCGCGGCCGAGCCGCCGGCCGACCCGGTGGCGGCGGCCCGGCCGCCCCGGATCGCGTTCCTCTTCTCCGGGCAGGGCAGCCAGTTCTTCGGCATGGGGCGCGAACTGTACGAGACCGAGCCGGTGTTCCGGGCGGTCTTCGACGAGTGCGACCGGCGGCTCGCGCCGACCCTCGGCGGCTCGCTGGCCGAGCTGGTGTTCTCCGGCGACGACCGGACCGCGATCAACGAGACCCGGGTCACCCAGCCGGCCCTGGTCACCCTTGAGGTGGCGCTGGCCGAACTCTGGCGCTCCTGGGGCGTGACCCCCGCCGTGGTGATGGGCCACAGCGTCGGCGAGATCGCGGCGGCCGTGGTGGCCGGAGTGCTGGACCTGCCCGCCGGCCTCGACCTGATCGCCGAACGGGCCCGGCTGATGCAGGCCACCCGGCCGGGCGCGATGCTCGCCGTGGCCGCCACCGAGGAACAGGTACGTGACCTGCTCGCCGGGACCGCCCTGGACGTGGCGGCGGTCAACGGCCCCGAGGCGACCGTGGTCTCCGGGCTGCCCGAGGAGATCGAGGCGCTGGCCGGGCGGCTGCGCGCCGAGGGCGTCCGGCACCGGGCGCTGAGCGTCTCGCACGCCTTCCACTCGCGGCTGCTGGACCCGGCGCTGGACGAGTTCCGGGCGATCTGCGCGGGGCTGAGCCACCAGCCGCCGACCATCCCGGTCATCTCCAACCTGACCGGTGCGGTCGCCACGCCCGACACCTACGACGCCGACTACTGGGTGCGGCACGCCCGCCAGCCGGTTCGCTTCCACGCCGGGGCGGGGCAGCTCGCCGCGCTCGACGTGGACGTCTGCCTGGAGATCGGCCCGGACCGTACCCTGGTCAACCTGGTCCGCGCCGCGGGCCTCGCGCCGGCCGGCGGGCTGGTGTCGTCGCTGCGCCGTGGCTCGGCCGACCGGGCCGCCCTGCTCTCCGCGGTGGGCGCGCTCTATCCGCTCGGCCAGGACGTGGCCTGGGACCGGGTGCAACCCCGCCCCCGACCGGGCGGGCGCGTCGAGGCACCGCGCTACCCGTTCGCCGAGACCCGTTACTGGGCCCCCGCCGCGCCGGCCGGGGAGCCGGTGCCGGCGGGCCCGCCGGCCGGCGCGCCGGCCTGGGGTACGCCGGTCCGCTCGCCGGCCCTGCGCGGCCGGGTGTTCCACACCGAGCGGAGCACGACGTACCCGCCCCACCTGGCCGACCACCGGCTGTACGGGACCGTCTCGGTGCCCGGCGCGTCGCAGACCGCCACCGCCCTCTCCGCGCTCGCCGGGGACGGTACCCCGCCCGCCCTCGCCGACCTGGTCTTCCCGCGGGCTCTCGTGCTGCACGACGGCGAGCGCTACGAGTTGCAGGTCATCGAGGCCGAGCCGGAGCACGGCGGCCGTACGGTGAGCGTGCAGAGCCTGGTCGACCCGGAGCGGAACCGCTGGCAGGAGCACCTCTCCGCCCGGCTGCTGCCGGACCCGGAGGTCGAACCCCGACCGGTGCCCGACCTCGCCGCCTTCCAGGCCGCCGCCGAACGGCACCTCGCCGGAACGGACTTCTACCAGCACTTCCGGGAGATGGGCTACCTGCTCGGCCCGTCGTTCCGCTGGATCGACGAGGTGTGGATCCGCGGCGACGAGGCCCTGGTCCGGTACGTCCAACCGGACCGGATGAACGAGGACCCGGCCGGCTGGATCATCCACCCCGGCCTGCTCGACTCCTGCCTGCAGAGCACGGTGACCTTCGGCGTCGCCCCGCACGTGGCGGACGGCGCGGCGGCGGACGCCGGCCGGAGCGGACTGGCGATTCCGTTCGCCGCCGCCCGGCTCACCCTGGCCCGCCGGCCCGAGCACGCCGGCGAACTCTGGGGACATGTACGGGCCCGGCACGCCACCACCGCGCCGGACGGCAGCCGGCAGGTGCACGAGGCCGACCTGCACCTGTTCGACGGGCGCGGGCGGACCGTGCTCGCGGTCGACGGGTTCCGGATCCGGCACGCCCCCCGGGAACTGCTGGAACGGTCGCTGCGGGACGCCGCCGTCCACGTACACGAGTTGGCCTGGACCGCGCCGGAGCCGGACCGGCCGGAGCCGGCCCCGGCGACGCCGGTGCGCGCCGCGGTGCTCGGTGACGACGTCCTGCCACCGCTCGCCGACGCGGTCGCGGAGCTGGCCGACCTCGTCGCGTACCCCGGCGAGGAGCCGCCCGACCTGGTGCTCGACCTGCGGTTCGCCGCCGCCGAGCCGGCGGCGTCGGCCGACGCGGCCCGGCAGGCCGTACGCCGGCTCGTCGACGACCTGCGGGCCGCCCCCGCGTCCGTGCCGTACCTGGTGGTCTGCGCCGACGGCGCCGAGGCCGCCCCGATGCGCGAGGCGCTGTGGGGGATGCTCGCCGCCGTCGAGGCGGAGCAGTCGGACCGCCGCCTGGTCCGGGTCGTGCTCGCCGCCGACGCCGAGCCGGGGCCCGCTGCCGGGCTGCTCCTCGACGAGCTGCGCCGCGGCCTGCCGGAGACCCGGCTGCGGATCGGCGGCGACGGGCTCCAGGTGGCCCGGCTGCGACCGCTGCCGGCCCCCGACGCCGACCTGCCCGACGCCGTCACCAGCGGCACCGCGCTGGTCACCGGTGGGCTCGGCGCGCTGGGGCTGAGCGTCGCCGGCTTCCTCGCCCGGCAGGGCGTCCCCGCGATCACCCTCGTCGGCCGCTCGGCCCCCGACCCGGCCGCCAGCGCGGCCATCGACCAGCTCACCGCCGCCGGCACCCGGATCAGGGTGGTACGCGGCGACGTCACCGACGCCGAGGACTGCCGTCGGATGGTGGCCGAGGCGGAACGTGACGGCGCGATCGGCAGCGTCTGGCACCTCGCCGGACGTACCGCCGACGGCGCCTTCGCGCAGCTCACCGAGGCCGCGTTCGAGGAGGTGTTCGCCGGCAAGGCGGCCGGAGCGGACCGGCTGATCGAGGCCATGGCCGGGCGGCGGCCCGCGGCGCTGGTGCACTTCTCCTCCGTCTCCGCGGTGCTCGGCTCGGCCGGCCAGGCCAACTACGCCGCCGCCAACGGCTACCTCGCCGGCCTCGCCACCCGGCTGCGCGGCCACGGCCTGCCGGCGGTGAGCATCGACTGGGGCCCGTGGACGCCCCGGGTCAAGGGCGGGCTGGCGGCCACCGAGGCGACCCGGCGGGCGATCGACCGGCTGGGCGTACGGGCCCTCACCGACGAGGAGGCCGAGAGCATTCTGCGCGCCGCGCTCACCGCCGGTCGGGACCGGATCGTCGCGGTGGCCGTCGACGCCCGCGAGTACGTCGACCGGGCGGCCGGCCACCCCAGGGCGGCGCTGCTGCTTCCGCTGCTCGACCGGGGCGCCCGGCCGGCGCCGGCCGCCGCACCCGTGATGCCGCGCGGCTGGCTGCGCGAGGAGTTGGACCGGACGGCCACCGACGAGCGGGAGGACCGGCTCCGGGCGGCGGTGCGGAGGGTGGCCGGCGACGCGCTGGGCGACCCGGGGGCGCTCGACGACGAGGCCGGCTTCGCCGATCTCGGTCTCGACTCGATCATGGTGATCGACCTGCGGACCCGGCTGTCGCACGCGCTTGCGGCGGACCTGCCCGCGACCGTGGCCATCGACCACCCGACCATCGCGCAGGTCGCCGCGTACGCGATCGACCTGCTCTATCCCGACGACGAACCGGCCGACGAGCCGTCCCACGTCGGCGGCTGGCCCGGCGCGTCCCACATCGGCGCGACGGACGACCCGGCCGGGACGGCCGACGACCTGGCGGACCTGTCGATCGACGAGCTGGTCCGGGCCGTCCGGGCGGACCTGGCCATGGAGGAGTGAGGGACGTGACCATGGACGCGACCGAGCTGCGGCGACTCGTGGAGGAGCAGCTTCGGCTCTCCCGCCGGCAGCAGGCCCGGATCCGCGAGCTGGAGCGGGAACGGCGGCCCCCGCTCGCCGTCGTCGGGCTCGGCCTGCGGTTCCCCGGCGACCTGCGTACGCCGGAACAGCTCTGGGACTTCCTACGCGGGGACGGGCACGCGGTCACCGGTATCCCGGCCGATCGGCCCGGGCTGCGGTCCGCGTACCAGCCGGGAGCGGCCCGGCCGGGGCGGTCCTACGTGGACCGCGCCGCCTTCCTGACCGACATCGGCCACTTCGACGCGGACTTCTTCGGCATCTCGCAGCGCGAGGCCGAGCTGCTCGACCCGCAGCAGCGGCTGCTGCTGGAGACGGCCTGGGAGGCGCTGGAGCGCGCCGGGATCGCGGTCCGCCGCGCCGACCGGCTGGACGTCGGGGTCTTCCTGGGCATGATGGCCTCCGAGTACGGCGAGCGGCTCGCCGTCCGGGAGGACAAGACGCCGCTCGACCCCTACTACGCCACCGGTGGCGGGCTCTGCTTCGGCGCCGGCCGGATCAGCTACGTGATGGGCTTCGCCGGCCCAGTGGTCAGCGTGGACACCGCCTGCTCATCCTCGCTGGTCGCGCTGCACCTGGCGAGCCGGGCGCTGCGTGCCGGCGAGTGCCGGTACGCGCTGGTCTGCGGCTCGAACCTGCTCTTGTCGCCGAACCTGATGGTGTCGCTGTGCCAGAGCCGGGCGCTGTCCCCGGAGGGCCGCTCCAAGTCGTTCCTGGCCTCGGCTGACGGGTACGGCCGGGGCGAGGGCGTCGGCGTGCTGGTGCTGATGCGGCTGGACGAGGCGGAACGGGAGGGCCGGCCGATCCTGGCCGTGGTGCGGGGCAGCGCGGTCAACCACGACGGCGCCGCCTCCGGGTTGACCGTGCCGAGCGGCCCCGCCCAGCAGGAGGTGGTCCGGGCGGCCCTCGCCGACGCGGGGGTGGGCGCGGCCGACGTGGGCTGGGTCGAGGCACACGGCACCGGGACGCTGCTCGGTGACCCGGTCGAGGTGGGCGCGCTGGACGCCGCGCTCGGCGACGCGGTCCGCGAGCGCGGCGTACCGCTCGCGATCGGCAGCGTCAAGGCCCGACTCAACCACCTGGAGGCCGCCTCCGGGGTGGCCGGGCTGATGAAGACCGTGCTCATGCTGCACCACGGTGAGATCCCGGCGGCGCTGAGCGAGTCCGACGGTCCGCTCAACGAGCACATCCCGTGGGACCGGCTCGGCTTCACCGTGCCCCGGCGCAACGCGCCCTGGCCGGCGGAGCTGCCCCGCCGGGTCGCCGGGGTGAACTCGTTCGGCATGAGCGGCACCAACGCGCACGTGGTGCTTGAGGCGTACCAGCCGGCGGGGGAGGAGGGCGGGACGGCGGCCCCGGACGGGCCGGAACTGCTCACCCTGTCCGCCCGGGACCCGCAGGCCCTGGCCACCCTGGGCGCGGCGGTGGTGGCGCGGCTGCGTACCACCGACCCCGCCGACCTGCCGGCGCTCTGCCACACCCTGCGCAGCGGCCGCGCGCCGTTCGGATACCGGGTGGCCGTCGTCGGTGGCACGGCCGACGACCTGGCCGTCCGGCTGGCGGCAGCGGTACGGCGGCCGGCCGAACCGGCCGGGCGGCTGCGTCCGGTCACGCTCTGGGTCGCTCCCGACCACACCGCTCTGGCGGTGGCGCTGGACGCGGTCCACGCCCGGTATCCCGGGCTGTTGCCGCGCGACGCCGGTACGGAGGCGCCCGACCGGTGGGTGGCCCTGCTCGGCCGACTCGGGGTCCGGGTCCGGTGCCGCCGGGACACCGGTCGACCGGCCGACGCGGCCCGTCTCCAGTGGCCGGGCGCGGACGGTACGGCGCGGGTCGCGCCGCTGGCCACCGCCGTGCCCGAGGCGGCTCCCGGGCTGCTGCTCGACGCCCTCGCCGCGCTTTTCCTGGCCGGGCTCGACGTCCGCTTCGACCACCTGCGACCGGCCGGCGCCCGGTTCCGGCCGGACCTGCCCACGTACCCGTTCCGGCGCCGCCGGTTCTGGGTCGACGAGCCGGTCGGCGCGGCGACCACCGCGTACGGGGAGTCCGGCGACGGCGGCGACGAGCCGTTGCCCACCGACCGGGCGGGCATCGAGGCGTACCTGATGTCCGAGCTGCGCGACGTGCTGCACGCCGAGGAGGAGCTGGACCCGAGCCGGTCCTTCCTGGAGACGGGCGGGGACTCCTTCGTCTCCACCCTGTTCATGACCCGGATCGAGGAACGGTTCCAGGTGGCGCTCACCCCGGACGACCTGCCCATCGACCGCCCGCTGGCGGCACTGCTGGCGACGATCGCCGACCACATCACCGGCCGACCGGTCGCGGCCGGGGAACGGGAGTGACCACATGAGCGCGTTCCTCCGGCCGCGGCCGGTTCCCGACCCCGACCTGCGCCTGGTGGTCTTCCACCACGCGGGCGGTTCCGGCAGCGCCTACTTCCCGGTCAGCCAGGGTGTCCCCGCGGAGTGGGACCTGCTCCTGCCCGACCTGCCCGGCCGGGGGCGCCGCCATCGGGAGGAGCCGCTGCGGGACATCCCCGCCATCGTGACCCGGATGGTGCAGGACCTGCTCGACTGGGCCGACGCGCCGTTGGCGCTGTTCGGGCACAGCCTGGGCGCGGTGGTGGCGGCGGAGACCGCCCGGGCACTCGGCGCGCTCGGCGTCGAACCGGTCTGGGTCGGGGTGTCCGGCCGGCCGGCCGCCGGCTACCGGGGACCGAAGGCGTCCCTGCCGTACGACGTCTCGGACGACGAGATGATGCGGCATCTGTTCGCGCTGGGCGGCATGCCGGACCGGATCCACGAGGTGCCGGAGTTCCGCGCCCAACTGCTCCGCCTGGTCCGCGCCGACCTCGGCGCGCTGGCCGCGTACGCGCCGCCCGCCCGGCCGCCGCTGACCGTGCCGCTCACCGCCTTCGGGGGTACGGAGGACGACTGGGCCCCGCCGGCGGCGATCGCGGCCTGGGCGGACGAGACCACGGGGCCGTTCCGGCGGCTACTCTTTCCGGGCGGCCATTTCCACTTTCTCGGCGCCGAGTTCGGGTCCTTCACCGCCGCGCTGGTGGCGGAGATTCGGGCGGCGCTCCGGTCCACCCCCGGCGTGGTCGCCGCCGCGTCACCCGGCATGAGGAGTGCACGATGAACACGACGGACCGGCTCGCCCCGGCGGATCCCGCGTCGGCGCCGAGCACCACTCCGGTCGACATGCGACCCCTGATGGCCAGCTTCCCGTCCGGCGTCACGGTGACCACCGCGCTGCACAGCGACGGCCGGCCGTGGGGGATGACCTGCACGTCACTGTGCAGCGTGTCCCTCGACCCGCCCATCCTGCTGGTCTGCCTGCGCTGCGGCAGTCCCACCCTGGAGGCCATCGCGGCCACCCGGTCGTTCGCGGTCAACCTGCTGCACGAGCAGGCCCGGGCCTTCGCCGAGCTGTTCGCCTCCGGTGCGGTCGACCGCTTTGAGCAGGTCCGGTGGCGCGCCGACGGCGACGCCGCCGGTCCGCACCTGCTCGACGCCGCGCACACCATCGCCGACTGCGACGTGGTCGAGGACAGCGTCGTCGGCGATCACGTCGTGGTGCTGGGCCGGGTCCGGGCGGTGACCCGGCTGCGTCCGCAACGCCCCCTGTTGTACGGGCTGCGCCGCTACGCCACCTGGTCGGACTCCGTCGACGGCAGCTACCTCTTCTCCGACGCGCAGGCCTTCGACTGGTCCTGACCGTCGCTGTCGTCTCCCCGCTGAGAACCGGTTGACCGGGTGGCCGCGACATGCGGGCCGCCCGGCGCGACACGTCGGGACGGTGACCGGCGCTCGCCCGCATCCCGGATGTAGTGGCCTCGGCGCGGCCTGAGGCCACCACATCCCGGATGCGGCACGACGTTGCACGGCGGGGCGACTGTAGGCGGTCTGGCCACCGCGCGGTGTGCCGCCGCAGAGGCGGCACCTCCGTTCAGGACGGTACGCCGAGCGCCTCCGGAGCGGCCTCGGTCGTCGCCCGCGCACCGGTTGGTCCGCTGTCGGCGGCGAACGCGGCGATGCGCTCGGCCAGCCGGGCCGAGGAGGCGGCCGAGACGATCGAGTGGTGGTCCTCCGGCCAGCGCTCGACCGTCAGGTCCGGGCAGATCGCCCGCCAGGCGGGCACCGGGTCGGGCCGCTCCACCCGGTCGGCCACGACGAGCAGCACCGGCGCCACGCCCGGGGTGGGCCGGTGGGCGGCCAGCGCGGCCAGGTTGTCGCCGTGCACCCGGACCAGCCGCCGGTATCCGGCATCGTCAACCTCGGCGGGCAGCAGCCCGGCCGCCCGCGCCGCGGTGTGCGCCGCCTCGGCCAGCCCGGCTTCTCCGGCGGTGGCGAGGGCGGCGGCCACCGGCTCCGGCAGCCGGCCGCCGGCCAGGTCGGTGAGGAACTCCCGGTGCCGCTCCCGGTCGTCGGCCGGTACGCGCAGGGTCCGGATGTCGCTGTCGACCAGGACCACCTGGGCGGCCTCGCCCTCGTCGCGCAGCTGGGCGGCCACTTCGTGGGCGAGCACGCCCCCCATCGACCAGCCGGCGAGCAGGTACGGCCCGTGTGGCGCCAGCCGGCGCAGCTCGGCCCGGTATCCGGCGGCCATGGCGGCCAGGCTCGGCGCGGCCAGGGCGTCGTCGCCGGCCAGCGCCCGGCTCTGGAAGCCGTACACCGGGCCCGTCCAGGCGCGGGCCAGGTCGGCGTACCGGGCGACCGATCCGCCGACGGGATGGCACAGGAACAGCGGCCGGCCGGCGCCGTCGGCCAGCGGCACGGCGCAGCGTACGGTGCCGTCGCCGGCGGCGAGCCGGGCGGCCAGGCCGCGTACCGTGGGCGCGTCGAAGATCTGCCCGAACGGCACCTCCGTGCCGAGTTCGCCGCGCAGTCGCTGCACCAGGCGCAGGGCGAGCAGCGAGTTCCCGCCCAGGGCGAAGAAGTCGTCGTCCGGCCGGATCGTCGGCACCTCCAGCAGATCGGCCCAGATCCGGCAGAGCCGCTCGGTCAGGGCGCTCGCGCGGTCCCCGCCGGCCGGGGCGGGAGCCGTCGTGGCCTCGTCGGGTACGTCGGCCCGCGCCGCGGCCTCGGCCGCCGCCAGCGCCCGGTCCAGGTCCACCTTGCCGTTACCGCTGAGCGGCAGCCGGTCCAGCAGGTGGATCCGCGCCGGCACCAGGTACGCCGGCAGCCGCTCGCGCAGGTACTCCCGCAGTTCCGCCGGCTCCGGCGCGGCGTCGGCCTCGGGTACCACGATCGCGACCAGCCGGCGCTGCCCGCCCGGGACCTGTTGAGTGGTGACGGCGCAGTCCCGCACCCCCGGATGGGTACGCGCGGTCGCCTCGATCTCGCCCGGCTCGACCCGGAACCCCTGCACCTTGACCTGCCGGTCCTCCCGGCCGAGGAACTCGATGGTGCCGTCGGGCCAGTAGCGGCCCAGGTCGCCGGTTCGGTACAGCCGTTCCCCGGTGGCCGGGTCGGTGACGAACCGCTCGGCGGTGCGGTCCGGGTCCCGCCAGTAGCCCCGGGCCAACCCCGCCCCGCCGATGTAGATGCCGCCGACCGCCCAGGGTGGACGCAACCGGAACCCGTCGTCGAGCACCCGCATGGTCTGGTTCGGTAGGGGCCGGCCGTACGGGATGCTCCGCCACGCCGGGTCGACGGCGTCGATCTCGTAGCTGTTGGACCAGATCGCCGCCTCGGTGGCGCCGCCCAGCGCCGTGACCCTGCCGCCCGGCCAGGTCTCGCGCAGCCGGTCGGGCAGGCCGGTGGGCACCCAGTCCCCGCTGAGCAGGAACGCCCGGATCGGCGGTCGTGACCCGGCCGGCCGGGTCGCCACCACCTCGACCAGCATCTGCGCCAGCGCCGGCACCGAGTTCCACACGGTCGCCCCGTGCCGGGTCGCGGCGTCCGCCCAGCCGAGCGGGTCCGGGCGGCTGCCCCCGGCGGGCAGCACCAGCGTCGCCCCGGCCGCCAGGGCACCGAACATGTCCCAGACCGAGAGGTCGAAGCTGAGCGACGAGATGCCGAACACCCGGTCGTCGGGGCCCAGCCCGAACCGCTGGTTGATGTCGAGCACGGTGTTGAGGGCGGCCCGGTGTTCCACCGCCACCCCCTTCGGGCGGCCGGTGGAGCCGGAGGTGTAGATGACGTACGCCAGGTCGGTCGCGGCCCCTGCGGGCCCGGCCGGCTCCCCGGCGGTCGACGCGGCGTCCGAGGCGGACGAAAGCCGGTCCACCTGGACCGCCGTGACGTCCCGGCCGGCCAGGTCGGCGGGGTGGTGCGACTGGACCAGCACCACCCGGGCCGCGCATTCGTCGATCAGGTGACCGATCCGCTCGGCCGGCAGGGCGACGTCGACCGGGCAGTACGCGGCGCCGGCGCGCAGCACGCCGAGGACGGCGACCACCTGCTCCCAGCCCTTGGCCATCACCACCGGCACCAGGTCACCCGGGCCCACTCCGTGCCGCCGCAGCAGCCCGGCCACGCCGGCCGAGGCCGCCGCCAACTCCCGGTAGCTCAGCGTGCGGGCGTCGGTGACCACAGCCGGGTGGTCGGGCCGTTCGGCGGCCTGGCGCAGGAAGCCGTCCTCCAGGCGTCCGGCCGGTGGCGGTCCGGCCGGCGCGTTGTCCCGGAGCACCACCGCGAGGTGGGCGGGCGGGACGGGCTCGACCGGCGTCGCGGCCTCCTGGCCGAGCGACCACAGCATCCGCTCGTACGCCTCGAACGCCAGGTCGGCCAGCCCGGCCGGGAAGGCGTCGTCCACCACGTCCCAGATGCAGTCCACACCCCCGTCCGCGGCGTCCTGGAGCTGGTTGTCGACCAGCACCTGTGGGGTACGCAGGTGGCTGTCGACCTGCCGGCAGACCGGGCGGCCCACCGCGTCGCCGCCGGGCCGCCGTGGCGCGAGCATGCTGTTGAAGACGTACGGCAGCGCCGCGCGACTGGTCCAGCCGCGGCGGGCGGCCAGTTCCCGGGTGATCCGCACGGCGGTGACGTCGCTGTGCGCCATGTCCCGCCAGAGCTGCCGCTGCAACTGGCGGGCCCGCTCCCAGAAGTCGTCGGCCACCCGCAGGTCCACCTCCAGTGGCAGGGTGGCGCTGAGCTGGCCCACCACGCCGGACAGTTCGGGGTGCAGGGTGGGCAGGTTCTGATGCAGCACGTTCAGGCAGAACCGGGGCTGCCCGGCCCAGCCGCCGAGGACCTCGGCGAAGACCTGCAGCAGCGCGGTCGGCGGCAGCACCCGTTGACGTCGTGCGGTGGCGCACAGCCGGTCCCACTCATCGGGGCGCAGGTGGCAGACCCGGCGGACCATCCGTACCGGGTCGATGCCGGCGAGCGGGCGGGCCAGCGGCAGTTGCGGGGCGTCCGGCAGGCTGTCCAGCCGCTGTTCCCAGTACCGCCAGTGCTCCTGGTACGGCTCGCTCTCCTGCCAGGCCGCCAGGTCTCGTACGCACTCCCGGAACGTTCGGGCCACCGGTGGCAGCGCCGTGCTCGGGTCCTGGTAGAGCTGCCACCACTCACCGAGCAGATGCCGGGTGGCGGTGGAGTCGAGCAGCAGCAGGCTCATCGCCAGGTGCAGCCGCCACCGGTGCCGGCGCAGCCGCTGGGCGACCACCTCGAACAGCGGCCACCCGGTCGGGTCCACGCCCTGCTCGGCCATCCGGTCCCGGACCTCGCACAGCGCCGCCTCCCGGCCGGCCGCCGGCAGCCCGGTCAGGTCGGTCACCGTCAGCGGGAAGGGGGTGATGCGCTCGTCCGGCAGGACCCGCTGCGCGCACTCCGGCAGGATCACCGTCCGGAGGTGCTCGTGCCGGTCGATCAGGCGGTCGACCGCCGCCCGGGCCCGGTCCGGGTCGAAGTCGACGACGTCCAGCTCCACGTACATCGTCGGCCGGAAGCCGCCGAGTTCGATCAACGGGCTGCTGCCGACGAGGTAGCCGGCCTGGAGGTCGGTCAGCGGGAAGGGGAGCCGCGACTGGGGGTCCGTCATCACAGGATTCTCCGGCGGGTACGGGTGTCGGTAGGGGTTCTCCGGGTGCCTCGTGGCCGGGGTGGCCGGCGTGTCTGGCCTGGTCAACGCGGGGCGGCGGGCGCTGGGCCCGGGCCCGGTGCGCCTAGAGGGTGGACCTCCCCGCCCCTGCTGTCTTCGCGCAGATTGCTCTTCCTACAGCCCTCGACATCGCCGCGCGCGATCGCCCGTCGGCCGGTGCCGTCCCCGTACGCCCGCCGGGGTGAGCCGCTGCCGGAGCGGCGGATTGTTCCCGAAAGGACGGCGCCGGGACATCTCCCAGATTGCTCTGATCGGCAGATCAGAGCCGCTTGTGACCGGCCGTTCCGGCCGCCTATCGTTCGCTCACCCTGCCCGCTCGTCGAGGGAGCGTACATCGATGAGTATCACCGTTCCCGCTGTCGCCGCCCCGCCGGAGGGGCTGCTCGCCGTCGGAGAATCCGTCGCCACCAACGGCCTGCCAACTACCGCGGCGGAGGCCGTTGACCGGCACCTGGCCGGCGCGGCCGAGCTGGAGCAGGCGGTCTGGGCGAGCGCCCGGTCCGCCCCGACCCGGCTGCGGGCGGCCGCCGGCCTGCTGCTGGCCGCAGTGGTCGCCACCGGCCTGAACTGGGCGCAGTCGCTGGCCTGGCTGCGGGGCGACGCCGACCCGGCCACGGACACCCCGGACGAGGGGAGGACGCCTCGGATCTCGGGCCCTGAGGGGCGCGCCGCGGCCGAGGCGGCGTTCCTGCGCAACGAGGCGGAGTGGACGGCCTGGTACCGCCGGACCCGGGAGGAGATCGGGTCGTCGGGCACCGAACTGGGGCAGTGGCGTCGGCACCTCTGCGACACGCTGGCGGACCTGCGCCGGCTGGAGCGCGCCAACCGACTCGACGCGCCGTCCGGGTCGATCTTCCGACGGCTGGTCGGGCTGCACCAGGAACGGCTCGGCCTCACCGCCGCCGAACGGGCCCAGGCCGGCTGGCTGGTCTCCCTGGTCCTGCTCCGCAGCGCACCCCGGGGCCCGTTCTTCGCCGACGGCCCACAGGCTCTGGACCGTCGCCTGCACGAGGAGACGAAGTACGCGCTCGCGACGATCATCGACCAGATGCCGGATCTGGTCGGCGCCGGCACCGAGGGCCGACAGCCGCTGCCCACGCGCGGCACCCCGCTGCCGCTGGCCCGGCCGGACGCGCCACCGTCGGACCTGCCCGGGCTGGCCGAGGCGCTGCTCGCCCGGCGCAGCGCCTACGGCACGTACGAGGGCCCACTCAGCGCCGACGAGCTGGGCCGGCTGCTCTTCTACTCCGCCGCGGTCACCGGTGAGAAGACCATGCCGGGCGCGGAGGCGCCGTTGTCGGTCCGGCCGCACCCGAGCGGCGGCAGCCGCTACCCGATCCGGCTGCTGCTCTACTGCCACGACGTGCAGGGCGTGCCGCGCGGGCTGTACCTGCACGACGCCGAGGCGCACGCGCTGCTCCCGCTCGACGACCGGGACCTGACCGGCGAGCTGATCCCGGCCGTGCCGGCGACCGACCCGCGGCTGCCCGCCACCAAGGCGGGCGGCAAGATCGACGCTGCCGGGTGTCCACTCTGGGTCTTCCTGGTCGCCGACCTGACCTACCAGCGGCTGCACTACGGGCTGCGCTCCTACCGGCTGGTGCTGCTGGAGGGCGGACATGTGGCACAGAATCTGTCCCTGGTCTCGGCCGGGCTGGGTCTGTCCAGCGTCGGCCTGTGCGGCTTCTACGACGACGCGCTGCACGGCGCGCTCGGCCTGGACGGGGTGAACTCCGCCGTGCTCTACACCTACCTGGTCGGCCGGGTGACCGCCCCGGCCCCGCCGGCCTGACCGGACCGGCCGCACCGCGCCGCGCTGCCCCGCGCCCGCCGCTGCCCCGCGCCCGCCGCTGGCCGGCGCGCGGGCCGCCCGGCCGGCGGGCCCGACAGCCCGCCGGACACGCCGGGCGGGCCGCCACGGCTTCGACGGTTCGTCAACGGCCGGGTACCCGGTGAGATGATGAACGTATGCAGGTTGGCATCCTCGGGCCGCTGGTGGTGGCCGCCGACGGGCGGCAGGTGGAGATCGGTGGCGCCCGGCTGCGTCGGCTGCTGATCCTGCTCGCCCTCGAGGTCGGCCGCACCGTGACCGTGGAGGCGTTGACCGAGGCACTGTGGGCGGAGACCGCCCCCAGCGACCCGACCAACGCCGTGCAGTCCCTGGTGTCCCGGCTGCGTCGGGCGCTGCCGGTCACCTCGGCCCTGCACTCCGCGCACGGCGGATACCGGCTGGCGCTGCCCCGGGAGGCGGTGGACGCGTACCGGTTCGAGCGGTTGGCCCGCGAGGGCCAGCGGGCGCTGCGGGCCGGGGATCCGGCCACCGCGACCACCCGCCTGGACGAGGCGCTGTCCCTGTGGCGCGGGCCGGCCCTCGCCGATGCCACCGACGCGCGGTACGCGGCGGCGGCCGCGGCCCGCCTGGAGGAGCTGCGACTCTCCGCCCTGGAGGACCGGGCCGAGGCCGACCTGGTCGCCGGCCGGGGCGACCAGCTCGTCGCCGAGCTGGAGGAGCTGGCCGCCCGGCACCCGCTGCGGGAGCGCATCCGGGCGCTGCTGATGAGCGCGCTCTACGGCACCGGCCGGCAGGCCGAGGCGCTGCGCTCCTACGAGGAGTTCCGGGCCCGGCTCGCCGAGGAACTGGGCGTCGACCCGTCCCCCCGGGTACGCGACCTGCACGTGGCGATGCTCCGCGGCGATTTCGCGCTGCCGACCGCCGCCGCCCCGTCGTCGGCTGCCGGGCCCGGGTCGGCGACCGTGCCCGGGGCGGCGCCGGCCGGGCCGCCGCCCGCACCCGTGGCCGCCCGGCCGGTCGTCCCGCCCGGCAACCTGCGCGCCCCACTGACGACCTTCGTGGGCCGCGACGGCGAGCTGCGGCGGCTCAGCGACCAGCTTCGGGACGGGCGGCTGGTGACCCTGGTGGGCCCGGGCGGTGCCGGCAAGACCCGGTTGGCCAGCACGCTGGCCGGTTCGCTGGCCGCCACCCACCCGGGCGGCGCGTGGCTGGTGGAACTGGCGGCCGTCACCGATCCGGACGACGTGCCGCAGGTGATCGTACGGGCGCTCGGCCTGCGCGAGGCGGGTCTGCTGGACGGCCCCGCGCCCCGGGGCGTGCTCGAGCAGCTGGTCGAGGCGTTCTCGGTCGCGCCGACGCTGCTGGTGCTGGACAACTGCGAGCACCTGGTGGACGCCGCCGCCCAGTTGGTCGACGAACTGCTCGGCCGTTGCCCCGAGCTGCGGATCGTGGCGACCAGCCGGGAGCCGCTGGGCATCGTCGGAGAGACGCTGTGTCCGGTGCCTCCGCTCGCACTGCCCCTTCCGGAGGCGGCCCGCGCCGAGGCCGTCGAGTCGCCGGCGGTGCAGCTCTTCGTCAACCGGGCGTCGGCGGTCCGGCCCGGCTTCGTGGTCACCGACGCCAACGTGGGCGCGGTGGTCGAGATCTGTCGTCGGCTGGACGGGCTCCCGCTGGCCATCGAGCTGGCCGCGGCCCGGACCCGTACGCTGCCTGTGGAGGAGTTGGCGGTCCGCCTCTCCGACCGGTTCCGGCTGCTCACCGGCGGCAGCCGGACGGCCACGCCCCGGCACCGGACGCTGCGCGCGGTGGTGGCCTGGAGCTGGGACCTGCTGGAGGAGGACGAGCGACGGCTGGCGCAGCGGCTGGCGGTCTTTCCCGGTGCCATCACCCCGCAGAGCGCGGCCCGCCTCTGCGCGCTGCCACCCGCGGTCAAACCGGCCGCGCTGGACCTGCTCGCCGCGCTGGTGGACAAGTCGCTCCTGCAACGGCTGGACGGGCCCCGGCCGCGCTACCGGATGCTGGAGACGATCCGGGAGTACGGCCTGGAGTGGCTGGCCGAGGAGGGTGAGGTGGCCGCCGCGCGGCAGGCGCACGCCGAATACTTCCTGCAACTCTCCGAGGAGGCGGAGCCCCGGTTGCGCGGGCCGGAGCAGGTGACCTGGCTGCCCCTGCTGACCGCCGAGCGGGAGAACCTGCTCGCCGCGTTCCACTTCGCCTGCGACACCGGCGACGCGGCGGTGGCGGTCCGGCTGGCCGCCGCGCTCAGCCCGCTCTGGACGGTGCAGAGCAATCACGCCGAGGCGGCCGCCTGGCTGCGGGCGGTGCTCGAGCTGCCCGGCGAGGCGCCGCCACCGGCGCGCCGGGTGGCCACCGCGGCCTACCTGTTCAACACCGTCCTCTCCGGCGGCCGGGTCGGAAATGAGGTCCCGATCGACACGCTGCTGGCCCGGCTGCCGGGGCCCGGTGGCTCGGACGATCACCCGGTCGCCGCCCTGCTCGACCCGGCGCTGGCGTTCCTGCGGGAGGACACCGCCGCCGGCCGGGCGGCCATCGACCGGCTGCGCGACCACCCCGACCAGTGGGCACGCGGTGCCCTCATGTTGCTCTCCGCCCTGTTGCACGGCCAGGACGGCGACACCGACGCGATGCACGCCGACCTGACGCGGGCGGCGGCGGCGTTCCGTGAGACGGGTGACCGGTGGGGGCTTTCGATGGCCCTCACCTTCGAGACGCATGTCCAACTCGTGCTCGGCGACTTCTCGGCGGCGATGACGGCCGCCGAGGAGGCCCGCACCCTGCTGCACACCCTGGATCCCGCGGACGACGCCGCGTTGCAGCGGGTCATGCTCGCGGTCGCGTTGATCTGGCACGGCGACCTGGCCCGCGCCCGGGACGAGCTCCGGGCGCTCGTCGCGCCCGCCGCCCGACCCGTCGCGGCCCGTTACCTGGTGCTGGCCCACATCTGGCTGGGTCACCTCGCCCGCTACGACGGCGCCTTGGACGAGGCGGCCCGCGAGTACGACCGGGCCCGGGTGGACCTGGACCGGCTCACCTTCGACGCCGCGGTGTACCGGGCGATGCACCTGTGCGCCTCGGCCCAGCTGGCGGTGGCCCGGGAGGCCCAGGAGACCGCCTGGGAGCACCTTGCCGCCGCGTTCGCCATCGCCACCGAACTCGGTTACGCGCCGGTGCTGGCGGAGATCGGCGTGGCTGCGGCGGCGGCCTGCCTGACGCGCGGGGAAGCGGAGCTGGCCGCCGAACTGCTGGGGGCGGCCAGCGCCCTGCACCGGGGCCCGGACTCGTTCCATCCTGATGCGACCGAGCTGGGCCGGCGGCTGGCCGAGGCGCTGGGCGGGGACGCCCACGCGGTCGCCGTCGAGCGGGGACGCTCACGGGACCGGGCGGACGCCCTCGCCCTCATCGGCGCTCAGGTACGCCGTCGGTAGGCGCGGACCGCCAGCGGCATGAAGAACACCAGCAGCCCGAGTGACCAGAGCAGGGTGCGCATCACCGGGCCGGCCACCGGCCCGCCGAGCAGCAGTCCCCGGCACGCCTCCATGGCGTGGCTGGCCGGGTTGATCTTGACCCAGGCCTGGAGCCAGCCGGGCAGGGTCTCGGTGGGCGCCACCATGTTGGTGCCGAAGGCGAGCGGGAACATGGTGAGGGTGACGATGCCCTGCACCCCGGCGGCGTCCCGGGACACCACGCCGGCCAGCACGTAACCCCAGCTCAGGCAGAAGCCGAAGAAGACCGTCAGCGCGCCCGCCGCGAGGGCCTGGAGGAACCCGGTCTCCACCCGGAAGCCGAGCAGGTAGCCGAACGCGAACACGGTGACCAGCGAGATCACGTACCGGATCAGGTCACCGAGGACCGAGCCGATCAGTGGCGCCGACCGGCCGATGGGCAGGCTGCGGAACCGTTCGAAGACGCCGGTGCGGATGTCGGCGTTCAGGCTCACGCCAGTGATCATGATGCCGGAGATGATCACCGTCATCACCAGCGCGGCCGGGAAGATGAACTGGAGGTAGTTCTTGGTGTTGCCGGAGACCGCACCGCCGAACAGGTAGACGAACATGACCAGGAAGATCACCGGGATGAGCACCGCGTGGGCGAGCCCCTCCGGGGTGCGGCGCACCTTGATCAGGCTCCGCCGGGCCAGCGCGAGGCTGTGCCGGAGCAGCCCGTACGGGCGTCGGACCGGCTCGGTGATCGCGCCGGCGGACTGGTTGGGGACACTGGTCGCGGTCACGCCGCCACCTCCTGCTCGCGCTCGGGCTCGGCGGTGTGCCGGCCGGTCAGGGTGAAGAACACCTCGTCCAGGCTGGGCAGCCGCAGGGACAGCTCGGTCACCGCGATGTTCGCCGCGGCGAGCTGGCGGACCACCTCGGTGAACGCGGAGTCGCCGACCACCGGCACCGTGATCACCCCGGGGCCGACCTGGTCGGGCACGTGCCCGGCGACGCTGCCCAGGATGGCCGCTGCCTCACTCACCTGCGCCGGGTCCGCCGCCCGCAGCTGGATGGTCTGCCCACCGACGATCTGCTTCAGCTCGTCCGGGCTGCCGTTGGCGATGACCTTGCCCTGGCCGAGCACGACGATGTCGTCCGAGAGGTTGTCCGCCTCCTCCAGGTACTGCGTGGTGAGCAGGACGGTGGTGCCGTCGCCGGCCATCGTCCGGATCATCCGCCAGACCTCGTCCCGCTTGGCCGGGTCGAGCCCGGTCGTCGGCTCGTCGAGGAAGATCACCTGGGGCCGACCGATCATGCTGGCGGCCAGGTCGAGCCGGCGCCGCATACCACCGGAGTAGGTGCTGACCCGGCGACCGGCCGCCTCGGTCAGCTCGAACCGCTCCAGCAGCTCGCCGGCCCGGGCGGTCGCCTCGGCCTTGCGCAGGTCGAGCAGCTGGCCGATGAGCACCAGGTTCTCCGCGCCGGTCAGCTCCTCGTCGACCGAGGTGTCCTGCCCGGCGATGCCGATCAGCCGGCGCACCCGGGCCGGGTGACGCACCACGTCAATCCCGCCCACCGTCGCGGTGCCCGAGTCCGGGCGCAGCAGGGTGGCGAGGATGCGTACCGCCGTGGTCTTGCCCGCGCCGTTGGGGCCCAGCACGCTCAGGACCGTGCCCGCCCGGGCCGCGAATTCGACGCCGTTGAGCGCTGTGTTCGTGCCGAAACGCTTGACGAGGGCCTCGGCCTGGAATCCGTACTGCATGAGCCAATGCTGGCAACGCCCGCTGGCAGAGCCCGCACAGATCGCTGTCACCTCGTCGAACGGCGGTACGGCCACCGCACGCCGCCGCACAGGGAGCGGGGCCGTGGCCGACATCGGGGAGTCGGCCACGGCCCCGCATCGGGGGGTGAGCAGGGTTCAGGCGGTGTCCAGGTCCCGCCGCCGGAAGGTGGCCAGACCGGCCACTCCCAGCAGCAGCACCAGCGCCCCCAGCCAGATCAGCGGCATCGCGGTCACATCGCCGCCGGGCAGCCGGGGAAGGTGGGTGAACGGGGAGACGTCCATGACCCACTGGTTGAGTTCGAGCACCGGGCCGAGCTGGGCGATCAGCAGGATCGCCCCGACGAAGAGCCAGGCGACGAGCGTGGCGCCGGGCAGCAGCCCGAACAGGGCCCCGGCCAGCGCGGCGGGAAGAAGCGCGGCGGGCAGCTGCACCAGCGACGCGCCGAGAATCCGGGGCAGCTCGCCACCCACGTCCCCGGACCGTGCCCCGTGCACCAGCCCGACCACCAGGCCGGCGGTGAGCAGCAGCACCACCACGCCGACCACGGCCACCAGCAGGTGGCTGAGCGCGTACCGGGTACGGGTCACCGCGGCGGCCAGCACCGGCTCCGCCCGCAGCCCGGATTCCTCGGAACGCAGCCGCAGCACCGCCGAGACCGCGTACGCGGCGGCAGCCAGGCCGAGGATCCGCAGCACCCAGACCAGGTAGCTGTCGACCAGCACGTCGGCGCCGCCGAGCTGGCGGATCGTCTTGGCCGCGGTGTCGTTGCTGCCGACCATGTCGGTGATGTCGTAGGCCAGCGAGCCGAGCACGGCGGCGCCGACGGCCACGCCGGCCGCCCAGGCGATCAGGCCGCTGCGCTGCAGCCGCCAGGCCAGGGCGAGCGGGGTGGCCAGCCCGGGCTTGGCGTCGGGCGGCCCGAGCCGCGCCGCCAGCAGGCCCGCGCCGATGTCCCGCCGCTGGCTCAGGGAGACCGCGACGCCGGTGAGCACCGCGCCGGTCACCACGGCCAGCCCCAGCACCCACCAGCGCTCCCCGGCGTACGGCCGGAGCTGGTAGAACCAGCCGGTGGGGGAGACCCAGGCGAGCTGCCGGGTGCCGCCGGTGCCGTCGTTCGCCACCGACGCCGAGTCGGCGATACCGCGCAGCAGGAAGGTGGCGCCGAAGACGGCCAGCGCGATGCCGTTGGCGGTGCGGGCGGCCTCCACCAGTTGGGCGGTCACCGCCGCGACGGTGGCGAAGACCAAGCCGACCATGGTGACGCCCAGCCCGTACGCCAGCGAGCCCGTGCCGGGCAGCCCGGCCCCCATCAGGCCGGCCGCGGTGCCCAGCCCGATCACCAGGTCGGCGACGCCGACCACGAGCAGGGCGGCGGCCAGCCTCGCGTGCCGGCCGACGGCGGCGGCGGTGACCAGCTCCGCCCGGCCGCTCTCCTCCTCGGTACGGGTGTAGCGGACGACCAGCATGAGGCTGGTGATCGCGACCAGCAGCAGCACCCAGACCGCGCTCTCCTTGACCACGATCCCGCCGAGGTGCTCGACGCCGATGCTCGGCCCGCTGAACACCGCGGCCGCCGGGTTGCTGCCGATGCCCTCGGCGTACTCGCGCTGCTTCTCCGCGCTGGCGTACACGTCGGCCAGCGACCCGGCCGGGCCGGCGGCGAGGCTGATCGCGAGCAGGGTCCACACCGGCAGGCCGATCCGGTCCCGGCGCAGGGCGAGCCGGGCGAGGCGCCACGTGCCCACCAGCTCACTCATCGGGCACCAACCTTCTCACCGCTGTGGTGCGGGCCGACATCGTAGTGGCGCAGGAACAGCTCCTCCAGCGTGGGCGGCTGGCTGACCAGCTCCCGCGCCTCGTGCTCGCCGAGGCGGCGCAGCACCTCCGGCAGCGAGTCCGGGTCGACCTGCAGGCTGATCCGGTCGCCGTCGACCGTGACGTTGTGCGTGCCGGGCAGCTCGCCCAGCCCGTTGGCCGCGCGGCCCAGCCGGGCGTGGATCGTGGTGCGGGTCAGGTGGCGCAGGTCGCTCAGCGTCCCGGTCTCCACGATCCGGCCGGAGCGGATGATGCTGACCCGGTCGCAGAGCTTCTCCACCTCGCCGAGGATGTGGCTGGCCAGCAGCACGGTACGGCCCTGCTGGCGGACCTCGGTCACGCACTGGCTGAACACCTCGGACATCAACGGGTCCAGGCCCGAGGTCGGCTCGTCCAGGATGAACAGCTCCACGTCCGAGGCGAACGCCGCCACCAGGGCCACCTTCTGCCGGTTGCCCTTCGAGTAGGCCCGGCCCTTCTTGCGCGGGTCGAGCTGGAAGCGGTCGAGCAGTTCGGCCTTGCGCTGTGGGTCCAGCCCGCCGCGCAGCCGCCCGAGCAGGTCGATGGTCTCCCCACCGGAGAGCCGCGGCCAGAGGCTGACGTCGCCCGGCACGTACGCCAACCGCCGGTGCAGTTGCGTGATGTCCCGCCAGGGGTCACCGTCGAGCAGCCGGACCGTGCCGGCGTCGGCGCGCAGCAGGCCGAGCAGGACCCGGATCGTGGTCGTCTTGCCCGCACCGTTGGGGCCCAGGAAGCCGTGCACCTCTCCGGTGCGCACGGACAGGTCGATGCCGTCCAGCGCCACCGTCTTGCCGAATCGTTTGACCAGGCCCCGGGCCTGGAAGGCGTCACTCATGCGGCGAGGTTCGCAACCGGTGCTGGCAGACGACGCACAGATCGCTGTCACCCGGTCGCCGGGCTCAGCACATCCAGTCGGCCGCCCGCTCGCCGAGCATCACGCAGGTCAGGTTGGGGGTGGACCGGGGAACGGACGGCAGCACCGAGGCGTCCACCACCCGCAGCCCGTCCACCCCGTGCACGCGCAGAAACTGGTCGACGACCGCCCCAGGATCGTCGGCCGGCCCCATCCGGGCGGTGCCGGTCGGGTGCCAGGACGGCGCGGTGAAGGTGCGTACCGCCCGGCGCAGCAGCGGCTCCTCCGCCACCATCCGGTCGGTCCAGAGCAGCACCCGGTCCAGCAGGCCGCGCATCGCCGGGGCCCGCAGGAGCGACCAGACCAGCCGGGCGCCGGTCATCAGCCGCTGCTCGTCACGGGGCTCCCGGGCCAGGTTGAGTCGGATCTCCGGCGGGCTGTCCGGGGCCGCGTCGCGCAGGTGGACGCTGCCCCGCGAGTCGCTGCTCATCAACATCACCGCCACCGACACCCCCGGCCGCCCGCGCAGCATCGGGCCAAGGGTGGGTACGTCCTCCGGCGCGACGTTGCAGTTGAGGAAGACCATCAGGTCCGGGTCGACGCCGTCGCTCGCCGCCCGGGCCACCACCGAGTGCCAGGGATCGCCGGCCCGGCACAACCCGGCCCGCGGCACCGCCCAGATGCCCAGCAGCGGGTGGTCGCTGAGGTTCGCGCCGACGCCGGGTAGGTCGACCCAGGGCCGGATGCCGAGCGCGGTCAACCGGTCGGCCGGCCCGATGCCGGAGCGTTGCAGCAGCAGCGGGCTGTTCACCGCGCCCGCGCACAGCGTCACCCGGTCGGCCTGGACCCGCACCGGCCGGCCCGCCCGCCGTACCTCGACGCCGGTGACCCGGGATCCGTCGCCGAGCAGTCGCAGCGCGGTGGTGTCCGGCCAGACCGTCAGGTTCGGCCGGTCCCGCGCGGCGGCCAGGTACGTCTCGGCGGTGCCCATCCGGCGGCCCTGCCAGGAATTCGTCGGCAGCGGCCCCACGCCCGGGGTCGGCGTGCCGTTCAGGTCCGCCACCGGCGGCAGGCCCTGCTCCCGGCAGGCGTCGACGAAGGCGTCGCTGATCGGCGTGGTGGCGCTCAGCCGACGGATCGGGACCGGCCCCTGGTCGCCGTGCTCCGGACCGGTCACGTCGTGGTCGGTCTCCAGCCGGAGGAAGTACGGCAGCACCTTCCACCAGGCCCACTCCGGGTTGCCGGCGTCCGCCCACTCGTCGAAGTCGGCCGGCACGCCGCGCAGCGCGATCGCGCCGTTCACCGCCGACGAGCCGCCCACCACCCGGCCCACCCGGTACGGCACCGGCCGCTCCCCGTCCGCCGTCTGGTAGTCCCAGTTCAACCCCGCCAGCGTCGGCCGGCCGAGCTGTTCCGGGCCGCTCTGCGTTCCGGTGCGGTCGGGTCCCGCCTCGATCAGCAGCACCCGCCGACCGGACTGCTCGGAGAGGCGGCTGGCGAGGGTGGCGCCGGCCGATCCGGCGCCCACCACCACGTCGTCCCAGCCGGTGTGCGCCTCGCCGGTCATACCGCCTCCCTGGTTCGCCTCCGCCGGGCGCGCCCGGTCGGCTCCGGTCTCGCGCTCACTGCCGCTCCCGCAGCAGGCTCCGCACCGTCTCGGCCAGTTCCGCCACGGTCGGGCTGTCGAAGAGCATCGGCAGGCCCTCGTCGGCGTCCGGCTCGATGCCGAACTCCTCGCGCAGCCGGCCCAGGATGCGCACCGCGTGCAGCGAGTCGGCGCCCAGCTCGAAGAAGTTCTCGTCCACCCCGAAGTCGTCGCGGCCCAGCGTCTCGCGCCAGATCTCGTGGACGGTCCGCTCCACCTCGTCCGCGGGCGGCCGGTGCCCGGCCGGGGGCAGCGACTCCCACGGTGACGGCAGGGCCGCCCGGTCCACCTTGCCGTTCGCGCTCAGCGGTATCCGGTCCAGCACCGGGTAGTGGTGCGGAACCATGTAGTCGGGCAGCACCTGGGCCAGCCCGGTACGCAACGCCTCGGCGGGCGGCGGCGTGGCCGGGTCGGCCGGCACCACGTATCCGACGAGCTGGCGGCGGCCGGTGCCCGGGTTCGTGTCCACCACGGTCACCGCCTCGGCCACCCCCGGCTGCCGGCTCAGCGTCGCGGTGATCTCGCCCAACTCGATCCGGAAGCCGTTCAGTTTCACCTGGTCGTCGTCACGGCCGAGGAACTCGATGGTGCCGTCCGGCAGGTAGCGGCCGAGGTCACCGGTGCGGTAAAGGCGCTCGCCGGTCACCGGGTGCCGCACGAAGCGTTCGCCGGTGCGTACCGGGTCGGCCCAGTAGCCCAGCGCCACGCCCACCCCGCCGATGTAGAGCTCGCCGGAGGTCCACACCGGGCAGGGGGCCAGCCCGGCGTCCAGGACGTGCATGGTCTGGTTCGCCATCGGGCGGCCGTACGGGATGCTCGTCCAGTCCGTGCCGACCACCCCGATCGGGTGGTGCACCGACCAGATCGACGCCTCCGTGGCGCCGCCCAGGCTGTGCACCGCGGCCTGCGCGTGGCGGGCCCGCACCGCGTCCGGCAGGCGTACCGGGATCCAGTCGCCGCTGAGCAGCACCACCCGTAGCGGCGAGTCCGCCGGGTCGGCGAACGCGGCCGGCGCGTCCGTCCAGGCCTGCATGAGCGCCGGCACCGAGTTCCACACCGACACCCGGTGCCGGCGTACCAGATCGCTCCAGTGCTCGGGGTCGGCGGCCCGCCCGGGCGCGGGCAGCACGATCGCGGCTCCCGCGGCGAGGGCCCCGAACACGTCGTAGACCGACAGGTCGAAGCTCAACGCCGACAACGCCAGCACCCGGTCGTCCGGGGTGACACCGAAGCGGGCGTTCACATCCTGCACCGTGTTCGCCGCGCCCCGGTGGTCGATCATCACGCCCTTCGGCCGGCCCGTGGAGCCGGAGGTGAAGATGACGTACGCCAGGTCGTCCGGGGCCGGGCCCGGACCCACGTCCGCCGGATCGGCGGCCCGCACCTCGGGATCGTCGAGGGTGACCAGGTGCAGGCCGGCCGGCCAGTCCAGCTCGTCGCGCAGCCGCGGCGTGGTGACCACGATCCGCACCCGACCCTGCTCGATCAGGTCGGCCCGGCGGGCTGCCGGCCAGGCCGGCTCGATCGGCAGGTACGCGGCACCGGCGCGGGTCACCCCCAGCACGGCGGGCACCTGGGCGGCGCAGCGGTCCGTCACCACCGCCACCAGCTCGCCGGTGCCGGCGCCGGCGCCGAGGTCACGCAGCCGGACCGCCAGCCGGCGGGCCCGGTCGACCACCTCGCCGTGGCTGAGCTCGCCGTCCGGCGCGATCACCGCGACCGCCCCGGGCTGCGCGGCGGCGCGCTCCTCGACCAGTTCGCAGAGGGTACGCGCGGGAAGCTCCGCAACCGTGTCGTTGACCCGCCGCCGCTGCTCCAACTGGTGGGCGGGCAACGGCACCGGAGCGTCCACCGCGTCCCAGCTCGCCTCGTCCTCGGCGAGCCGGCGCAGCAGGGTCTGGTAGCTGTCGAACATGTCGTCGAGCAGCCCGGCCGGGAAGAGCGTCTCCACCGCGTCCCAGTCCAGGCACAGGTCGCCGCTCTCCTCGGTCACCTGGTGATCCAGCCAGACCTGCGGGGTCTGGCTGATCCCGTAGCCGAACTCGCCGAAGAAGCGGGAGTCCGGCGGCCGGTTCTCCCGGTCGCCGAGGGCCAGGGCGCTGGTGAAGACCACCGGCATCGCGGCGCCCGGCCCGCCGCCGAGCCGCCGGGACCGTTCCCGCAGCACCCGCACCCCGCTGTAGGCGGAGTGTTCGAGGTCCTGGACGAGCTGGCGGTTGAGCCGGCGGGCCCGGTCGGCGAACGACTCGCCCGGCTCGGCGGTGGCGGCGAGCAGGGTGACCGAGGTGAAGTCGCCGATCACGTCGCCGATCTGCGGGTGCAGGGGCCGCCGGTTGAACAGGCTGAGGTTGAGGGTGAAGTTCGCCTGCCGCGACCAGGAGCGCAGGATCTGCGCGTACGCCGACATGACGGCGACCGACGGGGTGACCCCGTACCGCTGGGCGGTGCGCTTGAGCACGTCCCAAAGCGGGCGGGGCAGCCGGGCGCTGCGCCGGACGAACTCGACCGGGGCCGCCCCGGGGGCGCCGGCCCCCGCCCCGACGCGCAGCGGCAGGGCCGGCGCGGGCGGCAGGCTGTCCAGCCGGTCCCGCCAGTACGCCTCGGCGGCGCGGTACTCGCGACCCTCCCGGGCCGCCTCCTCGGCCAGGACGTAGTCCCGGTAGGACAGCGCCAGCGGCTCGGGCGTCGCGTCCGGCTCGGTGTAGAACCGCCGCCAGTCCCGGAACAGCAGTTGCAGGCTGAACGCGTCCATGATGAGCACGTTGATGCTGATGTGCAGCCGGACCCGCCGCTTGTCGAGGAGCGAGGCGCGGATGTCGAACAGCGGCCAGTGCTCCGGCGGCAGCAGCTGGTGCCCCATCTCCGCCCGGGTCTTGGACAGTACGGCCCGGCGCTCGTCGTCGGGGACCGCGCGCAGGTCGGCCACCGGCAGGTCGTACGGCGGCACGTCGGCCAGGATCCGCTGCCGCCCGTCCGGGTCGACCACCGCGCGCAGCATGTCGTGCCGGTCGATCACCCTGCGCAGGCTCGCCGCCAGCCGGCCCGGGTCGAGGTCGAGCCCGTCCAGCTCGAAGTAGTAGTGCGTGGCGACGCCGCCGAGTTGCAGCGCCGGGTTGCGCCCCACCCAGTAGGCGTGCTGGATGTCCGTCAGCGGGAACGGCTCGTACCGCTGCTCCGGCCGGGGCACGATCTCCGGCGGGGACCCGCTGTCGGCCATCCGGCGCAGCAGCGCGACCAGCGCGTCCCGGTGTTCCCGCAGCTCCTCGCGCAGCTGCGGGGTGAGCGCGCCGCTGGCGGCCCGGACGTCCAGCCGGTCGTCGACGAGGCGCAGCCGCACGCCGCGCCGGTGCAGTTCGGACAGTAGGTCAGGCGCCGTCATGGTCTCTCCTGCCAGTTGTCGGGGCCGGGCATGCGCAACCGGCGGGGTAGGTCGGGGCGGGGGGAGGGGTGCCGGCTGCGGCACCCGGGCGCTGCCGTCCGGTCATCCGGCCGCCCGGGCGCCGGCCGTGGTGCCCAGGGCCGCGGCCACCCCGTCGACGAACTCCGCCCAGCCGTACATGCCGGCGATGAAGCCGAAGAAGCGGTCCATCTGCTCCTGGTGCCCCTGGATCGCCCGGAGCACGTCGAGCAGTTCGTCGGTCGGCCGCAGCCGCGCCGCCTGTAGGTTGAAGTGGTACAACGGCAGCGACTCCCGGTCGCGCTGCACCGTGTAGTCGATCAGGGCCCGGTCCACCGGCCGCTCGCCGGCCAGCGCCGGATGCAGGTGCTCGGTCAGCAGCGCGGCGTGCCCGATGGCGTCGCTGATCCCCATGGCCCCGATCGAGTCCTTGTGGTAGCCGGCGTCGCCGACCAGCGCCCAGCCCGGCCCGCTGCCGCGGCGGAAGAAGTTCGGCAGCCGGCCGGTGCCGACGAAGCGCTCCTCGCGCCGGCCGGCCCGGACCCGTTCCAGGACGCTCGGCGCCGCGAGGGCCAGGGAGCGGAAGTACGACCCCTCGATGTCCTTGCGGACCTCGTCGAACTCCTCGCGTGGCGCCTGCACGACGACCATCACCAGCCCGTCGTTGGTGGGTACCGCCCCGACCAGGCGCCGGTGGTCGACGAAGACCTCGTAGTCGGCGGTGAACCCGCTCCAGTAGGTGTAGTAGACGCAGCACAGCGAGGGCACCGCCTCGTACTTCGGTGCCTGCACCTTCTTGGCCACCACCGAGTCCAGCCCGTCCGCACCGATCACCACCCGGGCCCGTTCGGTGAACTCGCCGTGCGGCCCCCGGGCCCGGATCCCGACCACCCGGTCGCCGTCCCAGAGCAGGTCGGTGACGTTGCACTCCTCGCGCAGCTCGGCGCCGGCCGCCTCAGCCGCCCGGACCAGCAGGGTGTCGAGTACGAACCGGCGCGGCCCGAAGCCGGCCCGGACGGGGCCGATGGCCGGCGCGCAGCCGGTGACCGGAACCCCGGCGAGCTGCCACCGGGACACCCGCAGCGGCGGGCAGCCGCTTTCCCGCAGCGCGTCCAGCAGGCCCCATTCGGCCAGCCTGGCGATGGTCGGTGGGTGCACGTAGTGGGTGGACATCGTGTCGCTGGGAAAGCTTGCCCGGTCCAGCAGCAGCACACGGTGCCCGGCGCGCGCCAGCAGCATCGCGGTGGTGGCACCGGCGCAGCGCGCACCGACGACGATCGCGTCGTACATGCGGACTCCTCAGAAGCACCCAGCAGGTGTCACCATGGTGCGACGCTCGGTGCTGGCGAGGCTATACGGAAAGCGTAAAGATATTTACGACACATCAATTTTTGGGGTGTGTTTCCGGGGTACCGGGACGGCGCCGTCCCACCACGGTGGAAGAACCCCCTATCGCCCGTTCCCCCTCCCCTTATCGTGGCGGTTGAGCAGCCCGGATTCCCCCTAGCGGCGCGTATTTGATTGACCGCCCAATTCGTGCGCACATACCGTCCACTGTCGGTGCACCAATATGTTCCGGGGGTTGGACTAATGGGGCAACCGGCCCAGGGGCGGTCGTTCGCCATTTCACCGGAGGACCGGGAGATTCTTGTCCGGCTCTCCCGGGGCCACCGCCGTGGCGGCGAGCCGCTGCGGGCCGCCATCGTGCTGGCCGCCGCGGCCGGCCTGTCGTACGCGGAGACCGCCCGCCGGCTGGCCACCACCCGGCCCACGGTGGCCACCTGGCTGCGCCGCTACGCCGAGGAGGGCGTGCCGGGCCTGCGGGACCGGGTGCGCCCCGGCCGTCGGCCACGGGTGCAGGACGCCGACGTGGTGCTGCGTACGCTGACCGCCGTCCCGCCCGCCGGTGACACCTGGTCCAGTCGGGCTCTCGGCGTCGACCTCGGCCTGTCCAACGGCACGGTGGCCCGGGTCTGGCGGCGGTGGGGGCTGCGTCCCGCCGAGCCGGCCGCGTTCCGCCTGCCCGGGCTGCCCGACCTGGCGCTGGCCGACGCGTACCTCGTCGGGCTGCACTGCGACTACCGCGACTGCCTGCTCGTGCTCGCCGCCGGTGCCGGTGCGGCCGACGCTGGTGCGGACTGCGTGCCGCCCATCGGTGGCCCGGATGACCTGCCGTCGGCGTCGCCGTCGGCGCTGGCCGACTTCCTCGCGATGGTCACCGAGCGTCGGCCCGGCGTACGCCTGCACGTGCTCGTCGGCGGAGAGGAGACCGGGCGACGCCCGGCCGTACGCGCCTGGGCGGCCCGCCACGGCCACCTGGTCCGGGTCGCCCCGCCGGAGCCGACCTGGACCGAGTTGGCGGCCGTGGCGGCCGGACTCACCGCACCGGTCGGCGGGCGGGCCGCCGCTGACCTGGGCGGCACACTGGTCACCGCGCTGCATGCGGCCTGGCGGACGGCCTGGTTCCGCGACCTGTGACGCGGCTGCCGAAGTGCGGGCGGTGGTCCGTGGTGCGCCCCGCGTCGACGGACGGTAACCGGAGCCCGCCTTCGGAGCTGATGTCACAAACGATTCGCCGCCGGGCACTGTCCGGCGCCCCGCCGGCAGGTGAGGCTGAATCGTTTACGACATCAGGTTCATAGCGTCCCGAAGGGCGATCACCGCCGCGCCGGCAGCCCGGGGGTGCTTCTGGCTGGGTGGGGGATCCCGCCCGGGACATCCATTGCCAATCATGGATGTATTCGCAGTTGGCAGTCCGGAAAAGAGGTGCGCCGTGCACAGTCGTCCGACCCGACCGGGCCGCTGGTTGGCCCGTACCCTGACTCTGCCGCTCCTCTTCGCCACCCTGGTCGCCAGCGGCACCACCGCGTACGCGGCGGAGGGCGCCGAGGCGGCGTCCACCTGCACGGCGCGGTACCGACGCGAGGGTGTGGAGGTGTGGGTGTCGTTCCGCAACATCGCCCCGACGACGGTGAACGGCTGGACCCTGAGCTGGGCGTTGGCGGACTCGCAGCAGATCTGGACGATCTGGAACGCCGCGCTGGTCAGTCACACGGGTGGCATCGCCACCGTCCGGGACCTGGGCTGGAACGCGAACCTCGCACCGGGGGTCGAGATGACCATCGGGTACATCGCCGGCGGCAACGCCCCGCCGAGCGGCTTCGCCCTGAACGGCGACCCCTGCCAGGCCGGATAGCGCGGCAGGGGTCGCCAGTTCGTCGTACGGTGCCCGCGAGGGCGTCGGTCATCCGCCGACGTAGGCCGCGAGGTGCTCGCCGGTGAGGGTCGAGCGGGCGGCGACGAGGTCGGCGGGAGTGCCCTCGAAGACGATCCGCCCGCCGTCGTGCCCGGCGCCGGGGCCGAGGTCGATGATCCAGTCGGCGTGCGCCATGACCGCCTGGTGGTGCTCGATGACGATGACCGACTTGCCGGCGTCGACCAGCCGGTCGAGCAGGCCGAGCAGGTGCTCGACGTCGGCGAGGTGCAGGCCGGTGGTCGGCTCGTCGAGGACGTACACGCCGCCCTTCTCGCCCATGTGGGTCGCCAGCTTCAGCCGCTGCCGCTCGCCGCCGGAGAGCGTGGTGAGCGGCTGGCCGAGGGTGAGGTAGCCGAGCCCGACGTCGGCGAGCCGACTGATGATGGCGTGCGCGGCCGGGATGCGCGCCTCGCCCACCGCGAAGAACTCCTCGGCCTCGCTCACCGGCATCGCCAGCACCTCGCTGATGTCCCTGCCGCCGAGCTGGTACTTCAGCACCTCGGCCTGGAACCGCTTCCCTTCGCACTCCTCGCAGGTGACGGCCACGCCGGCCATCATCGCCAGGTCGGTGTAGATGACGCCGGCGCCGTTGCAGTTGGGGCAGGCGCCCTCGGAGTTGGCACTGAACAGCGCCGGCTTAACGCCGTTGGCCTTCGCGAACGCCTTGCGGATCGGTTCTAGCAGCCCGGTGTACGTCGCCGGGTTGCTGCGCCGCGAACCGCGGATCGGTGTCTGGTCGACCGCCACCACGCCGTCCCGCCCGGACACCGAGCCGTGGATCAGGGAACTCTTGCCCGACCCGGCGACGCCGGTCACCACCACGAGGACGCCGAGCGGGATGTCCACGTCGACGTCCCGCAGGTTGTGCGCGTCGGCCCCGCGTACCCGCAGCGCTCCGGCCGCCTTGCGCACCGACGGCTTCAACGAGACCCGGTCGTCCAGGTGCCGCCCGGTGAGGGTGTCGCTCTTCCGCAGCCCCTCGACGGTGCCTTCGAACACCACCTCACCGCCCTCGGTGCCGGCGCGTGGGCCGAGGTCGACGACGTGGTCGGCGATCGCGATCGCCTCCGGTTTGTGCTCCACCACGAGCACGGTGTTGCCCTTGTCGCGCAGTTGCCGCAACAGGTTGTTCATGCGCTGGATGTCGTGCGGGTGCAGACCGATGGTCGGCTCGTCGAAGACGTAGGTGACGTCGGTGAGCGACGATCCGAGGTGGCGGATCATCTTGGTGCGCTGGGCCTCGCCGCCGGAGAGCGTGCCGGACGGCCGGTCGAGGCTCAGGTACCCGAGCCCGATGCCGACGAAGGAGTCGAGCGTGTCCCGCAGCGATGCGACCAACGGCGCGACCGACGGTTCGTCGAGGCCGCGGACCCATTCGGCCAGATCGCTGATCTGCATCGCGCACGCGTCGGCGATGCTGATCCCCGCGATCTTCGAGGACCGGGCCGTCTCGTTCAGCCGGGTGCCGCCGCAGTCGGGGCAGGTGGTGAAGGTGACCGCGCGCTCCACGAACGTCCGGATGTGCGGCTGCATCGCCTCCTTGTCCTTCGACAGCATCGACTTCTGCACCCGGGGGATCAGTCCCTCGTAGGTCATGTTGATGCCGGCGATCTTCATCCGGGTCGGCTCGTGGTGGAGGAAGTCGTTCAGTTCCTTCTTCGTGTACCTGCCGATCGGCTTGTCCGGATCCACGAAGCCCGACTCGCTGTAGAGCCGGTAGTTCCAGCCGCCCGGCTTGTAGCCGGGGATCATGAGCGCGCCCTCGTTGAGCGACTTGCTGGCGTCGTACAGCTGGGTCAGGTCGATGTCGGTGACCGAACCGCGACCCTCGCAGCGCGGGCACATGCCGCCGAGGATGCTGAACGAGCGCCGCTCCTTCATCGTCTGGCCCCCGCGCTCGATGGTGACCGCGCCGGCGCCGCTGATCGAGGCGACGTTGAACGAGAACGCCTGCGGTGAGCCGATGTGCGGCTGCCCGAGCCGGCTGAAGAGGATACGCAGCATCGCGTTGGCGTCGGTGGCGGTGCCGACCGTGGAGCGCGGGTCCGAACCCATCCGCTCCTGGTTGACGATGATCGCGGTCGTCAGCCCGTCGAGCACGTCGACGTCGGGCCGCGCCAGCGTCGGCATGAACCCCTGCACGAAGGCGCTGTACGTCTCGTTGATCATCCGCTGCGACTCCGCGGCGATCGTGTCGAACACCAGCGAACTCTTGCCCGAGCCGGATACGCCGGTGAACACCGTCAGTCGGCGCTTCGGGATCTCGATGCTGACGTTCTTGAGATTGTTCTCGCGCGCGCCGTGCACGCGGATCAGGTCGTGGCTGTCGGCAACGTGGGGCGCGGGCGACGGCCGCTGCGTCCTCGTGGCCATGCTCATCGTTTCTCCATCTGTCAGGCGGGGCGCCCGCGCGGTCTCCGTCGGCGTCGCCTGTCGCGACTTGACCGGATTCGCGCAGTACGTCTGGTTCTTCCGTCGGCGTCGTCGCGGCAACGGTACGCTGTCCGTCCGATCAGCGGACGGGTGACACACCCGGCCGGGCCGCACACCGGCCGGGCCGCCGATGCCGCCCTCAGGGTGACTGCCGCAGCCCGAAGACGTTGCCGTCGGCATCCCGGACGGTGGCGATCAGCATGCCGCCGCCGACGTCGCGCACCTCGCCCTGCAACGTGGCGCCCGCCTCGGTCACCGCCTCGATGGTGGCGGCGATGTCATCGACCTCCCAGTAGCCGACCGCCCCGGTCATGCCCTGCCGGTGCCCGTTCGGGTCGAGGCCGAGCTCCTGGTCGCCGGTCCGGAACCCGACGTAGTAGGCCTCGTCCGTGTACGGCGGCACGCCCAGCAGCGCCCCGTACACCGCCTTGGCCTGGCCGAGGTCACGCACCGGAAAGATCACGGTCCTGAGTCCTGATGTCATGAAACGCCCCCATGCTCGTCGTGCCACGTCGGCCGGACGAGGCCGCGTGACTGGCGATGTTCATGGCGGTCAGGCTAGTTGCGGCCGCGTGACCTGCGCTTCTTGATTCCTGATCGAAGCGGGGCCGCTGCCGTGGCAGCCCCCCGGACCCGCCCGTTCACCGGCGCGTGGTGGACGACCCGGCAACCGCGCCACCGGCCGGCCGCGCCGCCGGCACGTGCGCCACGTCCCGCGCCCGTACCCGGCCGAGGGTGAGCGCCACCCCGGCGGCGAGCAGCCCGCCCGCGGCGATCACCTGGTACGCGCGGTGGAACACGGCCGGCGAGGTGTCGCCGCCGTCGGCCAGTACGGTGATCAGGACGGCGACGCCGAGAACCGCGCCGACCTGCCGCAGGCAGGACGAGATGGCGACCCCGGTGGCGAAGCGGGTCCGGGGGAACTCGGCGAACGCCGCGTGCCCGAACCCGGGGAAGCTGAACGCCGCCCCCGCCCCGAGCAGCAGCGCCGCCGGCAGGAAGTCGGCGACGAAGTTCGGCTCGGCGGGCGCGCGGGCCAACAGCAACGCCCCGGCGCAGAAGAACAACCCGCCGGGCAGCGCCACCGCCCGGGGCCCGAACCGGTCGCCGAGCCGACCGACCAGCGGGGCAAGCGCGGCGGCCGCCACCGGGCCGGCGGTCAGCGCGCCGCCGGTGGCCAGGCTGTCGTAGTGCCACACCTGGGTCAGGAAGAGCACGTTGCACAGCAGCAGCGCGTTCATCGCGGCGGCGAAGACCAGGGAGCCGAGGTTGGCGACGCTGAACGAGCGGATCCGCACCAGCGCCGGCTCGATGATCGGGGCCGGGTGCCGGCCCGACCGTACCGCCAGGGCGACCAGCAGGGCCGCTCCGGCGGCGAGCGTGCCGCCGAACGCCGCCGACGTCGCCCCCCAGTCCGGCAGCCGGATCACCGCCAGGGCCAGCGCCCCGATCCCGCCGCCGAGCAGCAGCGACCCGACCACGTCCGGGAACGGCCCAGGGGTGGTGTCCCGGGTCTCCCGCAGCACCCGGACCGCCGCCAGCAGGCCGGGCAGCCCGATCACCAGGTTCACCAGGAACACCCAGCGCCAGCCCTGCCAGGCCACCAGCGCGCCGCCGACGGACGGTCCGGCGGCCCCGGCGACCGTGCCGGTGGCGGTCCACAGCGCGATCGCGGTGGCGCGGCGCGCCACCGGGAACTCGGGCAGCAGCAGACCGAGCGAGGTCGGCATGATGGCCGCCGCGCCGAGGGCCTGCACGCACCGCGCCGCGATCAGCACGCCCACCCCGGGGGCCAGCCCGCAGGCCGCCGAACCGACCAGGAAGAGCACCACCCCGGCGAGGAAGACCCGGCGCCGCCCCCACCGGTCGGCGAGCCGCCCGGCCGGGATCAGCACCGCGGCGAAGACCACGTTGTACGCGTTGAGCACCCAGGACAGGTCGTTCAGCGAACTGTCCGGGAAGGCGGTCCCCAGGGCGGGCATCGCCACGTTGACGATCGTCACGTCGAGCAGCGCCATCATCACGGCGACGGACGTGACCAGCAGGACTTTCCACTGACGGGCCACCGGAGTCCTCCTCGGGCGGGGCGGATCGGCCACCGGTGCCGGTCGCCCGGTGGGTCGGGGGGCCGGCGGGCCGGTCGGCACGCCGGTGCTGCGCGGGGGGGCCTCGGGTCAGGTTCGGGTGGCTTCGTTCAGCGCCACGGCGACCTGCTCCACGCCGACGGCGGTGAGCACGGTGTGGTGGGTGCCGGGAACCGCGACGGCCGTCATCCGCCCCCCGGTCAGCTCGGCCCAGCCCCAGTCGGGGCGGTCACCGTACGGGTGGTCGGCGAACTCGCTGACCCGGCCGTCGCGGGCCCGCAGTACCATCACGTCCGCGTCGATCCGGCCCGCGCGGTAACCGGCGCCGGCCCGCACCACCGCCTCGAAGACCGCGTACGTGGCGGTGAGCGTGCCGCCGGTCAGGTCGTCCACCGGCACGCCCTGCTTGGCCGCCAACCGCGCCGCCCCGTCCAACCGCTCGCCCGCCGGCAGCGCGGCCAGCTCGCGGAGCTGCTCGGGGGTGACCAGGCCGGGGTCGAAGCCCCGGTCGAGGTCCTCCACGAACCACAGCGGGATCTTCGCGTCGTCGATCCGCTGCGGCGTCACCGGGGCCGGGGAGTCGATTACCACCAGGTGCCGTACCTGCTCGCCGGCCTCCGCCAGTTGGCGGGCCAGTTCCGCCGCGATGACCGCGCCCGAGGACCAACCGCCGAGCAGGTACGGGCCGTGCGGCTGTTCCTGTCGCAGCGCGGCCAGGTAGAGGCGGGCCAGCTCGCCGAGGTCGGCCACCGGCTCCCGGCCGACCGCCGGCCCAGGCGCCTGCAGGGCGAGGCAGCCCCGGTCGAGCCGGGCGGCGAGGTCCCGGTAGCAGAGCACGTCACCGCCCGCCGGGTGCACCAGCACCCAGGGCGGTGCGCCGGCGTCCGCCGGATCGGTCAGCCGTACCAGCGGTGACCAGTCCGCCGGCGCGGAGTCCAGCCAGCGGGCCAGCCCGGCGACCGTCCGGCGCTCCAGCAGCGCCCCCAGCGGCACCCGGCGGCCCAGCCGCTGCGCGATCTGGCCGACCACCCGCAGCGCCGCGAAGGACTGCCCGCCCAGGTCGAAGAAGTCGTCCTCGACCCCGAGCCGGTCCACCGACAGGATCTCCCGCCAGATCTCGGCGAGCGCCACCTCGGTCGGGGTGCCCGGTGGCACGTGCCGCCGTTCGCCGCCGCCGTCGGCGAGGTCGACCGTCTCCAGCGCCCGCCGGTCCACCTTGCCGTTGCCGGTCAGCGGCAGCCCGTCGCGCACCACCACATGACTGGGTACCAGGTAGGCGGGCAGCCGGGCGGCGAGGAAGTCGCGTACGACGACCGGGTCGGGCCGGTCCCGGCCGTCCCGCCCCACGACGAAGGCGGCCAACTGCCGCCCCGCCCCGGAGGTACGGGCGACCACCGCCGCGCCGCCCACGTCCGGGTGCTCCAGCAGCGCGTGCTCCACCTCGCCCGGCTCCACCCGGAAGCCCTGGATCTTCACCTGGAAGTCCGCCCGCCCGAGGAACTCGATGGTGCCGTCGGGCAGGTACCGGCCGCGGTCGCCGGTGCGGTACAGCCGTTCCCTGGTGACCGGATGCGACACGAACGCGGCGTCGGTGCGGTCCGGGTCGTTGAGGTAGCCCATGGCCAGCCCGACGCCGCCGATGTACAGGTGTCCCGGCACCCAGGTCGGCGCGTCCCGGCCCAGCTCGTCCAGCACGTGCCAGGTCTGGTTGGTCAGCGGCCGTCCGTACGGGATGCTCACCCAGCCCGGGTCGACTCGCTCGACGGGATGAGCGATCGACCAGATGGACGCCTCGGTCGCGCCGCCGAGGCTGACCACCCGGGCGTTCGGCGCGATCGCCCGGATCCGGTCCGGCAGGGTCACCGGGATCCAGTCCCCGCTGAGCAGCACCAGCCGCAGGTCGGGCAGGCCCGCTCCGGTGGTCTCGGCCTCCTCGACGAGCAACTGCATGAGCGCCGGCACCGAGTTCCAGACGGTCACCTGCCGGTCCCGGGCCAGCGCCAGCCAGGAGGCCGGGTCGTGCCGGGCCGGGTCCGGCAGGACCAGGGTGGCACCGGCCGCGGCGGCACCGAAGACGTCGTACACCGACAGGTCGAAGCAGAGCGAGGAGATGCCGAGGAGTACGTCCCGCTCGGTGACGCCGTAGCGGGTGTTGACGTCGGTCACCGTGTTCAGCGGCCCGCGGTGGTCCAGCATCGCGCCCTTCGGCCGGCCGGTGGAGCCCGACGTGTAGATCACGTACGCCAGGTCGACCGGCTCGCGCAGCGGCGCGTACTCGAGCGCCGGCCCGTCGTCGGCCACCTCCTCGACCACGACCAGCGGCACCGGTACCGCGCCGGCGAGCGCCTCCCGCGTGTCCGCGCCGGTGACCACGGCGGTGGCGCCGGTATCGGCCAGCAGGTAGCCGATCCGCTCGGCCGGCCAGCCCGGGTCGATCGGCACGTACGCCGCGCCGGCCAGCAGCACGGCGTGCACGGCGACGAGCTGCGGCCAGTCCTTCCGGCCAGCCACCGCGACCAGGTCGCCGGGTGCCACGCCAGCCGCCCGCAGTGCCGCCGCGAGCCGACCCGCCCGCCGGTACAGCTCGGCGTAGCTGAGCGTGGTGTCTCCGGCGATCACCGCCGGCCGGGCCGGCTGGGCCGTGGCCCGCTCCGCCAGGGCGGCGTGCAGCAGCCCCGGCGGCGTCGGCGCGCCGGCCTCGTTCTGTCGGGCCCGGCGCTGCCGGTCGACGGCCGGAAGCAGGTCGAACGCCTCCCGCTCCCAGGCCTCGTCGCTGTCGGCCAGCGCCTCCAGCACGGCCCCGTAGCCGGCCAGCATGTCGTCCATGAGCCCGGGCGGGAACATCGCCTCCAGCACGTCCCAGACCGTCCACATGCTGCCGTCGCGCTGCTCCCAGAACTCGCAGTCCAGCAGCACCTGCGGGGTCTCCAGCAGGCTGTACACCGGCCGGTCGGTCTGCCCGACGAAAAGTGCGCTGCCCACCGCGTACGGGCAGACCGCCCGGCCGGGGGTGCGCCGGAGCTGGTTGACCGCCTGGAGGACCTTGACCCCGCTCCAGTGGACGTGCTGCATGTCCGCCAGCACCTGGGCCTGCAACCGGCGTGCCCGCTCGTGGAACGGGCCGCCCGCCCGCCAGTCCACCTCTAGCGGGTACAGCGAGGAGAAGTTGCCGATCACCTCGCCGATCTGCGGGTGCAGCGGCAGCCGGTGGGTGTTCATGTTGTTGATCAGGAAGTGCCGGGACCCGCTCCACGCCCCGAGGACCTCGGCGTAGACGGCACACAGGGCGTTGGTCTGGGACAGCCCCCGCTCGGCGGCCCGGCGGGTGAACGCCGCCCACCGGGCCGGTGAGAGCACGTGCTCCCGGCGTTCCAGGCGCGACCGGCGGCGGGTGTCCGAGCCGGGGGCCAGCGGCAGCTCCGGCGCCGTGGGCCAGTCGGCCATCCGGTCGCACCAGTATTTCTTCGAGGCCTGCCCCAGCGGCGACTCCTCGAGCCGGGCCAGCGCGAGCACACAGTCCCGATAGCTCAGGGTCAGCTCGGGCAGCGGCTCGTCCGGATGCGCGTAGTAGTGCAGCAGGTCCTTGAGGAACCGGCCGGTGCCGGGGGCGTCGCTGAAAAAGTTGTTGTTGTTCCAGTGCATCCGGACCCGCCCGCCGGACAGCAGCGAGAGCCGGACGTCCAACCAGGGCCACCGGTCCAGCGGCAGTTCCCGGCGCTGCATCGCGGCCCGGGTCCGCTCGATGCCGGCCCGCTGCCCGGCCTCGTCCCGCTCCCGCAGGTCGATCACCTCGACCGGGATCGGCTCCGGGTCGCGGACCGTCTGCAGCATCATGTCCTCGCGGACCACGACCAGGCTGTGCCGGTGCCGCCGCGCCGCCGCGTTCAGCGCCCGCTCGAACCGGGTCGGGTCCAACTCCGGGAAGTCCACCTCCATGTACTGGTGCGGCCGGACGTGGTATTCCAGGCCCTCCCGGCTCCCCACCAGAAAGGACATCTGGATGTCCGACGGCGGGAACGGCTCGTGCCGATCCGCCGGGTCGGGAGTGATCTCCGGCAGGGCCACCGCCCCGTCGGCGGCGTCCCGGTCACGGGACAACCAGCCGATCAGCTCCGACCGGTGCCGGGTGATCCGCTCGCGCAGCGCCGGCGAGAGGCGTCCCTTCGGGGCGCTCACGCTCAGCTGGTCCGCACCGACCAGCTTCAACCGCACGTCGATCCGGGCCAGGTCGGCCACCAGGGAGGCGACCCCGCCCGACCCCTCGTCAGCTCCGCTCACCGCAACACCCTCTCTCCAGATCGGACCGTCCGCGCTCACAGGATCAGCACCTCTGCGTCCTCGTCGTCGAAGTCGTCGTCATCGGCGGCGACGACGCTGCGCAGCGTCAGCTGTTGGCAGATCAGCTCCGCCACGTCCGCCGCCGTGCCACCGCCGAACAGTTCCGTCGGCGGTACGTCGGCCGCGTAGTCGACCAACAGCCGTTGGCGTAGCCGTACCGTGGTCAGCGAGTCCAGGCCCAGCTCGTTCAGCCGGGTCCCGGCGAAGGTGGGCCGGATCGCCTCCTGGTCGGCGGCGCTGAGGCCGAGCAGCAGCGCCACCCGCTCCAGCAGCCCGGCCAGCAGCAGCTCGCGAGCCGCCACCGGGTCCGTGACCGCGAGCACGGCCAGGTCCGGCGCGGCCGACCCCTCGGTGGTCACGGCGAGGTCGGCCGGGGTCACGTCCGCCAACAGCCGGTACGGCCGGGAGCGGGCGGCCGCGGTCAGCGAGCGACGCCAGTCCACCCGGGCCACACCCACCACCGGCTCGACCGGCTCCCCGGCCGCCGGGTCGAGGACCGAGCCCAACGCGGCCAGGGCCTCGGCGGTGGGGATCGCGTCCAGGCCGAGCGCGGCCAGCCGGCCCAGCACGTCCTGGTCGACGGCCATGCCGGCCTGCGCCCACGGTCCCCAGCCGACGCTGGTCGCCGGCCGGCCCTGCGCGCGCCGGTGCCGGGCCAGGCCGTCCAGGAAGGCGTTCGCGGCCAGGTAGTTGGCCTGTCCGGCGGAGCCGACCGTCGCGCCGAAGGCCGAGAACAGCACGAAGAAGTCCAGGTCGAGACCTTCCGTCGCCCGGTGCAGGTGCCAGCCGCCGCGGACCTTCGGGTCCAACGCCCGGCGGAACCGGTCCCAGTCCTGTTCGGCCAGGGCCGCGTCGTCGACGACACCGGCCGCGTGCACCACGCCGGCCAGCGGCGGCAGATCCCCGGCGAGCCCGGCCAGCGCGGTGGCCAGCGCGTCACCGTCCGCGACGTCCACGGCCAGGTGGCGTAGGCGTACCCCGCGCTCGCGCAGCGCGGCCAACAGCGGCGGTTCGACCGCCGGCACCCGCCGCCCGACCAGGACCAGGTCGGTCGCCCCCCGGTCGGCGAGCCAGCCGGCCACCACCTGTCCCAGCCCGCCGAAGCCGCCGGTGACCAGGTATGCCGCATCGGCGCGGAGCACCGGGCCCGGCCCCGGCTTCGGCAGCTCACGCTCCCGCAGCCGCGCCTCGTACCAGGCGCCGTCGCGTACCGCGAGGTGGGTGGCGCCGTCGGCGTCGGCGACCCGGTCGAGGACCGTGGAGAGCGCCGGCGCGGGTCCGGCCGGGTCGAGGTCCACCTGCACGCAACGCAGGTCGGGATGTTCGGTCAACACCGCGCGGGCCAACCCTCCGAGCACCGCCTGCGCCGGCGCTGGCACGTCGTCCACGGCCGGTGCCTCCGCGCCCGTGGTGCAGAACACCACGTCCGGCGCGTCGTGGCCGTACCCCCGCAGAACCTGCCGGAGCACGGACAGCGCGTCCCGGGCGGCCCGGTAGGCCGAGGCGGCGACGTCGTCGTCCGCGGCCACGCCGCCGTCCGGGCCGAGCAGCAGCCCGCGCAGCTTGACGCCCTCGGCGCGAGCCGCGTCGACGAGGCGGGCCAGGCCCGCCTCGTCGGCCGGATCCACCTGCACGGTTCCGCCGGCGAGGGACGCGGTCGCCGGCACCTGGACGCCGTCGGCCAGCACCAGCGAGGCGGCGGCGCAGCCGAGGCCGAGCAGCTGGGCGTGCCAGTCCGCGACGACCCCGGCGTCCCGGCCACAGACCAGCCAGGTGTCGCGTGGGCTGGCCTCGGCGCGGCGTGCCGGCCGGCCCGGCAGCGGGTGCCAGGTCACGTCGTAGCGGCGCAGCCGCGACCCGGCCAGGCCGGTGACGAGGGTACGCGGCAGCGCGCGCAGCCGTACCCCGGTCAGCTTCGCCACCGGCTCGCCCAGCGCGGTGACCAGGTCGAGGTCCATTGCCCGCTCGCCGTCCTCCGGTCCGCCCCGGGACCGGGCCCGGCACCAGACCCGGCCGGGCAGCCGGTCGTACACCTCGATCCGGTCGATGCCGGCGGGGAGCCAGAAGTCGTCCTCGCTGACCCCGAAGGCCGCGCCCACGTGCAGGCAGGCGTCGAGCACCATCGGGTGCAGCAGCCACCCGTCGCCGTCGCGTTCCGGTTCGTCCACCTCGATCAGGGCCAGCGCCTCGTCCCCGGAGCGCAGCAGCCGCTTCATCGCCCGGTAGCCCGGCCCGTACTCGACGCCGATCCGCCAGAGCCGGTCGTAGAAGCCGTCGAGGTCCTCGTCCGCCATGCCGGCCCGTACGCCGGCCAGGTGCAGCCGGTGCGGGGTGGGCGAGGTGCCGGCGTGCACGGCGGCGACGGTGACGTGCTGCGTCCACGGTGCCGACGGCTCGTCCGCCGGCCGGCTGAAGCAGCGCACCCGCTGCGCCCGCTCGTGCGGCTCTACACAGGACTGCAGGGTGAGCGTGGTTCCCTCGTCGCAGCGCAGGAACTCGTCGAAGGTGATCCCCGCCAGGCTCCACCGGCGCTCGGGGGAGTCGCCGCGGGCCGCGGCGAGCGCCCACTCGACGAGCGCGGTCGCCGGGAACACCGCCGTGCCGAGCAGCCGGTGCTGGTCGACGATGCGGAGCCGCTCGGGGGCGACGGTCCGGGTGAACCAGCGTCCGGCGGTCCCGGCCACGTCCAGCGGCGTGCCGAGCAGGGGATGACCGTCGGCCGGCTCGACCGGCGTCCGGACCGGCCCGCTGTCCGCGGTGGCCGGCAGCCAGTGGCGGGTGCGCTGGAACGGATAGGTGGGCAGATCGAGGTGGGCGTTGGTGTCGCTGGGCCGGCCGTTGAGGGTGGCGGCGGCGGTGAGCAGGGTGTGCTGGTCCGGCCGGTCCTTGTGCAGGGTGTGGACGGCGAGCGCCTCGGGTCGGGTGTGGGTGTGCAGGGCGGTGAGGGTGGCGTCGGGTCCGAGTTCGAGGAAGGTGTGTACGCCGTGTTGGTCGTGGAGTGTGGTGATGCCGTCGGCGTAGTGGACGGGGGCGAGGAGGTGTTCCACCCAGTAGTCGGGGTTGGTGAGTTGTTCGGTGGTGGCGGGTTGTCCGGTGACGTTGCTGATCACTGGGAGGGTGGGTGGGGTGTAGGTGAGGCTTGCGGCGGTGGTGCGGAACTCGTCGGCGATGGCGGCCATGTGGGGTGAGTGGAAGGCGTGGCTGACTTTGAGGGTGGTGGCTTTGCGTCCTTGTTCGCGCCATTGGGTGGCGAGTTGGTGGCAGGTGTGGTGGTCGCCGCTGATGACGATGTTGTGTGGGGTGTTGATGGCGGCGATGGTGACGCGGTCGTGGCCGTTGATGAGTTGTTCGGCTTCGTTGCGGGTGGCTTGGAGGGCGATCATCGCGCCGGGGGTGGTGATGCTGTTCATCAGGCGGGCGCGGGTGGTGACGAGTAGGGCGGCGTCGGTGAGGGTGAGGACTCCGGTGAGGTGGGCGGCGGTGATTTCGCCGAGGGAGTGTCCGGTGAGGTAGTCGGCGTTGAGGCCGAGTTGGGTGGTGGCGACCTGGTGCAGGGCGATGTGGAGGGCGAACAGGGCGGGTTGGGTGTAGGCGGTGGTGTCCAGCAGGGCGGCGAGGTCGGTGCCGGGTTCGGCGAACACGACGTCTTGGAGGCGGTGTTCCAGGTGTGGATTCAGGGCATCGCAGGCCTGGTCGAACGTGTCGCGGTAGACCGGGTTGGTGGCGTACAGGTCGGCGCCCATGCCCGGGTACTGGCTGCCCTGACCCGTGAAACAGAAGGCGACCTTCCCGCCGTCGTCGGTGGTGACGGTGGTGCTGAGGTGCGGGTGCGGCTCGCCGTTGGCCAGTGCGGTCAGCGCGGCGGTGAAGTCCTCGCGGCTGGCGGCGGTCACCACCGCCCGGTGCGCGAACCGGGTACGCCGCGCCAGCACGCCGGCGACCGCCGCCGGTGCGACCTCCTCGTCACGCAACCAGTCGAGCAGGTGCGCCGCCTGGTCGCGTAGCGCGCGTTCGGTCCGCGCCGACAGAATCCACGACGCCCACCCGTCCCACGGGTCGACGTCCGGCGCGGCAGCGGGCTCCGCCGGCGGCGCCTCTTCGAGGATCACGTGGGCGTTCGTGCCGCTGATGCCGAACGACGACACCCCGGCCCGGCGCGGGTGGCCGTTCCGCCGCCACTCGACGGGCTCGTCGAGGAGGCGGACATTACCGCTGGTCCAGTCCACGTGCGGGGTGGGGCTGTCGATGTGCAGCGACCGGGGCAGCAGGTCGTGGCGCAGGGCGAGGACCATCTTGATGATGCCGGCCGCGCCGGCGGCGGCCTGGGCGTGCCCGATGTTCGACTTGATCGACCCGAGCCACAGCGGCCGGTCGTCCCGTCGTTCCTGCCCGTACGTGGCCAGAAGTGCCTGGGCCTCGATCGGGTCGCCGAGGGCGGTGCCGGTGCCGTGGGCCTCGACGGCGTCCACGTCGGCGGGCGTTAACCTCGCGTTGGCCAGGGCCTGGCGGATCACCCGTTCCTGGGACGGTCCGTTCGGTGCGGTCAGCCCGTTGCTGGCCCCGTCCTGGTTGACCGCCGAGCCGCGGATGACCGCGAGGACGCGGTGACCCCGCTGCCGCGCCACCGACAGCCGCTCCAACAGCACCAGACCGACACCCTCGGAGAACCCGAATCCGTCCGCCGCCGCGGCGAACGGCTTGCACCGGCCGTCGGCGGCCAACCCCCGCTGCCGGGCGAACTCGATGAACCCGGTGGGGCTGGCCATCACGGTGACCCCACCCGCGAGCGCGAGTTCACACTCGCCGCCACGCAGGGACTGCGCGGCCAGGTGCACCGCCACCAGCGACGACGAGCAGGCGGTGTCCACGGTGACCGCCGGCCCCTCCAACCCGAGGGTGTACGCCACGCGCCCGGAGGCGACGCTGGTGGTGCTCCCGGTCAGCAGGTAGCCCTCGGCATCCGCCGAGGCGCCGGGCCGGCTGACGTACTCCTGATGGGTGAGTCCGGTGAAGACGCCGGTGGCGGTACCACGCAGCGTGGTGGGGTCGATGCCGGCCCGCTCGATGCTCTCCCAGGCCGCCTCCAGCAGCAGCCGCTGCTGCGGATCCATCGCGGTCGCCTCCCGCGGGCTGATCCCGAAGAAGGCCGGATCGAACTCGGCGGCGTCCCGGACGAAGCCGCCCTCCCGGGCGTACGTCGTGCCCGGGGTGTCCGGGTCCGGGTCGTAGAGGGTCGTCAGGTCCCAACCCCGATCGGTCGGGAACTCGCCGACCGCGTCGGTGTCCGTGGCCAGCAGTTGCCACAGCTGCTCCGGGGAGGTGACCCCGCCCGGATAGCGGCAGGCCATCCCGATGATCGCGATCGGTTCGGCCGTGGCGGTCGCCGCCGGCGCCGCTGCTCGCCGCTCGGTGGGCAGGTCGAGCAGCAGCGTCCGGAGCAGCGTTGCCACCGCCCGTATCGTCGGGTGGTCGAAGACGAGCGTCGCGGGCAGCCGCAGCCCGGTGGCGGTCCGGAGCCGGTTACGCAGCTGCACCGCCGTCATCGAGTCGAACCCCAGGCCCTTGAAGTCCTGCCCCACGTCGAGTCCGGCGGGGTCGACGTGCCCGAGCACCGCGCCGACGTGCGTCCGGACCAGGTCGACCAGGAAGGACAGCTGGTCTTCCGCCGAGCGCTCCGCGAGTTGCCCGGCGAGCGGGGACACCGCCGGGGCGGTCGTCGTGGCCTGCCGGAGCCCGGCCGGGGCGAACGCGCGCAGCACGGCCGGCAGGTCACCGGCGCGGGCCCGGGCGCGTACGGCCGAACGGTCGATACCGGCCGGCACCAGCACCGGCCGGTCGGTCGCCAGCGCGGTGTCCAGGAGCCGCACCGCCTCCTCGACGGGCAGCGCCGCGAGCCCGGCCCGGGCCAGCAGCCGCCGGTCGGCGTCTGACATCGCCCCGCTCATTCCGGTCTCGACGTCCCAGTAACCCCAGGCCAGGGCGGTGGCGGGCAGGCCCTGCGCGCGCCGGTGCCCGGCGAGGGCGTCGAGGAACGCGTTCGCCGCGGCGTAGTTGGCCACGCCGCTGGTGTTCAGGCTGCCGGCGATCGAGGAGTAGAGCACCAGGTGTGCGTCGGTGAGCCGGTGCAACTGCCAGGCGGCGTCGACCTTCGGCCCCAGCACGTCGTGCAGTTGCCGCTCGGTGAGTCGGTCCACCGGCCCGCCGTCGGTCAGCCCGGCCGCGTGGAAGACCGCGGTCAGCGGATGCGCCGGGTCGATGCCGGCGAGGAGATCACAGACCACCGCCGGGTCGCCGAGGTCCCCGGCGGCGACGGCCACCACCGCGCCGAGACCGGCCAGCTCCCGTACGACGGCGGCGGCGTCCGGGTGTTCCGGGCCGCGCCGGCCGACCAGCAGCAGGTGGCGGACGCCGTGCCGGGTGACCAGGTGCCGGGCGGTCAGCCGGCCGAGCGTACCGGTGCCCCCGGTGACCAGCACGGTGCCCTCGGGATCGAGCGGGACCGGCCCGGCCGGCTCGATCGCGGCCGGGGCCAGCCGGGGCGCGCGGAGCCCGCCGGCCCGCACCGCGAGCTGCGGCTCCGCGCCCAGCGTGGCGGTGCTCACGGCGGCGGCCAGCGCCCGGGTGCTCTCCGGACTGCCGTCGAGGTCGACCACGATGATCCGGTCGGGGTGTTCGGTCTGGGCGGAGCGCAGCAGTCCCCAACAGGCGGCGCCGGCCAGGTCGGTCACCGGCTCGTCGGCTCCGGTGCCGACCGCGCCGCTGGTGACCACGACCAAACGGCTGTCCGACAGCTCCTCCCGGGCGAGCCACGCCTGGACCGTGCGGAGCAGGCGACCGGTCCGCTCGTGCACGGCCGCCGGCACGTCTGCGTCGTCACCGGGGGACAGCGGCAGCACGAGTACCCCGGGCGCCGTCGCGCCGTCGCGCGCCGCCTCCCCGAGCTCTGCGATCACGGGTACGCCCGGCAGCCCGTCGGACACCCGCGCGGTGTCCCCACCGACCAGCACCCAGGACGAGGTCGACTCGGCGGGGGCCGGCGGGACGGGCACCCACTCCATCCCGAAGAGCCGGTCCGGTCGGGCGGCCCCGGCCGCGATCCGGTCGGCCGAGGTGGCCCGGGACAGCACCCCGGCGGCGCTCAGCACCAGCTCACCGGCCAGGTCGTGGGCGGCCAGCGTCAGCCGTTCCGGTGACTGGCGGGCCAGGCGTACCCGGAGGGCTGTCGCGCCCGTCGCGTACAGGCGGACCTGCTCCCAGGCGAACGCCTGACGGACGGTGTCCGCGTCCTCGTCGAGGACGGCCAGCACCGCCGGGTGCAGGGCCGCGTCGAGCAGCGCGGGATGCACGGCGTACCCGGTCACGTCCATCTGTTCGGGTAGCGCGACCTCGGCGTACAGGTCGTCGCCGGAGCGCCAGGCCCGGCGTAGACCCTGGAACGCCGGCCCGAACCGGTAGCCCGCCTCGGCCAGCCGCGGATACGCCCCGTCCAGGTCGACCGGTTCCGCGCCGGCCGGCGGCCAGGCGGCGAGCGGCGGCGGGGTTGGCTCGCCGTCGTCGCCGGTGAGCAGCCCGGTGGCGTGGGTCGTCCACGACGCCTCCGGCTCGTCGGCCGGTCGGGTGTGTACGGCGAACGTACGCCGTCCCGGCTGGTCGCTTCCGGTGACGGTGACCTGGACGTCGGTGGCGACGTCGGAGAGCGGCACCGGTGCTTCGAGGGTCAGTTCCTCCAGTAGTGGATACCCGGCGACGGCGCCCGCGTGCAGGGCGAACTCGACCAGGGCGGTCGCGGGCAGCAGGCCGGCACCGGCGATGGTGTGGTCGGCGAGCCAGGGGTGCGCCCGGCTGGAGAGGTGGCCGGTGAAGAGGTGCTCGCCGCTGGTGGCGGTGGTGATGGTGGCGGCCAGCAGGGGGTGGCTGGTGGCCTGTAGGCCGAGACGGCGTGGGTGGGCGGCCGGCGCGACGGTCGACCAGTACCGCTGGTGGTGGAACGGGTAGGTGGGCGGAATGACGGGCGCCTGCTCGGTGTGGGGGATGAGCCTGGTCCAGGTGATGGGGTGGTTGGTGTGGGTGTGGAGGTGGGCGGTGTTGGTGAGGAGGGTGTGCCAGGGGTCGGTGTCGCGGCGGAGGGTGTGGCAGACGGTGGTGTCGTTGTCGATGGTGGGGGCGAGGAGGGGGTGTGGGCTGATCTCGATGAGGGTGTGGTGTCCGTCGGTGGTGAGGGTTTGGAGGGTGGGGTGGAAGTGGACGGGTTGGCGTAGGTTGTCCCACCAGTAGTCGATGGTCAGTTCGGTGCCGGGGACGGCCTGTTGGCGGGTGCTGCTGTAGAACGTGGTGTCGCTGCTCTGGGGGCTGATGGCGACGCCGGTCAGCTCGGCTTGTAGTGGGTCGATGTGGGGGCAGTGGCTGGCGTAGCTGACCGGGATGATTTTGGCGGTCAGGCCGTGGCTGGTGAGGGCTTGGTGGGCGGCTTGGATGGCGTGGGGGGTGCCGGAGAGGACGCTGCTGGTGGGCGCGTTGTGGGCGGCGAGGTGCAGGCTCGCGGCGTGCTCGGGCACCAGTCGGGTCAGCAGGTCGGGTAGTTCGTCGGGGGTGGGGCCGGTGACGGCGAGCATGCCGCCGGTGCCTTCGATGGTGGTCAGCGCCTGTCCGCGGTGGGTGATGAGCCGTGCGGCCTGGTCGAGGGCGAGGATCCCGGTGGCGTGGGCGGCGGTGATCTCGCCCTGGGAATGGCCGATGACGGCATCAGGGTTGATGCCGTGGTGCCGCCACAGTGCGGTGAGCGCGGTGGTGACCGCGAACAGGACCGGTTGGACGACATCGACCCGGTCCAGGCTGGCCGCGTCGGGTTTTTCCAGGATCACGTCGAGCAGTGACCAGTCGACGTGCCGGCGCAGGGTGGCATCGGTGGTGTTGATGCTGTCACGGAAGACGGTCGAGGTGCGGTAGAGCTGGTGGGCCATGGCGGGCCATTGACTGCCCTGACCGGGGTAGATGAACCCGATCCTGCCACCGTCTCGGGCCTCACCGACGGTCAGGTTGTCGTGCTCGACCCCGTCGGCCAGAGCGGTGAGGGCTTCGCGCATCTCCTCGACGGTGCGACCGAGAACGACCGCCCGGCACGGGAACGTGCTACGCCCGACGAGGGCGTGGGCGACGCCGACCAGATCCAGGCCGTCCGTGTCAGCGGCCCAGTCCCGCAGCCGGCGGGCGTACTCCCGCAACGACGTGTCGGTCTTCGCAGACAGCAGCCAGGGCACCCACCCACCACCGGGCAGGTCGGTCAACTCGGCGTCGTCCCCGTCGGCCGGTGTCGTCGAGGTCGGGGTGGCATCCGGTCCGGTCTGTTCCGGCCCGCTGCCGGCCGGCTCATCGGCCGGGGCCTCCTCGATGATCAGGTGCGCGTTGGTGCCGCTGACGCCGAACGAGGACACCCCGGCTCGGCGCGGACGTCCGTTCTCCCGCCATTCGACCGGCTGGTCAAGGAGGCGGACATTACCGCTGGTCCAGTCGACGTGGGGGCTCGGCGCATCGATGTGCAGGGAACGGGGCAGCAGGCCGTGTCGCATCGACAGGACCATTTTGATCACCCCGGCGACGCCGGCGGCGGCCTGGGTGTGGCCGATGTTGGATTTGATCGAGCCGAGCCAGAGTGGCTGGTCGTTGCGGCGGTGTTGTCCGTAGGTGGCGAGGAGTGCCTGGGCTTCGATGGGGTCGCCGAGGGTGGTGCCGGTGCCGTGGGCCTCGACGGCGTCCACGTCGGCCGGCGTCAACCTCGCGTTGGCCAGGGCCTGGCGGATGACGCGTTCCTGGGATGGTCCGTTCGGTGCGGTCAGGCCGTTGCTGGCGCCGTCCTGGTTGACGGCGGAGCCGCGGATGACGGCGAGGATCCGGTGGCCGCGTTCCTGGGCCACGGAGAGCCGTTCCAGCAGCAGTAGGCCCACACCCTCGCCCCAGCCGGTGCCGTCGGCGGCGGCGGCGAACGGCTTGCACCGGCCGTCCGGTGCCAGGCCGCGCTGCCGGCTGAACTCGATGAACGGGCGCGGCAGGGCGAGGATGGTCGCGCCACCCGCGAGCGCCATGTCGCACTCGCCGCCGCGGATCGCCTGGACGGCGAGGTGCATCGCCACCAGCGACGACGAACACGCGGTGTCCACAGTTACCGCCGGGCCCTCCAGTCCCAGCACGTACGCGATCCGCCCCGATGCCACGCTGCCCGAGTTGCCGGTGACCAGGTATCCCTCCAGGTCGGGATCCGGCTCGCTCATCCGGGCCAGGTAGTCCTGCGAGATCACCCCGGCGAAGACACCGGTGGCGCTGCCGCGCAGGCTGGTCGGGTCGATGCCGGCCCGCTCGACGCTCTCCCAGGCGGTCTCCAACAGCAGCCGCTGCTGCGGGTCCATCGCCGTCGCCTCTCGCGGACTGATCCCGAAGAAGGCGGCGTCGAAGCCGGGGGCGTCGGCGAGGAACCCACCGTCGCGGGCGTACGTGGTGCCGGGCGAATCGGGGTCCGGGTCGTAGAGCGAGTCCAGATCCCACCCCCGATCGGTTGGGAACGGTCCGATCGCGTCGCCGCCCGCGGCGATGAGGTCCCACAGCTGCTCCGGGGTGTCGATCCCACCCGGATACCGGCAGGCCATCCCGACGATCGCCACCGGTTCCTGTGCCCGGTCCTCCACCTCGCGCAGCCGCTGCCGCGTCGAGCGCAGGTCGGCGGTGGCGCGCTTGAGGTAGCTGCGGAGCTTGTCTTCGTCGTTCAACATGCGTCCCCCTGGTCGGAGCCGGCAGGAATGATCATCAATCTGGTCACGACGGGGAACCGCCGAGTTCCTTGTCCAGTGCGCTGAACAGCTCCTCGTCGGTCGCCGACTCCAGGTCGACGACGTCGTCGAGGTCCGCGCCGGCCGGCCGTAGGCCGTCCAGCCGGCGCAACAGGTCCCGCAGCCGGTCCTCCGCCCGGCCCCGCTCCGTCTCGTCCATCGCGACCACCGCCAGCGCCGCCTCCACCCGGTCCAGTTCGGCCAGTACGGAGGTCGGCGGCGTCTGCTGCGTCGGCGCGAGCTGCCCGGCCAGGTACTCCGCCACCGCGGTTGGGGTGGGGTGGTCGAAGACCAGCGTGGCCGGCAGTTGCAGCCCGGTCGCGGTACGCAGCCGGTTACGCAGTTCGACCGAGGTCAGCGAGTCGAAGCCGAGGTCCTTGAACGGCGAGCCCTCCGGCACCGAGGCTGGTGAGCCCTGACCCAGCACCACCGCCACGTGACCGCGTACCAGGTCCAGCAGCAGCCGGGGCCGCTCGCCGGCGGGCAGCGCGCCGAGCTGTTCGGCGAGCGACCGGCCGCCGACCACCTGCTCCTCGGCGGCGCGCCGGGCGGGGCCGCCCACCAGCGCGGTGAGGATGGCGGGGAGTCGGGTCTGGTTGCGCAGGGTGGGCAGGTGCAGCTTGACCGGCACCAGGTTGGGGTGGGTGTGGGTGAGGGCCGCGTCGAGGAGCGCGAGTCCTTCCTCGGTTTCCAGGCCCAGGCTGCCGGCGCGGGCCATCCGTGCGCGGTCGACCTCGCTCAGATGGCCGGTCATGCCGGTCTTCTGCGTCCAGTAGCCCCACGCCGTGCTGGTGGCCGGCAACCCGAGATCCCGCCGGTGCTGGGCGATCGCGTCGAGGAACGCGTTCGCCGCCGCGTAGTTCGCCTGGCCCGGGGTGTCGATGGTCCCCGAGCTGGACGAGAAGAGGACGAAGTGGGTGAGGGGGTGGTTCCTGGTGGCCTCGTGGAGGTGCCACGCGGTGTCGATCTTGGGATCGAGGGTGGCGTGCAGTTGGGCGGGTGTGAGGTTGGCCAGGGTGGTGTCGTTGAGGGTGCCGGCGGTGTGGACGACGCCGGTGAGGGGGTGCCCGGTGTGGTCGATGTGGTCGATGACCTCGGCGAGTTGGTTCCGGTCGGTGGTGTCGCAGCGGCTGACGGTGATGGTGGCGCCGAGGCCGGTGAGCTGATGGATGAGGGCGGCCGCGTGGGGGTGGTGAGGGCCCTGGCGGCTGAGCAGGTGGAGGTGACGGACGTCGTGGTGGGTCAGGAGGTGGGTGGCGGTGTGCTGGGCGAGGGTGCCGGTTCCGCCGGTGATGAGGGTGGTGCCTTCGGAAGTCCCGGCCGACCCGGACCGGCGGCGCGCTGCGGCGGTCGGCGAGGGCAGCGTGAGGGCGATCTTGCCGGTGTGGCGGGCGTTGGCGAGGTACCGGAACGCGGTGGGGGCGTGGCGGATGTCGTAGGCGCGGGTGGGCAGTGGCGGCAGGGTGCCGTCGTGGAACAGGGGCTGGAGGTGTTCGTAGAGGGCGGCGATGTGGTCTTCGCCGGGGTCCATGAGGTCGAAGGCTTGGTAGATGGTGTTCGGATGTTCGGTGCCCCAGGCGAGTGGGTCACGGATGTCGGTTTTACCCATGTCGATGAGGCGTCCGCCTGGGGTGAGGAGGCGGCCGGAGGCGTCGAGGTGTTCGCCGGTGAGGCTGTTGAGGACGACGTCGATGCCGGGGGTGCGGTATTGCTCTTCGAAGTCGAGGGTGCGGCTGTTGGCGATGTGTTCGGGGGTGATGCCCAACGCGTGGAGGGTGGGCCATTTGGTGGGGTGGGCGGTGGTGTGGATGTGGGCGCCGAGGTGGCGGGCGACGTGGAGGGCGGCCTGCCCGACGCCGCCGGTGGCGGCGTGGATGAGGACGCGTTCGCCGGGTTGGAGGTGGGCGAGGTCGTGCAGGGCGTAGTAGGCGGTGAGGTAGGCGATGGGTGCGGTGGCGGCCTGGGTGAGGGTCCAGCCGTCGGGGATCGGGGTGACGAGGCGGTGGTCGGTGACGGCAGTCGCGCCGATGCCGTTGAACAGGCCCATCACCTGTTGGCCGAGGTGCAGGCCGGTGACGGCGCTGCCGATTTCGGTGATGGTGCCGGCGCCTTCGCCGCCGATGGGGCGGGGGTCGTTGACGATGCCGAGGGCGACGACGACGTCGCGGAAGTTGACGCCGCCGGCGTGTAGGCGGACGCGGACTTCGTGGGGTTGCAGCGGGGCGGCGTAGTCGGGGCAGTGAACGAGGCTGAGGTTGTCGAGGCTTCCGCCGGAGGTGGTTTCCAGCCGCCAGGTGTCGCTGTCGGGTAGGGGCAGGCCCGCTGTCTGGTGGGCGGGTTGGAGACGGGGGGCGTGCAGGCGGCCGTCGCGGATCGCGAGTTGCGGCTCACCACACCCCACCGCCCCGTCGAGGGCGGCGATGCTCTCCGCGTTCTCGTCCAGGTCCATGACGGTGATCCGGTCCGGGTGTTCCGCCAGGCCGGTGCGGAGCATGCCCCAGCAGGTGGCGGCCGCCAGGTCGCTGATCCGGTCGTCCACTCCGGTGCTCACCGCGCCCCGGGTCAGCACCACCAGCCGGCTGTCGGCCAGCGCCTCCTCGGCCAGCCACTCCTGCAACACCCGCAGCAGCGACTCGGTCGAGCCGTGGGTGGCTGCCAGCACGTCCACGTCCGCCCCGTCGACCACCGGACCGACGCCGGGCCAGGGCAGCACGACCGTCCGCACCGCCGGGCCGCCGGCCGTGACGGCCTCGCCGAGCGCCGCCATCGTCGGGTACGCCGACACCGTCCCGAACGCCGCCGACCAGCGGTCGACCGCCTCCGGGTCGTCGCTCAGCACCGCCACCGGGCCGACCTCGACGCGCTCCGCCGGCTCGATCGGCAGCCAGTCCACGTGCAGCAGCCACTGCGGGTCCACCCGTACGTCGCCGCGCTCCGCGCCGTCGACCGGTACCTCGCGCAGCACCAGTGACCGGGCGTCCAGCACCGGCTCGCCGGCCGGGTCGTAGACGATCAGCGCGGCCTGGTCCCCGCCCCGGCGCACCAGGTGCACCCGGACGCTGGTCGCCCCGGTGGCGTGCAGCCGTACGCCGGACCAGACGAACGGCAGCTGCACCCGGCTCACGTCACCATCGGCGGCGAGGGCCAGTACGTGCAGCGCGGCGTCCAGCAACGCCGGGTGTATGCCGTACCCGTCGACGTCGCCCCGCACCGTTTCCGGCAGCGCCACCTCGGCGTAGAGGTCGTCACCGGCGCGCCACGCCCGGCGCAGGCCCTGGAACGCCGGCCCGTACCGGTAGCCCAGCTCGGCCAACCACTCGTACACCCCGTCGACGGTCAGCGGGTCGGCGCCGACCGGCGGCCACTCCGTACCGGCGGCGGGCGGTGCGGTGCTGGGTTCGACGGTGAGCGTCGCGGTGGCGTGGTGCGTCCAGGCCGTCTCGTCGGTACGTCCCGAGGGACGGGAGTGGACCGTCAGGCGACGGCGGTCCTCCTCGTCCGGCGGGTCGAGGGTGACCTGCACGTCGGTCGGCTGTTCGGTGAGGAACAGCGGCTGGTGCAGGGCCAGCTCGTCGAGGTGCCGGTGTCCGGTGCCGGCGCCGGCGTGCAGGGCGAGGTCCACGTACGCGGTCGCCGGCAGCAGGCAGCCGGCCGTGATGGCGTGGTCGACGAGCCACGGGTGGCTGCGGGTGGAGAGCTGGCCGGTGAAGAGGCGCTGGCCGGTGGGGGTGGCCAGTTGGCCGGTGAGCAGCGGGTGCTGTGGTCCGTCCTGCCGCCGGTTGCGCCGCCCGGTGAGCCAGTACGGCTGGTGGTGGAAGGGGTACGTGGGTGGGGTGGTGTGGGTCTGGGTTGTCGGGAGTAGGTGGGTCCAGGTGATGGGGTGGTTGGTGTGGGTGTGGAGGTGGGCGGTGTTGGTGAGGAGGGTGTGCCAGGGGTCGGTGTCGCGGCGGAGGGTGTGGCAGACGGTGGTGTCGTTGTCGATGGTGGGGGCGAGGAGGGGGTGTGGGCTGATCTCGATGAGGGTGTGGTGTCCGTCGGTGGTGAGGGTTTGGAGGGTGGGGTGGAAGTGGACGGGTTGGCGTAGGTTGTCCCACCAGTAGTCGATGGTCAGTTCGGTGCCGGGGACGGCCTGTTGGCGGGTGCTGCTGTAGAACGTGGTGTCGCTGCTCTGGGGGTTGACGGTGGCCTTGGTCAGCTCGGCTTGTAGTGGGTCGATGTGGGGGCAGTGGCTGGCGTAGCTGACCGGGATGATTTTGGCGGTCAGGCCGTGGCTGGTGAGGGCTTGGTGGGCGGCTTGGATGGCGTGGGGGGTGCCGGAGAGGACGCTGCTGGTGGGCGCGTTGTGGGCGGCGAGGTGCAGGCTCGCGGCGTGTTCGGGCACCAGTCGGGTCAGCAGGTCGGGTAGTTCGTCGGGGGTGGGGCCGGTGACGGCGAGCATGCCGCCGGTGCCTTCGATGGTGGTCAGCGCCTGTCCGCGGTGGGTGATGAGCCGTGCGGCCTGGTCGAGGGCGAGGATCCCGGTGGCGTGGGCGGCGGTGATCTCGCCCTGGGAATGGCCGATGACGGCATCAGGGTTGATGCCGTGGTGCCGCCACAGTGCGGTGAGCGCGGTGGTGACCGCGAACAGGACCGGTTGGACGACATCGACCCGGTCCAGGCTGGCCGCGTCGGGTTTTTCCAGGATCACGTCGAGCAGTGACCAGTCGACGTGCCGGCGCAGGGTGGCATCGGTGGTGTTGATGCTGTCACGGAAGACGGTCGAGGTGCGGTAGAGCTGGTGGGCCATGGCGGGCCATTGACTGCCCTGACCGGGGTAGATGAACCCGACTCTGCCGCCGTCTCGGGCCTCACCGACGGTCAGGTTGTCGTGCTCGACCCCGTCGGCCAGAGCGGTGAGGGCTTCGCGCATCTCCTCGACGGTGCGACCGAGAACGACCGCCCGGCACGGGAACGTGCTACGCCCGACGAGGGCGTGGGCGACGCCGACCAGATCCAGGCCGTCCGTGTCAGCGGCCCAGTCCCGCAGCCGGCGGGCGTACTCCCGCAACGACGTGTCGGTCTTCGCGGACAGCAGCCAGGGCACCCACCCACCACCGGGCAGGTCGGTCAACTCGTCCGGCCCGTCGAGGGCGGGCACGGCGACCGGCTCCGTCGGGAACTCCTCGAGGATCAGGTGGGCGTTGGTGCCGCTCATGCCGAAGGCCGACACCGCCGCCCGCCGCAGGTGTCCGTTCGGCTTCCAGTCGACCACCCGGTCGAGCAGCCGTACGCTGCCGCTGTCCCAGTCGACGTGCGGGGTGGGGGCGTCGATGTGCAGCGAGCGGGGCAGCATGCCCTGCTGCATGGCCACCACCATCTTGATCACACCGGCGACGCCCGCCGCGGCCTGGGTGTGGCCGATGTTGGACTTGATCGACCCGAGCCAGAGTGGCTGGTCGTCGCGCCGCTGTTGTCCGTAGGTGGCGAGGAGTGCCTGGGCTTCGATGGGGTCGCCGAGGGTGGTGCCGGTGCCGTGGGCCTCCACGGCGTCCACGTCGGCCGGCGTCAACCTCGCGTTGGCCAGGGCCTGGCGGATGACGCGTTCCTGCGCCGGTCCGTTCGGTGCGGTCAGCCCGTTGCTGGCGCCGTCCTGGTTGACCGCCGAGCCGCGCACCACAGCGAGGATCCGGTGGCCGCGTTCCCGGGCCACGGAGAGCCGTTCGAGGAGCACCAGACCGACGCCCTCGGAGAACCCGAAACCGTCCGCCGCCGCCGCGAACGGCTTGCACCGGCCGTCCGGCGACAGCCCTCGCTGCCGACTGAACTCCACGAAGCCTCCGGGCGTGGCCAGCACCGTCACCCCGCCCGCGAGCGCCAGGTCGCACTCGCCGTTACGGATCGCCTGTGCCGCCAGATGCATCGCCACCAGCGACGACGAACACGCCGTGTCCACGGTCATCGCCGGGCCCTCCAACCCCAGCGTGTACGCGATCCGTCCCGACGCCAGCGCGGTCGTCGCCCCGGTCATCAGGTAGCCCTCGTAGTCCTCGGGCACCTCGTCGAACCGGGGCCCGTAGTCGTTGTCGATGACCCCGGTGAAGACGCCCGTCGCGGTGCCGCGCAGGCCGGCCGGGTCGATGCCCGCCCGCTCCACCGCCTCCCAGGCGGTCTCCAGCAGCAGCCGCTGCTGCGGGTCCATCGCCGCAGCCTCCCGGGCGTTGATGCCGAAGAAGGCCGCGTCGAAGCCGGCGGCATCGGCGAGGAACCCGCCGTGCCGGGTGTACGTGGTCCCCGGCGTGCCGGGTTCCGGGTGGTAGATGGCCTCGATGTCCCAGCCCCGTCCGTCCGGGAACTCGCTGATCGCGTCGCCCTCGGAGATCACCAGCTGCCACAGCTGCTCCGGTGAACCGATGCCGCCCGGGTAGCGGCAGGCCATGCCGATGATCGCTACCGGTTCGTCGACGGCGGCCACCCGTACCGGCGCCGCGGCGCGGGCCGCCGGAACCCCGGAGACCAGCTCCCGCAGATGATCGACCACCGCTGTCGGGGTGGGACGGTCGAACACCAGCGTGGCCGGCAGCGTCAGGCCGGTGGCCGCGCCGAGCCGGTTGCGCAGCTCCACGGCCGTGAGGGAGGTGAACCCGAGGTCCTTGAACGCCTGCTCCGGGTCGACGGCGTCCGCCGACTCCAGGCCGGCCACCGTCGCCACGGCCCCCAGCACCAGGTCGTGCAGGGCCTTGCGCTGCTCGGCCGGCGGGCGGGCGGCCAGCCGCTCCGCGTACGTCAGCGGGCCGGCGTCGTCAACGGCGTCCCGCAGCCGGGCGCGGAACAACCCGCGCAGCGGCGCGGGCACCGGCCCGGCCGGCTCGCTGACCCGTCCGGCGAGCAGTACCGCCGCGCCGGTGGCGAGGGCCAGGTCGAGCGGGCCCGACCCGGATGCCGGAACGACACCGTCGGGCCGTGGCGCGTCGGCCGCCCCGCCGGCCACACTGACCGCGGTCAGCCCGTACGCCCGCCGGTGGTGGGCCAGCGCGTCGAGGAACGCGGCGTCGCCGCCACGGGCGCTCTCGCCGGGGGTGCCGAGCGTGCCGGCCACGTCGGAGAGCAGGACGAACGCCGCCAGGTCGAGTTGGCGGGTCGCCTCGTGCAGCGCCCACGCGGTCGCCGGGTCGCCCCCGGCGTGCAGCACGGCGGTGACCGGGTGGGCCGGGTCGACGGTGGCGAGCAGGTCGGTCAGGGCGTCGGGGTCGGTGGTGTCGCCACCGGTGACGGTGACCTGGGCGCCGATCCCGGTCAGGGCACCGACCGCCGGTGCCGCGTCGACGGTGCCGGCCAGCAGCAGGCGCCGTACCCCGTGCCGGGTGACCAGGTCCCGCGCCGCCGCGACGGCCCGCGCGTCGCCGGTCACCAGGACCGTGCTGTCCGGGCCGAAGCCGGCGGTGACCGGGGCGTCGACGGCCGTCCGGACCAGCCGGGGCACGAGCACCGCGCCGGTACGCAGGGCGAGCCGGGGTTCGCTGGCCGCGACGGCGGCGGCCACCGCCCGGTCCTGGACCGCCTCGCTCTCCGGGAGCCCGTCGGTGTCGACCAGGACGATCCGGCCGGGCTCGGCGGCCTGCGCCGCGCCGGCGGCACCCCACACCGCCGCCGCCGGCAGGTCGCGCGGGTCCTCGCCGGGCAGCGCCGCGACGGCGTGCCGGGTCAGCACCACCAGGGGCGGCCCGGCCGGGTCGCCGACCGCCGACTGGAGGAGCGCCACCGCTCGGCCCGCGGCGTTCACCGGGTCGGCCAGTTCGGCCTCCGGCGTCCGGTACGACCAGACGGTGCCGGCGGCATCGGACACCCCAGCGGGCTCGGGCACCGGCCACTGCTCCCAGGCCAGGGCGTACAGCTCCGGTGCCGGACCGGTGGCAGCCAGCCGGTTGACGGGCAGTTTTCCGGTGTCGATCGCGGCGGTGAGTACCGGCTGACCGGCCGGGTCGTAGCCGGCGAGGGTGAACCGGCCGTCCCCGGCCGGCCGCAGCAGCACCCTTAGCGCGGTGGCGCCGGTGGCCAGCAGCCGCACCTCGGACCATCCGATGACTGTCGGCGTCGCGTCGGGCTGCCGGATCCCCAGGTCGGCCAGCAGCGGATGCAGGGCCGCCTCCAGCAGCGCCGGGTGCAGCGCGTGCTGCGTGGCCTCCGCCCGCTGTTCCTCGTCGAGGGCGACCTCGACGACCAGCCCGCCGTCCTGTCGCCAGGCCTCGCGCAGGCAGCGCAGGGTCGGTCCGGGTCGGTGGCCCGCCGCGCCGAGCCGGGCGTACACGTCGGTGACGTCGACCGGTTCGGCGCCAGCCGGCGGCCAGACCGGCGCGGCCGGCGGCGCGGCCGGCGGCGCGGCCGGCGCGGTGGTGCCGAGAATCCCGCCGCCGTGCCGGGTCCACGCCGCATCCGGCTCGCTCTCCGCGTCCCGCGCGTGGATGGTCACGGTACGCCGGCCCGCGTCGTCGGCCACCGCCACGGTGACCTGCACCTGTACGGCCCGGCCGTCGGGTACGGGCAGCGGCGTGGGCACGGTCAGCTCCGTGAGGTACGGGTGCCCGGTGCTGACGCCGACGTGTAGCGCCAGGTCCAGGAAGGCGCTCGCCGGCAGCAGCCGGGTCGCCAGTACCCGGTGGTCGTCGAGCCAACTGGTGCCGGCGGCCAGCCGTCCGGCGAGGACCGTGCCGCCCTCGCTGGCCAGGTCGAGTCGGGTGGTCAGCACGGCGTGCCGGGTGGGGTGCAGTCCCAGGTCGGCCGGGGTGGTCCGGTGGGTGCCGGACAGCCAGTGCCGGGTGGACTGGAACGGGTAGGTGGGCAGGTCCAGCTGGGGGTGACCGCCGGCCGGGCGGGCGTCGAGCGCCGCGGCGGCCGCGAGCAGCGCACGCGGGCCGGGCCGATCCTTGTGTAGGGCGGAGACCGCGACGACGTCGCTCAGCGTCTGCTGGTGTAGCGCGGTGAGGGTGGCGTCGGGTCCGAGTTCGAGGAAGGTGTGTACGCCGTGTTGGTCGTGGAGTGTGGTGATGCCGTCGGCGTAGTGGACGGGGGCGAGGAGGTGTTCCACCCAGTAGTCGGGGTTGGTGAGTTGTTCGGTGGTGGCGGGTTGTCCGGTGACGTTGCTGATCACTGGGAGGGTGGGTGGGGTGTAGGTGAGGCTTGCGGCGGTGGTGCGGAACTCGTCGGCGATGGCGGCCATGTGGGGTGAGTGGAAGGCGTGGCTGACTTTGAGGGTGGTGGCCTTGCGTCCTTGTTCGCGCCATTGGGTGGCGAGTTGGTGGCAGGTGTGGTGGTCGCCGCTGATGACGATGTTGTGTGGGGTGTTGATGGCGGCGATGGTGACGTCGTCGTGGCCGTTGATGAGTTGTTCGGCTTCGTTGCGGGTGGCTTGGAGGGCGATCATCGCGCCGGGGGTGGTGATGCTGTTCATCAGGCGGGCGCGGGTGGTGACGAGTAGGGCGGCGTCGGTGAGGGTGAGGACTCCGGCGAGGTGGGCGGCGGTGATTTCGCCGAGGGAGTGTCCGGTGAGGTAGTCGGCGTTGAGGCCGAGTTGGGTGGTGGCGACCTGGTGCAGGGCGATGTGGAGGGCGAACAGGGCGGGTTGGGTGTAGGCGGTGGTGTCCAGCAGGGCGGCGAGGTCGGTGCCGGGTTCGGCGAACACGACGTCTTGGAGGCGGTGTTCCAGGTGTGGGTTCAGGGCGTCGCAGGCCTGGTCGAACGTGTCGCGGTAGACCGGGTTGGTGGCGTACAGGTCGGCGCCCATGCCCGGGTACTGGCTGCCCTGACCCGTGAAACAGAAGGCGGTCCGGCCGGGGTCGCCGGTGCTGCCGGTGACGACGACGGGATGCGGTCGCCCCTCGGAGAGCGCGGCCAGCGCGGCGGCGAACTCGTCACCGGTGCGGGCCACCAGCACGGCGCGGTGCGGGAAGCGGGACCGCCGGGCGAGCGCGTCCCCGACCTCGGCCGGGGTGACATCCTCCTCGTGTTCGGCCAGCCACCCGCCCAGCCGCCCGGCGTACGCGCGTAGCGCCGGCTCGGTCTTCGCCGACAACACCCACGACACCCACCCGTCCCACGGGTCGACGCTCGGTGTGACGGCTGGCGTCGTGGCGGGCGCCTCCTCGATGATCACGTGGGCGTTGGTGCCGCTGACGCCGAACGAGGACACCGCCCCGCGCCGTGGGTGCCCGTTCCGCCGCCACTCGACGGGCTCGTCGAGGAGGCGGACGTTTCCGCTGGTCCAGTCGACGTGGGGGCTCGGCGCATCGATGTGCAGGGAACGGGGCAGCAGGCCGTGTCGCATCGACAGGACCATTTTGATCACCCCGGCCACACCGGCGGCGGCCTGGGTGTGGCCGATGTTGGATTTGATCGAGCCGAGCCAGAGTGGCTGGTCGTCGCGGCGGTGTTGGCCGTAGGTGGCGAGGAGTGCCTGGGCTTCGATGGGGTCGCCGAGGGTGGTGCCGGTGCCGTGGGCCTCGACGGCGTCGACGTCGGCCGGCGTCAGCCTCGCGTTGGCCAGGGCCTGGCGGATGACGCGTTCCTGGGATGGTCCGTTCGGTGCGGTCAGGCCGTTGCTGGCGCCGTCCTGGTTGACGGCGGAGCCGCGGATGACGGCGAGGATCTGGTGGCCGCGCTCCTGCGCCACCGACTGCCGCTCCAGCAGCAGTAGGCCCACACCCTCGCCCCAGCCGGTGCCGTCGGCGGCGGCGGCGAACGGCTTGCACCGGCCGTCCGGTGCCAGTCCCCGCTGCCGGCTGAACTCGATGAGCATGCCGGGGGTGGCCATGACGGTGACGCCACCGGCGAGCGCCATGTCGCACTCGCCGTTGCGGATCGCCTGCGCGGCCAGGTGCATGGCGACCAGGGACGACGAGCAGGCGGTGTCCACGGTGACCGCCGGTCCCTCCAGCCCCAGCAGGTACGCCACCCGCCCGGACGCCACGCTCGTCGTGTTCCCGGTCAGCATGAACCCCTCGTACGCCTCCGGCGCCTCGTGCATCCGGGGTCCGTACTCGTCGAAGGCCAGGCCGGTGAAGACACCGGTGGCGCTGCCGCGCAGGCTGGTCGGGTCGATGCCGGCCCGCTCGATGCTCTCCCAGGCGGTCTCCAGCAGCAGCCGCTGCTGCGGGTCCATCGCCGTCGCCTCACGCGGGCTGATCCCGAAGAAGGCGGCGTCGAAGTCGGTGGCCCCGGCGATGAAACCGGCCTCCCGGGCGTACGTGGTGCCGGCGTGCTCCGGGCGCGGATCGTAGAGCCGCTCCAACCGCCAACCACGGTCGGTCGGAAACTCCCCGATCGCGTCCCGGCCCGAGGCCAGCAGCTCCCACAACTCCTCCGGGTTGCCGGCCCCGCCCGGGTAGCGGCACGCCATCCCCACGATCGCGATCGGCTCGTCGGCGGCCGCTGTCCGCACCACCCGCGCCACTGCCGCCGGCTGCCCGGCCCGGCCCGGCAACCGGCCGGCGAGGTACTCGACGACGGCCGCCGGGGTGGGGTGATCGAAGACGAGGGTGGCCGGCAGTTGCAGATCGGTGACCGTGCTCAGCCGGTTGCGCAGCTCGACCGAGGTCAACGAGTCGAACCCCAGGTCGCGGAAGGCCCGCCCGAGCTGGATGGATTCGGCCGTCGCGTGGCCGAGTACGACCGCCACCGTCGTACGCAGCAGATCCTCCAGCGCGGCCCGCCGCTCGTCCGCCCCGAGACCGGCCAGGCGGTCCATCAGGGCGCCCCCGGCGTCGTCCCCGTCCCCGGCGACCGCCCGCCGGCTGGGCGCGCCGGCGAGGGCGGTGAGGATGGCGGGGATGTGCGGTTGGTTGCGGAGGGTGGGGCGGTGGAGCTTGACGGGGGCGAGGGTGGGGTGGGTGTGGGTGAGAGCCGCGTCGAGAAGGGCCAGACCCTCGTTCGTGTCGAGTCCGAGGCTGCCGGTTCGCGCCATCCGCGCCCGGTCCACCTCGGTCAGGTGCGCGGTCATCGCGCTGGTGTCGTTCCAGTAACCCCAGGCCAGGGCGGCCGCCGGCAGCCCGTCGGCACGCCGGTACTCCGCCAGCGCGTCCAGGAAGGTGTTCGCCGCCGCGTACCCGGCCTGGCCACCGGTGCCGAGGGTCCCGGCGAACGCCGAGAAGAGGACGAAGTGGGTGAGGGGGCGGTTTCTGGTGGCCTCGTGGAGGTGCCACGCCGCGTCGACCTTGGGACCGAGGGTGGCGTGGAGGTTGTCCGGGGCGAGGTTGGTGAGGGTGGTGTCGTTGAGGGTGCCGGCGGTGTGGACGACGCCGGTGAGGGGGTGCCCGGTGCGGTCGATGTGGTCGATGACCTCGGCCAGTCGCGCCTGGTCGGTGATGTCGCAGCGGCTGACGGTGATGGTGGCGCCGAGCCCGGCGAGCTGCTGGACGAGACGGGCGGTGTCCGGGTGGTGAGCCCCCTGGCGGCTGAGCAGGTGGAGGTGGCGCGCTCCATGGTGGGCGACGAGGTGAGCCGCGGCATGTTGGGCGAGGGTGCCGGTTCCGCCGGTGACGAGGGTGGTGCCGTGGGCGTCGACCGGTGCGGCCGGGAGGGTGAGGGCGATCTTGCCGGTGTGGCGGGCGTTGGCGAGGTACCGGAAGGCGGTGGGGGCGTGGCGGATGTCGTAGGCGCGGGTGGGCAGTGGCGGCAGGGTGCCGTCGTGGAACAGGGGCTGGAGGTGTTGGTAGAGGGCGGCGATGTGGTCTTCGCCCGGGTCCATGAGGTCGAAGGCTTGGTAGGTGGTGTTCGGATGTTCGGTGCCCCAGGCGAGTGGGTCACGGATGTCGGTTTTACCCATGTCGATGAGGCGTCCGCCTGAGGTGAGGAGGCGGCCGGAGGCGTCGAGGTGTTCGCCGGTGAGGCTGTTGAGGACGACGTCGATGCCGGGGGTGCGGTATTGCTCTTCGAAGTCGAGGGTGCGGCTGTTGGCGATGTGTTCGGGGGTGATGCCCAACGCGTGGAGGGTGGGCCATTTGGTGGGGTGGGCGGTGGTGTGGATGTGGGCGCCGAGGTGGCGGGCGACGTGGAGGGCGGCCTGCCCGACGCCGCCGGTGGCGGCGTGGATGAGGACGCGTTCGCCGGGTTGGAGGTGGGCGAGGTCGTGCAGGGCGTAGTAGGCGGTGAGGTAGGCGATGGGTGCGGTGGCGGCCTGGGTGAGGGTCCAGCCGTCGGGGATCGGGGTGACGAGGCGGTGGTCGGTGACGGCGGTCGCGCCGATGCCGTTGAACAGGCCCATCACCTGTTGGCCGGTGTGGAGGTCGGTGACGGCGCTGCCGATTTCGGTGATGGTGCCGGCGCCTTCGCCGCCGATGGGGCGGGGGTCGTTGACGATGCCGAGGGCGACGACGACGTCGCGGAAGTTGACGCCGCCGGCGTGTAGGCGGACGCGGACTTCGTGGGGTTGCAGCGGGGCGGCGTAGTCGGGGCAGTGAACGAGGCTGAGATTGTCGAGGCTTCCACCGGAGGTGGTTTCCAGCCGCCAGGTGTCGCTGTCGGGTAGGGGCAGGCCCGCTGTCTGGTGGGCGGGTTGGAGGCGGGGGGCGTGCAGGCGGCCGTCGCGGATCGCGAGTTGCGGCTCACCACACCCCACCGCCCGGGTCAGCAGCTCCGACACGTCGTCCGTACCGGTCGCGTCGAGGTCGACGATGATGATCCGGTCCGGGTGCTCGGTCTGGCTGGAGCGCACCAGCCCCCAGCAGGCGGCGCCGGCCAGGTCGCTGATCCGGTCGTCCACGCCGGTGCTCACCGCACCCCGGGTCAGCACCACCAGCCGGCTGTCGGCCAGCGCCTCCTCGGCCAGCCACTCCTGCAACCGCAGCAGCAGCGACTCCGTCAACCCGTGTGTCGTTCCCAGCAGGCCGGCATCCTCGTCCTCGCCGCCGGGGGCCCAGCAGGGCACCACCACGGCCTCGGCACCGATGGCACGTACGGTCTCCACCGAGTCGGCGACCCGCGCCGCCGGGAGGATCCGACGCAGCAGGTCGGCGGCGGCCTCGTCGGCACCGAGCGCGGCGAAGTCGAGCGCCCCAGGCTGTTCGACCGCCGCCTCGACACCGGCGAGGACTGGCCAGTCCAGGTGCAGCAGCCACTGCGGATCCAACCGTGGCGCGGCCGGCCCGCCGGCCTGGCGCGGTATCTCCCGCAGCACCAGCGACCGGGCCGTCAGCACCGGCTGTCCGGCCGGGTCGTGCACGGCCAACTCGGCGCGGTCGGCGGCGGTGCGGGACAGGCGTACCCGCAGCGACGTCGCCCCGGTGGCGTGCAGGCGCACTCCGGACCAGACGAACGGCAGCCAGACTCCGTCCCGCACGTCGTCGGACACCCCCAGGACGTGCAACGCCGCGTCCAGCAACGCCGGGTGTACGCCGAACCGATCGACGTCGGCGCGTACGCCCTCCGGCAGCGTCACCTCCGCGTAGAGGTCGTCACCCGAGTGCCACGCCCGGCGCAGGCCCTGGAACGCCGGCCCGTACCGGTAGCCCAGTTCCGCCAACTCGTCGTACAGGCCGGCCACGTCCAGCGGCTCGGCTCCGTCCGGCGGCCATGCGGTCGGCCACTCCGCCACCCCGGCCGCGATGGTGGTCAGCCGGCCCGAGGCGTTCATCGTCCAGGCCGCGTCGGTCTCCCCGGCCGGGCGGGAGTGCACCTCCACCACCCGCTGCCCGTCCGTCGGCTCGGCGAGGACGACCTGCACCTCCACGGCGCCGTCCGCCGGCAACGCCAGCGGGCTGTGCAGGGTCAATTCGTCCAGGTACGGATGCCCGCCGGCCAGCCCGGCGTGCAGCGCCATGTCGACCAGGGCCGTGGCCGGCAGCAGGCACCGGTCGGCGATGGTGTGGTCCACCAGCCACGGATGGGTGGCCGACGACAGCCGCCCGGTGAGGAGCGTACGGGCATCGCTGGCCAGGTCGAGCCGCCCGCCGAGCAGCGGATGGGTGCTCGGCCGCAGCCCGAGGTCGGTCGGTCGGGCGGTGGCCCCGGTCACCAGCCAGTGCCGGGTGTGCTGGAACGGGTAGGTGGGCAGGTCCAGGTGAGCGCCGGCATCGGCGGGCCGGCCGCCGACGCTGGCGGCGGCCGCGAGCAGGGTGTACTGGTGGGGCCGCTTCCGGTGCAGGGTGGGAACGGCGACGACGTCGCTCAGCGTCTGCTGGTGTAGCGCGGTGAGGGTGGCGTCGGGTCCGAGTTCGAGGAAGGTGTGTACGCCGTGTTGGTCGTGGAGTGTGGTGATGCCGTTGGCGTAGTGGACGGGGGCGAGGAGGTGTTCCACCCAGTAGTCGGGGTTGGTGAGTTGTTCGGTGGTGGCGGGTTGTCCGGTGACGTTGCTGATCACTGGGAGGGTGGGTGGGGTGTAGGTGAGGCTCGCGGCGGTGGTGCGGAACTCGTCGGCGATGGCGGCCATGTGGGGTGAGTGGAAGGCGTGGCTGACTTTGAGGGTGGTGGCCTTGCGTCCTTGTTCGCGCCATCGGGTGGCGAGTTGGTGGCAGGTGTGGTGGTCGCCGCTGATGACGATGTTGTGTGGAGTGTTGATGGCGGCGATGGTGACGCGGTCGTGGCCGTTGATGAGTTGTTCGGCTTCGTTGCGGGTGGCTTGGAGGGCGATCATCGCGCCGGGGGTGGTGATGCTGTTCATCAGGCGGGCGCGGGTGGTGACGAGTAGGGCGGCGTCGGTGAGGGTGAGGACTCCGGCGAGGTGGGCGGCGGTGATTTCGCCGAGGGAGTGTCCGGTGAGGTAGTCGGCGTTGAGGCCGAGTTGGGTGGTGGCGACCTGGTGCAGGGCGATGTGGAGGGCGAACAGGGCGGGTTGGGTGTAGGCGGTGGTGTCCAGCAGGGCGGCGAGGTCGGTGCCGGGTTCGGCGAACACGACGTCTTGGAGGCGGTGTTCCAGGTGTGGGTTCAGGGCGTCGCAGGCCTGGTCGAACGTGTCGCGGTAGACCGGGTTGGTGGCGTACAGGTCGGCGCCCATGCCCGGGTACTGGCTGCCCTGACCCGTGAAGCAGAACGCCACCCTGCCGGGCTGGTCCACCGTGCTCGTGCTCAGGTGGGGGTGCGGCTCGCCGTTGGCCAGTGCGGTCAGCGCGGCGGTGAAGTCCTCGCGGCTGGCGGCGGTCACCACCGCCCGGTGCGCGAACCGGGTACGCCGCGCCAGTGCCTCCGCGACCGTGGCCGGCGCGACGTCCGGATGCCCGGCAAGCCAAGCCGCCAGGCGGGCGGCGTGGTCGCGGAGCGCGTCCCCGCTCCTGGCCGACAGCAGCCACGACGCCCACCCGTCCCACGGGCTGGCGGGGGCCGGCGCGTCCGCGGTCTCCGCCGCAGGGGCCTCCTCAAGGATCACGTGCGCGTTGGTGCCGCTGATGCCGAACGACGACACCCCGGCCCGGCGCGGCTGCCCGCCCGGCGTCCAGTCCACCGCCCGGTCGAGCAGCCGCACCCGACCGCTGTCCCAGTTGACGTGCGGGGTGGGGGCGTCGATGTGCAGCGAGCGGGGCAGCAGGCCGTTCCGCATCGCCTGGACCATTTTGATCACGCCGGCGATGCCGGCGGCGGCCTGGGTGTGGCCGATGTTGGACTTGATCGACCCGAGCCAGAGTGGCTGGTCGTCGCGGCGGTGTTGTCCGTAGGTGGCGAGGAGTGCCTGGGCTTCGATGGGGTCGCCGAGGGTGGTGCCGGTGCCGTGTGCCTCGACGGCGTCGACGTCGGCGGGGGTCAACCTCGCGTTGGCCAGGGCCTGGCGGATGACGCGTTCCTGCGCCGGTCCGTTCGGCGCGGAGAGCTGGCTGCTCGTACCGTCCTGGTTCAACGCCGAGCCGCGGATGACCGCCAGGATCGGGTGCCCGAGCCGGCGCGCCCGGGACAGCCGTTCCACCAGCACCAGACCGACGCCCTCGCCCCATCCGGTGCCGTCGGCCCCCGCCGCGAACGGCTTGCACCGTCCGTCGGCGGCCAGCCCCCGCTGCCGGGCGAACTCGACGAAGTTGTCCGGTGTGGTCATCACCGCCACACCGCCCGCGAGGGCCAGGTCACACTCCCCGTTACGGATGGCCTGGCTGGCCAGGTGCAGCGCGACCAGCGAGGACGAGCAGGCGGTGTCCACCGTGACCGCCGGCCCCTCCAGGCCCAGCACGTACGCCACCCGCCCGGACACCACACTGGACGTGTTGCCGGTGAGCAGGTAGCCCTCGATCCCCTCCGGCGCCTGGTGCCGCTCGTGCAGCCGGGGCCCGTAATCCTGGGCGACCACCCCGGTGAAGACGCCGGTGGTGCTGCCGCGCAGCGTGGTCGGGTCGATGCCGGCCCGCTCGATGGTCTCCCACGCGGTCTCCAGCAGCAGCCGCTGCTGCGGATCGGTGGCCAGCGCCTCCCTCGGGCTGATCGCGAAGAAACCGGGATCGAAGTCACCCGCGTCGTAGAGGAAACCGCCCTCCCGCGTGTACGTGGTGCCCGGGCTGTCCGGATCCGGGTCGTAGAGGGTGGCCAGGTCCCAACCGCGGTCGGTCGGGAACTCGCCAACCGCGTCGGTGCCGGAGGCCAGTAGCTGCCACAGCTCCTCCGGGGAGGTGACCCCGCCCGGATAGCGGCAGGCCATCCCGATGATCGCGATTGGCTCCCGCGCGCGTTCCTCGACCTCCTGCAGGCGCTGGCGGGTCTGGTACAGATCCGCGGTGGCCCGCTTGAGGTACGCGACCAGCTTCTCCTCATTCGCCATCCGTGGCCACCTCACCGGTGAGATCGAGCTGCGTGAGTTCAACGTCCAGGTCCTGGTCGAGCAGGTGGAAGAGCTCCTCCGGCGTGGCCGAGAGGATGTCGCCGGCGAGCGCCGGCCCCGGCTCCACGCCGGTGAGCTGGTGCAGGAGTCCTCGGAGGCGGGCGACCAGCGCGTCCCGCCCGGTTGAGGTGTCGCCGTTCAAGGCCCGTACCGCTGTCTCCAGCCGGTCCAGTTCGGCCAGTGCCAGCTCTGCCGGGTCGGGCTGCCGCGGTGCCAGCTGGTCCCGCAGGTACGCGGCCAGCGCGACCGGGGTCGGGTGGTCGAAGACGACGGTGGCGGGCAGGGGCAGACCGGTGAGCCGGCTGAGCTGGTTGCGGAACTCCAACGCGGTCAGCGAGTTGAGACCCAGTTCGAGGAAGCCGCGGTTCTCCCCGATCCGCGAGGCGTCGGCGTGCCCGAGCGCCTTCGCCAACTGGGCGCGGATCAGCTCCGTCAGCGTGCGCTGCTGCTCGGTGCCGTCCTGGTCCCGCAGCAGGGGGACCCACTGGGTGGTGGCGGCCCCGGTCGTGTTGGTGGGTTGGGTGAGGTGGGTGGGGAGGTTGGTGGGGTTGAGGTGGGCGGTGATGGGGGTGGGGTTGGTGGTGGTGAGGGCGGTGTTGAGGAGGGTGAGGGCGTGGGGGGTGGTCAGTGGGGTGATGCCGGTGTTTTGGAGGCGTTGGAGGTCGGTGTTGTGTAGGTGGGCGGTGAGGGTGCTGGTGTCGGTCCAGTAGCCCCAGTTGAGGCTGGTGGCGGGTTGGTTGTTCTGGTGGCGGTGTTGGGCGAGGGCGTTTTGGAAGGTGTTGGCGGCGGCGTAGTTGGCTTGGCCGGGGGTGCCGAGGGTGGCGGCGATGGAGGAGTAGAGGAGGAAGTGGGTGAGGCAGTGGTGGTGGGTGAGGGTGTGCAGGTGCCAGGTGGCGTCGACTTTGGGGTCGAGGGTGGTGTGGAGCTGGTGGGGGGTGAGGTTGGTGAGGGTGGCGTCGTGGAGGGTGCCGGCGGTGTGGATGACCGCGCCGAGTGGGTGATCGCTGTGGTCGATGTGGTTGATGACCTCGGCTAGGTGTTGCCGGTCGGTGGTGTCACAGGTGGTGATGGTGATGGTGGCGCCGTGGCTGGTGAGGTGGTGGATGAGGTGGGCTGCGTCGGGGTGGTGGGGGCCCTGTCGGCTGATGAGGTGCAGGTGGCGGGCGCCGTGGTGGGCGATGAGGTGGATGGCGGTGTGCCGGGCGAGGGTGCCGGTGCCGCCGGTGATGAGCGTCGTACGCTCCGGGTCGAACGGTCGCGCTGCTGGTGCGGGGGCCGGGCCGGGGTGGCTGCGCGGTGACGCGGCGGAGGATGGACCGGTGTCGGGGGCGAGGCGGGCGGCGTGCGGCACACCGGCCCGGAGGGCCAGCTGCGGGTGACCGCCAGCGAGGGCGGCCGCGAGTGTGCTGAGGCTTCGCGGGGTGCGGTCGGTGTCGACGAGGGCGATGCGGTCCGGGTGTTCGGTCTGCGCGGTACGGACCAGACCCCAACAGGTGGCGGCCGGCAGGTTGGTCAGCTCGTCCTGGGCGTCGACGCTGATCGCGCCGGTGGTGAGGACGGTCATCCGGGCGCCGGTGAAGGCCGACTGGGTGAGGAAGGCCTGCAGGGTGTGCAGGAGTTGTTCGGTGGCCTGGTGCACGGCCGCCGGCACATCGGCGTCGTCCTCGGCGGTGTGGTCGGCCAGCGGGACGACGACCTGCGCGGGGGCTGCGACTTCCCCGCCGGTGACGGCCTGCTGAAGGGCGTCCAGGTTCGGATAGCAGGGCAGGTCCCACCCGGGCACCGGGCCGCCGATGGTCACCCACCCCTGCATGGCGGCCGGACCGGTGGGCGGCGTGACCGGCACCCAGTCCAGCCGCCACACCTGTCCCCGCGCGGTGGCCTGCCCAGGCAGGTCGTCCACCGGCACCGGCCGGAACTCCACCTTCGCCACCGACAGCACCGGCGACCCGGTCCCGTCCACCGCCACCAGCGCGCACCCGTACGTACCGTCCGACCGCAGCCGGATCCGAAGGTCGGTCGCTCCCGCCGCGTGCAGCCGTACGCCCGACCAGGTCATCGGCAACGCCACCGCACCCTCGCCGGCCGCGCCGTCCGGCGTGGCGAGCCGCATCGCGGCGTCCAACAGCGCGGGGTGCAGGACGTGGCCGTTCACGCCGTCGACGCGTACCTCCGCGGCGAACTCCCCGTCGCGCTGCCAGCCGGCGACCAGGCTGTCGATGCCCAGTTCCCAACCGTCCGCCGCCGCCCGTTCCCGCGACGCGGCCAGGTCGACAGCGGCCCACCCCGACGGTGGCCAGGTGGCCTCCGGATCGTGGGCCGGCGCGTCCGACGAGGAGAGGAGGCCGGTGGCGTGTCGGCTCCAGACCACCTCTGCGTCGGCGCTGTCGCCTACGGCCCCCACGTGGACCGTGATCGGCCGCCGGCCGGAGCCGTCGGCGGCTGTCACGGTCACCTGAACCCGTAGGTGTCCCTGCTGCGGCAGCACCACCGGTTCCCGTACGGTCAGCTCGTCGACCTGGTCGCAGCCCACCTGGACCGCCGCGTGCAGCGCCAGATCGAGTGTGGCGGTCGGCGGCAGCAGCATCGCGCCCCGCAGTCGATACTCGGCGAGCCAGGTCTGCTCACCGGCGCCCAGCCGGCCGGTCAGCACGACGTCCGGCGTACCGGCCAGTTCGAGGGCCGCCGGCAGGACCGGGTGTGCGCTGGGCCGGAGCCCGAGGTGCTGGGTGTCGGTGGCCGGGTTCGCGTTGAGCCAGTAGTGCCGTCGTTCGAAGGGGTACGTGGGTGGGGTGGTGTGGGTCTGGGTTGTTGGGAGTAGGTGGGCCCAGGTGATGGGGTGGTTGGTGTGGGTGTGGAGGTGGGCGGTGTTGGTGAGGAGGGTGTGCCAGGGGTCGGTGTCGCGGCGGAGGGTGTGGCAGACGGTGGTGTCGTTGTCGATGGTGGGGGCGAGGAGGGGGTGTGGGCTGATCTCGATGAGGGTGTGGTGTCCGTCGGTGGTCAGGTGTTGGAGGGTGGGGTGGAAGTGGACGGGGTGGCGCAGGTTGTCCCACCAGTAGTCGATGGTCAGTTCGGTGCCGGGGACGGCTTGTTGGCGGGTGCTGCTGTAGAACGTGGTGTCGCTGCTCTGGGGGCTGACGGTGGCCTTGGTCAGTTCGGCTTGTAGTGGGTCGATGTGGGGGCAGTGGCTGGCGTAGCTGACCGGGATGATTTTGGCGGTCAGGCCGTGGCTGGTGAGGGCTTGGTGGGCGGCTTGGATGGCGTGGGGGGTGCCGGAGAGGACGCTGCTGGTGGGCGCGTTGTGGGCGGCGAGGTGCAGGCTCGCGGCGTGTTCGGGCACCAGTCGGGTCAGCAGGTCGGGTAGTTCGTCGGGGGTGGGGCCGGTGACGGCGAGCATGCCGCCGGTGCCTTCGATGGTGGTCAGCGCCTGTCCGCGGTGGGCGATGAGCCGTGCGGCCTGGTCGAGGGCGAGGATCCCGGTGGCGTGGGCGGCGGTGATCTCGCCCTGGGAATGGCCGATGACGGCATCAGGGTTGATGCCGTGGTGCCGCCACAGTGCGGTGAGCGCGGTGGTGACCGCGAACAGGACCGGTTGGACGACATCGACCCGGTCCAGGCTGGCCGCGTCGGGTTTTTCCAGGATTATGTCGAGCAGTGACCAGTCGACGTGCCGGCGCAGGGTGGCGTCGGTGGTGTTGATGCTGTCGCGGAAGACGGTCGAGGTGCGGTAGAGCTGGTGGGCCATGGCGGGCCATTGACTGCCCTGACCGGGGTAGATGAACCCGATCCTGCCGCCGTCTCGGGCCTCACCGACGGTCAGGTTGTCGTGCTCGACCCCGTCGGCCAGAGCGGTGAGGGCTTCGCGCATCTCCTCGACGGTGCGACCGAGAACGACCGCCCGGCACGGGAACGTGCTACGCCCGACGAGGGCGTGGGCGACGCCGACCAGGTCCAGGCCGTCCGTGTCAGCGGCCCAGTCCCGCAGCCGGCGGGCGTACTCCCGCAACGACGTCTCGGTCTTCGCAGACAGCAGCCAGGGCACCCACCCACCACCGGGCAGGTCGGTCAACTCGGCGTCGTCCCCGTCGGCCGGTGTCGTCGAGGTCGGGGTGGCATCCGATCCGGTCTGTTCCGGCCCGCTGCCGGCCGGCTCATCAGCCGGGGCCTCCTCGATGATCAGATGCGCGTTGGTACCGCTGATGCCGAAGGAGGAGATGCCGGCCCGCCGTGGCTGCCCGTTCGGCTTCCACTCGACGGGCCGGTCGAGCAGGCGGACGTTGCCGGCGGTCCAGTCGACGTGGGGGGTGGGGGCGTCGATGTGCAGCGAGCGGGGCAGTGTGCCGTACCGCATCGCCTGGACCATTTTGATCACGCCGGCGACCCCGGCGGCGGCCTGCGTGTGCCCGATGTTCGACTTCACCGAGCCGAGCCACAGCGGCTGGTCGTCCCGCCGCTGCTGGCCGTACGTGGCCAGGAGGGCCTGGGCCTCGATCGGGTCGCCGAGGGTGGTGCCGGTGCCGTGGGCCTCCACGACGTCGACGTCGGCGGGGGTCAACCTCGCGTTGGCCAGGGCCTGGCGGATGACGCGTTCCTGCGCCGGTCCGTTCGGTGCGGTCAGCCCGTTGCTGGCGCCGTCCTGGTTGACCGCCGAGCCGCGGAGAACGGCCAGGATCTGGTGGCCGCGCTCCTGTGCCACCGACTGCCGCTCCAGCAGCAGTAGGCCCACACCCTCGCCCCAGCCGGTGCCATCGGCGGCGGCGGCGAACGGCTTGCACCGGCCGTCCGGTGCCAGGCCGCGCTGCCGGCTGAACTCGACCAGCACCGTTGGGGTCGCCATCACCGTGACCCCACCCGCGAGGGCCAGGTCGCACTCACCGTTGCGGATGGCCTGTGCTGCCAGGTGCATCGCCACCAGCGACGACGAACACGCCGTGTCCACGGTGACCGCCGGCCCCTCCAACCCCAGGGTGTACGCGATCCGCCCCGAGGCGACACTGCTGATGCTTCCCGTCAACAGGTGACCCTCGAAGCCCTCCGGTGCCCGCTGGATCCGGCCTCCGTAGTCGTCGTACATCACTCCGGTGAAGACACCGGTCGCGCTGCCGCGCAGGCTGGTCGGATCGACACCGGCCCGCTCGACGCACTCCCACGCCGTCTCCAGCAGCAGCCGCTGCTGCGGATCCATCGCCGTCGCCTCACGCGGACTGATCCCGAAGAACTCCGCGTCGAACCGGGCCGCCTCGTACAGGAATCCCCCGTGCCGGGTGTACGTCGTCCCGGTCCGCGCCGGGTCTGGGTCGTAGAGACCGGCCAGGTCCCAGCCGCGGTCCTCCGGCAACCCGCCGATCGCGTCACTGCCGTTGATCACCAGGTCCCACAACTGCTCCGGACTGCTCACCCCACCCGGGTACCGGCAGGCCATCCCCACGATCACCACCGGGTCGTCCAGCGCCGTCGCAGGCGTGGGCGCGACCGCCGTCCGCTCCGTCCCGTCGGGTACGGCGGAGACCCGGGCCAGTAGTTGACCGACCACCGCGGCGGGGGTGGGGTGGTCGAAGACCAGCGTCGCCGGCAACCGGAGACCTGTCGTGGCGCTTAACCGGTTGCGCAGCTCCACCGACACCAGCGAGTCGAACCCCAGCTCCTTGAAGGCCCGGTCCAGCGGCACCGCCGAGGCGGAGGGCAGGCCGAGCACCGTCGCCACCGCGTTCCGCACCAGTTCGCGTACCGCTTCCTCGCGGGCGGGCTCGGGAAGGCCGGCGAGCTGCTCCCGCCACCGGCCGCCGGACGGGGTGGTCCGGCTGGGTTGGGTGAGGTGGGTGGGGAGGTTGGTGGGGTTGAGGTGGGCGGTGATGGGGGTGGGGTTGGTGGTGGTGAGGGCGGTGTTGAGGAGGGTGAGGGCGTGGGGGGTGCTCAGTGGGGTGATGCCGGTGTTTTGGAGGCGTTGGAGGTCGGTGTTGTGTAGGTGGGCGGTGAGGGTGCTGGTGTCGGTCCAGTAGCCCCAGTTGAGGCTGGTGGCGGGTTGGTTGTTCTGGTGGCGGTGTTGGGCGAGGGCGTTTTGGAAGGTGTTGGCGGCGGCGTAGTTGGCTTGGCCGGGGGTGCCGAGGGTGGCGGCGATGGAGGAGTAGAGGAGGAAGTGGGTGAGGGGGTGGCGGTGGGTGAGGGTGTGCAGGTGCCAGGTGGCGTCGACTTTGGGGTCGAGGGTGGTGTGGAGCTGGTGGGGGGTGAGGTTGGTGAGGGTGGCGTCGTGGAGGGTGCCGGCGGTGTGGATGACCGCGCCGAGTGGGTGATCGCTGTGGTCGATGTGGTTGATGACCTCGGCTAGGTGTTGCCGGTCGGTGGTGTCACAGGTGGTGATGGTGATGGTGGCGCCGTGGCTGGTGAGGTGGTGGATGAGGTGGGCTGCGTCGGGGTGGTGGGGGCCCTGTCGGCTGATGAGGTGCAGGTGGCGGGCGCCGTGGTGGGCGATGAGGTGGATGGCGGTGTGCCGGGCGAGGGTGCCGGTGCCGCCGGTGATGAGCGTCGTACGCTCCGGGTCGAACGGTCGGGCCGTGGGTGGCGTGGTGCCGTCCGGACCGAAGGGTTGGGCGGTCGATGAGGTGGTGTCGGGGGCCAGGTGCGCGGTGTGCGGGGCGCCGCCACGAAGGGCCAGCTGCGGCCGGGGGCTCGCGACCGCGGCGGGCAGCGCGGCGATGCTCTCATCGGTGTGGTCGGTGTCGACGAGGGCGATGCGGTCCGGGTGTTCGGTCTGCGCGGTACGGACCAGACCCCAACAGGTGGCGGCCGGCAGGTTGGTCAGCCGGTCGTTCGCACCGACGCTGACCGCGCCGGTGGTGAGGACGGTCAGCCGCGCGTGGGTGTAGGCCGGTTGGCCGAGGAAGGCCTGCAGGGTACGCAGCAGCCGCTCGGTGACCTCGTGCACGGCCGCCGGCACATCGGCCTCGTCGTCGCTGCTGTGGTCGGGCAGCGCGAGGACGACCTGCTCCGGCGTCGGGACCTCTCCGCTGGCGATGGCCTCGTGGAGGGCGTCCAGGTCGGGGTAGCAGGGCAGCTCCCAACGGTACGTCGGCGTACCGACGATCACCCAGCCGTCGGTGGCCGCCCGGCTGGCGGGCAGGGCCACCGGCGTCCAGTCCAACCGCCACAGGCGACCGTCGTACGTCTGCCGGCTCGCGTCGAGCTGCGCCGCGGTGACCGACTGGAAGGCCAGCGAGTCCACCGAGAAGATGGCTTGACCGGCGTCGTCGTGAACGGAGAGGGCGATCTCGTGTGGTCCCCGCCAGCTGAGACGAACTCGCGCCGTGGCCACTCTGGTGCTGCGGAGCCGGCGTACCCCGGACCAGGAGAAGGGCAGCCACAGCCGACCGGGTTCCCGGGACACGATCGCGTCAACGGCCAGGTGCAGCGCCGCGTCCAGCAGCGCCGGGTGCAGGCCGTACCCGTCGGTGTCGCCGGGCTCGGGCAGCGCGACCTCGGCGTACAGGTTCTCGCCGGACCGCCAGGCTCGGCGTACGCCCTGGAACACCGGTCCATAGTGGTAGCCGGTCGACGCGAGCCGCGGGTACAGGCCGTCCAGGTCGACGGGGATGGCGCCGGAGGGGGGCCAGGCCGTCAGCGGGCTCGGTTCCGGCTCGTCCGTGCCGTCGTCGAGGGCAGCGGTGGCGTGATGGGTCCAGCTGACCTCGCCGGGGGCGTCGGAGAGCCGGGAGTGGACGGTCAGCATCCGTCGGCCGCGCTCGTCCGGGGCGCCGACGGCGACCTGGAGGTCGGTCGGCCGCTCGCCGAGGCTGAGCGGGCTGTGCAGGGTGAGCTCGTCGAGGTGGTGATGCTCGGCGGCCGCCCCGGCGTGCAGGGCGAGGTCCACGAACGCGGTCGCCGGCAGCAGGCAGCCGGTGCCGATGGTGTGGTCGACCAGCCAGGAGTGGGTGCGGGTGGAGAGCCGCCCGGTGTGTACGTCCTCGCCGTTGCCGGCGGTGGTGAGCGCGGCGCCGAGGAGCGCGTGGGTGCTCGGCCGCAGTCCGAGCTGTTGCGTGCCCGCGACGGGAGCCACGTTGAGCCAGTACGGCTGGTGGTGGAAGGGGTACGTGGGTGGGGTGGTGTGGGTCTGGGTTGTTGGGAGTAGGTGGGCCCAGGTGATGGGGTGGTTGGTGTGGGTGTGGAGGTGGGCGGTGTTGGTGAGGAGGGTGTGCCAGGGGTCGGTGTCGCGGCGGAGGGTGTGGCAGACGGTGGTGTCGTTGTCGATGGTGGGGGCGAGGAGGGGGTGTGGGCTGATCTCGATGAGGGTGTGGTGTCCGTCGGTGGTCAGGTGTTGGAGGGTGGGGTGGAAGTGGACGGGGTGGCGTAGGTTGTCCCACCAGTAGTCGATGGTCAGTTCGGTGCCGGGGACGGCCTGTTGGCGGGTGCTGCTGTAGAACGTGGTGTCGCTGCTCTGGGGGTTGACGGTGGCCTTGGTCAGTTCGGCTTGTAGTGGGTCGATGTGGGGGCAGTGGCTGGCGTAGCTGACCGGGATGATTTTGGCGGTCAGGCCGTGGCTGGTGAGGGCTTGGTGGGCGGCTTGGATGGCGTGGGGGGTGCCGGAGAGGACGCTGCTGGTGGGCGCGTTGTGGGCGGCGAGGTGCAGGCTCGCGGCGTGTTCGGGCACCAGTCGGGTCAGCAGGTCGGGTAGTTCGTCGGGGGTGGGGCCGGTGACGGCGAGCATGCCGCCGGTGCCTTCGATGGTGGTCAGCGCCTGTCCGCGGTGGGTGATGAGCCGTGCGGCCTGGTCGAGGGCGAGGATCCCGGTGGCGTGGGCGGCGGTGATCTCGCCCTGGGAATGGCCGATGACGGCATCAGGGTTGATGCCGTGGTGCCGCCACAGTGCGGTGAGCGCGGTGGTGACCGCGAACAGGACCGGTTGGACGACATCGACCCGGTCCAGGCTGGCCGCGTCGGGTTTTTCCAGGATCACGTCGAGCAGTGACCAGTCGACGTGCCGGCGCAGGGTGGCATCGGTGGTGTTGATGCTGTCACGGAAGACGGTCGAGGTGCGGTAGAGCTGGTGGGCCATGGCGGGCCATTGACTGCCCTGACCGGGGTAGATGAACCCGATCCTGCCGCCGTCTCGGGCCTCACCGACGGTCAGGTTGTCGTGCTCGACCCCGTCGGCCAGAGCGGTGAGGGCTTCGCGCATCTCCTCGACGGTGCGACCGAGAACGACCGCCCGGCACGGGAACGTGCTACGCCCGACGAGGGCGTGGGCGACGCCGACCAGATCCAGGCCGTCCGTGTCAGCGGCCCAGTCCCGCAGCCGGCGGGCGTACTCCCGCAACGACGTGTCGGTCTTCGCAGACAGCAGCCAGGGCACCCACCCACCACCGGGCAGGTCGGTCAACTCGGCGTCGTCCCCGTCGGCCGGTGTCGTCGAGGTCGGGGTGGCATCCGATCCGGTCTGTTCCGGCCCGCTGCCGGCCGGCTCATCAGCCGGGGCCTCCTCGATGATCAGGTGCGCGTTGGTACCGCTGACACCGAACGAGGACACGGCAGCCCGACGAGGCTGCGGGCCTGGCTTCCAGTCCACCGGTTGGTCGAGGAGGCGTACCTTTCCGGCGTCCCAGTTCACGTGCGGGGTGGGCGCGTCGAGGTGCAGGGTGTGCGGCAGCCGGTGGTGCCGCAGCGCGAGGACCAGCTTGATGACGCTGGCCACCCCGGCGGCGGCCTGGGTGTGGCCGATGTTGGATTTGATCGACCCGAGCCAGAGTGGCTGGTCGTCGCGGCGGTGTTGGCCGTAGGTGGCGAGGAGTGCCTGGGCCTCGATGGGGTCGCCGAGGGTGGTGCCGGTGCCGTGTGCCTCGACGGCGTCCACGTCGGCCGGCGTCAACCTCGCGTTGGCCAGGGCCTGGCGGATGACGCGTTCCTGGGATGGTCCGTTCGGTGCGGTCAGGCCGTTGCTGGCGCCGTCCTGGTTGACGGCGGAGCCGCGGATGACGGCGAGGATCCGGTGGCCGCGTTCCCGGGCCACGGAGAGCCGTTCCAGCAGCAGTAGGCCCACACCCTCGCCCCAGCCGGTGCCGTCGGCGGCGGCGGCGAACGGCTTGCACCGGCCGTCCGGTGCCAGGCCGCGCTGCCGGCTGAACTCCACGAGCATGCCGGGGGTGGCCATCACCGTGACACCCCCGGCCAGGGCCAGGTCGCACTCGCCGTTACGGATCGCCTGTGTCGCCAGGTGCATCGCCACCAGCGACGACGAACACGCCGTGTCCACGGTGACCGCCGGCCCCTCCAACCCCAGCACGTACGCGATCCGGCCGGACGCCACACTCGTCGTGTTGCCGGTCAGCACGTACCCGCCGACGTCTCCCGACGCCTCGTGCATCCGGGGGCCGTAGTCCTGCGGCATGGCGCCGACGAACACGCCGACCCGCTCACCGCGCAGGCTGGTCGGGTCGACGCCGGCCCGCTCGACGCTCTCCCACGCGGTCTCCAACAGCAGCCGCTGCTGCGGATCCATCGCCGTCGCCTCACGCGGACTGATCCCGAAGAACTCCGCGTCGAAGCCGGGGGCGTCGGTGAGGAACCCGCCCTCGCGGGCGTACGTGGTGCCGGGCCTGTCCGGGTCCGGGTCGTAGAGTCCCTCCAGGTCCCAGCCCCGGTCGGCGGGCAGCGGGCCGATCGCGTCCCGGCCCTCCACCAGCAGCTCCCACATCTGCTCCGGGGTCGCGACCCCACCCGGGTACCGGCAGGCCATTCCCACGATCGCCACCGGCTCGTCCAGGGGAACCGCCGGTGCGAGCGCCGCCACGGGAGCCGGGCCGCCGGCCGCCAACCGGTCGACGAAGTCGACCAGCCGGTCCGGCGTCGGATGGTCGAAGGTGATCCCGGCCGGGAGGTCGAGGCCGGTCGCCGCCGCGAGGTCGTTGCGGAACCGCACCGCCATCAGCGAGTCGAAGCCCAACTCCTTGAACGTCCGGGTCGGGTCGATACCACCGGCCGTCTCGTGGCCGAGGGTGAACGCGAGCCGGTCGAGCACCGTGTCGCGGACCAGCCGCTGACGGTCCGGCTCGTCGAGGGCGCGTACCCGGTCGCGTAGCGGCGGCACCTCGACCGCGGCCTGGGCCGCCGTGCCCGAGCCGTCCGCCGTCCCGGGCACCGGTACGGGCGGCCGTGGCGCCTCGGCCGGCGTGTCCAGCCAGTGATGGCGGCGTTGGAACGGATAGCCCGGCAGGTGCGGCGGGTCGCACCGGGCCGCGTCAACCGGCCAGACGTGGCCGGCGTCCACGACGTGCACCGCCGCGGCGGCGGCGCGCCACGTACGACCCGCGGGCTGCTCCGGATGCAGGACGTGCGCCGCGGTGACCGCGCCCGGCAACGTCTGGACATGCAGGGTGGTGAGCGTCCCGTCCGGCCCGAGCTCCACGAAGGTGCGTACGCCGTGTTGGTCGTGCAGCGTGGTGACACCGTCGGCATAGTGAACGGGAGCGAGGATGTGCTCCACCCAGTAGTCGGGGTCGGTGAGTTGTTCGGTGGTGGCGAGTTGTCCGGTGACGTTGCTGACCACCGGCACGGAGGGCGGAGCGTAGGTGAGGCTTGCGGCGACGGTGCGGAACCCGTCGGCGATGGCGGCCATGTGGGGTGAGTGGAAGGCGTGGCTGACCTGTAGCGCGGTGGCCTTGCGCCCCTGTTCCCGCCATTCGGCGGCCAGCGTGTGGCAGGTGTCGTGGTCGCCGCTGATGACTGCGGTGTGCGGTGTGTTGACCGCGGCGATGGCGACCCCGGACCGGCCGCCGATCAGGGCCGCTGCTTCGTCGCGGCTGGCCTGGAGGGCGATCATCGCGCCGGGCGTGGTGACGCTGTTCATGAGTCGGGCGCGGGTGGTGACGAGCAGGGCGGCGTCGCCGAGGGTCAACACCCCGGCGAGGTGGGCGGCGCTGATCTCGCCGAGCGAGTGCCCGGTCAGGTAGTCGGCACGCAACCCCCACTCACGGGTGGCGACCCGGTGCAGGGCGACGTGCAGGGCGAACAGCGCCGGTTGGGTGTAGGCGGTGGTGTCCAACAGGGCCGCGAGGTCAGTGCCCGGCTCGGCGAACACGACGTCCTGGAGACGGTGGTCCAGGTGGGAGTTCAACGCCTCGCACGCCTCGTCGAACGCGTCGCGGTAGGCGGGTTCGCTGGCGTACAGGTCGGCGCCCATGCCGGCGTACTGGCTGCCCTGGCCGGTGAAGCAGAAGGCGGTGCCCCGAGCGTCGGCGGCCACACCGGTGACCGCGAGGGGGTGCGGCCGCCCGTCGGCGAGCGCGCCGAGCGCGGCGGCGAACTCGTCCCGGCCGACGGCGGTGACCACCGCCCGGTGCGGGAAACGGGTCCGCCGGGCGAGTGCGTCCCCGACCGCGGGCGGCGAGACGTCCTCCTGCGTGGCCAGCCACGCCCCGAGCCGTCGGGCGTACGCGCGTAGCGCCGGCTCGGTCTTCGCCGACAGCACCCACGACGCTCCGCCGTCCCCGGCCGCCTCGATCGGCGCGCCGGCCGGAGCGTCGCGGACCACCAGGTGGCAGTTGGTCCCGCCCATGCCGAAGGACGACACGCCAGCGCGCAGCGGCCGGTCGGGCGAGGGCCAGTCGGTCAGCTCCCGCTGCACTCGCAGGCCGAGCTCCTCCAGCGGAATGTCCGGGTTGGCCGAGACGAAGTTCAGACTCGGTGGCAGCTTGCGGTGCCGTACGCAGAGCGCCAGCTTGACCAGGCCCACGACGCCGGCGGCCGCCTCCAGATGCCCGACGTTGGTCTTGGCGGAGCCGACCAGCAGCGGGCCGGCCGTGCCGCGTCGACGGCCGAGGACGGCACCCAGCGCGGCCGCCTCCACCGGATCGCCCACCCGGGTCCCCGTGCCGTGCAGTTCCACGTACTGCACCTCGGCCGGGTCCACCCCGGCGCGTCGGTACGCCGTGGCCAGCACCTGCTCCTGCCCGTGCCGGCCGGGCACGGTCAGCCCCTCGGTCGCGCCGTCGTTGCCCACCGCCGAGCCGTCGATCACGCAGTAGATCCGGTCGCCGGCTTCGACCGCGTCCGCCAGCGGCTTGAGCAGCACGAGCGCCGCGCCCTCGCCGCGCGCGTAGCCGTTCGCCCGCGCGTCGAAGGTGAAACAGCGCCCGTCGGGGGAAAGGCCACCGAACTGTTCGGCGCCGATCGCGCTCTCCGCCAGTACGGCGAGGTTCACGCCGCCGGCGAGGGCCGTTGTGGACTCACCGTTGCGCAGGCTCTCGCAGGCCAGGTGAACGGCGACCAGGGAGGAGGACTGCCCGGTGTCCACCGCCAGGCTCGGGCCGTGCAGGTCGAACAGGTAGGAGATCCGGTTGGCGAGGATGCTGCGGTGCAGGCCGGTCACGGTGTGCGGGGTGATCAGTTCGGCCCCACCTTGATAGGTGAGGTGGGCGTAGTCGTCCCAGATCGCACCCACGAAGACGCCGACGGGGGTGCCGGCCAGGGCCGCCGGGGTGGTCCCCGCGTCCTCGACAACCTCCCACGCCAGTTCCAGCATCAGCCGCTGCTGCGGATCCATCGCCGCGGCCTCGCGGGGTGAGATGCCGAAGAAGTCGGCGTCGAAGCCACCGATGTCGTCGAGGAAGCCGCCCTGGCGTACGGCCCCGTCGTCGACCGGGCCGCCCCACCGGTCCGGTGGCACCTCTCCCAGGGCGCTGGTGCCCGCGCTCAGCAACCGCCAGAAGGCACCCGGATCCGCCGCCCCGGGCAGTCGACATGCCAGCCCGACCACCGCCACCGGATACGGTCGACCGGTTCCGTCGGGAGCCGTCGCGTCAGGTCCGGTCATCTGCCTTCCCCCATGTTTGGTTCCTCTTCTGGTGGACGGGCGACGCAATCCGACATACCTTTCCGGAAAGCGCTTTTCCACATTTGTGAGGGGGCAGGACAGCCCGGCCTGACCGCAAATATGATGGCGTGGCGTCGGCATGGACAATTTCCTGCCCAGTCGACAAGGATAGGGATCGGCAATCAGGCCCGGATAGTCCCCTAGTACCCCTACTTCGACCCCCTGGGAGCAGCGTACGACCCCTGCTCACCCCAGTGCGGTAACGGTTTATGTCGCCCGAACCGCACGGTTGCGCCCCGACACCGCGCGCCGGCGTCGCGTATCCCCGCGCTTGTGTCTTGACTCGCCGGGGGCCCTTCATTACGTTCCCGTTCGACACCTTTTCGTGCCGGCCGGGCCTTCCCGTTACTTCCTCCCGATCGTGGCGAACGACGTCGCCGGCGCTTGAGGCAGCACGTTCCCGCAGGCGAGGAATTGCGGCCGGTCGATCGGTGTCGGCACCCGCTTCCAACCATTCGGGAGGAATAATGATTTCTCGGAGAGCGGCGGTTCCCGGCCGTACCCGGTCGCGGCTGCGCCGTGGCCTGGCCCTCGGTGCGACGGCGGTGCTCGGCGCCATGGTGATCGGCGCCGGAGCGCCGAGCAGCGCGGCGCCGGAAACCTTCCCCAACCTCGACGACGACGCCTTCGCGCTCAGCGGTTCCGCCACCGCGCCGCCGACCCAGATGCGCCAGCTCGACTTCATGCTCGGCAACTGGAAGTGCACGGTGACCACCCAGATGCACGGCCAGCCGCCGGAGACCGGCACCACCTACGTCTCGGTGCGGAAGATCCTGGGCGGGCACTGGTACGAGCTGCGCTCGCTACAGATGCCGACCGCGACCAACCCGCAGCGCCTCGTCGGTCGGCAGGTCTATGGCTGGGACCCGGCGGCGCAGCAGTTCACCACCTACTACTACGACGACGCGGACGGTCAGGGCGCCGGCACGGCTCCGCAGGTGACGGCGGGCCACGCCGTGTTCACCGGCACCTACCTGTTCAACGGCTTCCGCCACATCGGTCGGGACGACCTCTACTCACCGGCCCCGGGCAAGCTCTACAACGACATCTCGGTGGCGTTGGAATCTGCTCCGGAGGAGCTGTTCCCGGCCGGCACCTCCCGCTGCAACCGGCTCTGATCGTCAACCGGGCGGGTCGGATCGCCGACCCGCCCGGACGCGTTGCCGTACGGGTGCCGGCCGGTCGCCGACCGCGCCGACGGGCGCACGCCCGCGCGCTGCTCGCGTTCCGCACGACCTTCGTTCCTCGCCGTCGAACCGGATACGCGTCAGCCGTGCATGCCGGCGCCCTTCAGCACCTTGTCGACCGAGTTGCGGGGCCCGTAGACGCCCATCCCGACGAGATCGAGCTGCTCGGTGGGGACGGCCCGCACGGCGGCCCGGTTGTCCCGGTCGTTGTTCGTGGCGAACAGGTCCGAGGTGAACACCGACACCGGCAGGTTACGGCCGAGCGCCCGCCCGTGCGCCGCCCGGAGCAGTTCCTTGCCGCCCTCGAAGACCAGCACCGGTTGGCGGAACATCGACAGGTACGGCACGCCGCTCGCGTCTTCGTAGGGCTCGCCGATCACCTCGGGTATCGCCGTCCCGATGCCGCTGACCAGGAATGCCGTGATGTTCAGGCGCTGCCAGGTGAGCAGGTCGTCGCGGAGCAGCACGGCGATTTTGGTGTCGAAGCGCACGGGTTCGGTCGCAGTTGGCATGAACCGAGGATCCGCCTGCCGCCCGCGGCGGTCTTGTACGTTCTTGACGTGGCGACGAGGAGGGCTTGCCCCGCGGGCGCAAAGATCTCAGCGTGGCGGCCGCGTCTGGACGGCGTGGTGGAGGTGCTGCACGCCCACTTCACCGACCACGCCTATCCGATGCACGCGCACGGCGCCTGGGCGTTGCTTATCGTCGATGAGGGCGGGATCCGTTATGACCTCGACCGGCACGAGCGCGGTGCGTTCGGCGACCTGGTCACCCTGCTTCCCCCGCACGTGCCGCACAACGGCGTGTCGACCAGCGCGCGCGGCTTCCGCAAGCGGGTCCTCTACCTCGCCCCCGACCAACTGCCGGACGCGCTGGTCGGTGCCTCGGTCGACAACTCGGCCTTCGTCGATCCGCCGCTGCGTCGGGCCATCTCGCGGCTGCACGGCACGATCTGGCAGCCCGGCGAGGATCTGGAGGCGGAGAGCCACCTGGCGGAGATCACCGAGCGGCTGGGGGCCCGGCTCGGCCGCCCGGCCCTGCCGGCCCGGCTGGACCGCACTCCTGCGCACCGGCTGCGCGACCTGCTGGAGGACAACGTCGCCGCCGGGGTGTCGCTGCGGGATGCGGCGCGCATCCTGCACTTCCACCCGGCCTACCTGGTGCGCTCGTTCAGTCGCGAGTTCGGCATGTCCCCCCACCAGTACCTGATCTCCCGGCGCGTCGACCTGGCCCGCCGGCTCATCCTCGCCGGCGAACCGCTCGGGTCGGTCGCCGCTGCCAGCGGCTTCTACGATCAGCCACACCTGATCCGCCACTTCAAGCGGATCCTGGGCGTCAGCCCGAAGAGCTTCGCCCTCGACCGATCCGGGAGACACTAGGCCGCGACGCGGAGCCGTTCGATGCCGGGCAGCACGGAGAGCAGCGGGGGATACCGCCAGTCGGGCGGCCGGATGGTCAGCTCGACCTGCACGTGCCGCCCAGGGATGATCCGCAGCTCGTCGGAGATCCCCAACAGCAGCGACGGCGTGGTGTGGCCGTCGGTGGTCGGCCCGACGGCGGCCGCGAGGAGATACCACCGGCCGGCCGGAACGGTGGCCAGCCGGAACGGCCCAGGCTGCTCGATCAGTCCGGAGGTGACCGGACGCCCCCGGGGAACGGGGCTGTCGAAGACGCCGACGAAGATCGGCGAGTCGGCCGGCGGGACCGCATGAATGCCGCCGGAGAGGCTGCCGGTGGGCCGCTCCTGGAGCGGCTGGCTGGCGGCGCTGTTCTCGGGAAGCGGTTCGCCCTGCGCGACCCGGCGGTAGGCGGTGGGGGAGAGCCCCACGCACTCGGTGAACCGGCGGGTGAAGGTGCCCAGGCTGCCGTAGCCGACCTGGATGCTGATGTCGGCCACGCTCAGGGTGGTGGTCGAGAGCAGGTGTTTCGCCTCGTGGATGCGGACCGCGGAGAGGAAGCGCCCCGGCGTTACGCCGGTGACCCGACGAAAGGTCCGCAGAAAGTGGAACTTACTTATCATTGCGGACCGGGCCAGGTCGTCGAGGCTCAACGGCTCCTCGTACCGGTCACGAATGGCGTCAATGGCTCGGCGGATGCCGTCTTTCACGTCGCCCCCCGCAAGAAAGGTCTCCTAACGGCGAGTCTCCTGCCGTCCGCTGCCAGAACGCGCACAGATCACTGTCATGCGGCTGGACTCGACGACAGTTCCGTGAAGGCGTGCTTCGCCGCCTTCAAACGGAAGAATGGCCCCGTACCGCGCCGTAATGTCGCCGCAATCCTAGCACCCCGTGAGGTGTCAATCGCGGTGAGTGTTCAAAGTGGGCGGTCCGGTTGGCGGCATCCTCCCGCGCAGGCGGGAAATGGGTTGTTGGTGGCCTCCGGGCATTCTGCCGGGAATTGCGCATTGGCCGAGCTGTGACGGACCTGGGTGGTCTGTCTAGTTTGGACCATGCTGCTCGACCGAGGGCTCCCCGGTCGAGCAGCCGCCGGTCACTCGGCCACGCGGGTGCGGGTGGTCCACCGGAACACCACCGGGCTCGGCGACGACGTCGAGCTGCCACCGTCCCGTTCGAAGTGCTCGTAACCGCCCCGGTGGTGAATCTTCACCTTCTCGCCATCTCGCGGCAGCCGCTGGGTCCGCACGGTCGCCGGCAGGTCGCTCGGTCCGCCGACGAGAACCGCCTCGATCATGTTTTCGACGACGTTTTCGGACGAACTGGTCATCGCTGCCCCCATGCTGCGGGAAATGTTTGCGAATCGACAGCCTTCATCATCGTCGGCGGTTGTGGGATTGGGCACCCGTAATGCACCCCTATCCTGGGGTGGGGCTGGGGGAATGGCGGTTATGGTCGCTGATCGGCCGGTCGGCCCAGGGGCGGCCAGCCAATACAATCCACCGAGGCGGTATCGCCCGCCGCCCAGCCGGGTTCCCGGACCGGGCGGGCCGGCCCCCTTTTCAGGACGGTGAATGCAGGTGACGACGGCTTTTTCCCAGGACGTCTGGACGCGCCGCTACCACGAGGCTGGCCCGGACGCGATGCGACTGATCTGTTTCCCGCACGCGGGCGGGTCGGCCAGCTTCTACTTTCCGGTGTCCCGCGCGCTCGCGCCGCGCGTCGAGGTGCTGGCCGTGCAGTACCCCGGGCGCCAGGAGCGGCGCCGGGAACCGGCGGTGAACTCCATCCACGAGCTGGCCGACCAGATCGCCGCGGCGCTCCCGTACGAGGACTGGCGACCCACCGCCTTCTTCGGACACAGCATGGGCGCGACCCTGGCCTTCGAGGTGGCCGATCGGCTCGAACGTGACCGAGGGCTGTCGCCGGTGCACGTCTTCGCCTCCGGACGCCGGGCGCCGAGCCGGGTCCGGGTCGAGAACCTGCACCAGCAGGGCGACGACGCGATCGTGGCCGAGCTGCGGCGGCACAGCGCCACCGACGACCGGCTGCTGGACGACCAGGAGCTGCTGCGCATGATCCTCCCCGCGCTGCGATCCGACTACCACGCCATCGAGACCTACCGGGCGCGCCCGGGCGCCCGGCTCCGCTGCCCGCTGACGGTGCTGGTCGGTACGGCCGATCCGCTGGTCACACCCGACGAGGCGGAGGCGTGGCGAACCCACACCACCGGCCCCACCGACGTGCGGTACTTCCCGGGCGGGCACTTCTATCTGACCGAGCGGATGCAGGAGGTCCTCGCGGTGATGACCGAGGTACTCACCGCGGTCCCGCGCTGACCGCCAGCACATCGCCGCCCGGCGTCGTCACGACGCGGGGCGGCGGCGCGTACCCCGGACCCGCTGGCGCCGCCACGGCCCGCCGGCCGGGGTGACCGGCGGGCCACCCCGACGGTCACCGTCCATCCGCCGGACCTCGCCGTGCCCCCGAGGGGCCGCCGCCGAGCAGCCCTCTCGGGGTGGGACGACGTCAGAGCGGGATGTTGCCGTGCCGGCCCCGCCGATGCCGCGCGGCGGTGAGCGCCTCGGCCAGTCGCCGCCGGGTGTCCGCCGGGTCGATCACCTCGTCGATCACCCCGAGCGCGAGCGCCCGCCCCACCCCGCCGGACTCGCGGCGGTGCTCCTCCAGCAGCCGGGCACGCAGCTCGTCGACCTGCTCCGGCGGCGCCGCCGCCAGCTCCCGCCGGTGCAGCACACCCACCGCGGCCTCCGCGCCCATGACCGCCACCTCCGCTTCCGGCCAGGCGAAGACCGCGGTCGCGCCCAGCGAGCGGGAGTTCATCGCGATGTACGCCCCGCCGTACGACTTGCGGGTGATCAGCGTGACCCGGGGCACCTCGGCCTCGGCGAAGGCGTGCAGCAGCTTGGCGCCCCGCCGCACCACCCCCTCCCACTCCTGCCCGACGCCGGGCAGATAGCCGGGCACGTCGACCAGGACCACCAGGGGTACGCCGAGCGCGTCGCACATCCGGACGAAGCGGGCCGCCTTCTCGGCGCTCTGCGAGTCGAGGCATCCCCCCTTGCGCAGCGGGTTGTTGGCCAGCACGCCGACGGTCCGCCCGGCGAGCCGACCCAGCCCGATCACCATGTTCCGCGCCCAGCCCGGTTGCAGTTCCTCGAACGGCGGCGCGTCGCCGTCCTCGTCGAGGAGGTGCCGCACCAGCGGGCGTACGTCGTAGGCCCGCCGGCTGGAGGCCGGCAGCAGCGCCCGGAGATCCCGCCGGTCGGCCACCAGGCCCAGGTCGACGTGACCGGGCCGGGCGAGCAGTTCGGTGATCCGCCGGGCCCGGGCGAACGCCTCCGCCTCCGATGTGGTCGTCGCGTGCGCCACTCCGGAGCGCTGGGCGTGCACCGCCGGGCCACCGAGAGACTCCATGTCGACCTGTTCACCGGTGACGCTCTGCACCACGTTCGGGCCGGTGACGAAGACCCGCGCCGCGTCCGACATGATCACGAGGTCGGTGAGCGCCGGACCGTACGCGGCCGCGCCGGCCGCCGGCCCGAGGACCACCGAGATCTGCGGGATCCGCCCGGACGCCTTGGTCATCATGGCGAACATCCGTCCGACGCCGTCCATCGACTCGACGCCGTCGGCCAGCTTCGCGCCGCCGGAGTGCCAGAGGCCGACGACCGGCCAGTGTTTCCACAGCGCGAGCCGGATCGCGTCGATGATGTGCTGCGCGCCGGCGGCGCCGAGCGCTCCGCCCATCCGGCTCGCGTCCGTGCAGTAGGCGACGACCGGGAAGCCGTTGATCCGGCCGCGGGCGGCGCTCACGCCGCTGTCGTCGGCGGGGTGCAGCGGCACCACGGTGCCCGGGTCCAACAGGCGTCCGAGACGGGTGCCGGGCCGCCGGTCGGCGTGGACCGCCTCGTCGGTGCGGGGTGCGGTGATGGTGACCGTCATGCTGGATCCTCCCCAGCGCGGGCTGGACTGGGCCTGCGGCTCACGCTAACGACGCCGTCCGCCGTCGCTGAACCCCTAGCCCGACACGAATCGGACGCGGTCGGGGGTGGATCGGGGTGTGGGGGTAGGGGTTGCCGAATCCGGGTGTACGCGCTTCGCTGTCCCCGGCGCCCGTACGCGTCGGCGGACCTCCGCCCGCCGGGTGACACCGCGAGCGGGTCGGCCGACTGGGGCCGACCCGGGGCGTTGCGCGCGCCGCGAAGGCCGACACGGCAGGCCGGCCGTACCGGGTGGAGGACCGACATGACCTTGGCGCCGAGCAGTCGCAAGCAGATCCGTCAGTTGGACCGGGTGGTGATCCGGTTTGCCGGTGACTCGGGTGATGGTATGCAGCTCACTGGTGATCGGTTCACGTCGGAGACGGCCCAGTTGGGTAATGATATTTCGACGTTGCCGAATTTCCCGGCGGAGATTCGGGCGCCTGCTGGGACGTTGCCGGGGGTGTCGAGTTTCCAGGTTCATTTCGCTGATTACGACATTTTGACGCCGGGGGACGCGCCGAATGTGTTGGTGGCGATGAATCCGGCGGCGTTGAAGGCGAATCTGGCGGATCTGCCGCGTGGTGCGGACATCATTGTGAACACGGATGAGTTCACGAAGCGGAATCTGACGAAGGTGGGTTACACGTCCTCGCCGTTGGAGGACGGTTCTCTGGACGGGTATGTGCTGCATCCGGTGGCGTTGACGTCGATGACGGTTGGTGCGCTGGCTGAGCATGCGGTGTCGAAGAAGGACGCGGAGCGGGCGAAGAACATGTTCGCGCTCGGTTTGTTGTCGTGGATGTATTCACGGCCGTACGCGTCGACGCTGCGGTTTTTGGAGCGGAAGTTCGCGGCGCGGCCGGAGTTGGTCGCGGCGAACGTGGCGGCGTTCCGGGCGGGTTGGAATTTCGGGGAGACCACGGAAGACTTCTCGGTGCGGTACGAGGTGGCGCCGGCGCGGATGTTGCCGGGCACCTACCGCAACATCACCGGTAACCAGGCGTTGTCGCTGGGTTTGGTGGCGGCGGGGGTACGGTCGGGGTTGCCGGTGTTTCTGGGCGCGTATCCGATCACGCCGGCCTCGGACATTCTGCACGAGTTGAGTAAGCACAAGCGGTTCGGTGTGGTCACGATGCAGGCCGAGGACGAGATCGCCGCGGTCGGTGCCGCTCTGGGCGCCTCCTACGGTGGCTCGTTGGGGGTGACGACGACCAGCGGCCCGGGTGTGGCGCTCAAGAGTGAGACGATCTCCCTGGCCGTGGCGTTGGAGTTGCCGCTGGTGATCGTGGATGTGCAACGGGCGGGTCCGTCCACGGGGATGCCGACCAAGACCGAGCAGGCCGACCTGAACATGGCCCTGTACGGCCGTCACGGTGAGGCGCCGGTCGCGGTCATCGCTCCCCGCTCGCCGGCGGACTGCTTCTACGCCGCCCTGGAGGCGGCGCGGATCGCGTTGACGTACCGCACCCCGGTGATCCTGTTGTCGGACAACTACGTCGCCAACGGCTCCGAGCCGTGGCTGCTGCCCGACGTCGACTCGCTGCCCGACCTGCGGGTGCAGTTCGCCACCACCCCCAACGGGGAGGACGGGACCACGTTCCTGCCGTACCTGCGTGACCCGCACACCCTGGCCCGGCCGTGGGCGGTGCCGGGCACCGCCGGCCTGGAACACCGCATCGGTGGCCTGGAGAAGGCCGACAAGACCGGTGACATCTCCTACGACCCGGCCAACCACGACTTCATGGTCCGCACCCGCGCCGCCCGCATCGACACCATCCCGGTGCCGGACGTGGAGGTCGAGGACCCCGACGGCGACGCCCGCGTCCTCGTCCTCGGGTGGGGCTCCACCTACGGGCCGATCGGTGCGGCCTGCCGTGGCCTGCGCCAGCGTGGCCTACCCGTCGCGCAGGCCCACCTGCGACACCTCGCCCCGCTACCGGGCAACCTCGCCGACGTGCTGGCCGCCTACGACCGGGTCGTCATCCCCGAGATGAACCTCGGCCAACTCGCCCACGTGATCCGGGCGAAGTACCTGGTCGACGCGATCGGCTACAACCAGGTCCGCGGCCTGCCGTTCACCGCCGCCGAGCTGGAGACGATGCTGGAAGAGGTCTGCAAGAATGTCTGAACCCGTCGCCCTGAAACTCACCGCGAAGGACTTCAAGTCCGACCAGGAAGTCCGCTGGTGCCCCGGCTGCGGCGACTACGCCATCCTCGCCGCCGTCCAGGGCTTCATGCCCGAACTGAACATCCCCCGCGAGAACATCGTGTTCATCTCCGGGATCGGCTGTTCCTCCCGATTCCCGTACTACATGAACACCTACGGGATGCACTCCATCCACGGCCGCGCCCCCGCGATCGCCACCGGCCTGACCGTCACCCGCCCCGACCTGTCCGTATGGGTCGTCACCGGCGACGGCGACGCCCTGTCCATCGGCGGTAACCACCTCATCCACGCCCTACGCCGTAACGTCAACCTGAAGATCCTGCTGTTCAACAACCGCATCTACGGCCTGACCAAGGGCCAGTACTCACCCACCTCCGAAACCGGGAAGATCACCAAATCAACCCCGGTCGGATCAGCCGACGCCCCGTTCAACCCGCTGTCGCTCGCACTCGGTGCCGAAGCCACCTTCGTCGCCCGCACCATCGACTCCGACCGCAAACACCTGCAATCAGTGCTCCGCGCCGCCGCGCAACACCAGGGCTCCGCGTTCGTCGAGATCTACCAGAACTGCAACATCTTCAACGACGGCGCTTTCGACCCCCTCAAAGAGCCCGCCACCCGCGACGACCATTTGATCCGCCTCGAACACGGCCAGCCGATCACGTTCGGCCAAAACGGCGAGCACTGCGTCGTCCACCCACCCGGCGGGTTCGGCCTCGAAGTCCGCGACACCGCCACCACCCCGGCCGACCAGATCGTCGTCCACGACACCCACGTCACCGACCCCGCCTACGCCTTCGCCCTGTCCCGCCTGCCCGGCCCCGACCTACGAAACACCCCCATCGGAGTGTTCCGCAGCATCACCCGCCCCACCTACGACAACCTCGTCCAGGAACAGGTCACCACCGCCAAAGCCAAAACCGACGAAACCCCAGAACAACAACTCGCCGGCCTCCTCGCCAGCGGCGACACCTGGACCATCAGCTGACCCACCTGCCGCGCCGCGGCCGGTGCGATGCGGTGTGGCTCAGCCCAACCGCGACTTCTGCACCTTGCCCAGCGCGTTGCGCGGCAACGCGTCGAGGAAGTGGACCCGGCGGGGGCGCTTGTGGACGGCCAACTGCCGTGCCACGAAATTGACCAGCTCCGGCTCGGTGGCTCCGTCCGCCACCACGTACGCCGTGACCTGCTGTCCGAGTACCCGATCGGGAACGCCGACGACCGCCGCCTCGCGTACCGCCGGGTGGGCCAGGAGCGCCTCCTCCACCTCCCCGGCCCCGATCCGGTAGCCCCCGCTCTTGATCAGATCGACGGAGGCCCGCCCCACGATCCGGTGCCGGCCGTCCGCCGTGACGGTCGCGATGTCACCGGTACGGAACCAGCCGTCGTCCATCCGTACCGCGGCGTCGGCGTCCGGCCGGTTGAGATAGCCGTCGAACAGGGTGGACCCGCGCACCAGCAACTCGCCCATCCCGTTCCCGTCGGCGGGCACCGGCGCGCCGTGCTCGTCGACCAGCCGGGTCTCCACGTCGGGCAGGGGCCACCCCACCGTGCCGGCCACGGATGCCCGGTCCGCCCGCGCGCTCACCGTGATCAGCGTCTCGGTCATGCCGTAGCGTTCCCGCACCCGTTGCCCGGTGAGCGCGTGGAGCCCGTCGAAGACCGCCACCGGCAGCGCCGCGCTGCCGGACACCAGCAACCGGGCACCCCGCAACGCCCGGGCGGCGGACGGATCGGCGCAGACCCGGGACCAGACGGTCGGCACCCCGAACAGCAGGGTGCCGCCGGCGGCGGCGTACCGCTCCGGTCGCGGACGACCGACGTGGTCGAGCCGGCCGCCCAGCCGCAGCGGGCCCAGCACACCCAGGACCAGACCGTGTACGTGGAACAGCGGCAGCCCGTGCACCAGCAGATCGTCCGGCGTCCAGCACCAGGCGTCGGCCAGTCCGTCAAGGCAGGCGGCGATCGCCCGGCGGGACAGCAGAGCGCCCTTCGGGAGCCCGGTCGTCCCGCTGGTGTAGAGGATCAGCGCCGGTCGGTCGTCCGCCGGCTCGGGATGGCGGCTCGCCGACCGGGTGCGCAGCGACACCGGCACCACCGGCAGGTTGTCGGTATCTGCGGCGACAGCGTCCGGTGCCAACATCGCCTCCGCGGCGGAATCCCGCAGGATGTGGCCACGCTCCATCGGCCCCGCGTCCGGGGGCACCGGCACCACGGTCACGCCGGCCAGCAGCGCCCCGACGACGCCCACCACGGTCTCCAGCGTCGCGGTCGCCACCACCGCGATCCGGTCCATCCCACGGATCCGGTCGGCCACCGCGGACGCGCTCTCCCACAGGTGCGTGCCGGACATCGACCGTCCGGCGACCCGGATCGCGTCCGGGCGCTCGTCCGGAGCCTGCGCCAGTGCCGTCAACAGGACCATGGCACCCGCTCCGCCATGGGCGTCCTCCCGGCTCGGCCGCCCCTACGCGGGCGGGCGGCTGCGGCACCGCGCCGCGGCCATCGTCGCCAGCCAACCGCACCGGTGCCGATGGGGCAACCCCTGCTTCTGGCCCCTCAGCCGGCAGTCGCTGTGACCCACGCCAACGCAGTGCGGTCGGTGTCCGCCACCGGCTGGGACGCCCGGTGGGCGCGGTGCCGGCCGGGACGCCCGGTGGGACCAGCCGGCCGGGCCTCACTCGTCGCCGACGGTCTCCGTCTCGCCGTCGTGCTGGAACTGGGCGGCCAGGTGCTCGTCGGGCTGCGGGGCCTGCGCCACCGTGTGATGGGGATCCCCGTCCGGGGAGAAGAGCACGTCGTCGGTCTTGCTGGTCTTCTCCTGCTCCTCTTCGGGCTCCATCACGTTGGCTCCTCGTCATCGCCGTCGCCGTGCTGACCGCGGCCGGGCCGGGGCGGTCCGTGGTACCCACCCTAGGCCGGTGCGGAGCGCCGTCGCAGGCGTTCAACGCCCGCCGTGTTCCCGTCCGAAGCGCCGAAAAGGACCCGCCGGCGGCGGAGCATGCGCGATGGTGGGTTCCGTCGGCCTCGTCCGGAGACGGCCGGTTCGGTGGGGGCCTCCGGGTCGGTCGGCGCGTGTCCGGCCAGCCGTGCCGGTCCGGCGGCGCCGGCTGGTGGCGCGGCCGAGGCTCCGGGAGCCGGATCGGCCACGGCGGGAGCGGAGCCGGTTGCGGAGGTGCTCGGGTGCCGACGAGGGAGATCGCCCAGCGGATCGGGAGCCTGTTGGACCTCGCCGGGGTGCTGGTCATCGCCGTCGGTGTCCTCGCCGCCACCGTGGTGTTCGTGGCCCGGTGGTGGCGTACCCGTCAATTCGTCGACGCCTACCGCCCCTACCGGCAGGGGGTCGGTCGAGTCATCCTGCTGGGCCTGGAGTTCCTGGTCGGCGGGGACATCATCCGTACGGTGGCGGCCTCGCCCACCTTCGCCAGCGTCGGCGTGCTGGCGCTGATCGTACTGATCCGTACCTTTCTGAGCTTCTCGCTCGAGGTGGAGCTCAACGGCCGCTGGCCGTGGCGGGGGAAGGACTCGGTGAGCGGTCGCGGCGGCCGATGACGACGGGTCCCGGCGGGGCCGCAGGTCAGATGCCGGGCCACCGCAGATGCCAGGGCTGTGCCATGTCCAACCTGGCTGCTGCGAGACGTAGGGGGTCTTCCAGGCCGCACATGCGGACCGGTAGGGTGGCCGGGTGACGGTGTTTCGGATCGGTGAGGCCGCCGAACTGCTCGGGGTCAGCGCGGACACGGTCCGCCGCTGGATCGACGGGGGTCGGTTGCCGGCGACCCGTGACGAGCACGGCCACCGGGTCGTCGACGGGGTCGACCTGGCCGCGTTCGTCCGCGCTCCGGGGCACCCGGAGCTGTCCTCCGCCCGTAACCGGCTGCGCGGCATTGTCACCGCCGTTGTGACGGACACGGTGATGGCCCAGGTCGACATCCAGGCCGGGCCGTTCCGGATCGTGTCGCTGATGAGCCGCGAGGCCGTCGACGACCTCGATCTCCAGGTCGGCTCGGTGGCCGTCGCCGTGATCAAGTCGACCACCGTCGTGGTGGAACGCGCTCCCGCCGCGAGAGGAAGGACCAGCCCGTGACCGTACGGTGGATCCGCGCCGCCCTCGTCGGGGCGGCCGCGCTGACGCTCGCCCTGAGTGGCTGCGGCGGTGGCGACGACGCCTCGGCCGGCAAGAAGGGCGGCGGCCCGGTGACCGTCTTCGCCGCCGCCTCGCTCACCGAGTCCTTCACGAAGCTCGGCAAGGACTTCGAGGCCGCCCACCCCGGCACCACCGTCACCTTCAACTTCGCCGGCAGCTCCGCGCTCGCCACCCAGATCGCCCAGGGCGCCCCGGCCGACGTGTTCGTCGCGGCGTCGCCGGCGACCATGAAGACCGTCACCGACGCCGGTGACGCCGCCGGTGACCCGGTCACCCTGGTCCGCAACCAGCTCGTCATCGCCGTGCCCAAGGGCAACCCGCACCGGGTCGGCGGGCTGGCCGACCTGGCCCGACCCGGGGTGAAGGTGGCGCTCTGCGCCGAGCAGGTGCCCTGTGGCGCGGCGGCGAGGACGGCCCTCGACGCGGCCGGCGTACGACTCACCCCGGCCACCCTCGAACAGGACGTCAAGGGCGCGCTCGCCAAGGTGAAGCTCGGCGAGGTCGATGCCGCCCTGGTCTACCGCACCGACGCCCGCGCGGCCGCCGCCGAGCTGGACGCCGTCGAGTTTCCCGAGTCCACGCAGGCGGTCAACGACTACCCGATCGTCGTGTTGAAGCACGCCGGAAATCCGGACGGCGCACGGGCCTTCGTCGAGTACGTCCGCTCCGACGCGGGCCGGGCCGTGCTCACCGCCGCCGGTTTCCAGACCCCGCACGACCAGTGACCGCACGCCCCCGGCAACGGGTGCCGCTCGCCCTGCTGCTCCCCGCCGGCCTCGGGCTGTTCTTCCTCGTCCTGCCGCTGCTCGGGCTGCTGGTCCGCACGCCGTGGACCAGTCTGCCCCGACGCCTGGCCCAGCCGGGCGTGCTCACCGCGCTGCGGCTGTCGCTGGAGACCGCCACCCTCGCCACCCTGCTCTGCGTCGCCCTCGGCGTACCCCTGGCGTGGCTGCTCGCCCGGGTCGAGTTCGCCGGCCGGCGGCTGGTCCGGGCCCTGGTCATCGTGCCGCTGGTGCTGCCACCGGTGGTCGGCGGCGTGGCGCTGCTGCTGGTCTTCGGCCGGCGTGGGCTGCTCGGCTCCTGGCTGGACGCCACCTTCGGGGTGACCCTGCCGTTCACCACCGCCGGGGTGGTGCTCGCCGAGGCGTTCGTCGCCATGCCGTTCCTGGTCATCGCCGTGGAGGGCGCGCTGCGCGGCGCCGACCCCCGGTACGAGGAGGCGGCGGCCACCCTCGGCGCCGGGCGCTGGACCACCTTCACCCACGTCACCCTGCCGCTGGTCGCCCCCGGCGTGGCCGCCGGCGCGGTGCTCTGCTGGGCCCGCGCGCTCGGCGAGTTCGGCGCGACCATCACCTTCGCCGGCAACTATCCTGGGCGGACCCAGACCATGCCGCTCGCGGTCTACCTGGCCCTGGAGACCGACCTCCAGGCGGCGATCGTGCTGAGCCTCATCCTGCTCACCGTCTCCGTCGGCATCCTTGCCGGGCTGCGGGACCGTTGGGTGAGCGCCCCGTGACCGCGCCGCCGCTGCTCGACGCGCACCTGGTCGCCGACCGGGGCGCCTTCCACCTCGACGTCCGGCTCCGGATCGCCGCCGGCGAGGTGGTCGCCCTGCTCGGCCCGAACGGCTCCGGCAAGACGACCGCTCTGCGCATCCTGGCCGGGCTGCACCCGCTCGACGCCGGGCACCTCACGCTCGACGGGGTGGATCTCGATCGGCCCGAGCGGCGGACGTGGACCCCGCCGGAGCGGCGACCGGTGGGCGTGGTGTTCCAGGACTATCTGCTCTTCCCGCACCTGACCGCGCTGGACAACGTCGCGTTCGGGCCGCGCCGCCGGGGTGTCGACCGGCGTACCGCCCGCGATCGGGCGCAGGCCTGGCTGGACCGGGTGGGCCTCGGCGGGCAGGCCCGGCACAAGCCGCGCCAGCTCTCCGGCGGGCAGGCCCAGCGGGTCGCCCTGGCCCGGGCGCTCGCCGTCGAGCCGACCCTGCTGCTGCTCGACGAACCCCTCGCGGCGCTGGACGCGCGGACCCGGCTGGACACCCGCGCCGAACTCCAGCGGCATCTCGGCGACCACCCGGGGGCCACCCTGCTGGTCACCCACGATCCGCTGGACGCCCTGGTGCTCGCCGACCGGCTGGTGATCGTCGAGTACGGGCGGGTGGTGCAGGAGGGGGACGCGGCCACCGTCACCGCCCGGCCCCGCACCGATTACGTGGCCCGGCTGGTCGGGCTCAACCTGCACCGGGGCCGCGCCGACGGGCACACGGTCACCGTCGGTGGGCTCACCCTCACCGCGGCCGACCGGGTGCACGGGGACGCGTTCGTCGCCTTTCCGCCCGCCGCCGTCGCGTTGCATCCCACCCGCCCCGACGGCAGCCCGCGCAACGTGTGGCCGGCCAGCGTGGCCGGGGTGCAGCGGCACGGCGACAACCTGCGCGTCCAGCTCGACGGGCCGGTCGCCGTCACCGCCGACGTCACCCCCGCCGCAGCGGCTCACCTCGGGCTGCACACCGGCCAGACGGTCTGGGCGGCGGTGAAGGCGGCGGAGACCCGGGCGTATCCCGCCTGACCTGGTCGTCACTCGCCCGGACCGGCGGCGGCGCGACCATCGTCGCCGCGATCGGCGTGACCAATGACACGTGTCCCCGCCGCGCGCTCGGGGGAGAGTTGAATTCTGCCTGGTCATCGAACCGGGGAGCGCCGACGAAAGGGGTACGGGGTGCCCGAGACGACCCGCATTTGGCCGAGCCAGGACGCGGTCCTGCCCGAGGACGTGACCGACCCGCTGCTGTGGCGGCTGGCGTACGACGTCGCCGTGGCGCACCAGCCCGACGCGGCGGGCCACTGTGCCAGCCTGCTCTGCGCCGGCCAGGGCACGCCCTGCGCGCCGCTGGTCAACGCCCGGCGGGCGATGCTCCTGGCCCGGGGCGGGGCACCGGGGTCCGCGCCGGTCCCCGCGCAGTGGGACTGGCGGCGCGAGGCGGCCTGACCGGCGCCGGCACGGCTCCGGGCGGCCGGGGGCGGGCGGTCGGTGATCGGCCCCCGGTGTGGCGGGCCGGGCGGGCGGCCCCGGCCGCCGTGACGGCGGGACGGTGCCGCCACAGCCAGGCCACGTCGCGGCCGAACGACTCGACCAGCAGGGCCAGCGCGCCCGCGATCAGCGCGGTGGCCGCCACCGGGGGCAGCGCCTCGCTGGTCGCGACCAGCAGCACCACCCCCTGGATCGCCGCGACGACCTTGCACCAGTACCGCGGCGGCGGCGTGCCCCGCAGCCAGGGCAGCAGCCAACTCGCCGCGACGAAGGCGTACCGCATGCCGCCGATGGTCAGCACCCAGCCGCCGACGGACGGCGCGAGGTGGACGCTGAGCAGCAGGATCAGGAACGCGTCGACCTCCATGTCGAAGCGCGCGCCCAGGGCGCTCGCCGTGCCCGTACGCCGGGCCACCCGGCCGTCGACCGCGTCCAACGCCAGCGCCACGGCGGTCAGCGGGACCAGGACCGGCGGCGCCGGCCTGTCCCAGCCGGACACGACCAGGGCCAGCACCCCGCCGACCAGCAACGCCCGGGCCAGGGTCACCCGGTCGGCCGGGCCGAGCCGGTCCGCGCCGGCGGCCCGGAGGCCGCGCTGGAGCAGCCCGCCGAGCGCCACGCCGTAGGCCAGGCCGGCGACCCACCCCGACACGCCGATCTCCGCGGTGCCGGCGAGCCCGCCCAGCAGGACGAACTGGACGACAAGCCCGACCAGCGGGCCATTTCGCGTCGTGGACACCCAGCCTCCGTGTCTAGGATCGACAACCCTGGTAGTCAACAGGGGACACCCGGCCATCGGGTTCGGTCCACGGCGGAAAGAGGAACTTCGTGACCGGCGACGCCCAGGCATTCTGGCTCCGCGCCCCCGGCGAGGGCGAGATCCGCCGGGTCGAGCTGCCGCCGCACGGCCCTGGTGAGGTGCTGGTCCGGACCCGCTACTCCGGCGTCAGCCGGGGCACCGAGACCCTGGTCTTCACCGGCCGGGTCCCCGTCGACCAGTACGCCGGCATGCGCGCCCCGTTCCAGGAGGGCGACTTCCCGGCCCCGGTCAAGTACGGCTACCTCAGCGTCGGCGTCGTCGAGCAGGGACCGGACCGGCTGCGCGGGCGTACGGTCTTCTGCCTGCACCCGCACCAGACCGCGTACGTGGTGCCGGCCGACGCCGTGGTGGTCGTACCCGAGAACGTGCCGGCGGCCCGGGCGGTGCTCGCCGGCACGGTGGAGACGGCGGTGAACGCGCTCTGGGACGCCGCGCCGCTGATCGGCGACCGGGTGAGCGTGGTCGGCGCGGGCATGGTCGGCTGCTGCGTCGCCGCCCTGCTCGCCCGCTTCCCCGGCGTACGCGTCCAGCTCGTCGACGCGGACCCGGCGCGGGCCGCGGTGGCCGCCGCGCTCGGGGTCGAGTTCGCCCTGCCCGCCGACGCGGCCGGCGACCGGGACCTCGTGGTGCACGCCAGCGCCACCGCCGAAGGGCTGCAACGCGCCCTCGACCTGCTCCGCCCCGAGCGCGCCGTGCTGGAGCTGAGCTGGTACGGCGACCGTCCGGTGACGCTCGCCCTGGGTGGGGCGTTCCACTCGAAGCGGCTCGGCATCCGCAGCAGCCAGGTCGGCACCGTGTCGCCCCGGCGGGCCGACCGCGGCTACGCCGACCGGCTGGCGCTGGCCCTGGAACTGCTCGCCGACCCGGTGTTCGACACGCTGCTCACCGGCCCGTCCCGCTTCGCCGAGCTGCCCGACGTGCTCGACCGGCTCGCCACCGGCCGGCTGCCCGCGCTCTGCCACCTCATCACCTACCCCGAGGAGTGAACCGTGTTCAGCGTGACCGTCCGGGACCACATGATGGTCGCCCACAGCTTCCGCGGCGAGGTGTTCGGGCCGGCCCAGCGGCTGCACGGCGCCACCTTCGTCGTCGACGCCACCTTCCGCCGGCCGGAGCTGGACGCCGACGGGATCGTGGTCGACATCGGCCTGGCCACCGAGCAGCTCAAGGCCGTGCTCGGCGCGCTGACGTACCGCAACCTCGACGACGAACCGGCCTTCGCCGGGGTGAACACCACCACCGAGGTGCTGGCCCGCACGGTCGCCGACCGGCTCGCCGAGGCCGTGCACGCCGGCCGCCTCGGCGCGGGCGCCCACGGCCTCGCCGGGATCACCGTCACCCTGCACGAGTCGCACGTGGCCTGGGCCAGCTACGAGCGGTCCCTCTAGCCGAATGACGCTCGTCCACGTGGTGCTGCCCGGCGACATCGACGACCCGGCCGCGCCCAGCGGCGGCAACGCGTACGACCGGCGGGTCTGTCGGGGGCTCGCCGCGCTCGGCTGGACCGTTCGGGAGCACCCCGTGCCCGGCGGCTGGCCGCATCCCGAGCCGGCGGCGCGGGCCGCCCTCGCCGGGCTGCTCGCCGCGCTGCCCGACGCGGCGCTGGTCCTGCTCGACGGCCTGGTCGCCTCCGTGGCGCCGGAGGCGCTGGCCCCGCACGCCCGGCGGCTGCGCCTGGTGGTGCTCGTCCACCTGCCCGCCGAGGACGAGGCCGAGGCCCGGTCGCTGGCCGTGGCGGCCGGCGTGATCGCCACCAGCGAGTGGACCCGCCGCCGACTGCTCGACCGCTATCCGCTCCCGGCCGACCGGGTGCGGGTCGCCACGCCGGGCGTGGACCCCGCACCGGTCGCCCCCGGCTCGCCGGCCGGCACCCGGCTGCTCTGCGTCGCGGCCCTCACCTCGCTCAAGGGGCACGACGTGCTCGCCGCCGCGCTGGCCACCCTCGCCGATCTGCCCTGGAGCTGTGACTGCGTCGGTCCGCTCACCCGGGACCCGGGCTTCGTCGACCGGCTGCGCCGGCAGCTCGCCGACACCGGCCTGGCCGGCCGGGTCCGGTTGCCCGGCCCGTCTACCGGGGCCGCCCGGGACGCCGCGTACGCCGCCGCCGACCTGCTGGTGCTGCCGTCGCGGCGGGAGACGTACGGGATGGCGGTCACCGAGGCCCTCGCGCGGGGCGTACCGGTGCTCGGCAGTGACACCGGCGGGCTGCCCGAGGCGCTCGGACACACCCCCGGCGGCCACCGGCCGGGCCTGCTGGTGCCACCCGGTGACCCGGCGGCGCTGGCCGGCGCGCTGCGCCGCTGGCTCACCGAGCCGGACCTGCGGGACCGGCTGCGTCGCGCGGCCCGGCAGCGGCGGGACACCCTCACCGGCTGGGCGGTCACCGCCGACCGTCTCGCGGCGGCCCTGACGGAGGCGGCGGCTTGACCACCCGACTTTCACCCGGCATCGACTGGTGCGGTTGCGCGAGCCCGCCGGCGCGGCGGCCGGGGGCCGTGCCGCCGCTCGGCGGTGCCGGCCGGTGCCGGCGGCCTGGCACGGCGGTGCTGCGGGGTCGGATCACCGCGCGCACGGCCGGCAACTGTCGGTCATCCCGCCTACGGTGATGGTGCGAGGTGCGCGTTGCCGGCGCGTCCGGCAGCCCCGGACGAAGGAGTGCGATGGACGAAACGCTGCCCACGGCCACGGTTCGGACCCAGGTCACGGTCCCACTGCGGTTCCCCGACGGGTATGTCACGACCGCCCGGGTGCACTCCTTCCACGGCCTCGTCGACGGTCGGGAGCATCTCGCGTTCGCGCTCGGCGACCGGGCCGCCGGGGACCGGCCGCTGCCGGACGCCGGTGCGCCGCTGGTCCGCCCGCACAGCGAATGCCTCACCGGCGACGTGTTCGGCAGCCAGCGCTGCGACTGCGGTCCGCAGCTGCGGGAGGCGGTCGAGCGGATCGCCGAGGCTGGCGGATACCTGCTCTACCTGCGCCAGGAGGGCCGGGGCATCGGCCTGTACGCGAAACTCGACGCGTACGCCCTCCAGGACGGAGGGCTGGACACGTACGAGGCGAACATGGCGTTGGGCCGGGGCGCCGACGAGCGCGACTACACGGTGGCCGCGCAGATGCTCGCCGCGCTGGGCGTGAGCCGGGTGGCGCTGCTCAGCAACAACCCGGACAAGGCGGCCCAGCTCGACCGGCTGGGCGTGACGGTGGTCGACCAGGTGCCGACCGGCGTGCACCTGTCCCCGGCGAACGCCAACTATCTGGCGGCGAAGGCGACCCACGCCGACCACGCCCTCGACCTGCCCTTCGTGCCGTGACCAGCCGGCCGTACGTGCTGCTGAGCTGCGCGATGTCGATCGACGGTTACATCGACGACGCCACCACCGAGCGGCTGCTGCTCTCCAACGACTCCGACCTCGACCGGATCGACGCGGTCCGGGCCGCCTGCGACGCGATCCTGGTCGGCGCGGCCACGGTCCGGCGGGACGATCCCCGGTTGCTGGTGCGTTCCGAGCGGCGGCGGGCCCACCGGGTGACGCGTGGCCTGCCCTCGTCGCCGATGAAGGTCACCGTCACCAGCAGCGGCGACCTCGACCCGACGGCGCGGTTCTTCGCGCTCGGTGACGGGGTGAAGCTGGTCTACTGCCCGACCGGCGCGGCGGAGAAGGCCCGGGAACGGGTGGGTGGGGTGGCGACCGTGGTCGACGTCGGCGATCACGTCACCCCGCGGGCGATGCTCACCGATCTCGCCGGCCGGGGCGTACGCCGGTTGATGGTGGAGGGCGGGGGCAACGTGCACGCCCAGTTCCTCACCGCCGGTCTCGCCGACGAGCTGCACCTGGTGGTCGCGCCGTTCTTCGTCGGGGACGGTCGGGCGCCCCGGTTCGTCGGGGACGGTCGCTTCCCGTGGCATCCGGGCCGCCGCGCCCGGGTCGTCGAGGTACGCCAGATCGACGACGTGGTGCTCACCCGGTACGCCCTCTCCGACCGCTGCCCACCGACCTGACCGGCAGTGGCCGGGGCGCCGGGCCAGCCGGACGCTCCGGCCGTCAGAGCACCTGGGACAGGAACCGGCGCAGCCGCGGGTGCTCCGGGGCCTCGAAGACGGCGGCCGGCTCGCCGGCCGCAAGGACGACGCCCCGGTCCATGAAGGCCACCGTGTCGGCGACCTCGCGGGCGAAGCCCATCTCGTGGGTGACCACCACCATGGTCATGCCGGCGGCCGACAGGTCGGCCATCACCCCGAGCACGCCCTTGACCAGCTCCGGGTCGAGCGCCGAGGTGGCCTCGTCGAAGAGCATCACCTGCGGGCGCAGGGCCAGCGCGCGGGCGATCGCCACCCGCTGCTGCTGCCCGCCGGACAGGTGCGCCGGTCGGGCCTCGGCCTTGCCGGCCAGCCCGACGAGCTCCAACTGGTCGCGGGCCACCTGCACGGCCTCGTCCTCGGAGAGCTTCTTCAGCTTGCGCAGGGCGAGGGTGATGTTGCGCAGCACGGTCATGTGCGGGAAGAGGTTGAACTGCTGGAACACCATGCCGATCCGTTGGCGCAGCGCGTCCGGGTCGTCGCCGAGCACGCTGCGGCCGTCCAGCAGCACGTCGCCGCGGTCGGGCTCGATGAGCCGGTTGATGGTGCGCAGCAGGGTCGACTTGCCGGAACCGGACGGGCCGATCACGCAGGCGGTGCCACCCCGGGCCACGTCCAGGTCCGCGCCGCGCAGCACCTGGTGGGCGCCGAAGGACAGGTGCACGTCCCGGACGGCGAGGCTGACCGAGGTGGCGGTGACGGTGCTCATCGCGGGTCCTTTCCGGGTGGGGTCGCCGTGCCGGCGGGAACGGGGTCGAGGTCGAGGTCCGGGTCGGGGAGGGCGGCCGCGCGGCCCTGGCGCAGCCGCCGGTCGATCCAGTTGACGGCGTGGGTCAGCGGCACGGTCAGCACCAGGTAGAACAGGCCGGCCAGCAGCAGCGCCGACTCGTTGCCGGTGGTGGCCGCGTAGTCCTGGCCGATCCGGAACAGCTCGCGCTCGCTGGCCACCAGGCCGAGGAAGTAGACCAGGCTGGAGTCCTTGATCAGCGCGATGAGCTGGTTCACCCAGGCGGGCAGCACCCGGCGTACGCCCTGCGGGACGATCACCAGGCGCATCGCCTCGCCCCAGGAGAAGCCGAGCGCCCGGGCGCCTTCGAGTTGGGCGGCCTCGACGCTCTGGATGCCGGAGCGGAAGATCTCGCCGATGTAGGCGGCGGCGATCAGCGACAGCGCCAGGATGCCCAGCGGGTAGGGGTTCGGCCCCCACACCTGCATCCCGAACGGCGCCAGGCCGACGCCGATGAGCAGGATGGTCGCCGCCGCCGGCAGGCCGCGGAACACGTCGGTGTAGACCCGGGCCGGCCACCGCAACCATCGGGTACGCGAGATGCCCGCGATCGCCAGCAGCATGCCCAGCACCGAGCCGAGCAGGGCGGCGGAGACCGCCAGGATCAGCGTGTTCGGCAGCCCGACGGTCAGCATCTCGGGCAACGCCTCGCGCATGGCGTCCCAGTCGAAGAAGGTCTCCCACAGGGTGCTCAACGGATCCATCAGATGTCTCTCCTACCGCCCCGCTCGCTCGTCCGGACTACCTCAGGAAGCGGCCGACGGCGACGGCACCGCGACCGTGCCGCTGCCCGGCTTGAAGTCGGCCGGGATCGGCCGGCCCGGGTAGTACTGCGCCTGGAGGCGGGTCCAGGTGCCGTCGGCGATCACCTCGTCGAGGCCCTTGTTCAGCGCCTCGCGCAGCTTGTCGTTGCCCTTGGCGACGGCGTACGCGGTCGGGGCGGGGCTGAGCTGCTTGGCGGCCACCTTGATCTTGCCGTTGCTGTCGTCGGCGGACTTGTCGCCGATCTCGGCGGGGGCGATCCAGGCGTCAGCGGTGCCGGCCTTGAGCTGGTTGATCGCGCCGTTGTAGTCGGGCACCCGCACCGGGTTGAGGTTCTCCCGGGTGGCGTAGTCGTCCTGCACCGTGCCCTGTACGACCACGACCCGCTTGCCGGCGAGCTGGTCGAAACCGGTGATCGTGGAGTTGGCCGGCACGTCGAGTCCGAAGTAGCCGAAGTCGTAGCCGTTGCCGAAGTCGACGGTCTTCTTGCGAGCCTCGGTGATCGTGATGGACGAGCTGCCCACGTCGAACTTGCGGTTGTTGACCTGGGAGAGCAGGGCCGAGAAGTCGGTGCCGACGAACTCGACCTTCAGGTCCACCTTCGCGGCGACCGCGGTGAGCAGGTCGTTGTCGAAGCCGGTGAACTTGCCGTCCTTCAGGTAGACGTTCGGCGGAGCGTCGGTGAGCGTGCCGGCCCGCAGCACGCCGGGCTGGAGCAGGCCGTACGGGTTGTCGGCCTCGCTGGTCGTGCCCCCGTCGCCGCAGGCGGTGAGCCCGGTGGCGGCCAGTACGGCGGCGGCGCCGAGCGCGGCGACGCGGGTCAGGGCGGGAAGGAATCGCACAGGTGTCTCCAGGGTCCGATGGCGACGTGGGCGCACGCCGCCGACGGCACGCCCGGGTTCGGGCGAGCCGCAAGGGTGGATCAGGTTAAGGAGGAGGTGGTGCGTCAGCGCGCGCCGGCGCGGCGACAGGAGTCGCTGTACACCCGCATCAGATCAACGTGCCGGCGCTTGACCAGCGCGAAGTCGGCTGGGTAGGCGACGCCGTCGACGGGCGGGGTGCGAAGTTGAGCAGACATGGTTCCCTCTGGTCGGTGATGACCTGGGTACCAGGCCACGCTTGCACCGGCGTGTTGCCGGTGCCTGGTCCTCACCCGGGGCACCCCACCGCGGAGGAGGGTTGCCGGCCAGCGAGCCGGGGCTTGGCGCTGGCGCTCATGACCTGCCGAAGAGGCTAGCAGCAGCTTCCCGCGGGACGTCCAGCCGTTATGACCAGCCTCACGTGCCGTGCCTTACGGCGGCCCGGTCGGGCTGCTAGTTTTCTCCGGTGTTCGCCCTACCTCTGACCGACGACGCCGAGCTGCGGCCGCTCGAACCGTGGCACTCCGGCGAGTTCCTCGCCAACCTCGACCGCTGCCGGGAGCACATCGCCCCCTGGGTGGGTGCGTCCTTCGTCGCCACCGACGCCGACTCCGCCCGCCGCGTGCTGCAGAACTACGCCGACCGGTGGGCCCGCGACGGGGGCGGCATCTGGGGTATCTGGCAGCGCGGCACCCTGGTCGGCGGGGTGCTGTTCGTGTCGTTCGACGTTACTCAGGGCGTCTGCGAGGCCGGCTGCTGGCTGGAGGCCGACGCCGAGGGACAGGGCCTGGTCACCCGCGCCGCCCGTGTGATCATCGACTGGGCGATCCGGGAGCGGGGCATCCACCGGGTGGAGTGGGAGACCAAGGCCGGCAACGAGCGCAGCATCGCCGTCGCACGGCGGTTGGGCATGCGGCGCGACGGGGTCCGCCGCGAGGCCGCCCCGGGGCCGACCGGCCGGGCCGACCTGGAGCTCTGGTCGGTGCTGGCCCCGGAATGGAAGCCCTGACGGCGGGCCACCGCGGGCAGGACCGGGACCACACGGCGGAGTTCTGTCGTACCCGTACGTCAATATCTGTCCATGGCTGCCCCCGCACTGGCCGACCGGTCCCCTCAGCCGCGCGCCCTGCCGCTGCGCGAGGTCCGCACCCGGCTCACCCAGCTCGTCGCCCTCGCCGAGCTGACCGACACGATCACCGTGGTCACCCGCGACGGCGACCCGCGTCCGGTCGCCGCCATCGTGCCCGCCTCGGCGGCCCGCACGGCGGCGCAGGCCCGGGCCGACGCCGAACGACTGGCCGCGATCAGCGCCGGCTGGTCCCGCCGCCTCGAGGAACTGCACCGGCAGAGCAGCCGGCGGCACGCGGCCGAGCGGCGCGCGCTGACCGACGCTCTCGCCGAGGTCTGGGCCGAGCTGGACCGCCGCGCCCCGGCCGGTGACCCGGCACTCGCCCGGCTCCGCGCCGCTCACGCCGAGCTGTTGCGGGACTGACCCGCCAGGGTCCGGCGGATCCTGGTCCCGATCCGCCACAATGGAGCGTCTTCCGGGCGGCGGAGGTGGGAGGTCGGACGTGAGCCAGATCAGCGAACCGGGCGTCAGCCCGCCGGAGCCGCTCGTCGCGCCGGGCGGCGCCGCCCGGTTCCGGCAGTTTCGGTTGTCGGCCCTGCTCGTGGTGCTCCTGGTGCTCGTGGTCGCGGTGGTCGGCGTGGCCACCGCCACCGGCCCGCCTACCCTGGGCGAGCTGCGCAGCCAGGCCGGCCTGGACGGCAAGCAGGAACTCCTGATCGGGGTCAAGGACGACCAGCCCGGGGTGTCTCAGCTCATGGAGGACGGGAGCTACCGCGGCTTCGACATCGACATCGCCTACATGATCGCGGCCGACCTGGGGTTCAAGCGCCGGCAGGTGAGGTTCCTGCCGATCGAGAGCGAGGATCGGGCGCGCCGGCAGGCGTACGACGGGACGAAGTTCGTCACCGTGGACCTGGTGATCGCCTCGTACAGCGTCACCCAGCAGCGCAGGGAGCAGGGCGTTGTCTTCTCCGAGCCGTACCTGGCCACGGAACAGTCGGTGCTGACGCTGCGCAGCTATCCGGGCCGGGTCGACGGGCTGGGCGACCTGCGCGGCCGTAAGGTCTGCACCCTGGCCACCTCCACCTCGGAGCTGCGGCTGCGGTCGTACGGGGCCCAGGCCAGCGGCAAGAACCGGATCAGTGAGTGCGTGCAGGAGCTCTACGACGGCAAGGTCGACGCGGTGACCACGGACGCGGCGATCCTGTCCGGCTTCGTGGCGCCACCGGCCCCGGACGCGGTGCCGATGCACCCGTTGCGAGGGGTGAAACCGCTGCGGCACTGGGACATCGGCGAGGATCTGGAGGAGCGGTGGGGGGTGAACACCGGCCCGAAGCCGGCGATGAAGGAACTGGTCGACTGGTCCCTCTACCAGGCCGCCTCCCGGCCCGGTAAGGACGCCTGGGACGCCGCGTTCGAAGCGAACCTGGCCCGGGAGCAGCCCGCCAACCGGCCGCAGCAGGTGGCGGTGGGGCAACAGCCGGAATGTCGGAAGGTGAGGGTACGTCAGTGGCCGTGGGAGTCGATGGTTCTCGTCCCCTCGAGCCCCGCCCGCCGGGCGGCCCGACGCGCCGACCGGGCGCGCAGCAGGGGCAGCAGTGGCTGCTGACGCTGCTGCCGGCGTTCCCCGTGCTGCTGCTGGTGCTGCGCCTGTGGCAGCTCAGCCGGCAGGACATGCCGACCATGCTGCTGCTGGTGCAGTACGTCAGCCCGCTCGGCCTGCTCAGCGCGCTGCTCATCGCCCTGGTCTGGGCGTTCCCGCTGGTGGTGCTCGGCACCGGCGTGCTCGGATCGGTGCTGCGGGTCAGCGCCCCGGAGCGGTTCGACCCGGACCGGTCACTGCTGGCGTACGTGACCGCCCGTACCCCGGGCTGGGTGCTGGCCGCGGCGTCGGTGCTGGCGGCGCTCACCTGGCAGATGCGCTTCCTGCCGGCACTGCTGATGATCGTGCTGTGGCTCGTCGGGCTACGGATCCGCCGCCGCTATCCGGACCGCGCTGACCTGCTGCTCGCGCTGGGGCTGGTGCTGCCGCTGCTCGCCGGCCTGGTCGCGTACGTCTGGCTGGCCCCGGCGATCGTCTCCGCGCTGCGTCACGGTGAGCTGGCCACGGCGGCGCTGCTCGGGGTGCCGCCGGCGGCGGCCGTGGTGCTCACCGGGCCGATCCCGCGCCGGTCCGCGCCGCTGCTGACCCAGCTGGCGGCCTACGTGGTGGCCGCGGTGGTGCCGCTGGTCAGCGGCACGGTGTTCCTGCGGGTGCCGCTGCTGCCGTCGGTGGCGGTCGAGGTCGGGCCGCCGCCGCCCGAGCCCGCGGTCGAGGTGGTGCCCGGGCAGGCGATCACCGTGACCGACCGGATGACGATCGTGCTGGACGGGAACGGCCGGGTCCGGTTTCTGCCCAACGAGGAGGTCCGGGCCCAGATCCTCTGCCCCGGCCCGGAACGGCTCCCGGTCAGCGAGGTGACCGTGCACGGCTGGCCGGTCGAGCGGACCGCGCTGGACTGGCTGATGCCGAGGCAACGACCCGAGCCGGCGGACAGCCGCTGCTCCGGCCGGCTGGAGGTGCCGCCCCGCCCGGCGGGCGGCTGACGCCCTCGTGGCCGGTCGACCGTGCCGGCGGCGACGACCCGACCGGGTCGCCGCCGCCGGCGTACGCCTCAGTCCCGGCCGCGCTCGGCCCGGTAGCGGCGGATCAGCGCGGCGGTGGAGGAGTCCACGTCGCCGAGGTCCGGGGCGGCTCCGGTGAGCTTCGGCGCGAGCTGGTTGGCCATCACCTTGCCCAGTTCCACGCCCCACTGGTCGAACGCGTTGATGTCCCAGACCGCCGCCTCGGTGAACACGATGTGCTCGTAGAGGGCGATCAACTGGCCCAGGGTCGACGGGGTCAGCTTCGGCGCGATGATCGACGTGGTCGGGTGGTTGCCGGCCATCACCCGGTGCGGCACCACGTCGGCCGGGGTGCCCTCCGCCTCGACCTGTTCCTTGGTACGCCCGAAGGCGAGCGCGGCGGTCTGCGCGAAGAAGTTCGACATGAACAGGTCGTGCATGTCCCCGAGATCGTGGTTGGGCTGACTGAACGCGATGAAGTCGGCCGGTACGAGCCGCGTCCCCTGGTGGATCAGCTGGTAGAAGGCGTGCTGGCCGTTGGTGCCGGGCTCGCCCCAGAAGACCTCCCCGGTCGGGTACGTCACCGGGGTGCCGTCGACGGTCACCGACTTGCCGTTGCTCTCCATGGTGAGCTGTTGCAGGTAGGCCGGGAACCGGTGCAGGTACTGCGCGTACGGCAGCACCGCGTGGGTCTGCGCGCCGAGGAAGTCGGTGTACCAGACGTTGAGCAGCCCCAGCAGCGCCGGCAGGTTCCGCTCGACGGGCGTGGTGCGGAAGTGCTCGTCGACGGCGTGGTAGCCGGCCAGCATCTCCCGGAACCGCTCCGGCCCGATCGCCAGCATCACCGACAGCCCGACCGCCGAGGGCAGCGAGTACCGGCCGCCCACCCAGTCCCAGAAGCCGAACATGTTCTCCGGGTCGATGCCGAAGTCGCGGACCCGTTCCTCGTTGGTGCTGACCGCGACGAAGTGCCGGGCGATCGCGGAGTCGTCCGCGTCCAGGCCGGCGAGCAGCCAGCGCCGGGCCTGGTTGGCGTTGGCCAGGGTCTCCTGGGTGGAGAACGTCTTGGAGACCACCACGAACAGGGTGCTGGCCGGGTCCAGGTCGGTGGTCTTGTCGTGGATGTCGGTCGGGTCGATGTTGGACACGAACCGGCAGGCGATTCCCGCGTCCCGGTACGCCTTCAGCGCCTCGTACGCCATCACCGGACCGAGGTCGGAGCCGCCGATGCCGATGTTGACCACGGTGGTGATCCGCTCGCCGGTGTGTCCACGCCAGTTGCCCGACCGCACCCGGTCGGCGAAGGCCGACATCCGGTCCAGCACGGCGTGCACGTCGGCGACCACGTCCTGCCCGTCGACCACCAGGGCGGCGTCGCGTGGCAGGCGCAGCGCGGTGTGCAGCACGGCCCGGTCCTCGGTGGAGTTGACGTGCTCGCCGGCGAACATGGCGGCGATCCGGTCGGTCAGCCGGACCCGCTCGGCGAGCGCGGTGAGCAGGCGCAGCGTCTCGTCGGTGACCAGGTTCTTGCTGTAGTCCACGTGCAGGTCGGCGACGTCGCCGGTGAGCCGGTCGCCCCGCTGCCCGTCGGTGGCGAACAGCTCCCGCAGGTGGGTGCCGCGCAGCGCCTCGGCGTGCTTGCGCAGGGCCTGCCATTCGTCCGTGGTGGTGACGTCCACAGCCATCAGGTCGATCTTCTCCTTCACGACGAGGTCTGCCAGCGGGCCGTCGTCGCCCCGCTGCCGGCGACCCCATCAGCCTGCCATCCGCAGGAGGCCGGCGCGACGCGACCCGACATCGCCCACCTCTTGGACGTCGACTTCCGGGCACCCCCTGGTTGGGACACCTGTGCTACTCCTCGGCTCTGTGTGGGCGTTCACCGAGGCGGGAGCAGCCCCCGTTCGACCATGTAGGCCCGCAACGTCTCGGCGTCCTCGTCGGACATCAGGCGGCGTGGGATCACGGTCGCCGGCATCCGGCCGACGTACACGATCCAGAATTCAGAGGTGTCCCTCACCTGGGTGACCCCGTCCCAGGCGATGCCGCCGGACTCCGAGCCGCTGCGCATCATGATGTTGTCGTCGGTGATGTCGTACGCGCCCTCGACGGCGTAGCGACTGGAGCGTCGCCGGGCGCGCGACCGCACCCACGGCGAGTACAACATCGACAACAGGCCAGCCACGACCAGTGTCAGGCACAGCGACGAGACCCGGTCGCCCCACGCGAACCCCCGCGAGACGGCGAAACCGATCACCCCGACCGCCGCCAGCACCGCGCCGATGTAACCGTACCTGCGCAGCCGTACGCTGCTCAGCGCGGCGGCCACGCGGCCCGGGTAGGTGGGATCGGCTGGGACGTCGAAACGGATGTGCACGCCAGAACGATAGTGCTGGTTCAGCCGTGAAGACATGGTGTACGAGCTGAGCCGCGCAGCCGGCCCCTGACCAGCGGAATTGAATCTACCGGTCAGGGGCCGATCTTCGAGGGCTCATGCCCGCGGGTGGGAGTAGTCGGTCAGTCCTTGGTGGCGCGCTCGGTTGCGGCGCGGTCGCTCGCCACGATGAGGTCGAGCAGTTCCTTGCCCAGCCCGGCCGGTACCCGGACGCGACCACCGCCGGTCGAGACCGCCTGCGGGCAGGTCGCGTCACCCAGCACCACTGTGACGCTGCCGAGGTAGATTCCGACCGCGCCGGGCCCTTGCAGTGTGCATTCCTCACCGGCGGGCACGGGGTCGCGCAGCTTGGCGAGGGTTGTCCGGATCTGGGTCAGGGTCTTGGCGTCCGTCGCGACGACCATGCCGTTGCTGGGCGGCGCGTCGGTGGTGGCGCTGCCGAAACGATCGGGCAACGCCAGACCGCCAGAGGCCGGGGCCGCCGGGCCCGCGGGCCAGGTGACGTGCTTGAGCAGCTGCTCGCGACCCCTCTCGTCCCCGGAGATGAAGGCGGTCGTCGCCTGGATCTCGTCGGTGAAAGCGCGGTAGCCCCACATGGACGAGAGGTTGCGCATGCCAACCTGCTCGATCTGAAGTAGCTGCCCGTCCTTGACCACCAGCTTGTTCGGGCTGACTATCGGGGCGACGCCCGCTCGCACGACCGCCATCCACACCTGACCATCTGACTTGCACATGGAGGGTGTGTTCCTGGGCGGGCCAGGCCGAAATCCAAGATCCCACCGCTCGGCGAGGTAGACGGTGTGCGGCTCGGCGATGCAGGGGTCGAAGGTGGTGACCTCGCTCGTCCGCCAGCCCTTCGGGACGGCGACCGACAGGCCCCCAGGCTTACCGTGGTCCCGGGCGTCGCGGCGGCCTCGGACCGGTCCGGGGGCGCTGTTCCGAAGGGCAGGGCCACGACGGCCGCGGCTGCGGCCGCGACGGCAGCGAAGCCGGCAGTTCCCCAGGCACGGCGGCGGCGCTGCATGCTGCGCCGACCGAGGCTGACCAGCCGGAAGGTGGGATCGGCCTCGGTCGGCGTCACGGAGGCGGCTGCCCGTTCGAGTAGCTCTCTGGCGTGGGTGGGATTCACGGGGTCTCCTTGGAAGATTCGACGAATAGGCCGCTGGCGCGTAATGCCGCCAGGGCACGGGACGTACGGCTCTTGACCGTTCCCACCGCGACGCCGAGGATTTGCGCCACCTCGGCCTCGGAGGCGTCGGCCCAGCACCGCAACACGAGCACCACCCGCTGGTCGGCGGGCAGCCGGCGCAGACTGGCGAGCACCTGCACGCTGAGATCCGACTGATCCGCGAAGCCACGACCAGACGCATCTGGCAGCTCCTCGGTCGGCACCTCGCCGTGCCAGCGCCGGCGCCTGGCCCGCGTCGCGGTACGGACCATCACCTGCCGGACGTACGCCTCTGGTCGGCCGTCCGGCGCGCCCAACCGATGCCACGACCGATAAGCCGCGATCAAACCCTCCTGCGCGAGATCCTCACCCAGCCGGCCGTCACCGGTCAGCAGCGCGCCGAAGCGAACGATCTCGCGGTACCGGCTGGCGACGAAGTCCTCGTAGCCGGCGGGTTCCGCTCTGCGAAGCAAGCCCATACCTAAGTAAGGGCCCTGGACCTGCCCGGTGGTTCCCACTGCCTGGCCGCCGGCCAGCAGGTGTCGATCGCTGGGCGCCCGGCCGAAGCGACCCGCCTCGCCTTATTGCGGGCAGTCGCCTCGCCCGGCTACCCGTTCGACGAGCAGGATGCCCGCCTCCGCGTAGAACGCGAACTCGACGCCGGCCTGCCCAGCGGCGTCCGCGACAGCCGCGCCCAGGCTCGGCAGATCAGCGCTACCTGGCACGGCCCGAGCCTGCGCAACCTCCGCGTGCCCACCCTGGTGCTGCACGGCGAGAAGGACCCTCTGATCCGCCCCGCCGCCGGCCGCCGCATCGCCGCGTCGGTGCCAGACGCCCGCTACGTCGAGCTGCCCGGCATCGGCCACGACCTCCCTCGGGAGATCTGGCCTACCGTGACCCAGGAGATTCGCGCCCGGATTGACTGAGACTCTTCCAAGTCTGAAGGAGATCGATAACCGTACTGACGAAAGCCCACTTTTCTGACCGTGGCGTCACTGCTCATGGTCACCCGTAACGTCCTCAATTTGGCTACTTGTTTCATTGACCTGCGACCGTGGCCCGGCCAGGCTTCGGTCGAGGCGCCCGGGCTGTCGCTCTCAATTCGGCTGCCCACGCTGGTCGTGTGGCTCTCATCTGGCCTGCGCGGCCCGGGCGTCGCCCCAGGGCGGGGAGAGGCTCAAGAGGGGTTTGCTCGGCTCGAAGTAGCGTTGCCCTCCCGGCTCGACAACCGAGGTGGATCGAGCATCGGAGGACGCGTTGAGTGGCACGTCAGATCGTGTGGTCATCGGGATGGACCCGCACAAGCGCTCTGCCACGATCGAGGTCATGACCAGCGACGAGACCGTCGTCGGCGGCGGCCGGTTCGACACCGGCCGGGACGGCTACGCGGCGATGAGGAAGTACGCCAGGCAGTGGCCGCACCGGGTCTGGGCGATCGAGGGCTGCCAAGGCATTGGCCGGCACATCGCCACCCGGCTGCTGGCCGACGACGAGCAGGTCGTCGACGTGCCACCGAAGTTGTCCGCCCGTGCGCGGGTGTTCGCCACCGGGCAGGGCCGCAAGACCGACGCCACCGACGCCCACTCCATCGCGCTGGTCGGCACCCGCATGGCCGGGCTGCGCCCGGTGGTCAACGATGAGCAGTTGGCTCTGCTGCGGATTCTGGTCGACCGGCGCCGCTCCCTCGGCGAGGACCACACCCGCATGGTCTCCCAGCTGCACCAACTGCTCCTCGAACTCATACCGGGTGGGGCGAAGAAGAGTCTGTCCGCCGCCCAGGCCAAGGCACTACTGGCCACGGTCCGGCCTCGGGACGCGGTCGGCAAGGCTCGAAGGCGGGTCGCCGCAGAGCTGATTGGTGACCTCGAACGGGTCTACCGGCGCTCCAAGGAGGCAGACAAGGAACTGAAGGAACTGGTCGCCTCCACCGGCACCACGTTGATGGACCTGCACGGCATCGGGCCGTCCGGCGCCGCCCGGCTGCTGGTCGAGGTCGGTGACATCACTCGGTTCCCGAACCGGGCCCACTTCGCCTCCTGGAACGGCACCGCCCCCATCGACGCGTCCTCCGGCGAGCAGGTACGCCACCGGCTTTCCCGTGCCGGGAACCGGCAGATCAACCGGGTGCTGCACATCATGGCCACCGTCCAGCTGCGCAATCCCACCGAAGGACGCGCCTACTTCGACCGGAAGAAAGCCGCCGGCAAGACATCGATGGAAGCGATGCGCGCCCTGAAACGGCGCCTGTCCGACATCGTCTACCGATGCATGATCAACGACGCCACAGCCGCGGCGGCGGGCCCGGGAGGACAACGGGGAACGACCACTGACTCCAGCGTGACCGGCTCTCATCCCCCAGCCGGCTCTTCGGAGAAGTCACTTCCCGGACCCGCCGAAACCCAGGATAGAACTCTCCTCCCGGCGGTGTCTTGACACAGAGGGGAGCCACGTCCGGATGCAGGCACTCGCGATCCGGTTACCTTCCGTAACGAGCGCTTCGCGGCATGAGTAGCCCTGTGTCAAGCGGTGGTCGCCAGGACGGCCTGCAGAGCTCGGTGGCGGGTGGGGTCGTAGGGGACGCGGTCTTGCCAGCAGCGCCAGATCACGTGCAGCCAGGCGCGGGCGAGGATTCGTGTCGCGTGGGGGTGGTCGTGGCCCCGAGCTCGGGCTCGTTGGTAGAGGTCGGCGGCCCAGGGGTTGGCGTGGTGGGAGTCGCCGGCGAAGTCGATGACCGCGCCGCGGAGTTGTTTGTCGACGGCCCAGCGGAAGCCGACGACTTTCACTTTCCCGGACTGCCTGGTCGAGGGCGCGGCGCCGGCCAGGCAGGTGAGCGCCTCCGGTGTCGGGAAGCGGCCGCGGGCGTCACCGATCTCAGCCAGAAGTCGGGCCGCTCGCACGATCCCGGCCCGGGGCAGGGACGTGAACACCTCCGCGTCGGGATGCTGGAGCAACTGGACCTCGATCTGCTCCTCCAGCGCGTTGATCTGCTCGCGCAGGGTAGTAAGCCCAGCTACCAACGCCGCGGTGACGTGCGCCCGGGCGGTGGCTTCAGGACCGGTGGTCCCGCGGGTAGCCGCACGCAGATGGGCGTGCAGCAGCCCGGCTCGTGCCGGGTTGGGGTAGGAGACCCTGCGCAGCCAGTTCTGCAGTCTGCGTGGCGACAGCCAGTCGACCTTGTCCTGAGTCGGGAACCGGGTGAGGAAGCTCAGGGTGATGGCGGAGTCGATGTCGCGGAACAGCCCGATCACGCCGGGGAGAACGTGTTCGAGGTGGGCTCGGAGTTGATTGGCCATCGCGACCCGGGCGGCGATGAGGTCCTTGCGGGCGCGGACGGTCATCCGCAACGTGAGTGTCGCGGGAGAGTCGGGGGTGAGGGGACGCAGGCGGTGGTGATCGGTGCGGACGGTGTCGGCCAGGACGTAGGCATCGAAGCGGTCGTCCTTGTTGCCGGCTGCCCCGTAACGGCGGCGCAGGTGCTTGATCTGGTTCGGGGCGATCACGTAGACCGTGAGCCCCGCGTCGAGGAGGGCCTCGACGACGGGCCCGTCAGGCCGTTCGATACCGACCTCGAGTACACCGGTCTGCTGCAGGCGGCGCAGCAGCTTCCGCAGCCCCGTAGCGGTGTGTTCGACGATCATCCGTTGAACCTCGACACCGTCGGGGCCAACGATCGCGAGGGCGTGTTCGGTGCTGGCCCAGTCGATGCCCGCGGTTGGTCGACGCATCGAGGGGTCGTGTTCGACACTCATGGTGTCCTCCTTGCTGTTGCAGCAGCAGGTGGGCACCCAGTGGTCTCAGGACACGGAAGCGGGTCGCTCACTGATCGGCGCTCGACGGCGCTCAGCCCTGTCGCCAGTCATACGTGTCCTGGGACCACCGGGCCCCGCGGAACTCATGCCGGACCTCTCAGGGTCGAGCGGACAAGGCGGTGGCCCGGTAGGGACCAGGTGCGCCGACGACCCGAAATCGCCGGCACCAGACACGGTGCCCGACGAGACCGCCGACAGGAAGAGTCTGCGCAGTGAGCGGATGCCTTCAATAAGCGATGGCCGGCGGCGTGGTGACGGCGATGGACCAAATCTGGACGAGTCGTCCGCCGTCGTAGCCAGCTCAGGATTCGTCGGCGTCGGGCCCCGGCCGGCCGCGGAAGAACGACCTGAGGGCGTAGCCGACCAGGCGCATCCATAGCGGGGGCCGACCCGCCTCCCCCGATCCGCCCTGGCTTTGGTCGTGGAAACGGGGCCCAGATAGCCGTCTCTTCTGGGCCCAGGGCGAAGGGTTTCTTCATGACCAATATGCGGCAGTTTGGGTCCCGCCCTGAAGGCGTCGGCGAGTAAGCGCAGGACGGGCCATGATCCCCTGCGCCGCTGGTGGCGTGCACGGAACCCTCGACCGGCTCTTCGAAGACGTCCTCGCCTTCGAGGAGTCGTTCGGCGCTGCGCGGCGAGCGCGAGAGAGCACCGTGCTGCCGGTGAGCTGGCGGCGATGGACTTCTGTGATTCAGCGCGCGCGGCGGTAGTGCATGGCCACCGCGCCGTTGCGGAGCGGCTCCGCCGAGAGTAGCTCGAGCCGGCGTGTGCCGGGCAGTCCGCCCTGGTACAGGGTCGGGCCGTGGCCGGCGATCCTGGGATGGACGAGCAGCTGGTACTCGTCGATCAGGTCTAGCCGGTCGAGCTCGGTCGCGAGCTTGCCGCTTCCGAGGAGGACCCCGGCCGGAGTCGCGTCCTTGAGCTTCTGCACGCTCTCGCGCAGATCGTCGGCGATGTGGTGGCTGTTGGTCCACGGGAAGTCGTTACGCGTCGACGACACCACGTACTTGGGTTTGGTCTCCAGCTTGACCGCCCACTCGCGCATGGCCGGCGGCGCCTCCTGGTCGCCGCGCGCGACGGCTGGCCAGTAGCTCTCCATCATCTCGTAGGTGACGCGACCCCACAGCATTGCCCCGCACTCGTCCAAAAGACGGGTGAAACGGGCGTGCGTCTCATCGTCGGCGATCCCCTCCTGGTGGTCGACGCAACCGTCCAGGGTGAGGTTGAGGCTGAAGGTGAGGAGACCCATAGCCGGCGAGTCTAGCGCCACGACACGGCGTCGCGGCCGGTGCGGGCGTAGCGTCAGCGAGCTCGAGATACACGCGCCTCGTCTCGTTGAAGTCGTCGGTCTGGACGAGCCTGCGCTCACTCGTGGACGTCGCCAGCTCGACCTCGGCGACGATGCGACGCGCCAGGTGGGTCTTGCCCGTCGGCGAGCACCACCGGACGGTCTGTCTGCCAGTTCCCGCTTGGCGAGTGCTCGAAGCAGTCGAGGTCGATGACGCGCGGGTTGCTTGACAGAAACCTGAAGCATTCCTCACGACCCCGTGGCGATAAGGCCAAGCACCCACGACCAGGGCGGGCCCCAAACTCACGCCCAGCGAAACCCGCTGGAAGACGCCGAGAGCCAAACTCGCGCCCATTCAGGACCGCAACTCGCGCTCAGAACCACGCCCCAGCCCGCGACGTTGCTTCCGGATTCGTAGCTGACTGGCGATTCATGGGTCCGCGTCGCCGGTGCTGCGCTCGTACGCCTTCATAGCGACATACAGCAGCGGCTCTGCTTCCCGCCGGGCGAACCGTCTCAGCTCTCTCGGATCCGCGAGAATTCCTCAAAGCGAGGATCTCCCAAGCCTGACGGGTGGCGAGTTCGTCAGCCAGCCGCTCGAAAGCATCGTCATCCGGCTCGGTTGCCCATGCTGTCGACGAGGCGCCAGAACTCTTCCTGCTCCATCCAAAGATCATCTCAGGTTCGCCACTAGTAATCGCAACATCCGCTCTTCGGCATGTCCGCAAGGGAACCGCACCGAGGCTGACCGAATGCACCGCGTAGCTTGCCGAATCATCCTCACCTGCATGATGAGTGGACGCCGGCATTGCAACGTCTTCAATACGGTGCGTGCCGTAGGGTGGCAGAGAGTACGCGCGAGCCAGCTGGAAGTGCATATGCACGTGCTTGACGACCCTCATGGCCTCTCGCCGAGGGCGCGGGCATTTCTGCACCGCGTCGGGCTCCGACGCCTCGATGAGGCACGACCATCGGCGAAGCATCTGCAGGTGCCAGACCGGCCAGGACGGCTGGTTGGGTCCCCGCCCGACGAGTTGATCGCCCGGCGGGAGTGGTTCGTCGCCCGGTTTGGCGGACTGCACTACGACGTCCGTCGCCGCGTCCGTGTCGGCGACTGGAGCCACGAGTCCAGAACGATGGTGCCCCACCCCGCGTCCGGGCAGCGCCTGACCCGGTCCCGCCGGCCGGATCCTCGGGGGCCGCCGCTTGCCGGCGCTCGTGAGCGGATGTCTGCGGTGATGATCGCGCCGACGCACGTCGGTGACAGACCGCGAGCGGTGTGTACGCCCGCTGGCCTAGGGTCCCTGGGGTGGTCATGGGTGCGCAGGACGTGGTGGGCGTGATCGAGTCAGACCCGGGAGCGATGAGCGTCCTTCGGGCTGCGGCCGACCTTGGACTACCGGACTGGTGGATCGGCGCCGGCTTCGTACGCAATCGGGTCTGGGACGCGATCAGCGGCCGTCCGCCCTCGCCGGAGCGCGACGTGGATGTCGCCTACTTCGACCCGGAGAGGCTGGACCCACGCGAGGACGCAAGCGCCGAAGCCCAAGCCGTGGTGGCCCTGCCCGGGGTGCCGTGGGAAATCCGTAATCAAGCGCGGATGCACCTGCGCAATGGCGACGAGCCCTACACGTCCGCCCTGGACGCGATATCGCGCTGGCCCGAAACGGCAACGTGCGTCGCGGTCACGCTGCGGGGTGACTCTGTTCGCCTGGTGGCCTGCCATGGGCTGGCTGACCTTGTGGGAATGGTTGTCCGCCCCTCCCCGGCCTTCGACAACGCAGCGGGCCGCGCGAAGGTACAGCACCGCGTGCGGGTCAAGGGATGGCTCGACCGATGGGCCGGACTGCGGCTGGAGATCTAGCGCTCTCACCGGGAGCTGCCGGCCGTGTCCGGGCCGGTCCGGTTGACCTCGAGTGCACTCGAAATCCTACGGTGGCCGGACCGCCCGCCAACCGAATTCGGCGGGCGCGAACCTCCGTGGGAAGGAACAACTGTGCGCTATCGCGTACTCGGCGGCACCGGCATCCAGGTGAGCGTCCACTGTCTCGGCACGATGATGTTCGGCGCGGTCGGCAACCCGGACCACGACGACTGCGTACGCATCGTCCACGCCGCCCTCGACCAGGGCGTCAACTTCGTGGACACCGCCGACATGTACTCCGCGGGTGAGTCGGAGGTCATCGTCGGCAAGGCGCTGCGCGGCCGCCGGGACGACGTGGTCCTCGCGACGAAGGTGCACTTCCCGATGGGGGAGGGGCCCAACCGGGGCGGCAACTCGCGGCGCTGGATCATCCGGGAGGTCGAGGAGAGCCTGCGCCGCCTGGGCACCGACTGGATCGACCTCTACCAGGTGCACCGGCCCGACCACACGACCGACGTCGAGGAGACCCTCGGCGCGCTCACCGACCTGGTGCGGGCCGGCAAGATCCGCGCCTTCGGCTGCTCCACCTTCCCGGCCGAGGAGATCGTGGAGGCGTACCACGTCGCCGACCGGCGCGCGCTCGGCCGGTTCCGCACCGAGCAGCCGCCGTACTCGATCATGGCCCGGGGGATCGAGACCGGGGTGCTCCCGGTTTGCCAGCGCTACGGCATGGGAGTCCTGGTGTGGAGCCCGCTGGCCTCCGGTTTCCTCTCCGGCCGCTACCGGCAGGGGCGGCCGGTGGACATGACCGCCGGTCGGCCGGCGATCACCCCGGCCCGGTTCGATCCGGCGCTACCCGGCAACGCCGCCAAGTACGCCGCCGTCGAGAGCCTGGCCGCGCTCGCCGAGGAGGTCGGGTGCAGTCTGCCGGAGCTGGCTGTCGCATTCACGGTCGCCCACCCGGCGGTCACCTCGGCGATCATCGGGCCGCGCACCATGGAGCAGTTGGAAGGGCTGCTCAAGGGCGCCACGCTCACCCTCGACGACGCCGTGCTGGACCGGATCGACGAGATCGTCCCGCCCGGCACCAACCTCTACCAGCCGGACGGGGCCTGGTCGCCGCCAGTGCTCACCGACCCGGCGCGCCGGCGCCGCCCGCTGCCGGATCGGGCCGCCGCCTGACCTGGCCGCGGAGTGGCTGACCCCGACGCGGGTGACGAGGTCGCGGGATGGTGTGCGCGCCCGACCGGATCGCCGCCCTGGAGCCGGTCGGGTGCGCTGCCGCCGGTCGACCGTGGTCGATAACGGGTGGAGCGGGCCGGGGCGGGGCGGCACACTGTCGGCGTGGATCATCGTGATCTGGTCCGGGTGAGCAAGCGGATGTCCCTGGCGTTGCGGCACCGTCCGGACCGGTTCGGCCTGACTCTCGACCGGGCCGGCTGGGCGCCGGTCGCCGACCTGCTCGCCGCGCTGCGGATCACCCGCACCCAGTTCGACGCCGTGGTCGCCGGCAACGACAAGCGGCGTTTCGCCGTCGAGCGCGGGCCCGACGGCGTCGACCGGGTCCGGGCCAACCAGGGCCATTCCGTCCCGGTCGACCTGGGGCTGGCCTCGGCGACCCCGCCCGACCGGCTGTTCCACGGTACGAGCGACAGTGTGGTGCCGGCGATCCGCGTCGAGGGGCTGCGCCGGGGCCGCCGGCACCACGTGCACCTGTCGCCGGACGTGGAGACCGCCCGGCGGGTGGGCGCCCGGCGAGGCGGTGCGGTGGTGGTGCTGACCGTTGACGCCGCCGCGATGGCCGAGAACGGCTACGTCTTCTACCGCACCGCCAACAGTGTTTGGCTCACCGACGCGGTGCCGCCCGCGTACCTGAGCGTGCCCTAGGCAGGTGCTGCGACCCGGGGTGGCGGCTCAGGTCGCGCCGATCAGCGTCACCACACCGGCGGCCACCAGCACCCCGGCCCAGAGCCGGTCCACGTTGAACCACGCGCGGCGCAGCACACCGACGCCGAACACCTGGTACACGAGCAGGGCCACCGCCGACGCGACGCCGAGCATGGCCACGGTGTGCACGCCCGCCGCCGCCAGCCCGGTCAGCGCACCGGCCGGCGCGGCGGCGAGGTGCCCGGCGTGCGGTCCCGCGTCCACCGACGGTTCGGCGAGCAGCACCGGCAGCAGCATCAACCCCGCGCCGTGCGCCGAGGACATCAGGAAGGACCAGGCGGCGAGTTGGGGCGGTGACAGGCGCATCCCCGCCCAGCGGAAGTGCCGCTCGGAGAGCAGCCGCCACAGCCCGAACCCGACCAGCAGCACGCCGCCGCCGATTGCGACCGCCGTGCTCGCCGTCGCCGAACGGGTCGCGGTGACCAGCGCCGCGACCACCGCTACCGAGGCGAGGTGGCCGGCCGCGATCGGCGGCAGCGCCCCCAGCAGCGCCGCCCGGCGGCGTTCCTGTAGACCCCGGGCGACCGCGAACAGCCAGCCCATCGCCGGGTTCACGCCGTGGAACGCGCCGAGGCCGGCCAGCGCCGCCCAGGTCACACCGGTCACGGGAAGCAGTACGAGTCGGAGGACGCGTCGCCGCCCTGCAACCGAGTCTGGTGCACCCGCAGCCCCCGGAAGTCGTCACCGCGCGGGAAGAAGCGCGGGTCGGGAGTCAGGCCGCCGCGTTCCGGATCGACGTCCAGCTTGGCCAGCCAGGCACCCACCCCCTCAGGGTAGAACTGGTCGTCCCACGAGCCGTACAGGGAGTTGCTGACGTAGACCCGTCGCCCGTCCCGGCTGATCTCGACCATCTGCGGGCCACCGGAGAGCGGTTCGTCGGGGAAGGCGGGGTGGGCGGTCCGCGCGACGATGCCGCCCAAGCGGACCGAGCCGGTCCGCACCGGGTGCAACGGGTCGCTGACGTCGTACTGGATCAGCTCGCCGGTACCCCAGCAGGAGACGTAGAGGAACCGGTCGTCCACGGATAGGTCGATGTCGGTGACCAGGGGTGGCACCGCACCGAAGGGCTTGAGCAGGTCGGGCAGGTCGGCCGGGTCGGCCGGCTCGGCCGGGATGTCGATCACCTTGGTCACCGCCCAGGCGTCGCCGTCGCGGTGCCAGAGCCAGATCGAGGCGGAGAGGTCCTCGACGCTGACCACCACGCCGACGAACCCGTACGTCTTCGTCGGGTCGTGCGCCGGGCGTAGCTCCAGGGGCATCTGGTACTGGTCGCCGAGGTCGACGCGCTGCACGTGCCGGCGCTTCGCCAGGTCCCAGAAGTGGATGGCGTGCCCGTACCGGCGGCCGAGCAGCAGCTCGCCGATGATGCCGTCCTCGACCATCGACGGCGTGCCCCATTCGCTGGTGACCAGCACGTCCCGGGTGTAGTGCCACCAGAAGTCGTACGCCAGGAACTGCGGTCCCCGGTCGGCTTCCCACGCTCCGCGTACCTCGAACGAGGTGTGGTCCAGTACGGCGATGCCGCCCGGCCCCTCCTGCCCGTCGGCGCCGCCCAGCGCGGAGACGTAGATGCCGTCGGGCCCGCAGTGCACGGTGTGCGGGCGCGAGTATCCGGCCCGTCCGGCGAGCTCTTCGGGGCCGATCACCTTGACCAGCCGGGGCTGTCGCGGGTCGGGCCCGGTGTCCAGGACGTGGATCCGGGACGACCGCAGTCCGGGCACGATCAGGTAGCGCCGTTCCACGTGCGGATGGGGCGCGGTCGGGCAGAGTGCGCTGCTGCACGCGTTCCAGCCGAAGTGGTGCAGCTCGTCGCCGGTGAAGGGCAGTTCGGTCCAGCCCACCACCTGCCCGTACGCGTCGGAGTCGGGGTCGGTGTCGAGCACCGCGATGGCGTCGGGGCGCTGCGCCGTCCGGTCGAAGGCGGCGACGTACGCCAGCTTCTCGGCGGGTGCGGTGAGCGCCTCGCGAGGCGAGGGATAGAAACTCGGGTCGGGGATCCAGCGGGTCATGGCGCCTCCGCTCTGGGCTCAGGGGTGGCTACGCCGAGGTGTTCGAACATCCGGCGAGCGGAAGTAACCTATCAACCCGGTAGGACTTATGGGTAGTCTGCCGGTGGCGGTGAGCGGGACGAGTCAGCGAGTTGTTGCCGGCGGGGGAGGGGCCGGTGGCTCAGACCGGCGACTGACCGGCCAGGAAGTCGGCGAGCACCCGGGTGTGGGTGGAGAAGGCCAGCTCGACCGGCTCGGTGACGACCAGCCACTCGGTGGCCTCCTCGGTCGGCGTCGATGGCGGGAGGTCCCCGACGGCCCGTTCCGGCAGGACGCCGAAGACCATCATGGTGCCGCCGGCCGGCGCCCCGTGCACCGCGAACAGCCGCGCCTGCCCGACCTCGGCCAGCAGGCCGGTCTCCTCACGCAACTCCCGGACCAGCGCCTCGTCCCACTCCTCGCCGTACTCGATGAAGCCGCCGGGCAGCGCGAGCTGGCCGCGGGCCGGCTCGATGTCCCGGCGGACCACCACCACGCCGAGCCCGGCCGGCGTCCGCACCGGTAGGACCGCCACCGCGACGGGCAGCGGATTGCGCCACACCGTGCCGCCGCAGGTCGCACAGACGCGGGGCCAATCGGCCTCCGCCGGGTAGGCGGCGCCGCAGTACGAGCAGTACGAGTACGGTGCGACGGTCACGCCGCAGCACGTTACCCGCCCGGCCCCGGGCCGTCAGGCGTCGGCCCCGACCGGGTGGCGGCGTCCCCCTCCGGCGTGAACCAGAACGACTTGCCGAACCGCCGCCCGCTCACCCGCGTCGGTCACGCCAGGGCCTCGCGCAGCGCGGCACGGGCTTCCATCAGCGCGAAGCCGAGCAGGTTCTCGCCCCGCCACCGCGCGGGATCCGCGGCGCGCGGATCGTCGGCGGCCAGGCCGATGCCCCAGATCCGGTCCACCGGGCTCGCCTCGACCAGCACCCGTTCACCGGTGCCGAGCAGGAATCGGCCCAACTCCTCGTGCTGGCCGAACTTGGCCACGTTGCCGGCCACCACGAGCTCGTAGCGGCGGGCCACCCAGGTCGCCTCGTCGAAGCCGCGGACCTGCCGGCCGAGGGCCTTGGCCCGCTGCGGATGCCCGGCGGCGAGGATGCGGTCGGCCACCTCCGGGTCGCCGAACAGGGTGGCCTTCTGCCACATCATCCAGTGCTCGGCGGTGGCATAGGTCCGGCCGTCCACGATGAACGGCGCGGGCCACCACTGGCTCAGGCAACCGGCGCCGACGCCGCCGTCGCGCTGCGGGCGGTGGCCCCAGAAGTGCAGGAACTTTGTCGGCCGGCCGGACTGGACGACCGCGAGGAGTTCGGCGACGGATCGGGGCGACATGGCCGAGAGTCTGCCCGAGGTCACCGACATTCCGCCTTCACGTTTCGTCCCGCCCCAAAATCCGAGGGCCCGGCGGACACCGCCGCCGACGGGCCTGGCCGAACGTGGGAATGGCCGGTGGAGACCATGACGCTGTGGCGGTCCCCGGCTCCACCCACCTGCGCCGCCAGCTCGTGCTGATCATGGAGCTGTGGTCGGGTCCGAGAGCGGCGAACGGCCACCAGACGGGTGCCACAACTCCATGATCGACGGGCGAGGACGGGATGCCGGTCAGCCGCCGAGGCGGGCGGCGACGGCGGTGCGTAGTTCGGGCAGTCTGTCGTGCAGCAGGCCGGGGCACTGGGTGTTGTTGAAGTCCTTGTGCCCGTAGATCTCGCTGGACGGGATGCCGTACTGCTGGCAGGTGAACGCGCAGAACCACACCAGGCTGTCCCAGAGCGCCTTCGGCGGCTGCACGTCGAGGTAGATGCCGTCGTTCTCGATGCCGATGGCCTGGCTGTTCTGCCCGACGCAGTGCGCGCCCTGCACCATGGTCTGTCCGTGCAGCAGCGCGTACAGGCTGCCGTGCCGGCCCTCCGTCAGGTAGCCACCGCGGCTGTTGGTGAAGTGCTGCCCGGAGTCGAGCCAGCCGTTGGTGTCCATGTGCAGGTTCTGGATGTCACGCGAGTTCCGGTATGCCTGCGCCAGGCTGTAGTCGGTGGTGTTCGGAAATGCCGTGTGATGAATGATGATCTTGTTGGGGCGGCTCTGCACCACGCTCACGTTGGTCGAGGGTGGGCGGGCACCCCAGGTCGCGCAGTTGGCGATCTCCGGCTGGTCGATCCGGGTGGCGACGGCCCGCGCGTCGTGGTCGCCGATCTGGGTGAGCGCGGTGGCGCCGGCGGCGGCGCCGAGCAGGACCGCGCCGCGCAGCACGGCCCGGCGGGGCACGGGAACGGACATCGGGACCTCCTATCGGGACGGATGCCGCCGGTGGCGGGCGGCTGCTTCCGGGTCACGGCGTGGCGTCAGAGACGCCGGGCCGGAGTGGCCGGAAGGGCAACCCGCCACCGGACCTGGGTCAGCAGGGTCCGTTGCAGGCCAGCACCTTGAGCCGGTCCAGGGTGCCGTTCCAGACGTTCTGGTCGCCGGGGAAGGTGCCCGAGTCGGCCCACTGCCAGAAGGAGTAGACCCCCCAGCCGGCCGGCAGGGTGCCGACGCTGCTGGAGTAGCGGGCGATCCAGAGCGGGTTATTGGCGGCGAACTGCGAGGTGTTGCCGGTGCAGGTGCTCCACCAGTCGGTGGTGGTGTAGATGGTGGCCCACCGGCCGGTGCGGGCGTAGTACTGGTTGACGAACGAGGCGATCCAGCTACGCATCGAAGCCTGGCTCAGCCCGTAGCAGGTCGCGCCATACGGGTTGTACTCGATGTCGAGCGCGCCCGGCAGGGTCTTGCCGTCCTTGGACCAGCCGCCGCCGTGGTCGACGAAGTAGTTGGCCTGGGTGGCGCCGCTGGAGACGTCCGGCCGGGCGAAGTGGTACGACCCGCGGATCATGCCGACGTTGTACGAGCCGTTGTACTGCTGGGCGAAGTACGGGTTGGTGTAGCCGGTGCCCTCGGTGGCCTTCACGTACGCGAACCGGGCGCCGTTGTTCCAGGCGGCGGACCAGTTCACGTTGCCCTGCCAGCCGGAGACATCCATGCCGGGCAGGCCGGCCGGCGCGGCGCTGGCGGGCGTCGCGCCGACCAGGGCCGAGGCGGCCATGGCGACGGTGGTGAGCAGGGCGGCGCCGGCCGTACGCAGCGCTGATCGCAGGGGACGTTTCATCTTTCCTCCCTGGGGGTAGCCGCGGTGCGGCAGGTGAAAGGAACTGTCAGTATTAGGTCACAGGGTGGAGAGAAATTTCAATAGACGCATGGAAGATCGTCGCTTAATTTGAGGTGTCGCCCCCGTCAGCTGGGCCGGGCGCGCGTCCCGATCGACGGCGGCCCTACCCGCGTCCTGCCTGACGGCCGGGAGGTCGAGGCGCTCTGGCGGCTGCACGAGGATCCGCGGGCCGGCGGCGCTGCCGCAGCCCGTACGCGCCCTGCCGGTGACCGTCGCGGTGCCAGGTGGCGGCCACCGCGACGGCTCGGCCCGCGACCGTCAGCCGGCGGCCGGCGGCGGGACGGTGATGGAGCGCTTGAGGATCTTGCCGGTGGGCCCCTTCGGCAGGGCCGGCACGACCCACACCTGGCGCGGGTACTTGTACGCCGCGAGCTGTCCCCGCACGTACTCCCGCAGCTCCTCCGGCGTGGCGGAAGCGCCGGGACGCAGCGCGACCACCGCCACCACCTCCTCGCCGAGGGTCGGGTGTGGGGTCCCGAGGACCGCCGCCTCGGCGACGGCCGGGTGCTCGTAGAGCACCTCCTCGACCTCGCGCGGGTACACGTTGAAGCCGCCGCGGATCACCAGGTCCTTGGTGCGGTCGACGATGCGGTAGTAGCCGTCGGCGTCCCGGGTGCCCAGGTCGCCGGTGCGGAACCAGCCGTCGACGATCGCCTCGGCGGTCGCCTCCGGCCGCTGCCAGTAGCCCTTCATGACGTTGTGCCCGCGGATCACGATCTCGCCGATCTCGCCGGTCGCGGCCGGCGTGCCGTCGGCGGTGCGCACGTCCATCTCCACGCCGTCGATCGGGGTGCCGATGGTGCCCGGCTTGCGTGGCCGGTCCGGATGGTTGAACGAGGCGACGGGTGAGGTCTCGGAGAGGCCGTAACCCTCCAGGATCACGCAGCCGAACTTCTCCTCGAACCGGCGCAGCAGCTCCACCGGCATCGCCGCCCCGCCGGAGACGCAGGTCCGCAGCGCGGACAGGTCCGGCTCGCCGTCGCCGGCGGCGGCCAGCAGCGCCGCGTACATGGTCGGCACCCCGGCGAAGACGCTGGCCCGGTCGCGGACCAGGACCTCCAGCGCCTGCGCGGCGTCGAAGCGTGGCAGCAGGGCCAGGCAGGCCCCGACGGCGACCGCGCAGTTCAGCGCGACGGTCTGGCCGAACGAGTGGAACAGCGGCAGCGCGCCGAACATCACGTCGTCCGCGTCCAGCCCGAGCAGGGTCGCCCCGGTGACCTCGACGTTGCGGCGCAGGTTCTCGTGGGTCAGCTCGGCGCCCTTCGGCTGCCCGGTGGTGCCGGAGGTGTAGAGGATGACGGCGGTGTCGTCGCCGGCCCGCTCGACCAGCCCGGCCGCCGGCTCGTACCCGGCCAGCAGCGCGGCGAGACCGTCGGGCGTCACGATCGTGCTCACCCCGTCGGCCCGGTCGACGCCGGCCTGCTCCGTGGTGTGCCAGGCGAGGATGCCGCGCGCCCCGGAGTCCTCCAGGTAGTAGTCGACCTCCCGGGGCTTGAGCAGCGGGTTCATCGGTACGACCACCGCGCCGGCGCGCAGGATGCCGTAGTAGCCCACCGCGAACTCGGGCACGTTCGGCAGCATCAACGCCACCCGGTCGCCGGGGACCACCCCCTGGGCCCGCAGGTAGCCGGCGCACCGGGCCGAGGCGTCGTCCAGCTCGGCGTAGCTGACCGTCCGGTCGCCGAGCCTGAGGGCCGGCCGCCGCGGGTCACGGGCGGCCGAGTCGACGAGGATCGAGGCGAGGTTCATTTCCTGCTCCTTCACGCGCCGTTCAGTGCCGGACGATGGCGGCGGTCGGGCCGCCGGTCGTCGGGATCGGGTATCGGCCAGTTCGGTGACCGGGTGCGGCGATCGTTCCCGCCAGCGTGCGACGAGCGGTTCGGGCAGCGGCCCGGGTGTCCGGCCGAATATGCCACGCGGGGCGTGTCGCGCACCAGGGGCGGCCAGCTCGGCCAGGTCGGCCCGGAACGAGTCGGCGTCGACCAGCAAGTCTTGCGGTTAGACGCGGGCGGCCGTGCGGCCACAGAAACCTGATCCCCAAGACGTGATTTACACATCGGCAATGGGTACAGTGGCGCGGTGCAGAACGGAGTGCGGGCCCAGGTGCCGGTGCTGTACGTCGCGGACACCGACGCCGCGCGACGCTTCTACGAGCTCTTCGGCTACTCCGAGCTGCTCAGCGGCGGTGACGGCGAGTCCCGCTGGTCGTACCTGCGGTGTGCGGAGCAGGCCCTGCTGCTCGCCGAGGTCACCCCACGCCTGATCACCGTCGAGCTGCCCCTGCTCATCTACCTCTACGTGGACGACCTCGCGGCGGTGGTCGACCGCCTGGCCGCCGCCGGGCACGCCGTCGAGCGGGCCGGACACCCCGAGCACGCCCCAGGCGGTGAGTGCCGCACCACCGACCCCGACGGCACCGTGGTCGTTTTCGGACAACGCCAGGCCGTACCCGAGCAGTCCCGCGGCCCGCATGACGGCGGGATGGCCCCGTTCTCGCTGATCCGCGAGGCCGCCGAGCGGGTCAGCCGACGGGGCGGCGCGCCGGCCCGCTGCCAGATCGGCGGCCCGCGCGGCGAGGCGTGCACGGCGCCGGCCGAGGTGAAACTCGCCGACTCCTGGGGCGACACGGTGTGGGGCTGCCTGCCCCACGCCGACGAGACCCTGCTCAGCGCACGGGGTGCGTTCCTGGCCACCCAGGACGGGACGGGACTCGCCGCGTTCCTGCGCGCCCGGCGGGCCCAGTCGGGCGACACGGTACCGGGCTGAACCGCCTCAGCGCCGGTCCTCCGGACCGGGCTGCGGCACACCGCCCTCGGCCCGCGGGGCCTCGGCGGGCCGCCCGGCCGCGTCCCTGGCCCGCCCGGGCGGCTTCCTCGTCGGCCCGGCGGCCTCCGTCGGCTGCTGCGCCGCCCGGTCCGTCTTCTGCGCCGCCCGGTCCGCCTGCTGTGCCGATCCGGACGCCTGCTGCGGGACGATGTCGATGGCGGTGAACGGCTCGAAGATCCCCTCCTGACGGTCCCGGTCCCGCATCAGGTCGGCGCTCCACCGTGCGGCGGCCTGCCGCTCCGCGGCCATGTGCCGTCGGGCCCGAGCCAATTCCTCGCTTATCGTCCTCGCCTCCTCGCCGCCCGCGGGGTCGTCGACGAACTCCTTCGCGATCGTCACCCAGCGGCGGTTCAACTCCTCGGCGTACCGGGCCCGCTTCAGGTACAGCTCGTACTGACACTCCAGCTCGATCATGCGTTCCCAGTACGGCCGCAGCGCCTGCTGGACCCGCTCGTCGTGGCGTACCCACACCTCCGGTCGGCACTCGACGCTCACGCCGCCGTGGGCGTACCGCCACGGCCCCTCCGCGGCGAGCGCCGCCTGTAGGGCCACCTCCAGGTCACCCGCCCGGTGCGGCGGCAGGTCGCGGGCCCGGTCCGCCGCGGCCCGCCGCAACCGCTGGATCACGGCCGGCAGGAAGTAGCGCGCGTACCAGGTCAACGTCTCCGTACGCAGGCCGGTCGCCGACCAGGTGAGCACGGCCCGGACGCTGAACGTGAACACGTGCCCCTTCGCGGCGACCGTGATCGGGCCCGCCCTCTCCCGGTGCTCGACGACCTCGTCCGGCGGGGGAGACAGCACCTCGCCCTCCGCCGCCGCCTGCAGCCTCCGCCACGCCGGCAGCAGGTGGCCCCACAGCGTACGCGCGACCGCCATCAGCCGGGGGCCCGCTCGGCGGACCTGCTCCCGCCCCCGGTCCATCCACCGTGGCCGCCGGCCCGGCGGGTTCGCCCTCCCGCCCGACACGTCGGTCATCTTCCCCTCCTCCGCACCGTCAGCCGGTGCCACCGTCCGGCGGCGGGTGACTGGTCGAGGGGGTCGCGCTATCGGCGCGGACCAGCCGGGACGTGTCGACGGTGACGAACGTCGACCCACGCTAACAAGGCGGACGGCCGGCCGCCCGCAGCCGCGCGGGCGCACCTCGCGCACCCGGCTCGCCATCCCCCGGGATTCACTCGACGGCGGCGCCGAACCACCGACGCAGCTGGTCGAGCAGATCCTGCTGCTCGTCACCGACCCACGCCACGTGGCCGTCCGGCCGTAGCAGCACGGCGGGCACGTCCAGTTCCTCGCTGGCGTCGACGACGTGGTCGACCCGGTCCGCCCAGCCCGCCACCGAGAGCCGGCCGGTCTGGTCCAGCAGCACTCCGCGGCCACCGTGTGTCAGCTCGTAGAGGCGGCCCCGCTTCAGCCGTACGTCCCGCATCCGCCGGCCGAGCAGGTGGTGGCCTACGCCGAAGTCGTAGCGGACCCCGATCGCGGTGATCTTCTCGACGAGGTACCGGTTGACCTCCTCGAAATCCATCAGTTCCGACACCAGCCGGCGCACCGACCGGGGGCCCGGCTCGGTGGACAGCAACTCCATCTGCGCGCGGGTGTTGTCCAGCACGTCGGCGGCCACCGGGTGCCGTTCGGTGTGGTAGCTGTCCAGCAGATCCGCCGGTGCCCAGCCGTTGACCTCGGCGGCCAGTTTCCAGCCGAGGTTGAACGCGTCCTGGAGGCCGAGGTTGAGGCCCTGCCCGCCGGTCGGCGGGTGGATGTGCGCAGCGTCGCCGGCCAGCAGCACCCGGCCGGTCCGGTAGCGCTCGGCCTGCCGGGTGGCGTCGCCGAAGCGGGACAGCCAGCGCGGTGAGTGCACGCCGAAGTCAGTGCCGGCCAACACCCGCAGCTGTTGCTTGAACTCGTCGAGGGTCGGCGGGACCGAGCGGTCCTCGGCCACCCCCTCGGCGGGCACGACGACCCGGTACACCCCGTCCCCGATGGGCCCGAGGCCGAACCGCTTCTGGGTCTTGCGTACGTCGGCCACCACGGCGGCCAGGGTCTCCGGTGGCACGGCCACCTCCATCTCGCCCAGCAGCGTCTCGACCCTGGTGGGCTCGCCGGGGAAGCCGACGCCGAGCAGCTTGCGTACCGTGCTGCGGCCGCCGTCGCAGCCGACGAGGTAGCGCGAGCGCAACCGCGCGCCGTCGGCCAGCTCGACGGTCACCCCTTGATCGTCCTGGCTCAGCCCGACCACTTCGCGGCCGCGCCGGATCTCGGCACCGAGTTCGGCGGCCCGCTCCGCCAGCAGCCGGTCGGTGGTGGTCTGCGGGATGCCGAGGACGTAGGGATGCGCGGTGTCCAGGCCGTCGGGCGCGGGCTTGTCGATGCCGGCGAAGAAGCCGCCGACCGGGTACTGCCGGCCGTGCGCGAGGAACCGGTCCAGCAGACCGCGCTGGTCGAGCAGCTCGATGCTGCGCACGTGCAGTCCGAGGGCACGGACATATCTGGCCGGCTCCGTTTCCTTCTCCAGTACGAGCGCGTGCACGCCGTGCAGCCGCAACTCACTGGCCAGCATCAGGCCCGTGGGTCCACCGCCGGCAATGATCACGTCAAACATGAGGCCCCTAATTGTTTTCGGTCAGCTGCTCCGCGCAGTCCAGCGGCGCGTATTTGCGAAATCCGTACCTGGCGAGTCGCTGTTTTCCGCAGGTTCTGGCTCCGGCCGGAGATTCTGCGCCACGAACCCGGTCTTGTCGCAAGGCCCCCTGTGCGCTATATGTTAAGAGCGGCAGGGAATTGCCGCTCTTCATGCTTCTCTGTGTCCCGCTGGGCAAACGTTCGATCAGGGTGGCCCGCGCGAGCCGGCAGCTGGTGCGCGGCACCGGCCAGCGAGGATCAGGCGTGCAGCATCTGACCTGGTAGCCGCCGCACACGCCCTAGCCTGGACGCATGACGGCGTGGGCATTCGGTGAGCCATCCGGCCAGGGCTGGCCGCAGGTGCTCGACCTGGTCCTGGCTTTCGTGCTGTCGGCCGCTATCGGGCTTGAGCGCGAGATCCGGCAGAAGAGCGCCGGCCTTCGTACGCACACGCTTGTCGGCTTCGGCTCGGCCCTCATCGTGCTGGTTTCCAAGTACGGCTTCACCGACGTGTTGGGAACTCACGTCACGCTCGATCCCTCGCGGGTGGCGGCGCAGATCGTTTCTGGCATCGGGTTCATCGGTGGCGGCCTCATCTTCGTTCGCCGTGATGCCGTTCGGGGGCTGACCACGGCGGCGGTCGTGTGGGTGGCCGCCGCTGTCGGGATGGCGGCCGGCGCCGGGTTGTGGCTGCTCGCGATCGTGGTGACCGCCGGGCACTACCTCGTCGTGTTCGGGCTCACCCCGCTCGCGGCCAAACTCCCCCGCTCCCGGTCCGCCCCGGCCCGGCTTCGCCTGGTCTACCTGGACGGTCGAGGCACCCTGCGTGACGTGCTGACCGCCTGCGCCAGCCACGGGTTCACCATCGTTGATACCGCGATCAACCAGCAGGACGCCGGTCCCGACCCCCGTGCGATCGCTCTTCGGCTCACCGTTGAGGGCCGCCGTGACATCGGGGATCTGAAATCTGCCCTGGCCGCACTCGACGGCGTTATCGCCGTCTCATCGGACGACGGGATCGTCCGATGAGCCGGCGGGCATGCTGTCGGAGTCGGTCCGGTGGTTATCAGAATCGGACACACAGCCTCCTGCCGGCCAGGTCTGCCCGTCGGGATCGTTGACGGCGGCCGCCGTGGCCGGCGCCCAGCCGGCCTCAGTCGAGCAGGGCGAGGAGTCGGCGCAGGGCCGGGTTCGTGCTGTCACGTGGCCAGGCCAGGGCGACGTCCACGGTGGGCACCGGGGCGGTGAAGCGGCGTAGCCGTACGCCGCGCAGCCGCAGCGCGCGGGCCCGGCCGGCGGGGACGGCCGCGACCACGTCTCCCTGCGCCACCGCCCGGAGCAGTTGCTCGTCGTCCGGCTCCTGTCGGACGAGCCGGAAGCCGCCGTGCGGCCAGACCTGGGCGATGGTGCGGTCGAACATGCCGGGGCCGTTCTCGCGCGGCCACATGACGGCCGGCAGGTCGACCACCTCGGCCCGGCTGATCCGGCGGCGGCCGGCGGCGAGGGGGTGGCCCGCGGGCAGGGCCAGCAGCAGCTCCTCGGTGTCGACGGTCCGGCAGGCCAACGCCGGCTCGTCGACCGGCGGACGGACGAACGCCGCGTCGAGCCGGCCGGCGAGCAGCCCGGCCACGTTCGGCGCCGTCCAGGCCGTCTCCGGGACCACCTCGACGTCCGGGTGGGCTGCCCGGAACCGGGCGACCAGCGCGTCGACCCGGCCGCCGCGCGCCGACCGGGTGTACGCCAGCCGGAGCCGACCGCCCCGCCCGCGTACCAGGTCCCGGATGCGGACGGCGCCCGCGTCCACCTCGGCGAGCAGCCGGGTGGCCTCTTCGGCGACCCGCGCCCCCACCTCCGTCAGGGTGCAGCCCCGGCTGGTGCGGTGCACGAGCGGCACGTTGAGCTGGCGTTCCAGGGCCCGGATCTGCTGGCTGAGCGCGGGCTGGGCGACGCGCAGCCGGGCGGCCGCCCGGGTGAAGTGCAGCTCCTCGGCGAGCACCGCGAAGTAGCGCAGCCTGCGCAGGTCCAACCAGGCGTCCAGGATCGGCGGGTCGGACATCGATCGATTATAAGCGCTGCTTATCGCCGCCTGTTGGATCCGTCTTGGACGGTGACCCGCCGAGGCGGCGACGATCCGAGTCCAACGGCACGAGCGAGGGGAGCGGATGATGACGGCAGCGACGGACGTGGTGGTGGTCGGCGGCGGGATCGTCGGGCTGACGGCCGCGGTGACCCTTCAGCAGCGGGGCGCGCGGGTGACCGTGCTGGCCGCCGACGACCCGGCGGACACGGTGTCCACGGTGGCCGCCGCGGTCTGGTACCCGACCCACACCGACCAGGACCCCCGGGTGCTGCGCTGGGCGGCGGAGACGCACACGGAGCTGGGCCGCCAGGCGGCGGACGGCGTGCCGGGGGTGGTCGACCGGCCGACCCGGATGCTGCTGCGCCACCCGTACGCCGGTCCGCCGTGGTGGGCGGAGGCGTGCGGGGACCTGGTGGCCGAGCCGGCGCGGCCGCCGTACACGGCGCTGCTGCGGTTCACCGCGCCGACGGTGGAGATGACGCCGTACCTGGCCTGGCTGCGGCAGCGGCTGGAGACCGGCGGCGGCCGGGTGCTGCGCCGTCGGGTGCGGCAGCTGGCCGACGCGTTCGCCACCGCGCCGGTGGTCGTCAACGCGACCGGGCTGGCCGCGGGCCGGCTCGCCGCCGACCCGGCCGTGCATCCGGTGCGCGGGCATCTGGTGCTGGTGGCGAACCCGGGGCTGACCGTCTCGGTGCGCGACGAGGACGACCCGGCCGGGATCACCTACGTGCACCCGCGCCGGCACGACGTGGTGCTCGGCGGCACGTACCAGCCCGGGGTGGGGCACACCGCGCCCGACCCGGACACGGCGGCGGCGATCCGGCGCCGGTGCGTGGCGCTGGTGCCGGAGCTGGCCGACGCGCCGGTGCTCGGCGAGCGGATCGGGCTGCGGCCGGCCCGGCACGGCGGCCCCCGGGTCGAGGTGGACCCGGACCCGGCGGGCCCGGCCGGCAGCCGGCTCGTGCACGCGTACGGGCACGGCGGGGCGGGGGTCACCCTGGCCTGGGGGTGTGCCGCCGAGGTGGCGGATCTCGCCCTGGGCGGCTGATCGGGGAGGCCCGCCCGGCAGGGGAGGCCCGGATTCCCCTGCCGGGCCGGGTCAGCCGCCGCCCGTACGGGCCGACCGGACCCAGGCGGCGATGGGGTTGCGGAGGGTGCCGACGAGTTGCAGGGCGGCGGAGGGGTCGGCCAGGTCGACCATCTGCTGGTTGTCGCGGAGCTGGAGCCGGTTGAGGCAGGACAGGGCGAACTCGTCGGCGAAGAGGTCGTACCGCCGGAACCGGTCGGCCAGGTGGGGCACCCGGTCGCGGTAGTCGACGGCGCAGCCGGCCACGGTCCGCCAGAACGCCTCCTCGGTCAGCACGCCCTCGGTGGCGAGCAGCGCGGCCAGGTGCCGGAAGAAGCAGTCGAACACGTCCGTGAAGATCGACAGCAGTCGCATGTCCTCCGGGACGTCCGCCTGGATCCGGCGTACCCGCTCGGGCAGGGGCACCGCCGGGTCCATCACCACGATCTCCTCGGCGATGTCCTTGAAGATCACCCGTGCCACGCGCCCGCCGTTCAGCACCAGGATGACGTTCTCGCCGTGCGGCATGAACGCCAGGTCGTACGCGTAGAAGGCGTGCAGCAGCGGGACCAGGTACGCGTCCAGGTAGCGGCGCAGCCACTCCTCGGCGGGCAGTCCGGACTCGGCGATCAGCGCGGCGGCCAGCGAGCGGCCGTCCCGATCGGTGTGCAGCAGCGACGCCATGGTGGCCAGCCGCTGCCCCGGCTCCAGGCTTGGCACCGGGCTCTCCCGCCACAGCGCGGCGAGCATCTTCCGGTAGGGGGAGTGGCGGTCGGTGGCCGCCTCGAACTGCCGGTGCCGGTAGCCGATCGCGGCGCGTTCCCGCAGGATCGTCAGCCCGGTGGATCTGATCAGGTCGTCGCCGTCGAGCAGGTCGGCGAGCCAGTCGTTGATCGCCGGGGTCGCCGCCATGTACGCGGCGGACAGTCCGCGCAGGAAACCCATGTTCAGCACGGACAGGGCGGTCTTGACGTAGTCCCGGTGTGGCGCGGTGACGTTGAAGAAGGTCCGGATCGACTGCTGGGCGAGATGCTCGTCCGGGCCCTCGCCGAGGTAGACCAGCCGACGGGTGGCCACCTCGCCGGCGAAGGTGACCGAGATCCGGTTCCACCACTGCCACGGGTGGACCGGGAGGAGCAGGTAGTGGGCCGGGTCGAGACCGAGGTCGGTGAGGGTGGCGGCGAACCGGGCCAGGGTCTCGCCACCGAGTTCCTGCCGGATGTGGGTGTCGTAGTCCAGGTCCGCCGTGCAGGTGAAGGTGGCGTGGTCGCGGTGCGCGGCCAGCCAGAGCAGGCGGACCGGCCGGCCGGCCTCCGGGGCGTACCGGTGGTAGTCGCGAAGCCCGAAGCCGAGCCGCCCGTTGTTGGCGACGAAGCAGGGGTGCCCCTCGGTCATGCCGGTCTCGATGGTTTGGAAGTCGGCTCGGGCCAGTTCGGCGGCGGGCACCGGCGGTCGGCTGAGCTTGTACGCCGTACCGGCCAGTGTCGAGGTGATCTCCTCCAGGTAGACCGGCAGCACCTGGTCGGAGAGGCCGAGCGCGCCGCGCAGTTCGGTGCAGAACTCCAGGGCGTCCAGCGGCAGCTCGTACCCGTCCCGGTGTCGGGTGATGCTGTCCGGGTCGACGTGCCAGTGCTCCAGGGCCAGCATCCGGGCGGTGAACCGGTATTCGACGGTGTCGTCGTCGCTGCGCACCACGTACCGGTCGGCGTCGAGCGGCTCGGGGGTGAGCAGCCGCTCGTGGGCGAACTCGGCCAGCGCCTTGCGGACCAGCAGCCGGTTGGCGCGGTCCCAGTGCTCCGGGCTCAGGTGCGCGACCGACCGGTCCGGGGCGGGCGACGGGTCGGTCGCGGGGGAGTGGACGGGGTTCACGCGGGGGCTCCTCCGGGGACGGCCGGACCGCCGGTGGTCAGGCCGGTGGCGTTCTCGAACATGGCGCGGGTGCAGACGCTGAGCAGGGCGTCCTTCTCCGGTTTGGCGACCGGGCCGAGCACGGTGAAGCCGACCGCGGCGTTGAGGGCGTGCACCTTGCTGTTGCGCACGTCCGGTTCCACCACCACCCGCCGGGTCGCCGGGTCGGCGAAGAGCCAGGCCATGACCGTGGTGATCACGGCGAGGGTGAAGCCGTGCACCGGTGTGCCGGTGGGTGCGCAGAGAAAGTGCATGCCGACGTCACCCTCCGCCGCGTCGTGCAGGCCGACCAGTTCGACGTGCGCGGGGTCGTACCGTTCGGCGAGGAAGGCCGGGCGGTCCCGCCACAGGCCGACGAAGGCGTCGTGGTGCGGGTGGGCGTGGATGCGCCGGTACTCGTGCGCGACCCGGGCCGGGTCGGCGTCGAGCATCATCCAGAACGCGGCCTTCGGGTGGGTCACCCAGCCGTGCAGCAGCGCGGCGTCCGCGTCCGGGTCGAGCGTACGCAGGGCGAACGCCCCGAGCCGCGGGTCGGTACGGCGGTAGACGACGGTGGTCACGACGCCGCCCCCGCCGGTACGCCGAACTCCTGGAACGTGGTGCGCCGCTCGATCGGGTAGTGCTCCCGTCCGGTCAACTCCCGGATGATCCAGGAGTTGCGGTACGGGCCCATGCCCAGGTCGGGTGAGGTGATGCTGTGCGTGTGGGTGCCGCCGTTCTGGAGGAAGATCTCCCGTCCGGCATGGTCGATGGTGTAGTTGCGGGCCACGTCGAATCGGCCGTGCTCGTCCCAGCGGATCCGGTCCCGCACCGGCGCCAGGAACTCCGGCACCTGGTAGTGATAGCCGGTGGCCAGGACCAGTCCCGCGGTGTCCAGGGTGAAGTCCCGCTCCTGCTCGACGTGGCGCAGGCCGAGCGTGTAGCGGCCGGTCGACTCGTCGTACCGGGCGCTGGTCAGCTCGGTGTTGGTGAGCAGCCGGGTACGCGCCGGCCCGGCCAGGCTGCGGGCGTAGAGCAGGTCGAAGATGTCGTTGATCAGGTCGGCGTTGATCCCCTTGAACAGGCCCTTTTGCTCCGACTCCAGCCGGTAGCGGGTCGGCTCGGGCAGGGCGTGGAAGTAGTCCACGTAGTCGGGGGAGGTCATCTCCAGGGTGAGCTTGGTGTATTCGAGGGGGAAGAAGCGCGGCGACCGGGTCACCCAGTTGAGCTGGTAGTGGTGGTTGCCGAGTTCGGTGAGCAGTTCGTGGTAGATCTCGGCCGCGCTCTGTCCGCTGCCGACGACGGTGATGCTGTCCCTGGCCCGCAGCGCGTCCCGGTGCTCCAGGTAGCGCGAGTTGTGGATCACCTCGCCGCCGAGCCCCGCGCAGGCCGGCGGCAGGTACGGCGGGGTGCCGGTGCCCAGCACCAGGTGCCGCCCGCGACACGTCACCGTCTCCCCGCTCGCGGCGACGGTGGCGCGGACGGTGTAGCCCCCGTCGTGGTGCTCGACCGAGGTGACCTCGTGGCCGAAGCGCAGGCCCGGCAGCTTCCCGGCCGCCCAGCGGCAGTAGTCGTTGTACTCCTGGCGCAGCGGGTAGAAGCTCTCCCGGATGTAGAACGGATAGAGCCGCCCGGACTCCTTCAGATAGTTGAGGAAGGAGTACGGCGAGGTCGGGTCGGCCAGGCTGACCAGGTCGGCGATGAACGGCGTCTGGAGCCGGCTCGACTCCAGCAGCATCCCGGGGTGCCAGTCGAACTCCGACCGGGCCTCCAGGAAGACACCGTCCAGGTCGGCGATCGGCTCGGCCAGGCAGGCCAGCCCGAGGTTGTACGGGCCCAGGCCGATGGCGATGAAGTCGTGGGTGGTGGACATGTGGCTCTTTCTCCAGGCGGGGGACGCGGGGACGAAGACGCGGCCGGTCAGCCGACGTGGCAGGGGCGCGCGGGGACGTCAGCGCTCTTCGTCTGGACGTACCGGCTCGCGTGGGCGGCGACCAGGTCGAGGACGTGGGCGATGTCGTCTACGGTGGTCTCCGGGTTGAGCAGGGTGAGCTTCAGGTAGTGCGCGCCGTCGACCCTGGTGCCGGCGACCAGGGCGGCGCCGGAGGCGGCCAGCGCCTCGCGGGCGTACAGGTTGGCGTCGTCGGCCAGGTGGTGCTCGGCCGGCAGGTACCGGAACACCACGGTGCTCAGCTGCGACCGGGTCACCACCTCGAAACGGGGGTCGGCGGCGAGCAGCCGCCAGGCGTCGGCGGCGAGGTCGAGCACCTCGTCGAAGAGCGCCCCGATCGCGTCCGGGCCCATGATCCGTAGGGTCAGCCAGAGTTTGAGGGCGTCGAAGCGGCGGGTGGTCTGCAGGCTCTTGTCGACCTGGTTGGGGATGCGCTGTTCGGCCATCCGCTCGGGGTTGAGGTAGTCGGCGTGGTAGGTGGCGTGGCGCAGCACCGCGCGGTCGCGGACCAGCAGCGCGCTGGAGCTGACCGGCTGGAAGAAGGACTTGTGGAAGTCCACGGTCACCGAGTCGGCCCGCTCGATACCGGTGAGCAGGTGCCGGCGGGTCGGCGAGACCAGCAGCCCACAGCCGTACGCGGCGTCGACGTGCAGCCAGACCCCGGCGGCCCGGCACAGCTCGGCGACGGCCGGCAGCGGGTCGATGGTGCCGAAGTCGGTGGTACCGGCGGTGGCGACCACGGCCATCACGAGCCGGCCGTCCCGCCGGCAACGGGCGATCTCGTGGGCCAGCGCGGTGGTCCGCATCCGCCGGTCGGGGTCGGTGTCGACGGTGACCACCGCGTCCCGGGCCAGCCCGAGCAGCTTCGCCGACTTCTGCACACTGAAGTGCCCGGCCTCGGAGGTGAGGATGCACAGCCGGGGCAGCAGTTCCTCGCGCGGTCGCGGCACCGCCGCCACGGCCTCCTCCCGGGCCAGCAGCATCGCGTGGAGGTTGGACTGGGTGCCGCCGCTGGTGAAAACCCCGTCGGCGGTGGGGCCGAGACCGATCCGGTCGGCCGTCCAGTCGATCAGGCGGCGTTCGATCAGCGTCCCGCCGGCGCTCTGGTCCCAGGTGTCCAGGGAGGAGTTCACGGCGCTGAGCACCGCCTCGCCGAGCAGCGCCGGGATCGCCACCGGGCAGTTGAGGTGTGCCAGGTAGCGGGGGTGGTGGAACCACACCGCGTCGCGCAGGTAGACCGATTCCAGTTCGTCGAGGGCGGCGGCCGGGTCGGCCAGCGGCCGGTCCAGGTCGACCCGGTCCACCTCGGGGGCGAGTCGGGCCGGGGTGATCCCGCTGAACGGGCGGTCGACATTGGCCACCCGGTGGGCCACCCGGTCGACCGCGACGGCCAGCAGGTGCCGGTAGTGGTCGACCGTGCCCTGGTGGAACAGGTGCGCGCGGATGGCCATCGACGGGCCGCTCGTCGGTGCGGCCTCGGCAGGCTGCCCCTGCAGGTTCATGGGTTTCCTCAGCGGTCGCGTGGACACGACGGAACGCCCAAACCGACCACCCGGAACGGGCCGCCGGCACGAGCGAAAGTTAGGTTACCCTAACCTAACTTCCCGTCAAGGAGTTGCCGCCGCCTCGCGGGGAGTCATCGCGTCGCGCGCGATTGCATGCGCCATGGAGATTTCGTAGGTTAGGCAAACCTAATAGATGGGGGAGTGGCGTTGACGCATCGGGTCTACCGCGATCCGTGGGGAATACCCCACCTGCGGGCCGCCGACCCCCGTACGCTGGCCTTCGCCCAGGGCCGCGTCACCGCCCTCGACCGGACCTGGCAGATCGAGGTGGAACGGCACCGGTCACAGGGGAGCAGCGCGTCCTTCCTCGGCCCGGAGGCCGTCGACTGGGACCGGTTCGCCCGGCAGGCCCGACTGGCCGACACCGCCCGCCGCTGCCACGACAACCTCGACCCGGACACCGCCGCCTGGCTGGGCGCGTACGTCGACGGGGTCAACGCCGGCCTCGCCGCCGGTGCCCGGCGGGCCCCGCAGTTCGCCGTCACCGGGCTGGCCCCCGGCCGGTGGCTGCCCTGGACCCCGCTGGCCGTCTGGCTCACCCACCACGTCCTCTTCGCCGGCTTTCCGGCCAAGCTCTGGCGCACCGAGGTCGCCCGGCGCCTCGGCGAACACGCGGTTGACTGCTTCGCCACCGACGGCCCGGGCACCTCCGGCAGCAACGGCTGGCTGCTCACCGGGACCCGCACCGCCAGCGGCGCGCCGATCGTCGCCGGTGACCCGCACCGTTACATCGAGGACCCGGGCATCTACCAGCAGATCCGGCTCGCCTGCCCGGCGTACGACGTGGTCGGTCTCGCCGTGCCGGGCGTGCCCGGCATCGCCCACTTCGGCCACACCGGCACGGTGGCCTGGGCGATCACCAACGCCGTGGCCGACTACCAGGACCTCTACGCCGAACGGCTGCGCCGCCGGGACGGCACGGTCGAGGCGCTCGGCCCCGAGGGCTGGCGGCCCGCCGACGCCCACGTCGAGACCGTCGAGGTGGCCGGCGGCGACCCGATCGACATCGAGGTGATCGAGACCGACCGCGGCCCCGTCGTCGCCGGCGGGCCCGACGCCGACCTGGCGATCAGCCTCCGGTACCCGCCCCGGGTCCGCGGCGACCTCGGCTTCGCCGCGCTGCCCGCCCTGCTCGCCGCCACCCGGGTCGCCGACGTGGACGCCGCCTGCGACCACTGGGTGGAACCGGTCAACGTGGTGCTCGCCGCCGACACCGCGGGCGGCCTGCTGCACCGGGTCGCCGGAGCCGTGCCGGTCCGCGACCGCACCAACCGGCTGCTGGTCGTACCGGCCTGGGAAGCCGGGCACGAGTGGCGCGGCTGGCACGCCATGCCCCGTGCCGACGTGGCCGACCTCGCCGTGATGGCGAACGAGCGGGGGATCGCCGCGCCGCTCGGCGTCGAGTTCGCCCCACCGCACCGGGCGGACCGGATCCGGGAACTGCTGACCGGCCGCAAGGACTGGTCGGCCGGGGAACTGACCAGCGTCCACACCGACACCCGGCTGGCGTCGGCCGAACCGCTCCTGACCCTCCTCGCCGGCCTGGACGGGCTCAGCCCGGCCGCGGTCGCGCTACGCGGCCGGCTGCTCCGCTGGGACCGGGAGATGCGCGCCGACAGCGTCGACGCCGCCGCCTTCGCCGCCGTACGCGCCGCCCTGGTCCGTCGCCTGGTCGCCCACCCGGCGCTGGCCCCGCTGGCCGACCTGTCGCGCCACCCGCCGATCTTCCAGCCGTGGCTGGGGCTGGCGTCCAGGGTCGGCCTCGCCCTGGAGACCCTGTTGCGGGCCGATCTGCTGCCCGCCGCCGACCTGGCCGACGCGGCCCGCGCCGCCGTCGAGGAGGCGGCGGACGCGACCCCGGTGTCGTGGGGCGAACTGCACCGGCTCGCCCCCTGGCAGGCGTTGCCCGACCCGGCGGCGCCGACCCCCGGCCTCTCCGGCGACCACGACTGCGTGCTGGCCACCTCCAGCGTGCCCGGTGTCACCCACCACTGCTTCCGGGCCTCCGCCGCCCGCTACGTCTGGGACCTCGCCCGACGCGACGACAGTCGATGGGTCGTCCCGTTCGGAGCCTCCGGGGTGCCCGGCGACCCGCACCAGCGTGACCAGTCGCCGTACTGGCTGCGCGGCGGCCTCATCCCGGTCGTCACCGACTGGCACCGGCTCACCGAGGAAAGCGATGACCACGACCACTGACCCGACCTGGCTGCGGCACGTCGACGGCTTCGGGGAGGTGCTGATCCGCCCGGTCGACCCGGCCGCCGACGCCGACCTGATCCACGACTGGGTGACCCGGGACCGCGCCCGGTTCTGGGGGATGCGCGATGCCAGCCGGGCGCGGGTACGGGAGATCTACTCCTACCTGGACTCGCTGACCACCCACCACGCATACCTGATCCACCGGGACGGCCGCCCGGTGGGGCTGTTCCAGACGTACGAGCCGGCGGCCGACCCGGTGGGCGAGTGCTACGACGTCCGGCCCGGCGACTTCGGCATCCATCTGATGGTCGCCCCGCCGGACGGCGGCGCCGAGCGGGGCTTCACCGGCGTCGTCCTCGCCGCCTTCCTGGAGTTCGTGCTGGCCGAGCCGAGCCGCCGGCGGATCGTGGCCGAGCCGGACGCCCGCAACGACCGTGCCATCGCCCGGCTGATCCGGGCCGGATTCGTACCCGGGCCGCAGATCGACCTGCCCGACAAGCGCGCCCAGCTCCTCTTCCTGGACCGCTGACCCGACCCGGCCCCGGCCCGGCCCCGGCCCGGGTCAGCGGGCCGGGGTCGAGCCCCGTTCAGGAGTCGGCGCGGCCCAGCCGCCAGTAGCCCATGAACGCCACCGCGCCCCGGTCGAGGCCACGTTCGGCGACCAAATGCCGCCGCAGTCGACGGATGACGCCCGCCTCGCCGGCCAGCCACGCGTACAACGGTGCGGGGGCGGAAGACGGCGGCACCTCCCAGAGGATCTCCCGGTCCACGTCCACGTCGGTCACCGCCCGGGGGCCGCCGGCGACCGCTGGCGCGAGAGCCGGGAGGGCGGCCGGCAGCAGCTCGGCGGCGAGCGCCGCCACGGCCGGCACCAGGCGGCTGCCGTGTTCGCCGCCGGTCCTGGCCAGCCAGGTCACGGAGACACCCGCCGGCACGGTCACCGGCAGCGCGTCCCCCGGATCGGGCACCTCGACCAGCGCGTGGCCGCATGCCTCCGCCGGGAGCCGTTCCAGGATCGCGCAGATCGCGGGCGCGGCGGTCTCGTCCCCGGCGAGCAGCAGCGTCCCGCCCCGTGGCGGGTGGAACTCGACGCCCCCGTGCAGACCCGGGTAGCCGGCGTCCGGCCCGACCAGGGCGAGCCGGTCGCCGAGCCGGGCCCGCCGCGCCCAGCGGGTCGCCGGCCCGCCGTCGCCGTGCAGGACGAGGTCCACGTCCACCTCCTGAACCTGTGGACGGACCGCGCGGACCGTGTAGGTGCGGACCGGGCTGCGCCGCTCGACGGGCAGCTCCCGCCACCGCTGGTACCAGTCGGGCCCCTCCGGCAGCTCCGCCACCCGGCTGCCGGGCAGCGGCAGCGCCAGCTTGATCCGTTGGTCGTAGCCGTTGTCGGCGAACCGGTCCAGGTCCGCTCCGGTGAAGGTGACGCGTAGGAACGACGGGCTGACCCGACGCAGCGCGCGGACCTCGACGTGGAAGACGCGCCAGGGCGCGACGGAGACAGTGCTCGGCATGACAGCCTTCCTCAAGCGGCTGCCGACCGTCCGGCGGCCCCGCCGTACGGTGGACAGGATCTCATCGGGGGCGGGCCGGGGTGGCGCGCGAGCGCCACAACAGCCAGACGAAGTACGGGGTGCCGATCATGGCCACGACCAGTCCGGCGGGGATCTGGGCGGGCGCGATGGCGGCGCGGCCGAGGGTGTCGGCGAGGCTGACCACGACCGCCCCGAGCAGCACCGCGACCGGTAGCACCCGGGAGTGCCGGCCGCCGACGAGGGCCCGCGCCGCGTGCGGGGCGACCAGGCCGACGAAGCCGATCACGCCGACCGCCGAGACGGCCGTGGAGGTGAGCAGCGCCGCCGCGCCCAGGGCGAGCAGCCGGGCGCGTTCCAGCCGGACCCCGAGCACCCGGGGCGTGTCGTCGTCCAACGCCAGCAGGTCGAGTTCCCGGCGGGCCGCGATCACCGCCGGGATGCTGAGCAGCAGGGCGATCGCCACCGGCAGCACCTGCGGCGCGGTGCGCCCGTAGGTGGAGCCGGAGAGCCAGGTCAGCGCCTTGCCGGTGTTCCACGGGTCCGAGGTGACGATGATGAAGGTGATGATCGCGGTGCCGCCCTGCCAGACGGCGAAGCCGATCAGCACGAGCCGGTCGGAGCTGAGGCCGCGGTGCCGGGCCAGGCCGTAGACCAGGGCGAACGCCACGATCGCGCCGACGCCGGCCGCCCCGGAGATGGCGGCCACCCCGGCCAGCGGGGCGAAGGTCAGCAGGGATACCGCACCGATCCCGGCTCCGCCGGTGATGCCCAGGATGCCCGGCTCGGCGAGCGGGTTACGGCACACCGCCTGCACGGTGGTGCCGGCCACCGCGAGCGCCGCGCCGGCCAGCGCCGCCGCCGCGACCCGCGGCCACCGCTGGTCCAGCACGAAGGTGTACGCCGGACCGGTGCGCCCCCGCACCCAGTTGACGATGTCGCCGAACAGCACCCAGGTGTCCCCGGCGAGCATGCCGAGCACCACCGCCCCGACGGCCGCCGCCGCGCAGACCGTGACCACGGTGAGGTGGAACGCGCGGGACCGGACGGCGGCGTGTCCGCCCGGGGGCCGGCGGGTCGGACCGGCGTCCCGGTGCCGTCGGGCCAGCCAGACCAGCAGCGCCGCGCCGAAGAGGGTGGTGACCACGCCGGTCGGCACGTCCACGCCGGCCTGGCCGCCGAGCACGGCCCGCAGCAGCACATCGGAGCCGAGCACGATGACCACCCCGACGATGCCCGACAGCGGCAGGAGAATCCGGTGCCGGTGCACCCCGGGCAGCACCCGGCCGAGCAGCCGTACGATCACCGGGGCGCAGAGCCCGACGAAGCCGATCGGTCCGGCCAGGGTCACCGCGGCGGCGGAGAGCAGGACGGCGAGCAGGACGACGGTGAGCCGGGTACGCCGCACGTCCAGCCCGAGCACGGTGGCGGTGTCGTCGCCCAGGGCGAGGATGTCCAGCCGGTGCCCGAGCGCCACGAGCAGCACGACGGCGAGGCCGATGACCGGGGCGAGTTGGGTGAAGGCCGCCAGGTCGGCCTGCACGAGCGAGCCGTTGCCCCAGGCGAAGAGGCCGATGGTGGCCTGTTCGAAGAGGAGCATCAGCAGCATGGTGAGCGAGCTGAGGGCCATCGCGGTCGCCGAGCCGGCGAGGATCAGCCGGGTCGTGGCGGCCTGACCGCCGCCTGACAGCGCCAGCACCAGCCCGGCCGCGGCGAGCCCACCGCCGAACGCGAGCCCGCCGGCGGGCAACGCCGGCAGTGCGAGCCCGAACGCCGCCGCGGCGACGATCGCCAGGTGCGCTCCCGCGTTGACCGCGAGGGTGTCCGGGGAGGCGAGCGGGTTGCGGGTCAGCGACTGGAGGGCGGCCCCGGCGAAGCCCAGCGCGACGCCGACGGCCAGCCCGGCGAGCAGCCGGGGGATGCGGGAGGCCACCAGGACCCGGGCGGTTTCGTCGTCGGCGCCGGTGAGCAGGCGCAGCAGGTCGAGCGCCCCGACCGAGGAGGTGCCCTGGGTGAGATGCGCCATCGCGACCAGCACGAGTAGCGCGGCGGCGAGGGCGAACACGCCGGCGACCCGGCGGCGGGAGATTGGCCCGGTCGGGGCCGGCCGGGTGGCCGGCTCCGACCGGTTTGGTGTGCTGAGCCGGCTCAAGCCGCGTAGACCTTCACGAACTGGTCGAGGTACTGCATGGCGGAGAGCGGGCCGCCGAAGGTCCAGATGCCGTCCGGCATCCGGTGCAGCTTGTGCTGCTGCACGAACGGTAGCGACTTCCAGATCGCGTTGCCCGCGAGCCCGTCGGCGAAGACGTCGTCGCCGTCCGAGGCGTTGTAGAAGAAGTGCAGGTTCTGTGCCTTGAGGACGGTCAGCCCCTCGACGTCGGTCTGGCCCAGCCCCCACGTCTCGTCGGTCTTGCCGGTCCAGGCGTTCTTCAGGCCGAGCTGGATGCCGAGTTGGGAGACGTACGCGCCCTGGCCGAACATCCGGATCGACACCGTGCTGCCCTCCTTCCAGCCGTCGGCGATGGCGAACTGCTGGCCGGCCGCGCCGGCGTCGGCGATCTTCTTCTTCCCGTCGGCGATGGCGGCGTCGAGGTCGGCGAGGAGTTCTCGCGCCTCGGCGGTCTTTCCGGTCGCGGCGGCGATCATGTGGAGGTCGGACCGCATCCGGCCGAGATTGTCCGAGGCGTCGCTGCCCCTGGTAACCAGCACCGGCACGTACTTCTCGAGCTGGGTGACCAGCGCGGAGCCCCGCTCGGCCTCCATCACCACCAGGTCGGGCCGCAACGCGACGATCGAGTCGACGCTGGGCTCACCCCGGGTGCCGACGTCCTTGACGTCCGGGTCGAGCTTGGCGGCGCTGACCCAGGTGGCGTACCCCTTGGGATCGGCGACGCCGACCGGCATGACGCCGAGGCCGACCAGCATCTCGACCTCACCCCACTCCAGTCCGACGACCTTGGTGGCCGGGGCCTTCAGGGTGATGCTCTGGCCACGGCTGTCGGTGACGGTGACCGGGCCGCTGGGCGCGGCGTCGGAGGAGGACGGCTCGGGGGCGGGGTTCTCGGTGGTGCCGCAGGCGCTGAGCAGCAGCGCGGCGGCGGCGGCCAGGATGGCCGCACGCGTACGCATCATGGGTTTCTTCTCTGTTCGTGGATCGGTTGACGAGGTCAGGCGACGGCCCGGGTGGTGTGCCGCCCGACGGGCCGGGTGGACAGCAGCCCGGTCATCGGGTCGACGGTCACCTCGATGCGGATTCCGTACGTCTCGGTGAGGGCGTCCTCGGTGAACACGTTCCGCGGTGCGCCGGCGGCCCGGACGCGCCCGCGGTGCAGGAGCACCACGTCGTCGGCGACGGCGGCGGCCTGGTTGAGGTCGTGCAGGACGACCCCGACGGCGATGTCGCCGGTGTCGGCCAGGTCCCGCATCAGGTCGAGGATCTCCACCTGGTAACGCAGGTCGAGGAAGGTGGTCGGCTCGTCGAGCAGGAGCACGGCGGTGTCCTGAGCCAGGCAGGTGGCCAGCCACACCCGCTGCAACTCCCCACCGGAGAGCTCGTCGACCGGCCGGTCCGCCATGGCGGCGACGCCGGTGACCGTCATGGCCCGATCGACCGCGACCGGGCCGTCGGGGTCGTCGGCCCGCCACCGACCCCGGTAGGGGTGCCGCCCGTAGCCGACCACGTCCCGCACGGTGACCCCGTTGGGGGTGGGGCGGCTCTGGGCGAGCAGGGTGACCCGGCGGGCGAAGTCCCGGGCGGACAGGGTGCGGGCCGAGGTGCCGTCGGCGAGCAGAACCTCGCCCCGCTCCAGCGGGTGCAGCCGGGCCAACCCGCGCAGCAGCGTGGACTTGCCGCTGCCGTTCGGTCCCACCAGCGCCGTCACCGCGCCGGGCCGCAGCGTGATCGCCGCATCGTGCACCACGGTCGCGCCGTGGTAGCCCAGACGCAGGCCCACGCCCCGAAGTCCCTCGGCGCGGCTACCCCCACCACTCATGCGGTTAGGTTAACCTAACCTTAGTTGGCGGTGTCAAGGCACTCGGATTCCCGTCACCCCTGCTGTTCCGTCCCCGCGGCCGCTCCGAAGGGCTCGCTCACGCCTGGTCGGTCCGCTCGGCGGCGCGCAGATCACCCAGTAGTTCGGCCTGACTGCTCAACACCTCGGTCAGGATCCGCCGTGCGACCGCCAGCAGCTCCGCCACCTGCGGGCTGACCATCGAGTAGTAGACGGTCGAACCGTCCCTGCGGGTCACCACCAGGTTCGCCCGGCGCAGCACCGCCAACTGTTGCGACAGGTGCGCCGCCTCGATGCCCACCTGCGGCAGCAACTCCGACACCGCGTGTTCCCGCTCCGCGAGAAGTTCCAGCACGCGAATCCGTGCCGGATGCCCCAACGTCTTGAAGAACTCGGCCTTGGCCTGATACAGCGGCGTACTCACGGGCCCACCCCTTTCTGGGGAGACACGCTACGAGCCGCCCCTCATCCACTCGGACGGGCCCGGCGTGAGCCGGCTCCTCGTCCTGTCGACCGGCAACCAGATTAGATCTAACGACTTGCTAAAGTCGGCAAGTCGTGAGGGCGCCGGGAGGCCGACCGCCGCACCGGCGTCGGTGCGCCTGGTTCGGTCAGCCCGGCGATCGACCACCCGCGGCCCCCGGCCGACGGAGCACTCGCCGAACGTGGCTTCCTCGCCACGCGACGGCTCGTAGACCGGCATGGCCCGCCGGCCCATCTCTCGTACGGCGGGCCATGCCGTCAAGGCTTCGGGCGCCGGCGGCCTCGCCGTCCACGAGCGACACTCCCGGCCCCTTCCAGGGGCCGCTGTCGGCACCGGCGTTGCTCCTTCAGAACCCATCATGTCGAGGCCGTGGGCGGTCGGTCCGGCGGGCTGGCGTCGCGCCCGCCGATGCCTCCAACGGAGCGCCCCCCTTGACGGACGGCGTCGAACGGTTGGGCGATCTGAGCGTGATCACCTGGCGGAGAAAAGGCCTGGACGGGACGATGCTCGGGCTTGTAGCCTGCCACCGACCGTGACGCCGCCCGAGGAGGTGAGACCCATGAACGCTGTATCGATGTGGGTGCTCTCCCTTTCCGTCGCGGTCGGGCCATTGACATAGGTGTCGCCGGGAGCGCCTCGCCAACAAGGCACTCCCGAAGGGCAACACCTATGCACTCTGCACAGTTCACCGCCGAGCCGTCGTCGAACGATATGGTCGAGCGCGACGCCATCGCGGGTGACGTCCCCGGACTCCCAACGCCGGCCTCCGGCGCCGATCGCCCGCACCTCACGTTCGACGTGATCATTGCCGGGTGTGGGCCGACTGGTGCGATGCTCGCGGCCGAACTGCGGCTGCACGATGTACGGGTACTCGTTCTGGAGAAGGAAACCGAGCCCGTCTCGTTCGTCCGCATCGTCGGCCTGCACATTCGCAGTATTGAGCTGATGGCAATGCGCGGGCTGTTGGAGCGCATGCTCGAACACGGAAGAAAGCGTCCGGCCGGTGGCTTCTTCGCCGCCATCCCCAAGCCCGCGCCCAAGGGCCTGGATTCCGCGTACGCCTATCTGCTGGGCATCCCGCAGCCGGTCATCGTTCACCTGCTCGAAGAACACGCGATCGACCTGGGCGCGCAGGTCCGGCGCGGCTGTGCGGTGGCCGGTCTCAAGCAGGACGACGAGGGTGTGACCGTCGAGCTGGCCGACGGGGAACAGCTGCGTTCGCGTTACCTCGTCGGCTGTGACGGCGGGCGCAGCACGGTGCGCAAACTGCTCGGCGTCGGCTTCCCCGGCGAGCCCTCGCGGGCCGAGACGCTGATGGGCGAGATGGAAGTGGGTGTGTCGCAGGAGGAGATCGCCGCCAGGGTGACCGGAATCGGCGAGACCCGTCAACGGTTCTGGCTCCGGCCCTTCGGCGCAGGGGTCTACAGCGTCGTGGTCCCCGCCGCGGGGGTCAGCGATCGCGCGGAACCGCCCACCCTCGATGATTTCAAACAACAGCTGCGCGCCATCGCCGGAACCGATTTCGGCGTACACTCGCCGCGCTGGTTGTCCCGCTTCGGGGACGCCACCCGGCTGGCCGAACGTTATCGGGTCGGGCGGGTACTGCTGGCCGGCGATGCGGCACACATCCATCCACCCACCGGCGGACAGGGCCTCAACCTGGGCGTTCAGGACGCATTCAACCTCGGCTGGAAACTGGCCGCGCAGATCCGCGGCTGGGCGCCGGAGACACTGCTGGACACCTACCAGGCCGAACGCCGTCCGGTCGCCGAGGACGTGCTGGACAACACCCGCGCCCAGATGGAACTGCACTCCACCGAACCGGGCCCGCAGGCCGTGCGCAGGCTGCTCACCGAACTGATGGACTTCGACGAGGTCAACCGCTATCTGATCGAAAAGATCACCGCCATCGGCATTCGCTACGACCTCGGTGCGGGCCCCGACCTGCTGGGCCGCCGCCTGCGCGACATCGACGTGAAACAGGGCCACCTCTACGGTCTGCTGCATCACGGCCGCGGCCTGCTGCTGGACCGCACCGAACGCCTTACCGTCGGCGGCTGGTCGGACCGGGTCGATCACCTCGGGGACCCCACCGCGGTGCTGGATGCCCCGTGCGTCCTGCTACGCCCCGACGGCCACGTCGCCTGGATCGGCGACGATCAGCAGGACCTGAACGATCACCTCTCCCGCTGGTTCGGCAAGCCCGCCAACTGATCTCGGGGCCAGGAACTGGGAGTGGTCGGCGTTCCGGTCGGACGTCCACCGGTGCTGGCATGGCGGAAAGACGCCATGCCAGCACCGGTGCCCGGTGGTCCACCCGCCGTGCGACTTGCCGAGTCCTTCCCGTCGCCGCGTCACTGCTGCTGAGCCCCGGTCGGGCGGAAAGGAGTGTTGCCCGGCACCCGGGCATCACTAGCATCCCGGCCGTGGACGACATGCGCTGGCGCGATCCGGAGTGGCTGACCCGGGTGCAGGATTGGATCGACGAACGGCTCGGCGAACTCGCGGTGACGCGGACCGGTCCGCCCGTCCAGCCGCACGTCTACCCGTGGTCGACGGTGCTGCGGGTACCGACGGACCGCGGTGACGTCTGGTTCAAGGCCAACACCGAGACGCTACGGCACGAGGGCGACGTCGTGCGGCGGATCGCCGCCCGCCGTCCCGACGTGGTGCCGCCGCTGCTGGCCGCTGACAGTGCCGCCGGTTGGATGCTGATGGCGGACGCGGGGGAGACGCTGCGAGTGGTGACGCAGCGCGAGCAGAGCCTGGATCGGTGGCGGGACGTGCTGCCGCTCTACGCCGGAGTCCAGCTCGACCTGGCCGAGGACGTCGACGACCTGCTCGCCCTGGGGGTGCCCGACCTGCGGCTCGCCACCCTCCCGAAGGCGTACGAACGCCTGGTTGACGAGGTCGGCGCGGACCGGCGCTTCCACGACGCGGCACCGATGGTGGCCGACCTGTGCGAAGAGCTCGCGGGGTACGGGCTGCCGGAGCTGCTGCAGCACGACGACCTGCACGACGGCCAGGTCTTCGTCCGCGACGGCCGCCACCTGGTGATGGACTGGGGCGACGCCTGCGTGTCGCACCCGTTCTTCACCCTGTCGGTCACCCTGGAAGGTGGGTTGGCGTGGGGCCTGGAGGATGTCTGGAACTCCGTCGACACCGCGCCCTTCCGGGACGCGTACCTCGCGCCGTACGCCGAACGGTTCGCCGGCGACCTGGTGGCCGCCGCCCGGGTGGCGCTGCGCCTGGGCTGGGTCTGCCGTGCCGTCAACGGGCACATGCCGGGCGACGAGGAGCGGACCCTGACCCGGCTGCGGATGTTCCGCGACGGGCGGCCGTAGCCGGCCGGCGGTCGACAGGGGTGTCGGCCGTCCGGTGGCCGGCCCCTACTTCGGATCCCGGCTCGACCGCCGAGATCTGTCGGGGTCTGGACATCCCGGCTAATGTGGGCCATACCGTCCATTCACGACAGGCGTGGACAGCCGGACCAGAGCCGACGATCCAGGAGTCATGCCCTAGTGCTGGCTGCCGGGCAGCCGGGCGGCACCCCGCGAGATTCTGAACAGCCAGAGGAGCATGACCCGCAGCAGCGCGGTCAGGCTGGTGCGATCGCCGGCGCGCTGCAGCTCGCGGGCGCGACTGGCCACGACGACGAGCCGGTCGCCGTAGGCGGGCCACAGCGGGGCCTGCTGCCGGAGGCGAACCGCGAGCCCGGCCAACTTCGCGGCCACTCTGCGATCCTGCACCGGCAGGAGCTCAAGGTCGGGCAGCAGGCCGACCCGTACCGCCAGATAGGCGTCCCACGCCGCATGTCGGGCCGGATCCATCTCCGCGTTCGCCTTCCTGGTGCGGTTCCGCCGTCACGGCTGGACGGCGGGGTCGACAACGTCCGGCGTGGCGGCGGCCAGGACGCCGGTGCGACGCAGATGGGCGCGCGCCGCGTCGATCGCCTCTGCCGTGCCGGGAAAGACGCGCCCGGCCGCACCCAGCCGGTCGAGCACGCCGACCGCGTCGAGGATCTTCTCCTGGTCCGCGCGGACACCGGAGACGAGGACGGTGATGTCGCGGTGTTCGAGACGCTCGATCGCGTCGCGTAACACCAGCGCGCCGGAGCCATCGATCGTCGACACCCTCGACATCCGCAGGATGATCACCCGTACGTCCGCCACCTCGGACAGTTCCAGCAGGAACCGGTGGGCGGCCGCGAAGAACAACGGCCCGTCGAAGCGGTAGGCCACGATGTGCTCTCGGAGCAGGGCGGCCTCCTCGAGGTGATGGTCCGCGATGTCGAGCGGGACCTCCTCCAGCCGAGCCGCACCCGCGATCTTGCGGATGGCCAACGCGGCGGCGACGAGCAGGCCGATCCCGACGGCGGCAACCAGGTCCAGGGCGAGGGTGGCCACCGCGGTCAGCGCCAGGATGAGCGCGTCGGAGCGGGTCGCGCGGGCCAGCGCGGCCAGCGAGCCCACCTCGACCATCCGCACCGCTGTGGCCAGCAGCACCCCGGCCAGCGCGGCAACCGGGATGTACGCCACCAGCGGCGCGGCGGCCAGCATGATCACCGCCAGGGTGATCGCGTGGGTCAGCGCGGCGAGTCGCGACTGGGCGCCGGAGCGGACGTTGACCGCCGTACGGGCGATCGCGGCCGTCGCCGGTACGCCGCCGAAGAGCGGGGTCACCAGGTTCGCCACCCCCTGACCGAACAGCTCCCGGTCCGGGTCGTGGCGCTGGTTCACCGTCATCCCGTCGGCGACGGTCGCCGACAGCAGGCTCTCCAGTGCGGCCAGGGCGGCGACCGCCAGCGCCGAGGTGAGCAGGGTCGGCACGACGGTCAGGTCCAGGAAGCCCAGCGACGGGCTGGGCAGCGTGGCGGGCAGGACGCCGATGCGGGCGATGTCGAGCGACAGCAGCTGCGCCACCACGGTGGCCACCGCCACCATGATCAGCGAGAACGGCACCGTGGGCCGCCAACGCGCGCCGGCCAGCATCACCGCCGCCACCCCGAGCGCCACGGCCAGCGCGGACCAGTGCGGACGGCCGGCGAACTCGACCAGCGCCCGCCAGGCCACCACGCTGACGTTCTCGCCATCCGGGGCCGGCACTCCGAGCGCGGCAGGCACCTGCTGCAGGAAGATCACCGCGGCGATGCCCACGGTGAAGCCCTCCACCACCGGCGCCGGAACGTAGCGCACGTACCGCCCGGCGCGGAGCAGGGCCAGTGCCAGCAGGATCAGGCCCGCCATCACTCCGACGGTGAGCACGCCGCCCGGCCCGTACCGCCCCACGATCGGCACCAGCACCACGGTCATCGCCCCGGTGGGCCCCGACACCTGCAGGTTCGATCCGCCGAACAACGCGGCGAGGGTGCCGGCCACGATCGCCGTCACCAGGCCCGCGGCGGCCCCCAGACCGGACGACACCCCGAATCCCAGCGCCAACGGCAGCGCCACCACCGCGACGGTGAGCCCGGCGACCAGGTCGCGGCGGGGCTGCCGGCGCATCGCCGCGACGTCCGCGCGCCCTGGCAGCAGCGCGGCGACCTGCCGCCAGGTCGACCGGGCGAACACGGCGGGACTCACCGCGGGACCGACAGCGACTCGTCGTCGGCGTCGTCTCGGTCCCCTCGAAGGCTTTCGAGCAGCTCCGCCTGGCCCGCGAGCATCTCGGTGAGGAAGCGACGAGCAGCCCGCATGAGGTCCGCGACGTCCGGCCCCGCGAGGGCGTAGATCACCGCCGACCCCTCCCGCCTCGACGTCACGATCCCTGCCCGACGCAGCACCGAAAGCTGCTGAGACAGGCTCGACGCCTCGATGTCCACGTCCGCCAGCAGGTCCCGTACGGTCATCGGCCCGTCACCGAGCAGCTCCAGCACCCGGATACGCACCGGATGCCCGAGCGTGCGGAAGAACTCCGCCTTCCTCTCGTAGAGCGGTAGCACACGCGTCCTCTCGCCAGACTGACAGCCTAGGCAATTGAAGACCTCTTCAAGTCGCTAAGCCAGTTGGCCCCGGCCAAAGTGATCCGAAACACTCTCCGCGACAACCCGCTGACGGCCTGGGGTCATGCGGGCGGTGGCCTGTGCCGGCAACCGGCCGTCATCCTCGCCGGCGTCCGCGAGAACCACGTCGGGCCGACGCGCTGACGTCAGCCTCGGGTGGTTACCGCCGCCCGCCGAACTGCCAGTTGTGTACCTCGATGTCGGCGTACCGGTTGGAGGTCAGCACGGCGCGTGCCCGGTCCGGATCCGGTGCCCGGACGAGCGCCGCCGTACCCAGCCAGAGGGTGCCGTCGTCGGACAGCAACGGCCCGTACGCGATCAACTCGTCCCGGTCGGTCGGCACCGCGAGGTCGGCGGCCTGCCCCGCGCCGAGGCCGAGCACCAGGTACCGGTTGCCGTCGGTCCTTCCGCCGGGAAAGTCCCACATGGTACGCCCCAATACGTTGCGCCACCGGCGCAGCAGCACGTCCCGGTACGCGCCGGCCTGGTAGCCGGGTTCGTCGAAGGCGAACGCCCGCGCGGCGGTGGGGTCGGGCAGGTCGACGATGTGCACGCTGCCGGTGGGCGTGCCGTCGTCGGCGAGGGTCGGGCCGCGAGCGATTATCTCCGCCGAGTAGCGGTCCATGTAGGACCAGTGCTCCTCCAGCAGATCGTGGCGCAGTGCCACCGAGCCGAGGCGGTCGCGGTGGTAGCAGAAGAACTCCATGCCCCAGAGTCTGACCTGCCCGGGGTCGGGAGGGTGCGTCGGGCGGCACCCTGATGAGCCGATGAAAGGTCGTCGTGTGGCGGCGTGGGCGGTCAGGTCGGCCAGGGTGCGTGGCCGGGGTCCGTCGGGTGTGGGCCGCGTCGCGCCGCACGAGACCGGCACCGCCTCCGGCCTGCTCAACAGCTCACGCCAGATCGGCGCCTCACTCGGACTCGCGGCCCTCGGCACGCCGCCCAGCAACCGCACCGGCCACATCGCAACGCCCAAAGCCTTCACCAACGGACACGCCCTCGGCCTCACGCTCAGCGCCGCGCTCATCACCCTCATCGTCCCACGCCACACCCCCCGACACCCTCCGCCGAGCAGGCCGGACACGAGGAACCGCTCGTACCATCGGCCAAGCCCTGACCGGCACTCTTGCCAGGCGACGGGCGATCCCAACACGGCCCGTCGCCCGGCCAGGCGAACCGTGAGCGGGTAGGGTGCCGTCGGTTCGCGGTCTACGGGTTCCCGCCGCTCCGGCGCCGGGCCTCCTCGTAGGGGTCCGGCCCGTCCAGCGTGACCAGCTCGCCCGGTCGGACGTAACCCCGCCCCTCTCCGTTGGAGGCGATGGCCAGTTCGTCGTCGATGTTTCCGCTGCGGTCCCATGACTTGCGGCCCGTTCGCTCGACCCAGAAGAACTGGGACAGCCGCCGGTAGGTGGGCAGGTCGGCGGCTGCCACCACCTCCAGCGGCCCGCGGGCATTCGCCGGGTACTCGGACCTCCCCCGGTGCAGCAGCCTCGGTCTCGTGTCGTCGAAGTCGATCGCCCGCAGACGGCCGGCGGCGTCGTACACCAGCACCTCACGGTCGCTGCCGAACACTGCGGTGTCCTTGGCCGTGCGTACCTGGCGCGGCCCCGCCGCGAGCAGCGCCTCGTCGATCCGGTGCTGCTGGCCCGCTTCGAGATGCTGGTGTAGCTGGTCGAGCCGCGCGCTGAGGCCTGCCTCGAGGTCGTCGACGCGGAAGTACGCGTAGTCGGTGTTGTCGTCCTTCCAGGCGCGGATTCCCCAGCCGTTGTCGAAGCGTTTGAACGCGGGTCCCCCGGGCAGGCTCGAGTTGAAGGCGTGCCAGTCGGCCAGAGTGGTCAACTCCGCGATCATCCGGACCAGCAGCCGGCGAAGGTCCGAGCCGGCGAACGCGGTGACCACGACCATGTCGAACTCCGGTACGCCGCTGGGCCGCTGGTCGCTGCGGGCGGCCTGCTGCACGAGACTCTGGTCGGTGATCGGCACCCGGTTCCACCCACTCCACGCGCTTCGCTTCACCAGGGCCAGCACGGGGTCGACGCCACGCGTCATCCACCAGTTCCACGTCGCCACGCCCATATGCCTGCTGGCCGCGGTGCGGGCCGATCTCGCCTCGCTGGCCCGCCGGTAGGTGTCCGCCGCGTCCAACCCGATCCGCACCACCTCGAGGCCGAGCAGGACGGCCCCTCCGACCCGGGTCCGCACCGGCGTGTACACCGTGCCGTCCGGCCGGTACGCCTGGCGCACCCCGTGCATGGCGCTCTCCGCGAGCTGGTTGAGTTGCATCTGCCGGGCCAGCGACTCCACGAGCACGGAACGCAGCTCGGCGCTCATCGCGCGGCGGGCCAGCCGTGCTGATCCCTCCGCGGTCGCCCTCTCCAGCTCCGGCGTCCATTCCGCGCGGACCGCGGTTATCGCGGTCCGGACGTGCTCGTCCACCACGGCGGTGCCGAGCACGCCGCGCGCGTTGCGTATCAGCTCGGTGTGCACCGCCCGGCAGCGGAACAGCTCATTGACGTTCTCAGCCTCTACCGCCGCCATCATCTGCACCGCGTTGAGGTGCATCCGTTGGTAGAGATTCATGCCTCTCTGGTGCCCTTCCAGGTTCGACCGTTCCCGCGCCAGAGCGGCGCGCTGGGCCTGGACCTGGGTGTTGATCTGCGCCAACGCGGCCGTCGCCTGGGTCAGGTTCGCGGAGCTGTTCACGCCTCCGGCAGCGGTCGCCGCAGCGTGCAACTCGGTCCAGTAACGGGCCGTCGACGCGCGAAGGTCGGTCTCCAGGGTGTTGAGGCTGGTCTCCGTCGCGGTGACCGAGGCGGTCAACGAGCCCGGCGCGGCACTCGCGCCGTACGCCGCCCTGAGCGACTCGGCGGCGGCGCGGAGGTCGGCGATCTCGGCCAGCCCACCGTACGCGTTGCGAAGCGACGTGTTGCCGCGCTGGATCTCCTGCGCGGCGAGCTGCAGTCCCGCCATGTTGACCGTCACCCGCTCCAGCCGGCCGCCGGTCGCGCGGGTCGCCTGAGCCTGTCCCGGCGGTGAGGGATCGCCGCCGATCGCCTCCGGCGAGAGCCCGGCTGTGTTGAGGAAGTTGAAGGTCCGGCTGCGAGCCTGACGGCTGGTCTGCGAGAAACTCTGCGTGGTCTGCGCCACCAGGCGCAACGCGTCTCCACCGGACTCGTAGGCCAGCTCCAGCATCCGCAGGAACCCCGCGGTGTTGTCGGCGCCGGCCTGCTCGCCGAAGTGGTGCGGAACCTCCATCAACCGCAGGTTGCGCCCGGGCCCCCCGAGCATCCGCCGGAAGGCGTCGGCGCCGATCGAGTTGACGATCTCGGTGAACTGGTGGCCGTCCGCGTCTGCCGTGAACACCATGCGCTCGCCGCTGACCATGTCGTGCACGACGACGACCGGGCTGCTGGCGTTTCGGTTGAAGCCGGCCCCCGGACGGGTCAGCGCGTCATGCGCTGCCACCGAACGGTAGGTGGTGAGCTCCATGTTGCCGATCACGCGTCGCTGGATGTGCACCCCGCCGGTCGTCCCGCCGACGTTGATCTCGATGAGCTGCTGGCCGGGTTGGACCGTCAGGCTCGACACCTTCCACGCGCCGCCTTCGGCGGTGCGCAACTGCTGCACCGTGACCTCGACCGCTGTCGCGGAGAACCGGGCGTCGGTCAGCAGCGCGCGGACCGCGTTGTAGTGGTCGGCGTCGGCGTGGGAGACGACGACCCGCTCCGGTACCGTGGCCTGCGCCCGGGTGAACGCGCCGACCGACTGGACCAGTCGTTGCACGCTCGGGGCGGTCGCGCTGAACGAGTTGCCCGACCCCGCGTCGAAGAGGATGCTGCCTCCACCTCCAATGGAGGAGAGCAGGACCGCCCGTCCCTTTGCGTCCGGCTGGAAGAAGAAAGCCTGTACGCCGGGCTGCGCAGGCGTGGCCGCTCTGGGCCGTATCTCGAACCGGGTGACGCGCGCACCGTCGAACCGGTCCCCGAACCGCATGCCCAGGATGACCGGTTGCGCGGCCCCGACGGCGAGTCCCTGGGGGAATCCGCGCGCCAGGAGCTGCCTGTCCTCGTCGGTGATGAGCAGGCCCGCAGCGGACAACGCCCTCTCGGACTCGGCGTCCAACGCGGGGCCCGGCGCCGGGACATCGCCTCTGGGCGGGTGCTGACGCTGCACCGGAGGTGGCTGAGCCAGCAGGCCGCTGACGGCACGGTTGCCGGCGCTGCGTTGCAGAGCGGCGAGGCCCGCCAACCGTCCCGGCCGCGGCTGCGTATGCTCACGGCCTGTGCCGGGCACCGGCGCGCGCTCGTGCGCCCACACCATTGACCCATTCTAGGAGGGCTGACCTGCCCGAACGCGCACTCTTCGTCGGCGCGGTCGGCCGCCTGGACGAGTCGAGGCGGGTTCCGCGGATGGGTGGGCCACGCAGGACGCCCGAGGTGGACACGCGGCTCGGTCAATGCCGTGGCGGGAGCCGTAGGCCGGCCATTCCGCCGTCGACCTCGATGGCTGTTCCAGTGAGGAACGACGCTGCGGGCGACACCAGGTAGCAGATCGCGTCCGCCACCTCGTCGGCGGTGGCCAGCCGGCCCATCGGCTGCCGCGCCACGAGTTGGGCCAGTCCGCGCTCGGGGTCGGCTGCGCCGCTGAGCAGCCGGTCGATCCACGGGGTGGCAACGGTCCCGGGGCTGACCGCGTTCACCCGGATGTTCTCGCCACAGTGGTCGGCGGCCATCGCCCTGGTGAGCGCCAGTACCGCGCCCTTGCTGGCGCTGTAGAGGGCACGCTGCGGAAGGCCTGCGGTCGCCGCGATCGATGCGACGTTGACAATGCTCGCCCTGTCGGATCGACGCAGGTGCGGTAGGGCGGCCCGAGACACCCGGGCGATCGCCACCACGTTGACGTCGAGCACCCGGGCCCACTCCTCGTCCGGGTTCGCGGCGACGTCACCGACGGCGGAGACGCCAGCGATGTTCAGGACGGCATCCAGCCCGCCCAGGGTCGCGGCCGCCGCGGCCACCGCGGCCGTCACCGCCTCGGCGTCGCGTAGGTCCGCGACGATGTCGTCGCCCGCTGGGCCCGAAGCGGCGGCGTCGCCCATCGACCCGAATTCGCTCATGCCGCCGGGCGCCGGCCCGGACGGGCGTACGTCCAGACCGATCACCTGGGCTCCGTGTGCCCGCAGTCGGGCCGCCGTCGCTGCGCCGATCCCGGAGGCGGATCCGGTCACCAGCGCGCGGAGGCCCCGCAACGAATCGTCCATGAGTCACCTACTCACCCGCCCCGAGGGCGGCCTTCGGTCCGTCCCGTACCAGGTTGGACACCGTCAGTTAAGGCCCGTGATCCATTGACTCCGCCACGACGCCGCTGCTAGACAGTACACAGCTAGGGACTGGAGATCACATATGCGAACCAACTTTGGTCGACCCTCGGGCTCCCCGAGCCCCATGGATCGCAGATCGTTTTTGCGGTTGGCCGGCGCGACGGGTCTGGCGGCCGCACTGGCGCCCGCGTTGAGTGCGTGTTCGTCCTCGTCGTCCCAGCCTTGGAACGGCGAGCTTGAGTTCATGGGCTGGGACTTCCAGCCCGACACGATCAAGCGGCTCGTGGCCGCCTGGGCTGACGCCAACGGCACCCCCACCAACGTCCAGACCATCCCCAACGTCGGTTACTCGGCGGCGCTGCAGACCCGACTGCGTGGCGGAAGCGCGATCGACGTCTACTACAACTTCGCCTACAACACGCAGAAGTTCATCAAGCAGAACTGGGCCGCCGAGCTGAACGGGCTCAGTGACGTCGACACGATGGTGAGCGAGATGTTCCCGAGTGCCCGCGAGCGGCACGTGACCTCCGACGGGAAGATCATCAGCGTTCCGTACTTTTCCGCCGTCTACATGAACCAGTACAACAAGTCGTTCGTCGAACGGGCCGGCTTCTCCGCGCCGCCGACCAGCCTGGCGGAGACCTACCAGCAGGCCAAGAAGATGAAGGCCGACGGCATCTGCGCCACTCCGTACATCGCATACTGGATCAAGGAGTTCTGCGAGGAGTACCTGCACGTCTATCTGCTGGCACAGGGGGTCACCCCCTTCGACGAGCAGGGCGAGCCGGTCTTCGCCGACGACCCGAAGGCGGAGGAGGCCTTCGCGTGGTGGCAGACGATGTACACCGAAGGGCTGACGCCGCGGTCGCTGCTCAACGACGACCCCGGCAAGCTCAGCGGTGAGCTGGCCCAGGGGCGCGCCGCCTTCTACGTCCTGCACCACTACTTCCTCACCAGCGTGCGTGACCTGAAGGGCCCCGAGTCGAACAACATCGAGCAGGCGCCGGTGGTCGACGGACAGACCCTGCAGATCGGCGAGGTGCTCCAGCTGGGCTCCAAGTCGAGCGAGGCGCGCGACAAGGCGTGGAAACTCATGAAGCACTACGGCTGGAAGGACCAGGACGGCAAGTTCACCGTCTCCACCGAGTGGGCGAAGGCCGGCGGCCTCGCCGCCCCGTACCCGGCGTTCTTCACCGACCCGGCCACCGTCGAGGCGTTCCCCGACTACTACGACCTGTCCAAGCTGTCCCAGACCTTCGAGAGCGGCTCCAACGTGGTACCCGCGCGCACCCTGCCCTGGTACCCGACCTTCCAGGCCAAGGTGGGGGACCTGGTGCACGCGATGCTGCTGGGCCAATCCGAGCCCAAGGCGACCGTCGCCGCGCTCGCCGACGCCGCCCGCCGCGCCAAGGCCGGCGGAGGTCTGTAACCGGTGACCACGACCGCACGTCCACAGGACAGCGCTCTCGCTCCGGCAGGCGACTCGCCTGCCGGAGCACGGCGGCGGGACAGCCTGACCGCATCGCACGCGCGCTTCGGGCGCAGCATCGTGGCCCCGTCCGCGATCGTGCTGGTGCTGCTCCTGCTCGTACCGACGATCCTGACGGCGCTGTACAGCTTCTACGACGTCCCGGCCAGCGGCGAGGGGCTGGGGGAGTTCGTCGGGCTGGCCAACTACAAGGTGGTCTTCGGCAGCTCGGTCTTCTGGGCATCGCTGAGGGTCACGCTGATCTTCAGCGTGGGCTTCGTCGTGTTGTCCACCGTGATCGGCCTGGCCGCCGCCATGCTGCTCAACCAGAACTTCCGTGGCCGGGGATTCGCACGCGCCCTGCTCGTCCTGCCGTGGGCCACGCCGTGGCTGGTGATCGGCGTCCTGTGGAAGTGGTACGCCGACGGCAGCGTGGGCGGCCTCAACGGGATGCTGATGCGGCTGAACCTGATCGGCGAGTACGTCGAGTTCCTCTCCGACCCGAACTGGGCGATGGTGATCGCGGTGGTCGCGGCGGCCTGGCGGCAGTCGTGCTTCGCGGCCATCCTCTTCCTGGCCGGACTGCAGACCCTGCCGCACATCCACCACGAGGCGGCCGCGATCGACGGCGCCGGTGTGTGGAAGCGGTTCCGCCACGTCACCCTGCCCTGGCTGCGGCCGGTACTGGTGACCGTGACGGTCCTCAACATCATTTACGCGTTCCTGCAGTTCGACGTCGTCTACGCCCTCACCCAGGGCGGCCCGGGCGATGCCACCCAGGTGTTGAGCATCCTCATCTACCGGCAACTCTTCGTCGTGACCGACATCGGAACCGGATCGGCGCTGGCGGTGATCCTCGGCCTTCTCGCGCTGCTGGGCGGGCTGCTGACGGTACGGCTGCTGTACGGCAGGCAGGAGGAGAACTGACATGTCCACCCTGCAAGGACGACTGCCTCGCCGTGGTCGCAAGCGCCGCGGTCGGGGGCTGGGCGGCACGATCCTCATCTACCTGGCCGTCGCGGTCTTCGCGGCCTGGATCCTGCTGCCGCTGTGGTACGCGCTGACCAGCAGTCTGACCACCGCCGACCAGTTGAGCGTGCGCCCCTACCCGCTTGTCCCCGGTGAACTGACCCTCGACAACTTCCGCAGCGTGCTGACCGGCGACACCGGCTCCTCGACGCTGGGCTCCAGCGATCTCGGGGCCCGGCTGGTCCCGGCCATCGGCCAGAGCGTCCTGGTGAGCGGCCTGCTCGTGGTGGTCAACCTGCTCGTCGGTGGCCTCGGCGCGTACGGGCTGTCCCGGTACCCGTTCCGGGGCTCGAACGCCTTCCACCTGGGCATCATCGCGACCCGCGTGGTTCCGGCCATCGCGATCATCGGGCCGTTCTTCATCCTGCTGCGCAACGCGGAACTGCTCAACACCCCCTGGGCCCTGGTGATCAGCTACAACGTGTTCACCCTGCCGTTGGCGATCATGGTGTTGAAGAACTACTTCGACCAGTTGCCGCGGGAGATCGAGGAGGCGGCCATGGTCGACGGCACCTCCCGGCTCCGGGCGCTGTGGCTCATCGTGGTGCCGCTGGCCCGTCCGGGTCTGGTCGCCGCCGGGGTGCTCATCTTCCTGGAGGCCTGGAGTGAGTTCTTCTACGCGCTGGTGCTCACCAACCAGTTGACGGTTCCGCCGCTGCTGGCCGGCCTGCAATCGGTACAGCAGTTCAACTGGAACACCCTGGCGGCCGCCACGATCATCGTGATGATCCCACCGGTCCTGCTCACCCTGTTGTTCCAGCGCCACGTCGTGGGCGCTCTCGCCGCGGGGTACGACAAGTGAGCCGCCGGATCCGCGCCGGGGTGCTCAGCGCGGGCGCCTGGTCGGAAAGCACCCACCTGCCGGCCCTGGCCAACGCCGAGGACGTGGACCTGGTGGTCGTCTCGCGACCCGACGGCGACCGGGCCCGCGAACTGGCCGAGCGGTTCGGCGCCGACGGAGCGGAGACCGACTGGCGGGCCGCGTTGACGTACGACCTGGACGCGGTGATCGTCAGCAGCCCGCCGGTCGCGCACGAGGAGATGGTCACCGAGGCCCTGCGCAGCGGAGCCCACGTGCTGTGCGAGAAGCCGTTCGCGCTGGAGGCGGGGTCGGCTCGGCGAATGGTCACGGCCGCCCGCGACAACGGTCGGGAACTGCTCGTCGCGTTCGGCTGGTCGGCCACCCCGGTCTTCACCCGGGCCCGAGCGCTCCTCGAACGCGGTGGGCTCGGCGACGTGGAGCACGTCGCGATGCATCTGGTCGTCGCCACCCGGGAACTGCTGCACGGCAGCGAGGACGGCGGTTGGGGCGGGTCCGGCGGATCGCAGACCGCGACCTACACCGATCCCGCGGTCTCGGCCGGGGGAGCGGCGGCGGTTTCCATGAGCCACGAACTCGGCATGCTGCTGTGGCTGCTCGACCGCCGGGTCACCGAGGTGACCGCCCGGACCCATCCGGCCGGGCATCGGATCGACCTGCACGACTCGGTCCTGCTGACCTTCGAGGGCGAGGTGACCGCGACGGTCTCCTGCGCCAGCACCCACCCGGTCACCACCCGTCCGGAGTGGTACCTCGGGATCCAGGGCAGCGCGGCGGACCTGTGGATCGATTCGGCCCTGGACCGCTGGCGGGTGCGTTTCGCCGACGGCACGATCGACGAGTCGCGGACGGCCGGCGACGGCGCGTACTCCGCGCAACTACCCACCCAGACCTTGATCGACATTGCCGCCGGTCGGCTGCCGGCCGCGCCGGCAGGGATGTCCGGTGACCTGGCGGCGCGGGTGGTCGAGGTGACCGACGCGATCTACCACAGTGCGCGGGTGGGTGGCGCGGTCCGGCTACCCGAGGGGAAGGAATCCTGATGAGCACCGGCGACGCAGCCACCCCGGGGACGTACGCCGTGCGGGCCGCGCACGTCGGGACGCTGCCCGTACCCGGGTGGGAGGTCTACTTCGGGCGCAACGACACGACCTTTCACGACCTGGCGTTCTACGTCTGGTTGGTGACCGACGGTGAGCGCGTCGGGCTGGTCGACCTGGGCCTGCCGGCCGACCCCGCCGACCGGTCCGCACTGGTCACCGCCTGTCAGGACGTCGATCCCCGATCGTTGTTCCGCGACACCCGAGGTCTGGCAGCGGCGATGCGGGAGCTGGCGGTCCAACCGGAGGACGTGGACTTTGTCTGTGTCACCCAGACCGTCACCTACCACACCGGCGGTCTCGACCTGAGCCTGCTGCCCCGGGCCCAGGTCTACCTGGCTGCCGCCGGTGTGCTGGAGATGCTGACCGACCCGCCCGGACATCCGTCGCCGGATCTCTACTTCACCGCGACGGGCTGGTCGGCGCTGCGGGAGTTGGCCGTGGCCGGCCGGCTGACGCTGGCCCGGGACGCGGTCGAGGTGGCACCCGGGATCGTCTTCGAACCGACCGGCGGGCACCACCCAGGGTCGGCGGCGGTCCGGGTGCGGACCGCCGACGGGACGCTCGGACTGCTCGAAACCGCGTTCCTCCAGGGCAACGTCGACGGCATCATCCCGGTGGGGATCAGCGAGGACGCCGCCCGGTGCCGCGAGGTGATCCGCCGCTACCGGGCGGAGTGCGACGAGGTGATCGCCCTGCACGACCCGGTGCACCTGGCACGGTTCGGCGATGCTCGCCGCTCCGAGGAACCGGCGAGGGCGGCATGACCGCCGCCGAACTGGTGGTACGCGGTGGCACAGTGGTCGACGGGCTGGGCTCGCCGCCCGTCGACGCCGACGTCGTCATCGCGGACGGACGGGTGACCGCGCTCGTACCGCGCGGTACCCGGGTGGCTGCCGACGGGGTGGTCGACGCCGACGGGCTGGTGGTGACCCCCGGGTTCATCGACATGCACTCCCACTCCGACGTGCAGATATTCGCCGAACCCGACCACCCCGCCCGGCTGTTGCAGGGAGTCACCACCGAGGTGCTGGGGCAGGACGGGCTCAGCTACGCTCCGGTCGACGACGAGACGCTGGCGAGACTCCGTACCCAGCTCAGGGGGTGGAACGACGATCCGCCCGGCTTCGACTGGGCGTGGCGTTCGGTCGCCCAGTACCTGGACCGGCTCGACTCCGGTGTGGCCGTCAACACCGCGTACCTGGTGCCGCAGGGCACGGTGCGGCTGCTGGTGGTCGGCGCGGAGAACCGCCCGGCCACCGCCGACGAGCTGGCGCGGATGCGCCAGGTCGTTCGGCAGGGCCTGGCCGAGGGCGCGGTGGGGATGTCCTCGGGTCTGACCTACGTCCCCGGCATGTACGCCGACACCGACGAACTGGTCGCGCTCTGCGAGGTGGTCGCCGAGGCCGGCGGCTACTTCTGCCCGCACCACCGCAACTACGGCTCGCACGTGCTGGAGTCGTACGACGAGTGCCTCCAGATCGCCCGCCGGACCGGGGTGGCACTGCATCTGGCCCACTGCCACGTCAGCTTCCCGGTCAACCAGGGCCGGGTCGGCGAACTGGTGGCGATGCTCGACGACGCCGCGGCCAGCGGGGTGGACCTCAGCTTCGACGCCTACCCCTACCTCGCCGCCATGACGTCGCTGCACGCGCTGCTGCCGGGTTGGGCCCAGTCAGGCAGCACCGAGGAGCAGTTGGCCCGGCTGACCGACGCGGGCGTACGGGACCGGCTCACCCACGAACTCGATGTGCTGGGGACCGACGGCAACCAGGGCCTGCCGGTGGACTGGTCGACGATCGTGGTCTCCGGCATGGCCGGGGCACCCGGCTACCCGGACGTGGTGGGGCACAGCATCGCCGACAGCGCCCGCACGCGGGGCGTGCCACCGGCGCACCTGTGCCTGGACCTCATCGCGGCCAGCCGCTTCGGCGCGTCGTGCCTGATGTACGCCGGCATCGAGGAGCACGTGCGCACGTTGATGCGCCATCCGCGACACACCGTCGGCAGCGACGGGATCCTGGTCGGCGACCAGCCCCACCCGCGCGGTTGGGGCAGCTTCGCGCGGGTCCTCGGCCGGTACGTCCGCGAGGAGCAGGTCCTCGACCTCGTCGAGGCGGTGCGGCACATGACCTCGTCGGCGGCCGACCGGATCGGCGCACCCGACCGGGGCCGGATCCAGGTCGGGGCCGCCGCCGACCTCGTCGTGTTCGACCCGCGAACGGTCGTGGACCTCGCTACCTACGAGGACCCACGGCAGCCCCCGGCCGGCATCCCCCACGTCATCGTCAACGGGACGGTCGCGGTCCGCGACGGCCGTCTCACCGGAAGTCGGTCCGGGCGCGTCGTACGGCGTACCCGTCCGGCCACCCTCACCAGCAAGGAGATCTGAACCTGATGCAGGCAGTCGTCTACACCGCGCCGATGGAGCTGACCGTCCTCGATGTGCCGGAGCCCACCCCGAAACCGGGTGAGGTCCTGGTCGACGTGCGGGCGGTGGGCATCTGTGGTTCGGAACTGGAGGGCGTGGCCACCCGCAGCCCATTCCGGGTACCGCCGTTGATCATGGGACACGAGTTCGCCGGGGTGCGGGTCGACACCGGGGAGCACGTCGTGGTCAACCCGGTGGTCGCCTGCCTCACCTGCGACCTGTGCGACCGGGGTCTGATCAACGTGTGCCGGAACCGGCAGATCCTCGGCATCCAGCGCCCCGGCGGGTACGGCGAGTTCGTGGCGGTACCCGAGCAGAACCTGGTGGCCGTCGACTCGGCGGTGCCGTTCACCACGATGGCGTTCACCGAGCCGATCGCCAACGCGGTGCACGCGATGCGGCTGGTCCAGGCGCACGACCCCTGGCCCCAGCGCGTCGGCATCATCGGCTGCGGTGCCATCGGGATGGCCCTGGCGCTGGTGGCCAAGGCCCGGGGCGTGCCGCACATCGAGATCACCGACCTTTCCGAGGCCAGGCTGGAAAAGGCCCGTGCCCACGGCATCGTGCCGGCCGGGCCCAGCCTCACCGGCGAGGACTACGACGTCATCCTCGACTCCGTCGGCAGCGCCGCGACCCGGGGAGCGTCGTTGCGCCTGGTGCGCCCGGGCGGGACGGCGGTCTGGGTCGGCCTGCACGGTCCCGATGCCGAGCTGGACGGCCTCGCCATGATCCGCCGGGAGGTCCGGGTCCTGACCGCCTTCTGCTACGACCGCAACGACTTCGAGGTCGCGGCGCGGCTCGTTGAGTCGACGGGGCCGGAATGGGAGGCGCGGACCCCGGGCTGGGTGGCCACCGCCCCGTTGGCCGAGGGCGCGAAGACCTTCCTCAGCCTGCTCGACGGGCCGACGGACGCGGTCAAGACGATGCTCGTGCGATGATGCCCGGTCGATTCACACGCGTGCCGACCACCGGCGGCCCCGAGGCGGGAACGAGTGGGACAGGATGAGCACCGGAGGGGACATGGTGGAGAAGCACAGTGGCCTGAGCGCGGTCAAATCCGCGAGCCGGGTGCTGGACGTGCTGGAGCTGCTGGCACAGCATCAGCAGGGACTGACCTTCCCGGAGCTGGTGGAACTGCTCGGTTTTCCCAAGAGCAGTCTCCATGCCCTGCTGTGGACCTTGCACGATCGTGGTTGGGTCGCCCTCGACGAGGACACCCGGCGGTACCGCACCGGGGTGCGGGCCTGGGAGGCCGGGCAGGGGTTCGTGCACGGTGTGGACCTGGTCCGGGTCGCGGATCGGCACCTGCGTAACGCGCGAGCGGAACTCGACGAGACCGTCCAGCTCGCGATCCTCGACGGAACCGACGTCGTGTACGTGGCCAAGGTGGAAGCCAACCACCCGTTCCAGCTCGTCTCGCGCGTCGGGATGCGGCTGCCCGCGTACGCGACTGGGCTGGGCAAGGTCCTCCTGGCCGCGTTGCCGCCGGCGGAGCTCGAGGCGCGGTTCGAGGCGTTCAACTTCGAGCGCTTCACCGACCGTACGCTGACCTCCTTCGCGGACCTGGTCGACCGACTCGCCCAGATCCGTAAGGACGGGTTCGGTGAGGACGACGGGGAGTACACCGAGGGCATCTTCTGCGTGGCCGCGCCGGTGCGGGATCACACCGGCGCGGTCGTGGCGGCCCTGAGCTGTAGCGCGCCTCGGCCCCGGCTCGACGCGCGCGAGGTCGATCCCCAACGGATCCGCGAGCTGGTCCGGGCGCACGGCCACGCCCTGTCCACCGACCTCGGCTGGTCGGGAGCGACCAGCGGCACCAACCCGCGTATCCCGAGCACCCGACGCTGACGCAGCCAACCGTCCGCGCGGGCCGCCCACCGTCAAGCGGTGCCTTCCGGCGCCGCCGCCAGCACGTCATCACCACCTACCGGGAGCACCAGTGACCGCCACGCACCCCGATGCCCTCGCCGTACCCGCTGACCTGGAGACCCCGAGCCTGGTCGTCGACCTCGACGTGCTGGAGCGCAACCTCGACGAGATGGCAAACCTGTGCCGCGGGCACGGCGTGGAGCTTCTGCCGCACGCCAAGACACACCGAGTGCCGCAGATCGGGCTGCTGCAGATCGCGCGTGGCGCGGACGGGCTGTGCGTCGCGAAGCTGGGCGAGGCGGAGGCCTTCGCCGACGCCGGCGTCTCCCGGATGACCGTCGGCTATCCGGTGGTGGGGCGGGACAAGGCGCTGCGGGCCCGCCGGCTCGCGGAGCGGGTCGACCTCACCCTCGGAGTGGACAGCGTCGACGGCGCGCGCTCCATCGGCGAGGTCTTCGCCCAGGACGGTCGCGAGATCAAACTGATCCTCATCGTCGACAGTGGCCTGGGCCGGGTTGGCGTCCAGCCGGGCGAGGCGGCGATGGCCACCCGGCTCATCAACGAGGTCCCCGGGGTGCGGGTCACCGGGGTGATGACCCACGAGGGCTGGGTGTACGCCGCACCCGACCGGGCGGACCTGCACGCCCGCTCCCAGGCGGCGGCGGCGCTGATGGTCGGCGCCGCCGAGTCGATCCGGGCCGACGGCACGCCGCTGCCGACCGTCTCCCTCGGTGCGTCGGCCTCGGCCCGCCTCGCCGCCGGGATGCCCGGGGTCACCCAGATCCGCCCCGGCATCTACGCCTTCAACGATCTGGGGCAGATCGCGCTCGGCAACGCCACCACCCAGACCTGCGCCGTCCGGGTGCTGGCCACCGTGGTCAGCCACCCGGACCCGCGGCGGGCCTGCATCGACGCGGGTTCCAAGGCGTTGAGCCAGGACGGGCTGCCCGCCGCGGCGCACCTCGGGCGGTATCCCGGGCACGGGCTCCTGGTGGGGCTGCCCGGCTGGCGTATCGAGCGGCTCTCCGAGGAGCACGGCTGGCTGCGCTGGCACGGCCCGGGCGAGCCGACTCCGCTGCGGGTCGGCCAGCGGGTGCAGGTCGTACCCAATCACGTGTGCACCGTCTTCTCCAGCCTGAACGAGGCGACCGCCGTGCGCCAGGGCGAGGTCGAGGCGACCTGGACGACGATCGGTCCCGGCGCGTCCCGCTGACGAACCCAGTGGCCGGCGCGGGCAGGCCGATGGCAGGGTGGCGAGCCAGCTGGGTCGCGGGGTGTGGACGCCGCTCGTAGGCCGCGGGCGACCGCTGGCGGTGCGGCCGCCGACGGGTCGGGCGGGGACGGTGCGGACGGGCGACCGATTCGGCGAGGCCGAGCAGCAGCGGCTCGTGCTGCGTGTGTCAGTCGACGATGAGGACGTCGAGGCGCCGCGGACCGTGCACTCCCTCGACCCGGGACAGTTCGATGTCGCTGGTGGCCGACGGACCGGAGACGAGGGTGAGCGGGCGGGTCGGCTCGGCCAACCGGGCGAGCGCCTCCGGCACGCCGAAGACGATCTGGTCGGTGGCCACCACACAGAGGTGATGATCGGGGATCAGGCTGAGCAGCCGACGCCCCTGGCCGGTGCCGGCGTCGAGCATGATGGTGCCGGTCTGGGCGACCGCCACCGCGCAACCGGTGAGCACCGCCCGCCCCGGTGCGTCGAGGTCGGCCACGGCCAACGGCGGGTCACCGTCGCGCACCAGTTTTCCCCGGTACGCCGACAACCACGCGTCGGGAATGCCCGGCGGGACGATGGTGGCGGTGGCGTCGGCCAGCAGTTCGGCGACGGCCGAGGGCAGCTCGGGTGCGGCACAGCGGCGTACCGTGGCCCGGTAGTCGGCCAGTCGGTCGGCCAGCAGCGCGACCAGGTCCTCGTCGGCCGGTCCGGTCCGGCGGTAGTCACGCGGCACCGTCACCGGTGTGGTCGGGCGGGCGGCACGGAGCCGGGCCAGGATCTGTTCACGTGCGTTCATGCGTACGCCACCATTCCCGGAAAGTCTGCTTCGGCGGTAGGGGCAGGTCCCGGCTGGCCGTCCAGCCGGACAGCGGCCAGGGCAGGCGGCGCAACGCTCCCCGCCGGCCGGCCACGGCCCGCAGCGGGTAGGCACCCCGGCGGGCGGCGCGCAGCGCGGCGGCATAACGCTTGCGATCGCGCATCACCCACGCCATCGACCGGAATGCGGTGCGCTCGACCGACGGCCGGTCCCGGGTGGCGTCGACCCCCCGCTGCCGCAGGTGCACCAGCACCTCCGGAATGTTGATCCGCACCGGGCAGGCGTCGAAGCACGCGCCGCAGAGCGTCGAGGCGTACGGCAGGGTGCGGTTGGCTCCGCCGTGCGGGCCGGTCATCTGGGGCGAGAGGATCGCCCCGATCGGCCCGGGATAGACCGACCCGTACGCGTGACCGCCGACCCGCTCGTAGACCGGACACACGTTGAGGCACGCCGAGCAGCGGATGCACCGCAGCGCCTGACGCCCCGTCGGATCGGCGAGGGTGGCGGTACGGCCGTTGTCGACCAGCACGATGTGCACCGTCTGCGGTCCGTCGCCCGGCGTCACCCCGGTCCACATCGACGTGTACGGGTTCATCCGCTCCCCGGTGGACGAGCGGGGCAGCAGTTGGAGGAAGACCTCCAGGTCCGCGAAGCTGGGCAGGATCTTCTCGACGCCGACCACGGAGATCAGCGTCTCCGGCAGGGTGAGGCACATCCGGCCGTTGCCCTCGGACTCGACCACGACCAGGGTGCCGGACTCGGCGACGGCGAAGTTCGCGCCGGAGACGGCGACCCGGGCGGACAGGAACCTGGCCCGCAGGTGCCGGCGGGCCGCCTCGGCGAGCGCCGCCGGCTCGTCGGTCAACGCGGCGGCGTCGACCCCGGGCATCCGGCCGGCGAAGATGTCGCGGATCTGGCCCCGGTTGTAGTGGATCGCCGGCACCAGGATGTGCGAGGGGGTGTCCCCGGCGAGCTGGACGATCAGCTCGGCGAGGTCGGTTTCGATCGCCTCGACTCCGGCCGCCTCCAGGGCCTCGTTGAGCCCGATCTCCTGGGTCGCCATCGACTTGACCTTGACGACCTCGCTGGCGCCGGTCTCCCGTACCAGGCGGGTCACCAGGGCGTTGGCCTCGGCGGCGTCCCGGGCCCAGTGCACCGTCGCGCCGGCCTCGGTCGCCGCCTTCTCGAACTGCTCCAGCAACTCCGGCAACCGGTGCAGCACGTCGTCCTTGATCGCCGCGCCGGCCTGGCGCAGCTCCTCCCAGTCGGGCACCTCACCGACCACCTGCGACCGCTTGTCGCGGATCGTGTGGGTGGCCCGGCGCAGGTTGGCGCGCAACTGTGCGTCCCGCAACTCGGCTGCGGCGGCCACCGGGAACGGTTGACGCGCGGCGATGTTGCCCGAGCCGTACGCCGTCACGACAGGCCTCCCGCCAGGATCTCCGCGTAGTGGACCGCCCGGACCCGGGTGCCCCGCCGGGACAGCCCGCCGCCGATGTGCATGAGACAGGAGTTGTCCGCCGCCGTCACGTACTCGGCGCCGGTGTCGCAGACCGCCGCGCACTTGTCGGCGAGCATCGCCCCGGAGACCGCGGCGTTCTTCACCGCGAACGTTCCGCCGAAACCGCAGCACTCGTCGGCGCCGGGCAGCTCGACCAGGTCGATGTCACGTACCTGGCGCAGCAGGGTGAGCGGGCGGTCCCCGAGTCGCAGCATCCGCAGCCCGTGACAGGTCGGGTGGTAGGTCACCCGGTGCGGGAACCTCGCCCCGGTGTCGGTCACCCCGAGTACGTCGACCAGCAGCTCGGACAGCTCGTACGTCCTCGGGGCGACCTGGGCGACCGCTGCGGACAGCCCCGGATCGTCCTCGGCCAGCCGCGGGTACGCGTCGCGGACCATCGCCGCGCAGGAACCGGACGGGGCGACGACCGCCTCGTAGCCGCCGAAGGTGTCGACGTAGTTGCGTACCAGGGGCACCGCCTCGGCCCGGTACCCGCTGTTCGCGTGCATCTGGCCGCAGCAGGTCTGGGCCATCGGGAACTCCACGGTGTGGCCGAGGCGCTCCAGGATCCGGACCACGGCCTGTCCGGTGCGGGCGAACATCAGGTCGTTGACGCAGGTGATGAAGAGTGCGATGCGCATCTGGTCTCGTCTTCGGGAAAGGGGGTCGGGGCTCGGCGGATCAGCCGGCTTCCGGCAACACCGCGAGCGCGTCCACCTCGATCAGCATCGACTCCTGTGGGAGCGTGACGAAGACCGTGGTCCGGGCCGGGAACGGCTCGGTGAAGAACTCGCGGTACACCTCGTTCATCGGCTCGAAGTGCGCCCGGTCGGTCAGGAACACCCGGACCTGGAGCACGTCACCGGCGGTGGCGCCGGAGGCGGCGAGGGCCGCCAGCACGTTGGCCATCGTCTGCCGGGTCTGCTCGGTGATGTCCGGCGAGAGGTTGCCGTCGGCGTCGAAGCCCCCCTGTCCGGCCACGGCCACCATGGTGCCGATCCGTACGCTCGGCGCATACGGGCCGCCCGGCGGGGGAGTGTTTGGCGACTCGGCAGCGATGCGGCGGTTGGCGGGTCGTGCGGTCACGGTTGTCTCCTGTCGGTGTCCGGTCGGTCCGCGAGTCGTCCCGGGTCGGAATGGTTCGCGAGTCGGGCCGCGACCTCCGGCACCCAGCCGAGCACCGCGGCCGGCGCCATGGCGAGGTTGTAGAGCGCGAAGCGCGCGATGCCGACCGCGAGGCCCTGCTCGATCTTGGCCCACAGGGTGTCCACGTCCCGGTGGTGGCTGTTCCAGATGGTTTGTAGCATCTGCAACCGGCCCGGCGGCATGAGCGCGGTGGCGATGTCGAGGTCGCGGGCCACGTCGGCCGGATCGGGGTGGTACGGCATCAGGGCGACACCGTCGGCGATCGCCGCGATCGAACCGAGGTCCAGGCCCTCCATCCAGTTGTGCGCCGCGGGCCGTGCCCACACCGCCGAGCCGGAGACCACCCGTACGCCGTGCCGGTGCCCGCGCTCGACCACCCGATGGAGCAGGTCGTTCACCACCTCGCAGCGCATCCGCAGGTAGGCGGCCAGATCTGGCCGGCTGACCAGCAGGGTGGCGAGTTCGGAGCCGTCGTCAGGGGTACGGACCCCGGCCAGGGGAGCGTTCCAGTCCCGACCGAGCCGGTCGGCGACCCAGCTCCGCAGCGCGGTGGCGTCGATGCCGCGCTCCTGCCCCGCCGCCAGGCAGGACGGGCAGAAGCAGAGCGAGAGCAACAACCGGCGGGCCGGGTCCAGTCGTACCGCCCACAGCTCGTGCGGGTGGCCGTGTCCGGCCAGGGTGTAGGAGAGGCTCTCGATCATGAGCTCGTCGAAGTGGCCGGTGGCCGCCACGGCGGTGGCGAGTTCGACCACGTACTGCGCCACCTCGGGATTCGCCGGGCACAGCCCATGTCCGGATCGGTCACCGAAGCAGTTCTCCAGGGCCTGTTCCGGGTACTCCTCGGCCAGCTTGGACTGGTGCAGGGCGATGGTCCAGCCGGTGAGCGCCATCCCGTGTTGCCGGGCGGCGGCCGCCAACCGGGGGTAGAGGTCGGGCTGTCGGCGGGCCAGTTGGCCCGGGCTCGGGGCGAGCATGCCGAAGGCCGAGGTGTCCAACGGCAGGTGGGCGACGTTCGGCTCGATGACCACGTGCACCCCGGCCGTCCGGCGGGGGCGGATGGTCTCGGCGGAGTGGTAGGCGGTGGCCACCTCGATTCGGCGCACCCCGAGGGCGGCGAGTTCGGCGACGGCTGCCTCGGGACTGGGGTCGGTGAGGTCCCACGGATAGGCGAACATGCCCAGCTCGGTCACGGACGCTCTTCCCTCCTCGGTTCGTGGTTCGGGCTGCTGGCCTCAGACGGAGAGGCCCAGCAGGGCGAGGGTGTCCTGTTCGAGGATCTGTTCGACGGTCTCGGTACGCACGTGCGGCAGCGTGCCGGCGCGGATACGGGACAGCTCGAACAGTCCCCGGATCGCGTCGTCGGGCCGCCACAACGGGAAGTCGGAACCGAAGAGCAACTTGTCGACCACGCCCCACTCCTGGGCCCGGACCAGCGCGTGGTACCCGTCGAACGGCCGGGACCAGCTCGCCGACACATCGGCGAAGACCTTCCGGTTCTTCCGCAGCACGGCCAGCGTCTCGCGCTGCCAGGGGTGCCCGATGTGGGCCATGATCTGCACCAGGTCCGGGTGCCGGCGGGCCACCTCGTCGATCACCAGCGGCAGGCTGAGCCGCAGGTCACCGACGGGGCTCGGGGTGGTGCCCACGTGCCACAGCAGCGGCAGCCGGTGCGCGGTGGCCGCGGCGAAGAAGGGGTCGTGGCGCGGGTCGGCGGCGTCGAAGAGCGCCAGCACCGGATAGAGCTTGATGCCGGCCAGCCCGAGCCGGACCCCCTCGGCCATCTGGTCGAGGACATCCGGGTCGGTCGGGTCGAGCGCCATGAAACCCACGGTGCGGGTACGGGTGGCCGCGCAGAACCGGGCGACCTCCTCGTGCGGGGTGGCCACGCCGGCCGCGGTCGCCCGGATACCGAAGACCACGGCCACATCCACGCCACGCATCGCGTCGTCGTAGTCCTCGGGGGTGATCCGTGGCCACGGCCCGCCGTAGACCGGCTGCCAGTGGTCGTGCCACTCACAGCCCCAGTGCTCACCGCGCATGAAGTGGGTGTGAACGTCGATCAGCACAGGTGGCCTCCGGTGGTCGGGCAGTACGGGGGGTCAGGATGGGCCGGGTGTCGCCGGAGCGGGCGTGGTCAGGACAGGGCGCGCCGGGCGAAGCTGAGCGCGTACTTGAGCTGCGGTTCCTGGGCCAGCGCTCGTGCGGTCTCGGTCAGGACGTCGACGATGGAACGCTGCGCGGGCCCGGTGAGTTCGGCCAGCGGGCCGGTCACGCTCACCGCCGCCATCACCTCACCGCCGATGGCCAACGGTACGGCGAGACAGCCCACCCCGAGGTCGCCCTCACCGTCGTCGACGGCGTAGCCGCGACGACGGATCGTGGCCAGCTGCCGCTCCAGTTCCGTACGTCGGGTGACGGTGCGGTCGGTGCGCGCCGGATACGGCTCGGGCGGTAGGTGCGCGTCAAGCGCGTCGGCGCCGAGGTGGGCGAGGAGGACCTTGCCCAGGCCGGTGTGGAACGCCCCGTCCCGGCTGCCGGTGGTGGCGCGGAACCGCAGCGCGCGTTCCGGCTCCACCACCGTCAGGTGTACGACGTCGGTGCCTTCCAGCACGCCGAGGTTGGCTGTTTGGCCGGTCCGTTCCGCCAGCGCGGTCAAGGCCGTGGTGGCGTACGCGGACAGGTCGAGCGCCTCGGCGTACGCGTCGGCCAGGGGCATGACCGCCTGCCCCAGCCAGTAGGTCGGCCGATCGTCGACGCGGATGACGTATCCGAGGTCCTGGAGCACGGAGAGCAGCCGGACCAGGGTGCTCTTGGGCAGTTCGGTTCCGGTGTGCAGCTCGGACAGCCCCAGGGGGCGCCCAGCCCGGGCGAACTCCTCAAGAATGGTGAGTCCACGCGCCAGTGCCGCTGCGTGGTAGCCACGCTCCTCGTTCGAGGTCATCGCCCGGACCGCCGCGCCGCTATCGGCTGACCGAGTCGCGCAGCACCAGCACCGCGTCCGCCTCGACCGGGCTGCCCAGCGGTAGCGCCGCCACGCCGAGCGCGGTACGCACGTGGGCGGAACCGCCGAGCACCTCGGTGAACACGTCGGTGGCGGCGTGGGCGACCAGGTGCTGGGCGTGGAAGTCCGGCGTTGAGGCGACGTAGACGGTGATGCGGAGCACCGATTCCACCGTGTCGAGTCCGACGGCCTGCTCGGCCTGGGCGAGGAGGTTCAACGCGCACTGCCGGGCGCACCGACGGGCGGTTTCCAGATCGACGTCGGCGCCAACGGTGCCGGTGGCCACCAGCCCGTTCTCCGCCGCCGCGACCTGACCGGAGAGCCACAGGAGGTTGCCCTCCTGGCGGAAAGTCGCGATCGTCGCCGGCACGTCCACCGGGCGGGGTTCGGCCGCCCGCGCCTGCTCCAACCGGGCGATACGACTCTGGGACACGGGAACCTCCGGGTATGTGTGCGCGGCGTGTTCCCTCCCGCTCGCGTCCTGATGGCAAGAGATGGAACAGGGTTTTGCGCTGGTGGTCCACACTATCGTGACCAGAAAGCTGCCTTGTCAAGGCCCTTCATGTTCCTGCTACGGTCAGACGTGGAACAGGATTTCATGTTAGGAGCAGGGCATGAGCACCAGTACCGATGACGGACATCCGCGCGGTCGTGCGCTGTGGGAGCGCGCGCGACAGGTGATTCCGGGCGGGGTCAACTCCGCGACCCGTCTGATCGGCCGGCCGTACGCCTTCACCCGCGCCGAGGGCGCCTACCTCTGGGACGCCGACGGCAACCGCTACGTCGACTACCACGCCGCCTTCGGCGCAATCCTGCTCGGACACCGCGATCCCGCGGTGGACGCCGCGGCGGCCGCTGCCACCGCGCAGATCGACCTGGTGGGCCTGGGGGTCACCGAACACGAGGTCCGGATGGCGGAGACGCTGCGAGAGGTGCTGCCCTCGGCCGAGATGACGATCAGTTGCATGAGCGGCAGCGAGGCGACCGCCCAGGCCGCCCGGCTGGCCCGGGGCGTCACCGGCCGGCGCTACCTGGTCAAGGTCCAGGGCGGCTTCCACGGCTGGCACGACCCGTTCGCGCGTAACGTCATCTCACCGCCGGAGCGTGCCTACCGGCTCGACCCGCTCTCCTCCGGCATCCTGCCCGACTCACTGTCCGGCACCCTGATCGCCGAGTACAACGATCTCGAATCGGTCGAGACCTTCTTCCACGCGTTCCCGGAGCAGATCGCCGCGATCATCGTCGAACCCATTCCGCACAACGTCGGGGCGTTGCTGCCCGAGCCGGGCTACCTGGAGGGGCTGCGCGCCATCACCGAACGGGAGGGCGCGGTCCTGATCTTCGATGAGGTGATCACCGGCTTCCGGCACGCCCTCGGGGGCTACCAGCAGATCGCCGGGGTCACCCCGGACCTGACCACCTTCGGCAAGGCCATGGCCAACGGGTATCCGGTCGCGGGCCTCGGTGGCTCCCGCGCGTTGATGGAGAACTTCAGCTCCGCCGGAGGCTCGGTGCTGTTGGCCGGAACGTACAACGGCCACCCGGTCGGCGCCGCAGCCGCGCTGGCCACGATCGACCGGCTCCGTGACACCGACCACTACCCCCGGGTACGGCGCCTCGGTGACCTCATGCGGGCCGGACTGGCCGAGGTGATCAGCGAACTCGGGATCCCCGCCCAGGTCGTCGGGGAGGGCTCGGTGTTCGTGGTGTACTTTGTGCCCGAACCGGTGCGCGGCTACCGCGACCTGCTCGGCAACGACGACGACGCGTACCGGGAGTTCCACCGCCGGATGACCGACAGCGGATTCCTCATGCTGCCGATGTCGCTCAAGCGCAACCACATCTCCGGTGCGCACACCGAGGACGACGTGACTCGCACCATCGATGCGGCCCGCACCGTCCTGACCGACATGTGCGCCGACGGCTTCTTCAGTGGACGGTGAGCCGAACCACCGGCCATCCCACTGTCATCACCCCCGAGAGAGAAAGCGAACGAAATGAGATTTCTGCGCGTAGGCCCCGTGGGCGGTGAGCGGCCCGTCCTGCTCACCGACGACGACACCCACTTCGACCTGCGGCCACTGACCGACGACATCGACGGTGGCTTCCTCGCTGCCGACGGAGTTCAGCGGACCCGACGGGCGCTGGACGCCGGTGAACTGCCCGCCACCTCGATCAGCGGAGAGCGGATCGGTGCACCCCTGGCCAACCCGGGCGCGGTGCTCTGCATCGGAATGAACTATGCCGAGCACGCCGCCGAGTCGGGCGCCGAACCTCCGGAACACCCGGTGCTGTTCTTCAAGACCCCCAACACGGTGGTCGGTCCGAACGACGACGTACTGCTGCCGCCCGGTGCCGAGAAGGTCGACTGGGAGGTCGAACTCGCGGTGGTCATCGGCCGGCGCGCCCGCTACCTGGACAGCCCGGCGGACGCGCCCGGGGTGATCGCCGGCTACGCCCTCGCCAACGACGTGAGCGAACGCGCGTACCAGCTCGACGTCTCCGGCGGCCAGTGGTCGAAGGGCAAGTGCGCCGAGACCTTCAATCCTCTCGGGCCGTGGCTGGCCACCGCCGACCACGTCGGTGATCCGCAGGCGTTGCGTATGCGTAGCTGGGTCAATGACGAGCCCCGGCAGGATTCGTCCAGCAAGGACATGATCTTCGGGGTGTACGAACTCGTCTGGTCGTTGAGCCAGTACATGGTTCTCGAACCCGGTTACGTGATCAACACCGGCACTCCGCAGGGTGTGGCCCTGTCCGGTCGGTTCCCCTACCTCGACGAGGGGGACACGATCCGGATGGAGATCGACCGGCTCGGCAGCATGACCCAGCGGGTACGCCGCGCCACCCGCTGACCGGGTTCCACGCCGATGGTGTCGCCCTTGCCGCCGGCCGGGTCTGGGGCCGATTGCGGCGCCTGTTACGGATGCTGCCGCGGGCGACCGGCGGTCAGGTCGGGTTTCCACGCGACCTGACCGCCGCCCCGACCCGGGGTCCAACCCATCCGTCGCTCCGGCAACGCGAGAGCACCCTCATGCCGGCGTGCGTTGACCGGGCGTCGCCGGTTCCCCTTCCTCGGCGGTGCCGGCCCGGTCCCGCCGGTCGTGCGCCGAGACACCCCACAGCACCACCGCCCCGAGCAGGGCGGCGACGGGCGCGATGGCCAGCCCGTACCGCAGGCCGGTCGACACCAGTGGGCCGGCGAGCGCCGAGCCGGCGGCGCTGCCGATCACGAACGCGGTGGCTACCCACGCGAACGACTCGGCCACCGTCCCCGGCTCGGCCAGCCGCTCGGCGGTGAGGAAGATGGCGGTCAGCGTCGGCGGCAGTGCCAACCCGCTGACCACCAGCAGGCCGGCCATCGGCACCGGACCCGGGGCGAGCAGCAACGGAAGGTATCCGGCAGCCAGACCGGCGGCCAGCAGCGGCAGCCGGCCCGGTCCGCCCGGCCGAGCCCGGGTGTAGAGCAACCCGCCGGCCAGCGCGCCGGCCGCCTGCGCCGCGAGCAGCCAACCGCTCAGTCGCCGGTCGCCGACCGCCTCCGCGTACCCGGTCACCGCCACCGCGATGCTGCCGACCGCCGCACCGATACCGACCACCCCGGCCACCATGACCGCGAACCGGGGTACGCGCAGCGGCCCCGCCCAGTGCCGTACCGCCGGAACCCCGCGCCACGCCCGGGCGGCCGGCGCCATCGCGTACGCCGCGGTGCCGACGAGTTGTGCCACCGCGGCGGCGACCAGCCCGGCGGCCGGCCCGCCCAGGGCGACCGCGCCCAGGGTGACCAGCGGGCCCACCACGAAGATCACCTCCTGGACCGCGATGTCGAGCGTGTACGCCGTCGGCACGGCGGTCGCCGGAAGCAGACTGGGCCAGAGGGTCCGCAGGCAGGCCTCCAACGGTGGCGTACCGAGCCCGGCCACCGCCGAGCCGATCACCGCACCCGTCAGGTGGCCGCCGGTCAGCGCCACCACGCTGAACCCGAGGCCGGAGAGGACCGCCGACCCCCACAGCACCGGCGGCTGCCGCCACCGGTCCACCGCCCGGGCCAGCAGAGGCGTGCCCACCGCCATGCCCGCCGTGTAGGCGGCGACCAGCAGACCGGCGGTGGCCAGACTCAGCGACTGCCGGGCGAACAACAACAGGGCCAGCGGTCCGCTGGCGGTGGGCAGCCGGCCGACCTGGCTGCTGACGAGGACCCGTAGGACCTGGGGTGCGCGCAGCACCACCCGGATTCCGGAACTGTCGACGGACATGAGGCATCGCTCCCGGTGCACGCTTCGGGGTTGGGGAAGAAGGGCGTTCGGATCCGGGAGCGGATCAGGGAGCGAAGTCGGCCCGCTCGTGGTCGTTGCCGTACAGCGGCAGGGCGGGCGTGATCCACTGCGCGTACGCCGCCGCGACGGCCTCCACCGGAATCACCTGCCGACGGTACCCCATCTGCCGGGGCGATGCGGTGCCCGTCGCGGTGGACTCAATGCGGTGTCCGTCGCGGGCACGATCGCGAGCGGGTGTCCGGCCTCCACCCATCTGCCTGTCCGCCCGCCGGCCGGGCACGCGCGGCAGAGCAGGTCTTCATCGAGACAGTCACCGGGCGCTCAGCGCAGCCCGAGCGACGCCAGCGGCCGACTGCGGGTTCTGACCGGTGACGAGCCGCCCATCGCTCACCACGTGCTCGGTGAAGTCCGGGCCGGAGACATGGTTCGCGCCCTTGGCGGCGAGCGCGTCGGCGAGCAGGAACGGCACGATGTCGGTGAGCCCGACCGCGGCTTCCTCGCTGTTGGTGAAGCTCGCCACCCGCTTGCCGGCGACCAACGGTTCACCGCCGGTGAGGGTGAGGTTCACCAGCGCGGCCGGGCCGTGGCAGACCGCGGCGATCACGCCGCCGGCCTCGTAGACGGCGCGACCGACCCGCTCGACGTCCGGCGAGGTCGGGAAGTCCCACATGGTGCCGTGGCCGCCGACGAAGAACACGATGTCGTAGTCGGACGGATCGACATCGGCAAGGCTCGGCGTGTCCGCGAGTTGGGCGGCGATGTGCGGGTCGGCCAGGAACTCTCGCTGCGTGGGGTCGTCCTCGTCGCGGCCGTCCTCGGGAGGCGTGCCGCCGGCGATCGAGGCGATGTCCACCACGTATCCGGCGTCGGTGAAGACCTTCCACGGGTCGGCGGCCTCGCCGACGTAGTAGCCCGTCCTGCGGACCCCTCCGAGGTCGTCGTGACTGGTGAGGACGAGCAGAGCACGGGAGGTGTCGGTCATGGGAACGCCTTCTCTCGGGAACGTATGTCGGCCCCTCCGGGCGTGTTCCAGGCTAGAAAGCAGCACCCTCACGGGCGTAACCGAAAGACCGATACCGGGTATCGGCAACTCGGCAACCCGGGTCAGCTCGCGGCGTCGCGAGCGATCGCCGTGATCGCCTCCCGCACCGTCGCGATCACCGGGTCCGGCAAGCCGCGGGGCCGGCGGGTGGCGATGAACAGCGTGTTCAGCGGGGCCACCTCCGGTGCGTGCAGCAGCGTGAGGGACGCTGCTCTCAGGTGGTCATTGACCAGATAGTCCGGAAGCACCGTCATGCCTGCGCCATCGAGCGCGAGCCGTAGCAGTGTGCGCAGGTCGGGGGCGATCAGGCGGACCGAGAGCCCGGAGGGACGGCGGCCGAAGACGCTTCGCCAGTATCGGCGGATGATCGGCAGCTCCGGCCCGTAGGACAGCAGCGGGACCGAGTCCACTCCCTCCTCGGCCGCCTGCTCCTGCCAGCGCGGATGGGCGACCAGCGCGAACTCCTCGTCGTAGATCGGCTCGACCGACAGACCCGGACCACGGGCCGGGAGCGCGCTGACCAGCACATCCGTCGCGCCCGCCCGGAGACCGTCGATCAGCTCGTCGGCCAGGCCGAACCGGGCTGCGATCCGGACCCCGGGACGGGACACGGGCCGGCAGCGCGGGCAGGATCACCTCGGACAAGAACTCTGCCGGGCCACCGACGAATACCGTGCGCCCGCCACCGTCGCCCTCGTCGGCGGCGCTGACCGATGCGGCCAACGCATCCACTGGCGCGGCGATCCGTGCCGCGAGTTCGATGCCGCGATCCGTGGCCCGCACGCCCGACGGGCTGCGATCCAGTAGGCGATACCCCAGGCTCCGCTCCAAACGGGCGATCTGCTCGGACACCGAGGACTGCGCGGTTCCCAACTCGCCGGCCGCGGCCGAGAACGAACCCGCACGGAACACCGCGATGAACACCTTGAGCGCATCCCAGGAGACGTTCCGCTCCATCAGCTCACCTTCCTCGCGCCTGAACCGTCATCCTGCCGCGCGGGCGGAGTACGTGAGCATGCCGAGGCCGCGTGGCCGGGGCGGGGCGCCGGCCAGTTCGTCGGCGCGGACGCCGCCGCCGTCGGTCGGAGTCTTCTGGCCCCAGGCCACGGCCAGGGCGTAGCCCATGTGCCGGCCCCGCAGCGACGCCGAGACCTGCTGTCCCTGCCGTAGCCTCGTCAGCGGTCACCCGCCGGGGGCCGGCGCATCGCCGAAATCCGCCGACTCATCAACACCCTCGTCCTCGCCACACCGCCAGCACCAACGCACACGCTGCGCTGGTCGATCTGGCCTGTACAGTGATCCGAACAACTTCGTACAGACAGACTTCTTTTGCTGCCTGTGTGGGCGTGACATGCTGATGGCGTATTCAAGGATCGCTTGTCGACCCTTTCCCGGCGGACGCCGCTCTACGGGTTGAGGGGTGGTTCTGGCGAATGTGATCTGGTGGATTGATGTTAACCGCGGCACACATCAGGTTCGGCTTCCTCGCGCCGCTGGAGGTCGCTCTCTCGCTTCCGCGCGTCGGGGCGTTCGATTCGTGTAGGACCCGTGCGCGGACAGCCCACCCACTGACGAGAAGGGTGTCAACGTGGCCGGTCAGACTGGATTCCCGCCCGAGTTGCTGGCGTACGTCCGTCAGGTGTCCCTGCGGGAGACCGACGTGCTGCGGGAGTTGCGTGCGGAGACCGAGGCATATCCCATGGGCGAGGCCATGCAGGTGATGGCGGAGGAAGGCCAGCTGCTGGCCCTGCTCGTCAGCTTGACCGGGGCGCGCTCGGTGTTGGAGATAGGTACGTTCACCGGCTACAGCACCTTGTGGATGGCCGGTGCGCTGCCCCCGGGCGGGCGCCTCGTCACGTGCGACATCACTGATCGATGGCCGGCAATCGGTAAGCCGTACTGGCAGCGAGCCGAAATGGCCGACCGCATCGACGTTCGAATTGGTGATGCGGGGGAGACGCTGGCCGAACTGTTGGCCACCATGGGTGGCGAGTCGTTCGACATGGTGTTCATCGACGCGGACAAGGCGAATTACCGGGCGTACTACGAGAGTTCGCTCGCGCTGGTGCGTGCAGGCGGGTTGATCGTGGTGGACAACACCGTTTTCTTCGGACGGGTTGTCGACTCAGACGCGCGGGACCCGGACACCGTGGCGGTGCGGGAATTCAACGCTTTCCTCCACGGCGACAGCCGGGTGGACATCGCGATGCTCAGCATGGCCGACGGCGTCACGTTGGTTCGCAAGAGGGCGTTCTGACCGCGGTGCCGGGGGCTGGACGACGTGGTCCGCCACGAGGTCGACGGCGTCGAGCCGCAGGGCCGCCGGTGCGGGGCGCCGAGCCGCGACCACGTGCAGGCGCTGGATCCCGTCAGTAGTGGGGCAACCGGCGAGGCATGCGCACGGGTCGTCGGTAAGGCCCGCGAACCGGTAGGTGACCTCCATCAGCCGGTTGCGGTCCGTCGGGCGGAAGTCGGCGACCAGGTGGGCGCCCGCCCGCGCGGCCTGGTCGATCACCCAGCCGAGGATCGCCGTGCCCGCACCGAAGGACACCACCCGGCACGACGTCGCCAGCAGCTTCAGGTGCCACCTGTCCGGCCGGACCTCCAGCATCACGACGCCGATCGCCCCGTGGGGGCCGAAACGGTCGGTGAGGGTCGCGACGAGCACCTCGTGGTCGGACGAGCCGATCAACTCGCGTAGCGCGGCCCTGGAGTAGTGCACGCCGGTCGCGTTCATCTGACTGGTGCGCAGGGTGAGCTCCTCGACACGGGCGAGTTCGGCCTCCTCGGCCCGCTGGATCGTCATCCTCAACTCGAGTGAGCGCAGAAACTCCTCACTCGTGCCTTGGAACGCGGACTGCGCGGTCTCCCGCTGGAGGCCGGCCTGGTACATGTGCCGCCTCCGCCGTGAGTCGACAGTGACCGTGCGGGGCGTGAACTCGGGGAGGTCCAGCAGGGCGACCGCCTGGTCCGATGAGTAGCACCGAACGTCCGGGAGATGGAAGGCGACCTCGGCACGCTCGGCGGGCTGGTCGTCGATGAACGCGATCGTGTTGTGCGCGAACCCCAGCCGGTCGGCGATTCTGCGGACGGCCTCGGACTTCGGCCCCCAGCCGATCTGCGGCAGGACAAGATAGTCGGCCATGCCGAGCTCGACGAGACGCGCGGTGGCCGGTTCCGGGTCGTTCTTGCTCGCCACCGACTGCAGGATGCCGCGTGCGTCGAGCTGGTCGACGACCGCGCGCACCTCGTCGGAGACCGGCGTGCTGTCCCCCTCGAGCAGGGTGCCCTGCCACAGGGTGTTGTCGAGATCCCAGACGAGGCATTTCACCAGCGTTGTGTCACTCACGAAGAACTCCCGATTCGCTGCTACGGCAGGGTTAACGCGTGTTCCGCGAGGATCAGCTGGCAGACCTCGCTCGTGCCCTCGATGATTTCCATGAGCTTCGCGTCCCGGTACGCGCGGGCAACGACGTGGCCGTCGCGCGCGGACGACGAAGCGAGCACCTGCACCGCCGTGGCGGACGCCTTGGCGGCATTGGTGGCACTGACGTGTTTGGCGAGGATGGTGGCCGGGACCATGTCGGGCGAACGCAAGTCCCAGCTGCGGCTCGCGTGTTCGCACGTCCTGGCGGCGACCTGCTCCGCCACCCAGAGGTCGGCGAGGTGCCTGGCGACGAGCTGGTGCTCGGCCAGTGGTTTGCCGAACTGCTCGCGTGCCGTGGCGTGTGCGGTCGCGGCACGCAAGCAGGCGCGCAGGATGCCGACACAGCCCCAGGCCACCGAGATCCGCCCGTAGGCGAGTGCCGTCGTGACGAGCAACGGCAACGACAGGTCATGCCCGCCGAGCACGTTCCCGGCCGGCACCCGTACGGCGTCCAACGTGACGGCGGCATGCCCTGCGGCACGACACCCGAGCGGGTTGGCGACCGGCTCGACGCCCACACCGACCGCCGATGTCGGTACCACGACCGCAGCCGCACCGTCCCCGTACCGCCCGATGATCACGAGCAGATCCGCGTAGGCGGCCGCGGTGACCCAGACCTTGTGTCCGGTTAGGACGACGTCGTCGCCGTCCCGACGGATCTCGGTGCTGATGGCCGACAGGTCGCTGCCGGCATCCGGTTCGCTGAACCCGACGGCCGCCAACCTGCCGCCGACGAGCATGGGCAGGAACCTGTCCTGCTGTTCCTGATCGGCGAGGCGGGCAATCGTCCAGGCCACCATTCCCTGCGAGGTCATGACGCTGCGCAGGGAGCTGCACCTGCTGCCGACGTGGGCGGTCAGCTCGCCGTTGTCCAGGCTGCTCAGCTCAAGGCCGCCGTGCCGCGTCGGAACCTGCGCGCTCAACAGGCCCCGACTGCCGAGCTCCCGGAGCACCGGCTCGGGAAGGCGACCCGACACGTCCCAGGCGCCGGCCTGGTCGCTGACGAGCGTGTCGATGAGCTCACACCCGTCGGCGAGCTCAGACCCCATCGGACGACGGCTGCCGCAGGCGCGCCACCAGTTCGGTCATGGCGCGGATCGACCGAAAGTTGTCCATTTTCAGGTCGGCGCCGACGATCGACACGTCGAAGGACCGTTCCAGGTGGACGACGAGCTCCATCGCGAACATCGAGTTGGCCACGCCACCGGAGAAGATGTCCTGATCCGTGGTCAGCGTCGTCTTGAGCCTCTTTTCCAGAAAGACGCGCAGCTCATCCTCGACCGTGACGGCGGCCGGTGAGCTCAGCTCGACGGCGGGATCGGTTGTCACGACGGCACCTCTCCATAGTCGTAGAAGCCACGGCCGGCCTTGCGGCCCAGGTGTCCGTGGCGGATTCGGTGGATCAGCTCCGGCGCGGGGCGGTAGCGGTCCTCACCGGTTCGTTCGTGGAGCGCGATCAGGGAGTCGGCCAGGTTGTCCAGGCCGATCAGGTCGGCGGTGCGCAACGGTCCGGTCGAATGGCCGAGACATCCCTCAAGCAGGGCGTCGACGTCCTCCACAGCGGCGACGCCCTCGCCGACGATCCGCGCCGCGTCGTTGATCATGGAGTGGAGCAACCTGCTGGTGACGAAGCCCGGAGTGTCCCGTACGACGATCGCGCGCCGGCCCAGTGCGTCCAACAGCGCGATGACGGCGGCCATCGTCTCGTGGGAGGTGCGTGGCCCACGCACGACCTCCACCATCGTGATCAGGTAGGCCGGATTCATGAAGTGTGTGCCCACGAGGTCTTCCGGTCGGGGCAGGTCCGCCGCGAGCTCGTCGATCGGGATGCTGGAGGTGTTGGAAACCAGCGGCGTGCCCGGCCCTACCACGGTGGCGGTCTCGGCCAGCACCTTTCGTTTGAGCTGGGACTCCTCCGTCACGGCCTCGATGACCGCGTCCACGACGCCAACATCTCGGATCGACGTGGAGATCGACAGGTTCCCGGGCGGCCGCCCCGTTGGCAGCACGCCGAGCATCTGCGCGTGCCGGAGTTGGTCGGGAAGCCGGTCGCGGGCGCGGGCCAACACGTTTTCGTCGACCTCGACGAGGAAGACGTCCATCCCGTGCCCGACGGCCATCGCGGCGATGCCCGACCCCATGACGCCGGCCCCGAGCACGGCGAGCGACTGTGGTTTTCGGTCCACTGTGCCTCACAACGGTTGCGATTCGCGCACTGGCGAACACCGGACAGGTGTCGCCGCAGCCGTGGTCACATTGACGGCAACGGAATCGAAGCTACCACCTCCGAGCGGCCTGGGAACCATATATGCGCAGCCTTATGCGGTCGGCTATGCGCTCTCTCGGCCATGATGAGCAGACGTTCAGTCGCAAACAAGGAGACCGATGGATTTCCGGATTTTGGGTACTCTCGAGGTCGCTGCGTCCTCGGGTGCGTCCATCCGGTTCGGTGGCCCCATGGTGCGGACGTTACTGGCCGCTTTGTTGGTACGAGCCAACAAGTCCGTGGGGGCGAAACGGCTCATCGACATCATGTGGGACGGACGCCCACCGCGCACCGCGATGTCCACCGTGCACGCATATGTGTGTCGACTGCGTTCTCGGCTGGCCGAAGCGGGTGCCGACGGCGCCGACCGGATTCTTACGGACGCACAGGGCTATCGCATCCGGGTCGCTGAGCACGAATTGGACGCAACGGTTTTCCGGCACCACGTGAACCGGGCCCGATCCATCAGGGAAAGGGGCGACGCGGCAGCCGCCGCGGAGGAGTTCCAGGCGGCACTGCGGTTGTGGCGCGGTCCCGCTTTCATGGACATCAGGTCCGGGTTCGTCCAGCCGCACGCGGTCAGCCTGAACGAGACGCGAATGGAGGTGGTGGAGGAGCGGCTGGCCATCGCACTCGAGACGGGCGCGCCAGAGGTGGTCGCAGAACTCCGCAAGATGGTGCTGATGTACCCGTCGCGTGAGCGGCTCACCGGTCTGCTGATGCTCGCGTTGCACCGCGCCGGCCGGCCCGCCGAGGCGCTGCAGGCATTTCACGCCATCCGTGAGAGGTTCCGCGATGCGTTGGGCATGACGCCGGGCCGGGAGCTGCGGGCACTGCACCAGCAGATCCTGAGCGACACAGTCACCCCAGCGGCGCCAGCGCGCGTCCAGTTCGCCGCCAACCGTAACCTTCCGCCGGACCTGGTCGACTTCACCGGCCGCCGGGCCGAGGTCCACCGGCTGACGCGAGGGCTTGCCGACACCGGCGCCGTCGCGGTGCACTCGATCACCGGCATGGCCGGGGTCGGCAAGACGGCCCTGGCGGTGCACGTCGCGCATCTCGCGGCCGACCGTTATCCGGACGGGCAGCTCTTCCTCGACCTGCGGGCGCACGGTGCCGACTCCGGCCCGCTGCCCCCCGCTGCCGCGCTGGAGACGCTGCTGCTCATGATCGGGGTTCCTCGCGCGTCGCTTCCAGACACCCTGGAGGTGCGAGCGGCGTTGTGGCGCACCCAGATGGCCGACCGGCGGGCGGTGGTCGTGTTGGATGACGCGGCCTCGCTCGCGCAGGTCGAGCCCCTGCTGCCCGGCAACAGGGACTGTGCCGTCCTGGTGACGAGCCGGCACCAGTTGGCCGGCCTCGCGTCGACCGATACCGTGCCCGTCGAGCCGTTGCCACTCGGCGACGCCACGGATCTGTTCGCCGCCATCGTCGGCCGAAACCGCCCGGTGCCCGGTCGAGACGAGATGCGCGACACCGCCGCGCTCTGTTCATGCGTCCCGCTAGCGGTTCGCGCCGCGGCGGAACGGCTCGTGTTCCGCCGTACGTGGACTGTCGGCGACCTCAATCGCTGGCTCGCCGACACCCGCGCCGTGCGGCCGGAAAGGGGCGCCCGAGACGCGGCGATGGGCAGCGCCCTCGCCTACTCGTTCCACCATCTGGATGTGGATTCGCGAGAGCTGTTGGTGTCGCTCGGCGCATATCCGGACAGCGTCTTCGACGTCGACTCGGCCGCCGCATGGGTGGGTGTGCCGACCGAGGAAATCCGCCAACGACTGGAGCTGCTGGTCGACCGAAACCTGCTCGAGTCACCTCACTACGGAACCTACCGGTTCAACGCGCTCGTACGCGCCTACGCCTGTGATCAGGCTGTTGCTGTTCGCGGCGCCGCCTGATCGATCAACAGAAGGAAGCAAAGGAGAAGCGTAATGTCCCGCATTTACAATGGTGTCTCGGTATTCGAGATCTCGACGGATGACCCGGAGGCCGCGGAGCGGTTTTACGGCGAGGTTTTCGGCTGGACGTTCTCGGCAGGACATGGCAACCCCTACAGCCTGATCAGGACCCCGGACACCAACGGGCTGATGGGCGGGCTCTGGGACAACCGAACTGAGAAGGCCGAGAACTGGGCGATCATCGGTATTCAGGTGGAAGACGTGGAGGAGACCTGTGCGAAGGCCCTTGCCGTCGGCGGAAAGCTGTACGGACCGCCGATGACCAGCCACGGCGGTGAGGGAGTCTTCGCCCACCTGCTCGATCCGTCCGGCAACCACATCGCGGTCTACTCCATGCGAGAGGACCAGCCCGAGTCCTGATTTCCCTGGCAAAGCGGAGGCCAGTGGTGGACGAGGAAAAGTACGCGAGATACCTCAAGCGGGTAACCGGCGACCTGTACCGGACCCGGGAGCGACTACGCGATCTCGAGGAGCGAGGCCGCGAGCCGATTGCCGTGGTGGGCATGGCCTGCCGGTACCCGGGCGGGGTCCGCTCGCCGGAAGACCTGTGGCGGCTGGTGTCCGCCAGCCGGGACGCCGTGTCCGGGTGTCCGGCCGACCGCGGATGGCAGGCCACGCCGTCTGTCCCGCTCGACGGCAGTTTCCTGCCCGACGTGGCCGACTTCGACGCGGGATTCTTCGGAATAGCGCCGCGTGAGGCCCGCGCCATGGATCCGCAGCAGCGGCTGCTGCTCGAAACGGCGTGGGAGCTGTTCGAACTGGCCGGGATAGACCCGATGGCGTTGCGCGGCAGCGACAGCGGCGTCTTCGTCGGGCTGACCGACCAGGACTACGGCGCTGCGGCACGGGCGCCCGACAACGGGCTGGCAGGTCACCTGCTGACGGGTCTCACCACCAGTGTCGCCTCCGGGCGGATCGCGTACACCTTCGGTTTCCAGGGACCGGCGCTGACGGTGGACACCGCGTGTTCGTCCTCGATGGTGGCAGTACACCTCGCCGGCCAGTCACTGCGAGAGGGCGAGTGTTCTCTCGCGGTGGCCGGCGGCGCGGCGGTGATGACCACTCCCGCGGTGTTCCACGAGTTCGCCCTGCAGGGTGGGTTGGCCGGAGACGGGCGGTGCAAACCGTTCGCGGCGGCAGCCGACGGTACGGGGTGGGGCGAGGGCGTCGGGCTCGTCCTGCTGGAGAGGTTGTCGGACGCCAGGCGCAACGGGCGCCGCGTACTGGCCTTGCTGCGTGGCTCCGCGGTCAATCAGGACGGCGCATCCAACGGATTGACCGCGCCGAACGGCGCCGCGCAGGAACGGGTGATCCACCAGGCTCTCAGCAACGCCCGGCTGACGCCGTCCGAGGTGGACGCGGTGGAGGCGCACGGCACCGGAACCGAGCTCGGCGATCCGATCGAGGCGCGTGCCCTGCTGGCGACGTATGGCAGGAGCCGACCGGCGGACCACCCGCTGTGGCTGGGGTCGGTCAAATCGAACATCGGCCACACCCAGGCCGCGGCGGGCGTGGCCGGCCTAGTCAAGATGATCATGGCCATGCGGCACGGCGTCCTGCCGAGAACACTGCACGTCGATCGCCCGACCCCGCACGTCGACTGGTCGTCCGGCGCGGTCCGCCTGCTGACCGAGCAGATCGCGTGGCCGTCGACGGGGCGCCCCCGGCGGGCCGCGGTCTCGTCGTTCAGCATCAGCGGCACCAACGCGCACGTGATCGTCGAGCAGGCACCCGAGGCGGAGGAGGGCGCGGACCGGCCCGTGGACGGCGCGTATGTCCCGTGGCTGCTGTCGGCCAAAACCGAGGAGGGGCTGCGGCAGCAGGCGCGCAATCTGGTTCAGCACGTGGACGAACGCGCCGGCACCGCGGACATCGGCCTGTCACTGGCTACGACCCGGGCCCACCTCCGGACGCGCGCGGCCGTCGTCGCACGTGACCGTGCCGGGTACGTCGCGGGCCTCACCGCGCTGGCGGACGGTGTCCCCGCGACGGGCGTGAGCGTGGGCACGGCGGGGCCGGGCCAGGGTGGCACCGCGTTCCTGTGCGCCGGTCAGGGGTCGCAGCGGTTGGCCATGGGACGCGTACTGGCCGAGGCGTACCCGGTGTTCGGCGACGCGTTCGGTGAGATGTGCGCGCTGTTCGACGGCAGGCTGGACGTGCCGCTGCGGGAGGTCGTCTTCGCCAGGGAGAGCAGCCGGGAAAGCGAGCTGCTCGACCAGACGGTCTTCACCCAGGCGGCGTTGTTCGCGGTGGAGGTCGCGCTCATCCGCCTGTTCGCGTCCTGGGGCCTGCGACCGGACGTCCTGGCCGGTCACTCGATCGGCGAGGTGGCCGCCGCGCACGTCGCGGGCGTGCTCACCGCTGCCGACGCCGCCGTCCTGGTGGCGGCCAGGGGACGACTGATGCAGGCGCTGCCGACCGGGGGCGCGATGGTGGCGATCAACGCCACCGAGCCGGAGGTCACGGCATCCCTGGCCGAGTACCTGGACCTGGTCGGCATCGCCGCGGTGAACGGCCCGCGTTCGGTGGTGATCTCCGGCGCCGAGGACCCGGTGCTCCGGGTCGCCGCGACGTGGCGGGCGCGCGGGACGAGGACCAAGCGACTGACGGTGAGCCACGCCTTCCACTCGCCGCTGATGACGCCGATGCTCGCCGAGTTCGGCGAGGTGGTCGGTGGTCTCACGCTGTCACCGCCTCGGGTTCCGGTCGTCTCGACCCGCACCGGCGCGGTGGTGACCGACGAGATGGCGACCGCCGGGTACTGGGTCCGGCAGGCGCGCGATGCCGTGCGGTTCCACGACTGCGTCAACACCCTGAAGAGCCTCGGGGTCACGAGGTTCGTCGAGATCGGTCCGGACGGGTCGCTGAGCGCGATGGGCCGCGAGAGCGCCGATGACGGTGCCGCCACGTTCATCCCCGTACTGCTCGGGGGCGATGAGGTCGCGGCCGTGAACACCGCGGTGGCGCAGGCACACGTGGCCGGTGCCGCGGTCGACTGGGCCGCGTTCTTCCCCGATGACGCGCGGCGGGTCGGCCTGCCGACCTACCCGTTCCGGCGACAGCGCCACTGGCCGGGGCCGCCCCGGCAGTCCATCGACAGCTGGGGTTACCGGATTGGCTGGACGCGACTGCCCAGTGGCGAGCGACCGAGCCTGTCCGGCAGGTGGCTGCTGGTCAGCGGTGCGGCGAATCCCTTTGCCGACGCCGTCGACATGACGCTGCGTGAGCACGGCGCCGACGTGGTGCGCGTCCCGGTGGAGCAGTCCGAACGCGATCGGGACACCCTTGCCGCCCGGCTCCGCGCGGCGTGCCAGGACCAGGGCGCCGTCGGCGCGGTGTCGTTGCTGGCCCTCGGCGAGGACCCCGCCGGCGCGACCCTGACGCTCGTGAACGCGTTTGGTGCCGCGGGCGTGTCGGCCAGGCTGTGCTGTGTCACCCGGGGCGCCGTCGCGACGAGCGACGCGGATCCGGTGCCCAGCCCCGAGCAGGCCGCGGTGTGGGGCCTCGGCCGGACCGCGGCACTCGAACACACCACGCGTTGGGGTGGCCTGGTAGACGTCCTCGACCTCGACACCGACGACGCTCGCGGCCTGCTGGCGTACGCGTTGTCCAGAGCCGGCGGTGAGGACCAGGTCGCGATCCGCCCGGCCGGCATCCTCGGCCGCCGCCTGCATCGCACAACGGTGACCGAACCGGCGGGTGAGCCCTGGGCGCCCACCGGCACCACGCTGCTTGTCGGCGATCTGGGCGGGCTGGACGCCGAGTTCGTCCGCTGGCTCGACGACTGCGGGGCCGAGCATGTGGTGCTGGCGGGCGCCGTCGACCGAACGCGGCTGGCGCGGATGCTCGCCGAGCTGCCCGCTGAGCACCCGCTTACCACGGTCATCCACGTCGGTGGCCCCGGTCTGCCGGTCACCCTGGCCGAACTCGACGCGGCCTCGCTCCGAGAGCGGCTCACCGGGGACACGTCTCCCGACGCCCTTCTCGCAACGGTCGGCGAACACGCGTCGCTCCGGACGGTCGTGCTGTTCTGCCCACTCGCCAACGTGTTCGGCGGCGTCGGTTACGGCGCGCAGGCGGCGGTCGCCGCGCACTGCGACTCGCTTGCCCTACGGCGAGACGGGCAGGGCGTGCGGATCCTGTCGCTGACCTGGGGGCGGTGGGCCGGCCAGCACAGCGCCGGTGACGCGGACGGCCACGGGCTGCGAGAGATCGCCGTGCCGCTGGCGCTCGCCGCGCTGCGGGCCGCGATGGGATCCGGGCACCGTACGCTGCTCGTCGCCGACCTTGACTGGACGCGGTTTCTCCCCTCGTACACCAGCCTGCGCCCGAGCCGCCTGGTCGCCGACCTGCCAGAGGCGCGGGTCGCGGAGGCCGGCGGGGACGGACCACCGGACAATCGGATCGCGCAGCGGCTGGCCGGTCTCTCGGCCGCCGACGGCGACCGGCTGCTGCTCGACCTCGTTCGTGCCCACGCCGCCGCCGTGCTCGGGCATTCGTCCGCGAACGAGGTGGGGCCGAGCCAGTCCTTCCGCGACGCCGGGTTCGAGTCCCTGACGGCCGTTCGGCTGCGGGACGAGCTAGCCACGGCGACCGGTCTGCGGCTGCCGGCGACGATGGTCTTCGACCATCCGACGCCGCGAGAGCTGGCTGCCTTCCTCCGCACGTGTGCCACCGGTGTGCCCGAGGACGCGCCGGTGCAGCAGCGGGACGCCGGGGCCGCACACGACGAGCCCATCGCGATCGTCTCCATGGCGTGCCGCTACCCGGGCGGCGTGGCGACCCCGGAGGACCTCTGGCAGCTCGTGCAGGCGGGCGGCGACGCGATCGGGCCGTTCCCGACGGACCGCGGCTGGGACCTCGACCGGCTCCACCATCCCGATCCGGACCGGCAGGGCGCCTCGTACGCCCGCTCCGGCGGGTTCGTCCACGAGGCGACCGAGTTCGACTGCGACTTCTTCGGCATCTCCCCACGCGAGGCCCTCGCGATGGACCCTCAGCAGCGGTTGCTGCTGGAGGCGTCGTGGGAGGTGTTGGAGCGGGCGCGAATCGACCCGCGTTCGATGCGCGGCACCCAGACCGGCGTTTTCGCCGGCATATCCGGGCGGGACTACGCCGGCAGCCTGGCCGGCACCCCGGATCATGTGGCCGGGCTGCTGCTGACCGGGAACGCGACCGGCGTGGTGTCCGGACGGGTCGCGTTCACGTTCGGGTTCGAGGGGCCCGCGGTGACGGTGGACACGGCGTGTTCGTCGTCGCTGGTGGCGTTGCATCTCGCGGCGCAGTCGTTGCGGAGCGGTGAGTGCACGCTGGCGTTGGCCGGCGGGGTCACGGTCATGTCCACGCCGATCGAGTTCGTCGAGTTCTCCCGGCAACGAGGTCTGGCGCCGGACGGCCGGTGCAAGTCGTTCGCCGCCGCGGCGGACGGGACAGGTTTCGGTGAGGGCGTCGGTGTCCTGCTGCTGGAGCGGTTGTCGGACGCGCGGCGCAACGGGCATCAGGTGTTGGCGGTGGTGCGTGGTTCGGCAGTGAATCAGGACGGCGCATCGAACGGTCTGTCCGCGCCGAACGGTCCGTCGCAGCGGCGGGTGATCCGGCAGGCGCTGGCCAACTCGGGCCTCCACGTGTCCGACGTAGACGTCGTGGAGGCACACGGTACCGGCACGACGCTGGGTGATCCGATCGAGGCGCAGGCGCTGTTGGCCACCTACGGCCAGCGTGATCCGGAACAACCCCTGTGGTTGGGCTCGGTGAAGTCGAACATCGGGCACACGCAGGCGGCCGCGGGCGTGGCCGGTGTGATCAAGATGGTGCTGGCACTCCAGCACCGCCGGTTACCGAAGACGATGCACGTGGATGAGCCGACGCCACACGTGGACTGGTCGACCGGTGCGGTGCGGTTGTTGACCGAGGAACAGGAATGGCCACCGAACGGCCGGCCGCGACGTGCCGGGGTGTCCTCGTTCGGAATCAGCGGCACCAACGCACACGTCATCATCGAGGAGAGCGAACCCACCGCCCAACCACCGGACACGTCCCGGACTCCCTCGCTGGTGTTGTGTGCCCTGTCGGCACGCAGCAGCGACGCCCTTCGGGCACAGGCACTGCGGTTGGCCGACACGCTCACCGGGAATCCGGACCTGCGACCGGCGGACGTGGCCGCGGCCCTCGCCACCCGTACGCGGTTTGAGCACCGCGCGGTTGTCGTCGCCGGAGACAGGGAGGACCTGCTGCGGGGGCTGACCGCTCTCGCGCGCGGGAAGCCAGCCACGAACCTGGTCTGCGGTGTCGCGTGCACGCGGGACGGCGCGGACCTGGCACCCGTTCTCGTGTTCCCCGGCAAGGGCGCGCAGCAGATCGAGACCATCGCCCGCCTGCTCGACACCGCGCCGATCTTCGCCGAGTCGATCGCCGGGTGCGAGCGTGCGCTGGCGCCGTTGGTGGACTGGTCCCTGGTTGACGTCCTGCGCCGCGCCGATACCGCACCCCCGTTCGAGCGCGATGACGTGCTGCAACCGGTCCTGTGGGCCGTGATGGTCGCGCTGGCCGACCTGTGGGGCAGCTTCGGGGTCCGGCCGGCCGCGGTCGTCGGGCCCTCGCAGGGTGAGATCGTCGCCGCCACCGTTGCCGGGGCGCTGTCCCTGGAAAACGCCGCCCGCGTGGTGACAACTCGCGGCCGCGTGGTGATGCCACTGCGCGGCACCGGTGGCCTGATGTCGATCGCGCGGCCGGCGGGCGAGGTGCGCCGTCTGCTCGCGGAGCGGCCATCGAGCCTGGAGATCGCGGTCATCAACTCTCCTGCTGCGGTGGTGGTGGCCGGCACGCCCGAGGACCTCGACGACCTGCGGGCGGTGTGCGAGGCTCGGGGAATCCGCGCCCGCCGGATGCCCGCCGACTACGCGTCGCACACCAGGCAGCTGGAACAGGTGCGTCCCGCGATGGTCGGCGCGCTCGAACCCGTCCGGCCGCGGTCGACGACGATCCCGTTCTGCTCCAGCATCGCCGGGGATGTGATCGACGCCGCGACGCTCGATGCTGAGTACTGGTATCGCAACCTGCGTTGCCCGGTGCGGTTCGACAAGGCGGTCACCACGCTGGCTCGGCGGGGGCACCGGGCGTACGTCGAGGTCGGCACCCACCCCGTTCTGCTGGCCGCCACCCAGGAGAACGTCGAGGCGGTCCTGGGCTCGGGCCATGATGAGGCTGTCGTGGTCAAGACCCTGCGCAACGACACCGACGCCCTGTGGCAGTTCCACCTTTCCGTTGCCGAGGCACACGTCCGCGGAGTCCACGTGGACCTAACCGCCGGACTTCCGGCAGACCGCGGCGGTGTCGTGCTGCCGACGTACCCCTTCCAGCGACGGCGGTACTGGCTGGCGTCCGACGGCGAGGAACAGCCGGTACAGCGGGTGAGCGGCACCGACGAGTCCTTCTGGACGGCGGTCGAGCGCGCGGACCTGACGGCGCTGACCACGACGCTCGGGGTCGACGGTGACCAGCCGTTCCGCGCGGTGCTGCCCGCGTTGGCGCTGTGGCGTGGAAACAGCCGGGACAGATCGACGATGAACTCCTGGCGTTACCGGGAGACGTGGACCCGGCTCGGTGAGTCGCCTGCGACCGGGCTGCCGGGCACCTGGCTGGTCGTGACGCCCGACGAGCAGGCGTTCGCCGAGCTGGCACTGTTGCGTGCCGAGGGCACTGATGTCGTCGAGCTCCGGATCGAGTCCCGATGTCCCGACAGGCACGAGCTGGCGGAGCGGCTGCGGACCGCCTCTACCGGGCACGATTTCGCCGGCGTGCTGTCCGCGTTGGCCCTCGACGAGGAGAGGGTCGGCCCGTCAGCCGCCGTGCCGAGAGGCTTCGCCAACAACGTCACGCTGATGCAGGCGTTGGGCGACGCCGATGTCGAGGCGCCGTTGTGGTGTTTCACCCGGGGTGCGGTCGCGACCGGCGCCACCGAGCCGCTGCCCGCCCCGGCGCAGGCCCTGGTGTGGGGCCTCGGCCGGGTCATGGGGCTGGAACACCCGGATCGCTGGGGCGGGGTGATCGACCTGCCGGTCGGCGGCACCACTGACCGTACCGGCGTGCGGAGGATGGTGTCCGCGGTGCTCGTCGAGGACGAGGACCAACTCGCGGTGCGCGACTCGGGTGTGTACGTCCGGCGGCTGGCGCGGGCGCCGCTGGCCGAGAGGGGCACGCGTACCTGGCGGCCGAGCGGCACCGTGCTGATCACCGGTGGCACCGGTTCCCTCGGTGCGCACGTGGCGAGATGGCTCGCCCGCAGCGGCGCGGAGCACTTGGTGCTCACCAGCCGCCGCGGGCAGGAGTTCCCAGGCGCGACGAAACTCGCCGCTGAACTGGCTGGCCACGGGTGCGCGGTGACGACCACCGCGTGTGACGTCGGGGACCGGGACGCGGTACGCCGGCTTCTGGCCGACCTGCCGCCGCGCCACCCGTTGACCGCGGTCGTTCACGCGGCCGGCGTGCTCGACGACGCAGTGGTCGAGGACCTGACGACGGAACAGATCGACCGGGTCCTCCACGCCAAGATGACGGCGGCGCTGAACCTGCACGAGCTGACCTCGGACCTGGATCTACAGGCCTTCGTGCTGTTCTCCTCGGCCGGCGCCACGTTCGGCGCGCCTGGGCAGGGCAACTACGCGCCGGGCAACGCCTTTCTGGATGCGCTGGCGCGGCACCGGCGGGCGGCCGGCCTGCCGGCGACCTCGGTCGCCTGGGGCGCCTGGCAGGACTCCGAATCGGCGAGAGGTGCGGTGCGGAGCACGCTCGACCGGTTCGGGACGCCGGCGTTGGACACCCGGCTGGCCATCGAGGCGCTGGCGCAGGTGCTCGCCCACGACGAGGTGCACACGTTCGTCGCGGACATCCGGTGGAACCGCTACCTCGGGGCAAGGACCGCCGTGCGGCCCAGCCCGCTGTTCGACGACATACCCGAGGTTGCGGCGTTGCGTGTGAATTCGTCGGCGAACGACGCGGACACGTCGTTCGCCGCGCGCATGGCCGCGTCGACCGGTGCGGAACGGGACCGCATGCTCGTCGAGACGGTGCGTTCGCACACCGCCTCGGTGCTCGGCTACGACTCGCCGGACGACGTCGGGACCAGGCGCGCCTTCACCGACGCCGGGCTCGACTCGGTGATGGCCGTTGAACTGCGCAACCGGCTCGTCCGCGACACCGGGTGCGCACTGTCCGCGACCGTGGTGTTCGACCACCCGACCCCGGCCGCCCTCGCCGAACACCTCGGGTCGCTCCTGGCCAACGAGTCCAGCGGTGCCGCGACACCGGCGCGGGCCGCCGTACCGGTGGGGGAGCCGATCGCGATCATCGGCATGGCATGCCGCTATCCGGGCGGAATCGAGTCCGCCGAGGAGCTGTGGCAACTGCTGGTCGCCGGCGAGGAAGCACTGTCCGAGCTGCCTGCTGGGCGTGGCTGGCCGCCCGGCGCCGAGTACCGTACCGGGGCTGGAGAACATCTTCGTATCGCCACCGGTGCGGGTGGGTTCCTGCACGACGTGGCCGGCTTCGATGCCGGGCTGTTCGGCATCAGCCCGCGCGAGGCGCTCGCGATGGATCCGCAGCAGCGGTTGTTGCTCGAGGTGACCTGGGAAGCCCTGGAACGGGCCGGGATCGACCCGACTTCCGTGCGGGGCAGTCATACCAGCGTCTTCGCGGGGGTCGCGGGCAGCGACTACGCGACGGTCCTGCGGGCAGCATCCGACAGCACCGACGGGCACCTGATGACCGGCAACGCGACGAGTGTCGTGGCCGGCCGCGTCTCCTACGCGTTCGGTTTCGAGGGGCCGGCGGTGACGGTGGACACGGCGTGTTCGTCGTCGTTGGTGGCGTTGCATCTGGCGGCGCAGTCGTTGCGGGGTGGCGAGTGCTCGCTGGCGTTGGCCGGCGGGGTCACGGTGATGGCGACACCCGAGGTGCTGGCCGAGTTCTCCCGCCAGGGCGCGCTCGCGGCGGATGGCCGGTGCAAGGCGTTCGCCGAGAGTGCGGACGGCACCGGGCTGGGTGAGGGTGTCGGAATCCTGTTGTTGGAGCGGCTCTCCGACGCGCGGCGGAACGGGCACCCTGTTCTGGCGGTGCTGCGTGGTTCCGCGGTGAACCAGGATGGCGCGTCGAACGGGTTGACGGCGCCAAACGGGTTGGCGCAGCAGCGGGTCATTCAGCAGGCGTTGGCGAACGCCGGCTTGCGGCCGTCCGACGTCGATGTTGTCGAGGCGCACGGTACCGGTACCGCGTTGGGTGATCCGATCGAGGCGCAGGCGTTGTTGGCGACGTATGGTCAGCGGGATCCTGATCGGCCGTTGTGGTTGGGGTCGGTGAAGTCGAACATCGGGCACACTCAGGCCGCTGCCGGTGTGGCTGGTGTGATCAAGATGGTGCTGGCGCTCCGGCATGGTCGTTTGCCGAGGACTCTGCATGTGGATGAGCCGAGCCGGCATGTGGACTGGTCGGCTGGCGCGGTCCGGTTGTTGACCGAGGAGCGGGACTGGTCGGCGAACGGCCGGCCGCGGCGAGCCGGGGTGTCGTCGTTCGGGATCAGCGGCACCAACGCACACGTCATCATCGAGCACGTTCCCGACGAGGCCGGTGACACCGGTGAGCACCGCGGGCTTCCGCTGGTGCCGTGCGTGGTGTCCGGTCGAACCGATGCCGCCATGCGTGCCGGCGCGCGGCGGCTCCACGACGCCGTAGCCGCCGATCCCGACCTGTCTCTCGTCGATATCGGCTTCACCGCCGCAACCACCCGGGCGGCGCTCGAACACCGCGGTGTCGTCCTCGCGACGGGCCGGGAGGAACTGCTCGCCGGCCTGGACGCGCTCGCGGACCGCCGTCGTACCCGAGCCACGTTCGAGTCAACGGCGTCGGATCGCCTACAGGCTTTTGTCTTTCCCGGGCAGGGGGAGCAGCGTCCCGGCGTCGGCGCGGCGCTGCACGCCCGGTTTCTGGTGTTCGCCGACGCGTTCGACGAGGTGTGTGAGCATTTCGACCGTTGGCTCGACCAGCCGTTGGCCACCGTGATGTTCGCCGGCCCCGACTCGGCGTTGGCCCAGCGCACCGACTACGCCCAGGCCGGTGCCCTGGCGCTCGGCATCGGGCTGTACCGATTGCTCGGATCGTGGGGTGCGGCGCCGGACTACGTGATGGGCCATTCCATCGGCGAGGTGGTGGCAGGTTGCGTCTCCGGACTGCTGCCGATCTCCGACGCGGTTGACCTGGTGGCGGCGCGGGGCCGGCTGATGCGGGCACTGCCGCCCGGCGGGGTGATGGTCTCGTTACGCGCCACCGAGGACGAGGTCGTGCCGCTGCTCACCGCCGGGGTGTCGCTTGCGGCCGTGAACGGCCCGAACTCCGTTGTGCTGTCCGGCGACGAGGACGCGGTCACGGCTCTCGTGGACAGGTTCGCCGAACGGAAGACCCGACGGTTGCGGGTGGGGCACGCGTTCCACTCGGCCCGCATGGACGGGATGCTCGACGAGTTCCGCGGCGTGGTCGAGGGCGTGTCGTTCCGCCCTGCCGCGATCCCCCTGGTGTCGACGGTGACCGGCCGGGTCGCCACAGCCGAAGAACTGGCCGATCCGGAGCACTGGGTGCGCAACGTCCGGGAAACCGTGCGTTTCGCCGACGCGGTGACCACACTTGCCGGTCTCGGTGTCGGCCGCGTCCTCGAACTGGGCCCGACGGGTGTGCTGTCCGCCATGGGCGCCGAGTGCGTCGAGGACGGCATGCGGTTCGTCCCCGCCCTCCGGGCCGATGCGGCGGAGCAGCAGTCCGTCGTCCGGGCCGTGGCCGAACTGCACGCCTGTGGCGCTTCCCTCGACTGGCCCGCCTTTTTCGCCGGCACCGGGGCGCACCGGACCGTCCTCCCGACCTACCCGTTCCAGCGGCGCCGCTACTGGCCGACAGTACGCCAGGAGGCGATCGGCGGCGGCACCTGGCGCTACCGGGTCAGCTGGAAACCGGTGCCCGACGAGCATCAGCCGAAGCTGCATGGGACCTGGCTGCTTGTCACACCCGACGGTCGGGACACGGGCTGGACCACGCGGGTCGCCGACGGCATCGCCGCCAGGGGAGCGGAGGTGGTCCCGCTCCGCATGTCCGACGTACGCCCCGAACGAGCGATTCTCGCCAAGCGGTTGGCCGACCTCACGGACGACACCGCGCCGGCGGGGATCGTGCTGGCGGCGCCGGTGCGGGACGGCGCCGACCCGGCGCGACCCGTGGCGGAGATGGTGCTGTTGGTGCAGGCGCTCGGCGACGCCGGCATCGAGAGTCCGCTGTGGTGTGTCACGTCGGGCGCGGTGTCCGTCGGTGACACCGATCCCGTGACTGATCCGGTCGGCGCCCAGTTGTGGGGGCTGGGCCGGGCCGTGGCACTGGAGCACCCGCGCCGGTGGGGCGGCCTGGTGGACCTGCCGGAACGCGTCGACGACCGCGCTGTCGACCGGCTTGTCCACGCGTTGTGCGGCGCGTCGGGTGAGGACCAACTGGCCGTGCGCGCCGACGGGCTCCACGCCAGACGACTGGCGCCGGCCGAGCCAGCAGGACCGAGTGACCGGTGGCAGCTCTCGGGCACCGCGCTGGTGACCGGTGGGACCGGGGCGCTCGGGGCACGGGTGGCTCGCTGGCTGGCTGGCAGGGGCGCCGATCACCTGGTGCTGGTCAGCCGTCGCGGTATGGCCGCCCCGGGCGCGCCCGAGCTGGCCGCCGAGCTGACTGCCGGGGGAGTACGGGTGACGATTACGGCGTGCGACGTCGCCGATCATGCGGCACTCGCCGCCGTCATCGAGGGGATTTCCGACGACTGCCCGCTCACCGCGGTCGTACACGCGGCGGGCGTGCTCGCCAACGCGCCGGTCGACGCGCTGGACGTGGCTGCGGTGGACGCGGCTATCGACGGTAAGGTCCGGGCCGCCATCAACTTGCACGACCTGACCAAGGCCCACGACCTGACCGCGTTCGTCCTGTTCTCCTCGATCGCCGGGGTGTGGGGCAGCGGGAACCAGGGCCTCTACGCGGCCTCGAACGCCTTCCTGGACGCGCTCGCGTCGCAGCGCAGGGCCGAGGGACTGCCGGGGACCTCGATCGCCTGGGGCGCCTGGGACGGCGGCGGGCTGGCCACGGGGGCGCCCGCGGTGCAGTTGCGCCGCAGGGGAATTCGCGCCATGGCGCCCGAGGCGGCCGTGCGTGAACTCGGCGCGGTGCTGGACCAGGACGAGACCTTCGCCGTCGTCGCGGACGTGGACTGGGCGAGGTTCGTGCCGTCCTTCACGGTCAACCGGCGCCAGCCCTTGATCGAGGATCTGCCCCAGGTCCGTCGCCTGGCCGCGGAGGAGGAGACCGGGCAGGACCGCCGGGACACGAACGGCACCCCGCCGTACGTCGCACGGCTGGCCGGCCTGCCAGCCGAGGAGCGCGCCCGCGTCCTCGCCGAGCTGGTGCGCGACACGATGGCCCGGGTGCTCGGACACGACGGCACCGGGGAGGTCAGCGCGGACGCGGCCTTCCGGGACCTCGGCCTCGACTCGCTCACCGCGGTGGAGATGCGTACCGAACTGGCCGACGCGACCGGCCTCAAGCTGCCCACCACGGTGGTCTTCGACCATCCGACGCCGGCCGCGCTCGCCGCCCACCTGGACGCCGAGCTGCATACGGGCGTCGCGGTGGCCGACCTGCCGGTGCTGACACAGATCGAAGCTCTGGAGGCCGCGCTCGCCCGGGTGACCCGGCAGGACACCGCCAGGACCAGGATCACCACCCGGCTGCGCCACCTGATGCTGGCATGGGGCGGCGACGCACCTGATGAGTCCGGCGAGGCGGTCGCGGGCCGGCTGGCGACGGCCACGGACGAGGAGATGTTCGACTTCATCCAACGGGAGCTGGGGACGGGCTGATCCGGTCTCGCCCCGCCAGCTCACGAGCCCCAGGAAGCAGCCCATGGCGAACGAGGACGAACTCCGCAAATACCTGCGGATGGTCACCACCGACCTGCACCAGACTCGCAAACGGCTTGCCGACGCCGAGTCGAGGGAGTGCGAGCCGATCGCGGTGGTCGGGATGGCGTGCCGATATCCCGGGGCGGTGCGGTCACCGGAGGACCTGTGGTCGCTGGTCGCCGGCGGCATTGACGCCGTCGGCGAGTTCCCCGGCGACCGGGGTTGGGACCTCGACCGGCTGTACGATCCCGACCCCGGCCGGAAGGGCACCTGCTACACCCGCAACGGCGCTTTCCTGGAGGGAGTCGCGGACTTCGACGCCGAGTTCTTCGGCATCTCCCCGCGGGAGGCCCTGGTGATGGACCCGCAGCAGCGGTTGTTGCTGGAAGTCGCCTGGGAGGTGTTCGAGCGGGCCGGCATCGACCCGAGCTCTGTGCGGGGCAGCCGGACCGGTGTGTTCGCCGGCGTGTCCGGTCGGGACTACGGCGGCGACCTCTCCGACCCGCCGGATGGTGCGGACGGCTACCTGCTGACCGGCAACGCCGTCAGCGTCGTGTCCGGTCGGGTCGCCTACACGCTCGGCCTCGAAGGCCCGGCCATGACCGTGGACACCGCGTGTTCCTCGTCGCTCGTCGCCGTGCACCTCGCCTGCCAGGCCCTCCGGCACGGAGACTGCTCGATGGCGCTCGCCGGTGGCGTCGCGGTGATGGCCACCCCGGCGGTGCTGATCGACTTCAGCCGCCAGCGCGGACTCGCACCGGACGGGCGGTGCAAGGCGTTCGCCGCGGCCGCGGACGGCACCGGGTGGGGCGAGGGCGCCGGCGTCGTGCTGCTGGAACGGCTCTCCGACGCGTTGCGCCACGGGCGACCGGTGCTGGGCCTGATCAAGGCATCGGCGGTGAACCAGGACGGCGCGTCCAACGGCCTGACCGCCCCCAACGGTCTGGCCCAGCAGGCGGTGATCCGGCAGGCGCTGGTGAACGCCGGGCTGTCCGCCGGGCAGGTCGACGTCGTCGAGGCACACGGCACCGGCACCACGCTCGGCGACCCGATCGAGGCCCGTGCGCTGATCGACACGTACGGGCAGCACCGGCCAGCCGGCCACCCGCTGTGGCTCGGGTCGGTGAAGTCGAACATCGGGCACACCCAGGCCGCAGCCGGCGTCGCCGGACTGATCAAGATGCTGATGGCCCTCCGGCACGGCCGCCTGCCCAGGACCTTGCACGTGGACGAGCCGACACCGCACGTGGATTGGTCGGCCGGCGCGGTGTCGCTGCTCACCGAGGACCGGCCGTGGCCAGGCGCGGACCAGCCGCGGCGCGCTGGCGTCTCCGCCTTCGGGGTGAGTGGCACCAACGCCCACGTAATCCTGGAGGAAGCGCCCACGCCACAAACGGAACCGGCGACCGGGCCACCGGCCCGAGGACCCTTCGACCACACGGCGCCGCTGCCATGGGTGCTGTCGGGGCGCACCGCCGAGGCACTGCGTGCCCAGGCGAGCCGGTTGACCGACTTCGCCGCGGCCGAGGACCTCGACCCGGCCGACATCGCCATGTCGCTCGTGACGACCAGGGCCAAGCTGGCGCACCGGGCCGTGGTGCTCGGCGCGGACCGTGACGCGCTCGTGGCCGGGACGACCGCGCTCGCCGACGGCACCCCCGCCCCACGGCTGGTGCGGGGAGCGGCGTTCGGCACGGCCAGGCCCTGTTTCGTCTTTCCCGGTCAGGGCTCGCAGTGGCCGGGCATGGGAGGCGCGTTGTTCGACTCGTCGCCGCTGTTCGCCGAACACGTGCGGGCGTGTGCGGAGGCGCTGGCGCCGTGGATCGACTGGTCGCTGGTCGACGTGGTCCGAGGCGAACCAGGAGCCGCGTCGCTGGACCGGGTGGACGTGGTGCAACCCGCGCTGTTCGCGGTCATGGTCTCCCTCGCCGAGCTGTGGCGCGCCTGCGGTGTCGAACCCGCCGCCGTGGTCGGGCACTCCCAGGGGGAGATCGCCGCGGCGTACGTCGCGGGCGCGCTGTCGCTGCCGGACGCGGCGAGGATCGTGGCGCTGCGCAGCCGTTGCCTGCGCGCGCTGTCCGGCGGCGGTGGGATGGCCGCGGTCGCTCTGCCGCTCGACGAGGCACAGGCCCGGCTGACGCGATGGCAGGACCGCGTCTCGGTGGCTGCGGTCAACGGAGCGCGCTCGGTCGTACTGTCCGGACATGTGCGGGAACTCGACGAGTTCCTGACCGGGTGCGAACGGGACGGTATCCGGGTCCGGCGGCTGCCGGTGGACTACGCGTCGCACTCCGCCCAGGTGGACTCGTTGCGTGCGGAACTGGTCGACGTGCTCGGCACGGTCCGGCCGCGAGGCTCGGCGGTGCCGTTCTTCTCCACCGTCACCGGCGGGCAACTGGCGACCACGGAGCTGACCGCGGACTACTGGTACCGCAACCTCCGTGACATGGTTCGGTTCGAAGCCGCGACCCGCGCGTTGATCGAGCACGGGTTCGGCCCGTTCGTCGAGGTGAGCCCGCATCCGGTGCTCACGAACGGGCTGCGTGAGACGATCGAGGACGCCGGGCGCGCGACGATGGTCGTCGGTTCGCTGCGGTCCGGTGAGGGCGGTGTCGAGCGGATGGCCGTCTCACTCGCCGAGGCGTACGTGTCCGGTCTGGACGTCGACTGGCAGGCCGTGCTCGCGGCGCATCCCGGGCGACCGGTCTCGCTTCCGACCTACGCCTTTCAGCGGGAACGGTTCTGGCTGGAGCCGGCCGCACCGGATTCCGGGCGTCCGGTCGACGCCGCGGAGGCACGGTTCTGGCAGGCGGTCGAACACGCCGACCTGGGCGCACTGGAGCAGACGCTGGAGTGCCAGGACGCCGTGGTGCTCGACGGATGGCGGGTGACGCTGCCCGCGTTGTCCGCCTGGCGCAGGCGCAGGCGGGAACAAGCCGCCATCGACTCGTGGCGGTACCGCGTCGAGTGGCGGCCACTCGGGCGGACCCGGGACACCGTGCTCGACGGGACCTGGCTGGTCCTCGCCCCGGCAGACATGGCGGACGACGGAATCACGGCGGGTGTCCGCGACGCGCTCGGCCGGCAGGGTGCACAGGTGGTGCCGGTCGAGGTCGACGCCCTCGACCGGGGACAGCTGGTCGAGGAGCTAGCCGCGCACCCGGGTGCGCGCGGGGTCATCTCGCTGCTGGGGCTGGACGAACGGCCCTTGCCGTCCCACCCCGCGCTGACCGTCGGCATCGCGTCGACACTGACGCTGGTGCAGGCGCTCGCCGATGCGGAGCTGCGCGTGCCCATGTGGTTGGTGACCAGCGGTGCGGTGTCCGCGGGAGACTGGGACCCGCTGGCCAGCACCGCCCAGGCGCAGGTGTGGGGATTGGGCCGGGTCGCTGGCCTTGAGCACCCGGAACGCTGGGGTGGTCTCATCGACGTCCCGAGCCCGTTGGACGAACGTGCCGCACAACGCGTGGTCTCGGTGCTGGCGGACGGAAATGGCGAGGATCAGGTGGCGATCCGCGACTCCGGGGCGTTCGTCCGGCGACTGCGCCGTGCGCCACGTGGAACCGTGCCTCCGGCACCTGGTTGGCGGCCGCGTGGCACCGTTCTCGTGACCGGCGGCACCGGATCACTCGGTGCCCGCGTGGCCAGGTGGTTGATCGAAGGCGGCGCCGAGCACGTGGTGCTGGTCAGCCGCCGGGGGGCCGCCGCGCCTGGCGCCGCCGAGCTGGCGGAGGAGCTGACCGGGTTGGGTGCCAGGGTGACCGTCGTCGCCTGCGACGTGGCCGACCGCGACGCGGTTGCCGGCATGCTCCGCGAGTTGCCGCCGATCAACGCCGTCGTGCACGCCGCTGGCGTCGGCGAACGTGCCTCGTTGCTCGATACCGACCTGCGTGGGCTCGCCGACGTGGTTGGCGGCAAGGTCGTGGGCGCACGCAACCTGGACGAGTTGATGGACGGCGCGCAGCTCGACGCGTTCGTGCTGTTCTCCTCCGGCGCCGCCACCTGGGGCAGCGCCGGGCAAGGCGCCTACGCGGCGGGCAACGCGTTCCTGGACGCGTTGGCGTTGGACCGCCGGCGCCGTGGGCTGCCCGCCACCTCGATCGCGTGGGGAAGCTGGGCCGGCGGCGGCATGGTCGACGCGACGGTCGACGAGTCGCTGAGCAGGCGCGGCATCCGAACGATGGACCCGGAATCGGCCGTCGCGGCCCTCCAGCAGGCACTCGACGACGGCGAGACCGCACTCACCGTGGCGGACCTGGACTGGTCGCGGTTCGTCCCGGCCTTCACCATCGCGCGCCGGCGTCCGCTGATCGAGGACATTCCCGAGGTCGCGGACGTGCTCAGCAGCGGCCAGCCGCCCGTCGCGGACGATGCCGGATCCTCCGCTCTCGCACGTGACCTGCGCGGGCTGACCGAGGGGGAGCGGCTCGGTGTCCTCCTCGATCTGGTGCGCGGTCATGTTGTCGCGGTACTCGGATACACCTCGCCCGATCAGGTTGCGGCGGCCAGAGCGTTCCGCGAACTCGGGGTCGACTCCCTGACCGCGGTCGAACTGCGGGACCGGCTCGCTGCGGAGACCGCGCTGCGTCTGCCCACCACGATCGTGTTCGACCACCCCACCCCGGATGACCTGGCGCGGCACCTGTACGCGGAGATGTTTGCCCAGCCGGCGCGGCAGGAGGCGGCGACGCCCGCGACGGTGGTCGCCGACGCCGAGGACCCGATCGCCATCATCGGGATGTCCTGCCGGTTTCCCGGCGGCGTCACCTCTCCGGAGGAGCTGTGGGCACTGGTTGCCGGCGGCGTCGACGCCATCGGCGAGTTCCCGGCCGACCGCGGGTGGGCCATCGACGCGCTGTACGACCCGGACCCCGGCGGGAAGCCGGGCAGGACCTACACCCGGCACGGCGGGTTCCTCTACGACGCGGCTGACTTCGATGCTGACCTGTTCGGGATCAGCCCGAGGGAGGCGGTGGCGATGGACCCGCAGCAGCGGCTGCTACTGGAGACGACGTGGGAGGCGTTCGAGCGGGCCGGTATCGCCCCCGACGCGGTGCGGGGCCGCCAGATCGGCGTCTTCGCGGGGGTCGCGGGCGGCGACTACCACCGGGGCACCGACGGTGTCGCCGAGGGCATCGACGGATACCTGGGGACGGGGAACGCCGCGAGTGTCGCGTCCGGCCGGATCGCATACACGTTCGGCCTGGAGGGCCCGGCGGTCACGGTGGACACAGCGTGCTCGTCGTCGCTGGTCGCCGTGCACCTCGCCGCGGCGTCGCTGCGCAAGGGCGAGTGTGAGCTGGCCCTGGTGGGCGGCGTCGCGGTGCTCTCGACGCTCGCCGCGTTCGTGGATTTCTCCCGGCAACGCGGCCTGGCGCCGGACGGGCGGTGCAAGTCCTTCGCCGCCGCCGCCGACGGCACCGCGTGGGGCGAGGGCGCCGGCATGCTGCTGCTGGCGCGGCTTCCGGACGCGCGCCGCGAAGGGCGCCGGGTGCTGGCCGTGCTCCGCGGCTCCGCGATCAACCAGGACGGCGCGTCGAACGGCCTGTCCGCGCCCAACGGCCTCGCGCAGCAGCGGGTGATCCGGCGGGCGCTGGCCGACGCGGGCCTGACCCCCTCGGATGTGGATGTGGTCGAGGCGCACGGCACCGGCACCACGCTGGGTGATCCGATCGAGGCACAGGCGTTGCTGGCGACCTACGGGCAACGTGACGGCGGCCAGCCGCTGTGGCTCGGCTCCGTCAAGTCGAACATCGGGCACACGGCGGGGTCGGCCGGCATGGCCGGTGTGATCAAGACGGTGATGGCGCTTCAGCATGCTCACCTTCCGAGGACACTGCACATCGACGAGCCGACCCCGCACGTGGACTGGTCGGCGGGCGCGGTGCGGCTACTGACCGAGGCACGCGACTGGCCGGACACCGGCCGTCCCCGCCGGGCCGGCGTGTCGGCCTTCGGCATCAGCGGCACCAACGCGCACCTCATCCTCGAGCAGGCGCCGGAGACCCCCGCCCCTGGCGGCGAGCACGTCGGTCCGGTGCCCTGCCCGCTGTCCGGAAGGGACGCCGCCGCGCTCCGGGAGCAGGCTCGCCGCCTGCGGGAGCACCTGGCTGCGCGTCCCGGATTGTGCGTGGCCGACATCGCCCACTCGCTTGCGGCGGCCAGGGCGAGTCTGCCGACCAGGGCCGTGGTGCTGGCGAGTGATGTCCCGGAACTGGTGGCGGGGCTCGACGTCGTAACGCAGGGACGCGCCGGCGGCGCGGTGGTCGCGGGCGAGGTCATCAGCGCGAAACTGGCCTTCGTGTTCGCCGGTCAGGGCGGGCAGCGCGCGGGCATGGGGCGTGATCTGTACGACGCGTACCCGGCCTTCGCCGACGCGCTGGACGCCGTGTGCGCCCACCTCGACGGGCGCCTGGGGGTCGCCCTGAAGCCGGTGCTGTTCGCCGAGCCGGGCTCCCCGGCGGCGGCGATGCTGGACCAGACCATGTTCGCGCAGGCCGGGCTGTTCGCGCTCGAAGTCGCGTTGTTCCGGCTCATGCGCTCGTGGGGGGTACGCCCCGACGTCGTGTGCGGCCATTCGGTGGGTGAGCTCGCGGCTGCGCACGTGGCCGGCGTCCTCTCCATCGAGGACGCGACGACCATGGTGGCGGCGCGCGGACGGCTCATGCAGGCCCTGCCTGAGGGCGGCGCCATGGTCGCTGTGCGGGCGAGCGAGGCCGAGGTGCTGGCCGCCACGGCGAGCCGTACGGACGAGGTCGTGGTTGCGGCGGTCAACTCGCCACGGTCGGTCGTCGTCTCCGGGCGGGAGGACGCGGTTGCGGAGGTGGCGCGTGTCTTCGCCGATCGGGGGCGCAAGACGACGCGGCTGCGGACCAGCCACGCGTTTCACTCCCCGCTGATGGAGCCGATGTGCGCCGCCTTCCGCGAGGTCGCGGAGTCGGTCACTTTCAACCCGCCGGAACTGCCCATTGTGTCCACGGTGTCCGGCTCGGTCGCCGGCGCCGAGCTGTGCACGCCCGAGTACTGGGTGCGCAACGTGCGGGACGCGGTGCGCTTCGAGGACGGCATCGCGACGATTCGACGGATGGGCGTTGGCACCTTCGTGGCGCTAGGGCCGGATGGTGCGCTCGTCGCGGCGGCGCTGGAGTGCCTCGACGACGCCCCGGAGGACACGGCGGTCCTCGCGACGTTGCGCGCACAACGGCCGGAGGTCGAGTCCATCCTGGCTACGGTCGGCGCGCTGCACGTGCGTGGCGGCGACGTGGACTGGGCGGCCGTGCTCGGCCGTCAGGGCCCGCCCACCGTCGAGCTGCCCACCTACGCGTTCCAACGACGACGTTACTGGCTCCGCGACTCCCTCGCGCCGGCAACACCGTCCGCGCACGGGCTGACCGAGCTGGACCACCCGTTGCTGACCGCGAGCGCGGAACTGCCCGACTCGTCCGGTGCCGTTTTCGCCGGACAGCTGTCGCTCCGGAGTCAGCCATGGCTCGCCGACCACGCGTTCCTCGGGCAGGTGCTGCTGCCGGCCACCGCGTTCATGGAGATGGTCCTGGCCGCGGGCCGCTCGGCGGGCTGTTACACGGTGGCGGACCTGGCGCTGGAAACCCCACTCCTGTTGCCGAGGGAGGGAGACACGCAGCTGCGCGTGGTGCTCGACGGCCCCGGCGAGCACGGCGAACGTGCGGTAACCGTGTACTCGCGGGCGCGTACCGACACGGTCGACGCCGTCTGGACCCGGCACGCGACCGCCACAGTGAGCCCGGAACGTGGCTGGGCCGTGCCCGATGGTCCGGGACACTGGCCCCCGATCAGCGCAGATCCGGTGCCGGTCGACGAGCACCACCAGCGGTCGGCGGCGCGGGGGTTCCACCGCGGGCCGGCGTTCCAGGGCCTGACCGCGGCATGGCGTGACGGCTCCGACGTCCTTGCCGAGGTTCACCTGCCCGGGCACTGCCGTGCCGACGCGAAGCGGTTCGGTGTGCACCCGGCGCTGCTCGACGCGGCGCTGCATGCCATGGGTGCCGGGTCGCTCGGCACCGAATCCGCGCTGCTGCCGTTCTCCCTGCACGGGGTGACCCTCCATGCCGAGGGCGCGACGACGCTACGGGTGCGGCTGTCTCCGACAGGGGAGAACACCGTCTCGGCCGTGGTGACGGACGAGGCCGGCCGGCCCGTCGTGACCATCGACGCGTTGCACCTCCGCCCGGTCGACCGGGCCAGGCTCGCCGCCGTCGGGTCCGACTCGTTGTTCGAGTTGGTGTGGCAGGAGGCGCGAAGCGCGGAGCGGCTGGACGACCATGACACGGACACGTGGGTAGCGGTCGGCATGGACGACGCCGACAGCGAAGGGGCGCTGGCCCTCGGAGCGACCTGTTATCCGGATTTGAGTGACGTCGTGGCCGCACCGGACGTCCTGCTCGTCCAGTCCCCGACGGCCGGTGACACGAGCGCGGGCGCCGTCGGCAGCGCCACGGTGGCGGCCCTTCACGTGGTGCAGACCTGGCTCGCCGACGACCTTTTCGCGCGGTCGCGGGTTGTGTTTGTGACCCGGTCGGTCGCGCCGGTCGACTCCGGCGCCGACGGCGGTGACCTCGGTCAGGCAGCGGTGTGCGGGCTGCTGCGTTCCGCACAGCTGGAAAATCCCGGCCGACTGCTGATGCTCGACGTGGACGACCACCCGGAGTCCTGGCGTGCGGTGCGCGCGGCGGTCAGCACGGCGCTGTCGGATGAGGAGCCACAGGTGGCGGTGCGAGCCGGAAAGGTGTTCGTGCCCCGGCTCACCCGCATCGGCGCGCCAGAGGTGGCGCCGCGCTGGGACACCACCGGCACAATCCTGATCACCGGGGCGACCGGGACGCTCGGAGGGGCCGTGGCCAGGCATCTCGTCGTCGAGCATGACGTACGGCACCTGCTGCTGGCCGCTCGGAGCGGCGCCGACGCGCCGGGTGCGCCCGAGCTCGCCGCGGAGCTGACCGCGCTCGGCGCGGACGTGCGGTTCGCCGCGTGCGATGTCGCCGACTCCGTCGCGGTCGCCGACATGCTGGCCACGATTCCGCCGGAGTGGCCGCTGACCGGCGTCGTCCACGCGGCGGGGACCGTCGACGACGGGATCATCCCCGCGTTGGACGCGGACCGCGTCCTCCGTGTGCTGCGCGCGAAGGTGGGCGGTGCGATCACCCTGCACGAGCTGACCGAGCATTTCGAGTTGTCGCACTTCGTGCTGTTCTCCTCGGTGGCTGGAGGGTTCGGTGGCGCGGGCCAGGCCAGCTACGCGGCGGCCAACGCGTTCCTCGACGCACTTGCCCACCGGCGCCGGGCGGAGGGCCGCCCGGCAACGTCCTTGGCCTGGGGGCCGTGGGCCGGCGGCATGGCGGCGCGGCTCGGCGAGGTCGACTCGACCCGGGTGCGGCGGGCCGGTCTCCTACCACTGACCACGGAAGCCGGACTGGCCCTTTTCGACCTGTCCGTCGCCGCGGACCGCCCGGTTGTCGTGCCGGCGCGGCTGGCCGTGGAACGTCTCGACGCCGCCTCGCCACCCGCGCTGCTCCGCGGCCTGGTGGGTGCCGGCCCGCGCCCGGTCGCCCGCACCGGCTCCCTGCGCCAGACACTGAACGAGGCGAGCGATGCCCAGGCGACGGACCTGCTCACCGACCTGGTGCGAACCGAGGCGGCCGCGGTGCTCGGACACATCAGCGCGGACGCCGTCGGGGCCGCGCAGTCCTTCCGGGCGCTGGGGCTCGACTCACTCGCCGCGGTCGAGCTGCGTAACCGACTGGGGGCGGCCACCGGACTGCGGTTACCGGCCACCCTGGTCTTCGATCACCCGACGTCCACGGAGCTGGCCACTCACCTGCTCACCCTCCTCGACGGTGACCGTCGTGACGAGCCCGGTGCCGTGCTTGCGGAGATCGGCCGACTGGAGTCCACGATCCTCGCCATGTCCGGAAAAGACCATGGTACGGCCGGCTCTGTCATGGCCCGGCTGCGCGTGATGCTGGCACGGATCGGGGAGGCGGATACCCGTGACGCCGACGATGCCACCGGCGACACCGCCCTGGCCGACCTCGGCGGGGACGATCTGATGGCTTTCATCGACGCGGAGTTCGGCACACGCTGATGCGTACGCGCCGACGGGCGGCGAACGCGGGAGGCGCCGCCCGTCAGGGCGCGGTGGGCGGTTGCCGGGAGAGAGGGCCGGCCACGGCGGCCTGACCGAACTTGCGCGCCACATAGGACAGCGAGGCGAGCAGATCGGCCGACGAGGAGTGCTCGCGCCCCGACGGCTGCGCGATGTGTTCGATCGGCATGGCTCCGACGAGCGACCAGCGCAGCCAGCCGTCGGTGTCCACGTAGCTGCGCGCCTCGCCGCGGTTGTCGGGGTGCAGGCAGAATGGTACGTCCAACAGGCCGGACGCGAACGCGATGACAAGGGCGCGGCCGATGTCCGGATCGAGTTCGAGCACGGTGTCGATGAGGGCACGTGCCTCGGCGTAGATCCCGGTGTCCGGCGTCGTGCCCGCCGCGATGCTCTCCTCGTCGAGTGCGGCCTTGGCCGCCCACTCCAGTGCGGTCACGTTCTCGGCTATCGTCGGGATGCGGTAGGCCTCGGCCACGGTCTTGACGATCAGGCGCGCCGAACCCGTGCGTACGGCCAGTTTCGCCGCCTCGGCCAACAGAAGCGCGGAACCAGCCGGCGAGCGCGGGTACATCCCCATATACGTGTAGACGACGACGTGCCAGTCGATGTCGCGAAGGACCTCGGTCGCGATGCGGCGCAGCACCATCAGCGCCTCCTCGTCCTGCGCGGCGTTGGTCTGCTGCGCGTAGCTCAGCGAGATGCTGCGCAGGCCGTGCTGGCGAAGGAACATCGCCTCCAGGACGCTGGTCGCGATGAGCAGGCTGGGTGGGCAGAGCTGACCGAGCAGGCACCCGCCGAAGGTCTCCAGGTGCGGCGTGACGCCCAGGTCTTCCAGGGACGCGAACCATTGCACGCAGCGTGCCCAGCTGTCCACGGACTCGCGGAGCGGGCTGCGGCTGTAGGGCAGGCAGTAGGAGACCGGGCCGCCCTCGGTGGCGGAAAGTCCGCTTCGGAGCAGCGTGCGGAAGATGTCCTCCGGTTGGGATGATCCGTGCCGGACCTGGACCGGGAAGTCCGCCCCCGCGACACCGTCGAGCATCGCGCGGGTGACGTCGGGCCCGTGCGTGACGATCGGGTAGCCGTTGAGCTCGACGCCCTTCGCGAGCGCACGCCTGGCCTCGGCGTGGTCGCCGAGCCTGGTGAAGCTGTCGACGGTTATCGTGCCGACGGTGGTGGCGGCGGCCCGCTTCGTGGCGACCAGGCCTGCCCGCATGCGCGCCGGGTCGGCGACGCCCATTCTGGGCTGGACCACGAGGTCACCGGCCTGCTGCGCGGCGTTGACGAACGCGCCGAACGAACCCGGCTCGGGACGGGCCGGCGACGCCGGGGACGGGTGTGCCCGCTGCCTGCCGATGGTCATGACGCGGTCGCGATCGGCAGGGAACGGAGGTATGACTGGAAGGAGTCGATATCCGCGCCGTCGGAGAACACGGCGTCGAAACCGGCGGCCAGCAGCGTGTCCGTCGTGCGCCGGTCGCTGCGCTCGGTGATCCCCAGCTTGCCGCCGATCACGATGTACGTGTCGGTGAGCTCCGGGCGTTCGCGTAGCCTCCGCACGACCCGCTTCCCGTCGATCCACCCGTGGCCGTTCACCGTGCTGATCACGACGAGATCGGGCCGTTGGCGCAGGCACTCGGCGACGAGTACGTCGTCGGGCACGCAGCTACCGAGGTTGACCACCCGGTGTCCCAGCTCCTCGATCAGCAACTCAAGGAACACCAGGTTCCACGTGTGCGAGTCGGACTGGGTGCTGCTGACAATGACCTGCAACTGCGCCAGCTCAGGCGGCCTCTCGACGGACGTGCCCATCGTCACTCCCTCGCCCCGGTCCGGCTCGTGGTCAGAGCGGGTAGCGCCGCGACCATCCGCGAGCGAGCCAGGCTGGCCACCCGCGCCATCTCGTTGCCGACGATCATCATCGCCTCGTCCACACCCATGCCGGGACGGGCGAGCACCTGGTCGGCGCCGCACGCCATCGCCACATTCGCGCAAACCCTGGCCGACTGGTCGGTCTCGTTGCAGGTGCCACCGCAGTACGCGACCAATCCGGCTGCGCGAACATGCAGCAGCGCTTCGACGGTGTTGTTGACACCGCCCAGATCCGGGGTTTTCACCTGTATCACGTCTGCGGCGCCGGCGGCGACGAACCGGCGGATGTCGGCCAGCGAGTTGCACCATTCGTCGGCGACGATCTGCACCCTGCTGCCGCGTTTTCGCAGCGCGCACCGCAGCGTGGCCAGCGCGTCGATCTGGGCGTCCTGGCTACCCCTGTCTATCGGCTGCTCGATCCGCAGTGGGAACGGCGCGGCGATGTCGCCGAGGTCCGTGAGGTAGTCGGCGACCCGGGAAACGTCGTTGCCGAGGGCGAGGCCGACGGTGCCGTAGGTGTCGAAGTGCAGAACCGGCTCGTAGCTCGACCGGGCCCGCACCCGCAGCACCCTGGCCCGCACCCAGCGCACGTACTCGCGGAAGATCTCGCCGTCCGCGCCCATCTTCTCCGCCATGTTGTTGATCAGGCCGTGGGGAAGGGCGCCGGCCTCCTTGAGGATCATCCTGTCCACGCTGAGGTAACGCTCGTCGCCCGACTGCGCGAACATCGGGACCGGCGTGATCTCTACGTTCGTCTGGTACTCGTCGCGGATGACCTCGGCCATGGTCACTCCGCGCCCGTGGGCGACGGCGGCCAGCAGTGCCTGGGTCACCCCGTAACGTATGGCCGTGTGCAGCGGACGGCCGTCCACGAGCAGACCGTCAATGCGCTCGGCCGCGTCGCGGAAACACCCCAGTCCGCCGGCGACGAGCGCCGGAGCGACGTGCGTGTTGATCACGTCGATCATGGCGTCGGTACCCACGGGTTCGTCGCGGCCCGCGACGCCCGCGTACTGGACGGAGGTGCAGTCACCGGTCGCCACGAAGCCGTCGTCGAGCATGAGCAGCACCGACACCGCGCGTCCCGGCTCGCGGATACGGTCGAATCCCGCCGTGACCGGCCGGCCGACATAACAGAACCCGTCCTGTCGCGCACCCGCTCGGATAGCGGCCTGGTCGTCATTGAAGTAGGCGGTCAGTACCGGCACGCACAACAGGTCGACGATCCTCACTGGGTCACCACCGCTAGTAGATGCCTTCCGGCGCCGCCCGGGCGTCGAGCAGTGGGCGGACGTTGGCCACGCCGTCGCACGGCCACTCGACATCGGGCCGGTACCGGACCGCCTGGTCACGCTCGAGGACGTTGGGAAGCAGGAGATCTTCCTGCAGGACGGTCAACCGCACCTGGCCGGACTCGCCGACCTCCACGGTCCTGCGCCAGTCCTGCCGATCCACCACCGCCATGGTGATCTGGGGGTAGTTCGGCAGGTGCGCCATCAGCTCACCGTCGTCGCGCACGACTGGCACCGTGGTCGGGCCGAACGTGTTGCCGTACATGATCGTCACCAGCCCGCCGTCGACGGACTCCTTGAAGCTGCGCCACATGGCAGGTGTCGTGTGCGTCCCGCTCATCACCACGCCGTCGACCTTGGCGAGCAGGTCCGGCGCGCGCCGGACCAGCACCTTCATCAGCGCGGGCGTGGTGCCGAGGTAGCTCACCGGCTGGGTGGTCAGGACGTCGATGGCCTGGTCGACCACGTGGTCGGTGTACTCCTGCGCCTCGCGCAACCGGCCGGCGCGCAACTGGCGCTTGACCCATCGTGGGTCGAAGTCGATGCCGTAGACCCGGGCGCCGTACCGCCTCATCAGGTAGTCCCAGCCGTTGTGACCGATGAGGTGCGGCCCGCTCGGCATGGCCTGGAGCCAGTTCCGGTCCGGCTGGAACCCGCCCTGGCAGATGGCCCACAGCCGCCAGGCGCCACGCACCTTGAGCATGGTGTCGGTGTAGTACACCCGGCACGGGTTCCCGGTCGTCCCGCCGGACTCGAACACCTTCCCGGTGAGCGGCCGCGGGACTGCCATGGGCACCAGCTCGGCTGGGTCTATCGAGCGCAGCTCGTCGATCGGGAACGGCTCGAACGCCAGCAGCTCCTCGTAGCGAGTGATGTCCAGTGGGTTGAAGGGAAGCTCGGCGGCCTTTCGTAGCCAGTACGGGCTGCCCGTGTCGGGGTCGAAATGACGTCGGAGGATCCGGCGTGTCCAGGCGTCGATATCCTGTGCCAGGCACTGCTGGACCACGGCGTTGACATCTTGCGGCACGGTCATCGGAATCTCGATTCCTGCCAAAATTGGTTTGTCTCAAAGAGCACATTATCAGGGCTGCCTTGCTGGCCTCCTTGCAATACCCTTGCAAACCGATGTCAATGCTTCACCGGGCCTTTTCTGCTGGTATTCAGCCGGCTATCGTGGCCGCATCAGACCTGGCTGAACTCCTAGTGAGGTGCTTTTATGGCCACTGCTACCGGCACGATCGAACTGGCGTCGAGCGCACCTGACGTGTGGCGGGCAGCGACGGATTTCGGGCGCTTTCCCGAGTGGCTCGCGATTCACCGGAAGTGGGTCGGCGACCACCCGGTCGGTCCGGTGGTGGGGGAGTCGTGCCAGCAGGAGGTCGTACTGCTGGGTCCGCCCGCCACCATCACCTGGACGGTGGCAACGGTCGTGCCGGACACCGCGCTGGAGCTGACCGGCCGCGGTCCCTCGGGGATACGGGCCCGGTTCAGCTGCTCGGTGGCGAGCGTCGGCGCGATCACCGAGCTCACGCTCGAGTTGGAGTTCACCGGTGGCCCGCTGACCGGGCCGATCGACGTCATGATCGAGAAATCCGCCAAGAGCCAGCTCGAAGCCAGCCTCGAGAAGTTCCGCGCCATGGTCTCGTAGCCGCTTCCGGAGACTTTCACGCACATTTCTGGTCCACGTCACAGGAACTGAGGAGAACATGACTGGCTCGGTGGTGGAGGATATTGATTTCCCGATTCGGCGGACCAGGCCGTTCCGGCCGCCGGCCGAATACGCCAGGATGCGGGAGACCGGCACGCCGGTGCGGGTCCGGCTGTACAACGGAAATCCGGCGTGGGTCGTCACGAGGCACGCCGACATTCGGGCGGTGCTCACCGACACGCGGTTCAGCTCGGACCTTTCCAATCCGGGATTTCCGGTGATTCACCCGGAGCTGGAGGCTCGCCGGCACATGAAAACGCTGGTGACGCTGGACCCGCCGGAGCACACCCGGGTCCGCCGGATGCTGATCAACGAGTTCACCGCCAGGCGGATGAATGCGCAGCAGGACGAGGTGCAGCGGACGGCCGACGAACTGGTCGACGCCATGCTGGCCGCCGGTGGGCCGGTGAACCTCGCGGAGTCCTACTCCTTCCCGCTCGCCGGCAGCATCGTCGGCAACCTGCTCGGCATTCCCTCCGATGAGATCGAAAAATGCATGTCCGACAGCCGCGCATACGCCCGTGCCAACGACTACGCGTCGATCGGCGCACGCATCGTCGAGTTCAAGGGGTTCCTGGCCGACCTGATCGCCGAGAAGGAGCGCGAGCCCGCCGACGACGTGTTGAGCAGGATCGTCGCCAAGAACGTGGCGGCGGGCGAACTGACGGTGGACGAGCTGGTCACCCTCACGTTCGTCATCATGGGCGCCGGGTACGGTCCGACCGCCAACATGATCTCGCTCGGTCTCGTACTGCTGCTCGACCACCCCGACCAGCTCGACGCCCTACGGGCGGACCCCGCGATGATGCCCAATGCCGTCGAGGAACTGCTCCGCTACGTGAGCGTCTCGGACCTCTCCGCGATGCGGGTGGCCACTTCGGACGTGGAGGTCGGGGGCTGCCTCATCCGCGCCGGCGAGGGGGTGATCGTCCCGAACGGTGCGGCCAACTACGACCCGGAAGTGTTCGAGGAACCGGACCACCTCGATCTGAAGCGGCCCACCGCCCGCCGGCATCTCGCGTTCGGCCACGGGATCCACCAGTGTCTCGGCGGCAACATGGTGCGCGTCGAGCTCGCCATCTCGTACCAGACACTGCTCAACCGCATTCCGGGCTTGCGGCTCGCGATCCCGTCCGCCGAGATTCCGGCGCTTGCCACGGTCCTGCCCGAGGTGCACGACATCCCCGTCACCTGGTGAGTGGTCCACCCATGCGGTTGCAGGCCGATCGAGACAGGTGCACGGGGTCCGGCAACTGCGCGCAGGTCGCGCCGTCGGTGTTCGACCAGGACGACGAGGGCCTGGTCGTCCTGGTCGAGCCCGAACCCGGTCCCGAGCACGAGGACGACGTGCGCGAGGCGATCGTGGTTTGCCCGGTGCAGGCCCTGCGAGACATCACCGAACCGAAGGAGAACCCATGACCATCGGCTACACGTTGAGTGGCGGGATGGCACCCGAGGCACCAGGACTCGACCTGTACGAGCGTTATCCCGTCATGCGCGAGTGGATCGACCAGGTCTCCGACTGGACGGGTGTCGATGTCGACCGGTTGCTCGTCGAGGACTTCTCCGAGTCCTTCTACGCCGAGAACCCGAGGTTCGGCTCGGATGTGCGGTTCGTGGCGGAGCTCCGGCAGGCCGCCTACTCGATCGGCATCTCGGACGTTCTGGCGGACATGGGGGTCCGCCCGGACGCGATCGCCGGGTCGAGCCTCGGCCTGATGGTCGGTGCGTGCCTGGCCGGCGCGATCGAGCGCACGGAACTGGTGGAACTGTTGCGGCATCGGACGTCCCTGCCGCTCGCGCCCGAGGGCGAGCCGGCGAGGGGAGTCGCCGTCGCGGTCCTGCCCGGGCCGGACGAGCTGGACCGCTACGTCGGCGACCACCGCCCGAACGTGTACCTCGCCGCCGAGCTCGGCGAGTTCATCGACGGCGGCCAGACGATGTACATGTTCTCCGGATACCTGGACGACCTCCGCGCGCTGGCGGCGGAGGAGCCGCCGGGCCAGGTGAACGTCATCAGTTTCCTCGGCGGCGCGCACAGCCCGCTGGAGCAGTTCGTCTACGACCTGCGGAAACCCTTCATCGACAAGATGACGATCCGGGATCCCGAGGTGGCGCTCTACTCCGCCCTGGACGGCCGCAGGCTCGTCACGGCGGAGGACGTGTACACCGACTTCCTGCGCAACACCGTTCAGACGACCTACACGTCCAACATCGGGAAGGGACTGGCCGCGCACGGTGTCGAGCTCGGCTTCGCGATCGGTGTGACCGCCACGGTCACCATGTTCAAGTTCCCCTTCCCGATTCTGCCGGTGCTCACCGCCGAGGACTTCGAACAGGTCGGTCCAGCGATCCACAACCACGGCATCGAGCTGAAGTTCGCGTAGCACGTACGGCATCGGAGCGGGAGAGCATGGCGAACGAGTCTGAGCTTGTCGAGTACCTCCGCCGCGTGACGACCGACCTCCGCCAGGCACACCGGCGGATTCGCAGTCTCGAGACCGCGGCTGACGAGCCCATTGCCATCGTCGGCATGGCCTGCCGTTATCCGGGTGGTGTCACGTCTCCCGAGTCGCTGTGGGACCTCGTGGCCGCCGGCACGGACGCGATCTCGGGTTTCCCCACCGATCGCGACTGGCCGCTCGCCTCGCTCTACGACCCGGATCCCGACCACTCCGGCACCTCCTACGTACGCGAGGGGGGTTCCTCTACGACGCCGCCGACTTCGACGCGGAGGTGTTCGGGGTGTCGCCGCGTGAGGCGGTGGCGATGGATCCGCAGCAGCGGCTGTTGCTCGAGGTGTCGTGGGAGGTACTGGAGCGGGCAGGGATCGACGCCGCCTCGCTGCGAGGCAGCCGGACCGGCGTGTTCGCCGGGCTGATGTACCACGACTACGCCACCCGGCTCGACTCGGTTCCGCGGGAGGTCGAGGGATACCTCAGCACCGGTGTGGCGGGCAGCGTCGTGTCCGGGCGGGTCGCGTTCACGTTTGGGTTCGAGGGCCCCGCGGTCACGGTGGACACGGCGTGTTCGTCGTCGCTGGTGGCCATGCATCTCGCCGCGCAGTCGTTGCGGAAGGGTGAGTGCTCGCTGGCGTTGGCCGGTGGCGTCACCGTGATGTCCACGCCGGCGACGTTCGTCGAGCTCTCCCGGCAACGAGGATTGGCCCCTGACGGGCGGTGCAAGTCGTTCGCGGCTGCGGCGGACGGGACCGGTTGGGGCGAGGGCGCGGGAATCGTACTGCTGGAGCGGTTGTCGGACGCACAACGCAACGGCCATCGTGTTCTGGCGGTGCTGCGGGCTTCGGCGGTGAACCAGGACGGCGCGTCGAACGGTTTGACGGCACCGAACGGTCCGTCGCAGCAGCGGGTCATCCAGCAGGCGCTGGCGAGCGCCGGTCTCGGTGTATCCGACGTCGATGCCGTCGAGGCGCACGGCACCGGTACGACGCTGGGTGACCCGATCGAGGCGCAGGCGCTGCTGGCGACCTACGGTCAGCGTGATCCGGATCGACCTTTGTGGTTGGGGTCGCTCAAGTCCAACATCGGGCACACGCAGGCGGCCGCCGGTGTGGCTGGTGTGATCAAGATGGTGCTGGCGTTGCAGCATGGCCGGTTGCCGCGCACGTTGCATGTGGACGAGCCGACACCGCACGTGGACTGGTCGGCCGGCGCGGTGCGGTTGCTGACCGAGGAGCGGAACTGGCCGGAGTACGGCCGACCGCGGCGGGCCGGTGTGTCGTCCTTCGGGGTCAGCGGCACCAACGCCCACCTCATCATCGAACAGGCACCGACGCCCGAGGTGCCCACCGAGGACGGGAAGCGACCGCCGGGCGTGTGGCCGGTGGTGCTGTCGGCGGCCGGTGAGAGCGCGCTCCGCGCCCAAGCCGAGGCACTGCGTGCGCACGTGTCGGCCCACCCGCACATGAGCGTTGCCGATATCGGGTTCTCCACCGCCACAACGAGATCGGCGTTGACCTACCGGGCGGCCGTCATGGCAGCCGACCGGGCCCGGCTGTTAGCGGGTCTCACGGCACTCGCCGCCGGTGACGCGGTTCCGGACGTCGTGCGGGAGACCGCCAGGGACGGCAGGTGCGCCCTTCTCTTTCCCGGCCAAGGGGTACGGCTCAGCGGCGCCGGCGCCGAGCTGCACGCCGACTTCCCGGTGTTCGCGGCCGCGTTCGACGAGGTGTGCGGGTTGTTCGGCCAGTGGCTCGACGAGCCACTGGCCGATGTCCTGTTCGCCGAGCCCGGCTCGCCGATGGGGCAGCTGACCCAGCGGACCGACTACGCCCAGGCCGGTGCCTTCGCCGTGGGCGTCGGGCTGTTCCGGTTGCTGCGCTCGTGGGGCGTCGTTCCCGACTTCGTGGCGGGCCACTCCGTTGGCGAGGTGGTGGCCGGCTGCGTGTCGGAGGTCCTGTCCCTGCCGGACGCCGTACGGTTGGTCGCCGCTCGCGGGCGGCTGATGCGCGACCTGTGCGGTGGCGGCGGAATGCTCGCGGTCTCGGCCAGCGAGGACTCCGTACGGCAGGCACTGGCGGGCCTGGCGCTGCCGGTCGAGGTGGCCGCGGTGAACGGGCCATCGTCGGTCGTGGTGTCGGGCGACGCCGGCGCGGTTGACCGGGTGGGGGAGCACTTCACGGGACTGGGCCGCCGCGTGCGCCGCCTGCGCGTCGGACACGCGTTCCACTCGGCGCACATGGACGCGATGGTGCCCGAGTTCCAGCGGGTGCTCGAGGGGTTGTCGTTCGGCCGTGCGGTGATCCCCGTCGTGTCGACGGTGACCGGGTCGGTCGCCGGTACCGAGTTGGCCGATCCGGCCTACTGGGTGCGGAACGTGCGTGAACCGGTGCGGTTCGCCGACGCGGTGCGCACCCTCGCCGCCAAGGGTGTCGACCGGTTCGTCGAGCTAGGGCCCGACGGCGTGTTGGCGCCGTTGGTCGTGGAGGTGTGCGCGGAGTCCGAACGTGCCGTTGTCGCGGCGCCCCTGCTGCGCAGTGGTGAGCCGCAGACACAGACCGTGTTGTCGGCGGTGGCGCGGTTGCACGCCGTCGGCACGGTGGTGGACTGGGCGGCTGTCTACCGGGAGAGTGCGTCGCGGCGGGTGGACCTGCCGACGTACCCGTTCCAACGCGACCGGTACTGGCTCGGGCCGGACCCGACCGTCGCGCGCGACGCCGCCGGCCTCGGGCTGGACTCCCTGGGCCACCCGCTGCTGGCCGCGGCGACGTCCACCCCGGGGTCCGACCGGTACATGTTCACCGGCCGGCTCTCCCTGACCAGCCACCCGTGGCTGGCCGACCACGCCATCCACGGCGCTGTCGTCGTGCCTGGCGCGGTGTTCGTGGAGATGACGTTGCGGGCGGCGGACGAGACCGGCTGTCAGCTCGTCGAGGAACTCACCCAGGAGACGCCGCTCGTCCTGACCCGGCACGGCAACGTACAGGTCCAGCTCACCGTCGAGCCGGCCGATGAGACCGGCCGGCGGGCCTTCGCCATCCACTCAAGACCGGAGGACAGCGAAGACCGGGTGTGGACACGGCACGCGGGTGGCGTGATCACGACGGAATCGGTGTCCGCGCCCGATCTCACCGCGTGGCCCCCGCCCGGCGCGGACCCCATCGACCTCGATCCGGTGGACCTGTACGAGGGCATGGCCGACGCCGGCCTCCACTACGGTCCGGCGTTCCGCGGTCTGCGGGCAGCCTGGCGGTCCGGCGACGCGGTGTTCGCCGAGGTGAGCCTTCCGGAACCGGTCGTGGGTCACGCCCACCGGTTCGCACTGCACCCCGCGCTCCTCGACGCCGCACTGCACGTCATCGCGGTCGACCGACCGAACACTGAGCCAGGCCGCGTCCCGTTCGCGTGGACCGGGGTGTCACTGCACCGCGGCGGCGCCACCGTGCTGCGCGTCCGGATCACGGGTGTGGGCACCGGCGCGGTGTCAGTCCTGGTGGCCGACGCTGCCGGGCACCCGGTCGCTGCCGTCGACTCCCTGGTGCTGCGTGCGATGACGGCCGACCAGGTGTCGGCCACGGACGCCACGGCCAGCCGATCCCTGTACCGCGTGGCCTGGCCCGAGGTGCCGCTCCCGGCGCAGGCGCCGGCCCACCGGGCGATCACGGTCGGAGCGGAACTGACCGGCCTGTTCAACAACGCCGGTGTGCCCGTCGAAGAGGGTCGAGACCTGGGTTCGGTCAGCACCGACGAGCACACCGTCGTGGTCGTCCGCCCGCCGGCCCGCGCGACCGGCGACCTTCCCCGCGAGGCACGGGACGCCGCCGCGGAGACGCTTGCGCTGATCACGACCTGGCTCGGCCAGGACCGGCACGGTGCGCGGCTGGTGCTGCTCACCAGGAACGCCGAGCACGTGGCCGGCGTCGACGGCGACACGGATCCGGTGCAGGCGGCCGCGGCCGGTCTGGCCAGGTCGGCGCAGGCCGAGCACCCAGGACACCTCACCCTCGTCGACATCGACGACGACCAGGACTCCCTCCGCGCGCTCGCGGCGGCACTGAACACCGGCGAGCCCCGGCTGGCGGTCCGGTCGGGACAGGTGTACGCACCCAGGCTGGAACCTGCAGGTCCAGTCGGTGCGCCACCGGCGTTGGACCCCGCTGGCACCGTCCTGATCACCGGTGCCACCGGCGCGCTCGGCCGCCTGGCCGCTCGTCACCTCGTCACCGCACACGGGATCCGCAGCCTTCTCCTCGTCAGCCGGCGCGGGGCGGACGCGCCGGGGGCCGCCGACCTGGCCGCCGAACTGCGTGCGATGGGTGCGACGGTCCACCTCGCCGCCTGTGACGTCGCGGACCGGGCCGGGCTGGCACGAATACTGGCCGGCGTGCCGGCGGCGCACCCGTTGACCGCGGTCCTGCACGCCGCCGGCACGCTGGACGACGGAGTCATCGAGGCCATGACGGAGGACAGCCTCGGTCGGGTGCTGCGCCCGAAGGTCGCCGGCGCGGTGCACCTGGACGAACTCACCCGGGATCTCGACCTGTCCGCGTTCGTCCTGTTCTCCTCCGCGGCCGGGGTGTTCGGCAGCCCCGGGCAGGCCGGGTACGCCGCCGCCAACGCCTTCCTCGACGCATTCGCACAACACCGGCGAACGCAGGGGCGTCCGGCCACGGCACTCGCCTGGGGTCCTTGGGCGTCGGCGGGGATGACCGAGGCGCTCGGCCCCACCGAACGCGCCCGGATGAACGACAACGGACTGGTGCCGCTCGGGGCGGACGAGGGAACCGCCCTGTTCGACACGGCGATCGCCGCCGCCGAGCCTGTCCTGGTGCCCATCCGCCTCGACAACGCGGTCCTGCGGGCGCGGGCCAGGGCCGGTGCGTTACCGGCATTGCTGCGCGACCTGGTCAGGGTTCCCGTACGACGTGCCGCGGCCGAGGCTGAACCGGGTTCCGCCGGCCAGGAACTGGTCGGACGTCTACTCGTCGCGCCGGAAGCGGACCGGCGGCGGATCATGCGGGACCTCGTGTGCTCGCATGTCGCCGCGGTGCTGGGGCACAGGTCGAACCAGATCGACGCCGAGCGTTCGTTCGACGAGATCGGGTTCGACTCGCTCACCGCGCTCGAACTACGCAACAGGCTCGGCGGCAGCACCGGGCTCAAACTGCCGGCAACCCTGGTGTTCGACCACCCGACGCCGGCTGCCCTTGCCACCCATCTGCTTGCCGCGCTGGTCGAGCCGGGTCGTACCGAACTCACTGTGCCCGTCGGGCGGGCGGCGCCGGGCGAGCCCATCGCGATCATCGCGATGAGCTGCCGTCTTCCCGGCGGCGCGGATACCCCCGAGCGGTTCTGGAAGCTCGTCGAGGACGGCGTGGACACCATGACCGCGTTTCCGGTCGACCGTGGCTGGGACCCGAGCCCCGACGCCGACTACGCGCGGCTCGGCGCGTTCGTGCCGGGTGTCGCTGATTTCGACGCGGGCTTCTTCGGCGTGTCGCCGCGTGAGGCGGTGGCGATGGATCCGCAGCAGCGGTTGTTGTTGGAGACGTCGTGGGAGGTGGTGGAGCGGGCGGGTATCGATCCTGCCTCGTTGCGGGGCAGCCGGACCGGAGTCTTTACCGGCCTCATGTCCCACGATTACGGATCGTGGCTGCCGGACGAGCCCGCCGACGTGCGCGGGCATGTCGGACTCGGTGTGGCCGGCAGCGTGGCCTCGGGACGGGTCGCGTTCACGTTTGGCTTCGAGGGGCCGGCGGTGACGGTGGACACGGCGTGTTCGTCGTCGTTGGTGGCGTTGCATCTGGCGGCGCAGTCGTTGCGGGGTGGCGAGTGCTCGCTGGCGTTGGCCGGTGGAGCCACCGTTATGTCCACTTCCGCCATCTTCACGGAGATTTCGCGCCAGGGTGGTCTTGCCGCCGACGGGCGGTGCAAGTCGTTTGCCGCCGCTGCCGACGGGACCGGCTGGGGTGAAGGGGTCGCCGTTCTTCTGCTGGAGCGGCTCTCCGACGCGCGGCGGAACGGGCACCCTGTTCTGGCGGTGCTGCGTGGTTCCGCGGTGAACCAGGATGGCGCGTCGAACGGGTTGACGGCGCCGAACGGGTTGGCGCAGCAGCGGGTCATTCAGCAGGCGTTGGCGAACGCCGGCTTGCGGCCGTCCGACGTCGATGTTGTCGAGGCGCACGGTACCGGTACCGCGTTGGGTGATCCGATCGAGGCGCAGGCGTTGTTGGCGACGTATGGTCAGCGGGATCCTGATCGGCCGTTGTGGTTGGGGTCGGTGAAGTCGAACATCGGGCACACTCAGGCCGCTGCCGGTGTGGCTGGTGTGATCAAGATGGTGCTGGCGCTCCGGCATGGTCGTTTGCCGAGGACTCTGCATGTGGATGAGCCGAGCCGGCATGTGGACTGGTCGGCTGGCGCGGTCCGGTTGTTGACCGAGGAGCGGGACTGGTCGGCGAACGGCCGGCCGCGGCGGGCCGGGGTGTCGTCGTTCGGGATCAGCGGCACCAACGCACACGTCATCATCGAGGAGGTCTTGCGGCACGACGATGCCTCGCCTGTCGCGTACCCCGACACGGTCGTTCCGTTCGTGGTGTCCGCACGTGGCGAGGAGGCGTTGCGCGCGCAGGCCGCGCGCCTGTGCCAGTTTCTCCTGGAGCGACCTGACGTTCCCGTCGCCGACGTCGCGCATTCGTTGGCGCGCCGCGGGGTGTTCGAGAACCGGGCCGTGGTGGTGGCCCGGGAACGCGCCGAGTTGCTGACCGCGCTCGCTGCCTACGCACACGACGGCGGCACGCCCGGCGTGGTACGAGGCGTTGTGCCCCCTGCCGGTGCGGGTGACGTGGTGTTCGTGTTCCCCGGCCAGGGATCGCAGTGGGCGGGGATGGCGGTCGAGTTGCTGGACTCGTCGCCGGTGTTCGCCGGGCGGATGGCCGAGTGCGCGGCTGCGTTGGGGCCCTGCGTGGACTGGTCGCTTCTCGATGTGGTGCGTCGCGGCGAGATGTTGGACCGGGTTGATGTTGTTCAGCCGGTGTTGTTCGCGGTGATGGTGTCGTTGGCGGAGTTGTGGCGGTCGTGCGGGGTTGAGCCGGCCGCGGTGGTGGGGCACTCGCAGGGTGAGATCGCGGCCGCATGCGTGGCGGGGGCGTTGTCGCTGACCGACGCCATGCGGGTGGTCGTCGCGCGTAGCCAGTTGATCGGGGAGCGGCTGTCCGGAAACGGCACGATGCTGTCGGTGCTGGCGACGCTTGGCGAGGTCGAGGGGTTGTTGCCGGAAGGCGTGTCGGTCGCGGCGGTGAATGGGCCGCGGTCGGTGACAGTCTCGGGTGATCTAGCGGGCGTGGCGGAGTTGGAGCGGCGGTTGTCCGCGGCGGGAATCATGCGGTGGCGGCTCGACGGAACGGACTTCGCCGCTCATTCACCGCAGGTTGACCGGCTGCGGGATGAGTTGCTGAGAGAGTTGGCCGATGTGGCCCCGGGCGCCACCGACGTGCCACTCATCTCCACTGTGCACGGCCACCGGATCGATGGCACCGAGCTGGACGGTGACTACTGGTACCGCAACCTCCGCCAACCCGTCCAGTTCCAGGCTGCCGTCCAGCAACTGTCGGAACTGGGATACCGGACATTCATCGAGATCAGCCCACGGCCGACCCTCACCATCGGCATCGAGGAAAGCCTCGCCGACGCCGTGGTCATCGGCACCCTACGACAGGGCGACGGCGGCATGGCACGGATGCTGACGTCCCTGGCCGAGGCATTCGTACGCGGCGCGCCGGTCGAGTGGTCCGCGGTTCTCCCCGATGCTCGCCTCACCGACCTGCCCACCTACGCCTTCCAACGAACCCGCTACTGGTTGCCTACCGGCGTGCGCGGGCTTCGCGGCATGGCCGATCTCGGGCTCACCCCGACCGGGCATCCACTGCTGGCGGCCGCCATGGCCGTGCCGGGATCGGACGAGGTCGTGTTCGCCGGCCGGCTGTCCCTCGAGACCCACCCGTGGTTCGAGGACCACAGCGCTTTCGGTTCCGTACTGGTGCCAGGCACCGCCTTCCTCGAAATGGCGGTGCGAGCGGCTGACGAGACCGGCTGCCGGCGAGTCGACGAGCTGACACAGGAAGCGCCACTGATCCTCTCCGGCCAGGACGCCGTAAACCTGCGACTGGTCGTCGGGCCGGCGGACGAGGCAGGACGCCGACGGCTGAACGTCTACTCCGTGGGCGCCACGAGCCGGCAGAACCCGATACGCCACGCCTCAGGTGTCCTGTCCGGCGACGAGACACTCCCTGGCGGTGACGACCTTACGGACTGGCCACCCGCCGGTGCGGTGCCGGTCGAGATCGCCGGCGTCTACGACCGGCTGGCCGACCACGGCCTCGACTACGGGCCCCTGTTCCGCGGCCTGCGGGCGGCCTGGCGCCTCGGCGACAGTGTGCTCGCCGAGGTCAGTCTGCCAGAGATCGAACAAGCACCGGCGGGCGATGACACGTTCGCCCTGCATCCCGCGCTGCTGGACGCCGCACTGCACGCGATCGCGGTCGTGGGCACCCAGGGAGCCAGCGACAACCAGGCGAAACTGCCGTTCAGCTGGTCGGGGGTGACGGCACACGCCGACGGTGCCACCCACCTCCGGGTGCGCGTCACTCCGCTTGGTCAGGACGCGGTGCGGTTGGCGATCGCGGACGACACCGGCGAACCCGTGCTGACCATCGAATCGCTCGCCCTCCGACCCGTCTCCGCCGACCAACTGGCCGGCACACGCGACCGAGCCGGGAACGCGTTGTACCGGCTGGAATGGACCGCGCTGCCGCCGTCCGTCGGCGAGCCCGCGGTCGCCGGCGAGAGCGTGGTGCTCGGCGACGACACGGAACTCGCCCGTGGCCTCGCCCAGGCGGGTATGGCAGTCCGAACCGCACACGATCTCGCACACCTCCAGGCGGGGGAAGGCACCCCCGACATCGTCCTGCTGCCCGCCACGAGCCACGACGCCGACCTCGATGATGTCCCGGACGTCGCCCGTGGGGAGACCGAACGCCTGCTCGCGGTGGTGCAGTCATGGCTGGCCGACGACACGCTCTCGGAGTCCCGTCTCGCCCTCGTCACCCGCGCCGCGGTGGCGGTCGCGGCGGGCGAGGTGCCCGACCTCGGGCAGGCGCCGATCTGGGGCCTGCTGAGGTCTGCGCAGACCGAGCATCCCGAGCGGTTCGTGCTGATCGACGTCGACGACGACCCGGGCTCGTACCGCGCGATGCTCGCCGCGCTGCGCGGTGACGAGCCCCAGATCGCCATTCGCCAAGGCGTTGCCCACGTGCCCCGGCTGGCCCGCGCGCCGGCGGTGCCCGCCGAGCGGGCGGTACCGGACGGCGAGGGAACCGTGCTGATCACCGGCGCCACCGGCGCCCTGGGCGCCAAGATCGCCCGCCATCTGGTGGTCGCACACAATGCCCGCAGGCTCGTGTTGACCAGCCGGCGCGGGCCGGCCGCCGATGGCGCGCACGAGCTCGTGGCGCATCTGACGGGGCTCGGCGCCGAGGTCAGCATCGTCGCCTGTGACACCGCGGACCGGACCGCGCTCGCCGCCGTACTGGACAGCATTCCCGCCGAACACCCGCTAACCGCCGTCGTGCACGCCGCCGGAGTGCTCGACGACGCGGTCGTGACCGGGCTGGCCCCGCGGCAGCTGGCCACATCCTTCGCACCCAAGGTCGACTCGGCTGTCAACCTTCACCTGCTGACCGAACACCTGGACCTCAGATCGTTCGTGCTGTTCTCCTCGGCGGCCGGCATCGTCGGCAGCGCGGGGCAGGGCAACTACGCGGCGGCGAACGCGTTCCTCGACGCGTTCGCGTGCTGGCGACGTGCACGCGGCCTACCCGCCACCGCCCTGGCGTGGGGACCGTGGACCGACATGGCGGACGGCTCACGCCGGGACCCGAGGATGTTCACCAGAACCGGCGTGGTCCCGCTGTCCGAGGACGACGGGCTGGCGCTGTGGGACGCCGCGATGGAACACGACGAGCCGGTGCTGGCGCCGGTTCGGTTCGACCTGGCGAAGGTCGCCGCCCTGCCCACGCCATCGCCGGTGCTCGGCAGCCTGGTCACCCGGCGGAGGCGGCGGCGCGCCATCGCACCCCACACCGATCTGCTGTCCCGCCTCGCCCAACTGCCGGACAGCAAACAACTCGACCGGCTGCGCGAACTCGTACGCGCCGAGCTGGCGGCGGTGCTCGGCCACGAGTCGCCCACGGCGGTCGACGCCGCGCGAACGTTCACGGACCTGGGCGTCGACTCGCTTCTCGCGGTGGAGCTGCGCAACCGTCTGGCCGTCGCCACGGGACTACGGTTGCCGGCGACGCTGGTCTTCGACTTCCCGACACCCGTTGCGGTCGCCGGCCGCCTGCACGCCGAGCTGGTCGCCCCCGCGCCGGCCCCGGCCGTCACGCGACCGGACGCGGCGGTGGCCGACGACCCGATCGCGATCATCGGCATCAGTTGCCGGTTCCCGGGCGACGTCCGGTCCCCCGACGACCTCTGGCGCCTCGTCGAACAGGGCATCCATGTCGTCGACCCGTTCCCTGTGGACCGCGGCTGGATGCACGATCCGGTGCCACCGGAGGTGACCTGTCCGTCCGGCGGTGCGTTCCTGGCCGGCGCCGCTGACTTCGACGCGGGCTTCTTCGGGGTGTCGCCACGCGAGGCCCTCGCGATGGACCCACAGCAACGGTTGTTGCTGGAGGCGTCGTGGGAGGTGCTGGAGCGGGCGGGCATCGACCCGGGTTCGTTGCGGGGCAGCCGAACGGGCGTGTTCGCCGGCCTGATGGCCCAGGACTACGCGATGTTGTTCGCCGGCGCCCCCGACCAACTTGAGGGGTACGCCGCGACGGCGGGTGCCGCGAGCGCGGCGAGCGGCCGGATCTCGTACACGTTCGGTTTCGAGGGGCCCGCGATGACCGTCGACACCGCGTGCTCGTCGTCGTTGGTGGCGATGCACCTCGCGGCCCAGGCGTTGCGAAACGGTGATTGCGAGCTCGCGCTCGCAGGTGGCGCTACCGTGATGTCCACCCAGGCCACGTTCACGGAGTTCTCCCGTCAGGGCAATCTCGCCGCCGACGGCCGGTGCAAGGCGTTCGCCGAGAGTGCGGACGGCACCGGGCTGGGTGAGGGTGTCGGAATCCTGTTGTTGGAGCGGCTCTCCGACGCGCGGCGGAACGGGCACCCTGTTCTGGCGGTGCTGCGTGGTTCCGCGGTGAACCAGGATGGCGCGTCGAACGGGTTGACGGCGCCAAACGGGTTGGCGCAGCAGCGGGTCATTCAGCAGGCGTTGGCGAACGCCGGCTTGCGGCCGTCTGACGTCGATGTTGTCGAGGCGCACGGTACCGGTACCGCGTTGGGTGATCCGATCGAGGCGCAGGCGTTGTTGGCGACGTATGGTCAGCGTGATCCTGATCGGCCGTTGTGGTTGGGGTCGGTGAAGTCGAACATCGGGCACACTCAGGCCGCTGCCGGTGTGGCTGGTGTGATCAAGATGGTGCTGGCGCTCCGGCATGGTCGTTTGCCGAGGACTCTGCATGTGGATGAGCCGAGCCGGCATGTGGACTGGTCGGCTGGCGCGGTCCGGTTGTTGACCGAGGAGCGGGACTGGTCGGCGAACGGCCGGCCGCGGCGGGCCGGGGTGTCGTCGTTCGGGATCAGCGGCACCAACGCGCACGTGATCCTCGAAGAAGGGCCGCGCCACGGCTCTGCCGAGCCCGTTCCGGACGCCGATGTCGTCGTACCGATCATGCTGTCGGCCCGCGATGGGGGCGCCTTGCGCGCACAGGCGGGACGTCTGCACGACTTCCTTCTGGAGCGGCCGGACGTCTCTCTCGCGGACGTCGGGTACTCGTTGACACGTCGCGGACAGTTCGAGCACCGGGCCGTCGTGGTCGCCCGGGAACGGACCGGGTTGCTCGCCGCGCTGGCCGACTTCACCTCCGGCGGCGACACCCCCGAGGTGGTGCAGGGCATCGCCACGCGCGCTGGTTCTGGTGACGTGGTGTTCGTGTTTCCCGGTCAGGGGACGCAGTGGGCGGGAATGGCCGTCGATCTGCTCGACTCGTCGCCGGTGTTCGCCGAGCGAATGGCCGAGTGTGCCACCGCACTGAGCTCCTGGGTGGACTGGGACCTGCTCGACGTGGTGCGTGGGCCGACGCCGATCGAGCGGGTCGACGTCCTTCAGCCGGTGCTGTTCTCGGTGATGGTGTCGTTGGCGGAGCTGTGGCGGTCGTGGGCAATCGAGCCCGTCGCGGTGATCGGACATTCGCAGGGTGAGATCGCAGCCGCGTGTGTCGCCGGTGCGCTGTCGCTCGAGGACGCGGTACGGGTCGTCGTGGCCCGCAGCCGGCTGATCGGAGAGCGGTTGTCGGGTGACGGAGCCATGCTGTCGGTGCTGGGCAGCATCGATGAGATTGAGAGTTTGTTGCCGGCGGGCGTGTCGGTCGCGGCAGTGAACGGGCCGCGGTCGGTGACGGTCTCGGGCGACCCGGCAGCGGTGACGGGGCTGGAGCGGCGCCTGTCGTCGGCCGGACTGATGCGGTGGCGGCTCGAGGGAACGGACTTCGCCGCTCATTCGCCAAAGGTCGATCGGTTGCGGGACGAACTGCTGGTCGAGTTGGCCGACGTGTCGCCACGGACCGCCTCGGTGCCGATGATCTCCACTGTTACCGGTGACCGGATCGACGGTGCCGAGTTGGACGGCGACTACTGGTACCGGAACCTCCGTCAACCCGTTCGGTTGGACCTCGCGGTGCGGGGAGTGCTCGACCAGGGGTGCGACGTGCTCGTCGAGGTCGGCTCGCACCCGGTACTACTGCCGTGGATCCAGGAAACCATCGACGAACGGCACGCCGACGCCGTCGCCGTCGCCTCGATCCGCCGGGACGACGGTGGGCTCGACCGCTTCACGACCTCCCTCGCCCAGGCGCACGTGCGTGGCGTCCCCGTCGACTGGGCGCCGTCCTTCGCCAACACCGCGGCGAAGCTCGTCGAGCTGCCCACATACGCCTTTTCGCGCCAGCGGTACTGGCCGCAGATCGGCGTGGCGGTCGGCGACGTCTCTGCCGCCGGCCTGGACATCACCGACCACCCGCTGATCGGCGCCACCGTCGAACTCGCCGCCGCCGGCGGCGTCCTCCTCACCAGCCGGCTCTCACTACACACCCACCCGTGGCTCGCCGACCACGCCGTCAACAACGAGACGATCGTGCCCGGCACGGTCCTGGTCGAACTCGCCATCCAGGCGGGCGCGCTCGTTGGTTGCGACCAGGTGGACGAACTGACCGTGCACGCGCCACTGATCCTGCCGCGGGACGCCGGGCTCACCGTGCAGGTCCGCGCCGAGGCCGCCGACGAAGGCGGCTACACGCTCACCGTTCACTCACGCCCCGTGGACGGCCCCGCCGGCATGCCCTGGACCAGCCACGCCTCCGGCATGCTGACCACCGACACACAGCAGGCCAGCGCGATGCCCGCCCAGTGGCCCCCACGAGGCGCCGAATCCGTGGACATCAGCGACCTGTACACCCGCCTGGCCGACGCCGGATACCGGTACGGTCCCGCGTTCCAGGGTTTGTCGGCGGCGTGGCGGCGCGGCGAGGACATCTTCGCCGACATCCGGCTGCCCGAGGCGCATCACACCGAAGCCGCGCGGACCGGGTTGCATCCCGCACTGCTCGACGCCGCCCTGCACACCATGATGCTGTTGAAGACCGACGACCGGCTGCGGCTCCCGTTCTCCTGGGCCGGGGTGAGCCTGCACGCGACCGGGGCCACCGCGCTGCGGGTACGGCTGTCCCGCACGGCGGACGACGAGGTACGACTGACCGCGGCCGACCCGGCCGGACAACCCGTCGCCGAAATACGGTCGCTCGTGCTCGGCGAGGTGGCCGCCGGCGACCTGCGGGGCGGCCACGACAACTCGCTGTACCACGTCGACTGGGTGCCCGCACCCACGTCCGACGCATCCCCCAGCATCGCGGTGCTCGGACCGGACACGCTCGGGCTACCAGACGTCGCGGTGTGGGCGGACCTCGATGACGTCGACGGCCCGATTCCCGACGTGGTCGTCATGCGCCTCGCTCCGAACCGGGACGCCGACGTGCCCGGGGCGAGCCGTGCGGCCACCCGGCGGACGCTGGACGTCGTACGTCGGTGGCTCGCCGACGAGCGGTTCACCGCCGCACGGCTGGCGATCGTCACCACCGGCGCCGTCGCCGCCGGGACCGGCGAAGGAGTCGAGGACCTCGGTAACGCCGCGGTGTGGGGACTGGTGCGTTCGGCACAGTCGGAGCATCCGGACCGCCTCGTCCTTGTCGACCTGGACGACACGCCGGAACCACTCGGCGCGCTACGTGCCGCATTGGCGACGGGGGAGCAGCAGGTCGGCGTCCGGGCCGGTACGGTCACCTGCCCGCGGTTGGTCAGGTTCACCGCACGCGACTCGCTGGTGCCCCCGCCGGACGCGCGGCTGTGGCGGCTGGACAGCCTCGGCGGAGAGACGTTCGAGGACCTCACCATCGCCGCATGCCCCGACGAACCGTTGCCCGCCGGCCACGTCCGCATCGCGGTGCGCGCGGCCGGGTTGAACTTCCGTGACGTGATCGTCGGCCTCGGCATGCTGCCGGAACAGCAGCACATCGGGTCCGAGGCCGCGGGCGTCGTCATCGAGACCGGGCCCGGCGTCACGGGTATGGCGGTGGGCGACCGCGTGATGGGCGTGTGCTATCAGGCGTTCGGCCACGTGGCCATCGCCGACCACCGCATGCTCGTCCCCATCCCCGAAGGCTGGTCCGACGAGCGGGCCGCGTCGATACCGCTCGCCTACCTGACCGCGTACTACGGGCTGGTGGACCTCGGCGGGCTCAAGGCGGGTGAGTCCGTGCTGGTGCACGCGGCGGCCGGTGGCGTCGGCACTGCCGCGGTGCACCTCGCGCAGCACCTCGGCGCCGAGGTGTTCGGCACGGCCAGCCCTGGGAAATGGGACATACTGCGCGCCAACGGGTTGGCCGAGGACCACATCGCCAGTTCGCGGACGCTCGACTTCGAGGAACGGTTCCTCGCCACCACCGGCGGCGCCGGCGTGGACGTCGTGCTGAACTGCCTCGCCGGCAAATTCGTCGACGCCGGCCTGCGGCTGCTGCCACGTGGCGGCCGGTTCCTGGAGATGGGCAAGCTCGACAAGCGGAACGTGAACGAGGTCGCCGCCGCACACCCGGGAGTCGTCTACCAGGTCTACGACATCATGGACGCCGGCCCGGAGCGCCTGCACGAGATGCTGGTCGAGATCGTCGCTCTGCTCGAGGCGGGTGCGCTCGAACCGTTGCCGTTGACCGTCTACGACCTGCGCCGGGCGCCCTCCGCGCTCCGCGCGCTCAGCCAGGCACGCCTCGTCGGCAAGGCGGTGCTGACCATTCCCCGGCCGCTCGACCCGGACGGCACCGCACTGATCACCGGCGCCACCGGCACCCTGGGCGGGTTGCTGGCCCGTCACCTGGCGAGCACGCATGGCGTACGAAACCTGGTGCTCACCAGCCGGGCCGGTATGGCCGCACCCGGTGCGCGAGAACTGCTGGCGGAGCTGACCGAGTTCGGTGCGAACGCGGCCATCGTCTCCTGCGACGTCGCGGACCGCGACGCCCTCGCCGAGGTGCTCGCCGGCGTGCCGGAGGAGCATCCCCTCACCGCTGTCGTGCACGCCGCCGGAGTGCTCGACGACGGCCTGATCGATTCGCTGAGCGTCGAGCAACTCGATCGGGTGCTCCGCCCCAAGGTCGACGGTGCGGTCAACCTCCACGAGCTGACCATGGACATGCCGCTGTCGACGTTCGTGCTCTTCTCCTCCGCGGCCGCCACGTTCGGTGGCGCCGGCCAGGCGAACTACGCGGCGGCCAACGCCTTTCTCGACGCGCTGGCGCATCACCGCAGGGCACGGGGACTGCCCGCATCCTCGATGGCCTGGGGCTTCTGGGCGCAGCGCAGCGCGATGACCGCACACCTCGGTGATGTCGAGGTCAGGCGTATGGCCCGGTCGGGCATGGCGCCACTGGACAACGAGCAGGGCCTGGCGTTGTTCGACCTCGCCAGCGTCGTCGACCTCGCGATGACCGTGCCGGCCAGGCTGGCCCTGGGCGCGCTGCGGGCGGGCCCGGTGTCCCCGTTGCTGCGTGGGCTGGTCGGAAACGGCGGCCGCCGCCTGGCTCAGGCGGTACGGCAGGGCGGCGACGGGCAGGCGCTGGCCAACCGGCTGGCCGGGATGACGCCGGCCGACCGTGACCGACTGCTTCTCGACATCGTCCGGTCGAACACGGCCGTCGTCCTCGGCCACGCCTCGTCCGACGAGATTGAGGCGGGCCGCGCGTTCAAGGAGCTGGGCATCGACTCGTTGACCGCGGTCGAGTTGCGCAACCGGTTGACGCGCGCGGCTGGACTGCGACTGCCGACCACCCTCGTGTTCGACCACCCGACACCGCTGGCGCTGGCCCGGTTCCTCGGGACCGAACTGGTGCCGGAGGGACTCAGCGAAATCGACTCGGTGCTCGCCGAATTGGCGCGGCTCGGCGACTCGATCGGCGCGCTCGATCCGGGGCCCGACGAACGGACCCAGATCACCGGCCGGCTGCGCGAGCTGATGTCGCGGTGGCAGGCCCCGTCCGAACTGCCCGCCGACGACCTCGAGTCGGCGACGAACGACGAACTCTTCGAACTGGTCGACCGGGGTTTCCCATTCTCGTGACCGCCCGGTCGCGACCGACGACGCCTGAGGAGCTGATGCCCGGATGTCCGAAGAGGCCAAGCTTCGCGACTACCTCAAACGTGCGATAACCGAAAGCCATCGCGCGTACGCGCGGCTGGCGGAGGTGGAGCAGCGCGTCCGCGAACCGATCGCGATCGTGGGGATGGCGTGCCGCTTTCCGAACGGCACCGACTCGCCGGCCGACCTGTGGGAGGCGGTCAGCGCCGGTGCCGACCTGATCGGGGAGTTTCCGACCGACCGGGGCTGGGACCTCGGCTCGCTGTTTCACCCCGATCCGGCTCGGCCCGGCACGTCCTACACCCGCGAGGGCGGCTTCCTGACCGCGCCAGGCGACTTCGATCCCGCCTTCTTCGGCATTTCGCCCCGTGAAGCCGTGGCGATGGACCCGCAGCAGCGGCTGCTACTGGAAACGGCGTGGGAGGCGATCGAACGCGCGGAGATCGACCCACGTTCCCTGCACAGCAGCAGAACCGGCGTGTTCATCGGCGGGGCGTCGCAGGAGTACGTCGGGTTGCTCGCCGCAGCGGACCACGACAGCGAGGGCCACCTGCTCACCGGGACGGTGGGCAGTGTGATGTCGGGCCGCATCGCCTACGTCCTCGGCTTGGAAGGCCCCGCGGTGACGGTGGACACGGCGTGTTCGTCGTCGCTGGTGGCGATGCATCTCGCGGCTCAGGCGCTGCGCAACGACGAATGCACGCTCGCGCTCGCGGGTGGGGTTTCGGTGATGGTCACCCCGGGGCCGTTCATCGAGTTCTCCCGGCAGCGCGGTCTCGCCGCCGATGGCCGTTGCAAGGCGTTCGCGGCGGCGGCGGATGGGACCGGTTGGGGGGAGGGTGTTGGTCTCGTTCTGTTGGAGCGGTTGTCGGATGCGCGGCGGAATGGTCATCGGGTGTTGGCGGTGGTGCGTGGTTCGGCGGTGAATCAGGATGGTGCGTCGAATGGTTTGACGGCGCCGAATGGTCCGTCGCAGCAGCGGGTGATTCAGCAGGCGTTGGCCAATGCGGGGCTGGGTGTGTCCGATGTGGATGCGGTGGAGGCGCATGGTACGGGCACGACGCTGGGTGATCCGATTGAGGCGCAGGCGTTGTTGGCGACGTATGGTCAGCGGGATCCTGGTCGGCCGTTGTGGTTGGGGTCGGTGAAGTCGAACATCGGGCACACGCAGTCTGCTGCGGGTGTGGCTGGTGTGATCAAGATGGTGTTGGCGCTTCGGCATGGCCGGTTGCCGAGGACTCTGCATGTGGATGAGCCGACGCCGCACGTGGACTGGTCGGCCGGCGCGGTGCGGTTGCTGACCGAGGAGCAGGACTGGCCAGAGAACGGCCGCCCCCGACGGGCCGGGGTGTCGTCCTTCGGGGTGAGTGGTACCAACGCGCACCTGATCATCGAACAGGCGCCACCGGACGTGCCCGATGACCAGGCGTCCGGTGAACACCCGCCGCCTCCGGTCGCCTCGGCCACCATGCCATGGGTGGTGTCCGGCAACACCGAGGCCGCCCTGCGCGCCCAGGCTCGACGCCTGCTCACCCACATCACCGAGCGGCCAGAGCTGTCACTGAACGACATCGGGCGAACGCTCGCCAGCGCACGGACCTCCCTTGCCTGCCGAGCGGTGGTGCTCGCCGACCACGCCGGTCACCCGTCGGCCCTGCGTTCGCTCGCCGACGCCGAACCAGCACGCACGGTGGTCCAAGGAACGGCACTGCGTGGTGACGGCGCCGTGTTCGTGTTTCCCGGCCAGGGATCGCAGTGGGCGGGGATGGCGGTCGAGTTGCTGGATTCGTCGCCGGTGTTCGCCGGGCGGATGGCCGAGTGCGCGGCTGCGTTAAGGCCCTGCGTGGACTGGTCGCTTCTCGATGTGGTGCGTCGCGGCGAGATGTTGGACCGGGTTGATGTTGTTCAGCCGATGTTGTTCGCGGTGATGGTGTCGTTGGCGGAGTTGTGGCGGTCGTGTGGGGTTGAGCCGGTCGCGGTGCTGGGGCACTCGCAGGGAGAAATTGCGGCCGCATGCGTGGCGGGGGCGTTGTCGCTCGCGGACGCGGCGCGGGTCGTGGTCGCACGTAGCAAGGCGTTGGTGGCGCTGGCGGGCAGCGGGGGAATGCTGTCGGTCGCCCTGCCGCGGGAGTCGGCCCGGAAACTCGTGACGGACAGCGGCGGGCGGTTGTCGATTGCCGCGCTGAACGGGCCGAGATCCGTGGTCGTGTCCGGCGATGACGAGGCGTTGCGGGAACTCGCGGCCCGCTGCGAGGTGGACGGTGTGCGCGCCCGCCGCATCGCGGTGGACTACGCCTCCCATTCGCCTCACGTCGACGGCCTGCGTGACGAACTGATGCGGGAACTCGTCGGCATCACCCCCAAACCCGCCACGGTGTCGTTCTGTTCCACGGTCACCGGCGGGTTTGTCGACACCACCACCCTCGATGCGGACTACTGGTTCCGGAACCTTCGGCAGACCGTGCGACTGGACACGGCGGTGGCGACGGTGCTCGACGAGGGCTGCGGCCTTCTGGTCGAGGTGAGCCCGCATCCGGTGCTGCTGCCTGGCGTCCAGGAGGCCATCGACGAACGGCAGGCCGAGGCCGTGATCCTCGGCTCGCTCCAACGCGACGAACCGGAAGCCCACCGGTTCCTCCAGTCGCTGGCCAGGGCGTACGTCCACGGTGCGGACGTGCGCTGGGAGAAGTTCTACCGGCCGGCCCAGGGACCACCTGTGGAGCTGCCGACGTACGCCTTCCAGCACGAGCGCTTCTGGGTGGCGCCACCATCCCCGGCGGCCGACACTACGGGGCCCGAGTCGGCGTTCTGGGACGCCGTGGACCACGGAGACGTCGCCGCCCTGTGCGAGACAATGGACATCGACCCCGCCGCACGGGAGTCCCTGGAAACACTCGCCCCCGCACTGTCGTCATGGCGCCGGCGACGGCGAGAGCGGTCTCTCGTGGACTCCTGGCGTTATCGAGTGGTCTGGCGTTCGCTGACCGTCCAGGCGCCACAGCAGATGGCCGGGACCTGGTTGGTGGTGACTCCGGCAGGCCACCCGGGCGCTGAGACAGCCGAGGAGGCGCTGCGTGGCGCGCAGATCGTCACGCTGGAAGTCGGTCCTTCGGCGGACCGGTCGGCCACGGCGGAACGCCTGCGCGACATCGTCTCCCGGCACGACGAGATCACCGGCGTGCTCTCCTACCTGGGCCTCGACGGCCGGCCACACGACGTTCACCCCGAGCTGACCGCGCGGGTGTCGAGCTCTCTGGTCCTTGCACAGGCACTCGACGACATCGGCCTCGACGCGCCGCTGTGGCTGGTCACCCGTGGGGCCGTCGCCGTCGTGCCCGGCGACCGGGTGTCGGTCGGGGCCGCGCAGATCTGGGGCCTGGGGCGGGCACTCGGGCTGGAACAACCCCAGCGCTGGGGCGGCCTCATCGACCTGTCCGAGGAGCCGAACGAGAAGGACGCGCACCGCCTGCGCGCGGTGCTGGCCGGCGAGCGGGCCGAGGACCAGGTCGCCGTCCGGCCGACCGGGCTGTTCGTGCGCCGGCTGGTCCGCGCGCCACTCGGCGACGCCCAGCCGGTGCGCGAATGGCGGCCCCGTGGCACGGTGCTCGTCACCGGTGGCACCGGTGGGCTCGGTGGTCACGTGGCCCGCTGGCTCGCCACCAACGGCGCCGAACACCTGGTTTTGCTCAGCAGACGTGGCCCCGAGGCGCCGGGAGCGAGCGGACTCGCGGCGGAGCTCGCGCGTCTCGGCACCCGGGTCACCATCACCGCGTGCGACATCGCCGACCGCGCCGGCCTGGCCAGGGTGCTCGACGCCGTGCCCGCCGCACAGCCGTTGACCGCCGTCGTCCACGCCGCCGGTGTCGGCCTGCAGGCGGCCGTCGCCACCACCACCGAGGCCGCCGCCGCACACGTGATCGGCGGAAAGGTCAGCGGAGCCCTGGTGCTCGACGAGTTGCTCGCCGACCGCGAACTCGACGCGTTCGTGCTGTTCTCCTCGGGCGCGGCGAGCTGGGGGAGCGCCGGCGGTGCCGTGTACGCGGCCGCCAACGCGGCGCTGGACGCGCTGGCCGAGGACCGTCGTGCCCGTGGCCTTGTGGCGACCTCGCTGGCCTGGGGCGGCTGGGCCGGCACCGGGATGGCGTTGGGCGGCGCCGAGCAGTTCCTCGCTCGGCAGGGACTTCGGATGATGCGACCGGAGGTGGCTGTCACCGCGATCAAGCACGCGATCGAGCACGACGAGACCACGGTGACGGTCGCGGACATAGACTGGAAGCGGTTCACCTCCACGTTCACCCTCGCCCGCCGCCGCCCGCTGATCGACGAGATTCCCGAGGCCGCCGAGGCGCTGGCGGCAGAGTCGGCGCCGGTGGGCGCCGGGCCACGGGACACCGCGCTGTGGCGGCGGCTCGCCGGCCTGACCGACGCCGAACGGGACGACGCACTGCTCAACCTCGTACGTGCGGAGGCGGCCGCCGTGCTCGGGCACGCCAGCACCGACCCGATCGGCGTCACCGTTCCGTTCCGGGAGCTCGGGTTCGACTCGCTGACCGCGGTGGAGCTGCGCAACCGGCTGGGCGCCGCGACCGGCCTGCGCCTGCCGGCGGCGGTGGTGTTCGACCACCCCACCGCGCGGGCCCTGGCCGGCACCCTGCTCGCGGAACTCTCCGGCGAACGGGCGACGGTCGAGGAACCGCGGAGAGTGAGTGCGACCGACGAACCAATCGCGATCATCGGCATGGCCTGCCGCTACCCTGGCGGCATCGCCAGCCCGGAGGACCTGTGGGCACTGGTGGCGAACGGGCAGGACGCGGTGGCGCCCTTCCCACGGGACCGTGGATGGCAGCGCTACGAACGGGTCGTACCACGCACCCAGGTCGGCGGCTTCCTGTACGACGCGGCGTACTTCGACCCGGGGTTCTTCGGGATCTCCCCACGCGAGGCGCTGTCCATGGATCCGCAGCAGCGCCTGCTCATGGAGACCTCGTGGGAGGTGTTCGAACGAGTCGGGCTGACGGCCGGCGCGCTGCACGGCAGCCGGACGGCAGTGTTCATCGGGTGCGCCTCCCAGGACTACGCCGCGCTGCTGCCCACCGGGGTGGACGAGGCCGAGAGCTTCGGGATGACCGGCACGTCCGGCAGCGTCACGTCCGGCCGGATCGCCTACGCGTTCGGTCTCGAAGGCCCGGCGCTGACCGTGGACACCGGCTGCTCCTCGTCGCTGGTGGCGCTGCACCTCGCGGCGCAGTCGCTGCGTACTGGTGAGTGCGAGCTCGCGCTCGCGGGTGGCGCGGCCGTGATGGCGACGCCGGCCGCGTTCGTCGAGGTCGCCCGCCAACGCGGTTTCGCTGGCGACGGCCGGTGCAAGTCGTTCGCCAGCGCCGCGGACGGCACCGGTTGGGGTGAGGGCGTCGGGGTGCTTCTGCTGGAGCGACTGTCGGACGCGCGACGCAACAACCACCCGATCCTGGCGGTGGTTCGCGGGTCGGCCATGAACCAGGACGGCGCCTCCAACGGGCTGACGGCGCCCAACGGGTTAGCGCAGCAGGGCGTGATCCGTGAGGCACTGGCGAACGCCGGCCTGGGGGTGTCGGACGTCGATGCGGTGGAGGCACACGGCACCGGCACCACGCTGGGCGATCCCATCGAGGCGCAGGCGTTGCTGGCGACCTACGGCCAACGTGATCCGGAACAACCGTTGTGGTTGGGGTCGATCAAGTCGAACATTGCGCACACCCAAGCCGCCGCGGGCGCGGCCGGCGTGATCAAGATGGTGATGGCGCTCCAGCACGGTCGCCTGCCGAAGACCCTGCACGTGGACATGCCCACCACGCACGTCAACTGGTCAGCAGGCGCGGTGCGTCTGCTGACCGAGGAGCGGGGCTGGCCGGAGACGGGGCGACCGCGGCGGGCCGGGGTGTCCTCGTTCGGGGTCAGCGGCACCAACGTGCACGTGATCCTGGAACAGGTGGAGGAGATCGGCGACGGCACCGTCCCCGAGGCGGAGACCATCCCGCCGTTGGTGATCTCGGCCCGGACCGATGCGGCCCTGGGTGCGCAGGCCACGGCGCTGCACGCATACCTGGCGGAACGACCGGAGGTTTCCCTGGCGGCGGCTGGGCACGCGCTGATGACGGGCCGGTCCGCCTTCGAACACCGTGCCGCCGTACTGGATCGCGACCGTGCGGGGGTGCTGCGCAAGCTGGGCGCGATCGCCGAAGGCAAGGCCACCGTCGGCGTGCTCACCGGACGGGCACGCGACGGCAAGGTCGCCTTCGTGTTCCCCGGACAGGGCGCGCAGTGGGCGGGCATGGCCGCCGGACTGCTCGACTCGGCGCCGGTGTTCGCCGGGCGGATGGCCGAGTGCGCGGCCGCGCTTGCGCCCTTCGTGGACTGGTCGCTGCTGGACGTGGCGCGGGCCACCGGCGACGCGGCGCTGCTCGACCGGGTGGACGTCGTGCAGCCGGTGCTGTTCTCGGTGATGGTGTCGCTGGCCGAGCTGTGGCGCTCCTGCGGGATCGAACCCGCCGCGGTGGTCGGGCAATCGCAGGGTGAGATCGCGGCCGCGTGTGTGGCGGGCGCGCTCTCGCTCACCGACGCTGCGAAGGTCGTCGCGCTGCGGTCCCGTGTCGTCCGCGCGCTGAGCGGAACCGGTGGCATGGTCTCGGTGAGGCTCACCCCGGACGACGCGCGGACGTTGGTGGACCGCTGTGCGCCGGGCCTGTCGATCGCCGCCGTGAACGGCGCGAGGTCCGTCGGTATCGCCGGCGACAATCAGGCCCTCGAGGAGCTACTCGCGTACTGCACGGAGCACGACATCCACGCTCGGCGGATCGCCGGCGACTACGCCTCCCACTCCGCGCGGGTCGAGGCGGTCCGCGACGATCTGCTGGCGGCGGTCGCCGGCATCTCCCCGCGACGCGCGCGGATCCCGCTGTACTCGACGGTGACCGGGACGGTGCTGTCCGGTGAGCAACTGGACGCCGACTACTGGTACCAGAACATGCGGCACACCGTGCGGCTGCACGACGCGGTGGAACGCCTCGACGCCGACGGTTTCGGGTTCTTCATCGAGACCAGCGCGCACCCGGTGCTCACCACCGTGCTCCAGGAGACGATCGAGGCACGGGGGAGTACCGCGGCGGTGCTCGGCACCCTGCGGCGTGACCAGGGCGGCCTCGACCGGTTCCTGACGAGTGCGGCGGAGGCGTGGGTTCGGGGCCTCGATCCCGACTGGGCGGGCGTGCTACCCGTGCGCCACACCATGCCCGCCGGTCTGCCGACCTACCCCTTCCAACGCGACCGGTACTGGTTGGACCCCGGCAAGGCCATGGCCGCCGATGTCACCTCCGCCGGCCTCAGCTCGCCCCGCCACCCCATCCTGGGCGCGGGCATGCGGCTGGCCGAGTCCGGCACGACGGTGTTCACCGGCAGGTTGTCGTTGGCAACGCATCCATGGCTGGCCGACCACCAGATTGACGGCACCGTCGTGCTGCCCGGCACAGCCATGGTCGAGCTGGCCGTGTGCGCCGGCGGCCTGGCCGGCTGTGACCAGGTGGACGAGCTGACCCTTCAGGCGCCGTTGGTGATCCCGGCGGCGGGCGCGGTCGTCCTGCAGCTGACGGTCACCGCGCCGAACGAGGCCGGCGACCGGGAGTTGCGGCTGCACGCACGCGTCGAGAACGCGGTCGAGGACGAGCCGTGGGTGCTGCACGCCACGGGATCGTTGACGCGATCCGGTTCCCGGCCCACGGGTGACCTGTCTGCGTGGCCACCCGCCGGGGCCACCGAGGTCGACGTCAACGACCTCTACGAGCGGATGGCCGAACGGGGCGCCGGGTTCGGGCCCGCGTTCCAGGGCGTCAGCGCCGTGTGGCGGCTCGCCGGTGAGATGTGTGCCGAGGTTGAGCTGCCCTCCGCACAGCGGGACGACGCCGACCGCTACGCCGTGCACCCCGCGCTGCTCGACTCGGCGCTGCACCCCATCGGCCTGTGCGAGTTCCTCGGCGAGGAGGTGACCACGCTCCGGCCGTTCTCCTACAACGGAATCCGGGTGTACACGGCGGGCGCCACGACGCTGCGCGTACGCCTGTCAGACGCCGGGGAGGGCAGGATCCGGGTGTTGGTGGCCGACGGGACCGGCGCTCCGGTCGCCGAGGTCGAATCGCTGGTCCTGCGTCCGGTCTCGGCCGAGCGGGTTGGTGCCGGCGCCACGTACCACGATTCCCTGTTCTGGATGGACTGGCGCCCGGTCGAGGCCACCACGGCCCCGACGTCGGGACGATGGGTGACCGTCGGCGATCCACGGCCGGAGTGGCACCTGATGGTGACGACCGACAGCGGCGCGACGGCGGGCTATGCCGACCTCGATGCGCTGACCGAGTCGATCGACGCCGGCTCACCCGTCCCGGAGGCCGTGTTCGTGGCAGGCACCCCCTCGGGGGCCTCGGCCGGACTGGCGGAAGGCACGAGGGACGCGGTCAACCGAATGCTGGCGCTTGCGCGGACGTGGTCCGCCGACGAGCGGTTCTCAAATGCTCGGCTGGTCGTCGTGACCCGAGGTGCGCTGGCCGTCGAGCCGGACGACGCCGTGCCCGATCTGGCGGGTGGCGCGGTGTGGGGGCTGCTGCGGTCCGCGCAGAACGAACACCCCGGCCGGTTCACGTTGCTGGACGTGGACGAGGACACGGTGCCCCCGTACGTGCTGAGGCACGCCGTCGGGTCCGGTGAACCGCAGCTCGCCGTACGGTCGGGGCGGGTTCTGGCGGCTCGGCTGGCCAGGGTGCCGCTGCCGTCGTCCAACGACGGCGGCGACCCGGCCCCGGTGTTCGACCGGATGGGCACGGTCCTCGTCACCGGCGCCACCGGTGGCCTCGGCGCGTTGCTGTCGCGACACCTTGTCATCAGGCACGGCGTCCGGAACCTGTTGCTCGTCAACAGGAGCGGCGCGGAGGCGCCCGGCGCCACCAGGCTGCGGACCGAGCTGCTCGATCTCGGCGCCAACGTGGACCTCGAAGCCTGCGACCTCGGTGACCGGGCCGCGGTGTCCGGCCTGCTCGAACGGATCCCGGCGAATCGGCCACTGACCGCCGTGATCCACCTGGCCGGGGTCTTCGACGACGGGCTGCTGTCCTCGCTGACCCCCGAGCAGGTCGCGACGGTGCTGCGCCCCAAGGTCGACGGCGCGGTCAACCTGCACGAGCTGACCGCCGGCATGGAGCTGTCCGCCTTCGTGCTGTACTCCTCGATCGCGGGCACCTTCGGCGGTGCCGGTCAGGGCAACTATGCCGCCGCCAACGCCTTCCTCGACGCGTTGGCCCAGTACCGCCATGCGCAGGGCCTGCCTGGCCGCTCGCTGGCATGGGGCCTGTGGGCCGAACGCGCCGGGATGGCCGGCCGGTTCGACGCGGCCGTCGTCGACCGCAACATACGTCGCGGTGTCGCGGCGCTGTCGGCCGAGGAGGGGCTCGCGCTGTTCGACGACGCGTGCCACGCCGACAACGCGGTGCTGGTGCCGATGCGGCTCGACAACGAGGCGCTGCGGGCGCGGGCGACGGCCGGTGACGTTCCACCGGTGCTGCGTGGCCTGGTCCGCGCGCCGCGGCGCCGGGCGAAAGCCGCGGAGGCAGGCCTCGGACAACGACTCGCTCACGCGTCCGAGGCAGAACGCAGGCAGGCGCTCGTCGACGTGGTCCGCGAGCACGCGGCCGACGTGCTCGGCTACGCGTCGTTCGACGAGCTGGACGTCGACAGGCCGTTCCGAGAGATGGGTTTCGACTCACTGACCGCGGTCGAGCTGCGCAACCGGCTCAGCGCGGTGACCGGTCTGCGGCTCCCGGTGACGCTGGTGTTCGACCACCCCCGGCCCGAGGCGCTGGCGGACCGCCTGTACGAGCAGCTCTTCGAAGCGCGGCCAGCGGACGACACGGACGACGCGCGGATCCGGGACGCCCTCGCGACGGTGCCGATCGCCCGCCTGCGGGAAGCCGGACTGCTCGGCAGGCTGCTGGACATGGCCGACGCCGGCGGCGGAGCAGCGCCGTCCGAGGCGACAGAGCCCAGGGAACGGATCGAGGACATGGACACGGCGTCGCTCGTGCGGCTCGCCATGGCCGACGCGGAGGGCGCGCAGTGACCGGGAAGGACACCTCGCCGACACAGGTCGTCGACGCGCTGCGTGCCGCGCTGCTCACGAACGACCGGCTGCGACAGGAGAACAGGCGGCTCGCGGCCCTGTCGACCGAACCGGTGGCGATCGTGGCGATGGCGTGCCGCTACGCCGGCGGCGCGCGGAACCCGGAGGAGCTGTGGTCGCTCGTACACACCGGCACGGACGCGATGAGCAGGCCGCCCACGGACCGTGGCTGGGACGTGGCGGCGGGCGAACCTTCGCCGTGTGGCGGTTTCATGCCCGACGCAGCCGACTTCGACGCCGGTTTCTTCGGTATCTCGCCGCGTGAGGCCGTCACGATGGATCCGCAGCAGCGGCTGCTGCTCGAAACCTCGTGGGAGGCGGTCGAGCGGGCACGCCTCGATCCCCGGTCGCTGCGCGGTAGCAGGACCGGAGTGTTCATCGGCGGGTCGGCGCACGAGTTCATGACCGTGCTGGCCACGGTGCCCGGTGCTGGTGACTACCTGGCGACCGCGGCGTCCGGGAGTGTGCTGGCCGGCAGGATCGCCTACACCCTCGGCTTGGAGGGCCCCGCCATGACGGTGGACACCGCGTGTTCGTCGTCGCTGGTGGCGTTGCACGTAGCGGTGCAGTCGATACGCAACGGCGAGTGCTCGCTGGCATTGGCGGGCGGGGTGTCCGTGATGACCACACTGGGCCCGCTGGTGGCCTTCGCCAAGCAGGGCGGCCTCGCGGCGGATGGGCGATGCAAGTCGTTCGCGGCCGCGGCGGACGGAACGGGCTGGGGTGAGGGTGTTGGGGTCGTGTTACTGGAGCGGTTGTCGGACGCGCAGCGCAACGGCCATCGGGTGTTGGCGGTGGTACGCGGTTCCGCGGTGAACCAGGACGGCGCGTCGAACGGGTTGACGGCGCCGAATGGTCCGTCGCAGCAGCGCGTGATTCGCGCCGCGTTGGCAAATGCCGGCCTCCGGCCGTCAGATGTGGACGTCGTGGAGGCACACGGCACCGGTACCACGTTGGGTGACCCGATCGAGGCGCAGGCGTTGTTGGAAGCCTATGGCCAGCGTGACCCGAGTCGGCCGTTGTGGTTGGGATCGCTCAAATCCAACATCGGGCACACCCAGGAGGCCGCTGGCATCGCTGGCGTGATCAAAATGGTGCTGGCGTTGCAGCATGGTCGCCTGCCAAAAACGCTGCACGTCAACGAGCCGACGCCCCATGTGGACTGGTCCGCCGGTGCGGTCAACCTGTTGACCGAGGAGCAGGAATGGCCCGACACGGGTCGGCCGCGACGTGCCGGGGTGTCCTCGTTCGGGATCAGCGGCACCAACGCGCACCTCATCCTCGAACAAGCGCCTCCGGCGGACCACACCTCTCATCCCGGGCAGATCGGCCGCGCGGGCCTACCGGCGATCCCATGGGTGATCTCCGCACGGGCACCGGAGGCCGTCGCGGCCCAGGCCCAACGCCTCCTGTCGACGTGCGCGGGTGAGTTCGACCCGGTGACGATCGGCCACTCGCTGGCCACCACCCGCTCCGCGTTCGAGTACCGCGCCGCGGTGGTGGCACCCGACGGCGACGGGCTCCTGCGGGGCCTGACCGCCCTTGTCGAGGGCAGGCCGGATCCGTCGGTGACCAGCGGAACCGCCGCCGGTGGCAAGACCGCGTTCCTGTTCTCCGGGCAGGGCACCCAACATCTCGGCATGGGGCGGGAGCTGGCGGGCGCCTTTCCCGTGTTCGCCCGCGCCTTCGCCGAGGTTTGCGACGGGCTTCGCCCCCACATGGACCGACCGCTTCGCGACGTCGTGTTCGCCGCGCCGGATTCGCCGGAGGCGGCGCTGCTCGACGAGACGCGGTACGCGCAGGCCGCGCTGTTCGCGGTCCAGGTGGCGTTGTTCCGGCTCGTCGAGTCGTGGGGACTGCGCCCGGACGTCCTCATGGGACATTCGGTCGGCGAGCTCGCCGCCGTGCACGTCGCCGGTGCGTTGTCGCTCGCGGACGCCTGCTCACTGGTCGCGGCCCGGGGCGAGCTGATGCAGGCGATGCCGCCGGGTGGGGCGATGGTGGCGGTGCAGGCCGCTGCGGACGAGGTCGCCCCCCTGCTCGCCGGCAGGGACGGCGAGGTGAGCCTGGCCGCGGTCAACGGACCCGAGGCCGTTGTGCTGTCCGGAGAACAGGACGCTGTCGCCGCGGTGGCGGCCGTGTTCGAGGCCCAGAGTCGCAGGTCCAAACGCCTGCGTGTCAGCCACGCGTTCCACTCCGCGCGGATGGACCCGATCCTCGCCGACCTGGTGCGGGCGGCGGAGAAGCTGACCTGGCGCTCACCGTCCATCGCAATCGTGTCGACCGTCACCGGCGAACCGGTCGGTGCTGAGCTGTGCGCACCGGACTACTGGGGCCGCAACGCTCGCGGGACGGTCCGGTTCGCCGACGGCATCCACGCGCTCGTCGCCGCCGGGGTGACACGGTGCCTGGAACTGGGGCCGGACGAGTCCCTCTCCACCCTGGGGCAGCACTGCCTCGGCGAGAACGACCGGATCACGTTCGTCCCCGCGCTGCGGTCCACCGGCTCCGAAACGCGCAGCGTGGTGGGTGCGTTGTCCAGCCTGCACACGTACGGCGCCGCGGTGGACTGGCCCGCGTTCTTCGCCCCTGCCGGAGCTGGCACGACGGACCTGCCCACATACGCGTTCCAGCGCCGGCGGTACTGGCCGGCGCGGAAAACGTCGACGGACGCCGCCGCGCTCGGCCTTGATCCGGTCGACCACCCGCTGCTCGGCGCGTGCGTGGTACGCGCCGACGCCGGCACGACCCTGTTGACCGGACGCCTGTCCGTGCGAGCACACCGTTGGCTCGCGACCGAGGAAGTCCTCGGCTGCGTTGAGCTCCCAGCGAGCGCCATGGTCGAACTCGCGATCCGCGCGGGTGACGAGGTCGGCTGCGACGTGGTTGAGGAACTACAGCTCGCCGGACCGCTTGTCCTTCCGGCGGAGGGGAACGTGCGCCTGCAGGTTGTGGTCGGCGCGCCGGACGACGCCGGGAGGCACCCGGTCGAGGTGCACTACCGGGCGGACGGAGCGGACGAGCGCCAGCCGTGGCGCCGCCACGCGACCGGCACGCTGGCCCGGAACGGAGCACCGCTCCCCGAGCCGATCGAGCAGTGGCCGGCGGCCGGCGCGGTCGTGGCGGAGCGGGAAACCCTCGACGGGCCAGCCCCAGGCACCCTGTGGCGCGACGCCGGCAGCGACGTCGTCTACGCGGAGGTCGAACTGCCCGAGGACCATCGCGAGCACGTCGACCGGTTCGGGCTGCACCCCGCCCTGCTCGACGCGGCGGCACGTGCGGCGGTCGCCGCGGGACTGCTGCCCCTGCCCGCCGGCGGTCGAGTCGCGTGGCAGGGGGTGTCGCTGCACGCCACGGGCGCCGTGGCGCTGCGCATGCGTATCGCACCGGACAGCGTGGACGCGGTGACGATCACCGCGGTGGACCTCGCAGGCCGGCCGGTGGCCTCGGTGAGGGCGCTGTCAGTCCATGCGGCCGACGGTGTCGCCCGGGCACCGGAGGGCGGCCCCGACTGCCTGTTCACCGTGCGCTGGCGCCCCTTCACCCCGGTTTCTGCCGGGCAGGCGCCACAGCCGTATCTGGTGCTCGGCGACAGCGACGGCGAGTACGCCGACCTGGCCGCGCTGGCCGAGGCGATCGACGGCGGACACGATGTGCCAGGTGTCGTGGTCATGCCGGTGTGCGCCGAGGCGGTCGCGGACACCGATGTTGTGGCGGCGGTGCGTGCGGCGACACACCGGGTGCTGGCCGCGATCCAGCACTGGTTGCGGGACGAGCGCTTCGCCTCCTCGACGCTTCTGATCGCCACGAGGGGCGCGGTCAGTACGCAGACCGATGGTGATGTCGCGGATCTCGCCGGCGCCGCGGTCTGGGGACTGGTTCGCACGGCACAGTCCGAACACCCCGCCCGGTTCGTCCTGGTGGATCTGGACGGGAGTCCGTCCGTCCCGCCGATGGGTGAGCTGCCTGGCTGGGGTGAGCCGCAGCTGGCCGTGCGTGCCGGACAGTTCCTTGTTCCCAGGCTGGCCAGGGCCACCATCTCCGAAGCCGGGAGCGGCAGCGCGTTCACCCCGGACGGGACGGTGCTGGTCACCGGCGCCACCGGCGGCTTGGGACCGCTCGTCGCCCGCCATCTTGTCGAGGTGCACGGGGTGCGCCGGCTTCTCCTGATGAGCAGGCGAGGCGGGGCGGCGGAGGGCGTGACCGACCTCGTCGCCGACCTGATGCGGTCCGGCGCGGCCGTGACGGTGGTGGCCGGTGACGTCGCGGACGCCGGCGCGGTGCGCCGCGCGCTGGCCGAAGCGGAGCCGGACCACCCCGTGCGCGGCGTCGTGCATGTCGCCGGCGTGCTGGACGACGGTGTCGTGGCGGCCCTGACACCGGAGCGGGTCGACAACGTGCTGCGCCCGAAGCTCGACGCCGCGGTGAACCTGCACCAGTTGACCAAGGACCTCGACCTGTCCGCGTTTGTGCTGTTCTCCTCGGCCGCCGGCATTCTCGGTGGCCCGGGACAGGCGAACTACGCCGCGGCTAACGCGTTCCTGGACGCGTTCGCGCAACATCGCCGCGCCAACGGCCTTCCTGCGGTCTCCCTGGCATGGGGAGGGTGGGGAGGTGGCACCGGCATGGCGGGAGAGGTCACGCGGCCGGGCCGATCCCGACTGGCGCGGGGCGGCATGGCCCTGCTGTCTGTTTCCGAGGGGCTGGCACTGTTCGATGCCGCGCAACGGGGACGCGACTCTGTCGTCGTACCCATGCGAGTGGACGTGTCCTCGGTGCGGGTGCACGCGGAGGATGTGCCACCGCTCCTGCGGGACCTCGTACCGGTACGTCCCAGACGTGGGGCGGCGAGCGGGGCGGCACCCACCTTCCGACAGCGGTTGGCGGCGCTATCCGCACCGGAACGGGAACGCGCGCTGCTCGACCTGGTCCGCACTCACGTGGCCGCGGTGCTGGGGCACTCGTCCCCGGAACAGGTCGAGCGTCACCGCGGCTTCCTCGACCTCGGCCTTGACTCCCTGACCGCACTGGAGCTGCGCAACGGGCTCGGCGCGGCGATCGGGCTCCGGCTGTCCGCCACCCTGCTGTTCGACTACCCGACGCCGGTCGACCTGGCCGCGCGGCTCGGTGAGTTGGTCAGCCCGGACGGGTCGACCACGAGGGCTGCGGTGCTTGCCGCGATTGCCCAACTCGAGGCGGGCCTGGCCGAACTGGACAGCTCGGTTCGCGGCTACGACACGGTGGCGCGCCGGATGCGGGCCATGGTCGCGAAGTGGCAGGAGAGGCAGGGCCGCGATCACGGCGACGCCCCCGACGTGGACTTCGGCTCGGCCACGGCCGACGAGATGTTCGAGTACATCACCCGAGACCTCGGTCTCGCCCACGCGGACGAGAAAGACGTGCCCGGCCAACCCGAGGCGCACTAGTCGGTACCACTTCCATCGAGGACGGCGTATGGCCAACGAGCAGAAGCTTCTCGACTACCTCAAGCTGGTGACGACCGACCTGCGGCAGACTCGCCAGCGCGTGGAACAGATCGAGTCCCAGCGGCACGAGCCGATCGCGATCGTCAGCATGGCCTGCCGCTACCCGGGCGACGTGCACTCGCCCGACGAGTTGTGGCGGATGCTCACCTCGGACGTGGACGCGATCGGCGCTTTCCCGACCGACCGGGGCTGGGGCAGCGAGGTGCTCGCCGCGCAGGAGGCCGGGCAGATACCCGGTGGCGGGTTCCTGCACGAGGCGGCGATGTTCGACCCCTTGTTCTTCGGGATCTCGCCGCGCGAGGCGGTCGCGATGGATCCGCAGCAGCGGCTCCTGCTCGAGGTGTCGTGGGAGGCGTTCGAACGGGCGGGCATCGATCCGGGATCGCTGCGCGGCACGCCCACCGGTGTCTTCGTCGGCGGCGCTCCCCAGGAGTACGTGGAACTGGCGTCGGCGTCGCCGGACGCGGCGGGCACGCACCTGATGACCGGCAACGCGGGCAGTGTGATGTCGGGCCGGATCGCGTACACGTTCGGGTTGGAAGGCCCCGCCGTGACGGTGGACACGGCGTGTTCGTCGTCGTTGGTGGCGATACACCTCGCTGTGCGGTCCCTGCGCAACGGTGAGTGCACGTTGGCGCTGGCCGGTGGTGTCACGGTGATGGCGACGCCGGCCTCGTTCCTCGAGTTCTCCGGCGAGGGGCTTGCCAGCGACGGGCGGTGCAAGCCCTTCTCCGCCGCCGCGAACGGCACCGGTTGGAGTGAGGGCGCCGGCCAGCTGCTGCTGGAGCGATTGTCCGACGCGCGGCGCAACAACCACCCGGTGCTGGCCGTCATCCGGGGAAGCGCGGTCAACCAGGACGGCGCGTCTAGCGAGCTGACGGCGCCGAACGGGCCGGCACAGCAACGGGTCATCGAGCAGGCACTGGCGGACGGCCGGCTGTCGCCCGCCGAGGTGGACGTCGTGGAGACGCACGGTACGGGCACGGCGCTGGGCGACCCGATCGAGGCACAGGCGCTGCTGGCCACCTACGGCCAGGGCCGGCCCGCGGACCGGCCCGTGTGGCTGGGGGCGGTCAAGGCGAACATCGGGCACACGCAGGCGGCGGCCGGCGTGGCCGGCGTGATCAAGATGGTGCTGGCGATGCGGCATGGTCACCTGCCGCGCGTGCTGCACCTGGACGAACCCACCCCGAAGGTGGACTGGACCTCGGGTGCGGTGCGACCGCTCGACAAGGCCCGACCGTGGCCGCAGGTGGACCGGCCCCGCCGGGCCGGCGTGTCCTCGTTCGGGATCAGCGGCACCAACGCGCACGTCATCATCGAGCAACCCGAGCGGGTGGACGTCCCGGCGGGGCGGGCGCCGATGCCGTGGTTGATCTCCGGCCGAACCGAGGCAGCGTTGCGGGACCAGGCCGCGCGCCTGCGCGACCACCTTGCCGACCGGACCGGCGACTCGCTCGACGGGGTCGGGCTCGCACTGGCGACGGCGCGGGTGCACATGAGGCACCGGGCGGGCGTCATCGCCGCGGACATGGACGGCCTGCTGCGCGGGCTCACGTGCGTCGCCGAGGAGCGGCCGTCCCCGACGGTCGTCGAAGGGGTCGCGGTCGAGGAGGCCAAGGTCGTCCTCGTGTTTCCCGGCCAGGGTACGCAGTGGGCGGGTATGGCGGCCGAACTGCTGGCGGACAGCCCGGTGTTCGCCCAGCGAATGCGTGAGTGCGCCGCCGCCCTCGCGCCCCACGTGGACTGGTCGCTGCTGGAGGTCATCGAGCAGTCGCCCGGCGCACCGGCGCTGGACCGGGTCGACGTCGTGCAACCGGCGCTCTTCGCGGTCATGGTCAGCCTGGCCGAGCTCTGGCGGTCGTGTGGCATTCGTCCCCACGCTGTCATCGGTCATTCGCAGGGCGAGATCGCGGCGGCCGTGTTCGTCGGCGCGCTGTCGCTCGAGGACGGCGCCCGCGTGGTCGCTCTCCGCAGCCGTGCGCTGGCGGAGCTCGCGCCAGGCGGTGGTATGGCATCGGTGGCGCTGCCTGTCGAGCAGGTGCGGCAGCGGATACGTGATCGGGTGGACCTCTCGATCGCGGCGATCAACGGGCCGGCAGCGGTGGTGCTCTCCGGCGCCGCGCCGGCGCTGGACGCGCTGGTGGCCGAACTGGAGGCGGACGGTGTGCGGGTACGCCGGATCGCGGTGGACTACGCCTCGCACTCCGCACAGGTGGATGCGCTGCGGCCGGTGCTGGCCGAGGTGCTCGCGCCGGTTGCGGCCACCACGTCGGACATCGCCTTCTATTCGACCCTGACCGGGACCCGACTGGACACCAAGGACCTGATCGCCGACTACTGGTATCAGAACCTGCGCCAGGAGGTCCGCTACGAGCAGGCCGTCCGAGCCGCGCTGGCGGACGGGCACAACGCATTCCTCGAATGCAGCCCGCACGAGGTGCTGACGCTCGGTACCCGTGCCATCCTGGAGGAGTCCGAGCGCCCCACATGGACCGGTGGGACGCTGCGAAAGGATGAGGGCGGCCTTGCCCGGTTCATGCTTTCGCTGACCGAGGCGCATGTGGGCGGCGTGCCCATCGACTGGGCGACGCTGCATGGCACCGGCGTGCCGGATCTGGATCTTCCGACGTACCCGTTCCAGCGCAGGCGCTACTGGGTCGAGAGCAGGGCGCGCGCGGGTGACGTGACCGCGGCGGGACTGTCGGTCGCCGACCACCCGCTGCTTGCCGCCGGCATGGAGTTGCCGGACGGTGGCGGGCTCGTGCTGAGCGGTCTGCTGTCGCTGCGCGCGCAGCCGTGGCTCGCCGACCATGCCGTCATGGGTTCCGTCCTGTTCCCCGGCACCGCGTTCGTGGAGGTCGCCGTCTACGCGGGTGACCAGGTCGGCTGCGAACGGGTGGACGAGCTCACCCTGCACACCCCGCTGGTGCTGTCCGCCAGCGGCGCCACACAGCTGCGCGTCGTGGTCGGGAAACCGGAGGCCCAGGGGCGGCGGTCCGTCGACGTGTACTCGCGGCCCCAGGCCGCCTCCTACGACGCGCCGTGGACACACCACGCCACCGGCATCCTGGCCGCGGGCGGCGCCACCCCGTCCTCCGACCTGGCGCAGTGGCCGCCTGCCGGCGGGGAACAGATGGAGTTCGACGGCCTCTACGACCGCGTCGCGGAGACCGGGTTCGCCTACGGCCCGGCGTTCCAGGGTCTGCGCACGGTGTGGGTCGCCGGTGACGACGTGTATGCCGAGGTCGTGCTTCCTGAGCAGGTGCGGGGCGACGCGGGGGACTTCGGCCTGCACCCCGCGCTGCTGGACGCCGCGCTGCACGCGGTGGGGTGGAGCGCGTTCATGCGTGAGGCAGGGCAGGGCATGCTGCCCTTCGCGTGGCGGGGCGTCACCCTGCACGCCAGCGGCGCCGCGGCACTGCGGGTCCGGCTCCGGGTGTCGGCCACCGGGTCGGTCCGGATCGAGGCGGCCGACGAGGCGGGAAACCCGGTTCTCTCGGTCGATTCGCTGAGGACCCGGCCGGCGACGCAGCAGTCACTGCGGAGTGGCGATACGCACCACGACTCGCTGTTCCGGCTCGCGTGGACCCCGGTGCGCGCACAGCCCGAGCCGGTCGGCCCCGGCGGTCTGGCGGTCGTCGGCGCCGACAGGCTCGGGCTCGGCGGCGCTCTGCGCGTCCCGCGCTACGCCACGTTCGACGAACTTCTCGCCGAGGAGACCGTGCCGGATATCGTGCTCGTTCCGCTCGGTGGGGAAGCAGGGCGCGACCTCGCCGAACGGGCGCGGACCGCCGCTGTCGACGTGCTGGCGCTCGTCCAGGCCTGGCTCGCCGAGCCGAGGTGCACGGGGGCCCGGCTGGTGTTCGTCACGCGTTCCGCGGTGTCCACCCGGCTGGGCGAGGACGTCCGGGACCTGACGTACGCCGGGGTGTGGGGGCTGGTGCGTGCGGCGCAGACGGAGCATCCGGACCGCTTCGGGCTGCTGGACCTCGACCTCGACGGAACAGAAGGGGTGGCCGACGCGGTCCTGGCCGGGCTGGGCAGCGGGGAACCCCAGCTGGCCGTCCGGTCCGGCCGGGTGTTGACGCCCAGGTTGGCCAGGTCCGCGTCCCCCGATGTCCTGTCAGTTCCGGGTGGTGACGCCGCGTGGCGGCTGGACGCCGCCGGCGACGGGACGATCGACGGTCTCACCGTGGTCGCCTGTCCGCACCTCGACGAGCCGTTGGGGCCGGGGCAGGTCCGGGTCGCGGTGCGCGCCGCCGGTCTCAACTTCCGGGACGTGGCCATCGCGCTGGGCATGGTGCCGGACCAGGAGGTGATGGGCAGCGAAGGAGCCGGAGTGGTCGTCGCGGTCGGCGACGGGGTAACCCGCTTCGCCGCCGGTGATCGGGTGATGGGTGTGTTCAGCGGCTCGTTCGGCCCAGTGGCGGTCACCGACCAGCGGTTGCTGACCGACATTCCGGACGGCTGGGACTTCGCCACCGCGGCGTCGGTGCCCATCGTGTTCCTCACCGCCTACTACGGGCTCCGCGACCTCGCGGGGCTGCGTGCCGGGAACTCGGTGCTGATCCATGCCGCTGCGGGAGGCGTCGGCATGGCGGCGGTGCAGCTGGCGCGGCACTGGGGCGCGGAGGTCTACGCGACCGCGAGTACCGGCAAGTGGGACACCCTGCGCGCGATGGGGCTGCCCGAGTCGCACATCGCCAACTCCCGGACACTTGACTTCGAGCGGACCTTCCTCGACGCCACCGGCGGCGCCGGCATCGACGTGGTGTTGAACAGCCTCGCCGGCGAGTTCGTCGACGCGTCGCTGCGCCTGCTGCCCCGCGGTGGCCACTTCGCCGAGATGGGCAAGACCGACAGGCGCGATCCCGAGCAGGTCGCTGGCACGCATCCAGGCGTGCGGTACCAGGTGGTCGACCCCGCCGAGGCCGGGATCGACCGGATGGGCGAGCTGCTCACCGAGATCATGACAATGTTCGCCGACGGCGTGTTGACGCCGCTGCCGGTTCGAAGCTGGGACGTGCGGCGTGCCAAGGAGGCGTTCCGGTATCTCAGCCAGGCGCGGCATGTCGGCAAGCTCGTACTGACTATGCCCACTGGGTTCGCTCCCGAGGGCACGGTGCTGATCACCGGCGGCACCGGCACCTTGGGCGGTCTGATCGCCCGTCACCTCGTGCTCCGGCACGGTGTACGGCACCTGCTGCTCGTCAGCAGGCGGGGATCCGCCGCCGACGGCGCGGCCGACCTCGAGCGCGAGCTGGTCGCCATGGGAGCGCACGTCACGATCGCCGCCTGTGACGTCTCTGACGGAACGGCCGCTGCGGACCTGTTGGCGGGCATTTCCGAACGCCACCCGCTGACGGCGGTCGTGCACGCCGCCGGTGTGCTCGCCGACGCGACCGTGGAATCGCTCGACAGCCGGCGAATCGACGCGGTGATGCGGCCCAAGGTGGACGGCGCGCTGAACCTGCACCGGCTCACCACCGGGATGGGGCTGGCGGCGTTCGTGCTGTTCTCCTCGGGCGCTGGCGTCCTCGGCGGCGCCGGCCAGGCGAACTACGCCGCCGCGAACGTGTTCCTGGACGCGCTGGCATACCACCGGAGGGCGGGCGGTGACCGCGCGACCGCGCTGGCCTGGGGACTGTGGGCCGAGCGCAGCACCATGACGGGGCACCTGAACGCCACCGACGTAGACCGGATCAGCCGGACAGTGGTGTCACCGTTGTCCTCCGAGCAGGGAATGGCGCTGTTCGACGCGGCCCTCGGTCTCGACGAGGCGCTGCTGGTACCGATCCCGATCGACGTCGGGGCCCTGCGTGCCCAGGCGGGGTCGGCACCGGTGCCACCGTTGCTGCGCGGGCTCGTGCAGGCCCCGGCCCGCCGCGTGGTGGACGCGCGGGACGCCTCCGGCGCCTCGGCACTGGCCCGGCTGCTCGCCGGAGCGTCAGATCGGGAGCGCCGCAGGATCCTGCTCGACCTCGTGGTGACGAACGTCGCCGCGGTGCTGGGCGACGCGGTTCTGGACGATGTCGAGCCGGACAGGCCGTTCAAGGATCTCGGGTTCGACTCGTTGACCGCGCTGGAGTTGCGCAACCGGCTGTCCGTGGCGACCGGCACCCGCCTGCCGGCGACGCTAGTGTTCGACCACCCGACACCCAACGCCATGGTGGACCAGCTGCTCGGCGGCATCGCCGGAGCCGAGGAGCAGCCGGTGGCCGCGCCGCCGCTGCCGGCGACCGGGGTGGACGAGCCGATCGCGATCGTCGGGATGAGCTGCCGGTTCCCGGGTGGGGTGACCAACCCGGACGAGTTGTGGCAACTGGTCAGTGCCGACGGCGACGCCGTAACCGGGTGGCCTGCCGATCGCGGCTGGGGTGACCCGGAGGTGAACGGAACGGGCGCGTTTCTGTCGGGTGTGGCGGATTTCGACGCGAGCTTCTTCGGGGTGTCACCGCGCGAGGCCCTCACGATGGATCCGCAGCAGCGGTTGCTGTTGGAGGCGTCGTGGGAGGCGGTGGAACGGGCGGGCATCGACCCTGCTTCGTTGCGAGGGAGCAGGACGGGTGTGTTCATCGGCGGCAGCTCACAGGACTACCTCGCCTACGTCATCGCATCCGGCAGCGCCGCCGCCAGCCACCTGCTGACCGGGACCGCGGGCAGTGTGCTGTCCGGTCGCATCGCGTACGTGCTGGGCACCGAGGGACCGAGCGTCACCATCGACACCGCGTGTTCGTCGTCGTTGGTCGCGATGCACCTCGCGGCGCAGTCATTGCGTGGCGGTGAATGCGACCTCGCGCTCACGGGCGGCGTATCGGTCATGTTCACGTCCGGCCTGTCCACGGAGTTCGCCCGGCAAGGCGGTCTCGCCGCCGATGGCCGTTGCAAGGCGTTCGCGGCGGCGGCGGATGGGACCGGTTGGGGGAGGGTGTTGGTCTCGTTCTGTTGGAGCGGTTGTCGGATGCGCGGCGAAATGGTCATCGGGTGTTGGCGGTGGTGCGTGGTTCGGCGGTGAATCAGGATGGTGCGTCGAATGGTTTGACGGCGCCGAATGGTCCGTCGCAGCAGCGGGTGATTCAGCAGGCGTTGGCCAATGCGGGGCTGGGTGTGTCCGATGTGGATGCGGTGGAGGCGCATGGTACGGGCACGACGCTGGGTGATCCGATTGAGGCGCAGGCGTTGTTGGCGACGTATGGTCAGCGGGATCCTGGTCGGCCGTTGTGGTTGGGGTCGGTGAAGTCGAACATCGGGCACACGCAGTCTGCTGCGGGTGTGGCTGGTGTGATCAAGATGGTGTTGGCGCTTCGGCATGGCCGGTTGCCGAGGACTCTGCATGTGGATGAGCCGACGCCGCACGTGGACTGGTCGGCTGGCGCGGTGCGGTTGCTGACCGAGGAGCAGGACTGGCCCGAGAACGGCCGCCCCCGACGGGCCGGGGTGTCCTCGTTCGGGATCAGCGGCACCAACGCACACCTCATCCTCGAAGCGGCAGGTGAACCGGTGACGAATCCGGAGACCGTCGCGTGTCCGCCCGTTCCGCTTCTGCTGTCCGCCAAGTCCGCCTCCGCTCTGCGGGCCCAGACGCAGCGGCTGCACGCACATCTGGTGGCGCAGCCCGAGTTCGACCTGGGCGGCGTCGCGTTCTCGTTGGCGACGACGAGGACCCACTTCTCGCACCGCGCGGCACTGACAGTCGACGGTCGCGACGCCGCACTGTCGGGCCTGGCCGAGTTCGCCGCGGGTGGGCGACCCGCCGGGCTGATCGAGTCGGTGGCGTCGGATGGAATGTTGGCCTGTGTCTTTCCCGGCCAGGGGGCGCGGATCAGCGGTGCCGGAGCGGAGCTGCACAGCCGTTTTCCCGTGTTCGCGGCGGCGTTCGACGAGGTGTGCGGGTTGTTCGACCAGTGGCTCGACGAGTCGCTGGCCGAGGTCGTGCTCGCCGCGCCGGGCTCGTCCTTGGGAAAGCTGACCGAGCGCACCGACTACGCGCAGGCTGGTGCGCTGGCGCTGGGCGTCGCGTTGTTCCAGTTGATGGGTTCCTGGGGTGTCGTTCCCGACTTCGTGGTGGGCCATTCCGTGGGTGAGGTGGTGGCCGCCTGCGTGTCGGGTGCGCTGTCCCTGCCGGATGCCGTGCGGTTGGTCGCGGCCCGGGGACGGTTGATGCAGGCGCTGCCGCCCGGCGGCGTCATGGTGTCGTTGCGGGCCACCGAGGACGAGGTCACGCCGCTGCTGACCGAAGGCGTGTCGCTCGCGGCGGTGAACGCGCCGAACTCCGTTGTGCTGTCCGGAGACGAGGATGCCGTTTCGGCGCTCGTGGCCGGCTTCGCGGGCCGCAAGAGTACCCGGCTGCGCGTGCGGCACGCGTTCCACTCCGCGCGTATGGACGGGCTGCTCGACGAGTTCCATGGCGTCGTCGAGGAGCTGTCGTTCGGTCCCGCGGTGATTCCGGTGGTGTCGACGGTAACGGGCTCGACCGCCGGGAGCGAGCTGGTCGATCCGGGCCACTGGGTGCGGAACGTACGTGAGCCGGTGCGGTTCGCCGATGCGGTGGGCACGCTGGTCGCCCGGGGTGTTGACCGGTTCGTTGAGCTGGGGCCCGACGGCGTGTTGGTGTCGATGGTCGCGGAGGTGTGTGCGGGGTCCGAGCGTCCCGTGGTCGCGGCGCCGTTGTTGCGTAGCGGTGAGCCGGAGGCGGCTACGGCGCTGTCGGCGATGGCGCGGTTGCACGCCGCCGGCACGCCCGTGGATTGGGCCGCCGTCTACGGAGAGGGCGCGTCGAGGCGGGTGGACCTGCCGACGTACCCGTTCCAACGCGAACGGTACTGGATGCGGCCCGACGGGACGATCCGCCCGGCAGACCTGCACGGCGTCGGAATGAGCGCCGCCGCCCACCCACTGCTCGGTGCCGGCGTCGAGCAACCCGACACCGGCGGGTTCCTCTACACCGGCAGGCTCTCGCTGGAAACACATCCGTGGTTGCGTGGCCACGCCTACGACGGCACCGCGATGTTCCCCAGCACTGGATTCGTGGAGTTGGCCTTGCGGGCCGGCCTGGACGTCGGGTGCCACCGGATCGGCGGCCTGAGCCTGGAGTCGCCGCTGGTTCTGCCACCGAAGGGCGGGGTGGCGGTGCAGGTGATCGTCGGCGCGGCCGACGACGACGGGCGCAGGCCGGTGCGGATCTTTTCCCGGGCCGAGGGCGCCACCGACGGCTGGCACCGGCATGCCACCGGCACCCTCGAACCCGGGACTGCCACCGGCACAACAGATCTGACGCAGTGGCCGCCAGCGGGCGCGGAAGAGATAGCGGTCGACGAGCTCTACGAACGTACCGCGGAGGACGGGTTCGACTACGACGCGGCCTTCCTCGGCGTCCGCGCGGTGTGGCGACGCGAGGGCGAGGTGTTCGTCGAGGTCGGCCTGCCAGCGGACGCCCACGACGACGCCGGCGGGTTCTGCCTGCACCCCGCGCTGTTCGACGCCGCGCTGCACGTGCTCGCCATGGACCTGTTCGAATACACCGTCGCTGGTGTCCCCTTCGCGTGGCATGACGTGTCCCTGCACGCGAGCGGAGCGTCCACACTGCGAGTCCGGCTCAGCGCCACGGAACGGGACATCGTGACCATGACGATGGCCGACGAGACAGGCCGAGCCGTCGCCTCGGTGGGCACCCTCGCGCTGCGGGCACCCACCAAACGAGCATTCCTGTACGAGCTGGGCTGGGTCGCGGCGCCAGAGCAGACCTCACCGGTGCGGCCGGCGCCGTGGGCACTCGCGGCCGCCGGCGAGTCCCGGTTGCCAGACCACGACCGCTGGCTCGTCGAGCACTCCGACCCGGCCGCTGCCGTTCGAGGCGGCGCGGCCGCGCATGCCGTCGTGCCGGTCGTCGAGACCAACGCACAGGACGACGTCCCCGGCATGGTTCGATCGGCGCTCGGCAGCGTGCTCGACGCTCTCACGAACTGGGTGACCGCGGACGTGCCGGCCACGGCCCGGCTGGTGGTGCTCACCAGGGGAGCCGTCGCGACCTCGCTGGACGAGGACGTGACCAACCTGCCGGGTGCCGCGTTGTGCGGCCTGGTGCGGTCGGCTCAGGCCGAACATCCCGATCGCGTCGTGCTCGTCGACGTCGATGACCTCGACGCCGCGGCCGCTGTGCAGCAGGCCGTCGCCACCGCGGTCGCCCTCGGGGAGCCGCAGGTCGCGGTGCGTGCGGGACGACTCCTGCTCCCACGGCTGACCCGCGTCACGGCGCCCGCACCGGCTGCTCCCACGATGCCACAACAGTCGGGCACGGTACTCGTCACCGGCGCGGCCGGCGCCCTCGGCAACGTGCTCTGCCGGCACCTGGCGACCGAGCACGGGATTCGCGACCTGCTGCTGCTCAGCCGCCGGGGACCGGACGCGCCCGGCGCGGCCCAGTTGGAAGCGGACCTCACAGACCTGGGTGTGCGGGTGACGACGGTGGCCTGTGACGTGGCCGACCGGGACGCCCTGCGCGCGGTGCTGGACGCGGCCGAGAGACCGATCACCGGCGTCGTGCACGTCGCCGGGGTACTGGACGGCGGCGGCGTCGCGGCCATGTCGCCGGCACGAGTCGACGGGGTGCTACGTCCCAAGGTGGATGCGGCGTGGCACCTCCACCAGCTGACCGAGCGGCTCGACCTGTCGATGTTCGTGCTGTTCTCCTCGGCCGCGGGCAAGCTCGGCGCGCCCGGCCACGCCAACTATGCCGCCGCGAACGCATTCCTGGACGCCCTCGCCACCCACCGTAGGGCACGTGGCCTACCGGGGCTTTCGCTCGCCTGGGGCGAGTGGTACGGCGTCGAGGGGATGGCGGTACGGCTGCAGGACACCGGCACCGCGGGCATGTCGCGAGAGCAGGGACTAGCCCAGTTCGACCTCGCGCAGCTCGTCGACCGGCCGGTGCTCCTGCCGATCCGGTTCGAGCCGGCCGCGTTGCCGCCCGATGACGTGCCGCCGCTGATGCGTGGCCTGCTCCCCGCGCGCCGCGTGCCGAAGGCGGCGTCGCGGCAGAACCCGGGGCTGCGGGACAGGCTCGCCGAACTGCCCGATGAGGACCGGCGGGCCGAGTTGCTCACCCTGATCAGGACCGAGGCGGCACGCGTGTTGGGCCACCGGGGGCCCGACCGCATCGCGGACGTCGACGTGTTCGGGGAGCTCGGGTTCGACTCGTTGATGGCGGTCGAGCTGCGCAACCAGCTGGTCGCCGCGACCGAGCTGCGGCTGCCCGCGACTGTCGTCTTCGACCACCCGACGCTCGCCGGGCTCGCCGGGGACCTGTCCGCCAGACTGAACGCGGCAGACGACCCCGCGCAGCCGGCCGCCTCCGTTGGCGCCGACCCGGACTACACGCTCGCGGCGATGTTCCGCAGGGCGTGTGAGCTGGACCAGCACGCCGAGGGGACGGCACTGCTGACGCAGGCGGCACGGATCCGACCGAGGTTCGCCACGAAGTCAGAAGCAGGCCGAGAGCCCGAGCTCGTCCGGCTCTGCGCCGGCACCGAGCAACCACCGCTGATCTGCTTCCCGTCCCCGACGGTCTACGGCGGGGTGCACGAGTACACCGAACTGGCCGCGCGGCTCGCAGGGGTGCGTGACGTGTGGTCACCTGTCTATCCCGGGTTCGCCTCGGGCGAGCGGCTGCCGGCCGACATCGGTGTGCTGATCGATTTCCTCGTCGACGCCATGCGGGAACTGGTGGTCGACACGCCGTGCTCGCTCGTCGGCCGGTCCTCCGGAGGGTTCCTGACGTCCCTGGTGGCGGCCCGGCTCGAGGAGCTCGGTGTGGTGGTGCAGAGCCTGGTGCTGCTCGACACCTACCCACCGGGCCCGGCCGCGACCACATACATCGAGCCGGTGATGCTGCGCGCGACCCTTGAGGCCGAGGGGAGGGTCGGGCCGATGACCGGTGTTCGACTGACCGCGATGGCCGGCTACTTCTCTCTGCTCGACCAGTGGTCGGCCCACCCGCTGTCGGCCCCGACCCTGCTGGTCCGGGCGTCGGAGGCCGTGGGTGGCGACCCGGGCGGCGCGGACTGGCGGGCGTCCTGGCCGATGCCGCACAGCATCGCGGACGTGCCCGGTGACCACATCACGATTCTGACCGACCACGTCGGCGCCACGGCAGAGGTCGTCCGGGAGTGGACCGCCAAGCAGGGAGTCGGAGGCGACCGGTGAGCACAGCCGAGAACCTCGCGGGCCGCGGCCGGGTGGCTTTCGTCTGCCCGGGACTGGGCCCGCAGTGGGCGGGCATGGGCGCCGCGCTCCTCCACTCGTCGGAGGTGTTCCGTGCCCAGATCGAGCTCTGCGAACAGGCCTTCGCCCCGTACCTCGACTGGTCGGTGTCGGACGTGCTGCGCGACCGGGCAGGAGCTCCGTCGCTGACCCGGATGGACGTCGCCCAACCGGCCCTGTTCGCGATGTCGGTCGGGGTCGCCGAGGTGTGGAGGTCGCACGGCGTGGTACCCGACGCCGTCGTGGGCCACAGCAACGGCGAGATCGCGGCGGCGTGCATCGCGGGCGGACTCTCGCTCGCCGACGGCGCCCGCATCGTCGCGCTGTGGAGCATCGCGCAGCTCCCGCTCGTCGGAAGCGGGGGGATGGCCGCGGTCTCGCTGCCGCCCGACCGTGTGCGCGATCGGCTCGGGGAGTTCGGCGACCGGCTCACACTCGCCGGCGTCAACGGGCCGGCCTCGACCATCGTGTCCGGTGAGACCGCCGCCCTCGACCAGTTGCTCGCGGGGCTCACCGCGGCGGGCGTGCGGGCCCAGAAGATCCAGATCGGCTGGCCTGCCCATTCCCCGAAGGCCGACGAGATCGCCGACCATCTGCTGCGGGTGCTGGCGCCGATCGCCCCGACCGCCTCGCGGACCCCGTTCTTCGCCGCGTGCACCGGCGGCCTGGTGGACACGAGCACGATGACGGCGGCCTACTGGGTCCGCAACATGCGGCACGAGGTGAACTTCGAGGCCGCCACCCGCGCGGTGCTCGACCACGGCATCGACACGTTCATCGAGGTCAGCCCGCATCCGGTGCTGACGATGGCGGTGCAGGAGACGGTCGACGCGCTGGGCGTCGACGCCGTCGTCGTGGGCTCCCTCCAGCGCGACAAGGGCGGCGAGGAACAGCTCGTCCGTGCGCTCTCGGCCGTGCGGACCGGTGCCGCGTACGGCGTTGACCCGGCCCAGCGGCTGCCTGCCCGGCTGGCGGCACTGCCTGAGCAGGCTCGGCGGGAGGCGCTGGTCGAGCTGGTACGCGATGCGGTCGCAGGTCCGCTCGGCCACGCGACGTTCGACCGGGGCGATGCGACCAAGACCTTCCTCGAACTCGGCGTCAACTCCGTCACCGCGGTGGAGATACGCGACGCCGTGGTCGCGGAGACGGGTGTGCGGCTGCCGGTCACCGTCGTTTTCGACCACCCGACGCCGACCGCGCTCGCCGACCGCCTGTACGCCGAGCTGTTCGGGGTGGAACGCGGTGTCCCGGCGCACACCACCGCCCGAGCCGACGACGAGCCGATCGCGATCGTCGCGATGAGCTGTCGGGCCCCCGGTGGTGTCCGCACCCCGACGGACCTGTGGCGGCTGATGCTCACCGGGACCGACGCGATCGGCGGCTTCCCGATCAACCGCGGCTGGCCGCTCGACGAGATCTACGACCCGGACCCGGACCGGCCGGGGCACACCTACAGCCGCGGCGGTGGCTTCCTGTACGACGCCGGCGAGTTCGACGCGGACCTGTTCGGCATCAGCCCGCGCGAGGCCATGGCGATGGACCCGCAGCAACGCCTGCTGCTCGAGACCTCGTGGGAGGTGTTCGAACGCGCCGGGATGGACCCGGCCGCGCTGAAGGGCCGCGATGTCGGCGTCTTCGTCGGTCTCGTGGACCAGCAGTACGCGCCGAGGCTGGACGCGGCGCCCGCCGAGCTGGAGGGACACGTGTTCACCGGCGGCGGCGCGAGCGTGGCGTCGGGCCGGGTGGCGTACACGTTCGGCCTGGTGGGGCCCGCGGTGACGGTGGACACGGCGTGCTCGTCCTCCCTCGTCGCCCTCCACCTCGCCAGCCAGGCACTACGTGCCGGCGAGTGCTCCCTCGCCCTGGTCGGCGGGGTGAACGTGCTGGCCACGCCCGGGATGTTCATCGAGTTCAGCCGGCAGCGCCTGCTGGCGCCGGACGGCCGGTGCAAGGCGTTCGCCGCCGCCGCGGACGGTGTCTCCTGGGCCGAGGGTGCCGGCGTCCTGCTCGTGGAACGGCTGTCGGACGCCCAGCGCAACCGCCATCCCGTGCTCGCCGTGATCAGGGGCAGCGCGACCAACCAGGACGGGGCGTCCAACGGGCTGTCCGCGCCGAACGGGCAGGCCCAGCAGAGCCTGATCCGCGCGGCGCTGGCGCGTGCCGGTCTGTCGGCCGGCGAGGTCGACGCCGTGGAGGCGCACGGCACCGGCACGAAGCTCGGCGACCCGATCGAGGCCGGTGCACTGCTCGCGACCTACGGCCAGGGCCGGGACCAGCCGCTGTGGATCGGCTCGCTGAAGTCGAACATCGGTCACACCCAGGCGGCGGCCGGCGTACTCGGCGTGATCAAGATGGTGCTCGCGCTCCAGCACGGCGAACTGCCCGAAACCCTGCACGTGGACGCCCCTTCGCCTCATGTGGACTGGAGTTCCGGCGAGGTCCGGCTGCTGACCGAGCGCCGGCCGTGGCCGGACACCGGCCGGCCACGGCGTGCGGGCGTGTCCTCGTTCGGCATGAGCGGCACCAACGGACACGTGATTCTCGAACAGGCGCCGTCGGACGCCGGCCAGGACGTCGGCCACCCGTCCGACGAGGTGGTGCCGGTGTTGCTGTCCGGCCGGACGAGGGACGCGGTCCGGGAACAGGCCAGGCGGCTGCGGGCGTACCTGGCCGGCGACGAGGGGTTACGGCCGGCCGACATCGCACACACCATGGCCACCCGCGCCGCGTTGCCGTGCCGGGCGGCGGTGCTCGGCGGGCGGACGGCCGTGATCATGGACCGACTCGGCGCCCTCGCGGACGGCAGGAACCCGCTCGGCGTGCTCGTGGACGAGCGAGTCGACGGCAAGCTCGCCATCCTGTTCCCCGGACAGGGGGCGCAGCGAGTGGGTATGGGCGGCGAGCTGTACCGCGCCTCGCCCGTGTTCGCCCGTGAACTGGATGCCGTGTGCGCCGCAGTGGAGCCGCACCTGGATCTACCGCTGCGGGACGTGCTGCTGGCCGAGCCGGGCACGGCCGAGGCGGATCTGCTGCACCGCACCGAGTTCACGCAGGCGAGCCTCTTCGCGGTCGAGGTCGCGCTGTTCCGGCTGGTCGAGTACTGGGGCGTGCGACCCGACTACGTCGGCGGGCACTCCATCGGGGAGCTGGCCGCCGCCCATGTCGCGGGCGTGCTGTCCCTCGCCGACAGCGCCCGCCTGGTGTCCGCCCGCGGCCGGCTGATGCAGGCCCTGCCCGACGGCGGTGCGATGACCGCGATCGCCGCCTCCGAGAACGCGGTGCGTGCGTCGCTGACCGGGCTCGAGTCCGAGGTCGCGATCGCCGCGGTGAACGGGCCCGGTGCCGTGGTGGTCTCCGGCGTCGCGAAGGCGGTGGCCGAGGTCGCGGACAGGTGGCGGGCGGCGGGGCGGGAGACGAAGCGGTTGCGGGTGAGCCACGCGTTCCACTCCCCGTTGATGGAGCCGATGCTCGCCGAGTTCGCCGCCGTCGCCGGTGATCTGGCTTATCACCCCGCCGCGATCCGCGTCGTGTCGAACCTGACCGGTGGTGTGGCGACCGACGCAGAGCTTGGTGATCCGGGCTACTGGGTGCGCCACGTCCGGGACACCGTCCGGTTCCACGACGGCGTGCGCGCGCTGTACGCGGCCGGTGTGCGTACCGCCCTGGAGCTCGGCCCGGGAGGCGTGCTGTCCGGCCTGGCCGGGGACTGCCTTGGCGACGAGGAGCGCGACCAGGTCGCGTTCGTGCCGGCGAGTCCCCGGGATCTCGCGGAGCCGGAGGCCGTGGTCACCGCCGTGGCCCGGGTGTGGGCCAGGGGCGCGCGTGTCGACTGGCCGGCGGCCATCGGTGGGACGCCCACGCTGCTGGACCTGCCGACGTATCCGTTCCAGCGCAAGGAGTTCTGGCTGCGGACCCGGCCGTCGGCCGGTGACGACGCCGCGCCCCCACCCGATTCGGCGTTCTGGGCCATGGTCGACCGGGCCGATCTCGATGCGCTGGCCCGAGAACTGCGGGTCGACACCGAGCAGCCGTTGTCCTCGATTCTGCCGGCCCTGTCCAGGTGGCGCCGCGACCGCGCCGAAGCGTCCGCTGTGGATGCCTGGCGGTACCGGACGGCCTGGCGGGCGACGGCGGCGCCGGCCGTGGCGGAGCTGCCCGGCACCTGGCTGGTCGTGGTGCCGTCCGGGCACGACGAGGCGCGGGGGCTGGCAGACCGGTGCGCCGGCACGGTGGAGCAGCGCCGCGGCGAACTCGTGTGGCTGGAGGTCCGCCCGGGTACGGCGCGGGCGGTGCTCGCCGAGCAGATCAACCGGGTCGCGGCCGGCCGACCGCCGTTCGCCGGGACGCTGTCTTTCCTGCCGCTCGACGAGCACCCGACCGCCGGCTCGCCCGCACTGACCGAGGGACTGTGGCACAGCGTGGTTCTGGTGCAGGCGCTCGGTGACGCGGGGGTCGACGCACCGCTGTGGTGGGTGACGACCGGCGCCGTACGTGTCGACGACACCGACGCGGTGATCAGCCCGTCCCAGGCGCAGGCGTGGGGTCTCGGCCGGGTCGTGGCGCTGGAGCACCCGCGCCGCTGGGGCGGCCTCATCGACCTCCCGCCCGACCCGGGTGACCGGGCGATCGACCTGTTCACCGGTGTGCTCGCCCTCGGTGGCGACGAGGACCAGCTCGCCGTCCGCGATTCGGGAGTGTGGGCACGACGCCTGCGTCCCGCACCGGCCGGCGACCGGAGCAATGTTTGGCGCCCCCGTGGCACCGTGCTGATCACCGGCGGCACCGGCGCCCTCGGTGGCCACGTCGCCCGGTGGGCCGCCGCCAACGGGGCGCAACACCTCGTGCTGGCCAGTCGGAGCGGGCTGGCGGCGCCCGGCGCCGAGGAGTTCGTGGCCGGTCTGGAGGCTCGGGGCGCCGGCGTGACGGTGACGTGCTGCGACATGGCCGACCGGGCCTCGGTGGCCGCACTGCTCGCCTCGGTGCCGTCGGACATACCGCTCACAGCCGTCGTCCACACGGCCGGGGTCAGCCAGTTCACGGACCTCGCCGCGGTGACGGCGACGGAGTTCGCGGCCGCGCTCACCGCCAAGGCCGCCGGTGCGGCGCATCTCGCCGACCTGCTGGCCGGCCACGAGCTCGACGCGTTCGTGCTGTTCTCCTCGGTCGCCGCGACCTGGGGGAGCGCGGCCAACGGGGCGTACGCCGCCGGCAACGCCTACCTCGACGCCTTGGCCGAGCAGCGCAACATGCGTGGCCTCGCCGCCACTTCGGTGGCGTGGGGGACGTGGGGTGGTGACGGCATGGCGCGCGGAACCACCGGTGAGCAACTAGCCCGTCGCGGGCTGGGGTTCATGGCGCCGGAGATGGCCGTCGCGGCGATGGCGCGAGCCGTTGGAGAGGGCGAACCGACGCTGACCGTGGCCGACGTGGACTGGGAGCGGTTCGTCCGGACCTTCACCGCCGTGCGGCCCAGTCCACTGCTGGCCGAGATCCCCGGAGTAGGCGACTCGCGCACCGATGCGGCTCCGGGGGCCCAGCGGCTCACCGGACTGCCCCGGCGTGCTCGCGAAACCGCCGTGGCCGCACTCGTGCGTACCCACGTGGCGGAGGTGCTCGGCCACACCGACGACGCCGCCGTGGTGACGAGCAGGACGTTCAGCGAGCTCGGTTTCGACTCGCTGATGGCGGTCGAGCTGCGTGACCGGCTCGCCGCGGCATCCGGTCTGCGCCTCGGCGGTCCAGTGATCTTCGACCACCCCACGCCGGAGCTGCTGGCCGCGTACATCTGCGCCGAACTCGACGGAGCCGACCTGGTCGAGTCGACGCCCACGACCGGGACACCGCTGGACCCGGACGACCAGATCGTCATCGTCGACATGGCGTGCCGGTACCCCGGTGGGGTCGCCTCCCCGGAACAACTGTGGGACCTGGTGTCGTCGGCCGCGGACGCGATCACCGAGTTCCCCGCGGACCGCGGCTGGGACGTCGAAGCGCTTTTCGACCCCGAGATGGCCACATCCGGAAAAAGCTACGTCCGCACGGGCGGCTTCCTGCACGACGCCGCCGACTTCGACGCCGGGTTGTTCGGCGTGTCGCCGCGTGAGGCGGTGGCGATGGATCCGCAGCAACGGTTGCTGTTGGAGGCGTCGTGGGAGGTGGTGGAGCGGGCGGGGATCGACCCGGTCTCGTTGCGGGGCAGTAGGACCGGCGTGTTCATCGGCAGCAACGGCCAGGACTATCGGGATCTCGGCGGGGCGTCGCGGGATGCGGACAACGGCTACCAGCTGACGGGCAACGCCGGCAGTGTCATGTCGGGCCGGATCGCTTACACGTTCGGTTTCGAGGGGCCGGCGGTGACGGTGGACACGGCGTGTTCCTCGTCGTTGGTGGCGTTGCACCTGGCGGCGCAGTCGTTGCGGGGCGGTGAGTGCTCGCTGGCGTTGGCCGGCGGGGTCACGGTCATGTCCACGCCAACCGCGTTCGTCGAGTTCTCCCGGCAGCGCGGCCTCGCGGCGGACGGTCGGTGCAAGTCGTTCGCGGCCGCGGCGGACGGGACCGCTTGGGGCGAGGGTGTCGGGGTCGTGTTGTTGGAGCGGCTCTCCGACGCGCGGCGCAACGGTCACCGCGTGCTGGCCGTGCTGCGTGGTTCCGCCGTCAACCAGGATGGCGCCTCGAATGGTTTGACCGCGCCGAACGGTCCGTCCCAGCAGCGGGTTATTCGTGCGGCGCTGGCCAACGCCCGTCTCACCGTGTCTGATGTGGACGCCGTCGAGGCACACGGCACGGGTACCACGCTGGGTGATCCGATCGAGGCACAGGCGTTGCTGGCGACGTATGGCCAGCGGGATCCGGATCGCCCGTTGTGGTTGGGGTCGGTGAAGTCCAACATCGGGCACACCCAGGCGGCCGCCGGTGTGGCTGGTGTGATCAAGATGGTGCTGGCGCTCCAGCACGGTCGCCTGCCCAGGACCCTGCACGTGGACGAGCCGAGCCCGCACGTGGACTGGTCGACCGGTGCGGTGCGGTTGCTGACCGAGCAACAGGAGTGGCCGGAGAGCGGCCGGCCCCGGCGGGCCGCCGTGTCCTCGTTCGGGATCAGCGGCACCAACGCACACCTCATCCTCGAACAGGCGCCGGCGGTCGCTGCCGACCTGCCCGTCGAGAAAACGACCGCAAGCACCGGCGTCGTGCCCGTGCCCATGTCGGCGAAGAACGCCAGGGCACTGCGTGACCAGGCGCTGCGCCTACGGGACCACGTCGAGGCCGACGAGGCGCTTGCACCGGCGGACGTCGCCACCGCCCTGGTTACGTCGCGCGCGCTGCTCGACAGCAGGGCGGTGATCACGGCGAGGAACCGAGAGGAGCTGATACGGGGCCTGGACACCGTCGCCCAGGGTGCGGCGGCGGCGAACGTCGTGACAGGCAAGGCCGTGCCAGGCGGCCTCGGCATGATGTTCTCCGGCCAGGGCACACAGCGGCCCGGCATGGGCCGAGCCCTCCACGGGGAGTTCCCCGGGTACGCGGAAGCCCTGGACGCGGTCTGCGCCGAGCTGGACAACCACCTCGACCGCCCGCTGACGCACGTGCTGTACGCCGACCCGGAGTCGCCGGAAGCGGGACTGATCGACCGGACGGAGTTCGCGCAGCCAGCGATCTTCGCCACGCAGGTCGCCCTGTTCCACCTCCTGGAGTCCCATGGCGTGCGACCCGACGTCCTCCTTGGGCACTCGATCGGCGAGTTCGCCGCCGCGTACGCTGCCGGCGCGCTCACGCTGCCGCAAGCCTGCTCCCTGGTCGCCGCCCGGGGACGACTGATGCAGGCCCTGCCGGTGAGCGGCGCCATGCTGTCCGTCTCGGCCGGCGAGGCCGATGTCCGGTACGTGCTCGCCGAACTGGGCCTGCCGCTGGACATCGCCGCGGTGAACGGGCCGTCGTCGGTCGTTCTGGCGGGTGATCGCGACGCCGTCGTCGCCGCCGCCGGCCACTTCTCGGCACTCGGCCGCAAGACGAAGAGGTTGCGCGTCAGCCATGCCTTCCACTCGGCGCTGATGGACGCAGTGCTGCCCGAGTTCGAGCGGATCGCCGAGACGGTCACGGCCGCGCCACCGGCCACGCCGTTCGTCTCCACGGTCACCGGCGCGCCGCTGTCGGCGGACACGCCGTTCACCCCGGACTACTGGGTTCGGCACATCCGGCAGACCGTGCGGTTCGGCGACGGCGTGGCCGCCATGGCCGGGCAGGGCGTGACCCGGTTCTGCGAGGTGGGCTTCGGCAGCGTGCTGACCGCCATGGCCCAGGACTGCCTCGACCGTTCGGACCTGGTGTTCGTGCCGGTCGTACGCGCCGACCGGGCCGAGCCGGATGCTTTCCGCACCGCCCTGGCCACCTTGCACACGACGGGAACGGCGGTGGACTGGCTGACCGTCCTCCCCGGGGACGCCAGGCCCGTCAGCCTCCCCACCTACCCGTTCCAGCGACAGCGGTACTGGCCGGAACCGGCCGCTCGGTCTGACGCGGACGGGCTCGGCATGCGGTCGGCCGGACACCCGCTGCTCGGCGCGAGCACGGATCTTCCGGACTCGGATGAGTTCCTGCTCACCGGCCGGTTGTCCCGGCGTACCCAGCCATGGCTGCTCGACCACTCGGTCCACGATCACGTGGTGGTGCCCGGCACCGCCCTGCTGGAGGCGGTCATGCGGGCCGGCGACGAGGCCGGGTGCGACCGGATCGAGGAACTCGCTCTGCGTACACCGCTGGTCCTGCCAGAACACGGCGGCGTGGCGCTCGGTGTCACCCTCGGCGAGGCGGACGAGAGCGGACGCCGATCGGTGGCCGTCCACGCGCGAGCCGACGGCGCACGGGACTGGACCTGCGTCGCGAGCGGCGCGGTGACGGCCAGCCCGCCACTCGCACCGCCGGAGGTTGCGAGCTGGCCGCCGCCGGGGGCGAGCGCCGTCGACACGAGCACGCTCTACGACGAGCTCGCGGCCACAGGCCTGGTGTACGGCGACGCCTTCCGTCTGGTGCGCGCCGCATGGCGGTCCGGGCAGGAGGTGTTCGCCGAGGTCGAGTTGGCGAGCGCGCAGGTCCCCGAGGCGGCTCGGTACTCGGTGCACCCGGCTCTGCTCGACGCGGCCCTGCACGCTTCCGTCCTGACCGTCGACGACCCCGGGGCGCGATCCGCGAGGCTGCCCTTCGAGTGGCACGACGTGACGGTGTCCTCGGCCGGCGCGTCGGCGTTGCGGGTTCGGCTGACTCCGGCCGGGGCGGACTCGATCGCCGTGTCCGCCACCGATCTCACCGGCGCGCAGGTGATCGCCGCGGGCACCTTGGTGCTTCGGCCCGTGGACGCGGAGCGATTGGGCGCCGACCACCGCGCGAGAGGCGAGCTGTTCCAGGTGCGTTGGACGGAGGTGCCGTTGCCGCCCGACTCCCCGGTGGGGCCGGTGACCTGGGATGTGCGCGCCTGCCTCGCCGGCACCGATGACATGGGTGATCTCGTGCCGGAACTGGCGTTCGTCGACCACGCCGCCCCGCTGCCGGGCGAGGAACTGCCCTCGTCCGTGCACGCCGCGGTCACCGGCCGGCTCGACCTGCTGCGGGCGTGGCTGTCCGACGAACGGTTCGCGACGGCGACGCTGGTGATGGTCACCCGGGGCGCGGTCGCCGTGGCGCCGGAGGAGGAGGTCGTCGACCTCCCGGGCGCGGCCGTCCGAGGGCTGGTGCGCGCGGTCCAGAGCGAGCATCCCGGCCGGCTGTTGCTGCTCGACGTCGACGGCGACGACGAGTCACGCCGCGTCATGACGACCGCATGCCGCCTCGACGAGCCGGAGATCGCGGTGCGCGGGGGACGCGCCTACGTGCCCCGGCTGGCGCCAGCCGAGGCACCCGCGCTGACGCCGCCCAGCGGTGCACCGGCATGGCGCCTGGACACCGCCGGGAACGGCGCGCTGGAGGGCCTACGGCTGGTCGGCTGCCCCGAGGTGCTCGCGCCGCTCGCGCGGGGACAGGTGCGGATCGCGGTGCGTGCGGCCGGCGTGAACTTCCGGGACGTGCTCGTCGCGCTTGACATGTACCCCGGACCCGCGCGGATCGGCGGGGAGGGTGCCGGTGTGGTGCTCGACGTCGGACCGGGGGTCGACGACCTCGCTCCCGGTGACCGGGTTATGGGGATGTTCGACGGCGCCTTCGGTCCCGTTGCCGTCGCCGACCACCGCACCGTGGTGCGGATGCCCCCCGGCTGGTCCTACGCGCAGGCGGCTTCGGTGCCCGTCGCGTTCCTGACCGCCTACTACGGCCTGGTGGACCTGGCCGGCCTGCGGTCGGGGGAGTCCCTGCTGGTGCACGCCGCAGCCGGCGGCGTCGGCACGGCCGCGGTACAGCTGGCCCGTCATCTGGGCGCCCGCACGTTCGGCACCGCCAGCGTCGGCAAGCACGACACGGTGCGCGGCCTCGGGCTGACCGACGATCACATCGCGTCCTCGCGGACGCTGGAGTTCGAACAGCGTTTCCTCGCGACCACCGGCGGCGCGGGTGTCGACGTCGTCCTGGATTCACTTGCGGGTGAGTTCGTCGACGCCTCGCTGCGGCTGCTGCCCAGGGGCGGCCGCTTCCTCGAGATGGGCAAGACCGACATCCGGGACCCGCACCAGGTCGCCGCCGCCCACCCCGGCGTCCGCTACCAGGCGTTCGACCTTGCCGACGCCGGTCGGGAACGGCTCGGGCAGATGCTGGGCGAGCTGATGGCGTTGTTCGAACGCGGCTCACTGGTTCCACCTCCCGTCACCACGTGGGACGTGCGCGATGCCGCCGACGCGTTCCGCGCGCTCAGCCAGGCGCGGCTGGTCGGCAAAGCCGTGCTGACGATGCCGCCGGCCGCCGGCCCGCGCGGCACCGTGCTCGTCACCGGCGGCACCGGTGCGTTGGGCGGGATGATCGCCAGGCACCTGGTCAGCGAGCACGGGGTGCGTGATCTCGTGCTCGCCAGCAGAAGCGGCCCCGAAGCACCCGGCGCCCGGCAGCTGGTCGCGGAGCTGACCTGGTCGGGGGCGCGAGTCCGGGCCGTGCGCTGCGATGTCTCGGACCGCGACGCGCTCGCCAACCTGCTGACCGGTCTGCACCTCGGTGGCGTGGTGCACGCGGCCGGGGTCCTGAACGACGCGGTTGTCGAGACGATGACGGATGCCGGCGTGTCCGCCGTGCTCAGGCCGAAGGTTGACGCGGCCTGGCACCTGCACGAGCTTACGGCGGGCATGGACCTGGACCTGTTCGTTCTGTTCTCGTCCGCGTCGGCGCTGCTCGGCAATGCCGGACAGGGCAACTACGCCGCGGCGAACGCGTTCCTCGACGCGCTCGCCGAGCACCGCAGGGCACGCGGCCTCGCCGGCGTTTCCCTCGCATGGGGGCCGTGGCACCAGTCGACCGGCATGACCGCCGGCATGACCGACCGGGACGTGCGCAGGCTGCACGCCGGCGGCATCGGGCTGCTGGCACCCTCGCGTGGCCTCGAACTGTTCGACGACGCGGTCGGCAGGGTGACCGCAGGGGTTTTCGCGCCGCTGAACCTGGACGTCCGCGCGCTGCGGGTGAGGTCGTCGACGGAGAACCTGCCGGCCCTGCTGCGCGGGCTGGTACGCGCTCGGAGCGCGCGCCGGTCGGACGAGCCGGCGGTCACTCTCACGAGCCGGCTCGGTGGGCTTCCGGCAGCCGCCCAGTACCAGGAACTGCTCACGCTGGTGCAGGTTCACGGGGCCGCGGTGCTCGGACACAGCTCGCCGGAGTCCATCGATCCGGAGGAGTCGTTCAAGCAGCTGGGCTTCGACTCGCTCGCGGCGGTCGAGTTGCGAAACCGGTTGCGGGCGGCGACCTCCGTGCCACTGCCGCCGACGCTCGTGTTCGACCACCCGACGCCCGGGGAACTCGCACGGGCACTGCGGCAACGGCTGATGGGAGATGACACCGGTCCGGACCTCGACGGCCTGCTGCGGGAGCTGGACCGGTTCGAGGCCGCCCTCACCGGGCCGGACGTCGTGGCCGCAGACGGCCACGGCGCGATCGCCAACCGGTTGCAGAGCATTCTCCGGCGACTGACCGGACCGGGCGAGCCACCAACCGATGACTGGGACCCCACGAAGCCGGATGAGATCTTCGACTTCATCGACCGGGAGTTTCCGGACGACCGCGGGCCGGAACGGTCGTGATCGCATGGGCTCAGCTGCTCAGCAGATCAACACGCGGCGTCTGCGGCTGCCGGGGGAGCGGGAATCGCGGGCGCGCGGCAAAAATCCCCACGAACAGGGGACGCTCGTGAAATCTTCACGTCCGTCCACGAAAAGTGGAAATACACAATGGTCGCGGAGTGCCTACGGGAGGTGTGGCGCCTTGCCCGCGTTATCGCTTTGACGAATCGTTCGCAGGTGATTCGGGATCGGAAGTAACCGTATTTCCAATGTGCTCCAGCTGATTTCGACGATGGGGTGAGTCGCATGCTCAATACCGTGGGTACGACCGATTTGTGGGTTCGCCGCTACCACCCGCGACCGGAGGCGCGTGTTCGCCTGGTCTGCCTCCCGCACGCAGGCGGTGCGGCCAGCTATTTCTTTCCTGTGTCCCGTGCGCTTACCGCGGACATCGAGGTGCTGGCCGTGCAGTACCCGGGCCGGCAGGACCGCCGCACCGAGCCGTTCATACGTACCATCGACGAGCTGGCCGACGCGGTGACGGCAGTGCTGGCCGAGGTTGCCCGTAATGGGCCCCTGGCGCTGTTCGGCCACAGCATGGGCGCCGTCCTCGGCTTCGAGGTGGCACTGCGCCTCGAACGCACCGGTGTTGTTCCGGCCGCACTGTTCGTTTCCGGCCGGCGCGCGCCGAGCACCGATCGCGACGAGCGGGTCCACCTGCTGGACGACGCGGGCGTGCTCGCCGAGGTCAGATCGCTCAGCGGAACCGACGCGAGAGTCATGGACGACGACGAGTTGGTACGCATGGCGTTGCCGGCCATCCGGAACGACTACACAGCGATCGAAACCTACCGGTGCCAACCGGGCCCGCCGCTGTCGTGCCCGATCCACGCGATGGTGGGCGACGCGGATCCCAAGGCCACCATCGACGAGGTGCGGGCCTGGCGTGATCACACCGACGCCGATTTCGAGCTCCACGTGTTCCCGGGGGGACATTTCTATCTCGACCAGCAGTCCACGGCAGTGCTGGCCGAGATAACGAAGGTGTTGGCCTGACAACGGGAGATGCTTTCGGGGCTCTCATGGCACCGCCGGTCCGCGCCGTTGCCGACCCGCGACTCGTTTCTGCGCGGCACGCGTACCGATGTGCTGGACCGCAACGAGCCGGGCGGCCGGCCATCGACCATCCGGTCGCCGACGAGCACCCCGCCTAGACCCGCGGGTACTCAAGACAGGGAAAGGGGATTTCCACATCATGACCACCATCGGGTCGAATCGGGGTGTCGGGGCCGGTGTACTGGGCACCCTCCCCGACCTCCTGCGGATACGCAGCGAGAAACAACCGGATGCGACCGCCTACGTGTTCCTGAGCGACGGCGAGACTCCGGTCGAGTCGTTGACCTACCGCGAGCTGTACGAGGCGGCGTTGGGCCGGGCCGCCGCGCTCGCCGAGAACGGTCTGTCCGGGCGTAACGCCGTGCTCGCGTTCCCGTCCGGCCTGGAGTTCATCCGCACCCTGTTGGGCTGCATGTACGCCGGGGTCACCGCAGCACCCGTGCAGGTCCCCCGACGCGCCGACGCCGTGCGCCGGCTGCGGCGGATCGTCGACGACGCGGGCGCGACGACCGTGCTCACCACCGGCCCGGTCAAGCACGCGCTTGAGGAGCAGTTCGGGCATCTGCCCGAGCTGACCGGGACATCCCTTGTGGATGGCGCAGAGCTGACCGGGCCGGCCGGTGAACCGGCCGAGTGGCCGATGCCCCAGGACATCGCGTTACTGCAGTACACATCGGGGTCCACCGGCGACCCGAAGGGGGCGGTCATCACCCATGCCAATTTCCTGAGCAACGCGGCCGAGACGGACGCGTTGTGGCCGTGCGAGCCGGACGGCAGGGTCGTTTCCTGGCTGCCCATGTTCCACGACATGGGCATGTTGTTCGGTGTGGTGCTGCCCTTGTGGGCCGGTGTTCCGTCCGTGCTGATGGCACCCGACTCGTTCATTCGCAGGCCAGCCAGGTGGCTGGAGGCGATCGCACGCTTCCGCGCGACACATTCCGCCGCACCGAACTTCGCCTACGAACTCTGCGTCCGCGCCGCCGTCGAGGGCCGCATGACGGGGGTCGGCGACCTGTCGAGTTGGCGGGTGGCCGCCAACGGCGCGGAACCGGTGCGCTGGCAGACCATACGTGAGTTCGTCCGGACCTTCGCCGGCAACGGGTTCGACCCGCGCGCCATGTGCCCCGGCTACGGGCTGGCGGAGAACACCCTGAAGGCGACGGGCAGCCGCCCGGAACGTCCTACCCGTCCGCTGTGGGTTTCCCCGGAGGCGCTCGGCGAGGGCCGGGTGGAGGTCGTCCCCGAGTCATCGGCCGCCACCCCGCTGGTCAGCAGCGGGGTCACCGTCCCGGGCACGGTTGTGCGGGTCGTGGACCCGCGGACCCGGCGGCCGAGCCCACCCGACCAGGTCGGCGAGGTCTGGATCAGCGGCCCGTGCGTCGCCATGGGGTACTGGGGTCGCCCGCAGGACAGCGAGAAGACCTTCCGGGCCACGGCACACGGCGTACCGGGCACGTTCCTGCGTACGGGGGACCTCGGATTCACGCACGACGGCGAGCTCTACATCACCGGTCGGCTCAAGGACGTGATCATCCGCAGGGGCCGCAACTTCTACCCGCAGGACATCGAGCTGACCGTCGAGTCCGTCGCACCGAACCTGCACCCCAACTGCACGGCCGCCTTCTCCGTCGACGACGGCATGACTGAACGGCTCGTGGTCGTCGTGGAGGTGGACGGCCGGGCACTGCGGGCGACGCCGTCGCCGGAGCTGGTCGAACGCATTACCACGGCGATCTGGGACAGCCACCGCCTGACCGTCGACGACATCCTCGTCGTTCGCCGCGGCGCGCTTTCCAAGACGTCGAGCGGCAAGGTCCAGCGCCGTGCCTGCCGCACCCGCTATCTCAACGGGGACTTCGTGCCGGTGGCCCGCAACGCCCCGCAGGCCCAGGTAGTGACGCTGCCATGAGCCGCCCGACGACAGCCGATCGGCTCGCGGAGCTGGCCCGCCGGCGAGCCGAGGCCAGCGAGCCGTTCGACCAGCGGGCCGTGCGGCGGCAGCACGAGCGGGGCAAGCTCACCGCCCGCGAACGGATCGACGGCCTGATGGACCCCGGCTCGTTCGTGGAACTTGACGCACTGGCCCGGCACCGGTCGTACAACCTGGGCATGGAGCGCAGACGACCGGTCGGCGACGGGGTGATCACCGGGTACGGCGCGGTGAACGGGCGCCGGATCTGCGTCTTCGCGCAGGACTTCACCGTCTTCGGCGGCAGCCTCGGCGAGGTGTACGGCGAGAAGATCATCAAGGTGATGGACCTGGCCATCCGCACCGGCTGCCCTATCGTCGGAATCAACGACTCCGGGGGCGCGCGTATCCAGGAGGGGGTGGTGTCCCTCGCCCTGTACGCAGAGCTGGTGAAGCGGCACGTGCAGGCCTCCGGAGTGATCCCGCAGATCTCCCTGATGGCCGGTCCATGTGCAGGCGGAGCGGTGTACGCCCCGGCGATCACCGACTTTGTGGTGATGGTCGACCAGATCGCGCACATGTACGTCACCGGCCCGGACGTCCTGCGCACCGTCACCGGCGAGGAGGTGGACCACGAACAGCTCGGTGGGGCGCGCAGCCACAACACGATCTCGGGCAATGCGCACTACCTGGCCGTCGACGAGGCGGACGCCTTCGAGTACGTCCGCCACCTGCTCGGCTACCTGCCGGCCAACAACCAGGAGGACCCGCCCGTCTTCGGTCCGTCGCAACTGCCGGATTCGACCGAGGTGGACCTCGCGCTGGACACCTTGATCCCCGACGACCGCAACCAGCCGTACGACATGCTCCACGTGGTCCACAGCGTGCTCGACGACGGCGAGCTGCTCGAGGTGCAACCGCTGTTCGCCAGCAACATGATCTGCGGCTTCGGCCGGGTCAATGGGCACAGCGTCGGCGTGGTGGCCAACCAGCCGATGCGGCTGGCTGGCGCGTTGGACATCAACGCCAGCGAGAAGGCAGCCCGGTTCATCCGCACCTGCGACGCCTTCCACGTCCCGGTCGTCACGTTCGTCGACGTTCCCGGCTTCCTGCCCGGTGTCGGTCAGGAGCAGGGCGGCGTCATCCGCCGGGGTGCGAAGCTGATCTACGCCTACGCCGAGGCAACCGTCCCCATGGTCACCGTCGTGACTCGGAAGGCTTACGGCGGCGGATACGGGGTGATGGGCTCGAAGCACCTTGGCACGGACGTCAACCTGGCGTGGCCGACCGCGGAGATCGCCGTCATGGGCGGCGACAGCGCGGTGAACGTGCTCTACCGCCGGGAGCTGAGTGTGGCCGCGGATCCGGCGGCCGAGCGCGACCGGCTACGCGCGCACTATGAGGAGACGCTGTGCAGTCCCTATGTCGCAGCGGAGCGCGGTTATGTGGACGCGGTGATCATGCCCCGGGAAACCAGATCGCAGGTGGCGCGTGCGCTGTGGGCGCTGCGGGACAAACGGGTCGCCCGGCTGCCGCGCAAGCACGGAAACATTCCGCTGTGAACGGCCCGTTTCGCGTCCTGCGGGGAAACCCGAGCGAGGAGGAGCTGGCCGCGCTGATCATCGCTCTGGCCACCCTGACCGCCGGCGAGAGTCCGGATGAACCCCGACGCGACCGGGTCCGATGGCTCACCCCGCCGGTGAGGCATCGCGGTCCGAACGCGTGGCGGCGCGGCCTCACCGCCTTCTGACGGAGGGGTCGCGATGCGTGAGGTGCCGATCGCCGGCCGGGGCGAGACTGCGGTGCGGATCGCGTACGCCTGCTCGCGACATCGGGATCTCCGGTGTGATCTCGCTGAGAGTCGACGGACCGGGGCGCCCGTCGGGTGTGTCCGGCGGGCTGCCCCTCCGCGTGCCGGCGATCTGCTGTCCGGGAGCGTTCGAGATCGTTCGAGGTGTCTTGTCGATCACGCGCGCCCATTCAGAATATCTATGCCTGGCAATATCGAGGGGGAATGCGATGCTGTCACTGGAGCTGCTCGGCCCGATCCGGGCGCGACGCGACGAGATGGTGCTGGCGGTTCCCGCTGGCAAGACGCGGACACTCCTGGCACTGCTGCTGCTCGAACCCGGTGCCGCGGTCAGCCGCGAGCGCATGGTCGGTGAGCTGTGGGGGGACGTGACGCCGCCGTCCGCCGCGGCGAATCTGCGCAACTACCTGTCCAAGCTGCGGTTGTGGTTGGCGAACAGCACGCACGACGACGACGGCGGCCGGCTGCTGATCCAGCGGCGCAACGGCTGGCAGCTGGCACTCGGCGACGTACCCGTTGAGGTGGATGTGTTCGCGTTCGAGAAGCACCTGGAACGGGCCCGCGCCGCCGTACGCGCGGGCGACCCCCACACGGCGTCCGGGCGCCTGCGCCGGGCGGTCACGCTGTACCGGGGCGCGCCGATGCAGGACGTCCCCCAGGGCCGGATGCTCTCCGGACGGGCCGGCGCCCTGACCGCGAAGTGGCTGGGTGCGGTCGAGGAGTACGTCGCCGTGCTGCTGGAGCTGACGCAGTACGAGGCGGCGCGGGTCGTGCTGCACGAGTTCCTCGCGGGGCAGCCGTACCGGGAGCGGGCGTGGGGGCAGCTGATGGTGGCGTGCGGCAACAGTGGTGACGTCCAGGGTGCCCTGCGCGCCTACGCCACCGCCCGTCGGGGCCTGGTCGACGGTCTCGGTGTCGAGCCGAGCGCCGAACTGACCAACCTTTACCAGCAGATCCTCCGGGGCGAGCCGGCGGTACGGCTGGCCGCCAGCGCCGCGTCGGCGCCACGCCGGGCCGAACCCGTGTGCTCGTAGGAGTGCGCCCGGTGGCGCGGCGGCATGAGCGAGTAGCCCGATCAAGAAGTCCTGCCGGGAGTGGGGCCGGCGGCGGTCCTGGCGAAGCGGCGGGCGAGGTGCCCGAAGGCGCCGACAAGCTCGGCGGGGCCGACAACCTCGATCTCGGTGTCGAAGCGGGCGATGGCGGCGGCGAGGCTGGGCCACGACCAGGAGCCGAGAGTGATCCGGCAACGGTCCGAGCCGAGCTCCTCGACGATCCCGTCGCGGGTGTAGAGGGCCACGGTGGCGGCCGGCAGGTCGAGGATCGCGGTGCCCTGGCAGGGCCAGCCGATGGTGCCGTCGTCGGCGCCGCGGAATCTGCCGGTGACGAAGGTGGTCACGCCGCCTCCGGGCAGTTCCCTGGGCGTGAAGCGGGGTCCGTTGGGGATGCGCAGGGTTATCTGGTCGGCGCGGAAGGTGCGCCAGTCCGACCGGTCGAGGTCCCACGCGACGAGGTACCAGCGTCCGTCCCAGGTGATGACGTGGTGCGGCTCGACACGGCGCGGGGACCTGTCCGCGGTCTCGGAGCCGTAGTCGAAGCGGAGGATCTCGTGGGCTTGCACGGCGGAGCTGATCGCCAGGAGCACGTCACCGTCGATCGGGGCGGCCGGTCGGGTGGCGGGCCGTTCGACGGCGGTGATCTGGAGGGCGTTGATGCGGTGCCGGAGCCGGGACGGCATGACCTGCCGGATGGTGGTCAACGCCCGTGCTGCCGCTTCGCCGGTGTCGTCGCCCAGGGTGGCGGCGGCGACCTGCAGCGCGATGGTGAGGGCGACGGCCTGCTCGTCGTCGAACAGCAGCGGCGGTAGTTCGGTGCCGGGGCTGAGCCGGTAGCCACCGTCGGGGCCCTTGACAGCGGCGATGGGGTAGCCGAGCTCGCGCAGCCGGTCGACGTCGCGGCGCACGGTCCGCAGGCTGATGTCGAGCCGCTCGGCCAGCAGCGTGCCCGGCCAGTCGCGGCGTGTCTGCAGCAACGACAGCATGGCCAGCAGTCGACCGGCGGTTTTCGGCATGAGATTGAACTTATCGGCAGTAGGTGCCACAGCCTGTCACCTACGTCGTCGAACCTTGGTGATGACGCCGGCCGGGCACCGGACCGGGAACAACTCTCACCAGGAGTCTTGATGAGCATCAGCACCACCGCCCACCTCAACTTTCGGGGCAACGCCCGGGAGGCGCTGGAGTTCTACCACTCGGTGTTCGGCGGCGAGATCATGGTCATCACGTACGGCGACTTCGGGATGCCGAAGGACCTGCCCGACGCCAGCAAGGTCGTCTGGGGCCAGGTCGCGTCCGACGACGGCTTCCGCGTCATGGCCTACGACGTGCCCAGCCAGGCCGGAACTGGCATCGCGCCGGTGCCCTCGACGCGGCGCGAGAACGGCATGACGCTCACCGGCGAGCCGTTCTTCCTGTCCGTCCGGGGTGAGACCGTTGAAGAGGTCGGCGCGCTGTGGGAGAAGCTGGCTGATGGCGCCACCGTCGTCGAGGCGTACGGCCCGGCGCGGTGGGCACCCGCGTTCGGGATGCTCACCGACCGCTTCGGCATCACCTGGATCCTCGACGTCGCCGCCCAGTACGCCAACGTCTGACCCTCGCCCTCCGGCAACGAAACGAGGCGCCGATGCCTCCAGGCGCCCACTGCACTCGGTCAGGTCGAACCGCCCCGCCACCGAAGGGTGTTCATGGGTCTCCGGTTTCAGATCCGGCTTCGTTGCCGGACCATCTACCCGGAGACCTCGCCGTATGTCCGATCTCCGATGCGTCGAACGGCGACTCCAGTTCGGGCGCCACCGCTGACGTTCCGGGGTGGACGGCGAGGATCACGTCGACCTCGCCACCACCTCGGTGGCCCGTCAGGCGGAGGTGGTCACGCGCCTGAAGGTCGCCCGACCGTCCCTCGCGCCCGGCTCTGGTCGGGGCGGCGGCACGGATACCGGCTTTGCGTCGCCCACCTATCGTGATCACGGTTGTCGCGTTCCTCGGAAGCGGCTGCCGACAGTAGGACGCAGACTGAGCACGATGAATGGGAGAAGAAGTTGAGGGCTTTGCGCCGACCTCGGGTCCGCAACCTCGTCGCCGCGACCTCGGTTGCGAGCGCGCTGGTGCTCGGCCTGGCCGCGCCCGCGTATGCGGACTACACCAGCCCGATCTACCCAACCTTGAAGGCATGCAACGACGCCCGGCCAAAGTACGCTTCGTCGTGGACGAAGCCGCAGGCGTGCCATCCGATGTACAACTGGGACGGCACGAAGGTGATCGGGTACGCGTTCCTGGTGAAGACCCAGGGCTAGTTGTTGAGACTGGCGGGTTGCGGGGCCTGCGGCGAATACTCGCCGTGGGCCCTGCGGCCTGTCGGCAGAGGCGCCGCCCCTGAGACAATGTCTGGTGGGGCGGTCGAGTTACTCCCAACGGATGCCGCGAGACGGGCTCGACGAGAGCGATAGTGCCGCCGCCTATTAGTCATGCGGCGGCGGAAACGATCGGTCCCGCGCCGAACGCCCAGGGTGTGCCAGATCGGCCCTGCGACGAGAAACCGAAGCCCGAGACCGGGCGGCCACCATGCCGATCCCCGCGGGGGCGGAGACGCGGGCTTCAGCGGCGAGCCGCTACGACGCGCACGCCCCGCCGCCCGGTCACTGGCCGGTGCGGCTGCTGCCGCCAGGCGGCCCAGTGCGGGTGGTGCGGCGCGGGGACCGGGGGTGCCGCCCAATGCTCCGTGCCCGGCCCGTCGTCGTCATCCGGTGCCGCTGCCGGATCGGCTACAGATCAGGTCGCGACCGGCACCCGTGGCGACATGACCTTGAGGAGGCCGTCGGGGTGAGAGCCCAGGCGGGGATCTCGTTCAGTTTCGAGGTGCTGCCGCTTCCGCGGGCAGGGTGTCCATGAACGAGCTGACCGAGAAGACCGCCTGACCGGGGCCGGCAGGGCCGTACCCGGGCGGGCTGGACAGGCCGTTCGCCTCCATGATCGCCCGGTAGATCTCCAGAAGTCGGATGTGGTATTCGAGCGGTGCGCCCTGCGGGTTGGTCCGGCCGAGTGGGGTGGTCGGCTCGGGGCACCAGGTTGTGAACCGAGGGGTGATCCCGCGGGACATGAAGTACTGGAGGCCCTCGGCGGTGGAGTCGATCGCCTCATCCACGGTGGTGAAGCCGTGCGGGGCGGCCATCTCGACGCCGGCGACGAAGTTCGGGATGACGTTGCGCGGCCCGAAGACCTCGGCGGAGTCGAGGATGCGCCGGTGCCACTCCTCCCGGCCCACGTACCGTTCCTTGCCCGGGCAGTAGAGCTCGAAGAGCCGTTTGTCCCACACCTCGTAGTTCGGGTGGTAGATCCGGATACCGTAGTCGTGGAAGCGCTGCACGTCGGCCCGCGGCAGAGCCTGGGCGACCACCTTGCCGATCCACCGACCAGGGAACCGCTCCTCGATCGCTTGTGCGTAGCGGCCGTAGAAGTCGGCCTCGGCCAGCCCTTCGACCTTGGAGGTGATGCTGCCGCCGGTGAGCGTGTATGCCTGTGATGCCCGCGTAGTGTCGTACTTGTCGATGATTGCCAGCGCTTCGAGGACCTCATCCACCGGCTTGACACCGGTGTACGGGCGGCCGGCCTTCTTGTGCTGGCGCCAGTTGTGGTTGATGTCGCAGTACTGGCACTCCTCCTTGGCGCCGAAGTACTGACAGACCCGGAACGCGGTCAGGTAGATGAGGTAGCCCCACTGGATCGTGGGGGCGACCTCCATCACCGATTTGCCGTTGGCGAGCGTGTGCCGGTAGTAGTCCGGCATCGGGGGCAGGCCCACCTCACTGATCGCCCGTCCGTCGAGGAAGAGCATGAGCCGCCCGTCGTCGTCGGGCCTGACCCGATACGGCGAGTCGGGGTTGATGCGGACCGACACCACCGTACGGCGAAGTCCGTACGGCCCCCCGGTGAGCACGATCTCCTCCGGCGGCCGGCGCAGGGCGGCGGCGCCCAATTCCGGCAGTGTCCGGTGATCGAACGAGAAGATGAAGTACGACTTGGGCTTGACGTCACCGCTCTCGTTGTCCGTCAGCGCCGACTCGTCGAAGGCCAGGCCACCGCGCAGCAGGTCCTCCTTGATCACCGCCTCGCGCGGCACGTGAGGAAACCGCCCCATGAGTTCTTCGATGAGATCGGTACGTGATGGCATGCGCCCCTCCTGAACGGGTTACGCGAAGGGCCTCGTCGGCGAGGCGAGGTAGATGAGGAGCTAGCGGTCCGATCATAGTTGGGCTGGATGTCCCCGGTGCCGCCGCCAAGAGGTGCCTGGCCGGCAGGGGCATGCCGGGAAGGCACCTCTTGGCGGCTGAGGCTCAGTTCTGCTTGGTTTCCCAGAAGATCTTCGAAATCTGCTCGATCTTCGCGAGGAGCTGGTCCGCTACACCAGGGTCGGCGGAACCCTTCGCGCCGCTGGCTCCGGCCAACTTGGTGGCCTCGTTGAACAGGGCGTGCAGCTCGGGGTACCTCTCGAAGTGCGGCGTCTTGAAGTAGTCGGTCCACAGCACCCAGAGGTGGTGCTTAACCAGCTCGGCCCGCTGCTCCTTCAGGATCAGGGCCCGGGTGCGGAACTCCGCGTCGTCGCTGGCCTGGTATTTCTCGCAGATGGCCTTGATCGACTCGGCCTCGATCCGAGCTTGTGCCGGATCGTAGACCCCACAGGGAAGATCGCAGTGGGCGCTCACGACGGTGCGTGGGCGAAGAAGGTGCGCCAGTCGCATCCGAGTCCTTCCGTTGATGATGCTGTCTCTCGGGCGGCGAGGTGACGAACAGTGCTGCGGGCGATTGTCGGACCCCCCACCGCTCCTTGATCCACAACACGACGCTAGAACCTCAACCCGACTTCATGTCAAACACGTGAGGCGAGTGGAGTGGACCGGCAGCGACGTGACCTGCCGCGCGTGCTCCGCCTCCCGTGATGCGGAGCGGCGCAGTTTCCTCGACCGGTCCTTTCCCGGGCGTACCGGAGCTTCGCACCACCGGAACCGCTGATCATTCCCCGGCTGGGGCCCATGGGTACGCCCGCCGGCTGGACGTCTCTTGACGCCGAAGAGGTTGCGGCCGAGAGCCGGATGACCGGTTCGATTCCGTCACTGTCGGTCACGGGCAGTGCCTTCCCCGGCGGAAATCCGGTTCCGGGGCCGCCGCGCGCATGCAGCCCGTGTTGCCTCTCTAGGCTGGGGCGATGAAGGTCTTGTCCATCCAGTCGGTGGTCGCTCACGGTCATGTCGGGAACTCCGCGGCCGTGTTCCCGCTGCAGCGCATCGGTGTCGAAGTCGTCCCCGTCCCGACGGTGGCTTTCTCCAATCACACGGGCTATGGCGCCTGGCGGGGGCCGCTCATCCCGCCGCCGGATGTGGCGGAGATTCTCCTCGGGGTGGAGGAGCGTGGGGTGTTTCCCCAGATCGATGTCGTGTTGTCCGGATATCAGGGCGGGGTGGGCATCGGCGACGTCATCCTCGATGCGGTGCGTCGGGTGAAGGCGGCGAACCCCTCGGCGCTCTACGCGTGCGATCCCGTCATGGGCAACGCCAAATCCGGGTGCTTCGTCGCACCGGAGATCCCTGGCCTGCTGCGCGACCGGGTCGTGCCGGTGGCGGACATCATCACCCCGAATCAGTTCGAGCTTGGGTTCCTGACCGGCACCGAGCCGGCGAGCATTGAATCGATCCTGGCCTCGGCCGACCTCGCCCGCGCCATGGGCCCCTCGACCGTGCTGGTCACGAGCGTGGAGCGCCCCGATCGGGAGGAGGGCCTGATCGAGATGCTCGTCGTGGACGGCTCCGGAGCCTGGCTCGTGACCACCCCGTACCTGCCGTTCAAGGCGAACGGGTCCGGCGACGTCACGGCGGCCCTGTTCACCGCCCACTACGTCAAGACCGGGAACGCGGCGCTGTCGCTGGAGCGTACGGCCTCCAGCGTCTTCGACCTGATCGAGATGACCTACCGGTCCGGCGAGCGTGAGCTCCAGCTGGTGCAGGCCCAGGAGTTCTACGCTACGCCGCGCATGCAGTTCAGCGCCAAGCAGTTGCGCTGAGCTCGACGCGTGTACACCCACGACGATTGAGGGTGCGCCACCGATCCGGTGGCGTACCGGCTCGGGAGTGCCTCGGCGGCTGAGGACCCCGATGCGTACGTCCGCGCTGGAGCCCTCGGCGAGCAGGTCGCGTACGGGTGGGGGAGGCAGCGGGTGCTCGGCGGACCTGGCGGCGAACGTGATGGTCGGGTCACCAGCCAGCCGTGGTGCCGCCCGTCCCTCCACGTCGAGCGCGCTCCAGGACGGCGAGGCTCTGAGATGTCCCCGACCACCCATACGATGGCGGAGTGTCCGCAGATGTCCACTCGCTCGCCCAGTCTGATCCGGGTGTGGCGGGAGCGGCTGGTCCTGTCGGACGTCGGGCTGCTCTCATACGGGCGTCGCCGCACCAAGGGGCTGCGCCGGGAGGAGCTGGCACAACTGGCCGGCGTGAGCTCGGACTACATCACCAGGTTGGAGCAGGGGCGATGGCAGACGCCATCGCCCCAGGTCGTCGCGTCCCTGGCGCGAGCTCTGCAACTCGACCGCACCGAGGCCGACCTGCTCTATCGGGCCGCCGGCCTGGCTCCGCCCGGCCCGGGAAGGATCTGCCACCACATTCCGGAACGAGAGCCCACGGTTCGTCGAGCTGTGGGCCGAGGGCAGCGCCGCGGCGCACCGGAGTCTTGTTCTGACGGTCCACCACCCGGACGTCGGCGATATCACCGTCGACAGCGACACGCTGACCGTCCCCGACGCCGACCTGAAGGTGGTCGTTCTAACGGGGGCGGCCGGTAGCGAAGCCGCGGAGCGGCTCGAGCGCCTGCGTACGGCGACCTGACCAGGACCGTCGGGTCGACTTCGTTGGGGTGCAGGCGTGCGTGGACGAAGGCGACCATGCCGTCCATGTCCAGGGCGCTGAGAGATGTTCCGTTGCGGGGCGCCGTATGACGGGAGAAGCGGGTCCGCACCGCCTGCGGTCATGACGGGATCAACTCGCCGACAATCGGGATCAGGGCCTGGCCGGCGGGGCTGGCCCAGCTTTTGGCGAGTTCGGTGAGGATCATGTTGGTGGAGGTGATCCCCGCGCCGGCGTTCTCCATCCGCCGTAGGGCGACCTCGTCTGCCCGGGTGCTCATCGATCCTCCGGCGTCGGCGACGACCTGGACCTGGTAGCCCTGGTCGAGCGCGGTCAGGGTCGGATACACCGTGCAGACGTCGTTGGTGACTCCGGCGATGACCAGGTTGCGGCGGCCAGTCGCGGCCACGGCGGCTGCGAAGGCAGGGTCGTCCATGGCGTTGACCACGCCGGTGCGCTGAATGCGGGCGGCGTACTCGTCGGGGGCGACGGTGGCGATCTCCGGAGCCAGGGGACCCTGGTCGTGGTCTTCCAGAGACGTCGTCAGGACGAGCGGGCCTTGGCAGCCTTGGCCAGCGCGACGGCGTTGGCCAGCATCTCGGCGTGATCGGTGGAGCGGACCCCAGCTCATCGTGCCGATCTGGTGGTCGATGAGCAGGATCGCGGTGTCGTCAGGCGTGAACAGGTTGAGTGACATCAGAACTCCGCGGGTCGTCTCCTGGTTGCCCCGTTGCTGGTGGCCTTGCGTCACATCGCAGCACCCTCATCGCCCACGTGGCAGGGAAGAGGCTTCCCTGGTTAACCCCTACCCGCGCGTCGGTGCCGGCTGGTTGCATCTGGCCACCGTCATCGATATCGCCACCCGCCGCGACGTCGTCCGGATACCGCGATCTTCGCGCTGACCTCGACCAGCCGGTGCGCGTAGGGTGTGAGGGGCGAGGAGGTGACGTGACGACACGGCGGGCCGATGCAGCCGGCGGACAGGAGAGCGTCGGGTCGCGTATCCGTCGGCTACGTACCGAGCGGGGGCTGACCCAGCGTGAGCTCGCGGAGCCGCAGTACAGCCGCGCTTTCCTCGCCGCTGTGGAGGGAGGCGTCCGCAATCCCGGCGACCGGCTGCTGGCGCACGTCGCGCAGCGCCTCGGCGTGGACCCGGACGACCTGCGCCACGGCCGGCCACCCGGCGCCGCCACGGCGATGGCCGATGCCCTGCAGGAGGCCCGGCGCGCGTTGTCCCAGGGCAAGATCGCCCACGCGGAGGAGATGTTCGCCCGGATCTGCACGGACGCCACCGGGTACGCACTGCCGGATCTGGCCTGCTGGGCGACGTACTGGCTGGGGGAGTCCCGGCTGCAGGCCGGTGACCTCCCTCGGCGCTGGCTGCAATGCACGTCAGGAGGGCGTCGAGTTGCTCAACAGCCGCAGGCGCCGAGCGGCGGAGACTCCGCGAAGATTCTTCTGGCATAGCGCGTCGGATCCGGGCCGAGCCGTTCGTAGTACAGGCGAGAGGCGGCCAGGGAGAGCCACCAGGCAAGGGAGCCAGGAGATGGCGCAGTACTTGATCTCGTTCAATCGCCCGACCGGCCCGCCAGATACACCCACTGAGACGTCGGGTACCAGGGGTGGTCGATCACCCGGCGCTCGCGGTCCCCGTCCCGTTGGGCGGGGAGGCGAGGTCGTGGGTCTTGTCGCAGGCGGTGGCGAGTCGTTCGTCATGAGTGGCGATGATGACCGTGGTGCCGCTATCGGCGAGCTGTCGCAGCAGTGCGGTGACATGTTCTCGGTTGTCCGGGTCGAGAGAGGCTGTCGGCTCGTCGGCGAAGAGGACGTCGGCACTCTTGTAGATCGCTCGGGCGATCGCCAGGCGTTGTTTCTCGCCCCCGGAGAGGTGGGCAGCGAGTTCGGCGCTGCGGCCGGGCAGGCCTGTGCGTTCCAGGGCCATGTCGAGGCGTCGCTGGTCGGCGGGGAGGCGCCGGCCCAGGATGCTCATCTGCATGGTGGCGTTGAACCCGACGGTCTCGTCGTCGATCACGCCGTAGTCCTGTTGGACGAAGGCAGCGTGGTGGCGCCAGAACTTCCGCCGTGCCGAATCCCTCCAGCCGGTGGTCTCGACACCGTCGATGCGCACCTGGCCGCGGGTGGGCTGCTGGAGCAGGCCGAGGCAGTGCAGCAGGGTCGTCTTCCCGCACCCGCTCGGGCCGATGAGGGCAGTCATCTGCCCGCTTTCACAGGTGACTGCCACGTTGTCGAACACCGTGCGAGAGCCGATGCGGACTTTCACTCCCCGGGCTTCGATGAGCATGTGCGTACGCCTTTCAGTGGCTGGATGCATGTGGGCTAGACGGTCCTGTTGATGACGGCGGAAAACATCCATCTGCGCGCGGCGAAGTGGCACAGCGCGGAGATGGCCAGTCCGAGGGAGCCGGCGGTGATGATCAGAGGCGTTCCGGGCGAGTCACGCCACAGCGTGAGCGCCAAGATGGCTGCGACGAGCGCCAGCCCTACCGCGACTTCGGGGGCCAGCCGGTTGGCGAGGATGCGTACCGCCGAGGTGCCGGCCAGGCGCAGTTGATAGTCCCGACGGTTATCCAACACGGCTGAGATGACGCTGCCGACCGCGGCAGAGATCACCATCGCAGCCAACATCGCGGCCAGGGAGATGCCGCGCAGCCATGCGAAGTAGGCCAAGAACTGAGCGAGCAGCAGCCCGTCCTCGGCCATGTACTGCACCCGTACCGCGCCGGTGAGCCCTTCCTCGGCCACCAACTGCTGGGTTGCCTCCAGACCGGTGAAGATCAGGTTCGACGAGGTGGCGGAGGAGGCGAGAAAGTCTTCGTTGAACATCCCCAACTCGGGCACGACCGCCAGGACAACCCGATCGAAGAAGACCAACTGTCCACTGCCGCTTCCGACCACAGGCAACGCCAGCTCACCATCGAAGCGGTAGTAGCTCACCGCCTCGACCAGCTCTCCGGGGTCGGCGCCGGTGTCGCGCTGCCAGATCTCAAGGCTCGGCAGCAGGAAGCTCCGCACCGCCTGGGGCAGATCACCGACGGAAACCGCGGTGAGGTCAGTGTGGTCGGTCTCGATCAGATCCAACCAGCGTTGGGTGACCAGAGCCAGGCCGCCGTAGCTCTGGCGTTCCTGCCCGCTGAGGTTGAGGTCGTCCGCTGACCAGGCGTGCGACAGGCTCACCGCGCCGTCCCGCTCGGCCCGCAGCGCCACCGAGGTGACCGGACCCTTGATCTCGTTGAACTCCCCCTCGTTCGCACCTAGCCGGAAGGTCAGGCCGACCTGGTCTGCCAGGAGACGCCACTGAGCCTGCTCGTCAGCGGCCGCGGTAGCCGCACGCAACGCACCGTAGGCCGGGGCCACCGCGGAGATGACCAGAACGAACGTCAGCACCTTCATCGCGGTGGCTACAGGCCGATAGCGGCGCACGGCTGGCTCCCGCCGGGCCAACGCTGCCGTCTTCGGCCAGGAGACCACCGACAGCACCACGACCGCCGCCAGGGTGGCGAAGACCACCAGCAGCTGTAGCAGCGCCAGGGTGGTCATGAAATACGGCAAGAACCCGGACCCGTGAGCGACTGCGACATAGACAGCGGCAACCGCGTGGACCGCGAGCGCCGACAGAGTGATCGGCGCCGTCAGCCCGATGATGTCTTCGACCACGATCCGGCTCGGTGCCGTCCCGGCCAGTACCCGAAGCGCACGTTGACGGGCACGTGCGGCGAGCCAGTAGACCGCCACCGTCACGAGCAGGACCACCGTGGCGACGAAGCAGGCGGCGAACGCCCCTTCGATAGCGATCATCCGCAGGGTCGCGCCGTGCCCGTCCGACTTCCAGAACTGGCCTACCTGCCGCTGTGTCAGCCACTCTTGCAGTTCGACCCGCCCTGCCTCGTCACCGGTGATCAGGTAGTGGCCATCGGCGATTGAATGCTCCAGAGCCTCCGGCCCACGCACCTGCACGTCTGGCAGGTCCCCGAACCGCACGAGGCGCGCCGGTAGCGTTCTGCGCTCGCCTACCACGGTGAGCACCTGGCCGGACTGATCGGCCCCGACATCACCTGTCACCATGACCAGCCCCAGGTTCAGCTCATCGCTCAACCGGCCCAGCTCGGCGAATGCCTCCTGGTCACTCAGTCCCGACTCGCTGAACTCCAGTGTCACCGCCGCCGATGCGCCCGATTCCAGCGGCAACGAGCGGTCCCGAAGGTCGGTGAACACCGCCGCGAGCACCGCCATCAGCGCGAACACGACCACAGCAACGCCGGCCACGACCCGGCCGTGTAGTGACCTCAATTTGCTCTGCCGTCCCTTCCTCTAGGGTCGTTGATCCGGCCGGATCCTGGCCCTCATTTCTTGAGTTCATTCAACGTGGCTTCGCCATGCCCGCCATCGGACCGTGGCCCGGCATTTTCTTCGGCCTGGGTCCGAGGTCTGTCAGACCTGAGACCCATGCCGTTACCTGTGGCGTAGGTATCATTGGGGGATGAATGAGCGGGGTGTGCGCCGGGCGCGCATTTGGCCGGTCGTGGTCGCTGTGATTCTCGTCGTAATGGCGGCGTCCTTCGTCTTTGGTCTCACCGCCCGTGCCTGGGCGGTCCTTGCTATCGGCGGCGCTATCGGAATCATCATTTGGGCTCTGCTGGAAATCCGTAGGGAAAGGGCGCGCCATGAAGCCGATCTTGCCAGGTGGGAGGCTTCTCGGGTGGTGCTGGCCGAACGCGTGCGGATCGCCCGGGAACTGCACGACATCGTGTCCCACGGATTAGGGATGATCACAGTTCGGGCGGCAACCGCCAGGCACCTGCATTCCCAACACCCGAATCAAGACCAACGAGCGGCGGAACGGTCGCTCCTGGAGGCTCTTGACGACGTAGAGGAGGTCAGCAGGCAAGCAACTGTCGAATTGCGTCGCATGCTCCAAGCTCTGCGCAATCCCGAGGAAATAGCCCCGCGACACCCCACCGAGAACCTGGAGTCTCTGCCCGCGATCATCGCTGATGCGGAATCTGCCGGACTCGACGTCGACCTGGATCAGCCCGACCTGGGAGCCGTGTCACTTGGTACGCAGGTGGTAGTCTGCGCAGTCATACGCGAAGGCCTGTCCAACGTCACCAGGCACGCTGGTCCCACCCGCGTTCAGGTGTCCCTGCTCCGTGAGAACGAAACGATCGTAGTGATCATCGATGATGAAGGACCGGGTACGGGATGGTCCAGCAAACCCGGAGTCGGCCACGGCCTCATGGGCCTACGTGAGCGGATCAAGAGTGTCGGTGGAACGCTTGAAGTTGGTCCCCGCGGTTCCGGCTACCGCCTCTATGCCACGATCCCCGATGATGCGCGATGACACTGACCGTTGATGCAGCCAAGGTGGTCTTGGTCGATGACCACCTCCTTCTGCGCCAAAGCCTCGCTTCCCTCATCGATGCGGATCCGCATCTGGCCGTAGTGGGCCAAGCCAGCGATGGAATCGAGGCAATCGATACCATTGGCGCCACTCGACCTGACGTGGTCCTCATGGACGTCCGGATGCCGCGACTCGATGGAATCGAGGCAACCAGGCGCCTCTGCCGAGACGCAAACCTGTCCCACACTCGGGTGCTTGTGCTGAGCATGTTCGAACTGGACGAGTATGTCTACCAGGCGATACGGGCCGGAGCCAGCGGATTCCTCCTCAAAGACACGCGCCCCAACGAACTGCTCGATGCCATCAAGCGCACCCACGCCGGAGAGTCCCTCTTTGCCCCCGCAATTCTGACTCGACTTATCGAGCATTACATAAGCATCCCGCCACAAAGTGCCGCCCAGGAGGCGGTCGGTCGATTGGGGGCGAATCTGACAGGTCGTGAGACCCAGATTCTCGAACTGATCGGCCGGGGGTTGTCGAACGAGGAGATATCCCGGCATCTCACCATTTCGATCAAGACTGTGAAGACCCACGTCTCGCATCTACTGAGCAAACTGTCTGCACGAGACCGTACGCACCTCGTCATCGCCGCCTACGACGCCGGTCTCGTCAGGCCACGACACCGTAACCGCGAAATGTCCGATTGATACAGAGGTTGAATGGTCAGGGTTAGGGTGTGGTCGATGCGGCGTGTCGACGTGACCGTGGCCGGTGGATGGCGTATCTGGTTCGGGTGCGCTATCCGGATGGTGGTGGGCTGACGGCCGAGGGTCGGGTCCGGCGTGAGGCGGTGCGGTTGCAGGCGGCGGCGCTGTTGAGTCAGGGCGTGTCGGTGTCGGAGATCGCCGGGCGGTTGCGGGTGTCGCACAACGCCGTCTACGTGTGGCGGCGGCGGTGGCTGGCCGACGGTGCGGCTGGGTTGGCGTCGAAGGGTCCTTCAGGTTCGGCGTGTCGGCTCACTGGCCAGCAACTGGACCAGCTTGCCGCCGCGTTGGAGGAGGGGCCGGCCGCGCACGGCTGGGCCGAGGACCAGCGTTGGACCCTGGCCAGGGTGGCGGAGTTGATCGTCCGGCTGTTCCGGCAGCGGTACACCCTGCGCGGGGTGTCGTTGTTGTTGCACCGGATCGGGTTCAGCCCGCAGGTGCCCAAGCATCGGCCGGTCGAACGCGACGAGGCGGCGATCGCGACCTGGCGGCGGGAGGTGTGGCCGCAGGCAAAATGATGGCGGCCGAGCGTGGCGCGTGGATCTGCTTCGAGGACGAGGCAGGTCACACGCTTCGGCCGTCCAAGGCCCGGACCTGGGCGCCACGTGGGCGGACACCGGTGATCCCGATGTCCGGTAAGGGTTCCGGCCGCATCTCGGTGGCCGGGCTGGTCTGCGTCAAGCCCGGACAACGAACGCGCCTGCTGTACCGGGTGAAGGTCCACCGTCCCCGCAAGGGCGAGCGGCGCAGCTTCGCCGAGACGGACTACGCCGCCCTGCTGGATGCCGCTCACCAGTACCTCAAGGCGCCGATCGTGCTGATCTGGGACAACCTCAACACCCACGTCAGCGTCGCCATGCGCGAACTTGTCGCGAACCGCGACTGGCTCCACGTGATCCAGCTACCCGCCTACGCCCCCGACCTCAACCCGACCGAAGGCGTCTGGTCACACCTCAAACGCAGCCTGGGCAACCTCGCCGTGACCGGCGTCGACCACCTCGCCGCGGTGGTGAAGAACCGGCTCAAGCGCATCCAGTACCGCCCCGACCTCCTGACCAGCTTTCTCACCCACACCGGTCTAACCCTCGACCCAGAACCGCCGTAACCCTGACCATTCAACCTCTGTAGTGCCAGTGCCGAGGCGAATCGGACACGGCCCATCACCGGGTACCCGTGCCGGGCGATGATCTCGGCGAGGATCAGGCCGCCCTTTGCAGGTCGCGTCCCGCCTCCCTCAATGCCGGTTACCTGCCCTGGTCGTGGTCCTGGCTGGACAGCGGGGCGATGGCCAACCGGCCCGGCTCCCACCGAAGGACTCAGCCCCGCGTCACACTGCGCAGTGCTCACTATGTGGTGGGGATGTCCGCGCACTACTCGTTGATGAGCTGCTCTCGAAGAATGTCTGCGTGCCCACAGTGCTGGGCGAGCTCGCGCAGCACGTGGAGATAGACCCACCGCAGCGGAAGCGGGCCCCGCCGGTGCCCGTGAAGGATGTCGTCCAGACCCAGGGATGACGTCGCATGACGTGATGCTTCGCAGGCCTCGCGGTGTGCGTGCTGGACGGTGGCGATCGTGTCGTCGTCATCGAGGATGAACGACTCCTCTGACGTGGCGGGGATGCCGATCTCAGCACGCGACCGGCAGGTGACGGCTTCGTCGAACCAGACCTTCTCGACGAAGGTCGCGTGCTTCACGAGACCCAGCAGCGTGGTCCGGGAGGTCACCAACGATCGGCGTACCTGTTCCTCCGTCAGCCCGTCCAAGCAGCGATTGAGCGCGCTGCGGTGTTCGTCGAGGAACGCCTCGATCTGGAGACGGGCTGGCTGTGCGACGACCTGATCGGCAAAGGTAGGCGGGTAGGAAGGCATGGGCGAAGCATGCCAGACCGTGGCCCTGGAGCAACTAGCCGACATCGAGCGTCTCGAACCTCAGGGCAGACCATGATGGCCGCCGCAGCCTCTGCGACGGAAGGCTCCCGCCCTCCTCGCGGCACGATCGCGGACCGGGTGCCTGCGCAGGGTTAGGCGCCGCCCTGATGTTTCCCTGCCCGTACCGGAGACCTGATCAGCCGGGTCCGGACGAGGTGAGCTCGGCGATGTGGTCGGCGGTGGCGGCGGCCCAGTCGCGGATCGCGGCCAGCTGCCGGATGCCGAGGTCCAGTGCGTACCAGCCGTTGCGGCCGGGCGCGGTCGGCGGGCGGTGGTGGTCGCGGACCTGTTCCAGTTCGCGGACCTGTTCCGCGTACCGCTCCGCCTCTCGGCGCAGCAGCGGGACGGCCTGCGCGGGGTCGAGCAGCGGCAGCAGGAACATGCGCAGGCTCGCCTCGCTGCGGATGCCGCGGGATGGCTCGGTGCCGGTGAGCCACTTCGCCAGCGCCGCGCGGCCGTCCTCGGCGATCTCGTAGACCTTGCGGCCGCGGCCGCCATCCTCGCGGACCGTGGCCAAGCCGTCGGCGGCCAGCTTGGCGAGCTCGGGATAGATCTGGCTGTGCCGGGCCGGCCAGACGTAGCTGAGCGAGCCGTCGAAGTTCTTGGCCAGGTCGTATCCGCTCAGCGGGCCGTTGGCCGCGAGCGCACCGAGCAGGGCGATTCGTAGCGACATGCCGAAATCCTACAGTCGGACCTGACATGTTTGACTTGACATGTCGACATCGACAGGTAGGTTCGACCCGTGGCAACGGCAACGGCAACGGCAACGGCAACGGCAACGGTGACGGCGGAGCGAGAGCTAGGGGGCCTGCGGCAGGGCGCCCTACTGGCCGCGGTAGTGGGCGGCATGCTGCTCGCCCTGCTGGACCAGACGATCGTCAGCACGGCGCTGCCGCGCATCACCGCCGACCTGGGCGGCGCCGGGCACTACAGCTGGGTGGTTACCGCCTACCTGGTGGGCATCACGGCCACCGGTCCCATCTACGGCCGCCTTTCGGACCGGTATGGGCGTAAACAACTGCTGCTTATCGGCATCGTGCTCTTCCTGCTCGGCTCCGGGCTGTGCGCCACCGCGTGGACCATGCCGCAGCTCGTCGCGTACCGGGCGGTGCAGGGTCTGGGCGCCGGCGCGCTCATGCCGCTCTGCCTGGCTCTGGCCGCAGAGACCTTCCCGCCCGAGCGGCAGGGCCGGGTGCAGGGCGTCCTCGGCGGCGTCCTGGCCCTCAGCTACGCCGGCGGCCCGCTCGCCGGCGGCTTCCTCACCGACCACGTCGGGTGGCGTGCGATCTTCCTGGTGAACCTGCCGATCGGCGTCGTGATCCTCGTACTGATCGGGGCCATGCTGCCGGGTGGGACGCAGCGGACCCGGGCCGTGCGGCCAGACCTGGCCGGCACCGCTCTCTTCACGGCCGCGGTGGCGGCCCTACTCGTCGCGCTCAGCGAGATCGGCCAGGCGGGGAGCGGCCTCCCCGGGCCGAAAGTGCTCGGCCTGCTGGCACTGTCCGTGGTGCTCGCGGCGGTCTTCCTGAGAGTGGAGTCGCGGGTCGGCGAGCCGCTCATCCCGCTGCACCTGTTCCGGAATCGTGTCTACACGATGACCAGCATCGCCTCGTTCGGCGCCGCCTTCGCCCTGTACACCGGCATCGTCTTCCTGCCCCGATTCTTCCAGGCCGTCCGCCACTCCAGTGCCACCGCCTCCGGCCTGCGCATCTATCCGCTGCTGCTGGGCATGGTGGCCGGCAGCGTGCTGACCGGTGCGCTGATCGGGCGTACCCGCCGGCATCGGCCGTGGCTCGCCTCGGGGGCGGTGCTGATCGTCGCCGGATCGCTGCTCATGAGCCGGCTCGACACCGACACCACGGACGCCACGCTGGCGGCCTGGATGCTCCTCATCGGCGTTGGTCTGGGGCCGACGATGTCGGGGCTCACCATGGCGATCCAAAGCGCCGTCCCGCCGGCCTACCTGGGGACCGCCACCAGCAATCTGGGCCTCTTCCGCCAGCTGGGTGGAGTAGTGGCACTGGCCGTCGCGGACGTCGCCTACCGGTCCTTGACGCGCGGGGCGGCACCCGGCCCGGAGCCGGTCACCCAGGCCACCTCCACCGTGATCGGCTCGCTCGCCACCACCGGCGCGATGATTCTGCTGGCCGCGGTGGCCTCGATGCCCGCGGCCCGCACCGTCCCGCCGTCGCAACCGAAGTAGACGCATGTGTATTGACTATCGGCGGTTGGTCTGGGCCCGGTCCAGTCCAGCCGCATCTGACGTCGGGTGCCTGAAAGAAGGAGCGAGGCCGCCCGATGACGGGCGAACCGACGTGCCGGCCCGTCGCCGGCCGCCGGACTGGCTGCTGTTTCGGCCGGCCTGCCGCGCCGGGCCTGCTGCCCCGATCGCCGGCTCACAACCCGGGACCTGAGGACTGCACCGCCCTATCCGATGCTCGTCGTCCGCCCGTACATCCGCACATCGGCTTTGAGTCGTTCCGTGTCTTGGGTGAAGCTGCAGGACGGACGTGCGGGCCAGTCCCGCAGGCCGGCTGCTAGCCGGGCGTCCCCTGGCGCTCGCCTCTTCCGGCGAGGCGCTGGGCTTGCCCGTTGTGCACATCGCTCACCCACTCCCAGCCGGGCTTGGCCGATGGGCCGATCCGCGGGTCGCTGGGAGCCTGGGCGTCACGCAGGGCGTGCACGTACGCCCGATCCTGCTCGATCCGTGCGTGTATCTGATCGGCTCCGCCGACTGACCCGTGGCCGGGGACGAGGACATCGACGTCGCCTGCCACACCATCGAGCAGCCGCAGCGCCGCGAGGTAGTCCTCGATGGGGTCAGCGGTGTCGCTCAAATCGAGCATCGGAACCAAGACGTCAGAGAGCATGTCGCCGGCGACGAGAACCCCACGTTCTTCGATGAGAAGCGCCGCATGGCCCGGCGCATGCGCTTGATGCTCGATGATCCGGACTCGAGGACCATCCCATGGAATCTGCGCCGCCTCGGTGGGCAGGGCGGTGATCTGACCGAGCAGGTCCAGCGGGACCCGCTCGGCGATGCCCGTCGGGAGCAGGTGGGCGGTGATGCGGGCCTTCGCGCCCGGGTCGGACAGCTGATCCCGGACACTGGCCGCGCAGCGGGCCGTGCCGTAACGAGGGGCCGCGCCGAGCTGGGCGTGCCAGAGTAGGTGATCCCAATGGGGATGCGTCGAGAAGCCTGCCACAACGGTCTGGCCCGAACGGGACAGGTCGTTCGCGAGGCAGGCCATCTCGTGGTCCTGCACCCCGGGGTCGATGAGCAACACGCCGGCGCGGCCTTGCACGACGATGGTGTTGCTCTGGAGGAACTCGCTCTCGTGGATCAGCACACCGTCCGCGACCTGCCTCAGCACGGTGGCCCCTTCCGCTTGTGGGTTGCAACCGCTCATCGAGACGGTAGGCCTGGCAGTGGTAGATTGCAAGCACTATGGGCGAAGCGAATGAACCGCGATCGGAGTGTCCGATCAACGCCGCCATCGAGGTGTTCGGCGATCGCTGGAGCCTGCTCGTCCTCCGCGACATCGTCTTCGGAGACCGCCGCTATTTCCGAGAGCTACAGGCCAACTCCATCGAGGGGATCGCCTCAAACATTCTCGCCGACCGACTCAAGCGACTCGTCCAGTCGGGACTGCTCACCCGTGCGGACACGCGGCCCGGCCAGCGGGCACGCTACAGCCTGACCGAACCCGCGATCCAACTCGTACCTGTGTTCGCGCAGCTCGGCAGCTGGGGACTTCGCCACCGGCCCACGAGCTCCGCGCTGCGCGTTCGCGCCGAGGTGCTCGAACAAGGCGGCCCCGCGCTCTGGCAAGAGTTCATGGACGAGCTTCGCCGCTCGCACCTCGGCTCGGAATCCCCGGCGCGATCACCAAGCGTCCGCGAGCGACTGAACGCGGCCTACCTCGCAGCCACCAGCTCCTCGTAGCTGATGAGCGCTGGTCAACCGCCAGTTGCCCGGCTGCCTTCCCCCGGTGCCGGGCGACCGTCGTCATCGCATCCGCTCATGATGCCGTTCAACGGTGGCTGACGACGTTGACCACCTTGCCGTCTGGGTCGCGGACGAAGAAGCGCCGGACACCCCACTGCTCGTCAGTAATCGGGTGCACGATCTCCGCGCCCGTCGCGAGTACCGCCTCGTAGGCGGCCTCGACATCATCGACCTCCACGCTGAGGTCCGGGTTCACGGGGGCTGCCGCGTCTTGGGTGATGAGAATGACCTGGGCGGTGGGATTGGACGCTGAGACCAGGTTGACTACCCAGCCCAGGTTCATTTCCTCCCGAAAACCCAGCAATTGGTAGAAGCGGCTGCTCGCGACCGGGTCGGCGGTGGTGATATCAGGCACGGCACGGCGAATTGTCATGCCGGATTTTGGCATGCGGGGTACTTGCTCGTACGGGGAGTGGGCCGTTCATCAGGCGCCCTGGTCTGCCGCAGACCGCGCGTCACGCAGCATAGGCTACGGCGGCGATGCCCAGATGTACGGATGACTGCGTCTCGGCCTCAACCGCTTCCCTGCGGCGCCGCAGTTCTCACCGAGCCTTGGGATTGCGGCCGGGTGACCTGCTCGCTGACCGCTCATACTGCTGGGCAAGGCAGAGCCGGTCAACCAACTGTTCGTCGGCAAGGCCCGGCAGGTCGCGGTCCCAGGTCTCCAACATCTTCCATCGCGACATGACGCATGCCCTCCCTCCCGACCGACGCATCATTCCAGTGCACAGGGTGCAATCCTGAAATCCGAATCTCGTCGCCGGTCAATCCTGGCGTAAACGAGATCTGGGGTGCCGGCAGAGGCGACACCCCAGATCCCTTGTGGTGCTAGGACGCCGCGCAGCTGGCGGTCGGGTTCGTGTTGTTGCCGTTCTTGTAGAGCGTGATGCCGAAGTTGTTGCCGGAGCCGTTCGGCCTTGCGGTCAGCGTGCCGGTGCTACCGCTGACCGAGGCGTTCCAGCTGTTCTGCAGGCTCTGGCCGCCGTTCAGCCGGATCGTGACGGTCCAGTTGTTGCTGCCGCTGACCGACAGGTTCACGTTGAAGCGGTCGGCCCATTCCTCGCTGCGCGTGACGCTGACGGTGCAGCCGCCACCCGGCGGTGGAGTCGTCGGACCGGGTCCGCCGGAGCCTTCGCTCACGGTGATGCTGGCGCTGCCGCTGCTCTGGTAGCCCTCGGTGGCCATGATCTGGTAGTCGTGGGAGCCGAGGTTGAGGCCGAGGCTGGCCCAGGCGTTGAAGTGGTTGGCGGTGGTGATGGTGCCGCTGTTGCGGTGTGACTGGCGGACGCTCCAGTACTGGTAGAACGTTTTGGTGCCCTCGATGGAGGGTTGGTTGACTCGCTGGGTGCGGTAGATGTCGTAGGTGCTGCCGTCGGTGGTGACGGAGCCGAGTCGGGTGGCGCCGGTGCTCGGGTTGTAGCTGCCGAAGTTCTCGACGATGTAGTACTCGATGAGCGGGTTCCTGGTCCATCCGTACAGGGCGAGGTAGCCGTTGCCGTTCGGGCTGAAGGTGCCGGAGTAGTTCACGGTGTGGCTGGAGCCGGGGTTCCAGCCCTTGCCGACGACCATGTTGTTCATGTTGCTCCATTGGACGCTGTAGCTGCCGCCGGCGCCCAGGTTCATGGTGACGTTGCCGTTGTCCTTCCAGTACGAGTAGAAGTACCCGTTGTGGGTGCCGGTTGAGTTCGACGTGACGGTCCGGTCGGCCTCGGCGTGGGCCACGCCGGCCACGGTCAGCGAGGCGGCGGCCAGCACGACGGCGCTGGCGCCGCTGGCGAGCAGTCTGAACCGGCCGCGATCGCGGCCCCTTGGGCGGGCGGGGGCATCGTTCATGGTGTCACCTACTCGTGAGACCTGGCGGACGAGCCAGGCGGTGGTGGGGGATGTGTGGCTCGACGACACTAACGGCCATCGATGAATCATCGTCCGGGAGCGGTGGCCCTCTGTCAAGAATTTCCGGAACGAGTCCGGAAGAATTCCGTGCGCTGATCTCGCTGGTCAGAACCTGATCGCCAGGCCGATCCGAGGTCTCGATCTCGCTTGACGGCCAGTGGCGTTCGGAAAGTTTCGAGAGCGTTCCGGACCTGCTGGCAGGGCGGGGCAGGTGGTTGGCGTCCCGACGGCGCTGCCCCGGCGACGCCCGGGCGTGGCCCACGTCGAAGAGCTGGGCGACGATCAGGGCGCCTCGCGGGGCCTTGGGGGCGTGGGCTCGGGAGAGTTGCCGGTTGGCGGCGCCTCTGGATCCTGGTCGCCCCCTGTGGAGACGCGGCCGGGGAAGGCGAGGGAGCCGGGTCAGTGGGCCTGGCCGGGTGATGGGGCCAGCGGCCCGGCCGGGTTTTATCAAATGAGGTCTTGACGGATCCGGGGGTTTGACATTTTATAAAACCTGCTCACGTAGGAGGTCTCATGTCCGGTCGTAACCGGCTCGTCGCGGCCATCGCCGCAGCAGCTCTCGCGCTCACCGTCTCCGGCTGTGGTGGTTCGGAGAAGGCCGATTCCCCCGATGCCGCCTCCGTCACCTACCTGACCTCCTTCGGGACGTTCGGTCGGGACTCGTACGCCTACGTCGCCCTGGAGAAGGGCTACTTCGACGAGGTCGGGCTCAAGGTCACCATCAAGCCCGGCACGGGCACCGTCGACGTGATGAAGCTGGTCGGGTCGGGGCAGGCCGACTACGGCACCGGCGACCTCTCCGGGTTCATCACCACCATGGCCAACGACAAGTTCCCGGTCCGCGCGGTCGCCGCCATCCACCAGAAGTCGATGGCCGGGATCGCCTCGCTGGGCAAGGCGATCGACTCGCCCGAGAAGCTGCCCGGCGCCAGCATCGCGGACAGCTCCGGTTCCACCAACATGATCATTTTCCCGGCGTACGCCAAGGCGGCTGGCATCGACCCGAGCTCGGTGAAGTTCGTCCCGTCCTCGCCGCAGGCCCTGCCCCAGTTGCTCGCCGCCGGCTCGGTCGACGCGATCGGCCAGTTCGCCGCCGGCAAGCCGTTGCTGGAAAAGGCAGCCGGCGGCAAGGCCGTTACCATGCTGCCGTACGCGGACAAGCTGCCCGACCTGTATGGCAACGGCCTGCTGGTCTCCGAGTCGAAGCTGTCGAGCAACCGCGAAGAGATCGAGAAGTTCACCGCCGCGCTGCTCAAGGGCCTGCTCTACGCGGTGGAGCACCCCGAGGAAGCCGCCCAGTTGCTCAAGAAGCACGACCGGACGGCTGACGAGAAGGTGGCCGCCGCCGAACTCACCGAGATGCGCCCGTACGTCCTGGGCGACGGCGGGACCGCCGGGACGCTGGACCGGGAGCGGGTCGCGCGCATGATCACTCTGCTCGCCGGCACGGGCACCCTCAAGTCCACGCCGGCCGCCGACGACCTCGGCGTCTACGACATCGCAAAGCCGTAACTTCCTCTTCGACGGCGGTGCGCGCGGCCGGTGGTCGCGCGGCACCGCGAGGGGCGACACCATGATCGGAATTCGTAACGTTTCGCAGATCTACCGCACCCGGGCCGGTGACGTGGAGGCCCTGCGCGATCTGTCGCTGGAGGTCGCCGACGGCGAGTTCGTGGCGTTCGTCGGGCGGTCCGGCTGCGGGAAGTCCAGCCTGCTGCGGCTGGTGGCGGGCCTCCAGGAGGCCACCTCGGGCGAGATAACCGTCGCTGGCGCCCCGGTTCGGGGGCCGCGGCGCGACATCGGCTTCATGTTCCAGCGCCCGGCGCTGCTGCCCTGGCGGTCGGTCATCGACAACGTGCTGCTGCCGACCGAGGTGTTCAAGCTGGACAAATCGGCTGCCCGGGCCCGCGCCCACGAACTCCTCGACCTGGTCGGGCTGAACGGCTTCGAGAAGCGCCTGCCGCACGAGCTTTCCGGCGGCATGCAGCAGCGGGTCTCGCTGTGCCGGGCGCTCATCCAGCAGCCCCGGGTGCTGCTGATGGACGAGCCGTTCTCCGCGCTCGACGCGCTCACCCGCGCCGATCTCACGGTCGAACTCCAGCGCCTCCAGATGAAGGAGGCCTCCACGGTTCTCTTCGTGACGCACTCGGTCGACGAGGCGGTGCTGCTCGCCGACCGGGTGGTCGTGCTTAGCCCGCGCCCCGGCCGGTTGCGCGAGATCGTGAAGATCGACATCGCCCGTCCGCGTTCGCTCGGGCACGACGGCCACTCGGCCGAACTCGGCGAGCTTCGCGCCCAACTGCACGACCTGCTGATGACCCCCGAGGAGGTGGCACGGTGACAGTCACCGAGCCGCGCCGTACCCGGCCGGCCAAGCCGCGGACGGACAGTCGCCTGAGCCAGTTCGCCCTGCCAGCCCTCGGCTTGGCGGTCGCCATCGGCCTGTGGTGGGCGATCACCGTCGTCTTCGAGGTGGAGAGCTTCCTGCTGCCGTCGCCGGGGCAGGTGGCGCATGCCATGGTCGAACAGTCCGACTACCTGTGGGACAACAGCCTGGTCACCCTGTGGGAGACGCTGCTGGGCTTCCTGCTGGCCATCGCGGTCGGGGTGCCGCTGGCGCTGACCGTCACCGCCTCCCGGGTGTTGGAGCGCAGCGTCTACCCGCTGCTGCTGATGCTCAACGCCGTGCCGAAGGTCGCCGTCGCCCCGCTGCTGGTGGTGTGGCTGGGCTTCGGCCAGTTCCCCAAGGTCTTCCTGGTCTTCCTGGTCTGCTTCTTCCCGATCGTCATCTCCACCGCCGCCGGCCTCAGCTCCACCCCGGCGGACCTGGTGGAGCTGGGCCGGTCGCTGAAGACCAACTGGTGGCAGACGTTCCGCATGATCCGGATGCCGGCCGCGATCCCGCAGCTCTTCGTCGGTCTCAAGCTCGCCATCACCCTCGCCGTCATCGGCGCGGTGATCGCCGAGTTCGTCGGCGCCACCGAGGGGCTGGGCTATGCGATCGTCGCTTCCGGCTCCAGCGCCGACACCGCGCTGGCCTTCGCCGCGATGATCCTGCTCGGGGTGATGAGCGTCGTGCTGTTCTACCTGCTGGCGGCGATCGAGCGGCTCTGCGTCCCGTGGGCGGACCGGGCATGAGCGCGATCGAGTTCCAGCCGGCCGTCCCGGCGCGGTGGCTCACCGACGCGGTCGCCGCGGTCTTCCAGGCCCTGGGCTTCTCCCCGGACGCGGCCGGCCTGGTCGCCGGCTCCCTGGTGGACGCCGACATGCGTGGAATCCCCTCGCACGGCGTGATGCTGTTGCCGATGTACGTCGACCGGATCAAGGCCGGCTCGGTCAGCCGGGCCGAAAGCGCCGAGGTGGTCCGGGACAAGGGCGCCATCGCGGTGCTCGACGCCGGCCACGCGCTGGGCCAGCTCACCGGTGACCAGGCGATGCGGCTCGCGGTGGAGAAGGCGCGCACCTACGGGGCCGGTGTGGTCACCGTCCGCCGGGCGTTCCACTTCGGCGGGGCGTTCCGGTACGTCGACCTCGCCGTACGCAACGGCTGCATCGGCATCGCCGCGGCCAACACCCGCCCGCTGATGCCCGCCCCGGGTGGCGCGTCCGCCGTGGTCGGCAACAACCCGCTCGCGGTGGGCGTACCACGGGCGGACGGCAAGCCGGTGATCCTCGACGTGGCGCTCTCCGAGGCCGCGCTCGGCAAGATCCGGCTGGCCGCCGGCGAGGGCCGGGAGATCCCGCCGACCTGGGCGACCGACGCGCAGGGGCGGCCCACCACCGATCCGGCCGCCGCGATCAAGGGCCTGCTGCTGCCGTCCGGCGCCCACAAGGGGTACGGTCTCGCTTTCATGATCGACGTACTCACCGGGGTGCTGTCCGGCGGGGCGTACGGCCAGGGAGTGCAGGGCCTCTACGCCGACGTGTCGGTGCCGAACGACTGCGCGCACTTCTTCCTCGCCCTCGACGCCGAGGCGTTCACCGAGGACGCGGAGGAGCTGGCCCGCCGGGTGGACGACCTGGCCGGCCAGGTGCTCGCCTCCGCGCTGGCACCCGGCACGAAGCAGGTCCACCTGCCCGGTGCCATCGAAGCCGGCCGGTACGACCAGGCGCTGCGCGACGGGGTCGCGCTCCAGCCGTCGGTCTTCGCCGGGCTGCTGGAGATCGCCGATGCGCTGGGCGTGGCGCTCCCGCCACCGGTCAGCGCCGGCTGATCCGCCCGGTCCAACGAAGGAGGAAGGAAGGCATGGAGGCCAGTTTCGACGCCACCGGCGAGGTCCTCGTCGTCACCGGCGGCGCCAACGGGATCGGCGCCGCACTCGCCCACGCGTACGCGGACGCCGGGGGCACCGCCGTGGTGTTCGACGTGACCTCGGGGCAGCCGCACCCCGGCGGGCGGGTACGGGAGCACCTGGTGGACGTCTCCGACCGGGACGCCGTACGAGCGGCGACGGCCCGGGTGCTCGCCGAGCACGGCCGGATCGACGCCCTGGTGGCGGGCGCGGCGGTGCAGCCCCGGTGCGACGTGGTTGACATGGACCCCGAGCAGTGGCGCCGCACCCTGGCGGTGAACCTCGACGGGGTGGTCTGGTGCGCGCAGGCCGTCCTGCCGGACATGATCGCCCGCCGGTCGGGCACCATCCTGGTCTTCGCATCGGGTCTGGCCACCGCCGGCCGGGCGCAGGCCTCGGCGTACGCGGCGAGCAAGGGGGCGCTGATCGCGTTCGCCAAATCGCTGGCCGCCGAGGTCGCGGAGCACCGGATCCGGGTGAACACCGTCTTCCCCGGCGTGGTGGACACCCCGCAGTTCCGCCAGGCCAACCCGGCCGGCGGGGAACGGGAGCACTGGGAGCGGGCCACCGGCATCGGCACCCCGGCCGACGTCGTCGGCCCGCTGATGTTCCTGCTCTCACCCGCCGCCACCATGACCGGTTCCACCCTTACCCGCGACCGTGCCTACCCGAGGAGCGAGACGAAATGAGCAGCACGCCCGAGCAGTTGCCGGTAGGCATCGTCGGTGCCGGGCCGGTCGGTCTGATCACCGCGTTGGGCCTGGCCCACTACGGCGTGCCGGTGGTCATCTTCGAGGAGGACGACCGGCTGTCGCTGGACACCAAGGCCGGCACCGTCCTCACCCGTACCCTGGAGGTGCTGCACCGGTACGGCGCGCTGAACGACGTCCTGGCCGGATCGTTGCGCATCGACGAGATCGGCGAGCTGGACCGGGCCACCAACACCCAGACGCTCAGTGTCCGCACCGGTGACCTGACCGAGGACACCCGCTTCCCGTTCGTCATCAACATCCCGCAGCACGAGCTGGAACCGATCCTGCGGCAGCGGCTGGAGGCGACCGCACCCGGCGCGCTGCACATGGGACACCGGCTGCTCGACTTCACCCAGCACGCCGACCGGGTGGACCTGCGGCTGCACACCGAGGCGGGGGAGCGGACGGTGCCCGTGCGCTACCTGCTGGCCTGCGACGGCGGCCGGTCCAGGGTGCGGGACCAGATCGGCGCGATCGTCGAGGGTGAGACGTACCAGGAGCGGTACATGCTGGTCGACCTGAAGGTCGACCTGGACGTGGAGAACCCGCGCGACTACCCGTACCTGGCCTACTTCGGCGACCCTCAGGAGTGGATGATCCTGGTCCGCCAGCCGCACTGCTGGCGCTTCCTCTACCCACTGCCGGCCGGGCAGGCCGAACCGAGCCGGAAGGAACTGGCCGAGAAGGCCCGGCGGTTCATCGGGGACACCAAGAGCCTGGAGATTGTTGGCACCAACGTCTACAACGTCCACCAGCGGGTGGCCGACCGGTGGCAGGACGGGCGGGTGTTCCTGCTCGGCGACGCCGCGCACCTGATCACTCCGATGTGGGCGCTGGGCCTGAACACCGGGGCCCTGGACGCCTCCAACCTGCCCTGGCGGATGGCCTGGGTGCTGCGCGGCTGGGCCGAGCCGAGCCTGCTCGACGGGTACCAGGTGGAGCAGCGGCCGGTCGCCACCAAGGGGTCCGCGGCGATGGCCGCGGCGGCGCGGGCCTACATGGCCCGGCGGGCGGACGACCCGGGGGTGATGACCGCCGGCAACTGGGGCAACGCCTTCACCCGCGCCATGCTCGGGGTACGCCTTGACGTCGACGGCACCGGCGACTGGTCCATGGTCGCCGCCGGCGACACGCCCCTTCCGGTCCTGGCCGGGGCGCGCAGCCCGGACCTGCCGCTGTTCGGGCAGGCCGGCACGGTGCACCTGCACGACCTGGCCGCCGACGCGTTCGTGGCGCTCTACTTCACCGATCCGCGCCGGGTGCCGGCGCTCCCGCCGCAGGATTCGCCCGCGTTGCGCCACTACGTGGTGAGCCGGTGGGACGCGCCGCACGACTCCGGGCTGCGCGACCGGGCGCTGTTCGACCCGGGCGACCGGGTCCGGCGCCGGTTCGGGGTCGCCGACGACACGCTGGTGCTGGTCCGCCCCGACGGGCACGTGGCGGCCATCGTCGCGTTCGACCCGTCATCCGGCGCCGACACCGCCGCGGAACTCTACGCACGGATCACCGGGTGCCCGCCACCCCGTGACCCGGCCTGACCACACCCTCGTCTGCGAAAGGGATGACAATGAGCAACTACGGTCACGCGACCGCTCCGGACGGGAGCCAGGTTGAGCTCGGCGCCGTCGGCCAGGAGATCGTCTTCGAGAACGACCAGGTGCGGGTATGGGAGATCAGCCTGGCCCCCGGTGAGCAGCAGCCCTGGCACCACCACCTCAACCCGTACCTGGTGATCGCCCTGGAGGCTGCCGACAACCGGATCGACGCGCTCGCCGGCGGCGACCCGCGTCTGGTCCACGAGGCTGTCGGCGGGGTGGTCTACCGCGAGCCAGGGGAGGTCCACATGCTCACCAACCACGGCACGACCCGCTACCGGAGCCGGCTCGTCGAGCTCAAGTGCCTGGGGGAGAACCTCGTGGCCGGCGAGGGCGAGCGATGAGCGAGTCTCCGGCGCTCGTTCCGGCCCCGCCGGTGCCAGCCGGTGTCGATCCGCAGGAGTGGGCCAACAACCTCTCCGAGCCGTCCCGGTACGGCGGCGAGGCCGCCGACCGGTCGCGGGAGGCGTTGGTGCCCGGCCCGGACGGCCTGGTGCTGGCCCGGTTCCGCGAGATCCTGCTGCAGACCGACGAGTTGGACTGGGCGGACAAGACGCTGGCCGGCCTCTCGCACAAGGCGCTGTGGCGCAACGAGGAGACCGAAGCCTCCATCTCGCTGATCCGGTTCCGTAAGGGCGCCGGCATTCCGCTACGCCATTCGCACGCGTCCAACCAGTTCATGTTCTGCCTCAGCGGCCGGTACACCTACGTACCGACCGGGCTGACCCTCACCCCGGGCTCCTTCTACTGGAACCCGAAGGGCAGCCTGCACGGGCCGACCCTGGCCGAAGAGGAGAGCGTCCTGCTGGAGATCTACGACGGGCCGCACTACCCGACGCAGCCCGAGTGGTACACCGACCCGGCCGACGCCCACTAGCTCGACCCTCGAAAGAAAAGAAGGCAACCATGCCCAAGCAGCAGATCGTTTCCCCTGAGCTGGCCGCGCCGAACGGTCACTTCGCCCAGGCCACGCAGACCAGGGCGCGGGGCCGGATGGTGTTCGTGTCCGGCATGACTGCCCGCAACCGTGAGGGTGGGGTCACCGGCGTCGGTGACGTCGTCGCCCAGACCCACCAGGTCTGCCAGAACCTGCGCGCCGCGATGACCGCCGCCGGCGGGTCGCTGGAGGACATCGTGCGAGTGGACGTCTACGTCCGCAACATGGAGGACTTCCAGGCCATCCACGAGGTGCGCCGGCAGTACTTCACCGGTGAGCCGCCGGCCTCGACGATGGTGGAGGTCTCCAAGTTCGTCAACAAGGACTACCTGATCGAGATCAACGCGATCGGTGTGATCGACGACGAGGGTGACGCCGCATGAAGCTCGCCAGCGTCGTCACCGCGGCCGGCCGGCGGATCGGGGTGGTGACCGGCGACACCGTAGCGGTGCTCCCCGCCGAGCTCGGCGGCCTCGACGACGCGATCCGTGGTGGCTCGGCCGCGTTGGACGCGGTCCGGGCCGCCGCGCGGCAGGTCACGGCGGTGCCGTTGGCCGAGGTCCGACTCGACGCGCCGCTGCGTCGGTTCAACCGGGACATCCTCTGCACGGGCTGGAACTACTGGGACCACTTCGAGGAGTCACGCGGCAAGCGGGAGGGGCAGGACCCGGCGGAACGCCCCAAGCACCCGACCTTCTTCACCAAGGGCCCGGACACCGTCGTCGGCCCGTACGACGACATCGCCTACGACCCGCAGCTCTCCACCAAGTGGGACTACGAGGCGGAGGTGGCACTGGTCATCGGTGCGGACTGCCGTTCGGTGAGCGAGGCGGACGCGATGTCGTACGTGGCGGCGTTCTGCGTCGCGAACGACGTGTCGCAGCGCGACCTGCAACGCGCGCACGGCGGTCAGTGGCTCAAGGGCAAGAGCATCGACGCGACCATGCCGCTCGGGCCGTGGCTGACCACCCTCGACGAGGTGCCGGACCCGGCGAGCCTGCGCATCCAGTGCGAGGTGAACGGGGTGGTCCTCCAGGACGCGTCGACCGCGCAGATGGCTTTCCCATTCGCTCGTATCATCGCCGAACTGAGTTGGGGGATGACTCTGCGGGCCGGTGACGTGGTGCTCACCGGTACGCCGAGCGGCATCGGAAACGCCCGTGATCCGCAGGTGTTCCTGAACGACGGCGACCTGGTGGTGACCCGGGTGGAAGGGCTCGGTGAACTGCGCAACCGAGTGCGGCTCACGAAGCTGCACTGATCCCGTGCCGGTGCGGGGCGGGGCGGAGCGGCACCGCCCCGCACCATTCACAGTGTTGAAATCGATACTATTTCCAGGGCACGCCGGTGCGTTTGTGGGATCACCGAAACACCCATGAACCAGGATCATCTCCCCGATGGCGGGATGTGGACGGCATCCACCAGCGGCACTATCCGGAGGCACACCGTGGCAACAACCAACCGTAGAACTGCCCCGAGTGACGCCGGTGACGGCGGCCGGGCCGGTGCCGGTGGAGCCGACGGGCAGCACCGCACCCTCGCCGACTCGGCGACCGCGATCCTGCACGAGGCGATCCTCAGCGGTCGACTGCCGGCCGGCACCCCGCTGCGGCTCAACGAGATGGCCGACCTGCTCGGTATGAGCATGAGCCCGGTCCGGGAGTCGATCCGGCGGCTCGCCGCGCTCGGCCTGGTCGAGGTGGTCCAGCACAAGGGCGCCTGGGTCATGCCGCTGACGATCGAGGACGCGGTCGACACCCACGAGGCCCGGATCGCCATGGAGACGGCACTGATCGAGCGGGCGGCGACCCGGTTCACCGCCGGGGACGCCCGGCGTGCCGAGGCGGCCCTCGACGAGCACATCGCCGCTTCCGCCCGCGGCGACGCCACCGCGGCCCGCCGCGCGCACACCGATTTCCACTTCACCATCTACCGGGCGGCCGGATCGCGCTGGTTGCTGCGCGGCCTGGAGCCCGTCTGGGAGAACAGTGAGCGGTACCGGTTCGCCACGGTCACTCCGGCCGGGCAGAACGAGGAGCGGGTCCGGGAGCACCGCGCCATCCTCGACGCGTGTGTGGCGGGGGACGTGGCAGCGGCGGTAGCCGCCGTTCAGGTCCACATCCGGCACGCGGCCGATCGGGTGATCGGCAAGATGGACTCCGACGCCGCGGCGCCGACCACGGACCGGGAGCCGGGGCACGTGCCTGCCGGCGGATGACCACCGGCGCCACCGCGCCGTCGCACCCGGCGAGCCGGCCTGGCGCCGCCCTCCCGGGCAGGGCGGCTCTCGCCCGAAAGGCCGCCCGCCGCCGTGGGCGATCACCCCAGTCACCGTCCCTACCGTCGGCTCGTCCCATCGCGACCGCCGATCGGACCAACCATTAAGGAAGTCCCGTGCCTGGCATCGACATGCACGCCCACCTCGCCCCCGACCTCCGCCCGGTCGACCTCCCCGAGGTATCGGTCGACGTCGACGGCGCGGCTCTTCTCAACGGCAAACGGATCGGCCCGGCCGACCTGTACCACCCGGACCGGCTCGAGGAGCACCTGGACCAGGCTGGGCTGAACGAGGCGATCGTCAGCGTGCCACCGCCCTTCTACCGCCAGCGGCTGTCCGGACCGGAGGCGGCGGCATGGGTTCGTGCCGTCAACGACGGCCTGCTCGCTGTGGTCGCCGGCCGGCCCCGGCTCACCCCGCTGGCGTACCTGCCGTTCGAACATCCCGAGGTGGCGCTCGCCGAGTACGACCGGATCGCCGCCGACGACCGCTGGGCCGGGGTGGTCGGCGCCGCCGGTGGAGACGCCGGACCCTTGGACGGCCCGGCGCTGCGCCCGCTGTGGCAGCGCCTCGACGTGGACCGGCGCACGCTGCAACTGCACCCCGCGCACTCGCCGGATCCCCGGCTGGAGCCCTACTACCTGGCCAACCTGCTGGGTAATCCGGTCGAGACGACGGTGGCGGTGGCCCAGCTCGTCTTCGGTGGGGTGCTCGGCGCGTACCCGGGGATCCGGTTCGTCCTGGTGCACTGTGGCGGATGCGTGCCAGCGGTGGTCGGTCGCTGGGAGCGCGGGCACACCACCACCCGGCCAGGCGTACCCGCGCTGTCGCCCACCCCGGCCGAGGCGGTGCGCACGCTCTACGTCGACAACCTCGCCCACGACCCGGCCGTGGTCGACCTGGCGGTGTCGGTCTTCGGTGCGGACCGGCTGGTACTCGGCAGCGACTGGCCGTTCCCGATGGGCACCGACGACCCGTTCGCCTCGGTGGCCCACCGAGGCGGCGACTACGCCCGGCAGGTGGCCACCGACAACGCGGCGCGGGCCCTGGGACGTGAGCGCAACGGTCGGTGACCGCCCTCCGACGTCGTTTCCGCATCGTACCCAGGCCGCGGTGGGGGGTCAGCAGCCGAGGCGCTCGGTGGAAAGCGCGATGTCGTCGATCCAGAGGTCGAACACGCCCGGCGTGGTGCCGCCCTGGTAGAGCTGCCAGCCGATCTTTACGGTGTTCACCGTTGGCAGGATGAAAGGCACGTCGTTGCCGCCGTGCTGGTTGGTGGAGGCGGTCAGCCCCGGGTTCGCCACCCCGTCGATCCACACCGCGACGCGGTTGTCTGCCGGGTCGAGTTTCCACTCGAAGCACTGCCAGATGTCTTCGACGACCGGGGCGGACTCGCGCCAGTTGGTCCAGTCGCCAGTCGGTCCGCCATCGGCGCCCACGCCCCAGAAGATTCCGGGGACGGTGGGGGCGTACTGGCCGCCGATCGGACGGACGACCTCCGAGCTGCCGGTGCCGGTCGCCTCTACGAGCGTGAAGTGTGCCCAGTCGGGGGCGGTCGGGAAGGCGTCGACGCGTAGCCGCATACGGCCGTAGAAGCGGTTGCCCGGTGCCGCGAAGTCGTCGATGCGCAGGAAGGCGCGCCCGTTGTCGACCGTGTGGATGTGCAGCACCTGGTTGCCGCGGCGGGCGCGTTCGACGGTGAGTGTGCCGTTGCGCGTGTCGATGCCCCAGTTCAGGGTGCTGGGACCGCCGCGCGGCAGTCTCTCGAAGTCTTCGCAGAAGAGTAGGTGTCGGGTGCAGGAGCCGCGGTGGGAGGTGCCCGCTGCGTCGGACGGGATGCTGCCGGCTGTGGCGCCAAGCATCAGGGCGGCGGTTAATGCCGCGAGAAGGTTGCGCATGGTCTCCTCCATGACTCGGCCCTCACCACGCCGACGGCGCGCCGGAGGGACACGGCACCCGGTGCGTGGAAGCGTTCCCATGTATAGCAGATGTTGAATGCCTTTGTTGCGATCGGCGTCGGGGCACGCCGGTGTCCGGGACCAAGTCCTGTTGGGTGCGGAGGATCTCGGCCGCGCCCTCGGTGGTGGTCAGCGATGCGCCTGGCTCGGGGGTTGGCGTTGCCTGCGCCGGCCGGGCGAGGAAGGCAACGGGCGTTACGCCCCCACTCTCAAAGTGATGAGCTGGATGTGCTGGGCGTGTCTGAGCTGCGCTGCCTGGGTGCCTCGGAACGGCCGCGGATCGTGGTGATGGAGACGCCCTGCCGCTTCAGCATCGCGGCAACAACACCGTCTCCCTCGACAAGTTCACCCGTGTGCGTACCGTCGTAGATCATCCCGTAGCCGCAGGAGGGGCTTCGTGCTTGGAGGATCGCGCGGGTCAGGCCATGCTCAGCGGCCAGGTCGGCAACAATTTTCGCGCCAGCAATGAACGGGCCGGTCACGTCCTCCCCGTCGATGGTGACGACTCGGGCCTCACCATCGAGGACATCATGACCGTCACCCCCAACAATCTCGGCTGCGGGCCGAGGCGTCGGCAATCCTCCGAGCTGTTCGGCGCAGGCCGGGAGTGCCCGACCGGCTCGGACCTCTTCCACAACTGAATCGTCGGGGCGTGCTCGACTGTCGTAGCGGCACGGCTGTCCGGCAAGACATGCGCTCACCAGCACAACTTCCCGATCCATGGCTCAATCGTACCGAGCGCCCCTGACTGGTCCCGTATCTCGACGTCTCGGCCGTTGAGCGTTGCCTCGGACGACCGGGATGGCGGGAGGTGTCTGGTGCCGACCCGGCCGTCGGAGTGCCCGAAAAATTCCTTCGGTCTTGCGATCGGCGCTGAAGGGTATCGACATAGGCGTTCGTGACGGTATAGCGTGCCCGCCATCACGTTCATCGATCATTTGAACGTCTTCCGTGTGAAGGAGCGCCATGCCCACGCCACGATCCGTCCGCCTGCGGCGTCGAGGTCTGCTCGGCGTCCCGGCCCTGGTGGCCGCCGCGCTGACCGTCGCCGCCCGACCCGGCGCGGCGGCCGCCGCACCGAAGGCCGAGTGCCTGGCCGACCTGCTCGGGGAGTCCTGATGGCCACCATTCCCTGGCTGGTGGACGTGTTGCGGGCGGCCGGGGTGCAGGTCGTCGTCGAGGGTGACTGGCTTAATCGGATGCGCCCCGGCTCCTTCGACCCGATCGGGGTGCTGTGGCACCACACAGCGGCTACCTCCAGCGCCACCAACCCGCACCCGGCACTCAACATCTGCATCAACGGCCGGTCCGACCTGCCTGGCCCGCTCTGCCAGGCGCTCGTCGACTACCACGGCGTCTTCCACGTGATCTCGGCCGGACGCTGCAACCACGCGGGTACCAGCCGGGGCAGCGGGCCGATCCCGGCCGGTGACGGCAACACCATGCTGATCGGGTGGGAGATCGACTACAACGGGGTCAACCAGGAGATGACCGCGGCCCAGTACAACGCCTCCATCGCCGCCACCGCCGCCGTCCTCACCCGGCTCGGCAAGGACGCCAGCTACGCCCGTGGGCACCGGGAGACCAGCACCACCGGCAAGATCGACCCGTCCTTCATCGACTTGGACGTGATGCGGGCGGACGTCGCCGCGAAGATGGCCGGCGGCACCGCGTGGTCCTCGATCGTGGACAACGCCACCGCTGGACGCTTCACCGCCAGCGCGAACTGGGGTGTGTCGTCGTACTCCGGGCAGCGCTACGGCGCGGACTATCGCTTCGCGGACCCGGTCGCGGCCAGCGATGCGGCCTGGTACAAGTTCAACGTCCCAGCCACCGCCAACTACCGCGTCGAAGCCTGGTGGCCGGCCAACGCTGGCTACAACAGCGCGACGCCGTACATCATCGCCACCACGAGCGGTAACCAGACCGTCTACGTCGACCAGCGGGCGACCGGCGGGCAGTGGCGTACCCTCGGCACCTTCGCCCTGCCAGCGGGTGATGCCAACCGGGTGGCGGTGAGCCGGTGGAGCTCAGGCAGCGGCCTGGTCATCGCCGACGCCGTCCGGCTCACCCGGGTCTGACGGGCCAGCGCCGGGGCCCCACCGGGGCCCCGGCGAGGTCGTCCCAGATCGGCACGATCGGGGCTTTGAAGGTGCTGGTGAGCAACACAGGGCGCACTACCGATACCAGCACGGCTACGCCTTCTCCACGCTGATTGAGCAGCGGTGGACCCTGGCCCGGGCGGCGGGCCGTCAGGTGTCGCCGACCGGCGGAGGTTCGGCGAAGGCGCCGGCGGATGCGGCGATGGCGGCGGTTCTGGCCGCGTGGTCGGGCAGGCCCGGGTCGGGTGGCGTTCGGAGAAGCACCAGCTGGTGGTACAGCGGCGCGGTGGCGGCGATGAGCAGTCGCCGGGCGTCGGTGTGCGGCGGGAGTTCGCCGCGCCCGATGGCCTGGCGGACGATGCTCTCGCAGCGGATGTACCGGTCCTCCCAGAGTCGCCGTTGGGCGCGGTCGGCCTTCTCGGAGCGGAACGAGGCAGCGATCAGGGCCGCCACGATCGGCGGTTGTGCGGTCAGTGCGTCCTGGATTTCATGGTTCAGCGCGGCCAGATCTCCTCTCAGGGAGCCGGTGTCCGGGGGCTGCCAGGCGTCGTCGTTCGCCGCGTCGAGGACGTCGGCGAGCAGGCCGCCGACGTCCTCCCAGCGCCGGTACACCGTCGCGCGGTGCACGCCGGCGCGGGCGGCGACGGCCTCCATGGTGAGGCCGTCGTAACCGCGCTCTCCGAGCTCTGCGAGGACCGCGTCGAGCACCTGGGCACGGGTACGGGCGGTACGGCCGCCAGGGCGGCGTCGGGGCGGTGACACGGGTCGGGCGTCCTCCGGTCGGGGTGCTGGGAGAGCCGTCGCCGGTGATTCGGTTGCTCGGTGGGCCGGCGTCATGGCAGGATCTTAATGCATCAGTTGTCGCAGTAGTGGAGTCATCGATGCTCTTCCGAAGTGTTCGCCCGGCCGTGCGGCCCTTGCCGGCCGCCCCATCCTCGAATGCTTCGGAGTGCCCGCATGCCTACCCAGATCACCGCATTCGCCGTCAGCGGGTCCTCGGACAGCCGGCTCGTCCTTGACCCGGTGACCGGTTCGCTCGTCAGGGGCGAGCGAACCGGGATCATCGGTGAGAACGGATTCGGCAAGGCCACCGTGCTGCGCCTGCTCGCCGGGCGCGAACCGTCCGATCGGGGAGAGGTCGTCGTCCGGGCCGACGGCGGCGTCGGCCACCTCGCCCAGGACGGGCGGCTACCGCCACGCGACCGTCCAGTAGCTCATCGACCGGGCTCTGAGCGCAGTTGGTCAGGCGGGGGAGGCCGCCGGGTACGGCGAACGGCTGCGGTCGCCCGCCCGGGTCGAGGAACTGGCCCTCGCCGACTACGACGCCACCTTCGTCATCGTCGGCCACGATCGCCGGCTGCGCCGGCGTTGGCAGGGCGCCCACCTGCCCGTACCGCCGGCACCGGCGTCCGCCGCCAACGCCTGACGCGCCCGCAAAAACACGCCCTTCAGGAAGGAAACGATTAGTGACGCTGCCTGTGCCCGCTGACCCGACCGTGGTGCACCCGATGCCCGAGCAACCGCGGGTGGTGCTGCTGAAACCGCTGGTCACCTCACCACTGATCGAAGCCGGAGAGTTCTCCTACTACGACGACCCGGATGATCCGAACACCTTCGAGACCCGCAACGTGCTGTACCACTACGGGCCGGAGCGGCTGGTCATCGGAAAGTTCTGCGCGTTGGGCGAGGGCGTGCGGTTCATCATGAACGGTGCCAACCACCGCATGGATGGCCCCTCGACCTTCCCCTTCCCGATCATGGGCGGTTCCTGGGCCGAGCACTTCGACCTCATCACCGGCCTGCCCGGGCGGGGCGACACCGTGGTGGGCAACGACGTCTGGCTCGGATACCGATCCATGGTGATGCCCGGCGTCCGCATCGGTCACGGAGCGATCGTCGCCTCCGGATCCGTCGTCGTCGACGACGTCCCCGACTACGCCATCGTCGGCGGCAACCCCGCCCGGCTCATCCGTCGCCGCTACAGCGACGCGGACATCGACCGCCTCCTCGCCCTGGCCTGGTGGGACTGGCCGCTCCAGCACCTCACCGAGCACATCCGCACGATCATGTCCGGAAGCATCGACGACCTGGAGAACGTGGCGCCTGCGCCTCCGCACCGGTGATCCACTCGCGTACCAGCACCGCAGCGTTCCAGCAGCACAGAATCGAGCAATCAGCATGCCAGTTCCGTCCCACCACACCCCGTTCGTCGACTGGCTTCGCGGCCACGCCGTCCCGCTCACCCACCTCGACCCGTCGGCGCCGCTCGACGATCTGGAGCCGCTGCGCGAAGTCATCGGCAACGCGCGCGTCGTCGCGATCGGTGAGAACTCCCACTTCATCACCGAGTTCTCGCTCATGCGCCAGCGCATCCTGCGATTCCTGGTCGAACGCTGCGGCTTCACCGTCCTGGCCTTCGAATACGGCTTCAGCGAAGGCTTCCCCCTCGACACCTGGGCCCAGGGGGAGGGGACGGACCATGATCTGCCGGCCCAGCTCGCCGCGGCGATTCCGGTGGGGGTCGATGAGCCACTGCGCTGGATACGCCGACACAACGCCACCGCCGACGTGCCGGTGCGTTTTGCCGGGATCGACATTCCGGCGGCCGGTGGGTCCTTGCTTCCCGCACTGGCCCCGGTCGCCGACTACCTGCGCCAGGTCGACCCCGAGACCCTGCCGGCGATCCAGGCGGCGATGCGGATCGCCGACTCGTTCGCCGGTGCCTCCGCGGCTGCGGCCGCACCGGCCTGGACGCGTCTGACCGCCGCCGAGCAGGACGCTCTCAGCGCGATCCTGATGCGCCTGCTCATCCGGTTCCGCGCCGTCGCACCGCTCTACGTCTCCCGCGGGGACCAGCACAGCTACGACATCGCCGTGCGCCGCCTCGAAGCCGCCTGTCACGCCGACTACAGCTTCCGCGCCATGGCCGACCTCTTCGCCGGCACCGGCCTGACCGCCGACACCTCGGCCCGCGACGTCTACATGGCCGGGTCGGTCCTGTGGCACCTGGAGCGCCTCGAACCAGGGACCCGCATCGTGTTGGCGGCCCACAACGCCCACATCCAGAAAACGCCGGTCTCCTTCGACGGCCACCTCACGGGGCTGCCCATGGGGCAGCACCTGCACAACTTCCTGGGCGATGACTACGTCGCCCTTGCCCTGAGCAGCATTGCCGGACACACCGCCGACATGCGCCCCGACGAGAACGCTCGCTTCGGTTTCGCGATCGACAACAACGAGCTGCCACCGCCCGAGCCGGGAAGCATCGAGGCCGCCTTCGCCGACGCCGGCCTCGGGCTGAGCATCGCCGATCTCCGCCAGGCGCGTACGGGGGCAGCCGGCGACATCGAACCTTTCCCTGGCCCCGACCGCATCCGGATCCAGAGCGCGTACGTGCACACACCCGTCCTCGACGCGTTCGACGGCATCCTCAACACGCCGACCTCCACCGTCGCCGCCGACATCCAGACCTGAGCTTCCCGACCTCCCGATGCGGCGTACGCTGCGGTTCGGGCAGCGCCCGGCCCGGCGGTAGATCCGGATGCGATCGAAGGGGTGGGTAACGGCACGCGCGTTGGTTCGCGGCGTGCCTCAGCGGCTGGCCGCGATGGATCGGGACTGTCGGTCATCACTCTTATGATCGCGGCCATGTCGGCTGCCTTCACCACGTTGTGGACCCATGACGTCTGCCGGGAGCTTCGCAGGCACCGCGTCGGTGAGCGGCCCCCGGTGGCGTTCAGCGGGGTGCACCAGTCTCTTCCCAGCTGGACCAGCGTCGGTGCCGGCGACGAGGTCTTCGCGCTGCATGTCAACCGATGCGTGGTCTACCTGGTGAGCCGTCTGCGCGTCATCGACAAGCAGCGGCACGAGTGTTGCGGCCCCGCTCCCGCCAGCTGGCGCGACCCGGCGTACCCGGGTCACGGCGCCTGGGCGATGCTCGGCGCCGCCGGATGCGGGGCGAGCCCGGTACATGTCGAGGCGACACCGGTCCGCTTCGACGTCGCCATCCCGGGCGACCTGCTCAGCACGCTGACCTGGCGCAACCGACGCGGAGAACAACGTACTTTGAAGTACGTCGTCAACGGCCGCCTCGAACGCTCCGTCAGCCTCCAGAGCATCCGTCGTCTGACCGACGAATCCACCGGTCGATTGGCTGCCCTGCTCGATAGTTCGCCGCCCCCGAACCGCACGCCATAAATCCTCCAGGCGCATCATGGTCGGCAGCCATCCTTGACAGCCGACGCGCCTCGGCGACGGTTGAGGATGCTGGGCGACGTCTTCACCGGGTTCCGCCCGCCCGGTTCCGCCGGCTGGTCGCCGAACGCCGCGGCGACACGACCGCCGAAGGACGGCCGGGCCTTGACGCGATGCGGCCGGCGCCGGTCAGAGTGGCGAGCACGGTGGCCACCGCGCGGCCCGTCTGATGCGGGCCAGCAGCCGGGTGGCCACGGCCACCGGATGGTTCGGGGCGATCGCGGGATGGTGGCGAATCGGGCTGGACCTGACTCCCCGCCTGGGCCGTTCACTGGTCCGCGCGGGGCAGCGTGATGGTGAATGTCGTTCCGACGCCGACCTCACTCGCGACCGTGATCGTGCCCTGGTGATCGGTGACGATCTGCCGGGCGATGGCGAGGCCGAGGCCACTGCCCCCGGTACGGCGGCCCCGTGCGGCGTCGGCCCGCCAGAACCGGTCGAACACGTGCGGCAGCGCGTCCGCTGCGATTCCCGAGCCGGTGTCGACGACCCGGACGATCGCCTGTGTTTCGGTGCGGTTCGCGACCAGCCGGACGCTGCCGCCCGCAGTGGTCGCCCGCAGTGCGTTGGTGACGAGATTGCCCACCACCTGGCGGAGCCGGTCGGGATCGGCGTGTACCGCAACCGGCTCAGCCTCCACGCGCAACGACACCCCGGCTGACTCCGCCCGGGCGTGGTGGGCGGTGCCGCAGGTCTCCAGGAGTTCGGCCAGATCCACCGCGACCCGGTGGTACGCCAGGTTGCCGGCCTCGGCCAGGGCCAGGTCCTGTAGGTCATCGACAATGCGCTGTTGCAGCACCGCCTCTTCGAGCAGCGAGGCGTAGAGCTCCTGGTCCGGGGTGATCACGCCGTCGGAGAGCGCCTCGAGATAGCCGCGCAGGTTGGCCAGCGGGGTACGCAGCTCATGTGCGACGTCGGCGACCAGCCGGCGTTGCCGCTCCTCCCCGCGTTGCAGGGAGTCTGCCATGCGGTTGAACGACCGGGCCAGCTCCGCCAGCTCGTCGTTGCCCCGCACCGGAACCCGCCCGGTGAGGTCGCCCCGACCGAGCCGCTGGGCGGCCGCGGTGAGCGTGTCGATGGGGCGTAGCACCCGCCGGCTCAGCAGCACGGTGCCGATGACCGCGACCGCCGCAACGCCTGCCGCTGCGGCGAGCAGTGGACCGGCGGCCAACACGGAAGCCGGATCGCCGCGAGCGCCGAGGTAGACCCGGGCGGGGACCGGTGCGACGTCACTGATCGCGTTGGTGAAGGCTTGAGCCAGGCAGGAATCAGGTGTTCCCACCGTCGGGGTGGCACAGACCAGCATCCAGGCAGGGTCCAGCACGTCCCGGCCTGGGCCCGCCGCGATGTCGCGGCAGCTCTTGACGATGTCGTTGGCGGCCTGGCGGCCGTGCCAGCCGGCCGTGTTCAGGTCGGCGTCGAACTGCGGCACTCCCGTGCTGGTGGGTACGGCGACAACCGGGACGTGCTCCCGCGTCAGGCAGGCCGCGAACCGCACGCCGGTGCGGTAGGCGGCGATCGCGCCGACCAGACCTTTCTCCCGGCCCGCCGGATCCGTTGGCAATGCGGCCAGATTCAATGCCGGGCGCGGGTCGACGAACCCGACCGTCATGCCGAGCGGCCGGGCGGTGCGTTTCTCCTGGGTGTCGGTGTCCACGATCACCTGGCCCGTGTCGGCGACCAGGTGGATCCGCTGACCGGTCTGGGTGCGCAGCTCCCGCACCAGGTTGGGCACGCCCTCCCAGGTGCCGTGCTGGCTGCCGTACGCCCTGAGTCGGTCGACGACCTCGTCGAGTTGCGCCCGGTCGGCGGAGGCCGAGTCGTTGATCTGTCGCGAGGCCTGTCGCAGGGTCAGCCACGCGGTCGCCGCGGTCGCGCTCACCGCGACGAGGATGACCAGCCAGAGCACCCGGAGCCGGAAACTCACCGGCTGGCTCCGGGCCTGCCCCCGTGCGTCGGCGTCGCCGCCCGTTCCGGCTCCGGTTCGGCGAGCCGGTAGCCGCGGCCGTAGACGGTCTGCACGTACCGCGGCTCGGCAACGTCGTCCTCGACCTTACGGCGGAGGTTCATCACGTGCGCGTCGACGGTGCGTTCGAGCACGTAATGATCGAATCCGAAGGCGCGGTCGATGATCTGCGCCCGGGTGAACACCCGCCCGGGCTCGCCGGCGAGCACCTCGAGGATGCCGAACTCCTTGGCCGTCAGGGCGACCGGCCGGCCACCGACGCGTACCTCGAACCGGCCGGCGTCCACCTCGAGCTCGCCGACGCGCAGCACCGCCCGGTTGTCGGCGCTCACCACCCGGGCCCGGCGCAGCAGCGCCCGTACCCGAGCGGCCAACTCCCGCGGGCTGTACGGTTTGGTGAGGTAGTCGTCGGCGCCAAGATCGAGACCCAGCAGGACGTCGTCCTCGGTGGTACGGGCGGTCAACAGCAGGATCGGAATCTCTGATTCCGCGCGCAGGATCCGGCATACGTCGAGGCCGTCGACGACCGGCATCATCACGTCGAGGATCACCAGGTCCGGCCGCCGGGACCGGCACTGGTCCAGCGCGGCCCGCCCGTCGCCGACCAGCAGCACGCTGTGCCCCTCGCGTTCGAGATAGAGCCGTACCAGGTTGGCCTGCTTGGGGTCGTCCTCGGCGACCAGGATCCGCGCGCTCATGTTCCCCATTCTGGCTGGTGGTGGCGGGGGTCAAGTAAACCCGAAACCTGTGAAGAACTGATGTGGGCGGGCTCCGGAGATCGGCGGGCGGGATATCCGCACAGCTGGCCCACGGTTTCTTCAAGGGTTCTTCACAGCCGGCTGCCTACCGTGCCGTCATGCCAGTCAGGAGCCGGTCATGACCTTCGAACCAGCACACCCAGGCCGCCGCGACGAGCAACAGCGGCGGGCGGTCCGGCGGCGGATCCGGGAGACGCTCGCGGTGCGCCGGGCCGCTGCTGTCGGCGGGCACGGGGCCGCCGAACCGCAGGGTGAACCGCCCGTCGAAGCCGAGGCTGCCAGGTGACGCCAGGTACGCGCGGTCGGCGTACGCCGACCGGTGTGATCGATGAGGGTGCCCAACTGGCCGAGGCTGTGATCGATCTTGCGGCGATCGCGGAGAACATCCGGACGATCGCGGCGGTCGCCCGTACCGGGTTGATGGCCGTGGTGAAGGCCGACGGGTTCGGGCACGGCGCGGTGCCGGTGGCGCGGGCCGCGTTGGGGGCCGGCGCCACCTGGCTGGGCGTGACCTCGGCCACGGAGGCGTTGGCGCTGCGATCGGCGGGCATCGACGCGCCCGTCCTGAGCTGGCTGCACCGGCCGGACGAGGACTTCACCCGCCTGATCGCCGCGGACGTCGACATCGCGGTGTCGACCCTGACCCATCTGCGCGCGATCGCCGACGCGGCCACGGATCTCGGTGTGCCCGCCGCGGTCCAGCTCAAGGCGGACGTCGGTCTGTCACGTAACGGCGCCAACGGTGACGACTGGCCCGAGCTGGTCGCCTGGGCTCGCAAGCACGAGAAGGAGGGCAGCGTCCAGGTACACGGGGTGTGGTCCCACCTGACGAACGCCGACGTGCCTGGATGCCCGAGCATCGTGCGGCAGGTGTCGACATTCCGGGAGGCGCTGCGGATCGCCCGGGACGCTGGGCTTGATCCTGAGATAGTGCATTTGGCCAATTCGGCGGCGGCGCTCGCCACCCCGGAGACCCGGTTCGATCTCTGTCGGATCGGCCTGGCCATGTACGGCATCAGCCCCTTCGGCGCGGCGGATCCCCGCCGTTTCGGCCTGCGACCCGCCATGACCCTACGGTCAAGGGTGATCAACCTGAAACGCGTGCCCGCCGGGACCGGCGTCTCGTACGGGGCCGACCACGTGACCAACCGGCCGACCACACTCGCTCTGCTGCCGCTCGGGTACGCCGATGGCCTGTCGCGCACCGCCGAGGGCCGCGCGTGGGTCTGGCTCGCCGGTCGACGATGTCCGATCGTCGGCCGCATCGCCATGGATCAGTGCGTCGTCGACGTCGGCGATCTACCGGTGGCGCTCGGCGATCCCGTGGTCGTCTTCGGCCCCGGCGCCGAACCCGGCTCGCCCGAACCGGCCGAGCCGACGGCCACCGAGTGGGCGCAGTGGGCCGGCACCATCCCGCACGAAGTCTTGACCGGAATCGGCGCGCGAGTGGCGCGCGTGCACCTACCGGGGGAAGCGGATACACCATGACTGTTCGTTTGGCGATGCTGTTCGGTGGGCGCAGCGGAGAGCACGACGTCTCCCGGCGCTCGGCGGAAAGCATCCTGGCCCATCTCGACCGTGACACGTACGACGTGACCGAGGTGCTGATCGAGCGCGACGGCCAGTGGCGGGTGAACGGCGACCGGGCCACGTTCGCGCAGGCGCTGCGGACCCTCGGCGACCAGGACGTGGTGTTCCCGGCGCTGCACGGCCCGTACGGTGAGGACGGCATCGTCCAGTCGATGCTGGAGTGGCTCGGCGTCGCTTTCGTCGGAAACGGTGTCTTCGCCAGCGCCGCGGGGATGGACAAACCGGTCACGAAGAAACTCCTCGTCGCCGACGGCCTGCGGGTGGCCGCGGGGGTGACGCTGCGCCCCGACGAGGAGCTGTCGTCGCGGGATCGGGAGCGACTGGGGCTGCCCGTTTTCGTCAAGCCGGCCAGGGCCGGCTCCAGCCTGGGCGTCTCCAAGGTTGAACAGTGGGCGCAACTGCCCGCCGCCCTGCGGCTCGCACGCGAGAGCGACGCGAAGGTTCTCGTCGAACGCGCCGTGCGCGGCCGCGAGATCGACGTCGGCGTCCTCCAGCACCCCGACGGTCGCGTCGAGGCCGGGCCGCCGCTGGAGATACGGGTGGCGAACGCCTCCTTCTTCGACTACGACGCCAAGTACGACGGCGGTGCCGTCTTCGACATTCCGGCTCAGCTCGACTCCGGCACCACCCGACTACTGCAGGACCGGGCCGTGCAGGCGTTCCACGCGCTCGGATGCCGTGGGCTGCTCCGCGTCGACTTCTTCCTCCCCGATCCGGAAGCCGATCACGGCACAGAGTGGACCGGAGACCACCGGGAGCCGGTGATCAACGAGGTCAACACCTTTCCCGGCTTCACCGCCGCCTCCCAGTATCCGCAGATCTGGCAGCGGGCCGGCGTCGGCTACTCCGCACTGCTCGACATCCTCATCCAGGGCGCGCTGCAGCGACGCGACACCGCCTTCCCCTGCCCGAGTCCCTGCTGATGGCCGTCTACGCCGCGGAACATCTCCGCGGTCTCCGCATGATCGTCACGGGTGGGGGAACGGGCGGGCACACCTACCCGGCGCTGACCACGATCCGTGCGCTCCACGGCCGGCTAGCGGCAGCCGGCACCGAACCGGACGTCCGCTGGGTGGGTGTCGCTCACGGACTGGAGGCCAGAATCGCCCGGCAGGAGGGCATTCCCTTCACCGCGATCACCACGGGCAAACTGCGCCGCTCGCCGAACCTGCACGAGTGGGCCCGCAACGTCGCCGATGCCTTCCGCGTGCCGTTCGGCATCTTCCAGGCCATCATGATCGTGGTGCGTACCCGGCCCGAGGTAATCTTCTCTACCGGCGGATACGTCTCCGTCCCGATCGGGATCGCCGCCTGGATGACCGGCCGTCCGCTGGTCATGCACGAGCAGATCCTCACGCTCGGGCTGGCGAACCGGATCCTTGCCCGCCTCGCCGATCGAGTTCTGCTGAGCCACGAGTCCTCCATCGAGCATCTGCCCGCCGGAGCCAGAACCCGCGCGGTGGTCACCGGCAACCCGGTCCGGCCAGAGATCCTCACGGGCAACCGCAACCGGGCGCTCGCCGCGTATCACTTGGACCCCCGCCTGCCGCTGGTGTACGTCACCGGCGGTGCCCAGGGCGCCGTCCAGGTCAACAACCTGATCGCCGACATCCTCCCCGGACTCCTGCCGAAATGTCAGGTGCTGCACCAGTGCGGCGACTACTCCCTCGACCGGATGCGGCAGGTCGGGGCCGCCCTTCCGGAACACCTGCGCAGCAGGTACCGGGTCGTCGACTACGTCTACGACGAACTGCCGGACGTCCTGAGCGCCGCGGACATCGTCGTCGCGCGCAGCGGCGCCGGCACCGTCGCCGAACTCACCGCGCTGGGCAAGGCCTGCGTCCTCATCCCGCTCATCCCCACCGGCGGCGACGAACAGCGGCGGACCGCGCGGCACCTCGCCGACGCCGGCGCCTCCCGTATGCTCGCCGGCCCCGACGCCTCCGCCAACCGTCTGTACGAGGAGATCATGGTGCTGCTCGACCACCCGGAACGACGCCAGGAGCTGGCCAACGCCGCCCGTCAACAGGGCCGCCCCCACGCGGCCGCAGCCGTGGCCAGCGCAATCATCGACGCCGCCGGCCGGTGCCGGTCATGATCCTGCTGTCTGATCGGCGAATCTCGGCCATCCCGCTCGGCGACAACGGGGAAGCCCTGGTCGACGTGCGCCAGGTTGCGGAGCTTCGGGTTGACGATCGCCTGGCCGACGAGGCCGGGGCCTACGCGCACCTTCGTGAGGCGACGGTCCAGCGCTTGCTCGCCGCCCAGCGGACCCTGCCCGAGGACTGCGGCTGCTGATCATTGAGGGGTACCGGCCGCTCAGCCTGCAGACGACCTACTTCGAGAGCTACCAGGAAGAACTGCGCCGCAGGTATCCGGAGTGGGACCCGGCGCGCCGGCACGTGGAGGCCAGCAAGTACATCTCGCCGCCCGAGGTGGCTCCGCACAGCACCGGCGGGACGGTCGACCTCACCCTCTGCACGGCTGACGGGATCGAACTGGACCTGGGCACGATCGTCAACGCCAGCCCGGTGGACAGCGCCAACGCCTGCTTCACCGGATCGCCCGACATCTCCCCGCAGGCCCGCACCAACCGCGACATCCTCGCCCAGGCGCTCTCGTCCGCCGGCATGGTCAACTACCCGACCGAATGGTGGCACTGGTCGTTCGGCGACCGCTACTGGGCGCTGAGCACCGGGGCCACCCGGACCCGGTACGGGCCGGTAGACGTCCCGTGAAGCGGCCCTACGAGACGGTGTGCCCCCGTACGCCGAGCTGGCAGTAGACGATCAGCTCGCCGTCGGGTAGCTCGCCGGGGCGCCGGCGACGAGGCGGTGCGCGCCGCCACCATCAGCGGACCTGCCGGCACCGATACCGCCCGCTGACCCGGCGGTGACGATGGATCGGGCGCCGTGAATGATCACGTCACGTCGGGTGACGCGTGCCGCGGCGGATACCTGGACAGTGCGGCTGATCGGTGTCGGACCGCCCTCGATGCGGTGACCGGGGGGCGGTCCGACACCGCCGCCGACATCCAGGGCGGGCGCCTGGACTGTGCGGCCGGCGGCAGGACCTCGCTCATGGCCTGTGGGCCTGGCGTACCTCGACCCGCGTTGTGAGCTGTGGTCAGCAGGTGCCGAGCATGCTGTTGAGCGCGGACTTCTCCGCGCTGTCGACGGTGAGGTTGTAGTACCACTTCACCTGGATCCAGGCCCTGGCGTAGGTGCAGTGGAAGGCCGCGCGCGAGGGCTTCCACCTGGCCGGGTCCTGATCGCCCTTCGCCTGGTTGACGTTGTCGGTGACGGCCCACAGCTCGGGACCGCCGAGGTCGTTGGCGTACGTCTGGCGTGCGGAGGTCGTCCACGCCCAGGCCCCGGAGCGCCAGGCCTCGGCGAGGGGAACCATGTGGTCGATGTCGATGTCAGCGGGGTTCGTCCAGGTCGCGCCGTCGTAGGGGCTGTACCAGGATCCGGAGGTCGGGTAGCAGTTGCTGTCGACGGTGACGTTGGTGCCGTCGCGCTTGAGGACCTGCTCGCGGGTGTTGCAGGAGCCGCTGATGGTGATCCAGTGCGGGAACAGGTCGCGGTTGTAGGTGGACTGGTGGGATTCGGCGGCGACGGTGAGCGAGTTCAGCCGGCTGAGGGCGGTGCTGTATGAGGGGATGTTGGGCGGGGTGGCCTGGGCCGGGGCGGCGGTGGCGGCGAGGGAAACGATGAGTGCGGCCGTTGTCGCGACGGCGGCTCTGACAATACGGGGGGTCACGGGCTCACTCCTGACTGTGCGTCACCGCCGCCAGCCGGGGTGTCCGGATCGACATGCGGCAACCTGATTGATGGAGGAGAATATAGTGACGGCCCGTCGATGCCGGAACGCCGACCTGAACCTCCTCTGAAGGGCATGCGGACAACACGCGTACGGCGATGATTTCGCGGCCGTGCGTGCCTTCGTCACGCGGCTCTCGGTGCTGGCGCTGCTCGCGGACGGTGACCGGTGGCGATCCGGCTGATCTACGCGCAGCCTCCGGTCAGCCCGACAGGCTGGCAAGCAGCTGCCGTACCTCCGAACCGGTGCGGGGATGACTGTGGCTGTCGACATACCAGTCGAACCGGCCGAGGTCGTTCTCGTCGAGCAGCGACCGGATCAGCTCCAGGTCGTACGTGTCACCCGGCTTCCGCAGGTGGTAGGGCGGTGGGTAGAAGCAGTCCCCGAGCAGCAGCACGCCGGAGTCGGGCACCGCGACCACTGTCGAGTCCTCGGCGTGCCGGCCACCGACGTGGCGAACCACGATCCCACCGGGCAGGGTCAGCGCGTCGTCGAACTCGGTGTGCGGCGGCACGATGGTGAAGTCATTCCAGGAGTCCATTGCCCGGGCCCGGGCCCGGAAACTCGGCCCGAGCAGGGGGTTTGCGGCCAGCTCCTCGCGCAGATACCGGTGCCCCCACGGGCGTCGGGCCTCCGCATCGAGGATGCGGGCCCCGGTCCGGTGCCCGATGACCTCCACATCCGGCCAGGCGCACGCACCCCAGACATGGTCCCAATGGTGGTGGGTGTAGACCAGGCGGCGCGGTGCCGGCAGCCCAGCCGCCTCGATGTCGGCCCGGATCTGTCGAGCGGCCGCGGGACTGTTGCCGGCGTCGACCAGCACGCTGCCCGACTCGTCTGCGATGACCGCGACCCCACCCTGGACGTTGTCGTGGTCCTCGTCGTGTGGATACCACCACACCCGGCCGGCCAGGTGCCGCAAGGATCTCCGCATGCCGCACTGTAACAACGACAACAACGATGACAGGAGCGCCATGAAGCAGCTGAGCCGCCGCGCCCGCGACCTCGGACTCGTCGTTGGGCCGCTGCCTACCGGGCGGCACAATGCGATCACCGACGTCGCCGGGATTCTGGTCGGGCACACCACCATCGACGACGGCGCCGACCTGCACACCGGTGTCACCGCTGTTGTACCGAGCCAACTCGGCCCCGGACGATGGACCCTGCCGGCCGCTGTCTACTCCGGCAACGGCCACGGGAAACTCGTCGGCTCGACCCAGGTCGACGAACTCGGGGTCCTGGAGTCACCGATCGTCCTGACCGCCACGTTGTCCGTCTTTTGGGCCGCGGACGCCCTGCTGGGTTACCTGATGGACCGCCGGCCGGACGGCCTGTCGTTCAACCCCCTGGTCGGCGAGACCAACGACGGCCACCTGTCCGACATCCGCCGTCGCCCCATCACCACGGAACACGTGCTCGCCGCCATCACCCAGGCGTCCGGTGAACCACCGGCGGAGGGCTGCGTCGGAGCCGGCACCGGCACCACGGCCCTCGGCTTCAAGGCCGGCATCGGCACCTCGTCCAGGACGGTGCGGGTGGCCGACCGTCCGGCGACGGTCGGCGCCCTCGTCCAGTCCAACTTCGGCGGAGTGCTGACCGCCCTCGGCGTTCCGCTGCCCGCCGACGAGCTGATCCCGGACGCCGACCGGGCCGAGCCGCCCGGCAACTCGTGCATGATCGTGGTGGCCACCGACGTGCCCCTGGACGCCCGACAGCTCGGACGCCTCGCCCGGCGGGCCATCTTCGCGATGGGCCGGGTCGGAGCGTCATACAGTAACACCAGCGGCGACTACGCGATCGCGTTCAGCACCGCCCAGCCGCACCTGCCACCCATCCCTGACGGGGAAATCAACCCCGTCTTCGCCGCCACCCTGGACGCGGTCGAGGAAGCCCTGCTCAACTCGCTGTTCACCGCCGTCACCACCACCGGTACGGCTGGTCGGACCAGTCACGCCATTCCACATCGAGAGGCGATCCGGCGGTTGACGGCCGCCGGCCGACTGGCGGCGCCAGTCTGAGAGCCAGCGGGCGCTCCGTGCCACCCGACTGATCTCCGCGTCGAAACCAGCGAGCCGGCGCTCGATCGCGGCACCGATCGAGCCGTACCCGACGATCAGCACCCGGGCGTCAGCCAGCCCGGCCGACCAGCCCGAGACCCAGCGGCCCTCGCCTCCGCCCGGACGAAGTCCGGCAGCCGGCGCCGGGCGGCCAGGGTGAGCGCCACCGCCAGTTCGGCGGTGGCCGCGTCGTGCACGCCCCGGCCGTTGGCCAGGGCCAGGCCGGGCCGCAGGTACGGCAGGCCGTGGTCGTAGCCGGCGGTCACGGTCTGCACCACCTGAGTCGGGGCGTCCGGGCGATCGGCTCGCAGAAGCGGGGATCGACAACCATGTACGGCGGGTCGGGCGCGGGCCGCCGGGGTACGATCCTGGGAGCGTTCCCATACTTCGGGACGCGTGGATTTGAAGGTCGTCTGCGGCACTACCGTCCTGTTAAGCGATGGGAGCCAATATGCTGCGACGTTCTTCCCTCAGACGGCTCTGCGTGGCCGGCGTGGCTGCCCTGCTCGCCCCACTCGTGGCGACCGGGCCGTCCGCGGCGGGGCAACCCGCGTCGGGGCCGCCCGCACCGGACCGCGTCGGGGCCGCCGCCGTGCCGCCGCTCGACCAGCTCACGGTCAGCACCACCCAGGTCGCCTTCGGGCTGCAACGACCCACCGCGATCTTCGCCCCCGACGACGGCAGTGGCCGGCTGCTGATCACCGAGAAACAGGGCACGATCCGGGTCTACCGTCCGGACACCGGGCTGGCGGCGGAGCCGCTGCTCGACATCCGGGACCGGGTCGACACCTCCGGCAACGAACGCGGCCTGCTCGGCGTGGTCACCTCGCCGAACTTCACCCAGACCCGCACCCTGTACGTCACCTACACGGCGCTGCCCGAGGGCACCGTGACGCTGTCCCGGTTCACCCTGGACACGGCCGGCCAGACGCCGATACCGGCCGCCCGGGAGCAGGTGGTGCTGACCCAGCCGCACGCCGAGTTCTCCAACCACAACGGAGGGAACGTCGCCTTCGGGCCGGACGGCTACCTCTACTGGAGCATCGGAGACGGCGGCGGGGCCGACGACGTACTCAACTCGGGGCAGAACCTCGGCACCCTGCTCGGCAAGATTCTCCGGCTGGACGTGAGCCGCTCCTGCAACGGCCGGAACTACTGCGTACCCGCCGACAACCCGTTCGTCGGCACCGCCGGGGCGCGGCCGGAGATCTGGGCGTACGGGCTGCGGAACCCGTGGAAGTTCTCGCACGACCTCGGCGGCGACGGCTCGCTCTGGATCGCCGACGTCGGACAGGGCACCTTCGAGGAGATCGATCACCTGCCGGGGAACCGGGGTGGGGCCAACTTCGGCTGGTCCTGCCGGGAGGGTCCGCAGGTTTTCAACCCCGACCGGTGCCAGGACGGCGCCACGTACGTCGAGCCGGTGCACTCGTACCGCACCTCGGTCGACGGCTGCGCCGTGATCGGCGGGTACGTCTACCGGGGCCGGGCGTACGCCGACATCGCCGCCGGCACGTACCTGGCCACCGACTACTGCTCCGGTACGGCCTTCGTGGTCCGGCCGCCGGCCAGCCCTGGCGGCGCGTACGCGACCCGGGCGCTGACCGAACTGACCATCCAGCCGACCAGCCTCGGCCAGGACGCCAACGGCGAGCTGTACCTGGTCAACGACCTGCCCGGCCAGTTGCACCGAATCTCGTTCGGCACCGCCGCCCCGCCACCGGCCTGCACGATCAGCTACCGCGTCGACCAACAGTGGGGGACCGGTTTCACCGCCACGGTGGTCATCACCAACACCGGCACCGCGCCGATCAACGGCTGGACGGTGGGTTGGAGCTTCCCCGCCGCGCAGCGCGCCGACACCTTCTGGAACGCCACCGGCAGCCAGCAGGGCGCGGTGGTGACCGCCCGCAACGCCGACTGGAATCCGAACATCCCGCCCGGGGGCAGCACCGACTTCGGCTTCCTCGCCTCGAACACCGGCCCGAACCCCGCGCCGACCAGCTTCACGCTCAACGGCAAACCCTGCGGCTGACGGGCGAGCGCACAGCCTGCCGTCCTCCGTCACCGTGTGGGAGCGAGCCACCTCGAACCGCAGGCTCGCTCCCACACGGTGGAACTGCCCTGGTCTGCCCTCGTCGCCAGTAGCGCGTAGCGGCCGGCCGAGGTGACGAAGCAGCTCCAGGCCGCGCCACGAGCCGTTCCCCGACCGAGGGGGTGGACGGCCAGCAGCGGGTCCGTTCCCGCCGTACCCGCGCCGCGACCGTCACCGCTCCGGTCGCCGGCGGTCCGGGTGCTGTCGATTCCGCCGACCGGGACGGCTTCGTGCGGACCGCCGGGCGGGGATACGGCCGGCCCGTCGGTGGGTCGGCTCTGGGTGGCACGTCTCGCGACCCACAGACGCACGCAGTCCCCAAGGGGTGGGCCCTGGGGACGAGATGCCGGTCGGGATGTCTCGCCGGCCGTATGCCGAGTGCCGGGTCCGGGGGTACCGGACCCGGCACAGCGGGGGTGCCTAGCTACAGGCGGAGCCGTTGAGACTGAACCCGGTCGGCGCGGCGCCGTTGCCGTTGTGGGTGGCCTGGAAACCGATGGTGGTCGAACCACCCGGTGGAATGGAGCCGTTGAAGCTGACGTTGGTGGCGGTCACCTGGCCGCTGCTCGGTGAGAACGTGGCGTTCCAGCCGGAGGTGATGGTCTGCCCGGACGCGAGGTTGAACTTCAACGACCAGCCGTTGATGGTGCTCGTGCCGGTGTTGGTGATGGTGATGTTGTCGGTCAGACCGTTGTTCCAGGAGTTGACGTCGTTGGTCACGCGGCAGGGCCCGCCGCCGCCCGGCGGCGGCGTGGTCGGGGCCGGCGAGGCCGTGGTCGGGGTCGGCTGGGGGTTGCCGCCGGAGCCTTCGCTCACGGTGATGCTGGCGCTGCCGCTGCTCTGGTAGCCCTCGGTGGCCATGATCTGGTAGTCGTGGGAGCCGAGGTTGAGGCCGAGGCTGGCCCAGGCGTTGAAGTGGTTGGCGGTGGTGATGGTGCCGCTGTTGCGGTGTGACTGGCGGACGCTCCAGTACTGGTAGAACGTCTTGGTGCCCTCGATGGAGGGTTGGTTGACCCGCTGGGTGCGGTAGATGTCGTAGGTGCTGCCGTCGGTGGTGACGGAGCCGAGTCGGGTGGCGCCGGTGCTCGGGTTGTAGCTGCCGAAGTTCTCGACGATGTAGTACTCGATGAGCGGGTTCCTGGTCCATCCGTACAGGGCGAGGTAGCCGTTGCCGTTCGGGCTGAAGGTGCCGGAGTAGTTCACGGTGTGGCTGGAGCCGGGGTTCCAGCCCTGCCGACGACCATGTTGTTCATGTTGCTCCATTGGACGCTGTAGCTGCCGCCGGCGCCCAGGTTCATGGTGACGTTGCCGTTGTCCTTCCAGTACGAGTAGAAGTACCCGTTGTGGGTGCCGGTTGAGTTCGACGTGACGGTCCGGTCGGCCTCGGCGTGGGCCACGCCGGCCACGGTCAGCGAGGCGGCGGCCAGCACGACGGCGCAGGCACTGCCGATGACCAGCCTGATCCGGTCGCGCCCACGGCGCTTCGACTGGGCGGGGGTGTCATTCATGTGCGCCTCCTCTCGTGAGATCGGCCCGAAGGCCAGGACCGCGTGACGCGACTCGACGGTGTGGTGGTTCCGCCGACGAGCGAAGCCGGTGGTGGCATGACCTGGAGTCGGGCAGTCGTTGAAGCTCATCAATGCTGGAAGTATTGGTCCACCGCAGAGGGTTGTCAACAATTTCCGGAAGCCTTGCGAAAGGTCCAATGTCGACTCTGCTTCCTCCGACAAGCCTCTGGCCTGGCGGTCGACCCGGCTGCTCCGGTGAAAAATCGAGACCCCGGACGGCCGAGGCCTCGCCGTGTGGCCGACTTCAGCGTCAACGTCCCCGAAAGTTTCGGAGACGATCCGGGCCCGCCGGGACCACCCGCATCCGTGCCTGCTCGCCGGGCGCGGACGCTGATTCGTCCACGAGGCCAGCTCGACGGCGTCCGGTGACCAGACGGCCGACTCCCGGGTGCCCCACCGCACCCCGGATCCGACCCGCTCATCCAAAAAACAAGGGCCGCACCAACCGGTATGTGTCCGATCACGTACCGCTGTCGGAGTGCTTCCCTGGCTACTATGAGCGATGTTCCGATCGCGACGGCCGGTCCGATGGACGTCGGCCTCGGGGAGGTGCGCGTGATGCCGACGGGATCCGCCCGCCATCCGTCGCTGAGCCTTGTGCGAGCTAGGCTGATCACCTCGTTGAACGTACGGCCGCACTCCCTCGGCCTGGTCGTCGCCCCCGCCGGGTCCGGCAAGACCACCCTGCTCGCCCAGTACGCGGCGAGCGTGGCCGGGCCGGTGGGCTGGTTGCGTACCGTGCCGTCGGACGTGGACCCGGCCCTGCTGTCGTGCCGGATGGACGCGGCGCTGCCCGACGGCGCCGGCGGGCTGCTGGTCGTTGACGACCTGCATCTGATCGAGGGTTCACCGGGGGAATCCGTGCTGCTGGACCGGGCGCTCGCCCTGACCCGGGCGGGAGTCCGGGTGCTGATCGGCACCCGCCGCGCCCCGTCGCTGATCCTGGCCCGCCACGAGTTCTCCGACAGCGTCATCATCGACGCCGAGGAGCTGCGCTTTCGCACCTGGGAGGTCGAACGGCTCCTGCGGGACGTCTACCGGGAGCCGCTGCCCGCAGACGACGTGGCGGCCCTGGCCCGGCGACTCGGGGGATGGGCAGCCGGCCTCCAGCTCTACTACCTCTCCACCCGTGGTCAACCGCTGCCCGACCGGCGACGCGCCGTGGCCTCGCTGGCCATGCGTTCGGCGCTGTCCCGGGACTATCTCACCCGTACGGTGTTGGCGGAGCTGGCTCCGTCCCTGCGCCGGTTCCTCGTTCGCACCTGCGTGTTCGAGGTCCTCACCGCCGAGCGGTGCGATCGGCTGCTGGGCGGCGGCGACGGGCAGGCCGCGCTGGAGGAGTTGGAACGCCGGCAGGCCTTTACCGTCTCCCACGACGGTGGCCGCTCCTTCGCGTACCACGAGGTGCTGCGCGCCCACCTGACCACGGCGTTGGTCGAAGAGCTGGGGGAAACCGAGGCCCGGGCCTGGCACGCCCGCGCCGGGCGGCTGCTCGCCGAGGAGGGTGCGGCGTTGGAAGCGGCCCGGTGCTTCGCCCGGGCCCAGTTGTGGCCGGAGGTGCACCGGCTGCTCGACGCCGCCGGCAGCGCCGTCGCCGTGCGGGGCCTCGACCCGTGGTCCGACCTGCTGCCGGCCTGGTTCATCGCCGAGGACCCGTGGCTGGTGCTGGCCGACGCCCAGCACCGGATCAACGAGGGTCAGTTGGCGGCGGCGGTGCCCCTGCTACGCCGCGCCGAGGCGATGTTCGGCGGAGGTCCGGGCGCCGCCCGCTGCCGGTCGCTGCGCGCCGACGTGACGGCCTGGCTGCCGGACGGCCCGCACTGGCGCGGGCACTGGTCCGGCTGGCTGCGCACCGCAACTCGCCGGCACCCGATGGTCGTGGTCGGCGAGGCGGAACGGCTGACCGGCGCTGAGGATCGCCTGGTCCGTGCGGGCGCGCTGCTGCTGGCCGGCCACGCCGCCGAGGCGCTGCGCGTCCTGGACGGGGCGGGTCCCGTCGATGCCGGCCTGGTCGGCCTCGCCGGCCAGCTGCTCCGCGCCGCCGTCGCGTTGGCTGGCGGGGATCCGCAGGCGTCCGCCGCCGTCGCCGCCGTCGGCCTGGCGGCCGACCACGCGGGCCTGCCATGGCTGGCCCGGCTCGCCCGGGCGGTGCCCGCCCTGGCCGGGGCGGAGGCCGACCTCAAGGAGGCGGCCGCCGTCGTGGAGGAGTGCGACCGGTTGGGAGATCGGTGGGGGGCCCTGCTCGCGGCCGGCTGCGCCGCGCTGGCCCGCTCGATGCGCGGTGGGCCGGAGATGGCGGAGGCGAGCCAACTACTCGACCGGGCCCGCGAGGTGGACAGCGGGGTGCTCGCCGCCTGGGCACAGTCGCTGCTCGCCCTGGCCGCCGTGCGCGCCCGGCTGCCGGACGCCGAGGTCGAGGTCCGCCGGGCGGAGGGCACCGCCCGGGGGGCCGGGGTGCCGGGGGCGCGCGTGCTCGCCCTGGCCGCGGGCGTGCCCGCCGGACCCGGTCGGGCGGTCGCACTCTCCGCCGTGCACTCCGCCGCCGAGCAGGCCGGGCTGCCCCGGGCGGCGGTGGCCGCCTGGCTCACCCCGGAGGCCCGGCCGTCGCCCGCCACGCCGGACACGGCCGCGCTGACCGTACGCTGTTTCGGCAGCTTCCGGGTCTGCCTGCACGGCGAGCCGCTGAACTGGTCTCCGCTGCGTCCCCGGGCCCGGGCGGTGGCCCGGATCCTCGCCATGCACGCCGGCCGCGCCGTGCACCGCGACCGCCTTCTCGACGCGCTCTGGCCGGACACCGACCCGGCGACGGCCACCCGCACCCTGCATGTCGCCCTGTCCAGTCTGCGTCGGTTCCTCGACACCCACCTGCCCGCCGGCGACGGGGAGACGCTGCTGCATCGCGACGGGGACGCGTACCTGCTGGCCCTCCCGGCGTACGCGTGGTGTGACGTCACCGAGTTCCGGCGGGCGTTGGAACGGGCGTCCCGGCGTGGGCCCACCCGCGACCCGGGTGCGCTGGACGACCTGCGGGTGGCGGTGGCCGCGTACACCGGTGAGCTGCTGCCGGAGGACGGCCCGGCGGAGTGGGTGGTGGCCGAGCGGGAGACCCTGCGCCGGCAGGCGGCGGACGCGGCGGCCCGGCTCGCCGAGGCCGCCCTGCGCGGGGACGACGGCGGGGCCGCCGCCGTGCGTGGGGCCGGCTCGGTCGAGCCGGCGGTGGCGATGGCGGCCCGCTGCGTCGAGATAGACCCCTGCCACGACGTCGGTTGGCGCCTGCTGATCGCCGCGCACGATCGGGCGGGCAATGTCGCCGCCGCCGAACACGCCCGCCGCCGGTACGCCGACGTGCTCGTCTCCCTCGGGCTGGACCCGTCCCTGGTCGCGGGATTCCCGCCGTCCGCTCCGATCAGCGTCGACCGAAGAATTCCGCTTCCCCGATCGCGACCGACGGGATCAACCCAGGCCCGTACGTCGAGCGGACCACCAGCCTGATCCGCGTCACGTTCGACGCCGCCACGTCGAAGTGCTGTTCCCCCGGCTCGTCGCGCAGCTCGATGTCCGTCTTCTGCTGTTTTCCGGCGGCGTCGACGGTGATGACGGTCAGCCCGCGGGGCCGCCCGGCGGCGAGGAACGCCTGTCGCCGCGGGCTGACGCCGGGGGTGATCACCACGGTGAGCAGCCGTACGGGCTCGCTGAACCGGCCCTCCACCCAGGCGCCGGCGGCGACCCCGTTCGGCGCCCAGTAACGGTTGGTCGCCCCGTCGGTGAGCCGGGCCGCGCTGCCGCCGGGCGCCTCCGACGACGCGGTCACCGCTGCCGGGACCAGCGGCACCGGGTCCTGAGTGCGGTCGCGTACCGCCTCCACCACCCGCCGTGCCAGGGGCGGCCCGATGACGGCCAGCACCGCGACCAGGCAGAGCGCGAGCACGATCAGCAGGGTCCGGCGGGTCGCCCGGGCTGCGGGGCGGTCGTCCCGCAGCGAACGCCGGCGGGACGCCCGGCGGCGGAGCCGGTCCCACCAGCGTTGCCACCAGGTACGCCGCGGCGCGGGCCCGGCCGGGGCGGCCAGTTCGGCCCCGCACGAGCGGCAGAAGCGCCGGCCCGGGGCGTTGTCCACACCGCAGGACGGGCAGGCCGGCCGGGGCTGCGACGGGTGGGGCGGGGCGACCGGGTCCACCGGCTCCGGTTCGTCGGACGGCAGCCCGTGCCGGTCGGGCCGTCCAGGCTGCCGAGGGGCAGGCTGGACACCCCCGCCGGCCCGGTCGGTCGCCACGGAGCCGTCGGTGGGCTGGCGGGGCGACACGTCCGGGGCGGGCCGGCCGGTGGTCGCCGCCGCGCTGGCCGGAACACCGGCGCCGACGGCCGGCGGGTGGGGGTCGCTGTCGGCCTCGGGCTCCGCCGGCCGGTCGGTGGCCCGCCCGGTCTCGGCCTCCCCACCGTCGGTCCGGCCGTCGTCGGGTTGTCCCGCGGTGGCCCCGCCGGTCCGTGGGCGGCCGTCGAGCGCGCCCGTCCCTGGGCGGCCGTCGGCTGATCCCGTCCCTGGGCGTTCGCCGGCGTCGGCGGGCCGCCCGGTCGACGTCTCGGCCTCCGCATCCCAGTGCAGGAACTCGCCGCAGGCACCGCAGAACTGGTCGCCGTCGCCGTTGGTCGCACCGCACTCCGCGCAGAGAATCATGGCTGCGTCTCCAGGGTCACCCGAACGTGGGCCGGCACGGCGGACGCCAGGACCTGGCGTACCAGCATCTCGTCGACCTCCCCGCGGATCCGCACCCGGACCTCCGGCGCCTCGTCGGGCGGTGGCGTGCCGGTCGGTGTCGTCGAGCAGGTAACCGCGCCGCTGTCGACGACCTCCACCTGCGTACCGGTGGCGACCCGCAGCGCCAGCGCGACGCCACGGGCCGTACCGCGCCAACGGTGCACCTCCACGGCGTGCCGAACGAGGTCCCGGCGTACGTCCAGCGGCCGGTCCCCGTCCCCGGGAGCGGCCACCCAGCCGGCCAGCCAGTCCACGAAGTCCGGTGGGGCGAGCCCCAGGTCGAAGTAGGCGTCGAGGCAGTCGAGCGTCAGCAGGATCGGTGCCAGCACCTCGTCCAGGCCGGCGGTGAACCGCTGTGCGAAGTCGTCCTCCAGGTACACCGCCGGCAGTTGCTGCCCGATCGGGTGCGGGCTGACCAGCCCCGGTACGGAACCCCGCATGATCCCCTCCTGACCTCGGTGACCCGGCCGCTCACCCGGTTACCCGCACCTGGTGGCCGTACGAGAAGGCGAGCGCGTTGACGCCGAGCTCGAGCCGTTGTACGGCCTCACCGCGTTCCCCGGTGGTCGGGTCGGCCCCGAACAGCCGGACGTCCTCCACCAGGTCGACCCCGTCGACGCGCTGGAGCACCGCGTACAACTCACCCGACTGGACCGGCCGGCCGAACGGCCACCCGGCGCCGTCCGGCCCACCCCGCACCGGGTCCAGGTAGTCGTAGAGGGCCCGCAGCGCCCGACGGCGCAGGTCGGCGGTGGACGCGGAGGCCCGGGGCCGGGCCCGGACCTGGGCGACCACCGTCACCCCCTGGTAGAACGGCGGCTCCACCAGCACCCGGGCACCGACGCAGCGGCGCGCGTCGAGGAAGGACCGGATCCGCTCCAGGGTTTCCTCCCGGGGCCGCAGCGCGGCGAACCGGGCCGCGTCGTCGTCGGCGTCCCGGTGTTCACCCAGCGCGGGCACGACCAGCACCCGCACCGCGGTCGAGTCGCCGCCGGCGGGCACGCAGCGTACCCGCAGCACCTCGGGCGCGGCCTGGCGGGACAACTGCTCGTAGTCCTCCGCGGTGACCGCCCGTTCCCGGGTCCGCAGGGTCAGCGGCCCCCGCACCGACGTCTCGGCCAGTGACTCGCCGTCGACCCCACCGGTGGCCGCCGCCCGGTTGGTCACCGTGGACACGAACGGCACCGGGTCGCGCAGCACGCTCAACGCGCGGGCGGCGACATTGCCCCGCCGGCCCCCGCCCGTCCGGTACGCCGGGATCCGGATCACCGCTCCCTTCGGCGGCACCGCCCCGTACCGGCGTACCGTGCCGTCGGGCTGCCGCACGGCCGGCCCGAAGGCGATCTCCCCGCTCGCCCGGTCCACGCACACGTGCCGGTCCTCGGGCCCGGAGTCGGCGAAGCTGGACACCTCCCGCCAGGTCTGCCACCCCTCGGTCGTGCCCACCTCCACCTCGACCGCGCCGTCGGCCGCCACGATCGGCGCCCGCTGCACCGTGAACCGCTGGCCGGGCACCCCCTCGGACGCGCCGAGGCTCTCCCCGGCGATCAGCTCCGCGTGGCAGGCCGCCACGGTCCCGCCGATGGTGGCCGCCTCGGCCCGACCCAACCGCGGTGGGGCGTGGAAGTACGGCTGACCAGCGGCGGGCTCCCGCAGCCGGCAGCGCAGCCAGCCGGCACGCTGGCGCGCCACCACCGACGCGGCGTGTCCGGCCGGCACGTGCAGCACCACCTCGCCGGCCCGGTTCAGCGCGCCGGTGCTGTCCCGCTCCACCGGGCACGCCACCCAGCCGTCATCGGTCCACGCCTCCCAGACCAGCGGCGGGTTCGTCGGGTCCACCCCGCGTCCGGCGACCGCCCAGTCCATGGTGAGCAGCACCGCGCAGCCGGGCACCGGAACGTCGAGTCCGAACAGCACGGCGTCGCCGGCCACCGGCGGGTCGGCGAACGCCGGCACCCGGTCCGCGCCGCCCAGGTCGCCCGTCCGGTCCGTCGGCTGGCCGCCGGCCGGTACGGTCACCACGCGGACCAATCGGCACGGCGGCACGGTCAGCTCGTGCAGCGTCTCGAACGTCACCGGCTCGACGTGCTCGGCCCGGACGGTCGCCACGTGTGTTCCGGCGGGGACCACGACCGGCGCGTCGCGCGGCGCGGAGAGCCAGAACGTCACGTCCGTCGAGGCCACCGCCGGCGGGAACGGCGTGATGCCGAGCAGGTCGAGGAACTTCACGTAGTGCCGGTCCGGCACCCGGTTGAGCCGGTACAGCAGCTGGTCGACCATGTACGCGAACGTCTCGATCAGGGTCACCCCCGGGTCGGAGACGTTGTGGTCCGTCCACTCCGGGCAGCGCCGCTGCACCAGGCGTTTCGCGTCGTCCACCAGGTCCTGGAACCGGCGGTCGTCGAGGTGGGGCGCGGGCAGGGCCATCACGGGGCTCCGGGGTCGTGCGCGGGGATGACGTAGAACGGGAAGACCAGGTTGCGAGGGTCGTTGTCCTGGCGAAGCCGATAGCGGATGTCGATGTGCAGCGTCCCGCTGGCGACGTCGGCGAAGTCGACCAGCACGTCGTCCAGCTCGATGCGCGGCTCCCACCGTTCCAGCGCCAGCCGCACCTGGTAGGCGATCTGGCCGGCGGTGGACGGGTCGGCGGGCGCGAACGCCAGCTCGTGGATGGCGCACCCGAACTCGGGCCGGCCCGGCCGCTCACCCGGGGCGGTACCGAGGATCAGCCGGATGCTCTCCACCACCTCGCGGTCCCCGCGCACCAGGGCGATCCCGCCGGTCGGCCCGGTACGCAGCGGGAACGCCCAGCCGGTGCCGACGAAGTCCGTGGCCATCCGGGTCACCCGCCGATCAGCACGGTCGGGCAGCCGGCGACGATCGGCGCGCCGCAGCCGGCCAGGTCGCCGACGCGGGCGGCCGGCTGGCCGCCGATGAGCACCGTGGGGCATCCGGGCGGCAGCAGGGGAGACGGCGGGTGCGGCGGGGTGCCCGGGAAGGCGCACGCGTGCATGGCGCCCACGGTCGCGGCGGGCTGCTCGCCGATGAGGACGGTGGGTACGCCGGGGCCGCCGACCGTCCCCGGATGGGCGGTGGGGTCGCCGACGCGAGCGGCTGGTGGCACGGCACTCTCCCTTCGGTAGCTCTGACGGCTGTTCAGTTGATGCGCACCACGGCACCGCGCACCGTGACCGGGCCGCCGGCGGTCAGCTCCGCACCGCCCTGGCCGTTGACCTTCACGGTCGCGCCCTCCACGGTCGCGCCGGCGCTGCCGCGTACGCTCACCCGGCCCTGCCCCTCGATCCCCACGTCACCCTTCGCGGTGACCGTGACCTTCTGCCCGGCCAGTTCCAGCGGCCCCGACCCGGCGTCCAGGCTGATCCCGTTCTGGGCCCGAACGCTCACCTTGCCGTCGCTGACGATCTCGATCTGCCGGCCGGTGCGGTCCAGCCGTACGGTGAACTTCCGGTCCCCCGTGGCCAGCAGCACGCCGTCCGGGCCGCTGCCGGCCTCCAGCAGCTCCAGCCGGTGGCCGGTGCGGGAGACCAGCGCCCGGGCCGCGACCCGGCCGCTGCTGCCGTCCACCGGGTCGGTGTCCAGTTTCGGCGGCGCGTCAGTGCCGTTGTGCAGGCCGCCGAGGACGTACGCGGCGTCCAGGTTGCCGTCGGTGAACCCGACCAGCACCTCGTCACCCACCTCCGGCAGCAGCACAGCACCCCGGTCCGCGCCCGCACCGGGCTGCACGACCCGCGCCCAGCCGGTGGTGTAGGTCTCGTCCAGCCACGGCAGGGTGAGCCGGACCCGGCCGAGCTTCTTGGGGTCCTTCACGTCGCTGACTACCGCCGGGACCAGCCCGTGGCCGGCCCGCTCGGCCCCGGTCGGGCCGGCGGTCAGCCCGTACAGCGACCGGTCCGAGCGGCCGGAAACGGTGAACGCCGTGGTGTAGCCGGCCTGCTCGCTGAACACGTGCCGGGTGCTGGTCAGCACGTACCGGCCCTGGAACGGCTCGCCGATGTTCGCCAGCGCGACCGGCGTGCCCGCACGCAGCTGGGCGTTGCCCTTCGCCACCCCCTCGATCTCCGCGCACCCGCCGCCCAGGTCGCCGGCGAGCGCGCCGGCCACCACCCGGACCGCGGCGTCCGTGCCCAGGGTCGGGTCGGCCACCAGGTACGGCGGGCTGCCCAGCTTCTTTCCCAGCTCGGCCGGATCCACGCCGATGCCCTCGGCGCCCGGCACCTTCGGGGTCGCGGTCGCGTTGACCGCCCGTTTGTTGGCCGGGTCCCAGCCCCGCGCACTCACCGTAGGCACCTGAGCGGTGGCGGTGACGCCGGCGCGCAGCGCTATTAGGTTCCGGTTCAACTCCAGCACCAGCGGGTCCTGGGTGGCCCGCGCCGACGGGTCCGGCGCGCCGGCGGGCGGCTCCGGCATCCGCAGGTGCAGCTCCCCGTCGAGCACGGTCACCTGCGCGCCGACCAGCTCCGCGAGCCGGTGCAGGAACGTCCAGTCGCTGACATTGTCCTGGCTGACCTGCGCCTCCGGCTCGCCCCCGATGCCGGTCACCGGGTCGATCCGGCCCGCCTTGAGCCCGGCCCGCTGGGCCACCTTCCGCACGATGTCGGGCACGCTCATCCCCGGGTACGCGGCTACCCGCCGGCCGCGAAGCAGCCGGTGGGCCAGATCGAGGCCGCGGACCTCGGTGAACGTGCCGGTGGCGTCCAGCTCGCACTCCAGAGCGGTGACCTCGCCGGTGAGCAGCAGCGCGGGGCCGCCCGGGTCGGAGGTCTGCACGCTCAGCCGCACCGGGACGCCGATGGCGAACCCGCCCTTGGCCAGCACGGTCCGGTCCGGGTCCCGGTACCGCAGCACGAACCGGTCGGGCAGGTTACGGCTGTCGTCCACCGCCGCGTACGTCAGCAGCGACGCGATCTCCGCGGGCAGCGGGCTGCCACCCACCTCCACCAGGAGGGCGTTGGCGAACTGTTCATTGGCCACGGGCACCGTCCGGCACGGTCAGCTCCTCGGGGGCGGGCACCAACAGCGCGGTGCCGGGGCGCAACCGCATCGGGTCGTCGATGTCGTTGGCCTCGGCGATCTGCCGCCACAGCCCGGCCCGCCCGTACGCCTGGTAGGCCACCGAGTGCAGGGTGTCTCCGGCGACGACGACGTGGATGTCCCGGGCGGCCAGCGCCCCGGAGGTCGGGTTCTGCCCGGGTTGCTCCCCGGAGATCTCCTCCAGGGTTACCGTGCACAGCGCCCGCACGGGCGTGCCGCCCGGGGTGAACAGGGTGTACTTGGCGCTGACGCTGGCCACGAAGGACGGGAAGCCGACCATGCCGCCCCAGTGGAACACCACCCACGGCGGTGACCCCTTCTTCTGCTGTCGGCTGGCGTCGGTCGGCACACAGCAGGCGAACAGCTCCTCGACCCGCTTCACCACCGAGCTGTCCATCGTGTCGGTGGCGTCGAAGAACATCTCCAGGGTCAGTTTGCACGGGTCCGAGCCGGTGAACTCCGGCACGCCGCTCTTCTTCGCGTTGCGCTGCGCGTCCCGCTTCCACTTGGCGGTCTTCGTCAGCGCCAGCTCCTTCGGGTTGAACTGGAACGGGATTCGGCCCAGCTGCGGGCCCGGGGAGGCGGTGCCTCCGTTGCGCGGCGGTTCGTGCAGTTGCAGGTACGCGTGCGTCAGCTGCGGCGGGGCACCGCCGCCCCGACCGGCGGGGCTGCCCGCGGCCGTGAAGGTGACCGGGGAGGCACTCACGGCGCCGCCTCGCTTCGCTTGAGGCTGATGGTCCGCTCGCTCACCGCGTCACCCCCCGGTCCCGGGCCCGAAGAAGCCGTGGTGGGCCAGTTCCAGGGTTTCCACGGCCACCTTCGGGCTGTCCGGGCTGAGTTGTGGCCCGGTCCAGCGCACCGGGATGACGTCGAGCAGGCCCCAACGGGCGATCACCGTGCCCTCCAGGGTGCGCGCCTCGATGGTGGCGGTCTTGCGGGTGATCCCGTTGGCCATGCCGGAGAACCACCGCATCAGCTTGCCGCTGTCCGCCGTGATCGGGCGGGAGAGCTTGACGTTGGAGAACTTCATCCGGGTGGGCAGCTGCCAGACGTGCCCGTTGTTGCCGCCCTCCTCCCGCTGCTCGACGACCACCTCGCAGCCCAGTCCGTCGCAGGTGTTGAACGCGCCGAGATCCTGATCGTCGATCTTCACGACGAAGGCGATCGCGACGGCGACCTCGTCCTTGGCCATCCATACCTCCTGGTCGGTCGGCGCTGGTTCCTGCTGCGTTCCCGCCCGTGTCCGCTCCTTGGTCTCAGCCCGGCCCGCCGAGCACCCCGTGCCGTTCCCGGTCGAGGCGCAGCTCGGTCTTCAACCGGCGTAGCAGCGGGTCGTACAGCTTCTTCAGCAGTTCCTCCGGCTCCGGCCCGCCGGCTGGCGGGCCGCCCGGTGCCGCCGGTTGACCGGCCGCCGCCGGCCGGCCGTCGGACGGTGGGGTCGCGGCCGGGCCCGGCGCGTCGGCCGGCGGAGGTACGTCGGCTGGTGGCGGTGCCTCGGCTGGTGGCGGCGTGTCGTCCGGCTCGGCCCGCTGCACGATCGGGGCGGGTGGATTCCGGCCCGGCGCGGTCGCCGCCGGCATCGGCCCGCCACCGAGGTACGCCATCGGCGGGCTGTCGCCTCCCGAGCCCGTCCCACCGGGTGGTAAGGGGGGCGGCGAACCGGGAAGCGTGCCCACCCATCGCTGGACCGCCGGCCCGGTGCCGGTAGGCGCTCCGGAGTGGACGGCCGCCGGGGCGCTGGGCAGGTCGGGCACGTCCGCGACGAGGCTCGACGGTGACGGCTGCGGGTCGGATACGGGGAGCGACGCGGCGGCAGCGGGTACGGGTTCCTCGTCGCGCCGCCAGGTCACCCGCTGCACGCTCGGGCGGGCCGGCGCGGGCGCGGCGGGCACGTCCCCGGTGAGCAGCCGTACCGGGCGGTCGCCGACCAGCCGTGCCACCACCAGGGGCGGGGGAGCGGGAGTCACGTCCGGTCGTCCGCCGCCAGCCGTGTCGTCCCCGGCGTCCGGCGTGTCGCCGTACCCACCGGCCGGGCCGACTCGGGCGTCCGGCGTGTCGCCGTACCCACCGGCCGGGCCGACTCGGGCGTCCGGCGCGTCGCCGTACCCACCGGCCGGGGCGGCCGGCGAGCCTGCCGCCGGCGGGTGCGTGGCCGCCGGCGCCGCCAAGCGGGACACCACCGGCAGGTCGGAGCCCCGTGCCCCGGCCTCGCGGTCGCCGGTCGGGTCCGCCGCTCGGCCGCCCCGGACCGGGGTCTCGGCCGGTCCTCCGTCAACGGCGGATGGCACCGGGGCGGGTGGCTGAGCGAGCAGCGGCGCCACACGTGCCTCGCCGGGATGCCCGTCGTCCGGCGGCACGAACGTCTGCACGGGCGGTCCGCCCGTATCCGATCCTGCCGGGTCGCCGCCCGACGCCGCGCCGTCGCCGGCCTGCGCGGTGCCGTCCTGGAATGCCCGGCCCGTTGCGGTGCCGGCGACCGGCAGGTCACCGACCGGCGTGGCGGGGGCAGCATCGGGTTCGGTGCCGTCGTGGCGCCACCCAGGGTCGACGGCGGTTGTGGGCGCGTCGGCGGCGAGGCGGGAGACTGGGACCTCGCCGACCAGACCGGCCTGGTCGCTCACCGTCGTCGTGCCCTCCACCGGGCCGTCGCCCACGCCGCCCTGCCCACCCGCAGCGGCTGCGGGGGCGGCAGCTGCCTCGCTCGCTCCGGTCGGGGGCCGGTGGGCCGGGGCCGGAGCATCGGCTCCCGCCGGGGAACGTTGGACCGGCGCGGCGTCCCGCACGCCGGTGAGGTCATGGGCCACCGACGCCACAGCCTCGGGCGGCGGGAGCAGCGGGGACATGATCGGTTCGCCCAGGCCGAGCCGGCGGGGCGGCCTCGGGGCGCCTGCCGGAACCCGCTGTACGGGCAGGTCGGGCACCGACTGAGGGGAGCCGGATGCCACCGGCCCGGGGGCCTCCGCCGACCCCGACGGTTCGGGTGGTGCCACGTCCGGGCCGCGCTGCTCGGCCGAGATCGGCTCCGTCGCCGGGATGTCCTGTCCGAGGGTCGGCGCCTGCGGCGCGTCGACGGGAGCGGACCGGTCAGTGTCGACGGCCCGCTGGGGCATGGCGGCCGGCGGTTCAACCGTGGGCAGATGCAGCGCCACCGCGGGCGGGGGCGCCGTCAGCAGGCGGCTGACCGCCACCGGCTCCAGCGGCACCGGTTGGCCGACCGGCATCGGCTCCGTTGCCATCGGTTGGTCGGCCGTCACCAGCTCTACCGGCATCGGCTGGCTGACCGGGACCGGATCCACCGGCACGGACCGGACCGGGAGCGGCGCGGCCGGCGGGTCCGGCACCGCCGGATGCCGCTGTGCCGTGGCACCGGAGACCTGCCGTCGGTCCGGGGCGGGGGAGGGGACCTGCCGTCGGTCCGAGGTCGGGCCGGAGGGCTGCCAGCGGTCCGGGGTCGGGTCGGATAGCTGCCGTTGCAGGGAGGGCGTGGCCCGGCCGGTGTCCGCCACCGGCGTCGCGAGCGGCAGCGGCGCGGGATCGTCGCCGTGCGGCCGGCCGGTGGGCTCGAGGTCCGCCCGTGTCGGCTCGCTCACCGGCGCGGCCGCGCCGTGCAGCACGCCCGCCGGTTCGGCCGCTCCGACGAGATGGCCGAGGGGAGCCAGGTACGACGGGTCGCGCCAGGCGGCCAGTGAAGCGGTGAACGCCTCGGGCAGGTTCAGCCGCGGCTCATCGGGGGTGATTCGCTGGATCGGCGGCAGACCCAGCCAGGCGGGCGGCTCGCCGCGGCCACGTGCCGGGGCGTCGGCCGGTGCGCTCCCCGCCACCGCGTCGCCGGTCGGCGTGGCTGCCACCGGAGCGCCAGCGGTCTCGCTGGTGTCCGAGGCGGGCGCGTCCGCGGTGGACCGCTGCACGGTCCGCTGCGATCGCCGGCGCCACGGCCACATCGGGTCACCGTCCCTGACTGATCCGGGTGTTGATGCTCGCGATCTCGGCCACGTACCGCAGCCGCTCGCCGTGTTCGAGGTCGAGGATCTCGTCCAGCGACCAGTGGAAGTGGTAGGCGACGTACGCGACCTCGGCGTAGATGCGGTCGGCCGCGTACGTCACGATTCCCCCAGGCGCCCACCGGCGAGGTCGACCGCGAATCGGTGCTGACACTCCGGGCACACCACACTCGCGCGGGTGTGCCCCTCGCTGTTGATCCGCCGGTACATGTCCTGCAGGAACGCCAGGTCGGAGGCGAACAGGTCCTCCACCACGCCGGGGTGCACGTCCACCACCGTGCCGATCCGGGTGATCACCCGGCTGAGCAGTACGACGGTGAGGTACGGCGGGTTCTCCCGTACCCGGTCGTCGCGCAGCGGCACCAACTCGTCCCGCGCGGTCGCCAGCCGCATCACCCCGTCCCGGTGCACCGTGCCGGAACCGTCCACGTAGCCGCGGGGCAGCTCGAACGGGAACTCCGTGCGCAGCGTCTCGCGTCGCGGGGCGACGGCGGGCGGCTCGGCCAACTCGGGACCGGGCGGCGGGACGAGCGACGACGTACGGCGCATGGGGCTACTCGACCTCCATCGACTCGTACGTCACCACGAGCTTTTCGGTGAGCACGCTGGTGTCGCCGGCCTTGAGTGAGCTGATCTCCAGGCTCTTCGCCCACGCGTTGGTGAGCTTGTATCGCTTGATCGGCATGCCCTCGTAGTCGAATACGATGATCGCGCCGCCCTTGCGGGCGTCGCCCATCTTGCCGAAGCGGCAGTCCTTGATCCACCGCTCGAAGCTGTTGTCCGCGGTCAGGCCCCGGGTCAACGTGACCTCGCCGGCCTTCGGCGCGCCGGGCGCCTTACGGACCACGAACTTGCCGTCGGCGGTGTTCGACTTGTACTCGATGACGTCCTGCTCCATCTTGAGGCCGGTGACCTCGGTGATCTGGCGGATGACGATGCTGTCCACCTCCAGCCCGAACGAGTGGCCGACGGCGGAGTCGAAATCGGGGAGCGGCACGACTGCCTCCTGACGCTACGGGGACTACTCGTTGACCAGGCTGGTGCCGCCGGAGATCTGCGCCAGCTGGAAGATCACGAACTCGGCGGGCTTCACCGGTGCGACGCCGATCTGGCAGATCACCTGGCCGGCGTCGATGCTCTCGGCCGGGTTGGTCTCGCGGTCGCACTTGACGAAGAACGCCTCGTCGGGGGTGAGGCCGAACAGCGCGCCCCGCCGCCATTCGTTGATCAGGAACGCGCTGATGGTGCGGCGGATGCGGGCCCAGAGCATGTCGTCATTGGGTTCGAAGACGACCCACTGGGTGCCGTTGAGGATCGACTCCTCCAGGTAGTTGAACAGCCGCCGCACGTTCAGGTAGCGCCAGGCCGGGTCGGACGACAGGGTGCGGGCGCCCCAGACCAGGATGCCGCGGCCGGGGAAGGCACGGATGCAGTTGATGCCGAGCGGGTTGAGCAGCTCCTGCTCCGCGCGGGTCAGCTGGGTCTCCAACGCGACCGCGCCCCGGATCGGCTCGTTGGCGGGTGCCTTGTGCACGCCCCGCGCGCCGTCGCTGCGCGCCCATACGCCGGCGATGTGGCCCGACGGCGGCATGAACCGGTTGGTGCCGGTCACCGGGTCGAACACCTTGATCCAGGGGTAGTAGAGAGTGGCGTACTTCGAGTCGTGACCGGCCTGGTCGGTGCGCCACTCCTTGACCTGCTGCGCCGACAGGCCTGGCGGTGGGTCCAGGATGGCCATCCGGTCGCCCATCAGCTCACAGTGGGCGATCATCGCCGACTGCACGGCCTTCACCGACTCCAGGTCGATCGCGCCGCGCTGGTACGCCCCCATCAGGTCGGGCACCGCGACCATGGTCACCTCGTCGACGGCCTCCAGACCGCCGAACCCGGTACGCTCCGCCGCGTCGCCCACGTACTCGTCCGCCGACACGGTCTCCGGCGCGCCGACCGCGGGCGGCTCGGAGGTGAGCGCCACCTCGCCACCGGACGGGCGGGCCAGTTGGCCGGTCGGCGCCGCCTCCTCGATCGTGATCAGCTTCGACCGCTCGCGGACCACGGTCACCACGTTGTCCTTGCCGCGCTTGGTGGTCACCGACTCGAAGGTCTCGACCACCTGGCCGCCGCGCTTGACCACCAGGTTGAACCGGTCCTCGCCGGCACCCTCCGGCGGGTCGGCGACCTCGACCGTGACGTCCTCCGGGGTGCCCTCGGGCAGCGCGCGGGCGACCACCCGGTACGTGCCGAGGACCGCGGCTGGCGCGGGCGCGGCCGGCAACGCCTCCTCGCTGGCCCGGTCGCCGCCGACCCGGACGATGTACGCGGCCCCGCCGCCCTGCATGAAGTACCCGTAAACGGCGTGGCCCAGGTAGCAGTCCGGGGCGAACTCGCCGAAGATTTGCGAGTACTGGCTCCAGTTGGTCACCAGGGTCGGGGTGTTGAACGGCCCCTGCGCGGCGAAGCCGACGAACGCGGCGACCGCCGTGCCGACGCCCTCGATCGGGCGGGAGCCGGACTCCACTTCCTCGACGTACACGCCCGGCGCCAGGTAGTTGGGCATCACGCCTCCTCGTCCCTCAGTCAGGGTCGAGTCGAGCGTCCCGCGTACGGGCCAGCGTCTACACGTCCGCTGGGCCGCTTGATCGGGAAAATTCGTTTGCACGTTCGGGCATCCGACTGCGGCTCCCGGCGATTCATCGATGATCTGGATGAACGGCTGAGATATCTTGAGCAAGCTCATAGATGTCGATCATCTTGAGGGGTGGCAGATGGCGGAGATAAATCTGGTTCCTCGGGACAGGACGACATTTGAGGATTTCTCGCGGTTTGCGCGGGACCGCGGCTGGCAGCTAGATCAGAGATCTGTTCGAGCCGCGCGCGGGGAGGAGTCGCCGGAGTTTCTGTGGCGGACCGACAACGGCAGCACGGTCAGACTGATCCAGAGCGCCCCCCTCGACCTTTCCTACGTGGTCGTGGCGGGAGACGAGCGCGACCGGCTGGCGGATGAGGTACGGGAGCGGTTTCCCGCCTTCTCCTGGCCCGAGATTATTGAGCGGTTGTCCGAGGCTCGTTCCGACGAGGAGCGGATAGCGGCCTTCCGTCTTGTTGCTGCCACCGAGAGCGCCGACTACGACCCGACCGTCTACGGTGCCGTCCGCACGGGCCTTGATGATTCGGACCCGCTTGTGCTGCTGGCAGCTCTGGGTGCTGCCTTCTATCTCCGGTGGCGACAGTTCGAGCCCTTGGTGCGGCGCGTTAGCGAGTCGCCGCAAGTGAGTGAGAACGTCAGGGTGACGGCGGGTAACCTGCTCGGGCTCACCCTGTGGGATCGCGGGCACGAGGGGTCCTAGTCGGTGTAGCGCTTCTCCGCCGTTTTCTTCGCGTCCTCGATCGCCTGGGACAGATTCAGCTGCTTGCGTCCGATCTGGCGGGCCAGCTCCGGGTCGCTCGCAACGAGCTTCTTCTTGTCCTTGTCGGACATCGGCATGACGGACAGTTGTACCCCTCGACCGGCCAGCTTGGCCAGAGCGCTCTTCGCCTCGGAGCTGTCCGTCCCCTCGGAGTGGTAGAGGGATAGGGCAGAGACCTTGGTCTTCATCGTCCAGCTCTTGTCCCTGGCGAAGTCGGTCATGCTCAGGATGGAATCCGCGCAGGGCAGGCACGGGCTCCTCGTTATGTGAAGCGCCAACCAGCAGATCGGGTCGTACTGCAGGGCTTCCTTGAACTCCTGCGCCTGTGGGAGGGATCCCCAATTGCCCTTGAGTCGCTCCAGTACGGCGACCTCGGCATGCGCACCCTTTTCCGAGATGCTCTCCTTTTCGATCTTTCCCTTCTTCACCCAGGTCCCGAGCGTTCGGCGCGGCACCAACTCACGGCTGCCGTCCTCGTTGGTAAGCCAGAACCTGTCGCCGCTCCGGAGCACTGCGCTCTGCAGCGTGGCGAGCTTGTTCAGTCGAGCAGGCCAGGACAGGTTGGCTTGTGCCCGTGTCGCGATATTCTTGTCGAGTGCCACGTCAACCGGTATCCGGAAGGGTTGCTGGGGTTGGAAGTGGTCTTGTTCGTTGGCTCGGGGGTCCTTGCTAAGATCGCAATCTACCTCCACGACCTTGGTCTTGGCACTCGCCCGAACGAAGAACCCGAACCTGGATGCGTTGGGGTCGGAACTGACGACGTGCAGCTCCTTGAGGCCCTGGCTGCGCCACTTGTTCCAGACGGTCGCGGTCGCGTCCTTGATGTGGCGAGGGCTTGCCTTCGCGCCGAGGTGGCCACGAAGGTCCGCCGCGACTCCCGCCCGGACCCGCGCGCTGCGCTCCGTCTGCGCTTCGTCGCGTCCCCGGCGGCCGCCCGCCCGGTTCCGTAGGCTGGTGGACTTTGCCTTCAACTTCGCCCACAGTTTCTTGCCGAGTCCGACGATCTTGCCGACGACCCAGTCGACGGCCTTCATGACCGGCTTGGCCAGGGCCTTGAAGAACTTTTGGACTTTCTGGGCGAGCCCGCCGATGCCGAGTACCGCGGCGAGGACCCCGATCAGCACCGGCACGGACCGGGCGAGGGCCTTCTCGACCAGGGCCGGCACCCCACCCGGCCCGCCGCCCGCGATCGCGATGATGGCATCGAGGACCGAGTTGACGAACTCGATGATCTGGGCCCCTTGCGTCACGATGAACGTGACGAAGTCGATGATCATCTTGACCGCGCGGATGAATGCCGAGGCGGGGTTGAGCAGGCTGATGATCCAGGTGATGCCAGCCATCAGGATGGTCGGGATCAGGTATTCGCTGATCTTGGAGAACAGGTTGGCTTTCAGGTCGCCGACCTTCTCCTTGATCTCTTCCCACATGCCGCCGAGGCCTTGCGCCTGGACCTTCTGCACCACGGGCACGGACTGCTCGACCGCGCCCATGGCCTGCTCGGGCACGCCCCGCTTGACGATCCGCCCACGGATGGCCGCCCAGGTCAGCCCGAGCAGCGAGCCGATCATCATGACGATGCCGCGCAGGTCGAACTTCGCCGGCAGTTCCAGCCCGGCCCCGGCCATCGCCCCGGTGAGCCAGCCGACGAGGCCCTTCTTCAGGTGCTCGCCGATGTTCGCCATGAACGCCCGAAGGCCGGCGCCGACCGCAGAGACCAGCTTGCCGAGGAAGCCGATCGGGTCCTTGATGATCGCCATGACCGCGTGGGCGGCCTTGGCCAGGACACCCATCAGCATGTCCTTGAGCTGCATGATGGTCTTGATGACCCCGGCGACGGCGTCGACGGCCTTGGCGACCAGGCCCTTGTTCTTCTCCTTCTCGGCGGCGATCTCCTCGTCGACCGATTTGAGTGCCTCGTTGTACTTCGACGCGAGGGTTTGCACCAGCTCGGTGCCCTTGTTGTTGACCTGCTCGGTGAGCTCGTCGAACTTCCCGGAGAACTCGCCCGCCGCCTCCTTGCCGATCGCCTGCAGGTCGGCGGGGAGCTTCTTCACTTCCGCCTGCAACTCGTTACGGCCGGTGGCGATGCGCTGCTTCGCCCGGCCCAGTTCCGCGCCGATGGTGTCGGCGACACCGGAGATGACCTGCTGCATCCGGTCGACGTAGCCCTTGCGGGCCGTGACGAAGATCTGGTTGGCCTCCTCCGGCAGGCCGGCGAACTTGTCCTTGAGCCACCGGCCCTTGCCCAGCAGCCCCGAGTAGCGCTTGTCCTTGTACTCGTCCATCCGCCGCTTGTGTTCGGCGGTGAACGCGTCTCGCGCCGCTTTCTCGCCCGCGCTGAACTGGTCGTCGACCTTCTTGTCCAGTCCGGACAGGATGCCCTCGACGTCCTTCTTCGTCGCGTCGAAGACCTTCTGCAGGATCGCGGTGACCTTGGCACGCTTGGCCTCGTCGGCGGACTTCGCCTCCTCCTTGCCCGCCCCGACCTGGGCGCCCGCCTTCTTGCGGTCGGCGGTGAGGGCGGTCATCGCCGCCGCACCCGCCTGACCGGCCGCCGCCTTCGCCCCGGCCAGTGTCTGCGCCTCGGCGGCGCGCACCTGACCGGGCGCGGTGGCTGCGTGCTGCTCGGCGGCGTTCTTCTCCTTCAACGCCCCGGTGAACTCCGGCTCGTTGGACTTGGCCAGCTGCTCCTCGGTGACCTGCGCCTCGGCCATCTGCTGGTCGACCTGCTTCGGCCCACCCGAGAGGTCCGTCGCCGCCGGCGGGGCTTTGTCCGGCACGGCCTTCGCCGGATCCGGCGTGCCCGGCGTGCCCGGGGTGGCCGGTGGCTTGTCCGCCACCAGCGGGGTGACCGGCTTGTCGACCGCCTTCGACGTGTCCGGCGGCGCCTTGGTGGTCGTCTCGATCGCGTTCGCCGACGCCTTCTTGCCGTCGGTGACCTGGCCCTGGACCTGCCCCTTGACCGCATCCGCCTTGCCCGAGTCGCCGAACTTGTCGGCCTCGTCGAGGTTCTTCGGCGCCTGCGCCGCGATCGCCTCGTTCACCGCCCGGATGAACGCGGCCTTGTCGAACTCGCCCGGCTTGGCGGCGTTCATCTTCTCCGCGTTCGCCGCCTTGCCCTGCGCCTCCTTGTCGTCCTGCGGCGGCTTGGCGGCGCCCTGCGCCTTCGCCGCCTCCGACTTCGCGGGCGGATGGGCGGCCAGCAACTTCTGCTTGCCCCGCACATCCGCCTTCAACGCCGCGAACTTCGGATCCGCCTGCGGCCCAGGCCGGTGCACCGGACCCGCATCGGTCGCTAGCCGCTGCACCGGCACCTCGACCGTCGGGGCACCACCCGCACCGGCCAGGGTGCCGGTCGTCGGTCCCGCTCCAGCCGGCGACCGCTGCGCCGGTGGCGAAGCCGTACCCGACGAACCGGTCCGCCGGCTCCCTGCCGGTGCCGAGCGGCTCGGCTTGGCCGGCCTGGCCGAGGCCGTACGACGCTGGGCCATCAGGGCGGATACCGCGCGGTTACCGGCGGCGGACTGCAACCGCTGTGCTGCCGCCGGGCTCATCGGCCGGGCCGGCGACGCTCGCTGAGGCTCGACTGCGGGTTCGGCGAGAGTCGGTGGGTCACTCGCGGCCCGCTGCGACACCGGCAGGGCAGGACGGCGTACGGCATCCCGGCGCCCGTCGCGCTCCTCGGCCGGTGCCTTCACTCGACCCCCCGACTCCCGGCCCTTCGGCCGCGATCGAAATCCGGGTACGCCTACTCCGCGGACTCCTCCTCTTCCTCGCCGGCCTCCTGCCGCTGGACGTACGTCTGTGCCGACTCGTCCTCCTCGGACATCTCTTCCTCGCGCTGCACGGTCGGATGGTCATGACCGTCGTGGTCGACGGCGCGTTGGACCGCTGGTGCCGAGGTGGGCGACGCCGGCGCGGACATCAGCCGGTCGGCGTTGGCGACGGCCTCCCGCTCGAACCGGTCGGACGGGTCGCTGACCTTGACCCCGCCGCCGTTGTCGGTGCCGTCCACCGGGCCGCTGCGCTGCTGCACCACGTGGGTCAGCTCGTGGGCGAGCATGTGTTGGCCCGTCGGCGAGGCCGGGTCGTAGCTGTCGCGCTGGAAGACGATGTTCGACCCGACCGTGTACGCCTGCGCGTTCACCGACTTTGCCGACTCGTGCGCCGCTCCGTCGGTGTGCACCCGGACGTCGGAGAAGTCCTGCCCGCCGAAGCGGGTCTCCATGTCGGTGCGGACGTCGGCCGGCAGCGGGGACCCACCGCCGGAGTTGACCACGTCGTGTACGGGGGAGCGGTCCTCGGCCGGCTCGACCAGCTCGCCGACGGCCTGGTTGCCGACCGCCCGTTGCAGGCCGAGGAGCCCGGACGCGCCGAGCACGTCGGGCCGTCCGGCGGTGGCGGCCTGATACATCAGCGCGTCGCTGTCCCGGTCGACCGGGCCGAGCCGGTCGCCGGCGGGTCGTACCGATGCCTCCGAGTCGAACTCACGGTGTCCGCGCATGGTCTACCCCCTCACACCGGGCCTGTATCGACCGTCCACCCCGGGCAGGGGAGCGGGCCAGCCCTGCCCGGCCGACGCGGGGGCACCGCCGCCTGCCCGAAAGGGCAATCAGCCGACCGCCAGCGGCAGCCAGGGACCGAACTCGCTCTCCAGGGTCAGCCGGCCGAGTTTGCGGTACTCCCGGCCGACCGCGCCGACCAGCTCCGCCATCCCCACCGGCCGGCCTGCCCCGGCGGCCAGATAGCCGGCGGTCACCGCGGCGGAGCGGATGTGCCCGCCGGCCAACTCGAAGGCGCCGGCCAGGAAGTCCAGGTCCACGTCGGTGCCGCGGGGCACCCGGTCGCCGAGACACCGGTCCCACAGCGCCCGCCGGGCCGCCTCGTCGGGCACGGGGAAGTCCACCACCACGTCGAGTCGCCGGGTGAACGCCTCGTCCAGGTTGGCCCGCAGGTTCGTGGCCAGCACCGCCAGCCCGTCGAAGGTCTCCATCCGCTGGAGCAGGTAGGCACTCTCGATGTTGGCGTACCGGTCGTGCGCGTCGCGTACCTCGGAGCGCTTACCGAAGATCGCGTCCGCCTCGTCGAAGAGCAGCACCCCGTTCACCCCGGCCGCCTCGCCGAAGATTCGCTCCAGGTTCTTCTCCGTCTCCCCGACGTACTTGTCCACCACGGTCGCCAGGTTGACCGTGTACAGGTCCAGCCCGAGGCTGCCGGCCACCACCTCGGCGGACATCGTCTTGCCGGTGCCCGAGTCACCGGCGAACAGCGCCGTCACCCCGTGCCCGCGCCCACCACCGGGGCGCATCCCCCACTCGCGCAGCACCCGGTCCCGGTGCCGGGCCCGCCCGGCCAGCTCACGCAGCAGGGACAACGTCGGTGCCGGCAACACCAGGTCGTCCCAACCGACCTCCGGCACGATCCGCCGGGCCAGCCGCTCCAGGCCCGCCGCGTTCTGGGTACGCGCACCCGCCCGTAGGTGCGCCTCGCCGACCCGATCGCCGGACGCGGCGGCGAGCTGCGCGGCCACCGCGGCGGCCCGCCGGATCGCCGGTGCGCCCAGTACGAACTGCGCGGTGGCGGCGGCCGGGTCGACCCCGTCGGCGAGCCGGTCGGGCAGAGCCGATCGCCACACGGCCGCCCGCTCGTCGGCGGTCAGCGGCGCGACGTCCACCTGCAGCGGCGCCAGTGCGGACCACGTGGGATCCCACGGCTGCGTCCCGTACGCCAGCACCGGTACCGGCCCGGCGGTCAGCCGGGACCAGACGGCCCACGGCTCATCGCCGTGCACCGGCCCGACCACCAGGCCGGCCCCGGTGAGCAACGCCTCCCGTAGCAGCAGGGTGGCCAGCTCCGCCGGCTGTGCCTCGGCCGCCAGTCGGGGCAGGTCCACGGCGAGGGCGCCACGCCCGGCCCGGTCGAGCGCGGCCGCCGCCAGCGCGCAGGCGCTGCCGCCGGGGCTCTCCCGCAGGTACGCCAGACGGACCCCGGCCCGATCCAGCGCGCGACCGAGCGGTTCCGCGTCGGGCGGGGACGGCGCGGTCGGGGCGACCGGTTCGGCGAGGCCGATCAGCAGCGACTCGGGCGCCTCCGTGCCGAGCAGCCAGCCGCCGACCCGGTCGGGCACCCACAGACCGCGGCTGAGTACCGGCCGGTCGGGGGAGTCCACCCGCAGCAGCGCCAGGTCGACCAGCGGCGCTCCGGCGGTGAGCCGGAGCCGGGCCGACGCGGCCGCCTCGGGCAGCCCGCAGAGCCGCAGCGCCAGGCCGATCGAGGGGCGGCGGCGGGTGACGTCGTCGTTGAGGTACCCGTAGAACTGCTCGAACCGGCTGTCCACGTCGGGGGCGAGGGCCACCAGCAGTAGCGCCTCGTCCAACGGGGTCAGCCCGGCCGCGGCGGCCAGCGCGGCCAGCCGGTCGTCGGATCGCGTCCCCGACCGTCCGTCGGCCCACCGGGCGGCGGAGGCGTCGGGCGTGCCGGTGGCGTCGGTCGTCGTGGCCGCCGGAGCATCGACGGGATCGGCGGGCCACGGCTCGAACGGCTCGCGAGCGGCGGCGAGGGCCGCGTCGACCGCCTCGTCGGAGAGGTAGAGCCCCCGGAACGGGTCATCCGGTTGCGGGTCGCTCTCCCGGCGGTGTGCCACCGCCGCGCGTACCGCCAGTTCCACCCGCTGCAGACGGCGCAGCAGCACCAGCGCCTCCCCGACCACCGCTCAGCCTCCGGTACGCGCCGGACGGTGCCGGACCCGGTCGTGTCCGCCGCCGGTCCGGTCGGCGACCTCGGCGACCACGCCCTCGCGGGCCGGCGGTCCGACCGGCACCTCGCGGCCACTGTCGACCGGGGCGCTGACCACCAGGTCCAGCGATGGTTTCAACTCGCCGCCCAGCGCTGTCCAGACGTCGGCGAAGGCCCGATCCTCCGGGGGCGGCAGCGCCACCGTCATCGGCACCGGCATGCCGATCGCGGCCACCGAGCCGGCCAGCACGGCCGGCGGCAGCGCGTCGAGGCGCAGGAAGCACAGCAGCAGCGAGGAGAGCAGCCGATGCTCGTCCTCCGGCCGCTGCGTCCACGCGGTGACCAGGTAGGAAAGCTTCACGTAGCGGGGCGGGGCGACCCGTCGGGTCACCTGCCCCTGCTCGTCGTACTCGTTGATCAGCCCGCGTGAGCGGCGGCGCAGGTCCTCTCGGATGTCGTAGAGGTAGATGTTGACCGTGGGCGCGTTACGGCGGGCCGCCCACTCCTTCGTCGGCGCCTCCAACACGATGTCCACGCTGGAACTCGGCAGCGCCTCCTCGCGGACCAGGCGGCGCAGCGCGTCGTCGATCTCATGAATCACCCCGTCACCCCCGGCTCCCGAAGGCGGGTGGGCCGATCCCGCGCGGCACCACCAGGAACGGCTCGGGCGCGCGTACCGGGCCGAAGGCGCGACCCGAGACCGGGCTGACGGTCAGGTCCCGCGGCCCCAGGGTGTCCTTCCGTAGGACCAGGACCTGGGTACGGAAGCTGCCGTCCGCGCCGACGGTCACCGTGTCCGGGGTGGTGGTGATCCCCGGCGCCCAGCGAAGGCGCACCCGCGCCCCGGCCGGGAAGTCGGTGCCGATCGCGGCGGTGACGAAGCCGGGCGGGCCGATCGCCGGGTCGAGGCGTACCCGTGGCGCCAGCACCCGGACCGGCGCCTGCGCGGTACGCGACGCCGGCACCCCCCGGACGGTGGCGGCGAGCCGGCCGGTGACCGTGCCGGTGACCGCCGCCTGCGGCGGCAGCACCACGGTGATCACCTGCTGGGTGCCGGGGCCGAGCGTACCGAGCAGGCAGAGCCGACGGTCGGCGGCGCAGCGCGGGTCGGCGGCGTGCGGGGGCAGCAGCGACGCCGGCGCGGCGACCTCCAGCCAGACGTTGTCGGCCGGCAGACGGGTCGAGTTACGGATGGTGAAGGTGACCGGGATCGGATCGCCGCCGACGTAGCCGGGTTGGCCGCCCACCGACACGCCGAGACTCAGGTCGGGTACCGGAAGCCGCTGGAACGTCGGCTGGCTGCCCACCTCCCGAATCACCGTGGTGGGCGGGCCGCCGCCACCGGACAGCACCACGATGTCCGCGGGTTCGGTCGACCGGAGACCCGGCGGGGCCTGCTCCAACGCCACCGCGATCCGGCGTCCGTCCGGCGACCAGGCCGGGTCCGCCGCCCAGCGGTCGTCTCGGTCGGCCGCCGGGAGCGGATGCCGCGCGCCGGTGCCGTCGGGCGCCACCACGCACAGGTCGTGGCCGCTGTCGACGAACGCGATCGCGGAGCCGTCCGGCGACCAGGCCGGAGCACCGTCGGCGGATCGGGTCGGGCAGGGGTCACCCACCCGCGCGCTGAGGTCCCACTGGTCGGTGACGGTCAGGGTGCCGGCGACGCTGCCGTCGAGGCGGGCGAGCCAGATCCGGCTACCCGCGATCTCCGGGTCCGCCACCACGATCAGTGCCGTGTCGGAGCTGGTACGACCGGCGCTGTCGGTCGCTGTGCAGGTCACCACGGTCTGCCCGATCGGGAACAGGGAACCGGACGGCGGTTCGCACCGCACCGGCAGCGGCCGTTCGGCGCTGTCCACCGCTGACGCCCGGTAGGTCACCCGCGCGCCGTCCGGCCCGGTGGGCGCCACCTGCACGTCGTCGACCTGGACCAGCGGCAGGCCGGGTCGGGCGACCCGGACGACCAACTCCTGTACGGCGTCCGACCCGGCCTGCGGCGGTTCGAGGTCGAAGCGCACCGTGCAGCGCAGCACCGAACCGGGTGCCGCTCCCGGCGCGACCGCGACGGTTTCCGCGAAGACCGCCCGCTCGCCGGCGGCCACCCGGGCGGGGTCGGGGTCGAATTCGACGGAGAGCCCGTCCTCGCACGTGGCGCTGGGTTTCACGGTGACGGTGAGTTCGCGGATGGCCTTCTCCACCGCGTCGATCATGTCCGCCGGGTCGCTGTTGGCGGTGAGCCGTCCACCGGTGGCCGCGGTGATCCGCCCCGCCGCGCCGTCGTAGTTGAGGCCGCGTTCGAAGTCGGCGCCGACGATGGGTACGCCGATCAGCGCGATCCCGGCGGCCCGCAACTCGCGGATGAGGTCGGCCTCGGCGATGGTGCCTTCCTCGGGCGGCGGGGCCGTCTTGTCCACGCTGTCGGTGTCGCTGATCAGCACCACCACCCGGCTGCTGTCCGGGCGGAAGTTGATCCGGTCGTTGCGGGCGAGCTGCCGCAACGCGTAGAACCAGTTCTCCGTGCCGTACGGGTTTTGTGCCGTCAGGTGGCCGACCGCGTCGTAGACCGCGTCGTCCTTGTCGGTCACCGGCTGCCGTGGGAAGTACATGAACTCGTCGTAGGGACCGCCGACGTCGGCGCGACCGCTGAACGTGGCGAGACCGAACCGGGCCTCGGGCTGGCTCTTCCGGACGTTGCCGATCACGCCGGGCAGCCGGTCCTTGAGCTGCTCGATGACGCTCGAACCGCCCTCGCCGGGCTGGGACATCGAGGCGGTGTCGTCGACCAGGAAGACGATGTCCGGCCGGGGCGGGATCTCCGGGGTGCGCACCGACTGCTGCACGGTGAAGGTGCTCCCGGGCCGGGCGGGCCGGTCCACGACGAGGGTCGCCAGATCGCTGTCCCGGGCCGAGGCGTACCGGGCGAAGGCCAACTGACGGCCGTCCGCTGACCAGGTCGGCTCGGTGTCGCTCCCGGTGAGGTACGCGGGCATCGGCACCTCGGCGAGCAGCCGCGCGTCGGCGACCGAGACGACCAGGATGCGCGACGGGGCCTCGCCGCCCGACGGCTGCCGGCTGAAGGCGATCGCGTCCCCGGCCGGCGACCAGGTCGGGTCGGTGTCGCGGTCGCCGTCGACGGTGCCCGGCGGGGCGAAAAGCTGTGGGTTGGCGCCGGTGGCGTCGGCGACGACGATGCGGGCGCCGCCGCCGGGCTGCTCGGCACTGTAGGCCAGCCGGAGCCCGTCCGGGCTGAACGCCGGCCCGGTCTCGGACAGCCCGGGCCGGGCGGTGTGGTCCCGACGGTCGCCACCGGTGGCGTCGGCGCTCCACACGTCGGTGGTGCCGTCCACCTCGGTGGCCGTCCACAGCAGGTCGTTACCCTGCCAGGCCGGCTGGTGCTGGGGCAGCGTCCCGGTGGCCACCGGGACGATCCGGCCGGCCCGGAGGACGTACACGTCACCGGACGGGTCGTCGCGGGTGGTGGTGAAGGCGAGCTGGGTGCCGTCGGCGGACCAGGCCGGCTCCGCGGCGTCGCCCGGGCCGGGCACCGCCCTGGTCACCGGGCCGCCCGTCGCGGCCACCGTGGCCACGGTACGCAGGCTCGGGGCGCTGGCCGGCGCGAAGCGGGTGGTGGTGAAGGCGAGCCGCCGGCCGTCCGGCGACCAGGCGGGTTGCCCGTCGGCGGCCGGACCGTCGGTGAGCCGTGCCGGGGCGCCACCCGCGACGGGCAGCACCCAGAGATCGCCGGCGGGGTCGTCGCGGGTGCTGGCGAACGCGATCCTGGTGCCGTCGGGGGACCAGGTCGGCCAGCTGTCCTCGGCCGGGTGGTCGGTGAGCCGACGCAACCCGGCGCCGTCTACGCCGACGACCCAGATGTCGGCACTGCCCGCCCGGTCGCTGGTGAAGGCGACCCGCCGCCCGTCGGGGGACAGGGCGGGGTGCTCGATCGTGCCGGGGCCGCCGACCAGCCGCAACGGTGCCGACCCGGGCCGGCGCAGGTAGAGCCCGCCGGGCAGATCCGCGCCCCCGGCGGCTGCCTTCCGTCCCACCCAGACCACCCGGCCGGCGCGCGCGTCGGCCTCCTGCTCGGCGTCACCGCGTTCGGCCTCGGACAGCAGCGGCTGCGGCCTTCCGGCGGCGGCGATGCTGATCATCAGGGTCGGGCGTTCGAAGCTGGTGTAGCCCAGCCGGTAGTCGACCTCGGCCCGGGGTGATGTGGGCGCCGATGCCGGCAGGACCGATGGCTCGGGGGCAGCCACGGCCGGCCCGGCCAACAACGCGAGCACCACGACTCCCCAACGGCGGCTGCCCCAGCGCACGACACCTCCCGTGCTCACCAGTGCCACCACCGTGGCTGCCCCGGCTCCGTCAGGTGGTGACAGTCGGTGCCGGCCTGTGGGCAGGGTGGTCTGCCCGAACGGGCAGCGCGCCTCAGATCAGGCCGTTACGCAGCGCGTACGCCACCGCGTGGCAGCGGTTGCGCAGGTGCAGCCGGCTCGTCACGTCGTGCAGGATGTTCTTGATCGTCCGCTGTGAGTAGGACAGCTTCGCGGCGATCTCCGCGGTGTCGAGGCCCTCCGCGACCAGGCGCAGCACCTCCACCTCCCGCTCGGCCAGCCCGGAGAAGGTCAGCCCCCGTGGCCCGAGCACCTCCCGTTGCAGCGCCCCGACCTGCTGCAACAGTCGGCCCAGCAGGTCCGGCGGCACCGCGCCCTCGCCGGCCGCAGCGGCCCCGATCACCGAGACCAGCCGCTCCGCGCTCGCCTCCGAGCGGCGCACGATCCCCGCCACCCCGTGCTCCACCGCGGCGACCAGGCCGGCGTCGTCCACCTGGGTCACCACCAGCACCAGGGCGGACCCGCCCCGGCTGCGTAGCGCGCGCAGCATACGCAGGGTCGGTTCGTCGATGCTGTCGCTGATGATCACGGAAACGACGGCCTGCTCCGCTTCGGACTCGTCGAGCAGCAGCACCTCCGGGCGGGGGCGGAGCTGGCTGACCACACCGGCCCGGGAGATCACGTCGGTGGAGTAGAGGTGGACGGGCAGACGTCGCATGAGCCCTCCCAGCAGCTGCTTGTCCGGACGACACGTGCGCTGAGTATCACCTCGCGCACCAATCGTGCAGTCAACGTGGGTTCAACGGCCCTCACACGTTGCCCCAAGGTCTTCCTCTACGCCTGATTGATCCGGCGCGGCCACTCCTAGAGTCGCGGCCATGACCACCGACGCGAACCTGGATACCGGCCTCGTCGAGGTCAGCCCGGGCGGCGAGGCGAGCTGCCGGCTGGAGATCCGCAACGGCGGCCCGATCGTCGAGTCGTACGCGATCGAGGTGCTCGGCGAGCCGGCCGGCTGGGCCAGTGTGGAACCGCCCACCGTATCGGTCTATCCGGGCTCCGCCGAGTCGGTCACCGTCCGCTTCCACCCGCTCCGTTCGGCGCAGGTGGTGGCCGGCGAGCGGCCCTTCGCGGTGCGGGTGATCCCGAGCGAGACTCCGGACGCGCAGGTCGTGCCGGAGGCCACCGTGCGGGTTCTGCCGTTCGCCGAGATCGCGCCGGAGATCCTGCCCCGCACCTCCAGGGGCCGGTGGGGCGGCCGTCACGAGCTGTCGGTGGCCAACCGGGGCAATGTCCCGCTCGGCCTGGCGCTGACCGGCAACGACCCGGACAACCGGCTCAACGTCGCGATCCGCCCCCCACAGATCACCGTTGCCCCCGGCGCGACGTCGTTCGTCCGGGTACGCGCCCGCCCTCGCCGGCTGCTGTGGCGCGGCCACCCGGTGACCGTGCCGTTCCAGGTCAACGTCGCCTCTGACGACACGCCCCCGGCGACCCTCGACGCCGCCACCGTGCAGGAGCCGCTGCTCCCGCGGGGGTTGGCCCGCGTGGTGGCGGCGCTGCTGGTGCTGGCACTGATGGGCGTGGGTCTCTGGTACGCGCTGCTGCGCCCCACGGTGAAATCACTCGCCGAGGAGGCCGCTCAGGAGCAGGTCGCGCCGGTGGCTCAGCAGGCCAGCGCCGCCGATGCCCGCGCCCAACAGGCGGACAGCAAGGCCCAACAGGCGGTCGACGCCGTCGCGCCCGGAGCCAGCTCCCCGCTGCCCACCCCGAGCACCAGGGTGCCACCGCCCTCACCGACGCCCAGCGCGGGCGTGCCGGCCATCCCCGCCGGCGCCGAGTCGTCCAGCCGTCGGCTCGCGGTGACCGCGCGGGCCGGCACCACCCGCACCGACCAGTACACGGTGGCGGCCCGCCGGGTCTTCGTGCTGACCGACATCTTCCTGCAGAACCCGCAGGGCGACGAGGGGCGCCTCGACCTGGTGGTCGACGGTACGACGGTGCTGACCGTGGCGCTGAACAACTTCCGTGACCTGGACTACCACATGGTCTCGCCGATCGAGGTGCCCGCCGGCCGGGTGATCAGCCTGCGAGCCAACTGCCGACGGGCCGGCACCACGCTGGACGGCGCCGGCGGCGGAGGGGGCCAGTGCCGCGATTTCGCCCTGCTCAACGGCTACACCCGCGCCGCTCCCGTCCGAGGCTAGGAGGGCGAGGCGGTCAGTTCGGATCTTCCCGCACGGTTTCGTCGGCGGCCCGCCGGAACTCGCGTCGCGGCGAGACCTCGTCGTGGGCCGGCACCCGCTGCCGGACCCGCTCGGCCGGCCCGGTCGGCAGGCGGGACGCCGGGCCGGTCTCCGTGACCAGGTGCTCCGTCTCCTGGACCAGGTAGTGCGGCCGGCGCTTGGTCTCGTAGTAGATCCGGCCGATGTATTCCCCGATCACACCGAGAATCATCATCTGGATGCCGCCGAGACCGATCACGCTGACGATGATGGTGGTGTAACCGGGGACGTCGATGCCCTTCTCGACGGCGTCGGCCACCACCCAGGCCATGTAGCCCACCGCGATCAGGGTGAGGAACAGGCCCCCGTAGATGGCCAGTCGCAGCGGCCGGTTGTTGAACGACAGGAGCCCGTCGAACGCGTAGTTGAAGAGCTTGCCGAAGCTCCACCTGCTCCGCCCCGCCTGGCGGGTCTCGTTGCGGTGCGCGACCACGACGGTGCGGAACCCGATCCAGGAGAACAGCCCCTTGGAGAAGCGGTTGTACTCCGGCATCGCCAGCACGGCGTCCACCGCGACCCGGGACAGCAGCCGGAAGTCGCCCGCCCCGTCCTGTAGCCGCACGTCGATCCACCAGTTGACGATGCGGTAGAAGGACCGCGAGGCCAGCGTACGCAGGAACCGGTCACCGTGCCGGTCCCGCCGGGCGATCACCTGGTCGAACCCCTGCCGGTACAGCGTCACCATCTCGGGCAGCAACCGGGGCGGGTGTTGCAGGTCGGCGTCCATGATGACTACCGCGTCCCCGGTGGCGCGCTTGAGGCCGGCCAGCATCGCCGCCTCCTTGCCGAAGTTCCGGCTCAGCGCCGTGTAGCGCACGGACGGATCCCTGGTGGCGAGGCGGCGCAGCGCATCGAGAGTGCCGTCCTCGCTGCCGTCGTCGACGTACACCAGCTCGACGTCGACGTCGGGCAGGTCCGCGAGCGCCTCGATCACCGCCGAGTGCAACCGTTCCACCGAGGCTTCCTCGTTGAAGCAGGGCACCACCACCGACAGCCGCACCGTCGTCACCCCATCCGGTCAGAGGTGGTAGACCAGCACACCATCGAGTTCCTCCCGGGTGCCCAGACCGTCGCTCGGCCGGGCCTTCCGTCGGTCGGGATGGTGGGCGCCGGACGGGGTTCCGCGATCTCGGCGGTCGCCTGCGCGTCGGTGGAGCCGGTGGTCATGAAATCGATGCTTCCGACTTATGTGGCCTTGTCGATCAGTGGTCCGAGCTGGGGCTTGCGAGGCCGGCGCAGGCGCACGGCCTCCGGCGCGACCAGAATCGAGCCAGGCTAATCGAAAAAGTTGAGGATGTAAACTTAGCGGCGGGACCGGGCGGGCGTCCAGAACGGGTCGCGGCCGATGTACGCGATGAGCCGGGTCTGGGCGTCGGCGTCGTCGGGGGTGGGTACGCGTGGACCGTACTGTCCTGACGAGCGGAGCACGTCGTCGAGTGGCTCCATCCCCGCCAGCAGCGCTTCGCAGAATTTGGAGTCGAGCCGATCGTCCTGCCCGGTGGCGCGGGACAGGTCCCACGTGTGCATGAACACGTCGGAGGTGTAGAACGTGTCGATCGCCTGGTCGAGCGGCACCGCGCCGAAATGCGGGTTGACCAGCATCCGTTGTGGGGTTCCCGGATCGTCCAGCAGCGCCTGCACCCCGTCGCACTGTGCCTGCCAGGCGGCGACCGGGTCGTCGTCCACACTCGGCCCGCCGGTCAGTTCGACGCCGGCGCCTGCGGCGAGGAACGGCGGGAACCATTCGACGAGGTGGCGTACCACGTCCCGGGCCGTCCAGTCGGCCACCGGCGAGGGGACGTCCCAGTGCCTGGCGGCACGGACGCGTTCGGTGAAGGTGGCCGCGACGTGGCGGTGCCGCGCTACGGGGTCGAGGTCTGACAGCGTCATTGGTGAGCATCCTTTCGAGCCTGGCGTATCCGTCCACGCGCCCCAATTGTCGACGCGCGTCCGCGTGCTGTTCGGATCGGCCCACCGGGCGGGGCGTCCGCCCTCAGGTGGTGAGCGGGTCCGGCGGTCGGCTGCTGACCGGCCGGCGGGCGTACACCCGCTCCACCGTGCCGAGTTTGCGCCGCTCGGATTCGACGACCTCAAGCCCGGCGGCGGCCAGCAGCGACCGGGGACGGCGGGTCATGTGCTCCCCGGCGGCGCGGATCGTGATCGACTCGACCAGTCGCTGTCCCACCCAGACCGGCCACCAGTTGCTGCCGATGTGGTCGAGCAGCAGTAGCCGTCCGCCGGGCCGCAGCACCCGGGCCATCTCCGTGACGGCCGCACGGTGATCGGGGATCGCGCAGAGCGACAGGGTGCACAGCACCGTGTCGAAGCTGGCGTCGGCGAACGGCAACCGCTGGGCGTCCGCCACCCGCAGATCGACGTCCAGGTCGAGGTCCGCTGCGCGCTGCCGGGCGATGTCCAGCATCGCCGGGCTCAACTCGATCCCCGTGATGCGCACCCGCGGCGGGTAGAACGGGAAGTTCCGGCCGGTGCCGACCGCGACCTCCAGCACGTCTCCGGTGGCCCGGGAACACACCCATTCCCGGCCCCCGCCGAACTGGACCTTCTCCCAGAACTGGATGTCGCGGTCGTAGCGGGGAGCCACCGTCTCCCACACCCGCCGCGCCTTCGCGGTGGACTCTTCCTCGGCTGCCACGAGCACCTCCGGATGCGAATGATCAGGTACGACGGGCGGATGGCCGAGCCGGGGAGTCGGCGGCGGCGATGACGCCGGCGATCGCGCGGCGGATGCGGTCGGCTGCCGTGGTGGCATCCGGCTGCCCGACGTCGAGCCAGGCGATGACGGCCTCGACCGCGACGGCGGTCGCCAACCGGGCCGCCCACTGTGCCCAGGCTCCGTCCGGGACCGCGGTCTTGATCCGTGCGTGCGCGATCCTGGTCAGCTCGCTGCGGAACCCGTCAATGCAGGCCTGGAACTCCGGCTCCCGGGCGGCGTGCACGAACAACAGCCGGAAGCCCGCCGGCTCGGCGGCGGCCGCCGCCAGCAGGCCGTCCACGCTCGCGTCGGTGAAGCTGCCCACCGACTCGCCGATGTGGGCCATCAGCAGGGCGCACACCCGGTTGAGCACCGCCTGGTACAGGTCGGTCTTCGACTCGAAATGCCGGTAGAGGATCACTCGGGTGATGCCCGCCTCGGCGGCGATGTCGTCCAGGCTCGTGGCCGCGAACCCGGCCCGTGCGAACGCCCGGGTCGCCGCCGCCAGGATCTGTTCCCGCCGCTGCGCACGCGGCAGTCGTCCCGCCGGCCCGGCGACGTTCGCCATTCCCGCCTCCCGATACCTGTTGTCGACTGCCGAGTGTACTACTTCCAATGTTGACTCTCGGATATACACAGGGGAGGAGGCGAGCGTGACGACCCGTAGCGGCGGTGTCGGGTGATCGGGCAGGGGAGAGCCGGGCGGCGAGAGCGAGGCGGCCGGGGCCGCGCTGACCCGTCACCGCCAGGCGACGGCGGAGCCGGTCGGGGCGTAGCACGGCAGTGCGCGTCGGTGGTAGCGGACGGTGGCACTCACCGGAGCAGGTGACGCGCCGGCCGGTTCCCGGAGCCCGCTCGGCGTACGGGCCCGGGTCGGTCGGACGCGCCTCGAAGCAGGCAGGCCGGCGGCCGCCGAGACCCGGGACGTTCAGCCGCGGCAGCGCGGTGTCTCGTACCCGCCGGGCCCGGAGGAGAAGAGCGAGATCCGTAACGGCGGAGCCTGCCAGGCGACCGCGGCGGCCCGCACTGTCCGGTACAGGGTCGCGCCCGTCGTACGCGGGGTCGCACCGTGGAGGAACGCGACGAGCTCCCGCTGCACCCGGCTGCGGTCGAACGCGTCCCCGTGCACGGCGACCACCAGGACGAACGGCACGCCCAACGGGTTGCCCGGCCGATCGGTGAGGGCATCGCTGAGCGTTACGAACGCCACCGTGCGTACCTCCGGGACGGGGCAGAACATCTGATCGCGGTAGCGCTGTGGGCTGCCCATGAGCGAGCGGATGAGCGGTTCGTCGATGCTGATCGGCAGGCCGCTCGACCAGCTGGCGACCGTCAGGATCGCCCGCAGCTGCGCGCCGGTGGCCAGTCCCCAGCCGTGTCCGTCACCGGCCGGCGGGAAGGCGGCTCCGGAGGGGTTGGTCACCGGGCTGAGCAGGACGACTGCGACCACCGCCGGGTGCGGGCGGGTCGCCAGGTAGGTGCGGACGACGAGGGTTCCCTCACTCTCCGCGAGCAGGGCCACGGGCTTACCGGTACGGGCGTGCACCTCGGCGACCTGGGCGTCGAGCAGTTTCGCGCTGGTCTCCAGCGACTGCTGGGTCTGCTGCGACCGATACGGCAGCGGACGCCCGCCGGCGTCGAGCCCGGCGTAGGAGAACATCTCGAACGGGATGCTGTCGGTGACCTGTGGGCTGCCGCCCGTCGGCGTTCCGTCGCCGACGGAGTCGTAGCCGCCTACGAAGATCAGTGCCTGAGGCGGCCGGCCGCCGGGGCCGATGGCCAGTGGGGGTGGCGGTTGCTCGGCGGCCTGGACAGCGGTCCTGGCCAGGAATCCGGCCGGGGCGATGCCGAGCAGCAGCCCGACGGCGACGAGCGGGGCGACCGGGACCCGGACCAGCCGGATGCGGGCCGCCAGCGCCGCCGAGAGCAGCCGCCGCCAGAGCCAGCCGTTGACGATGCCGGCCACGGCGGCCAGCACGATGGGCGACGGGCCCGGCGCGGCGGACAGGACCACGGAGGCGACGGTCAGGACCAGGAACGACACCACGGCCCAGAGCACGGTGGCCGGTGGCGGCAGCCCTTGCCACCAGTCGGGCACCAGTCCGGCCCGCTGCGCGACGAGGACGAGCACGAACACCACACCCACGTCGGCGATGAAGAGCCAGGACAGTGAGGTCGCGCTGATCGCCACCGAGAGCGCGGCCCAGGGCAGCAGGAAGACGGTCAGGGCGGCGGTGCCCGTGATGCCGGTGAGCAGGGCCCGGCCCGCCGCCGGTCGCCGTCCCGCGAAGGACGGCCAGGCGACCAGCACGATGGCGGTGGCCCACACCCCGCGCGCCAGCACCGTGGCGATCAGTTCCCCGGCGAACTGGGGCCACGAGTGGTGATAGACGGAGATCCATCGCAGGTCGTGAAAGATCGCGAAGGGCAGCGGCGCGCTCGCCTGCGGGGCCAGCCCCACCAGGGACCGGAGGCCGAAATGGGTCGACAGCGCCGCTTCCAGCACCGGCGGAAGCGTCGTCAGGGCCAGCAGTGCCAGGAGGCGTGCGGACGCCGATCGCAGCACAGCCACCGCGCCGACCTCCTGCCCGCCCGGCTGCCGCCATCCAGGACCCGGGCCGCTCAGGTGTGGATAGCCAGCATGTTATCGGCTGCCTCTTTCCATCTTCGGCATTTCGGGTGCGGATTCCAGATCCACCGGGGCAGCGGGGCGCGGTGGGCGGCGGGGCATACTCGTGCCCGTGGCGTTGCTCTGCGAACCGTATCTGCTCGATCCGCGGCCCGACGGCATCCACGTGCTGTGGCACACCGAGCGCGTCGGGCGGTGCCAGGTGGTCCTGGCCGGCGTGGACGTGCCACACCTGACCGACCAACAGGCGTACGCCGCCGCGACCGGCCGCGCCGAATCGGGTGACGGGTGGCGGCGGTTTCCCGCGGAGACCCGGCTCCTGTCGCGGATGCGGGAGGACGCCGAGTCCTCGGTGCCGGGGCGGACGTACTCCGGGGTGACCCGACGCCTGGTCCACCGGCACCTGGCCAGGGTGGGCGGACTGCCCGCTGGACGTACGCCGTACCGGGTGGTGTCGATCGACGACGACGGGCGGGCCGACGTCACACCCGTCTACAGCCTGGCCCCGGCGGCGCCGTCCGGCCGACCGGTCCGGCTGCTGCTGACCAGCGACCACCAGCTCATGCCGATGGTCCCCGCGAACCTGGCCATGGTCGGCGAGACGGCGGGTACCGCCCTCGACGGTGTGCTGATGGCCGGCGACATGGTCAACGTCGCGGACCGGGCCAGCGACTGGTTCGACAGCACCCGTCGGCCGGCGTTCTTCGCCAGCTTCGCCGGCCGGGCGCCCGGCCGCTGGCCCGGTGCGCCGATCCTGCCGAACACCCCGCTCTACCCGTCCATCGGCAACCACGAGGTGATGGGGCGCTGGTCGGAGACCGGTTCGTTGGAAGAACAGTTCAACGACGCCCGACCCGGCGAGTGGGACGTCACCACCTACGAGGAACTGTTCCCGGTGCCGCGCAGCGACGCCGGCGGGCCGCGCTGGTGGTCGCGGACGATCGGCGACGTTCACCTGATCAGCCTCTTCGTCACCGCCATCTGGCGTTCACCGAAGCTGACCGGGCGGGGCAAGTTCCAGGAGGCGGCGCAGGACGTCGACCATCCGCAGCGGTGGGGGCACGGTCAGTTCATCTTCGAACCGATCGCCCGCGGCTCAGCGCAGTACCGCTGGCTGGCGAACGAGCTGGCCTCGCCCGCGGCGCGGTCCGCCCGGTACCGGGTGGTGATGTTCCACCATCCGAGCCACGGGCTCGGTCACCACTCCGCACCGCCGTTCACCGACCCGGTGCCGGCCGTCCGGCCGGGCGGGATCACCTACCACTATCCGCTCGGCGACGACTACGTCCTGCGCGACGTCGAGCCGCTGCTCGACGAGGCACAGGTCCACCTGGTCCTCAACGGGCACTCACACGTGTGGAACCGGTTCCGCAACGCGGCCGGTGTGCACTGGCTGGAGACCTCCAACGTCGGCAACAGCTATGGCGCCTACGATGTCACGTCCGGGCGGTCACGGGAGCTGCCCGACGGGTATGTCCAGCAGGGCGACCCCGGCGGGTTGACCCCGATCGTCCCCACCGTCGCGCCCCTGGCCGGGCCCGACGGCGCTGCCCTGCCGTACGTGGCGAGCAACGAGGTCACCGTCTTCACGCTGCTGGACACCGCCGACGGGCTGGTCCGCTCGTATCGCTTCGACACCGTCGACCCGGAGGCCGGGGTGGTCCTCTTCGACGAGTTCGCCCTCGACGGGCCGTAGCCCGCGTCAGCCGCCGTAGCCGCTTCAGCCACCGTTGGCCAGGGTCTGCCAGGCCGCGCGGAGGGTCCACAGCACCGCGTCTAGCTGCCGATACGAGCCTTAAAGGCGGTTTGTCGGTTTAAGTCCGATCGGCCCGGTTTGCTCCCTACGATGCGTGCTGTGGAGACTATGAGAAGTTCTGCGCTTTCCGAGCGACTGCGGCGGATTTCTGCGGCAGCCGCGGCGATGCTGTTCAGTGTCGGGCTGGCGGTGGTGGTACCGGCGCCCGATCCGGCTGGTGCCCAGCCGGGGAGCACGCTGGTGTCCGAGACGTTCACCGGCGCGACCGCGGATCCACGGTTCGAGGCTTTCGGGTCGGCCTGCCTGACCGGCGCGCCGCCCGGTGCGCCGCCCCCAGCCGGCGAGCATACCCTCGGCGGGTGTAGTGCGACGCCGGTCGGGCCGGTGCCGCCCCCCGGTGGTGCACCGTTCGGCTACCTGCAGTTGACCGACGCGTCCTTCGATCAGGCCGGCGCGGTGCTGTTCAACCAGGCCATCCCGGCGACCCAGGGCCTGGAGGTCACGTTCGACCAGTGGCAGTACGGCAGCACCACCCCGGCGACCCCGGCCGACGGCATCTCCTTCTTCCTCGTCAACGGGGCCGGCAACCTCACCGCCCCCGGCGCCTTCGGCGGCAGCCTCGGGTACGCGCAGAAGCTGCCGGACGACAACCCGGCCAACCCGTTCCTGCCCGGCGTGAACAACGGCTACCTCGGTATCGGCCTGGACGTGCTGGGCAACTACTTCGGCGACTGGGAGCACCGCGGGAACGGCTGTCAGCAACGCTCGCCGGCCGGCACCATCTTCCGCGTGCCGGCCCCGGGGCCGAACATGGTCACCGTGCGTGGTCCGGGCAACGGCACGGAGGGCTACTGCTTCCTGACCGCGACCACGAGCAACTTCTCCACCACGCCCCCGTGGCCGTCGACCCTGCCGGGCCAGTTGCAGGGCCCGACGCCGGTCTTTCCCCCGAACGTGACCCCGGAGCAGGCGCAGAACCTGCTGGAGCCCACCAGGCGCAGGGTCACGGTCCAGATCACCCCGGCCCCGAACCCGCAGGTCACCGTCTCAATCGACTTCAACGACGGCCGTGGTTCGCAGCAGGTGCTCCAGTTCGCCGCACCGGAGCCGGTTCCAGCGACCTACAAGTTCGGCTTCGCCGGCTCGACCGGGGCGTTCACCGACGTACACCTGATCCGTAACGTCACCGTCACCTCCGCCGTACCGCTGCCGCAGTTGAATCTGGTCAAGCAGGTGAGCCTCAACCAGACGCTGCCTCCGGTCATCCCCGTCGGGACACCCGTTAACTACGACTTCGTGGTCACCAACAGCGGCAACGTCCCGATCAACAACCTCGTGGTGAACGACTCCCACATCACGAACGTCTCCTGCCCGACCACCACCCTGGCCCCCGGGCAAACCATCACCTGCACCGGCACCCATATAGTGACCCAAGCCGACATCGATGCCGGCGTCATCGTCGACACGGCGATCGCCACCGGCACCGGCCCGGGCGGTGAACAGGTCAACTCGCCCGAGTCGGAGGCCAGCCTGCCGGTCGGCAACGGCACCGCGGAACTCTCGCTGGAGAAGATGGCCGAGCCGTCGACCGTGACGAACGCGGGGCAGGAGATCACCTACCGGTACGTGGTGACGAACACCGGCACCGTGACGATCAACAACCTGCGCGCCGCCGACACCGCGTTCAGCGGGAGGGGCACGCCACCGGTGGTCACCTGCCCGAGCAACACCATCGCCCCGAGCAACCAGGTCGTCTGCACCGGCACCTACACCGTCACGCAGGCCGACATCGACGCCGGCGTGAACATCACCAACACCGCCACCGCCACCGGCACCGGCCCGAACAACCAACAGGTCACCTCGCCACCGGCGGACGCCAGTGTCGCCGTTGTCCCCGCCGCGTCACTGGCACTGGTCAAGTCCGCCAGCCCCACAGAAGTCACCGCGGCGGGCCAGACCGTCACCTACCACTTCCTCGTCACCAACACCGGGAACGTCACCCTGAACAACGTGCAGATCCACGAGGTCGAGTTCTCCGGCACCGGCCAACTGTCCGCGATCGACTGCGCGGCCACCCCCCTCGCCCCGGGGGAGAGCACCACCTGCCAGGCCACCTACGAGGTCACCCAGGCTGACATCAATGCCGGCACGATCACCGACACCGCGAACGCCACCGCGACCGCCCCCGGCGGCGGCACCGTCACCTCCAACAACTCCTCCGCCACCGTGAACACCACCGCCACCACGTCGCTCTCGCTGACGAAGTTCGCCGAGCCGTCGAGCGTGTCGAGCGCGGGGGAGCAGATCAGCTACAGGTACGTGGTGACGAACACCGGCACGACGACGATCACCAACGTGAACGCCGCCGACACCGCGTTCAGCGGGAGGGGCACGCCACCGGTGGTCACCTGCCCGGTCAACACCCTCGCCGCAGGCGAACAGACAATCTGCACCGCCACCTACACCGTCGTCCAGGCCGACATCGACGCCGGCGCGAACATCACCAACACCGCCACCGCCACCGGCACCGGCCCGAACCAGGAACAGGTCACCTCGCCGCCGTCGGAGGCCACCGTCCACGTCGTCACCGCCGAGTCGCTGACGCTGGTCAAATCCGCCGAGCCCACAGAGGTCACCGCGGCCGGCCAGACCATCACCTACTCCTTCCTGGCCACCAACAACGGCACCGTCACCCTCAACAACCTGAGGATCCACGAGGTCGAGTTCTCCGGCACGGGTCAGCCGCCCGCGATCACCTGCGAGGTCACGACCCTCGGCCCGGGCCAGAGCACCACCTGCCAGGCCACCTACACCGTCACCCAGGCCGACATCGACGCTGGCAAGATCACTGACACCGCGAACGCCACCGCGACCAACCCGGGTGGCGGCACCGTCACCTCCAACAACTCCAGCGCCACCGTGCGGACCGCGGCGGTCCGGGCCGAGCTGACCCTCGTCAAGTCCGCCAAGCCGCAGACGGTCAAGAAGGCTGGCCAGAAGATCAAGTATTCCTTCACGGTCACCAACACCGGCACGGTGCCCCTGACCAACGTGACCGTCAACGAGACCGAGTTCAGCGGCACCGGGCCCCGGCCCGAACCGGTCTGTCCGCCCGAGGCGGCGTCGCTGGCGCCCGGCGCCTCGGTGATCTGCACCGCCACGTACACGGTCACCAAGGAAGACATCAAGGCTGGAAAGATCACCGACACCGCGGTCGCCACCGGCACCGGCCCGAACGGCGAACAGGTCACCTCGCCGCCGTCAACGGTCACCGTTACCGTCCAGGCCGCCGGCCGGCTCGAGGTTGTCAAGACCGGCCGCGTCGTCAGCGCCGAGGATCACGACGGCAAGGACCGCGACGACAAGGGTGACGGCAAGGACCGCGACGGCAAGGACCACAACCGGGTCAGGCCCGGCGACCAGATCGAGTGGACCCTGACCGTCACGAACGTCGGCACCACCACCATCCGGGACATCACCGTCACGGACTCCCTGGAGAACGCGATCACCTGCCCGAAGACCGAACTGGCCCCCGGCGAGTCGATGACCTGCACGGTGCCACCTCACACGATCACCGAGGAGGACATCAAGGCCGGCCAGGTCACCAACATCGCCACCGCCAGCGGGGTCACCGACACCGGCGTCCCGGTCACCGCGGAAGGTCGAGCCACGGTCAAGCTGGAATCAGGCGAGCTGCCTGTCACCGGCAGCAACCTCACCACCCCGCTGACCGTCGGTGCCGTGGTCACCGCCCTCGGCGTACTGCTCGTGCTCGCCAGCGTGCGTAGCGTCCGACGCCGCGTACGGAGGTCCTGAGCCTCGGGCCGTGGATCCGCCCCGCCCTAGCGGCGTTCGAGCTGGCGGGTAGCTGACGAGAGTGCCCTTCCGGGCCGCGATGATCGGGTTGTCGAACCTGACCCGAGCGGCTTGGGAGGGCACTCTCGGCGCAGCGACCTGACGCAGCGCCGAAGGCACCGGCGGTCGCGATAGTTTGCACAGTCATGGCCACGATCGCGGACGTTCGCCACGAACTCGCCAGCCTCGCCGACCCGCACCGGGCGGCGGGGGTGAGCCGGTTCCTGCAGATGATTCCAGGCGGGTACGGCGAGGGCGACCGGGCCATCGGCGTACCCGTGCCGGAGCAGCGCGGGGTGGCCGGCAGGTATTGGCGCGACCTCTCGCTGACCGACACGGCGATCCTGTTGACGAGCGGAGTGCACGAGGAGCGTCTCACCGCGCTGTTCATCCTGGTGCGAAAGTTCGTCAAGGGGGACGAGGAGGAACGGAGCCGGATCTTCGGCATCGTCCTGGCCAACACCAGCCGCATCAACAACTGGGACCTGGTGGACTCGTCCGCGCCGTACATCGTCGGTCCCTGGCTGATGGACAAGGACCGGAGCGTGCTGGACCGGTTGGCCGAGTCGAGCCTGGTGTGGGACCGGCGGATCGCCGTCATGGCGACCCTGGCCTTCATCAGAGCCGGCGACTTCGACTGGACCTTCCGGCTCGGCGAACGTCTCCTGCGCGATCCGCACGACCTCGTCCACAAGGCGGTGGGCTGGATGCTGCGCGAGGTGGGCAACCGTGACCGGGCGGCGGAGGAGGAGTTTCTGGCCAAGCATTACCGGGTCATGCCGCGGGTCATGCTGCGCTACGCGATCGAGAAGTTCGAACCGCAGCGACGCCGGGAGTACCTGTCCGGCCTGGTCTAGCTGATCGATGCTCGCCGGCTGGGACACGCCGTGTTCCCGGCTGAGCCGCGCGAGGAACCGGTGGTCACGGCCGGGCCGCAGCCGTCTCGTCGGCCGTCGCCGGGGCGCCATGGCGCAGCAACGGGCGCAACCGGGTGCCGTCCAGCCAGCCGAGGGCGGCACCGATCGGCCCGCGGGCGACCAGGTAGCCCAGCAGCGTCACCACGGCGCCGACCGCGAAGCCGGCCAGCACGTCCAACGGATAGTGCGCCCCGATGTAGATCCGGGCGAAGCCCATCACCGCGGCGGCGGCCACGGCCAGCAGGCCGAGCCGCCAGCTGACCAGCAGCAGGCCGGCCGCGACCGCGCCGGCCATCGTGGCGTGGTCCGACGGGAACGACGGGTCTGTGCTCCGGTCGGCCAGCACCAGGATGCCGGGCAGCGCCGTGTAGGGGCGGGGTACGTGCATGGCCGACACGATCGGCTGGTTGGCCGCCACCGCGAGCAGCATGCCCACCGGTGCCCACACCGCCGCAGGCAGTCCCGCACCACTCCGGCGGGCAAGCCACCAGCCGGCCAGCAGCAGGACGGCGAAGAGCACCACACCGTACGCCGCGTAGCCGGCCAGCGGGGCGTGCAACCATGGCGTTGCCCGAGCCAGCTCGTTGATCTCCAGGAAGAGTCGGGTGTTCATGCTGCTCCCTTCACCCGTCCGGATCAGGATGCCGACAGTAGGCAGCGGGACATGAAGGGCAGATGAAGATCATCGGCGTTGTGCTGCACTGGTGGTGGGGCGACGGGGTGGAAGGAGGCGCGGGTGCGGGTCCTGGTGGTGGAGGACGAGCGGCGGCTGGCCGACCTGCTCGCGCAGGGGTTGCGCGAAGCCGGACACCTTGTCGACATCCGGCACACCGGCACCGCGGGGCTGCTCGCCGCGGCCACCGGCCCGTACGACGCGGTCGTGCTCGACGTCATGCTGCCCGGCCTCGACGGCACACAGGTCTGCCGCACCCTGCGAGAGCACGGCAACCACGTACCCGTGCTGATGCTCACCGCCCGGGGCGATGTCCCCGACCGGGTCGCCGGCCTCGACGCCGGCGCCGACGACTACCTGACCAAGCCGTTCTCCTTCGACGAACTCCTCGCCCGGCTGCGCGCCCTGCACCGCCGCTCGGCCGGCCCACCGCCGTCCGAGGTCCGTGCCGGCGATCTGCTGCTCGATCCGGCCCGAAGGCGGGTGTTCCGCGGCGAGACGGAGATCGACCTGTCCGCGCGGGAGTTCGACATCCTCGCACTGCTGATGATCCGGGCCGGGCAGTGCCTGACCCGCTACCAGATCCTCGACGAGGTGTGGGACGGCGAGACCGACATCCGGTCCAACGTCATCGACGTCCACGTCGCCACCCTCCGCGCCAAGGTCGACAAGCCGTTCGGTCGGCATGCCATCGAAACCCTGCGCGGCGTCGGCTACCGGCTGCGCTCCGACGGTGGCTGACATGCCGCGACGTCGCCGCTGGGGCGCGCGGTGGGACCGGCTGCCGCTGCGTGTCCGACTGGTCGCCGGCTTCGCCGCCGCGATGCTGGTGGTCCTCACCGGCGCGGGCGCGTTCGTCTACCTGCGCGTTCGGTACGCCCTTGACCTGCGTCTCGACGAGGACCTGGCCACCCTGTCGGCTCAGCTGACCACCGCCGCCCGCTCCAGCACGCCACCGGCTGCCGCCGCCCGGACCGGTCCGGGGGAATACTGGCAACTCCTCGACGCCGCCAACCACGTCCTCGCGGCCAGCCCTGGGCTACCCGCCGGCTCCCTGCTCACCCCCGAACAACTCGACCGCGCTCTGCGCCAGCCGGTCCGGGCGGACCGGGGCACCGTGCTGCCCATCAGCCCCCGCCCCCTGCGCCTGTACGCGGCTCCCGTCCGGCCCGGGGCCGCCCCGGCGGCGGGCCAGCCCGCGGTCACCGTCGCCGCCGTCCGCCGCGACCAACGCGACGAGGCGTTGCGGGAACTCATCGGCCAACTCGCCCTGGCCAACCTCGCCGCCCTCGCCATCGCCTCCCTCGTCGGCTACCGCCTGGCCCGCGCGGCGCTCGCCCCGGTCGAGCGCTACCGCGGTGAAGCCGCCCGGATCGCCGCCGGCGCCACCGGCGTACGCCTCGCCGTCCCCGCCACCGGCGACGAGGTCGCCCGCCTCGGCCGCACGCTCAACGACATGCTCGCCGCCCTGGAGAGCGCGCTGGACCGGGAACGGCAGTTCATCAACGACGCCAGCCACGAACTGCGTACCCCGTTGACCTTGCTCGCCGCCGAACTGGAGCTGGCCCTGCGCCGGCCCCGCACCACCGCCGAGCTGGAACAGGCCCTGCGGGACGCCGCCGCCGACACCGCCGACCTCATCGCCCTCGCCGACGCCCTGCTCACCATCGGCACCCAACCCGAGCAGGACGACGCCACCCCCACCGTCGACCTCACCGCCCTGGTGACGACCACGGTCGACCGCTACCGGACCCGTACCGGCACCGAACCCACCGCCCTGCGCTGCCGAGCCGAGCCGGGCCTGACCGTGCGCGGAGACGCCACCCGTCTGGGGCGGGCCGTGACCAACCTGCTCGACAACGCCACCCGCTACGGCGCACCCCCGATCACCGTCGCCGGCAGTTGTGTCGACAGCCTGGTCCGGATCACCGTGCACGACGAAGGCCCGGGAATCGAGCCGGCATTCCTGCCACACGCCACCGAACGCTTCCGCCGCGGCGACGTGGCCCGCACCTCGCCCGGCACCGGCCTCGGCCTGTCGATCGTCGACGCCATCGTCCGTGCCCACCACGGGGAACTGCGGCTCTGCTCCGCCGGTGTCCACCAACGCGTCAACCCGCGCTACGACGTCCCGTGCGAGCACCCTCCGCACGGCACGACCGTGACCGTGCTCCTGCCCGCCGCACGCCGCTGAGGTCAACGCCGAGCGGCCGGGCTCATCCCGCCCAGGTTCGCGCGCCGGGACCCGGCCGGCCGTGGCGGCAACTCGTGCCTCGGGAATCCGCGCACACCGCGCTCACCACGACGGCCGTCGTGGTGAGCGCCCGCTATTCACTCGCAGAACACCTGCACCTTCGCGTCGGGCTGGTCGACGTCGACGGTCATCTCGTCGAGATGCTCGATCAGCTCCTCGATGTGCTGCGGCTTCAACTGGGTGAGGTCGATCGGCACACCCGACTTTGCCAACTCGTCGTTGGCCTGGCTGAGCGCCTGCGGTGGGATCAGGCTGGCCAGCCGTACCCCGGCCCGCAGCAGTTGCAGCGGTACTCGTACGTTGACCCTGCCGGGTCCGTTGCCGCCGAAGTTCTCCAGCGAGTCCACCACGACCCGTAGGTATTTTCGCTGAGACTTCGGCGCCGGCTCGGCGTCGGGCGACGACGAGTTCGGCTGATTCCGCTCCAGGGCGGCGATCAACTGCTCGGCCTCGTCCGTGGTGATCTTTCCGTCGGCCAGCATCTGCAGGATCTGCCTGCGCTGCTCACTCATGGTCACTCCATTCCTACCTGATGTCCACCAGTACGGCTGTGCGGCTATGCTCGATCTCGATCCGGGTGCCGCGGAGCGCGCACAGCAGCCCCCAGCCGGCGTCGAGCGCTCGGACCGGGTTGATCCGCCAGACCAGGCAGGCGACCGCCGCCACCGCCACCGCCAGCGCGAGCAGCAGCACCGGCGACAGGACCAGCAGCACCGGGAGAATCGGGATCCAGAGCCGTACCCGCCGGCCTCGCCCGTTGCGGACCCGCACGCTCACCACCTGCGGCATCATCTCGGCCCCGCCAACTCTCGCAATGCCTCCTGCGCGCTGATCTGGCCCCGCTGCAGTCGGTCGATGACGTCGGCCGGTGCCGGGGCCGGATCGATGTCGACGAAGTCGAGTCCCTGCGCGATCCGGTTGAGTCGGGACTTGATCGTCGGATAGCTCACCCCGAAGATCCGCTCCATCTCCTTGATCGAGCCGTGGCAGCGGACGAACGCGGTGACGAACACCTGGTCCTCCATGCTCAGTTGGGCGAGCTGCGGCGGCTCGAACTCACCCTCGATGGCGATGCCCCGATCGGTCAGGCGCACTCGCTCGACCACGAACGGCTGGCCGTCCGTGAGGTTGGTCAACTCCTGCCAGTCCATCCGATGCTCCGATCAGCCATCCACTATCGATAGTTAATTTGTACCTTGACTTTTTTGAACAGGCAAGACCAGCGACTTAACTTTATTCAAGTTCTCCGCATGGCTGCCGCCGCGCTGCCGCTTCGCCGCGCGGGGCGTGGGCGGCGCGGCCGCAATGATGCGAACGCGGCCGACGACGGCGGTATCCGCTCGACAGCCAGCGGGCGCAGGCGGGCCTCCGCTTCGTGCCTGGTCCTCGTACACGTTTCTCAGCGTGCCGCGGCGCTCGCCGCCATGGCCTCGGCGCTACGGCCCGCCGGGACCGCCCTCGGCGCGGCGTGTGGCTGGCGGCGTCAGGGCGGGGTGGGCTGTTCGTGGGGGTGGCGGTGTGCGCGTCTCGTGTCGCCGGCGGCGATGAGGAGCAGGACGGTGGCGGCGATGCTCGAGACCGCCAGCGGTGGGATGAGGGCCAGCGGGGCGATCAGGGCCGCGAGGGCGACGATGCCGGCGAGGCGAGACGCGGAGACCCGGGCGAAGACGACGTATTCCAGCATGGAACGGCCGATCAGGAAGACGACGGGTCCGACGAGGATGACGAAGGACCAGGCCAGGGGCGTGTGCCGGTCGGGACGCGTCTCGACCAGGTCGTGTCCGATGCTGGTGGTGATGATGCCGAGGACCATGATCAGGTGGGCGGCCCCGGCGACCCGACCGACCCGGGCGGGCCGCGAGGCGGCGAGTGCCGCCGCGCCGACCAGTTGCCCCGCGACGTGAAAGTAGAGGCGCCACAGCAGAACGGTGGTCGTGAACGCCACGGCCAGCGCGGTGATCCGGAACGGGCTGGGCGGCACCTGGGTGAAGGCGACTCCCACCGACAGCAGGGGCTCACCGAGAGAGATCATCAGCAGTTGCTGGTAGCGCTCGGCGAGGTACCGGGCAGCAACCTCCCACAGGTTCGCCAGGCTGGCACCGAGCCGGGGCACGGGCCAGCCGAGAGCGCTGGCGGCGTACTCGACGAGCATCGCCCCGCCCCACAGCGCCGTGCGCGTGTGCCCGTTCGTCACCGCGCCGATCAGCCAGGGCACGGAGGTCGCCGCATACCAGCATAAGGAGCGTAGATACACCCGGCGTACCTCGGGAACCGTGCCCAGGAGACTGATCGCCAGGGTACGACCGGCCTGCATGGCGATGTACGTGCACGCGAAGGGCACGGCACGCGCGTCGAAGGCCTGCGCCACGCTGACGCCGAAGACGAGCACCCCGAACACGCTGGCGATGACGAATGCCTGCACCAGGGGCCGGCGCGGATCGAAACGGGCGGTGAGGTACGTGGTCAGGGTCCAGACCCGCATCAGCGGAAGGAACAGCAGCAGGGTGTGCCCGAGCACCAACCAGCCCGCGGAGTCGGGCGCCCTCACCAGGACATCGAACGCCTGTGCGACCAGCCGGCTCAGGATGAACACCATGGCGAGGTCGAAGAACAGTTCCACGAAGGTGGCCTGCTCCGCCTCGCCCTCCCGAAGCAGCAGACCCCGACCTGGGGCAGGTCTGCTGCCGTTCCTCGTCACCGCACCGGTAAACCCGGAACCCGGCGGCGGAAACATCGGGAGTGGCGCTGTCACCCGCCCGTTAACCGGTGGCGTGAGCGTTGGGAGGCAGAGGATGCTTCGGACCCATGACGAGCAGCGACCTCTGGGACGAGGACACCGCGGAGCGGTACGACGACATCTCGGCCGAGATGTTCGCACCCCACGTGCTCGACCCCGCCGTGGACTTCCTCGCCCGGCTGGCGGGTTCCGGCCCCGCGCTCGAGTTCGCGATCGGCACGGGTCGGGTGGCGATCCCGCTCGCCGCCAGAGGCGTCCCCGTGACCGGGATCGAGTTGTCCCAGCCGATGGTCGACCGGCTGCGGCGCAAGGCCTCCGCAGAGCGGTTGCCGGTCGTCGTCGGTGACATGGCCACGACAACCGTTCCCGGCCAGTTCTCGCTCGTGTACGTCGTATGGAACAGCATCGGCAACCTGTGCACGCAGGACGAGCAGGTGCAGTGCTTCCGCAACGCCGCCCGGCACCTGTCGCCGGGTGGTCGCTTCGTCATCGAGCTGTGGGTGCCGGGCATCCGGCGGTTCCCGCCGGGGCAGGCGGCGGTGCCGTTCGAGGTGACCGACCGGCACGTCGGCTTCGACACCTACGACATGGTCACGCAGCGGGGAACCTCCCACCACTACTACCGGGGGCTGGACGAGGGGAGCGCACGCTACGGCTACAGCAACTTCCGCTACATCTGGCCCGCCGAGTGTGACCTCATGGCCCGGCTGGCCGGCTTGACGCTGGAGCAGCGGGTGGCGGACTGGCACGGAGCGCCCTTCACCTCCGACAGCGAGAGCCACGTGTCGGTCTGGCGCAAGCCGCTCGACGCCGCTGCTCAGGGCTGACTGACGCCACCCGGGGATCCGCCCGCCGGCCTGGCCATGGGCCGCTGTCACGGTATCGACTACGCAGCCCCTGGCTGCGGACGGGCGGCCTGCCGGACCAACCGGCGGGCCTCGCCATGGGAAACGCCGGTGGCGCGGAGCAGGTCGTTGGCGACGGTGCGCAGTTGGGCGACGACGATCGTTCCGGAGAACCCGATGTCCTGCCGGCATGCGGCGCCGGCGTGCCGGACCGCCGCCAGCACCCGCTCCCGGGCCTGCACGGGTTCTTTGGCGGCGAGGAATTCGCGGTGCAGCAGTCGGACGGCCTCGCCGAAGAGTTCCACGGCGGCTGGTAGGTCGGCTGGCACGTTCTCCCCGCTGCGTAGCGTGGTGCCGATCCGGCGGACCAGGGTTCGGCTGTTGCGAAAGGCGCGGTCCATGTGTTCGGTGCCCAGGCGGTAGGCGGCCAGCCTCCGTCGCCCCCGCCAGCGGACGGGGGAGAGGCGTACCACCTCGTGGGCGGCGTTGATCGCCTCGTCGACGCGGGCCAGTTCGGCGTTGGTTTCGCGCATCCGGTCGAGCACCTCCTCGGCGCGGCGGGCATCGCCCCTGGCGAGCGCCTCGGCGGCGGCGGTGATCTGCCGGGAGAAGAGATCGAGCGCCGGGCCCGCCACCCGGCGGACGGTGCGTAGCGGGTTGAGCGGGGCCAGCACCAGGACCACGAACATGCCCACCACGCCGCCGACCAGCGCGTTGATCGTCCGGGGCAGCTCCAGGCCCGGCGCGGTCGGGGTCAGCGTGGCGATCAGCACGGCCGTACCGCCGGCCTGGGTCATCAGCGCGCCGGTGCCGCGGACCGCAGCCGCCGCGGAGACCGCCAGGAAGACGATCGCCGCGGTCTGCCAGGGGCCGGTCCCGACCAGGAGGATGAGCAGGTCCCCGACGGTGATGCCGAGCACCACTCCGAGGACCAGTTCGATCGTCCGGCGGGCCCGGTTGCCGAGCGCCGCGGCGATCACACCGACGGCCGCGGCGGGGGCGAACGTCGGTTCCGGGTTGCCGAGCACCTCCCGGGCCACGAACCAGGACAGCGCCGCCGCGAGCCCGGCCTGCACGGCCACGATCAGATACGCCTGCAGCCGGCGCCGGATGTCGCGGCCGGTGCCGACGGCCCGGCCGCGTACCGGTCTGGCCACGGAGCGCAGGCGGTCGGACGGCATGGGCCCGGGTACCCCCGCGGCGAGGCGCCGAACCTACCCGTGCGGCGGGGCCGGGTAGGCCATGGTGCCGGTGAGCGCCACCACGCCCGGCAGCCGGGTGTCCTGGCGGAGGAACTGCGCCACCACGGGCACCGTGGAGTGCAGCAGGCAGCCGTACGGCCGGTCGAGCTGGATGGCCTCCGGGTCGATCAGGTCGTTGACCCGCACGTGTCGGATCCGCCGGGCGCCGACCGTGATCCGGTACGGTCCGACCGGATCGCAGTCCTCGTAGTAGAGGTCCAGGCTGAGCTCGGCCTCGGTGTCCGTGGCGTTGAGGACGCAGAGCTGGTCGAAGCTGGTGAAGTCGGGTTCCTGCCCGTGGCTGGGAAACGGGATGTGCCCGCCCGGGACGACCCACACGCGGGCGCCGATCTCCGGCATCACTCCTCCTCCAGCAGCCGGGCCAGGTCGGGAGCGAGGAACACGCCGTCCGGGTCGAGACGCCGCCGTACCGTCTGGAAGTCGTCCCAGCGGGGATAGAGCGGTCGCAGCTCCCGGGCGGTCAGCCAGTGCTTCTTGCCCCAGTGCGGGCGGCCGCCGTACTGCCGGAAGACCGACTCCATGTCCCGGAAGTACTCCTCGAAGGGCAGGCCGGTGTTCTGGAGGCAGGCGATGGTGATGGTCGGGCGGCCGTAGGCGTTGCTCAACCAGATGTCGTCGGCGGCGATGCTCCGTACCAGCACCCGCCAGCCGGCGACCCGGCGGTGCCGCTCCTTGACCCGGCGGCGCACCTCCGCGAAGCAGGCCGAGAACGCCGCGGTCGGGAGCATGTACTCGATCTCCTCGAAGCGCAGTTGGCGGGCCTGCGGAATGGTCCGGTGGGTGGGGCCGACCTCGATCTCCCGCGGCGCCTCCCACGGTGTCGATCCGGGCACCCGGCGTGCGGCCCAGGCCCGCTCGTCCGGCACCTCGTCGGTGCGGTTCAGGGTCCGGATCTGGGCCAGGTCGCTGCGTGGATACCAGTAGAAGTCCACGTTGCGGTTGGTGTGCTGCAGCTCGGCCAGGTGGTCCAGGGTCCAGTCGACGTGCGCGCACCACGCCCGGCGGTGCAACTCGAAGCGGGGCTGCACGTCGAGGGTGACCCGGGTGACCACGCCGAGCGCGCCGAGCGAGAGCCGCGCCGCGGGCAGCAGCTCCGCGTTCCGTTCGGCCGAGATGTCCAGCACCTCGCCGGTGCCGGTGACCAGCCGTACGCCGGCGACCTGGGTGGACAGGTTGCCGAAACCGAGCCCGGTGCCGTGGGTGCCGGTGGCGGTGGCGCCGGCGATTGACTGGTAGTCGACGTCGCCGAGGTTCTCCATGGCCAGTCCCGCGTCGTGCAGGCCCTCGCCCAGCGCCGCCAGCTTGGTGCCCGCCCAGGCCGTGGCGCGGTCCCCGTCGTCGGCGATCAAGCCGGCCATCCGGTCGAGGCTGAGCAGCATCCCGCCGGTGCGGACCAGCGGGCTCGACGAGTGGCCCGAGCCGACCGGGCGGATCGTGGTGCCGGACTCCCGTGCGCGTCGGATCAGCCGGCGCACCTCGTCCTCGTCGTCCGGCTCGGCGTGTTCCGCCGGGGTGAAGGACAGGCTCCCGGACCAGTTGACGAACCGTTTCGCCACCACGCCCCCTCTTTGCCCCGGATCCGGCTGACTACCCGCCGCCGTGCCGGGTACTCGCCGGTCCCGGGCGACGCCGGCCAGGAGGAATCGCATGCCCGCCTTCGGGTTCCACGCCTCGCACGAGCAGTTCCCACCGAGCCTCCGAGTCCTGCCGGCGCTGGCATGACCGTCCCGCCCATCGACTCGTACGCCTTCCTCTCCGACACGCACACGACCGCGCTGGTCGGTCCGGACGGCGCGGTCGAGTGGTTCTGCGTGCCGCACGCCGAGGGCGACGCGGTGTGTGCGCGCCTGCTCGACCGGCGTGTGGGTGGTTCCTTCGCGCTCTCCGTCGCCGGCTGCCCGGAGCCGGTACGCCGCTACCTGCCCGACACGCTGGTGGTGGAGAGCCGGTACCCGGCGGCCACCGGCACGGCCGTCGGGCAGGACTTCCTCGCGATCCGGCCCGGCGCCCCGGACCGGCCGATCCACGCCGAGAAGCTGCTGGTCCGGCGGGTGACGGCCGAGCGCGGCACGGTACGGCTGGCGATCCGGCTGCGACCGCGACCCGGCTACGGTGCGGCCGCCGCCGAGTGGGCGGCCGCCGATGGCCGGTGGCAGGCGCGGGGCGTCCCGCTCGACGTGCGGGCCACCCTGCCCCTCGCCGCCGACGGCGGCAGCCTGTGCGGCGAGATCGAGCTGCCCGAGGGGGCGACGGCCACCGTGTTGATCGGCTACGGCGAGCGGTCCGGCCCGGCCGCGCCGCAGGAGCTGCTCGACCGGACCTGCCGCACCTGGCGGGACTGGTCGGCGCGCAGCGACTACGCCGGCTTCGGCGCCGACGTGGTGCGGCACAGCGCGCTGGTGCTGCGCGGCCTGTCCTTCGACGAGACCGGCGCGCTGCTCGCCGCGCCGACCACCTCGCTGCCCGAGGAGATCGGCGGGGTACGCAACTGGGACTACCGGTTCACCTGGCACCGTGACGCCGCGCTGCTGCTGCTCGCGCTGTTCCGGCTCGGTCACGCCGAGGAGGGGCGGCGCTACCTCCGCTTCCTGCTCGACGTCTGCTCCGGACCGGGGGACACCCTGGCGCCGCTGGTCGGCATCAGGGGCGTGACGACCGACGAGCAGGCGCTGCCGCACCTGTCCGGGTACGCCGGCTCAACGCCCGTGCGGATCGGCAACGGGGCCGTCGGGCAGGTGCAGTTCGACACGTACGGGCACGTCCTCGACGCCGCGTTGGCGTACCAGCAGCTCACCGGCGAGCTGACCGCCGAGCAGTGGCGGCTGCTGCGCCGCCACGTCGACGTCATGGCGCAGCGGTGGCGGGAGCCGGACCACGGCATCTGGGAGATCCGGGGGCCGCGCCGGCACTACGTCAACTCCAAGGTGATGACCTGGGTCTGCCTCGACCGGGGCATCCGCCTCGCGGACCTCGCCGGCGACCACGACGCGCCGGTACGGCGGTGGCGGGCGGAACGCGACGCGCTGCACGCCGAGGTCTGTGACCGCGGCTACGACCGTGAGCTGGGCAGCTTCGTCATGGCGTACGGGTCGCGCGAGGTGGACGCCGGGCTGCTGCGCATCCCGGTGGTCGGCTTCCTGCCCGGCGACGACCCCCGGGTGGCCGGCACGGTCGACCGGATCCGCGAGCGCCTCACCATCGGGCCCGTCCTGCTCCGCCGGTACGCGGTGGGCGACGGGCTGCCGGGTGAGGAGGGCGCCTTCCTGCTCTGCTGCTTCGAGCTGGTCTCGGCGCTGGTGCTCGCCGGCCGGCGGGACGACGCCCGTGGGGTCTTCGACCAGCTCTGCGGCTACGCCGGCCCGCTCGGCCTCTACGCCGAGCAACTCGCCGCCGACGGCACGGCGCTCGGCAACTACCCGCAGGCGTTCACCCACCTCGCGCTGATCGAGGCGGCCCTCAACCTCGACGGCGCGGCCGACCGGGACGCCCTGCACAGCTGGGCCGAGCGACACCCGATCCGGCCCGAACCGAGACGCGGCCCGTAGGAACCGTACCGGCCGGCCGCGATTCCCTCGGCCTCGCTGCTCACCGATCGCCGACGCGCCGGGCTCCTGCTGCCCCACCATCCCGGACTTCCATGATGATCTGGTCCGTGATCGGTCCGGCGGGGGCCGGGATTGACTCTCTCTCTGGGGGAGGGTCGAGGCTGTTGGAGGCATGGGTGACGGGGTTGATGCCGATCGGAGTGTTCGCGCGAGCGACCCGGTTGTCCGTTCGAGTGCTGCGTAACTACGACCGGCTGGGTCTGCTCGTCCCGGCGTGGGTCGATCCGGGTACCGGCTACCGCCGGTACGGCGTCGATCAGTTCGCCCGGGCGGGGCTGATCCGGCGGCTACGAGAGTTGGAGGTGCCGTTGCCCGAGATCGCCGAGATCCTGGCGGCCGACACCCCGCAGCAGGCACGCCTCGTCATCGAGCGGCACCGGGAACGCGTGGCCGTGCGGGCGGCCCGGCTAAACGAGATCGCCGGGCGGTTGGGGGCCGTGCTGGCCGAGCCGGAGCGCGTGCCGGGCTGGCTGCACGTGTACGAACGATGGCGCCCCGCCCAGCCCACCGCCCGCATGCTGGTGCGTACCCCGCTGAGCGGGCTGGCCGAGGCGCTGGGGCCCGGGTTCACGCGGCTGTTTGCCGGCCTCGCCGAGCAGGGGATCGCCCCGGCCGGCCCGGTCGGGACCCGCTACCTCGGCGACGACCTCGACGCGGCGGAGTTGACGGTGGAGCTGTTCGTGCCGGTGGGGCGCCCGCCCCGGCCGACCGCGACGATCGCGGCCGGGGAACTGACGGGCTGTCTGCTCGCCGCGACCGTCCACGAGGGCGGCTACGACGACATCGAGACCGCGTACCGGTCGCTGGGGCGCTGGATCGCCGAGCAGGACCGGGTGCTGGCGGGCCCGGCCGAGGAGTGCTACCTCGTCCCGCCCGCGCCCGGCGTGCCCACGGCGGCGCTCCGTACGGAGGTCGCCTGGCCGGTCCGAGCCCCGTCCAACCCGACCCGACCAGCAGATCAGGACACCGAATGATCATCGACAATGTGGCGTTCCCCGCCGGCCAGCACTGCGAGACCACCGCACTCGGCGCGCTGTTGCGCCACGAGGGTCTCGACCTGTCCGAGCCCATGCTGTTCGGCCTCGGCGAAGGTCTGGGCTTCGTCTACTGGGACGCCAAGAGTATGGATTTTCCGTTCCTCGGCGGCCGATCCAAGCCGACCATGATCACCCGGACCGTGGCCGACCGGCTGGGTCTGACGCTGCACATCCAGGAGACCGCCTCGCCCCGGAAGGCCTGGCAGAACGTTGTTGCCGCCCTCACCGCCGGACGCCCGGTCGGCCTGCAACTCGACTCCTACCACCTGGACTACTTCACCACGAAGGTCCACTTCGGGGCCCATTTCGTGGCGATGCGCGGCTACGACGACACCCACGCCTACCTGATCGACACCGCCCAGCAGGGCGGCGCCGTGACGACCACGCGGACGAGCCTGGAACGGGCCCGCGACGAACGCGGGCCGATGACCGCCCGCAACCTTTCGTACACCATCGCCGGCCCCGCCGGTCGTCCCGATCTGGGCGACGCCATTCGGGCGGCCGTGCGCGGCAACGCACACACCTTCCTCAACCCACCCATCGCCAACCTCGGCCACCGCGGCATCGCCAAGGCGGCCCGACAGGTGGCGCGCTGGCTCGACCGCTCTAGTGACCCGTCCCGCGACCTCCCCCGGGCGGCGGCGCTGATGGAAGGCGGCGGGACCGGCGGCGCCCTGTTCCGCAACATGTACCGCGACTTCCTCGCCGAATCCGCGGCGATCGTCGACGACGATAACCTCCGCCTCGGTCAGCGGCTCTACGCCGAGATCGCCCCGTTGTGGAGCGAGGTCTCCCAGCACCTCACGGCCGCCGGAGAAACCGGCGAACCAGAGCACCTGAACCGCGCCGCGGCGATCTTCACCGAACTCGCGGGCCGGGAACAGCACGCCATGCGGATCCTGGCCGCCGTACCCGCCGACTGACCCACCATCGATTTCTCTACCCGCCCTGCGACCTTGACAAGTCTCTATAGACTCCGGCCTTGGATTGTGGCGTCCTGGGGGGAGTTGCAAAACGGTGAGGTTGGCCGCGGGCGTCGTGCTGCTGGCCTGTCTGGTCGCGTGCCAGCCAACTCCTGGCCGTACGACCTCCGACGGGTCGGACCCGATCATCACGACCAAGTCTTCACCGACATCGATCGCGCTACCGGCCGAGACCTTCGACCTGGCCTGGCGTCAGCTCGACCATCACCTCAGCCAGGATGGGCGATTCGAAGCCAGGCATGTCGATGAATGGGTGGTGGTCACCCGGGACGGCGGGGAGTTCGGCCGGTTCGGCACCGCTGCTGAGAGGGTCCTCGGCATGGACTTCTCGCCGGACGGGCATTACCTCGCCGTCGCGCATCCCGACACGGTGATCATCTATGACCTGCGGACCAAGCAGCCGAAGGCGCTGTTCACCCCGCCCGTGGAGAGCATCCGTTTCTCGGCGGACAGCGCCTACCTAATCGGCCGAGAGGATTACCAGAAGGTCCGTAACGGTCGCTTCGTTGTGATCGACATGGCGACGGGGACGTGGGTGACCTCACCGGTGCCGCCGGAGATCGAGGTGTCCAACGATCCAGGTGCCTATTGGTACTCGGGATCGTTCGCCGTTTTCGACCACGGCAGACAGGTCGTGGCCGCGGGCAGCGACGGATTCCTGCACTGGGCGGTGGAGAGTCAGAAGTTCACCTGGGTGCCGTGCGGCTGCGGAGCGGACACGGGCGCGGTGAACCGCGCCGGAAGCCTGGTGGCCCTGGTGATTCCCGACAACAGGCTGTCGCTGTGGAACGTGGCCGGCCGACGTGAGCAGCGGGTCTGGACGCTGCCGGAGCGACCGCCGCTGAACGGGGACTATCAACTGCGGTATTTCGGTGTGGAGCCGCACTTCACGGAGGACGGGAAATGGCTGCTTCTCGACGGCGGCGAGGGCGGGCAGGTCTGGTCGATACCCGACGGGGTCAGAGTGACGATGCTGCCACGCGGCAAGAGGTGAGGCCGACGCGGCGCGCGTTGCGGTCCATCCACAAGGGATGGTGGTTCGTGGTCGGCGGGGTGGTCACGGCGGTCATCGGAGCCGCGGCGAGCATCTATGTGCCGAAGTGGCTCGACCCGCCGGACGAGCGGCCGATCGCGATCAACGTGGTGAGCAACCCGGCCACCGTGCCGGCCTGGGGGAACGACGTCTTCTCGTTCGTCATGCCGGCCGGTGCCCGTCCAGCCACACCCCCTCCGATCGACTGCGCCTCGGTGGTGGACTGGGCGCACGCCAACGGCGGGGTGGACCAGGATGCCACCCGGGTACGCCTGGTGGTGCAGGGCGTATCCGACAAGGGTGTGCTCATCGAGGGAATGCGAGCGCGGACCATCAGGCATTCGGCGAGGCCCGCCCCGGGCGGCATCTCACTGACCTGTGGCGGTGGGCAGGGCACCGTCACGCCACGGCAGGTCGCCATGGACCTGGACAAAGACCACCCGTCAGCCGAGTACGCCGTCAAGGTGGACGGCCGGCTGCCGCTGTTCGGTGTCACCCTCCAACGAGGAGAAACCGAGGTCTTCGAGCTGACCGCCACCACGAAAGGCACGGTGGAGTGGGTCATCGAGCTCAACCTGGTCGTCGGCGGCGAGCCGCAGAGCGTCGAGGTGACCAACCATGGCCGCGCCTTCCGGACGACCGGCTTCATCGGCCCGCGCGGTTATCGGGTCGAGGCCGGGACGGAGCACTGGGTGGAGTGCGCCGGAACTCCACCGGCCTGCGGCACCACGCCGGTATCGCCGGTCGAACTGCGCTACTCCTGACCCGCCGATGGCGGCCACCGCCAGTGCGGAACGGTGGCCGCCGCCGGGCGTCACAGGTTGGCGCAGTACCCGATGCTGACGGTGCTGGCACCCGGTGCCAGGGTCCGGTTCCAGTCCACGCCCCTGATCCGGTAGCTGCCGTCGGCCAGCCGTTCCCGCTGGAAGTTCCACGCGTCGTAGATGTCGCCCTCGAGATCGACGACAGCGGTCCATGCGACGGGCTTGGCGCTGGTGTTGGTGGCGGTGATGGTCGAGCAGTAGCCGCCGCCGCTGTCGGAGTTCCACCGGGCGATCGTGGTCAGGGTGACCTCCACGTTGGAACCGGCCACCAACCGGCCGACGCCCCACCGGGCGGTGCTCTGGTAGCCCACACCCTCCTGCTCGGCCCAGTTGCGGATCCCGGTACGAGCGCCGTTCGACGCGTCGTTGACCTGGAAGTCCAGGCCGTGGAACGTGTCGAGGCCGCCGTATTCGAGCAGGCTGATCGCCGCCTCGACGGTGTAGCCCGTCGCGGTACGCACGGCTGCGCTGTCCAGGCGGCCCGCCTGGAACGCCTCGTCGCCGGTGCCGAACGACACGACGTTGTCGGCGTTGATCCGGATCTGGGTGTCGTCGTAGCGGTAGGCGCCGTTCTTGGCGTTGCCGGCGTCGACGTAGATCTCGACCGAGTCCTGGGTCCACGGGTCGGAACCGGAGACGTCCACCGTCGGGTCGGTGACCTCGGCCAGCACGTAGAGCGTCTGGCCCCGCCAGAGGGTACGCACCTTCGCGGTCGCGCCGTCGGTGCCGGAGACCTTCTTGGCCGTGGTCACCGAGCCCGCGTGGGCCCAGACGGCGTCCACCGTGCCGTCGATGACCGGCGCGGTGGCGGTCTCGCGCACCTCCAGGTACGACAGCTCCTCCACCAGGGTGAGGGTGCCGACCGCTCCCGGGGTGTTCCAGCCGGACGTGGTGCCGTTGTCGCGGACCCGCACGTCCAGGGTGAGCGTGTCGCCCCGGGCGGCGCCGGTCAGCGGCAGGCGGGCGACCAGATCGTAGCCGCCGTCCCGCTTGGCCACGACGGCCGGCACGTCACCGCTGCCGTCGCGGGAGACCTGGTACGTCTTGCCGCCCAGGACGAAGCTGACCCGGTCGTCGCCGGAAACCGTGGTGTCGTTGACCGTGACGTACGCCGTCAGGTGATCCGGTGCCCAGCGCAGCTGGAACCGCGCCGCGTTCTCCACCGGGTGCAGCGGCAGCTTGCGCCAGGTCAGATCCTTCGGGGCGCCGGCGGTGAGGGCCACGTCACCGGCGAAGACGTTGGCGGTACGCAGCCGGGCGGACAGCTCGCCGTCCACCGCCCCGTGGTAGGCGGGCTTGGCCCGCAGGTTGTCGTCGAACAGCAATGGGGCGCCGCTGCTGTTCCGCCACGATCGGCCGTCGGTGAGACCCCAGACGGTGACGGACAGCAGGTCCTTAGTGTGCGCCCGGAAGATCCGGAAAGCGTCCCGGTAGTAGTAGCCCTGCTCGATCAGGTTCGCCTGGGTGACCGGGGTGCCCGTGGTGACGTCGAACTCGGTGACGGCCTGGGTCACCGGCAGGTCCTTGAACGCCGCCAGCGCGGCCTCCAGGCTGCTGACCGGCGTGGCCAGCGAGACGTGGAACTGGTGGCCCACCCCGTCGATCGGCACGCCGCGCGCGAGCAGCCGCTGCACGAGCGCCCGGTAGCGGGCCTGCTTGCCGCTCTGCTCGGTGTTGTAGTCGTTGATGAACAGGGCGACCGGGTGGGTCTTCCCGGCGGCGGCGTAGGTGTCGTTGAACGCCTCGTTCGCGTACTGGAACGTCAGGTCGATGAAACTTTCGCCGAGGATCCGGTACCACTCGCTGCGGCGCAGGCCGTCGGCGTACTCACCGCTGTCGCTGACCACCTCGTTGACCGCGTCGAACGCGTACAGCGGGTTGGTGGCGGAGCCGAACGGACCGTACCGCTGGCTCAGCGACCTGGCGATGTTGAAGACGTGGGTGCGCAGCCGCTCGCGCAGCAGCTGCTGGTCGGCCGTCGACGTGGTCAGTGGCTGCCCGGCGGCGTCCTGGAAGAACCAGGCCGGGGTCTGGCTGTGCCAGACCAGCACGTGGCCGTAGACGTGCAGGTCGTTGTCCCGGGCGAAGTCCATCAGGGCCAGCGCCTGCTCGTGCGGGCGGAAGTTGCGCTCGCTGTCGTACCAGGCCTCGGGCTTCATGTGGTTCTCTGGCGTGATCTGGTTGAAGTGCCGGGTCAGCAATTGGGCGGCCCCGCCGACCGTCTCCCGGCTGTCGATCGCCACGCCGACCGGGAAGTCGGTGGTCTGGTGGATGCCGGTGAGGTCCTCGATGACCGGTGGCTCCGGCACCCGTACGACGATGTCGTCGACGAGGAAGTCGCTGGTGTTGCCGGCCACGTCCGCACCCTGCCAGCGGGTCTCGAAGTAGAGGAACGCGCTGTCCGCGGCCGGCATGGTGAAGCGGGCGCTCACCTGCGTCCACCCGGTGTTGGTGACCGTCTCGAACTGGGCGAGGGTGCTGAACGACTGGCTGTCGCCGGTCGTGCTGGCCAGGCTGAGCCAGACCTGGTCGGTCGGCTGGCCCTCGGCGAACCGTAGCCAGGCGTCGAACTCGTAGGTCACGCCCGCCGTCAACAGGCTGGTCACGTCGCGGCCGAGGCCGGCGCCCTGGTTGACCCGGTTGGTGACCAGCGCCGCGGACGCACCCCCGTGCGCGACGTCGGTGAGCGTGACCTTCGGAGCACCCGGACCGCCGTCGCGCGGGCCCCAGCCGTCCAGCCCGTTCTCGAAGTCGGTGTCGATGGCCCTGGTGCCCGGCTCCGGCCCGCCGCTGCCGTCGGGCGCGGTGATCAGGATGTCGTCGAGGAGGAACGGGGTGCTGCCGTCCGCCTCGACGTAGAGGGTGGCGCTGCTGAGCCCCGCGGGCAGCGTGTAGTCGCCGCCGATCCGTACCCAGCCGGCCGCGGTGGCGGGTGCGCTGCCGCCGATCCAGGTGTAGGTGTTGGCGCCGCCGTCGGCCGGGGTCGCCTCGACGGTGAAGTGCACGCCGGCGGTGCCCTCGGTGCCCGCCGGCAGCTTCGCCCAGGCGCTGACCGTGTACTGCGTACCGGGGTTGAACACCGCGGTCGCGCTCGTCGCCGGGCCCTGCCAGTTGGCGGTGCGGCCGGTGACCGACAGGCTGTGGTCGCTCTCGTGGCCCTCGTCGGCGATGGCGAGGGTAACGGCGCCGCGCTGCCCCCACGGGGCGTACGAGCCGGACTCGAAGTCGTTGGAGAGGACGGTCTGCGCGGCGGCGGCCGGGGCGGGTGCGGCGGTGATGGCCGCGATGAGCGCGGTCGAACAGAGTACGGCGAGGGTCTGCGATCGGCGTCGTGATCGGTGGGACAGGTTCCAGAGGCGCATCGGTGGTCCCTTTACGCGAATTGGATGGCGGTGGGGTGTGCCTGGCACCGGCTTTCCCTCGGCGGATCCAAGCGCGTGCATGCTATGACGGGCCCACTGCCGGGGCCAGAACTTCCGGAAGTTCTCGGAAAAGCGGCGAGACAGCAACGGCCGCAAGGATGGACGGATCGTGACGTTACGGGGGTTGACATTCCCCTATCGGCTGGGTCGGGATTTTCTTCTGCTCGTGACGGGACACGCGACGATCAGCAGAAGGTAGGACCAGACGACAGCCATGGGACCGGTTCCGGCCTTGACCTCGGCCGTATCCGCGACCGGCGAAGCGGCGAAGGCGGCGAAAGCCGCGCCGAAAAGCAGCGCCGCCAGCAGGTTGCACCAGCGGGGCGTCCAGCCGCGCCTGCGTACGCCGACCGCGGTGGCTGTGGCCGCGACGGCGAACGCTGCCTGTAGGAACGCCAACCCGTGGTGATAGGCGGACGCCCAGCCGCCGAGGTCGTACCGGTGGACGCTGAACCAGCCGGCGGCGTCGCGGTAGTGCACCGGTAGCCGTCCGTCGCCGACCTCGATCCACGGCAGTACGAAGAAGCCGAAGGCCATCAGGCCCGCGGCTCCGCCGACGACCAGCAGCCGCCACGCCACATCGGTGGTAGCTCGCCGGCCACCCTCCTCGACCATGCTGGTGGATGGCCGCGCAGGCGCGGGATCACGTCGGGTCGGCACAGCATCTCCGGACGCCGTCACCGGGGCAGGCGGCAGCGGCACCCGCTCCGCCTCGTCGGGGCCGGTCGACACGCCCGACGACGGTGACGCGGCGGCGGCCGGCGGGTCCGGTGCCGCGGGCAACGGGTCCACAACTGGCCGTTGCCATCCGTCCAACGCCTGCGGCGTCCACTGGGTACCGTCGAACCACCGGAGCGGAAAGCGGCCCGTCGGGTCCGGATACCAGCCCTGCCGCACGTCTGTATCCTCCCCGAGCGAAGCCAGTGGACGCCGCAGGGCGCTGGCTCGGCTCGTTCGGGGCCTGGCCACTGCCGACGCCGGCCGCCCTGAGTACAACGTACACGCGCGACCGGTCGACGGTCGCCCTCGGCGGGCGGCCGTCGACCAGTCGCGCCAGCGCCGGACGGGACGAGGGGGGACTCGGGACCCTGGTCCCGTCCGGCGAGGGGTGCGGCCAACTGTCGCCCTGGTGGGGCGACACAGATCCGTCGGGGCGGGGTCAGGCGAAGTAGCGCAGCCAGACGTAGGCCCAGGCCACGATTGTGGTGACGACGGTGGTGATGATGCCGTACCTGGTGAACTGCCAGAAGCCGATGGGCTGGCCGGCGCGGGCGGCCACCCCGAGCACCACCACGTTGGCGCTCGCCGCCACCGCGGTGCCGTTGCCCCCGAAGTCGGCGCCGAGGGCAAAGGCCCACCACAGCGGCTGCATGACCGCGGGGTCGACGCTTTCGGCCACGATGTCCTCGACGATCGGCGCGGTGGTGGCGACGTACGGGATGTTGTCCAGGAACGCCCCGAAGACGGCCGAACCGAACAGCAGCGAGGACGCGGCGGCGAAGTAGTCATCGCCGACGGCGCCCACCGCCCAGTGGCCGACGGCGCTGATCACCCCGGTCTCGACCAGCCCCCCGACCATGATGAACAGGCCCATGAAGAACACCAGCGTGGACCATTCCACCTCGGGCAGGAACTGCTCCGGGGTGGCGCGGGTGACCAGCACCATCGCCCCGGCGCCGAGCAGAGCCACGATGGCCGGTTCGAGGTGCAGGACGGCGTGCAGCGAGAAGGCGGTGATGACCAGGCCCAGGACAGCCAGGCAGCGCACCAGCAGCCGAACGTCGGTGATGGCCTTGCGCTCGTCGAGGGCCATCACCTCCGCGACCCGCTCCGGGTGGTACTCGAAGGAGCGACGGAACAGCCACCGGCACATCACCACGAACACGACGAACGCCACCGTGACCACCGGCGCCATGTGCACCAGGAAATCGTTGAAGGTGAGGCCGGCTCGGCTGGCGATGATGATGTTCGGCGGGTCGCCGATCAGCGTGGCGGCCCCGCCGATGTTCGACGCGAGCGCCTCCGCGATCAGGTAGGGGACGGCGGAGACACCCAACTTGTCGCAGACCAGCAGGGTCACCGGGGCCACGAGCATGATGGTGGTGACGTTGTCCAGGAACGGCGACGCCACCGCCGTGATGAGCATGAGCATCACCATCAGCCGGTACGGCCGGCCCTGGGACTTCTTCGCCGCCCAGATCGCCAGGAACTCGAACAGGCCGGTCCGCTTGACGATCCCGACGATGATCATCATGCCGAGCAGCAGGAAGATGACGTTCCAGTCGATGCCGGCGTGTTCGGAGAAGAAGACGTCGTTGCCGGGGACCAGGCGTAGCAGCGCCATCAGCCCGGCGGCGGTCAGCACCACCGCGACCCGGTGGATCTTCTCGGTGGCGATGAAGAAGAACGCCACCGCGAAGATGGCGATGGCGGCGGCGGCGCTCATGGCCGACCCCCTGGCGGGCCGTCGGCCATCGTGCGGCAGGTCGCGTGCGGGTGGGGATTCGGTGTCCAGGTATGCGCTGATGGCGGTACGGGCAGCAGGACCCGTACCGCGAATGGGCGGTACAAAACAGCCTCCGAGAAGCAGTGACGCGCCGCCGACCAGCGGGCGGCGGTGAACGGGTGACGTTGAGCGTTTAGTGCGTCACGGAGGCGGGCGGACCCCGGCACCCGAGGATGACCGGGGTGCGCGAGGGCACCGCGGCGGCCCCCGCGTCGGAAAGGACGACGTGGTGGCCGATCGGGTCGAGGTGGACTCGGGGCGGCAACACCGCGTGGGGCCCGCCGTCGCCGCCGCCGTCACCGGTGTCGCCGTACGGCGGGTCGCAGGTGCCCGACTGCGTCCAAGCAGCGGCGCCCGCGGAGAAGGTGACGCCGGTGGCGGTGGCACCCAGCGCGGAACGCGGCTTCACCTGGAACGCGTCGCCCGGCCTCAGCTCCGGCGCGGCGCTCATCCCGATCAGCAGCATCCCGACGCCGGCGACCACGGCCAGCACGATCGCCAGGGGCCACGCCGCGAACCGGTGACGGTCGACCTCGTGGCGGACCCTCATCGCGGCACCTCCCAACGGTCGCAGCACGGGCTCGGGTAACGGCTTGGGCACGAAAGTCTACCGAGTGGGCCAACCGTCCTTTGAGATCCGCTGCTCGGGCGCGGGCGATGAGGCTGGGCGCGGGCCCGGCGGAGCATCCGAGCCGGCCGGCGACTGTAGGGTTGACGCCCACTCGGCGCGAGGGCGGGGCGGGACATGCGGGTGGCGACGGCAAGCGCGGCGGCACGGGTCGGCCGCACGAACGAGGACTTCACCGGTGCCGTGCCGACGGCGGCGGTATTGATCGACGGCGCCGGCATCCCCGGCGCCGAATCGGTCTGCCGGCACGGCGTGGCCTGGTACGCCTCCCGCCTGGGCGGCAACCTTCTCGGTCTCCTGTCGCTCGGGCGGGATCGAGGCCTTCCGGCGCTGCTCGCCGAGGCCATCGAGCAGGTGACCGACGGTCACCGGGACACCTGCGACGTCACCGACCCCATCAGCCCGTCGGCGACCGTGGCGATCCTGCGCCTCTCCGACGGCCTCATCGAGTATCTGGTGCTCGGGGACTCGGTCCTCGTGCTCGACAGCGCGGCCGGCGCGCCGCACGTCGTCTCCGATCCCCGGGAGGTGATCATCAGCCGGGCGTACGAGTCAGCGCTCGACGCGATCCCGGCGGGCAGCGACGAGTACCACCGCCTCCTCCGGGAACTGCGCGCCAACCGGAACCGGCCGGGTGGCTTCTGGGTGGCCAAGGACGACCCGCGGGCGGCGGACGAGGCGATCACCGGAATCCGCCCCGTCTCCGAGCTGACCGGTGCCGTCCTGCTCAGCAACGGAGCCAGCCGCCTCGTGGACCGGTTCCGGCTCACCGACTGGCCCGGGGTCATGGCCGTGCTGGCGTCGAGCGGACCCGCCGAGATCATCCGCCGTGTCCGGCAGGCGGAGGCGCGCGACGCGGTGGCCGCGGACGACGCGACGATCGCGTACTGCACCGACCTCGATGGGGGCTGAGCGTCGGCAGCGGAGCCGGTCCGTCGTACGCCTCGCCGCCGACCCTCCGCTCTTCTCCGCCCGACCTGGCTCAGGAGACGCAGAACTCGTTGCCCTCCGGATCGGTGAGCACGGACCACTCACCCCCGGGTTCCTTGACGTGACGGACCAGCGTCGCGCCGTGCGCCCGCAGCCGGGCCACCGTCGCATCCCGCTGGCCTCGATCGGCATGGACGTCGACATGGAGCCGGTTCTTTCCCGCCTTCGGCTCCGGAACGCGGTTGAACAGCAGTCGCCTGCCCAGGCCCGTACCGCTGACCGGGTCGAACGGGTCGTCAGGATGCCGGACCGCCGCGGCGTCCCGCCAGAACAACCGGCCCTGGAACTCGACACACAGGCTCTGCTCGACCGTCCCGGCGGCGAGCAGACGCTCGATCAGCGTGCTGTTGTCCTCGATCTGGTAGCCCAACGCCTCCGCCCAGAACGCGGCCTGGCGGTGCGGGTCGCCCGCGTCGACAACCAGTTTCCAACCGAGTGCCATGAAACCTCTTTCCTCAGGATGCGTACTGTTCGTATCCCGCCCGGCGCGCGGCGCTGGTCGGTCATGGCTCCAGTCTCCCGCGTATAGCGGACAGGATCGTTCCGCGATCTCTGGAACGATGGGTGCGTGACCGTCGAGACGACGACCGAGCGGGTGCTGCGGCTGCTGGCGCTGCTGCAGCGCCGGCCGTCCTGGACCGCCACCGAACTCGCCGCGGAGCTGGGGGTCACCGACCGTTCGGTCCGTCGCGACGTGGAGCGGCTGCGCGCGCTCGGCTACCCCGTGCACGCGACGGCGGGCGTCGGCGGCGGCTACCGGCTCGGCGCGGGCACCCGGCTGCCGCCGCTGCTCCTCGACGACGAGGAGGCGATCGCGACAGCCGTTTCCCTGCGGCTGGCGGCGGGAGGCACGGTCGCCGGGGCGGGCGAGGCGGCGCTGCGGGCGCTGACGAAGCTCGACCAGGTGATGCCGTCCCGGCTGCGCGCCGAGGTGCGGGCGGTGCACGGCGCCACCGAGACCCTGGTCGGCCCCGGGGTCGAGATCGACGCGGAACTGCTGGTCACGCTCGCGCGGGCCTGTCGCGACGCCGTCCGCGTACGGTTCCGGTACGCCGGCCGCGACGGCGGGGAACGCGAGCGCACGGTCGAGCCGGTACGGATGGTCACCACCGGCCGCCGCTGGTACCTGATGGCCCGGGACGTCGACCGCGACGACTGGCGCACCTTCCGGCTGGACCGGATGCGCGAGGTGGCGGCGACGACCTGGCACTTCCGGCCGATGCCGCATCCGGATCCGGTCGCCTACGTGCGGCGGTCCGTGACCGAGGCGCCGTACCGGTATCTCGCGCGGGTGCGGCTGCGCGCCCGGCCAGACCAGGTTCGGGAGTTGGTGCCGCCGCAGGTGGGGCACGTCGAGGACGATCGCGACGGGTGGTGCGTGCTCGTCGTCGGCGGGGAGAACCTGGAGTGGCTCGCCGCGCACGTGGCCCGGCTCGGCTTCGACGCGGAAGTGCTGGAGCCTCCGGAGCTGCGGGAGGCCGCCGCCCGGCTCGCCCGTCGCCTGGCGGCGATGGCCGGGACCGGCTGACCAACCCGGCCGGTCCGCCCGGCACCGCGCCCGGCAGGTCGGGTACGCCGTGTCAGCGCCGCCCGCCCGCGACTCACCGGCACCCCTTGCCAGGAATCGACGAAATTCACTACATTGGCCGACGGGCGCCGCCGTACGGCGGCTGCACGTCGCGCCCGAGCCGGGCATTTCCCGTACGCATCGTCGCGTCGGCACGCGAGGTCTTCGCAACTCCGTACCGCCGGTCACCGGCCGGCGGTCCGCCGAGAGGACCCCGATGAGGATTTCCCGCGCCCGTCTCACCCCGCTCGTCGCGGCCGTGGCCACTCTGGTCGCCGCCGCCGTCGTCACCCCACTGGCCGCCGGATCGGCCACCGCCGCTCAGGGATGCCGGATCGACTACCTGGCGAACGAGTGGTCCGGCGGCTTCACCGCCACGGTCCGCGTCGCCCCCGGCGACACCCCGGTCAACGGCTGGACGGTCACCTGGACCTACCCCGGTGACCAGCGGATCACCAGCGGCTGGAACGCCGAGGTCAGTCAGTCCGGCAAGACCGTCACCGCCCGCAACGCGGCCTGGAACGGCAGCGTGCCGGCCGGCGGCACCACCGAGTTCGGCGTCCAGGGCACGGCCAGCGCGACCGGCCAGGCCCCGAGCGGTTTCACGCTCAACGGCGTACCGTGCAACGGCGCTCCGGTCCCGACCACCGCCCCGCCGACGAACAGTCCGCCACCGACGACCTCGCCGAGCCCCACCGTCCCGCCGTCGACCATGCCGCCCTCGCCCACCCTGACCCCTCCGCCGTCCGGCTGCGCCGGCGCGGTGCTCTGCGACGGCTTCGAGAACCAGACCGGGTCCGCACCGACGGGTGACTGGAGCGTGGCCCAGCCGGACTGCTCCGGGGCCGGTGCCGCCGTCGTGGACACCACCACGGTCCACGCCGGTACCCGGGCGATCCGGATCAACGGCGCGGGAGGTTACTGCAACCACGTCTTCGTCCGGTCCAACCGTGACCTCAGTTCCCTCAGCACGCTGCGCTACGGGCGGGTCTGGGTGCGGCACACCACCGCGCTCCCGGCCGACCACGTGACCCTGCTCGCCATGACCGACGCCGCGGACGGCAACCGGGACCTCCGGATGGGGGGCCAGAACGGCGCTCTGCAGTGGAACCGGGCCTCCGATGACGCCACCCTGCCCGAGCAGAGCCCGGCCGGGGTGGCGCTGAGCGTGCCGCTGCCCACCGGGCGCTGGTCGTGTGTGGAGTTCATGGTCGACGGCAACACCGGGCAACTGCGTACCTGGTTGGACGGGGTCGCGGTCGCCGGCCTCACCGCGGACGGCGTGCCGACCCACGACATCGACGGGCAGTGGTACAACCGCACCTGGCGGCCCCGGCTCACCGACTTCAAGCTCGGCTGGGAGAGCTACGGCGGGGCGGCGGACACCCTCTGGTTCGACGACGTGGCGCTCGGCGCCAACCGGATCGGCTGCTGACCGGCCCGGGCCGGGCGATCCGCGTTCGGGTCGCCCGGCCCGCAACCGATCATCAAGCGTTCACCGGGCATTGTGGCCCGGTTCCCGTCCGGGGCCTGTACGGCGCAACGGATCACCGCCAGACTGGGGCGCGATCGGGAACGAAGCCGATCGATATCCGTCGCCCAGGACAGGGAGGATCCCTTGACCACGCTCGCGACCCCGCGTCCCGCCACCCGCCTACACCGCTTCCTCGGCGCGTTCGCGCTGCTCACGGCCATGGTCGCCGCCGGGCTCGTCGGCCCGTCGGTGGTCTCCACCAGGCTCGCCGAGCCGGCCCACGCCGCCGTCTACAGCTCCTGCACGATGACCCGCTGCGCGGACGCCCGCACCGCGCGCTCCGGCTGGTCCGCCAAGGGCTTCCCGACCAGCCGCGGCTGGTACTCCTGGAGCGGCGGGCAGTACAACTACGCCGGCGGCCAGTTCTACAACCGCGAGGGGCAGCTCCCCGCCAACGCCACCTACTACGAGTACGACGTCTACCCGCGCGCCAACGGCGCCGCCCGCGACGCGTACCGGATCGTGGTCAACAAGAGCACCGGGGTCACCTGGTTCTCACCCGACCACTACGTGAACTTCTACCGGCTCTGACCGTGACACCATCTGGGTCGGGCCGGCCGACGGCCCGACCCACCCGAGGAGTAGTGGAGGGACGGATGGCCGCAGCCCCGCCGCACCCGCCGTCCTGGCTCGCGTTCGACACCGAGCCGCCGGTCGACCCGACCGGGGTCGTGCTGGCCGGGACGGCGGCCCGCACCCGCGCCGGCCTCTTCGACGCGCTGGCCGCGGCCCTCGCCCTGCCCGACTACTTCGGGCGCAACTGGGACGCGCTCGCCGACGTGCTGGCCGACCGGCTCGACGCCGGCCCGCTGACCCTGGTCGTCAGCGACGCGGCGGAACTCCTGGCCGACGAGCCACCCGCGCAGCTCGGCACCCTCCTCGACCTGCTGGGCGGCGTCGCGACCGGCGGGCACGAGCCGCTGCGGCTGGTGCTGCGGGAGCGGGCGCGACGGCTGCCCGCCGTGCGGCGGCGGATCGGTGCGGCCCTCGCCGGCGTCGCCGCACCGCCCGGCCCTGCGGCCGCCCCGCCGCTCGACAGGCACCCCGACGGGCGGGACCGCGAACCACCCCGGTGACGACCTCAGTTGGGCTGGTCGAGGATCGCGCTGAACCGCTCCTCGGCCAGATCGAGCTGGGCGAAGATGTGCCGCTTCACCGGTGCGGACAGTGGTGTGTCCGGCCGGGCGATGAGGTCCCGGAAGACCGGCACCAGCGGCCGGTACTTGGCGGCCGACCGGGCCACCTTCGGCCCGACCGTGTGGATCACACCCACCCCGTTGTCGGTGAAGTCCGATATCTTGATCACCCGGGCCCACGGCTCCCGGTCGAGGCTCGCCGCGACGTGCTCCCGGTACTGGACGTGCCGGTCGCGTTCCGGGTCGTACGGCGGATTGGTGACCGCGCCGACCAGCCGGGCGACCCGCGGGCCGAACCGGTCGGCCAGCGTGGCCAGCGCCGCCGCCGTGGGATCGTCGCCGACGGCTCCCGGTCGATGCGCGGCGGCCGGCGCCTGGGGTCGCCGCAGGGCGGCCAGCTCCACCGGGTGGTCCTCCACCGCGTCGTGCAACAGGCCCGCCACGATCACGTCCACGTCCCGCACCTGATAGTGGTGCATCATCCGGATCGCCACCCGTAGCAGGTGGTTGAGGTACGGCTCGCGGACCCGCCGGTCGTCGCGGTGCAGCTCGGCGGCGAGGTCGAGGGCGGCGGTGAGTCGTTCCCGCGCGGCGGCGTCGAACGCCCGGATCTCCAGGCGGAACCGGGCCAGCAGCCCCGGTTCGCCGTGGATCTCGGTGATCGCGTGCATCGGCATGGTGGCCAGGTATGCGGGGAACTCCATGCGTCTCTTATAACTGATCTTCGCTGGCCGGCGGGACCCGCCGTCGGCCATCCGACGACCGCCAGCCGTCGTCGCGGCGGCGGGTGACCGGGCCTGGCTCGTCCCCCTCCCGCGCCCGGACGGCGGCAAGCCGCGCGAGCACCGGCGGACCGTCGGCCCCGGGGTGACAATCGGCGGATGGACCTGGTGTTGAACCTGCTGGTGGCGCTGCCGCCGGCCCTGGTCCTGTCCCTGGTCTTCCTGTTCCCGGCGCTGGAGGCGTCGGCCTTCCTCGGGCTGGTCGTCCCCGGGGAGGTGGCGGTGCTGGTCGGTGGGGTGCTCGCCCACGAGGGCCGGCTGCCGCTGTGGGCCGTGATGGTGGCCGCGATCTTCGGGGCGGCGCTCGGCGACCAGGTCGGCTACCTCGTCGGCCGCCGCTACGGCCACCGGCTGCTCGACCGGGCGCCCCGCCGGCTCGTCCGCCCCGAGGAGGTACGCCGAGGGCTGGCGCTGATCCGCCGCCGGGGCGCCCTCGCGGTGGTGCTCGGCCGCTGGGTGGCGGCGCTGCGCGCGCTGGTGCCCGGGCTGGCCGGGATGAGCGGCATGCACCGCCGCGCCTTCACCGTCGCGAACGTCACGGGTGGCGCGCTCTGGGCGGCGACGGTGACGATGCTGGGGTACGTGTTCGGGGCGTCGTACCGGCTGTTGGAGCGGCGGCTCGGTTGGGGCGGCGAGGTGCTGCTGGCCCTGGTGGTGCTGCTGGTGCTGGTCCGGCTGGTCCGGGCCCGCCGCGCGCGGAAGGCGTCCGACCGGCGGTCCTGACCTCGTCCCGGTGCGCCCGCCGGCGAGGGCCCGTCCAGGGCGCCGCTGGTCAGGGCGGGGCGGACCCGGGGCAGGCCGGCGCCCCCGGGAGGACGCCGGCCAGGTCGGGGACGCCGGGTCAGCCGCTGACCTTCCCGGTGCCGGCCCCGGCGGTCACGGTGGACTTCACCGTGCTCGCGGCGTCCAGGGTGTACGCGTACGGGATGGCCGCGACACTGCCGGCGGTCTGCGGCGTGCCGGAGTTGACGAAGACGTTGTTGCGCTGGACCAGGTTGCCGGCGGGCGAGGAGCCCTCGCCGACGTGCGTGGGGTCGGTCATGTTCTCGAAGTAGTTCCCCTCGACCAGCACTCCGGCGTTGCAGGTGGTGGCGACGCCGTAGCTGTACGACGGGTTGGCGGTGTTCACGTAGTAGTTGTTGAACACGTGCACCGGGTTGCCGAAGCGGACCCGCGGGTTGCGTTGGAAGCAGTTGCTGAACACGTTGTGGTGGTAGGTCACCTTCAGCTTGCCGGTGTCCTCGCCGGAGTTGCTGTCGCTGTGCCCGACCAGCGAGCACTTCACGTGGTCGTGCAGCCGGTTCCAGGAGACGGTGACGAAGTTCGACCCGTGGGTGACGTCCAGCAGACCGTCGTAGTAGTCGGTGCCGTGGCTGGTGTCGCTGGACAGGTCGTTGTGGTCGATCCAGACGTTGGTGGAGTTGTCCAGGTGGACGGCGTCGCCGTTGCCGACGCTCGCCGGCACCCTGGCGATGTTCAGGTTGCGGATGATGATGTTGCGGGCGTCGCGCAGGTTGAGCCCGCAGCCGGTCAGCCCGGAGCCGCTGCCGACCCCGATGACCGTCTTGTTCGAGCCGACCCGGATCTCGGTCGAGCAGGCGAAGTTCCCGCTGACCCGTACGGTGGTCGCCGTGTCGCCCTTGACCGCGTTGGCCAGGGCCGTCGCGTCGGTCACCGTGACCGTGCCGCCGCCGGCCCCGCCGGTGGTGCCGCCGTTCTGGGTGGCCCAGCCGACCAGTCCGGTGGTCGGCGGCGGGGCGGAGGTCGGCGTGGGGGAGGCGGTCGGTGACGAGGAGGTCGGCGGCGTGGTCGGGGCGCCCCCGACGCCGTCCACCGTGACGTCGTCGAAGACCGCGTCGGCGTACGCGGTGACCAGCACGATCCGGCCGGCGGAGTACGCGGTGTCGGTGCCCGAGGCGATCTGGGCGCCGTTGGCGAAGCCCTTGATCGTGCTGCCGCTGGCCTCGATCCGCAGCGTGTACCAGGTGCCGGTGGACACGGTCAGCGCGGCGGAGCCGATCACGGTGAGCTGGCTGCCGTTGACCATCTGGAGTTCGGCCCGGTTGGCGTTGGTCAGTGCCAGCCGATACATCTTCGTGGCGCTGGTGGACCGGGAGGCCAACCCGATCAGCCGGTTGCTGCCGTTGAACGACAGCGGCTTGACCCGGGCCTGGACCTGGTAGTCGGTCCAGCTGGTCTGGCCGGCGAAGGCACGGGCCAGCTCGCTGGTGTTGTTGCTCTGCCGGTACGCCGGGGTGCCGTCGGTAACCACCGACCAGTCCCCGCCGGACTTGGACCAGCCGTCGGCGTTGCCGTCGTCGAAGTTGTCGCCGAACAGGGTGGCCGCCGCGGCGTTGCCGGTCATCGCGACGGCGAGCAGCAGGGCGGTGAGGCCGGCGCCGGCTGTGGCCAGCGCTGTCCGGTGGTGGTGTCGGAGTCGCACGGTGCTTCCTCCTGTGGGTGTGGTGGGGGACGGGCGGCCGTGGCCGCCGTGGCCCAAGGCGCCACGCGGGACGGGCGTGGCCCCGGGGGTCAGCGGGGTAGCCGGCCGGCGCCGGCGAGGACGTCGACGACGGGCGGGACCAGCGGCGCCGGCAGGACCGGCGCGGCGCGCAGGGTGGGCGTCCAGCCGGCGTCACCGCCCAGATCCGGGTCGTGCGCCGCGTTGTACGCCCCGAGCAGGTCGACCGGGCGGGCCGGGCCGTCACCGCGCCGCAGCCAGCTGCCCCCGCTCGGTGAGTGCGGTGCCGCCCCAGTCCCGGATCAGGTCGGCCGGGTCGATGTCGTCGGCCAGGGTGAAGAAGTTGTTCTCCGCGTGGATCGCGGACTGGACGCCGACGCCGAGGGCGTACTCGAAGCCGGGGCCGCGGAGCCGGTAGTGGTTGTTGTGGACGTCGACCTGGCCGAACCGGACCCGGGGCAGGCGTTGCAGGTCCCCGTCGAAGAGGTTGTGGTGCACGGTGACCCTGAGCCGGTCGACGTCCGGCCCGACGGTGTTGGACGAGCCGATCAGCATCAGCTTGTCCCGGCCGACGAACCGGTTCCAGGAGGCGGTGACCAGGCTGGCGGTGTGGGTGACGTCCAGCGAGCCGTCGTGCACCTGGTAGGGGCGGCCGAAGCGGCTGGGCTGGGCGCTGTCCGGGTTGTCGCCGTCGGTGAAGGTGTTGTGGTCGACCCAGACGTGCTCGCTGCGGCGGACCGAGAGGTGGTCGTACTGGGATTTCCAGTTTCCGGTGTCGCCGTCGGTGGGGGACCAGGCCGGGAAGCAGTCCCGGGCGTCGTCGAAGGTGAGGTTGCGGACGATCACGTTGCTGACCCGGTCGACCATCAGGGTCAGCCCGGTGAGCCGGGCGTTGCGCAGCCCGATGATCGTGGTGTTCGAGCCGACGTTGATCTGCGTCTGCCGGGTCTGGTTGGCCACCGACCGCACCCGGGCCGTCTCCAGGGGGCCGCTCGGATCCGCCCGTCCCCACACCGCCGGGTCGTACGCGGCGAGGTAGGCGTCGAGCGAGTACTCGGGGTCGGCCAGGTCGGCGCAGTCGAGCAGGGTGCCGTCGGGGCGCTCGAAGCCGTCGATGACGCCGTCGACGTAGACGATCTTGGGAGTGGCGTCGGTGGCGTTGCGGGCGTTGTCGCCGCCGAGCGCGGCGACCAGTTCGGCCCGGGTGCGTACGACGTGGATCCGGTCGGGGGCGGCGGCCCCGCCGCCGCTGGTGCCAGGTCCCTCGGCGGCCCATCCGTCGTTCGCCGGAAGCGCCTGGCGGCCGAGCTGCCGGGCGGCCCAGGACAGTGTCGGCCCGGCCGGAGCGGCCGTAGCGGAGGTGGCGGCGGTGATGATCGAGAGCGCGGCGACGAGGAGCGCGGCGCCCGCTGCTGTTGTACGCATGGCTCGTTCCGTCCTGTCAGCTTTCGATGGCCGATAACCGTGACGGTAGAGTCATGTATTTATGGGAGTCAATGTGTATGATGTGCAGGTTTGTTGCAGTTCCACCGTGCGTACGGCGTCGGCCCGGCGGTGCGCGGCGGGAATGGCGGTTGTCTGTCCGGATCGCCCCGGACCCGGCCCGGCCGGGTTTGCACTACCGTTGCGGCACCTCCCCGGCCAGCCCGTCCACCCGGTACGGCGGCACCGCCCACGGCACCCCCAGCTCCGACGGCAGCGCCCCGGACTCCGCCGCCCGGCGCAGCACCGCGTTGACGCCCCGGACACACAGCACCCGCCGCGGGCCCTCGCCGACGGTGTCGACCAGGTCGCCGCCGAGCAGCGCCGGTTCGGGTGCGCCCCGCAGCGCGGTGAGCACCTCGGTGAACGGCGCGGTACGCGCCAGCGGCGCGATCAGCGGCACCCCGGCCGCGCGGTGGTCGAGCAGGTTCTCCAGCAGCCCCCGCCGGCCGGGCACCGGGCGCGGCTCCGGCTCGCCCGGCAGCCACAGCCGGTCGGTCGGGTACTCCAGCACCGCCCGTCCCCGGGCAGCGGCGACCACCACCTCACCGGGCACGAAGTCCGCGCCGGCCAGGGTGACCGCGGCCAGCACCGGCGGCCCGGCCCGTGGCGTCACCCGCAACACCGCGGTGTCGTCCACCTCGATCGGCCGCACCCGGTAGCGCTCCACCTCGACCCGGTCCGGGGCGACCGGCGCTCCGGTCACCGCCTCGGCGACCGCCAGGCATTGCATCACCGCGTGCGCGAGCGGGTTGGCGAGGACCCCGTCGAGCACCGGTCGACCGCCGAGGGTCCGCCGCCCGGCCCAGGGGGAGCGGGCGTAGTAGGCGTCGGGGCGCTGCCAGGCGGCGACGGTGGCGATGCCGTCGACCGGACCGAGCCGGCCGGCGGTGACCGTGTCGGTCAGCTCCGCGAGGGCCGCCGAGCCGAGCGCCTGGAAGCCGACCTGCACCGCCCGGCCGGTGGCCGCCGCCGCGGCGGCCAGGGCCCGGTGTTCGGCCAGGTCGAGCACCGGCGGCTTCTCCAACAGCAGGTCCGCGCCGGCAGCCAGGGCGTCCAGGGCGATCGGCAGGTGGGTGTGCGGCGGGGTGCAGATCACCACCACGTCGGGGCATACGGCGGCGAGCATCGCCCGGTGGTCGGTGTGGAACGCCACCTCCGGCGGCACCGGGGTGGCCGGCTCGTCCTCCAGCGGCCGGACGTCGACCAGACCGACCAGGCGCAGCCGGCCCGCGGCGTGCAGCGCGGCGATCACGCGCCGGTGCCAGCGACCGTGGCCGTTCGCCCCGACCAGGGCCACCCGGGGCAACCCGCCGTCGCCGCCCCGGGTGGTCATGCCGCGCCCGCCAGGGTGGCGCGGACGCCGTGCCGTTCCAGTGCGCTCAGCCAGCCCACCACGTCGGCGCGGACCTCGTCGTCGGCCGCCAGCTCGGCGGGGAACACCTCGCGCAGGGCGAACAGCGCGTCGACCACCCCGGCGGGGGTGTCCCGGCCGGCGGCGAGCGCGGCCCGGATCCGGTCGGCGAGCGGGTCGTCCAGCGGCAGCGGGCGGCCGTCGTCGGCGTACCCGAGGAGGAAGCGCAGCCAGGCGGCGACGACGAGGGCAACCCACCGGGCCGACCGGCCGGCGGCACGCAGGTCGGCCATGGTGTGCAGCACCCGCTGCGGCAGCTTCTGCGAACCGTCCATGGCGATCTGGAGGGTGCGGTGCCGGATCGCCGGGTTGGTGAACCGGGCCAGCACCTCCTCCCCGTAGCCGGGCACCGAGACGCCGGCGGGTGGGGCGAAACTCGGCGCGACGTCCTCGGTGACCAGCCGGCGCAGCACGGTGTCCAGGTGCGGCAGGGCGAGGGCCTCGGCGACGGTCTCCGCGCCGGCCAGGGCACCCAGGTAGGCGGTGGCCGAGTGCACCCCGTTGAGGGCGCGCAGCTTCAGCCGCTCCCACGGGCCGGCGTCGTCGGTGAGGGTGGCCCCGGCCCGCTCCCAGGCGGGACGGCCCCCGGGGAAGTCGTCCTCGATCACCCACTGTGAGTACGGCTCGGCGGCCACCGCGGCCAGGTCGGCCACCCCGAGCGCCCGCCGGGCCGCGGCCAGCGTGTCCGGGGTGCTGGCCGGCACGATCCGGTCGACCATGGTGCCGGGGAAGCTGACGTGCGCCTCGACCCAGCCGACCGGGCCGTCGGGCACCCGGGCCAGGGCGAGGGCCTGGGTCACCAGCCCGCGCAGCCGACGCCCGTTGGCGGGCAGGTTGTCGCAGCTGACCAGGGCGAGCGGGCCGGTGTCGGCGGCGGCCCGGGCGAGCAGCCCGCGTACCAGCAGCCCGGGAACGGTCTGCGGGGGCCGGCCGGTGGTGAGGTCGGCGACGAGTTCCGCATCGGCGCGCAGCTCTCCGGTGACCGGGTCGAGCTGGTACGCCTTCTCGGTCACCGTCAGCGTCACCATCCGGATCACCGGGTCGGCGAGCAGGCCCACCACGGCGGCCGGGTCGCTGGCCGCGTGGCGTACCCCGGCCAGGGCGCCGACCACCCGGGTGGCGGCGCCGTCGGCGGCGAGGGTGGCGACGCTGAACAGGGCGTCCTGCGCGGCGAGGGCGTCGACCACGGCGGTGCTGCGCGGCGCGACCCCGATGATGCCCCAGTCCCCGCCGGCCGCGCCGACCGCCGCCTCGGTGTGCACCGCCTGGTGGGCCCGGTGGAACGCGCCCAGCCCGAGGTGGACGATGCCGGCCGGCACGGTGCCGGGGCGCAGCAGCGGCCGGCACTCGACGGGCAGCCGGCGCAGGGCGGCCAGGCCGAGCCGGTCGGTGTCCATGTTCACCGCCATGCCGGGCCGTCCGGGAAGCGGAACCGCGCGATCGACTCCGGCCGCATGGTGCTGCTGTAGCCGGGCGCGGTGGGCAGCAGGTAGCGCCCGCCGCGGGTGCGCACCGGGTCGACGAAGTGCTCGTGCAGATGGTCGACGTACTCGACCATCCGGCCGTCGAGACTGGTGCCGACCCGGAGGAAGTCGAACGCTGCCAGGTGTTGGACGTACTCGCAGAGGCCGACGCCGCCGGCGTGCGGGCAGACCGGCACCCCGAACTTGGCGGCCAGCAGCAGCTCGGCGAGGACCTCGTCGACCCCGCCGACCCGGCAGGCGTCGACCTGCATGACACCGACCGCCTCGGCCTGCAGGAGCTGCTTGAAGATCACCCGGTTGGCGGCGACCTCGCCGGTGGCGACCCGGCACCGGCCGCCGGTCAGGTCGGTCACCGCCCGGGCGATCCGGGCGTGGCCGAGCACGTCGTCGGCGTGCGTGGGCTCCTCGATCCAGTACGGGTCGACCTCGGCCAGCGCGGTCATCGCGGTGATCGCCTCGTCGACGTCCCACACCTGGTTGGCGTCCATCATCAGCAGCGCGTCCGGGCCGATCTCGGCCCGGATGATCCGGGCCCGGCGCAGGTCGTCGTCGAGCGGGCCGCCGACCTTCATCTTCATCGCCCGCCACCCCTGGTCGTACGCCGCGCGGGTCAGCGCCCGCACCTTGTCGTCGGGATAGCCGAGCCAGCCGACCGAGGTGGTGTACGAAGGCAGACCCGTCTGCTCAAGCTCCGCGAGCCGGTCGTCCCATCCGACCAGCCCCTTGTCGAGGATGGTCGCCGCCTCGTCGGAGGTGAGCGCGTCGCTGATGTGCCGGAAGTCGACGCTGGCCACCAACTCGTCGGTCGGCAGCTCGGCGAGGTACCGCCACATGGGCTTGCCGGCCAGCTTGGCGCGCAGGTCCCAGACGGCGTTGACCAGCGCCCCGGCGGCCATGTGGATGACGCCCTTCTCCGGGCCGAGCCAGCGCAGCTGCACGTCGGCGGTGAGCGACCGCCAGAACGCCACCGGCTCGGCGGCGATCTCCGCGACCGTCCGGCCGCGTACGTGGTGGGCCAGGGCGTGCACGGCCGCACAGGTGATCTCGTTGCCCCGTCCGTTGGTGAAGGTGAACCCGGCCCCGGTCGGCCCGCCGTCGGTGGCCAGCTCGACGTACGTGGCCGAGTAGTCGCCGCGGTTGATCGCGTCCGAGCCGTCGCCGCTGGCGGCGGTGGGGAACCGCACGTCGTGCACGCTGACGTCGGTGATGGTGATCGTCATGCCCGCGCCCCGAACTTGAAGACCCGCTTCGGCAGGCGGTACGCCAGGTCGACGATGGTCTCGGCGGCCTCGTCGGCGGGCAGCCGGTGCTCGGCGACCAGCCGGGCCAGGAAGCCGGCGTCGATCCGGCGGGCCACGTCGTGGCGTACCGGGATGGAACAGAAGGCGCGGGTGTCGTCGACGAATCCGGCGGTGTTGTAGAAGCCGGCGGTCTCGGTGACCGTCTCCCGGAACCGGCGCAGCGACTCCGGCGAGTCCAGGAACCACCAGGGGGCGCCGAGATACAGCGCCGCGTACCCGCCGGCGAGCGGCGCGAGTTCCCGGGTGAAGGTGTCCTCGTCCAGCGTGTAGAGCACCACCCGCAGCCGCGGGTCGTTGCCGTACGCGTCGAGCAGCGGGGCGAGCCCGTGCACGTACTCGGTGGCCTGCGGCACGTCGCCGCCGACGTCCCGGCCGTGCCGGGCGTACAGCCCGCGGTTGTGGTTGCGTACCGCGCCCGGGTGCAGCTGCATCACCAGGCCGTCGTCGAGGGACATCCGGGCGAACTCCAGCAGCATGTGTGCCCGGAACGCCTCGGCGTCGGCCCCGTCGGCCAGGCCGCGCCGGCCCCGGTCGTACAGCGCCGCCGCCTCGGCGTGACTCAACGCGAGGGTACGGGCGGTCGGGTGCCCGTGGTCGGAGGAGGTCGCGCCGGCCGCGACGAACGCCGCCCGGCGTTGCCGCAGGGCGGCCAGGTAGCCGGCGTACGTGCCGGTGTCCTCGCCGGAGACCTCGGCGAGCCGGTCCACGTTGGCCGACCAGTCGTCGAACTCCATGTCCACCACGTCGTCCGGGCGAAACGTGGTGACCACCCGCCCACCGGGCCCGCCCCAACCGTCGGCGGCGAGCTTGGCGTGCTGGGCGAGGTCGTCCAGCGGGGACTCGGTGGTGGCGAGCACCTCGATGCCGAAGCGTTCGAACAGCGCCCGGGGCCGGAACTCCGGTTCGGCGAGGCGGGCGGCCAGCTCGTCGTAGATCGCGTCGGCGGTGGCCGGGGAGAGCGCGGTGTCCACCCCGAACACCGTGCGGAAGGTCTGCTCCAGCCAGAGCCGGGACGGGGTGCCCCGGAACAGGTGCCAGTGCGCGGCGAAGCGCCGCCAGATGATCCGCCCGTCGGTCTCGGCCGGGCTGCCGTCGATGGTGGGCACGCCCAAATCGGCCGGTGGCACGCCCTGGCTGAGCAGCATCCGGGTGAGGTAGTGATCGGGCACGATGAGCAGCCGGGCCGGGTCGGGGAACGGGCGGTCCTCGGCCAGCAGGGCGGGGTCGACGTGCCCGTGCGGGGAGATGATCGGTTGCTCGGCCGCCAGCGCGTACAGCTCGCGCGCGAGGGCGCGCTGGCCGGGTTCGGCGGGCAGGAGCAGGTCGCGGCGGGAGACTGTCGGCACGGGGGTGGACTCCTCGGTCAGGGCAGGGTGAGCAGGTCGGCGACGCGTACGGGCGCGCCGGTGTCCAGCGAGCGGTTGGCGGCCAGGCCGGTGAGCAGCGCGAGCGCACCGTCGTACGCGGTGGCGGCCCGGTCGAGCGGGTCGGGCTGGCCGCCGAGGAGCACCCGGGTCATCCGGGCGTCCGCGCCGCCGTGCCCCCGGCGGGTCCAGCCCGGCACCGGGATCGGCACCGGCGGCGCCCAGAACGGCCGCAGGGTGAGCCGGGCCTCGCCACGCTCCACGGCCGCCTCGTCGCCGTGCAGTGCGGCGCCATTGAGCGCCCCGGCGCCGGCCGGGCTGACGTGGTCGCTCTCGGTGACCTCCAGTTCCAGGCGGCCCCGACTGCCGTTGATCATGACGCGGTAGCCCTCCCATGGGGCGTACGCGGTCAGGTGGTAGGTCATGGTCGCGCCGGAGGAGTAGCGGGCCAGCACGGCGAGGTCGTCCTCGATGGTGACCCCGGGGGCGAAGACGTTGCGGTCGCGGTGGTAGCCGTCCTCGGACTCGGCGTCGAGATAGAGCTCGCGCAGCCGGGGGTGCTCGGCCAACCGCAGGGCGAAGGGGTCGTCGTCGGCGGCGGGGGAGCCGTGCGCCCGCTCGTAGTCGCGGGCGTAGCCGTGCCGGCGGCCGGTCTCGCCGTAGAAGAACAGTCGCCCGGCCGCGTGGACCTCGACCGGGCGGGCGTCCAGCCACCAGTTGACCAGGTCGAAGTGGTGGCTGGCCTTGTGCACCAGCAGCCCGCCCGAGGTGGCCTTGTCCCGGTGCCAGCGGCGGAAGTAGTCGGCGCCGTGGCGCACGTCGAGCAGCCACTCGAAGTGCACCGAGCCGATCTCGCCGACCGCGCCGTCGGCGAGCATCCGCCGGAGGAGTTCGTGCAGCGGGTTGTAGCGGTAGTTGAAGGCGACGGTGACCCGCCGTCCGGTCTCGGCCACCGCGTCGAGGATCCGCCGGCAGCGCGGCGCGTCGACGGTCATCGGCTTCTCGGTGACCACGTCGCAGCCGGCCCGCAGGGCCGCCACCACGTACTCGTCGTGGGTGACGTCCACACTGGTCACCAGCACCACGTCCACCCGCTCCTTGGCCAGCATGGCGGCGAACTCCGCGGCCTGGTACGTGGGCACCGGCGGGTGGCCCAGCTCGACCAGCCACCGGTTGTGCGCGTCCATGCGGGCCTGGTTGACGTCGGCGAGGGCGACCAGTTCGGCGGTGTCGGCGTGGTCTAGGGCGAGGGCGCGGACGAACATCTCGGCCCGCGCCCCGGCGCCGACCAGGGCATGACGGATCCGTTCCCGGACGGGTGGTGGCATCGTCGGCCTCCCCGGCATGCTGCAAAGGTTTGCAGCGACGAAACCATGTTGGCGAGCGGCCCGTCAACGGTCGATGCGAAAGCCGTGGCATTCACGCCGACTTAATGCGATAAAGCGGTGCGCCGGGAGCAATAGCGAAATCGAGCGACAGCAATCGACCGTTGACACCGGAGCAACCGTTTGCATTAATGGCCGCACCTGCGTGACCACCACCACCACCACCACATCCGATGAGGGAGCCCGCCGTGCCAGCCACCATCCGGGACGTCGCCCGGGCCTCGGGGGTGCACATCTCCACCGTCTCCCGGGCGTTCTCGGCCCCGCACCTGGTCAACCCGGAGACCCGGGTTCGCGTGCTGGCCTGCGCGGAGGACCTCGGCTATCGGCCAAACCGGGCCGCCCGGGCCCTCATCACCGGTCGTACGCACAACATCGGGCTGATCGTGGCCGACATCGCCAACCCGTTCTTCCCGCCCCTGATCAAGGCGGCCGAGGGGCAGGCCAGATACCGCGACTACCACGTCTTCGTCGCGGACACCAACGAGGACGCCTCCGCCGAGGAGGAACTGGTCCACGCCCTGGCCAAGCAGGTCGACGGGGTGCTGCTGTGCAGCCCTCGAATGAGCAACAGCCTGATCGAGCAGGTCAGCCGGGAGGTCCCGGTGGTGGTGATCAACCGGCTGGTCGCCGGCCTGCCCTGCGTGATGATGGACGTCGGCCAGGGCGCCCGGGCCGCCGTGGAGCACCTGCTCAGCCTGGGCCACCGGCGGATCGCGCTGCTCGGCGGCCCGCGCGGGTCGTGGACCAACCGGGAGATCCGTCGGACGGCCGGGGCCGCCGTCCGGGTCGGCGGCGCGGAGCTGACCGTTCTCGGCCCCAACCATCCCACCGAGGAGGGCGGCCGGACCATGGCCGAGCAGGTCCGCCGCAGCGGCGTCACCGCCGTGCTCGCCTACAACGACCTGATGGCGATCGGCCTGATCGAAGGGCTCGACGCGCTCGGGCTGCGGGTCCCGGAGGACGTCAGCGTCGTCGGCGTCGACGACATCACGCTGAGCCGACTGACTCGCCCCAAGCTGACGACGGTGGCCACGCCGACCGCGGCCGCCGGCCGAACGGCCGTCGACATGCTGCTGCAACATGACCCCGACGCGTCCCGCGGCGCCCGGGGACGTGGTGCGGGGGCCGGCGACCGTCGCACCACCGCACAGGTAATGCTCCAGACCGAACTGGTCGTCCGCGACTCGACCGGGCCCGCCCCACCGCCCGGCCGGAACGCCGCCGGCACCTGACGTGCTGGCCCGGGCCCGCATGGCCGTGCGAACCCGGGCGGCCCGTGGACGGCCACCGGTGACGTCGTCGCCTCCCACAGCCGAGGAGTGAGCGCAGATGCACCCCGCGACATCCCCCACCACCGGCACACCCGCCGGGCGGAACCACCGTACTCTCCTGTCCCGACGCCGATTCGCGCGCGGCCTGGCGGCCGTGGCGCTGGCCGTGCCCCTGGTCCTCGGCGCCGCCGGCTGCGGCGACGACGAGGCCGGCGCCGACGGCCCGGTCAAGCTCTCCGTCTTCTGGTGGGGCGGCGAGGCCCGGGCCAAGCTCACCGAGGACGCCCTCGCCCTCTACACCAGGAAGCACCCCGATGTGACCTTCGAGAAGACCTGGCAGGCCAACCAGGGCTACTTCGACAAGCTCGCCACCCTGACCGCCGGCGGCGACCCGCCCGACCTGTTCCAGATCGACGACAACTACCTCGCCGAGTACGCCGCCCGCAGCACCACCCTGGACCTGACCAGCTACAAGGACTCCGGCAAGCTGGACCTGTCGAAGTTTCCCGAGAGCCTGTGGCAGTACGGCGTGGTCGACGGCAAGCTCGCCGGCATCGCCTCCGGGGAGAACACCCAGGGCCTGGTCTACAACAAGACGCTGTTGGCGAGGAACGGCCTGCCCGAGCCCACCACCGGGATGAGCTGGGAGGAGCACATCGCCTGGGCCGAGCAGGTGGCGAAGAAGAGCAGGCTGCCCGGCACCCAGGACCCGAGCGCCGACTACAAGGCGTTCTGGGTCTGGCTGCGCCAGCAGGGCAAGGACCTCTACCGGGGCACGGAACTCGGCTTCACCGCCGAGGACGTGACCAGGTGGTTCGAGCTGTGGAAGGGCGCCCGGGACCGGGGTGCCACCCCGACCCCGGACGTCATCCACGAGGGCAACGCCACCGACATCACCAAGCAGCTGGTGGTCACCGGCAAGGCGGCCACCAGCTGGGTCTGGGCCAACCAGATGCCGGACCTGAAGAAGAACACCAAGGACGAGCTCGGCGTGGTCGCCTACCCGGGTGACCCGAGCGCCCAGTGGGCCCGGGCCTCGATGTACTGGTCGGTCTTCAGAGGCAGCAAGCACCGGGACATCGCGGTCGACGTGATCAACTTCATGAACAACGACCCGGAGGCGGTCGCCCTGCTCGGCACCGACCGCGGCCTGCCGTCCAACCTCGACCTGCGGGCCAAGGTCAGCGAGACGGCCACCGACCCGGCGATGAAGCTCTCCATCCAGGTCGAGTCCGACCTCGCGCAGAAGTTCGGCCCGTCGCCGCAGGTGCCGATCAAGGGGCACAGCAAGATCCGGTCCGAGCTCACCAAGGCCGCGGAGAACGCCCAGTACGGCCGGGCCACCCCGGCCGAGGCCGCCGCCCAGTTCATCGACGCCTGCAAGGCCGTGATCCGCTGACCCGACGGCCGACGGAAAGGAGCCGGCCCGTGGCCCTCACCACGGCGCCCGCCCGGAACCGACGCACCGGCCCGGCCGGCACCCAGCCCAAACGGCGTGGGTCCGGCCGGATCCGGCACGGCGAGGGTCTGGCCGGGTACGTCTTCCTCTCGCCCTGGCTCATCGGACTGATGGGCATCACGGCGATCCCCATGCTCTTCTCGCTCTATCTGAGCTTCACCGACTACGACATCCTCACCCCGCTCGCCGAGGTGCGCTGGGTCGGGCTGGCCAACTACGAGCGGATGTTCACCGCCGACCCGTCGTACTGGCACGCGGTGCGGGTGACGCTGACCTTCGCCCTGGTGGCCGTGCCGTTGAAGCTCGCCGGGGCGCTCGGCGTGGCCCTGCTGCTCAACCGGGCCGGGCGCGGCGTGGGGCTGCTCCGCGCCCTGTTCTACCTGCCGTCGCTGCTCGGCGGCAGCGTGGCCCTGGCCATCGTCTGGGTCAACATGTTCAACCGGGACGGGGCGTTCAACTCCTTCCTCGCGTTGTTCGGCGTCGAGGGGCTGCCCTGGGTCAGCGACCCGGACTGGGCCCTGGAGACGCTGATGGTCCTGGCGATCTGGCAGTTCGGCGCGCCGATGGTGATCTTTCTGGCCGGGCTGAAGCAGATCCCCACCGAGCTGTACGAGGCGGCATCCGTCGACGGCGCCGGCACCTGGCGGCGGTTCCGCGCGGTCACCCTGCCGATGCTCTCCCCGGTGATCTTCTTCAACCTGGTGCTGGAGACCATCCACGGCTTCCAGGGCTTCACCGCCGCTTTCGTGTTGAGCAACGGCACCGGCGGCCCGGTCGACTCCACCCTGATGTACACGCTGAAGCTCTACATCTCCGGCTTCACCGACCTGGAGATGGGCTACGCCTCCGCGATGGCCTGGGTCTTCCTGGCCGCCATCGCGATCATCACCGCGATCTTCTTCAGCACCGGCCGGTTCTGGGTGCACTACTCGGACGGGGAGTCGTCGTGAGCGCGAGGAGTGAGCCGGGTTTTGCGAGCCCCGCGGTCGCGAACGAAGGAGTCACCGGGACCCCGCTCGCCCCCGCTCGGCGGCGCCCCGGCACCCGGCAGGCCGTCCGGCTGCTGATCCTGATCGCGATCGTCGCGGTGGTGCTCTACCCGCTGGTCTGGATGGTCGGGACGTCGGTGAAGTCCCCGGAGGAGATCGTCAACAACATCGGGCTGCTGCCCGAACGGTTCACCCCGGGCAACTACCGGCAGGGGTGGGGCAACTTCGACGTCGCCTTCGGCCGGTTCTTCCTCAACAGCGCGCTGGTCAGCCTGCTCACCGTCGTCGGCAACGCGGTCTCCTGCCTGCTGGCCGCGTACGCCTTCGCCCGGCTGCGGTTCCGGCTGCGCCGGGTCTGGTTCACCGTCATGATCGGCACTCTGCTGCTGCCCGGCCACGTGCTGATCGTGCCGCAGTACATCCTGTTCCGCAGCCTCGGCCTGGTCGGCGGCGACTGGCCGTACCTGCCGCTGCTCATCCCGCACTTCCTGGCCACCGAGGCGTTCTTCGTCTTCCTCATGGTGCAGTTCATGCGGGGTATCCCGCGCGAGCTGGACGAGGCCGCCAAGATCGACGGGGCGTCCGCGTTCGGCGTCTTCCGGCACGTCATCCTGCCGCTGAGCCGCCCCGCGTTGGTCACCACCGCGATCTTCTCGTTCATCTGGACCTGGAACGACTTCTTCCGGCAACTTGTCTACCTGTCCAAGCTGGACGACTACACGGTTCCGGTGGCGCTGACCCTGTTCATCGACTCCACCAGCCAGAGCGCGGTGGGGCCGATGTTCGCCATGTCGGTGCTGTCCCTGCTGCCGGTGTTCCTGTTCTTCCTGGCCTTCCAGCGCCTCCTGGTCGAGGGCATCAACACCAGCGGGATCAAGGGATGAGCGCCACCCGGGACTGGCGGGACACCCTGCGCGAGGCCACCGACCTGGCGCTGCTCGGCTTCGCCCTCGCGCTGGCCGCCCTGCCGGTGCTCACCCTCGCCCCGGCCGTCGCCACCGCCAGCGCCGCGCTGCACGACCGGACCGTGAGCGGAAGCTGGCCGGACGCCCGGACCACGTTCGCCCGGTTCGGCCGGGCGCTCCCGGCCGGGCTGGCGGTCAGCGCCGTCGGGTTCGCGGTCGCCGGCGCGATCGGTGCCGATCTGGTCGCCCTCGCCACCGGTCGGGTGCCCGGCGGTGGGCCCGCGCTGGCCGTCACCGCCGTCGTCGGCGTCGCCCTCCTCGGGTACGCGGGCCTGGTCGCTGTCGCCGTCGGGCACACCGACGGCCGGGGCTGGCGGGCCGCGGCCCGGACGGCGGCGCGTACCTGCCCGGCGCGGCCCGGCACCTGGGTGGCCGCCAGCGGGGTGTGCTGCCTGGCCGGCCTGCTCGCGGTGCTGGTCACCCCGATCGCGGTGCCGATCCTCGCCGGGTACGCCCTGGCGGCCCTGCACGCCGTCGCCGCCCGCCGTCCGCTCACCCGCTCGGAGGCACCGTGACCGCTGACCCCCGTCCCGCCGCCCTGCCCGGGTCGGACGGCGACCCACGGCTGGCCGTCGACGGCGTCGAGGTGGCCCGCTACGTCGTCCACCCCGAGCTGGACCGCCGGCACGGGCCCCGGCCGTACCTGCACCCGGTGCGGACCCTGGCCGGCACCCCGGTCACCGACGCGTTCCCCGCCGACCACGTCTGGCACCTGGGCGCCTCCCTCGCCGTGCAGGACGTCGACGGCACGAACCTGTGGGGTGGCCGCACCTACGTGCGGGGCGCCGGCTACACCTGGCGGGACGACCACGGCGTCATCGCGCACACCGGCTGGCGGGAGCGGGCCGCCGACCGACTCGACCACGACCTGCACTGGCGGGACCGGGCCGGCCGTCCGCTGTTGGCCGAGCGGCGCCGGCTCACCGCCACGCCCGCCGACTCCCGCGCCTGGTGGCTCGACCTGGACACCACGCTCACCACCGCCACCGGTCGGGACGTGCACCTGGGCAGCCCGGCCACCAACGGCCGCCCCGGCGGGGCCGGCTACGGCGGCTTCTTCTGGCGCGCGGTCGCCGAGGCGGAGCCCCGGGTCCTCACCGCGGACGCCGAGGGGGAGGAGACGGTCAACGGCAGCGCGGCGCCGTGGCTCGCGCTGACCGGCACCGGGCCGGGCGGCGGGGCGTACACCCTGGTCTTCACGGGGCTGGGGCCCGGTGACCGGTGGTTCGTGCGGACCTCGACGTACCCGGGGGTCTGCGTGGCCTACGCCTTCGACCGGCCCGCCACGGTCCCCGCGGGTGGGCCCCGACGCCGCCGGCACCGGGTGCTGGTCGCCGACGGGCACCTGGACCGCGCCGCCGTGGCGGACCGGCTCGACAGGTCGGTATGGCCGTGACCGGGCCGGAGAGATTCCGCGTCTGCCCGGGGTGGTCACCCCGACCGAGGCGCAGCGGGCCCTCGACCACGGCCTGCGGTGGTTGACGGCGTTTCCGGCGGTCAGCCTCGGGCCGGCCTGGTTCCGGGCGGTAGCCGGGCCGCTGCCCGAGGCGCGCTCCGGTGCGGTGTCGGCCGTTGGGAGGAGGCGGGACGGGCCCGGCGGTACTTGATATTTATGAATACATGTGGTATTATGTCCGGTTAGGACTGGTAGCGTGGCGGCGCTCCCGCGTGCTGCGGTCACCGCGCCGGGGAGCGCCCGCTCAGCCGCGCCGGCCCACGGCGCGGTCGGTTTCCCCGAAAGGACCCAGTCGCGTGCCAGAGGCAGCCACCGTCGCTCTCGACACCCGTGTCCGTCGCTTTCTCGCCGCCCTGACGCCGGACGCCGACAGCGCGGACGCCCACGCTGTCGGCGCCTGTTTCGCCGATCCGTTCCTGGTCGCCGACGACACCGGCGCCCGGCCGGTGTCCCGCGCCGCCTTCCTCGCCGCCCTGCCCCGCCGGGAACGACTGTTCGCCGCCGCCGGATTCGGCCCTGCGGCGCTGGCCGAGGTCACCTGCCACCGCGTCGACGACCGGTACGTGCTGGCCCGCACCGAGTGGGACGCCGCGCGTGTGCACGGCGGCGCGCCGGTGCGGCTCGTGTCGTCGTACCTGCTGCACGACGACGGTGGGCGGTTCCGGATCGTGCTCTACCTCAACCACGAGGGCCTGCCCGGGGCCTGAGTCCCGCCGGCGGGCTCACCGCGGCGCCGGGGCCGGTGGCGCCGCCGGCCCCGGCGCGTCACTGGTGGCGGTGTCGGGCGCGCGTCTTGCCGCGAGCGAGCAGGCGGCGGTTCATTTCTTGCAAGAAGGCGACGTAGGATTGCCGCCGTGACGAAACGGTTGACGGAGGTGGCCCGCAAGGCGGGCGTCAGTGAGGCGACCGTGAGCCGGGTGCTCAACGGGCGCGGCGGCGTGTCGGAGGCGACCCGGACCGCCGTGCTGACCGCCCTGGACGTGCTCGGCTACGAGCGCCCGACCAAGCTGCGCGGCGAACGGGCCCGGCTGGTCGGCCTGGTCCTGCCCGAACTGCAGAACCCGATCTTCCCGGCGCTCGCCGAGGTGGTCACCGGTTCGCTGGCCCAACGCGGGTTCACCCCCGCGCTCTGCGCCCGCACCATCGGCGGCGTGCCCGAGTCCGGCTACGTCGAGATGCTCCTCGACCACCAGGTCTCCGGGGTCATCTTCGCCGGCGGGTCGTACGCCCTCGCCGACGCCTCGCACGAGCACTACCGGCGGCTGACCGACCGGGGGCTGCCCGTGGTGTTGGTCAACGCCGGCGTCGACGACCTCGGCTTTCCCCGGGTGTCCACCGACGACGCGGTCGCCGTCGAGCAGGCGTACGGCCACCTGCGCTCGCTCGGGCACGACCGGATCGGGATGGTGCTCGGCCCGGAGGGGCACGTGCCGTCCCGGCGCAAGTTGGCCGCGATGATCCGGGTGGCCGGCTGGGCCGGCGACACGGAGTACGTCGAGCGCTCCAGCTTCTCCATGGAAGGGGCGCGGGTCGCCGCGACGAAGCTGGTCGAGCGGGGCGTGACCGGCATCATCTGCGCCAGCGATGTGCTGGCCCTGGGCTCCATCCGGGCCGCTCGGCGGCTGGGTCGGGTGGTGCCGACCGACGTTTCGGTGGTGGGCTTCGACGACTCCGCGTTCATGACCTGCACCGACCCGCCGCTGACCACGGTGCGGCAGCCGATCGAGACGATGGGACAGGCCGCGGTGGACCTGCTGGTCACCCAGATCGAGGGGGCCGGCGTGCTACGCGACGAGTTGCTGTTCGAACCCGAACTGGTGGTACGCGGCTCCACCGCCCCGGCCCCCGGCCGCTGACCGTCTTCCTGGCCCCGGACGAGGCTTCCGGCCGCCGACCGCTGCTCGCGGTCGGCGGCCGTTTCGCTTCATGGTCAACGCCGTGTGCGGCATGCGGTGGTCACAGCCTGCCGCGAGGCCGCTTGTTGCCGCACCTGGAGTTGACCATCGCGCCGGCCACCCGCCGCGTCGCGTCTTTTCAAAAGACAGTCGACATCTTGCTGCGATGAGTCCGCCTCGTTACAGTGGCTCCACTCACACCCGGCCCGGGCGCAGCTTCCCGCGGCGGGTGCCTGGCAAGGCCATGGAGACACCCGTTCCCGAAGGGATGGACAGATGTCCGTACCGCAGTACCGGAAGGCTGCGGCGCTAGCGCTCGTGGCCGGCCTGGGGCTCACCCTTGCGGCTTGCTCCACGAAGAGCGACGACGCGACGAAGGACGCCAGCGGCAAGGTCACCATCACCGTCGACTGCCAGCCGGTCGGCGCCCAGAAAGAGCTGTTGCAGAACTGGAACGAGGACGTGGCCGAGTTCCAGCGGCAGAACCCCGACATCGTCATCAAGAGCGTCAGCGTCGGCGAGCAGTGCAACAACCCGCCGGACTTCACCGCCCGCCTCGCCGGCGGCACCATGACCGACGTGTTCTACGGGTACATGACCGATCTCCAGCAGGTGCTCGACTCCGGTCAGGCGATGGACATCACCCAGTACGCCAACAAGGACACGATCCCCACCTGGGACAGCGTCGACCCGGCGCTGAAGGAGGTCTTCACCGACAGCGGCAAGCTCTACGCCGTACCGGTGAAGAACTACTCGATGGGCCTGGTCTACAACAAGGTCCTGTTCCAGCGGGCCGGGCTCGACGTGAACAACCCGCCCAGGACCTGGGCCGAGGTCCGGGCCGCCGCCAAGAAGATCTCCGCGCTCGGCAACGGCATCGCCGGCTACGCCGAGTACAGCGCCGGCAACACCGGAGGCTGGCACTTCACCTCCCTGCTCTACTCCCAGGGCGGCCAGGTGCTGACCCCGGACGGCAAGAAGGCCGACTTCAACAACGCGATGGGCAAGCAGGTCCTGCGGAACCTCAAGGACATGCGGTACGGCGACAACAGCATGGGCGCCCGCCAACTGCTCCAGTGGGGCGACCTGTTGACCAACGCCGGCGCGGGCAAGGTCGGCATGTTCATCGGCGCGCCGGACGCCACCCAGGCGATCGTCAGCCAGTTCCAGGGCAGGTTCCAGGACTGGGCGATGGGCCCGCTGCCCGGCCAGGACGGCCCGGCGAAGGGGACACTCGGCGGTGGCGAGGGCTACTTCTTCAAGAAGGGCCTCTCCCCGGAGCAGGTCAAGGCCGGCCTGAGGTGGATCGCGTACCAGAAGCTGACGCCGGGCAAGGGCCAGTTCGACTACGTCCGGGCCAAGCCGCAGAACTACCCGGTGGGCCTGCCCCAGCCGCTGCTCTTCGCCAACGGGAGCGACGCGCAGAAGCAGGAACTCGAACTGCGCAAGGCGAACGCGAACGTTGACACCACGAACTTCGCGGCCTTCGAGGCGAACCCGGTCCCGATCAAGGGCGAGCCGCGCAACGCGCAGGCGATCTACGCGGTGCTCGACGCCGCGATGTCCGGGGTGCTGACGAACCCGAACGCGAACATCGACGCGTTGCTCAAGACGGCCGAGGACAAGGTGAACCAGCTCCTGGCCAGCGGGAGCTGATCCGACGGGTGGGGGCCGGCGCACCGGCCCCCACCCTCCACGCCACCACCGTCCGGCTCACCGACTTCCGCAGGAGTTGCCTTGGCGATCACCACCGTCCCGGGTGCCACCGGCAGACCGGGTCGCCCCGCGCCGCCGTACCCGGCCGGGCCCGGGCGTACGAGTCTCGGCCGCAAGGTGCGGGACAACCTCACCGGGCACGCGTTCCTGCTCGGCGCGGTCGCCTGCTTCGCCGTCTTCTCCTGGTACCCGATGGTCCGCGGCGTCGTCATGAGCTTCCAGCGCACCCGGCGCGGCGAGACCACCTGGGTCGGCTGGGACAACTACGTCCGCATCCTCAACGACCCCAGCTTCTGGACCGCCTGGAAGAACACCTTCTACTTCACGATCCTGGCGCTCGTCCTCGGGTACGCGATGCCGTTCCTCGTGGCGATCATGCTCAACGAGTTCCGCCACGCCAAGGGGTACCTGCGGATCCTGGTCTACCTGCCGGTGATGCTGCCGCCCGCCTCCGCGCTCTTCCTCTTCAAGTTCTACGCCTACGACCCCAGCGACGCGGGCCTGTTCAACGCGATTCTCAAGGCACTGCACCTGCCGACGTCGGAGTGGATGCAGTCGCCCGGGATGACGATGCCGGCGATGGTGATCGCGTCGACCTGGATGAACATGGGTAGCGCGGTGCTGATCTATCTGGCGGCGCTGCAGAACATCCCCGGCGAACTCTACGAGGCGGCCGAGCTCGACGGCGCCGGAATCTGGCGGCGGATCCGCCACGTCACGATCCCGCAGACCCGGTTGATCCTCGCGCTCCTGGCGATGCTGCAGATCGTGGCCACGATGCAGTTGTTCATCGAGCCACTGATCCTCGCCAACGGCGCGGGCGCACAGGACTCCGCGACCTCGGTGGCGTACCTCATCTACCAGCACGGGTTCTTCCAGAACGACCTCAACGGCGCCGCGGCGCTCGGCGTGATCATGCTCGTGGTGCTGGCCGGCTTCTCCGCCGGCTACGTACGGCTGACCTCGAAACAGGACTAGGACGGGCGAGACATGGCGCAGGACTCCGGCACCCGGACCCTCATCTCACCTACCCAGCTCAGGCGCGGGCGCGGGCGGATCATCTACTGGACGCTGCTCGCCGTCGTCGTGCTGGTGTTCACGCTCGTCTTCCTCGGGCCGCTCTACTGGATGGTCACCGGCGCGCTCAAGTCCGGCCAGGAGATCGCGCAGACCCCGCCGTCGCTGTATCCCAGGGACCCCCAGCCGCGGAACTACGCCGACGCGTGGACCAACCTGGACCTCGCCAAGCTGCTGTTCAACACGTTCTACTACGCGACCGGGGCGCTGCTGTTCCAGCTCGTCCTCGACACCGCCGCCGCGTACGCCCTGTCGAAGCTGCGACCGGTGCTCGGCAAGGTGATCCTCGGCATGATGCTGGCGACGCTGATGATCCCGGCGATGGTCCTCATCGTCCCGCAGTACGTGACCGTGATCGACCTGCCGATCCTGCACCTCAACCTGCTCGACTCGCCGTTCGCGATCTGGCTGCCCCTGGTCGCGAACGCGTTCAACATCTTCCTGCTGAAGCGGTTCTTCGACTCGATTCCGGAGGAGCTGATGTCGGCGGCGGTCATGGACGGGGCGACGCCGCTGCGCACCCTGTGGTCGATCATCCTGCCGATGTCGCGCCCCATCCTCGGCGTGGTCTCGATCTTCGCCGTGACCGCGGTCTGGAAGGACTTCCTCTGGCCCAAACTGGTCATGCCGTCGCCGGAGACCCGGACGGTCAGCGTCGGCATCTACGCCTTCTCCGGCGGCACGCCGATGAACGTCGTGATCGCCGCGTCGGTGATCGCCGCGATCCCGACCGTCGTCATCTTCCTGATCTTCCAACGGAACATCATGTCCGGCCTGACCACCGGCGGCCTCAAGGGATAGCCCCGGACACGCCGACGCGCGACCAACGACCGTTCGCCCGACAACACCCTCAGGTCCGGCGAACCCACCGACGTACCAACGCAGAAAGCAGGTGCTCGTGTCCACAGCAGACAGCGGTCCGTGGTGGCGTGGCGCGGTGATCTACCAGGTGTACCCGCGCAGCTTCGCCGACGGCGACGGCGACGGGATCGGCGACATCACCGGCATCCGGTCCCGGCTGGGTCACCTGTCCGCGCTCGGTATCGACGCGATCTGGTTCAGCCCCTGGTACCCCTCCCCGATGGCCGACGCCGGCTACGACGTGGCCGACTACCGCGACATCGACCCGGTCTTCGGCACCCTGGCGCAGGCGGAGGCGCTGATCGCGGAGGCACACACGCTCGGCATCCGGACCATCGTCGACGTGGTGCCGAACCACTGCTCCGCGGCGCACCCCTGGTTCCAGGCGGCGCTCGCCGGCGGCCCGGACGCGCCCGAGCGGGAGCTGTTCTGGTTCCGCCCCGGCCGGGGCCCGAACGGCGACCGGCCGCCCACCGACTGGGTCGGCGAGTTCGGCGGCGAGACCTGGACCCGGACCGTCAACCCGGACGGCGCCCCCGGCGACTGGTACCTGCACCTGTTCGCGCCGGAGCAGCCGGACTTCAACTGGGACCACCCACGGGTGCGGGCCGAGTTCGAGGACATCCTGCGGTTCTGGTTCGACCGGGGGGTGGACGGCATCCGGATCGACTCGGCCGGCCTGCTGGTCAAGGACGGGACGCTGCCCGAGACGCTGCCGGACCGACCGCACCCGTTCCGCGACCTCGACGGGGTGCACGAGATCTACCGCGCCTGGCGGCGGGTCGCCGACGAGTACCCGGGCGACCGGGCGCTGATCGGCGAGGTGTGGCTGCCGGACCGGCAGCGGTTCGCCAACTACCTGCGCCCGGACGAGCTGCACGCGGCGTTCAACTTCGACTTCCTCGGCTGCGCCTGGGATGCCGCCGCGCTGCGCGAGAGCATCGACGGGACGCTGAGCGCCCACGCGCCGGTCGGCGCGCCGGCCACCTGGGTGCTCTCCAACCACGACGTCACCCGGCACGTCACCCGCTACGGCCGGGCGGACACCACGTTCAGTTTCGCCGCCAAGCGCGAGGGGATCCCCACCGACCTGGAGCTGGGCACCCGCCGGGCCCGGGCCGCCGCGCTGCTCTCCCTCGCGCTGCCCGGCGCGGCGTACGTCTACCAGGGCGAGGAACTGGGCCTCTGGGAGGTCGAGGACATCCCGTACGAGCTGCGCCAGGACCCGATGTGGGAACGCTCCGGCCGGGTCGATCCCGGCCGGGACGGCTGCCGGGTGCCGCTGCCGTGGACCGGAGACGCCCCGCCGTTCGGGTTCAGCCCGGACGGCGCGGCGGTCCCGCCCTGGCTGCCCCAGCCGGCCGACTGGAAGGACCGTACGGTTCGGGCGCAGACCGGCGACCCGCACTCGATGCTGGAGCTGTACCGGGCCGCCATCGCGCTGCGCCGCGACGAGGCGGCGCTCGGCGACGGCACGCTGACCTGGCTGCCCGCCCCCGACCGGGTGCTCGCCTTCGGCCGCGAGCCCGGCTTCGCCTGCCTGGTCAACCTCTCCGACACGGCGGTGCCGCTGCCCGACCACGACCGGCTGCTGTTGGCCAGTGGGCCTGTCGACGACCGGCTTCCGCCGGACACCGCCGTCTGGCTGCGTACCCGCTGATCCGTCGCGGTGCCGGCGTCCCCTGCTCCGTCACTGCATCGAGCAGGGGGCGCCGTCGACGGTGCACCCCTCGGGTGCTCGCGTGCGCGTATCCCGTACGTCGAACCGGAACGTCGTCGACCCCTGGGCCGGCACGGCCTTCCCGGTGAAGGTGACGACCTGCCCGTCCTGCCGCCACTCGACCCCGGTCGCGTTGTTGATCGCGGCCCCCGTGGCCAGCGTCACGACCACCGCCCAGTCCTGCTTCTCCGTCCCGCCCGGGTTGGTCACCACCACCTCACCCCGGTAGCCGAACAGCCGGTCGGAGACGGTCTGGTAGCGGGCGGTCAGCGGGGCCGCCGGCGTGGGGGTCGCCTCGGGCGTCCGGGTCGGCGTGGCGGTGCTGGGGGAGGGGGACGGCGACTGGGATGGGGAAGGGGACGCGGTGGCGCTGTTCCGGGCGGCGGTCGACACGGTCCGCGACGGGGTGCTTTTGGGGGCGGGGCTCGTGGTGGTCGGCAGCAGCAGCGTCGACTGCGGCGTGGCCTCCGGGATCCGCGGCGCCGGTCGGGTGAGCCACACCGCGGCCCCGCCGGCCAGGGCGAGGCACGCCAGCCCGCCACCGATCACCCCCGCCCGGCGGCGCCGCCCGGCCCGGGTACGGCCGTCGCCGAGCAACCGGACCACGGGCAGCTCGGCGGTCAACCCGCCCTCGGCGCGGCGCAGGTCGACGCGCTGGAACGCCAGCCAGTCGAGGATCGCCGGCAACCGCACGGTCACCGCCTGCTGGTGATACTCCGACCGAAGGGCGTGCCGTTCGGCGTCCCACTCGCCCGCCAGCAGTTCCTCGCGTACGGACAGGCGGCAGCCGTGTCCGGAGGGGACGATCTGGCAGGTCAGCCGGGTGAGCTGGTCGCCCTCCCGGCAGTCCAGCACGTATCGCTGCGGCGCCTGCCGCTCGACCACTGTCGCCTCGATGTCGGCGACGAACCCGGGCAGCCCCGCCGTACGCAGCAGCAACCGTTCCGGCCGGTCGGCCGGCGGGACGCTCTCGGCGAACCACTTGCCCAGCAGCGCGGGCTCCGTCAACGCCCGCCACACCGTGTCGGACGGGTGGAACAGGTCGATTTCGATGCCGATCTCGATCACGCGCAGACTCTACGGGTCAGGGTTGGACGGCGCTCCGGACGGGGATCCCCGCCGTCGCACTACCGGGCCGGCTGCTCCGGACCGCCGTCGTGCCACCGGGCACGCCAGGCGGCCTCGCGCGTCTCGTGCGTGGCCTTCTCCTCGTACACCGCCCGGCGCAGGGCGCCGCGGGAGTCCGCGAACGCCAGCACCTCGACCACGACGAGCGCGACGCAGATGGCGGTCAGCAGGCTGAGCGCCGCGAGCGCCGGCAGGTGCCGTCCGACCGGAAGCCCGGCCCCGAGCGCGAGGAGCACGCCGACCCGGGTCCAGGTCACGGTTCGCAACATGCGTAGTTGGAATATCACGTCGGTGGCCAGGAAGACCATCACCCCGCTGAACAGCAGCGGCACGGATGCGCCCCGTCCCCGCTCGGTCAACCCGCCCACCGGGTCGGTGATCGTGGCCACCAGTTCCTCCGCGCCGATCGCGAAGAGGATCACGCCGGCGATCATCGGCAGGTAGAGGTAGGCGTACGCGTCGCGGGCCATCGCCAACCTCGGCGGGCCCTGGGCGGAGTGCAGCGCGATCCGGGCGGCCGGGCCGATCATGTCGAAGTGTGCCCACCACAGCGCCGCCGTGAAGAGGATGCCCAACATCGCCGCCACGATGGCCGGCCACGTCACCGGCTTGCCGAGCAGGTTGCCGCCGACGCCGACGGAGATCACCGACTCGCCCAGCGCGATGATGAGGATCAGGTCGTAGCGTTCCGTCCAGTGCTCGGCGGAGGTGACCTCCCAGCCCCTGGTGCCGGCCAGGAAGCCGCTGGCGTACTGGACGATGACGACGACGATCCACAACCCGTCCCGGAACCATATCGCGAGGTCCGGATCAGCGATCCGCAGCGGAACCACCGCCGCGATCAACAGGAGGAAGGCCGTGATCGCCACCTCGGGGAAGAACTGGACCAGTTGGCGGCGGGCGTGCGGCTGACCCCGGGTGGCGTGCGCGTACAGCACCAGATGCACGGCGCGGAAGACCAGGTAACTGATCGTGACCACGATCGGCCCGCCGGTGCCCAACTGGTGGTCGCCGAAGGTCTGCGGCAGGGCCAGCGCGAAGGTGAACAGCGCGATCATGCCGACCACCATCAGCACCGGGACGAAGCCCTCGCCGAGCCGGAGCCGGGCGGCGACCATGCTGTGCACCACCCAGCACCACCAGAGCACCGCGAGCACCAGCATGGCGTGCAGCAGCTGCCGGCTGCCCACGTTGGCGGCGGTGGCTCGGGTGATGATGAAGAACGACACGACGAAGACGAGGTCGAAGAAGACCTCGAACTTGTCCACCCGGGCGGCCGGAGCGATCGGGATGGCCGGCCCCAGCCCGCCGCGTCTCCGGTCCGCGCCCACCGGACGAGTCTCCCAGTGCCCGGACAGCCTCGGGCCGGATTCGGCACATGCCCGCCCGGGCCGAACCTCACCCCTCCAGGCCGCGGGTCGGTCGGCCCAGGTAGATGACCCTCAGCACAGCCGGCCGACCGGCTCAGCCGCCCAGTCGCTGGCGGGCGAGGAACTTCGGCACCACCATCCGCCACGACTCGGTCACCAAATCGGTCATCCGCTCGTGGTCGAGCCGGTGCAGGTGGCAGCACACCCAGTTGAACCGCAGGTCGGACGGGCGGGGGAGGAGGAACAGGTCCGGTTCGGTGGCGATCAGCGCGTCCCGTTCCTCCTTCGGGTAGCCGAAGCCCATCGTCCGCTCGTCCCGGCTGAACGCGACGTAGACGATGGCGCCCACCCGGAACTTGACCCGGTCCCGGATCAGGTGCTCGCTGGTGCGGGGGAGGGTCCGGGCCAGGGCCCGGACGTCGTCGACGGTGACCACCGCCCGACCGTAACGCCGGCGGGTGACATTTCGCGTCACCGGGACGCGCCGCCACCGCCCTCCACAGCCGGGGTCGCGTGGGCAAGCGCGATCCGGAGCGTGTCGACCATCGGGGTGTCCGGGTGCTCGGTCCCGTGCTGGGTGGCGACCCGCAGGGTGGCCAGGAAGACCGCCGCCATGATCCGGGAGCGCAGCGCCCGGTCGGGGCCGGTGAGCCGCTGGGCGAGTTCGGCGGCCAGTTCACGTTCGTTCGCGGCGTACGTGGCGGCCTGGTGCGCGAGCAGCCCCGGGTGCCCGTGTAGTTGGCGGCGGCGGTTCAGCCAGGACAGCCCGGTGTCGTCGTCGTGGTAGACCTCGACCGCCAGGTGCAGTGCGGCGCGGCTCAGCGCGGCCCACGGCGCCTCGTCGGCGGGTCGCGCGCGCAGCAGGTCCAGCAGTCGGCGCAGCCGCCGGGTGTCGCCGTGGAAGAGAGCCTCCTCCTTGCTGGAGAAGTAGTTGGAGAACGTCCGCCGGGAGACGTTGGCGGCGTCGGCGATCGCCTCGACGGTGACCCGGTCCGGCCCCTGCTCGGCGGCGAGGCGCAGGGCCGCCTCGTGCAGGGCCAGGCGGGTCGCCGCCTTCTTGCGTTCTCGCAGCCCCGCCGTCTCGTCCATGGGCTCAGCGTACGTGAGACGTGATTCTTTTCTCAACGTGCAAACTTGCCTGATGTGCAAGATTCCCTGATGCTTGCTTGAGGCAACCAACGTTGGTCTGGAGGACGAGAGTGAACACCGCCGCCCGTGAACTCGGCACGCGGCTGCACGATCTGTTGACCGGCGTGCGGCTGCTCAAGCAGCGACGCGTCGACGAGCGGCCGGCCGTGCCGCCCGGCCTACTGGGCCCGCTCATGCTCATCGAGCGCAGCGCCAGCGGCTGCCACGCCCGGGAACTGGCCGAACGCGGACGGCTCGACCCGTCGACCGTCAGCCGCGCCGTCGCGGCCCTCGTCGCGCACGGCCTGGTCGAACGGCGGCCCGATCCGACCGACCGGCGGGCCAGCCAACTGACCATCACCCCGGCCGGCCGGGCCGCACTGGCCGAGACGAGTGACTGGTACGGGCAGGTGCTCGCCCGGGCGCTCGCCGACTGGACGCCCGACGAGGTGGCGGCGCTGTCCACCGCGCTCGGCCGCCTCACCCGCGACCTCGGGGTCGCCCTCGCACACCACGACAACCAGGAGGACGCGCGATGAGCGCACCCACCGTAACGGCCGAAGCCGCACCGATGAGCCGACGGCAGACGCTCGAAGCACTCAGCGGCCTGCTGCTGGTGCTCTTCGTCGCCATGCTCAGCGGCACGGTCGTCTCGATCGCGCTACCGAAGATCATCGGAGCGTTGAACGGCTCCCAGACCCAGTACACCTGGGTCGTGACCGCGACCCTGCTCACCGCCACCGCGAGCACCCCGATCTGGGGCAAGCTGGCCGACCTGTTCAACAAGAAACTGCTGATCCAGATCGCCATCGTCGTGTTCCTGCTCGGTTCGGTCGTCGCCGGCCTCTCGCAGACCGCCGGGCAGCTCATCGCCGCCCGTGCGTTCCAGGGAATCGGCGTCGGTGGGCTCCAGGCGCTGGTCCAGGTCGCCATCGCGGCGATGATCCCGCCGCGCGAGCGGGGCCGCTACAACGGCTACCTGGGCGGCGTCATGGCCCTCGCGACGGTCGGTGGCCCGCTGCTCGGCGGCCTCATCGTCGACACGTCCTGGCTCGGCTGGCGCTGGTGCTTCTTCGTCGGCGTGCCGGTCGCCGTCGTCGCGCTGATCCTGCTCCAGGCCACCCTGCACCTGCCCACCCTGCGCCGGGACAATGTCAAGATCGACTACCTCGGCGCGACCCTGATCGCCGCCGGCGTCAGCGTGCTGCTGATCTGGATCTCCTTCGTCGACTCCTCCTTCGCCTGGCTGTCCTGGCAGACCGCCGCGATGGTCGGCGGGGCGCTGCTCCTGCTCGCCCTCGCGATCTGGGTCGAGGCGCGCGCCGCCGAGCCGGTCGTGCCGCTGAAGATCGTCCGCGAACGCACCACCGCGCTGGCCATCCTCGGCAGCCTCGCGGTCGGCATGGCCATGTTCGGCGGCTCCGTCTTCCTGGGCCAGTACTTCCAGATCGGCCGCGGCTACACCCCCACTGAGGCCGGCCTGCTCACCATCCCGATGATGGCCGGTGTCCTGCTGTCGTCGATCGTCGCCGGGCGGCTGATCACCGCCAGCGGGCGGGTCAAGCCCTACATCGTCGCGGGCTCGGTCATCCTCGTCGCCGGCTTCGCCCTGCTCGGCACCATCGACCACGAGACGTCGCTCCTCCTGCTCGGCGCCGCCATGTTCATCGTCGGCGTCGGCGTCGGCATGACCATGCAGAACCTCGTGCTCGCCGTGCAGAACACCGTCCCGCTCAAGGACATCGGTGCGGCCAGCTCCAGCGTCGCGTTCTTCCGCTCCCTCGGCGGCACCATCGGCGTCTCCGTGCTCGGCGCCATCCTCGCCCGCCGGGTCACCGACCGGATCACCCACGACCTCGCCGCCGCCGGCATTCCGACCTCCGGTGGCGGCGGTGGCAGCCTTCTGAACCTCGACGCGCTGCCGGCGCCGGTGCAGCACATCGTCCGTGCCGCGTACGGCGACGCCACCGGGCACATCTTCTTCATCTCGGCGGCCATCGCGATCGTCGGTATCATCGCCGCGCTGCTGCTCAAGCCGGTCACCCTGCGGTCCAGCCTCGACCTCCCGGACGCCGCGCGGTCGGCCGCCGTCGCGGCGGACGCGGTCGACGGGGCACCCGCCTTCGACCAGGTGAGCGTTGAGGCCGGGACGAAGGGCGATCAGTCCCGCCGCTGACGCCCGGCCGATCGCTTCAGGGCCGTCGCCGTTCGCCGGCGGCGGCCCTGAACCTGTCCCCATCAGGGCCGGCGTCGGCCGGCCGTACGTCCCTGTGAGGGCCGGTGTCGGCCGGCCGTAATGTCCCCGCGAGGGCTGGCGTGGGCCGGCCGTGACCGAAACGAGCAGCAGTGGACATCACGAAGACCCCTCGGCGCCCGGCGGCGGCACCCGGCGGGCGGCGTCACGCCGCCGTGCGCCGCGCCTTGCGCGAACTGGCGCTGGTCGCCGCGCTGTTCGTCGCGTACAAGGCCGGCCGGATCGCCGCCGGGGGCCGGGCACCGACCGCTCTGCTCAACGGGGAACGGGTCTGGCGGCTGGAACGCCTGCTCCACCTGCCCAGTGAAGCGGCCGTCCAGGCCCCGCTGCTCGCCCACGAGCTGCTGGTACGGCTGGCCAACGAGTACTACGCCTATGTGCACTTCCCGGCCACCGCGTTGTGCCTGATCTGGCTGTATGTGCGTCGTCCAGAGCACTACCGCTGGGCCCGCCGGGTGCTCGCCACGCTCACCGCGGCCGCGCTGGTCCTGCATGTCCTCGTCCCGCTGGCTCCGCCGCGGCTGACCCTCCGGACCGGCCTGGTCGACACCGCGCGTCGGTTCGGGCCCTCCGTCTACGGCGCACCCGAGGCCGACACGGTGAGCAACCAGTACGCGGCGATGCCGTCGCTACATCTCGGCTGGGCGCTGGTCATCGCCGTGGTGCTGGTCCGGGTCACCCCCGGCCGGCTGCGCTGGCTCTGGCTGGCGCACCCGCTCGCCACGCTGATGGTCGTCGTCGTCACCGGCAACCACTACTGGCTGGACTGCCTGGTCGCCGCGGGGCTGCTCGGCGTGATCCTGCTGCTGCTACCCGGGCCCGGCACCCGCCGACCGGCCGCCCCGGCGCGGTCCTGTCATCCTGTGCGGGTCCGACGCCACGTGCCGGCGCCGCGGCGTTCTGTCGAGCCCCCCGGCGCGTCGGGCCCCGCCGACCCCGTGGAGCTGCCGGCTGGCGTCCCCGCGGCCCGGACCGCTGCCGAGGCGGTGGTGCGGGCCAGCCGGCCTCCTACGGCTTGAGCAGCACCTTGACGCACTCGTCCTGCTTGTTCTTGAAGATGTCGTAGCCCTGGGGTGCGTCGTCGAGCCGCAGGGTGTGCGTGATGATGAAGCTCGGGTCGATCTCGCCCTTGCGGATCCGCTCCAGCAGCGGCCGCATGTAGCGCTGCACGTGCGCCTGGCCGGAGCGCATGGTCAGCGAGCGGTTCATGAACGAGCCCATCGGAAACTTGTCGATGAACCCGCCGTACGCCCCGATCGCCGAGACGGTGCCGCCGTTGCGGCAGGCGAGGATCGCCTCGCGCAGCGCGTGCGGCCGGTCGGTCTCCGACTTGACCGCCTGCTTCGCCCGGTCGTAGGCGTGCAGGGCCGCCGACGCGTGGTGGCTCTCCATGCCGACCGCGTCGATGCACGCGTCCGGGCCCCGCCCGGCGGTCATCTCGCGCAGCGTGTCCAGGACGTCGGTCTCCTCGTAGTTGATGGTGTCCGCGCCGACCCGGTCCCGGGCCATCCAGAGCCGGTACGGGAACCGGTCGATGACGATCACGCTGCCGGCGCCGAGCAGGTAGGCGCTGGCGGCGGCGAACTGCCCCACCGGCCCGGCGCCCCACACCGCGACGGTGTCGCCGGGCTTGATGTCGCACAGCTCCGCGGCCATGTAGCCGGTGGGCAGCACGTCGGACAGGAACAGCACCTTCTCGTCGGGCAGATCGTCCTCGATCTTCAGAGCCCCGACATCGGCGTACGGCACCCGCACGTACTCGGCCTGCCCACCGGCGTAGCCGCCCATCATGTGCGAGTAGCCGAAGATGCCGGCGGGGGAGTGGCCCATGGCCAGCTCGGCGATCGCCGCGTTCGGGTTGGAGTTCTCGCAGACCGAGTAGAGGCCACGCTGGCAGGAGACGCAGTCGCCGCACGCGATCGGGAAGGCGACGACGACCCGGTCACCGACCCGCAGCCCGTCCCGCACACCCTCGCCGAGTTCCACGACCTCGCCCATGAACTCGTGCCCGAGGACGTCACCCCGCATCATCGTCGGGACGAAACCGTCCAGCAGGTGCAGGTCGGATCCGCAGACCGCCGACGAGGTCACCCGGACGACCGCGTCGCGGGGGTTGAGGATCCGCGGGTCCGGGACCTTCTCGACCGCCAGCCGGTTCGGGGCGATCCAACAGTTCGCCTTCATGGTGCCCCTCACGCGCCGCGGTGCGCGGCCAGCGGCCGGGCCGGACGCTGCTCGACCTGGTTCCGGATGCTCGTGCCGTCGGGCGTACCGTCCGAGCGGGCGATCTCGCCGGTCTCGATGACCTGTTTGAACCGCCGCAGGTCGTCGACGATCTGTTGCCGCGGGTTCTCCCCGAACGCCCTGGCAACCAGCGCGCCCAGCACGCGCCCGGGCGGGGCGTACTCCAGCTCCACCCGTATCTCGGTGCCCTTGCCGCCGTCGGTCGGCGTGAAGCGCACGGTCCCGGCGTTCGGCACCCGCGCGCCGTCGACCGAACGCCACCGGATCAACCGGTTCGGCCGCTCCTCGACGACCTCGGCCTCCCACCGCACGCTCCGGCCGGCGGGGGCCTTCGCGGTCCACTGCGACCGGCGGCCGTCCGTCGTCCGCACCGACTGCACGTGGTACATGAACCGCGGCAAGTTCTCGAAGTCGCGCCAGAACCGGTACGCCTCCTGCGGGGTGCGGTTGACCGTCACCGAGGCGTGTGCCCGGCCGGAGCCCGTCATGCCCCGCCGGCCCCGCGTCGCGCGCGCCGAGACGTACAGGTCGACCGCGGTGATTCCGGCGAGGGCGGCCATGACGTACGTCAGGCGGCGCCGGCGCTCACCGCGGCGCTGGCGCAACGCGTGGCCGGCGGCGGCGAGGTCCATGACGTCACCGGCCACCCGGGTCCACGCGCCGAGGCCCGGCCGACGGGGAACCAGCAGCGTCGCGGCGTGGCCCAGCTCCCGCACGCCGGCGGTGCGCAGCACCGCCCGGGCGGCCCGCGAGTCGTCGATGCCGGCCAGCCGGCCGACCTGGGGCCCGGCGGCGAGGGTGGTCACGCCGAGGCCGAGGCTGAACCAGCCGAGGATCCGGGACATGCCTACCGAACCGCGGTCCTCGGTCGCCCGCTCGATCCCCAGGGCGTCGGTCGCCGAGCGGACACCCATGGTCGTCCTGGCAGTCATACGTTCTCACCCCGTGTTCCGAGTCGTTGGTGGCGGTTCAGCTCGGCCCCGCATCCGATCCGGTCCGACCGGCCGGCGTGCCATTCCCGCAAATCGTGGCCTCACACCTGCCGGTTTGGCCGCGCCGGCCCGGGGAACGAGGACGGTACGAGCGCGCTGCCGACGGGCGGCGCCGCGAAGGGAGTCTGGGTCATGGCCAACGCCGAGCAGCCACTGCGCGGCAAACGAATCGCCTTCCTCGCCACCGACGGGGTGGAAGACGTCGAGTACACGCGATCCCGGGCCGCCGCGGAGCAGGCGGGTGCCGAGGCGCAGCTGATCTCCATCAGGCCCGGCGAGATCCAGTCGATGGACCACGACATCAACCCGGCCAACCGCTACCGGGTGGACCGTACGGTGGACCAGGCGCATCCCGCCGACTATGACGCCCTGGTGCTGCCCGGTGGGACGGTCAACCCTGACCGGCTTCGGATGAACTCGGCGGCGATGAACTTCGTCAGGGCGTTCTTCCAGCAGGCCAAGCCGGTGGCGGCGATCTGCCACGGGCCGTGGTCCCTGGTCGAGACCGGTCTCGTCAAGGGGCGGACAGTCACCTCGTACCCGAGTCTGCGCACCGACATCGTCAACGCCGGCGGGAACTGGGTGGACCAGCAGGTCCAGGTCGACGGCGGTCTGGTCACCAGCCGTAACCCGGGCGACCTGCCGGCGTTCTGCGACAGGATGGTCGAGGAGTTCGCCGAGGGCGGACACGCGCGCCAGGCCGGGCACGCCTGACCCGGCGGCGACGCCGGATCGGGACCGGGCCGATCCGGCGTCCGCTGCTCGCACGCCCGTCGTGCGACCGCCGCGCGGCGGGAAGGCGTGCGCGTCACCCGTATCGGGTGCCGCTCGTGCGCCACGACGTCGGGAGAGTCATGGGCGCGAGAACTTTCATGGTGGTCGGCGGCACCAGGGGCCTCGGCCTGGCGGTCGCCCGCCTGCTCGTCGAGGAACATCGGGTGGCCGTGCTCGGCGACGTGCCCGACGAGGTCGCCGCGGTGGCCGACGACCTGGAGTGCGCCGGGATCGTCTGCGACGTCGCCTCCTACGACCAGGTGCGGGCGGCGTTCGCCGAGGTGGTCGACCGGTACGGCGCGATCGACGGCGTCGCCGCCTGCGCGTCGATGTGGGCCGGCGGTGACCTGGCGGACCTCTCCCCACAGCGCATCCGACGGGCCGTGGAGATCAACGCGCTCGGCACCACCTACGTGCTCAAGGAGGCGCTGCACCACCTGCGCCGGCAGGGCTTCGGCAACGTGGTGTACGCCGGCGCGACGGCGGTGACGACGGCCCGCCCGGGCATCCCGGTCCACCGGGCCACCGAGAGCTACGGCAGCAGCCTGGTGGAGTCGCTGGCGGAGGCCCAGCACAGCAACCGGATCAAGGTCATGCGGCTGCACCCGGGTCCGATGCCGACGCGCCGACAGGAGCGGGTGGGCGACGAGTTCCTCGACGAGACGTACGCCGGGCCCGAGCAGGTCGCGGTCGAGCTCGTGCGGCTGCTCCAGCTCGCCCCCGACGACCTGTACGTCCCCGATGAGCGGGCGGACGGGCGGTGGTGACGGAGGTCGGCACCCGGCGAGATTTATAGACAAGAGTCTTTACTGTTAACAAGGTTTAATTTATCTTCATGGCAGCTCCACGAGTCGTCCCAAGGGAGTTGCCCATGCGTCGAAGAATCACCATCCCGCTGCTCAGCACCGGTGTCGTCGCCGCCACCCTGGCCGTCGCCACCCCCGCCCAGGCCCACGGTTACGTCTCCTCGCCACCCAGCCGCCAGGCGCTCTGCGCGCAGAACAAGGTCCCGGACTGCGGGCAGATCAAGTACGAGCCGCAGAGCGTCGAGGGCCCGAAGGGTCTGCGCAGCTGCCACGCCGGGCTCGCCCAGTTCGCCGTCCTCAACGACGACAGTCGCAACTGGCCCGCCACCTCGGTCGGCAGCACCGTCACCTTCACCTGGATCAACACCGCCCGCCACGCCACCAGCAACTGGGAGTACTGGATCGGCAACACCCGGGTCGCCGTCGTCGACGGCGGCGGCCGCCAGCCCGACGCCACCGTGTCGCACACCGTCAACCTCGGTGGCTTCTCCGGCCGGCAGAAGCTCCTCGCGGTGTGGAACATCGCCGACACCGCGAACGCCTTCTACTCCTGCGTCGACCTGCAGATCGGGAGCGGAGGCAACCCGACGCCCAGCCCGACCCCGACCACCCCGGCACCGAGCCCGACCGTGCGCCCGACCAGCTCACCAGCACCGGGCGGCACCTGGACCGCCGGACAGGCCTACCAGGTGGGCGACCAGGTCACCTACAACGGCCTGACCTACCGCTGCCGCCAGGCGCACACCGCGCTCCCCGGTTGGGAACCGCCGAACGTGCCGGCGCTGTGGCAACAGGTCTGACCGTACGGGTGCGGCCACGCCCGGCGTGCGCCGCACCCGGGACCGTCCCCCGGCCGGGCGTCCGGGGTGGCCGCACCCGTCACCGGCTGGCCGCCGCCCTGCTGGTGGCCGTGCTGGCCGCCACCGGTTGCGCCGGCCCGCCGGAGTCCTCCGCGCCACCGGCGGCCCCGACCGGGGCGGCCGACGACGCCCCGACCAGCGGGATCGACGTGCTGTTCCTGTCGATGATGGTGGCGCACACCGAGCAGACCCGGCAGATCGTCCGGCTCGGGCTCGACCGCACCGCCGACCCGGAGATCCGGACGCTGATCGCCGCCATCGAGGTCACCGAGGCGGACGAACTGTCCACCATGCGGGGCTGGCTGCGCGACGCCGGCCCCTCGGCCGTGGCCGCCGCCGCCCGACACGACCACTCCGGGCACAGCGACGCCGTCGCCGGGCTGGCCCGGCTGCGCGCGGCCCCGGCCGGCGAGGTGGACCGGGTGCTGCTCGACGTGCTCGGCGCGCACCAACGAACGGCGGCGAGGCTCGCCGCCGCGCAACTGAGTGCCGGCACCAGCGCCCGGGTACGGGAACTGGCCCGGCGCATCGAACAGTCACGGACCGCGGAGGTGGCGCTGATGGCGAAGCTCGCCACCGCCCCGCCGTCCGGGCCGTGACCGGACGGCGGGGCGGTGGCCGCCCACCCACCGGAAGACAACGTCCTGGTGCGGGAGGGGGAGTAACCGAGCGCCGGGAGGTCGCGATGTGCCGCAACCCGCGTCGCCCCTACGTGGTCAGGGTGCCCGCGACACTCGGGCCGCCGGCACGCCGGGCCGGTGACCGGGCCCGCCCCAACGAACGGGCCCGGTCGGACGCCGACGGCACCGTCCCGATCAGCCGCCCCCGGACCGGGCGACCAGCAGCGCCCAGCCCAGGCAGCCGAAGGCGGCGGTGTTCAGCACGGCCCGGACCAGGTTCCAGCGCACCCAGGCTTCCTCGAACACCGCCCGCAGGGCCGCCGGATCCGCCGGCGGGGTGGCGTCCAGTCCCGCCGCGAGCCGATCGTTGAGCGGCACGTTCACCGCGAGCGTCACCACCAGCACCAGCCCGTAGAGCAGCAGGGCGGCCAGCAGCCAGGGCAGCGGCGCGCGTCGGCCGGCGGGCAGGTGCAGCAGCACGGCCGCGAGCGTGCAGACCAGCGCGCCGCCGAAGCAGAGCGCGAACCATCCGTTCAGGATGGCCGCGTTGATGGACCGCATGGTCGCGACGAACGCCCGGTCGTCCAGCCGGGACAGGCCCGGCATCACCGCGTACGCGAAGCCGGCGAACAGCCCCGCCATGAGGCCGGTGGTCAGCGCCGCCAGCAGAAGGGCGATGGCCCGCAACCCGTTCATCGGGCACCGCCCCGGACATCCAGTTCGATCATGGCTCCATCGAACCCTCGGCAGCCGGGACGATCCATGGCCGAAACTGCCGGAACCATACGCGAGCGTCTACCCTCACCGGGTGGACGTGCTCGCCGACATACTCCGGGGGCTGCGGGCCCGGGACGCCTTCCTGCTGCGGACCGTGCTGGACCCGCCGTGGTCGATCCGGGTCTGCGACGCCGCCCCGCTCAGCGTCACCACCGTGGTCCGGGGCGGCGCGTGGGTGGTGCCCGACTCCGGCGGGCCGGTGCCGCTGGGCCCCGGGGACGTGGCCGTGCTGCGTGGGCCCGACCCCTACACCGTGGCCGACGCTCCGGACACCCCACCGCAGGTGGTGATCCATCCCGACCAGCGCTGCACCACGCTGGATGGGCGGGACCTCAGCACGGTGATGGCGCTCGGCCTGCGTACCTGGGGCACCCGGCCGGACGCCGCGGCCGCCCTGCTCACCGGCACGTACGCGAGCAGCGGGGCGGTCGGCGCCGGCCTGCTCGCGGCCCTGCCGCCGCTGGTGGTGCTCCGCGCCGACGACGGCGACCTGCCGGTCGTCGCGCTGCTCGCCGGGGAACTGGACCGGGACGAGCCCGGGCAGGAGGCGGTGCTGGACCGGCTGCTCGACCTGCTCGTCATCGCCGTGCTGCGAACCTGGTTCGCCCGTCCGGGCGCGCGGGCGCCCGGCTGGTACCGCGCGTACCCGGATCCGGTGGTGGGCCGGGCGGTCCGGCTCGTCCAGCACGATCCCGCGTACCCGTGGACGGTGGCGGAGTTGGCGGCCGCGACCGGCACCTCCCGGGCGGCCTTCGCCCGCCGCTTCACCGCGCTGGTGGGTGAGCCGCCGATGGCGTTCGTGACCGGCTGGCGCCTGGCGCTCGCCGCCGAGCTGCTGCACGACACCGAGCTCACCGTCACGGCCGTGGCCCGCCGGGTCGGCTACGGCAGCCCGTTCGCGCTCAGCGCCGCCTTCAAGCGGGTCCGCGGGGTCAGCCCGCGCGCACACCGCGTCGCCGCCGGGACGCCGGCCGCGACGGAGATCACACCGCGTGGTGTGGGCGACCGGCGGTAATCGGCGGGCAGGGTGTCGGTGGCGGTCGGTAGGCTGCCCTGCGGAGTCGCCCCCTGCCGCACGCGACATCCCACGCGGACCCGCGTGGTGCCGCCGCCCCGCAACCAACCGGATTCAGGAGATTCTTTGTGACCCAGCAACCTGTCGCGACTTCGAACAAACTCGACGCCGCGGTGCTCAAGGTGGCGGGAGTCGTCGTGCTCGGCGCGATCATGTCGATCCTCGACGTGACAGTCGTCAGCGTCGCGATACCGACGTTCATGCAGGACTTCGACGCGTCCTACGCGCGCGTCGCATGGACGATGACCGGCTACACACTCGCGCTGGCCACGGTTATCCCGCTCAGCGGGTGGGCTGCGGACCGGTTCGGCACCAAGCGCCTCTACATGACCGCCCTGGCGCTGTTCACCATCGGCTCCGGGCTGTGCGCCACCGCCGACTCGATCGGCGAGCTGATCGCCTACCGCGTCCTGCAGGGACTCGGCGGCGGCATGCTCATGCCGCTGGGCATGACGATCATGACTCGGGCGGCCGGCCCGCACCGGATCGGCCGGCTGATGGCCGTCCTCGGCATCCCGATGCTGCTCGGGCCGATCGGCGGCCCGATCCTCGGCGGCTGGCTGATCGACACGGCGAGCTGGCACTGGATCTTCCTGATCAACCTGCCGATCGGTGCCATCGCGCTCGTCTACGCGCAGCTGGCGCTGCCGAAGGACAACCCCGAGCCGTCGGAGTCGTTCGACTTCCTCGGCATGCTGATGCTCTCGCCGGGACTGGCCCTGTTCCTCTACGGCGTCTCGTCGCTGCCCGAGGCCGGCACGATCGCCGAGACCAAGGTGTGGCTGCCCATGCTGGTCGGCGCCGTGCTCCTGGTGGCCTTCGTCCTCTACTCGTTCCGCCCCCGGCACCCGCTGCTCGACCTGCGGCTGTTCGCCAACCGCAACCTGACCATCGCGACGCTCACCCTGGTCGTGTTCATCGTCGCGTTCATGGGCGCCGGCCTGCTGTTCCCGAGCTACTTCCTGCAGGTCCGGGGCGAGTCGACGCTGACCGCGGGCCTGCTGATGGCCCCGCAGGGCATCGGCGCGATGCTCACCATGCCGATCGCCGGGATGCTCGCCGACCGGGTCCCGGTCGGCCGTACGGTGCCGTTCGCGCTGCTGTTCATCGCCGCCGGCTTCTTCACCTTCACCCAGCTCGACGCGGACACCTCGTACTGGCTGCTCGGCGGCTCGCTGTTCGTGATGGGCCTGGGCATGGGCGCCACGATGATGCCGATCATGACGTCGGCGCTGAAGACCCTGCACGCCCAGGAGGTGGCCCGCGGCTCCACGCTGGTCAACATCCTCCAGCAGATCGGCGGATCGGTCGGCGCCGCGGTGATGTCGGTGCTCCTCACCAGCGAGCTGAACGGCTCCCGGCTGATTCCCGGCATGACCGATCCGACGAGCGGCAAGCCGGTCAGCGAGGCGGGGCTGGCGATCGCCACGCAGCAGCAACCGGAACTCCTCCAGCAGTATCCGCTGCCTCCGGGGCTCATCGAGCGTGGCCTCGACTTCGCGGCCAGCTCCTTCGCCTCGGTGTTCTGGGTGGCGTTCCTGCTCGTGCTGGCCACCTTCATCCCGGCGGCGTTCCTGCCCCGCCGGCGCCAGCCGCAGCTCGACGGCCCGCAGCCGGAGCAGCCACCGACCCCCGTCGGCATCCACTGAGTCACGGTCGGACCGCCGGGCACTGCCCCGGCGGCCCGCCGTTCGATCCGGACAATCGGCTCGGGGCCGGTGATCGTCTGATCACCGGCCCCGAGCCGCGTCCGTACCCGCCCTCACCTCGGTCGCAGCGCCGCACCGGCCGGGCACCTGGCTCGCCATCCGCGCCCGCGCCCACACCTCCCGGCGCTAAGGTGACGGAGCCCCACCGCCCCGACAGTCGGCCAGGTCCGAGGGGGAGTCAATGTCACGGAGGCGGTCGTGACGACAGCCGCGCGCCGGCGGCATGGGTTCCGGCGGCCGCTGCCCGGGATCGCCTGATGCGGTGGATCTCGGGCCTGGCCGGCGTGGCCGTCCTGGTGATCACCCTGAGCAGCGTCCTGCGCAACCTGGTGGTGCCGCGTGGCCTGGGTTCGGCGCTGGTACGGGTGCTCTGGCGGCTGGCCCGCTGGTTGCTGCGCCGGGCCGCGGCGCCCCTGCACGGCTACGAGGCACGCGACCGGTTCCTCGCCTGGTTGGCGCCGATCGTGCTGCTCGCGATGCTGTGGTCCTGGCTGATCGGGCTGCTGGCCGGGTACGGGCTGCTCATGCACGCGCTCTCCGGACTGCCCTGGGCGGACTCCTTCCGCGAGGCCGGCTCCAGCCTGTTCACCCTCGGCTTCGCGTCCAACGCCCGCAGCCAGCTCAACGCGCTGGACTTCGTGGCCGCCGCGAGCGGGCCGGTGGTCATCGCGCTGCAGATCGCGTACCTGCCGACGCTCTACGGCGCCTACAACCGCCGTGAACTGGAGGTGACCCTGCTGGAGTCCCGGGTCTCCCAGCCCGCCTGGGGGCCGGAACTGCTGGCCCGGCAGGCCCTTGTCGGCACCGTCGACGAGCTTCAGGGGCTGTACGAGGACTGGGAGCGGCTGGCCGCGGACGTCGGCGAGACGCACACCAACTACCCGGTGCTGCTCGCGTTCCGCTCGCCTCGCCCGTACCGGAGCTGGGTCGTCGCCCTGATCGCGGTGATGGACGCCGCCGCGATGCACATCTCGCTGGCCCCGACGGCGGCGACCGTACCCGCCGCGCGGCTGATGTTGCGCTCGGGCTTCACCGCGCTGCGCGACATCGCCCGGGTCGTGGGTATCCCGTTCGATCCTGATCCCCGGCCGGACGGTCCGCTCCGGCTCACGTTCGAGGAGTACGCCGAGGCGGTGGCGCACGTGCGGCGTGCCGGCTTCGCCCTGGAACGCTCGGCCGAGGAGTCGTGGCCGCATTTTCGTGGCTGGCGGGTCAACTACGAGAACATCGCCCACGCGCTGGCGCACAGCACCGACGCGGTGCCGGCGCTGTGGAGCGGCGACCGGGACTTCCCCAGCACACCCCTGGCGCCCCGCCGGCCGACCGACCGCCGGCCGCAGCCGCCGGGCCGCTGAGCGGTGATCCGGCCCGACCTGCCCGTGCACCGGCGCGTCGGCAGTTTGGCGACGCGGACCCGCGCCGGCGGCGGGCGTCCGGACGAGGTGCGCCACAATCGACGCCATGCGGTTCGGCATCCTCGGCGAGACGGAGGTGTACCAGGCCGATGGTCACCCGTTCGGCATCGGCGGGCCGCGGCTGCGTGCCCTGCTGGTGCGGCTGCTGCTCGACGCGGGTCGGGTGGTCCCAGCCGACCGCCTGATCGAGGGCCTGTACGGCGACAAGCCGCCCGAGCGGGCGGCGAACGCGTTGCAGTCGCAGGTGTCGCGGCTGCGCCAGGTGCTGGCCGGCGCGGGCGGGCCGGTGGCCCCGGTGGAGTTCCACCCGGCGGGTTACCGGCTCGCGGTCGACCCGGAGGACGTCGACGTGCACCGCTTCACCAGCCTGGCCGGGGCCGGGCAGGCCGCGCTGGCCGCCGGTGACCGGCGCGGTGCCGTCGAGTTGCTGGGCGAGGCGCTCGGGTTGTGGCGGGGCGAGGCGCTGGCGGATGTGACCGAGGCGCCGTTCGCTCCCGCCTGGACGGCGCGGCTGCGGGAACGCCGGCTGGCGGCGATCGAGGACCGGATCGAGGCGGAACTCGGGTTGGCCGGGGCGGGTCCCGGGCCGCCCGCCGTCGAGCCGCTGGTGACGGAGCTGCGGGAGTTGGTCGGCGCGTACCCGCTGCGGGAACGGCTGCGCGGCCAGCTGATGCGGGCGCTGCACCTCGGCGGCCGGCGCGCCGAGGCGCTGGTCGCCTTCGCGGACCTGCGCCGCGTCCTCGCCGACGAACTCGGCGCCGACCCGTCCGCCGAGCTGGTCGCGCTGCACACGGCGCTGCTGCGGGCCGAGGTCGCGGCCCCGACGGCGGCGGCGGGGGCGGGGCACGCGCTGCCGAGCCAACTCACCAGCTTCGTCGGCCGGGAGCCGGAGCTGGCCCGGGTCGGCCAACTGCTCGGCGCGGCCCGGCTGGTCACCCTGCACGGCCCGGGCGGTGCCGGCAAGACCCGACTGGCGATCGAGGCCGCGACCCGGCACGGCGGCGAGGTCCGCCTGGTCGAGCTGGCGGCGGTGGCCCCGGGCGCGGACGTGGCCGCGGCGGTGCTGGCCGCGCTCGACCTGCGGGACACCACGCTGCGCGACCGGGGTGTACCCGGGGACGCCGCCGAGCGCCTCGTCGCCGCGCTCACCGGCCGGCGCCTGCTGCTCGTGTTGGACAACTGCGAACACCTGGTGGCCGACGTGGCCCGGCTCGCGGCCCGACTGCTCGGCGCCGCCCCGCTGCTGCGCGTGCTGGCCACCAGCCGGGAACCGCTCGGCGTGCCCGGCGAGGCGCTGTGCCCGGTGACCGGCCTGCCGGTGCCGTCCGCCACCGCCGCGCCCGAACGCGCCCGCGACTATCCGGCCGTACGGCTCTTCGCGGATCGCGCCGCCGACGTGGTCCCGGGTTTCACCGTCGACCCCGACACCGTCGGGCCGGTCCTGCGGATCTGCCGTACGCTCGATGGCCTGCCGCTGGCCATCGAACTGGCCGCGGCGCGGCTGCGGGCGCTGCCGGTCGTGGAGGTCGCCGCCCGCCTCGACGACCGGTTCCGGCTGTTGAGCCGGGGCAGCCGGATCGCCGAGCCGCGACACCAGACGCTGCGTGCGGTGGTGCGGTGGAGCTGGGACCTGCTGGACGAGACCGAGCGGCGGCTGGCCCGCCGGCTCAGCGTGTTCGCCGGCAGCGCCGACCTGGCGGCCGTCGAGCGGGTCTGCGCGCCGCTCGACGGCGACCTCGTCGACGTGCTGTCCGGCCTCGTGGACAAATCCCTGGTGGAGGCCGCCGGCGGGCGGTTCCGGATGCTGGAGACGGTACGCGCGTTCGCGGCCGAACAGCTCGCCGAGGCGGGGGAGGCCGAGCGGTTCCGCCGCGCGCACGCGGCGTACTTCCTCGACCTGGCCCGTACGGGTGACGCGCGGTTGCGCGGCCCGCGGCAGCTGGACTGGTTGCGGCGGCTGGACGCGGATCGGGACGACCTGCACGCGGCGCTGCGCCAGTCGGTGGCCGTCGACGACATCGGCACCGCTCTGCGGATGGTCGCCGCGCTGTCGTTCTACTGGTGGCTGCGGGGCCTGCGAACTGACGCCGCGATGATCGCCGGTCAGCTCGTCGACCGGCTCGACGAACCGCCGCCCGGGCTGGCCGAGGAGCACGCGCTCTGCCTGCTGGTCGCGTCGCTGGGCGGTGCCACCAGCCGCGAGGTCGAACCGGCCACGGCGATCCTCTGGGAGCTGGGCCGGCCGCCCGAGTACCCGTTCCTGTTCTACCTCTCCGGCATGGCCGCCGGCCCGCCGCCACCCGAGCGGCAGGCTCAGCTGCGCGCGTCGGAAGACTGGGACGTGCTGTTCGGCGCCGACCCGTGGATCCGCGCACTCGGCTCCCTCGGCATCGGAATGATGTGGCAGTTCGAGGGCCGGTTCGACCGGGCCCGGGCGGCGCTCACGGTCGCCCTCGACGGGTTCCGCGCCATCGGCGAGCGGTGGGGGACCATCCTCGTGCTCAGCTCGCTGGCCGAGGTGGCCCAGCGGGCGGGTGATGCCGCGGCAGGAACGGCTCCGCTGGACGAGGCACTGCGGTTGGCGGACGAACTCGGCTCCACGCTCGACATGGCCGAGCTGCTGCGTGCCCGGGCCGACGGGCGGCTCGGCGGCGACGACCTGGCCGGGGCGGAGGCCGACTACGAGCGGGCGGCGCGGTTGGCCCAACCGGCCGGGGCCGCGGAGCTGCTCGCCGCGGCCCACCTCGGGCTCGGCGAGATCGCCCTGCGGCGCGGTGACCTGACCGGGGCCCGGCGGCTCTGCGAGCGGGCGCTGTCCGAGTGCCCCGCCGGCTGGTTCGGCGCCGAGGTGGTGCGGCTGGGGGCGCTGGTCACGCTCGGGCGTACGGCCGAGGCGGCGGGCGACCCGGCGACCGCCCGCCTGCGCTACCGGCAGGTGCTCGGCGTGACCGTCGGGGCCTGGGACCCACCGCTGCTCACCGCCGCCCTTGAGGGCCTGGCCGGGCCGGTGCTGCGGCGCGGCGCCGACGAGCGGGCCGTGGTGCTGCTCGGCGCACTGACGACCCTGCTGCCCGGCGCCGTCGCCGCCGCGCACGCCACGCCGGTGGCGGCCGTGGCCCGGAGCCGGCTCGGCGACACCGCCTACGAGCTTGCCTTCGCCCGGGGCGCCGCGATGGGCCGCCCCGAGGCGACGGCGTTGCTGGACGCCGGCTGACGGCGGCACGACCCGCGCCGTCAGCGGCCGGTGCGCGGCCGGTCAGCGCCCCCGGCGACGCTGCCGGCATGACCAACGAGACACCAGCCGTCGTGGCCGAGGGACTGCGAAAGCGGTACGGCCGCAACCCCGCCCTCGACGGGTTCGACCTGTCCGTACCGGCCGGCACGATCTTTGGGTTGCTGGGGCCGAACGGTGCCGGCAAGACCACGGCCGTGCGCATCCTGGCCACCCTGCTGCGCTTCGATGCGGGCCAGGCCCGGGTCGCCGGGTACGACGTGGCGCGCCAGCCCGAGCAGGTCCGCCACGCGATCGGCCTGACCGGGCAGTACGCGGCCGTCGACGAACTCCTCACTGGCCGGCAGAACCTGGTTCTGTTCGGTCGGCTCCGCCACCTGCCGGGGCGGGCGGCCCGGCGGCGGGCGGACGAGCTGCTGGAGCAGTTCCGGCTGACCGACGCGGCGGACCGGTCCGTCGGCGGGTACTCCGGCGGGATGCGCCGCCGGCTCGACCTCGCCGCCAGCCTGATGATGACGCCGAGGGTGTTGTTCCTCGACGAGCCGACCACCGGGCTGGACCCGCGTAGCCGCAACGGCCTCTGGGCGGCCGTGCGGTCACTCGTCGCCGACGGCACCACCGTCCTGCTCACCACGCAGTACCTGGACGAGGCAGACCAGCTCGCCGACCGGATCTCCGTGGTGGACGCCGGCCGGGTGGTCGCCGAGGGCACTCCGGCCGAGCTGAAGGCCCGCATCGGTGCGGACCGGATCGAACTGGTGCTCCGGAGCGCCGCGCAGCTGCCGACGGCGGCCGGCGTCGTCGAACGGATCACGGGCGGGCCGGTGACGATCGACGCGGAGATCCGGCAGCTCAGCGCCCCCGTTGTCGACCGGGTCGCGGTCCTCGCCGACGTCATGCGGGCGCTGCGGGACGCCGCCGTGGCGGTCGAGGATGTCACCCTGCGACGGCCGACCCTCGACGAGGCGTTCCTGTGGCTCACCCGGCGTGAGCCCGCCCGCCGGACGGAGGTGGCCGCGTGACCACTGCAGTGCAGCGCCCGGCGTCCGCCGATCCGGCACCACCGGCGTCCGGCGGTCCGCTCACCCGGCTCGGCTGGGCGGTGCGCGACGGCTGGGCGATGACGGGCCGCAACATGTGGCACGTGGTCCGGTCGCCCGAGGAGATCATCCTCTACTTCAGCCTGCCGATCATGTTCGTGCTCGTCTTCGGCTACGTGTTCGGCAGCGGCATGGCGGTGCCCGGGGAGGGCAGCTACCGCGAGTTCCTGCTGCCCGGGGTCTTCGTGATGACGATGCTCTACGGCCTCGGCGCCACCGCGTCGAGCGTCGCCTTCGACGCCAGCCGCGGCGTGGTCGACCGGTTCCGGTCGATGCCGATGGCCCGGTCCGCCCTGCTGACCGGCCGGGCCGGCGCCGATGTCATCCGTGCGCTGCTGGAGATGGCCACCCTGGTCGTCTGCGGCCTGCTCGTCGGCTGGCGGTGGCGCCACGGCGTGGCTGACGCGCTGGCGGCGGTGGCGCTGATCCTGCTGCTGCGGATGGCGTTGACCTGGATCGGGATCCTCCTGGGGCTGGCCGCCCCGAAGCCCGACGCGGTCGGCGTGATCGTGTTCCCGCTCGCCTTCCCGCTCACCGCGCTGTCCAACGTCTTCGTCGCACCGGACCTGATGCCGGACTGGCTCGGCGCGATCTCCGCGTGGAATCCGCTCTCCGCCACCGTGGCGGCAGCGCGCGAGTTGTTCGGCAACCCGGGAGTCGGCGGCGAGTCGTGGGCGGCGCAGCACGCGCTGCTGTTGGCCGTCGGCTGGCCGGTGCTGCTCATCGTGGTCGTCGCGCCCCTGGCGGTACGCCGCTACCAGCGGCTGAGCCGCTGAGGCACCCACCCGGCCGGGCCCTCGGGGCCCGGCCGGGTGGCTGTCGAGACGGGAGCCAGGGCTGCTGCCGGTGATCCGCGTCGTCTCCGCCGAGCCGACCGGCTCAGGCGTGCAACGGCCGGCCGGTCTCCAGCAGCGTCTTGAGGTCGCTGAGGACCTCGGGCCAGCCCCCGCCGGCACTCTCGAGCTGGCCGTCCACCTGGGTCAGGGTCTGCGGCGCGCCGGCCAGCTCGTGGGTCACGGTGAGGGAGCTGATGCCGTCGCCCCGCTCCTGGATCTCGTACGTCAGGCGGGTGGCGGGCTCGTCCAGCCAGGTCGCCCGCCAGGTCTGCACCAGCCGGACCGGCGGCTCGACCTCGATCACCTCGCCCTCGACCAGGATCTCCGGCATGCCGTCCTGGTGTTGTTCGGGAGTCGCGCGGGCGAGGTAGCCGCCGCCCGGGCGGAGGTCGTACTCGGCCAGGCCCTGGTAGCCGTACCGCTGGGTCCATTCGGGCTTGGTGATCGCGTCCCAGATCGCCTGCGGCGTCGCCTTGATGTACACCCGGTAGACCCTGGTGGTCCCGGTGGTCGTCGTGGTGGTCACGGCTTCTCCTTCGTCTCGTCGCGTTCGAGTTCTGACTTGAGGTCGAGCAGCGCCACGGCGTGGCGTTCGGTGTACTTGTCGATCCAGCGGTCGTGGATCGACCGGATCGGCACCGGGTTGAGGAAGTGCAGCTTCTCCCGGCCCTGCTTTCGGGTCACCACGAGCCCGGCGTCCTCCAGCAGGCGCAGGTGCTTCATCACGCCGAACCGGGTCATCGCCAGCCCGGATTCCAGCTCCGTCAACGTCTGGCCGTCCCGAACGAAGAGGCGGTCGAGCAGGGCGCGACGGGTCGGATCGGCGAGCGCCTTGAACACCAGGTCGTCGTCGTTCACACCAGCCAAGATAGGTGACCAAAAGGTCACATGTCAAGGCGCTCGCCTGTCCGCGGCCCGCCGGCGGTGTCCCGTGGCGGTGGCAGTCCCCGGGCCGGCGGCGGGGCCAGGTTAGGCCGGCCGTACGCGGGGAACCCGGCGGCACGCCCGCGCGCGGGCCCGCGTCACCCGACACCGACCGCTGAACGCTGCCGGTCACGTCGGGGCCGCAGCATCCCGAGGGCCGCCCGACCGCACGGTCGGGACGGCCGCGAACGACGACCTCTGGCGAGACGAGCCGACGGATGAATGGTTGCTGATGGTTCTGTGTGATGCTGCCGTATCGGGTCGTACCGCAGTGCCCACCCGCGCGCCGATCCACCGGGACCGGGTGCTCGGCACGGTCGGCTCGACCGTCGTCGCGGGCGGCGGCCTGCTGGCCGGCGTGACGCCGCTCGGCGAGGTCGCGATCGACCTGCCACTCCTGCACGAGCTGCGCGCGTTGCCGGCGCTGTCGGTGTCCGTGCTCTACGCCGGCCTGGCGATGCTCCTGCTGGCCTGGTGGCGGGTCGGTGTGTCGGTACGCGCCGACGCCGGCCCCTCCGGTCGGGAACTGGCGACGACAGCGGCGTGGTGGGCGGCGCCATTCGCCGTCATCACCCCGATCTTCAGCGGCGACGTGCACAGCTATCTCGCGCAGGGCGCGATGACGATGGCCGGCCTGGACGCCTACCGGGTCGGGCCGTCCGCCCTGGGCGGCCCGCTCACCGTCAACGTGCCCGAGATCTGGCAGCACACCCCGGCGCCGTACGGTCCGGTCTTCCTCCGACTCGCCGCCACCGTGACCGCCCTGACCGGCGGCGGCGTCTGGGCCGGCATCATCGGGATGCGGGTGCTGGCGCTGCTGGGCGTGGGCCTGCTGGCCTGGTCGGTGCCCCGGTTGGCCGGCCTGTGCGGGGTGCCACCGACGGCCGCGATGTGGCTGGGCGTGCTCAACCCCCTCGTGCTGCTGCACCTGGTCGCCGACGCCCACAACGAGGCGGTGATGTTGGGCCTCATGTGCGTCGGGTTGCTCCTGGCGCTGCGGCGGCGGCCCGTGCTCGGCATCATCCTGATCACGCTCGCGGCCCTGGTCAAGGCTCCGGCCGTGGTCGCGCTCGCCTTCGTCGTCCCGGTCTGGGCGCGGCACCTCGCCGGCCGGCGCGGGCGGCTGCTCAGAGCGGCCCGGCGCACCGTCCTCGTCGCCGCCGTCACCGGGCTGGCCGTCACCGCCGCGACGAGAAGCGGCATCGGCTGGGTACGCGCCCTGGACACGCCCACCCACGCGCACACCTGGATGTCGATCACCACGGACCTCGGTTGGGCGGCCGGAAGTCTGCTGCACCGGCTGAACGGCCTCGCGGTCGAGCACACCATCCGGGCCTTCTGGCTGGCCGGACTCGTCCTCGCCGCCGGGGTCAACCTGGTCCTGTGGCGACGCGTCGCCCGGATCGGGCCGGTGGCCGCGCTCGGGCTGGGGCTGGCGGCGCTGGTGCTCACCGGACCGGTGGTGCACCCGTGGTATCTGCTCTGGGCGCTCGTACCCCTCGCCGCGGCCGCCCGGGGCGCCGGGACGCGCCGGGCGGTGGCCGTCGGCACGGTCGTCCTCGTCCTGGTGGTGCTGCCCGGTGGCGTCCAGCCCGGTCTGTCCGCGGCGCTCGGCGCGGTGCTGGGGGTCTCGGCGGTGCTGGTCGCCACGATGGTGGCCCGGCGCCGGTCCCGGCAGCGGAGGTGGACCCGGCCGACGGACGAGCCGTTCCGGCCCGGCGGGCCGGGCGCGGTGCACGTCCGACCCACCGTCTGAGCCGAGGCCCGTCGCGCCAGCCCACGACGCCGCACCGGGTGCGGCCGGCCGGCGGCGCTCCGGTCAGGACCCGGAGTCGCCGGCGGCCTCGGCCTGCGCGGCGCGGCGGATGTCGAGCAGATGGTGTTCGCCCTCGTGGACCGTGTGCTGACCGAGCCAGAGCAGCGTCCGGGCCCGCCGTCGCGGCCAGGGGTAGACGCCGGTGCGGTCGAGCGCCGGCGGGTCGAGCGCCGCGAACCGGGCGGCCAGGTCCTCGGCGGCCGCGCTCAGCGCGGCGAGGACGGCCGACGGCTCCTGCTCGTTGTACGCGTCGGCGATGGCGCGCTCGTCGCGGCCCATCGGGGCGAACTCCGGTTCGTCGACGCCGAGCGCCTGTTCGAGTCGTTCCGCCTGGACGCCGAGCACGTCCCGGACGTGGCAGGTGTATTCCAGGGGCGACCACACCCCCGGGGCCGGTCGTCGGCGCGGATTCCGCACCCCGGCCAGCGCGGTCCGGTACCGCAGGCCCAGCCCGCGCAGCAGCGGCGGTAGCTCCTCGGCGGCCACGCCGGCATAGACGAACTGGCACTCGTCGCACCGATCCACGCGGCTCAGCGTACGTCGTCGTCGCCCGTCCGAGCGACCGCCCGTCACCGGTGTCCCTGGGGCGTGGCGGCCGGCCGAACGAGCGCGGTCGGGGGAGCAGGCGACGACCGGCACGCATGTCCCGGCCGGTGCGGGGTAGCCACCCGGGAACCCGACGAGGAGGTGGAGGCGCCGATGGGTGACGCCGTCACGAATCAGCCCGCCGGCCGTGGACGACCGGCCAGCCCGACCGATCGGCTGGCCGAGGACGTGGCCGAGGTGGTCCGGTCGGAGGTACGCGCGCTGCGCGGCCAACTGCTGGACGCCGCCCGACCCGCCGGGCTGGGCTTCGCCCTGCTCGCCGCCGCCGGCGGCTGCCTGGTGCTCGGCGCGGGAGCCGCCTCGGCAACCGTGCTGCGCATGTTGGAGGCGTTCCTGCCGCGTCGGCTGGCCGCGGCCGGACTCACCAGCGGCTACCTGGCGGCCGCCGTGGTGCTCGGCCGGGTGGGGCTGAACCAACTACGGGCGGCCGGTGGCAGCTCCGCCCGGCTGGCTGACGAGGTCCGCGACGCGGTCTCCGCCACCGCCGCGCAGGTGGTGCCGGCCGGCTCCGCCGCCGCCCGGGACGCGCTCGGACGCTGAGTCGCCGCCCGCCATCACCACCCGTTGCCGTCGCCGGAGAGGGGCGCCGCGTCATGACCGACAAGCACCAGCAGGCCGAGGAGATGCGCGACGAGGTGCCGTCGACCGTCGCCCGCTCGGACGACAAGGCGGTCCGCACCTACAAGAAGACACTGGAGTCCGCGGAGGAGACCTACGGCGGCGGCGAGCGGGCGCACCGCACCGCGTACGCGTCGCTCAAGCACACCCACGAGAAGGTCGGGGACCACTGGGAGCCGAAGGAGCGCCGGGGACCCTCCGATCCGCAGGCGGCCCAGGGCGCGCCGGCGTCCCAGCAGCGCCCGCGCCCCACCGCACAGGGGGTGGACGCCAACGCCAGCAAGGGGCACCTCGACCAGGTGGCCCGCCGGGTCGGCATCGACAACCCGCAGGACCTGGGCCGGGACGAGCTGGTCCGGGCAATAGAGAAGGCCAACGCCCGGGCCACCGCCCGGGCCCGGAAGCGGTGAGGGCCAGCGGCCCGGAAGCGGTGCCGGCCAGCGGCACCGGGGTGCGGCCGTCGGCACCCTACGCCACGACGTGGTCGTGGCTGGGAACGCCGTGGGCTGTTTGCGCCCGAGCCGGCCGGGTACCGGGGTGGACGGACGAGGAAGGCGGCGGGCGATGAGGACGGATCGGCTCAGTGACCTGGTGGTCGGCGCGGCCGGCAACGTCGCCGGGGCGGTCGTCGACCCCCGGCAGGGGTTCAACATGCTCCGGTCGGCGGTCAGCTCGCGCACGGTCGTCACCGTCGCGGCGGGTCTGGTCGTCGGTTTCCTGCTGGCCCGGGCCACCCGGCGCGCCTGACGCCCGCCGGGTCGGGAATCGCGCGGCCGGCGGCGGCCGCTCAGGAGCCGGCCGACAACAGCCGTTTGATCTCCGGGGCGGCCGGGTGCTCCGGGGCGAGGGTCAGGAACCGGCGCAGCGTTCCGGTCGCCTCCGCCGAACGCGCGCCGCGCTGCGCCAGCCCGAGCACGAGCAGGCCGTCCGGTGAGTCCGGAGTGTGGGCGAGTACCTCCCGCGCCGCCTGCTCGGCCGCGCCGGCGTCGCCGGCCCGGAGCAGGGCGAAGGCGAGCCGCAGCCGGACCGTGTCGTCCGGCCGGTCCCGCAGCGCCTCCCGGTAGAGCTGGGCCGCGGCCGCGTACCGGTCCTGGCCCTCCAGGTCGCGGGCCAGTTGCACGGTGACCGCGACCGGGTCGGCCGGGGGCTGCTGCGGCGGCCGGTCCAGGCGGTCGGCGGTGACCGCGACGGCGGCCACGAGGGACACCAGCCCGGCTGCGCCCGCCCACCACGCCCGGCGGGCGGCCCGGCCACCCGGTGCCGGGCGGACCGCGGCCCCCCGCGCCGCCGGCCGGCGGGGGCGCAGCGTACGCAGGGCGGCGTAGCCGGCCCCCAGGAGCGTCAGCGCGGGCACGGCCCACAGCAGCACCGTCGCCCCGTGGGCGGGTGGCTCGGTCAGCACCTCCGGCCCGTACCGCTGGACGAACCACCGGCGGATCTCGGCGCGGTCCCGGCCCTGGGCGAGTTGGTCGGCGACCACCTGTCGCATCGCGGCCGCGATCGGTGACCGGGAGTCGGCCACCGACTCGCCCTGGCAGGCCGGGCAGCGCAGCCCGGCGGCGACCTCGCGTACCCGGTCCGCCCCGCCGCTGCCGCCGGTCGAGCGCAGCAGCCCCACCGCGGCGCCGGTGACCAGCGCGATGAGCACGAGCGCGGCCAGTGCCGCCCGCCACCTCATCCCGACAGCAGCGGGGCCACCCGCTGCGCCAGCCACGCCTGCGTCACCACGCCCCGCTGCCGCTCGACGATCCGGCCGTCCCGGTCCACCACGAACGTCTCCGGCACAGCCCGTACGCCCCAGTCGACCGAGCGGGTGCCGTCCGGGTCGGGCAGCACGGTCAACCCGGTCGCGCCGGTCTCGTCGAGCAGGGCCCGGACCGCCGCGTCGCCGTCCCGGACGTTCAGCCCCACCAGGCGTAGTCCGCGCGGCGACCACCGGTGCTCGGCGTCGACCAGCAGCGGCAGCTCGTCGCGGCAGGGGCCGCACCAGGAGGCGAAGACGTTGACCAGCACCACCTGCCCCCGGGTGGTGGCCAGGTCGAACCGCCCACCGTCCAGCGTGGCGCCGGACAGCGCGGGGGCGGGTACCGGCGGTGACGGGTCGCTGTCCGTGCCCGCCGGGGTGCCCGACGCGCGCAGGCCGAGGGCGACCAGCGTGCCGACGGCGACGGTGACCGCGAGCACCGCCGCCGGTCCGGGGCGCAGCCCGGCCGGTAGCCGCGGCGCGCGGCGGCTCATCCGGCGGCTCCCGCGCCGGCCGTGGCTTCCGGCTCGGCCGCCACGGGTGCCGGCCGCCGGACGCCGGTCGGTCCGGGCGGCCGCCGCCGGGCGCGGGCGGCGCCGACCGCCGCGACGAGCCCACCGGCGGTGGTCAGTGCCCCGCCGGCCCAGAGCAGCCCGACGAGCGGGTTCACCGCCAGCCGTACGGTCGCGCTGCCGCTGTCGGCCGCGACCGCGATCAGGGTGACGTAGGTGTCCCGCAGCGGTCCGGTGTCGATCGCCGGGACGGTCACCGTCATGTCCCGGGCCGGGTGGTAGCGCAGCGCCGGGGTGGCCGTCCGCTGCCGTCCGTCCGCCTCGGTGAGCCGGAGCCGGGCGCGTACGGTCATGCCACCGCCGCCGGCCGCCCGGTCCACCCCGTCCAGCCGTACGCTCACCCCGGCCACCCGCAGGGTCTCCCCGGTGCGGATCGTCCCCTCGGTGTCCCGGCCGTACGCGGAGGACCCGGCGACGCCTACCGCGACCAGGGCGATCCCCGCGTGGGCGACGAGTCCGGCGAGGCCGATCACCCGGCTGCCGGCCCGCAACCGGTCGACCAGTTGCCCGGCCTGCCCGGCGAGTACGAACGCCGCCGAGCCGAACGCGGTGAGCGCGGGCAGCCCGGGCCGGCTGAGCAGGCCCACCGCCGCCACGGTGGCCAGCGCGGCACCGGCCGGTACGGCGAGCCGGCGCAGCCCCCGCGTCCGGTCGCGCAGCGCGGGCGCCACCCCGGCGAGCAGCAGCACCACGATCGCCAGCGGCACCGCCGTGCGCTGGTAGTACGCGGGTCCGACGGCGGCGCGTACCCCGCCGAGCGGCGCGGAGAGCAGCGGGAAGACGGTGCCGACCAGCACCACCGCCGCGATGGTCACCAGCAGCACCCCGTTGACCAGCACGGCCGTCGGCCGGGACAGCACCGGAGCGCCCCGGCGGGCCGGCCGGTCGGCGCGCCGGCCGGTCGCCACGGTGGACACCACGACGGCCAGCAGCACGAAACCGAGCAGCATCGGGCCCAGCGGCGAGTCGGTGAAGGCGTGCACGCTGGCCACCGCGCCGGATCGGGTCAGGAAGGTGCCGAGCAGCACCAGGATGAAACTCGTGGTGGCCAGGGTGGTGTTCCACGCGGCCCGGCCGGCGGCCCGCCCGAGGGTGGTGTGCAGGAACGCGGTGGCGGTCAGCCAGGGCAGCAGGGAGGCGTTCTCCACCGGGTCCCAGGCCCAGTAGCCGCCCCAGCCCAGCACCGCGTACGACCACCAGGCGCCGAGCCCGATCCCGGCGGTCAGCGCCGCCCAGGCGGCCAGCGCCCACGGGCGGGCCAGCCGGAGCCAGCCGCGGCCCTGCGGCCCGGCCAGCGGGGCGGCCAGCGCGAGGGCGAACGGCACGACCAGGCCGAGGTAGCCGGCGTAGAGCAGGGGCGGGTGCACCCCCATCGCCGGATGTTGCTGGAGCAGCGGGTTCGGCCCCGGGCCGTCGGCGGGCACCGGGTCGACCCCCCGGAACGGGTTCGCGGCGAACCGGGACAGCGCGAAGAAGAACATGGTGACCGCGCTGACCACCACCATCGCGTACGCGTGCAGCCGGGCCGGGTACCGCCGCCGGGCCAGCAGCGCCGCGTAGCCGCCGAGGACCAGCAGCCAGAGCAGCAGGGAGCCGTCCAGCGCCGACCAGAGACTGGTCACCGCGTAGTACGGCGGCACGTCACGGCCGCCGTTCTCGGCCACGAACCGGACGCTGAAGTCGTGCCGGAGCAGGGCCGTCTCCAGCAGCGCACAGGCGATCGCGGCCGCCACCAGGGTCACCGCGGCACCGAGGCGGGCCGGCCGGGCGGGCGCGTTGAACAGCGCCACCCGCAGCCAGAGCAGGGCGGTCAGGGTGGCGCAGGCCAGTCCGGCGGCGAGGCTGGCGGTGCCGAGGTCACCGAGCATCGACCGGTCCCGGCGGGGCGGTGGACGGGCCGTACTCGTTGCCGTGCCGGACCACCACGTGGTCGGCGTGGAACACGCCGTCGCTGGCCAGGGTGCCCTCGACGACCGCCCCCTCGCCCTCGCGGAACGTCCCCGGTGGCACGCCGCGCTGCCGTACGGTGATCTCGTGGCCGCCCTCGGCGAGCCGGAACACCACGAGGTCGCCGTCGCGGCGCAGCGACCCGGGCACCACGTCACCGCCGAGGCGGATCCGCTCCCCGGCGGCGGCCGGGTCGTCGAGCACCTCAGCCGGGGTGCGGTAGTAGGTCAGGGTGTCCCGCAGCGCGCCGGCGACCAGCAGCCCACCGGCGGCGAGCAGCACGGCGACGAGGGCGGCCCGGCCCGCCCGGCGACGGATCATCCGACCCGGGCCGGGGTGCGCTCGGCGGTGGGGGTGGCGTCGCCGGTCAGCCGCCGTTCCAGCCGGACCACTCGGTGCAGCACGACGCAGAACGCGACGAGCGTGGCGGCGGCGACGGCGAGCAGCAGCGCGACACCCATCCGCGCGTCGATCGGCGGACGCTGTGGGGCGAGCACGGTCGCCTGCTGGTGCAGCGAGCGCCACCAGATCACGGAGAAGTGCACCACCGGGACGAGCAGGAAGCCGCCGACACCCGCCGCGGCCGCCGGCCGCGCCACCCGGTGGTCGCCGCCGTCGGGCGCCCCGGTGCGTTCACTCACCGTCCGGCGCAGGGCCAGATAGCCGGCGTACGCGAACAGCAGCAGGACCGTGCTGACCAGCCGGGGGTCCCACGCCCACCAGGTGCCCCAGACCAGGTGCCCCCAGAGCGACCCGGTGCCGATGGCGACGGCGGTGAGCACCACCCCGACCTCCGCGGCGGCCCGGGCGAACCGGTCCCAGCGCAGGTCACCCCAGATCAGGTACGCGCCGCCGGCGGCCAGCACGAGGGCGAACGCGGCGTACGCCACCCAGGCGGCGGGGACGTGCAGGTACATGAGCCGTTGCGCCTGGCCCTGCACCGCGTCCGGGGGTGCCAGCCAGCCACCGGCCACCGCCGCGGCGGCGCTCAGCCCGCCGGCGAGCCAGGCCGTCGTACGGCGTGCGGCGGCCGCTCGGGCGGTGTCCGCGACCAGGTCCACCGTGGAGGATCGCATGATCTCCCTGTCCGCGCCCGTGGGCGCTTGCCGGAGGGGCAGGACTGCGGAGTCCACCATAAAGCCCAAACCTCCCCTTAATCCCAAATAGCCCCAAAAGGGTATGTAGGTGAGCGGCGCGGTCTACTGTCCGATCCGATGGAGACGACAGTGCGGACGACCCGACGGGCGGTCCGGTGGCGCCCGCGACCGCTGGCCAGCGCGGTGTTCGGCCTGTGCCTGCTCACCGGCTGCGCCGGCGACTCGCCGTCGGCGTTGAACCCGGGCGGCACCGGGGCGACCCGGATCGCCGGCCTGTGGTGGCTGCTGTTCTGGATCTCCATGGCCGTGTTCGTCGAGGTCATGGCGCTGCTCGTCTGGGCCCTGGTGTTCCGGCGGGGCGACGTGCGGGTACGTCACGGGCAGCCACTGCGCTTCGTCACGATCGCCGGGGCCGCGATCCCGTTCGTCATCCTCGTCGCCGTCTACGGCGCGGGCCTGCGCGACCTCGCCGCGCTCGGCGCGGCACCCGACCGGGACGCGCCCACCGTCGAGGTGACCGGCCACACCTGGTGGTGGGAGGTCCGCTACCCCGGCGCGTCCGGCGCCACCGCCAACGAGATCCACATCCCGGTCGGGGAGCGGGTCCGGGTACGCCTGCGCACCGACGACGTGCTGCACAGCTTCTGGGTGCCGCAGCTGATGCCGAAGACCGACCTGATCGCCGGTGAGACCCGGGAGACCTGGCTGCAGGCGGAGCGGGCCGGCAGCTACCGCGGCCAGTGCGCCGAGTACTGCGGCACCCAGCACGCCCACATGGCCTTCCTCGTCGTCGCGCAGCCCCGCGCCGAGTTCGACGCCTGGCTGGCCCGGCTGAACGCCCCGGCCCGCCAGCCGCAGACCGACGCCGAGCGCCGCGGCGAGCAGGCGTTCGTCCAGGGCACCTGCGCCGCCTGCCACAGCATTCGCGGCACCGGCGCGCAGGGGACGGTCGGGCCGGACCTGTCGAACGTCGGCTCCCGGTGGAGCATCGGCGCCGGGGCGGTGCCCAACGACGCCGGCCACCTGGGCGGCTGGATCGCCAACTCGCAGACGGTCAAGCCGGGCAACGCGATGCCGCCGCAGCCGGTCGAGGCGGCCCGCCTGCCCGACCTCATCGCCTATCTCCGGTCGCTGGAGTAGGTGGGGACATGTCGACGACCACCAACCCACCTACCGGCCTCGACGGTGACGACCTGGCCCGGCTGGCCGAACACTGGGGCGAGCGCCCCTCGCTGCGGGCCTGGTTCGGCACCACCGACCACAAGCGGATCGGCCGGCGCTACCTGGTCACCGCCGGGTTCTTCTTCGTGCTCGCCGGGCTCAGCGCGCTGGTGATGCGGACCCAACTCGCCCGGCCCGAGTCCGGTGTGGTCTCGCCGCAGGAGTACAACCAGCTCTTCACCATGCACGGCACGGCGATGATCTTCCTGTTCGCCACCCCGATGCTCTTCGGCTTCGGCAACTTCCTCGTCCCGCTGATGATCGGCGCCCGGGACATGGCGTTCCCCCGGCTGAACGCCTTCGGCTACTGGGTGTTCCTGTTCGCCGGCCTGTTCATGTGGGCCAGCGTGCCCTTCGGGGCGGCGCCGAACAACGGCTGGTTCGCGTACGCGCCGCTCAACCAGCTACAGCACAACCCCGGCCTGCACATGGACATCTACGCGCTCGGCCTGCTCTTCCTCGGCATCTCCACCACCTCGGCGTCGATCAACTTCATCGTCACCGCGCTGAAGCTGCGCGCGCCGGGGATGTCGCTCAACCGGGTGCCGCTGTTCGTCTGGGCGATCGTGGCCACCTCCTTCATGGTGATCTTCGCGTTGCCGGCGTTGAACGCGGACAACGCTCTGCTCTTCCTCGACCGCCGCTTCGACACCCACTTCTTCGACCCGGCCGGCGGCGGGAACGTGCTGCTCTGGCAGCACCTGTTCTGGATCTTCGGGCACCCCGACGTGTACATCATCGTGATGCCGGGGCTGGGCATCGTCTCCGCCGTGCTCCCGGCGTTCACCCGCCGCGGCGTGGTCGGCTACCCGTTGATCGTGCTGGCGATCGTCGCGATCTCGATCGTCTCGTTCGGGGTCTGGGTGCACCACATGTTCGCCACCGGGCTGCCACAGCTGTCGTACAGCTTCTTCAGTGCCGCGAGCACCATCATCACCATCCCGTCCGGGCTCCAGATCTTCGCCTGGCTGGCTACCATGCTGCTCGGCCGGCTGGTGCTGCGGGTGCCGCTGCTGTTCGTCATCGGGTTCATCGTGACCTTCGTGCTCGGCGGGTTCACCGGCGCGATGTTCGCGCTGACCGCGTTCGACCAGCAGACCACCGACTCGTACTTCGTGGTGGCGCACTTCCACTACGTGCTGATCGGCGGGGCGGTCTTCCCGATGCTCGCCGGCGTCTACTACTGGCTCCCCAAGATCACCGGTCGGATGTACCACGAGGGGCTCGGCCGGTGGGCCTTCTGGCTGGTCTTCGCGGGCATGCACGTCACGTTCTTCCCGATGCACCTCACCGGCCTGTTCGGCATGCCCCGCCGGATCTACACCTACCGCAGCGAGCCCGGCTGGGACGGGTGGAACCTGGTCAGCACGGTCGGGTCGTACCTGCTGGCGCTCGGGCTGCTGCTGGTGCTCGTCGGCATCGTGCACACCCTCCGGCGGGGCCGGCCGGCCCCGCCGGACCCGTGGGAGGCCGACAGCCTGGAGTGGACGGCGGCCTCGCCACCCGAGCCGTACAACTTCCCGGTCATCCCCCAGGTGCACAGCCTGCACCCCACCTGGGACGAACGAACCGCCGAATCCATCGGACCCGGAGCGACCCCGGACCGCATCCTCAGCGAGGGACGTCGCACGGTGTTCACCAGCGAACTGGACGCCCGCTACGAACGGGCGGTCGAGATGCCGGAGTCCAGCCTCAAACCGCTGGTGCTCGCCGGGGCGCTGCTGGTCTTCTTCGTCACCATGCTGTTCGCCTGGTATCCGGTCGCGGTGGCCGCCGTGCTGGTGGTGGCGGGGTCGATCGCGGCCTGGCTCTGGCCGCCGCGTCGCCCCGACGAGGAACTCGGAGTCGTGGCATGACCGACCGGGGCGGGGTGGTGGCCGCGGCCACCGGCGCGGAGGCGCTGAGCACGGAACTGCCGGTCGGCCGGCCGACCAGCTGGTGGGGCATGGTGATGTTCGTGGCGACCGAGGCCACCCTCTTCGCCTGCCTGCTCGGCAGCTACTTCTACCTGCGCTTCCAGTTCGGCCCCCAGTGGCCGCCGGGCGGCCTCGAAAAGCCCAAGCTGGTCATCCCGCTGCTGATGACCCTGGTGCTGGTGCCCAGCAGCATTCCGGTGGTCTGGGCCGAACACGGCATCCGGCGGGGCCAGCGCTGGCGCCTGCGGGCCGGCCTCGCCGCGACCCTGGTGATGGGGCTGACCTTCATGGGCCTGCTCGTGAAGGAGTACTCCGACGACCTCAAGATGCACACCATGACCACCGACGTCTACGGCTCGCTGTTCTACGTGATCACCGGCTTCCACGGGCTGCACGTCTCGGTCGGGTTGATGATGATCGGTTGGCTGCTCGCCGCCTCGCTGCGCGGCGGCAGCTTCGGCTCCCACCGCCACGAACGGGTCCGCAACGCCGCCATCTACTGGCACTTCGTCGACACGGTGTGGGTGGCCATCCTGTTCACCATCTACCTCTCCCCGCGGCTGTGATGACCACCCGGCCCGACTCCCGAGCCCGCCTGGCCGGCGGGCTGCTGCTCTGGTACGGCGTACTCGGCGGCGCCGTCGCCTGGGCGGTACACCTGCTCGCCGCCTGGTCGCTGGACGAACTGGCCTGCGCCCGCGGCTCGGAATCCATCGCCGCCCTGCCGCTCTGGCAGGCACTCGGGCTGGCCGTGGTGATCCCCGGCCTGGTCACCGTGGGCGCGCTGCTGGTGGCCACGCTGGCCTGGCGCCGCACCGCGGTGGCCCAGGCGACCGGGACGAGCGGCCGCGCGTACGCCCGGACCCGGCTGCTCGCCGCCCTGGGCGTCTGGGCCAACCTGCTGTTCCTCGCCATCATCGTGCTCGGCGGGATCGCCGTGCTGGTCTTCCCGCCATGCCAGCGGTGACCGTGCCACGGGCCCACGGCCCCGACGCCCCGGCCGAGAGCCTGCTGGCGATGCTGGTGGTGGTCGCGATCTGCGTACTCGCCGCCGGCTACGGCCGGGGCGTCCACGAGCTGTGGTACCGGCGCGGCGCGGGCGCGGTTCTGCCGGCCTGGCGGGTGGGCGCGTTCGGCACGGGGGTGCTGGTGGCGCTCGCCGCGGACCGAGGGCCGGTGCACGCGCTGGCCGAGTCCTCGTTCGCCGGACACATGACCCAGCACATGCTGCTCCTGCTGGTGGCCGGGCCGCTGCTCGCGGCCGGCGCCGTCGGGCTGCCGTTGAGCCTGGCCGCGCCGCCGCCGCTGCGCCGGCTGCTCGCCCGCTGCCGGGCGGCGCCACCGGTACGCCGGCTGCGCCGGCCCACCACGTACGCCCTGCTGGCCGGGGCGGCGCAGATGGTCACGCTCTGGTTCTGGCACCTGCCGGGGCCGTACGTCGCGGCGGTGGACCAGCCCGTCGTGCACGCCGCCGAGCACCTGTGCCTGCTGGGCACGGCCTGGCTGTTCTGGGCGCCGCTGCTCGGCGCGTCCCGCCACCGGCCACCCGCCCCGTTGACCGTGCTGCTGCTGGTGGGCACCATGCTGCCCGCCTCCGCCCTCGGCGCCGTGCTCACCTTCGCCCCGGAACCGGTCTATCCGGTGCGCGTGCTCGGCCCCGACCCGCTGACCGATCAGCAGCTCGCCGGGCTGCTGATGTGGGCGCCGATGGACGTGGTCGTACTGGTCGCGGCGCTCAGCGTGTTCCTGCGCTGGCTGTTGCGGATGGACCGCCCCGACAACGGAGCGTCGGCAGCCGGGCCGGTGACGGTTGCGGCCGGATCGGAAGGGATGGCTCGATGACGCTGACCCGTGCTCTCCGGGCGCTCGGCGCGGTTCTGGTCGGCCTGCCGATGGTCGTGGTCACCGGCTGTGCCTCGACTGCCCCGCCACCGCCGCCGCCGGAGTCGCGCAACGGGCGACCCGACCGGGGCGCGCAGCTCATCGCCCAGTACGGCTGCGGATCGTGCCACACCATCCCGGGCGTCAACCGCGCCGACGGGCTGGTGGGCCCGCCGCTGACCAGCTTCGGCGCCCGTACCTACATCGCCGGCGAGCTGCCGAACAACGCCGACAACCTCCGCCGCTGGATCACCGATCCGCAGTCCGTGGAGCCCGGCACCGCCATGCCCAACCTGGGCGTCAGCGCGATCGACGCGCAGGACATCGCCGCCTACCTGTACACCGCGAGGTGACCGATGCGGCGTACCCGACCGGCGACCCGGCTGCCCACCGCGTACCCGCACCGGGCCCTCGCGGCGGGGGCGGTGCTGCTGCTCGCCGCCGGCCCCGTGGCGCTCGCCCCCGCGCCGACCCCCACCGGGACCGCCGGCCCGGCGCCCACCGCGACCACCGGCCCGCCGGGGCCCGGCGATCGGGGCAGCCGGCTCTACCTGGAGAGCTGCGCGAGCTGCCACGGACCACAGGGGCAGGGCACCCAGCTCGGACCGTCCCTGATCGACGTCGGCGCGGCCTCGGTGGACTTCCAGGTCTCCACCGGGCGGATGCCGCTGACGCACGAGGAGCAGCAGCCCCGGCGCGGGCAGCCGGCCTTCTCGGCCGAGGACATCGCGGCGCTGGTCGACCACGTGTCGAGCTTCGGCGGCGGGCCGCGGATCCCGCGGGTCGCCCCGGGCAACCTCGGCTCGGGACGGGAGCTGTTCGCGGCGAACTGCGCGCCCTGCCACGGCGCGACCGGCGCCGGCGCGGTGCTGACCGACGGGTGGATCGCCCCACCGCTGGACCGGGCCACTCCCGTCCAGGTCGCCGAGGCGGTCCGGGTCGGCCCCGGGCTGATGCCGGTCTTTCCCAGCCAGGTGCTCAGCGACGCGCAGGTGAACGACCTGACCACGTACGTGGGACGGCTGCGTAGCGAGCGGCTGGACCGGGGTGGCAACCCGCTCGGGCGGCTCGGTCCGCTCGCCGAGGGACTGGTGGCCTGGCTGGTGGCGCTGGTGCTGCTGGTCGGCGCCGTCCGGTGGCTGGGCCGAAGGGCGGGGCGGTGAGCGCCCGGCGTCCCCCGGCGGCCGAACGGGCGGCCGGCCGCCGCATCGTCACCGCCTGCCTGGTGAGCGCGGCCGGGGCGGTCGGCTTCGCCGTGGCGTACGGCCTCAATGCCGGACCCCGGTGGGAGGGCGTCTGCCTGGCGGTGGCCTTCGCCGGGCTGGCCGTGGGGCTCGCGCAGTGGGGGCGGCACCTCGTCCCGGTCGGCGGGTACGTCGAGGAGCACGAGGGGTTCACCTCGCCGCCGGACGAGCAGGCGATGACGGCGGCGGCGCTCACCGCGCCGGACAGCCCGGTCCGGCGGCGCGGCCTGCTGGCGGCCCTCGGGCTGGCGGTGACCGCGCTCGGCGTCGCCGCGCTGTTCCCGCTGCGCTCGCTGCTGCCCTGGAACCGCCGGCAGCCGAACGAGGAGCTGTCGACCACCCCGTGGGGCCCGGGGGTCCGGCTGGTCGACCAGCAGGGCCGCCCGCTGCGGCCCGAGGACGTGCCGGCGGACACCATGGTCGGGGTCTTCCCGGAGGGCGCCGTCGACGCCGGGGACGGCCCCGCCTTCGCGGTCCGGCTGGCGCCGGAACGCTTCACCCGGCCGCCCTCCGGCGGTCACCTCGACGGCCTGGTGGTCTGGTCGCTGCTGTGCACCCACGCCGGCTGCCCGGTCGGGCTCTATCTCAAGGGCACCGGACGGCTGCTGTGCCCCTGCCACCAGTCCTCGTTCGACCTGCTGGCCGACGCGCGCCCGGTGGCCGGCCCGGCCGCCCGGCCGCTGCCGGGCCTGCCGATCGAGGTCGGCCCGGACGGGTTCCTGCGCGCCACCGGTGACTTCACCGGCCCACCCGGCGCCGGCTTCTGGAGGCGGCAGTGATCACCGACCGGCTGGCCCGGGCGCTGGACGACCGGCTGCGGCTCTCCCCGATCACCCGACGCGCGCTGGCGAAGATCTTCCCCGACCACTGGGCGTTCATGCTGGGCGAGGTGGCGCTCTACTCGTTCGTCGCGCTGATCCTGACCGGCGTCTACCTGACCTTCTTCTTCGAGGCCAGCTCCGCCGACCGGGTCTACCACGGCGAGTACGCGCCACTGGACGGCGCCACCACCTCCGCCGCGTACGCCTCGACGGTCCGGCTGAGCTGGGACGTACGGGCCGGGCTGCTGATCCGGCAGACCCATCACTGGGCGGCGCTGCTCTTCGTCGCCGCGATCGTGCTGCACCTGAGCCGGATCTTCTTCACCGGGGCGTTCCGCCGGCCGCGCGAACTGAACTGGCTGATCGGCGTCACCATGCTCGCCCTCGCCCTGGCCAACGGCTTCACCGGCTACTCGATGCCGGACGACCTGCTCTCCGGTCTGGGCCTGCGGATCCTCGTCTCGGTGGTGGAGTCGATCCCCCTGGTCGGGACGTGGCTGGTGGCGCTCGGCCTCGGCGGCGAGTTCCCCTCCGACGCACTGATCCCGCGGCTGTTCATCACCCACGTTCTGCTGGTGCCCGCGATCCTGGTCGCCCTCGTGTCGCTGCACCTGGGCATCCTGGTTCGGCAGAAGCACAGCCAGTTCCCGGGCCCCGGGCGGACCGAGCACAACGTGGTCGGGTCCCGGCTGTGGCCGAGCTACACGCTGCGTACGCTCGCCCTGTTCGCCTGGGTGCTGGCGGTGCTGTTCGCCCTCGGTGGCCTGGTGCAGATCAATCCGGTCTGGATCTACGGCCCGTTCGAGCCGGCCCAGTCCACCTCGCCGGCCCAGCCGGACTGGTACGTCGCCTGGGGGGATGGCGCGCTGCGCCTCTTCCCGCCGTGGGAGTTCCGCATCGCCGGCTACCTCGTGCCGGCGCCGTTCTGGCCGGGTGTGGTGCTCGGCGGCGTCAGCTTCCTCGCCCTCTACGCCTGGCCGTTCCTCGAACGTCGGCGCACCCGGGACCGCCGGCCACACCAACTCCTCGACCGGCCCCGCGACCATCCGGTCCGGCTGGGTGTGGGCGTCGGCGCGTTGACGTTCTTCGTGGTGCTGGTGGTCGCCGGCGGGGACGACATCCTGGCCCGGCTGCTGCGGGTGCCCGTCTACGACCTGCTCGGGGTGTTCCGGGTGCTCGCGCTCGTGCTGCCGGTCCTGACCGGGCTGGTCGCCTACCTGGTCGCGCGGGCGCTACGCCGCGGCGACGCCGCCAGTCTCGGCGAGCTGACCCGGGCGGACCTGCGACGGGCCGCCGGCCCCGCCCCGGCACCCCGTGCCGACGAGGGCGGCGTCGAGACACCCGCCCCGGACCGGCCGGGCGAGCGGATCGAGCTGTGGCCGGAGGACGGGCTGTGGCGGTGGCGCTACCGCGACGAGGCCGGACAGGTCGCGCTCACCGGCAACCGTGTGGTGCGCTCGGAGGAGGAGGCGGTGGAGGCGTCCCGGCTCGCGTACCCCGGGGTCGACCGGGTGGTGGTGCCCGGCCCGCCGCCCCCGCCGCCCGGCCGGGTGCGCACCGCCCTGCAGCGCTGGGGCCGCGTCGCCGCCGCCGGATCGTTGCTGGTCGGCCTCCTCGCCGACCGCCGGCGGCGGCGCGGGGAGCGAGGCGGGGAGCGAGGCGGGGAGCGGGGTGGGGAGCGGGGTGGGGAGCGTGTGCGGCCGCGCGATCCGGCCGAGTGAGGCCGGGCCGGCCGCCCGGCCCGCGCCCGGTGCCACCGCTGCCGGGCATCCCATCGGATCGGAGGTTTGCCGGCAAGGCGCGCGGGTAGCTGGCGGGGCATCGGGACGTCCGGTGCCCGGCTTCGCCCGCCGCCCTTGGCGCCCGCTGCCGGCGGCAGCGCGGAAGCCCAGATCAGGAGGCGTGAGGTGCAGGAGATCGTAGGCGACAGCCTGGCCCGACGACTGGTGGAGTGGGGCGTCGACACCGTCTTCGGCCTGCCCGGCGACGGCATCAACGGGCTGATGGAGGGCTTCCGCCGGCAGCGGGAGAAGCTGAGGTTCGTGCTGGTGCACCACGAGGAGGCGGCGGCCTTCATGGCCACCGGCTACGCCAAGGCCACCGGCCGGATCGGCGTCTGCGCCGCCACCTCCGGCCCGGGCGCCATCCACCTGCTCAACGGGCTGTACGACGCCAAACTCGACCACGTGCCGGTACTGGCCATCACCGGTATGCAGGAGACCTCGGTGCTCGGTTCCCACTACCAGCAGGAGGTGCACACCCCGCTGCTCTACCAGGACGTGGCGGCCTACAACCTGATGGTCACCAACCCGCAGCAGATGCCCGGGGTGGTGGACATCGCCATCCGGCACGCCCTGGCCATGCGGACGGTGGCCCACCTGACCTTCCCCAACGACGTGCAGGTCGCCGCGGCGGGGTCGGACCCGTACCGGCATGTCAGCCCGGGCGAGCCGCCGATGAGCAGCCCCGTCGCGTCGCAGCCGCCGGTGCCGGCGGCGCAGGCCGACCTGGCCCGGGCGGCGGAGGTGCTCAACGCCGGCAAGAAGGTGGCCATGCTGGTCGGCGTGGGAGCCCGGCACGCCCGCGACGAGATCATCGCGGTGGCCGAGGCGCTGGCCAGTCCGATCGTCAAGACCCTGCCCGGCAAGATGGTGGTGCCGGACGACCACCCGCTCACCACCGGCGGTCTCGGCCTGCTCGGCACCAAGCCGAGCGAGGAGCTGATGGAGGAGTGCGACACGCTGCTGATGGTCGGCACCTCCTTCCCGTACGGGAAGTACCTGCCGAAGCCGGGGCAGGCCCGGGTGGTGCAGATCGACATCGACGCCAGCCTGCTCGGCCTGCGGCTGCCGGTGGACGCGGCGGTCACCGCCGACGCCCGGCTGGCGTTGCAGCAGCTGCTGCCGATGCTCCAGCCTCGCTCGGACCGGTCCTTCCTGGAGAGGTACCAGCGGGAACGGGACGCCTGGCGCTCCGACATGGTCGCGCTGCAGGACCCGTCCCGCGACCCGATCGCCCCGCAGTACCTGATCAGCTGCGTCGACGAGGCGGCCACCTCCGACGCGATCCTGACCTGCGACTCCGGCACCATCGCCACCTGGGCGGCCCGGCACTGGACCATCCGCGGCAACCGGGAGTTCTATCTCTCCGGCAACCTCGCCACGATGGCGCCGGGCCTGCCGTACGCGGTCGCCATGCAGCACGCGTACCCGGGGCGGCAGGTGATCGCCTTCGTCGGCGACGGCGGGTTCGCCATGCTGATGGCCGAGTTCCTCACCGCCGCGCGGCACGAACTGCCGATCAAGGTGATCATCAACAACAACAACGCGTACGGGCAGATCCTCTGGGAACAGATCATCCTCGGCTATCCCGAGTACGCGGTGCGGCACCGGCAGCCGGAGGCGGACTTTGCTGCCTGGGCGCGGGCCTGCGGCGGCTACGGCGCCAAGGTCACCGACCCGAAGGCGCTGCCCGGGGCGATCCGGGAGGCCCTCGCCCACCCGGGCCCGGCGCTGGTCGACTGCGACGTCAACCCGAACGAGCCGCCGATGCCCGGTAAGGTCCGGTACGAGCAGGCGAAACACTTCACCGAGGCGTTCCTGCGCGGCCAGCCGCACAAGGTCGCCACCATGGCGACCGTCGCCCGCGACAAGATCAACGAGTTGCGGTCGTGACCCGGGTCGCCGCTCGTCCGGTCGCGCTGCCCGACCCGGTGACCCGGGCGCCCGCGCCCGTCACCGACGTGGACCTCGACGCCCTGGCCGCACGGCTGCGCCCGGTGGTCGACGGCGAGGTCCGGTTCGACGCCGGCTCCCGCGGCGCGTACTCGACGGACGGCTCCAACTACCGGCAGGTGCCGCTCGGCGTGGTCGTGCCGCGTACCGTCGAGGCCGCCGTCGCCGCGATCGAGGTGTGCCGCCGGATGGACGTCCCCGTGCTCTCCCGGGGCGGTGGCACGAGCCTGGCCGGCGAGTGCACGAACACCGCCGTCGTGATCGACTGGTCGAAGTACTGCAACCGGCTGATCGAGGTGGACGCCGAGGCGAAGACGTGCCTGGTGGAGCCGGGCATCGTGCTGGACACGCTCAACGAGCTGTTGGCCCCGTACAGGTTGGAGTTCGGCCCCAGGCCGGCGACCCACAACCACTGCACCATCGGCGGGATGATCGGCAACAACTCGTGCGGGTCGACGGCGCAGCGCACCGGCAAGACGGTCGACAACCTCGTCGAGATGGAGGTGCTGCTCTACGACGGCACTCGGATGTGGGTCGGCGAGACCGGCGACGAGGCGTACGCCGAGATCCAGCGTCGGGGTGGCCGCCAGGCCGAGATCTACCGCCAGTTGCGGGCCCTGCGGGACGAGTACCTGAGCGACATCCGCACCCGCTACCCGGACATTCCTCGGCGGGTGTCCGGCTACAACCTGGACAGCCTGCTGCCGGAAAAGAACTTTCACGTGGGGCAGGCGCTGGTCGGCTCGGAGAACACCCTGGTCACCGTGCTGCGGGCCCGGCTGAAGCTGGTCCCGGTGGTGCCGGCCAAGGCGATGGTCTTCCTCGGCTACCCGGACATCGCCACCGCGGCCGACGACGTGAAGCACATTCTGCCGCACGATCCGATCGCCCTAGAGGGGCTCGACGACAAGCTGATCAACTTCGAGAAGCGCAAGCACCTGCACCCCGGCGCCCTGCACCTGCTGCCGCAGGGGGGCGGGTGGCTGATGGTCCAGATGGGCGGGCACACACCGGAACAGGCGGAGGACGCCCTCGCCCGGATGCTGCACGCGTTGCGGCGCGACGGCGGGCCCACCGTGCACCGCTTCGACGACGAGGCCCACGAGAAACAGATGTGGCAGGTACGCGAGTCCGGGCTCGGCGCGACCGCCCGGGTACCGGGCGAGGCGGACACCTGGGAGGGCTGGGAGGACTCGGCCGTACCGCCGGAGCGCCTCGGCGACTACCTGCGCGATCTCGACACGCTCTACCGGGAGTACGGCTACGAACAGGCGTCGCTGTACGGGCACTTCGGGCAGGGGTGCGTGCACACCCGGATCCCGTTCAAGCTGAACACCGCCGACGGCGTACGGCAGTTCCGCTCGTTCATCGAGCGCGCCGCCGACCTGGTGGTGTCGTACGGCGGCTCCTTCTCCGGCGAGCACGGCGACGGACAGTCCCGGGGCGAACTGCTGCCGAAGATGTTCGGCGACCGGCTGATCCGCGCCTTCGGCCAGTTCAAGGCCATCTTCGACCCGGACAACCGGATGAACCCGGGCAAGGTCGTCGCCCCGTACCCGCTCGACAGCCACCTGCGGATCGGGGTCGACTACAACCACGGCGGCTGGGAGACCCACTTCCGCTACCCCGACGACTCCGGCAGCTTCGGCCGGGCCGTGCTGCGCTGCGTCGGAGTCGGCAAGTGCCGGCGCCAGCACGGCGGGGTGATGTGCCCGTCGTACATGGTCACCCGGGAGGAGGAGCACTCGACGCGGGGCCGGGCCCGGCTGCTGTTCGAGATGCTCGACGGCACCGCCCGGGGCGGGGTCGTCGACGACGGCTGGCGTTCCGACGCCGTCCGGGACGCCCTCGACCTCTGCCTGGCCTGCAAGGGCTGCAAGCGGGACTGCCCGGTCAACGTGGACATGGCCACCTACAAGGCGGAGTTCCTGTCCCATCACTACGCCGGGCGGCTGCGCCCCCGGTCGCACTACTCGATGGGCTGGCTCCCGGTGGCCGCCGCGCTCGCCGCCGCCGCGCCCCGGGCGGTGAACGCGTTAGCGCAGGCCCCCGGGCTGGGCCGGCTCGCGAAGGCGGTCGGCGGCATCGACCGGCGCCGCGACATCCCGCTGTTCGCCCCGGAGTCGTTCCAACGCTGGTTCGCCCGCCGGACACCGCACGGGGACGGCTCCCGCGGCGAGGTGCTGCTCTGGCCGGACACCTTCACCAACCACCTCCACCCCGGCATCGGGCGGGCCGCGGTCGAGGTGCTGGAGGCGGCCGGCTGGCGGGTACGGGTGCCGGACCGGCCGGTCTGCTGCGGCCTGACCTGGATCTCCACCGGCCAGCTCGGCATGGCCAAGCGGGTGCTCCAGCGGACCGTGGACGTGCTGCGCCCGCACCTGCGGGCCGGCACCCGGGTGGTCGGGCTGGAACCGAGCTGCACGGCCGTGTTCCGCAGCGACGCCCACGAGCTGTTCCCCGACGATCACGACGTCGCCAAGCTGCACGAGCAGACCGTCACCCTGGCCGAGCTGCTGCACGACCACAGCCCCGGCTGGCGACCGCCCCGGCTGCCCGCGCACGCCCTGATCCAGACCCACTGCCACCAGCACGCGATCCTGGGCACCGTCGCCGACCAGGCGGTGCTGGCCGAGGCCGGGGTGCGCGCCGACTTCCTCGACTCCGGCTGTTGCGGCCTGGCCGGCAACTTCGGCTTCGAGCAGGGGCACTACGAGGTCTCCGAGGCGTGCGCCGAACGGGTGCTGCTGCCCGCCGTACGCGACGCCGCCGACACCGACGTCATCCTCGCCGACGGCTTCAGCTGCCGTACCCAGGTCGAGCAGAGCGCGGCGGACGGCCGCCGGGCGATCCACCTGGCCGAGTTGCTCCGCGCCGGCCTGCACGGCGGGTCGGTGCCGCCGCGACCCGAGCAGAGCTGGGCCGACCGGCCCGCCTCCCCGTCGCGGGCCGCGCGGTGGGCCGCCGCCGGGCTGGTCGGTCTGGCCGCGCTGGCCCCGGCGGCCGCGCTCGCCGCGCGGGTGGGCCGGCGGGGACGGTGACCGGATGCGGCTGACCGCGGCGGCGTACCGGGTGCCCACCGACGCCCCGGAGGGAGACGGCACCCTCGCCTGGTCCAGCACCGTGCTGGCACTGGTCCGCGCCGAGGCCGACGGGCACACCGGCCTCGGCTGGACCTACGGGCCGGCCGCGGTGGTGCCGGTGGTGACGGAGCTCCTCGCCCCGGTGGTGGCCGGGCTGGACCCGGACGACGTGCCGGCCGTCTGGACGCTCATGCAGCGCGAGCTGCGCAACGCCGGGCGGCCCGGGGTGGCCGGGCTGGCGCTGTCCGCCGCCGACAACGCGGTCTGGGATCTCAAGGCCCGCCGGCTCGGCCTGCCGCTGGCCCGGCTGCTCGGCACCGCCCGCCGGGAGGTGCCGGTCTACGGCAGCGGCGGCTTCACCACGTACGACGACGAGCGGCAGCACCGCCAGCTCGCCGGCTGGGTGCACGACCAGGGCATCCCCCGGGTGAAGATCAAGATAGGGGAGTCCTGGGGTACCGAGGTGCCGCGCGACCTGGCCCGGATGGCCGCCGCCCGGCGCGTCATCGGCGACGACACCGAGCTGTACGTCGACGCGAACGGCGCCTACCAGCGCAAGCAGGCGGTCCGGGTGATGCGGGCCGCCGCCGACCTGGACGTGCGCTGGTACGAGGAGCCGGTCAGCTCCGACGACCTGGTCGGCCTCGGACTGGTCCGGGACCAGGTCCGGCCCGACGTGGCGGCCGGCGAGTACGGCTACGACCTGGTCTACTTCCACCGGATGGCCCCGTACGTCGACTGCCTCCAGATCGACGTCACCCGCTGCGGCGGCATCACCGAGTTCCTGCGCGCGGCGGCGGTGGCCGCCGCGGCCGGCCTCCAGGTGTCGGCGCACTGCGCGCCGCACCAGCACCTGCCGGTCGCCGCCGCCGTGCCGAACCTGCGCCACCTCGAATGGTTCCACGACCACGTCCGGATCGAGTCGATGCTCTTCGACGGGGCCGTGCCGGCCACCGGAGGCGCCGCCGCGGTGCCGCTGGACCGGCCGGGCAACGGCCTCGACCTGCGGACCGCCGACGCGGAGACCTACCGGGTGGCGTGAGGCGACGGGACGCCAGCGTGCGCCGGCCGGGTCCGGTCAGCGCGGGACCGGGCAGTATTCGGCCTGGCCGAGGGTCACCGCGGTCTCCAGCATCAGCGCGTGCACGAACGCCTGCGGAAAGTTTCCGCGTAACTGCCGCTGTTGCACGTCGTACTCCTCGGTGAAGAGACCCGGTGACCCGCACGCGGCCCGGTTGCGCTCGAACCAGCGGTTGGCCCCCACCACGTCGCCGGCCTGCCAGGCGGCGAGCGCCGCGGCGAACCCGCAGAGCAGGAAGGCGCCCTCCGCGTCGCCGAGCGGCCGGCTGTCCGGGCGGAACCGGTACAGGTAGCCCTCGCGCTCCAACTCGCCCAGGACCGCCCCACGGGTCGCCGCGGTACGCGGATCCCCGACCGGCAGCGCCCCCCGAATGCCGGGGAACAGCAGCGCCCCGTCGACCCGCCCGTCGTCGTACGCCCGCTGCCACCGGCCGGACGGATGCAGGCCGTGCGCCGCGGCGTCGGCGAGGATCGTGTCGGCGAGCGCCGCCCACCGCCCGGCCGACCCGCGCGGCGCGACCCGGGCGGCCGCCCGTAGCCCGGCCACGCACATCAGCTTCGAGTGCGTCCACTGCCGGGCCGACAGCTCCCAGACGCCCGAGTCGGGCTGTTGCCAGCGCTGCCCGATGGTCCGCACGGCCAGCTCCATCGCCCGCCAGGAGGCGTCGTCCAGCCGGTCGTGCCGCCCGGCGGCGGCCAGCAACAGCAGGATCTCGCCGAACACGTCGAGCTGGCACTGTTCCCGCACCCAGTTGCCGACCCGGGGCGACCCGCCCGGATAGCCCGGCAGGAAGTCCAGCCCGTGCTGCGGCGGCACCGGGTCGCCGTCGACCGTGTAGGCGGGGGCGAGGCGGTCACCGTCGGCGAGCACCCGCTCGGTGAGGAAGGCGACCGCGTCGTCCAGCAGGTCGTACCGGCCGACCAGGGCGGCGGCCTGGCCCACGAAGGACTGGTCCCGCAGCCAGGCGTAGCGGTAGTCGTAGTTGTGGCCGGCGAGCGCCCGCTCGGGCAGTGCCATGGTCGCCGCCGCCACCGTGCCGCCACCCGGCCTGGTCAGTCCGCGCAGCACGGCGTACGCGAAGACCGCGTCCCGCTGCGCGGGCCCGCCGGTGAGCGGCGGCAGGGACGCCTTCCAGGTCTGCTCGGTGGTCCGCCACAACTCGTCGGGCCGGGGCGGCTCGGCGTCGAACGGCCGCGTCGCGATCTCCAGCACCAGATCGTGCCGCCCGCCGGCGGGGATCGTCAGCTCGCCGCAGAGCGGGCCGTCACCGCTGGGCCGGAGCCGTTCCCCGCCGCTGTGCCGCAGGTACAGGTCGCCCGTACGGGCCAGCCAGAGCGGCCCGTCGCGGCGTACCTCGCGCACCGGCTCGCGGCCGAAGTCGGCGCGCGGATCGAGCCGGACGCGAACGACGGCGTCCCGGTCCAACGCGTGGATCTGCCGCAGCAGCACCACCCGCCGTTCCTCGCCGGGAAACAGCAGGGCCTCGCGGGACTCGATGATCCCGTCCGTGGTCACCCACCGGCTCACCCACACCAGCGAGTCCGGCTCGTAGTGGCCGCCCCAGACGTACCGGTGGTTCGCCGGCGTCACCAGGTAGTCGCCCCGGCCGCCGAGCAGGCCGCTGAACACCGACGGGTCCGCCCACCCGGGGGCGCAGAGCCAGGTCACGTTGCCGTCCGGGCCGACGAGGGCGCCCCGGTGGCCGTCGGCGAGCAGCGCGTACTCACGTAGCACGCTCGGCCCGTGGACGTCCGTCGCCGAGGTGCCGGGCCGCTCGTCCCGTCCCACCGGCACCACCTCCCGCAGCCCCTACCCGGCGCGGGCCGGCCCACACCTGCCCCGCCGAACCCGCATCCGACCGGAGTACCCGGCCGGTGCCGGGGTACAGCCTCGGACAGGACAGGACGGACGAGGTCGGGGGAGTGTGATGGGTCGAAACCGGGAGCACGCGCGGGTGGCGGTGATCACGGGGGCCAGCGCCGGGGTGGGGCGGGCCACCGCCCGGTTGCTCGCCCGGCGTGGCATCGCCATCGCCCTGCTGGCACGGGGACGCACCGGCCTGGACGCCGCCGCCGCGGAGGTACGGGCCGCCGGCAGCCGGGCCCTGCCCGTCGAGGTGGACATGGCCGAGTACGACCAGGTGGTGGCCGCCGGCCAACGGGTCGAGGCCGAACTCGGGCCGATCGACCTGTGGATCAACGACGCGTTCAGCTCCGTCTTCGCCCCGTTCCAGCAGACCCGGCCCGAGGAGTTCCGCCGGGCCACGGAGGTCACCTATCTCGGCTACGTGCACGGCACCCGGGTGGCCCTGCACCACATGGTGCCCCGGGACCGCGGCACCATCGTCCAGGTCGGGTCGGCGCTGGCCTACCGGGGCATCCCGTTGCAGGCCACGTACTGCGGGGCCAAGCACGCGATCGTCGGGTTCACCGAGGCGCTGCGCTGCGAGCTGATGCACGACCGGAGCAAGGTCAGGGTGACCATGGTGCAGTTGCCCGCGCTGAACACCCCGCAGTTCGACTGGTTGTTGTCCCGGCTGCCCCGGCACGCCCAACCGGTGCCACCGATCTACGATCCGATGGTCGCCGCCCGGGCCATCGTCGGCGCCGCCGACCGGCCCGGCCGCCGGGAGTACTGGGTGGGTGTCTCCACCGCCCTGACCATCCTCGGCAACCGGATCGCGCCCGGCCTGCTCGACCGGTATCTCGCGCGTACCGGCTACGACTCGCAGCAGGCCGAACGGCCGACCGACCAGGACCGGCCGGTCAACCTGTGGCAGCCGGCGGACGGCCCGGACGGCCGGGACTACGGCGCGCGGGGCAGCTTCACCAGCCGGTCGCACCGGCACAGCGCGCAGGCCTGGTTGTCCCGGCACCGCCTGGTCACCGCCGCCGGCCTCACCGGCGCGGCGGCCGGCGTCCTGGCCTGGCGTCGCCACTGACCCTCCGGCCTGCGGACCGCCCGAGACCGGGCAGCCGCGCCGAACGAGCCGGGCCCGGTCGCGGCGCGGGTGGACGGGCAGCCCGCCGGGCGTAGGCTGACCGGCGTGGATGCCGAAGACCGGATCGCGCTGTTCCTCGACTACGAGAACCTGGCGCTGGGCGTACGTGACCATCACGGCGGCCGGCCCTTCGACTTCCGCCCGATCGCCGACGCCCTCGCCGAGCGGGGCCGGGTGGTGGTGCGCCGCGCGTACGCCGACTGGTCGTACTTCGACGAGGACCGGCGGATGCTCACCCGGTCGCACGTCGAACTCATCGAGATCCCCCAGCGGATGGGCGCCACCCGGAAGAACGCCGCCGACATCAAGATGGCCGTGGACGCCGTGGAGCTGGCCTTCGAACGCGACTACCTCTCCACGTTCGTGATCTGCACCGGCGACAGCGACTTCACCCCGCTGGTCTACAAGCTCCGCGAACTCAACAAGCGGGTGATCGGGGTCGGTGTGGAGAACTCCACCTCGGCCCTGCTCCCGCCCGCCTGCGACGAGTTCCTCTACTACGACCGGCTGGAGGGGGTCGAGATACCCGCCACCGCCGGTCGGCGGGGCCGTCCGGGTCGGGTGTCCGCCCCCGAGGCCCCCCAGCCGCCGGAGCCCGAGCCCCAGCCGGTGGCGGAGGAGTCCGCCCGGGACGTCGACACGCTCGCCGTCCTCGTGGCGCAGACGGTGGCCGGCCTCCAGGGCGGCACCAGCGGTGCGGTGACCGCCTCCGGGCTGAAGCGGACCCTGCTGCGCAAGGATCCGACGTTCAGCGAGTCCGACTACGGCTTCCGTACCTTCGGTGAACTCCTGCGCTACCTCGCCGAACACGACGTGGTCGAGCTGGCCGAGGGGCCCGCCAAGGGCGACCCGGAGGTGTCGCTGCCGGAACGCGGTGACCCGGAGGCCGCCTTCGCGCTGCTTCGCTCCGTGGTCGCGGATCTGGCCGGCGGCGGCGCGGTCGCGCTCTCCGGGCTGAAGGACCAGCTCCGCCGGGCGCGCCCCGACTTCAGCGAGAAGAAGCTCGGCTACCGCAGTTTCCTCCAGTTCTGCAAGGCGGCGGCCACCAGCGGTGTGGTGGACCTGCGGTGGAGCCCGGACACCGACGACTACCTGCTCACCCCGCGGTCCTGATCGGCGCCGGCCCGGGCGGCGGCGCCGACCGGGCCGCTCCCGGCGCCGCCCCGTGGAGGTCAGCGGCTCACGAGCCGGGCAGCCGCCCGCGTGCTCACCGGTCGGCCGCCGGGCACAGCAGCAGGTTCACCAGCGGCAGGTGGAGCAGGCCCGGGCAGTCGTCGCGCACCGGGAAGCCGGTCGACGGCGTCGGGGCGGGTGCCGCGGTCGGGGCCGGGGCGGTGGTCGGAGCGGGGCCCGTGGTCGGGGTGAGCGTCGCGGCCGGCTCGGGTCGGGTGGTCGGAGCCGGAGCCGGAGCCGGAGCCGTGCCCGTGCCCGTGCCCGTGCCCGTGCCCGTGGCGCGCGTTGCCGTGGCGGCGCTCCGACGCGTCACGGGCCCGGTGACCGGCTCGCCCCCGGTGGCGGCACCGCCCGTCGTCCGGGCCACGGGAGTGGTCACCGGCGGGCGGCGGGTCGGGCTGCCCCCCGGCCCGGGCACCGCGGGCGGGCTCGGGACCGGGTCGCCGATGGTCCAGCCCACGTCCGCGGTTGCGGCGATCCCGCCCGCGCCCGCCTCCGCCCCGTACGGCAGCTCCGCCGGCTCGGCGCGGAGGGTGCCGGTGGCCAGCGCCGCGAGCGCCACCGCGACGACGACGGCGGCGGCCGCCGCCATCCGCTCGGGGCGCGGCACGGGGAACGGAGCGTGGTGCGGCTCCGCCGGCGCCGGCGGAGCCGGTCGGGCGTCGCGGTGAGCCGCCAACAACGCGTCGACCTGCGCGACGACGGCGGCGCGTGACCCGGCGGCGGTGGCGAAGGCGAGGGTGAGATAGAAGCGGGCGTTCACGGCGGCGGCGGCCGGGATCCGCAATCCGGCCGGCCGGCGGCCGTCCGCGGTGTGCAGCAGGGTGATCGGGACCTCGGGGTGGTGCCCCGGACCCAGCATGCCCCGGTACGTCCACTCGCGTCGGCCGTGGCGTCCGGCGAAGGCGACGCGACGGTCGGTGACGACCGCCATGCCGGCGTCGACGACCCGCAGGCCCGCCGGCAGTACGCGCCCGGGCTCGTCCACGGTGTCCGCCGCGACGGTCAGCCCCGGCGCGGGCAGCCCGGTGAGGTGCCGCGCCTCGGCCTCGATCAGCTCCGCGGCCGGCAGTACGCGGTAGACGACCTCGTCGTGGTCGAGTTCGGCCGGCAGCCCGGCCCGTGGCTGCGCGCACCCGACGAACGCGGTGGCCTCGATCCGTAGCCGGACGAGATGCTCCTCGTGCCGGCGCCAGGTCCGCAGCCGCGCGTCGTACGCCCGCTGCCGCCGGTCGTCCTCGCGCCGCGCCCACTCGCCCGGCCAGCGGGAGGCCCGGGGGTTCGTCGCGACGGCGGAGGGTTTCGCCTGCACACCTCGTACAACGGCCGCCGTCCGGGAAGGACACGCGGCGCGGGTGGGTCGTCCGCTTCTCTGTTACCCCGAGTGATCACGATGGTGCTGCTCGTGCCGAGTCAGTATCCTTTGAGGACTTTCCGCGCCGCACCTCCTGTCGTGCTCTCCCTAGGGGTGACCCATTGTCTGATCTTGTCCTCACCGAGAAGCGTGGTCTGACCGCCGGCCCGGCGACGATCGGCGCGACGATCCAGCGCCAGCGGTCGAACTTCCTCCGCCTCGTCACGCAACTCGATCCGGCGGGCTGGTCGGCGAAGACCCGCTGCACCGCCTGGTCGGTGCACGACGTGGTCCGGCACGTGGTCAACGTGGCCGAGCTGCACGTCGCGCTGCTCAGCGGCAGTCCGGACGTCGGGCGGTTCCTGCGCCACGGCCCCTTCCATCCGGCCACCACCCCGGCGCTGTGGCTGGCGGACTCGCCCGCGCAGAGCCCGGAGGAGACCGTCCAGACCCTCACGGACCTGGTGGCGCGGGAACGGGAGCTGTTCCAGGCCCGGGCCGTCGGGCCGGAGGGCCCGCTGATGCCCGCGCCGAGCGGGCGTCAACTGCACTGGTCGACCCTGTCCCTGCACATGCTCTGGGACGCCTGGATCCACGAACGGGACGTGGCGCTGGCGCTCGGGTTGGAGCCGGAGTCGCGCGCCGAGGACTTTCCCCTGGTCACCATGTACGGTCTGCTGATCGCCGGGGGTGTCGGCGTGCTCGTCGGCAATCCGCCGGCGGCCACGCTCGCACTGCGGGGCGCCACCGAGTCGCGGTACGAGATCGGCGTCGCCGAGGACGACGTGTTCGTCGCGGCGGGCGTCGACGGCGACCCGCAGGGGCACGGGGCGGCCGACGAGGTGTTGGACAGCCTCACCGGCCGCGAACCGGAGCTCGCCCGGGCACTGACGGCACAGGAGCCGGTCCTCGCCTCCCTGGGGGTGCTCCGGCAGGTGATGTGACGGATTCCCGGGCGCGTCGCCACCCGAACGACGCCCACGCCCGCCGCCGGGCCGCCGTCGAGGCGGCCCGGCGGCGTACCGGGACCGTCACCGCTCGGATCGTCGGGCGGGGTCCTGCGCAGTTACGCGTGGGCCGCCGCGCCGGATCAGCCGGGGCGTACCGGGGTGCCGTTCGTGACCGGTGCGGCGACCGTGCCGGACGTGACCCGCGGGTCCGGGTCCCGACGACGACGCCGGGTCAGCAGGCCGACGCCGAGCAGCGTGACGATGCCCACCGCCTCCAGGGACAGGAGTAGCCACTGCGGGACGCGATCACCGTCGGCGTCGGGCTTGCCCAGCCAGCGCAGCCGGCCGGTGATGGTGAAGGGCTGCCCACCGGCCGTCGCGTGGACCGTCCAGTCGCCGACCGGATGCGGGTGCCGCGGGTCCGATTCGACCGCCGGCGGCCGCGCCTGCCCCATCCAGTGGATGCGATGGTCGTGCCAGCGGCTGGTGCCCTTGGCGCCGACGGTCCGCCACGCCGGCGCGAGCGCGGTCGGATCCTGCCCGGCCGGCAGGCTGTCGGCGAACAGGCTGCGGTTGAGGTACGTGGTCTGCGACAGCTCGTTCTCCTGCACCGTCGTCGCGGTGATCCGCAGGTACGGCTCCCGGCTGTAGCCGAGCACGATCACCTCGGCCGGCCCGGCGTTGGTGATCTCGATCCACTCACCGCCCGGGTCGACGCGTACCTCCACGCCAGGCGGTTGCGGTGTGACGGCGGTCAGGTCGGTCCGGTAGTAGGCCGCGTCGGGAATCGGTTGCCCGCCGCCGTGTCCGGCGACCGGCGCCGCCTGACCAGCCACCACGGCGATGACGGCACCCAGCACGGCTACGACTCTGCGCGACCACCTGCCCACGGACGTGATTCTGGCCGGCATCTCGCCCACGCGGTCCGTTCATGAACGGAATGTCATCGACCGGCTCGTATCCGGGCCGTCGGTGTCCCGGCCTGAACGTCGGGGCGGCGGCGGTCGGGTCACCGGCGCCGGGCCCACCGCCTCAGCGCGTAGCCCACGGCGCTGGCCAGGAACAGGGCGGCCGTGGCGAGCAGCCAGCGGACGAGGAACGGCCGCTGGTCCTGCCCGGACGCGGCCAGATAGGCCGGCGCGTCCAGTCGGAGGATGCCGGGCAGAAAGACGAGGAACAGCAGCCCCGAGGCCAGGGCCGGCACGCGGACGTGGTTCAGCGGCGACGGGCCCACCGACGGCACGACGCGGGTGCCCGGCGCGTGCCGCAGCACCGCGTCGGCCAGCCCGTAGACCGGGAACAGCACGAGGTCGTGGGCGATCGCCGCGCCGACGAACCAGATCAGCATCCGGCCGGCGGCCGGCTCCGCGGCGAGCCGCAACGCCACCCACCCGGTGACGGCGAAGGCCCCGACGAGCAGCAGCAGGTGCCCGAGCGGCGCCCCGTACGCCGACCGGAACCGGGCCGCGAGGTCAGCCACCCGTACGCCCCCGGAACTCGATCTCCGTGACCCACTTCGTGCAGTGCACCCCGGGCAGGGCCGGGACGATGACCCGCGCCGGGTAACCGTGGTCGAGGGTGAGATCGACTCCGTTGACCCGCAGCGCGAGCAGGGCGTCCGCGTCGTGGACCTGGTTGGCCTGGAGGGTCGCCTGCCGGAACAGTCCCGCCTTCTCCAGCGAACGGACGTGCGCCGCGCCGATCCGGCCCGCCCTGACGTGCGCGGCGAGGTCCCGCAGCCGTACGCCGGACCAGGTCTGCACGGTTGACCACCCCTCCACGCAGGCGATCGGCAGCGTGACGGTGTGCTGGGCCATGGCCAGCAGGCCGGCGCGGTCCACGGTGACGGCGCGCCCGTTCGCCCGCAGGGTGAGCCGCCAGCCCGGCCCGGTGTCCGCGGCCTGGACGCCGGCGGCGGCCGCGGTCCGGTTGACCGGGAACCCGGTCGGGCCGCCGCCCGGCTGCCGGCCCCGGGGCAGCAGCAGCGCGGTACGTCGCCAGGGCCCGTCGAGGTGCTGCCCCACGGTGAGCGCGGCGAGCAGCAGCGACAGGCCGCCGACCAGCGCGAGCGCGCCGCGCCGGCTCGTCGTGGCCGGCCGAGGTCGGGCGGCCACCAACCCGTCCGGGTCGGGCGGCTCGGGCCGGGTCGCCGCGCGGCCGGTGGCCAGCTCCCGACGCAGCGGACGGGATCGCAGCGCGGTGAGCATCCGCCGCGACCTGAGCGCCACGTGCGCGACCAGCGCGGCGACGAACACCCAGGCGCCGAAGTAGTGGGCGGTGTAGAAGTCGAAGCCGAACAGGTACGCGTACTGGATGTCGAGCAGGCCGGTGGCGATCTCGAACAGGATCCCGCCGACCAGCAGGAGCAGGGACAGCCGTTCCAGCACCTGCGCCACCGAGCGGGCCGGCGGCCAGTCGAACAGCTTCGGCAGCACCGACCAGAGTTTGGCCAGCACGACCGGGACCAGCGTGATCCCGAGCCCCACGTGCACGCCCTGGGTGAGACGGAACAGCCAGGAAGGGCGGGTCGGCCAGTCGAACGGCGGCAGTCGCAGCCACCCGACGTCGCGCGGGTACGCCTGACCGAACCGCGGGGCGTAGGCGACGTAGTCCAGCAGTCCGGTGAGGAACACCAGCGGCAGGCCGACGAGCAGGACCACCGCGAACACCGAGGTGAGCCACGGGCCGCGCAGCGGGCTGCGCCATCGCCGGTTCGCCGTCGCGGCGCCGGGCGGCGGATGCTCGGCCAGGACCGCCCACCACCGCCGGGGGAAACCGTAGCCTGGACGGCCGCGCGGGGCACGCCTCGGCCCGGCCGGCGAATCCCCGGCCGGGGGAGTGCTCTGCGCGTTCACCGGTTCTCCTCACGGCCGCGACGGCGGGACGCCCGGTCCCTCTCCGGCAGGTTACGGGCGGCGCCGCCGGGCGGGCCTGGATTGCCGGGATTACGGAAGCCCCGCGCACGTGTTGCGAGGTCCTTACGGCTTCGTCGACCCGGCCCGCCGGGCCCGTCCGCCGACCTACCCTGACCCGCATGCGGATACTGGTCACCGGCGCGGCCGGTTTCATCGGGTCGCAGGTCGCCGACCTGCTCGCCGTCGAGGGGCACGAGGTGGTGGCGCTGGACGCGCTGCTGCCCCAGGCACACGGTGGTGAGCTGCCGGAGTGGTCCCGGCGGCACGCCCCGGTGGTCGGTGACGTGCGTGATCCCGGCCTGCTCGACCGGCTGCTGCCCGGGGTCGACGCGGTGTGCCACCAGGCCGCCATGGTCGGGCACGGGATCGACCCGTCGGACGCCCCCGGGTACGCCAGCCACAACGACTACGGCACCGCGGTGCTGCTGGCCGCCATGCACCGGGCCGGGGTGCGCCGGCTGGTGCTGGCCAGCTCCATGGTGGTCTACGGCGAGGGGCGCTACGAGTGCGCCCGGCACCGGGTCGTCCGACCCGCTCCGCGGCGCCCCGCCGACCTGGCCGCCGGCCGCTACGACCCGACCTGCCCCGAGTGCGCCGGCACGCTCACCCCTGTCCTGGTGCGCGAGGATGCCCCGCTGGAGCCGCGCAGCACGTACGCGGCCAGCAAACTCGCCCAGGAACACCTGGCCGGAGCCTGGGCGCGGCAGACCGGTGGCGAGGTGTGGGCGCTGCGCTACCACAACGTCTACGGGCCCCGCATGCCCCGCGACACCCCGTACGCCGGGGTGGCGTCGATCTTCCGGTCCGAACTCGCGGCGGGCCGGCCGCCCAGGGTCCTCGAGGACGGCCGGCAACGGCGCGACTTCGTCCACGTCACCGACGTGGCGCGCGCCAATCTGCTGGCCCTGGCCGCACCGTCGCCGGAGCCCCTGGTGCCGGTGAACGTCTGCTCCGGCGAACCGCGGACCGTCGGTGACCTGGCCGCCGCCCTGGCCGCCGCGATGGCCGGCCCGGCGCCGCTGATCGTCGGCGGCGCCCGCGCCGCCGACGTGCGGCACGTCGTCGCCGACCCGCGCCGGGCGACCGAACTGCTCGGCTACACCGCCCGGATCGGGTTCGCCGACGGGATCGCCGCCTTCGCCACCGACCCGCTGCGCGAACCGGCGGCGCTGCCCGCCTGACCGCCCGCGCCGCCGGCCGGCGTCCGGTCAGGAGACCGTGAACAGCAGGTGGTTTACCGCGAGGGCGGTCGCCGCCTGCCCGGCCAGCCACCAGCGGCGGGTCGCCGGCGGCAGCTGGGCGGCGGCGACCAGCAGCCACACCGCGAACGGCAGCCAGATCCGCTCCACCTCCGCCTTGCTCAACCCGGACAGGTCCGCCGCGAGCACCACCACCGCCGCCGCGACCGGCAGCAACGCGGCAGGCCCGGCGGCGACCGCCGACCCGACGAGCCGGGCGTCGGGGCCGCGCGACGCGGGGCGGATCGCCGTCACCCCGGCCCGCACCGCCCGGACCAGCGCCGGCCCGCACGCCGGGCCGGCGGACAGCACCAGGGCCGCCAGGTTCGCCCACACCCAGTAGCCGTACGGGCGGTCGGTCGCCCAGCCCTGGTGGTACCGCTCCACCACCCGCTGGTAGCCGTCCCACCACCAGAACCCGGCCGACGTGAAGGCGGCCACGACCACGGTGACCCCGGCCACCCCGGACAGCAGCGCGACGACCCGGCCCGCCCGGCGCAGTGCCAGCACCACCAGCGCCAGCAGGCCGACCAGCACGAAGCCGTACGACAGATACAGCGCGAAGCCCAACGCCAACCCACCGGCGGCGGGGGCCAGCCGGCCGCGTACCGCCAGCAGCGCCAGGCCGGCCGCGACCACGCCGGCGAACAGCCCGTCCGCCGACGCCCCCACCCACACCGCTCCGGGCAGCAGCACCAGGAACGGCAGGACCGCGCGGGCGGTGGACTCGGCACCGAGCGCCCGTATCGCCACCGGCACCGAGACCGTGACGCTCGTGCCCACCAGTACGCAGACCAGCGCGGCGGCGGTGCCCCCGCCGAGCCCGATCCGGTCCAGCCCGACGAACACCAGCAGCGCGCCGGGCGGGTGGCCGGCGGTGTGGGTCGACCACGAGTCCGGCTGGAAGTCCAGGATGCGCCCGGCGAACCCGGCCAGCGCGGCGGGCACGTCCCGGATCCCGGGCACCTCGTGCAGGTACTCCGCCTGCACGGTGAGCCGCTCGGTGAACCCCGCCGACCAGCCGTCCACCAGCGACAGCGACAGCGTCCACGCCGTCGACGCCAGCCAGGCCGCGCCGAGCAGCGGACCCCAGCGGGCGACCCGCGCCCACCGCACCCCGGAGCCGACCACCACGACCGCCACCAGCACCGCGGCCGGCGTTCCCCAGCCGGCGTGCGGACGCCAGGTGGCGTACAGCGGGGCGGCGTCCGCGTGCAGACCGACCCCGCGCGCGTTGAGGATCGCCCCGACCGCCGCGGCGACGGCCACCAGCGCGACCTCGACGCCCAGCACGGTCAGGTCGCCCCGCTGCCGGCGGGTCGGCGTCCGCCCGGGCGCGGCGGGCCAGCTCGTGGTCGTTCCCATGCCGACCGGACGGTACGACCTCCCGGGCCCGTCGGCAGGTGAACGGCTGGATTGTCACCGTCCGGTGGGAACGATCCGCCGGAGCCGATCCGTAAGGTTCGATCTGCCGGCCGGCGCCCGGGTGGCGGCCTAGCGTCGGTGCTGTGCCCACAACCATTGACGTGGTTCTGCCGTGCCTCGACGAGGCCGCCGCCCTGCCCGGTGTCCTCACCACGCTGCCGCCTGGCTACCGGCCGATCGTGGTGGACAACGGCTCCCGGGACGGCTCGGCGCAGGTCGCCGCGCGGCACGGGGCTCGGGTGGTGCACGAGCCCCGGCGGGGCTACGGCGCGGCCGTGCACGCCGGGCTGCTGGCCGCCGACGCGGAGCTGGTCTGCGTCCTCGACGCCGACGGCTCCTTCGATCCGGCGGAACTGCCCGCCCTGGTCGACCCGGTCGCCCGGGGCGTCGCCGACCTGGCGGTGGGCCGGCGGCGACCCGTTTCCGCCGGGGTCTGGCCGTGGCACGCCCGCGCCGGCACCGCTCTCGTCGCGGCGCTGCTGCGCCAGCGGGGCGTGCCGTTGCGCGACCTCAGCCCGATCCGGGTGGCCCGCCGCGAGGCCCTGCTCGACCTCGGCGTCGCCGACCGGGCCTTCGGTTATCCCCTCGAACTGCTGATCCGTGCCGCCGCGGCCGGCTGGCGGATCCGGGAGCTGGACGTCAGCTACGCCCCGCGCGCCGCCGGCACCCGGTCCAAGGTCTCCGGCTCGGTACGCGGCACGTTGCGCGCCACCCGCGACTTCGCCGGGGTCCTGCGCACCGTGGGCCGGCCCCGGTGACCGTGCTGCTGGTGGTGGCCAAGGCGCCCGTGCCGGGGGCCGTGAAGACCCGGCTCTGCCCACCGGCCAGCCCCGACCAGGCGGCCCGGATCGCCGCCGCGGCGCTACGCGACACCCTCGACGCCGTACGCGCCCTGCCCGGGGTGACCCCCGTGCTGGCCGTACGCGGGCGCGTCGCCGACGCCGAGGACGGCGCTGACCTGACGGCCGCCCTCGCTGGCTGGTCGGTGCTGGCGCAGCGCGGCGGTGACCTGGGCGACCGGCTCGCCAACGCCCACGCCGACGTGGCGGCGGCCTGGCCGGGACGGCCGGTGCTCCAGATCGGCATGGACACCCCGCAGCTGACCACGGGGCGGCTGCTCGCGGCGGTACGGCGTCTCGAACTGGCCGACGCCGTGCTCGGCCCGGCGGTGGACGGCGGGTGGTGGGCGCTGGGGCTGCGCGACCCCCGGCAGGCCGCCGCGTTGCGGGCGGTGCCGATGTCGACGGCGCGGACCGGCCGGCGTACCTGGGCGGCCCTCGCGGAGCGGGGCCTGCGCACCCTTCCCCTGCCGGTGCTGCGCGACGTCGACGAGTGGCCCGACGCGCTCGCGGTCGCCGCCGAGGCGCCGGCGAGCCGCTTCGCCCGCCAGGTCGCGCGGCTTCGTCCCACCCCGGTCCCGGGCGGCCGGCGATGACCGTCGACGCGGTCGGTGCGGGCGGGCGACCGGACCGCCGGCCGGACCTCGACGAGATCGAGGACGTCTTCGCCCCGGCCATGCACCCGCAGCCGGGCGTGTACTGGCTCACGCAGGCCGACGGCCGGCGTCGCCGGCTGCCGGTACGGCGCTGGCACGGTCCGCCCGAGCCGGCGACCGCCGCCGTCGTCGCCCGGTGCGCCGGACCAGCCCTGGACGTCGGCTGCGGCCCGGGCCGGCTCACGCTCGCGCTGGCTCGTGCCGGGCGCACCGCGGTCGGCGTCGACATCTCCCCGTACGCGGTGCGGCTCACCCGGGCGCGTGGGGCGGTCGCCGTCCACCGGGACGTCTTCGCCGCCCTGCCCGGCGAGGGGCGCTGGGCGCACGTCCTGCTCGTCGACGGCAACATCGGCATCGGCGGTGACCCGTACGCCCTGCTCCGGCGGTGCCGGGAGCTGATCCGCGCCGACGGCACCATCCTCGTCGAGCTGGAACCGCCCGGGCCGGGGCTGTGGCGCGGGCACGTCCGGCTGACCTCCCGCTCCCCGGCGGGCCACGTGCGCCGCAGCGACGCCTTCCGTTGGGCGCGGCTGGACACGGTTGCGGTGCACGACACCGCCCGCACCGCCGGGCTGACCGTGCGGGACGTGTTCGCGGTGGGCCACCGCTGGTTTGGTGAGCTGTTCCCGGAACAGCCGTGACGCAACCGTCGACCGGTGGGCGCAGCGGACGGCGAGCCCGGCACCCCAGACCGGGCCGCCGCGTTGGCCGGTGGTCCCACCGGAAGCGGCATTGTGGTTGGCGTCCCGGCGCGGTCGGCCTATGGTGAACAGATGTACCCGGTCCGGCAGCCGCTCAGCGTCACCTCGGTGGCGCCTGCTGTCGTGCCCTGCCCGCGGCATGCGGTCGCGCCCATTCACGGCCTGCCGAGCCCGATCCCCACCGGCCGTGGCCCTCCGGGAATCTCCACCCCGCGAGTACGGCCACCAGGGCGAAGCCAATCGGCTTCGGCCTTTTTCTTTTTCCGGAAGGGATCCGACATGAGCACCGACCTTCGCGACACCGCCGACCAGGAGCGGATCACGCGGCTGCGAGCCACCCTGACCACCGAGTTCGAGGCGCAGACCGCCCGGCTGACCGAACTCACGGCGGACACCGGCGACCCCGGCGAGGCGCACACCCGTTCCGCGCTGATCGCCGCGACCCGGCAGAGCCTGGCGCAGATCGGCGACGCCCTGAACCGGATGGCCGAGGGTAGCTACGGCACCTGCGCGCGCTGCGAGGCGCCGATCCCGGCCGAGCGGCTCGAGATTCTGCCGCACGCCCGCTTCTGCGTACCGTGCCAGCAGAAGCAGGGCTGAGCTGGCCGCGGCGACGCCGGGCCGCTGCGGCGGTCCGGCGGGCCCGCCCGTAGCGGCCCGGCCCTGGCCGCCACGGTCCGTTCCGCACCGAACCGCCAGCACCACCCCACATCCCCGGGATGCGACTGCACGGGCGCTGCGTCGTGCTGCCACTCCGCCAACACCCGCACCGCGACCGAGTCCGGCGTCGCCGTGATCAGGTACGCGCGGTGCCGCTGACCTGCCCGAATGGCCCGGCCCGTCCTGCTGCGGCCACCGGGGCCCGCGCGTCCGCGCCGGCCCCGGTCGCGAAGGTCAGCGGCCCTGGAGGGACCGCACATTGTCACCGAAGGTCCAGCCCTTCGACCCGTCCCAGTTGATCGACCAGGTCATCAGGCCCTTCAGGCCACCCTGGTAGGTGTTCCACGCCTGCGCCACCAGGGACGGTGCCAGGTATCCGCCGCCGGCGCCGGTCTGCGCGGGCAGGCCGGGGACCTGCCTGTCGTACGGGACGCGGATGGTGACGCCCTGCACCACCAGGCCCGTGTTGAGGCAGTTGGTCTGCGTGACGAAGCCCTGCACGGTGCCGGCCGGGTACGAGTCGCCGGAGCAGCCGTACATGGAGCCGTTGTAGTACTGCATGTTCAGCCACCAGAGCCGGCCGTTGTCGACGTACCGCTTGATAATCGGCAGGTACGCGCCCCAGATGGACCCGTAGGTGACGCTGCCGCCGGTGACGTACGCGGTCTCCGGGGCCATGGTGAGTCCGAACCCGGCGGGCATCTGGGCGAGTACTCCGTCGATGATGCGGACCAGGTTGGCCTGCGAGGTGGAGAGCTGGTTGATGTTGCCGCTGCCGGTGAGGCCGGTTTCGATGTCGATGTCGATGCCGTCGAAGTTGTATCGCTTGAGGATCGGCACCACGGTGGCGACGAACCGGTCGGCGACCGCGGCCGAGCTGAGGTCGATGCCGGCGGTGGCGCCGCCGATGGACAGCAGGACGGTCAGGCCGGCGGCCTTGGCCTGGCACACCTCGGCGGGGGTGGGCACCTGGACGCCGGCGTCCATGCCGTTCTGCCAGAGCACGGTGCCGTCGGAGAGGATCACCGGGAAGGCGGCGGTGACCACGTTGTAGCCGTGCGTCCGGATACGGGAGTCGGTGATCGGGATCCAGCCGAGCCCGGGGTGCACGCCGTTGGCCGCGCCGTCCCAGCTCTCCCAGTAGCCCTGGAGCACCTTGCCGGCCGGCCGCGACTTCAGCGGGCAGGTGTCCCCGCCGGGCGGGGGGCTCGACGTGGTGGGGGTGGGCGACGGCGTCGCGGTGGGGGACGTGGTGGGCGTGGGGGAGGACGACCGGGTCGGAGTGGGGGACGGGGCCCCGTCGCAGGCGCCGAGGTCGGTCCAGAGCGACGGGGTGGCGGGCGGGGCCCAGCCCGCGCCGACGGGCGGGGTGTGGGTCTGTAGCGCCTGGTAGAGGCGGCCGGCGTAGGTGGCCTTGCTGCCCGCGGTCCAGGTGACGCCCTCGGCCCAGGCCGGGGCGCTGCACGCCACGAGCGCGGTGTGGGCGTCGGTGGCGGCGAGGCCGACGGCGGCGGGCAGGGCGGCGGTGACGGCGAGCAGTGCGACACCCCCGAGCAGGGCGGTCAGTCCACGTCGAAGTCGCATGACATATACCTCCTCATCAATGCGCCGCAGGCTATCAGTTAAGTTTGTTAAATGTAAATGCGCAGTAGGCTGTCAGGGCTTGTTTCATGAGGTGAACGGGCCCGCCGCCCGGCGGCGCCCTGGGAGAGGACGGCGGCGGACGTGGACGCCAGACGCACCACCGTGCGCGACATGCGCCGTGCCAATCGATCGGTGCTGCTCACCCGGATCTGGCTGGACGGGCCGCTCAGCCGTCACGAGCTCGGCCAGACCACCGCGCTGAGCCTGGCCAGCGTGAGCAACCTGGTCGGCGAGATGATCGGTGAGGGGCTCGTCGAGGAGGCCGGCTCGGTCGAGTCCGACGGCGGCCGTCCCCGGGTGCTGCTGCGCGTCGCCCCCGGCTACGGCTACCTGGTCGGGGCCGACGTCGGCGAGACCCGGGTCCAGGTCGAGCTCTTCGACCTGGGGATGACCGCCCTCGCCAAGGCCGAGTACCCGATCGCCGCCACCGGCCCCGACCCGCGCGACGTGGCCACCCACCTGCTGCACGGTCTCGACGCGGTGGTCGAGCAGGCCGGCGTCGACCCCGCGGCGGTGCTCGGCTTCGGCGTCGCGGTGTCCGGGACGGTCGAGCGGACCGCCGACGCCGTCGTGCACGCACAGACCCTCGGCTGGGACGGCGTGCCGCTCGGGGCGATGCTGCGGGCCGGCACCGAGATTCCCGTCCACCTCGACAACGGCGCGAAGACCCTCGGCCAGGCCGAGATGTGGTTCGGCGCCGGTCGGGGCGTCCGGCACGCCGTCATCGCCCTGGTCGGCTCCGGCGTCGGGGCCTGCGTGGTCGCCGACGGCGTGGGCTACCGCGGCGCGCACAGCAGCGCCGGCGAGTGGGGCCACACCACGATCGTGTACGGCGGCCGCCGCTGCCGCTGCGGCAACCTCGGCTGCCTGGAGGCGTACGTCGGGGCGGAGGGGATCCTCGACCGGTTCCGGCAGGCCAACCGGGGCCGCCCGGCGGCTGGCGGCGACGAGGAGACCGCCTTCGGCGAGCTGCTGCGCGCCACCAGCCGGACGGCCGCGAGGGTGCTCGACGACACGGTCGGCTACCTCGGCGCCGGCGTGGCGAACCTGGTCAACCTCTTCAACCCGGAACGGGTGGTGCTCGGCGGCTGGGCCGGGCTGGCTCTGGGCGAGCGATACCTGCCGCAGATCCGGGAGGCCACCGCCCGGCACGCGCTGCGCCAGCCGTACGCCCAGACCTCGATCGAGCTGTGCCGGCTCGGACCGGACGCGGTCGCGATGGGCGCGGCCACCCTCCCGATGGCCCGGCTGCTGCGCGACGGCGGCGTGCCGCGCGGCCCGGGCGTCCGGGCGACCCCGGCACAGCCGGCGCCCCGGACCCGGGCGCGGGCCCGCTGAGTCGGGCCGGCGACGACGCGAACGCCGCCGGCCCGCGCCGGCTCAGGGCGGGATGCGGCATCTGCCCGCGTCCCCGGCCGCGACCGCGCGGCCGTCCCGTACGGCCGGGTCAGCGCTGCCCGCGTACCCGCTGGACGGTGTCCCGGTACCAGTGCGCGCTGCGCTTCGGCGTACGCCGCTGGGTGTCGTAGTCCACCCGGACGATGCCGAACCGCTTGTCGTAGCCGTACGCCCACTCGAAGTTGTCCAGCAGCGACCAGGCGAAGTAGCCGCGCACGTCGGCGCCCGCCTGCCGGGCCCGGGCCACCGCCCGCAGGTGCTCGGCCAGGTAGGCGACCCGGTCGTCGTCGGCCACGAAGCCGTCGGAGTCCGGCCGGTCGTCGAACGCCGCCCCGTTCTCGGTGATCACCAGCGGCACGCCCGGGTAGTCCCGGCTCAACCGGACCAGCAGGTCGGTGAAGGAGTCCGGCACGATCTCCCAGTCCATCGCGGTACGCGGCAGGTTCCGCCGGATCACCCGGCGCACCGGCCGGCCCTGGTCGTCCCGCTCCCGACCCCGCTCGTCCACCCCGGAGAAGAGCTGGCCGAAGTAGTAGTTGACGCCGAGCACGTCGATCGGGGTGGCGATGACCGCCAGGTCGCCGTCCCGCACCGGGATCTCGACGCCTTCGGCGGCCAGGTCGGCCACCACGTCCTCGGGGTAGCGGCCGTGGAACACCGGGTCCAGGTAGAGCCGGTTGCCCAGCCCGTCGGCGGCCCGGGCGGCGTCCCGGTCGGCCACGCTGTCGGTGGCCGGGTCGGCGGTGGACAGGTTGACCGTGAGGCCCAGCTCGATCGGGTTCGCCGCTGCCGCGCGCAGCCGCTGCGCCGCCAGCCCGTGACCGAGCAGCAGGTGGTGGGCGGCGGCGATCCCGTCGCCCAGGTTCCGCCGGCCGGGGGCGTGCTCGCCGTACGCGTACCCGAGCATCGCCGAGCACCACGGCTCGTTCAGCGTCGTCCAGGTCTTCACCCGGTCGCCGAGCGTGGCGAAGACCAGCTCGGCGTAGTCGGCGAACCGGTGGGCGGTGTCCCGGTACGGCCAGCCGCCCGCGTCCTCCAGCTCCTGCGGCAGGTCCCAGTGGTAGAGCGTCACCCACGGGTCGACGCCCCGCCCGAGCAGCTCGTCCACGAGCCGGTCGTAGAACGCCAGGCCGGCCGGGTTGGCCGGCCCGCGCCCGCCCGGCTGCACCCGGGGCCAGGCCACCGAGAAGCGGTACGTGTCCAGGCCCAGGTCGGCGATGAGCGCCACGTCCTCCGGCATCCGGTGGTAGTGGTCGCAGGCCACGTCACCGTTCTCGCCGTTGGCCACCGCCCCGGGGACGCGGCAGAAGGTGTCCCAGATGGACGGCGTGCGGCCGTCCTCGGCCACCGCGCCCTCGATCTGGTACGACGAGGTCGCCACCCCCCACCGGAAGGTCGGTGGAAGGGTGTCGATCGGGTCGGTCTGCCCGTGCGACGACTCCGGCTCGGCGCGTCTGACGCCGCGCTGCGACCTGGAGCCGTCGGTGGTCGGCTGGGTGAGGTGGGTGTCCATGGTTCTCCTCGCGGTCGCGAACGTGCTCTTTCCGGTGGTGGTGGGCTCAGTGGGGGGCCGGCGCGGCGGTGGGGTGCAGCCAGCAGGCGACGGCCCGCCCCGGCTGGTCGTCGCCGGGTGGGCCCAGCGACGGCAACTCCTGGTCGCACGGGTCGAACGCCTTGGGGCAGCGGGGGTGGAACGCGCACCCGCTCGGCATGGCGCGCAGGTCGGGCGGGGAGCCGGGGATGCCGGTCAGCTCGCGGCGGGGGCCGCGCAGCGCCGGGAAGGAGTGCAGCAGCCCCTCGGTGTACGGGTGCAGCGCCCGCCGGTACAGCTCGGCGGCGGGCGCCTGCTCGACGATCCGGCCGCCGTACATGATGGCGATCCGGTCGGAGAACTCCACCAGTAGCGACAGGTCGTGGGTGATGAACAGCACCGCGAAGCCCAGCCGCTGGCGCAGTTCGGCGAGCTGCCCGAGGATCTGTCGCTGCATCACCACGTCCAGCGCGGTGGTCGGCTCGTCCATGATGACCACCTGCGGCTCCAGCGCCAGCGCCATTGCGATCATGACGCGTTGCCGCATCCCGCCGGAGAGCTGGTGCGGGTAGCTGTCCAGCCGATCGGCGGAGATTCCGACCAGCCGCAGCAGCTCCTTCGCCCGGGCCAGCCGGCCCGCCGCCGTGCTCTTCGGCTGGTGCGCCTTGATCACGTCGAGCAGCTGGGTGGAGATCCGGTGCACCGGGTTGAGCGAGTTCATCGCCCCCTGGAACACGATCGAGGTCTCCGCCCAACGGAACGCCCGCAGCCGCGCCGGGCTCAGGGCCAGCACGTCCACCGGCGCTCCGTCGACGGGGTGGTAGACCACCCGACCGCCGCTGACCACGCCGGGCGGCGGCAGCAGCCGGGTCAACCCGTACGCCAGGGTGGATTTGCCGCTCCCGCTCTCCCCGGCCAGCCCCAGCACCTCACCCCGGTGCAGGGTCAGGTCGACGTCGCGGACCGCGTGCACCGCGTCGTCGCCGAGGCCGTAGTCGACGCTGAGCCCACGGATCTCCAGGACCGGTTCACTCATGGGTGTCTTCCTTCGTTCGCGGGGCCGGGACGGCCGCGGGCGGCGCCAGTACGGGGGTGAAGCCGACCCGCATCCGCACGCTGCGCCCGTCGGCGGTGCGGATCCGCGCCCGGCCGCCGCTGCGCAGCCGAGGGCTGACGAACTCGTCGATACCGAAGTTGATCAGGGCGAGGGCGGTGCCGAGCACGGCGATGGCCAGGCCGGCCGGGACGAACCACCACCAGGCGCCCTGCGCGAGGGCCTGCTGGCTCTGCGCCCAGAACAGGATCGTGCCCCAGTTCCACGACGAGACCGACGAGATACCGATGAACGCCAGGGTGATCTCGGACATCACCGCGAAGATGACCGTGCCGACGAAGCCGGAGGCGATGATCGCCGTCAGGTTGGGCAGGATCTCGAAGCCGATGATCCGCCAGGTGCTCTCCCCGGTGGCCCGGGCCGCCTCGACGTAGTCGCGCCGGCGCAGCGACAGCGTCTGGGCGCGCAGCACCCGGGCACCCCAGGCCCACGAGGTGAACCCGATGACCAGGGCGACGACCAGGTCGCCGGCCTCGGTGATGGTGGACGTGACGATGATGATCAGCGGCAGCGCCGGGATCACCAGGAACACGTTGGACAGCGCGGAGAGCCCGTCGTCGGGCAGCCCGCCCAGGTAGCCGGCGGTCACCCCGACCAGCACCGACAGGATGGTGGCGACCACCCCGGCGAGCAGCCCGACCAGCATCACTCCGCGGGTGCCGACCAGGACCTGGCTGAACACGTCCTGGCCCAGGTGCGTGGTGCCGAACCAGTGCTGCGCCGACGGCGGCTGGAGCAGGTCGCCGCTGCGGGCGTCCGGTTCGTAGGGGGCGATCCACGGCCCGATCACCGCGAGCAGCACGTACCCGGCGACGACGGCCAGCCCGGTGGTGGCCTTGCCGTTGGCCAGGAAGCGCCACCGGCGGCGTCGCGCGGCGGCCGGCTGGGCCATCGCCCCCTGCTTCGGGATGACCTGCTCGATGCTGGAGGTGGGAATGGCCACGTCTCAGCCCTCCTTGCGGGTACGCGGGTCGAGCGCCAGGTACGCCACGTCGGCGAGCAGGTTCGCCACCAGCACCGAGAGCGTGATGACCAGGAAGATGCCCTGCATCAGCGGATAGTCCTTGGCCTGCACCGCCCGGAACAACAGGAAGCCCAGCCCCGGGTACGAGAACACGATCTCCACGAGCAGGGTGCCACCGACGATGAACCCGAGCGACAGCGCGAAGCCGGCCACGTTCGGCAGCAGCGCGTTACGCGCCGCGTAGTTCAGCGCCACCCGGCGTTCCGGCAGGCCCTTGGCGTGCGCGACGGTGATGTAGTCCTCGGCGGCGACGGTCACCATCATGTTGCGCATGCTGAGGATCCAGCCGCTCATCGAGGAGATGAGGATGGTGGCGGCGGGCAGCAGGCTGTGCCGCACCGCGCTGCCCAGGAAGATGGTGTCCGGCGCCGGCACCAGCCCCGGGTCGTAGCCGCCGGAGGAGGGGAAGAAGCTGCCCGGGCCGGCCAGCAGGGCGATCGCGACCAGGCCGAGCCAGAAGTACGGCACCGAGGAGAGGAACGTGGTGGCCGGCAGCAGCCCGTCCACCCAGGAGCCGCGGCGCCAGCCGGCCAGCACCCCAGGCCGGTGCCGAGCGCGAAGCTGACCAGGGTGGTGATGCCGACCAGGGCCAGCGTCCAGGGCAGCGCGTCGAGGATCACCTCGGACACCGGGGCCGGGAACGCGGTGAACGACAGCCCCAGGTCGCCGTGCAGCAACTGCTTCCAGTAGTCGACGTACTGGTCCCAGAGGTTGTCGTGGGTGTCGATGCCGAACAGCACGTACAGCGAGTTGATCGCGTCGGTGCTCAGCTGCCCCTGGTAGCGGGCGATCAGCGACTTGACCGGGTCGCCGGGGATCAGTCGGGGGATGAAGAAGTTGAGGGTCAGCGCCGCCCACGCGGTGAACAGGTAGAACCCGATCCGGCGCAGCAGGTAGCTCATGCCGCCACCTCGCTGCATGAATGATTCGCTCGCTGGCGCTCGCTCATGCCGCCACCGCCGTTGCGGCCTCGTGGGTCTCCGGGTCGTAGAGCCAGCAGGCCGCCCAGTGCCCGGCCCGGTCGCCCACCTGAAGACGGGGCGGCAGGTCGCTGGCGCAGCGCGGCATGGCCGCCGGGCAGCGCGGGTGGAACCGGCAGCCGGCCGGGGGCCGGATCAGGCTGGGCGGCTCGCCGTCGCCGCGTTCCCGCTCGTCGGGGCCGGCCTCGCCGGTGATCCGATCCGGGTCAGGCGCCGAGTCGATCAGCAACCGGGTGTACGGGTGCGCGGGCCGCTGCGTGACGGTCTCGCTGTCGCCGCCCTCGACCATCCGGCCGGCGTACATGACGAGGGTCTCGTCGGCGAAGTAGCGGGCCGAGGCGATGTCGTGGGTGATGTAGAGGATGGCCAGGTGCAGCCGTTCCTTGAGGTCGCGTAGCAGGTTGAGTACGCCGAGCCGGATGGAGACGTCGAGCATCGACACCGGCTCGTCGGCGAGCAGCACCTCCGGGTCGGCGCCGAGCGCCCGGGCGATGGCCACTCGCTGCCGCTGCCCGCCGGAGAGTTCGTGCGGGAACTTGTCCAGGTAGCGCTCGGCGGGGGTGAGGGCGACGCGTTCCAGCAGCCGGGCCAGCGCCGCCTCCAGGTCGGCCCTGGTACGGCCGGCGTTGCCGTGGACGCGTAGCGCCCGGGTCAGGTGGTAGCGCACCGTGTGCACCGGGTTCAGCGAGGCGAACGGATCCTGGAAGATCATCTGCACCTTGCGGGCGTACGCCCGGAACGGCCGGCCGCCGCGGACGGTGACCGGTTCGCCGTGCAGGCGGACGGTGCCGGCGGTGCGCGGGTAGAGCTGCGCGAGCAGCCGGGCGACCGTGGACTTGCCGGAGCCGGACTCGCCCACCAGGGCGGTCACCTGCCCGCGGCGCAGGGTGAGGTGCACGTCGTCGACCGCGTGCACGGCCGGTCGGCTCCGGGTCAGCAGGGTGCGCAGCCCGGCGCGGACGGGGAAGTGCTTGGTCAGGCCGACCGCCTCCAGCACCTCCTCGCGGACGGCCGGGGCGTCCGTGGCGGGTGTCGTCATGCCGGGGTTCCTGTCGTTCGAAGGGGCGGGAGCGGTGGTCCGGGCGGCGGGTGGCGCCGCCCGGACCGTCGGCGTCAGGAACCCGCGGGGCGCAGGTGCTGCACCACGTCGGCGGCGTTCGGCTGGGTCGGCTGGGCGGCGCCGTACGGGTTGGCGTCGTCCGGCCAGCCGGTCCAGTTCTTCGTGCTGTAGGCCGCGCCCACGTTGTCCGCGCCAACCGGGATCATCGGCACCTGCTCGACGAAGACCTTCTGGAGGGTGGCCAGCGCCGCCGTCCGCGCCGCGTCGTCGGTGGCGTTGGCGTACGCGGTGAGGGCCGCGGTGGCCTCCGGGTTGTTGAAGCGGCCGAAGTTGCCGGCCGGCGACGCCTTGCCGATCGGCTTGAGCAGCGTGCCGTCCATCACCGTCTGGTAGATGTCGTACGGCGTGGCTCCGCCGTTGGTCCAGCGGAAGGTGGCGTCGAACTTGCCTTCCTCGACGTTGCGGAACCAGGCGTCCTGGTTGGCCTTGTCGACGGTGGCCGTGATGCCGATGGTGGACAGGTTGTCCTTCACGATCTCCAGGCTGGTCTGGTAGTCGGACCAGCCGGCCGGGTCGGTCAGGGTGAGGGTGACCGGCTTGCCGGCCGGGTCGACCAGGGCGTTGCCGTTGAACTTGAAGCCGGCGTCGGTGAGCACCTTCTTCGCCCCCTCGACGTCGACCTTCTGGTCCTGTCCCTTGTACTCGGGCGCGAGGTACGCGTCACCGGCCGGGCTGGGCAGGCCGGTCACGCTGCGGACCAGCGGGTGGAAGTAGCCGGCCTCGGCTTGGTTGAAGATGTCCTCCCGGTTGATCACCATGTTCATCGCCCGGCGCAGCGCCGGGTTGTCGAACGGCTTCTTGGTGGTGTTGACGTACAGGCCGTGGATGCCGAGCACCGGCGGCGCCCACACCTTGTGGTTGGCCGGGTCCTTGCCGACGAAGACGGTCTGCACGTTGGGGATGAACACGAAGCTCCACTCCGACTCGCCGTTCGCGAGCGCGGTGGTCTGCGCGTTGTTGTCGGTGTACGACGTGTACCGCAGCTCCTTGACCTTCGGCAGTTCCTGCCAGTAGCCGCCGGTGCGCACCGACAGCGTGGTGGTCTGCGGGGTGAACGACTTCAGCGTGTACGCGCCGCTGCCCACCGGGTTCTTGTTGATGTCCGTGGCCGGGTCCTTGATGCCGGACCAGATGTGTTCGGGCACGATCGGCACCTGGGCGAGGATCTTCTGCTGGTTGACGAACTGCGGCGAGTCGAAGGCCAGGGTCACCTGGTTGCCACTGGTGCTGACGGAAGCGTACGGGATCGCGGTGCTGTTGATCGCCTCGTTGTTCTTCACCAGGTTGTAGGTGAAGGCGACGTCGGCGGCGGTGACCGGTTTGCCGTCGGACCAGGTGGCGTTGTCGCGCACCGTCACCGTGACGGACTTGTAGTCCGGTGTCCACTCCGCCTTGGTGGCCAGCCACGGCTTGAACGGCTCGGCCGGCTTGACCGGGTTCCACATCATCAGCGGCTCGTAGATCTGCCAGCGGTAGCCGAGCGACGCGGCCGAGGAGGTGGTCAGGAACGGGTTGTGGTTCTCGGTCTGCGGGCCGTTGGGCATGCCGACGTTGAGCACCGTCGCGCCGCCCTGGTTGTCCTTGTTCCGGGTGTTGGCGGTCTCGCCGCAGCCGGCGAGGGCCACCGTGCCGGCGAGCGTGATGGCGAGGAGGTGCCGTCTTCTCATGGTGTCTCCCTCGGTGCTCCCCGCTGTGGGGGAGCGGGTGATGGTGGGTGGAGGGTGTGCGGTACCGCCACCGGTCGGCGTGGACGTCGGCCGGCGGTGGGGTGCGGTGCGGTCAGGTGCGGCCGGTCGAGGCGCGCACGGTGAACGTGGTCGGGATGACGGTCGGGGTGTCGGGCAGGGGAGTGCCGCCGAGGTGGGAGATGAGCGTGCGGGCGGCGGCCGCCCCCATCTCCCGTAGCGGCTGGCGTACCGAGCTCAGCGGCGGGTGGGTGTGTCCGGCCAGCGGCAGGTCGTCGAAGCCGACGACCGCCACGTCGTCGGGGACGCGCCGGCCGGCGTCGCGCAGCGCCTGGAGCGCGCCGGCCGCGGAGAGGTCGTTGTGGGCGAAGACGGCGTCGAACGGTACGCCGTCGGCGAGCAGGCGTCGCACCGCGACGCGACCGCACTCGAAGGTGAAGTCGCCCTCGACGACGAGTGCGGGGTCGATGGGCAGGCCGGCGTCGGCGTACCCGCCCGCGAATCCGGCGAGCCGTTCCCGGGTGCAGCCGAAGCGGCGCATGCCCGTCACCACCAGCGGGCGGCGTCGGCCGAGCGCCAGCAGGTGCGCCGCGGCGGCCCGCGCGCCGGACTCGTTGGTGGTTCGGACGGAGGGGAATCGCGGCTGGAGGCTGCGGTCGTCGATGAGGATGACCGGCAGGCCCCGCTCGTGCAGCGCGGTGATGTAGTCCAGAGTGCCCTCCGGCTCGACCACCAGCAGGCCGTCGAACGACTTCGCGGAGACCTGGGAGGCGAACCGCCGCATCGACTCGTCGCCCCGGGTGCAGGTGAACAGCAGCAGCCCGTACCCCTCGGCCTCGACCACGTCGGCCGCGCCCTGCAACACCTCGCCCATCCAGGGCCAGGTGAGCGTGGGCACCAGCATGCCGACCACCCGGGTGCGCCCCCGGGCCAGGCCGACCGCGCGGGCGCTCGGCACGTATCCCAGGTCGCTGATTACGGCGCGGACCCGGTCGGCGGTGCGGACGTCCACCTCGCCCTTGCCGTTGAGCACCCGGGAGACCGTCGTCTTGCTCACCCCCGCCCGGGTGGCGACGTCGGCGATGGTGATCGGCACGTGACGCTCCCGGGTGGCAGGGATGGGTGACCGTTCGGAACCGGTTGCGGAAGCGGTTCCATCGCAGTCAATCGAAGTGGCGGCGGTCACGTCAATAACGGCCAGGTAACGAAACCAGGGCTAAGTTCAAAATATTAAAAAAGCCCAGAGAGCGCTCTCGGGCAACCCCCGGCCCGCCGGTCAGGCCGGCCGGCAGTAGACGTCGCCGGAGTTGGCCTCGTGCGGCAGGGCGCGCAGGTACGCCGCCACCTCGCCCGCGCAGACCCAGCTCGGCAGGGCGAGCGCCATCTCGTCGCCGAGTGCGACGTTGAACCGGGTGAGGCCGAGCGCGGTGACCCGGTCCAGGCAGCGTGGGGCGAGCTCCCGCGTGATCGTGGTGAACTCGAACGACAGGGCCGGCGGCGGGATGCTCAAGCCGGCCAGCACGGCGTCCTCGAAGCCTTCCACGTCGATCTTCACGAAGTCCGGTACGCCGTGCGCGGCGACGAGTGCGTCGAGCGTGGTGCCGGCGACCTCGATCTCGGCGTCCCAGCTCTCGCCCTCCCAGCCCGCGGCGCCGTCCGCGGCGCGGACGAATGGCGCGGACGCGGTGGAGACCGTGGGGTTGGCGGAGTTGACGTGCAGCCGGACCCGGCCCGGCCGGGCCCCGCAGGCCGCCTCAATCACGGTGACCCGCTCGTCGCCGGCGTAGAGCGCACGCAGCGCCCGGACGCAGAGCGGCTGCGGCTCGACGGCCACCACGCGGGCGCCGAGGCGACGGAAGCTGCCGAGCCGGTCGCCGACGTGTGCGCCGATGTCGAAGACCAGACTCCCGGGGCGGACGAAGTCCGCGTAGAAGGCGTCCATCGCCGCCTCGCGGGCCGGGTCGCCGTAGTACGACTCCAGGGACCGGCGCAGGTCCGACATGGCCGGATCCGCCTTGAGTGCCTCGATCACCCCGTCCTGACCGCTCACCGCTTCCGACGGTAGCGACGGCGGGACGAACGCGAGTCGGGTTCAGGCAATCCGCTGGGCCCGGGTGACACCCCAGCCTCCTAGGATGCCGTAGAGGGTGTGGCGCCGGCGCTGCTGGCCCCAAGTTCGCCCCCGATCCCGGCATCGTGGATCGGGGGCGAACTTGGGGTGCGAGAGGTGAGGGGCTGAGACGCCTCAGGGGGTTTCGACGACCTCCTGGCCGAGTGGCCAGAGCGCCGCCGGCACGAGCTTGAAGTTCGCCACCCCGAACGGGATGCCGATGATGCTGACGCAGAGGGCGACACCGGCGACGATGTGGGACAGGGCGAGCCACCAGCCGGCCAGCAGCACCCACAGCACGTTCGCGAGGCCGGAGGCGATCCCGGCGCCCGGCTTGGGGACGATGGTGCGGCCGAACGGCCAGAGCGCGTAGGAGGCGAGGCGGAGCGAGGCCACGCCGAACGGGATGGTGATCACCAGCACGAAGCAGATCAGGGCGGCCAGCCCGTAGCCGAGGGCGAGGACGAAACCGCCACCGAAGATGAGCCACAACAGGTTCAGGATGAAACGGATCACGCGTTTCATCCTGGCCGGGCCGCGCAACTATCCGGGTGCCGGGGGCCGGCCGGGATCAGGAGGCGCTCGCCAGCTGGATCAGATTCCCGCACGTGTCGTCGAGTACCGCCGTCGTCACCGTGCCCATCTCCACCGGCGGTTGGGTGAACTCGACGCCGCGCGCCCGCAGCCGGTCGAACTCGGCGCGTACGTCGTCGACGGCGAACGACGTGAACGGGATGCCGTCGGCGACGAGCGCCTGCCGGAACGGGCCGACCGCCGGATGGCCGGCGGGTTCGAGCACGAGTTCGACCCCGTCGGGATCGGCGGGGGAGACCACCGTGAGCCACCGGTGCTCGCCGAGCGGGATGTCGGTCTTCTTCTCGAAGCCCAGCACCTCCGTGTAGAAGGTGAGCGCCTTCGCCTGGTCGTCGACGAAGACGCTGGCCAGGTTGACGCGGATCACGGTGCCTCCTCAGGGATCGGCCACCGATCGACGACCGCGCGCAGTGGCCCGAAGTCGGCGTGGTGGAACTTGTAGCGGCCGCTGCGCTCGAAGCGCACGAGCCCGGCCGCCGCGAGGGTGTCGAGGTGCTGCGAGATCGCTTGGCGGGAGGATCCGATGCCGTGTCGGGCCGTCAGCCGCGCGCAGATCTCGAAGAGGGTCTGGCCGTCCCGCTCGGCCAACTCGTCGAGGATCGCCCGGCGGGTGGGGTCGGCGAGCGCGGTGAAGACGTCGGTCACGGCAGGTTGAGCTGCCAGGACACTCCGAAGCGGTCGTTCACCCAGGCGAAGCGGGTGCTGAAGCCGTAGTCGCCGGGCGGCATGAGGTTCACTCCGCCCTCGACGAGCGCCTGGTGGAGGCGGGTGAGCTCGGCGTCGTCCCGGCACTGCACGAACAGCGACAGGGAGGGGGTGAACGAGAAGCCGTGGCGCACCTGGCTGTCACTGCACAGCAGTCGCTGCCCGGCCACGCGGAACTCGGCGAGGTGCACGGTGCCGGCGACGCCGGGGTCGTCGCTCTCGCGCCGGGTGACCGAGAGTATCTCGCCGTCGTCGAAGAGCGAGACGTAGAAGTTCATCGCCTCGGTGGCGGCTCCCTCGAACATCAGGAACGGTGTGAGTGTGGTGTCCGTGTCGGTCATTGTCCGCACTCCGGTTCTCGGCCGGCCCGGTGCCGGCGCCCGTACGACAGGTTAGGCAAGTGTCCGCTTGCATGTCAAAGATGGCGCCCGGCCGGGCGCGTCGGCGTCACCAGGCCCGACTCGTACGCCGCGATGACGAGCTGCGCCCGGTCCCGGGCGTCGAGCCTGGCGAGCAGGTGCCCGATGTGAGTCTTGAGCGCCACCGGGGCGCGTGACCGCCCCCCACCGTGGCCCAAACGACCGTTAAGCTCAGGGGGTGGGAACCAACGACCTGTACCCGGCCGAGCGGCTGGCCGCAGCGCAGCGCGCCACCGCCGCCGCGGGGCTGGACGCGCTGCTGCTCACCCCCGGCTCCGACCTGCGCTATTTGACCGGCTACGACGCGCACGCCGGAGAGCGGCTGACCTGCCTGGTGCTCCCCGCCGAGGGTGAACCCACCCTGATCGTGCCGGCCCTGGAGCGACCCGGGGCGGAAGCCGCCCCGGCCACCGGCGTCCGCATCGTCGACCACGCCGACGGCACCGACCCGTACCCGCTGGTCCGGGCGGCGCTGCCCGGGCCGGTGGCCGCCGTCGGGCTGGCCGACCGGATGTGGGCCGAGCAGGTCCTCGCGCTGCGCGCCACGCTGCCCGACGCCACCCAGCGCCTCGCCTCCGAAGTGCTGCGCGAGCTGCGGATCCGCAAGTCGCCCGCCGAGGTGGCCGCCCTCGCCGAGGCGGGCGCCGCGATCGACGCGGTGCACCGGCGGATGGGGGAGTGGCTGCGCCCCGGCCGGACCGAGGTCGAGGTGGCCGCCGACATCGCCGCCGCGATCCGGGCGGTCGGCCACGTCACCGTCGACTTCGTCATCGTCGCCGCCGGGCCGAACGGGGCCAGCCCGCACCACGGCACGTCCGACCGGCCGATCCGGGCCGGCGAGCCGGTGGTGGTCGACATCGGCGGCACCATGCCGTCGGGCTACCGCTCCGACTGCACCCGCACCTACGTCGCCGGCGGCCCCGCCCCGGCGGAGTTCACCGACTACTACGCGGTCCTGTACGAGGCCCAGCGGGCGGCGGTGGCGGCAGTCCGGCCCGGGGTGACCGCCGAGGCGGTCGACGCGGTGGCCCGCGACGTCATCTCCGCAGCCGGCTACGGCGGCGCCTTCCTGCACCGCACGGGCCACGGCATCGGTCTCGACACCCACGAGGAGCCGTACGTCGTGGCCGGCAACACCCGGCCCATCGAGGCCGGGATGGCCTTCTCGGTCGAACCCGGGATCTACCTCGCCGGGCGGCACGGTGCCCGGATCGAGGACATCGTCGTCTGCACGACGGACGGCGGGCAACGGCTCAACACCACCCCCACGGAGCTCATCGCGCTATGACTGTCGACCGCATCCTGCCCACCGACGAGGCCCACGACCTGCTGGACCTCGCCACCGAACTCGCCGACCGGGAGCTCGCTCCGAAGGCCGCCGGCTTCGAGGAGCGCGCTGAGTTCCCCCGCGAGGTGCTGCGCACCCTGGGTCGGGCCGGCCTGCTGGGCCTGCCGTACGCCGAGGAGCACGGCGGCGCCGCGCAGCCGTACGAGGTCTACCTCCAGGTGCTGGAGATCCTCGCCAGCCGTTGGCTCGCCGTCGCCGAGGCGGTCAGCGTCCACACCCTGTCCTGCTACCCGCTCGCCCAGTTCGGCAGCGACGAGCAGCGCAAGCTACTGCCCGACATGATCGGCGGGGAGCTGCTCGGGGCGTACTGCCTCTCCGAGCCGCAGGGTGGCTCCGACGCCGCGGCCCTGACCACGAAGGCGGTCCGCGACGGCGACGACTACGTGGTCTCCGGCACCAAGGCGTGGATCACCCACGCCCAGGTCGCCGACTTCTACAACATCTTCTGCCGCACCGGCGGCCATGGCCCGAAGGGCATCTCCTGCCTTCTGGCGGACCGGAACACCCCCGGGATCCACCCGCAGGCCGCCGAGCGGACCATGGGTCTGCACGCCTCCCCGGTGGCCCAGATCGCCTTTGACGAGGCCCGGGTGCCGGCCGAGCGGCTGATCGGGGGCGAGGGGGCGGGCTTCACCATCGCCATGTCCGCACTGGACTCCGGCCGCCTGGGCATCGCCGCCTGCGCGGTCGGCCTGGCCCAGGCCGCCCTGGACTACGCGGTCGGCTACGCCAGGGAGCGCCAGCAGTTCGGCCGGTCGATCATCGACTTCCAGGGGCTCGGCTTCACCCTCGCCGACCACGCCACCCAGATCTCCGCGGCCCGCGCGCTGATGCTGGCCGCCGCCCGACTGCGCGACGCCGGCCGGCCGTACTCGATCGAGGCGGCGAAGGCGAAGCTCTTCGCCACCGACGTGGCGATGCGGGTGACCATCGACGCGGTGCAGGTGCTCGGCGGCGCCGGCTACGTCGTCGACCACCCGGTCGAGCGGTACCTGCGGGAGGCGAAGGTGCTCCAGATCGTCGAGGGCACCAACCAGATCCAGCGGCTGGTCATCTCCCGGGCCCTGGCCAAGGGCTGACCCGGCTGACCCGCCGGCCCACCGGGCAGCGAGCCCGGTGGGCCGGATGCGGCGTGCGCGCGGATTTCCAGGTAGGTTGCACCGCGTGGAGGAGATCGACCGGGCCATCGTCGCCGCGCTGACCGGAGACGGTCGGCTGTCGTACACCGACCTCGCCGAGCGGGTGGGGTTGTCGGTGTCCGCCGTGCACCAGCGGGTCCGCCGGCTGGAGCAGCGCGGCGTCATCAAGGGGTACGCCGCGCGCGTGTCGTTCGAGGCGCTGGATCTGCCGTTGACCGCGTTCGTGGCGATCCGGCCGTTCGATCCGTCGCAGCCGGACGACGCGCCGGAGCGGCTGGCCCACCTGCCCGAGATCGACTCGTGCTACTCGGTGGCGGGGGAGGACTTCTATCTGCTGCTGGTGCGGGTGGCCAGCCCGGCGGACCTGGAACGGGTGCTCCAGGAGATCCGGACGGCCGCCAACGTCACCACCCGAACGACCGTGGTGCTCTCCACACCGTACGAGAACCGGCCACCGCGGCTCAGTGCCGAGCCGCCTGAGCGGGGTCGATCCCGGGCGACGGAGCCGGCTGGTTCCAACGCAGGATGACCGGCCGTCCGTGCTCGTGACCGAGCACGCTGACGGTGGCGGTGTCCAGCCGTAGCAGCCCGCCGGCGGACGGGGGCAGGCCGATCCAGCGAGCGCCGATCACCCGCAGGCTGTGTGCGTGGCCGACCAGGGCGACGCTGCCCCGGGCGAGCAGGGGTGCGGCTGCGGCGAGCACCCGGTCGGCGCGCTCGCCGACCTGCGCCGGCGACTCCCCGCCGGGCGCGCCGTCGGTCCAGATGTTCCAGTGTGGACTCTCCTTGTGGATGTCCGCCGTGGTCCGGCCCTCGTAGTCGCCGTAGTTCCACTCGGCCAGGTCGGGGTCGGTGGTGTCGGCATCGAGCCCGGCCAGGTGGGCGGTGCACGTCGCCCGCTGCCGGGGGCTGGACAGGACACGGACGAAGCGGCGGCCGGCGAGCAGCACGCCGAGCGCGCGGGCCTGCCGCTCCCCGTCGGGGGTCAGCTCCAGATCCGTGTACGAGGTGTGCCGGTGGCTGGCGCTCCACGCGGTCTCGCCGTGCCTGATCAGCAGGATCTCGCTCACCGGTCCAGTCAACCATGGTCGGCGGGCCGAACCGGGCCGGCGGGCGCCGGAGCCCCGGTGAGTGCGGCCGACGGGGCGAGCATTCCATCTTCCTAGGATGCCTTACGCGATGTGCACCCCCACACCCGCGTTTGCCGCGGACACCACCGGGCACGTGACAACAACAGCAAGTCGACCTGAGGAGACGACATGGGCTTCACCGACAAGGCGAAGAGCAAGGCTCAGGAGATGAGCGGCATGGCCAAGGAGCGGATCGGCGACGTAACCGACAACGAGAGGTTGCGGGCCGAGGGCGCCAACGAGCAGAGCGCGGCCCGGGCCAAACAGGCCGGCCAGCACGCCAAGCAGGCCGGTCGGGACGTCCGCGACGCCTTCGAGAAGTGACCTGTCAGGCGGCGGCCCCAGGGGGATCCCCCTGGGGCCGCCGCCGCATGTCCGGAGGCCGGATCATCTCCCAACTCAGAGGTGATCCACTCCATGTTGCGCACATGGCGGTCAGTGGCGCCGACCGAGGCCACAACCTGCCGCACACGCGGAGTGGATCAAGGCATGGTCGAGGCGGGCGGTCCGGAAGGGGCGCCGCCCCTCGCGCCGCTGGCGGTGGAGCGGGGTGGGCCGTACCCGCCGGATAGGGTCGCCGGGTGACTGTTTTGCGTTCCCTGCTGTTGTTCGTGCTGGCCGCGCTGGCGGAGATCGGGGGAGCGTGGCTGGTCTGGCAGGGCTGGCGGGAGCACCGCGGGCTGTGGTGGGTGGCGGCCGGGGTGCTGGCGTTGGGCGCGTACGGGTTCGTCGCGACGTTTCAGCCGGACCCGAACTTCGGCCGGATCCTGGCGGCGTACGGCGGGGTGTTCGTGGCCGGGTCGTTGGCCTGGGGCGTGCTGGTGGACGGCTTCCGCCCGGACCGGTGGGACGTGGCGGGCGCGGCGATCTGCCTGCTGGGTGTTGCCGTGATCATGTACGCACCGCGGGGAGCCTGACGGTTGCGCCCGGCACCCTGGTGTGGGTGCCGGGCGAACTGGTGGTGCGGGATCAGTCGTTGTGGTGGGCTTCCCACCACGCCTGTCCGGATTCGGGCAGGGTGTCGATCGGGTCGTAGTAGGCGTAGCGCTTGTTGAGCGCTACGAGGTCGGCGGACTCGATCGAGGTGCGGTAGTTCTTGGTCCAGTAGGAGATGCCGCGCTCGCGGTCGTACTCGGTGAGCATGTGCACCCAGCGCTTGCCGACGAACGGGACGTCGCAGACGATGCGCGGGGTGGCGTATCCGGGCAGGTAGCCCATGATGTCGTGCTGGAGCTGCTGGGCGTGCCAGACGGGGACCCGCCAGTGCTCGGCGTTGGGGATCATGTCGCACATGTAGAAGTAGTACGGCAGGATGCCCGCCTCGCCCTGGAGGGCGAAGCAGAGGTCGAGCAGGTCGCCGGCGGTGGCGTTGACGCCGCGCATGAGGACGCCCTGGTTGCGTACGTCACGGACACCGACGTCGAGGGCGGTCTGGGCGGCCTTGGCGACCAGTGGGGTGATCGACTGCCGGTGGTTGACGTGGGTGTGGATGGCGAGGTTGACGCCGCGGCGGGCGGCGGTGCGGGCGACCCGTTCGAGGCCCTCGACGACGTCGGCCTGGAGCCAGTGCTGGGGCAGGCCCATGAGGGCCTTGGTGGCGAGGCGGATGTCGCGGATGGTTTCGATCTCGAGCAGCCGCATCAGGTAGGACTCGAGGTTCTTCCACGGCACGTTGGCCACGTCGCCGCCGGAGACGACGACGTCACGGACGCCGGGGTGGGCCTTGAGGTAGGCGATGTGGGCGTCGTAGCGGTCGACGGGTTTGAGGGCGAGCTTGAGCTTGTCGACGGCGGGGGTGGAGTTGCCGACGAGGTCCATCCGGGTGCAGTGGCCGCAGTACTGCGGGCAGGTGGAGAGCAGCTCGGCGAGGACCTTGGTCGGGTAGCGGTGGGTGAGGCCTTCGGCGACCCACATGTCGTGCTCGTGGAGGCTGTCCCGGCTGGCGTACGGGTGGGAGGGCCAGTCGGTGCGCCGGTCGGAGGCGACGGGGATCATGTAGCGGCGGACCGGGTCGGCGAGGAACGCCTCGGTGGTCATGGCCTCGAACGGCACCATGGTGTTGAGCATCTGCGGCGGCACCAGCATCGACATGGTGGCCAGGGCCTTCTGGTCGGCCTCGAGGTCGGCGTAGAAGGTCTCGTCGACGAGGTCGCCGAGGACGATGCGCAGCTGCTTGATGTTCTTGACGCAGTTGACCCGCTGCCACTGGGCGTTCTCCCACTGCTCGCGGGTGACGTGGCGCCAGCCGGGGAAGCGGGTCCAGTCGGGTTCGACCAGCGGGCTGCGGCGGTATTCGTACGGCTGTCCGGCGGTGGGGACCGCGACCGGCGTGGAGCGGGGCGCAGGGATGGTCTCCACCGGTTGGGTCTGGGTCACGGCCCCTCCTCGTTGGCGGTGCGGGTGATCAATGGTCCCGAAGGCTACTGGAAAATATCCGGTGAAGAAATTAGTCTGCCGGAAGTTTTCCCGCGATGCGACCCCTGGTCGGGGGTTCGAGCGGCTGGACGGAGGGGGCTGGGCGTGACGTCACCGGTGGGTCTGCACCGCGTCGTGGAACCTGCGGGGGTGCTGCCGCAGGCGGCGTGGCGCCTCGACGCCGATCCGCGGATCGCCTCCAACGAGGTGCGGATCCGGGTGGAGCGGCTGAATCTGGACGCGGCGAGCTTCCGGCAGTTGTCGGAGAAGCACGGCGGGGACGGGGAGAAGGTCCGCGCCGAGGTGCTGGAGATCATCTCGACGCGGGGGAAGATGCAGAACCCGGTGACCGGGTCGGGCGGCATGCTGATCGGCACGGTGGAGGAGTCCGGGCGGCGGTCCCCGCTGGGGCTGCGGCCGGGCGAGCGGGTGGCGACGCTGGTGTCGCTGACGCTGACCCCGCTGGTGATCCTGGACGGGCTGGCCCGGTGGGACGGGCGCAGCGAGCAGGTGCCGTGTGACGGGTACGCGATCCTGTTCGCGCGGTCGATCGCGGCGGTGCTGCCGGCGGACCTGCACCCGGAGCTGTCGTTGGCGGTGCTGGACGTGTGTGGGGCGCCGGCGCTGACCGCGCGGGTGGTCGCCGAGCAGGTGCAGCGGCGGCGGCGGGACGGGGATTCCCGGCCGGTGCGGGTGGCGGTGGTCGGTGGGGCCGGCAAGAGCGGGTCGCTGTCGCTGGCGGCGGCGCGGCGGGCGGGCGCGGGTCGTACGGTCGGGGTGGTGCCGGTGCCGGCGGAGCGGGACGCGCTGGTGGCGGCCGGCCTGGCCGATGCGGTCGCGTTGGCCGACGCGCGGGATCCGGTGGGGCTGTCGACGGCGGTGACCACGGCGTTGGGTGCGCCGGCGGATGTGACGGTGGTCTGCGTGGACGTGCCGGGCTGCGAGCACGGGGCGATCCTGGCCACCGAGGACGGCGGCACGGTGATCTTTTTCTCGATGGCGACGAGCTTCGCGGGGGCGGCGCTGGGCGCGGAGGGCCTGGCGGCGGATGTGACGATGCTGGTCGGTAACGGGTACGTGCCGGGGCACGCGGAGTTGGCGTTGGAGTTGCTGCGTGCGGAGCCGGGGGTGCGCCGTCTGTTTGAGGCCCGTCTCGCGGCAGACTGACACCATGACGAACCCCTCGACTCTGTATCTCGGCGGCATGCTGCACTGTCCGGCCGATCCGAGCGCGACGGCGTTGTTGGTGCGGGACGGGCGGATCGCCTGGTTGGGCGTGGACGCGGACGCGCCGTCCGCGGACCGGGTGGTGGATCTGGGCGGGGCGCTGGTGACTCCGGCGTTCGTGGACGCGCACGTGCACGCCACGGACACCGGGTTGGCGTTGTCGGGGCTGGATCTGTCCGGGGTGCGGTCGGCCGGTGAGCTGCTGGACGCGGTGTCGGGGTTCGCCGCCGGGCTGCCGGGGGACGCGGTGGTGCTGGGGCACGGCTGGGACGAGTCGAGCTGGGTGGAGCGGGTGCCGCCGGACGCGGCGGCGGTGGACCGGGCGGCTGGGGGCCGGCGGGTGTATCTGTCGCAGGCGTCGATCCATTCGGCGTTGGTGTCGGAGGCGCTGCTGGCGGCGTGTCCGGAGGTGGTGTCCGCGCCGGGGTACGACGCGTCGGGGTGGTTGCGGCGGGACGCGCACCATGTGGTGCGGGCGGCGGCGTTCGCGTCGGTGACGCGGGCGCAGCGGGTGGCCGCGCAGCGGCGGGCTCTGGCGCATGCGGCGTCGTTGGGCGTCGCGGCGGTGCACGAGTGCGGCGGGCCGGAGATCTCCGACGAGGAGGACTTCACCGGGCTGTTGGGCGTGTCGGGGGACGGGCTGCCGGAGGTGTACGGCTACTGGGGTGAGCTGCTGGGTGCGGCGCGGGCCCGGGAGTTGGGGGCGGTCGGGGCCGGTGGTGACCTGTTCGCCGACGGGGCGTTGGGTTCGCGGACGGCGCATGTGTCGCAGGCGTATCTGGACGGGGAGCCCGGGGGGTGTGGGCACGGGTATCTCACGGCGGAGCAGGTGCGGGACCACCTGTTGGACTGTGCGGCGCACGGGTTGCAGGGCGGGTTCCACGCGATCGGTGACGCGGCGATCTCGACGGTGTTGGCGGGGTTCGCGGGTGCGGCGGAGAAGCTGGGTGTGGATCGGTTGCGGGCGGCCCGGCACCGGGTCGAGCACGCGGAGATCATGAACAAGCGGCTGATCGCCGGGTTCGTGGAGTACGGGATCGTGGCGTCGATGCAGCCGGCGTTCGACCGGTTGTGGGGTGGTTCGGGCCGGATGTACGAGTCGCGGTTGGGTTTGTCGCGGTCGCTGGAGTCCAACCCGATGGGGGCGATGCATTCGGTCGGGGTGGCGTTGGCGTTCGGTTCGGATTCGCCGGTGACCCCGTTGGATCCGTGGGGTTCGGTGCGGGCGGCGGCGGCGCATCACAATCCGGCGCAGCGGATGAGTGTGCGGGCGGCGTTCGCGGCGCACACCCGGGGCGGGTGGCGTGCCGTGCACCTGGACAACGAGGGTGTGCTGGCGTTGGGGGCGCCGGCGACGTTCGCGGTGTGGTCGACGCCGGCCGGGGCGTTGCGGGGCCTGCCGGTGTTGCAGGCCGAGGATCCGGAGTTGCGGGGGGCGGAGGATCCGACGCCGCTGCCGGTGTGCCGGGCCACGGTGCTGCGTGGTGACGTGATCTATGAGGAAGGTAGTTCGTGACGGGAAAGCTTGGGCTGGACCCGGCGCTGGTGTCGCGGGCGCGGGAGTTGGCGCGCCGGGCCGGGCAGCCGGTGGTGGATCTGGCTCGCAGCCACACGACGGTGTCGGTGGAGCGGGCGGTGCTGCGGTTGGCCGGGGTGACCGGTGCGGATCCGGACGGGATTCCGTGGGTGAACCGGCTCGTGGACGCGGTCGTCGCGGATGTCGGGTTGGGGCACGGGGTGGCGGTGCCGGTGTTCGACGCCCTGGCCCGGGAGCAGATCACCGATGTGACGTTGCTGGCGCAGAAGGCGGCGGCCGGGTCGGTGCGGTTCGAGCAGCCGACGGGCCGGGCCGCGACGGCGGCGCGTAGGGTCGCGCGCCGGGCGGTGGCGGCCGGTGTCCGGCAGATCGATCGGCGGCGGGCCGAGCGGGAGCGGCTGGTGAAGCGGTACGGGGATCCGAGGCAGCGGCCGTGGATCTACCTGATCGTGGCGACCGGGGACATCTACGAGGACATTCCGCAGGCGCAGGCGGCGGCGCGGGCGGGGGCGGACATCATCGCGGTGATTCGTTCGACCGGGCAGTCGCTGCTGGACTATGTGCCTGAGGGGGCGACCCGGGAGGGCTTCGCCGGCACGTACGCGACGCAGGAGAACTTCCGGTTGATGCGGGCGGCGCTGGACGAGTCGTCGAGGGAGCTGGGCCGCTATGTGCGGTTGACGAATTACGCGTCGGGTCTGTGCATGCCGGAGATGGCGACCCTGGCCGGCCTGGAGCGGCTGGACATGATGCTCAACGACTCGATGTACGGGATTCTGTTCCGTGACATCAACCCGATCCGCACGTTTGTCGACCAGCGGTTCTCCCGGCAGGTGCACGCCCGGGCCGGGATCATCATCAACACCGGTGAGGACAACTACCTGACCACGGCCGACGCGGTCGACGAGGCGCACACGGTGACGGTGTCGCAGCTGCTCAACGAGTACTTCGCGCATGAGGCGGGGTTGGCGGACTGGCAGTTGGGGCTGGGGCACGCGTTCGAGATCAACCCGGATGTGCCGGAGTCGTTCCGGCTGGAGCTGGCGCACGCGCTGTTGGCTCGGGAGTTGTTCCCGGACGCGCCGCTGAAGTGGATGCCGCCGACGAAGCACATGACCGGGGACGTGTTCCGCGGGAATCTGCTCGACGGGTTCTTCAACCTGGTCGGGGCGATGACCGGGCAGGGCATCCTGCTGGTGGGCATGATGACCGAGGCGGTGGTGACGCCGTGGTTGTCGGACCGGGACATCGCTCTGCAGAACGTGCGGTATGTGCTTGGCGCGGCCGGTGGGCTGCACGAGGATTTCGTGCCCGCCCCGGGCGGGTTCATCCAGCAGCGTGCCCACCGGGTTCTCGGCGAGGCCGTCGACCTGTTGGAGCGGATCGGTGAGCAGTCGCTGTTGACGGCGATCGCCGAGGGCACCTTCGGGATCATGAAGCGGCCGGCGGACCGTGGCAAGGGCCTCGACGGGGTGGCCAAGCACGAGGCCGACTATTTCAACCCGGCCACCGAGATCCTGGAGGCGGCGGCGTGAGCGCCCCGGAGAAGAAGATCGTCCGGCCGTACGGGGACACCACCGGTGACGGCATGGTGCAGGTGTCGTTCACCCTGCCGGTGCCGCACGACAAGCGGGCCGAGGGCGCGGCGGTGCAGTTGGCCAACAAGATGGGCATCGATCCGGCGATGCTGGTGCACGCGAAGCAGATGGGTGACGGGTTCACCTTCTTCGTGGTGTACGGGCGGGTGAACCATCTGGTGGACCTGTCGGCGGTGCAGGTGGTGGAACGGGACTTCCCGCTGCTGTCGGCCAAGGAGGTCAACGCGGTGGTGAAGCAGCGGTTGCGGCGCAAGCTGTCGGTGGTGGGGGCGTGCATCGGCACGGACGCGCACACGGTCGGCATCGACGCGATCCTCAACGTCAAGGGCATCGCCGGGGAGAAGGGCCTGGAGTACTACCGGGAGTTGAAGGTCATCAACCTGGGCGCGCAGGTGAGCGTGCCGGAGTTGGTGGAGGCGGCCCGGCGGGAGCGGGCCGACGCGGTGCTGGTGTCGCAGGTGGTCACGCAACGCGACGCGCATCTGCACAACACCCGGGAGATGTCCGCGGCGTTCCGGGAGGCGATGCCGGCGGGGAAGCGGCCGCTGCTGATCGTCGGTGGCCCCCGCTTCGACGAGACGATGACCGACGAGTTGGGCGTGGACCGGATCTTCGGCCGCGGCACCACCCCCGGCGAGGTCGCCAGCTACCTGGTCCACGCCCTGATCACCGACAAGAAGGTAAGACGATGAGTGATTCGCGGGTCGGTCTGACCGTCACCCACCGCCGGTACGTGCCGTACTCGCACGCCCACTACGCGGGGAACCTGGTCGACGGGGCGTACGCGCTGGGTCTGTTCGGGGACGTCGCCACCGAGGTGTGCATCCGTACCGACGGCGACGAGGGGCTGTTCGCCTCGTACTCGGACGTGCAGTTCAGGGCGCCGATGAAGGCCGGGGACGTGCTTGAGGTGGTGGCCACGGTGACCCGGGTGGGCACCCGTAGCCGCACCATCGACTTCGTGGTCCGGGTGGTGTGTCGGGGCCGCCCCGACCGGGGTGAGTCGGCCGCCGAGGTGCTCGACCCGCCGATCGTGGCGGTCACCGCGACCGGCACGGTGGTCGTGCCCGCTGCGGCGTGAACGTCGCGGTCTGCGCCGACGTCGGGTCGACGTACACGAAGGCGGCGGTCGTCGACCTGGACGGCGGCCGGCTGGTCGCGGCGGCGTCGGCGCCGACCACGGTCGGCACGGATGTGCTGCGCGGGCTGGACGCGGCCGTCGGCGCCGCCACCGCCGATGCGGGGCTGGGCGGCGAGCTGCCCTGGTACGTGTGTTCGTCGGCCGGTGGCGGGTTGCGGCTGGCGGTGATCGGCTACGAGCCGCTGGTGACCGCGCAGGCGGGCCGGCGGGTCGGGTTGTCGGCCGGGGCGAACGTGGTGCACGTGGCGGCCGGGCGGCTCGGCGCGGCGGAGCTGGCGGCGTTGCGTGCCGCCCGCCCCGACGTGGTGCTGCTGGTCGGTGGCACCGACGGCGGTGACGCGGAGGTGTTGACGCACAACGCGACGCGGCTGGCGAAGGCCCGCTGGCGGGTGCCGGTGGTGCTCGCCGGCAACGGCGACGTCCGCGACGACCTGTACGCGCTGCTCGCCGCCGCGAAGGTGCCGGTCACCGCCGCGGACAACGTGCTGCCCCGCATCGGGGTGTTGGCGCCGGCCGCGGCGCGGGCGGCGATCCGGGAGGTGTTCCTGCGCCACGTCATCGGGGGCAAGAAGCTGTCCCGGGGTGACCGGTTCGCCCGGCTGGTGCGGGCGGCGACCCCGGACGCGGTGCTCACCGGGGTGGAGGTGCTCGCCGACTCCCTCGGCGGGGATCTGGTCGTGGTCGACGTGGGTGGCGCCACCACCGACGTGTACTCGGTGCTCACCCCGGACGAGCGGGACAGCGGGCCGGGTCGGGAGGTCGCCGGCACGCTGTGGCGGGCCCGCACGGTCGAGGGGGATCTGGGCATGCGGTGGAGCGCCCCGGGGGTGGTCCGTGCCGCCGCTGAGGAGCGTCTCCTGGCCGCCGGGGAGTCCGACGGGTTGGCCGCCGCGGCGGCGGCGCGGGCGGCCGATCCGGGGTTCCTGCCGGCCGGTGACGCGGACCGGGCCGTCGACCGGCGGATTGCCGCCTTGGCGGCGACGGTGGCGTTGCGCCGGCACGCCCGGGGTGCGGCCACGGGGGAACGGGCCGGCCGGGACCTGCGTGACGTGAAGCTGATGGTGGGCTCGGGTGGGGTGTTGCGGCACGCGCCCGCCGGCGACGCGGCCGGGGTGCTCGCCGCGGTGCTCGGTGACCACGCCGGCGGGTGGCCGCTGCCCCGGGCCGCGCGCGCGGTCGTCGACGTCGACTATGTCCTCGCGGCCGGTGGGCTGCTCGCCGCCGACCATCCGCGGGCGGCGGTGCGGCTGCTGCACCGTCACCTCGGCGTGGACTGACGCGCCGCCCCGCGCGGCCGGGTGGCGCGTCTCGATCGCTCGGAGCGGATCGAGACGCGCCGACGCGACACGCCGTGGCGCAACACACGACAGGCCGGGGTGGGTTGACAGCGGCGGGGGTGCACACCGTACCGTCTTTGAGTCCTACCACGGGAAGCGGCTGTTGTTCGCTTCGTCCCTTCGTCCGCTGGCCGAGCGACCCGATGCGGTTGCGGCGGCCAGGTCCAGCGGGCGGGGGTCGGCGGGGCGGCGCGAACCGGCCGCGGTTACCGGTGTACGGGCAGGATGGAAGGCACGGCCAGTAGACAACGGCCAGGCGGGGGCAGCCAGTCCACGTCGGGTCGGTCCGAAGGTCGGCGTCGGTCATTCCCGCCCCACCGGCCGGGAAGGGCCTGGGAGCATCGGGGCGCGGCGCGAGCCGCGCCCCGATTTGTTTTCCGGCGCGGTTGTGCCGCGGCTCGGGCCGGTCACAGGTGGCGGCGGCGCCACTCGGACTGCTCATGCTCGGCGGCGATCTGCTCGCTGAGCGCCACCTGCCGCACCTGTCGGCGCAGCGGTTCATCGCTACGCAGCCCGGCCAGCACCAGCGCGACGCACACCCCGGCGAGCACCGCCAGGCCGGCGATCGCCGGGAGCCGGCCGGCGGGCAGCAGCACGACGATGAGCGCCACCACAGCCACGGCCTGCGCCGGCCGCAGCCGGTGGCTGGCCCGCACCGCCAACGCCAGCAGGCCCACGATGTAGATGATCACGCCGGTGAACAGCACCCGGTAGTCCAGCCCGAGCGCCCGCACCCGCCACGGGTCACCGTGCGGTTCGGCGATCACGGCCAGGTAGCGCTTCAGGCCGAGGGCGAACAGGATGATCCCGGCGAGCAACGGCAGGTGCAGGTACGCGTAGACGTCGCGGGCGTAGGCCGCCCGCTGCTCGGGGTCGCGGGTGCGGTGCAGTCGCTGCTCGAGAGCGGGCGCCAGGGTGTCGAAGTACATCCACCACAGCGCCGCGATGACGGTGACGCCGAGCAGCGACGCCACGATCACCGACCAGGTGGGCGGCGGGCCGGTGACCGGCTTCGGTCCCAGCCCCAGCGAGATGATCGACTCGCCGAGCGCGATGAGCAGGATCAGCGCGTACCGTTCCGCCCAGTGGGCGGCGGAGACCACGGCCAGGCCGACCTTGCGGATCTGGCCGCCGGCGGTGAACTCGATGCCCACGGCGACCCCCCACAGCGCCACCCCCAGCCACGTCGGACCGGTGTCCGGCTCGCGGGGCAGCGCCCCGGCGATCAGGATCAGCGTGACGCTGGCCAGCAGCGGCAGGCCGAGCCGCAGCGCTGAGCTGAACTGCCGCGCCGGGAGGCCCGAGGCGTCGCCGCAGGTCAGCAGTACCAGCACCTGCACCGCCCGGATGATCAGGTAGCAGATGGCGAAGACGAGCGGGCCGGGCACCCCGCCGGGACGGTTCGCGAACGCCTCCGGCAGGGTCAGGTTGAGCACGAACAGGGCGGCCAGCGTCACCGCGCCGATCAGCGGCATCACCCCCTGGTCGGTGCGCACCAGGTTGCCCAGCGCGGCGAAGGACACCCAGCACCACCACAGCAGCGCCAGCACCACCACCCCGGCCAGCAGCGCACGTATGCTCAGGTTCTCCGCCAGCAGGGTGGTGACGTTGAGGAACGCGAGCACGAACACCAGGTCGTAGAACAACTCCAGGCGGGTGGCCCGGGACCCCGGCGCGGAGGGCAGGATCCGATTCCGCCAGCGGCCGGTGCTCATGCTGCCGAGTGTGGCAGCCCTCGTAGGTGCGGCGGTGCGAAGTCGCGGAACCGGGCCGGGGACCTCAGCGGCGGATGAGGCCGAGGTTGGCGGCGGTGGCGACGGCGGCGGTGCGGGAGTCGACGCCGAGTTTGGCGTAGATGCGGGCCAGATGCGACTTGACGGTGCCTTCGGTGAGGTGCAGCCGCTGGGCGACGGCCCGGTTGGACAGCCCGTCGGCGACCAGCACGAGCACGTCGGTCTCCCGCCGGGTCAGGGCGGTGACGGGGGCGCGTAGGCGGCTCATGAGCCGGTCGGCCACGGCCGGGGCCAGTGTCGTACGTCCCTGCGCCGCCGTGCGCACGGCGGCGGCCAGTTCCTCGGGCGGGGCGTCCTTGAGCAGGTAGCCGGTGGCGCCGGCTTCGATGGCCGGCAGGGTGTCGGCGTCGGAGTCGTAGGTGGTGACGATCAGCACCCGGGGAGCGCCGGGACGCGCGGTGATGACGGCGGTGGCCTCGGCGCCGTTCATTCCCCGCCCGAACTGCAGATCCATCAGCACGACGTCGATGTCACCGGCGGTGGCGCGGGTGACGGCCTCCTCCGCGGTGGCGGCCTCGGCCACCACGAGCAGCCCGGGTTCGGTTTCCAGCACGGCCCGCAGCCCGGCCCGCACCACCGGATGGTCGTCGGCCACCAGCAGGCGGATGTCGGGGCCGGTCACCGGTTCACCCCCGGCTCGGCGCCGGGCACGGGCGCGGTGACGGGCAGCCGGGCGGTCACGGTGGTGCCCTGCCCGGCGGCGGAGGCCACGTCGAGGGTGCCGCCGAGGGCGTGCACGCGGGCGCGCATGGCGGCCAGGCCGAAACCGGCGGCGCCCGGGTCGAAGCCGACGCCGTTGTCGGCGATCCGCACCGCCACCTGGCCGCCGGCGTGGTCGAGGGTGACCTCGGCGGTGCTGGCCTGCGCGTGGCGGACCGTGTTGGCCAGGGCGGACTGGGCGATGCGCAGCAGGGCGACCTCGTGTGCGGTCGGCAGCGGCACCGGGTCGCCGGTGAGGTGGAAACGCGCGGCGAGCCGGTGCCGGGCCGACGTGGTGGCGCACAGCCGCTGCAGGGCACCGGCCAGGGTGGTGTTCTGCAGGGCCGGTGGGGTGAGGGCGGTGACGAAGCGGCGGGCCTCGGCAAGGTTGTCCACGGCCGCCTGGCGCGCCTGCTCCACGTAGCGGGCGGCGTTGCCGGACCCGTCGGGCAGCGCCCGTTCGGCGGCGCGCAGCAGCAACTGGATGCTGGACAGGCCCTGGGCGAGGGTGTCGTGGATCTCCCGGGCCAGGCGTTCGCGTTCGGCCAGCATTCCGGCGGTGTGCTGGGCGGCGGCCAGGTCCGCGCGGGTGGTGGTGAGTTCCTCGATCAGCCGGCGCCGCTGCTCGCTCTCCTGGTACAGGACCTCGTACCCCCACACCACGGCCACCGCCACGGCCGCACCCAACGCCGGACCGACCGCGGTGGCCAGGGCGAACGAGCCCCGGTGGGCGGCGAAGGCGAGGATGGCCGCGAGCGCGGTCGCGGCCACCGCCACCGGGCCGGTCCGGCGTGGCAGCAGGTGCAGCTGCAGGAAGTAGAGCGGGAAGGCGAGCCACACCGCGTCGGCGGACAGGACCAGCAGCAGCACCCACAGCGCGCCCACGGCGGCCAGCCACCAGGCGGCGGCACGGTGGCTGGCCCGGGCGCGGGGCAGCAGCCCACCGGCCGCGTAGACCAGCGCCAGCAGCACCGCCGCGACGACCACACCGGACGCGTGCGGCGCGGCGGTGGCCACGGCCCGGCCGGCGGTCAGGGCGAGGAGGCCGGCGACCAGCAGGTGCAGGCACCAGGCCAGGGCGCGGGCGCCGGGAGTGGAGGTGGTGGCGGTGGTGTTCACGGTTCTTCCAGCGTAGGCGCGGTGGGACGGGACGTCCTCTGCCAAAAGATGTAACCCGGCCGCCACGATTCGACCCGGGAAGTGCCGTCCTCGGCCAGATGCCGCCACCACACCCGCACGGCGACGCTGGGCAGGTACCGCTTCCGTGGAGAAAGGGCCCGCCGTGTTCGTCGCCTGGAGAGACCTGAAGTTCGCCAGAGGGCGGTTCGCCCTGATGGGCACCGTTGTCGCGCTGATCAGCGCCCTGGTCGGGCTGCTGTCCGGGCTCACCGCCGGGCTGGGCCGCGAGAACGTCTCCGCGATCACCGACCTGCCCGCGGACCGGATCGTCTTCAACGCGCCCGCCCCCGGGCAGGACCTGTCGTACGCCGACTCCACCGTCACGGAGAGGCAGTGGCGGCGGTGGGCCGAGGTGCCCGGGGTGACCCGGGCCGAGCCGTTGGGAATCACGGTCACCAGGGCCACCGCGGGTGAGGCCGGTGTCGGTGTGGCCGCCTTCGGTGTGCTACCCGGATCCGCGCTGGCCCCGGACGGCGCCAGGATCGACGACCGGTCGGCGGTGCTGTCCACCTCCGCCGCCGACGACCTCGACGTGCGGGCCGGCGACAGCGTCACCCTGGCCGGGCGGACGCTGTCCGTCGCCGCCGTGAGCGGCGACGCCTCCTACAGCCACACCCCGGTGATCTGGGTCAGCCTCGACACGTGGCGGCAGGCGGCGCCGCCGTCCGGGGCGGCCGACGGGCCGACGGCCACCGTGGTCGCCCTTGCCACCACCCCGGGCGTCGACGTCGAGGCCGCCGACGCGGCCGCCGGCACCAGAACCGTCGCCACCGGCGACTCGCTGTCCGCGATCGGCTCGTACACCTCGGAGAACGGTTCGCTGCAGTTGATGCGCGGCTTCCTGTTCGCCATCGCCGCCCTGGTCATCGGCGCGTTCTTCAGCGTGTGGACCATCCAGCGCGGTACCGACGTCGCCGTGCTGAAGGCGCTGGGCGCCTCCACCGCGAACCTGCTGCGCGACGCGCTCGGCCAGGCCGTCGTCCTGCTGGTCGCGGGCACCCTCGTCGGCACCGGCGTCGCCGCCGCCCTCGGCGTCGCCGTCACCGCCTCGGCCGTGCCGTTCCTGCTCACCCCCGCCACGGTCGGCGTGCCCGCCGCCGTGATCGTCGTCCTCGGCGCGCTCGGGGCCGCCCTGGCCGTGCGCCGCATCACCTCCGTCGACCCGCTGACCGCCCTGGGGAGCGCCCGATGAGCCTCAACCTGACCGACATCACCCTCACCTATCCCGACGGGGCGGGCCGGCTGACCGCCCTCGACCACGTCACCCTCGAGGTGCCCCGGGGCAGCCTCACCGCCGTCGTCGGCCCCTCCGGCTCCGGCAAGTCCAGCCTCCTCGCGGTCGCCGCGACCCTCATCACCCCCGACGCCGGTACCGTCACCATCGACGGTGCCGCCACCACCGGCCTGACCCGGGCGGAACTGGCCGACCTGCGTCGCCGCCGCATCGGCATCGTCTTCCAGCAGCCGAACCTGCTGCCCTCGCTCACCGCCGTGGAGCAGCTTCAGGTCATGGCCCAGATCAACCGGCGGTCCCCGGCCCGGGCCCGGCCCAAGGCGATGGAACTGCTCGACGCGGTCGGCCTCGCCGGCGAGGCCGACCGGCGTCCCCACCAGCTCTCCGGCGGTCAGCGTCAGCGCGTCAACATCGCCCGCGCCCTGATGAACGAGCCCACCGTGCTGCTCGTCGACGAACCCACCAGCGCCCTCGACCACGACCGTGGCGCCGCCGTCATCGACCTGATCGTCCGCCTCACCCACCAGCAGGCCGCCGCCACCGTCCTGGTCACCCACGACCGCACCCACCTCGCCGCCGTCGACCGGATCGTCGAGGTACGCGACGGCCGGCTGCGCGTGCCGGCGGCACGCTGACCGGCCGAGGGGACGACGCGGGGCTCCGAACCGTGCACACCGGCGGCGGGGGCGCCGCCCGGCCGGGTAGCCTTCGGCGCGTGATCGTGGTGAGGTGCCGGTGACGACGCTCGACCGGGAAGAGGTGCGTGCCACCGACGGGGCACGTGACGGGGTGGGAGCGCGGCCGCTGCCGCTGTGGGTGGCCGTGCCGCTGGCCGTCGCGGCCGGGCTGGCGCTGCTGGCCGCGTTTCCCCCGTACGGGAGGTGGCCGCTCGCCCCGGTCGGGGTGGCGTTGCTGGCCGCGGCGGTCCACCGGCGGCGGCTGCGGGCCGGCGCCGGGCTGGGTTTCCTCACCGGGGTGGCGCTGTTCGCGCCGCTGCTGGAGTGGACCAACCTGCACACCGGCGCCCTGCCGTGGATCCTGCTGTCCCTGCTGCAGGCCGGGTATCTCGCGCTGCTCGGTGCCGCCGCCGCCTGGGTGTCGCCGCTGGTGGACCGGTGGCGGTGGACGTGGCCGGTGCTCACCGGGGTGCTGTGGGTGGGGCAGGAGGCGCTGCGCGCCCGCACCCCGTTCGGCGGGTTCCCGTGGGGGCGGCTGGCGTTCAGCCAGGACACCTCCCCGCTGCTGCGGCTGGCCGCGCTCGGCGGCGCCCCGCTGGTCACCTGCGCGGTCGCGGTGGCCGGCGGCGTCGTGGTCGCCGCCGCCTGGCGGGACTGGCGCCGACCCGCGGGGCACTGGCGGCCGGTGGCAGGGGCTGGCGCCGCGCTGGCCGCCCTGCTCGCCGCCGGGGGCGCCGTCCCGGTGGGCGTACGCGGCGGCGGGGACACCGTCACCGTCGCCATCGTGCAGGGCAACGTGCCCCGCCTCGGGCTGGACTTCAACGCCCAACGGGAGGCCGTGCTCGACAACCACGTCAACGCCACCCTGAAACTGGCCGAGCAGGTCACCGCCGGCGCGCAACGCCGCCCCGACCTGGTGGTGTGGCCGGAGAACTCCAGCGACATCGACCCGCTGCGCAACCCGGACGCCGGATACCGGATCTCCCAGGCCACCGAGGCGATCGGCGTGCCCATCCTGGTCGGCGCGGTGCTGCTCGGCCCCGACGCCGGGCAGGTCCGCAACGCCGGCCTGCTGTGGCGGCCCGGCGGCGGCGTCGACCTCGACCAGTCGTACGTCAAGCGGCACCCGGTGCCGTTCGCCGAGTACGTGCCGCTGCGCAAGATCGCCCGGATGGTCAGCGCCGAGGTCGACCGGGTCCGCGCCGACTTCGTCCCCGGCACCGAGCCCGGGGTGATCGACGCCGGGGCGGTCACCGTCGGCGACGTGATCTGCTTCGAGGTCGCCTACGACGATCTCGTCCGGGACACCGTGACCGGCGGCGGGCAGCTGCTGGTGGTGCAGACCAACAACGCCACCTTCGACGTGGCGGAGGCCCGCCAGCAGCTGGCCATGGTGCGGCTGCGCGCCGTCGAGCACGGCCGGGCGGCGCTGATGGCCTCCACGGTCGGGGTGTCCGGGTTCGTTACCCCCGACGGGCGGGTAGACGGGTCCACCGGGTTCAACACCGCGGCGGTGGTGGTCCGGCAGATGCAGCTCGGGGACGGGCGTACCCCGGCCACCCGGTTGGGGGTGTGGCCGGAGATGGCCCTCGCGGCGCTCGCCGTCGCGGCCCTGGCCGGCGCGGCGGTGCTGCGTCGCCGCCGGGGAGGCGACGCCCCCGGGTAGGACGAGCGCCGGTACGCCGGCGGGGAGGCGGTACGACGGTGCGTGTGGCAGCCGAGCGGCGGACATCCGGGCATCCCGGGGTGGGACGGGTGCTCGTGGTCATCCCCACCTACAACGAGGCCGACAACGTCCGCCGGACCGTCGCGGGGGTCCGCGAGGCCGCGCCAGCGGTGGACGTCCTGGTCGCCGACGACAACAGCCCCGACGGCACCGGCGCGATCGCCGACGCGCTGGCCCGTTCCGACCCGCATGTGCACGTGCTGCACCGGCAGGGCAAGGAGGGCCTCGGCGCGGCCTATCTGGCCGGTTTCGCGTGGGCCCGGGAGCGCGGCTACGACGCCGTGGTGGAGATGGACGCCGACGGCTCGCACGCCCCGCAGGACCTGCCGGCGTTGCTGGCCGCCGCCCGGGACGCGGACGTGGTGATCGGGTCGCGGTGGACCCGTGGCGCGCGGGTGCTGAACTGGCCGCTGCGGAGGCTGCTGCTATCGCGCTGCGGCAACCTGTACGCGCGGCTGGCGCTGGGCATGCCGGTCTCCGACGCCACCGGCGGCTATCGGGTGTACCGGTCGACGGCGCTGGACGCCATCGACCTGGACTCGGTGCGCTCCCAGGGGTACGCGTTCCAGGTGGAGCTGTCCCGCCTGGCGCACCGGGCCGGGGTGCGGATCGTGGAGGTGCCGATCACCTTCGCCGAGCGGGAGCACGGCGACAGCAAGATGAGCCCGCTGATCGTGGCCGAGGCGTTGTGGCGGATCACCAGTTGGGGGCTGCGGGACCGCGCGGCGGCCGGGCGGGGCCGGCCCGACGAGTTGGCCCGGTGGCCGTGAGCTCCGGCGTGTCATGCTGGAGAGGCGTGATGGCCCGTGGCTGAAGAGGTGAGATGCGCCGAGGAATGAGGTACGTACCGCCGGCCCTGCTGCTGCTCGCGGTGCTGGAGCTGACCGTTTTCGTCCTGGTGGGCCGGGGCGTCGGGTTCGGCCTCGCCCTGCTGCTGGTGTTCGCGGTGTCCCTGCTCGGGCTGGCGCTGCTGCGTCGGGAGGGGATGCGGGCGTGGCGGGGCTTCCGCGCCGCGGCCGCGTCCGGGCAGCCGCCGGGGCGGCAGGTCACCGAGGGCCTGGTCGGGTTGGCGGGTGCGTTGCTGCTGGCGTTGCCCGGCCTGGTCACCGGGGCGCTGGGGCTGCTGTTGCTGCTGCCGCCCGTGCGGCGGCTGGCCCGCGCCGGCGCGCAACGTGCCACCGAGCGGCGGGTGTCGTCGATGGTCGCCGGTGACCTGTTCGGCCCCCGCCGGGTCCGGGTGTACCGGGGGGCGCCGCAGCAGACGCCGCAGACGCCGCAGCCGGTCGCGGAGCCGGGCCAGGCCATCGAGGGCGAGATCGTCGAGCCGCGGCGGCCCTGAGTGAGACGTGACGAAGCGCCCCCGGGGTGACCCCGGGGGCGCTTCGGTCGTTTGGCGTGCTCAGGCGCGGCCGCGGCGGGTGCGGACCTCCTGGAGCCGCTCGGCGAGGATGTCCTCCAGCTCGGCGATGGACCGCCGCTCCAGCAGCATGTCCCAGTGGGTACGCGGTGGCTTGGCCTTCTTCTGCTCCGGCTCGCTGCCGTCGACCAGCCGGGCGACGCTGCCGTCGAACTTGCACTCCCAGGTCGTCGGGACCTCGGCGTCGACGGCGAACGGCACCTCGAACTGGTGTCCCTTGGCGCAGAGGTACTCGCGGGTCTGGCGCGGCGCGAGCTCCGTGTTGCGGTCGGATTCGTAGCTGACCGCGCCCAGGCGGCTTCCGCGCAGCATGCGCTCGCCCATGATCGACTTCCCCTCGTTGGTGGTGCTGGTCTTCTCGGTGTAACGGTCCGTCCCCGTCGGGCCATTCCCGGCCCACGCGGGCAGGGTCCGCGCGGGTCGGAACCCTGCAAGGGTAGCGGGCCATGTCAGGCAACCCGGCGGGGTCTGCCCCGGGCCGGGTCGAATGGGTGGAGTGTTTCGGCTGTCACCGGGGATGTTAACCGTCACGGTGTGCCGGAGGTGACGATGACCAGTGACGTGCCGGTCGGGGGCCGACCACCCGCCGGGAAGACCTTCTTCGGTCATCCGCGGGCGCTGTCGACCCTGTTCCTCACCGAGATGTGGGAGCGGTTCAGCTTCTACGGCATGCGGGCCATCCTCGTCCTCTACCTGACCGCGGCCGTCGCCGACGACGGGCTGGCCATCGGGCAGTCGACCGCCAACGCCGTCTACGGCACCTACAACGCCATGGTGTATCTGATGGCGTTGCCCGGCGGCTGGGTCGCCGACCGGCTCATCGGCGCCCGGCGCAGCGTGCTGTGGGGTGGCGTGGTCATCGCCGCCGGTCACTACGTGATGGCGGTGCCGACCCGGTGGAGCGTGTTCGCCGGCATGACCCTGATCGTGGCCGGCACCGGGCTGCTCAAACCCAACATCTCCACCATGGTCGGCGACCTGTACGACCGCGACTCGCCGCGCCGCGACGCCGGCTTCTCGATCTTCTACATGGGCATCAACCTGGGCGGGTTCATCGCCCCGCTGGTCACCGGCTTCCTCGGCGAAAAGATCAACTGGCATCTCGGGTTCGGTGCCGCCGCGATCGGCATGACCTTCGGTGTGATCCAGTACGTCCTCGGCCGGCGGAACCTGGGCGAGGCCGGCGCGCGGCCCGCCGACCCGCTGCTCGGGGCGGACCGGCGGCGGGCGCTGACCCGCATCGGCGTGGTCGTCGTGGTGGCGCTGGCGGTCCTCGCCGCGCTCGCCCTGACCGGGCTGTTCACCGTCAACACGGTGGTGAACCTGCTCACCGTGGTCACCGTCCTGGTGGCCGTCGGCTACTTCGCCCGGATCCTCACCGATCGGGAGATCAGCACCACCGAGCGCAGCCGGATGAAGGCGTACCTGTGGTTGTTCGTCTTCGCCGCCGCGTTCTGGTTGATCTACGACCAGGCCGGGTCGGTGCTGAACATCTTCGCCGCCGACAAGACCGACCGGGCCGTGTTCGACTTCACCTTCCCGGCGTCCTGGCTGCAGTCGGTCAACCCGATCCTGATCATCATCGGGGCCCCGCTGGCCGCCTGGGTGTGGCTGAAACTCGGTCACCGGGTGTCCACCCCGATGAAGTTCGCCGTCGGCCTGATCCTCAACGGCCTGTCGTTCGTGCTGATGGCCGCCGCCGCGCAGGCCGCCGTCGGGGGCGCGCTGGTCTCCCCGTGGTGGCTGGTCGCGGTGTACGCCATCCAGGTCGCCGGTGAGCTGTCACTGAGCCCGGTGGGTCTGTCGGCCACCACGAAGCTGGCCCCGGTCAAGTACGCCAGCCAGATGATGGGCCTGTGGTTCCTGGCCACCGCCGTCGGCGACGCGATCGGCGGCCAGGTGGCCCGGCTGGCCGGGACCTGGTCGGAGGCGACCTACTTCCTCACCTTCGGGTTGGCGTCGGTGGTGCTGGGGCTGAGCGCGGTGATGTTCACCCGGCACATCCGGGCGCTGATGGCCGGCATCCACTGACCGGCGGCGGTCACCTCGCGGGGGTGGGCGGCAGCGGCAGCGGCAGGCCGGGCAGCCCGTCGATGCTGGTGGCCACGTGCTCCTTGCCGGCGAAGTACGCGCTGAGCGAGGCGTCGTCCTCCCGGGCGAACCGCCTGCCGTGCAGGTCTCGGTCGGCGTCGTAGGTCATCAGCGGCACGGCGTACCCGCAGGTGTCGCGGATCAGCCCGGCGCGGACCACGATGATCGCCCGCAGCCCGTGCGTGGTGGTGTCGATGTCGGGGAAGTGGCGCAGCAGGTCCGCCCACCGGGGATCGTCGCGGAACACCGGCTCGCCGTGCCCGTGTACCCGAACGATGTTCGGCGGGCCGGAGAACGCGCACCACATCAGCGTGATGCGGCCGTTCTCCCGCAGGTGGGCGATGGTCTCGGCGTTGCTGCCGGCGAAGTCCAGGTAGGCGAGGGTGTGCCCGTCGAGCACCGCGAGGCAGCCGCGCAGGCCCTTGGGGGAGAGGTTGACCGTGCCGTCGCCGGCGAGCGGGGCGGTAGCGGTGAAGAACATCGGCTGCGCCTCGATGAACGTTCGCAGCCGGCCGTCGATGCTTTCGTACGTCTTTCCCACGCCCGCATCATTGCCGCCGTCGGGGTTGTTCCGCTGCCCCGTTCCCAGCCCGTGGCCGGGTCAGGTGCCCCGGGAGCCGAGCCGGGCCAGGGCGCTGGCCAGGTCGCTGACCTGGTCGGCGAGCTGCCCCGCCCGGCTCTGGGCCGCGTCGCGGTCGGCCTCGGCGGCGACCAGCCGTGCGGTCAGCTCGGCCAGTCGGGCCTCGGCGGCAACGCCGGCCTCCCGCACGATCGCCAGCTCGGCGGCGAGGGCGTCCCGCTCGCCGACCCGGGCCGTCAGTTCGTCCCGTGCCGCCGTGGCCGCCGCGAGGGCTTCCGTCCGGGCCGTCTCGGCCCGCTCCCGGGCGGTCCGCGCCTCCTGTTCGGCCCGCCGCGCGTCGGCGGCCTCCGCCCGGGCCTGTTCGGTCCGCGAGTGGGCCGTCTCGGACTCCGCGCGGGCCCGTTGGGCCTCCGCCTGGGCCGCCTCGGCCTCGGTCCGCGCCCGCTGGGCGTCGGCCCGAAGCCGGTCGGCCCGCTCCATCGCCTCGCCGGCCGACCGGGCGGCCCGTGCGGCGTCGCCACGGGCGGTGTCCCGCTCGGTGGTCAGGTCGGCCACCCGGCGCCGCTCGGCGTCGAGTTCCGCCCGCACGGTACGCAGCTCGTGGCGGGCGGCGTCGCGGTCCCGCTCGGCCTGCACCCGTAGCGCCTGCGCGGCGCTGGCCTCCCCGCGTGCCTCGTCCCGGGCCGCCTCGGCGCGCTCGGCCCGCTCGGCGGCGCGGGCGGCCTCGGCCTCGGCCCGGCCGGTGAGTTCCCGGGCCGCGTCCCGCTCGGCCAGCGCCGCCTGTGCCTCCTGCCGGGCCCGGGCCGCGGTCGCGGCGGCGTCCTCGGCGTCGCGGCGGGCCTCGTCCCGTTCGGTGTGCGCGGCGGCCGCCTGCGTGGCCGCCTCGGCGCGGACCTGCGCGAGTTGCCGCTCCACCCCGGCGGGGGACAGCTCGGCGTGCAGCGCCTCGGTGAGCGTCTCGACGATCTGGTCGAGCCGGTCCACCGCCTCCCACGTCCGGGCCACCTGGCCGGGCAGACCGGGGGCGTTGCGGTGCCGCATCCGAGTGTTGCGGGAGGCGCGCTGGCAGGCCCCGTCGTTGTCCCGACAGTAGCGGAAGGGCCGGCCGGCGCCGACACGTTGCGGCACCTCCCGTCCACAGTGGGCGCAGGGGCGGGTCTCGGGGGCGGGTTGGGCGTCCATCGGGGGCGAAGTCTAGTGGCCGGTTCCCGGGTCGGCGCGGGCCACACGGTCCAGGGTGTAGCGGCGTTGCAGCAGCACCGCGACCGCCATCATGGCGGCGGGCAGCAGGCCGAAGCCGTACCGGATGGCCGCGAGGGCGGCCGGCGACTGGGTCAGCGTCTCCCCTGCCGAGGAGGCGACGAAGCCACCGGCGGCCAGGCAGAGGGCGTACGCGTAGGGGCCGAGCGCCCCGCCGGTCGCCTCGGTGGCCGTCCACACGCCGGTGTACGTGCCGGCGCGGGTGGCCCCGGCGGCGCGGATCACGTCGGGGAGCATCGAGAAGGGCAGCAGTTGCAGGGCGGCGAACGCCACCCCGAGCACCGCCACCACCGCGACCAGGACAGGCAGGCCGACCGGCCGGCCGACGGCCAGCACCAGCGCGCCGACCGCGAACGTGGACTGCGCGGCCAGCAGCGCCCGCTGCTTGCCGAACCGGCGGGCCACGGCCAGCCACGCCGGGGTGACCAGCAGCGCGGGCGCGAGGAACGCGGCCACCAGCACGGTGGTGAGCTTCGGGCGGCCCAGCTCGTACTGGGCGTAGTAGGGCACCCCGGCGAGAACCAGGTGGGTGGTGGTGGACATGGCCAGATAGGCGGCGACCAGCCAGCGGAACTGCCGGTCGCGCAGGCTCTCCGCGAGGGCCCGCCAGCCGCCCGCCTCCGGTGCCGCCGGCCCGGCCGCCGCCTGCCGCAACCGGTCGATTCCGGCGATCCCGACCAGCATCGCGACCAGCATCCCGACGCCGAGCAGCGCCGCCATCCGCAGGTAGCCGCCACGGGTGGGGGTGTCGCCGCCGGTCAGCAGCGGCGCCAGCAGCCCGGACAGCAGGATCCCGACGGTGAGGACCACCATCCGGAAGGCCATCAGCCGGGTGCGTTCGTGATAGCCGATCCGCAGGTCCGCCGGAGTGGCCAGATAGGGCACCTGGTATGCGGCGAACAGCAGGTTACCGGCGATGAACAGCAGCGCCACCCAGGCCGCGGCGGCGCCACCGGTGAGTCCGCCGGGCACCGCGAAGAGCGCGGCGAAGGCCAGCGGGAGGACACAGCCGGCCAGCAGCAGCCGGCGGCGGTGCCCCCGGCGGGCCTGCTCGACGTCGCTGCGGTGGCCGATCCACGGATGCAGCAGCACGTCGGCGATCTTCGGCAGCAGCAGGGTCAGCCCGGCCAGCCACGGGGCGACGGCGAGCACGTCGGTGAGGAAGTAGAGCAGCAGCAACCCGGGCACGGTGAGCCAGACGCCCATGCCGAGCGAGCCGGTGGCGAAGCCGAGCAGGGGGGCCCGTCGCAGGGCGACGTCGTGGTCGAGCCCGGTCATGTTCGCATCCTCCCCGGGCGCGCCGCCCCGCCAATCCAACGGAGGATGGATTGTAGGGGGAACAATGGCGGGATGACCATGCCCCGCCGCCGGCCGGGCCGGCCCCGCCGTGACGACCAGCGACCGACCCGCGACCTCGTCCTCGCCGCCGCCACCGCGCTCTTCGCCGAACGTGGCTTCGACGCCGTCAGCCTGCGCGACGTCGCGTCCGCCGCCGGCGTCGACGTGGCCACCGTCGCGCACCACACGGGTACGAAGGCGCAGCTCTACGACGCCTGCTTCGCCCGGGTCTTCGCCGCGGAGCAGGAGGTGCTGGCGGCGGCCGGCGAGCGGGCCCGGGGTGCCCTGGCGGCCGGGCCGGCCGAGGCGCTGCGAGCCCTGCACGACCTGGTCGACGTCTTCGTGGACTTCCTCGAGGACCGGCCCGAGACCACCGCGTTGTGGCTGCGCCGCTGGCTGGAGCCGCACCGGCACGGGGAACTCGACCAGCGCTACGCGGCCCCGCTGTACGGGCTGGTCGAGCAGTTGCTCGCCGCCGCGGCCGAGCGTGGGGCGCTGGACGAGCCCACCCCGCACATCACGGTGCGCAGCCTGGTCTGGGCCGTGCACGGCCATGTGGTGGCCCTCGCCGCGTCCGGCGGCGCGGGAGCCCGGGAGCGGCGGGAGTTCCGGGCGTTCGTACACCGCTTCCTCGACGCGCTGTATCCGCCGGCCGCCCCTTGACGGCCCGCCGTCCGCTGGGCATTATCCATCGGACGTTGGATTAAGGAGGCGGGCATGACGGCACGGCCCAGGGTGGCGGTGATCGGCGCCGGGGTGGCCGGGCTGTCCACCCTCAAGGCGCTGCGCGACGCCGGGGTCCCGGCGGTGGCGTTCGAGTCCGCCGACACCGTCGGCGGACTCTGGGTGTACGGGGCGCCCGGCTCGCCCGCGTACACGACCCTGCACCTGAACACCAGCAAGGGCCGCACCCAGTTCGCCGACCACCCGATGCCCGCCGACTGGCCCGACTACCCGGGCCACGCCCGCATCGCCAGCTACCTTGCCGACTACGCCGACCGGTTCGGGCTCCACGAGGACATCCGGCTGCGGCACACCGTCACGCGGGTGGACCGCGCCGCCGACGACACCTGGACGGTGCACGCCACCGGGCCGGACGGGCCGGTCCGCGTGGACGTCGAGGCGGTGGTGGTCGCCAACGGTCACAACCGGGTGCCGAAGCTGCCCGACGGCTACGCGGGCGAGTGCACCGCAGACCAGATGCACAGCCACGACTACCGGGGGCCGGACCAGCTCGCCGGGCGGCGGGTCCTGGTCGTGGGCGGCGGCAACTCCGCGATGGACATTGCCGTCGACGCCTCGTACGCGGCCACCCGCGCCCTGCTGTCGCTGCGCCGCGGCGTCTGGGTGGTGCCCAAATATCTGCTCGGCCGCCCGTCGGACACGCTCAACGGGGCGCTGGCCCGCCGGCTGCCCTGGCGGCTGCGGCAGCGGATCAGCCAGACCATGCTCACCGCCACCGTCGGCCCGCCCACCCGGTACGGGCTGCCCGCCCCCACCCACGGCTTCCTCCAGGACCACCCCACCCTCTCCGACGGGCTGCTGTCCCGGCTCACCCACGGCGACATCGAGGCTCGTCCCGGCATCGCCCGGTTCGCCGGGAACCGGGTCGAGTTCACCGACGGCCGCGCCGACGAGGTGGACCTGGTGATCTGGTGCACCGGCTACCGGGTGGCGGTGCCGTTCCTCGACCCCGCGCTGCTCGGCGACGGCGCCGACCGGTTGCCGCTGTACCTGCACGTCTTCCACCTCGACGCTCCCGGCCTGGCGTTCGTCGGGCTGATGCAGTCCACCGGGGCGGCGTTTCCGCTGGTCGAGGCGCAGGCCCGGCTGGTTGCCGGCCGGCTCGCCGGCACCTGGGCGCCGCCGGACCCGGCGCGGCAGGCCGCCGCCTGCCGCGCCGAGCTGCGGGCCGCCACCGCCCGGTGGGGGCAGCGCCGCCCGCACCTTCGGGTGGACTTCGACGCGTACCTGGCCGAGCTGGGGCGGGAACTGACCGCCGGACGCCGCCGGGCGGGGGTGGCACGGTGAGCGGGCTGACCGGCCGGCGGGTGCTGGTCACCGGGGCGCGTGGCACCTTCGGCCAGCACCTGTGCGCCGCGCTCACCGGCGCCGGCGCCCGGGTCGTCGGGCTGGACCTGCACCCGGACGAGGACGGCGACGTGCCGGTGCTCGGCTGCGACCTGACCGACCCGGCGGCCGTGCCGCCGGCGGTGCGGGCCGCCGTGGACCGGCTCGGCGGGCTGGACCTGCTGGTCAACAACGCCGGCGTCGGTGGCCCCGCGCCCGCCGAGCTGCCCCCCGACGAGGTGGTCCGGCAGCAGATCGAGGTCAACCTGCTCGCCGCCTGGCGGACCACCGCCGCGGCGTTGCCGGCCCTGGAATCGGCGCGCGGCCGGGTGGTGTTCGTGGCCAGCCGGATGGCGGTGCTCCCGCTGCCCCTCGCAGCCGCGTACGGGGTGAGCAAGCGGGCCCTGGTGGCGTACGCCGACGCGCTGCGCCACGAGGTCGGCACCCACGTCGGGGTCAGCGTCGTCTACCCCAGCATGGTCGCCTCACCGATCCACGACAGCACCGCCCAGGCCGGGCTGTCGCTGAACGGGGTTTCCCGGCTGGAACCGGTCGAAGGGGTCATCGCGGCGATCCTGCGGGCCGCCACCGCCCGCCGCGCGCCCCGCGACGTCGCCACCACCACCCGGGGGCGGGTCGAGCTGGCCCTGGCCCGGCACGCGCCCGCCCTCGCCGACCGCCTGGTGCGCCGTACCGTCGCCGGAAGGATCGCCGCCGGTGACCTGGACGACGCGCCATTGGCCGCCGGCATGGTACGCCGGCACCGGGGGTCCGGCCGCTAGGGTGCCGCCATGCCGCTGTCGCCCTACGTCGCCCGGATGCGCCGTCACATCGGATCCGACCTGCTCATGCTCTACGGGGTGAGCGCGGTGGTGACCGACGACGCGGGGCGGCTGCTGCTGGCTCGCCGGGGCGACAACGGCGGCTGGTCCATCCCGGCCGGTGGGGTCGACCCGGGCGAGCAGCCGGCCGACGCGCTGCTGCGCGAGGTGTACGAGGAGACCGGCGTCAAGGTGGCGATCGAGCGGATCGGCGGGGTCGCCACCCACCCGGTCGTCTACCCCAACGGCGACGCCTGCGAGTACCTCAACGTCTGGTTCCACTGCCGGGCGGTGGGCGGAGTGCCCACCGCCGACGGCGACGAGTCCCTCGCCGTCGACTGGTTCGACCCGGACGACCTGCCCGAGCTGGACGACTGGTCCCGACTGCGGATCTCCACCGCGCTGCGCGAGGACCGGGCCGCCTGGTACGCCGCCCCGGGCGAGCGCCACCCGGGCCTCACCCAGCCCGACAACCTCTGATCCTCGGCGGCAGGCGTCACCGGCCGGTCCCGGCGGTGCTGTCCCGCACGGTCAGCCGGGGGACGAGCAGCGTCACCTCCGGCACCGGGTCCTCCCGAAGCCGGCGCATCAGCAGCGCCACCGCCTGCCGGCCGATCTCCTCGGCGGGGACCGGCACCGAGGTGAGGCCGGCCTGGTCGGCGAACTGGTCGGGGCAGATGGCCACCACGGAGACGTCCCGCGGCACCTGCCGGCCCAGGGCCGGCAACGCGGCCAGCACCGGGCCGACCGCCGACTCGTTCTGCACCACCAGCGCGGAGACGTCGGGATGGCGGTCCAGCAGTGATCCCAGGTCGCGGCGGACCGCGGCCGGGCCCTCCTCGCACGGCAGGGTCACCGCGTCGACGCCGAGCCGCGCGGCGGCGGCCACCACCCCGGCCCGGGTCCGGTGGGCGAAGCCGGTGCCCCGTCCGTAGACGGCCGCCGGGGCGCCGAGCAGCGCCACCCGCCGGTGCCCCAGCCCGGCCAGGTGCTCGACGCACACCTCACCGGCCCGGTGGAAGTCGAGGTCGACGCAGGCCAGACCGGCGGTGTCGGTGGGATGGCCGATCAGCACGCTGGGCAGCGCCAGTTCCCGCAGCAGCGGCACCCGGGAGTCGTCCAGCTCCACGTCCATCAGCAGGACGCCGTCGACCATCGCGCTGCCGGCGATCCGACGCAATCCGGCCGGGCCCTCGTCGGAGGTGACCAGCAGCACGTCGTGGTCGAACCGGCGGGCGGTGGTGACCACGGCGGTGGCGAACTGCATCACCACCGGCACCTGCATCCCGGTGCGCAGCGGCAGCACCAGCGCGATCACGTTGGCCCGGCGGCTGGCCAGGGCGCGGGCCCCGGCGTTCGGGTGGTAGCCGAGGGCGCGGACGCTGGCCAGGACCCGGTCGCGGGTCACCGCGGAGATCACCCGCTTGCCGCTGAGGACGTACGAGACGGTGCTGGCGGCGACCCCGGCGTGCCGGGCGACGTCGGCGATGGTGACCTGGCCGGCGGGGCTGCGGCCGCGGCCCGGCGCGCGGGTCACCGGCCCACCCCGCACCCGGCCACGGCCGACCGGGCGGCACCGGCCGCGCCGGTGACGGTGAGCGCGCCGACCAGCCGGATGTCCCGGGCCGAGCGGCCGACCTGGACGGTGTGGGTGGCGTCCTCCACCACCAGCGCGCCCCGGGACTCGTCCCACCAGGCCAGCTCGGCGGTACGCAGCCGCAGCGTGACCGTCGCGCGCTGCCCGGGCGCCAGGGTGACCCGGGCGAAGTCGCGTAGCTGCCGCAGCGGCTGCTTGACCCGGGAACGCCGCTGCCGGGTGTAGAGCTGCACCACCTCCGTGCCGGGGCGGGCACCGGTGTTGGTGACCGACACGCTGACCTCGACCTCCTCGCCGGCGGTCGCCTCGGCCGTGTCCAACCGCAGGTCGGCGTAGTCGAAGCGGGCGTAGCTGAGCCCGTGCCCGAACGGATACAGCGGCTCGCCCCGGTGGTACAGGTAGGTGGCGTCCGCACCGATGATGTCGTAGTCGAGCAGGTCCGGCAGCTCGGCGGCGTCGGCGTACCAGGTCTGGGTGAGCCGGCCGGCCGGGTCGGCGTCGCCGAGCAGCACGTCGGCGAGGGCCGCGCCGTGCTCCTGGCCGCCGTGCGAGGTCCACAGCACCGCCGGCAGGTGCCGCTGCGCCCAGCCCACCGCGTACGGGTAGCTGCTGGTCACCACCAGCACGGTCCGCGGGTTGGCGGCGTGTACGGCGCGCAGCAGCGCCTCCTGCCCGGCGGGCAGGGCCAGGTCGACCCGGTCCTCGGTCTCACGTCCGTTGACCATCGGGTGGTTGCCCAGCGTCACCACGGCCACGTCCGCGGCGGCGGCCAGCGCGGCGGCCTCGGCGGCCCCGTCGGCGAGCAGGTCCACGGTGAACGCGGCGGCGCGGGCCGGGTCCGCCCCGACGGAGAGCCGGCCGTCGGCGTCGACGGCCACATACCCGCCGGTGGCGAGGTGGTGCAGCAGCGCGGTGCCGTCGGGGCGGTGGTCGAAGCGGAACGTCTCCCGGACCACCCAGCCGCCCGGGCCGGGACGGTCGTTGACCAGCGTACCGCTGTCGTCGGCACCGACGTGCCGGCCGTTGCCGACGGCGCGCAGCGCCACCACGTCCCCGCCCCAGTCGAAGACGTCGAACGCGGCGGGCGTGGCGTCGAGGGCCAGCGGGCCGCCGTCCGGGGTGCCGGGGCAGTGGACGTACCGGTCGCCGAGGCGCAGCGCGATCCGGTCCGTGCCCGGGTGGGTGGTCACCTCGGGCAGCCGTCCGGCCAGCCCGGCGTAGGCGGTGACCGCGTACGGCAGGGTGCCGCTGTACCAGTCGAGGTGCACGGCGTCGGCGAGCGGGCCGAGCACGGCCACCCGAGGCGCGGTGGCGGGGGAGAGGGGGAGCAGCCCGTCGTTGCGCAGCAGCACGACCGCGGCGCGGGCCGCCTCGCGGGCCAGCCGCCGGTGCGCCGGGCAGTCGACCACGTCGGGCGGCACGTCGGCGTACGGGTCCTCGTCCGGCGGGTCCAGGTCGCCCAGACGCAGCCGTACGCCGAGGATGCGGCGGACCGCCCGGTCCACGTCGGACTCGCTGACCAGCCCGCGGCGCAGCGCCTCGGTCAGCCGCTCGACGGTCGGGACGCTGTTCTGGTCGTCCTCGGTGAAGCTGTCGACGCCGGCGCGCAGCGCGGCGGCGAAGCCCTCGACGTGGTCGGGCAGATGGCCCTGCACGCCGGCGAGGTTGCCGACCGCCCCGGCGTCGCCGACCACCATGATCTCGTCGTCGGCCCAGCCGCGCAGCTCGCCGGCGATGAGCGGGCTGACATGCGCCGGCACCCCGTTGACCCGGTTGTACGAGGCCATCACCGCCACCGCCGCGCCGGCTTGGACGGGTGCCCGGAAGGCGGGCAGCTCGTACTCGTGCAGCACCCGGGGCGGCAGGTCGCTGGAGGTGGTGGCCCGGTCGGTCTCGTTGTTGTAGCCCAGGAAGTGCTTGAGCGTCGGCGCGGTGCGCAACCGGGTCGGGTGGTCGCCGCGCAGCCCCCGGGCGTACGCGGTGGCCAGCCGCCCGGTCAGCCACGGGTCCTCGGACCAGCCCTCCTCGTTGCGCCCCCAGCGCGGGTCGCGCAGCGGGTTCACCACCGGCGCCCACACGTTGAGGCCGACCCGGGCGGGGTCGGCCTGGTGCATGGCGCGGACCTCGTCGCCGACGGCGGCGCCCACGGCCCGGATCAGGTCGGGGTCCCAGGTGGCGGCCAGGCCGACCGCCTGGGGGAAGACGGTCGCCGGCCCGAGCCAGGCGACGCCGTGCAGCGCTTCGGTGCCGGTGCGGAACGCGGGCAGGCCGAGCCGGGGCACCGGCGCCTGCCACTGGTGCAGCAGGCCGAGTTTCTCCGGCAGGGTGAGCCGGGCCAGCAGATCGTCGAGGCGGTGGGGGGTGCGGTCGGTCATGGCGGGTGCCTTCCGTGGGCGTCGGGGCGACCGGCGGGCTGTCGAAGCGCTTCGACGGCCGTCGTGACGAGCGGCGGAGCGCGAACATGCGGATGGGAGCGGTGGTCGGCCCGGACGCTGGTGAAGCGCTTCGACGACCGCGGAGAAACAAGCCGCCCCGGCTGCCCTGGTACGGGGTGGCGGTACCGAGGTTGGCACCAGGGCACCGATCCGGTCAAGGCCCGGTGCGGGTCCGGGCCGTGCGTGCGCTCAGGTGGTCGGTAGTCGGCCGGCCTCCACGGTGGCCAGCGCGGCGGTGGCGCCGCCGAGCGCGGTCGCCGCGGAGCCGAGCGTGCTGGCCTCCAGCCGGCACGCGCCGGGAGCGAGGGTACGGGCGGACAGCTCCGCCCGGGCCGCCGGCAGCAGCCAGGGGGCCAGGGCCGCGAGGTGGCCGCCGACCACGACCACCTGCGGGTCGATCAGGTTGGCCAGGATGGACACTCCGTGACCGAGCCACCGGCCGACCTCGGTGAGTCCGGTCAGGACGGTGTCGTCGCCGGCGTGGGCGAGGGCCTGGATGCGGTCGATCTCCGGCAGGTAGTCGGTGACCGGGCCGTCCCGCTCGGCGTCGGGCAGGACCCGGCGGACCACGGCGTCCACCCCGGTCAGTGCCGCCAGGCAGCCGTGCCGGCCGCACGCGCAGGCCGGTCCGGCCGGGTCCAGCGGCACATGGCCGATCTCGCCGGCGAAGCCGCGGCCGCCGCGCAGCAGCCGGCCGCCGCTGACCGTCCCCGCGCCGAGCGCGGTCCCGCCGGTCAGGTGCACCAGGTCGGCCGTCCCGGCGTACGCGCCGTGGCGCTGCTCGGCCAGGACGGCGAGGTTGGCGTCGGTGTCGACGCCGACGGTGAAGCCCGGTTCCCGCAGCGCGCGACGCAGTTCGGCGGCGAGCGGCAGGTCCCGCCAGCCCAGCGTGGGGGCCAGTGGGACCACGCCGTCGGCGCCCACCAGCCCGGGTACGCCCACGGTGAGGCCGAGCACGCCGCGGCCCTGCCCGGTGAGCCGGGTGACCGCTCGGCGGGCCAGCGCGGCGAGCGCGCGTACGGTCTCCTCGGCCGGGACGGTCGGCGCGGCGAAGGCACGCCGCCAGGTGAGCAGCCGGTTGCCGCCCAGGTCGACGGCGACCACCACGAGTTCGTCGTCGCCGACCTGGAGCCCGAGCCCGGCGTACGGCTCGCCGTCGAGGACGAGCATGGTGGCGGGCCGGCCGACCCGGTTCTCGGTGAGCCCGGTCTCGCGCAGCAGTCGCCGTTGGATCAGTTCGGTGACCAGGCTGGAGACGGTGGCCTTGTTGAGTCCGGTGTGCGCGGCGATGTCGGCCCGGGAGCAGGGTGCGTGCAGCCGGACGTGTCGCAGGACCACGGCCCGGTTGGCCACCCGGACGTCGCTGAGGTCGGTGGGCTGGGGTGGGGTGTGGATGCTGATCACGAGCTGCCCGCTTCCTGCGCCGACACTGCCGGTCCCGGTGGTGCGGCTCTCATCATCGCCTACCTCCGTGGTCGGTTCGGATCGACCACCCGGGGGTGGTGCCGCGGCTGTCTTGTGGGCGGGATCACCGTCGATTAGTTTGTTCGGCTAGAACCCCAACTAATTCTATCCGGTTCCAGGTCCTCGGCAAACCACCACGACGAAGGGAGCGCGCCGTGAAGCCGTCCCTGCCGGGCGCATCCACCGACCGCCGGACCCTGCTGCGGCTGGTCGGCCTCGGCGCCGCCGCCACCACTGTCGGCGGCGCCCTGACCGCATGCAGCAAGGAGGCCGGCAGCAAGGGCACCGCCACCAAGGCCGACGCCATCCGGTCGGTGCTGCCCACGTACAAGCCGGCCGAGCTGCTCAAGCCGGACATCCCCGGGGAGGGACCGATCCCCGACGGCTATCTCAGCTACCCACGGCAACTGGTGGACGCGGTCACCGAACAGCCGGGCCGAGGCGGGCCGGCCATCCGCACCATGAGCCCGTGGTGGGGCCCCACCCCGCCGACCCTGGGCCGGAACTCCTACCTCGCCGCGGTCAACGCCAGGCTCGGCGTCGACGTCGACCCCAGCCTCCAGGACGGCGGCACGTACGCCGACAAGCTCAACGCGATGCTGGGCGCCCGCGACGTGCCGGACATCCTCAGCGTGCCCAACTGGGAGGTCGACAAGATCGCCCGATTCTCCGACGCGGTCAAGGCGCTCTTCGAGGACCTCACCGACCACCTCAAGGGCGACGCCGCCGCGGCCTACCCGTACCTGGCCGCGCTGCCCACCGGCGCGTGGGAGTACTCGGTCTGGGGCGGCCGGCTCCACGCGGTGCCGTTCCCCACCGACGGCCCCTTCGCCTGGGCGCTGTTCCACCGCAAGGACCTGCTCGACCGGGCCGGCCTGGCCGCGCCGACCAGCCCCGACGAGCTGTACGAGCTGGGCAAAAAGGTCACCGACCCGGCCCGGGGCGTCTGGGCCTTCGGCAGCATCTTCGACATGGTGCAGCAGTTCTTCGGCTGCCAGCAGATCTGGCGCAAGCGGCCCGACGGCGGCCTGGAGCACAAGTTCGAGAACCCGGCGTTCGCCGCCGCCCTGGAGTTCACCGCCAGGCTGTTCAAGGAGGGGCTGGTCCACCCCGACACGGTGGCCAGCAAGGGCGCCGACGAGAAGCAGCTGTTCAAGGCCGGCAAGATCCTGATGTACCAGGACGGCCTCGGCGCCTGGCAGGGCCTGCAGAGCGAGCAGACCAAGGTGCTGCCCAGCTTCGACATGCAGCCAATGCCGGTCTTCGGCGCGGGCGGTAACCAACCGCTGATCTGGGGCAGCGAGAAACCGATCTTCTTCACCTTCGTCAAGAAGGGCCTCGGCAAGGATCGCGTCGGCGAGCTGCTGCGGGTGCTCAACTGGTGCGCCGCCCCGTTCGGCAGCCGCGAGTTCGAGCTGCGCGAGTACGGCGTGGAGGGAAAGCACTTTACCCGGGGCGCCGACGGCAGCCCGGTGCCCACCGAACTGGGCCGCAAGGAGATGGGCGCCCAGTACACCCACATCGGCGGCCGGGTCCCGGTGAAGGTGCGCAGCGCCGACACCCCGAACTACGTGCAGGACTACCTCGGCTACTACCAGAAGAACATCGCCCTGATGGAGAAGGACCTGTTCGCCGGGATCAAGCTGGAGCTGCCCGCCAACTGGTCGAAGATCATCCAGCCGACCGACGACAAGATCCGCGACATCCTGCGCGGCCGGCGACCGGTCAGCGACCTGGAAGCGGTCCGCAAGGAGTTCTTCGTCACCGGCGGCGAGGAGGGGCGCGCGTTCTTCGAGAAGGCGCTCGCCGACAACGGCCGATGAGTGAGCGCCAGCAAGCGAATCACCGCCGCAGCGGGGTGGTCGCATGAGCAGGCAGGGTGCCGCCGGCGTGGTCGACACGCCGGCGGCTGCACCGCCGGGGCGTACCCGAAAAGGGGCTCGGCGGACGCTGCGCGTCCGGCTGGCCCGCGACTGGCCGCTGCTGGCGATGACCGCCCCGGCCGCGGCGCTGCTGCTGGTCTTCCACTACCTGCCCACGCTGGGCAACGTCATCGCCTTCCAGGACTACAACCCGTTCATCGGTGACGGCCCGCTCGACGCGTTCCTGCACAGCGAATGGATCGGCTTCGGCAACTTCGAGGCGCTCTTCAGCGACCCGCTGTTCTGGGACGCGGTCCGTAACACCCTCACCATCACCGCGTTCCAACTGGTCTTCTTCTTCCCGCTACCGATCCTGCTGGCGATCCTGCTCAACAGCCTGGTCTCCGGCCGGGTGCGCGGCTTCGTGCAGAGCGTCGTCTACCTGCCGCACTTCTTCAGTTGGGTGCTGGTGGTGACGTTCTTCGTGCAGATGCTCGGTGGTGCCGGGCTGCTCGCCCAGGAGATGCGCCAGGCCGGGCTGGAGCCCTGGAACGTGATGACCAATCCGGACGGTTTCATCGTGCTGGTCACCGCGGAGGCGGTCTGGAAGGACCTCGGTTGGGGCGCCATCGTCTTCCTCGCCGCCCTCGCGGCGATCGACTCGAACCTGTACGAGGCGGCCGCCGCCGACGGGGCCGGCCGGTGGCGTCGGCTGTGGCACATCACCCTGCCGGGCCTGCGTCCGGTGATCGTGCTACTGCTGATCATGCGCCTCGGCGACGCGCTGTCGGTCGGCTTCGAACAGTTCATCCTGCAACGCGACGCGGTCGGCCGGGACGCCGCCGAGGTGCTGGACACCTTCGTCTACTACCAGGCGATCGCCACCCAGCAGTGGGGGCTCGGCGCCGCCGCCGGACTGTTCAAGGCCGCGGTCGGGCTGGTGCTGATCCTCACCGCCAACCGTGTCGCGCACCGGCTCGGAGAGCAGGGGGTGTACTCCCGATCGTGATCAGCCACCTCGACACCGCGACCGCCCGGCGGCGCCGCTCCCGCCGGCCCGTCTGGGAGGAGCCGCCCTCGCCGGCCGGGCAGGCCGCCAAGGGCGCCCTACTCGTCCTGCTCGTCGCCGCGGTCCTCGTCCCCATGTGGGCGGTCCTGGTGACCAGCCTCTCCTCCCGGGAGACGATCGACGCGGCCGGCGGGATGGTGATGGTGCCGCGCGGCATCGATCCGTCGGCGTACGTGACCATCTTCAGCGGCGGGCAGATCACCCAGGCGGTCTGGATCAGCACCCTGGTCACCGTGCTCGGCACCACGCTCAGCCTGGCGGTGACCGTGCTCGCCGCGTACGGGCTGTCCCGGCCCGGGTCGGTCGGCCACCGGGGGCTGCTCTTCTTCTTCCTGCTGACCTTCCTCATCTTCCCCGGCCTGGTGCCCAGCTACCTGGTGGTCACCGGTCTCGGGCTCAAGGACAGCATCTGGTCGCTGATCCTGCCCAGCGCGGTCAGCGTGTTCAACCTGGTGGTGATCCGGGCGTTCTTCATGAACGTTCCCGGGGAGCTGCTCGACAGCGCCCGCATCGACGGGGCGGGGGAGTTCCGCATCCTCTGGAAGATCATGTTGCCGCTGTCCCGGGCGGTGATCGCCGTGGTCGGCCTCTTCTACGCCGTCGGCTACTGGAACGCGTACTTCAACGCGGTGCTCTACGTCGACGACAACGACAAGTTCCCGATCCAGCGGGTGCTGCAGAGCTACATCCTCGCCGGGCAGTCACCCAACGTCTCCGGCACGCCGGTCAACCTGCCCGGGGTGACCGCGTACCCGCCGACGCTCGCGGTCAAGATGGCGGTGGTGGTGGTCACCGTGGTCCCGGCGGTGATCGTCTACCCGTTCGTGCAGCGGCACTTCACCAAGGGCGTGATCACCGGCGCCGTGAAGGGCTGACCGGAGAAGGGATGGTGGGCGGTGCGGGACGACGGCCGGCTCTGCTATGGCGGCGACTGGAACCCGGAGCAGTGGCCGGCCGAGGTGTGGCGGGAGGACGTCGCGCTGATGCGCCGCGCCGGGGTCACCCTCGTCACCGTCGGTGTGTTCGCCTGGTCCCGCCTCGAACCGGCTCCCGCCCGGTACACCTTCGACTGGCTCGACCAGGTCCTCGACCTGCTGCACGACAACGGCATCCGGGCGGCGCTGGCCACCCCCACCGCGTCGCCCCCGCCGTGGTTCTCCCTGGCCCACCCGGACGCGCTGCCGGTCACCGCCGACGGGGTACGGCTGCACCACGGCAGCCGCGACACCTACTGCGCGGCCGCGCCCGCGTACCGGGCCGCCGCACGCCACATCGCCGGGGTGCTCGCCGACCGGTACGCACACCACCCGGCCCTGGCCCTGTGGCACGTGCACAACGAGTACGGCACCACCTGCCACTGCGCGCACACCGAGGCGGCGTTCCGCCGCTGGCTGGCCGACCGGTACGGTGACCTCGACGCGCTCAACGCCGCCTGGGTGACCAGCTTCTGGAGCCAGCACTACTCGGACTGGGCGCAGATCGCCGCGCCCCGCGCCACCCAGTACCTGGCCAATCCGGGTCAACTGCTCGACTTCCGCCGATTCTGGTCCGACACCCTGCTGGCCGCGTACGTCGAGCAGCGGGACCTGCTGCGCGCGGCGAACCCGGCGGTGCCGGTCACCACCAACTATGTGCTCGGTGACTGGGTGCCCGTCGACCACGGCCGGTGGGCGTCCGAGGTGGACCTGGTCGCCATCGACCACTATCCGTCCACGGCGGACGGTGGCGCCGAGGAGCAGACCGCGCTCGCCGCCGACCTGGCCCGTGGCTGGGCCCGGCACGGCGCGCGCCGCCGGGGCATGGAGGGAGGGCGGGCGTCCTGGCTGCTGATGGAGAGCGCCCCGAACCAGCTCCACACCGCCGGCCGGATGCACACCAAGGAGCCCGGCCGGATGGCCCGGCACAGCCTCGCCCACGTTGCCCGCGGCTCCTGCGGGGTGATGTTCTTCCAGTGGCGGGCCCCGGTCGGTGGGGCGGAACGCTTCCACTCGGCGCTGGTGGGGCACGCCGGCCCGGACAGCCGGGTGTTCCGGGAGGCCGCCGACCTCGGTGCCCTACTGGGCCGGATCGCCGAGGTCGACGCCGGCCGGGTGGACGCCTCCGTCGCGATCGGCTGGGACGCGGCCTGCGGCTGGGCGCTGCGCCACCCGGGCCTGCCGTCGCAGCGGCTCGACCACCACGCCGAGGTGGCCGCCGCCCACCGCGCGCTGTGGCGCGCCGGGATCGCCTGCGACCTGGTGCTGCCCGGCGACCCCCTCGACGGTTACCGGCTGCTCGTGCTGCCCGCCCTCTACCTGGCCTCGGACGCCACCGCCGACTGGGTACGCGACCACGTCCTCGGCGGTGGCCACCTGCTGGTCACCTGGCTCAGCGGCGTCGCCGACGAACACGGCCGGATCCGCCTGGGCGGCTACCCGGGCGCGTTCCGCGACCTGCTGGGCATCCGGGTCGAGGAGTTCCACCCGCTCGCCGCCGCCGACCGGGTGCCGTTGACCGGCGGCGGAACCGGCCAGGACTGGACCGAGACCGTGCACCTGGCCGGCGCAGAGCCGGTCACGGCGTATCTCGGTGGGGTGCTGGACGGGCTGCCGGCCGTCACCCGGCACCGGCTCGGTGACGCCCTCACCTGGTATGTCTCCACCCGGCCCGACGACGACACCTACCGGCGGCTGCTGGCCGAGGCCGCCCGGCTGGCCGGGGTCGGCCCGGTCTGTCCCGAGGCGCCGGCCGGGGTCGAGGCCGTGCGCCGCCGCGACGGTGACCGGAGCTGGCTGTTCCTGATCAACCACACCGACCGGGCGCAGCGGGTGCCGGCCACCGGGACGGACCTGCTCACCGGAGAGGTCGTCAACGACGCGGTGAACATCCCACCCGGCGGCGTGGCGGTGCTGCGCGAGCCGCCCCGGTGACGGTCCGCCGCTGCGGGACCGTCTGGACGACGGTCGGCCCGTTCGCCGGTCGGCCAGCGGCGCGACATCACCCCGACCGGCCTTCGCGCGGCCGCCGCGCGCGTTCAGCCACGGCCGCGCACGAGCGGCAGGAACACCTCGTCCACGATCTCGACCAGCACCTCGTCGGGCACGGAGGGGATGCCGCGCATCGCGTACTCGGCGCGCAGCAGCATCATCGGCGTCGTCGCCACCCGCTGGTGCACGGCCGCGCCCGACGCCTCGCCCCGGGCCGCGGCCCGTTCCAGCATCGCCAGCCAGGCGCGGTCCATGGTGTCCGCGCCGGACCGCTCCCGCATGAGGGCGAGCAGTTCGGGATCGTCGGCCGCGGCGGCGAGCAGCCCGCGCAGGATCGCCCCGTGCGGCGACGACCACGTCTCGTTCGCCCGCCGCAGCAGTTCCAGCGCGTCGCCCCGCAGGGTGCCCGTGTCCGGGTTCGGCATCACGGCGTCGGACAGGTGACGGTACGCCGCGATGCCCAGTGCCGCCCGGTGCGGCCATCGGCGGTAGATCGCGTTCTTGTTGGTCCCGGCCCGGGCGGCGACCCGGTCCATGGTCATCCCCGCGTAGCCGGAGTCGCGCAGCTCTTCCGCCGCCGCGTGCAGGATCGCCCGCTCCAGCTCCTCGCCTCGGCGCCTCGTGGCCACGCCTTGCAGGGTACTAGACGTACCCTATAGGGTACGCGACGTACCTTATGAACGAGGAGGGCCGATGCGCGTCTTCGGCATGAACTACGACACCGGTTTCGTGAGCGCGGGGTCCACGACCCACGAGCCGTTCGACCACGAGACCGTGCGGCGCGACCTGCGCGTCATCCGCGACGAGCTGCACTGCGACGCGGTGCGCATCACCGGCGGTGTCCAGGACCGGCTCGAACTGACCGCGGGGTTCGCCGCCGAGGCCGGGCTAGAGGTGTGGCACTGCCCGTTCACCAACGGCCTCGACCGCGACGGGCTCATGGCGTTCGTGCTCGACGGCGCCGAGCGGGCCGAGCGGCTGCGGCGGAGCGGGGCCTCGGTCGTGTACCTCACCGGCTCCGAGATCTCCATGTTCACCGACGGCTTCCTGCCCGGCCGCGACCTGGCAGAGCGCATGGCACTGTTCACCGACCCGATGCGGATGCGGGAGGCGGTCCCGGCCGCGCAGGCCGCGGTGCGCGACTTCCTCGCCGAAGCGGTGCCCATGGTGCGGAAGCGGTTCGGCGGGCCCGTCGGCTACGCCTCGATCCCGCTGGAGGCCGTGGACTGGGCGCTGTTCGACATCATCGCCAGCGACGCCGGGTACCGCGACGCGACCAACGCCGCGGTGTTTCCGCAGAGCCTGGCGGCTGCGGTGGGGCAGGGCAAGCCGTACGCCGCGACCGAGTTCGGCTGCTGCACGTTCCGCGGCGCGGCCGACGTCGCGGGCGGGGCGGAGCCGGTGACGTACGACGAGCACGGCCGCGCCGCGAAGCTCACCGCGGGGCTGGAACGCGACGAGGAGGGCCAGGCCCGCTACGTCATGGACCTGCTGCGCGACTACGAGGCCGGCGGGGTGGAGGCGGCGTTCGTGTACACGTTCGCGAACCGGCACCTGCCGACCACTGACGACCCGGAGCGCGACTTCGACCTGGCTGCGCGCGGGATCGTGCGGGTGCTGCCGGACGGCTCGTGGACGCCAAAGGCCGCCTTCCACGCCCTTGCCGCGTACGGCCGCTCGCGCGTGCAGAGCCGGTCGGCCACTTAGGCGTCCAGGATCCGGGTCTCGATACGACGTAGCCCGTAGCCGTAGGACCTTCCTCAGCGTCGCGTCCCGGAACGCCGGCAACCAGTCCTCGCCACGGATGCGGGTGACCTGCTCGTCGGCGTGGTCGAACAACGCCTGGGACTCGACGACCGCGAACGCCCGCCCACGTACGGGCCGGTCAGGGGGTGGCGACGGCGGCGCGGGAGCGGTCCGCGGCGATACGGACCGCGAGGCCGGCCAGCACGCTGCCCATCACGTACCGCTGTGCCCGCGCCCAGGCCGGCCGGCGGGTCAGGAACGCCGACACCGTACCCGCGGTGAGCACGATCAGCCCGTTCACGGTCAGCGCGATGCTGATCTGGGTCAGCCCGAGCAGCAGGCTCTGCACCGCAACGTGGCCGCGCGCCGGGTCGATGAACTGCGGCAGCAGCGACATGTACAGGATGGCGATCTTCGGGTTGAGCAGGTTGGTGACCAGCCCCATGGTGAACAGCCGCCGGGGGCGGTCCGGCGACAGTGGCGTCGGGGTGAACGCCGACCGGCCGCCCGGGCGCAGCGTCTGCCAGGCGAGCCACAGCAGGTACGCCGCCCCGGCCAGCTTCACCGCCACGTACAGCGGGGGCACCAGCACGAACACCGTGGCGATCCCGGCGACCGCCGCGGCCAGGTAGACCAGGAAGCCGACGGCCACGCCGAGCAGCGACACCAGCCCGGCCCGTCGGCCCTGGGTGACCGACCGGGACACCAGGTAGACCATGTTCGGGCCGGGCGTGAGCACCAGACCCAACGCCACCAGGGACATCCCCAGCACCGCACCAACCGAGACCATGCGTCCTCCTCCGTACCCGACTCCCGACCCTACGCCCGGACCCCGTCGGTGGCGTGACGTCCGGGGTCGCCAGGAATGATGGGGCGGGCCAGACTACCGACATGTCGATCGTGCTACACGCCCCGCCCACCCCGTCCGCGCCCGGTCTGCTGCTGCGGCCGTGGCGTGTCGGCGACGCCGAGGCGCTGCTCGCCGCCTACCGGGACCCGGTGCTGCGGAGCTGGACCCGACAACCGGTGGACACCCCGGCCGACGCGCAGGCGTTCCTGCGTCGCAGCCGACAGGGCTGGGCGGCCAACCGCCGGTTCAGCTTCGCCGTGCTGGAGCCGACGCCCGACGGGGAGCAGCTGGTGGCGCACGTGCTGGTCAAGGAGGTCGCCCCGGGCCGGCCGGCGGCCGAGGTGGGCTACTGGACGGCGGCGCCCGCCCGGGGGCGCGGCGTCGCGCCGCGCGCGGTCGACGCGGTCAGCGACTGGGCGTTCGCCCGCTTCGCCGCCACCGGGCTGACCCGCCTCGAACTACTGCACCAGGTCGACAACGCGGCCTCCTGCCGGGTGGCGGAGAAGAGCGGGTACGTCTTCCAGGATGTGCTGCCGGCCCGGCCGCCGTTCCCCCGCGACGGCCACCGCCACGTCCGCCACCTGGCCTGACCGGCGACCGCCGACGTCGGCCCCGCCGGTGCCCCCCCCCGGGTCAGCGATCGGCCGGCTCGGCGCCGGTTGCCGCCGCGCCGGCCGGTGCCGGACCGAGCAGCCGCAGCAACAGTCGTGGCTCACCCGGCCAGGCGTCGAGGAGCACCTGCCGGGGCACCCGCCGACCGGCGTAGCGCAGCGCGAGGGCCACCACGACGATGTCGTCGAGTGGGCCGATGACCGGCAGGAACTCGGGGATCAGGTCGATCGGGCTGGCCACCCAGAGCCCGGCGAACACGATCGCGACCTTCGCCCGGCGCGGCACCCGGGGATCCTTGCGCAGCCGGCGCACCGTGGTCAGACAGTCGGGGATGAACGCGGCCAGATCGCGCAGGATGCCCGGCGGGAGCCGCCGGGCCAGCAGCACCAGCAGCGCCCAACTCGCCAGCAGACAGGCCACCGCGAGGCCGAGCCCGATCAGCCAGTCGCGCACGTCGGTGGTCCTCCCTCCCGCTCTACGGTACGGGCCACGCGGAATGTACGCCGCGTCGCACCCGGCCGCCCACGGGGAACAAACCGCCTGGACCGAGCGCTGCCCCGGCGACGGATACGGTGGGTGCGGGAGGTGACGGCGGTGGTGGCTGGCTGGGACGCGGCGGTCGAGGCGCAGATCCGCTCGGCGCAGGAGCGCGGCGAGTTCGACAACCTGCCGGGCGCGGGCAAACCGATCCCCGGGCGGGGCCTGCCCTACGACGAGTCGTGGTGGATCAAGAGCTTTCTGGAGCGGGAGCGGATCCCGGGCGACCTGCTGCTGCCCACCCCGTTGCAGCTGCGTCGACGGGTGGAGCGGTTGCCCGACGAGGTGCGGGACCTGCCGACCGAGGAGTCGGTGCGGGCGACGGTCTCCGCGTTGAACCAGGAGATCGTGGACTTCCTGCGTTCACCGAGCGGACCACGGGTGGTGGTCCGCCCCGTGAACGCGGAGGAGATCGTCCGACGCTGGCGGGAGGAGCGCGAGCGGGCAGCCGCCGAGCGGGTCGCCACCGCCGAGGCGGCCGACCGCACCACCGTGACGGTCGGCGCCCCGCGCCGGCGCTGGCGGCTGCCCTGGCGCCGGCACTGACCCGCCTCAGCCGAGCGCGGCCCGCCAGGTCCACGCGGTGCGCCGCGGCCGGTCGCCCAGTGGAGCCCGCCCGGTCATCCAGAGCAGCACCGCCACCGGGTCGCCGCCCGGCGCGTCCGGGAACAACCGGCCCAGCACCCCGGCGCACAGCTGCGGCGGCGGCGACCAGTCCAGCCGGAGACCACCGGTGATGTCACAGGTGTGCAGCAGAGTCTCCGCGACCCCCATCGCGGCGAAACCGCCCGGGTCGCACGGCCCCCAGTGCCAGGCTCGGGCCGCTGGGTCGGCACCGTCGACGGCGGCGGCGAGGAGTCCGGCGCTCGCGGTCACCACGGTCAGCAGGTCGGCCGGCGTCGCGTCGGTGCGTACCCGCAGGTCGACGGGGAGGTATTCGTCGGCCGGTAGGCCGGTCAGCTGGGCCGCGTAGGCGAACAGGTCATGGGCCACGTGCGCGGCGGTCGTCCAGCAGGACCAGGTCAGCTCCGCGGCCGCCACGGTCCAGTCCCGGTCCACGGCGGGCCGCAGTACCCGGTTCATCTCGGCGGCGGCCGCCCGTACGTGTGGCCCGGTCATCCCTGTCATGTCGTCGACTCTGCCAGCGCTCGCCGCCGGCCGGCCATCCGGCCCGGCCTGGGATGCCGTGCACCGAAATGCGCTCGCCGGGCGTCTCGCCCGCTTCCTACGATCACGCCCATGGAGTGGACGCGAGGGATCACGCGGGTGGCGGTACTGACCGGCGCGGGCATCTCCACGGATTCCGGCGTGCCGGACTATCGCGGCCCGGACGGAATCTGGACCCGGGACCCGGCCGCGGCGCAGGCCTTCACGTACGACCGGTTCCTGTCCGATCCTGTGCTGCGGGCCCGGTTCTGGGACACCTACGCCGGGCACGCCGCCTGGCTCGCGGAGCCGAACGCGGCGCACCGCGCGCTGGCGGAGCTGGACCGGTCCGGCACAGCGGTGCGGGTGCTCACCCAGAACGTCGACGGGCTGCACCAGCGGGCGGGCCTGCCGGCGCGCAAGGTCCTTGAGCTGCACGGCACGATCCGCGAGGTGCGGTGCACCGGCTGCGGTGTCCGTACCGCTACGGAACGCACGCTGCTCCGGGTCCGGATGGGCGATTCCGATCCGAGGTGCGACGGCTGCGGGGCCATCCTGAAACTGGCCGTGGTGCTGTTCGGGGAGCACCTCGACCCGCGGGTTCTCGACCAGGCCCGGCAGATCGCCGCGGCGTCGCAGCTGCTGCTGGCCGTGGGTAGTTCACTGCTGGTCGAGCCGGCGGCCTCGCTGTGCTCCATGGCGGTGCACGCCGGCGCGCGGCTCGTGATCGTGAACCGGGACGAGACGCCGTACGACGACCTCGCCGACGAGGTGGTGCGGGAGCCGATCGGGGAGGCCCTGCCCCGGATCGTGGCCGCGCTGCGCGCGAACCGGAAGCCCACGCCCACGCCGGCGGAGTGACCCGTCGCACACGCCGTCACAAGGACCGGCCGCGCGGTGTCTCAGGGCCGAACACGAGCGACGAGGGAGACACCATGGCCGGACCTCTGGTGAACGACCGTAACGCCATCAGCGGCCACGCCACTGACCCGGCGACCGAGAGTTTCCTCGCCCACCGGAACCTGCTCTTCACCGTCGCGTACGAGATGCTCGGATCGGCGGCCGACGCCGAGGACGTCCTCCAGGAGACCTGGCTGCGGTGGACCAAGGTCGACCTGGGGCAGGTGCGCGACCGGCGCGCCTTCCTGGTCCGGATCACGACCCGGCAGGCGTTGAACCGGCTGCGCACGATGAAGCGCCGCAAGGAGGCCTATGTCGGTCCCTGGCTGCCCGAGCCGCTGCTCACCACGCCGGATGTGGCCGAGGACGTCGAGCTCGCCGAGAGCGTGTCGATGGGGCTCATGATCGTCCTGGAGACACTGTCGCCGACCGAGCGTGCCGTCTTCGTGCTGCGTGAGGCCTTCGATCTCGGCTACGACGAGATCGCGGCCGCCGTCGGCAAGAGCCCCGCGGCCGTCCGCCAGATCGCGCACCGCGCCCGCCAACACGTCGATGCCCGCCGCCCCCGCGAGGTGGTCTCTCCGAGCGAGGCCCGGGCGGCGGTGGAGTCACTCCAGCGCGCGATCGAGACCGGCGACCTGCAGGGCCTACTTGACGTGCTCGCCCCTGACGTCGTCCTGGTGGGCGACGGCGGCGGCATCAAGCAGGCCGTGCCACGTCCGATCACCGGCGCTGACAAGGTGTCGCGTCTGTTCTTCGGTGGTCTGGGCCGGGTCGACGGCACACTCACCGTTGAACCGACGGTGGTCAACGGCAACCCGGCCCTCCTCGTACGACTAGACGGCGAGATCGACGGCGTCATGGCGATCCGGATCGAGAACGCCCGCATCACCGGCCTCTACTACGTCCGCAACCCGGAGAAGCTGACCCGCATCGAATCCGAGAATCGGCTCACCCTGCGTTGAACACCGGCGGCGGCTGACCCGTCCTGTTCCTCAGGCGCTGATCCCGGTTGCCCTACTGCCGTCACTGGGCCGGCCCACCCGCCCCGCTGTGTCCCCGGGTTACTGGGCAAGGGATACACCGACGCGCTCACCCGGCATGCCCGGGGCGCCAGCGCTCTCGATCGGGTTCCTGGTCGCCGCGGGAGCGGCCGCGTTCACCGCCGCCGCGCTACGGATCCGCCGGACGGCCTGGTAAACCACCTCCGTCGGAAAACCGTTTGAGCCTTCCTTCCGCGTTCGCGTAGGTTGCCTGCGGCCCGTCACTGTGAGGACAGAGGACAAAACCGCGTGACCCCGCCTGCTCTCTAGACCTGACACCTTCTTCCGCTCACCTGTAGCCGACGCTCCCGTCGGTTCTGCCGGGCTGCCCTTGCGCACCCGGTCATACGGCGTTTGAGGCCGCGCGTATTCGGCCTCGTGTCAGGTCTCGAGAGATCAGGTCTAGAGAGATCATGTCTTCACAACCTCATACTGTGCTGCCCTGGGTCGTTCGTCGGACCAGGCTGCCTCTGCTGTCGTTGCGGTGCGTGGACTGCCGCTCGGAGCGGGCCACGACCGGCGAGGGCAGGTTCCGCGTCAACGCCAACGGCAAGCTGCTGGACGTGTGGCTGCTGGTCCGCTGCGTATCCTGCGATCGGACGAGCAAGCTCGCCGTGCACGAGCGAGCGTCGGTCAGCTCCTTCGATCCGGCCGAACTCCATGGCTACCACGTCAATGATCAGGAACTGGTGGCGTCCAGGTTGTTGGACCCGCTACTCGCCCGGCGCGGCCGCTTCGCGCTGGACTGGACGGGGGCCTGGCGGCTCGACACCCCGTCGGGATGCCTCGACGAGGCGTGGCCGGTCCAGGTGGAGGTCGTCTTCGAGGATCCGGTGCCGGTGCGCCCGGAACGGCTTATCGCGCAAGGACTCGGCCTCAGCAGGAACGAGGTGCTGCGCCGGATCAAGTGCGATATCCCGCTGCGCCGTCGGACGAGCGCTGGATTCACCTTCAGCGTGATGGCCGGGGACTAGTGGGAATGTCGCCGGGCGGGCCACCGTGGCCCGCCCGGCGACATTAGTTGGGCTCACCGAACCAGCTGCGGCCCGCGAAGCGATGTCCACCCCCCGATGCCTCGGCGCGTCCACCGTGCCATCCGAGCCTGCCCGGCCTATTTATCGGATTGTCGTTAACAGTAATCCGATAAATAGGCCGGGCAGATGCGGACATATCGGTGCTACATCATAATGACAGTTCTTGTGCGTAAGGCGACAGGATGGTGCACAGGGCGGGCGGTTCAGGGCTTACCGAGGGCCTGGTGCCGGTCGACTGTGGTGGCGGACGCGGGTGGCGTCACAGTTCGGCGACGGCTTCGGCGGTGGCGGGCGGTGTGCCAACGGCTTCGACGGGGATGCGGGCGGCGGGCTGGGTTGTCAGGTGCGCGGCGCTGACGCGGTCGAGGCGGAGCCAGCGGATCGCTTGACGAGTGTGGCAGCGCCCGACGAGGTACCAGTGTCCATGGGTGCGGGCCAGGAGCACGGGATCGAAATGCCGGGTGGTGGGCGTGCCATGCCGATCGCGGTAGTCCACGACCAGGACGCGTTGTGTGTGGAGCGCCTGCTCGATCGCGTGTCGGGTCCGGGCGTCGCCGGGTGTGTCGGTGTGGTCGATCCAGATGCGACCGTTCAACGCGGTGGCGTTCTCTCGTGCGCGGGTGTCCATCACGCTGAGCACCTTGACCAGGGCGGCGCGGGCGTGGGTGTCGAAGGGCTGTCCGCGGTGGGCGGCCACGGCGGCGGCGAGGCCGGAGACCTCGGCGTCGGTGAAGTTCACCGGTGGGAGGGTCGCGGCGGCGTCGACGATGTAGCCACCACCGGGCCCGGGGCGGGCCCAGACCGGGAAGCCGCCGTGTTGTAGAGCGGAGATGTCTCGTTTGATCGTGCGGACGCTGACCTCGAAGACCTCGGCGAGTCGTTCCGCCGAGCGGCCGGCGGGCCCCGCGCGCCGCAGTTCCTCACGCAAGGCGTAGAGACGGTCGGTGCGGTTCATCCAATAAATAGTGACATACCGGTGACATCGCTGGCGCCGACGATGATCCCATGAGCACCTCACGCGATCCGATCATGTTCCTCAGCGGCGCCGGGCTTCCCGCCTGGATCTGGGACGACGTCCGCCGCGAGCTCGGCGAAGGGCAGCAGACCTGTGTCGCCTCCCGACCCCAGGGCGGCCGAGCCCGGTTACGCGACTACGCCCAGGCGGCCATCGACTCGGCCCCGCCGGGCGGGTACGCGATCGTCGCGCACTCGGCCGGTGGTGTGATCGGCGCCGAAGTCGCCCGGCTCGCGCCCGAACGCGTCAGCGCGTTCCTGGCGATCAGTGCCGTGATCCCGCGGCCGGGAGGATCGTTCGTCTCGGCGATGCCGGTGCCGAACCGGTGGGTGCTCAGTGCCGTGATGAGACTCGCCGGGACCCGGCCACCGGACTCGGTGATCAGACGCGGCCTCGCCCATGGTGTGGACGAGGAGGTCGCCGACCGTATCATCGCCGACTTCACCCCCGAGTCACCCGCCCTCTACCGAGACCGGACCGCGCCCCGGTCGTGGAGCGGGTGGCGCGGTTACCTGCGCACCGCCGACGACCATGAGCTGCCGATGGCGCTGCAACAACGATGCGCCCAGCAACTCGGCGCAGCCTGGCAGAACGACGTCAGTACGGGCCATCTTCCGATGCTCGAAGACCACCGAGCCGTCGCGGCTGCGATCACACGATTCCTCGACGCACGGCCGTGACATTTCATCGGCTGAGGGGCGGGCGGAGTCCTCGGTGAGGAGAGACCCCTCGGGCGATCGCCGCCGTGCTTCGCCGGTGGGCGCGGACCGGCGAAGCCGCCGGAGGCCTACTTCTACCCGACGGGCCTGGTCGTCATGCCCCGCAGTCCGGCAACCTCCGTAACAGCCGCCGGCCGGGACGGGTGTTGACCGACGTCACCGGGCCGGCGCAGATCAACGTCCGCCGGGACAGGGCTTGAGCAGGTAGCCGGTGGCGCCGGCCCGGATCAGTCCGGGTCGCGGCCGTACCGGGCTCGGGCCTGCGCGACCTCGGCGGCCCGGCGTTCCCGCCAGCGTCGCTGGGCCTCCTGGTTGCAGATCCGGCACACCTGCCGGTACTGGCCGGTCGCCTCGTCGACCTCCCGGTCGTGCCCGTTGCGGCACCGGTCGCCGCGGCGGCGGGAGCGGCAGTTCTCCGCCCGGCTCAGCTGGCGCAGGTGGGTGGGCTCGATGCAGTCCGGCACGCCGCACCGCTGGTCCACGTCCAGGTCGGGATCGTAGCCGCCGACGAACACCACGTACGCGGCGATGTGCGCCCACGCCCGCCCGGCCAGCTTCTGGTGGATGCCGCGTCGTTCGCCGTATCCGCGCACGATCAGGCAGCCGTCGTCGCGGCGGGCCGACCGGCCGAGCAGGTAGGCGCGCAGGCTCTCCTCGGTGAAGTGACGGGACAGGCCCTTGACCTGCGACAGCATGCGCCCAGGGTAGGGAACGGACGGCAACGGGACGTGGGCGACCCCGCCGCGCGGGGCCGCCCTTCGACGCCGTGCCGTCACCGTTCGGTGCGGTCCTCGATCTCGGTGCCGGACTCCCCGGGGCGGGCCCCGATCGCCTGCTCGGCGGCCCGGCCGCCGGTGCTCTCGTCACCCAGGTTGAGGTCGCTGCGGGGCATGCCCTCCGTCCCGGAGACCGTGCCGGTGCCGTCCGGTGGGCCGGCGGCGCGGGAATCCCCGGTACGACCCCGCGTCACGCCGCGGTCGTCGATGCGCCCGTGCGCGGTCTCGCCCGCCAGGTGGTCGGCTCGGGCCTTCGCCACGCGGTTGATGTCGTCGCTCATGTCGCCTCCCGTGTGGTGGCTGTCGAACTGGTCGGCAGCGCCGGTCAGTGGTCGGTGCCCGAACGTCCCGGTCTCGGCGTACCCGTTCGGGATGCGGCCGTCTGCGCGGCGGGGCCACCGACGGACTCGCGTCGCCCCACGCCCTGGCCGTGGTGAACGCCCTCGTTCGTGCCGGGAGCACCCGGTTCAGTCAGACTTGTGTCGATCGGCCCGCCGGTCGGCTCGGCCAGGCCGGCCCGGCGCAGCGCGGCGACGAGGTCGTCGTGTGGCATCCGGTCGCTGTCCGGGATCCCGGCGGCGTACGCGATGGCCCGCAATGTCGCCAGGTCTTCGTCTACGAAAGAATCGGCCATGCCGGTGCGTTCCCGGGCCTCGGCACGGGAAACCCGCCGGCGGTGGTTCGGTGCTCGACCCCGCCGCGCAGGCGGGCTCAGTTCTGCGGTGCGGGGCCGGTCGAGTCGCGTACGACCAGGGTCTGGCCGGTGGACCGGCGGCGCGGGCGGGTGGTGCGTGGCTTGAGGGCGAGGCCGAGCGCCATGCGCCCCATCTGCGTCATCGGTAGGCGTACCGTGGTGAGGCTCGGCGCGAGATCGGCCGCGACGGACACGTCGTCGAAGCCGGCCACCGACATCCGTTCGGGCACCGGCACGCGGTGGGCCCGTAGGGCGGACAGCACGCCGATCGCCATCGCGTCGTTGAGGGCGATGATCGCGGTGCTCTCCGGATGCTCGCGCAGGATCTGTTCGGCCGCGATCCGGCCGCCGTCGCGGGTGAAGTCGCTGTGCACGACGGGCAGCTCGTCGAGGGTCAGCCCGTGTTCGGCGAGCGCGGCGGCCACGCCGGTGAGCCGGTCGGCCACCGTGGTAAGTCCGGGGATCCCGGCGGCGACGGCGATCCGCCGGTGCCCGAGCTCCAGCAGGTGCGCGCCGATGGCGCGGCCGCCGGCCTCGTTGTCGGGTAGGACGGCGTCGACGCCCAGGCTGTGCCGGCCGACGACGGCGACCCGGCCGCCGGCGCGCTGGAACTCGGCGAGTTCGGTGCGCGCCTCGGTCTCCATGCGCTGGTCGTCGTAGCCGGACCCGGCGATCAGGATGATCCCGACGCGCTGGGCGATGAGGTGGCGCAGTTGGCGCAGCTCGTGGTCGGGGTCGCGGCCGGAGTGGGCGATCTGGACCAGCAGCCCCTCCTCGGCGGCGAGTTCGAGCACCCCGCTGGCGATCTCGGAGAAGTAGGGGTCGTCGATCTGGTGCACGATCAGACCGACGGTGGAGCTGGCCCCGCCGGCGAGGGTGCGGGCGTACGGGTTGGCGACGTAGCCGAGTTCGCGGGAGACCTGCCGGACGCGGTCGGCCACCTCCTCGCTGACGCCCTCCCGGCCGGCCAGGGCGCGTGAGGCGGTGGCCAGCGAGACGCCGGCGCGTTCGGCCACGTCGACGAGGCGCAGCCGGGGACCGGGTCTGGGCATCCTTGACTCCTCGGAAAACATTGATCCGCACCGCGCTCTTGCCTGTGGCGTAAGGCACAGCATAGGCTACGAAAGCGCTTACGTAAGCGCTTTCGTAGCGCGCGGCACCGCCGTTGCTCAACCGTCGCAAGGCGAGCCTCACCTCGGCCGTACGGCGACTGAGCGGTCATCAGTCCAGTTCAGACGTATCCTCCGACGCCAGCTACCGAGCACGGCCCCGCGCCTGGTCACGTAAGCGCTTTCGTCAGCGGCCATCACCGCGTACCGACGAATGGAGCACCGTCCGATGAAGAGAAGCAGACGGGCCGCCATCGCGGCCACCGCCCTGCTGGGGCTGGCCCTGACCGCCGTGGCGAGCCCCGCCCGCGCCGACCGGCCCGGGCCGCACGACGTGCACCCCGCACTGTGGTCACACCTGGTCGCCTTCTACGACTTCGACCACCCGGTGCCCGGCGACGCCGCGCTGGAGCGGGACCTGGGCCGCTCGGGCACCGAGATCGAGCTGGTCAACGGCGGCGCGGACATGCGGGTGCCGGATCGCGCGTACAAGGGCAGCGGCAACGCGCTGCAGACCCGGCAGGTCAACCCGGAGGTCGCCGGCAACGACGACTGGAAGGCCGGCATCTGGTCGTCCAGCGGCGTACGGACGCTGCGCGCGTTCAGCGGCGCCGAGGGCACCACCGTGATGGGCTGGTTCAAGCGCGAGATGGACGGCCCGGCGCTCAACTCCAACACCGCCAACCCGACCGACCGGTACAACGCGATCGGCCTGGCCGGTGTGCTGACCGGCGACTCCGACGGGCACGCCGTACGGGCGCTGCTCGAGCTCATCGACGTCAACGGCGAGCTGCGCCTGGTCGCCCTCGGCCGACGCCTCGACGGCGGGTCCTCGCAGACCTTCGCCGCCGTCGAGGACTGGCGAAACCTGCTGCCGAAGGGGGAGTGGGTGCACCTGGCGGCCACCTTCGACTTCACCAGCGGCACCATGGCGCTCTACCGCAACGGCGAGCCGGTCGAGGGCTTCTACACCACCGCCGGTGATCCGTGGAAGCTGTCCGGGCCCGGCCCGTACGTCACCAGCGCCACCGATCCGCGCGGCATCAAGATCGGCGGCAGCTTCCCGCAGAACACCCGTGAGAACAACCCGTGCGACTGCCGCATGGACGGCCTCATGTTCCTCGACAGCGTCATCCCGGCCGGCGACATCGCCAAGCAGTACCGCTACATGGCCCACTGACCGTCCCTCGGCACCGTTCCACCGAGAAGGAGAAACCGCGTGTTCATTCGCGCTGGCAGCGCCGGCCGGCTCCGCAGAGCCGCACTGACCGCCGGAGTCACCGCCGCCACCCTCGTCCTGTCCACCCTGGTCGCCAGCCCCGCCCGGGCCGCCGGCGCCGTCTACGACCCGATCCCCGAGACGCCGGACCAGTCGCGGCTGGGGCTGGTGCTGCAGGAGTACGCCAGCTTCCCGCAGTCGGACCCGAACCCGGCACCGACCGACCAGCGCCTGGTACGCAAGGCCCGGATCAACACCATCAGCGAGTTGCCCGACGGCTCCGGCCGCCGGGCCGTGCCGGACCTCAACGGCAACCTGTACCTGGTCGAGGACGGCGTGCCACACGTCTACCTGGACGTGGCGGCGGCCTTCGCGCCGCAGTTCTTCTCCGGCCGGGGCCTCGGCCAGGGCTTCGGGTACGTGGCGTTCCACCCGGACTTCGCGCGCAACGGCCGCTTCTACACCATCCACACCGAGCAGGCGTCGCTGGCCACCAGGACGCCGGACTACGCCCAGCCGAACACCATCTACCAGGGCGTCATCACCGAGTGGACGACCACCGACCCGGCCGCCGACACCTTCACCGGCACCCACCGGGAGCTGCTGCGCATCGGCTTCGGCGGCCAGATCCACGGCATCCAGGAAATCAACTTCAACCCGACCGCCAAGCCGGACGACGCCGACTACGGGATGCTCTACCTGGCCGTCGGCGACGGCGGGCAGGGCTACCGCAACGGCGACCCGCAGGACATGGGCCTGCCGCACGGCAAGCTGCTGCGTATCGACCCCCGCGGCACCAACTCGCCCAACGGCCGGTACGGGATCCCGGCCGACAACCCGTTCGTCGGCCAGGCCGACGCGCTCGGCGAGATCTACGCGGTGGGCTTCCGCGACCCGCACCGGTTCAGCTGGGACCGGGCCACCGGCCGGATGTTCCTGGGCCACATCGGCGAGCACGCCGTCGAGGCGATCTACGAGGTCCGGGCCGGGGACAACTTCGGCTGGAGCGAGCGTGAGGGCTCGTGGGTCTTCGACAAGGCGTCCACCAAGCCCTGCGACAAGCTCTACCCGCTGCCGGCCGACGACGCGAGCCACGGCTACACGTACCCGGTGGCCGCGTACGACCACGACCCGGCCCCGGGCTGGAACTGCACCTCCGACGTCGGCGTCGCGGTGGCCGGCGGGTTCGTCTACCGCGGCAGGGCGCTGCCGGCGCTGAAGGGCAAGTACGTCTTCGGTGACCTCGTCGACGGCCGCGTCCTCTACACCGAGGCGAACGAGATGCGCCGCGGCACCGGGCTCGCGCCGATCCACCGTCTCGCCCTGTACACCACCGCCGGTGACCCGGTGCGAATGCAGGACCTCTCGGCGCCCGGCGCGCCCGGCGATCCGAACCGGGTCGACCTGCGCTTCGGCACCGACGCGGCTGGCGAGCTCTACATCCTGGCCAAGGCCAATGGGAAGATCTGGAAGGTGGTCGGCACCAGGACGGTCGCGGAGGGCGAGGTGGGCAAGAGCAAGGTGGTCCACACCGGCGGCGCGGCGAACTGGGCGCCGGTGACCCCGTCGAAGTGGCAGTTCGACGGCGACCAGGTGATCCTCGCGGAGGAGGGCGTGAGCCGCCCCGGCCCGCGCCGGCCGTTCGAGTACGCCATCCTGACCAAGGGCCCGGCCTGGTCGTCGATGCAGATCGACGCCCGGGTACGCCTCGACACACCGGTCGAGGTCACCAACCGGGACGTGATCATCGTGTTCGGCTGGCAGTCGGACACGCAGTACTACTACGCGCACCTGTCCACCGACAACTCGATCTACCCGCACAACGGCATCTTCAAGGTCGACAACGCCGACCGGGAACGCATCGACCAGCAGTGGAACGGGCGCTCCCGCGGCGCCAACCCGGCCATCACCGACGCCGACTGGCACAAGGTGCGGGTCGTGCACCTGCCCGCCACCGGTGAGATCGCCGTCTACGTCGACGGGCACAAGGATCCGCTGCTGACCGCGAAGGACAGCACCTTCACCTCCGGCCGGGTGGGCTTCGGCTCGTTCGACAACATCGGCCGTACCCGTCTGTTCACGGTGACCGGTACGCCGGCCGCCTGACCGGCGACCAGCGCGGGGCGGCGGCGCGGATGTGCCGCCGCCCCGCCGCGTCTGAGCGAGGCGGGTGCGGTGGCGGCGGATGGGCACCCTGTTGGCCCCGTACGGCCGCGACGGGAGGTCGTTGACGCCGGTCCCGGTACCCTCACTCCATGATCGAAAAGGTGAGGGTCGCCGTCGTCGGGGTGGGTAACAACACGTCGGCGCTGGTACAGGGGATCTCCTTCTATCGCGACACCGGCAGCCTGGTGGGCATTCACCGGCCGGAGATCTCTGGACTGGGCGTCGGTGACATCGACGTCGTCGCGGCCTTCGCCATCTCCGACGCCAAGGTGGGTAAGGACCTCCACGAGGCGATCTTCCTGCCGCCCAACAACTTTCCCCGTCTTGCCGCGGAACTTCCGCCTTCGGGCGTGACGGTGCAACGCGGTCTCGTGGACTCGACGGAGATCGAGCGGGTGGCGCACGCCCTGAAGGGCGCCGAGGTGCTGCTCTACTCGGCGCCGAGCGGCAGGCCGCAGACCGCTCAGGCGTACGCCGAGGCGGCCCTGACGGCGGGCGTGGCGTTCGTCAACACGACCTCGGACGCGGTCGCCCGGGAGCCGTCATGGCTCCGGCGCTTCGAGGAGGCCGGCCTGCCGTTGATCGGCGATGACCTGGCCAGCCAGTTCGGCACCTCCGTGCTGCATCACACCCTGCTGCGGCTACTTGAAGAGCGCGGCCTCACCCTGGTCAGTTCGTATCAGGTCAACCTGGGCGGCACCGAGGACTTCCGTAACCTGGTCGAGAACTCCAACACCAAGAAGCAGTCCAAACTGAACGCCCTGGGGTCGGACAAGGTTCAACTGGCTCCCCTCGGGTATCTGCCGCAGCTGGGATCTGAGAAGATCGCCCACCTCAACATCGAGGCGAAGGGCTGGGGCGAAACCGCGGTGAGCCTGGACGTGCGGTTGAAGGTGCACGACCCCAGTGGCGCCGCCGGCGTCAACATCGACCTGATCCGTATCGCGGCCACGGCCCTGCGGGCGGGGCGCGGCGGCTACCCGGCCGAGGCGGCGACGCTGTTGAAGTCCCCTCCCGGGACGGCGGTCTGACGCCCCGACGAGCGGAGGCCGGCCGGGCAGCGATCCGGCGGCTAACAGCCGACGGCGGACATCTGCTCGTTGCCCAGCCGGCCTGCCAGCACGGCACCGGCCTCGGTCAACCACCGGGCCGGGTCGTGCAGCGCCGCCTCGACGGAACCGGCGAGTTCCACCAGGGACACCGACGCCGACACCGAACCGGGGACCGGCCCGCTGACCTGTCCGGCGGCCACCCCGACGCGAAGTCCGGCAGCCTCGGCCGCCGCCAGCAGTGACCCGACGACCTTGCCGGTCAGTGAGGTCTCGTCGAACCGGCCCTCCCCGGTGAGAACCAGGTCCGCGTCGGCGAGCGCGTCCGGCAGCCCGACCAGTTCCGCGATGGTCGTCGCGCCCGGGACGATCCGCGCACCCCACAGCGCCGCCAGCCCGTACGCGGTGCCGCCCGCTGCGCCGGCTCCCGGCTTGTCGGGGTCACCGCCGACCAGGCCGGCGAGCCGGCGCAGCGCCGCGTCCAACAGCGTCACGTCGGCCGGTTGCGCGCCTTTCTGCGGCCCGTACACGGCGGCGGCACCGGCCGGCCCGGCCAGTGGCGCGGTCACGTCGACCAGCAGTTGGACACCGCCGGGCGGCGCGGGGAGCAGTTCGCCGGTGTCGACGTGGGCCAGGTCGGCCAGCGCGGCGCCGCCGAGCGGCAGTTCCCGGCCCCGCGTGTCGCGTAGCCGCAGGCCGAGGGCGCGCAACGCGCCGGTGCCGCCGTCGGTGGACGCGGAGCCGCCGAGGCCGATGACGAGGCGGGTGGCCCCGGCGTCGAGGGCGGCCCGGGCGACCGCGCCGAGCCCGTACGTGTGCGCGCCGAGCGGATCCGGGGCGGCCATCAGCGGCAGGCCGCTGGACTGGGCGAGTTCCAGCACGGCTGCCCCGTCGGGCAGCGCCAGCCAGACGGCGGTCACCGGACGCCCGTCGGGTCCGGGCACGGTCACCGTGCGGCGTTCGGCCTCGGGCAGGGCGGCGGCGAAGGCGTCGACCGTGCCTTCGCCGCCGTCGGCCAGGGGGATCAGCCGTACGTCGTCGCCGGGCCGGCGGGTGAGCCAGCCGCCCGCCAATGCGCGGGCGGCGGCGTCGGCGGTGACGCTGCCCTTGAACGAGTCCGGCGTGACGACGATCCGCATCAGTCGGCCAGCACCAGCCGGACGTAGCGGTCCTTCATGGTGGCGAGGACCTCGTCGGGGTTGGTCGCCCATACCTCGGCGTTGAAGATCTCGACCTCGGTGTCGCCGGTGTAGCCGGCCTGTTCGACGGCCCGGCGGAACGGCGGGAAGTCGATGTGGCCGTCACCCATCATGCCCCGGCCGAGCAGCACGTCGGCCGGCAGCGGGGTGAGGAAGTCGCACACCTGGAAGCTGGCGATGCGCGCACCGGCGCGGGCGATCTGCCGCCACACGTCCGGGTCCCACCAGATGTGGAAGGTGTCGACCACGACGCCGACCTGCTCGACCGGGAACAGCTCGGCGAGGTCGAGCGCCTGCCCGAGGGTGGACAGCACGGCCCGGTCGGCGCAGTACATCGGGTGCAGCGGCTCCAGGGCCAGCCGGACGCCGTGTTCGCCCGCGTACGGGGCCAACTCGGCGAGCGCGTCGGCGACCCGCTGCCGGGCGCCACGCAGGTCGCGGGAGCCCGGCGGCAGCCCGCCGACGACCATGACCAGGCAGTCCGTACCCAGGCCGGCCGCCTCGTCGATCGCGCGCCGGTTGTCCGCCAGCGCGGCCCGGCCGGCGTCGCCGTCGGCGGTGAGGAAGCCGCCGCGACACAGCGACGACACCCGAAGCCCGGCGTCGGCGACGAGTTTCGCGGCAGCCCGCACCCCGATCTCGGCCACCGGTTCCCGCCACAGCCCGATCGCCGGGATGCCGGCGCGCACGCAACCGGCGACGGCCTCGCGCACCGACCACGACTCGGTGGTGCGCTGGTTGAGCGACAGCCGCGCCAGGCGCGGGTCGACGGCGTTCACGCCGGGGCTCCGCTTCGCCACGCGCCGCCGCTGGTCCGCTGACTCACGCGGTCACCCCCGCGACGGACAGGTACCCGCGCATCCGCGCCACGGCCAGGTCGGGGTCGAGCAGGAGGCCGGCGGCGTCGGCGAGGCGGAACGCCCGTACCAGGTGCGGCACACCGCGCCCGCTGTGCAGCCCGCCGACCATGGTGAACCCGGGCTGGAAGCCGTTGAGCCAGGACAGGAACGCGATGCCGGTCTTGTAGTACTGCGTCGGCGGGGCGAAGACGTGCCGGGACAGCGGCACGGTCGGGTCCAGGATCTCCCGGAAGCCCGCCGTGTCCCCGGCGTCGAGGCGGTGCAGTGCCGCCGACGCGGCCGGGGCGATGGCCGCGAACGCGCCGAGCAGGGCGTGGCTGAACCGCTGGCCGTCGCCGGCGATCAGCTCCGGGTAGTGGTAGTCGTCGCCGGTGTAGACCTTGACGGTGGCCGGCAGCAGCGCGCGCAGCCGTACCTCCCGCTCGGCGTCCAGCAGCGACACCTTCACCCCGTCGATCACGTCGGCGTGGGCCGCCACCAGCGACACGAACGTCTTGGTCGCCTCGTCGAGGTCGGTCGAGCCCCAGTAGCCGGTCAACGCCGGGTCGAACATGTCGCCGAGCCAGTGCAGCACCACCGGTGCGCTCGTGCCCCGCAGCACCTGCTCGTAGACGCGCAGGTAGTCGTCCGGGCCGGTCGCGAGGGCGGCGAGCTGCCGGCTGGCCATCACCACCGCGGTCGCGCCGCACTCCTGCACGAAGGCGACCTGCTCGGCGTACGCGGTGACGACCTCGTCGAGGGTGTCGGGCACGCCGGTGAGCTGGTCGGTGGCCGCCCCGGCGACGATGCGTCCACCGCAGGCGGCGGCCTCGGCGGCGCTACGCCGGATCAGTTCCCGGGTGGCGGCCCAGTCCAGCCCCATCCCGCGCTGGGCGGTGTCCATCGCCTCGGCGACGCCGAGCCCCCACGACCACAGGTTGCGCCGTACGCCGAGGGTGGCGTCCCAGTCCAGCCGGGCGGGCTGGCCGGGGGCGTTGTCGGCGTACGGGTCGGCGACCACGTGCGCCGCGGCGTACGCGATCCGGCTGGCCGGCGGCCCGGCCGGCCGCTGCCAGCCGGCCGGCTCCCGCAGGGTCAGCACCTCGGTCCCGCCACCCGTGCCGGGCAGGGTGATCCGGGCGGTCACAGGCTGATCTCCTCGATCTCGACCCGCCGCCCCTCCCGGGCCGAGCGCAGCCCGGCCTCGGCGAGCTGCACGCCGCGGGCGCCGGCCAGGAAGTCCCACGGGAACGGCTCGTCGTCGACGACGTGGCGCAGGAACGCCTCCCACTGCACCTTGAAGCCGTTGTCGAAGTCCTCGTTGTCGGGGACGGTCTGCCACTGGCCGCGGAAGTTCTCGGTGGCCGGCAGGTCCGGGTTCCACACCGGCATCGGGGTGGCGCCCCGGTGCTGGATGCGGCACTCGCGCAGCCCGGCCACGGCGCTGCCGTGGGTGCCGTCGACCTGGAACTCGACCAGCTCGTCCCGGTAGACCCGCACCGCCCAGGACGAGTTGATCTGCGCGGTGATGCCGCCGGCCAGCTCGAAGATGCCGTACGCGGCGTCGTCGGCGGTGGCCCGGTAGGTCTGGCCGGTCTCGTCGACGCGCTCGGGGATGTGGGTGGCGATGTGCGCGGTCACCGCGGTAACCGGGGCGAAGATCTGCTCCAGCACGTAGTGCCAGTGCGGGAACATGTCCACGACGATGCCGCCGCCGTCCTCGGTGCGGTAGTTCCAGCTCGGCCGCTGGGCGTTCTGCCAGTCGCCCTCGAACACCCAGTAGCCGAACTCGCCGCGTACGGACAGGATGCGGCCGAAGAATCCGCCGTCGACCAGCCGCTTGAGTTTGCGCAGGCCGGGCAGGAACAGCTTGTCCTGCACCACGCCGTTCTTGACGCCCCGGGCGGCGGCGAGCCGGGCCAGCTCCAGGGAGCCGGTCAGCCCCTCGGCGAGCGGCTTCTCGGTGTACACGTGCCGGCCCGCCTCGATCGCCGCCCGGATGGCCTTCTCCCGCTGCGCGGTCACCTGGGCGTCGAAGTAGATGTGGTGGGAGTCGTCGGAGAGCGCGGCGTCCAGGTCCGTCGTGTACGACGTCAGCCCGTGCCGGGCGGCGATCTCGGCGAGCTTGGCCTCGTTGCGGCCCACCAGGGTCAGCTCGGGCCAGATGCGGCTGCCGTCCCGGGCGGGCAGGCCGCCCTGCTCGCGGATGGCGAGCAGGGACCGGACGAGGTGTTGCCGGTATCCCATCCGTCCGGTCACGCCGTTGAGGATGATCCCGATAGACGTGCGCTCCACGTGTGTTTCCTTCCCAGGTCCGGTGGTTATTCGGCGGTCGTCGTCGCACCCAGGAGGTCCCGGATGCGTCCCGTGGCGTGCGCGAAGGCGGGCTCCGACATCGTCTGGCCGTAGTCGCGCTCGACGGGGAGGTCGACGTCGATGACCTCGGCGACGGTGCCGGGTCGAGGGGTCATGACGATCACCCGGTTGGCCAGGTAGACCGCCTCGGCGATGGAGTGGGTGACGAGCAGGACGGTGGTGCCGGTCTCCCGCCAGATGCGCCGCAGCTCGACGTTCATCTGCTCGCGGGTGAGGGCGTCCAGGGCCCCGAACGGCTCGTCCATGAGCAGGACCGGGGGGCGGTGCAGCAGCGCGCGGCACAGGGCCACGCGCTGCTGCATCCCGCCGGACAGTTCGTTCGGGTACGCGTCCTCGAAGCCGGTCAGTCCGGTCATCGCGATCAGCTCGTCGACCCGCTGGCGGGCCTCGGCCCGGGGCATGCGCCGCATCTCGGCCTGGAGCAGGATGTTGCGCCGGGCGGTACGCCACTCCAGCAGTGCGGCGCGCTGGAAGACGTACCCGATGTCGCGCCGCGGCCCCCGCACGTCCTCGCCGTGCAGGCGGACCTGGCCGGACGACGGCCGCAGCAGGCCGGACACCAGCTTGAGCAGCGTGGACTTGCCGCAGCCGGAGGCGCCGACGATCGAGACGAACTCGCCGGGTTCGATCCGCAGCGAGACCTCGCGCAGCGCGGTGACGTCCTTCTTCTTGGTGCGGAAGCGGACCGCGACCTGGTCGATCTCGACCGCGGCGCCGGTCGCCGTGGCGTCCGTGGGCCGCTGCGTGGTGGTGTTGCCGACCGTCATCGGGTTCATCCCTTCGGCGCGAAGCTCGCGTCCCAGTAGGTCGCCGGGGACTCGGCCTTGCTGATCACGCCGGCCTCGGCGAAGACGTTGATCGTCTTCGTCCAGTCGGATTCGTCGTTGACGCCGGGGGCCTTGCCCTTGGTGGCGTCGGTGTGCAGCAGTTGCAGCGTGGCGTTGAACTGTTCGGTGAGCACCTTCTCCGAGGGCAGCTGCTGGGAGGCGCCCTGCATGGCCTCGACCGCGCCGGTCGGGTTGCCCTCGGCGGCCGCCCAGGCCTCGCTGCTGGCGGCGACCATCCGCTTGACCAGGTCCTGCTTGTTCTTGATGGTGTCGGCCGAGGCGATCAGGCCGTTGCTGAAGAAGGTCAGGCCGTGGTCGGCGAACTTGAGGTAGGAGACCGGCTTGCCGGCCTTTTCCTGCATGGTCGGGCCCTGGTCGGTGGCGAAGCCGAGCAGCGCGTCGGTCTTGCCCGACATGACGGCGGCCATCTTGCCGGCCGGGTCGGTGTTCTGCAGGGTCACGTCACCGTCGCTGAGGCCGTTGGCCTTGAGGAAGGCCGGGAAGGTCTTGCTCAGCGCGTCGCCGGCGGTGGAGGCGATGGTCTTGCCCTTGAGGTCGGCGGGGGAGTTGATGTTCTTGTCGGTGAAGAACTGCACCGACGACGGGGTGGTCTGGAGGAAGACGCCGACGCTTTTGACGTCCATGCCCTGGCCGACGGCGGAGAGCAGGGCGGGGGTGTCGGCCCAGCCGAAGTCGGTCTGCCCGGCCGCGGTGGCCTGGATGGTCTTCTGCGAGCCCTGCCCGGCCTGGATGGTCAGGTCGATGCCGTGCTTGGCGAAGATGCCCTGCTTCTTGCCGAAGTAGAACGGCGCGTGCTCGCCGTACGGGTACCAGTTGAGGGTCAGGGTGACCTTGTCCTGGCCCTGGGCGTTCTTGCTCTGCTCGTCGGAGGACGAGCCGCAGGCGGTGATGGTGACCAGTGCGAGGGCCGGCACGAGCGCGGCGGCGATGCTGCGCAACTTCATGGGGCGGGGTCTCCTATTCAGAGCGACGTCGTAGCGGCGTCGGTACGGCGGCTGGCGTGCCATGGAAGGACGAACTTTTCGAGCACTTCCACGACCACGAACAGGACGACGCCGAGCAGCGACATGATCAGCAGCCCGGCGAAGAGCGTCGGGGTGTCGAGGTTGCCGTTGGCCTGCAGGATCACGTAGCCGAGGCCCTCGTTGGCGCCGACGAACTCGCCCACCACGGCGCCGGTGACGGCCATCGTGGCGGCGACCTTGAGGCCGGCGAACAGGTGCGGCAGGGCGGCCGGGAAGCGGATCTTCGCGAAGGTCTGTCCCGGGCCCGCGCCCATGGTCGCCGACAGTTGCAGCATCTCCGGGTCGATCGACTTGAGGCCGGTGACCGTGGAGATGACGATCGGGAAGAAGGCCATCAGCACCGCGACGACGACCTTCGGGGAAAGCCCGAAGCCGAGCCACACGATGAACAGCGGCGCGATGGCGATCTTGGGGATCACCTGGGCGAACAGCAGCAGTGGGTAGAGGCTCTTCTCGACCGTCGGGGAGTAGACCATGACGACGGCGGAGAGCACGCCGACCGCGATCGCGATGGCGAAGCCCAGCACCGTCTCGTAGGTGGTGATCCAGGTGTGGTGGGCGAAGTAGCTGCCCTGGTCGAGGACGACGTCCAGTGTGGCGCCCGGTGAGGGGACGAGGTAGGGCTTGACCAGCTCGGCCGCGGTCACCGCCCACCAGACGACGAAGATCGCCGCGAGCACCGCGGCGGGACGCCAGGTGCCCTGGACGAGGCGGAGCAGGCCGGCGCCGGCCGGGTCCCGGCGGCGGGCGGCCGGCACGGGGGTGCGGGCCGGCGCGGTCGGCTCCGGTTGCTCGATGGTGCTCTGCGCGGCCATGACCCTCCGTTCTCCGTGGCTGGCCGGCGGTTCCGGGATCCCAGCCGTTGGGTAGGCGCGTGCCATCGCTCAGGGCCGAACCGATCCGGGGGAGTCTCGGGGCGACCCTGAATGCGCTTTCAGTAAGCGCTTTCAGGGTGCTACGGTAACCACGCCGAAATCTTCCGGTCAAGAAGTTCCGCAGGGGGAAAGTCCATGCAGCCACGGACGCACGTGACGCTGGAAGACGTGGCCAGAGCCGCCGACGTCTCGCTCGCCACGGCCTCCCGGGCACTCAACGGCATGCGGGTTACCCCGCAGCTGCGGGACCGGGTGCTGGCGGCGGCGGAGCAGCTGGCGTACACGCCGAACGCCCACGCCCGCGCCCTGGCCGGGGCGTCGCACCGCACGGTCGGCGTGATCTGCCACGACGTCAGCGACCCGTACTTCGCCGCCGTGGCCGGCGGCGTCATGCGGGTCGCCGGGGACAAGGACCTGCTGGTGATGCTGGCCAGCACGTTCCGCGACCCGGAGCGGGAGATCGCGTACGTGTCGATGCTGCGCGCCGAGCGGGCGCTGGCCATCCTGCTCATCGGTTCCGGGTTCGAGGACCCGCACTGGGAGCGGGCCCTGGACGCCGAGCTGAAGCCCTACCTGGACGGCGGCGGCCGGGTCGCGGTGGTCAGCCGGCACCGCAGCCTCAAGGTCGACAGCGTGCTGCCGGAGAACCGGGCCGGGGCGGCCGCGATGGCCCGCGCCCTGCTCGACCTGGGGCACCGCCGGTTCGCGGTGCTGACCGGGCCGCCGGCGCTGACCACCGTCACCGACCGGTTGGGCGGCTTCCGCGACGAGCTGAGGAAGGCCGGCGTGTCGCTGGCCCCGGCCGACATCGTGGAGGGCCCGTTCACCCGCGACGGCGGCTACGGCGCGATGACCGAACTGCTGGCCCGGGGACTGACCGCCACCTGCGTGTTCGCGCTGACCGACGTGATGGCCATCGGCGCCTGCGCGGCGCTGCGCGACCACGGACTGTCCGTGCCGGGCGACGTCTCCGTCGCCGGCTTCGACGACATCCCGATCGTCCGCGACCTCACCCCGCCGCTGACCACCGTCGCGCTGCCGTTGCAGCAGCTCGGGGAGAAGGCGATGGAGCTGGCACTCACCGACAACACCGGGCGGCGACGCCGGATCCTGCGGATGGGCGGCGAGGTGGTCGTCCGGGCCAGCACCGCCAAGCTGGCCTGACCGGGACAATCAGGAAAGGTGCCATCATGACCGCTGCCGCCACCGCCCTGGCCGGGCTGACCGTCGACTCGGTACGGACGTACGCCGTCGCACTGCCCACCGTGCGCTCGTTCGGGGTGTCCGGCGGGTCGGTCGCCGTCGCCGGGCGGCCCAGCATCCGCGTCCTGGTCAAGGTCACCGCCGACGGGCTGACCGGCTGGGGTGAGGCCACCCCGATCCCCGCCTGGACGTACGAGACCGCGGAGTCGATCGTCACCACCGTCGACCGGTACCTCGCCCCGGCGATCCTCGGCCGCCCGGCCTGGGATCTCGACGGGGTGACCGCGGCCTTCGACCGGGCGGTCAACCGGGGCTTCACCATCGGCGCCCCGTTGGCCAAGTGCGCCGTCGATGTCGCCCTGCACGACCTGCTCGGCCGGGCGCTCGGGGTGCCCCTGGGTGTGCTGTGGGGGCAGCGCCGCCAGGACACGATCGAGCTGGGCTGGATCGTGTCGGGACAGACCGCCGCCGAGGTGGCCGACGCGGTCGCCGAGGGACGCGCGAACGGATACCGGGCGTTCAAGGTGAAGGTCGGCCTGCACCGCGAGGCCGAGGACGCCGCCGTGGTACGGGCGGTCCGCGAGGCCGCGCCCGACTCCGCGCTCTGGGTCGACGCCAACCAGGCGTACACGGTCGACGCGGCGCTGCGCATGGCCCGCCGGCTGGTCGACCTCGACGTCACCGCGTTCGAGCAGCCGCTGCCGGCCAACGACGTCGCCGGGCTGCGCCGCCTGCGGGAGTCCTCGCCGGTGCCGGTGGCGCTCGACGAGAGCCTGCGCCACCCCAGCGACCTGGCCACCTTCGTCAAGCTCGACGCGGTGGACGTGGCCATCGCCAAGGTGCAGCGCAGCGGCGGGTTGACCCTGTCGCGGCGGTTGTGCGCGCTCGCCGAGGACGCCGGCGTGCGGCTGATGGGTTCCGGTCTCACCGACTCCGACCTGGGTCTGGCGGCGTCGCTGCACCTGTTCGCGGCGTACGGCATCGACACGCCGGTGGACCTCAACGGGCGGCAGTTCCTGGAGTCGTCGTACGCCACCGGGGCGACCGTGGAGATCAAGAACGGCGTCGCGCGGGTGCCGACCGGGCCGGGCCTCGGCGTGGACGTCGACGAGTCGGTGGTGCGGGACCTCGCCGTCGACGTCCTCGCCGGATAGCCGTCGCCAAGCTCCGCGCCGACGGGTTCGAGGTCCGCGAGGAGGACGTCGCCCGCCTCTCCCCATCCGTGCGGCAGCACATCAACATGCTGGGCCGGTACTCCTTCCAGCTCCCGGAGCTGCCCGGCGGGATGCGGCCGCTGCGCGACCCGGACACGTCCGGGGACGAGTGACGAGCGCGGGCCCTCGCGACCGAGCGCCAACGGATCAAGGGTGCCGGCGCGTACGGCGGTGGTCGCCAGAGTGGTGTAGTGCATCGTGAAGCGGCCACCCAGAGCGTCGATAGCGTGTCCTACCGCACCCAGTATCTCGGCCAGCTGATCGGGGCGGAGCCGGGTGAGGCCGCCGGTCGAGGGGAGCAGATCCAGCCACTGGTCGCGCGTGTAGGACTGCTCCCAGTCGAATCGCCACTGTTCCGGGTCGTTGAACTGTTTGGTCTCGCGGATTTTGTCGGCGATCGTCGCGTACCCCGCCTGGTACATCTCCAGCGGACGTCGCGCTGGCTGTCGTGCACCGGCGGCCACGCTGAACCCGGCTTGTAGCCCCCAACGGTCCTTCTCCGGCTTCTTGTGCCGGGACAACCTCTGGCGCGCCGGCGCGCGGTCAGCCGCGGGTGGCGCCGAGGCCGAGCAACACCGCCAGGCCGAGGGCGCTGCGCGGGGCGTACGGCACCCGCCACAGCCCGCCGTGCGCCGCCCCGTACGCTTCGTCACGCCACGGATGGTCCTGGACCGGGCCGCCCCCGGTGCGCAGGTCGTGCACGAGCAGCGCGGCCATCAGGGTGTTGCTGGTGGCCGGCTCGAACACCTCGATGCCGAACCGGTGCGCGCCCGCGTACGCGGCGGCCAGCGCCCGGTTGCGCAGCACCGAGCGGGTCCGCGTCGGCGGGGCGACCTTGAACGACACGGTCGCCCCGGCGGCGCGCGCCTCCGTCGCCCGCCAACGTTGCAGCCGCTTGGCCAGGGCGTAGTTCGGGCCCTGCTGCGGGACCAGGCTGTCGTTGACGCCCGGGTCGGCGCCGGGCGGGTAGTTGCGGTGCAGCAGCCGACCGCCGGAGAGCACGCGCAGCGACCGGCGGGCGAGGCCCCGGGCGGCGTACCCCCGGTCGGCGTGCGCGACCGCCTCGGCCGGCACGGCGTACACGTCGGTGGGGGTGGCGAGGAAGGCCAGCGCCACGTCGTCGCGGTGCCGGCGCAGGTGCCGGGTGAGCGCGTCGACGGCCATGGCGACCCGTACGTTGGTGGCGCCGTCGGCGTAGACGTAGTTGCCGAGCACGAGCCGGCCGTCCAGGCCGAGCAGCCACTCGGCGACCTGGGGCAGGCGGTGCAGCAGGTCCGCGCCGGCGCCCGCGGCGAGGGCCTGGTCGTCGTCGCCGGTGCCGGGGCGTATCGGCAGATGCAGCCGGCCGCCGTACCGGTGGGCGGTGCGCAGCAGCCGCCGCCAGATGTCGGGCCGGGGCAGGTCGACCGCGACGACCTCGCCGCCCCAGCGCAGCACCGACGGCAGCGGGCCCATCTCGGCGCCGGCGCCGAGCACCACGACGCGCTGGTCGCGCAGGTCGAGCCAGTCCGGGTTGGCGATGACCGCGCGGACCGCCTCGGCGCAGGACGGCTCGATCACCCCGGCGGCGACCCAGGCGTCGAGCCGGCGGTGCAGCGCGTCGCCGCGCAGCCGCTGCCCACGGTACGGCAGCGCCAGTTCCCGCTCGGGCTCCCCGACGCCGGCCACGGTGGCGGTGTCCAGCGGTTGCCCGGCGTCGAGGGCGAAGACCTCGTCCAGCGGATGCTCCGCGCCACCCTCGTCGAGCACCCGCATCCGGGTGTGCAGCGCGGCGAGGCCGGCGCGGGCGACGCTGACCCCGGCGTCGCGGGAGAGCAGGCCCGCCTCGACCAGCCGGCGGAAGTGCCCCAGGTAGCCGTGCCGCCAGTTGGTCTCGTGCTCGGCCGAGCGCGCGCCGACCGGGTCGACCGCGCGCAGGGCGTCGGCGACGACGGCCCGGCCGAGCGCGCTGGTGCTGCGCGCGCCGCCGGTCATCGGGAACACCACCCCGGTCGGGCCCTCCACGGCCACCACCTCTCTCACCCCGGCCGATGCCGGCCGCGGCGTCCACTCTGCCGCATCGGGCGCCCAACGGTGGAGCCGGCCTGCCGGGTCGGGGAGGTTCCCACGCGGCCCGCTCGACCGGCTCGGATCACGGCTTGCTCACGGCGCGGTCACGAGGTTCACGCTTGCGTATCGGCTCGGCCACGACGGGCACCGCCACACTGTCGATCTGCGTCAATGGCCGGGACGGGTCCGGCGCGCCGCGTCCGGATCGCCCGCCCCTGCCTACCCCCGGAGGATCAGATGGTCCACATGCGACGAGCGCCGCTGCCGCTGCTGGCGGCGCTGGCCCTCACGATGGCGGTGTCCGCCTGCTCCGTCGGCGGCGCACCGCGAAGCGACTCGGCCGGCGGACCGGTCCGCCACCACGAGGGCGCGCCCTGGTCCGGTGGCGACGAGACGGCGACGAAGGACGACCCACGATCCACCTTTGGCGTCGACGTCGACACCGCGTCGTACGGCTACGCCCGCCGCCTCATCATGGACGGGCGACTTCCCGAACGCACCGCCGTACGACCCGAGGAGTTCGTCAACTCGTTCCGGCAGGACTACGCGGAGCCCGCGGGTGACGGCTTCGCCGTACACGTCGACGGCGCCCGGCTCCCCGACACCCACGAGGCGTCCGGGGCGGTCCGGTTGATGCGGGTCGGCCTGCAGACCCGCGCGGAGGACCGGGAGAGCCGTCCGGACGCCGCCCTCACCTTCGTGGTCGACGTCTCCGGGTCGATGGACGAACCCGGCCGGCTCGACCTGGTGCGCGACGCGCTGCACACCCTCGTGGACCAGTTGCGCCCCACCGACTCCATCGCCATCGTCGCGTTCAGTCGCGAGGCCCGGGTGGTCCGGGAGATGACCCGCGTCTCCGACGCCGAGGAGCTACACGACGCCGTCGACTCCCTCCGTACGCGGGACAGCACGAACCTTGAGGCCGGGCTGGTGCTCGGCTACCGGGTGGCCCGCGACGGGTTCCGAACCGGCGCGACGAACCGGGTGATCGTGCTCTCCGACGGGCTCGCCAACACCGGCCGGACCGAGGCGGAACCGATCCTGCGCCGGGTACGCGACGAGGCGGCGAAGGAGATTGCCCTGCTCGGCGTGGGGGTGGGCAGCGAGTACGGCGACGAGTTGATGGAGCAACTGGCCGACCAGGGCGACGGCTTCGTGGTGTACGCCAGCGAGCGCGCCCAGGCCCGGAAGCTGTTCGTCGGGCAACTGCCGGCCACGCTGAGCGTACGGGCGTTGGACGCCAAGGTGCAGGTGAGCTTCGACCCGAAGACGGTGCGGTCCTACCGTCTCATCGGATACGACAACCGGGCGCTCGACGACGAGGACTTCCGCGACGACTCGGTCGACGGCGGCGAGGTCGGTCCCGGGCACAGCGTCACGGCGCTCTACGCGGTGCGGCTCGCCGACGAGGCGTCCCCGTCGGCCCGGGTCGCCCGGGTGCAGGTGCGCTGGACCGATCCGCACGACCGCAGGGCCGCCGAGGCGTACGAGTCGGTGACCGTCACCGATTTGGACCGGGCCTTCGGCGCGGCGTCGCCACGGTTGCGGACCTGCTACGCGGCGGCCTACTTCGCGCAGGCCCTGCGGGGCGGCCCGTACGGCCGGGAGGTACGCCTGGGCGACCTGGCGGCGATCGCCGAGGAGGCGGCCGCCGCCAGCGAGGACGCGGAGGTGAGGGACCTGGCGCGAGTGATCCGCCGCGCCGCGGAACTCAGCTGATCGCCCGCGGCAGCGCCCCTGGCGCCGGTGCCCGCCGGGGGCGTTCCGGGGTCAGCCGCGCTTCGCGGTGACGTAGTCGCGGGGCCGGGTGCGATCGGGGTCGACGCCGACCAGCTCGGCGAAGCGCGGATCGACGGCGAGCAGCGGGCGCGGCCCGAACACCGCCATCGCGGTCAGCAGGTCCTCGGTGCCCCGCTCGCTCCACGCCGGCCGCTGCTCGGGCGCCAGCTCCGCGTACGCGCGGCGCTGCCGGCGCAGCACCCGCCGGGCGGCCGCACCGGTCTCCGGCACCTCGCACAGCCACCAGCCGGCGAGCAGGGTGGCCAGGCAGCACAGCAGCAGGCCCGCCACGGAGGCCGGGCCGCCGGCCGAGCGCCCCTCCACCGCGCTGTCCACCAGCCGGGTCACCCCGACCACGGCGACCGCGAACAGTGGCAGGGTGCCCAGCGCCAGGCGCCGCCGCTGTCCTCGGGTGAGCAGCCAGCCGTCGCGGACCAGCCGGCCCACCAGCCGGCGCAGCGCGCGGCCCACGCCGGGGTCGGCGAGCACGGCGGCCCAGGTCTGCGGCCGGCGCAGCGCGGTGTGCAGGGCGCGTACCAGCGGGGCGGACCCGGATGGCGCCGGGCCGTCCAACGACAGGGTCGCCAGCTCTCCGAGGTGCACCACCCCAGCCCGGCGCAGCGTCGCCACGCCCACCTGGCAGGCCAGCCCCGCCCGGTCGGTCAGGTACGCCAGTTCGACGGTCGACAGCGGCTCGCCCTGGGTCCGCCACCCCACCAGCGCCCGCACCGCCAGGGCGATCGCGAGGGCCCCGGCCACCCCGGCGAGGTAGTCGAGGAGGAAGACCGGACCGCTGACACCCCACAGCATGTCGACAAGTATTCATCGCCGTCCGGCTCCGGCCCGAACCGCCCGGGTCTACGGCGTCAGGCGGTCACGGGGCGTGACTGTAGCGCCCATGATCAAGGTGCGCAGCGGAATATTGATCAGCCGGCGTGGCGTACCTCGGTGTCCCAGATCTGTGACCACGGCCGCCGCAGCCCCCGGCAGACGTAGACCGGCAGACCGTTCTCGTCGTTGGCGACGTCGACCCGCAGGTCGATCCGGCCGGCCTCGGTGACCTCGGTGAACCAGCCTCGAAGCTGGTCGGGGCGGGCCCAGCCGACGGCGATCACCACGTCGGCGTCGGCCGGCGGGCGGCCGAATCCGGCCATGCTGTTGTGCCCCGAGTACGCCCGCGGCAGCCCCCGCTGCGGCCCGTACCGGGCCACCGCGCCCGCCTCGCCGTAGTTGCCGGTCAGGATCACCGCGCGTGACCGCTGCGGCGGCGGGAGGCCACGGTGGACGGCGGCGAGCGAGTCGGCGAACGCCGGCCAGCCGATGGTCTCGCCGGCGTCGTAGTTGACGTCGACCACGAAACCGGGCAGCCGGTCGGCGGGCAGGGTGGGCAGCAGCAGGATCGCGCTGCCGGCCAACGCCACGGCGGCACCGGCGGCGACCAGCACCCGCCGGCCCCACACCGCGCCCCGGCCCGCCCACTCGGCGGTGACCACCGCGCCGGCGGAGGTGACCGCCAGCAGCAGCGGCGCGTCGTAGTAGCCCTTGCCGCCGCCGAGCAGCACGATCGCGAACACCACCGGCCAGGCCCAACCGATCGCCCGGTACGCCCGCCAGGCCGGCCGGCGCAGCAGCGCCACCAGCCCGGCGACCCAGATCGGCACCGCGCACGGGCTGATGATGACCAGTTGCAGCACGACCGCGTCGAGGCGGCCACTGTAGGAGCTGTCGCCGCCGGCGATCGAGGACGCCACGGACAGCTGGGGGAAACCGTGCGCCGCCTGCCACACCAGGTACGGCGCGGCGAGCACGACGACGATGCCGGCGGCGGCGTACAGCCACCGGTCGCGCAGCAGCCGGCGCGGCCCGGCGATCACCACCCCGGCCAACAGACCCACGGCGAGCAGGGCGGGCAGCAGCTTGTTGAGCATGCCGACGCCGAGCACCACGCCAACGCCGAGGAGCCACCGGCTGTCGCCGGTGCGCAGCATCCGCACCACGCACCAGGTCGCGGCGAGCCAGACCACCAGGTCGACGGTGGTGGTGCTGAGCAGGTGGCCGGGGCCGAGGACGATGCCCGCGACGGCGCCGAGGAACGCGGCCAGCAACTGCGCGCCCCGGCCGCCGCCCAGCTCCCGCGCGATCGCCGCGACCAGCACCACCGCCGTGCCGGCGAGCAGCGCCGACGGGGTACGCAGCACCACCAGGTTGCCGGGCGCGATCGTGTCCATCAGCCGGGCCAGGGCCGGCACCAGGGGCCCCTGGTCGGCGTATCCCCAGTCGAGGTGCCGGCCGCAGAGCAGGAAGTACAGCTCGTCGCGGTGGTAGCCGTAGCGGCCGGCGAGTAGCAGCAGCACGGCGGTGACGGCCGCGCCGACCAGCCACGGCCCGGCGGCACGCGGACCGGGCGCCGGGGGGAGCACGTTCGCCGGAGGCGTTTCGGTCGTGGAGCGGTCGAGTTCGCTGACGGGTTCGGCCACGTGCCCATCTTCGTCGTCTTTCGCCACTGTGGGGGTCCGTGGCCGGTCCCCTGTGGTCACGGATTGGGAAAACCGGATCGCGGACGGTCAGGCGGGCGGATAGCGTGCCCGGAATGCGGATCCGCGAGTTCACCGAGTCCGACTGGGTGCAGGTCTGGCCGATCATCGAGGACGTCATCACCGCCGGGGAGACGTTCCCGTACGACCCGGCGTGGCCCGCCGAGGTCGCGTACGACGTGTGGGTGGAACGACCGCCCGGACGCACGGTGGTCGCCGACGAGGACGGCCGGATCCTCGGTACCGCCAAGATGGGCGCCAACCGGTCCGGCCCCGGCTCCCACGTGGCGACCGCCAGCTTCATGGTCGCCGCCGACGCGCGCGGCCGTGGCGTGGGCCGGGCCCTGGCCGAGTACGCCCTGGACCGGGCCCGCCGCGACGGCTACGCGGCGATGCAGTTCAACGCGGTGGTGGAGACGAACGAGGCGGCCGTGGCGCTGTACCGGCGGCTCGGGTTCGCGGTGATCGGCACCGTGCCGGAGGCGTTCACCCACCCGAGGCTGGGCCGGGTGGGCCTGCACGTCATGCACCGCCCGCTGTGACCCGGACGAGTTTGCCTTCCGGCGTGTCGACCGGCCAGCCCAGCCGGCGTACGCCGGGCACGGCGGCGGTGCTGACGCAGGCGAGCAGCACCAGCGGCGCCGCGTACGTGGCCAGGGCCAGGTTGCCCAGCAGCACCCGCCCTCGCCGGCGACCTGCGCATGGCCCCCGCCTCGATCACCGCCCGGGTGGACGCGCTGGTCCGCCGCGGGTTCGTCCGGCGGATCCCGTCCGACGTGGACCGGCGGCGGGTCGACGTCGAGCTGACCGACGCCGGGTCGCGCCGCCTGGCAGCGCGCCCTCGCCGTGGTCGGCGACGAGGAGCACCGGGTGCTCGGCGCGCTGACCACGGACGATCGGCGGCTCCTGTCCGACCTGCTACGCCGGGTCATGCTGGCCGCCGAGCACCGGCGAGCGCGACCGCCTACTTCGACGCGCCGCCGGCCCGGCCCTGACCCGGCAGAGGAGCGGCTCGGGTAGCTCTTTCCGGTCGGACGGAGGCGGGGGCGGCATGCTCAAGGGGTGGCACGGCTGGATCGGCACGTTCACTGGCGTGGCACTGATCACGGTGGCCATGCTGCCGTTGGCCGCGCTGACGGTGTGGGCTCTGGCACGCGGTCGGCGGGCCACCGGCACCACGCCGACATGGGCGTGGCGGAGGTCGCTGGCCGAGGTCGGCATCGTCTACGGAACGGTGCCGTGGGTATGGATGATCATGTTGCCGGGCGACCGGGCCGGGGCCGTGTCCGGTCGGGTGAGCCTGGTGCCGCTGCGGGATCTGCTGACGATCGCCACCGCCGGGCCGCTGACGGCGGCGGTCCAGGTCGTCGGCAACCTGCTGGTGTTCGCGGCGCTGGGGTTCCTCGCCCCGCTGCGGTTCGCGGCGCTGGCGTCGGTACCACGGATCCTGGCTCTCGCGGCGGGCTGCTCGGTCCTGGTCGAGGCCGCGCAGTACGTCCTGCGGCTGGACCGGGTGTCCTCGGTCGACGACGTACTGCTCAACGCCGCCGGAGCCGGGCTGGCCGCGCTGGCGTCACGGCCCTGGTGGCGCGCTACGGCCAGAGCGTCGTCGGATCGACTCCGATCGGCCCCGGTGCCGGGCCGCTGAGCCGACCACGTGGCCCTGCTCCGACATCTGGTCGACGACCTGCCCCTCGCCGGCGACCGCGGCCGTGACCGGAAAAGCCGTTGACCGTCCGGCGAGGATCAGGCGGTGACGACCTGGACCACGAGCCTGACCTCTCCCGACGCCCCCGACGCGGCGGCCCTGCTGCGCGAGTACATGGCGGAGATGGTCCGCCGCTGGTACGGCCGCCCGGAACGCCCGGACGAGGTGACCGAGGCGCTGGCCGAGATGCCCAGCGACGACCTCGCCCCGCCCACCGGGCTGCTCCTGCTGGCCCGCCACGACGGGCAGCTCGCCGGCTGCGCCGGCCTGCGCTGGTGTCCCGGCTGGGCGGAACTCACCCGGGTCTACGTCCGTCCCGCGCACCGCGGCGCCGGCGGCGGGGCCGCCCTGCTGGCCGCCGTCGAGGCGTACGCCCAGGCTGCCGGGGCGGACCGGATCCGGCTGGACACCCGGGCCGACCTGGTCGAGGCCCGCGCCCTGTACGCCCGGCACGGCTACCGTGAGATCCCGGCCTACAGCGACGGCCCATACGCCCAGCACTGGTTCGAGAAGCCGCTGACGGCCCCCGTCGGCTACGCCGTCGGCGCGGAATAGAGCCGGGTCAGGGCGTGCGCGGTGGCGGTGAGCCGGTCCCGCAACTCCGCCGGCGCCAGCACCTCCACCTCCGCGCCGAGCTTCAGCAGCTCGGTGTGGGCATGCTTCACCGACTCGATCGGCACGCTGGTCTCCAGCCAGCCGTGCTCGTCCGGCTCGCCGGCCGCCGCCCGGGCCGCCCGGCTCATCTCCGGCGGGAAGACGTACGCCGAGAACTCCAGCGCGGCCACCGTCATCCGGACCCGGGCCTCGGCCCGGTAGACGTCCCGCTCGTACCGCTGCGTCCACTCCCGCCAGTACTCGGCCAGGTCGAAGTCGGCCGGCCGCTCGTAGCGCTCGTCGCGTACCACCAGGTCGAGCACCGCGCCGACCCGGTAGGTGCGCAGCTGCTCGCCGCACCGGGCCACCAGATACCAGCGTCCGGCCTTGAGCACCACGCCCAGCGGGGCCACCACCCGGGTCACCTCGCGCGGCGCCCGCCACCGCCGGTAGCGCATGTCCACCAGCCGGTCCTCCCAGGCGGCCCGGGCCAGCGCGGCCAGGTGCGGGGTGGGCTCGGGGTGCCGGAACCAGCCGGGCGCATCCAGGTGGAACCGCTGCCGTATCCGGCCACCCCGGTCGGCCAGCTCGTCGGGGAGCGCGGCCAACAGTTTCAGCTCGGCGGCGGCCACCACCGGCCCCAGGCCCAGCTCGGCGGCCGGGCCGGGCATCCCGGCCAGGAACAACGCCTCGGCCTCCGGGGCGGTCAGCCCGGTCAGCCGGGTCCGGTAACCCTCCAGCAGCCGGTACCCGCCGGCCGGGCCCCGCTCGGCGTACACGGGCACGCCGGCCGCGCCGAGCGACTCGACGTCCCGGTAGACGGTCCGGACGGAGACCTCAAGGGCGTCGGCGAGTTCCGGGGCGGTCATCCGCCCCCGCGTCTGCAGGAGCAGCAGCAGGGAAACCAGACGGCTGGCACGCACCCGCCGACCGTATCCCGGCCGGGAAACCGGTCGCGGCGGGCCCCGCCGGCTGGCGGAAGATTCAATCTGATCTTCATGGGCGCGCCTCGTCGCGATCCACCCCGCCGGCTGAGAGTCTTTCTCGCATGCTGCGTCCCGACGTTGTGCCCCGTTGGTCGGCCCGTCCCACGCTGCGCGGCGGGCCGGCCGACTTCACCGAGGCGTGGCTGCGCAACCGGCGACTGTCGGAGCACACCCGCGACGCGTACCGGCGGGACGTCGCCGGCTGGCTGAGCTGGTGCGCCGGGCGCGGCCTCGATCCCCTGCGGGCCACCTTCCTCGACGTCAACGCCTACGGCCGGGAACTGGAGGCCACCCTGGGCGCGCGCAGCGGCCGGCCGCTCACCCCGGCCACCGTCGCCCGCCGCCTGTCGGCCCTGTCCAGCTGGTACGACTTCCTGGTCAAACTGCGCGCGGTGGAGGCCAACCCGGTCACCGCCGCCGACCGTCCCCGTGTCGACCGCGACCACTCGGCCACGGTCGGCCTGACCCCGGAGGAGGTCGACGCGCTGCTCGCCGCCGCCGAGGCGGACACCGGCCCGACCGCCGCCCGTAACCGGGCCACCATCGCCCTCCTGGCGGACCTGGGGCTGCGGGTCGGCGAGCTGATCTCGCTGGACCTGGCCGACCTGGGCGCCGAGCGGGGGCACCGCAGCATCCGGTTCGTCGGCAAGGGCGGCAAGGTCCGTCGCCGGGCGCTCACCCCCGGCACCGCGTACGCCGTCGACGCGTACCTGGCCGCGCGGGCCGCCGCGCAGGGGGTGACCGTGCCCGAGCTGACCGGGCCGCTGCTGGTCACCGCCACCGGCGCCCGACTGGACCGGCACTCGGTGTTCCGGCTGGTCCGCCGGCTGGCCCAGGCCGCCGGCATTCCCGCCTGGGCGAAACTGTCCCCGCACTCGTTGCGGCACGCGTTCGCCACCGCCGCCCGGTCCGAGGGGGTGCCGCTGGAGGACGTGCAGGACGCCATGGGGCACGCCGATCCGCGCACCACCCGCCGCTACGACCGGGACCGGCACAACCTGGACCGCGACCCGGCGTACGTCATCTGGGCCGCCCGGGCCCGCCGCCGCGGATAGTCCGTTCGCCTACGGCTGCGCGCGCGCGCCGAGACGGCCGAGAGCCGCGCGGCCTCACGCCCGGAACGTGCGGCGGTAGGCGTCCGGCGGCACGCCGATCGTGCGGTGGAAGTGGCGCCGCAGTGTCGTCGCCGTGCCCATGCCCGCGGCCGAGGCGATGGTGTCGATGCTGTCGTCCGTGATCTCCAGCAGCTCCTGCGCGCGGCGGATCCGCTGCGTCAACAGCCACTGCAGCGGAGTGGTGCCGGTGACCGAGCGGAAGTGGCGGGCCAGGTGGCGCGAGCTCAGGTTCGCCTGGCGGGCCAGGTCCTCCACGGTGAGCGGCTGGTCCAGCCGCCGCATCACCCAGGGGAGCAGCTCGGCCAGGGGATGGCCGTCCTGGGCGCGACCAGGACAAACTGCTGGCGCTGGCCCGACCGGGGCTCGACGCGCGGCAGGCGTCGGTCGACGACCCGGCCGCACTCGACCGTGCGCTGCACGGCGCGGCCGCCGTGATCAACTGCGCCGGCCCCTTCGCCACGACGGCCGCTCCACTGGTCGAGGCGGCGCTCCGCGCCGGCATCCCGTACGTCGACGTGGCGGCCGAGATCGAGGCGAACCTCGACACGTTCGCGCACTTCGCGGACCGTGCCCGCGCCGCGGGCACGGTGGTGGTCCCGGCGATGGCCTTCTTCGGCGGCCTCGGCGACCTGCTGGTCACCACCGCGATGGGCGACTGGACGGCGGCGGACGAGGCGCACATCGCCTACGGCCTGAGCAGTTGGCACCCCACCGGCGGAACGCTCGCCTCCGGCACCGTCTCGGGGCAGCGACGCGGGGGCCGCCGTGTCCGCTACACGGGCGGACGGCTGGAGTACCACGACGACGCTCTGCCGACCCTGGAGTGGCCCTTCCCGGCTCCGCTCGGCCCCCAGCACGTCATCGGGGAGTTCACCATGGCCGACGTCGTCACCGTTCCCAGCCACCTGGCCGTCCCCGAGGTGCGCACCTACATGACCGCCAGGGCAGCCGCGGACCTGTCCGCTCCCGACGCCTCGGCACCGACCGCCGTCGACGAGCGTGGCCGCTCCGCGCAGACCTTCGTCGTGGACGTCCTCGTCCGCCGCGGCGGCACGGAACGCCGCGTGGTCGCCGCCGGCCAGGACATCTACGCCATCAGCGCGCCGCTCGCGGTGGAGGCCGTCGAGCGCGTCCTCACCGGCCGGACCAGGGCCGTCGGCGTCGCCTCCGCGGGCGCGGCCTTCGACGCCCCGGACTTCCTCCGCGCCCTGTCCCCGCACCTCTCGCTGCACGTCCCGCTCGACACACGCGGCTGACCGGCGACCCGCGCCGGGTTCAGAGACCGACGGCCGGCTCGCCGTGCGCGGGGCCGGAAGCCGTCGCCAAAGGTGGTGCGCCGGCTCGCCGGGCGGCCACGCGCCCGGCGAGCCGGCCGTGATCAGCCCTGCGGACGGGGGCAGACGCAGAACGGCTGGCCGATCGGGTCGAGCAGCACGGTCCACCGTTCACCGCCCGGCTGGAACTCCGGCTTCGTCGCGCCGGCCGCCAGGAGTTCCTTCTCGGCGACGGCCGGGTCGTCGACGTGCAGGTCCAGGTGGTAGCGCTTGCCGGCGGCCTCGTCCGGCCAGGCCGGCGGAGCGTACCCGTCGACCAGGCCGAAGCCGATCGAGGTCCCGTCCTTGCTGATCATGGCGTATTCGGCCTGGCTGTGGGTGACCTCCCAGCCGAGGGCACGGGCGTAGAACCCGGCGTGGGCGACCGGGTCGGAGCTGTCGAGATTGACCATCGCGAGGTCGGCGTGCACTGTCATGCCGCCCATCCTGTCGACAGATCCTGACATCCTCTGACAGGTACCAGAGCGGATCTTCTCAGCAGAGCAGATCCAGGTGCCGGTGGGCGTCGGCGGCGATGTCCTCGTGCCGCAGCCGGCGCCGCGCCCAGAGCCGGGCCGCCACCTCGGCCTGCTCGTCACCCCACGCCGCCTGCTCCACCAGCAGCGCGGTGGTCAGCGCGTACGCGGTCCGCAGCGCCAACCCCGCGCGCCGGCCACCACCTCGACCGCGGCCGGGGCGGCGGCGACCTCGCCGAGCCGGTCACGCAGCTCGTCGGTGGCCGTGGCGAGGGTGTCGGCCAGGGCGGGGGAGAGCGGTCGGGCCAGGTCGACGGCGGCGGCGAGCCGGCGCAGCAGCGGGACGCCGGCGTCCTCCCGGGCGACCGCGCGCAGCACGTCCAGGGCGAGCACGTTGGTGGTGCCCTCCCAGATCGGCAGCACCTGCGCGTCGCGCAGCAGCCGCGGCACCCCGGCGTCCTCGACGTAGCCGGCGCCGCCGAACGCCTCCACGTACTCGCTGGCGGAGGCCACGGCCAGCCGGCCGGTGGCGAGCTTGGCCAGCGGCGCCACCACCCGCAGCTCGGCGGCGGCGTCCGGGTCGCCGCCCACCTCGACCCGCCCCAGCAGCGCGAACGCGTGCCCGGCGAGGACGAACGCGCCGGCCGCGTCGACGGCGAGAGCGCCGAGGGTGGCCCGGTGCAGCGGTGAGTCGGCGAGCCGCCCCCCGGCGACCTGCCGAGCCTGCGCGTACGCGCGGGCGTAGGCCAGGCCCCGGCGCATGCCGGAGGCGGCGGCGGAGGCGTTGTGCACCCGGGTCACCACCACCAGGGTCATCGTCCGGACCAGGCCGGGCACGGCCGGGTCACCCAGCGGCAGCGCGTACGCGTCGCGCAGCCCGATCTCGGCGGTGGGCAGCGCCCAAGTGCCCAGCTTGTCCTTGAGCCGGTGCACGGTGACCCCGGGTGCGGGGGCGTCGGCGGCGACGGTGGCGCCGGCCAGCGGCGAGTCGGCGGCGTAGCGGGGCACCAGGAACGGCGCGAGCACCCGGCTGCCGCGGCCGGCGCCGTCCGGACGGGCCAGCGCGACCGCCACGGCCGAGTCGGCGGCGGAGCAGAACCACTTCTCGCCGCTCAGCCGCCACGACCCGTCGGCGGCGGGCCGGCCGACGGTGCTGGAGCGGGACAGGTCGGAGCCGCCCTGCGACTCGGTCATCCACTGCCCGCTGACGATCGCGGTGTCCGGGTCGGTGGCGGTCAGCCGGGGCAGCCAGGCGTCACGGACCGCGGCGTCGACCTCGGGGAGGCTGAGCAGCGCGGCGGCGCCGTCGGCCATGGCCACCGGGCAGGAGAAGGTGGCCGACTCCGGCGCGTACAGGTGCAGCAGGGCGTGCTGGACCACCCGGGCGGAGGCCCCCCAGGTGGCGCGGGCGTCGGGCAGGTAGGGCAGCGCGACCACGGCGTGCCGGGCGGCGGCGGCCCGCTGGGCCTGCCAACCGGCGGAGGTGTCGATGCGGTCGACGCGGGCGCCCCACGGGTCGTAGCGGACCAGGGCCGGCGGGTGGGCCTCGGCGTCGGCGTGCGCGGCCCGCAGCGGCCCGGTGACGTCGACGGCCAGGTCGGCCAGGCGCCCCTTCGCGGCGGCGTGCCCGGCCGGGCCGAGGTGCCGCTCCAGCCAGGACCGCAGCAGCGGATCCCCGGTGTACGGGTCGTCGGGAGTGGGCACCGGCTGCACGTAACGGGTCATCGGCGGCTCTCCTTGAGGGGTTTGGGCCGACGGTAGTCGATGCGATGGCACCGGCGACAGGCCGCAACTTCCTGCGCGGCGCCCACGCGGCTGCCTACGGTTTGGAGTTGATGGGCAGGGAGCGGGAGTGGAGCAGGCCGGCCCGGCGGGTCCGGCGGGGCCGAGCCGGGCTGCTGTTCGGCGGCCTCGGGCTCGGCCTGTGCCTGATCGGGGTGGCCGGACTGGCGTTGTGGAACGTGCAGGTGCTGTGGCGGGCCGACCGCCCGGTGCGGGAGACCGCCGACAACTTCCTCCACGAGGTCGCCGCCGGGGAGACCGACCGGGCGTACGACAAGCTGTGCCGGCAGGCGCGCGGCAAGTGGAGCGCGGTCGGCTTCGGCAGCTGGGTGCGTACCCCGCCGCAGGTGCGCGGCTACGAGATCACTGACGTGTCGGTGGCCACCCAGCGCGGCGTCCCACACGCCAGGGTGACGGTGCGGCTGACCCGCGACGGCGGGGCCAGCGAGGACCGGACACTGCCGATCGTGCAGGAGGACGGGAGGTGGCGGATCTGCGGGGACCCGTTCTGAGGGTCAGCCGCGCGGGCCGAGGTCCCCGGAGCGGTAGTGCCGACGGCAGAGCACCTGGTATCGCACGTCGGCAGAATCCACGGTGTCGCCGATGACGACCTGTTCACCCTCGCGGACCACCCGCCCCTCGACGACCCGGGCGTTGAGCAACCCCTCCCGCCCGCACCAGCACAGCACCTCGACCTGGATGCGGGCCACCTCGTCGGCGAGTTCGAACAGCCGCCGCGCGGCGGGGAACAGGCAGGACCGGAAGTCGGTGGCCAGCCCGAAGGCGTACACGTCGACGTCGTAGTGGTCGACCAGTTCGGCCATCTGCTCGACGTGGTCCAGGTTGTAGAAGGACGCCTCGTCGCAGATCAGGTAGTCGACGCGTCCCCCCTCGGCGGTCGCGTCGCGGACCAGGTCGCGCAGGTCCAGGTCGTCGGTGACCTCGATGGCGGCGTGGGCCAGGCCGATGCGGGTGGTGACCCGCGGGCCGAGTGAACGGTCGATGCGGGTGGTGACCAGACCGCGACGGCCCTGCCGGGCGTGGTTGTAGTTCATCTGCAGGGCCATCGTGGACTTGCCGCAGTCCATCGGCCCCCAGAAGAACCGCAACGCGGCGGCGTGCAACGGCCGCCCGTCGACGCCGCGTGCGGCGGCGCAGCCGCCGGCACGGTCGTCGCCGGGGCCCGGGAGGGGCCGGGCCAGGCAGGTCGGGGCGGCAGCGGCGTCGTCGGTCACGTCCGGGCAGCCTAGTCCATCGGCCACCCTTGATCATGCGGGCGCGCGGCCGCCCTACAGCACCCGGGGTGGCGTGTTGCCGGCGGCGACGATGGCCCGGCGCATCGGCACGGCCGCCAGCAGCGCGAACCCGACCACGAAGAAGATCAGCAGGGAGACCAGGCCCACCCGGTACGAGGCGGTGAGCTGGAACACCAGCCCGAAGGCCAGCGGCCCGAGCCAGCTGGTGCCCTTGTCGCTGATCTCGTAGAAGCCGTAGTACTCGCCCTCCTTGCCGGCGGGGATGAGCTGGCTGAACAGCGACCGGCTCAACGCCTGGCTGCCGCCGAGCACCAGGCCGATGCAGGCGCCGAGGATCATGAACGGCACGGGCGCCTTGGCCGGCAGCCGGAACGCGGCGACGATCACCCCCGTCCACAGCACCAGCGACAGCAGCACCGTCTTCCAGGCGCCGATGCGCCGCGCGAGGGCCCCGAGGGCGAGCGCCCCGCCGAAGGCGAGGAACTGCACCAGCAGGATCGTCACGATCAGGGTGCTCTGCTCCAGCCCCAGCTCCTCGGTGCCGTACTGGCTGGCCAGGGTGATGACGGTCTGGATGCCGTCGTTGAAGACCAGGAAGGCGAGCAGGAAGAACAGCGTCAACGGGTACGCCCTGATCTCCCGCAGGGTGCGGCCGAGCTGCCTGAACCCGTCGGTGAGCACGTTGCCGCCGCCGCGCAGCGCCTCGGCGGTGGGGTGCTCGCGCAGCCAGCGCAGCGGCAGCAGGGTGAACGCCGCCCACCACACCCCGGCCGAGACGATGGACCAGCGGGCCAGGTCCAGGGTGCGCTGCGGGTTGCCGTCCTCGCCGAGCATGCTGACCGCGACCAGGTTCAGCGCGAGCAGCAGCCCGCCGCCGAGGTAGCCGATGGCCCAGCCGCGGCTGGAGATGCTGTCGCGGTCGTCCGGGCCGCCGAGCTGCGGCAGGAACGAGTTGTACACGACGACGGCCGCGCCGAAGGCGATGTTGGCGATCAGGAACAGCGCCCCGCCGAGCAGGTACCGCTCGCCGGTGACGAAGGCGAACGCGATGGTCGCCCCGGCGCCGGTGAACGCGGCGGCGCCCAGCAGCCGCTTCTTGTGCAACGACCGGTCGGCGACCGCCCCGATCACCGGCAGCACGAAGACGGTCAGCAGGACCGACAGCGACACCAGATACGGGTAGTAGGAGCCGGGGGAGACCCGGATGCCCAGCGGGTGGACGTACCCGTCGCAGCTGTCGGCGCCCAGCTCGCAGCCGGCGGCCAGCTTCGTGACCGTGGTCAGGAACGGGCCGAGGAAGACCGTGATCACCGTCGTCTGGAACGCGGAGTTCGCCCAGTCGTAGAAGTACCAGCCGGTGCGCTCGCGGCGGGTGCTGCCCGGGCTGGCGGACCCGGCGACGGTGGGGGCGACCGTTTCGGCCATCGGCTTCCTCTGGCTCAGGCGGCCCAGTGGCCGCGACTGCGGTAGACGTCGCGGAGCACGCCGACGTGATCGGTCATGATGCCATCCACACCGAGATCAAGTAAGTGGTGCATCTCGGCGGGTTCGTCGATGGTCCACACGTGCACCTGCAACCCGAGCCGGTGGCAGTACGCGAGGAACCGGCGGTCGACCACCGGGATGCCCCCGTACCGGACGGGGACCTGGGCGGCGACCACGGACGGGGGCAGCCGCAGCGACCGCCCGTACAGGGAGGCCATCCGCAGCCGGGCCACCCCGCGCATGCCGAGGCTGGTGGCGATCTTCGGCCCGGCCAGGGCACGCAGCCGGGCCAGCCGGGCGTCGCTGAACGAGGCGAGCAGCACCCGGTCGCCGGCGCCGGCCCGGGTGACCGTGTCGAGCGCCGGCTGGACGCCGCCGTCGGCCTTCACGTCGATGTTGAACCGGACCTCCGGCCAGGCGGCGAGGACCTCGTCGAGGCGGGGGACGACGGCGGCGCCGCCGACGCGTACCGAGGCCAGGTCGGCCCAGCGCAGCTCGGCGATACGGCCCCGCTCGCCGGTGACCCGGTGCAGTGTGGCGTCGTGGAAGATCACCGCCACGCCGTCGGCGGTGGCGTGCACGTCGGTCTCCACGTACCGGTAGCCGAGCGCGACGGCCCGGGCGAACGCGGCGGCGGTGTTCTCGTCGCCGTCGGCGGCGCCGCCACGGTGGGCGAAGGCCAGCGGCGCGGGGGCGTCGAGGTAGCCGTAACGGGGCTGCACGCCGGAAGTATGCCGGGCGCGGGTGGCGTCCGGGTGACCGCCCGGCATCCGACCCACGAACTTCCCTATCGCTCCCTATTATGCGTACGATAGGGAACGATGAGTGATGACCTGTATTCGGTCGAGCAGGTGGCCGACCTGCTCGGCCTGCACGTACGCACCGTGCGCGGCTACATCCGCACCGGCCGGCTACGCGCGGTGCGCATCGGCAAGCAGTACCGCATCTCCCGCGCCGACCTCGACGCGTTGACCGGCCGGCCGGAGCCGGCACCACCCGCCGGTCCGCCGGCGCTGGAGGTGTCCAGCATCGTGCAGGTCGACGGCATCGGCCGGGCCGCCGCCGACCGGCTCGCCACGCTGCTGCTCGCCGGCGTCAACACCGGCCACGACCCCGCGCGCCCGCTGCGCGTACAGACCGTCCACGACGAGGAGCGACACCGCATGAAACTCGTGATCCTGGGTGACGCCGCCGCCACCGCCGACCTGCTGCACCTGGTCGACGCGGTGCTGCGCGGCGACAACGGCCTGCTCTCCGGGGAGGTGCCCGGTGCCTGACCTGATCCAGGAGCGTGCCGGGGTGCCGGTGCTGGTCTGTGACCCGGCCGGACCGCCGGTGGCCACCGCCGAGCAGGCCCTCGACCTGATCGGCGCGGCCTTCGCCGGCGCCGAGGTGGTGGCCGTGCCCGCGGACCGGCTCGCCCCGGACTTCTTCACCCTGGGCACCCGTTTCGCCGGCGAGGTCATGCAGAAGTTCGTCAACTACCGGCTGCGGCTGGTCGTCGTCGGGGACATCACCGCGCATCTCGCGGCCAGCTCGGCGCTGCGCGCCCTGGTGGCCGAGTCGAACCGGCACGACCACGTGTGGTTCGTGCCCGACCTCGACGCCCTCGACGCACGGCTCTCCGCCGGCGGGTGACGGCTCGCCCCATCCCAGGCCGACGCACGCGCGTTGGCGTGGACTACCGGCCCCGGGGAACGACGGCGACGCGGGTGTTGCGGACGGTCGGGTTCATCAGCTCGGCGATGACGGCCTCGGCGTAGCGGGCGTGGGAGAGTCGCGCCGTCGCCTGCTGCCGGGTGACGGGCTCTGCGATCAACCGGTAGCCCCGCTCGGCCTCCTGCTCGGTGCCGAATCCGGCCGGCGGCGCCAGGATGGCCCAGTCGAGTGCCGTGGCCCCCAGTGCGGGCAGTTCCCGTGCGTGCGCCTCGGCGAATGGTGCCAGCCGGGGTGGAAACAGCGTGGGGTCGTCCATGACGAGATCGCCCGAGTCCAGCCTCAGCGTGGCCGTCAGACCGACCGCGACCAAGCGTCGATGCCGCCGGGTCCAGTGCTCATCCAGCCCGGTCACGATCTTGGCGTAATAGTCGAGGTCGAAGCCGTCGAACGACGGTGGCGGTGCGGTGAAGGGCGTGACGGCCAGCACGACGGCGTCGGCGGTACGCAGCACCGGCGCCAGCTGCTCGGCATGTTGAGCGTCTCCCTGGGCGGTCCGCAGCATCGGGTGCGGCGGCAGCTGGTGCCGGGCCGGATCGCGGAGCACGGCGGTGACGCGCTGCTCCGCCCGGAGCAGGGCGGCGGTGACGGCACGGCCGACACGGCCGGCGGCACCCAGGACAGCGACGTGTCGGAACGCGGTAGGCATGCCCGGACAGTAGGCGACACGCCCCTGGTAACCGCAACGTAACCACCTACGCTGGATCGATGGCCAGGACCACCGGGGCGTTGCCGACGTTCGATCCCGCTTGCCCCATGAGCACCTTCCCGATCCAGGTCGGCGGCAAATGGACCGGGATGATCGTGCTGTGCCTTGAGGCCGGTCCGCGGCGCTTCGGCGTCCTGAGGCATCATCTTCGTCCGATCAGCGCCAAGGTCCTCGCGCAGACCCTGCTCGCCATGGACCGCGACGGGCTGGTGCGTCGGCGCCCGCTCGCGGGCACCGACGACGGCGGCGTCGAGTACGAGCTGACGCCGCTCGGCCGGACGCTGCTGGGCGTGATCGAGCACGTCCGGGCCTGGTCGCGAGACAACCTCGGCGAGCTCACGCGCGCGAGGGACGCCTTCGACGAGGCCAACGCCCCGTGGCAGGGCGAGGCTCGGGCGAGTGCCCAGGAAGCCGCGGCCCACTGACGCCGCTCCGGCCCGGCCGGCCCCCTGCCGGCCAACCCTCGGCGCGCCGGCTGGCAGGTCAACCGCCCGCCGCCCGCCGACGGTGGGAGCGGGTGGTGTCGATGGGACGGCCGGGGTCGACGTGGCGGGGCCGGTCCGGTTCGTCGGGGCGCAGCGGCGCCAGGTTGTCGGTGATCGCGTCGATGATCCGGTCGGTGGCCCGCCGGGCCGCCCCGGGCGTGGCGGGCGGCACGTCGGCCAGGGCCACCGGGGCGCCGAAGTGCACCCGGATCACCGGCCGCCGCACGATCGCCCGGACGACTCCGCCGAGCATGCCCTTCGGCGCCCGGTACGGCAGCACCTCGTGGGAGCCCCACTGGGCGACCGGGACGACCGGGGCGCCGCTGGCGAAGGCGAGCCGGGCGGCCCCGGTCTTGCCCCGCTCCGGCCACATGCCGGGGTCCAGGCCGATCCGCCCCTCCGGATACAACAGCACCACCGAGCCGCCGGCCACGGCCGCGGCGGCGGTTTCCAGCGACTGGTGCACGGAGCTGGTGCCCCGGTCCACCCGGATGTGCCCGGCGCGGCGCATCAGCGGTCCGACCACGGGGGTGCGGAACAGCCCGCCGGTGGCCATGATCCGCGGCGCGACGCCGCGGACCCGGCAGGCGGCGGTCAGCACCACCGGATCGAACGGGCTGATGTGGTTGGCGGCCAGGATCAACGGCCCGTGCCGCAGCTCGTCCGGCACGTCGCCGGTGACCTCGAGACGGCCCAGCAGGCCGACGACGCCGCGGGCGAGCAGTTGCGCGGTACGCCACAGCAGTGGCGCGCGCCAGGGGGCGGTCGCGGTGTTCATCAGTCGTGGATGGTCGCACGCGGACGGCCGGCCGGATGATCCGGACCCGGGCCCTGCGGCAGAGGTGATCAGGGTCATTGGTCCCGGGTCGGGTCGGGCCCCCCGACCCTGCCGATTCTTCTACGACGCCGGGTAGTATCTACTACGTCTCGTAGTATGCACAGCCTGGGGGTTGCAGGTGGACGCGTTGGACGTCGCCCGCTGGCAGTTCGGTGTCACCACCGTCTACCACTTTCTCTTCGTGCCGTTGACCATCGGCCTGTCCATCCTGGTGGCCATCCTCCAGACGATGTGGCACCGCACCGGCAACGAGCGATACCTGAAGCTGACCAAGTTCTACGGCAAACTCTTCCTGATCAACTTCGCGATGGGCGTGGTCACCGGCATCGTGCAGGAATTCCAGTTCGGCATGAACTGGAGCGACTACTCCCGCTTCGTCGGCGACATTTTCGGCGCCCCCCTGGCCATCGAGGCCCTGGTCGCCTTCTTCCTCGAATCGACCTTCATCGGCCTGTGGATCTTCGGCTGGGACCGGCTGCCCAAACGACTGCACCTCGCCAGCATCTGGGCCGCCGCCATCGGCACCAACCTGTCCGCGTACTTCATCCTCGCCGCGAACTCGTTCATGCAGAACCCCGTCGGCTACCAGATCAACCCGACCACCGGCCGTGCCGAACTGACCGACTTCCTCGCGGTGCTCACCAACAAGGTCGCCCTGGTCACCTTCCCGCACACCCTCGCCGGCGCGTTCCTGGTCGCCGGATCGCTGATCGTCGCCGTCGGCCTGTGGCACGTCATCCGCAACCGCGACAGCGCCGACACCGGCGCCTACCGCTTCGCCACCAAGTTCGGCTCCTGGGTCGTCCTGGTCTCCTCCGCGCTGGTGCTGCTCACCGGCGACATCCAAGGCAAGATCATGACCGACGTGCAGCCGATGAAGATGGCCGCCGCCGAGGGCCTCTACACCACCGAGAGCCCCGCCTCGTTCTCCGTACTCACCGTCGGCAGCCTCGACGGCAGCCGCGAGGTCTTCGCCATCAAGATCCCGTACCTGCTGTCGTTCCTCGGCACCGGCGACCCCAACGGCACCGTGCAGGGCATCAACGACATCCAGGCCCAGTACGCCACCCAGTACGGCCCCGGCAGCTACACCCCGATCATCCCGGTCACCTACTGGAGCTTCCGCTTCATGATCGGCCTCGGGCTCGCCGCCGCCGCGATCGCCCTGCTCGTGCTCTGGACCCAGCGCAAGGGCCGCACCCCGACCAGCAAGTGGCTGCTCCGCGCCGGCCTGATCATGCCCGCCCTGCCCCTGCTGGCCAACTCCTTCGGCTGGATCTTCACCGAGATGGGCCGCCAGCCCTGGATCGTCTTCGGCGAGATGCTCACCCGTGACGGCGTCTCCCGCACCGTCTCGCTGACCGAGGTGCTCACCTCGTTCACCGCGTTCACCCTCATCTACGCCGTCCTCGCCGTGGTCGAGTTCAAACTGCTGCTCCGCTACGCCAAGGCCGGCGTACCCGACGTCACCCCGACGCCCGAACCCGACGACACCGACGACGCCGAGCGCCCGCTCGCCTTCGCCTACTGACCGGAGCCCACCGTGGAACTGACGACCGTCTGGTTTCTCCTCGTCGCCGTACTGTTCACCGGCTACTTCATCCTCGAAGGCTTCGACTTCGGCGTCGGCATGCTGCTGCCCGTCCTCGGCCGTGACGACCGGGAACGCCGCGTCCTGATCAACACCATCGGACCCGTCTGGGACGGCAACGAGGTCTGGCTCATCACCGCCGGCGGCGCCATGTTCGCCGCCTTCCCCGAGTGGTACGCCACCCTCTTCTCCGGCTTCTACCTGCCGCTGCTGCTCATCCTGCTCGCCCTCATCGCCCGCGGCGTCGCCTTCGAATACCGGCACAAGCGCCCCGAAGCATCCTGGAAACGCCGCTGGGACCAGGCCATCTTCTGGGGCTCGGCGATCCCGGCCGTGCTGTGGGGCGTGGCGTTCGCCAACATCTTCCGCGGCGTGCCGCTGGACGCCGACCACGAGTACGTCGGCGGACTGCTCGACCTGCTCAACCCGTACGCCCTGCTCGGCGGCCTGACCACCCTCGGCCTGTTCCTCACCCACGGCGCCGTGTTCCTCGCCCTCAAGACCAGCGGCGACATCCGCGACCGCGCCGGCGCCCTCGCCGTCAAGGTCGGCGTCGGCACCGCCGTCGTCGCCGTGGCCTTCCTCGCCTGGACGCTGACCATCCGCTCCAGCACGGCCGCCGTCGTGCTCGCCGTCGGCGCGGCCCTCGCCCTGGTCGCCGGTCTCGCCGCCGCACGGGTACGCCGGGAAGGCTGGGCGTTCACCGGCACCGCCGTGGCCATCGCCCTCGCCGTGGCCACCCTGTTCGCCGCGCTGTTCCCCAACGTGCTGCCGTCCACCCTCGACGCCGCCGGCACCCTCACCGCCAGCAACGCCGCCTCCACCCCCTACACCCTGAAGATCATGACCTGGGTGGCGGTCATCTTCACCCCGATCGTGCTCGCCTACCAGGGCTGGACCTACTGGGTGTTCCGCAAGCGGATCGGAGTGGCGAACATCCCGCAACACTGACCAAACCCACCCACGTACGAACGCGGGGCCGGTGCGAGAGAGCCGCACCGGCCCCGCGGCGTTGCACGGGGGACGTCAAACCAGGTCGACGCGCTCGAACTCGATCGGATAGCCGGCCCGGGCGAAGGTGGCCGCCATCGGCGCATTGCCCTGATCGGTGGCCGCCACGATCACCTCGGCACCCACCTCGACCAGCCGGTGCGTGGCCTCGACCAGCAGGTCGTAGGCGTACCCGTGGCCCCGCTGCCCGGGCAACACCCCGACAAACCCGACAACGTGATCGGTCTGGTTGCGGGCCGGCACGATTATCCCGGCCAACTCCCCACCCTCGGTGTAGGCGAGCTGCCACCAGTCCCGAGGGCTCGGCATCCACCGCAGCAGGTCCAGTTCCTCCCGGGCCGCAACGTCCGGGCCCCGGGTGGCGGTCACGTGCCGGGTGTGGGCGTCCAGGCTGCCCTCGCCGACCCGACGCAGCACGTCCAGGATCACCGCGTCGTCCGGCTCGGGCCGGAACACCAGCCGCCCGGGCCGCGCCGGCAGACCACACCCAAGCGTCCACCGGTAGCGGTACCGCTCGACCAGCACCCGCATGCCGGCGGCCCTCGCCGCGTCGATCCGGGCCTGCCCCTGCGCCCGCACCGCCGGGTCGTCCCGCCAGCCGTGGGGGAGCAGGATCGAATACTCGGCCCGCAGCGGCGCGGCCCGCAACAGCGCGACCGCCGCAGTCGGGTCGGTGAAGTCGAACCAGTCCAGCGCCAAGGGCGCCGGATCGTCCGGCCCGGCCCACCACGCGGCCCGGGCGACAACCACGCCGCCGCGCAGGGCCACCCACGTCCACTCCGGGCGGTAGCTGCCGCCGGCGTACGTCTCGCCCAGCACCGCCCGCCCGACCAGTCCCGGGTCGGCAAGGGAGTCGAAAAGCTGTTCCTCGCCCGCGACGAGCGGGCGGATGACCAGATCGGTCATGAGAATCCTTCCAGGAAGCGGTGCGCTCCCCGGATCAGGAACCCGACGTCCCCGCAGACGGGTGGGAGCGCATGACAGTCGTACGTGCCATGGCGCTCACCTCCCTCCGGTCTCGTCGAGGACGCGACGGAACCGTATCAGACGGTCCGAGCCCCAGCCGAGGCGTTATCGGCCGGGGCCGGCAACCCACTCAGGGGGTCTCGCGCAGCTCCGCCAACCGCGCCTCGATCTCCGCCAACTCCGCACGCAGCTTCTCCGCCTGCTGCTCAGCCTCCGCCCGCTCGGACGCCAGGATCTGCTCCACCGCCTCCTGCACCCCCGGCACGTCCACCAACGCCACCATCCGCAACGCCTCCGCCGGCTTCACCACGTACGGCTTGGCCAACGCCTTGGCGCCCTGCTGCGCCGCCACCGTCCACTCGCCGTCGGCGTACGCCAACGTCACCGTCAGCCCCGCCGGACTCTTCGGCTTCGCCGCCTTCACCGCCCGACGCGCCGGCTGTTTCGTCTCCACCTGCTGCTCCACCTTCGGCTCCTCCTGACGCGGCGCCGGCACCCGCGGCGTGTCCAACACGAACTCCGGCTCCACCACCGCCGGGGGCTCCTCGACCTCCGGCTTCGGCTCCGCCGGCTTCCGCCCGGCCCCCTTCGGCGCGATCGCCAGATCGGCGGGGGAGAAGGGCAACTCGTCCCGGCCGAACCGCACCACCACGAACTCCTCGGACACCGCCGGATCGGTCAACCCCACCACCTGCCCGACCTGACCCGCGATCTGCCCCGCCGCCGCCGTGAACACCACCTTCGGCTTCCGGCCCCCCGCCAACGCCTCCCGGATGCCCTGCACCTCGTCAGTGGACAAACCCTGTCCCGCCATCACAGCCCTCTCCCGTACACACGTTTGATCGCAGCCTTGATACCAGCCCGCTGTGACACCACGGAGATCAACCCCCCAACGCCCGCAACGCCGCATCCGCGTGCTCGGACATGCTCAACTCGCTACGCACCACCGCCAACACCCGCCGATCCTGACCGATCACAAACGTCATCCGCCGCGTGCTCAACGCACCCAACGGCAACCGGCGCCGCACCCCGAACGCCTCCGCCACCACACCGTCGACATCCGACAGCAGCGGATAGTCGAACCCGTGCCGCCGGGAGAACTCCGCCTGCCGCGCCACCGGATCACGACTGATCCCCACCCGCTGCGCGCCGACCGCCCCGAACTCCGCCGCCAGATCCCGGAAATGGCAACTCTCCGCCGTGCACCCCCGCGTCATCGCCGCCGGATAAAAGAACAACACCACCGGCCCCGCCGACAACAACTCCGACAACCGCCGCGGCGTACCCGTCTCGTCCGGCAACTCGAAATCGTCGACCAGATCCCCGACACCCACACCCACCGCGCACCTCCGTCCGACAGCCCGACACCACGGGAGCGTAGGCGATCGAATCCGCGCCGCCGTCGATGCGCCACCCGCCGTCACCCCTGTGACCGGGCTCTCCACGACCGGACCGCGCCGGCCACGGTAACGTCACCCGCACCACCAGGGCAGGGGAGCGGACCATTGACCAACGTCACCATCGTCACCGGCGGTAGCCGCGGCATCGGCGCCGCCACCGCCCGCCGACTCGCCGCCGCCGGCCACCACATCGCCATCGGCTACCACCACGACCACCACGCCGCGAAGGCCGTCCTCGCCGACATCCACGCCACCGGCCGCCGCGGCATCGCCGTCCCCGCCGACACCCGCGACCCCGACCAGGTCCAACAACTCTTTGACGCCGCCGCCGACCTCGGCCCACTCACCGGCCTGGTCAACAACGCCGGCATCACCAGCCCCATCGGCCCCTTCACCGACCTGCGCGTCGACGACCTGCGCCGGGTCGTCGACGTCAACCTCATCGGATACGTCCTCTGCGCCCAGCAGGCCGCCCGCCGGATGACCCGCGGCGGCGCCATCGTCAACATCTCCTCCGCCGCCGCCACCCTCGGCAGCCCCGGCGAATACATCCACTACGCCGCCGTCAAAGCCGCCACCGACACCCTCACCATCGGCCTCGCCAAGGAACTCGCCCCCCGCGGCATCCGCGTCAACGCCGTCGCCCCCGGCATCATCCGCACCGACATCCACGCCGTCTCCGGCGTACCCGACCGGGCCGACAGCGCCGCCGGACGCATCCCGCTGGGCCGCGCCGGCGAACCCGACGAGATCGCCGCCACCATCGCCTTCCTCCTCGGCCCCGACGCCTCCTACACCACCGGCGCCGTCGTACGCATCGCCGGCGGCCTCTGAACCCGCCGCCCGGTCACCGATTCAGATAGGCGAGCACGGCAAGCACCCGACGATTGTCGTCAGTCGACGGCGCCAGGTCGAGCTTGCCGAAAATACCCGCGATGTGTTTCGTGACCGCGCTCTCGCTGACATGGAGCTGAGCGGCGATCGCCGAGTTCGACCGGCCCTCGGCCATCAGCTGAAGCACGTCACGTTCCCGCTCGGTCAGGGCGCTCACCGTACCCCTGGCATCGCTGCGGCGCAGCAGCCGGACGATGACCTCCGGATCGAGCACGGTCCCACCACCAGCCACCCGCCGGACCGTGTCAAGGAACTGCTCGGCGTCGAAGACCCGATCCTTGAGCAGATAACCGATCCCGCCGGCGCCGTCATCCAGCAACTCGCGGGCGTAGAGCTGCTCGACGTACTGCGACAGGAGCAGAATCGGCAGGCCAGGATGGCGGCCCCGGGCGGCGAGCGCCGCCCGCAGCCCCTCGTCGGTGAACGACGGCGGCAACCGGACGTCGACGACCGCCACCTCGGGAGGATCGCCGAGCAGCAGGTCAAGAAGCTCAGGGCCGTTGTCCACCGCGTCGACCTCGAACCCGTGCTCCCGCAGCAGCCGGGCCAGCCCGTCCCGCAGCAGAAACAGATCCTCCGCGATCACGACCCGCACGGAACCTCCAATTCGACCACCGTCGGGCCGCCCGCCGGGCTGTCCACCCGCAGCGTCCCGTCAAAGGCCGCCAGCCGCCGTTGCACCCCGCGCAACCCGCTCCCTCGATGCAGGTCCGCGCCACCGCAGCCGTCGTCGCGGACCCGGACACGCAACAGCCCTCCGCCCAGTGCGATGGCGACGTCGACCCGACCCGCCCCGGAGTGCTTAGCCGCGTTGGCCAACAACTCGTTCACGGCGAAATAGACCGCCGACTCCAGCGGCGGCGGCAACCGGTGCGCCAACCGGGCATCGACCTCAACGTCCAGGGGAGTGTCGAGGGCGAGCGCCCGCACCGCATCCGGAAGACCACGATCGGCGAGCACCGGCGGGTGGATACCCCGGACAAGGTCGCGCAGCTCCCGCAACGCCTTCGACGAGTTCTGGCGCACCTCCGCGACCAGGGCGCGCGCCGCCTCGGGATCACGCTCGATCAGCCGCTCGGCGTTGCTCAGGCTCATGCCCATGGCGACCAGCCGGGCCTGCGCGCCGTCGTGCAGATCCCGCTCGATACGGCGCAGCTCGGCAGCCGAACTGTCCACCGCCGCAGCCCGGGTCCCGGCCAACTGCTCGACCCGGCGGGTCAGCTCCTCGGTCCGGTCCACGGTGAGCAACGCCCGGGTCAGCCGGGCATGCACCCGCAGCAGCCACGGTCCGTACCAGAGCCCGAACACGGTGACCGCCACTGCGATCGGCACCGCCAGCAACGCCCGGGCCCACGTGTTGACGTGGACGACCATGTACCAGTTGCTCCCGCCGGCGCGGTCGATCGGCTGCCAGACGAACGGCTGCACCAGCGCGCCGAAGACACCGTAGACGACGAGCGAGAACGGGACACCAGCGACGAACGCGCCAGCGATCGGATCGATCAGGGACCAGCGGTACTCGTACCAGAACTCGCGGTCGGTGAGGGTTTGCCAGCACCAGCGGACCCGCCCCAGCAGCCCAGCGGGCACAGCCGGCCGGGCCGGCCCGAGGCGGACCACCGCCACCGCGGACCACCGCCCGGCATACCGGCGAGCGCGTTCGGCCAGGCCGGACAGCCAGAACACCGAGGGCGGGAAGAGATACAGCCCGATGCCGAGCGGGATCAGCATGGCGGTGGCCGCGACCACGCAGGCGGCGACCGCCTCGACCAGTGCCAGGCCCACCAGCAGGAGGCCACGCCCGGGAGCGGCGAGCCGGGCGCGCCAGCCAACACGCTCCACGGCAAGGATGTCGTTCACGCCCGGTCTCCTCCCACGACTCCGGTGAGCGCGATGCCCCGCCGCGCGGCAACGAGGAGCACGCCGCACACCGTAAGCACGCACGCCGCGGCGAGGGACACCTGGACGGCGGCGCCGTCGGAGTCGCCGGTCAGGAGCAGCATGCCGATGTTGACGAGCATATGGAAGCCGCCGGCGATGATCAAAACTCCGTCGCGGGACCGCTCCTGCAGCACGGCCAGCATGATCGAAAGCGCGACCGCCATGGCCAGGAACCCGGCGGTGAACACCAACCCCCGACCGAACACCTGGACGTGCCACACCCCCCACAGCAACCCCACCAGGGTGCCCGAGGAGACCACCCCGAAGCGGGCCCGCAAATACGGCTGGAGGAAACACCGCCAGCCGAACTCCTCGCCACAGGCACCGATCAGTTGCGCGGCCAGAATCAGCCAGAACGGATACGGCAGCTGCCCCGGCAGGACGCCGTGCCGCGAGACACCGGCCAGGCCGGTGATGCCCACGAACCCGGCGAAGATCACCACCGCCAGCACGACGAGGACGCCCAACCGGACCAGCACCGGCCGGGACAGGCCGAACCGGGTGGCCAGCGGAGGCCGCCAACGCCGCCAGAGCAGCAACACCGCCAGCACACCGACAGTAGGGCCGAACTGGTTGAGCTGAACGATCAACGGATCGATCGCCAGGGTGGGCTGCACCAGCCCGAACAGCCCCGCAGCCACGCAGGTCACCAGGTAGAACCAGAAAACCACCAACAACATCCGAGGGCGCGCCGCATCCGGTCGGGACTCCGGGTACGCCAGAGAGGACGCCGTCGTCGTTCGCTCATCGATCATGCCTCGACGATGCCGGCCAGGCCCGCTCTACGCGCTGCACCCAGCCACCCGTTTCCACTGCACTTTTCTGCACCTCGGCCTGAAGCGGGCGATGCCGCCCACGCCATCCCGTCCCCGTCGCGCGGTCGGCCCGTCCCAGTGAAACGTCAGGGCCGGCCCAAGACAGTGAGAACTCAGCGCATCAGCTCTTCTCACCATCTTGAGCCGGGTCCAGGTTCGTCGTCCGACACCCGAGATGCCGGCCGCTACCGTCGACGGCGAGAAGACCGGCGAGCCGCAACGACCCCACCGGCCCGGGCAAGGGCCGACAATGGTGATCTCACAAGGCGGTACAAAGGATGCCGTTGAGGGTGAACGCGGTAGGAAGGACGTTCGGCCCGCTGTACGCGCCGACGAAGCCGATGCTGGTGCTACCCCCACCACCGGCGATCTGCCGGCTGTCGTCGTTGTTGGTGACCCGCACCGTGTTGCCGACCTGTTCCCAGTTGGCGCTCCAGCCGGAGCTCACCTGCTGCCAGGTGGTCGGCCACGTCCAGGTGAGCGTCCAGCCGTTGATGGGGCTTGCCCCGTTGTTGATGATGTCGACAGCACCGATGTAGCCGTTGCCCCAGTCCGTGCTGTCGGTGAAGCGGACGCTGCACACGCTGGTCGCCGGACTGCCGGTGGCGAAGGTGAGCGGCGGGGAGGCCCAGGAGACCCGGCCCGCGGTGTCCCGGGCCAGCACATTGACCGTGTACCTGCTGCCCGGGTTGAGGTTACCCACCGTGAACGTGGTACCGGTCGTCTCGCCGAGCTGCTCGCTGATCGCCCCGTTCTGCCGGTACACCTCGTACTTGGCGATCGGGCTGCCGCCCGCAGCAGCCACGGGCCAGGAGATCGTCGCCCGCCGGTCGGTCACGCCGCTCGCGGTGGGCTGGCCCGGCGCACCGGGCTGACCGGCCACCACGCCGGCCGGGCGCACCACGAGCGTGGTCAGCGAGTACGGCGGCAGGATACGGCTGGTCGCGGTGCCGGTCTGGCTGGTGGCGATGGAGGTGGCGCCGTTCGTGTGGGTGTAGACCGTCGGCGTGGCGGCCGACGGAGTGAACCCGGCATAGTCGATGGCGACCGGGTAGGCGTTGTCCGGGTCCTTGTTCACCAAAAGCACCGCGAGCTCCCCGTTGCCCCGCCGGACGGCGTGCGCGGTGACCAGCGGCTGGTCGGTGCCGGCGCGGATGAACTGGTCGCCGGCCCGGGCGAAGAGGTTCATCATCGACAGCCCGTGGTACGGCGCGAACGGCGTGTTCAACGGCGGTTCACAGACCGTGCCGTCCGAGGTGCAGCCGCCGCTGGAAAGTATGCCGAAGTCGCCGTAGTCAGTCTGTCCCGCCACGGCCGACACCGCGCCGATGCCGTTGTGGACATTCCACCAGTGGACCGTGAAGGCGCCGTTCTCCAGCAGCCCGCTGTACGCGTCGGCCAGGAAGAGTGCGCCCGGCTGGGTGGTTCGGCCGGCGTCGACGTTCAACTCGGTGAAGCTGATGCCGATGCGCGCCGCATTCGCCCCGGCGTACCGGCTGAGCTGCTGCCGGAGAAGGTACATCGCGTCACCGATATGGCTGGTCCGGGCCAGCGACTCGGCGGCGCTGCCACCCGGGTACCAGTGCACGTCGACAAAATCGATCTTCGGGCCGGCGAGGGAGAGGACCGTCTGGTTCCACGGGCCCGGATCACTGCCGGCGGTCAGACCGTCCGGCCAGTTCGCCGGCATGGTCAGCACCGCGCCGACCTTGATCGTCGGGTCGACCGCCTTCATCGCGTCGGCGTACTCGACGACCAGCTTCGCGTACTGGGTCGCGCTCTTGTCCGGGTGGTCGTCGGCCTCCCAGGCTGCGCCGTAGTGGCCGTTGCCGTAGTTCTCGTTGCCAACCGTCCAGTACTTCGCGCCGTAGCGCTTCGTCAGGTTGGCGTACCGCACCCACTCCGCGGCCTCGGCCGGCGTCCCGGTGCCGTAGTTCGCGATGATCATCGGCTGGGCGCCGACCCGACGCACCGCCGCCATGAAGGTGTCGAAGTCGGTGCCAGGGGCGACGTACCCGCCGGGCGCGGTGTGGTCCCGCCAGTGGTAGATGTCGGCGTACGAGCCGCCCGGGTACCGCATCATCTGGACGCCGGCGCCCCGCAACAGGTCCGACGTCTCGGCGCTGCCGAGGTGCTGGTCCCAGATGGCGTGGTTGATGCCGAGCGCGGTGTCCGGCACGGTCGCCAGCCCCGCCCGCGCGTTCACGGTCACGGTCGCCGTGGTGGTCGCCGCCCCGGCACTCGCCGGGTGGATCCCGGACAGCGCACCGGTGGCGAGCAGCAGGCTCGCCGCGAGCGACGTCCAGCGACGCCGACCGCGACCCGCTGGCCCGGCGCCCCCTCGATATTCGTACATGCTGGGGTTTCTCATGACTGTTCCTTCACGACAGAGATACGCCCAGCCGGGACGGGGTGGTTCGCGCCGAACGGCGCGGCGACGCGGCGGGGCGGACCAGGGACGGACTTCTCCTGTGCTCGCCGTCCCCCGGGTAGCTGTTCCCGGTTGCCCATTGGACGGCGGTCAGCCCCGCGCGCGAGAGCTCATCGACGTACAACAATCCCACGAGGCTCCCGGAGTTCTCAAGAGCGCGCGGGCGAGACCGGGGAGACCCGACGTACGTGATGCGACGGCTGGGCCAGGAGCGAGGTGGACCGCCAGCGGGGAATCGAAGCGCTCGCGTGGATCCGCCGTGGCGGCCACGGAGGATCCACAGGGTGCCGAGTGTCGACGGCCGCCACAGTCGATACGCAGGTCACAGCCACTATCGACGGCGATTCGATAATGTACATTATGTCAAGTAGAACGGAGTAAGTCCTCCCTCGCCGATCGATGCGCACACCCCCGCCAGACACAGCCGGCTCTCTGATCTTCAACGGATGGCGGTCGACCCGTGAGGCAATGCAGTGGGTCCCGGCGGCGGTGGATGCCGCCGGGTGCGCGACATGGAGTGGATCATCCAGATCGTCCGCCCCGACAAGACCTGGCGATCCCGGCAGGCTTCGCGGTCGCCGGTTACGCGATACGGAGCGGCGGCGCCTTGGTTTTCGATGCCAGCCGGCCTCATGTCGACTCCCTGCGGGCGCGGCAGTCTCCGACTCTTCCCCACCCCCACGCTGCCGCAGACGTGAAATTCATGCATAATATGCCTTATGCATGACAAACCGGACGAGTTGGTAGGACGACTGATCGAGGAGTTCCTGACCGCCCGGGCCACCCGCAAGCCCTCCCCCCACACCCTCGCGGCGTACCGGCGGGACCTGCTCACGGTCGCCCAGCTCGCGGCCGAGCACGCCACCCCTCCCCTCCCCCTCGACGAGCTGGAGATCACCGCGCTCTCCCCCCGGGTCATGCGTGCGGCGTTCGCCCGGTTCGCCGCTCCCCGCGCCGCCGCCTCGGTCCACCGTGCCTGGTCCACCTGGAACAGCTTCTTCACCTTTCTGGTCGCCGAGGGTGTCGTACCGGGGAATCCGATGCCGGCGGTGGGGCGGCCCCGCGCGCCCCTCCCCCAGCCCAAGCCGCTGCGTGGCGAGGACACCCCGGAGGAGCTGCTGGCCGCGGTCGCCCGCGCGGACGGCCGGCAGCGTGACCCGTGGCCGGAGCGCGACCTGGCGGTGCTGGCGCTGGCGCTCTGCGCGGGGCTGCGCCTGTCCGAGCTGCTGGCGTTGCGGGTGGCGTCGCTGGCCGGCCGCGACGGCGAGCGACGGGTGGACGTCGCAGGCAAGGGCGGGCGGCCTCGGACGGTGCCGATCGAGGTGGGTGTGGACCGGGTGCTGGTGGATTATCTCGACAGCTGCCGTCGCCGGTTCGGGGCGCGCAGCGTGCGGCCGGACTCGCCGTTGCTGGTGGATCGGCGGGGTGAGCCGTTGCGCCGGGGTGGTCTGCAGTATCTGGTGGAGTCCTGCTATCGGCGGGCGGGTATCGGTGACCGGGTGCCGCGTGGGGCGCGGCTGCACGCGTTGCGGCACACGTTCGCGACCCGGCTGGCGGAGGACGGGGCGAGCGCGGCGGAGATCATGCGGTTGCTGGGGCACGCGTCGTTGGCGTCGTCGCAGACGTACATCGAGGTGACGGCGGGTCAGCAGCGGGCGGCGGTGCGGTCCAACCGAACCAATCGGGTGTTGGCGGAGTTGCTGGGGCCTGGTGTGGTTGGTCCGGGCCGTTAACGATTCGTGGCTTCCGGGAACTTGCGCCCTCGGTGGTCGGCTCGATGTCAAGCTCTGAGAGTGCGCGACCGCCGACTGGTTCGAGGGTGGGGCAGCGGCCGGATGTGAGGTGTCCGGCCGCCGGGTCGGGCTGGGTCTGGGCTGGTGCCGTCGGCAGGGGTCGTGATGGGTGGGCGACGGCTGCCGCGGGTTGGTCGTGGGAGGCGTGGGCGCGGGGCGGGTTCGCGCGGGTTGGGGTTCCGGTCGCTGGGTCCGGGTCTGGTGTCAGGGGCCGCGGATACCGATCCGACCACGGTGGGGACGTTGGTCGTGGTCGGGGCGAGCACGATGTTCGGGCTGGCGTGGCTGTCCTTGTTGATGATGCCGGCGCTGGTGGTGGTGCAGGTTCTGGCCACGCGGGTGGGTGTGCTGTCCGGGCGTGATCTTCAGCGGGCGGTGCGTGACGGGTACGGCCGGGTGGCGAGTGTCGCGCTGTTGGTTTCCGTGTTGGCGGTCAATGTGGTGACGATCGCGGCGGATGTCGCGGCCGGGGCGGCGGCGATCGGGCTGTTGGTCGGGGTGGAGTCGCGTTGGCTGGTTCCGGGTTTTGCCGCGGGGGTGCTCGCTCTGCTGTTGTGGGGCAAGTACGACGAGGTCGAGCGGGTGCTGAAGCTGGTGATGCTGGGGCTGCTCGCGTACGGGGTGGCGGCGGTTCTGGCGCGGCCGGACTGGTTGGCGGTGGCGCGGGGCAGTCTGGTTCCGGTGGTGCCGTTCACCCGGGAGCACCTGGCTGGGATGTTGGCGATTTTGGGTACCACGTTGACCAGCTACATGTATGTGTGGCAGACGGTGGAGCAGGTTGAGGAGCCGTGTGCGCGGCGGGAGCTGCGGTATCGCGAGTTCGACGCGTTGGTGGGTGGCGGCCTGGCGGCGGTGATCTTCTGGTGCATCCTGGTTGCCAGTGGTGCCACGTTGGGTGCGCACCATGAGCATGTGGAAACGGCTGAGCAGGCCGCGCAGGCGCTTCGCCCGTTGGCGGGGCCGTTGGCGGGTGCGGTGTTCGCGGGTGGGTTGTTGGCCTCCGCGATCATCGCGACGCCGGTGATCGCGGCGAGTGGTGGGTACGTGACCGCCAGTGCTTTCGGTTGGTCGCGGGGGTTGAGTCGTACGCCTCGGCAGGCGCCGCGTTTCTATGCGGTGGTGGTCGTGCAGACGTTGGCGGGTGTGGCGCTGGCGGCGACGGGGATCGGTCCGATCCGGTTGTTGTTCGTGGCGAGTCTGTTCGGCGGGATCGCGACTCCGTTGGGGTTGGTTCTGTTGGTGTTGGCGGCGGGGAATCCGAGGTTGGTGGGTCTGACTCGGATTCATGTGGGTCTGCGGGTGGCGGGTTGGGTGATCGCGGCGGTGGTTGCCGTGGTCAGCGTGGTGTTTCTGGCTCAGCAGGTGCATCTGCTTCCGGGTTGACGGCGGCCGTGCGGCGGGGTGCCGGCGGATCGAGGCGGTGGCGGATGCGTTCGCGTGGCGGGTTGTGGCAGGCTGTGCGGGAACGCGACTGGCGGCACGGGGATGGCTGTAACCATCGGGGAGCTCGTCGCGGGGGTCGACCGCCTGGGCCTCCGTGGGCGGGGTGTGGCATGTCTTCTTCGGGTGCGTCGGCTCGACTGCTGCCGGGTGGGCCGGTGGCGGAGCGGGTGTTGGCGGAGGTCGCCGGGGATGTGGCGGCGCTGCGCGCGGCGGGGGTGACGCCGGCGTTGGCGACGGTGCTGGTGGGTGACGACGACGCGAGCGCGGGATATATCCGGATCAAGCAGCGGCAGGCGGCGGAGTTGGGGTTTGTCTCTCCGCATGTGCATCTTCCGGCGTCGGCGTCGCAGGCGGATCTGCACGCGGTGTTGGCGGACTTCAACGCCGACAAGGGTGTGCACGGGGTGTTGGTGCAGTATCCGATCCCGGGGCATCTGGACTACGACCGGGCGCTTGCGGTGTTGGACCCGGACAAGGACGTGGACGGGATGCATCCGGTGAACATGGGTCGGCTGGCGTTGGGTTTGCCGGGTCCGTTGCCGTGTACGCCGGCGGGGATCGAGGCGTTGTTGGCGTTCCATGGGGTGCCGGTGTCGGGTCGTGAGGTGGTGATCCTGGGGCGGGGTGCCACGTTGGGTCGGCCGTTGGCGATGTTGTTGGCGCAGAAGCGGCCGACGGCGAACGCGGCGGTGACGGTGGTGCACACCGGGGTGGCGGACTGGCCGCGGTACACGCGGCGGGCGGAGATTCTGGTGGCGGCGGCGGGGGTGCCGGGGATCGTGCGTCCGGAGCATGTGCGGCCGGGTGCGGTGGTCGTCGGTGGTGGGGTGCGGTACGAGGGTCGGCGGCTGTTGCCGGATGTGGACGAGTCGTGCGCGGAGGTGGCGGGGGCGATCACGCCGCGGGTCGGTGGGGTGGGTCCGACGACGGTGGCGATGTTGTTCCGTAACGCGGTGCGGGCGGCGCGGTGGGCGTCGGGGTTGGGCTGAGCCGGGTCGGTGGAGAGGGCCGGTCGATGGGGGTCAGTGGGGCGGGCCGAGGTCGACGATGAGGGGCCGGTGGTCGGAGATGGTGGACAGCGGCGTGGCGACGGCGGTGACGGGTGGCAGCCGGTCGAGGCCGCGCCGGTCGGCGAGGATGTGGTCGAGTTGGACGCGGGGCTGGCCGGCCGGGTAGGTGGGGCGTCGGCCGAGGGGCCGCCAGCGGGTCAGCAGGGCGGCGGGGCCGGCGGGCAGGTTGAGGTCGCCGAGGAGGATCCGTGGGGCGGGCAGGGCGCGCAGGGCGCGTATGACGCGGCGTAGTTGGAGGAGGTTCCAGCCGGGGACGAAGGACAGGTGGGTGGCGGCGACGGTGAGTGGCCCGTGTGGGGTGTCGAGGACGGCGGCGAGGACGACGCGGGGTTCGTCGTGCAGCAGGACGAGTCCGCCGCGGGGGCCGGGGACGTAGACCGGGGAGCGTACGGGGGCGGGGCGGAGTCGGGTGACCTGCCAGGAGCGGACGGGGTGGCGGCTGACCAGGCCGATGCCGTAGCAGGGTTCGCCGTGGCCGTCGTCGTCGTGGGTGAGCGGCCGGAGCTGTCCGCCGGGGGTGCCGACGACGGCGGCGGCGAAGCGGTGTTCGGGGGCGTCGAGGGCGCGGGCGGCGATGGCGGTGAGGTCGAGGTTGCCGCTGCGGGATTGGTCGCGGTCGACTTCCTGGAGGGCGAGGATGTCGGCGTCGAGTGCGGTGACGGCGGCGGCGAGCCGGTCGGGTTCGACGAGTCCGTCGGTGAGGGACCGGCCGTGCAGCAGGTTGAAGGTGGCCAGGCGCACCGGTTCAGCCTACGTCCGCGTGGCAGGCTTGCCGGGTGCTGAAGGCGTTGGTCTGTTCGGTGCTGGTGTTTGTGGCGGTGGCGTCGGCGGGTTTGTGGTTGCGGCGGCGTCGGGGTCGTTGACCTGCGGTGAGGCTGGCCACAACCGTTCTTGTCGCGGCGGTGGTGGTGGGCAGAATGCCGCGCGTGGATCTTGTTTCGTTGACCACCTTGTTGAGTGCGGCCGCGGTGGCGGGCTGGGTGGATGCGGTGGTGGGCGGTGGGGGCCTGTTGTTGCTGCCGGCGTTGCTGGTGGCGGCGCCGGGGGTGCCGGTGGCCACGGCGTTGGGGACGAACAAGTTGGCCGCGATCTTCGGTACGTCGACGGCGGCGGTGACGTATGCGCGCCGGACGAAGCTGGACTGGGCGGTGGCGGGGCCGTCGGCGGGGTTGGCGGTGTTGACCGCGGGGCTGGGTGCGGCGTTGGCGGGGGCGGTGCCGGCGGGGGCGTACCGGCCGGTGGTGTTGGTGGTGCTGGTGTCGGTGGCGGTGTTCGTGTTGACGCGGCCGCGGTTGGGTGTGGTGGCGTTGCCGCAGCGTCGTACGCCGGTGCGGGTGGTGGCGGCGGTGGCGGTGGCCGGGTTGGGGATCGCTCTGTATGACGGGTTGATCGGGCCGGGTACGGGCACGTTTCTGGTGTTGGTGTTCACCGCGTTGGTGGGGGCGGATTTCGTGCACGGGTCGGCGATGGCGAAGGTGGTCAACGCGGGCACGAATCTGGGGGCGTTGGTGGTGTTCGCGGCGACCGGGCACGTGTGGTGGCTGTTGGGGGCGGCGATGGCGGTGTGCAACGTGGTGGGCGCGGCGTTGGGCGCGCGGATGGCGTTGCGCCGTGGTGCGGGTTTCGTGCGGGTGGTGCTGCTGGTCGTGGTGTTGGCGTTGGTGGGCAGGTTGGGTTACGACCAGTGGGTGGCCGGCTGACCGGCCCGGGCGGGGCCGGGCCGGTCAGCGGGGCCGGTTTCAGGCGTGCCGGACGATGTCGTCGTAGTCGAGGCGGGGTAGGCGGGGGAACCAGGCGTCCGGGCCGGGCTTGCCGAGGTTGACCACGAGCAGGGATCGCCAGCTGGTGTCGGCGAAGAACTCCTTGTCGATGCCGGCGGCGTCGAAGCCGGCCATCGGCCCGGCGGCCAGGCCGGCGGCGCGAACGGCGAGCAGCCAGTAGGCGATCTGCAGGGTGGCGTTGAAGCGGGCCATGTGTTCGCGGCCGGCGGGGTCGTCGGCGAGGGCGTCGCGCATCTGCGGGCGGATCGGGAAGACCCGTGGGATGAGTTCGTGGAAGTCGGTGTCGGCGGCGAGGACGGCGACAACGGGTGCGGTGGCGGTCTTGGCGCGGTTGCCGTCGTTCATGTGGGTGAGCAGCCGCTCGCGGGGTTCGCCGTGGTGGACGTAGAGCACCCGCAGGGGCTGGGTGTTGGCGGCGGTGGGCGGGTACTTGGCGAGTTCGTGGATGGCGCGTAGTTGTTCCTCGGTGACGGGCTCGTCGGTGAAGGTGTTCGCGGTGCGGGCGTCGGTGAAAAGGAGGGCCTGCGCGTCGGGGTGCAGGGCGATCAGGTCGTTCATGTGGTTCCTCGCTCGTGGCTAACTGCTCTGTTGAGGACAGCAGCTAGCTTTTTAGTAGTGCCTCGGATGTCAGGGTAGCCCCGTATCCTGAAGGGGTGACAGTCAGGCCGGAAGTGAGCCGCACGCCACGGGCGTGCGACGGGGGCCTCGCCCGCGCCTTCGCGTTCCTCGGCAAGCGGTGGAACGGCGTGCTGCTGGGCACCCTCGCCAACGGCCCCGCCGGGTTCGCCGAGCTGGGTCGTGCGCTGCCGGGCATCAGCGAGTCGGTGCTGTCGGACCGGCTCGGCGAGCTGTGCCGGGTGGGCCTGGTCTCCCGCACGGTGCGGGAGGGGCCGCCGCTCGGGGTGAGCTACCAGCTCACCGACCGGGGGTCCGCGCTGCTGCCGGCCCTGGACGCGCTCGCCCGCTGGGCCCACGAGAACCTGCCCGCTTAGGCGGGACGCGGCGACGGCTGCTGACCGCCGGCATGTGATCATCGGCGGATGCCTGTCCGCGCCGAACACGACCGGGCCGTCCTGGCCGAGCTGCTGGGCCGCGACCCGGTGCTGCACGCGTACCAGCTGGGCGACCTGGACGACTTCTTCTGGCCGTACACGTCGTGGTTCCGGCGCGGCGACCGGGTGGCGTTGCTCTACCACGGTGTCGAGCTGCCGACGCTGCTGGCGTTCGCCTCGCCGCAGGACGTCGGCGAGCTGGCCGCGCTGTTGGAGGAGCTCGCGCCGGTGTTGCCGGCCCGGCTGTGGGCGCACCTCTCCCCCGGCCTGGAGGCCACCGTGGCGCGCTGGTACGAGGTGTCCGACGGCGCCGGGCACCATCGGATGGCGTTGACCGACCCGGCCCGGCTGGCCACGGTCGCCCCCGCCGGCGAGACGCTCGACCGCGCCGACCTGCCGGCGCTGCTCGACCTGTACGCCGCCGCGTACCCGGGCAACTGGTTCGACCCGCGGATGCTGGACACCGGCCAGTACGTGGGCATCCGGGACGGCGGCGACCTGGTCGCGGTGGCCGGGGTGCACGTTTGGTCCCCCACCTGGCGGGTGGCCGCCCTGGGCAACGTCACCACCCACCCGCGCCTGCGTGGCCGAGGGCTGGCCGCGGCGGCCGTGGCGGCACTCTGCGCCCGGCTGCGCGCCGACGTCGACCACGTGACGCTCAACGTCCGGGCCGACAACGCCGCCGCCGTACGCCTCTACGAGCGGCTCGGCTTCACCCGGGCCGCCGACTTCACCGAGTGCGCGCTGCTCCGCCGTCGGTGACCGCCGCCGGCGTCCACCGGTTCCTGTGAGAGCGGGGTCGGCCCGCCGGTCCAGCCGGTCCGGCCGCCGCCCTGGATCACCAACTCGACGCTGACGCTGGCCGCCGAGCGCCCGCCCCGGCTTGCGAAGTGACCCGGTGAGCGGGCGCGGGGGTGGCCGGCCGGACCGGTCACCCCCGCGTCGTCACAGTCGCCGGCCGGGCGAGTCGAACCGGCCCGCGCGGATCTCCCGCAGGGCCCGGCGGCGGGTGTCGCCGCGCAGCGTGTCGACGTACAGGCGGCCGTGCAGGTGGTCGGTCTCGTGTTGCAGGGCGCGGGCCAGGAAGCCGCTGCCGGCGATGGTCAGCGGCTGGCCGTGCTGGTCGAAGCCGTGCGCGGTGGCGTGCATCGCGCGCGGGGTCGGGAAGTACAGGCCGGGGATGGACAGGCAACCCTCGTCGTCGTCCTGGCGTTCCTCGGACAGCTCCAGGGTCGGGTTGATCAGGTGGCCGCGGTGGCCGTCGGCGTCGTAGACGAACACCTGCGCGCTCACCCCGATCTGGGGCGCGGCCACCCCGGCGCGGCCGGGCGCGCCGAGCAGCGTGTCCATCAGGTCCTGCACCAGGGCGCGCAGGTCGGCGTCGAAGCTGGTCACCGGCTCGCACGGGGTGCGCAGCACGGCGTCGCCGATGATCCGGATCGGGCGCATAGTCATGCCCGGAAGGCTATCCGGCCGTTACCCGCGGTGGCGTCGGCACCCGCCGGTAAGGCGGCGGCGGAATCAGCGCGCGCGGCGGGGCGCCAGGCCGGTGTCGGCGATCCGGTCGCGCAGCGGGCGGCGGCGCAGCGCCGCGAGGACCGCGCGCAGTTCGTCCGCGAGGGGCACGGGCAGTTCGGCGTCGAGCCGCCGCATGGCGGTGGCGGTGGCCGCCCACTCGGCCTCGACGACGGGCAGCAGTGCCCGCGCCCGGTCGGTGAGGGTGACGATGCGCTGCCGGCCGTCGGTGCCGGGGGTGAGGGTGACCAGGCCGGCGCGGCTCATCTGGGCGACGGTCTGGCTGGCCGCGGAGTGGGTGACCCCGATCCGGGTGGCGAGGTCGCGGATGGGCAGCGGACCGTCGGCGACCAGCACCCGCACCAGCGGCGAATACCGGGGCCGGTAGTCGGCCAGGTCGAGGTCGGTGTAGACGGCGGCGACGTCGCCGTCGAGCAGGTCCAGTACGTGGCGCAGCAGGGTGCCCAGCGCCTCGCGGTCGGGGGTGGCGGTCACGTCCGCTAATGTAACAGCGCTGTTGCTTCTGGGGTGTGGGAGGGAAGCGGGATGTATCCACCGATCGAGCCGTACGCGCACGGGCTGCTCGACGTCGGCGACGGTCAGCACGTGTACTGGGAGACCTGCGGCAACCCGGACGGGCGTCCCGCCCTGGTGGTGCACGGCGGCCCCGGCTCCGGCGCCACCCCGTCGTGGCGGCGGCTGTTCGACCCGACCGCCTACCGGATCATCCTGTTCGACCAGCGCGGCTGCGGTCGCAGCACCCCGCACGCCAGCGACCCGGCGGTGGATCTGTCGGTCAACACCACCGCCCACCTGCTCGCCGACATGGAACGGTTGCGCGAGCACCTCGGCGTCGACCGGTGGCTGCTCTGCGGCGCCTCCTGGGGTTCCTCGCTGTCCCTGGCGTACGCCCAGCGCCACCCGGAACGGGTCACCGCGCTGGTGCTGTTCAGCGTCGTCGCCAACACCCGCCGCGAGATCGACTGGGTGACCCGCGACATGGGCCGGATCTTCCCGCAGGAGTGGGCCCGGTTCCGCGACGGCGTGCCCGAGGCGGAGCGGGACGGCGACCTGTCCGCCGCGTACGCCCGGCTGGTCAACGACCCGGACCCGGCCGTACGGGAGCGGGCCGAGCGTGACTGGTGCGCCTGGGAGGACGTGCACGTGTCCCTGGCCGGCGGGTTCGAGCCCAGCCCCCGCTACGCCGACCCGGTGTTCCGGGCGTGCTTCGTGCGGATCGTGACCCACTACTGGAGCAACCTCGGGTTCCTGCCCGACGGGCAGTTGCTGCGCGACGCCGGGAAGCTGGCCGGCATCCCCGGCGTGCTGGTGCAGGGCCGCCTCGACGTGAGCGGCCCGCCGGACATCGCCTGGCAGCTCACCCGCGACTGGCCGGACGCCCGGCTGGAGATCGTCGAGAGCGGCGGCCACGGCAGCGGCCACGGGGTGGGCGAACGGGTGATCGCGGCCCTGGACGCCTTCGCCCACGCCTGACCGCGGCCGGCGCCGCGCCCGGCCATGCCTTGATCGACTCCGTGTGCGGCAAGTGATGGTCTCGGCGAGGCTGGATGCCGCCGTGTGCCGCGCATGGAGTCGATCACCGCCGGGTGGACGGCGGGGGTCAGCCGGCGGCGAGCAGGGCGCGCACCGGGGCGGCCTTCGCCGCCGCCTCGGCGACCTCGGCGGCCGGATCACTGCCCCAGGTGATGCCACCACCGGCCCACAGGTGCAGCCGGTCGCCGTCGGCCGCGGCGGTGCGGATGGTCAACCCCAGGTCGAGGCGGCCGGGCCCGACCCAGCCCAGCGCGCCCATGCCGGCGCCCCGACCGACCGGCTCCAGGGCCGCGATCCGGTCCAGCGCGGCCAGCTTGGGCGCACCGGTCACCGACCCGCCGGGGCACACCGCCCGCAGCAGTTCGGCCAGGCCCAGCCCCTCGGCGGGGGCCGCCGACACCGTCGACTCCGCCTGCCACAGGTCACACCACCGGCGTACGGCGAACAGCTCGTCCACCCGCACCGAGCCGGTGCGGGCCACCCGGGCCAGGTCGTTGCGTTCCAGGTCGACGATCATGATGTGTTCGGCGCGTTCCTTCGCGGAGGCGAGCAGTTCCCGCCGCCCGGCAGGGGTGGCCGCCCGGGTGCCCTTGATCGGCCGGGTGACCAGGCGACCGTCCTCGAGGGCGATCAGTGTCTCCGGTGAGGCGCAGCCGATCGCCCAGCCCGCGCCGGTCAGGGTGCCGCCGTAGCGGGCGCCGGGCAGGGCGGCCAGCCGGGCGAGCGCCGGCCGCGGGTCCCCGACGTACGGCGCGGCGGCGTGGCCGACCAGGTTGACCTGGTAGACGTCGCCACGACCGATGGCGGCGCGCACGGCGGCCACCGCGTCGGCGTGCTGTCGGGGGGTCCAACTGTCCCGCCAGTCGCCCAGCCGCCAGCCGCTGTCGGCGGGGCCCTGCGGCGCGGGCGGCCGGTCGGTGTGGCCGTAGACGACCACCACCAGGTCGGGCAGGGCCGGCGCCGGGGTGGGGGCGCCGGGCGGGCCGCCGGCGGCCCGCGCCCCGGCGGCTGCGGACAGGTACAGGGCGGCCCCGCAGACCCCGGACGGGTCGTGGACGGCCGGGCGGGCCAGGTCGTCCAGGGCGATCCCGTGCGCGGCGAGGAACTCCTGCGCCAGTGCGGCCGGGTCGCCGCCGTCGGCGGGCCGCCACTGCAGCCGCGCCCGTTCCACGAGCCGTTCCCGGCAGCCGTCGGGGGCGCCGGGAACGTCGATCACCTTCCGTGGGAGCGCTTCCACGCCGTCTGGCCCATCCTCGCTCATCCGTTCAGCCGTTTTAGGGTGAACAAGACGGAAGCCTGCTCGATAGCGCGCGCTTCCGCTTGGTACTGTGCGTCACTGGTCATGTGAACCATGACACAGCGCCCCCACAGCTCGGAGAACCCGATGTGCCAGCACCAGCCCACCTGCCCCTCCGCCGACGCGACTGACCGCGAAGCCGCCCGCGTCCTCGCCTGCTTTCCTGAGCAGGGCTGGAGCCTGCTCTGCAACGGCGTCATCGTCTTCGAGGACACCGGCGAGCTGCTCCCCGACGGCAGCACCATCGCCCCGCACCGCGGCCCCGCCCGACACGCCCTCGTCGCCTGATCGCCACCACGCTGCGTGATCGCAGCGCGGTGGCGTCGCCCCAGGCCGGCGCCCCTGCCGCCGGCCGGCGCCCGGCCAGGCCGACGCCCGGCCGGGGCACCCGCGCCTCAATCCTCGAACGCCTCCGGTGACGGGCACGAGCAGACCAGGTTCCGGTCGCCGTACGCCCCGTCGATGCGCCGCACCGGCGGCCAGTACCGCCCCGCCCGGTCCACCCCGGCCGGATACGCCCCCACCGACCGCGGATACGGGTACGGCCACTCGTCGGCGGAGACCATCGCCGCGGTGTGCGGGGCGTTGCACAGCGGGTTGTTCCCCGCCGGCCACTCACCCGAGGCCACCTTGTCGATCTCCGCCCGGATCGCGATCATCGCGTCGCAGAACCGGTCCAGTTCGGCCAGGTCCTCACTCTCGGTAGGCTCCACCATCAGCGTCCCCGCCACCGGGAACGACATCGTCGGCGCGTGGAAGCCGTAGTCGATCAGCCGCTTCGCCACGTCGTCGACGCTCACCCCGGTCGCCCTGCTCAACGGCCGCAGATCCAGGATGCACTCGTGCGCCACCAGGCCCTTGTTGCCGGCGTACAGCACCGGGAAGTGGTCGCGCAGCCGTGCCGCCACGTAGTTCGCCGCCAGCACCGCCGTCCCGGTGGCCCGGGCCAGCCCCTCGGCGCCCATCATCCGCAGGTACGCCCACGGGATCGGCAGAATCCCCGCCGAACCGTGGTTCGCCGCGGAGATCGCCGGCCGGCCGTCGGACCGGGCACCGGCCGGGTCGCCGGGCAGGAACGGCGCCAGATGCGCCCGCACCGCCACCGGGCCCACCCCCGGCCCGCCCCCGCCGTGCGGGATGCAGAACGTCTTGTGCAGGTTCAGGTGCGACAGGTCCGCGCCGAACCGTCCCGGCTTGGCGAACCCGACCAGCGCGTTGAGGTTCGCCCCGTCGACGTACACCTGGCCGCCGGCGTCGTGCACCTTCGCGCACAGCGACGCGATGCCCGTCTCGTACACGCCGTGCGTCGACGGGTACGTCACCATGATCGCCGCCAGGTCGTCCCGATGCTTGTCGATCTTCGTGTCGAGGTCGACCAGGTCGACGTTGCCGTCCGCGTCGCAGCCGACCACGACCACCCGCATGCCGGCCATCACCGCCGACGCCGCGTTCGTGCCGTGCGCCGACGACGGGATCAGGCACACGTCCCGATGCCCCTCACCGCGCTGCCGGTGATACGCCCGGATGGCCAACAGCCCGGCCAGCTCCCCCTGCGAGCCGGCGTTGGGCTGCACGCTGACCGCGTCGTACCCGGTCACCTCCGCCAGCCAGTCCTCCAACTGGCCGATCAGCTCCCGGTAGCCGGCGGTCTGCTCCGGCGGCGCGAACGGGTGCAGGTGGGCGAACTCCGGCCAGGTGATCGCCTCCATCTCGGTGGTGGCGTTCAGCTTCATCGTGCACGACCCCAGCGGGATCATGCCCCGGTCCAGGGCGTAGTCGAAGTCGGCCAGCCGCCGCAGGTAGCGCAGCATCGCCGTCTCCGAGCGGTGACGGTGGAACACCGGGTGGGTGAGGAAGTCCGACGTGCGGCGAAGATCGGCCGGCAGCACCTCGTCGGCCGCCCCGTCGAAGTGCGGCACACCGAAGGCCGCCCACACCGCCGCCAGGTGCGCCTGTGTGGTCGTCTCGTCGCAGGAGATCCCCACCCGGTCGGCGTCGACCAGCCGCAGGTTCACGTTGCGTCGCGCGGCGGCGGCCACCACCTCGGCGGCCCGCCCCGGCACCGTCACGGTGAGCGTGTCGAAGAACGCCACGTCCGCGACGGTCACCCCACCGGCGCGCAGCCCGGCCGCGAGCCGCGCCGCCATGCCGTGGGTACGCCGGGCGATCGCCCGCAGCCCGTCCGGGCCGTGGTAGACCGCGTACATGCCGGCCATCACCGCCAGCAGCACCTGCGCGGTGCAGATGTTGCTGGTCGCCTTCTCCCGGCGGATGTGCTGCTCGCGGGTCTGCAACGCCAGCCGGTACGCCGGGTTGCCGTCCGCGTCCTTCGACACCCCGACGAGGCGACCGGGCAGCATCCGCTCCAGGCCCGCCCGCACCGCCAGGTAACCGGCGTGCGGCCCGCCGAAGCCCATCGGCACACCGAAGCGCTGGGTGGTGCCGGCGGCGATGTCGGCGCCGACCTCGCCGGGCGGGCGCAGCAGCGTCAACGCCAGCAGGTCCGCGGCCACGCACACCAGCGCCCCGACCCGGTGGGCCGCCTCGACCAGGCTCGCCTGGTCACGGACCGCCCCGGACGCGCCCGGATACTGCAGGTGCAGGCCGAAGAACTCGGCGGGCAACTCGTCGCGCCCGAGGTCGAGCACCCGCACGTCGATGCCGAGCGGCTCGGCCCGGCTGGTGATCACCGCGATGGTCTGCGGCAGCGCGTCGGCGTCCACCACGTACACCGGGCTCTTGCTCCTGGACGCGCGCCGGGCGAGGGTCATCGCCTCGGCCGCCGCGGTGCCCTCATCGAGCATGGAGGCGTTGGCGGTGGCGAGCCCGGTCAGGTCGGTGACCATCGTCTGGAAGTTCAGCAGCGCCTCCAGCCGGCCCTGGCTGATCTCCGGCTGATACGGCGTGTACGCGGTGTACCAGGCCGGGTTCTCCAGCACGTTACGCCGGATCACCGCCGGGGTGTGCGTACCGTGGTAGCCCAGGCCGATCATCGACACGGCGACGGTGTTGCGGGCCGCCAGGGCACGCAGCTCGGCGATCGCCTCCCGCTCACTGGCCGGCGCCGGCAGGTCCAGGGCGCCGTGCCAGCGGATCACCTCCGGGATCGCGGCGTCCATCAGCTCGTCGACGGAGCTGTAGCCGACGGTTTCCAGCATCCGGCGCTCGTCACCCGGGTCGGGACCGATATGCCGGTCGGCGAACTGCTCTGCGGTCATGCGCTGCGCTCCTTGTCGGGGCGAGGTCGACAGGTCGGCCTCCCCCTGAGTCGCGCACACGCGCTCCACAGTGCCTGCCCACGCGGTCCTTTTGCCTGAGAGGTTCCGGGGAGGAATCTGCCCCTTCGGCGCCGTCCGGGGTGTTTCCGGATGGTCTCTCCCGCGTGGGTGGTACCGGCATGGTCAACGCTACCAGCGGCCGTGTTTCCGGCTCACGTCCTCCCCGCCCGCAGCCTGCTACACCGCTGCGGTCTTCCCGGCGACGACCCCGCCGGTTGCGGTCGGGCCGGTGACCCGGTCGACGCCGATGGTTGCGGCCGGGCCAGTGACCCGGTCGACCAGGGCGGGCAGCACCTCACCCAGCGGCCCGTCCACCGTCACGGTGGCGTGCCCGTCACCACGGGTGGGCCCCTGGTTGACGATGGCGACCGGAATGCCGAGTTTCGCCGCCCGGATCACGAACCGGCGCCCCGACATGACCGCCAACGACGAGCCGAGCACCAGCACCGCCCGGGCCCGCTCGACCAGGGCGAAACAGTCAGCCACGCGGGGCGCGGGCACCGTCTCGCCGAAGAACACCACGTCCGGCTTCAGCATGCCGGTGCCGCAGATGCCGCAGTCGACGGTCCGGAACCCGGCGACGACCTCGTCGGGCAGGTCGACGTCGCCGTCGGGATTGACCCGGGCCACCTGCGCGACGAAGCCCGGATTGGCCTCGCGCAGCCGCCGGTCCAGCTCCTCCCGGGAGGTCAGGTTGCCGCAGTCCAGGCACACCACCTCGTCGAGACGGCCGTGCAGCTCGATCACCCCGGTGCTGCCGGCCGCAGTGTGCAACCCGTCGACGTTCTGCGTGATGACCCCGCCGACCAGCCCGGCGTGCTGCAGCCACGCGACCGCCCGGTGCCCCGCGTTCGGGGCGGCCCGGGCGATCAGCCGCCAACCCAGGTGGCTGCGCGCCCAGTAGCGCCGCCGCGCGTCCGGGTCCCCGGTGAACGCCTGGAACGTCATGGGGGTGTGCCGGCGCGCCGCGCCACTGGGCCCACGGTAGTCCGGGATACCCGACTCGGTGGACAACCCGGCGCCGCTGAGCACCACCACATCCCCGGCGGCCACCAGCCGGGTCAACGCGTCGAAGGTCTGCGTCACCCGTCCATGCTGCCTCAACCGTCACCCGGCGACGACCAGGGCGGCACATGCGGGGGGACGCGCTCGCCCGCCCCACGGCCTGCCCGGCGGCTAGGTTGAGAACATGCGAGTCGTCATCGCCGGAGGCCACGGCAAGATCGCCAAGCTGTTGGAGCGGGAACTCGCCGGGCGCGGCGACAGCGCCGTCGGGCTGATCCGTAACCCCGACCACGCCGCCGCGCTGCACGCCGCCGGCGCCGAACCGGTCGTGGCCGACCTGGAACACACCGGCGTCGACACCGTCGCCGCCCACCTGGCCGGCGCGGACGCGGTGGTGTTCGCCGCCGGGGCCGGTCCGGGCAGCGGCGCCGCCCGCAAGGACACCGTCGACCGGGCGGGCGCCGTGCTGCTCGCCGACGCCGCCCAACGCGCCGGCGTCCGCCGCTACCTGCTGGTCTCCTCGATGGGCGTGGACGCCCCACCCCGGCCCGGCAGCGACGAGGCGTGGGTGGCGTACCTGCGGGCCAAGAAGGCCGCCGAGGCGGAGATCACCGGCCGGGACCTCGAGGCGACCGTGCTACGCCCCGGGCGGCTCACCGACGACCAGCCCGTCGGGCGGATCACCCTCGCCCGGCACGTCGGGCCCGGCGAGGTCACCCGCGCCGACGTGGCCCGCGTCCTGCTCGCGCTGCTCTACGAGCCGGCCACCGCCGGGCTGACCCTGGAACTCGTCGGCGGGGAGACGCCGATCGCCGACGCGATCCGGGCGGTCGCCGCCGGCTGACCCGTCAACCGGCCGCCGCCGACCAACTGGCCTCGTCGCGTACCCCCCACCGCCACATCGCCGCCAGCACCGGCCGCAGCGAGACGCCACGGCCGGTCAGCGCGTACTCGACACGCGCCGGCGTGCCGGGCTGCTCGTCGCGGCGCACGATGATCATGGCGTTCCACCGGCCGCCCACAATCTCCAACGTGCGCGACAGCGGGCAGTCCCCCGCGACAAGGTCCCGGGAGCGCCAGTCCGGCACGTCCATACCGCCTCTGCCCGGCACGGCCTCGATCACCGCCTCGTCACCCTGGCGCCCGGCCGCCCGACCGCCGTCGCGCCGACCGGGTGACCGCAGCCACCCGAGCCGCGGCCCCGGTTGCGTGTCGGCCCGCCGGTCCACTGACCGGCGGGCCGAATCGTGATCAGCGCTGGGTCCGGGGCGCCACGGCGACCCGCACCCGCCCACCGTCGACCGCCGGCGCCCCTGCGGCGGCGCCCCCGGCCGCACCGCTGGCGCCCACCGCCACGCCGGCGGTGACCTCCGCCGCGATCCGCTCCATCGTCCGCGCCAACTTTTCACTGCCGTCATCGAGATGCCGGGCCGCGGCCTGCATGTGCGAGATCATCATCTCGCCGAAGATCCGCAGCGCCTCCCGGGTGGCCACCGAATCGTCGAAGTTCACGCCCGAGCTGCTGCGATACTCCGCCACCGCCCGCTCGGCCTCCCGCTTCGCCTCCTCCGCCGCAGCGCGCATGTAGCTCTCGTACTGCATCCGGGCGTACTCGGCCACCCGCTGGGCGTAATCGTGCGCCTGGGCGATGATCTGCTCGGCCTCCCGCTGCGCCGCCGACAGCAGGTTGACCTCCTTCGCCGCCGGCAGCTTCGCCGCCGTGCTGGTACTCGGAAGCACCCCGTGCCGGTGCAGCTCCAGATGATCGTTGAGCCGCTCGTTCTCCGCCCGCAGATTCGCCACCTGCGCCGCCAGCCGATCCAGCTCGTCGGCCACCTGCACGCGGAACCGGTCCACATCCGTCGGGTCGTAGCCCCGGCGGGCGAACGCCGCCGCGTCGAACTCCCACCGCCGCACCCGGTCCGAGGTCATCCGGACCTGGACACGGGAGACCTGGCCCCCGTCGTACCCGCTGATCGGGGTCGCGCTCACCGGGCTCCCCTTTCGTTCGCGACTGCGGGGCTCGCAAGCTCACTCCTCGCGCTCACCGGGCTCCCCTTTCGTTCGCGACTGCGGGGCTCGCAAGCTCACTCCTCGCGCTCACCGGACACCTCCGGAATCGTCAGGGGCGGTCGCCGCCCGCCACGTCGGCCCGTACCAGTGCTTGCCGAAACCCTCATGGTGCAGCTGGCCGGCGTGGTAACCCGCCCCGGCCAACATCCCCACCGAATGACTCACCATTTCGTCCGAGCCACAGAGGTAGACGTGCCGGGACCGCCAGTCCCCGTCGGCCAGCGCCCGGTCCACCACGTGCGTGAACTCCCCGGGCCGCTGGAAGTCCGCGCCCACCACGTAGGTGACCGTCAGCCACGGGCACGACGCCGCCAACTTGTCGATGGCATCGTTGTCGTAGAACTCGGCGCGTGAACGGGCCCCCAGGTACAGGTCGACCCGGCGGCGGGCACCCTCCGCCTCGACCTGCTCCACCAGCGACTTGATCGGCGCCCAGCCGGTGCCACTGGCCAACAGCAGCAGATCCGACGACCCGGCTGGCCACAACGTCAACCGGTCCCCCACCGGCGCGGCCAGGTGGACCTGGTCACCCACCGCGCAGCCGTACACCAGACGCGACGACACCGCGCCGCCCGGTGCCGCCCGCACGTGCAACTCCAGCGTGCCGTCCGCGCGCGGCGCGTTCGCCGGCGAGTAGTACCGCCACGCCCGCACCGCCGGATGCGACACCCCGATCGACTGCCCCGGCGTGAACGGCAGCAGGTACTGCGGGCGCAACGTCAGCACCGCCAGGTCGAACGCCCGCCGCTCGTGCCCGAGGATCTCGGCCACCCACCACGGCGGCTTCTCCGATTCGGCGGCCTGCGCGGCGTCGATCATCACCTGCGACACCAGCCCGTACGCCGCCGTCCAGTCCTGGGCCAGCTCGTCGGTCCACGCCTCGCCGAGGAAGTGCCGCAGCGTCGCCACCAGCGCCTCACCGACCGCCGGGTAGTGCTCGGCGCGCACCGCGAACTTGCGGTGGTCGGCGCCGAGATCCTGCAGGAACCCGACCAGGCTGTCGACCCGGTCCACGTGGGACACGATGTGCCCCAACGCGGTCACCAACCGGTCCCGCTGCCCGGCCATGTTCGTGGGAAACATCTGCCTGGTCTCCGGATGGGCCAGGAACAACGCCGAGTAGAAATAGAGCGGCACCTGGTCACCGTGCGCGGCAACCAGGGACCAGCTCTGCTTCAGCCGTGCCGCGTCCACGCTCAGGCGTCCGTCCCGCCGCTTTGGGACACCACCTGATCCCGCACCTTCTCCAGCACGGCCCGCACGTCCACGATGATGTCGGTCGGCACACCCAGCTCCGTCAGCGTCGTGGTCAGGTGCTCACCGACCATCCTGTAGTGCGCCACCGAGATGTTCAGCGGCTGGTGCGCCTCGGCCAGCTCCCGGCCGGCGTACTCGTTCGGCCCGCCGAGCACCACGGTCAACATCAGCGCCAGGTGCCGCCGCTGCTCCGCCATGTTGACGTCGGCGAAGTAGCCGGCCAGTTCCGGGTCGGCGAGCACCTTGTCGTAGAACAACGCCACCGCCGCCTTGACCGAAGCGGCGCCACCGATCCGCTCGTAGTGGGAGGGCGCGGTCTGTTCAGTAACCGTCACGGTCGTTCCTTCCAGCACACGGGGCCGCGCCGAATGGCGCGGAGGGGCCAACCGGTCAGCTGACTGGGGTTGCCGTAACGTCGTCGCCAGCACGACCGTGTGGGACCATAGCGCGCTATCCGGACAAGGTCACGCCCGGCCTATCAGTTTTCTGACATCAACCGTCCGGTCAGCACGCCCGTCATTGAGGTTGGGGGACCATCTCGTCAGATCGTGCGCTGAGCCTTCGTCGGCACCGGTGGGCAGCTGACGGAGCAGCCCTGCTGTCCGTGGCAAACGGACGGTGCCCGCCGTCGTGCGGCTGCTGACCGGCAAGGCCCGCGCGGTCCTCACCTGGCCCCGCATGCGCTACGAGACACGGTGTTCCCGTCACCAACCGCCGCGATAGCCGGGCAGGCAGACAACCCTGCCCGGCTATCGCGCTCGCCCGCTCCTGCGATCAGGCCCGCGCCCTGCCGGACGAGCACACCGCCGCGCGGGCTCGGTGCCGGCCGGGATCGCAGGAGTACCGCCACTACACCCCGACCCACCTCGGTGAGGACGCCTCGCTGACGACGTTCACTGCGTTCCGAGGTCGTACGCGCTGCCGTCAGCGACGGCCCGGAGTTTGTCCGGGTTGGCCACGTTGTGGATGGCGGTGATACGACCGTCGGCGTCGAAGTCGAAGGTGACGGTGGCGATCACGCGTCCCAGCCCGCTGAACAGGATGCCCGGCCCACCGTTGATCTCGACGAGTTCGGCTGTCCTGTCGGCAGGCTCGACGCCCTGGTAGGTGACGGTGCCGATGGCCGCGAACCAGGCGGCCACCGTCGCCGCGCCCACAACCGGGCGCAGGGCCTGGCGGACCTTGCCGCCACCGTCGGTCCACAGGGTGACGTCCGGGGACAATAGTTCCATCAGGGCGTTGACGTCCCCGCCGGTCGCGGCGGCGAAAAACCGCTCGGTGGCCTCGCGCTGCCGCGACCGGTCGGCGGCGAAGCGCGGCCGCCGGGCCCGCACATGCTCGCGGGCTCGGTGCGCGGCCTGCCGCACCGCGACTTCGGAACGCTCCACCGCCTCGGCGATCTCGGCGTGGCTGAAGTCGAAGACCTCCCTCAGCACGAACACCGCGCGCTCCAGCGGGCTGAGCGTCTCCAGCACCACCAGCATGGCCATCGACACCGACTCGGCGTCCGTGACGACCTCGGCGGCATCCCCGCCGGTGAGGATGGGCTCTGGCAGCCACGGCCCCACATAGGTCTCCCGCTTGTGCTGGGTGGAGCGCAGCCGTTCCAGCGCCAGGTTCGAGACGATCCGCGTCAGATACGCCTTGGGGTCGGCCACCTGCGAGCGGTCCGCGGCAGACCACTTGATCCAGGCGTCCTGGACCGCGTCCTCGGCATCGGCCGCGCTGCCCAGGAGGCGGTAGGCCACGGAGAACAGCAGCCGCCGGTGCTCGTGGAAGACCTGCTGGCCGGGTTGAGCGGACAGGCCGGTCACTTGGCCCCCCGGACACTGGTGAAGCGGCCCCCGCGGGGCCAGAACGCACCCGAGGCGGGCATCTTCTTCATACGGCCGTACGTCGGCCAGGGCGATGAGGTCACCGTCTCCTTGTACCGGACGGCCGCACGGCCGGTCAGACAGAACCGACGTGGACTGTCATCGGGCCGGGTGAACTGCACCACGGCATCACCGCGTCCCAGGCTCACCGGCGTGTGGTAGTAGCCGAAGCGGAACGGCTTGGGCTGCCTGCCCCTGAGCACCCGGTCGATCGACAGCGCGGCGTGCACCCCGGTCGGCATACCGCCCTGGCAGGTGCCGTGCATGACGCCGTACCCCTGGCGAATCGCGGCCGCATCGCCGATCGCGTACACGTCAGGGTGGGACACCGACCGCAGCGCGGCGTCGGTGACGATGCGTCCACGCTCATCGACGGCCAGCCCGGCGGCGGCCGCCAGCGGCGACACCCGTAGCCCGCTCGTCCACAGGACCGCGTCGGCGGCGACGCACTCCCCGCCCGCCAGTTCCACCGCGTCGGGCAGCACCTTCACCACCTCGACGCCGGCACGCACCTGGACACCCAGCCGGTCGAGCGCGCCGCGCAGGTACGCCCGGGCCTTCGGGTTCATGGCCGCACCGGGCTCCTGCCTGCCCAGCAGCACCACGCTCAGCCGCGGGTGCCGCTCGGCGATCTCCGCGGCCGACTCGATGCCGGTCAGCCCGCTGCCCGCGACCACCACCGTGCCGCTGCCCAGCCGCGCCAGCCGGTCGGCCAGCAACTCGGCGTCCTGGGCGCTGCTCAGGGTGTACGCGTGGTCCTCGACCCCCGGCACCGCCGAGGTCTCTGCGACGCCGCCGAGCCCGTACACCAGCGTGTCGTAGGGAAGCACCCGGTCGTCGTCGATCCGCACGGTCTTCGCGTCCGCGTCCACCGCCGTCACCCAGCCGCGCACGAACCGCGCGCCCGTGCCCTCCAACAGCTCCGGGACGCTCAGCTCGGCGAGCCGCTGCCCGGTCGCCGTCATGTGCAGCCGCATGCGCTCGGTGAACCGCTCCTGCGCGTTCACCACGGTCACCCGCACCCCTTCGCGCCGCTTCGCCCGGGCCGCGAGCTGAACGGCCGCGGCCATGCCCGCGTATCCCGCCCCCAGGATCACCACGTGGTGCGGGGTCGCCGTGCCGGTCTCCTGCCGTGCGTTCATAGTTCCGTCCTCCTCGGCTCGCCTGTTGACGCCCACCAGATGGGAGCAGGCGGCCTGAACGTGACACGGGCCGAACGTGACGCACGACACAGGCTGAATCGGGCCGTCGACGGTGGGCCCGGCACTCATGTGTCCTCGGCGGTGCCCTGCCCCGTCATCCGCGCGGATCGTCCACAAGAACCTCCCGGGTCGCCGCCCCCCGGACCGGTTCACGTGACGCACTCCACCATGGACGGGCCCACCCCCGCGCGTCCACCACCCAGGCGGGCGCTCCCGACCAGCGGAACCACCACCCGCAACCGGCCACCACCCAGGCGCCGCACGCCAGCAGCCGGTCCCGCACCGGAGCGCCAGAGCACCACACCAAAAGATCGCGCCGGGGCCTCAGCCGCGACGCGATCTTCGAAAAACGCCCTGGGGGGCGACTCAGCCCGCCCGACGGCGCGCCCGACGCGCCGCCAACTCGTCCCCCACCGACTCCGGCGGATCCACCGCCGGCGGCGGGCCACCTGCCGGCTCCGCCGGCAGGTGGGACAACGAACCCTGAATCTCCTTGAACGCGCCGCCGATCGCGATGCCGAACACCCCCTGGCCGCCCTGCAACAGGTCGACCACCTCCTCCGGCGACCGGCACTCGAACACCGTCGTGCCGTCGGAGATCAACGTGATGCCCGCCAGGTCCTCCACCCCACGCGACCGCAGCGCCTCGATCGCCTTCCGGATGTTCTGCAACGACACCCCGGCGTCCAACAGCCGCTTCACGACCTTCAACACCACCAGGTCACGGAACGAATACAGCCGGGAGGTCCCCGACCCAGACGCGTCCCGCACGCTCGGCACGACAAGACCCGTCCGCGCCCAGTAGTCCAACTGCCGGTAGCTGATGCCCACCGCGTGGCACGCCGTCACACCCCGGTAGCCGACCTCGCCGTCACCGCCCGGCTCAGGCCCCACCACACCCGCCTGCTGCTCCGTACTCGGACCAGGATCCTGCGGCTCGTGCATCCGGACAACCTCCCCGCCCGTGCGGCGACACGTCATCTCCCCGTACGTGCACCCCTCGACACCGCAACCCTATCGCCGCGAACCGGAGTTACCACGGAGGACGCACCGCGACACGCCGCACAGACACAGGGGAAGACAACCCACAGCAGCGAGCCGTCACCCACCGTGACGCCCGCTGCCGCTCCACACCGACCACCCCGGCCGGCCACCACTCAGCCCGCGAAGTCCTCCGGCCGCACCTGGTCCAAGAACTCCCGGAACTTCTCCACCTCGTCCTCCTGCTCGTCCGGGATCACGATCCCCGCCTCGCTGAGGACCTGCTCGGCACAACGAATCGGCGCCCCGACCCGCAACGCCAACGCGATGGAATCGCTCGGCCGCGCCGACACCCGCACGCCGTCACCGATCAACAGATCGGCGTAGAAGACGTTCTCCTTCAACTCGACGATCTCCACCGCCCGCAACGGCGCCTGCAACGCCGCCAGCACATCCCGCAGCAGATCGTGTGTCAACGGCCGCGCCGGCTTGACCCCCTGCTGCTCGTAGGCAATCGCCGTCGCCTCGACCGCGCCGATCCAGATCGGCAGATAGCGATCCCCCTCGACCTCCCGCAGCAGGACGATCGGCTGGTTGCTGGGCAGCTCCACCCGAACTCCGACCACGCTCAGCTCGCGCACCGCCGCCTCCGTGTCGTTGTCACCTACGCCCGCACCCGCGCCCTTCCCTGCACGGTACACGGACCGCGACACGAGATCCCCATGCGCTACGTGCACCACGCCTCGCAGGAAGGGGTTACCCCGGCAAGCCTACGACACGCTTCCCGAGACAGATCTTTCCGCGCCCACCGACGGCGAAGGCCGGGCACCCACGGCACCCGGCCCTCCACACCTCACCGGCCCAACGTCGACCGCAACCCCACTCGCACCAACGCCGCGTGCAACTGCTGCGACAACGCCACCAGCTCCCGCGCCGTCTCCGCCGCCCGAGCCCGCGCCGCCGGATCACTCTGCCGCGCCAACGGAGCCACCAACTGCGCGAACAGACCGACCTCCCGATCCGCCGCCGTCCGATACCCCCGCAGATGCCGCGGCTCCAACCCGTACGCCGCCAACCCCGCCACCGCCGACGCGATAATCAACGCATCCGCGTCGTACCAGCCCGGCGGATCCGACACCAACACACCGAGCCGCTCCAACTCGCCCAACGTCGACTCGGCGAGCCCACTACGAGCCAGCAGATCCGCCCGCCCCAGCCGAACCTCGGCCGACTCGACGGGCTCCGCCACCTCACGGCCCGGCACCTCACCACCGGGACCGACCGCCACCAACGTCGGCCGCTGCCGACCCGGCGCCGCACCCGACGCATCCCACTCCGCCAACTGGTCACGGATCACCCGCAACGGCAGATACTGGTCCCGCTGCGCGGTCAACACGAACCGCAACCGCGCCACATCGTCCCAGCTGTACTTCCGATACCCCGCCGGCGTCCGCTGCGGCTCCACCAGGCCCTCGGCCTCCAGAAACCGCAACTTCGAGATGGTGACGTCCGGGAACTCCACCCGCAACTGCGCCAACACCTCACCGATGCTCATCAGCGCGGTGGAACGCGCCGCCCCGGGCGGCGTCGAAGCCGCAGGCTCGTTCACCCCCGGCCGGCCTCCTCCGGACGCGGACCGGCGATGAACACCACCCGGAACTTGCCGATCTGCACCTCGTCGCCATTGCTCAACGTGGCCGCCTCGACCCGCTCCCGGTTCACGTACGTGCCGTTCAAACTACCCACGTCCCGCACCGTGAACGTGCCACCGTCACGATGGAACTCGGCGTGCCGCCGAGAAACCGTCACGTCATCGAGGAAAATGTCACTGTCCGGATGCCGGCCGCTGGTCGTCACATCGTGGTCCAACAGGAACCGGGCACCCGCGTTCGGACCCCGACGAACCACCAGCAGCGCCATCCCCGGCGGCAACGAACCGGACATCCGGCTCGGCACCACATCGGTGTCCGGCCCCTCCAGCACTTCGTCGAGCGAACCGAGATTGAGCGTCGAAGTGACGTCGAGTGGGGGGAACTCGTCGTCTGGCCGCGTCATGGGGACCACCTCACGGATCTGTTTCGGTCGGCGTCGGGTAATGGCGGGTCTGGCCGCCGGGCAGTCACACACCCGGCGGCTGGCTCCCCGTGCCCGGGAAGGCGCACTCCACAACGCTCAACTATTGGGTTCTCGGTCGACTGGGCGAGCCTAGCCAGCGCCGAAAAACAGGGCAACCGGACGCGCGGAGACAAGCCCGCCGCCCGGAACGACACAATCAGCTCTCAGTGAGCTCGCGGTACGCACCAGCGGTCAACAAACCCTCGACCGCCGCCGGATCATCCGGAGTGATCTCCACCAGCCAACCCGCACCATACGGATCCGTGTTGATCGCCTCAGGGGTGTCGGCCAACGCCTCGTTGCGCGCCGCCACCGTGCCACTCACCGGGGCGTAGATCTCCGACACGCTCTTGGTCGACTCGATCTCACCAAACGACTCGCCCGCGGCCACCACCGCGCCCACGTCCGGCAACTGAACGAACACGATGTCACCCAGCGCGTCCTGCGCGAAGTGCGTGATACCGACCCGGACGGCACCGCCGTCCCCGCCGACCACCCACTCGTGCTCGGCGGTGTACCGCAGATCCTCAGGAATCACCAGCTGCATCCTTCATCCATCCGTGCACCGGGGGAAACCGGCGCGGCCGCGACCGGTCAGGAAACCGGCCGGGCGTGTTCCAGCTTGATCGGCGCGTGCAACTGCGACACCTCCACAGCCTCACGATCCTCAACGATCACGTTACCGCCGTCATCCGCCACCGCTGCGACCACCCCGCCAGGGATGTTCAACGCCGTACGCATCGTCGCCGAATCACCGATCACCAGAATCGTGTACGGGCCAGTCAACCGCCGCCCGTCCACCATCAGGCCACCGCCCTGCGCGTCCACGAAATACGTCGACGCGATGACCCGCACCGCCGTGCCGTCCGACCCGACGATCTGCATCGCCTCCGCGCCCGCGCCCCGCAACTCCTGCACCGCGTCCAGCATCCGCGCCCACGAGATCGCCTTGTCGCCACCCTCGAACCGCACCGACAAACCCGGCCCCACCGCCGGCAACGTACCCGCCAGGATGCCCAGCTCGTCCGCCCGCCGCGTCGCCTCGTCCAACGCCGCCTGCCGGCCCTGCTCACCCGAGCGCAACTGCCGCTGGCTGTCCTCCAACGCCGCGATGTCCTGCCGCAGCCGGCGCTCCCGCGAATCCAGATCCGACGAGATCCGGACCAGGTCCTCCTCGCGCGTCGCCGCCAGACCCGAATCCGTCGACGTCGTCTTCAGCTGCACCACCAGCGTGAACCCCAGCAACGCCACCAGCACGGCGATCATCGCGCCCGCCGACGTCAACCGCCGCGACGGCGGGGCCGCCGACGCGCTCGGCTCATCCTCCGCCGGCGGCACGTCCGCCTCCCGCTCGGCCGGCGTCAACGGGCTCAACTCGTCCGGATCGGGCGCGTCCGGCCGCGGATCCGGCTCACCCGCCGGACCCGAGGGCCGCGCCGGCTCCGCCGGCTCCGGCCAACCGGTCCCCGTCTCCCTGTGCTCCTCGCTCATCGCCACAAACCTACGCCCGGAACAGGTGCCGGCGGATCGCCGCCACGTTTCCGAAGATGCGCACGCCAAGCACGACCACCACACCGGTGGAAAGCTGACCGCCCACCCCCAGCTGGTCACCCAGATACACGATCAGCGCCGCCACCAGCACGTTCGAAATGAACGACACCACGAACTGCTTGTCGTCGAAGATCCGGTCCAGCTTCGCCCGAACCCCGCCGAACACCGCGTCGAGCGCCGCCACCACCGCGATCGGCAGGTACGGCTGCAACGCCGCGGGCACCGTGGGGTCCAGATACACCCCGAGCACCACACCGACGAGCAACGCCAGCACCGCGATCATCGAACACCTCCGGAGGGGCTGGGAGACGTCCCCGAGCGGGACGGCCCGGGACTGGAAGAACCGGCGACACCCGAACCCGACGGCGCCGGACTCGAACTCACCGAGGGCTCGGCGTAGCGTAGCCGCGGCTGCGGGGCGGCCGGCAGGATGAGACCCTTCGCCTTCTTCACCCCGAACGACAACCCGGTACCCCTCGCGACGTTACGCATCAGATCCGCCGCCCGACTGTTGTCGAACCGGTCCCGCATCGACCCCGGCCCGATCGCCGACACCTCGTACGGGCTCGTCACCGGGCGGTAGTCCACCAGGATCGCCTCACCCGCCTGACGGATCGTCGACGTGGCCGTCAACCGCTGCCCGTTGATCGCGATCGCCTCCGCGCCCGCCGCCCACAGGTCGTTCGCCACCTTCTGCAGGTCCGAGTACAACACCTGGGACGGACCGACATCCGCGCCGGTCACCGCGTTCTTGTCACGCGGCGCGTCGGCCAACCGCACCACCACACCGTCGCCACGCACCCGGCCCAGGCCGGTGCCGGCCTCCAGGTTCCGCAGCCGGTACGCCTGCGAACCGCCCAACGCCGCGTCCCGCTGCCGCCCGACCTCCTCGCGCAACCGGTCCGCCTGGGCGGTCAACCGGTCCGTCTCCGCCTCCCGTTGCTTGATCTCGGCGATCAACCCGGCCCGCGCCTTAGCCCGGCTCGGCTCCTCCGCCATCGTCTCCCGGTACGCCACCGTGAACAGGAACCCGATCACCGCGAGCACCACCAGGCTGACCGGACGCGACAGCAGACGCCGCCACCGCGACGGCGGCACCTGCCGGCGGCGCTCCGCCGCGGCGGCGTAGCCCGGATCGAGGGGGTTGCGGAACAACTCGGTGAGGAAATCCGGCGCGTACGAGCGCGCCGACGGGTCCCGGCTCTTGCCCCCGGACGCCGTGGTCACGCCGCCGCTCCCGCGCGGCCCGCCCGCATCGCCCGAACCAGCCGGCTGGCCTGCAGCACGTACATCGCGCCGGCCACCCAGTAGAGCACCAGACCCCACCAGGCCAGCCCCCAGCCGATCGCCGCGGTCGCCGTGGCGATCGGCGGCGACGCGGCGGCCAGCAGCAGGATCGGGAACGCGGCCAGCAGCAGGAAGGTGGCCGTCTTGCCGACGTAGTGCACCGGCGGCGGCCCGTATCCGTAGCGGCGCAACACCCCGAGCGAGCCGAGCAGGAGCAGCTCGCGGGCCAGCAGCGCCGCGGTGAACTGCCACGGCACCACCTCGCGTGCGGTGAACGCCAGCAACGTGGCCAGGATGTAGAGCCGGTCGGCGAGCGGATCGAGCAGCTCGCCGAGGCGGCTGACCTGGTGCAGCCGGCGGGCCAGCCAACCGTCCACCCAGTCGCTGGTGCCGCCGATGGCCAGCACGACGATCGCCGCCACGTCCGCGCGAGCGACCAGGAAGAGGTAGAGGAAGAGCGGTACGCCGACGAGCCGGACGAAACTGATCAGGTTCGGCACGGTGAGGACGCGGTCCCCCACGACCGCCGTCGAACCGGGAGCCGGGTGCTCCGATGGAGCCGGCCGACGCGACACCGAACCCTCCCTTCGCAGCACGGCCCGGCGGCCGACCACGATCGGCCGCTCCGATTCCGGACGTGCGCGTTGCCGGCCGGTCAGCGCCGGCGCCCTTTGCGATCCCGGGCTGGGACCTCCCCGATGCGGCCCACGATCGCGTCGATCATGAGCCGGCCAGTTGCGCTGCCACTATATCGGGCCGCCGCGCCGCGCTCGGGTCGCCGGTTTCGCTGGCGCTGTCGGTTTGTCATTCGTGCGGTGTCCCACCACCCCTAGGGCGTCCTAGGACGCTAGTTAACCGCCGAGAGAAGATCCGGTGGACGGCCAGGTCAGGCCGGCTTCGTCGCCACCACGCCGTAGAAGGCGTCCGGCACCGGGGCGGGCTCACCCGGCGCGCGCCACTCGGCGACCGGCACCACACCATCCACGCTGGGCCGCCACCGGCCCAGCAGCGACGGAAACGCCGCGGGCGGGCGCATCCGGAACGCGGGCCCCATCATCGCCAGCGCCGCCGGGTACGCGGCCAGCTCCTCGCTGTCGAAGTCGATGGCCAGGAAGCTGCCCGGCGCCACCGCCTCGTACAGCTCGTCGAGCGTACGGGCGAGGGTGGCGTCGTCCAGAAAGGCGGCCAGCCCGAGGAAGACGACCCCGACGGGTCTCCTCCCCCACCCCGGCACGAACCGGTGCAGCTGCGCCGGGTCGATCGTGCCGATGTCGGTGGCGTCGCCGTAGCCGTAGCCGGCGCGGTCGCTGCCCGCGAGCAGGCGCTGGCCGAGCCGGATGGTCACCGGGTCGACGTCGGTGTAGAGCACGGTGGCGTCCGGGACCACCTCGTGCACGTTGCCCCGGCTCGGCACGCCCGCACCGAAGACCAGAAAGCCGTCCACGCCGGCCTCGGCGATCGACCGGACCGCCCGGCCGAGGAAGTCCCGCAACGCGCGGAAGATCGCCGCGCAGGGCCCGTACGCCCCCTCGAACGCACGGGCCGCGGCCACGTCCACGGGAAAGTGGTGCTCGCCGCCGAGCCAAAAGTCGATCATGCGGGCGGTGCTCGGCTGGTCGGGTTCGGCCATCGACGAGGCTCCCTTCCATTGGCGGTGGCGGACAGCGTACCCACGAGCCGGCTCCGGTGGTATCGCCCCGCCGACACCCCGCTGGCCGCGATACTGGCCGCGCGGGCGTCGGCGGCGGGAGGTGCAACATGAACTCGGCGAACGGCGCGGCCGTGGTGGTCGGCGTGGACGGCTCGGAGTCGGCGCTGCGGGCCGTACGACTCGCGGCGGCCGAGGCCGTCCGACGCCAGCGACCGCTGCGGGTGGTGCACGGATTCATCTGGCCGCTGCTGCGCGTACGCGGTTCCGCGCCGGTCGGGGCGCCACCCGGCGCCGGCCTGCGGCACCAGGCCGAGGAACTGGTCGCCGCGGCGGTCGCCGAGGCCCAGGACGCCGCCCCCGGGCTGCGGGTCTCCGGCGAGATCATCGACGGGGAGGCGGCGGCGGTGCTGCTCGGCGAGACCCCCACCGCCACCATGATCGTGCTCGGCGACCGTGGCCTCGGCGGGTTCGCCGCCCTGGTGGTCGGCTCGGTGGCCGTCCAGGTCGCCCAGCACGCCGACTGCCCGGTGCTGGTGGCCCGCGGCACGCAGCGCACGACCGGCCCGGTGGTGGTCGGGGTGGACGGGTCCGTGCTGTCCCGGGCCGCGGTCGAGTTCGCCGCCGAGGAGGCGACGGTCCGCGGCGCCCCCCTACACGCCGTGCACGCCTACACCCATCCCACCTCCAGCGGGCCCGGCGACATGCAACCGCTGGTCTACGAGGAGAGCCGGCTGCGCGACGAGGAGGACCGCATCCTGGTCGAGTCGCTCGCCGGGCTGACCGACCGTTACCCGCGGGTGCCGCTGACCCGGGAGGTGGTACACGGCCGGCCGGTCGCCGTGCTGAGCGAGGCCGCCCGCACCGCCCAACTGGTGGTCGTGGGTGGGCGGGGCCGGGGCGAGCTGAGCGGGCTGTTGCTGGGGTCCGTGAGCCAGGGAGTGCTGCACCACGCCGACTGTCCGGTCGCCGTGGTGCGCTCCCCGGAGTGAACGGTTGGCGCCGCCGTCGGCGGGTAGACGGTCCGCGGAGCCACAGCGACCGGAGGAGGCAGGGATGCCAGGACCACGGCCGGGCAGCAACGCGTACGACAAGGAACGGGCACGGTTGCGCGATCTGATCGAGAACTCCGGGCGGGCCGCCGACCAGGAGGCGAACCAGGTCGCGAACCGGATCCTCCAGGACGACCGCGGCCAGCGGGGCGTCGTGCGGGGCGAACGGACGTTCGGCCCGAAGGGCGAACGCGAACCGGGCGACCCGAAGTGAGGACCGCGCCCGTGGTCGACGGCGCCATCGCCGGCGCCGTCGGCACCGCCGCGTTGAACATCGTCACCTACCTGGACATCACGACCCGGGGGCGCCCGGCGAGCAGCACGCCGGACGAGACCGCCGGGCGGCTCGCCGACGAGGCGCACATCAACCTGGGGCCGGAAAAGAAGGCGGCCAACCGGCGGTCGGGCATCGGGGCCATCATCGGATACGCCACCGGCATCGCCGCCGGGGCCGCTTTCGGTGTGTTGGCAGCCCGGCGGCGCATCCCGCTGCCGGCGGCCGCGGCCATGCTCGGGGGCGGGGTGATGGCGACCTCCGGCGGGTCACTCGCCGTGCTGGGCGTCAGCGATCCCCGCACCTGGCGAACCGTCGACTGGGTCTCGGACATCGTGCCGCACGTCGCGTACGGAATGGCGGCCGCAGCCACCTGGCGGAGGCTGCGGCCGCCGTCACGGCGGGGCCGTTAGCGGCCCTGCCGGCCGCTCTCGTCGTCGGCCACCGGCTCCCCCGCCGGGCCGTACGGCGACACCTGCCCCTTCGGGACCGGCCGGCCGACGTCAGCGTTGGACGTTCCCTTGTTGCGCGGATGCCCGCTCACCTGGAACCCCTCGCGGCTGTCCTGGCTGGTCGCGCCCTTGTCGTTGCGGCGGAGTTCCTCCTGCTGCGGCTTGACCACAAGTCTCTCCCTCCCCGTGGAGCGCACGGCCGTGGGGCCGCGCACGACATCCGGGTACCCGTTTCCCGCCGGACGCATTCCGGGCCCGGCCGGACGTCTGCCCCGGCCGGCCACGGGTAACCCGACGGGATGCCGAACGATCGGAACGTGGCCCGGACGCTGCTGGACCGGCAGGGCCGCACATACGCCGAGGAGGCGGGGATCAGCCTCGCCGACCGGCCCGGACCGCTCTACCAACTGCTGGTGCTCACCACGTTGCTGAGCACCCGGATCCGGGCCGGGGTGGCGCTCGCGGCGGCCCGGGAACTCTTCTCCGCCGGCTACCGCACCCCGCAGGCGATGGAGGCCGCGAGCTGGCAGGACCGGGTCGACGCCCTCGGCCGCGGCCACTACCGGCGCTACGACGAACGCACCGCCACCATGCTGGGCACCGGCGCGCGGCTCTGCCTGGACCGGTGGCACGGGGACCTGCGCCGGATGCACCGGGAGGCGGACGGCGATCGGACGGCGCTGCGCCGGCTGCTCGTCGAGTTCCCCGGCATCGGCCCGACCGGCGCCGACATCTTCCTGCGCGAGGCACAGACGGTCTGGCCGGACCTACGCCCGTACGCCGACCGTCGAACGCTCAGCGGGGCCCGGCGGCTGGGCCTGCCGGCCAGCCCGGGCGGACTGGCCGGTCTGGTGGGCGAGGCCGACTTCGGGCGACTCGCGTCGGCGCTGGTGCGGGTGGCGCTCGGCGAGGAGCCGGCGGACGAGGTCACCGCCGCGGCCCGCTGAGCCGGACCCGGCCTCCAGTCAGCCGGCGGGCGTCACTTCGCCGGGCCGGGTCGGGTCACGTACCAGACCAGTCCCGCGACGAGCAGGGCGAGCAGCACGACGCCGCCGGAGACGCCGCTGCCCTCACCCCCGCTGCTGCGGTGGCCGCTGGCACCGAAGTAGATCACCGCCAGCCCGGCGAGCACCGCGATGAACGTCCGCAATCCTCGTTCCCTCACGTCCCGGACCGTACGTCCCGTCGGTGCCGGTCAGTGCCGTTTCGGCCCGACGTTCCCCCGTCCGGGGCCACGGGCACCGGCGCCCCCTCACTGCTCCGGGCAGCCCGCGGCGGGGCCACGCAGGCGCACCCGGCGGACCGCCCGGTCGGCCACCTCGACCACCTCGATGGTGAGCCCGGGCAGCCGTATCCGCTCGCCGGGGCTGGACGGGAGCCGGCCCAGACCGGCCAGGACCAGACCGGCGACCGTGGCGTACTCGCGGGACAGCGGGAAGGTCAGCCGTACGCCCGCGTCGGGCAGGTCGTGCAGCGGGAAGTCACCGGGCAGCAGCAGCGCGCCGTCCGGCTCCCGTTCCACCCGGCGCACATACCGGTCGGTCTCGTCGTACACCTCGCCGACGACCTCCTCCAGCAGGTCCTCCATGGTGACCAGGCCGTCGATGCCGCCGTACTCGTCGACGACGAGGGCGAGCTGCTCGTGGCATTGGCGTAGCTGGCGGATCGCGTCGGCGACCGGCAGGGTGCCGGGCAGCAGCAGCGGCGGCCGGGACCGCTCGCCGGTCGAGGCCCCGTCGCCGTCCACCAGGTCGCGGATGTGCACCACCCCGCACACGTCGTCCAGACCACCCGGGCCGGTGACCGGCGCACGGGAGCGCCCGGCGGCGGCGAGCCGGCGCATCGCCTCCGCGGCCGGCAGCGATGCCGGCAGGACCGTCACGTCGCGGCGCGCGACGAGGATCTCCCGCAGGTTACGGCCGGCGATCTCGAACGCCCCGGCCAGGATCTCCCGCTGCTGTGCCGACAGCCCCCGCTGGCTGGCCAGCATCTCCCGCAGCTCCTCCTCGGTCACCTCCGGCCGGCTCGCCCGTGGATCCCCGCCGGCGAGCCGGACCAGCAGGTCGGTGGTGCGGCTGAGCAGCCACACCGCCGGGCGGGACAGCGCGGCCAGCAGGTCCAGCGGCGCGGCCGCGAGCAGCGCCCAGCGTTCCGCCGCCTGCATCGCCAGCCGCTTCGGGGCCAACTCGCCGACGACCAGCGTGACGAAGGTCAGCACGATGGTCACCAGCAGCACCGCGGCCGGATGCGCCGCCCGGCCGAGGAAGCCCAGCAGGCCGACCAGCGGCCCCGCCAGGGACACCGCGGCGGCCGCCGAGGCGAGGAACCCGGCGAGGGTGATGCCGAGCTGGGCCGTGGCCAGATAGCGGTTCGGTTCCCGGGTCAGCCGCACCAGCCGCGCCCCGACGCGCCCCGACCGGCCCAGCCGCCGCAACTGCCCCTCACGAAGCGTCACCAGGGCCATCTCGCTGCCGGCGAGCGCCGCGTTGACCAGCACCAGGACCAGTACGAGGATGAGCTGTCCCGCCATCCGTGCCCCTCCCTCCCCGCCCGACGCCTCAGTCCTGCTCCAGGTCGTCCAGGGAGATCGCGTGGGTCATCAGCCAACGCGCCAGCGCGGCCATCCCGAACAGCCACAGCGGCGCCGACTCGGTGGTGCCGTTCGTGGCGAAGACGGCGAACCGCAGGTCGGGTGCCCGGTACGCCTCGATCCGCCACTTGTGGTTCTTGTCCCGCCAGACCGCCGAAGGGTCCATGGCGTCACCGTAGGTGACGAGAGGCCCGCACCGGTGCCGCTTGGCCCACCCCGCGACTGCTCACCGGCCGGGTGGCGCGACCACCTCGCGGGCGTCGTCGGGCAGCCGGCGGGTGGCGCCGCGCCGGTCCAGCAGCTCCAGCAGCGGCACCGCCACCCGGCGGGTGGTGTCCAGGGCCTGCCGGGCGGCGCTGAGCGTGAACGGCTGCGGCAACCGGGCCAGCACCCGGAGCGCGTCGTCGAGCGCGCCCGGCAGCAGCACCACATTCTCGGCCAGCTTCAGCAGGGCGCCCGCCCGCACGGCCGCGCCGATCTCCCGCGGGCCGAGGCCGAGGTCGGCGAGGCGGCGCGCCTCCGGCGCCTGGAACGGGCGTTCGACGTACTCGGCGCGCACCCGCTCGACCGCGCGGGCCACCGGTGCGGGCAGCGCGTCGGCCGTGGCGGCGGTGACCCGGCCGGCGTGCAGCCGCAGCGGCGGGCGCAGCAGCGCCGTCACCAGGGCACGGTCGGGCAGGTCGAGGCGGCGGCGCAGCACGTCGACCGGCACGCCGGGTTCCAGCGGGTGCTCGCGGCCGTACCGGGCTACCTCCTCGCCCAGGCGTACGCCCAGGGCCCGCCAGTGCTCCGGATCGGCCAGCCAGTCCCCGGCCACCGGGGCGATGGTCACCGGCACCCCCATCCGGGTCAGCTCACCGGCCCGGACCAGGCGCCGGCGGCGCAGTTCCCCGGCCAGGTCGGGACGGCCGGCCAGCCCGGCCAGCACGGCGGCCCGGGCGACGGCCGCCCCACGTCGGCCCAGCGGCGGCGGGTCCACGTCCAGCACGGTCACCCCGCCGGCGACGTGGTGCCGGCCGGGGTCACGCAGCAACGCCCGGTCCCCGATCAGCAGCGGCAGCGGGCGGGCCAGGCGCAGCCGGGCGGTGTCCGGCCCGAGCGGGCGCACCCGGGCGGGCACGGCGGCGGAGCCGACGTGCAGGGTGAGCGCGGCCGGCAGGTCGGCGGCCGGGTCGCCGGCGAGCCGCACGTCGAGCAGGTCGGTGCGGTGGAACCGTCCGGGGCTGAGCAGCGCGTCGCCGCGGGTGAGCCGGTCGCGCGGCACCCCGCGTAGGTTCACGGCGACCCGGGCCACCGCGTCGACCCGGTCGTGGGCGGCGTTGAGCGAATGCAGGCCGCGAACCCGGACCGGTTCACCGGTGGCGGCGAGCTCGAGCTGGTCACCGACGTGCAGCCGGCCGGCGCCAAGGGTGCCGGTGACCACCGTGCCGCTGCCGCGGATGGTGAACGAGCGGTCCACCCAGAGTCGGACCGGGGCCTCCAGTGCCGGGGCGGGCAGCCGGGCGACCAGGCGGTCCAGGGCGGCCCGCAGCTCGGGCAGCCCGGCGCCGGTGGTACCGCTGACCGCCACCGCCTCCACCTCGCCGACGGCGGTGGCGGCGATCTCCTTGCGGGCCCGGGCCAGGGCCGGCCCCGGATCGGCCAGGTCCGCGCGGGTCACCGCCAGCAGCCCGTACGACACCCCCAGCGCGTCCAGCGCGGCCAGATGCTCGGCGGACTGCGGCATCCAGCCCTCGTCGGCACCGACGACGAACAGCGCGGCGGGGACCGGGCCGACGCCGGCGAGCATGTTCGGCACGAACCGTTCGTGCCCGGGCACGTCGACGAAGGCGACGGTCCCACCGGAGGGCAGGGTGGTCCAGGCGAAACCGAGGTCGATGGTCATGCCCCGGCGGCGTTCCTCCGCCCACCGGTCGGGCTCCATCCCGGTCAGCGCCCGGACCAGGGTGGACTTGCCGTGGTCGACGTGTCCGGCGGTGGCGACGACCCACACGCTCAGTCACCCGCCCGCAGGACCGCCGCCCGGATGGTCCCGTCGGCGTCGGCCGGTACGCAGCGCAGGTCCAGCAGGAGCCGGCCGCGCAGCACCCGGCCGAGCACCGACGGCTCGCCGGTGCGCAGCGGCTCGGCGTACCGCTCGGGCAGGCTCAGCGCCCACGAGTCCAGTTCCACCCCGGGGGCCCCACCGCCGCCGACCACCGCGACGCTGGGCACCACCTCGGCCTTGCAGCCGTCCTCGCCGAGCCGGTCGCGCAGCCGTTCCACCCGGTCGCGCAGCGTGGCCGGGTCCGCGTGCAGCGCCTCCCGGGTCGGGGTGGTCGGGGCGTGCAGGGTGGCGGCGAGCGCGGCCAGGGTCAGCTTGTCCACCCGCAGCGCCCGGGCCAGCGGGTGCCGGCGCAGTCGTTCGACCAGGTCGGCCGCGCCGAGCAGCAGGCCGGCCTGCGGGCCGCCGAGCAGCTTGTCGCCGCTGGCGGTGACCAGGTGGGCGCCGGCGCGCAGGGTGGTGGCGGCGTCCGGCTCGGCGGGCAGCAGCGGATCGGGGGCGAGCAGCCCGGAGCCGATGTCGGCGACCACGGGCACGCCGAGGGTGGCCAGGTCCCTTACCGGCACGGCCGAGGTGAAGCCGGTGACCACGAAGTTCGACGGGTGCACCTTGAGCACGAACCCGGTACGGGGGCCGACGGCGGCGGCGTAGTCGGCGAGCGTGGTGCGGTTGGTGGTGCCGACCTCGCGGAGCCGGGCGCCGGTGCTCTCCAGCAGGTCGGGCAGGCGGAACCCGTCGCCGATCTCGACGAGTTCGCCGCGGCTGACCACGATCTCCCGGCCGGCGGCGAGGGCGGTGGCGGCGAGCACCAGGGCGGCGGCGCCGTTGTTGACCACGTGCACGGCCGGCGCGTCGGGCACGGCCGCGGCGAGCGCGTCGAGGGCGTCGCGGCCGCGCCGGACCCGACGCCCGGTCCGCAGGTCCAGTTCCACGTCGGTGTGCCCGGCGGCGGCGACGAGGGCCGCGACGGCGGCAGCGGAGAGCGGGGCGCGGCCGAGGTTGGTGTGCAGCACCACGCCGGTGGCGTTGAGCACCGTACGGGGCGCCGGCGCGGGCAGCTCGGCCAGCGCGGCGTCGCGTACCTGATCGGGGGTGATCTCGCCGGAGCGGGCGTGCTGCTGGGCTCGGACGATCGCGGCCTTGACCCGGTCACGGCCGAGCGTGCCGGCGGCGGCGGCCAGGGCCGGGTCGGCGAGCAACGCGTCGGTACGCGGCACGCGCCGCCGCGGATCGGCGTCACGCATGCGGTCATCCCCCTTGCCTGCCGCGCGGAGGCGGAACCTGGCAAGCCTCGCCGGCGGCAGTGGTGTTCCTTGGGCTGCTTGGCGGAGACGGACGGGAATCGAACCCGCCTGGCCCGGGTCCCGGACCACACCGGTTTTGAAGACCGGGAGGGGCACCAGCCGCCTGAACGCCTCCACGCAGCAGTCAACCACAACGCCGCGCCGCCCGTGCGGTGAGGTGTCAGTCCTGCTCGGACGCGCGTCGGTCGACGCGTTCCCGCTGCGGCACGACGGTGTACCTGGGATCCCTCGCCGAGGCGACTCCGCCGTGGAAGATGCCGAACCGGGTGCAGAGGGCGGCGGCGAGCAGCGCGCCGCCGGAGAGGGCGGACAGCGTCCGGTTGCGGCGGCCGAGCAGCGCACCCGTCACCCCGGCGGCGGTCAGCGCCCGACCGGCCCGTAGCAGCCTGCCGGCGGTACCGGTCGCGTAGGGCTCGCTGAGCAGGCCGAGCCGGTTCTCCACCCGGTGCGCCCCCCACAGCTCCAGGGCCGCCCCCGCGACGGCGAACCGCCGGGCCGGGCCGGCCTGCGCGGTGGGCGCCGCCAGTAGCCCCACGCCCGCGCCGCTGGCCAGGGCGCTGCCCGCGAAGATGGCCGGCAGTTCCGGGTACGCCTCGTGCCAGGACGGCACTGCCGTGTCGGCCAGCAACACCCCGGTGTACGTGGCCAGGGCCGGAGCGGTGGCGGCGGCGACCAGCCCGGCGGCGTGCCCGGCCGGGGGCAGCAGCCGACGGCCGAGGCCGAGCAGCCCACGCTCAGGCAGCCACGGGGCGGCCTCGGCGACCGCCGCGAGCCCGGCGGCCGGCCCGAAAGCGGTGAGGATCCAGGTGCCCACGGACATCGGCGAGGTCAGCTTCGCCACCCGCAGCATGTGGTGGAACCGGCTCGGCTTGCCGAGATCGTTGACCAGGAAGTACGTGCTCGCGGTGACCCCCACCAGCGAGGCGACCCGCCCGGCACGGCGCAGCGCCGGGCGCCCGGTGAGCTGCCCGCCGGCGGCGAGCAGCGACGACCCGGCGGCGAGCCCACCGGTGAACAGGTACGCGGCGATGTCCCACTTCCACACCGGCGGTTTGAGGATGGGCCGGCCGTAGTAGGAGGTGAACTCGGCCGGCGGCACGTTCAACGGCTCGCCGCCGCCGGCACGGCCACCGCGACGGCGGCGCGGCTCGGCCTCGCGCGACGGGCCGGGCTCGGCCTCGGCCCGGGCCACGTCCGCGCCGGTGGCCCGGCCGCCACGCGCCCCCGGTCCGGCCCCGCCGGGCAGTGGGACGCGGGAAGCCGTCACCTTCGGACCGTGGTCGGCGCGCGAGCCCGGCCCGCCGAGACGGTTCGGACCCTCGACGGCCAGCCGCTCGCGGAAGCGGCGGAACAGGGCGCCGACCGGGGCACGATCCGGACTCACGACGAACCTCCGACGAACGCGGCGACGGCGGCCGCCGCCATGGCCAGGGCGGCCAGCCCGGCCCGCTTCCACATCTTCGGCAGGTCCCTGGTGGTGACCACCGGGTCCGGCGGCAGGCCGTACACCTCGGGCTCGTCGAGCAGGAGGAAGAACGCGCCGTCCCCACCGACGCCGTCGGTCGGGTCGTGGCCGTAGAGGCGGGCCTCCGGAACCCCCCGCTCGTGCAGGGTGGCGACCCGCCCGGCGGCGCGTTCGCGCAGCTCGTCGAGGGGGCCGTACTGGATGGACTCGGTCGGGCAGGCCTGCGCGCAGGCCGGGGTCAGGCCGGCGCCGAGCCGGTCGTAGCAGAGCGTGCACTTCCACGCCCGCCCGTCGCCCCGGCGCTGGTCGATGACCCCGTACGGGCAGGCGGAGATGCAGTAGCCGCAGCCGTTGCAGATGTCCTCCTGCACGACGACGGTGCCGAACTCGGTGCGGAACAGCGCTCCGGTGGGGCAGACGTCCAGGCAGGCGGCGTGGGTGCAGTGCTTGCACACGTTCGACATCATCAGCCAGCGGAAGTCGGTGCGGGACTCCACACCGGTGGCCCGCCCGGGCGGCTGGGAGCCGGGCATGCCCAGGAACTCCGGGCCGGCGGCCATCCGAGCCGCCGCCTCCGGCTGCCCCGCGGGCACGCCCGGGTCGGTGCCGGTCTCGTTCACCGTGTCGGACGCCGCGGCGGCGCTGGCCGGGCTGGCCGCCGGGCCGGTCGGGTCCCCCGCGAAGGGCTGGGCACGGTGCCCGGCGGGGCGCGGCTGCTCGATGAAGGCCACGTGCCGCCACGAGTTGGCGGTCAACGCGCCGGTGTTGTCGTACGACATGCCGAGCAGGTCGAAGCCGGAGGCGGGGACGTCGTTCCACTCCTTGCAGGCGACCTCGCACGCCTTGCAGCCGATGCAGACGCTGGTGTCGGTGAAGAAGCCCATCCGGGGCGGGGCGTCGGTCCACCCGGCGTCCGGGGCGGGGTCGAGCGGCCCGTAGAGGCTGTTCCCCTCCCGCAGCGTCATTCGTACCCTCCGTCCGTGGCGGCCTCGGTGGTGACGATCGGGGTCCCGTGCTCCCAGGTCAGGCCGGCGCGCCGCTGGTACTCCCCGACCAGGTCGAGCAGGGCCGGCCCGGTGGGCCGCCGGCCGGGTCGGATGTCGCAGGTGCCGATCTTGCTCTCCTGGATCAGCACGTTCGGGTCCAGGGTGATCCCGAACAGGTCGTTGACCGAGTCGCCGGTCACGAACCCCTCCCGGCCGAAGTGGTACGGCAGCCAGACCTGGTGGATCAGCCGCCCCTCCACGCGCAGCGGGGTGAGCCGGTCGGTGACCAGCACCTTGGCCTCGATCGCCGCCCGACCGGTGATCAGGTGCGCCCAGCCCAGGTGCGCCAGCCCGACCTTTGCGGCCAACTCCGGCGACACCTCCACGAACATCTCCGGCTGCAACTCGGACAGCGGCCGGACGAAGCGGCTCATGCCGCCGGCGGTGTGGTGCTCGGTGAGCCGGCTGACCGTGAAGACGTACGGGAAGACCTCACTGTGCCGCTCCGGTGGGCTCGGGTTGATCCGGTTCACCGGGTGCGAGTAGACCTTGCGGGTCGGGTTCGCCTGCTGGCCGTACATCGGGTTGCGCATCGGCGACTCGGCGGGCTCGTAGTGCGTCGGCAGCGGCCCGTCGAGGACCCCGGTCGGCGCGTAGAGCCAGCCCTTGCCGTCGCCCTGCATGACGAACGCGTCGTCCCCGGCCAGCGCCTCGGTGCCCGAGGCACCCTCCGGCGGCCGATAGGTCGGTGGCTTGGTCTTCTCGAAGTCGGGCACGTCGTACCCGGTCCACTCCCCCTGGTCTTCGTCCCACCAGACGTACTTCTTCCGCTCACTCCACGGCCGCCCCTGCCGGTCCGCGGAGGCCCGGTTGTAGAGGGTGCGCCGGTTCGCGGGCCAGGCCCAGCCCCACTCGGCGGCGACCCAGTCCTGCTCGTGCCGGGACTTGCGCCGGGCCGCCTGGTTCACCCCGTCGGCGTAGACGCCGGAGTAGATCCAGCAGCCGATGGCGGTCGACCCGTCGTCGCGGGCCTCGGCGAACCCGCCCAGCGGGCGGCCGGTACGCACGTCGAAGCCGTTGATCTCGCGCAGCACCGCCTCGGCGCTCGGCTCCGCCTCCGGCCCGTGTGTCGGGTAGTCCCAGGCGAGGTCGAGCAGCGCCCGGTCGCGCGGCTTGTCGGAGCCGGCCAGCTTCTCCCGCAGCTTGCGGCCGAGGTGGTAGAAGAACCACAGTTCGGAGCGGCAGTCGCCCGGCGGGTCCAGGGCCTTCTCCCGCCACTGCAGCAGCCGCTGTGTCTGGGTGAAGGTGCCCTCCTTCTCCACGTGCGACGCGGCGGGCAGGAAGAAGATCTCGGTGCGACACTCCTCCGGCACGATCTCGCCGGTCTCCACCTCCGGGCCGTTCTTCCAGAACGTGGCGCTCTCGATCATGAACAGGTCCCGGACGACCAGCCAGTCGAGGTTGGCCATGCCCAGGCGCTGGGCCCGGCCGTGCGCGGAGCCGACCGCCGGGTTCTGGCCGAGCAGGAAGTAGCCCTTCACCTTGCCGTCGATCATGTTCAACACCTGCTGGTACGTCCCGTGATCGCCGGTCATCCGGGGCAGGTAGTCGTAGCAGAAGTCGTTCTCCGGCGTCGCCGCGTCCCCCCAGTACGCCTTGAGCAGGCTCGCCGCGAAGGCCTGCGCGTTGCCCCAGAAGCCCTTCTGGCCGGGGTTGCGGATGCCGTCCACCCACCGGTCGAAGGTCGGGTGCTCGGCGTGGTGCGGCATCGGCAGGTAGCCCGGCAGCAGGTTGAACAGCGTCGGGATGTCCGTCGACCCCTGGATGCTGGCATGTCCGCGCAGCGCCAGGATCCCACCGCCGGGCCGGCCGATGTTGCCCAGCAGAAGCTGGATGATCGCCCCGGTTCGGATGTACTGCACGCCGACGCTGTGCTGGGTCCAGCCCACCGAGTAGACCAGCGCGCCGGTGCGCTCCCGGCCCGAGTTCTCCGTCCAGGCGCGGGCGAGTTCCAGGAACTTCTCCTGCGGAACGCCGCAGACCCGCTCGACCATCTCCGGCGTGTACCGGGAGAAGTGCCGCTTGAGGATCTGGTAGACGCAGCGGGGGTGCTGCAGGGTTTCGTCCCGCTCGGTCCGGGCCCGCACGGGCGGCCCGTGCGACTCGTGCCGCAGCCCGGCCGCCGTCTCCCGCTCCGTGCCGTCGGCCGGCGTGCCGCCGTTACGCTCCTGCCCCTGGTACTGCCAGCTCTTCTGGTCGTACGCGAGGCTGTCGACGTTGAAGCCGGAGAAGAGACCGTCGAGGTCCTCCGTGTCGACGAACGCCTCGCTGACGATGGTCGCCGCGTTGGTGTACGCCAGCACGTACTCCCGGAAGTCCAGCTCGTTCTCCAGGATGTACCGCACCACGCCGCCGAGCAGCGCGATGTCCGTGCCCGCCCGGATCGGCAGGTACGTGTCGGCGAGCGCGCTCGTACGGGTGAACCGCGGGTCGACGTGGAAGACCCTCGCGCCGCGCTTCTTGGCCTCCATCACCCACTGGAATCCCACCGGGTGCGCCTCGGCCATGTTGGAACCCTGGATGACGATGACGTCAGCGTTGACGAGGTCCTGCTGGAAGTCCGTCGCCCCGCCGCGACCGAAGCTGGTCCCCAGACCGGGGACGGTGGCGGAGTGTCAAATCCGGGCCTGGTTCTCGATCTGGAGCGCCCCCATCGCCGTGAAAAGCTTCTTGATGAGGTAGTTCTCCTCGTTGTCGAGGGTCGCCCCGCCCAGGCTGGAGATGCCCAGCGTCCGGTTCAGCGGCCGGCCCTCGTCGTCGACGTCCTCCCAGGTCTCGTCGCGTGCGGCGAGGACCCGGTCGGCGATCATGTCGAGCGCGACGTCCAGGTCCAGGTCTTCCCACTCCGTCGCGTACGGCCGGCGGTAGCGGACCTTGGTCTGCCGCAGCGGGCTGGTCACCAGGCTCTTGCTGGCCGAGCCCTTCGGGCAGAGCCGACCACGCGAGATCGGGCTGTCCGGATCGCCCTCGATCTGGGTGACCCGGCCGTCCTTGACGAAGACCCGCTGCCCGCAGCCCACCGCACAGTACGGGCAGACGGATCGGGCCATGCTGTCCGCGGTCTCGGTGCGCGCGGTCAGTGCCGCCGAGCGGGCGGACTGGGCCGCCGCGCCCCGGCCGAGCGGGTCGGTGCCGGTGAGCTGCCGGTAGACCGGCCAGCCTTCGATGAACGTCTTCAGGCCCACTGGGACACCCCCTTCCCGCCGACGGAAGCTGACCACCTGAACCTTAGGCCAGCCGCCGCGAGCCCGCGACACAAGCCGCCGGATCAATTCGGCCAACGAAAGGCCAGGCGGCCCTCGGGCGAAGACAGCGCCGCCCCGGCCGGATGGCCGGGGCGGCGCTGGGCGTCGGTGTGCAGGTCGCCTCTCGGCGAGTGGCGCGACGCGGCTCCAGCCGGACGGTATTCCGCGAAGGCAATTTGGGTGAGGCCCGGGGACACTGGACACACCGACGCTCTGCACAACGGTACGGGGGCCGGCTGTCTTCCGCCGCTTCCGGTGATCGCCGTCACTCCGTTGTCGTTGACCCCGGACGCATCGCTGGCCGGCACCCCGGTTCGGGGTGCCGGCCAGCGGCGTTCATGTGTTCGTGTTCTGTGGTTGTCAGCTGTTCCAGTACTGGGCGACCAGGTCAGCGGCCTGCTGCTCCCACTGGGCGTAGGCATCCGGGTACGCCGACACCTGCACCGTCTGCGCGGCCTTGGTCAGCGGCATGTCCTGCCACCCGTCAACCTGCTTCAGACCCTTCAGGAACGCCGTCGTCGAGTACTCCGGATCGGTGATCTGCTCCGGCGAACCCCAACCACTGGACGGACGCTGCTGGAACAGACCCAGCGAGTCATGGTCATTGGCGTCGCCGAGGTGGCCCAGGTTCTCCAGCTTCGACTCCTGCAGACTCGTGGCGATCGACACCACCGCGGCCCGCTCCGGCATCCCGGCCTTCTTCGTCGCCGCGATGATCGCCTTCACGTTGCCGGTCTGCTCGTCGTTCAGACCGATCCTCGACTGCGCGCCCTGCACACCATGCGGGATCAGCTTGCCGCTGTCCGGCTTGTCGGCCTGCACGACGGCCGGGTTGGCGTGCACCGGCTCAGCCGCGTGAGCCGCGATCGGACCAGCGAACACACCACCGATGAAAGCCAGACCAGCAACACCAAGAACGCTCTTACGCAGCATCGTGTTCATGACAAAGCTCCATTCGGGGGTTGGCGCACACCCGCCGACAAAAGGGGGACGGCAAATTCTGTGTGCGCAAGCACCGTCAGGCGCTCAAAGCAAGGGGGGGAAAGTCATCGACCGGAACGCTCACGGGGCGAGGGGATCGCCTCTTCGCGGCGCCGGGACCATGTACAACGACCGACCACCCGGCATCATTCCCGGGGACCGGGGCCCGGGGGCTCACCCAAGCGGGCGGCCACTCCCCGAGGCAGGGTCTTCCTCGGCCGTGCACCCGGGTTCAACGACCCCCGACCCCCGACCATTCCGGCCTCAGGGATGCCACCCCACACTCCCGAACCGGATATCCAGCACAAAACGCGACACCGAGTGATCGTGAAACTCCGTGATCCACTCCATGTGCCGCAAACGGTGGTCACCGGCCCCGCTGAGACCACCACATACCGCACACGGAGTCGACCAAGGCTCGTCGGGGCCGGGCGGGCAGGCCGGGAGGAGGCCAGCTACACCCAGAGACAATCGGAGCAGGGTGATCCACTCCATGTGCCGCAAACGGTGGTCATTGGCCTCGCTGAGACCACCACATACCGCACACGGAGTCGACCAATGCCGGATCTGAGGCGGACGGGGCTCGGAAGGGCGGCATCCGGCACCCGCCGAGAACCCACATCCCGCGCGCAGAATCGGAGTCGGCCCAAGGTCAAACCGGGGCAGCGCGGAGGCTCGGAGGCGCCACTCCGCGCGAGGCGCAGCCAAGATGCGCACTACGGCCGCCAGGCGTGGGACGAGGGCTCAACTTCCCGGAAAGTGGTCCCCCGCTCACGCCCCGCGCACCGTGCCGCGCAAGCCGCGCACAGGCCGGCAGCGGCGAGCGGGCCGCGAACCTCGCGGGCGCAGGGGACGCAACGGACGTGGCAGGGGTTACCCTGACAGCATGGCGGCCACCACCAGTGCGTACCTCGCCCGGCCCGGGCGTCCCGCCGTGGTGGCCCGTACCCTCGCCGAGCTCACCGGCCCCACCCGGGGCATCGTCGAGCTGCCGGTACGCCTGATGTGGAGCAGCGAACGCGCCTTCGACCTCGATGACCCGGACGACCTGCTCTGGATGTACGAGAACGTGCTGCGGGAGACCAACCGGGTCGACGATCTGCGCGACCTGATCGACGGGCGGACACTGCGCCGGGTGTGGCGGCGGCTGAACCTGCCGCGGGGGGTACGCCTGGCGTGGGAGAGCCGGCACCGGGGCCTGCGTACCGCGTGAGCCATCTGCACGACTTCTACCGGGACGTGGCCCGGGTGGCCCTGGCCGCCGCCGGCCCGCACCGGTTCGTGCTCGGCGGCGGGGTGGCCTGGGCGGCGCACGGCCTGGTTACCCGGCCGACCGAGGACGTCGACCTCTTCGCCGACGTGGAGGGCGCCGCCGCCGCGGCGGCGGCCGAGGTGCGGGCCGCACTGGAGCTGGCCGGATACCAGGTCGTCGACGCGGACCCGGACAGCGAGCTGGCGGAGCTGTTCGACGGCTTCGACCGGGATCTGCGGGACTTCGTGGTGAGCCGGGACGGCCGACAGATCCGGCTCAGCCTGGCCCGGCTCGACCGGTATCGCAGCCCGGTGGTGATGGACCTCGGCCCGGTGATGGACGTCCGCGATCTGATCGCCAACAAGACCGCCGCGCTGGTCAACCGGCGGGAGGTGCGGGACTACATCGACGTCTCCGCCGCGCTCGGCCGGTACGAGGTGGCTGAGTTGCTGGCGCTGGCCCGCCAGGTGGACCCGGCGCTGGACATGGCGGACATCCGGGCGGCGGGAGGCTACCTGGACCAGCTCCCCGACCGGCGCTTCGCCCGTTACGGGCTCGACGCGGATCAGGTCGCCGAGGTCCGCCGCCGGATGGCCGCCTGGCCCCGCTGACCGGAGGGCGCCGGACGACGCCCGGGGCGGTCGTCATCGGGTCAGCTTGCCGCCGGTGACGCCGAGGATCTCCCCGGTGACGTAGCTGGACTCCTGCGAGGCGAAGAAGACGTACGCGGGGGCGAGTTCGGCGGGCTGGCCGGGGCGGCCCAGCGGCACCTCGGTGCCGAACTCCTTCACCTTCTCCTCGGGCATGGTGGCCGGGATCAGCGGCGTCCAGATCGGGCCGGGTGCGACGGCGTTGACCCGGATTCCCTGGTCGGCCAGGTCCAGCGCGAGCGCCTTGGTGAAGTTGACGATCGCCGCCTTGGTGGTGGCGTAGTCGAGCAGTTGCGGCGACGGGTTGAAGGCCTGGATCGATGAGGTGTTGATGATCACCGACCCCTCGCCCAGGTGCGGCACGGCCAGCTTGCAGAGCCAGAACATGGCGTACACGTTGGTCTTGAACACCCGGTCGAACTGTTCGGTGGTGACGCCGGCGAGGCCCTTGTCCTGGGCCATCTGGAAGGCCGCGTTGTTCACCAGGATGTCGATGCCGCCGAGGTCGCCCAGCGCCCGGTCGATCAACTGCCGGCAGTGGCTCTCGTCGGTGAGGTCGGTACGCACCGCGATGCCCTTGCGGCCGGCCTGCTCGATCAGCCGGACGGTGTCCCGGGCGTCGGCCTCCTCCTGCTCGCCGAGGTAGGAGACGAGCACGTCGGCCCCCTCCCGGGCGTACGCGATGGCGACCGCGCGGCCGATGCCGGAGTCGCCCCCGGTGATGACGGCCCGCTTTCCGGCGAGCCGGTCGCTGCCGCGGTAGGACTCCTCGCCGTGATCCGGCTTCGGTCCCATCCGCTGCACGGAACCCGGCACCGGTTGCTGCTGCGCGGGCTGTCCCTGCTGCTGGCCGTACTGGCGGCTGGGGTCCTGCTGGGTGTACTGGTCCTCGCTCACCGGCTCCTCCTCGTGCCGCTTCATCCCCTCGCGTCCAGTACCGCCCTACCCCCGCAGCCATGGCGGAAACGACGTGCGGGTGGCCCGGGTGTTACAGCCAGTCGACGGCTGGTGCCGATGAGGTGAAACACCTCGGGGCGATGTGGCGACTGTGACAGCAGGTGGTTATGGTGCGCAACGGCGCCTACGAGGCGCGTCAACCCCCATGGAAAGGCACCTCATGACCTCCTCCTCCGGCGCCTCACGCCGTCAGGTGCTGGCCGTCGCGGCGGCCGCCGCGACCGCTCCCCTGCTCGCCGGCTCCCCCGCGCAGGCGGGCGAGGCGAAGGGCAACGCCCCCAAGATCTGGGACCTGACCGTCCTCGGCACCTCCGACACCCACGGCAACGTCTACAACTGGGACTACTACAAGGACGCCGAGTACGACGACAGCCAGCACAACGACGTCGGCGTCGCGAAGCTGGCCACCCTGGTCAACCAGATCCGCGACGAGCGCAGGGGCAAGGCGACCCTGGTACTCGACGCCGGCGACACCATCCAGGGCACCCCGCTGGCCACGTACTACGCCAAGCAGGAGCCGATCACCGTCACCGGTGAGACGCACCCGATGGCCAACGCGATGAACGTGCTGAACTACGACGCCGTCACGCTGGGTAACCACGAGTTCAACTACGGCCTGCCGCTGCTGGCCAGGTGGATCGAGCAGCTCGGTTTCCCGGCTCTCGCCGCCAACGCGATCAACGAGAAGACCGGCAAGCCGGCCTACCTGCCGTACGTGATCAAGCCGGTCAACCTCGGCGGGCATGGCGCGCCGGCGCTGAACGTCGGCATCCTCGGCCTGACCAACCCCGGCGTGGCCATCTGGGACAAGGGCAACGTCGAGGGCAAGCTGGTCTTCGCCGGCATGGTCGAGACCGCCGCCAAGTGGGTGCCGATCATGCGGGAGCGCGGCGCCGACCTGGTCATCATCTCCGCCCACGGCGGCGACAGCGGCACCTCCAGCTACGGGCCGGAGCTGCCGAACGAGAACCCGGTCGCGATGATCGCCGAGCAGGTGCCGGGCATCGACGCGATCCTCTTCGGACACGCGCACAACGAGGTCCGGGAGAAGTTCGTCACCAACACCCGGACCGGCGAGCAGGTGCTGACCTCGGAGCCGTCGAAGTGGGGCCAGCGGCTGACCCGGATGGACTTCACCCTGACCCGGGAGAAGGGCCGCTGGAAGGTCGTCGCCAAGGGCGCCACCATGCTGAACACGAACACCGTGGTCGAGGATCCGGCGGTGCTCGCGGCCGTGCGCGGCCAGCACGCCAAGACGGTCGACTACGTCAACCAGGTCGTCGCGCGGTCCACCGTGGAGCTCTCCGCCGCCGAGTCGCGGTACCAGGACACCCCGATCCTGGACTTCATCAACCAGGTCCAGACCGACGTGGTGACCGCAGCGCTCGCCGGCACCGCGTACGCCGGGCTGCCGGTGCTGTCGATCGCGGCGCCGTTCAGCCGTACCGCGGTGTTCCCCGCCGGGGACGTGCGGATCCGCGACGTCGCGGGCCTCTACGTGTACGACAACACCCTCGAGGCGGTCGTGATGACCGGCGCCGAGGTGAAGGAGTACCTGGAGTACTCGGCGAAGTACTTCGTGACGCTGCCGGTCGGCGCCGCCGTCAACCCGGCGACCATCGCCGACCCGGCCGTGCCGGACTACAACTACGACACGATCTCGGGTGTCGACTACGACATCGACATCTCGAAGCCGGTCGGCCAGCGGATCACCCGCCTGGTCCTGCCGGGCACCGACACCCCGGTCCCCGCCGACGCCCAGTTCGTGGTCGCGGTGAACAACTACCGGCGCAGCGGTGGCGGCAACTTCCCCGGGATCGTGAAGACCCAGGTCTACAACGAGCAGCAGGAGATCCGGCAGCTGCTCATCGAGTGGGCACAGGCCAAGGGCGTCATCGACCCGGCCGACTTCTTCGTGCCGAACTGGAAGCTGGTCCGCGAGGGCGTGCCGGTCTTCTGACGCGTACCGGTCCGGCGGGCCGTGGGGTGGGTGCCACCCCCGGCCCGTCGGCCGTTTCCGGGCTCAGCCCGGACTGTTGCGCAGTGCCCACTCCTCGGGCCCGCCGGCCGGCTCCGGGCGGTCCCGCCGGGCGTCGGTCTCCGTCAACGCCATTCGGTCCTCGGGAGGCACCGCCGGCGGCAGTTCGCCGAAGCGAACGTGCCGAAGGAACGCGTACTCCTCGTCGGTGAACGACTCGTTCGGCTCGCTCATGACCGCATTGTGCGCCCGGTCGCACAACGCCCGCATCAACCTGGACGGCACGGGTAAGCCGCCGCGACGGACTGTCGAGACGAGGTGGAGGACAACCATGCGCGCGGTGCGGATGACCGCCCCCGGGGTGCTGGAGCAGACGGAGGTGCCCACCCCGGCGGCTGGACCGGGCGAGGTGCTGCTACGCGTCGGCGCGGTCGGCGCCTGCCACTCCGACCTGCACATCCTCGACGCGCCGGCGGGGATGTACCCCACCCCGATGACGCTGGGCCACGAGATCGCGGGCACCGTCGACCAGGTCGGCCCCGGGGTCTCCGGCTGGTCCCCCGGGGACCGGACCGCGGTGTACGGGATCATCGGCTGCGGCCGCTGCCGCGCCTGCCTGCGTGGGCTGGAGAACCAGTGCCGGGTCGTACCGGTGGGCGGCATCGGGCTCAGCCGTGACGGCGGGCTGGCCGAGTACGTGGTGGTGCCCGCGTCCCGGCTGCTGCACGTCGGGGACCTGGACCTGAGCCAGGCGGCGCCGCTCACCGACGCGGGGCTCACCCCGTACCACGCCATCGAGCTGGCGCGACCGAAGCTGCGCCCGGGCACCACCTGCGTGGTGATCGGGATCGGCGGACTGGGCCACATGGCGGTGCAGATCCTGGTGGCCACCACGGCGGTACGGATCATCGCCGTGGACACCAGCGTGGCGGCGCTGGACCTGGCGAGCCGGTTGGGCGCGCACGAGGTGGTGCAGGCCGGGCCGGACGCCGTGGAACGGATCCGGGCACTGGTGGGGCCGCCGCCGGACGGGGCGGACGTGGTGCTCGACTTCGTCGGGGCGGACCCCACCCTGACCACCGCCCGGCAGGTGGTCGCCACCGGCGGCAAGCTGCTGCTGGTCGGCCTCGCCGGGGGCACGCTCCCGGTCCGGCCGGTGGCCGACGAGCCACCGACCGTACCGCTGGAGACCGACGTCATGGTGCCGTTCTGGGGTACCCGGGCCGAGCTTCAGGAGGTGATCGCCCTGGGGCGGGCCGGGCAGTTGCACGCCGACGTGCAGACCTTTCCCCTCGATCGGGCGCCGGAGGCGTACGAGACGCTGCGCCGGGGGAGATCCACGGACGGGCGGTCATCGTGCCCTGATCGGCCGCTCAGGGCGACCCGTTCTGCCGCATCGGCGGCAGCCGGTCCAACATGGCCATACCCGCCCGGACCGGTCGTCGGGCCAGGGCCCGGTCGAAGCTGGTCCGGCCCTGGCAGAACCGGACGAACATCCGCCAGCCGGGTGGGGTGGCCAGCATCGCGTGGAACACGTCGGGCCGGCGCTCGAAGACCTCCAGCAGCCGGTGCCCCGCCCGCATCTCGGGCACCAGCCGCCGATTGACCTCGCGCTCGTACGCCGCCGGGTCGCCACCGGCCACCGCCTCGCCGGCCAGCCGGCCCGAACGCAGGGCGAAGCTGATCCCTTCCCGACTCCACGGTTCCAGCAGGCCGGCCGCGTCACCGGCGACCAGCACCCGACCACGGCGCAGCGGCGAGTCCTCCGTACGGCACCGGGTCAGGTGGCCCGAGTCGTGCTCCGGGGTCAGCTCGGACAGGCCGAGCCGCGCCACGAAGTCACGCAGGTAGGCCCGGGTCCGTTCCCCCTCGCCGCGCGCGGAGATGACGCCGACGGTGAGCCGGTCACCCTTGGGAAAGACCCAGGCGTACGAGCCGGGCACCGGCCCCCAGTCCAGGAGTATCCGGCCCCGCCAGCGCTCCTGCTCGGCGGGTGGGACCGGCAGTTCCACCTCCAGCCCCAGGTCGACCTGGCGGTGAGCCACCCCGACGTGCCGGGCGGTGACGCCGGAGGACCCGTCCGCGCCGACAACCACGCGGGCGCGTACGGTGTCGCCGTCGGCCAGCCGCAGGCGTACCTCGTCGGGGTCCTGCTCGACGGCGCGGACCGCGACGCCCTCACGGACCTCGGCCCCGGCGGCGACCGCGGCGGCCCGCAGCCGGTGGTCGAACTCCTCGCGGCGGATCATGCTCACCAGCGGCCCGGGATGCCGGCGGGTGAAGGCCCGTCGCCCGTCCCGGGTGAACGTGACCCGGTCGGCCCGGTCGTGGACCGGCACCTCGATCCGGTCGGCGACCTCGGCCAGCGACGTGCCGATCAGCCCGCCGCCGCAGGTCTTGTAGCGAGGGTGGGTGGCGCGTTCGAGCACCATTGTGCGCACGCCGGCCCGGGCCGCGGCGTGCGCGGCGGAGAGCCCGGCGGGGCCGGCACCGACGACGACCAGATCCCAGATGATCACTGGTGCAGCCTAGGGCACGACCCGTCCGGGGGCGCCCCACCGCGCCCGACGGCACCCCCCGTTCGGGTGGGCATCATCGGCGGCCCTCCGGGTAACCGCCGGGCGCAGACCACCCGCCGAGCGGGCGGGTCACGTCGAGGAGGGAACGATGCAGCAGGTACAGCTGTCCGACATCGAGCAACGGGTGTACCAGGCGGTGACTGCGCTGGAGGTGCGGGGGCACGTACCCTATCCCGGCATGATCGCCGAGGAGGCCGGGATGACCGAGGAGGAGCTGCGCGAGCCGCTGCACATGCTCACCGAACGGGGCCTGCTGCACCGCGAGGACTCCCCGATGGCGGGTCTGGACTTCGGGCCACGGTGGTGTGCGCGCCAGATGGCGTAGCCGCGCCGGTTGCCCCACGATGGGCCTGGTGGCGATCGGACACGTGAGCGACGGCCTTCGGGGGGCGCGATGAGCACGGACCGGTCGGCACCGGCGGACACCGCCGGATACGACGACCGGCGCCGCTGGCAGGCGCTCGGCGTCGGCCTGGTCGCCGCGTTCATGACGCTGCTGGACGTCAGCATCGTCAACGTGGCCGTACCGTCGATCGACCGGGCCCTGCACGCCACGCCGAGCGACCTGCAGTGGGTGCTGTCCGGGTACGCGCTCACCTTCGGCCTGATCCTGGTGCCGGCCGGGCGTTTCGGTGACGCACGCGGCCGGCGCAGCGCGTTCGTGGCCGGGCTGGTCCTGTTCACGCTGACCAGCGCGGTGGCCGGGCTGGCCAGCTCGCCACTGTGGCTGGTCATCGCCCGGCTCGTCCAGGGCGCCGCCGCCGGGGTGGTCAACCCCCAGGTGAGCGGCATGATCCAGCAGCTCTTCCGGGGCGCCGAACGGGGCCGGGCGTTCGGGCTGCTCGGCGCCACGATCGGCATCTCCACCGCCGTCGGCCCACTGCTCGGCGGGCTGCTCATCCAGCTCGGCGGCGAGCAACACGGCTGGCGGTACGTGTTCTTCGTGAACGTGCCGGTCGGCATCATCGCCGTACTGCTGGGCTGGCGGCTGATGCCCGCCCGACCCACCGGCGTACCCGACCGGCACCGACTCGACCCGATCGGCGTGCTGCTGCTCGGCGCCGGGGTGACCCTGGTGCTGCTCCCGCTGGTGCAGCAACAGCAGTGGCACAGCGGGACGAAGTGGTTGCTGATCCCGGCCGGACTGGTCTTCCTGGCCGCGTTCGGCCTGTGGGAGCGGCGGTACGCGCGCCTTCGGCAGCCCCTGTTCGACCTGCGGCTGTTCGGGCTGCGCTCGTACACCCTGGGGACGCTGATCGGTCTGCTCTACTTCGCCGGGTTCACCGCGATCTTCTTCATCTTCACCCTGTACCTACAGATCGGGCTCGGTTACAGCGCCCTCGCCGCCGGTCTGGCCATCACCCCGTTCGCCCTCGGTTCGGCGGTGGCGTCCGCGGTAGGCGGCCGGGTGGTCAACCGGTACGGCCGGCCACTGGTCGGTGTCGGCCTGCTGGTGGTGGTGGTCGGTCTCACCGCGACCGTGTGGGTGCTGCACGGCTCGTGGCATGTCTCAGTGCCGGTGCTGACCGCGGTGCCGTTCCTGGTGGCCGGGCTGGGCAGTGGTCTGGTCATCGCACCGAACCAGACGCTCGCCCTCTCCGAGGTGCCGGTGCCGCAGGCCGGCAGCGGGGCCGGCATGCTGCAGACCGGTCAGCGGATCGGGTCGGCCGCCGGAATCGCCGCGGTCGGCTCCCTGTTCTTCTCGACCCTGGCCGACACCCGGGGAGACTGGTCGACGGCGTTCCGGCATTCTCTGGTGCTGGCCGCCGGGATCATCGCGCTGGCGCTCGTCGCCGCGCTGGTCGACGTCGTGATGGGTCACCGTCGGTCCGGTCCTACCTCCCCGGCCCGCTCTGGCGCCGCATCCTGATCCTCGCGCAGACGCCGCTGGCCGGCACCCCGGTTGCGGGGTGCCGGCCAGCGGTTGTTCGTGATTCTGTGGTTGTCAGCTGTTCCAGTACTGGGCGACCAGGTCGGCGGCCTGCTGCTCCCACTGGGCGTAGGCATCCGGGTACGCCGACACCTGCACCGTCTGCGCGGCCTTGGTCAGCGGCATGTCCTGCCACCCGTCAACCTGCTTCAGACCCTTCAGGAACGCCATCGTCGAGTACTCCGGATCGGTGATCTGCTCCGGCGAACCCCAACCCGAGCTCGGGCGCTGCTGGAACAGACCCAGCGAGTCATGGTCATTGGCGTCGCCGAGGTGGCCCAGGTTCTCCAGCTTCGACTCCTGCAGACTCGTGGCGATCGACACCACCGCGGCCCGCTCCGGCATCCCGGCCTTCTTCGTCGCCGCGATGATCGCCTTCACGTTGCCGGTCTGCTCGTCGTTCAGACCGATCCTCGACTGCGTGCCCTGCACACCATGCGGGATCAGCTTGCCGCTGTCCGGCTTGTCGGCCTGTACGACGGCCGGGTTGGCGTGCACCGGCTCAGCGGCGTGAGCCGCGATCGGACCAGCGAACACACCACCGGTGAAAGCCAGACCAGCAACACCAAGAACGCTCTTACGCAGCATCGTGTTCATGACAAAGCTCCATTCGGGGGTTGGCGCACACCCGCCGACAAAAGGGGAGACGGCAAATTCTGTGTGCGCAAGCACCGTCAGGCGCTCAAAAGAGAAGGGGGAAAGTCATCGACCGGAACGCTCACGGGGCGAGGGGATCGCCTCTTCGCGGCGCCGGGACCATGTACAACGACCGACCACCCGGCGTCATTCCCGGGATCGGCCCACCCGCCGACGCGGGCGGCCCGGGGCCTGGGGGCTCCTTGGTCGTGCAGCCATGTACAACGACCCCCGCCCGTCGGCCATTCCGCCCGCAGGATGCCGCCCCTCACCCCCGAACCGGACATCCAGCGCAAAACGTGGCGCCGGTTGATCGCGGAACTCCGTGATCCACTCCATGTGCCGCAAACGGTGGTCACCGGCCCCGCCGAGACCACCACATGCCGCACACGGAGTCGATCAAGACCCGGCCGAAGCCGGGCGGCCGACCGGACCCCCTCACTCCACCCAAGCCGGCAGTCAACGCCGCCGAAGCGGGCATCCCCCGCAAACCGCGCCCCCAGGCGGTCGCGAGCTCGGGTGATCCACTCCATATCGCGTAAATGGTGGCCACCGGCCCTGCCGAGACCACCACATACCGCACACGGAGCCGACCAAGGCCCGTCGAGGCGCGGGCGGGCAGGCACGAAAGAGCACCAGCCACACCCAAGACCCGATGATCCACTCCGTGTGCCGCAAACGGTGGTCACCGGCCCCGCCGAGACCACCACATACCGCACACGGAGTCGATCAATGGCTGGTCAAAGGGGGAGACGGAACCGGCCGGCCCCTGGACAGGGGCCGGCCGGTTCCGGAAGAAGCAGGACTCACCAGACCTGCTGGACGATGTCCGCCGCCTGGTCCTCCCACTGCGCGTACGCGTACGGGTAGGCGGACACCTGGACGGTCTGCGCGGCCGTGGTCAGCGGCAGGTCGCGCCAACCGCCGACGTTCTTCAGCGCGTTGAAGAACGCCTTGGCGGCGTAGTCCGGGTTGGTGATCTGGTCGGGCGTGCCCCAACCGGACGACGGGCGCTGCTGGAACAGGCCCTGCGAGTCGTGGTCGTTGTACATGCCGAGGTGGCCGAGGTTGTACAGCTTCGACTCCTGCAACGAGGTGGCGACGCCGATCACGGCGCCCCGCTCCCCCACGCCGGTCTCCTTGGCGGCCTTGACGATGGCCTTGGCGTTGGAGATCTGGGCGTTGTCGAGCGGGATACGCGACTGCGCGCCCTCGACGCCGTACGGCACGAGCTTGTCGCGGCTGGGCGGGTTGGCCTTGGTGGGAACCTTGTCGGCGCCGGTGGTGAGCTCGGATTCGGCGACCGCCGTCTTGTTGCCGGTGGCCAGGTCGATGGCGGCGACGGCGCCGGCGTGCGGTCCGGTGGTGACCGGGGCGGCGACGGCGGTCGGGCCGAACGCCAGGCCGCCCAGGACGGCAACGCCCGAGACGGTCAGTACGGCCTTACGGTGCGGGGTCTTCGCGATGGCGGGGAGCCACCGGGTGACGAGCTCGGCGGTGCGGTGCGAGGTCTGTTCGATGGCGGGGAGCCATCGAGTGAAGTGCTGCTTCACGATGGTTGCCCTTTCGATCGTCATGACGCGCTCCGGGGTGAGCGGGCCTCGGGGGAACTACTGGCCGGTACGGGGTTTGCGCTTCCGGGGTACTGGGGACACAACCAGCTTGCCGTGTCGGTCATTCCGGATATGCCGGAGAGGCACCGGGCTGCGGCGCAGGTCACCATGGGTGCGGGATGGGCCGGCAGCGGGCGTACCGGGAGGGCGGAGACGGAGCGCGCGGGTCGAAACGGGAGGCCGGTCTCAGCCAGCGGCAGGCGTGCCGAACCGGACGACAACGTGCCAGAGCTGCTTGAGGTGCTGAAGGGTGACCTCGGCCGGACCTCGGTCGGCCCACCGTTCCGGCTCCCGTACCAGCGACGCGGCCGCGCGGCCGATCAGTGCGGCATGCACCGGCTCTCCCGGGCGGGCGAACTGCGCGTGCACTCGGGCTGCGAGCGGTGGGATGGCCGGGCCGCGGAACTCGGCGTCGACCCCGTCGACCGGCAGCTCGAACCCGCAGTGCCAGTGCAGCGGGAAGCCGTGCCGCCGGGCGATCCCGGCGAGGATCCGCCCGGCCTCCGTACCCCGGAACGACGGGTCGACCACCAGCGTTTCGACGTCCCGAGCGAGGCTCACCTCGCCGTGGATCTGCGCCTCGATGTAGTCGTCCAACGCCCGCCCGGCCACGGTCGATTCCCGCTTCCGGTTGCCGAGCAGCGTACGCAGCAGCGTGTCGGTGTCCATGCCGGCGAGGCCGAGGCTCACGCCGGTGCCGGCGGTGGCCCCGAGCAGCGCGGCGAGTACCGGTTCGAAGACGTCGAGGGTGCCGACGTCCTTCGGCTGGGTGTGGCTGTCGCCGAAACAGAGGGTGGCCCGGTGGAGCGCCTCGGGGCGCAGCCGCAGGTGGCAGGAGCCGAACCGGGGGCAGGCCCCGTCGACATGGTCGAGCAGGTTCAGGCCACCGTACTTCGGGCGCTCCGCGGGGAGCACGCCCGGCCGCTGGTACGCCCCGCCGAACAGCGTCCCCTCCCAGCGGTCCCGGTCACCGCCGGGGAACGCGGTCAGCCCGCCGTTGGAGATGCCCGTCTCGAACTGGCTGCGGTAGACGCCGTCCTGGTCCAGCGCCTCGGCCACCGTACGGCCGTCGCGTAGCAGGCGGTCCGGGTGGAAGTTGAGCGTCAGCCGACCGTACGCGGCGACCGCCGCGACCACCTGCTCCGCCTGGTGCGCGGTCCCGGAGCCGGCGAGGTGCCGGGCGATGGCGGCAAGGGCCGCGGGACGGTCCCGCAGCGCCACGCGGCGGACGTGTCGCAGGGCGGCGGCCTGCGCCGGGGTCAGCCCGGGCGCGGTGACGGGGTCGGGCACCGCGCGAGGGTATCAACGGCCGGGCGGCCGGGCGCAGCGGATTGCCGGCGGTCAGACGTCGGTGCCGAAGCCGTCCGTGGCCGCACGTTCCGCCGGGGTACGCAGCTCCTGGAACACGGTGAGGTGGAGGCCGGCCGGGGCGTCGAGGCGGGCGTTGAGGGACTGCCACGGGGTGACGGTCGGCGGAGCGACCTCGGTGGCACCCGCCGCGACCAGACGTTCGGTCATCGTGCGGCTGTCGTCCACCTCGAACGCCACCCGCAGGCGCGGTGCGACCTGCCGGCCGACCTCCACCTCGTCGATCATTCGCTTCTGCGCGGGATTCGCCAGCTCCAGGGTGGCCCGGCCGGCCTCCAGGATCACCACCCGCGCGCCGTCGCCACCCGAGTACGCCGCCTGCTCGGGCAGGCCCAGGGCGTCGCGGAAGAAGGCGACGGCCGCGTCGTAGTCCTCGGCCTCGACGACGAGGCGGAGCTGGCGTACGGTCGGCGGCTCGTTTCCCGGCATGGTCATGACCGTTGAGGATAGTTGCCGGCGGCACCGAGCCGGATGAGGAACTGGGCGTTGCCCGCTGTGGCGGTGAGCTGGTGCAGCAGCCGGTCCAGGGCGGCCTGGCGGTCCATCGGGGACAACGCGGATCGCAGGCCCCGCAGGCGATGCCGCTCGACCTCGGTGAGCAGCAGCTCCTCCCGACGGGTGCCGGAGGCACGGACGTCTACGGCCGGGAAGGTGCGCCGCTCGGCCAGCGCGCGGTCCAGTCGCAGCTCGGCGTTGCCGGTGCTCTTGAGCTCCTCGTGGATGAGCGTGTCCGCGGCCGAACCGGTGTCCACCAGCGCCGAGGCGAGGATGGTCAGCGAGCCGCCCTCCTCAACCGCGCGGGCCGCGGCGAGCAGCCGCTTCGGCGGGTTCAGCGCGGCGATGTCGACCCCACCGGAGAGCGTACGGCCGGCGGACCGTACGGAGAGGTTGTAGGCGCGGCCCAGCCGGGTCACCGAGTCGAGCAGCACGACCACGTCGTGCCCCAGCTCGACCAGACGCTTCGCCCGCTCGATCGCCAACTCCGCCACCGTGGTGTGGTCCTGCGGCGGCCGGTCGAACGTGGCCGCGATGACCTCGCCCTTCACCGACCGAGAAAAGTCGGTGACCTCTTCCGGCCGCTCGTCGACCAGCACCACCATCAGGTGGCACTCCGGGTTGTTACGGGTGATCGCGTTCGCGATCGCCTGCAACACCATCGTCTTGCCCGCCTTCGGCGGCGAGACGATCAGCGCCCGCTGGCCCTTGCCGATCGGCATGACCAGATCGATGACCCGGGTGGTCAGGATGTGCGGCTCGGTCTCCAGCCGCAGCCGCTCCTGCGGGTACAGCGGGGTGAGCTTGTAGAACTCCGGCCGACGCCGCGCCTCCTCCGGCTCCATCCCGTTGACGGTGTCGAGGCGTACCAGCGGGGCGTGCCGGCCACGGTGGGGCGGGGCGGCGACCGCGCCGGTCACCAGGTCCCCGCGACGCAGACCGTACCGGCGTAGTTGGGCGGGCGGGACGTACACGTCCGCGGCCGAGGGCAGGTAGCCGGCGACCCGGATCAGGGCGTGGTCGTCGACGGTGTCGACGATGCCGGTGACGGGGGCCGGCGTCGAGGTGTCGGTGTTGTTCATCGGGTGCCTTTCGGTGGGCCCCGCGACGGGGGCCAGAGGTGGGAACGTGGGCGGAACAGGTCATGACGTACGAAGAAGCCGGAAGGTTGAGGCACACCTGGTGCGGGCCGCGTCGAATGCCCGACCGGGCCGTGACAGCGCACTGTCGGTGGTGACGGCGACGGGCCTGCCGCCGCGGGCCGCTCGGCAATCGGAGGCCGGACCGGCGAGGAGGTCGCGACGGCGGATCCACGCGACTGTCGACGATGATCCGTGACCGCGCCGGCGACGTGCCGCGACGGTCGGGATGAGGGAGACTCCGGGTGGCGCTGCGCGCCGGCATCCGGTTCCGTCGGCAGGATAACCCGACAGCATCGGGCAGGACAAGCAGCTCGCGGCCGGAAGGCCGGCTGCGGGGCCGCCAGTCTCGCGGCTCGACGCGTAGGGTTGCCCGATGCCAAGATCAGCATCTCCGCTGTACGACGACGTTCGCCAACTCGCGGTCTCGGCCGCGGCTGTCGACGGCACCGTGGGCGCGCTGCTGGGCAACCACGAGGCACAACTGCTCGCCGCGCTCCGGTTCGGCTCCGCGCCGGTCGCCGGGTGGGAAGAGCCCGGCGGCTTCCGAGGTGGTCGGGCGCGCTTCGGCGGGCGTGAGAACGACCTGCGCCGGCTGACACCGCAGCACGTCGCCTGGATCAGCAGCCTACCCGCGGTCGCGGTGGTCGACGGTTACCTGCTCGTACTGCACGGAACCGGCGCGCTCAGTGACCCCGGGCGATCCACTCGTCGAGGTGCGGCGCCTCGGCGCCGATGGTGGTGTCGTCGCCGTGTCCGGTGTGGACGACCGTCTCCGGCGGCAGGGTGAGCAGCCGGGTCCGGATCGACTCGATGATGGTGCCGAAGTCGCTGTAGGAGCGGCCGGTCGCGCCCGGACCGCCGGCGAACAGGGTGTCGCCGGTGAAGACCGTGCCGAGGTCGGGGGCGTAGAGGCTGCACGCGCCCGGGCTGTGGCCGGGGGTGTGCAGCACCCGCAGCGTGGTGCCGCCGACCGCGACGGTCTGACCGTCACCCAGCGCACCATCGGGCGGGGTGTCGGGGTGGACCAGGTCCCAGAGCACCCGGTCGGCGGGGTGCAGCAGCACCGGGGCGCCGGTGGCACGGGCCAGCTCGGGCGCGACGCGTACGTGGTCGTCGTGGGCGTGGGTGGCCAGGATGGCGACCACCCGGCGGTCGCCGACGACCTTGCGGATGGCGGCCACGTCGTGCGGCGCGTCGACGACGACGCACTCGGTGTCGTCGCCGATCACCCAGACGTTGTTGTCGACGTCGAAGGTCTGCCCGTCCAGCGAGAACGTGCCGGAGGTGACGGTGTGGTCGACGCGGGCGGTCACGGGAAGATCACCACCGAGCGGAGCACGTCGCCGTGGTGCATCCGGGTGAACGCCTCCTCGACCTGGTCGAGGGCGATCTCCTCGGTGACGAACGCGTCCAGGTCGAGACGGCCCTGCCGGTACAGCTCGGTGAGCATCGGGAAGTCACGGCTCGGCAGGCAGTCGCCGTACCAGCTGGACTTGAGCGCGCCGCCGCGACCGAAGACGTCCAGCAGCGGCAGCTCGATCCGCATCTCCGGGGTGGGTACGCCCACCAGCACCACCGTCCCGGCCAGGTCCCGGGCGTAGAAGGCCTGCTTCCAGGTCTCGGGGCGGCCCACCGCCTCGATCACCACGTCGGCGCCGAACCCGCCGGTCGCGGCGCGGATCGCCTCGACCGGGTCGTCCTCGGAGGCGTTGACGGTGTGCGTGGCGCCGAACCGGCGCGCCCAGTCGAGCTTGCGGGAGTCGGTGTCGACCGCGATGATCGTGGTCGCCCCGGCCAGGGCCGCGCCGGCCACCGCGGCGTCGCCGACGCCGCCGCAGCCGATCACCGCGACCGAGTCGCCCCGGGTCACCTGGCCGGTGTTCATCGCCGCGCCGAGCCCGGCCATCACCCCACAGCCGAGCAGACCGACGGCGGCGGGCCGGGCGGCCGGGTCGACCTTGGTGCACTGACCGGCATGGACGAGGGTCTTCTCGGCGAACGCGCCGATGCCGAGGGCGGGTGTGAGCTCGGTGCCGTCGGTGAGGGTCATCCGCTGGGCGGCGTTGTGGGTGTTGAAGCAGTACCACGGGCGGCCCCGGCGGCAGGCCCGGCACTGCCCGCAGACCGCCCGCCAGTTGAGCACCACGAAGTCGCCGGGGGCCACGTCCGTGACGCCCGGCCCGACCTGCTCGACGATCCCGGCGGCCTCGTGGCCGAGCAGGAACGGATAGTCGTCGGTGATGCCGCCCTCGCGGTAGTGCAGGTCGGTGTGGCACACCCCGCAGGACTGGACCCGGACCACCGCCTCGCCCGGCCCCGGGTCCGGCACCACGATCGTGGTGACCTCCACCGGCGCGCCCTTGCGCCGCGACACGACTCCCCGGACTTCCTGGCTCACGGTCCCTCCCGCCTGCGTCGGTCTCCTACCCCGTGAACCTACCGCCGATCACCACGGTGGCCCACCCGGTGCGCGGCGGTTATCTCGCGCGTCCCCGGGTACGCGGGAGTCGTTCTCCGGATCCGACGGGAGTGATCATGAAGCTGACGCACACGCCGCTCCGGCTCAGCATCGGCGCGTTCATCCTGAATTCCGGGCTCAGCAAACGCGGCCTGGAGGGCGAGTCGGCGCAGGCGGTGCACGGCATGGCCGTCGGCGCGATCCCCCAGCTGAAACAGATCGAGCCGGACCGGTTCGGAAAACTGCTGTCCCGGGGCGAGATCGCCCTCGGCGCCGCGCTGCTCACGCCATTCGTGCCGTCGCTGCTCGCCGGTGCGGCGTTGACCGCCTTCGGCGCCGGGCTGGTGCAGCTCTATCTCAAGACACCCGGTATGCGGGAGGAGAACAGCCTGCGCCCCACCCAGGCCGGCACCGGCATCGCCAAGGACGTGTGGCTGGTCGGCGCGGGACTCACCCTGATGCTGGACTCGCTGACCCACGGTCGAAGGCACCGCTGACACCAGGTCGGCCGATTGGACGGCGGTCAGGTGCCGGCGGGCGCGGGGACCGCGCCGGCGGCGCTCTCGGCCGCGTACCGGCGGCGGGCGGCGTTGCGGTAGCGGAGCACCTGTACCGCGCCGAGTGCCCAGAGCAGGTACTGCACGGCGAACGCCCAACGGAACGCGTCCAGCGGCGGGGCGCTCCGGCCGGCCGGGGTGGCCAGGTCGAGGACCACGCCGACCGCCAGCACCAGCAGGATCGAGGCGACGAACCCGCCGACGTTGACGATGCCGGTGGCACTGCCGATCCGATGCACCGGGTTGGCGGTGCGCGCGTAGTCGAAGCCGATCACCGATCCGGGGCCGTTGACCGCGAGCACGACGACGAGGACCACCAGCAGCCCGTGCGGCGCACGTCCCGGCCAGGCCAGCACCACCGCCCAGATCGCGGCGGTGGCGGCGGTGATCGCGAAGACCAGCACCGAACGGTGGTACGAGTACCGGGCGCACAGGTGGGCGATCACCGGGCCGCAGAGCAGCATCACCACGGTCATCAGGGTGAGCAGGGCGGCCGCCGCGGTGGGCGAGAGTCCCTGCCCCTGCACCAGGAACGGGTAGCCCCAGAGCAGCGCGAAGACCGAGCCGGAGAACTGGGTGACGAAGTGGGTCCACAGGCCGAGGCGGGTGCCCGGCTGGGACCAGGCCTCGGCGAGCTGTCGGCGTACGCTGGCCAGGTCGGGGGCGACGGCGGTGCCGTGCCCGGTGTGCGGGATGTCCCGGACGGCGACGAGGACGAGCAGCAGCGCGGTGGCGCCGAGCCCCGCCGCGGTGAGGAACGCGGGCGTCCAGCCGGCGTGGTGCAGCAACGCCACCAGCGGGATCGCCGCGAGCACCGCGCCGAGTTGCCCGACGGTGCCGGTCAGCTGCACCAGCAGCGGGTTGCGCCGCCCGGGGAACCAGAACGCCACGATGCGCAGCACGCTGATGAAGGTCATCGCGTCGCCGAGGCCGACCAGTACGCGGGCGGCGACCGCGAGGCGGACGTCGGTGGCGACGGCGAAGCAGAGCTGACCGGCGACCATCAGCGCCCCGCCGGCCACCAGCAGCCGGCGGGAGCCGAACCGGTCGAGCAGCACCCCGACCGGCACCTGCATGGCCGCGTACACGGCGAGTTGGGCGACGGAGAAGGTCGCCAACGCGGAGGCGTTGATGTGGAAGCGGTCCGCCGCGTCCACCCCGGTGACGCCGAGCGTGCTGCGGTGGAAGACCGCGACGAGGTAGGCGGTGAGCGCCACCGCGTACACCAGGGCGGCGGGACGGCGCTTCATGCACCTATGCTGCGTCCCAGCTCGTGGGGGGTGCTCCGGCGCTACCCGGATCGTGGTCTGGGCCACTCCGGGTCAGCCGGTTCGCAGGGCGATCAGGCCATCGTCGCCGAGCGCGAACCGGGCCCGGTACGGCGTGCCGAGGCCGTCGAGCAGCTCCGCCAGCCAGCGGGCCTCCTCCGGCACGGCCGGTTCCAGCCGCATCCGCCGCACGCGTACCGGTGCCAGGCGCAGCCGGCGCAGCTCCCCGGAATCCGCGTCGAGCGTGGGCAGGTGCAGCAACCGCAGCTCCGGCCGGTACGACTCCTGCCCGCCGATCCCCTCGTAGTCGTCGATCAGGTCGCCGCAGCCGTATAGCACGAGCCGCCCCCGGTACCGTTCGATGGGACGTGGGTGATGCGACGAGTGGCCGTGCACCAGGTGCACCCCGGCGTCGATCAGCGTGTGCGCGAAGCGGACGTGTTCGTCCGGCACCTCGTACCCCCAGTTCGAGCCCCAGTGCACCGAGACGACCACGAGGTCGCGCGGCCCGGCCTCCCGAGCGATCCGGTCGGCGAGCGCCTCGGCCGACAGGATCGAGATGTCCAGGTACGCCACGCCGGGCCGCTCGCCGACCGCAGCCCACTGCGGGTACACCCCGCTGGAGGGGGCGCCGACCGACCAGAGGAGCAGCCGGCGCCCGTCGGGCAACGGCACCACGGCGGGCCGCCACGCCTCGTCGGCGTCCCGGCCGGCGCCGGCGGTCCGGATGCCGGCCGTGTGCAGGGTGTCGAGGGTGTCGGCCAGCCCGGCCGGGCCGAAGTCGAGGACGTGGTTGTTGGCCAGCGCGCAGACGTCGAGCCCGGCGGCGGTGAGGCAGGCCCGGTTCGCCGGGTCCATCCGGTAGTGGATGCCCTTGCCGGGGGCGGGCTCGCCTCGGCTGGTCACCGACGTCTCAAGGTTGACGATCCGGACGTCCGGGCGCAGGGCGTCCAGCAGACGCAGCGCCGAGCCCCACGGCCACTCGGGCGGAACCGGTCGCGGCACCGGACCGTTGACGGACTCGGCCAGCTCGACGTAGCGGCGGGCGTCGATGACCACCTGCTCCCGCAGCGCGGGCGGGCCCGGGTACGGCAGGATCTGGTCCACGCCCCGGCCGGTCATCACGTCACCGGCGAGGAAGAGGGTCACCTCGGCCATGACGACCGTGTTCCCGCCCCGGGCGCACACGCACCTCGCGGGCTTCTTCTCCGAGGACGAGAAGCCTCAAGAGCGGTACGCCTCACGGTCATGCACACAGTGAGCGAATCCGACGTATCCGCCCTTCACCCGGACCGGCCTCGCCGTTCTATCCTGCCCGCATGCCGATCATGGATAGTGACGTGGCGGTGGCGGTGGCCGCGGCGGAGGCCGGCGCCGCCGTCGTACGTTCCCGGTACGGGGCAACGCTGACGCGGGTGGAGAAGTCCGGGGGTGACTTCGCCACCGAAGCCGACCTCGACGCGGAACAGGCGATCCTCGACGTCATCCGGGCCGCTCGGCCGGATGACGCGGTGCTCGGGGAGGAGAGCGGACGCACCGGATCCGCCACCGCCGACCGGACCTGGCTGGTCGATCCGCTCTGCGGCACCCTGAACTACGCGGCCCGGATGCCGCTGGTCGCGGTGAACGTGGCTCTGCGTACCGGCACCGACACGACGGCGGCCGCCGTGGCCGATCCCTTCGCCGGGGAGGTGTTCTGGACCGACGGCGGCCCGGCACAGGTCCGCCGCGACGGGGTGGCCGGACCGCTCACACCGTCCGCCGAGTCACGGCTGGTGGACGTCAACCTCGACCCGCCGTTTCCGAACGATCCCGCGTTCCGGGCCGTACGGTTGCTCGGCCACCCGGAGTTCGTGGCGCGGTTCCGGCCCCGGGTGGTCTCCACGACCCTGGCGGTGGCCTGGGTCGCCGCCGGCCGGCGGGCGGCGTACGTGACGGACGGCCACCTGCGGGACAGCGTGCACTTCGCCGCCGGGATCGCCCTGTGCCGGGCCGCCGGCTGCGTGGTGACCGGCATCCACGGGCAGCCACTGCACACCGGCGCGGAGGGACTGCTGGTGGCGGCGGACCACGACACGCACCGCGCCCTGCTGGCCCTCGTTCGGGAACAGTTCGCGGCCTGAGACAGCGACCCGCTATCCGGCTGGCGGACGCGCCCAGAACTCGGTCACCAGCGCGTGGAACGCCGCGGCCCGTTCGATCTGCGGCATGTGCCCGGTGTCCCGGAACAGGTGACCGCGGGCCTTCGGCAGTCGGGTGCGAGCGTTGGCCAGGTGGCCGGCCGGCAGGATCTGGTCCCGGTCGCCCCACACGACCAGCGTGGGCAGGTCCAGTGCGGCCACCGCGGCGAGCAACTCCCGCCGCCACTGCGGCCGTACGCCCCGCCAGGTGCCGAGGCTGCGGACCAGTTCCAGCATCACCCGGGTGGCGTGCGGCTGCCGGGCCACCGCGAGAGCGGTGGCGATGCGCTCCTCGGTGACGTACGCCGGGTCGTGGAAAATGGCCTGCTCGGTGCGGCGGGCGACCGCCGGGTACGGGCGCAGCAGCAGCCGACCCAGCGGGCGCAGCGCGAGCAGCCGCAGCGCGACGGTGACCTCCCGGCCGAAGCCGGCGCTGTTGACCAGCACCAGGCTCGCCGCCCGGGCCGGGTCGTCGGCGGCGAGGCGCATCGCCACCGCGCCGCCGAGGGAGTTGCCGACCAGGTGCACCGGGCCGGTGATCCCGGCCGTGTCCAGGACCTGCGCGACGGCCGTGGCCAGGGCCGGGAGGGTGTGCGGGACGTCCAGCGGCGCGCTGCCGCCGTGACCGGGCAGGTCGACGCTGACCACCCGGTGGTCTCGGGCCAGCAGCGCGTGCTGGGCGGCGAAATCGTCGAGGGTACGGCCGATGCCGTGCAGCAGCACCACCGGCGGGCCGTCGCCGGCGATCCGGCAGCGGACCCGCCGGCCGGCGACGATCAGCTCATCGGCCGGCGGCGGGGCAATGGTCATGCCGGCCGCTCCGGTTCGGGCGCGACGGATTCCGAGGCGGAGCGCGGCTCCGGCACCCGGGCCACGCTCCGCCTCGTCGCCAGCGCCAGCACCTTTCCGTACGACGCCGGGGCGAGCCGGACCAGCAGGTCGGGCAGCTTCGCCGACCAGCCGATCAGCACCCGGCCCCGGCGGCGCCGGACGCCGCGCAGGATCACCTCGGCGGCCTTCGCCGGATCGATGGAGAGCAGCTTCTCGAACTGCTGGCGGCCGGTCTCGAACTCCGCGCGGGGGACGCCGGTGCCCACCCGCGCGCTGGCCGCGATCCGGGTCCGGATGCCACCGGGATGCACCGAGGTCACGCCGACGCCGTCGTCGACCAGTTCGTGCCGCAGCGCCTCGGTGAAGCCCCGAACGGCGAACTTGCTGGCCGAGTACGCGACCTGCCCGGCGGGCGCGATCAGCCCGAACAGGCTGGAGATGTTGACCAGGTGGGCGCCCGGCTCGGCCTTGAGCGCGGGCAGCAGGGCGTGGGTCAGCCGGACCACGGCCCGGAAGTTGATCTCGATGACCCAGAGGAACTCGTCGAGGGTGACCTGATCGAACCGGCCGCCCAGCGCCACCCCGGCGTTGTTGACCAGCAACCGGATCCGGGGATGCCGCCGGCGCAGCTCGACGGCCACCCGGTCGGTGGCGTCGGCGTCGGCGAGGTCGACCAGATAGGTGTCGACCCGGCGGTCGGGGTGTGCGGCGCGGATCGCGGCCACCACCGCGTCGAGCCGTTCGGCGTCCCGGTCGAGCAGGACCAGGTCGACGCCGCGGCGGGCCAGCCCGTACGCGAGGGCCTCGCCGATGCCGCTGGCCGCGCCGGTCACCACCGCGGTGCCGCCGGGAAAGACGAACTCACGCATCCAGGGACGCTCCTCTCGGTCAGGCGACGGGTGCGGTGGGACGCGCGGTGCCGGCGGAGGCGGGCGCACCGGCCCGGGAGAAGCGCACGCCCTCGTCGGTGAGCCGGCCGTACCGCATCAGCAGCACGTCCCGGGGATAGTTCTGGTACAGCCGCCAGGGTGCCCGGGGGCCCTGCTTCGGGAGTCGGTCGACGGCGCGCAGCACGTACCCGGACTGCAGGTCGATGAGCGGCACCAGCTCGCCGGAATCGGGGGCGACCGGGGTGACGATCTGCTGGCCGGTCGCGTCCAGATGGCGCAGCAGCCGGCAGACGTACGTGGCGACGAGGTCGGCCTTGAGGGTCCAGGAGGCGTTGGTGTAGCCGATGGTCATCGCGAAGTTCGGCACGCCGGAGAGCATCATGCCCTTGTACGCGACCGTGCCGGCCAGGTCCACCTCGGCGCCGTCCACGGTCATCGTCATGCCGCCGAGGGCGAGCAGGTTGAGGCCGGTGGCGGTGACGACGATGTCGGCGGGCAGTTCCGCGCCGGAGCCGAGCCGGATGCCCGCCTCGGTGAAGGTGTCGATGGTGTCGGTGACCACCGAGGCCCGCCCGTCGCTGACCGCGGCGAAGAGATCGCCGTCGGGGACGACGCAGAGCCGCTGGTCCCAGGGGTCGTAGCGGGGCGAGAAGTGTCGGTCGACGTCGTACCCGACCGGCAGTCGGCCCCGGGCGGCCCGGCGCAGGAACCGCTTCACCAGGCCCGGGACACGCCGACTGAGCTGGAAGTTGGCCACCCCGAGCAGCACGTTCCGCCAGCGCACCACCGAATACGCGGCCCGCGCCGGCAGCCGGCGGCGCAGCGCGTCGGCGAGCCGGTCGCGTGCGGGCAGCGCGATGACGTACGTGGGTGAGCGCTGGAGCATGGTGACGTGGCCGGCGCGCTCGGCCATCGCCGGGACCAGGGTGACCGCGGTGGCGCCGCTGCCGATCACCACCACCCGCCTGCCGGTCCAGTCGAGGTCCGCCGGCCAGTGCTGCGGGTGCACCAGCCGGCCGGCGTACCGGTCGACGCCCGGGAATTCAGGGGTGTAGCCGGAGTCGTAGCGGTAGTAGCCGGCGCAGGAGAACAGGAACGCGCAGGTGAGGACGACATCCTCGCCGGTGTCGTCGCGGTGGGCGTGGACCGTCCAGCGGGCGCTGGCACTGTCCCACTCGGCGCGGACCACCCGGTGGTGGAAGCGGATGTGTTCCCGCACCCCGTACTCGCGGGCGGTCTCGCGCACGTACGCCCGGATGGAGTCGCCGTCGGCGATGGCCTTCGGCTCGGTCCACGGTTTGAACGAATAGCCGAGGGTGAACATGTCGGAGTCGGAGCGGATGCCCGGGTAGCGGAACAGGTCCCAGGTGCCGCCGATGGCGTCCCGCGCCTCCAGCACCGCGTAGGTCTTGCCCGGGCAGTTGGTCCGCAGGTGGACGGCGGCGCCGACGCCGGAGAGCCCGGCACCGACGATGAGGACGTCGACGTGGTCGGCCATGGCGTCTCCGGTTCGGGCGGCGGTGGACCGGACGATACTCCCCACCGCCGGGCGCCGGCCACGGCAGCCGCTGCCGTGGCCGGCCGGACCGGTCAGCCGGACCGCGTGAAGTCCATCGTCCAGTTCGTCTCCCAGGTCCGCTCGCCGTCGACCGAGAACGCCTGCTCCCAGCGGCACGAGGTCGGGGTGATGCCGGACCAGATGAACCGGCAGCGGACCGGCCGTCCCTCGTCCGTGTCGTCGGCGTAGAAGGTGCCGACGCCGTCGACGAACCGGCCCACCACGGGCGGCAGTTCGAGGACGCCTCGACGGCTGTTCATCCAGTAGATCGACCACAGCCCGGTGGCCGGGTCGAGGATGCGCACCGTCGAGCCGGAGAAGCCCTGGCTCGGGAAGCGGATCTCGTCGAAGCTGCCCGCGCCGTCGAAGAACGAGTGCGCCACCGAGGTGCCGGGAAACTCGTCCCAGTCGTCGCTGCCGACGTGCCGCTTCCTGAGCCGGCGGTTGGCCACGTCCCAGGTGCCGACGAAGAAGTCGAAGTCGCCCATCAGCGGCCCACCGGCCCCTCGGCGCGGGTGTCGGCCAGGTAGCCGGCCAGGTCCGGCTCGTCCGGGGCGAGCACGTGGCGGATCCAGGCGGTGCGCTCGTGCTCCAGCACGCCCAGCTCCCAGACGCAGCCCACACCGGGGCGGTCCAGCGGGACGAAGTGCGCCGGGTCGTCGGACGGGCAGTCCAGCGCGGGCTGGCCGGCAATCGCGATCCGGCACTCCACCACGTTGTCCCAGAACCAGCTGTACGCCAGCAGGTACGCCCCGGTGTCCGCGCCCCGGTGCAGCACCACCCAGCTCGCCGGTGGGGTGTCGCCGTCCGGCTCGGGCAGCAGCTTCGGCAGGTACGCGTACGCGGCCTCGATCACCTCCGGTTCGAGGCGGCGTACCGGCTGGTCGATGTGGTAGCGCTTGACGTGCCGGCCGGCGACCTCGACGGTCCCCGGCACGGTCAGCTCCTTGTCGTGAAAGGCCATGCCGGCACGCTAGGGGCACTCCCCTGACAGCTACTGTCAGGGGAATGCGGGCCAGTCGTCTCCTGTCCATCCTGCTGCTGCTCCAGGCCCACGGCCGGCTCACCGCCGCCGAGCTGGCGCGCCGCCTGGAGGTCTCGGTCCGCACCGTCTACCGGGACGTCGAGTCGCTGCACGCCGCCGGCATCCCGCTGTACGGCGAGGCCGGCCACTCGGGCGGCTACCAGCTCGTCGACGGCTGGCGGACCCGGCTGACCGGGCTCACCGCCGAGGAGGCGGACCGGTTGCTCTTCGCCGGACTGCCCGGGCCGGCCGCCGAACTGGGCTACCAGTCGGTGGTGGCCAACGTCCAGCTCAAACTGCGGGCCGCGCTGCCGCCCCCGCTCGCCGACCGGGCCGCCCGGCTCGAACAGCGCTTCCACCTGGACACCCCCGGCTGGTACTCCGACGGCGACCCGTCGCCGTACCTGGCGCCGACGGCGGAGGCGGTGTGGCGGCAGCACCGGATCCGGGTCCGCTACCAGAGCTGGACCGGCGAGGTGACCCGGGTGCTGGAACCGTACGGCCTGGTGCTCAAGGGCGGCCGGTGGTACGTGGTGGCGGCCCGGCCGGACCGGCCCGAACCGGCCACCTACCGGGTGAACCAGATCCTCGACCTGGCCCCGCTCGACGAGCCGTTCGACCGGCCCGAGTTCGACCTGCCCGGCTGGTGGCGGGCGCACGTGGTGGACTTCCGGGCCCGGCTGCACCGGGACGAGGCGACCGTCCGGCTCTCCCCGCGCGGCCGGGAACGGCTGCGGGAGGTCGCCAGTGACCCGGTGGTCGCGGCGGTGGACGCCACGGCCGGCCCGCCGGACCAGGCCGGTTGGGTGTACGCCGTGATCCCGATCGAGTCGCTCACCCACGCCCACGGCGATCTGCTGCGGCTCGGTGCCGAGGTGGAGGTCCTCTCCCCCGCCCCGCTGCGCGACCGCCTCGCCGACACGGCCACCGCCCTCGCCGGCCTCTACCGGTCGCCCCGCACCGCCCCGCCACCCGCCCGTTGATCAAGAGGTTCGCGTCGGTGTTGATCACCTCGCCGACGCGAACCTCTTGATCAACGAGGCATCGTCAGGAGCGGGCGCGCAGAGCCACGCCGACGGTGGCGATGCCGCGCTCGATGTCGCCGGTCGGGTTGGCGGCGTAGCCGAGGACCAGGCCGGGCGGCTGCGGACGTTGCCCGTGCCAGGACAGCGGCTGCACCTTGACGCCCCGGCGTAGCGCCGCGGCGGCCAACGCGACGTCGTCAACGCCGCCGGGCAGGGTGACCAGCAGGTGCAGGCCGGCGGCGGCGCCGTGCAGGACCGCCCCGGGCAGGTGCTCGCGCACGGCGCGGATCATCGCGTCCCGGCGGCGTACGTGCCGGCGACGCAGCAGCCGCAGGTGACGTTCCAGCGCCCCGGAGTCCATCAACTCGGCCAGCACGAGCTGGGGCAGGGCCGCGTTGCCGAGGTCGGCCATCCGTTTGGCGGCCACCAACGCCGCGTGGTGCCGCGGCGGCACCAGCACCCAGCCGATCCGCAGGGCCGGGGCGAGCAGCTTGGAGACGCTGCCGGTGTAGCAGACCTGCTCGGGCAACATGCCACGCAGCGCCGGCACGGGCGGGCGATCGTAGCGGTGCTCGGCGTCGTAGTCGTCCTCGATGACCAGGCCGCCCCGCTGCGCCCAGCGCAGCAACCGGCGGCGCCGGTCGCCGTCGAGCACCACCCCGGTCGGGAACTGGTGCGCGGGGGTGAGCATCACCGCCGGCGCGCCGCTGGCCTCCAGCCGGTCCACCCGCAGCCCGCGCTCGTCCACCGGCACGGGCGGGGTGTCGAGCTGCCAGTTGCGCAGGTGCTGACGGACGCCGAGGGAGCCGGGGTCCTCCACCGCCACCGTGTGCACCCCGTCGGCATGCAGCAGTTGGGCGAGCAGGCCGAGCGCCTGGGACACCCCGGCGACGATCACCACCTCGGCCGGGTCGACCCGGATGCCCCGGTTGCGGGCCAGCCAGGTGGCAACCGCCAGCCGCAGCGCGGGGGTGCCGGTCGGGTCGCCGTACCCGAAGTCCGCGGGCGCCAGGCGGTGCAGCACGGCGCGTTCGGCCCGCAGCCAGGCCGCGCGGGGGAAGGCCGCGAGATCGGGTACGCCGGGTGTCAGGTCGAGCTCCGCCGGGGCGGTACGCAGGGCGTCGAAGACCTCCGCGCCCGGCCGGTCGGTGAACACCTCGACCCGGGCGGGTGGCCGCGGCGCGGGGGTGACCACCTCGGTGGGCGTGGCCACCACGACCGTCCCGGCTCGACCGCGCCCCATCACGTGCCCGTCCTCGGTGAGCCGCTGGTACGCCTCGGTCACCACGCCCCGGGAGACGCCCAGCTCGGCGGCGAGAACCCGACTGGCCGGCAGGCGGGCGCCCACAGGCACCCGACCGTCGGCGATGGCCGCTCGCAGCCGGGCCGCGAGCCAGTCGGCGCGCCCACCGGGCGGGGCCTCGCCGACATCGAGCTGAAGGAAATCGGCACCGGCCGTTATGGACTCGTCGGATAACCGATGTTTGGCTCTGTCCACGAGGCCATTATGGCCGCAGGCTGGACCGCATGAGTATCGCCTTCCTGCTGACCACACTGATCGTGGTGATCACCCCGGGCACCGGGGTCGTGTACACGCTCTCCGCCGGACTGTCCGCGGGTCGCCGCGCCGCGCTGGTCGCCGCGCTGGGCTGCACCGTCAGCCTCGTGCCGCACCTGGCGGCGGCGGTCACCGGCCTGGCCGCCCTGCTGCGCGCCGGCACCCCGGCGTTCCGGGTGGTCACCTGGCTGGGCGTGGCGTATCTGCTGTGGATGGCCTGGTCCGCGCTGCGTGACCGCAGCCCGCTGCCGGTCGACGACCCACGCCCGCCGCGCCGGCTGCTCCTCGACGGGGTGCTGGTGAACCTGCTCAACCCCAAGGTGACCGTGTTCTTCGTGGCGTTCCTGCCGCAGTTCGTCCCCCGGACGCGCCGGGGGCCACGGTCCGGATGCTGGCCTACGGTGGCGTCTTCATGCTGACCACCTTCCTGGCCTTCGCCGGCTACGGGCTGCTGGCCGGCGCGCTGCGGCAGCGGGTGCTGGCCCGGCCGCGGGTGACCGCGCTGCTACGCCGCGGTTTCGCCGGCAGTTTCCTCGCACTGGGCCTCGGCCTGGCCCTCACCGCCCGATAGGAGCATCCTGTGCGCTTCCGACACGCCCCGCAGGTCTGGTCGACCTTCCCCGAGCTGGTCTGCGGCGTCCTGCACGCCACCGGCGTCACCCCGGCCGTCGACGTCGGTCCGCTGCTCGCCCGGCACGCGGACACCGCCCGGGCCCGACTCGCGGCCGGGCCGGAGGGCGGCTTCCCGGAGATCCAGGCCTGGCGCCGCGCCTTCGCGCGAATGGGATTGCCGCCGACCCGCTACCGATGCGCGGCCGAGTCGCTGCTGCGTCGCTTCCGGCGCGACGGCGCGCTGCCGCGGCTGCATCCGCTGGTCGACCTGGGCAACGCGCTGTCTCTCGGGTACGCCGTGCCGGTGGCCGTCCTCGACGTCGAGCGGATCACCGGCGACCTGGCGGTGCGGCCGGCCACCGGCGACGAGACCTACCTGACCCTCGGTGGCGGCGAGGACGAGCGCCCCGAGCCCGGCGAGGTGATCTTCGCCGACTCGGCCGGCCGGGCACACTCCCGGCGCTGGACCCACCGGCAGAGCGGCCGATCCGCCGTCCGGGACGACACCACCGAGGTGCTGGTGGTCATCGAGGCGCTGCACGACGGGGCGGCGGGAACGGTGCCCCGGATGCTCGCCGAGCTGGCGTCCGCCCTGACGGACCGGTGGCGGGTGTCGGCCCGGACGGCGATGCTGACGGCCGACGCGCCGGTCTTCGCGGTGACGCCGGCCGCCGGTGGGCCCACACCGTCCGCCCCCGGTACGACCGCCGCGCCGGGCGAGGTGGCGTCCCTGTCGCCGGGCCGGTGAGTCGGTGACCGCCTACGCCGCTGAGATCCTCCCCTACGCAGCCATCAACGTCACGTACAGTGACAGCGGTAGGAGATGCCCGGCGGTCCAGCCGCGCGTCGGGCTCGCGCGTCGGGCGGAGGCGCCTCTTTCACGGAGAGAGTGGCCATCAGACGTGGCATGACCACTCTTTCCGTGAATCTGGGCGGATCTTGGGGAACGCGGCGAGGGTCACGGCTCGGTGACCGTCGGGCGTGGCACGGGGGCGGGAGATGAGCAGACGACCGGCGCGGGGACACCGGAACGTGCCGCACACCGCAGACGTACGGATCGAGGCGTGGGCGCCGGACCGGGAAGGGTGCGTGGTCGAGGCGGTGGCCGCGATGCTGGACGGCTTCGTCGACACCGCCGGCGCGACGGCGGACTCGACGGCCGAGACGCGGTTCGCCGTGCCGCCCGGTGACGACACGGACATGCTGGTCGCCGTCCTCGACGAGGTGATCTTCCGGCTGGAGACGGCGGGCGTGCTGCCGCTGGCCACCGAGGTACGCGCGGCCGACGGCGGGCTGCTGGTGCGGTGGTGGACGGTCGACGCCGACGCGGTGGAGCTGGTCGGCGCGGTACCCAAGGCGGTGTCCCTGCACGAGCTGCGCTTCGGCCCCGACCGGGAGGGCTGGTCCTGCGCGGTGACGCTGGACGTCTGACCCGGCTCGCGTACGGGTCAGCCCTTCACCACGCCGACCGGGACGAGCCGGGCCACACGCCGGCAGAGCCCGGCCCCCTCGGTGGCCTCGATGACCGCGTTGATGTCCTTGTACGCGGCCGGCATCTCCTCGGCCAGTCCTCGCCGCGACTTGCCCCGCACCGCGATGTCCCGCGCCTCCAGTTCCCGGCGTGGATCATGCCCGCGCACCGCCTTGGTGGCCTGCTTGCGGCTCTGCGTACGGCCGGCGCCGTGGCAGGTGGAGGCGAAGGCCGGCGCTCCCGGCGTTCCGACCAGCACATACGAGTCGGTGCCCATCGACCCGGGGATCAGCACCGGCTGCCCGACCGGACGCAGGTCGTCCGGCAGGTCCGGGTGGCCCGGCGGCAGCGCCCGGGTGGCGCCCTTGCGGTGCACGCAGAGCCGCCGCTGGTCGCCGTCGACGCCGTGAGTCTCGATCTTCGCGAGGTTGTGCGAAACGTCGTACACCAGGCTCAGATCGCTTCCGGTGACCCGCTCGAAGACCTGCCGGGCGGCGTGGTGCAGCAGTTGCCGGTTGGCCCGGGCGTAGTTCGCCGCGGCGGCCATCGCGCCGAGGTAGGCCCGTCCCTCGTGGGACGACACCGGCGCGCAGGCGAGCTGCCGGTCCGGCACCTGGATGCCGTACCCGGGCATCGCCTTCTCCATGGCGTGGACGTAGTCGGTGCAGATCTGGTGGCCGAGCCCGCGCGAACCACAGTGGATCATGACGCAGACCTGCCCGACACGCAGCCCGAAGGCGCCGGCCACCGGCTCGTCGTACACCTCCGCCACGGCCTGCACCTCAAGGAAGTGGTTGCCCGAGCCCAGGCTGCCGACCTGACCGGCGCCCCGCTGCACCGCCCGCTCGCTGACCTGGGCCGGATTCGCGTCGCCGACCGCGCCGTAGTCCTCGCACCGGTCCAGGTCGCGCTGCACCCCGTAGCCGCGCTCGACGGCGTACCGGGAGCCGCCGCGCAGCACGCCGTCGAGTTCCGTCCCGCCGGCCAGGTGCCACACCGCACCCTTGCCCATGCCGCGCGGGGTGGCCTCCCCCAGGCTGTCCATCAGCGCGTCGAGGCGGGGGCGTAGCTCGGCGCGGTCGAGCCCGGCGGCGAGCAGCCGCACCCCGCAGGAGATGTCGAAGCCCACCCCGCCGGGCGAGACCACCCCGCCGGCCTCGACGTCGGTGGCGGCGACGCCGCCGATCGGGAAGCCGTAACCCAGGTGCACATCCGGCATGGCGTAGGAGGCGCCGACGATGCCGGGCAGGGTGGCCACGTTCGCGACCTGGTCCAGCGACCGGTCCGCCCGGGCGTCCGGCAGCAGCGACCGGGACGCGAAGACCACGCCCGGGACCCGCATCGGATCATGCCGGTCGATCCGGAACCGGTACGGCGACTCCTCGACCAGCTCCATGGCGCCGGCCTACCCCGCTGCGGGGCGGTTACACCCGGTTCAACGTTCAACCCACCGCGGCGTCCCTGGCTTGAGCCAGCGCTCCGCTCTGCGGGTAGTGGCAGGCTGTGAGCTGGTGGCCGTCGTCGCGGGTGACCAGTGCCGGTTCCTCCGCGGCGCAGCGGTCCTGGGCTTTCCAGCAGCGGGTACGGAACCGGCAGCCCGACGGGGGGTTCAACGGGGTGGGCACGTCCCCGGTGAGGCGGATACGTCCGGCCGGCCCGAGCGTGGTGACGTCCGGGATGGCGGACAGCAGTGCCCGGGTGTACGGGTGCTGGGGCCGTTCGTAGATGTCGTCGCGGTCGCCGACCTCGACGATCTTGCCGAGGTACATGACGGCGACCCGGTGGCAGAAGTGCCGGACCACGGCCAGGTCGTGTGCGATGAACACGAACGCCAGGTCGAGGTCGCGTTGCAGATCGCGCAGCAGGTTGATGACCTGGGCCTGGATGGACACGTCCAGGGCGGAGACGGGCTCGTCGGCGACGATGAGTTTCGGGCGCAGCGCGAGGGCGCGGGCGATGCCGATACGTTGGCGTTGCCCGCCGGAGAACTCGTGCGGGTAACGGTTGTAGTGCTCCGGGTTCAACCCGACCAGTTCAAGGAGCTCCTGCACGCGTTTCTTGATCCCGCCGGGCGGGTTGACGCCGTTGACCTGCAACGGCATGGCCACGATCCGGCCGACGGTGTGGCGGGGGTTCAGCGACGCGTACGGGTCCTGGAAGATGATCTGCAGGTCCTGCCGCAGCGACCGTAGCTCGCCACGGCGGGCGTGGGTGATGTCCCGGCCGGCGAACTCGATCGACCCGGCGGTCGGTTCCAGCAGCCGCACCAGCATCCGCCCGGTCGTGGTCTTGCCACACCCGGACTCCCCGACCAGGCCCAACGTCTCACCCGGACGCACCTCGAAATCCAGGCCGTCGACCGCCCGTACGGCGCCCCTGGCCCGGAAGCCCTCCCGCACCGGGAAGTGCTTGGTCAACCCGCGCACCCTGAGCAGCGGCTCGGCGTCGCGCGGCTCGGGTTCGCCGACGATGGCCGCCGGCAGACGCCCGTTGATGGTGCTCATCTCGCCACCCCCACCTGGGCGATCTCGTCGCGGTAGATGCGCTGCCGGACGGCCTCCGGCAGGTGGCAGGCGACCAGGTGGCCACGCTCGACCACCTGCCGCAGTTCGGGGACATCGGTGACTGAGCGGTCGCCGTTGCGGCCGGCGTAGCGGCAGCGCGGGTGGAACGCGCACCCCGACGGCAGATTGATCAACGACGGCGGATTGCCCCTGATCGGCACCAAATCCGCGTCCGCATCACCATGCAACGACGGCACACTCGACAACAAACCCCACGTGTACGGATGCTGCGGCCGACGCAACACCTGCTCCACACTGCCGTACTCGACCGCCCGACCCCCATACATCACCAACACGTCATCAGCCACCTGACTGACAACACCCAGGTCATGCGTGATCAGAATGATCGCCGACCGGAACTCCGCCTGCAGATCCGCCAACAGATCCAGAATCTGCGCCTGCACAGTGACATCAAGAGCGGTGGTCGGCTCATCCGCGATCACCAGATCCGGATCATTCACCAGAGCCATCGCGATCATCGCCCGCTGCCGCATCCCACCCGAGAACTCATGCGGATACTGATCGAACCGCTTCCCCGGCTGCGGAATCCCCACCCGACCCAACATGTCCACCGCCCGCTGCCGGGCCTCCCGCCGACCCGCCCTCGGATGATGCACCCGATACGCCTCAGCGATCTGCCGACCAACCGTGTAGTACGGATGCAACGCCGACAACGGATCCTGGAAGATCATCGCCATGTCCCGGCCCCGCAGCCGCCGCACCTCCTCCTCCGGCAACCCGACCAACTGACGCCCACCCACCGAGATCTCCCCGGTGATCCTGGCCCGCTTCGCGTTGTGCAGACCCAGCACCGCCAACGACGTGACGCTCTTCCCCGAGCCCGACTCACCCACGATCCCCAGCGTGCGGCCCCGCTCCACCGAGAACGACACCCCGTCCACCGCCCGGACCACACCGTCCTCGGTGTCGAACCGCACCCGCAGATCCTTGACCCGCAGATAGGGACCCTCACCGGAGCGTTGTACCGGAAGCCCTGCCATGTCGCTCCCTCCCGTCAGCTCAGCCGCACCCGCGGGTCGATGACCGCGTAGAGCACGTCGACCACGATGTTGGCGACCACGATGAACACCGCCGCCAGCAGCACGGTCGCCATGACCACCGGCAGGTTGAGGAACTGCACCGCCTCCACGGTGGCCTTGCCCAGCCCTTGAAGGCCGAAGATGGTCTCGGTGATGAAGGTGCCGCCGAGGCTGGTTCCGATGTCGAGCCCGGCGATCGTGACGATGGGGGTGATCGCGGCCCGCAGCGCGTGGCGCAGGTGCACCTGCCGGCTGGAGAGCCCCTTCGCCCGCGCCGTACGCACGAAGTCCTCCGACAGGGTCTCCAGCATCTGCGCCCGGGACAGCCGGGCGTACAGGGCGGAGTTGAGGAAGCCGAGCGTCATCCAGGGCAGCAGCAGGCCCACCGCCCAGCGGGCCGGATTCTCGGTCAGCGGAGTGTAGCTGGGGAACGGCAGCAGCCCGGTGGCGTACACCAGCAGGTAGAGCAGGATCAGCCCGAAGAAGTAGACCTGCATGGACGCCCCGGCCAGGGTGATGCCGATCGCGGCCCGGTCGAAGGCCGTGCCGCGGCGCAGCGCCGACACCATGCCCAGCGAGATGCCCAACGCCAGCCAGAGCACCGCGCCGCCGAAGACGATGCTGAAGGTCACCGGGAGGCGCTGAATGATGATCTCGGTCACCGGCTGGTTGTTGCGGAACGAGTAGCCCAGGCAGGGCGCCGGGCACTCCTGCCGGAAGTCCCCGGACCCGTAGGTACGGCCGACGAAGACGCCCTTGACGAAGTCGGCGTACTGGCGGGGCAGCGGCTGGTCGATGCCGAGCCGCTGCTCGACCTGGGCGATGTCCTCGGCGGTGCAGTTCCGGCCGCACATCACCTTGGCCGGGCTGCTCGGCACCGCGAAGAAGAGACCGAAGGTGATCAGGCTGATAACGGCCAGGGTCACCCCGGCGACGAGCAGCCGCCGGATGACGAAACGGAGCACGGGTACCCCTCCCCGGTGGACGGTGGGGGCGGCCCGGTTCGGGCCGCCCCCACGGGTGGTCACTGCTTCACGTAGATGCCGTTGAGCGAGATGATGCCGTAGGCGTCGCTGAGGAAGGTGTTGCCGACCTTCGATCCGTGCAGCTCGTACGCGGCGTCGTAGTAGAGGGGTACGACCGGGGCGTAGTCCCGCATGATCTTCTCGTCCAGGGCCATCCAGCCGGCGTCCTGCTCCCCGGCGGGCAGCTTACGAACCCGGTCGACCTCGGCGCTGATCGTCGACTCGTTCAGGTACGAGAGGTTGTTGTTCCCCTCGGCGACGATCTCCCGCCCGTCGTAGACCGGCGGGATGATGGTGGAGCCGGTCGGCCAGTCCGAGCCCCAGCCGCCGATGTAGAGGTCGTACGGGTTGTTCTTGCGGCCGACCTCGTCGTAGTAGCTGCTGCTCTCGATGGGCTTCATGACGATGTCGAAGCCCATGACGGTGAGGTTCTTCCGGATCGCCTCGGCCTGCTGGGTCCGCAGCTCGGTGTTGGCGTGGGCCAGCACCAGCTTCGGCTTCTTGCCGCCGAGCAGCTCGGTCACCTTGGCCTTGTCACCGGTGAGGGGGGCGTTGAAGGCGTCGTACTTCTTCCAACCGGCGGTGGTCGGCGACATGAGCGTGGTGGCCGGGGAGCCGGCGGCCTGCCCGCCGATCGCCTTGAGCACGGCGTCCTTGTCGATGGCGTAGTTCAACGCCCGGCGCACGTTCAGGTCGGTGACCCGCTGGTTGTTGATGTTCAGCACCCAGGTGTACTGCGTCGGGCCCTTGACCACCCGCTCGACGACTCCGGCGCTGGTGGTCCGGGGCAGCACGGCCGGTGGCACGTCGGTCCAGCTCAGCGCGGCCTGGTCGGCCGGGGCGTCGGCGACGAGGCGCTCGGCGATCTGCGCCTGCTCCAGCCCGAAGGTGATCCGGATCGCGTCCGGGTAGGCGTTGCGCAGCGGGTCGGTCTTCGGGTCCCAGTTCGGGTTGCGCTCCAGTTCCAGCGCGACGTCCCGCTGGTACGACTTCACCTTGTACGGGCCGGACGAGAAGGGCCGCAGGTCGTAGTTCGCCCGGGTGTCCTTGGCGGCGGGGACGGGTGCGCTGGTCGGCAGCGCCGCCGCGTACGGCATGTCGCAGTGCGACTCGGGGAAGGTGAACCGGATGGTCCGGTCGTCGGGCGTCTCGATGCCGTCCGGAACGGTCTTGCCGCCGTCGTACGGTCCCTGGTACTTCGCGTTGTACACCCCGCCCGGGTAGAGCCACTGCTGGATGTAGTGCGGGCCCTCGTTGAGGCTGCCCGCGAACGAGCGGGCGATGCCGTACGCGACGTCCTTGCTGGTGACCGGGGAGCCGTCCTCGTACTTCACGCCCTCCCGGAGGGTGAACTCCCACACCTTGCAGTCCTTGTTGACGTCCTTGCCGGGATCGGTGGCGAGGTCGCCGACGAGCAGCAGTTTGCCGCTGCCGTCCTCCTTGTAACCGTTGAGCGCGCGATAGAGCAGCCCGCCGGTCACCTGCTGCACGTTGACGTAGTTGCGGGCCGGGTCGAGGTGCTCGAAGTCGGAGTTCTGCATGATGGTGAGCGTCCCGCCGCGGCTGGCCCCGTCGACCGCCTTCGCCGGGCCCTGGTTGTCGGCGGCCTCATAGGAGATCAAGCCGGTCTGGGTCTTCGTCTTACCGTCGTCGCCGCCACCACCGCCGCTGTCGGTGGTGGGGCTGCAACCGGCGGCGACCAGCGCCGCGGCGAGGACACCCGTGGTCAGTGTCCGGGTTCGTGCTCGCACGGTGTGCTCCCTTCCCGCCCGGCGGCCCCGCCGGCCGGGCATGTTGATGGCCGAGGGTTACCGGGTCGATCGGGGATCCAGCGAGTCGCGCAGCGCGTCTCCGAAGAGGTTGAACGCCAGGACCAGCAGGAAGATCGTCAATCCGGGGAACAGGGTGTACCAGGGGTCGCTCGCGACGTAGCCGATGCTGTTGTAGATCATCCGGCCGAGGTCGGGCGTGGGTTCGGTGACGCCGATGTTGACAAACGCCAGGGCCGCCTCGATGGCGATGAACTGCGGCACGTTCAGCGAGACCGTGACCAGGATCGGCGCCCAGATGTTCGGCAGCAGTTGCCGGAACAGGATGTGCCCGGTGCCCGCGCCGGCGGCCCGGGCGGCCTCGACGAACTCCCGTTCGCGCAGCGAGATCACCTGCCCGCGCACCAACCGTGCCGTGTACGTCCAGCTGAACAGGCCGAAGGTGGCGATGATCAGCCCCACCCGGAAGGCGGGTGACGGTGCCTCGCGGTCGGTGTAGAACCGGTCCTCGAGGATAGGGATCACCGCGAGGGCGAAAATGAGGAACGGAAACGCCAGCGTGAGGTCGATCACCCAGTTCACGACGCTGTCCAGCCAGCCGCGCGCCCAACCGGCCAGCACGCCGACCATCACCCCGATGAGGGAGGCCACCAGGGCCGAGGCGAAGGCGATGAACAGGGACGTCCGCAGGCCGTACACCAGCTGAAGGAGGATGTCACGGCCGCTGCCTGGTTCGAGGCCGAGCCAGTGCTCGGCGTTGATGCCGCCGGCGTATCCGATCGGCATTCCGAAATCGTTGAGCCGGTCGACGAACTTGTCCGTCGGGTCGATTCCGGTCAGCCAGCCGAGCAGCGGCGCGCCGAGGGCGACGACCGCGGCGACGAGCAGGGTCAGCGCGCTCAACCGCGCCGTCCGATCCCGCTTCAGACGCAGCCAGGCGAGCTGGTTGGGCGACCGGCCGACGATCTCCCGGCGGCCGTCCGCGGACGGCGTGGGATCGGCGTCGACGGCGATGGCCGAGGCGGACGAATCACCGGGTGTGGCCAACGACGGTGGGTGGGACATGTCGCTCATGAGAAGCCCTCCGGACGGCGACGAATACGTCCTTCACCCGAAGGTAAACCGGTGGCGAGCGGCGAATTGAATCGTTACGGTAACGGCCGGATTGGTTGTCAGACATTGACAACGATCTGGTCTACGCAATGACTCGTTGCAATAACGGAGCGCTTTGGTTGTCATCCGTTCGGTCATCGTCCTGGCAGTTCCTGAATACGCCGCCGCGTATCCGGGTCTCGGTTGTCACCCGTTCGGGCATTCCCACACGTCGGGCGCGGACCGGCTCAGCGGTCGAGCGAGATGGACGCCCGGATGAGGTAACCGACCTGGGCGGCGAAGCCCGCCTTCCTCACCGCCACGATACGGAGCAACCCGGCATCCAGGGGCATAACGGTGCCGGATCACACCGAGCGACCCGGCCGCTCTCCCGCTGCCGGCAGGCGGGAGAATGGCACCGGGGCGCGGGCGGTCGAGGCCGGCGCTGGCGAGACGGGGGAGGCCGGGCAGGGTGTCCGAGGCGACGGAACGACCGGCGGCGAGCGGTGGGCGTGAGCTGCGGGCCGACTGTGCCCGGTGCTTCGGGATCTGCTGCGTCGCGCCGGCGTTCGCCGCCTCCGCCGACTTCGCCATCGACAAGCCGGCCGGCCGGCCCTGCCCGAACCTGCGCACCGACTCCCGCTGCGGCATCCACCGCGACCTGCGCCAGCGGGGCTTCGCCGGCTGCACGGTCTTCGACTGCTTCGGCGCCGGCCAGCACCTCGCGCAGGGCACCTTCGGCGGACGGGACTGGCGCGGCGACCCGACGACCGCCCGGCTGATGTTCGACACCTTCGCGGTGATGAGGCCGCTGCACGAGCTGCTCTGGTACCTGACCGAGGCCCTCGCGCTGACACCGGCCGGGTCACTCCGGGGCGACCTGGCCGCCGCCCTGGCGCAGACCGAACGGCTCACCGACGGCACGCCGGAGGAACTGCTCGCCCTGGACGTCGACGCGCATCGGAACCGGGTCAACCAGCTGCTGTCCCAGGCCGGCGAGCAGGCCCGGGCCGGACGCGCGGGCGTGGACCGGCGCGGCGCGGTGCTGATCGGGGCGGACCTGCGCCGGGCCGGGCTGTCCGGGGCGAACCTGCGCGGGGCCTGCCTCATCGGCGCCGACCTGCGCGAGGTCGACCTGGGCGCGGCGGACCTGACCGGCGCCGACCTACGCGGCGCCGACCTACGCGGCGCCGACCTCGGCCGATGCCTGTTCGTGCACCAGTCGCAGGTCGACGCCGCCCGCGGCGATCACCGGACCGTGCTACCGCCGGGCCTACGCCGGCCCGCACACTGGTCCCTCACGATCACCCCGGTCCGGCCCTCGCGCAAACGGGCCGCCACACGCCGCCGCCGCTGACCGCCGGGCGACGGACAGGCAGCGATCCACCTACGCGGACCCGGGTTGATCGACCCCGGACGCGGCAGCCTGGGCGTTTCACCACGCGGTCCGCGGGTCAGGCGGGTCACTCACCGGCCGGACATCGCACCGCGTGGATCCGCCCGCCCGACGCCACGCGTTTCGGAGTGTCGCAGCGGGGTAGCCGTCGTGCCACGCCACCTTTGGCGGCGCGGTACGACGGGAGGCGGACGGGTGGAGTATCGGGTACGCCAGGGCGAGCAGCCGGTCGATCCGGCGCACGCCGAGCATGAGGCCGGCCAGGCCCGGCTGGTTCAGGTCGACGCGGACACCGACGTGCCGGCGCCGGAGCCGGGCGCACCGAAGCCTGACGTGGTGACCGAGGACGACGGCTCCGGAGTGGCCGGCGGGTCCTCCGGCAGCAGCGCCGGTGGTTCCTCCATGCCGACACACCCGGACGCGCCCCGCTGACCGGGCGGCGGTGCCCGGCCCGGGGAGACGAGCCGGCCGGCGACGATGCTGATCAGCCCTCCGGCACCGGCGAGCCGCCGAATCCGGTGTGCTCCGGCTGGGGCGGCGGCTCGTCGAGGCTGATCGCCCCGGCCGGGCACAGGTCGACGGCCTGCCGGACCCGGTCGGCCACGTCCGGCGGCGGCTCGGCGACGCGGAGCAGTACGAGGCCGACCTCGTCGTCCTGGTCGAAGATCTCCGGCGCGGTCACCACGCAGTTGCCCGATCCGCAGCAGCGTTCCCGATTCACCCGCACCCGCACGGCCGCCCCCTCGGTCACCAGGTCACCGGTAGCGCTTCGAGGCCGAACACGACCGAGGCGTCCCGGGTCGGCGGGCGCCCGGCGACCGTGGCGGGGCGCAGCCGGGGGAACCGTCGGGCCAGCTCCACCAGGGCGATCCGCAGTTCCGCCCGCGCGAGCGGCTGCCCGATGCACTGGTGCATCCCGAACCCGAACGCCACGTGCTGCTGCGCCTGCCGGTACGGGTCGAACTCGTCCGCCCGGTCGAAGGTGTCCGGGTCGCGGTTGGCCAGGGAGAGCACCGCGATCACGCCCTCGCCCGCCTGGATGAGCTGCCCACCTATCTCGGCGTCCGCCGTGGCGAGCCGGGGCAGGCCGTCGCGCACGATGCTCAGACAGCGCAGCAGCTCCTCGACCAGACCGTCGGCATGCCCCGGGTCCTCCCGCAGGGCGGCGTACCGGGCGGGGTGCCGCAACAGCAGCAGGGTGCTCAGGCCGATCATGTTGGCGGTGGTCTCGTGGCCGGCGATGAGCAGCAGCACCGCCATGCCGACCAGCTCGTCGACGGCCAGCTCGCCGGTGTCGACCCGGTCCCGGGCCAGTCTGCTGAGCAGATCGTCGGTGCGGTCGCCGGCGGCCACCTTCGTCTCGACCAGTCGGCGCAGGTAGTCGCGCAGCTCCCGCGCGTGCCGCTGGCGGTGTTCCGGTGACGCGTCGCGGTCGATCAGCGTCCGGCTGCGTTCCTGGAAGAACTCATGGTCGGCGTACGGGACGCCGAGCAGGTGACAGATCACCATGGACGGCACCGGCAGGGCGAAGTGCGCCACCAGGTCGGCGGGCGGACCGGCATCACGCAGCCCGTCCAGGGCCTGGTCGACGGTCTGCCGGATCAGCGGTTCGATCCGCCGAACATTCCTGATCATGAACTCGGCAGTGAGCATCCGGCGCAGCCGCGCGTGCTCCACCCCGTCCATCCGGATGAAGCCGCCCCGCCGGTCGCCGAGCGCGGCCGGGGCCAGCCGGCGCAGCAGGGGGAAGCCCGGCCGGCCGAGGTCGGCGCTGAAGTCGGGATGGCGCAGCAGTTGGCGGACGTCAGCGTGCCGGGTGACCAGCCAGGCGGTCGCGTCGGTGGGGAGCCGGACCCGGGTCACCGGCCCGGAGAAACGGTGCCGCTCCGCCGCGTCCAGCGGGACGAGCGGGTCGCGGTCGAGGTTGATCGGCGGCCACAGCGGCAGGTCGGTGAGCGGTGAGACGGTCACGTGGACACCTCCGAAGGCGACTGTCCGTGACGGTGTCAATCCGTTACGTTACCCATCGACCAGGTTGAACACAACCCGTCGGCGTCAGCGGGCCGCCACCGCCTCCGCCCGAGCCTCGGCCATGCCCCGGTTGGCCAGCGCGTCGGCGCGCTCGTTCTCCGGGTGTCCGTTGTGCCCCTTCACCCAGAGCCAGGTCACGTCGTGCCGGGCACAGGCCGCCTCCAGCCGCTGCCACAGGTCGGCGTTCTTGACCGGCTGCTTCGCCGCGGTCAGCCAGCCGTTGCGCTTCCAGGACGCGAGCCAGCCGGTGATGCCGTTGCGCACGTACGTGCTGTCGGTGTGCAGACGTACGGTGACCGGCCGGGTCAGGCTCTCCAGCGCGCGGATCGCGGCCGTCAGCTCCATCCGGTTGTTCGTCGTCGGCGTCGCCTCACCGCCGCACAGCTCACGCTCGTGCTCACCCCAGCGCAGCACCACGCCCCAGCCACCCGGGCCCGGATTGCCGCTGCACGCCCCGTCGGTCCAGATCTCCACGACCCGGCCGGTCGCCGCCTCCGCCATGCCGGCAACCTACCCGGTACGCCGAGCGGCCGGGTCGGCCGACCCGCCGGGGGCGGGCCCGATCCGCTCCCCCGGCCCGCCGAGGAGAAATACCCACGACACCGGCACGGCCCTCTGGCAGGGTGAGCGATCGTGGACGGACGCTGGGACGGCCTGCGGGCCGAGGTGCGAGCAACGATCGACGACCTGGTCTCCTCCGGCCGGGAGAGCGGCGTGCAGGTGGCCGCCTACCTGGACGGGCAGCCGATCGTGCAGGAACAGGCCGGCCTCGCCGACGCCAGCACCGGGCGACCCGTCACCGCCGACACGCCGGTGCACGCGGTCTCCACCGGCAAGGGGCTCACCGCCACCGTGGCGCACGTCCTCGCCGAACGGGGGCAACTCGACTACGACCTGCGTATCGCCGACGTGTGGCCGGAGTTCGCCCGGCACGGCAAGGAGCGCGTCACGCTGCGGCACGCCCTCACCCACACCGCCGGGCTGCCGGCGCTGCCGGCCGACATCACCGCTGAGGACTTCACCGACTGGGACCGGATGTGCGCGCTGATCGCCGACACCGAGCCTCGGTGGGCACCCGGGACGCGGCTCGCGTACCACGCGTGGACGTTCGGCTGGCTCGTCGGGGAGGTGATCCGGCGGGTGACCGGCCGGCGGATCTCCGAGGTGCTCGCCGAGGAGGTGGCCGTCCCGCTCGGCGTGCCCGGGGAACTCTTCCTCGGGGTGCCCGAGGCGGACCTGCCCCGGCTGGCCCGGCTGGAGGACGCCGGCCTGACGGAGATGATCACGTACGCGAGCGCCCACCTGCCGAACTTCGACGCGGTGGCCCCGCCCGGCGTACGACCCGACGCGACGATCGGCAGCCGCCCCGACGTGCTGCGCGCCGAGGTGCCCGCGGTCGGCACGATGAGCGCCCGCGCGGCCGCCCGGATGTACGCGGCGTTGCTCGGCCCGGTCGACGGCGTACGGCTGATCTCACCGGAGCGACTGCGGGAGGTGTCGGCGGTGGCGGTCCGCGCCGAGGAGTGGGTGTTCGGGCAGGAAGCCACCTTCGGCCTGGGGTACGCGGTCGACGACGACGGCTCGTTCGGCACCGCCGGCAGCGGCGGCAGCCTCGCGTTCGCGTACCCACGGTTGGGGCTGACGGTGGCGGCGGTGCGCAACCGGCTCGGCGCGGGCGACGGCGACCCGATGGAGCGGCTCCGGGTGCTGGTCCGGGACGCCGTCGCCCGGGAACTCGGCCGGTAGGCCGCACGGACGGCCCGGCGCGGCACGAATGCCCGGCAGACCGCCGGCTACGAGCCGGACCGGCCCGCCGCCCGTGACCCGGCCTCCGGAACGCCGGTGGCGGCGCGGCCCGGCCGGGCGCACAGCCGGTCGACGGTGTCACCGAGCACCGCCGCGGTCATCGGCAGCCACGGACTGGACCGCATCACCGCCAACTCCTCCACCGGGCTGGTGACGCCGTCGAGGAACCGCAGCACCCGCTCGGGCGGGTTACGGTCGAACAGCCGCGTGAAGAACTCCACCCCGTCGACGTGCCCCCGGTCCAGGGCCCGCAGCGCCACCGCGTCCAGCCACCGGTGCCGCCGGGGATACGCGGGCGCCGGCACCGGCGGCCGGCCGGCCGCGAGGGAACGGGCGATCTGGTCGGCCTGCCGCAGCATGGCCGAGAAGGTGAAGCCGGTGGACGGGCGGGTGGCGCCGCCGGCGGTGCCGAGGCGGACCACCCGGGGCGACGGGCGGGTGACGAACGGGCCGTCGGTCATCGGGATGACCCCGTGCTCCACCTCGCGCACCCGCAGCGCGGTCAGGTCCAGTCCGATTCGGCCGGCGTACCCGCGCAGCGCCGCGTCGTACGCCGCGTCGGCGAGCACCGCCGGCGAGAACTCGGTGTACTCGACCAGCGCGTACCGGTCGCTGACCGGCAGCACGTAGCCGAAGGAGACACCCCGGGCAGGCTGCGGGGTGCGGAAGTCCATCAGTACCGCCCGGTCCGGATCGAACACCGGCCGGTCGGCCGCCAGCCACCATCCCCGGAAGTGCTGCAACCACCGGGTCCGCCCGGGTCGCTCCGGTGGGCGAGGGCGCGAGTCGAGCACCCAGCCGGCCCGCAGCAGCACCCGCCCGTCCGGGTCGCGGACCGTCACCCGGTCGCCGTCGTCCTGCAACGCCCCGGCCGGCGTGCCGATCCGCACCGCGCCGAGCCGGCGCTCGGCGGCGGCAGCCCGGTCGTAGACCGGGGCGGAGCGCAGCATCGCGTACCGCAGCGGGGCGAGCGGCAGGACGCGGCGGCCGGCGGGCGTGACCACGTCGACCCGCGACCAGCTGGCGTTCAGCAGCGGGTCGAGTTCGCCGCCCGGGGTGCCCCAGAACGCCCAGGTGCGGTCCTGGCCGCGCCGGTGCACCGGGTCGACCACGGCGATCCGCGGGCCGGCGACGTCGTGCCGGTCCAGGGCGGCCAGCACCAGGGCGGCGGCGCCACCGCCGCCCAGCAGCGCGAGGTCGACGTCGACCGGGGATGCGTCCACCCGCCCACGCTGCCACACCGTCGGCGGCGGGGCCGCGCCGGGCCCGTTTGCCCAGGTCCGACAGGGGAAACCGAGGGCCCGACACGGGGAGGAGCGAGACCATGAAGATTCACGACCCGTCCAGCCAGGCCATGCAGAAGGACTACGAGATCTCCGACCTCGAACGCCTGATGGGCAAGAAGGACTGGAAGAACTACGACGACGTGATCAACTGGCTGAAGAAGGAGGGTGACGACGACCGGCGGTTCACCCCGGGCGAGGTGCAACACATGATCGACGACTTCTCCCGGGCCCGGGACAAGAAAATGGACTTCGTACGGGACCCCGAACAGCTCTACCAGAAGCTGAAGAAGGGCCGGTAGACGTCGCCTCGACCGCCGTCGGGGCCGTCTCGCGACGGTCCCGACCGGCCCCCTCAGCCGACGCTCGCCGGGGTTTCCGGCGCCGTGGCCGCCGGTTCGGCGTACGCGGCCGCGACCGTCGCCCGGTCGAAGACCCGCCAGGTCAGCGCGATCACCGCCAGCGCGACCACGAAGCCCACCCAGTACGGCGCGGTGATCCCGAACCGGGCGGCGACCATCCCGCCGAGCAGCGCGCCGACGCAGTTGCCACCGGCGGCGATGAACAGGTTCGTGCTGCCCACCCGGCCCATCAGCGCGGGCGGGGTGAGCCGCTGGCGCAGCGAGTTCGCCACGATGTTCCACAACGCGCTGTGCACCCCGAAGACGAACAGCGCCACCCCGACGACCACGGCGCTGCGCGAGGCGGCCAGGGCCAGGTGCAGGCCGGCCTCGATCAGCAGGCCGATCCGGATCGTCCAGGTGGCGGTGATCGCGGCGATGAGCCGGTCACCGACGGCCGAGCCGAGCAGCCCGCCGACCGCCAGGCAGGTGAACAGCGCGCCGTAGCCGACCGAGCCGAGGCCGAGCCGTTCGGTGGCCAGCAGCACCAGCACCGCGAGGGCCGCGGTGAGGGTGACGTTGAGCATGCCGATCAGCAGGGTCATGGTGCGTAGCAGCCGCTGGGACAGCAGCCAGCGGAACCCTTCGGCGACCTCCGCCCGGACCGAGCGGCGTCGGCCCGGCTCCGGCGAGCCGCGGTACGACCCGGCGACCAGGCCGACCAGCACGGCACTGAGCGCGTACGTGCCGGCATTGACGCCGAACGGGATCGAGGCGGCCACCACGAAGAGGAACCCGCCGAGCGGGCCGGCGACCATGTTCTGCATGACCTGGGTACCGCCGCCGAGCCAGCCGTTCGCGCGTTCCAGCCGCGACCGGAGCACCACCGCCGGCACGATCGCCTGGGCAGCGCTGCGGAACACCACCTCGCCGGCGTTGACCACGAACAGCACCGCGTAGAGCAGCGCCACCCCGGCCCGGCCGGTCACCATCGCGGCGGTCAGCACCACCAGGACGCCCACCCGCACCCAGTCGATGACCACCATCAGCCGTCGCCGGTCCACCCGGTCCACGAGCACCCCGCCGGGCAGCGAGAACAGCAGCCACGGCAGCCACGCCACCGCGGCGCCCGCCGACACGACCAGCGGATCGTCGGTCCGCGACGCGACGTACAGGGGCGCGGCCACGATGGCCATCCCGCTGCCCAGCGCCGACATGGTGCTGGCCGCCCACAGTCGCGCGAAGCGCCCGTCCAGCCGGTCCCCCGCAGTCCCCCTCACGGCGAGGGAACCTACCAGCGGTCACGGTCGCCGGACCGCAATGGCCGACTCCGGGTACGGCAATAGGTGGTCTCGCGGTTGGTTATGACCGCAACATGCCGCACACGGAGTCGGCGGGGCGACTCAGCGGAAGTCCTCCTCGCGGTACTCGCCGGCCGGCCGCGTCCGCGCCCCGGCGTGCTTGTCCCGCTCGGCAAGGCGCAGCTCGGTACGGCGGATCTTCCCCGAGATGGTCTTCGGCAGCTCGGCGAACTCCAACCGCCGCACCCGCAGGTACGGAGCCAGCCGCTCCCGCGAGTGCGCGAAGATCGCCGCCGCGGTCTTCTCGTCCGCAGCCCACCCGGGGGCCAGCACCACGTACGCCTTCGGCACCGCCAGACGTACCGGGTCCGGTGACGGCACCACCGCCGCCTCGGCAACCGCCTCGTGCTCCAGCAGCGCGCTCTCCAGCTCGAACGGTGACACCCGGTAGTCGGACGCCTTGAACACGTCGTCGGTGCGCCCCACGTACGTCAGGTAGCCGTCGGCGTCCCGGGAGGCGATGTCCCCGGTGTGGTAGTAGCCGTCCCGCATCGCGGTGGCGGTCAGCTCGGCGTCGTCGTGGTAGCCGGCCATCAGCGCGGTCGGCCGGTGCGCCAGGTCGAGGCAGATCTCCCCGTCGTCGCCGGGCTCGCCGGTCACCGGGTCGACCAGGGCCACCACGTACCCGGGCAGCGGACGCCCCATCGAGCCGGGCCGCACCGGCTGCCCGGGCGGGTTGCCGATCTGCGCGGTGGTCTCGGTCTGCCCGTACCCGTCCCGGACGGTCACCCCCCAGGCCGCCTCGACCTGCTCGATCACCTCCGGGTTCAGCGGCTCCCCGGCGCCGACGACACTGCGCGGCGGCTTCCCGAGCCGGGTCAGGTCCGACTGGATCAGCATCCGCCACACGGTCGGCGGCGCGCAGAAGCTGGTCACCCCGCAGCGGTCCATCGCCGCCATCAGCCCGTTCGGATCGAAACGGGAGTAGTTGTAGACGAAGACCGTCGCGCCCGCGTTCCACGGTGCGAACACGTTGCTCCAGGCGTGCTTCGCCCAGCCCGGCGAGGAGATGTTCAGGTGCACGTCGCCGGGGCGCAGCCCGATCCAGTACATGGTGGACAGGTGGCCCACCGGGTATGAGGCGTGGGTGTGCTCGACCAGCTTCGGCCGGGCGGTGGTGCCCGAGGTGAAGTAGAGCAACAGCGGGTCGTCGGCCCGGGTCACCCCGTCGGGCGTGAACATGTCCGACTCGTCGTACGCGTCGGCGTAGGCGTGCCAGCCGGTAACCGGCCCGCCGACCGCGATCCGGGTGTAGTCGCCGGGCGTCTCAGCGAACTTGTCGGTGTGTTCCGCCCCGACCACCACGTGCCGGGCCGCGCCCCGGTCCAGTCGGTCGGCCAGGTCAGCCGGGCCGAGCAGCGGCGTCGCCGGGATGATCACCGCGCGCAGCTTGATCGCCGCCAGGATCGTCTCCCAGAGCTCCAACTGGTTGCCGAGCATGAGGATCAGCCGGTCGCCAGCCCGCACGCCCCGCGCCCGCAGCCAGTTCGCCACCCGGTTCGAGCGGCGGGACAGCTCGGCATACGACCAGCGGGCCTCTCCCCCGTCGGCCTCGACGATCCACAGCGCGGTGTCGTCGTTCTCCGCGGCGAGCACGTCGAACCAGTCCAGCGCCCAGTTGAACTCGTCCAGTGCCGGCCAGCGGAACCTCTCGTACGCGGTCTCGGGGTCCTCGCGGTGCGCGAGCAGAAAGTCGCGCGCGGCGCGGAAGGCGTCGGTGCCGGCGGTGGCCATGGAGGGTGTCCTTCCTCTGTCTGCTGGACGCGCGGCGAGGGGACGGGGCCGCGCGCAGTAGCCTGATCCTCGATCGGGTGACGCGCCTCTCACCACCCCCGGATGGGGGTGGCCGGGCGGCCCGGCGGATCTTGGTGAGGTGATGAGGGTGGGGCGGCTCTTTCCCCGCGACGATGCCGACGAGATCCGGGGCGCGCTGCTGGCCCTGCGCCGCGGCACCGGGCTGCCGGTCGCCTTCGGCGGGCTGGTGCGGCCCGGGGCAGCGCATCGGATGATCATCACCGAGCTGACCGGCACCACCACCGGAGCGCTGCGCGGGTTGGCCGTCGCCGCCGGCGCTGGGCTGGGCGGGAAGGCCCTTGCCCTCGGTCTGCCGTTTCGGGTCGACGACTACCCGGTGGCCCGCACGATCAGCCACGAGTACGACGCGCCGGTCTTCGCCGAGGGGCTGCGCTCGGTGGTGGCCGTACCGGTGGTGACCGGCCGGGAGGTGCGTGCCGTCCTCTACGGCGCGGTCCGTCAGCGGTTACCCCTCGGTGACCGCCTGGTCGCCGCCGCGGTGGACGTCGGCCGGAACCTGGAACGCCGCCTCGCCGACCGGGACGCCGCCCGCGCGGCGCTGGCCGCTCTGCCCACCGCGCCGGCGCGCACCGAGCGGGACCCGGACGGGCCGGGATGGGAGCAGGTCCGGCAGGCCCACGCCGAGCTGCGCGGGCTGCTACGCCGGGTCGACGACCCGGAGCTGCGCGACCGCCTCGACGCGGTCGCCGACCGGCTCGCCGGCGCCGTCGCGGGGCCCGACCGCCCGGCCCCGGCGGTGGCCCTGTCGCCGCGGGAGATCGATGTGCTGGCCTGCGTGGCGCTGGGGTGCACCAACGCCGACGTCGCGGCGCAGCTCGGGCTACGCCCGGAGACGGTGAAGAGCTACCTGCGCTCGGCGATGCGCAAGCTGGGCGCGCACACCCGGTTGGAGGTCGTGGTCGCGGCCCGCCGGGCCAGGCTGCTCCCCTGACGAGTGATCCGCCAGAGGCAGTAAGCAGGCGAGGAAACACCTTCCCGGTGACTGGGGGCAGCGCCAGATGCGCCGTCACATCCGCTAGAGCGTCCTAGGAGGCTAGCTTTCGCGCTGGTGGCTGCGGGTTGCGGGACGTGGTGCCGGTCGGGGCCGCCGCGTCCCGGCCGTGGCCAGTCTGGCCCGGTGCACCCCCTCCCGCAGTTCGTCGTCCCCCATCACCAGATAGACCAGCGGGCAGTCCTGCGGCCCGGTGACATCGAGCTGGCACAGGGTGCACGGCTCCCCCGGCCGGATCGGGCAGCTCGCCGCCGGCCTGGCCGTTCTGCTCGCAGTGCTCACGTTCACCACAGTCCTCCCCACCGACCGGAACCGCCAGGGTCGTTGGTCACGAGGCCGCGGCCTTCTCTCGGCCTGGGCCGGGCCTCAATCGACTCCGTGTGCGGCATGTGGCGGTCTCGGCAGGTCCGGAGACCGCCGGTTGCCGGACCTGGAGTGGATCACGCCACGGGCCCGCCGAAACGGGACAGGCCGGCGCAGTGGGCACGCGCCCCCGGTTCTCCGGACGCGGCTGGGCGGGCATGCCCGACGCTCTCCGGCGGGAGGGAAGACATGGGACAGCAACGAAGATTTCTCATTTACGCCGAGTGACCGTCGCAACCCTCCTAGTGTTGGCCACACCGGTGCTAGTCACGGAGTTGGCCACCCGAACGGCGTCCCAAGCGGTCAGCGGACGAAAAGTGAGGGAAGACGCGGATGAAGGCACAGAGAATTCTCGGATCGACGGCGGTCGGCGTGGGCCTCGGCACGCTCCTGCTCCCGGCCGCCGCGCTCGCGGACACCACCGTCTCACCCGCCACCACCCCGGTCGGCGGGACCGTCGTCCTCACCACGACGGAATGCAACCCGAAGGACGGTGACGCGCTCTTCCACGTCACCGGACCCGACCGGGACCAGAACGTCCGGTCCACCACGGCCGCGGCCGGGGGCGGACTGAGCGCCGAACTCTTCACCGCCGGGTTCACCCTCGGCACGTACACGGTCACCACCACCTGCGGCAACGGCAGCAACGGGGGCACGGCCACCTTCACCGTCACCCCGATCGGCGGTGCCCCGGCCGGTGCCGGCGGCAAGGACGGCGACACCGGCGTGCTCGTCACGGGCGGCGCGCTGGCCGCCGTGGCGGTCGCCGGCGGGACGTACGCGCTGGTGCGCCGCCGACGGCGCCCGACCACCGCCGCCTGACGGCCTCGCCACACCATCCCTGGGCGAGGAGGCCCGCGCCGGACCTGGTCCGGCGCGGGCGCCGCCCACGCCGGACCGGAGGTGGGAACCTGTCGCCGAAGAGCAGCAGCGCGGACGGGCCGTCGAAGGCCCGCACGGCCGCGGTCGTCGCCGCGGTCACCATCGCCGGAGCGACCGGCGCCGGTCTGGTCGCCGCCGGTCTCGGCACCACCGCCCTCCGGCCGCCCCAGCCGGGGGCCTCGGCGGCGCCGACCGCCGAACCCTCCGGCTCACCCGGGCCGGTGCTGCCCCGTTCCGAACCGGCCCGCGTCACCATTCCCCGCATCGGCGTCGACGCCGCCATCGTCCCGGTGGCCACCAACGACGACGGCGAACTGGAGGTGCCACCGCTGGACCACCCGGAGATCGCCGGCTGGTACCGCCCGGGCCCCACCCCGGGCGAGGCGGGCAACGCCGTGCTGGTGGGGCATGTGGACTCGCAGAACGGCCCGGCGGTCTTCTTCGACCTGGGCCGGCTACGCCCCGGGGACACGGTACGGGTCAGCCGGGCCGACGGCCGGGTCGCCACGTTCACCGTGGACGGTGTCGGGGCGTACCCGAAGGACCGCTTCCCCACCGAGCGGGTTTACGGCGGCGACCCGGAGGCGCGGCTGCGCCTGATCACCTGCGGCGGCCGCTTCAACCCGCGCACCGGCAGCTACCCGGACAACATCGTGGTGTTCGCCACCGCCACCCGCTGACCCGAGACAACCGTGGCGGCACGACGCCCCGGGCGCAATCGCCGGAGGCGGCCAGCACGACCAGCAACGACTCCACGATCGCCCTCGACCCGGGCCGGCCGGCGAGCGGCTACGGTCTGTCGAGGTCGGACAGTTCCTGGTCGAGCAGCTCGGCGAGGCGGGTCACCCGCCACGGCTCGGACTCGGCCGTGATCGCCCGGCTGGGCATCTCCACGGTCATCAGCAGGTAGAGGTAGAGCCGGTACAGGCCCAGTCGGCGGCGTACGCCGGCATCCAGCGGGAACGGCCTGATCGTCCGGTACGCCCGCACCACCGGATGGTCCGGTTCGTCCTCCGTACGCCGGAACAGCAACGGTGAGACCAGGTCCATCAGCGGATCGCCCCAGAGATAGCGCTCGCCGTCGACCAGGCCGCTGAGCCGGGGCGTGCCGTCCGGGACGTCCACCGCGAGCACGTTGCCCGCCCAACAGTCGAAGTGCAGCAGCGCCGGGCGGCGCACCACGTCGAGGACGTGGGCATGCCGGTCGACCAGTTCCCGGATCCGGCCCGCCGGCAGCGGCAGTGGCACCCGCCAGTCGGCCGCGTCGGCGAGCATGTCGTCCAGCATGGCCAGGTAGGCGTCCCGCCAGGTGTCGGCGCAGGCTCGCCCGCCGTCGTAGCCGTACCGGTCGCCGGTGACCCCGTGCAGGGTGGCGAGTGCGACGCCGAACTCGGCCTCGACCTCCGTGGTGTCGACACCGGCCTCGGTCAGCTCCCACAGCGTGCGACCGGGCAGCAGGCCGGTGAGCAGCCAGTCGCCCAGCGCCGGATCGCTGCCGTGGTGCAGCAGCGGCGCGGCCGGCACGGTGGGCGCCCCCTCGGCGACCAGCCGCAGGTAGCGGGCCTCGGCGCCGATCATGTCGTGCTCGTAACGCAGCAGCGGCACGGACGGCGGCGGCCCCACCTTCAGCACCACGGCCTGCCCGTCGTCCAGGGTCACCCACCAGACGGCGGCGAACCCGCCGCCGGTCAGCGGGCCGCACCCGGTGACCCGGGGCGTGGGACCGAGAGACGCCGCGACGTAGCGACGGACCTGGTCCGGGTCGAGGCGGCGTTGGGTGGGGCTCGATCCGGCGTGCCCCGCCACGCCGACGGCATCGTTTGTCGACAGCTCCATCTCGTGCTCCAGGCTAACGGCCGATGCCGCCGCGTGCTGCCCCGGGAAGCGCGGCGTGGGACACCCTCACCCGGCCCGTAGAGCCGGGGCTCCGGGCGCGGCGGCCGGTGCCGGCCGCGTCGCGCCCCGCACCACCGAGCCGATCCCGACCGCCGCGGCCGCGTAGAGACCGGCGAAGACCAGCCAGCCCACCGACCCGCCGTCGACGATCAGCCAGGTCAGCAGCACCGGGCCGAGCATCCGGGTCAGCGGCACCCCGCTGCCGAAGAAGCCCTGGTACAGGCCGTGCCGGTCGGCCGGCGCCAGGTCGAAGCTGAGCTGCCAGGCGCCCGCGCCGTGCGCCATCTCGGCGTACACCTGGGCGCCGGCGCCGAGCAGCAGGATCACCGCCGCCGCCCAGGGCACGGTGGCGGCGGCCGAGAGCGCGAAGAGTCCACAGGCGACGGCCATGGTGACGCCGGCCCGCCGCAGCGAGCGCACCGCGCCCGCCGGATTCACCACCCGCCGGGCCACCCGCACCTGGGCGAGCATCACCGCCGCCGTGTTGACCACCAGCAGCGCCGCCGCCAGCCAGGACGGTGCCGCGGTGCGCCGCGCCACCCAGAGCGGCAGCACCAGGCTGAGCAGCGGAAGGTACAGCATCATCACCGCGTTCAGGGCCGTCAGCAGCGCGTACGGCCGGTCCCGGAGCACCGCGAGGCGACCGCCGCCGGCCCCGGGACGGGCCGCCGCGGGTCGCCGCGCCGGGAGCCGCCACAGCAGCAGCGCCGCGACCAGGAAGGCCACCGCGTCCACCGCGAGCACCGACCGGTACGCCCCGGCGGTGTGCGCCCAGAGCGCCAGGCCGCCGAGGGCCGCCCCCAGGCCGAGCCCGGCGTTGACCACCGCCTGCAGCCGCGCCCGCACCTCGGTATGCTGGGCCGGCTCCACCAGCCGGGCCAGCAGCGCCTGGCGTACCGCCGCCAGGCCGGTCTGGCCGCTGCCGTACAGGGCGGCCACCAGGACGAAGGCGGCCGGCTGGCGGACCAGCAGGAACGCGGCGACGGCCAGCGCGGTGCCGACCGCCAGCAGGACCGCCACCAGACGGGCGTCGCGCCGGTCCGCCGCGTGTCCCGCCGGCACTCCGGCCAGCAGACCGACCGCCCAGCCGACGGACAGCCCGAGCCCGACCTGCCCGGGTGACAGGCCGACCACCTGGGTGAAGTAGAGCGCGGAGGTGACGAGGAAGGCCCCCTCACCGATCGAGTTGCCCAGCTGGGCCAGGGCGAGCGTACGCGCCGGTCCCGGTTGGGGCAGCAAACGGCCGGGCACGGGTCAGCGCTCGATCGGCCGGCGGGTGCGCGCCCGCTTCAGTTCGAAGAAGCCGTCGGTGCCGGCGACCAGCAGCACCCCGTCCCAGAGCCGGCCGGCCGCCTCGCCACGCGGGATCGGCGCCACGACCGGCCCGAAGAAGGCGTTCACCCGGCCGTCGGGGCCGGTGACGTGGATGGTGGGGGTGCCGAGATCCTCGCCGACCGGCTCCAGGCCGACGTGGTGGCTGGTTAGCAGGGCCTCGTCGTGGTCGGTGGAGTCGGCGGCGTCGGCCAGGTCGACGGGCAGGCCGACCTCGGTCAGCGCGGCCACGTACAGCTCCCGGCCGATCGGCGCCCGCTCATGGTGGATCCGGTTGCCCAGCGCGGTGTAGAGGTCGCGCAGCACCTCGGGGCCGAACTTCTGCTCGGCGGCCACGGCCACCCGGACCGGGCCCATGCCGGGCCTGAGCCACTCCCGGTACCACTCCTCCAGCCCGTCGCGCCCCTCGTTGAGCACGGACAGACTCATCACGTGGAACCGGACCCGCACATCGCGGACCTGCTCCACCTCCAGCAGCCACCGGGAGGCGTTCCACGCCCAGGGGCAGCGCGGGTCGAACCACATGTCGGCGGTCGTCGTCATCGTCTCGGTTCCCTGTCCGGTCTCGGTCACGTATCTGACGCTAGGCCGGGAAGCGGCCCAACAGCAGTGCCGATCGGCGCACCGATCTCTGGGCCAATCGTCAACCGACCGCAGCTCGGTATTCGGAGAAGCCACTCCTTGCGATCCACTTCATGTCCCGCAAGTGGTGGTCTCCGCCGCCACTGTGACCGCCACATGCCGCACCCGGAGCCGATCAAGGAGCGGAGGGCGCGCGGTGTTTGACCCCGGGCGCGGCGGGAAGACACGCGCGCCGCGCGGGCCGGTCGGCCCGACGTCGCCGGACGGCACCCACCACCGTCCGGGGCCGCGGCGCAGCAGCGAGGGAGGAGCGATGGCCCAGGCGGTCACCAGACCCAGCAGCGCTCGGAAGGCCACCGGGGCGCGAAAGGCCCCGATGCCGAACAAGGCGGCGGCGAAGAAGGTCGCGACCGCCACCAGACGGGCGACCGGGGCGACCGCGGCCAAGACGCCGGGCGGCAAGCCCACCCCGACGACCGCCCGGGCCGCGAAGAAGAAGGACACCGCGGCCACCACCGCCACACCCAGCCGACGGCCGACCGCCAAGGCGACCGCCGCGAAGAAGGCGACGACCGCGAAGAAGGCCCCCGCCACCAAGGCGGCGGCGAAGAAGGCTCCCGCCACGCGGGCCACCGCGAAGAAGGCGACCGCACGGAAGGGCACGGCCCGCAAGGCCACGGCGAAGAAGGCCGCGGCCACCACCCGGGCCCGCCGGATCGCCGAGACCCGGACGCCGGCGAAGAAGGCGACCACCATGGAAACATTCGGCAACCGGCGTACGCCCCGAACAAGCGCCCGCTAATCCCACCCCGCCCGCCCGGCGCCCCGGCGCCCCGGCGTGCGCAACATCAGGGAAGTTGCTGTCTCGCGGCGCGGGGAGGCAGCAACTTTCCGGAAGTTGTCGCGTCCGGAGGCGGGTCACGACGGGAGGCGCCCCGGTCAGGGGGCGGTGAGCAGGCCGACCCGTTCGGCGGCGGCAGCGGCGCGACGGCGGTGCACCTCGCCCGCCTCGGCGGCGAGTTGGTCCCGCAACCGGTCGACCGCCGTGCCGGCCCGGTCGACCGCCTCCCGCGCCCGGCGGATCCGGCCGCGTACGGCGAGGTCGGTGAAGATGTTGTCGAGGAAGATGTCGGTGAAACGGGTCAACTCGCCCACCTCCAGTTCCGGCGCGACCCACCCGCCGGGCAGCCCGGCCAGCTCGGTACGCAGCACCGCCAGCCACCGGTCCGCGACCCGGGCCGCCGCCGCGGCGTCGTCCATCCGGTCGTGCTTCATCACGCTGCCCACGAGTCCGCCGCCGAAGAAGGTGTCGTAGGTGGACCAGCCGTCCGCCCTGGCCAGGCGGTCGCGTACCGCCGCCAGGGCGGTCCGGGCAGCCGCCGCGGCGCGGGCCGCCTCCTCGACCCGTCGGGCCCGGGCGGTGAGCCAATCCTGTTCGGCGGCCAGCGCGGCGAGGCGATCCGCCCGGCGGTCCCGGCCGGCGCGCAGCAGCCGTTCCCGCTCGTCGAGCAGGGCCGCGTACGCCGCGGGCGCGCCGGCCAGCTCGGCGTGGCGTGCCTGGGCGGCCCGGTGGTCGCGACGCAGCCCGGCGAGGCGTGCCCGCGCGTCCGCCTCGCGCCGGGCGGCCAACTCGGCCTCGGCGCGTTCCCGGGTCAGGTCGTCGTCGCGGGTGCCACGCAGGGAGGCGACGACGCGGGTGAGCGAGCGGCCTTCGAGGCGTTCGACGTCCTGCTGCTCCCGCTCGTACGCGTGGCGCAGCCCGTCGAGTTGCCGTTCCGCCTCCTCGACGCTGCGGCGCAGCAGCTCGACCTGCCCGCCGACGGTCTCGTGTTCGCGTACCCGTTCGGCCGCCTCGGCGAGCCGTCGCCTCACATCCCCGTCCACGAGGCCATTGCAGCGCGGCCGCGCAAGCCCGTACCCGGCGGACCCGGCCGGCCGCCGCTGCGGCAGGATGGCCCCGTGGCGAGACGTGGCGCAGGCCGGGGCGCGGCCGAAGGGGCGAGCGGGGCCTGCCCGTGCGGGACGGGCCGGCCGTACCCGGACTGCTGTGGCCCGATCCACCGGGGCGTGTCGACGGCGGCGACCGCCGAGGCGCTGATGCGCTCGCGGTTCAGCGCCTTCGCCGTCGGCGACGTCGACCATCTGCTGCGTAGCTGGCACTCCTCGACCCGACCGGCGACGCTGCGGTTGGATCCGGGGCTGCGGTGGCTGCGGCTGGAAGTCCTCGGCAGCGACCGGGGCGGGCTCTTCGACACCGCCGGCACGGTCCGGTTCCGCGCCCACTACCGGGAGGCGGGCCGCCCCGGAACGCTGGAGGAGCACAGCCGGTTCGTCCGGGAGGACGGCCACTGGACCTACCTCGACGCCGTACCCGACCGACCCTGACGGCACCGCGGGCCTGTCCGGGCATGGCCCGGAAACGCCGAGGTCCGGCCCCGACACAAACGCCGAGGCCGGACCCGGTAGGACCCTGATCAGCGGCCGGGGGCCGGTGCGCGCAGCGGCAGGCCGAGCCGGTCGATCGCCGCCCGGACGAGTTCGTCCGGCGTCGCCGCCACCTCCAGCACCACCCCGGACTCGTCCGGGTCGAGGTGCTCCAGGGTCGCCCGCTGCGAGTCGAACAGGCTCGCCGGCATGTAGTGCCCGACCCGCCGGTCCAACCGTTCCCGCATCAGCTCCGCCGCCCCGTCCAGGTGCAGGAACTCCACGCCCGGCGGCCCCTGCCGCAGCACGTCCCGGTAGGCGCGCTTCAGCGCCGAGCAGGCCAGCACGGTGGAGACCCCCTCGGCGTGCCGCTCGGCCATCCAGCCGGCCAGGGCGCGCAGCCAGGGCCAGCGCGCCGCGTCGTCCAGCGGGATGCCGGCGCGCATCCGCGCCACGTTGGCCGCCGAGTGGAACTCGTCGGCCTCGGCGAACCGCAGGCCGGTCAGTTCGCTGATCCCCCGGGCCACCGTCGTCTTGCCCGCTCCGGACACGCCCATCACCACGATGTGCCGGGGCTCACCAGTCATGGACGGTGCCGTCCTTGAGCCGGTTGTAGGGCAGGTACGCCGGCTGGTACGGGAACTTGGCGGCGGCCTCCTCGTCGAGTTCGACGCCGAGGCCGGGCTGCTCCCCGGGGTGCAGGTAGCCGTCGGTGAAGGTGAACGACTGGCGGAACACCTCGTTGGTGAGCGGGCCGTGCTGCATGTACTCCTGGATGCCGAAGTTGTGGATGGCCAGGTCCAGGTGCAGCGCGGCGGCCATGCCGACCGGCGAGATGTCGGTGGGGCCGTGGATGCCGGACTTGATCTGGTACTGGGCGGCGAAGTCGAGCAGCTTGCGCATGGCGGTGATGCCGCCGGTGTGGGTCACCGCGGACCGGACGTAGTCGATGAGCTGTTCCCGGATCAGCGTCTGGTAGTCCCAGACGGTGTTGAACACCTCGCCGATGGCCAGCGGCGTGGTGGTGTGCTGGCGGACCAGCCGCAACGCCTCCTGGTTCTCCGCCGGGGTGCAGTCCTCCAGCCAGAACAGGTCGTACGGTTCGAGCGCCTTGCCGAGCTTGGCGGCCTGGATGGGGGTCATCCGGTGGTGCCCGTCGTGCAGCAACGGCAGTTCGGGGCCGAACTCGTTGCGGACCGCCTCGAAGACGCCGGGCAGGTGGCGCAGGTAGGCGCGGGTGTCCCAGTCCTCCTCGGCGGGCAGCGGGGTGCGCTGGGCGGGCTCGTAGTCGTAGCGCTTGCCGTCGGCGCTGGGCTGGGCGGCCACCCCGTAGACGGCGTTGATGCCGGGCACCGAGGTCTGCACCCGGATGGACCGGAAGCCCAGCTCCAGGTGGTGCCGGATCGAGTCGAACAGCTCGGGCAGGTCCCGCCCGGAGGCATGCCCGTACGCCATGATCCCGGTCCGGGAGGCGCCGCCGAGGAGCTGGTAGAGCGGCATCCCGGCGGCCTTGGCCTTGATGTCCCAGAGGGCCACGTCCACCGCCGCGATGGCGGCCATGGTGACCGGGCCGCGCCGCCAGTACGCCGACCGGTAGAGGAACTGCCAGGTGTCCTCGATGCGGTGCGGGTCCCGCCCGATCAGCAGCGGGACGACGTGGTCGGCCAGGTAGGACGCGACGGACAGCTCCCGCCCGTTGAGGGTGCCGTCCCCCAGCCCGGTCAGCCCCTCGTCTGTGGTGATCTTGAGGGTGACGAAGTTGCGGTCGGGGCTGGAGACGATGACGTCCGCTGCGACGATCTTCACGCGGATTGCCTTTCTCGAAGGGTGGGGTCAGCGAATGGTGTCGCCGGGCTGCCGGGAGTCCAGGAGGGACAGCTCGTCGCGGCGCGGCAGGGCCTCCCAGTCGCCATGCCCGGCGACGGCGAACGCGCCGAGGGTGACCGCGCGGCGCAGCCGCCCGGCCAGGTCGAGTCCGTCCAGGTGGCCGGAGAGGTAGCCGGCGGTGAAGGCGTCCCCCGCGCCGACGGTGTCGACCGCCGTCACGGGCAGCGCCGCCGCCTCCAGCCGGCCGTCCCGGGTGTACGCGCGGGCGCCGTCGCCGCCGAGCTTCACCAGCACGGTCGACACGCCCCGGTCGAGCAGTTCGGCCACCACGGTCGGCTCGTCGGCGCCCGGCGTGCCGACGAGATCCAGCTCGTCGGCGGAGGCCACGACGACCGAGACGTGGCCGGCGAGCGGGGTGAGCACGGCCCGGGCGGCGTCCCGGCTCCACAGCTTCGCCCGGTGGTTGACGTCGAGGCAGACCAGCGCACCGGCCCGGGCGGCGGCCCGCGCCGCCCACGTCGTGGCCTCCCGGGCGCTGTCGGACAGCGCCGGGGTGATCCCGGTCAGGTGCAGCACCCGCGCCCCGGCCGCCAGGGCGGGACGCAGGTCGTCGACGCGCAGCGCGGACCCGGCCGAGCCGGCCCGCTGGTAGATGACCCGGGTCAGGTCGGCGGTGCGCCGCTCCAGGAACATCAGCCCGGCCGAGCGCTCCGGGTCGCGGATCACGTGGGTGACGTCCACGCACTCGGCGCGCAGCTGCCGCAGCAGGAATCCGCCCAGCTCGTCGTCGCTGACCCGGCCGGCGAAGGCCGCGCGGTGGCCGAGCCGGGACACGCCGATGGCCACGTTGCACTCCGCCCCGGCCAGGTGCGGGTGCAGCGGGCCGCCGGCGGCGATCGGCCCGGCCGAGCGCAACGACACCAGGGACTCGCCGAAGGTGAGCAGGTCGACGCCGGCCCCGGTGCGGGGGCCGGGTAGGCGCGGGCCCGGCTCGCGTACGGCGTCGAGGTCGGCGGCGGTCATGCGACGGCGGCGAGGTAGGCGCGGGCCCGCTCGCGCAGGGCGTCGAGGTCGCCGCCGGAGGCGGCGTCACCGACCAGCGGCCCGCCCACGCCGACGGCGATCGCCCCGGCGGCGAAGTATCCGGGCAGGTCGGCCAGACCCACCCCGCCGACCGCGACGAACGGGATGTCCGGGAACGGGTCGCGCACCGCCTTCAGGTACGCCGGACCGCCCACCGACACCGGGAACAGCTTGATCGCCGACGCTCCCATCCGCATCGCGGTGTACGCCTCGGTCGGGGTGAACGCTCCGGCGGCGACGGGCAGGCCGCGCCGGGCCGCCGCGGGGATCGACTCGACCACGGCCGGCGTGACCACGAACTGCGCGCCCGCGGCGGCCACGTCCGCGACGTCGGCGGCGGTGAGCACCGTCCCGGCGCCGACGAGGGAACCGGCGGGCGCGACCGCGCGCAGCGCCTCGATGGCCGAGGCCGCGTTCGGCGTGGTCAGGGCCACCTCGACGATGCGTACGCCCTCTTCCAGCAGCGTGGTGCCGGCGGCGATCGCGCCGGCGGTGTCGGTGCCGCGGATGACCGCGAGGATCCGGGTGTCGGCGAGTTCGGAGACGAGATTGACAGTCATGCGATCACCATTCCGCATAGGAGCCGTCGCGGTGCCGCCAGGTGGGGCTGCGCCAGGCGTGCCCGCGCTTGTCCGCCACCCGCACCGCGGTTTCGTCGATCTCGATGCCGAGGCCGGGTGCCGTGAGCCGCTCGACGTAGCCGTCGACGAAGGTCAGCGGCTCCTTGTCGAGGCAGTAGTCGAGCACCTCGGCGCCGAGGTTGTAGTGGATGCCGATGCTCTGCTCCTGGATCAGGTAGTTCGGCGTGGCGAAGCCGACCTGGAGACAGGCCGCCAGGGCGATCGGGCCGAGCGGGCAGTGCGGGGCGAGCTGCACGTCGTACACCTCGGCCAGCGCGGCGATCTTGCGGACCTCGGTGATGCCACCGGCGTGCGAGAGGTCCGGCTGGGCGACCGCGATGCCGGCCTGGAGCACCGGCAGGAACTCCTGCCGGTTGTAGAGCCGCTCCCCGGTGGACACCGGTGTGGTGGTGGCGCGGACCAGCTCGCCGATGAGGTGCGAGTTCTCCGGGACGACCGGCTCCTCCAGGAAGAACGGCCGGTAGGGCTCGAGCAGCGGGGCGACCCGGCGGGCGGTGGCGAGGCTGAACCGGCCGTGGAAGTCGACCGCGACGTCCCGGTGGTCGCCGAGCACCTCGCGGGCCGCGGCGACCCGCTGGACCACGCCGTCGAGCTCGGCCACCGAGGCCATCGGGCTCATCGGGCCGGAGGCGTTCATCTTCACCGCGGTGAGGCCCGACTCGACGGCGGCGCTGATCTGGTCGCGTACCTCGCTGGGCTCGTCGCCGCCGACCCAGCCGTACACCCGGATCCGGTCCCGGACCGGGCCGCCGAGCAGCTGGTGCACCGGGGCCCCGTAGTGCTTGCCGGCGATGTCCCACAGTGCCTGGTCGAGGCCGGCCACCGCGCTGGCCAGGATCGGCCCGCCGCGATAGAAGGAGCCCTTGGTCATGACCTGCCAGTGGTCCTCGATCCGCAGCGCGTCCCGGCCGATCAGCAGTTCGCTGAGCTGCTCGACGGCGGTGCGGACGGTCTCGGACCGGCCCTCGCAGGTCGCCTCCCCCCAGCCGACGATCCCGTCGGTGGTCTCGACGCGGACGAAGAGCCAGCGGGGGGCGACGAGGAAGGTCTCGATGCGCTCGATGGTGGTCATGCCGCTCAGCCCTTCGTGGCGCCGGCGGTGAGGCCGGAGACGATGTACTTCTGCACGAACAGGGCGATCACCATGATCGGCAGGGTGACCACGGTGGCCGCGGCCATCAGGCCGCCCCAGTCGATGCTGGCGTAGCCGACGAAGTCGAAGATCGCCACCGGCAGGGTCTTGGTGTCCGCGCCGGAGAGCACCAGGGCGAACATGAAGTTGTTCCAGGAGAAGATGAAGGACAGGATCCCGGCCGTGGCGATGCCCGGCACGGAGAGCGGCAGGGTGATCCGGCGGAACGCGCCGATGTGGGTCAGCCCGTCGACCAGCGCCGCCTCCTCCAGGTCCTCGGGAAGGCTGTCGAAGAAGCCCATCATGATGTAGACGATCAGCGGCAGCGACACGAACATGTGGCTGAGGATCAGCACCGTGAAGCCGCCGACCATCTGCAGGTTCGAGAAGACGTAGTACCAGGGCACCAGGAGCGAGACACCGGGGATGACCCGGGCCATGAGCACGACGAGCGCGGACTTCTTCATGTTGAACCGGCTCATCGAGTACGCGGCCGGCACCCCGAGGATGAGGGAGAGCAGCGTGGCGGCGAACGCCACCCAGAGGCTGTTGCCGATGAACTGGACGTAGTTCGCCTGCTGGAGCACGTTGTGGTAGTTGTCCAGCGTGGGCGTGAAGGCGAACGCCTTCTCGGTGTCGTAGATGTCGACGTTGGTCTTGAACGAGGCGGCGATCATCCAGAGCAGCGGGGCGATCAACGAGATCACCACGACGGCCAGCGCCAGCGCCTTGAAGACCTTGAACGGCCGGCTCGGGTTCATCGCTCCAACCCCTTCTTGCGGTAGGTCAGGGCCCACATCACCCCGATGATGATCAGGAAGAAGATGATGAGGACCGTCGATGAGATGCCGTACTCGTTGTAGTCGAAGCTCAGGCCGTACGCGTAGACGTTGAGCGTTTCCACCTCGTGGAACGACCCGCCGCCGCGGCCCTTGGTGGCATAGAGGATGTCGAAGGTCTTCAGCGCGTCGATGCCGCGCAGCAGGATCGCGACGATCACGGTGGGCATCAGCAGCGGCAGGGTGACGTGCCGGAACCGCTGCCAGGTGCTGGCACCGTCGATGAGGGCCGCCTCCTGGGGCTCGTCGGAGAGCGAGGTCAGACCGGCGAGCAGGATCAGCACGACCATCGGCGTCCACTGCCAGATGTCGATGAACATCGTCGTCGGCAGAGCCGAGTTCTGGCCGGCGAGCCAGGGCTGCGCGCCGATACCGACCCAGCTGAGCATCTGGTTGGCCATGCCGATGTTGGGGTCGAAGATCAGCCGCCACATCATGCCGACCGCGACCGGGGTGGCCACCAGCGGCAGCAGGATGGCGACCCGGACCCACCGCTCACCGCGGAACGGCCGCCACAGCAACAGGGCGATCGCCATGCCGAGCACGACCTCGACGAGGAGCACGATGCCGGTGAAGAAGACGGTGCGCCACACCGCCGGCCAGAACCGGTCGGTGTCGCTGAGCACGTCGAGGTAGTTCTGGAAGCCGATGAAGCTGCTCTCGGCGCGTACCGAACCCTCGGCGTCGGTCAGGCTGAGGTATCCGGTCCACGCCACCGGGAAGATGATCAGCACGGCGACGAACGCCATGGCGGGTGCCGCGAAGAGCCACTTGCGGTGCGCGTTGGCCCAGCGCGACCAGGCCGACTCCGCCGCGGATGTCGGGCGCACGTCGGGCGATCTGGTGACGGGTGCGGTAGGGGCTGACATGAGGTCTCCGGTGCTCAGGGCCAGGGGTCCGAACGGCGGGGTGGCGGAGCCGGTCGGCCCCGCCACCCCGCGCGCGGGTTACTTCGACTCGTCGTCGAGGAACTTCTGGAACGCCGTGTTCGCCGCGTCCGCCGAGGCGGCCGCGTCCTTGCCGGTGATCGCGTCAACGATCGGCTGGCCGACGATCTCGCGCGCCTGGGCGACCTTCACCACCAGCGGACGGTCGTGGCCGACGCCGTTGGCGGTGCTGGCCGTGGTGGCCTCGGCGAGGTCCTTCGGGTAGGTCGCGATGCCCTCCGGGTTGGCCCAGACCGAGGCGCGGGCGCCGGGGACGCCGGCCTTCTGCTGCTCCAGGGCCTGCTCCTTGCCGGCCGCCCACTGGATGAACTTCCAGGCGTTGTCCTTGTTCTTCGACCCGTCGTTGACGCCGAGCGCCCAGGACGGGATGTTGTACGACTTCGAGCCGGCCGGGCCGGCCGGGAAGGCCGCGAAGCCGACGGTGTCGGAGACCTTCGACTTGGTCGGGTCGGTGGCGTTCTTGTAGAGCGAGTTGGCCTCGGTGTAGAAGGCGGCCTTGCCCTGGGTGAAGATCGCCATCGCCTCGGACCAGCTCATGTCCGTGCTGATGTTCTTCGGGCCCTGCTCACGCAGCAGCCCGCCGTAGTAGGCGTACGCCTGCTTGGCCTGCTCGGTGTTGACCGAGGCCTTCCCGCTCTCGTCGACGAAGTCGCCGCCGAAGCTGTAGAGGAAGCTGGAGAACTGGGTGACGGCGGCCGCCTTGCCGGTACGGGCCACGAAGCCGGCGACGCCGGGGTTGTCGGCCGCGATCTTCGCCGCCTGCGTCTTGAGCTCGTCGAGGGTCTTCGGCGGAGCGGTGAACCCGGACTTCTCCAGCAGGTCCTTGCGGTAGTAGAGGACCTCCGACTCGGTGATGATCGGCACGCCGACGATCTTGTCGTTGTACGTGGTGGCCTGCACCGGGCCGGCCTGGAAGTCACTGAAGTCGAAGGCGCTGTCGGACTTGGCCCGCTCGGTCAGGTCGGTGAGGTACTTGTTCTTGGCGAACAGCTTCCCCTCCTGCAGCGGCCGGTACATCATCACGTCGAGGTCGCTGGACCCGGCGTTCAGCTTGACGTTGTACTGGTCGGAGAGCTGGTCCTCGCCGAGCTGGGTGACCTCGACCTTGAGGCCCGTCTGCTTCTCGAACTCCGGCAGGGCCTTCTTGATGTTCTCGGTCCAGACGTGGTTCACCAGCGTCACGCGCAGGGTCTTCGAACCGCTGCCGCTGTCGCTCCCGCCACCGCAGGCGGACAGGCCCATGGCGGCAACCACGGCCAGAGACGTACCGATTATCGATCGACGTCGCACGTCATCTCTCCTTTACACGTGGTCGCCGCCCAGGGGGAAGAGCGCCACAACGTTGTAACGTCTGCTTTACGACGGGATGCTAGGCCGAAAAAGCTGACTTATTCAAGGGGTTGATCGAACTGATATGATCCTTGGCGTGGAACCGTACTCCTCCGGGGACGTCGTCGCCCAGCACGCCCCCGTCGAAGCCGGGCTGCACGCCCGCGTGCTCGAACACCTCGGCACCGCCATCTGCGGCGGCGAGTTCGCCCCCGGGGCGGTCCTCAACATCGACGAACTGGTCGACCGGTACGAGGTCTCCCGCTCGGTGGTCCGCGAGGTGCTGCGGGTCCTGGCGTCGATCGGGTTCATCGAGACCCGCCGCCGGGTCGGGGTGACGATCCGGCCGGCGCACGACTGGAACGTCTTCGACCCGCAGGTGATCCGCTGGCGTCTCGCCTCGGCCAGCCGGATCGCCCAGCTCCGGTCGATCACCGAGCTGCGCACCGCCATCGAGCCGCACGCCGCGCTGCTGGCCGCCAGCCGGGCCGGTCACGACGAGGCGAGCGATCTCGTCGGGCTCGCGGCGAAGATGTGGGCCGCCGGCCAGGCCGGCGACGAGGAGCGGTTCCTGCGCCTCGACATCGAGTTCCACCGGCGGGTGCTGCTCGCCTCCGGCAACGAGATGTTCGTCCGGTTGCAGGACCTGGTCGCGGAGGTGCTCACCGGCCGGCACAAGCACCACCTCATGCCGCACCACCCGCACGAGCAGGCGCTGCACCTGCACGCCGAGGTGGCCCAGGCGATCCAGCGGCAGGACGGCGAGCGCGCCCGGGAGGCGATGGTGCAGCTCATGGAACAGGCGTTCGACGAGATGAAGTCGATCTGGGAGCAGGCCACCGAGCCCGTCCGCTGAGCGGCCGGCGGCGGCAAGGCCGCCGCCGTGACGGCGCCGGGGCGACCGTCAGCCGAACTGCACCCGGTCCAGCCAGAGATCGAGCAGCGCGGCGTCGCCGATGATCTCGACGGCCGCCGCACCGACCGGCCGCCGACGATAGGCCAGCAGCAGCAACTCGGTCACCGGCCCGCGTACGGCCACGGCGGCCTTCTCGTGCGCGCGCCGCCAGGCCAGCGTGTCGCCGGTGAGGTCGATCACCCACTCCGCGCCCGCCTCAGCCGGCAGATCGGTGGCGTGCAGGTGCACGGTACGGCCGGGGCCGAGCAGCGTACGCCGCTCCGGATAGATGTCGAACATCATCGGCAGCGAGCCCAGTTCCATCCACTCGTCCAGCGCGTCGACGGCCACCGCCGGATCGACGGCGAAGTCCACGCCCAGCGCGAGAGCGGCGTCGGCGCGGTGCATCAGCGTCTCGTGGGCGAACCGGCGGGCCCAGAACGCCGTCGCGGACGGGACCGGCAGCGGAGTCCACGTCGTGACCTCGGGGCCGGCCGCGGTGAGCGCGCCGGCCAGCTCGGCGGCGGACTCGACCAGCCAGGGGCCGACCACCGCCGGCTCCTCCCGCGCGAACGCGGACAGGTCACGGACGTGGGTGTCGTCGGGCGGGACGGTCGCCCGGGTCCGCACCACCTCCGCGGCCCAGCGCTGGCCGCCACCGAGGTGCCGCGCCAACTGGCCGAGGTTCCAGCCGGGACACGACGGTACGGCGACGGTGAGGTCGGCCGGGTCGAGATGGGATCGGAGCAGGTCGCTCTGGGCGACGATCTCGGCGCAGTGTCGGTCGAAGCTCAACCCGGTCATCAATCCACCCTAGACGCCCGTTCGTCCCTGGATGGGACGCTAGAACCGGTGTCACGTCCCACCCGGAGCGAGGGCCGTGGTGTGGCCACCCGCGGCCGACGCCTGAAACCGTCGCGACCCGACGGACCTGTTCACTCGCTTCGTGTCCTGGGGCCCCTTCCGCCGGTCACTGTCGTGACCGCACGGGACCTCCACTCGTCGGCCAGGATGGCGAAGACGAACTGGTCGGCCCACTCGCCCCGGTAGCGGTAGCTCTGGAGATGGTGCGCCTCCTGGCGCATGCCGAGCCGGGCCATCAGCCGGGCGGACGCCGTGTTCCGGCCGTGGCATCGCGCGTAGATCCGGTGCAGCCCGAACTCGTTGAACCCCCAGTCGACGAGCGCGGCGGCGGCCTCCGTGGCCAGCCCGCGTCCACCGTGGTCGGGGTGGAAAATGTACCCGAGCTCGGCCGTGCGATCAGCCACGCTGCGCCAGACCAACTCCACCGTCCCGATCACCCCGGCGTCGGTGACCACGGCCAACGTCAGGCAGTCGCCCTCCGCGCGCAGCGCGTCCTCGCCCGTCATGGCCACCACCGACGCCCGCGACTCCTCCCGGGTACGCGGCCCGGCCTCGCGCAGCCAGCGGACCACGTCGGCGCGGCCCTGGTACGCGTACACGTCGTCGAGGTCGTCCAGGGTGATCGGGCGCAGGGTCAGGCGGGCGGTGCGAATCGGGTACGCCGGCTGGGACACCCGACGATCCTAAGGTGTGTCTCCTGGCTCTCGTCGAGGCAGGACGAGGCCCAGGCGGCGAGCCACCGTCACCGCCGTCGGGAGCACGTTGTGTTTGTCGGGCCCTATGAACCTGATGGCGTAAACGAATCAGGCCGGCTCCGGCCGTGGGCGTGATTCGTTTACGCCATCAGGTTCGCAGGGAGCGAGAACCTTGCTGTCCGGGGCGCTCGGCGACCCAGGTGCCCGATCCTGTGTGCGCCGAGTCCGGCCGGTCGATCCACCTCGGCGTCGAGGTCGCTCTCACTGACGTTCATGCCGGGCGGCGGTCAGCACAGGGCGCGGGCCGCGGTGACGATGGCGTGTACGCCGATCCCCGCCTGATCCATCAGCTGGGTCGAGGTGCCGGAGGTGGGCAGCCCCCGTACCGCCAGGTGGTTGACCCGCACCGGCTCGGCGAGGTCGGCCAGGGATTCGAGTACGGCCGATCCCAGTCCGCCCTCCGGGTAGTGGTCCTCGACCACCACCAACCGGCCGCCCGTGTCCCGTACGGCGTCGAGCAACCGCTGCCGGTCCAGCGGTTTGACGGAGTAGAGGTCGATGACCCGGGCGGTGATCCCCTCGCGGGCCAGCTCGTCGGCGGCGGCGAGACAGTTGTGCACCGTCACCCCGGCGCCGATCAGCGCGACGTCGTCGTCCTTGCCGGCGCGGAGCAGCTTGCTGCCGCCGATCGGGAAGTCGTCGCCGTTGTCGTAGAGCACCGGGTACTTGCCGCGGGTGGTGCGCAGGTAGGCGATGCCCTTCCGGTCGACCATCTGGGCGACCAGGGCGGCGCAGGACACGGCGTCGCTGGGATAGAGAACCGTCGAGCCCTGCACGGCCCGCAGGGCGGCCAGGTCCTCCAGCCCCATCTGCGAGGGACCATCCGCCCCGATCTCCACCCCGGCGTGCGAGCCGGACAGGGCGATGTCGGCCCGGGAGATGGCGGCCATCCGGATGAAGTCGTAGGCGCGGGAGAGGAACGCCGCGAAGGTCGCGGCGAAGGGCCGGTAGCCGCGCACCTGGAGCCCGACCGCGGCGGCGACCAGTTGCTGTTCGGAGATGAACATCTCGAAGAACCGATCGGGGTACGCCTCACCGAACTTGTCGGCCCGGGTGGAGTCGCTGACCTCGCCGTCCAGGGCGACCACGTCCGGTCGCGAGCCCAGCGCCCGCAGCGCGTCCCCGTACGCGTTCCGCGTCGCGACCAGCGCGCCCTTCTCGTATTCCGGCAACTCGGGCGGCTGCGGGGCGGAGGGCTTCCCGGCGGCCGGAACCGGCTCGGGGCGGGGCCCGGTGACGCGGATCTGCCGGACGCCGCCGAGGGCCCGCACGGCCTGCTCGGCCACGTCGGGTTTCAGCGGCTTGCCGTGCCATCCCGGCTTGTTCTCGACCTCGGGCACCCCCTTTCCCTTGACCGTGCGGGCGAGCACCACGGTCGGCCCGGTCGCCTCCCGGGCCTGGCCGAACGCCTCGTCGATCGCCACCAGGTCGTGGCCGTCGACGACGATCGGGCGGCAGCCGAACGCCTCGACCCGCCGCCGGTAGGTGTCCAGGTCCCACTCCAGCTCGGTCGGTCCGCGCTGTCCCAACCGGTTCACGTCGACGATCGCGGTGAGGTTGCGTAGCCCGTAGTGGCCGGCCTTGTCCAGGGCCTCCCAGATGGAACCCTCGGCCATCTCGCTGTCGCCGCACAACGCCCACACATGGAACGGCAGGTGGTCGAGATACCGTCCGGCCAGCGCGATCCCGACACCGACGGGCAGTCCCTGACCGAGCGAGCCGGTGGCGACGTCGACCCAGGGCAGGGCGGGCGTGGGGTGCCCCTGCAGGCGCGACCCGAGCTGGCGGTAGGTCTCCATCAGCTCCTGCTCGCTGATCGCACCGACCGCCCGCAGGATCGCGTACAGCAGCGGCGAGGCGTGCCCCTTGGAGAAGATCAGATGGTCGTTGGCCCGGGTCGGCGGGTTCACCCAGTCGTACCGCAGGTGCCGGGCGATCAGCACCGCCATCAGGTCGGCGGCGGACAGGCTCGAGGTCGGATGCCCGGACCCGGCCATGGTGCTGCAACGGATCGCGTCCACCCGCAGCTGGGCGGCGAGCTCACCCAGCCGGGTGACCTCCTCGTCGCCGAGGGTGCGCTCTGCTTCCATCGTCACCGGTATCGCCTCCCGCGATCGGCCTGTCCCGGCCGGGCCACCGCGCCACGGCCGGTCCGGCCGCTTCGCCAGGCCCTCGCCCACACCGTAGCCAGGAGAGCCCCGAAGTGTCCGATAACCACCGAGTTGTCAGCACAGCAGGTGAGGCTCGGCGCCACCCCGGCATCGTCCGCGCCCGCCGGCCCGGGAGGTGACCAGCCAGGCCGCCACCGCCAGGTAGGGCAGCGCGGCCAGCGCGAAGGCGACGCGATTGCCGGTCACGCCGGCGACGACGCCGTAGCCGGCGTAGCACACGACGATGGTCAGGTCGGTGGCCATCCCGGCCACCGACGTCACGGTCGCCCGGGCCGGTCCGGCGATCCGGGCCTGCAACCGCACGTCGGCGAGCACGGTGGCGAGTTGGAACGCGGCGAACGCCACCGCGAGCAGCACGAAACCCGCCGGACGGCCGGCCAGCGCGCCCGCCGCCAGCGCCGACGCGGCGAGCACCAGCAGTCCCGCGTACCCGCGGTCGGTCAGCCGCTCCCCCGCCGGGGCGAGCAGCCCGCCCACGGTCATCCCGGCCCAGAGCAGCAGGAGCAGCAGCGGCACCGTCGCCTCGGCGACACCGGTGTCCCGGGCCAGCAGGCCGCTGTACTCGTCGAGGCCGCCCCAGACCGCGGTCACCGCCGGGACGAGCAGCAGGGCCGCCCGTACCGTGCGGTCGGCGCGGGCCTCGGCCAGGCCGGCGCGCAGGCTGGCCAGCCACCCGGCGTCGTCGCTCCGGCCCGCGTCGGTTGGCTCGCCCTCGGCCGGCGCGGTGGCCACCACGGGCGCGGCCGTCCGATGTTCGGGGAACCGGGTCGCGACGGCGGCGGCGAGCAGCGCCGCGAGGACGCTGGCCGCGCCGACCGCCCGATAGCCGCCGGCGGCGAAGACCGGCCCGGCCAGCGCACCGGACCCCGCCGCGGCGAACACCTCCGCCGTGCGCGCCCGACCCAGCAGACGGGCGTACCGGTCGGCGGCTCCGACCCGGTCGAGCTCGCTGAAGACCAGCGCCTCCAGGGTGCCGGAACGCAGCGCCCCGCCCGCGCCCCAGAGCACGAACCCGACGGCGAACACCGGGTACGACGGGACGAGCGTCCAGAGGGCGAAGGCCACGGCCGGCAGCAGCGGGGCCAGGGTGAGCAGCAGCCGTAGAGCGTGGCGGCCAGCCGGCCGGTCGCGGGCACGCGCCCAGGGGTGACGATCATGAAGCCTTCCCACGGGGACGCAACGGACACCGGACGTGCGGTATCCGCGGCGGCGGCCCCTAGGAAAGGATCAACATCGCCAGGTCATGGGTCGATGTTATCGGCCACCCGCCCCTCACGGCGCCCCCGGCGAAGGGCGCCGCCTCCCCCGTGGCCGAGCACGAGGGAGGCGGCAGATGCTCAGAACTGCTGCACCCAGTACGGGGCGACGTCCATCCAGCCGTTGGCGGCGGCACCGTTGAGGCGACCCGAGCTGTTGGTGCTCAGGGTGTACCAGGAGTCGACGTAGTCCGGGTCGTCGGTCCACCAGCTGGCCGGCATCGCGTCGATGATCGCGTTGACCAGCGGCGTGTAGGTGCCGTAGTCGACGACGGTCAGCAGGACGGTGAGCAGCGCCTTGGCCAGGTCGCGGTAGTTGGTGTCGCCGTCGTCCTCCCACATCACCACGTCGGCCAGGTTGTACTTGTAGTTGTTGAAGTGGACCAGCAGCTGGTTGGGGTAGTAGATCGTGCCGTCGTTGTCGAGGTACGGCATCTCCACGATGTTGACCGTGGGCTTGCCGTCGAGCCCGAAGCCGCCGACGACGTTGAAGATCTCGGCCGCGCCCTTGATCCACGGCTCCTTGTCGTCGTTCAACCGGACAGCGTTGACCTTGGTGGCCCAGTAGCCGGCCTGCGCCGTCACCGTGGACCTGCCGCCCGCCGAGGCCGCGGCGTCGTGCCTGACCGGCGTCAGGCCCCGGGCGGCCAACTCCTGCCGGACCTGCGCCAGGCCCCGCTCCATCGACTTCCGCACGTCAACCTCGACCACCAGCACCGGGCGGGTGGGCACCCGGACCGGGTCGAGGAGGACGCGTCCGCCGGCGGGGTCGTGGGCGACCACATCGGTCATCGTGTCGTCGCTCGACGCCGCCGCCACGAGCGGACGCTCGGACCGGGCCAGCGCGGCTGCCATGCCCTCGTGCCCGAGCCGCAGTCGCAGCACCGAGCCGGTGCTCTCCGGCAACCCCTTCGCCGCCAGCACCGCCTGGTTCACCGACCGCGCGGCGCGGTCGACCCGCGCGTTGAGTCCGGCCGTCAGGAGGTCCACCGGCCCGGCGGTGACGGCCGACACGACACGGTCGCGGGTGGCGGGGTCGGCGAGCGCGCCGGCCACCTCGCGGGCGATCCGGTCGGTGGCCGAGAAGACGGGGCCGACGCCGGACGGGGTGGCGTCGGCGCCGCTCGGCGCGTGGGCCGGACCGGCCTGGGCGGGTGTCGCCGCCGAGGCGATCAGGGTGGTTGCCGCCACGCCGAGGGCGAGCACGGCAAGACGGAGGGAACGTGGACGCATGCGGGCTCCTCTGGGGTCGCGGCGCTGGCTGGCGAGGCGCAGCCGGCTAGCCCGATGATCGCATCCACACATAGGGATTAGTCAATCAGCATCGGTCACAGTGGACCTGTGGACCCGCGGGCGCCGCGCCGGTGACAGGAGCGTGGCGTCCCCTCCGCGGACGCCGGTGGCCCCGGCCACGGCACGGGACCACCGGCGACGGCTCACGCGGCGGGCCGACCCCGGGCCGCCATGCGCCGCGCCTCCTCGCGACGGCGGAGCAGCACCACCCCGGCGAGGAAGGTCACCGCCGGCACCAACACCAGCGCCGCCAACCTGACGGCCACCAGTGGGCGGGCGTACAGGTGCAACGTGTCCACCGCCTCGCCGGCCAGCGAGATGTCGATGAGCAGGACCAACGCGGCGACCGGCGCCAGCAGGACCACGAGCCGCCAACGGATCACCGGGGCGAGGGCCGCCAGCCCGAACAGGACGGCCACCGCCGCCACGCCGAGGACGGCCAGGAAGCCCAGGATCATCACCGGGCTGGGGGCGTTCAGGCCGTGGAAGGAGTACCACGGGCCGTCCGGGTCGAGCTTCGGATAGCTCACCCGGTTGGCCGCCAGCACCCCGACCGCCAGCACCACGGCCAGCCCGAACGCCCCCAGCCTTCGCCCGCCGAGCATCCGTAGGGCCCGCCGGGGCGGCGCTGGCAGGGTGAGCGAGCCGGCTGCCACCACGGCGAGCGCGAACTGCGGCAGGGTGTCGATCACGTACGCCGGTTGGTCGGCGACGGTCGCCCCGGCCAGGACCACCCAGGCCGCCACACCGGCCCAGGCGAGCCCGGCGGCCACCCGCCGCAGCCCCGCCAGCGCAGCCCCGAACACAGCCGCCCAGCCGCCCAACCGCAGCCAGTCGATTTGGTCCGGAGTGGCGGGTGGCAGCGGCGGCTTCCCCAGCGGATCCGGCGCCACCTGGTCGACCAGGCTCCACCCGGCGGTGGCGAACAGGAGCAGCGCCACCAGCACGCCGGTCACCGCGGCGGCATCGATCCAGGCCGGCTCGGTGAACCCCCGGGCGCCCACCCGCAGCCGGGACCGCAGTCCGGCGCCGATCAGGTTGACCGCGTCCCCGGCGCTCGGCCGGGTCTGCCCCGGTCGCGCGCCGGCGAGGAGCACCGCGAGCATCTCCTCCTCGTACGCCCGGCGGTGTTCCGGCGGGTAGACGGCGAGCAGCCGGCGGTAGCGGCGCGCCAGCAGGTCGGCACTCATGCCACTCCCCCCTCGGCGAGCAGGCCGGCGCGGCGCAGCCGCCGGTTGGCAGCGTCGGCGTTGCGGCGCAGGCGGGTGACCTCGTCGGCGAGGCGGGCCGCGCCCAGCGCGGTGAGCCGGTAGTAGCGGCGCAGCCGGGACTGCACCACCTCCTCTCGGTCGACCTCGATGAGTCCGTCGGCACGCAGCCGGTCGAGGACGGCGTAGAGGGTGCCGGCGCGCAGCCGGACCCGGCCATCGGAGATGCGTAGCACGTCCTCGATGACGGCGTACCCGTGCTGGGGCGTCTCGGCCAACGCGGTGAGGACCAGGAAGGTGGGTTCCCGCAACGGAGTGTCGGTCATGCCGATGAGGATATACATCCTATCGGCATATACGCGGCCCCGTCACTGCCGCGGTCGGTGCCCGTCCCCCTCGGCGGCAGCGGCCACGTGCTCGGTGGTCGGGCCGAGCGCCGGGGCCGGCTCGGCCGCCCCCGGCCCACCGGGTGCCGCCTGTTCCCGGGTCCGCCGCCCGTACTCCTGGAAGAACTGCAGCAGCTCCACCGGAAACGGCATGACCAGGGTGCTGTTCTTCTCCGCCGCCACGTCCACCACCGTCTGCAGCAGCCGCAACTGGTACGCCCCCGGCGTGTTCGCCATCGCCCGGGAGGCGTCGGCGAGCCGCCGGGACGCCTGGAACTCACCGTCGGCGGCGATCACCCGCGCCCGCCGTTCCCGCTCCGCCTCGGCCTGGCGGGACATCGACCGCTTCATCTCCTCGGGCAGCGACACGTCCTTGACCTCGACCCGCTCGATGAGCAGCCCCCACGGCTTCTCGGTGGGCGCGTCGATGACCGCCTTCAACTCGGCGTTGATCCGGTCCCGGTCGCGGAGCAGGGTGTCCAGGTCGGCCTTGCCGATCACCGACCGCAGCGCGGTCTGCGCCACCTGGAGCACCGCGGCCGGATAGTCCCGCACGTTGACCAGGGCCTTCACCGGGTCAACCACCCGGTAGTAGACGACCGCGTCGACGGTGAGCGTGACGTTGTCGCGGGTGATGACGCCCTGCGCGGGTACCCCGATCACCGTGGTCTGCATGCTGACCCGCACCATCCGGTCGGCGACCGGGATGATCAGGTGGAGGCCGGGCTGCCGGATCTGCTCCAGCACCCGGCCGAAGCGGAACACCACGCCACGCTGGTACTGCTGCACCAACCGGACGCTCAACGACAGCCCGAGCAGCACGATCGCGACGACGATGACCAGCGCGACTACGGCGGCGACTGCCATGGGCCCCCTCGATCCCGGAGGCATCCGCCTCCCGGCGCCGCGCCTACCCGTTTCGCCGCCGTCCATTCCCGCACGGGCAGTGCCACCGGCCGGCACGGGCTTCGGCTTCGGCTTCGGTCGTCAGTCGGCGGGCTCCGCTCCGTACACCCGCAGGACGCTGGCCTGCACGGCGGCGACCGCCTGGTCGGCGGGCATCCGACCGGCGACGACCTCCGCCCAGGCGGCGTGGCCGAGCGCGATGGTCGCGGCGACCAGCCAGCCGGGGGCGGCGTCCCGATCGAACTCACCGGCCCGCTGTCCGCGCAGGATGAGGCGGGTGAGCCGGTCGTGGACCGGCTGGTGCAGTTCGACGTCCGCGGCTCCGGTGGGTGCCGGCAGCGGCGGGTACCGGTCGAAGGTCCGCCAGCTCACCTCCAGCAGGCGCCGCAGGGCCGCGGGCGCCGGCCCCTCGTCCAGCCGCGCCGCGTCCAGGCCGGCGAGGACCTCGTCGGTCATCCGCCGGAAGACGGCGGTGACGAGCGCGTCCCGGGATGGGAAGTGCGCGTAGACGGTCTGCCGGGAGAGGCCGGCGGCGGCCGCGATGTCGTCCATCGTGGCCTGGGGTCGCTGCCCGAGCACCTGGATCGCGGCGTCGAGGATCGCCGCGACGTTCCGCCGGGCCTCCGCCCGGACGCGTCGCCGGCGCTCCGGAGGGCTGCTCTCAGACACGGTTGTCAAGGCTACCCGAGACACTTAACCTTGACACCAAAGTCAGAGCTAAATGACGAAAGGAGCGCCGTGAGCGCCCAGACAGGACCCACCCCGGGCCGCGACCTGGCCGGCTATCTGCGGTCGTACGTGCAGGAGATGGCCTTCGGCGACGAGGCGCCGGACGTGATCCTCGACCGCTACCACACCCCCGACATCGCCTGGTACTCCGACGGGCTGCACCTCGACCGCGAGCGGCTGGTGGCGCACGCCCGGCCGGTCCGCCGCACGGTGACCAGCTGCTCGCTCGACATTCACGACACGCTGACCTGCGACAACCGGGTGGCGGCCCGCTTCACGTTGACCGCGGTGACCCGCGGTCGCACGGTCGCCACGGAGATCCACATGTTCGGCCAGCTGGCGCCGGACGGCCGGCTCCGCCGGATCGACCAGATCACCCGCACGCCCGGCCCGGAGCAGGACCGGTGACCCGCCCGGCCGACACCGCCGACACCACCGGAGCCGGGCCCGACCACGGCCGGCACGAGCCGGACGGCCGGCGACGGCGGATCGTCGAGGCGATCGCCCTGCTCAGCACCGGGCTGCTGGCCGGCGCGTTCGGTTACGGGGCGGTCAACCTCGTGCAGGGGTTCAAGGCGGTGCCGCTCGACGTCCGGCTCACCTTCCACACCGCCCTCATGAAGATGAACGGCCTGGTGATGCAGACCACGATGGGCCTGGCGCTGGTGAGCATCGCCGTCCTCGCGGTGCTCTGTCGCGGGGTGGCCCGCCGTCTGGCCGCGACCGCCGGCGTCCTGGTCGCCACCTCGTTCCTGGTGACCCGGTTCGGCAACGTACCGATCAACGCGAAGATCAAGGTGTGGGCGGTCACCACCGCGCCGCCGGACCACGCGGCGATCCTGCGCCGCTGGGAGATCTTCAACGACGTACGCACCGGCACCGCTCTGGTCGCGTTCGTCCTCCTGCTGGTCCTCGTCACCGCTCGCCTCGGGGACCGGTCGTGAGGCTCGCGGTGTTCGGCGCCAGCGGCGGCACCGGCCGGCTGCTCACCGCACAGGCCGCCGCGGCGGGTCACCAGGTGGTCGCCGTGGTCCGGGATCCCGCGCGGGTGACCGCCGCCGATGTCACCGTGGCCCGGGCGGACATCATGGACCCCGCCACGTTCACCGCCGCGATCCGCGGCTGCGACGCGGTGGTGTCGCTGCTCGGCCCCGGGCCGGTACGCGGTGAGACCACCCTCCGCAGCCGTGGCACCCGGAGCATCGTGACGGCGATGCGGGACGCGGGCGTACGCCGACTGGTCGTGGTGACCGCCGCCGGCCACACCACCGACGGGGACGGGCCGCTGACCCGCTTCGTGCTCAAGCCGGTGCTGGGCGCCCTGTTGCGGGAGTCGTTCGCCGACATGCGACGCGCCGAGGAGGTGGTCCGCCACAGCGGGCTCGACGCGACAGTGGTCCGCCCACCGCGACTGACCGACGGGCCGCGCACCGGCACGTACCGCACGGCGGTGGGCCACAACGTCCGCGGTGGACTCCGCCTGTCCCGGGCCGACCTGGCCGACTTCCTGCTGCGGTGCGCCGACGCGCCGGTGGGTGAGGTGGTCGCGGTGGCTTACTGATCCGATTCCACCTCTAGCGCTCCGGTCGATCCTGGCAATATCCTCCACAGCACGCGGGGCTCTTGGAGTTCCTTTTCATACCCCGGACGGGCCGCCGCCCGTTGCCGCGTGCTGTCCCGGGCCGCCCCGGCAGGCCACAGAGGAGATGACATGTTCGACCACCCTGAGCTGGACCGCCGTACCCTGCTACGGGCCGGCCTCGGCGCCGCCGCGGTCGCGGTCGTCGGGAGCGAACTCGCGTTCCCCGCCGCGGCGCGGGCCGCCTCCGGCGCGGACCTCGACTGGATCATCAGCTGCGACGAGTGGGGCGCCCGGCCGCCGGCGGACCCGCTGTCGATCAGCGCGATCGCCACCAACAAGATCATCGTGCACCACATGGCGTTTCCGAACAGCACCGACTACTCGGAGGAGCACGCCAAGCAGCTCGCCCGCGACTGCCAGGACCTGCACATGGACGGCAACGGCTGGTCGGACACCGGTCAGCACTTCACGGTCAGCCGGGGTGGCCACGTCCTGGAAGGCCGGCGCGGCAGCCTGGAGCGGCTCCAGGCCGGCGACCGGCAGATGATCTCGGCGCACTGCCCCGGCGAGAACGGCCGGGCCATCGGCATCGAGAACGAGGGCACCTACGTCACCGACACCCCGCCACAGGAGCTGCTCGACTCCCTGGTCAAGCTCTGCACCACCATCTGCCAGCGGTACGGGCTCCAGGCGCACGACATCTTCGGCCACTGGGACTTCCGGGCCACGCTCTGCCCCGGAGCGATGTTCTACCGGGAGTTCCCCGCCCTGCGCCGCCGGGTCTTCGCCGAGCTCGGCACCCACCTGTCCGACGTGCCGGCCCGCCGCTGGCCCGACATCTGGCGGTTCGTCGGCGGCCCCGTCGTCCGGGTCGCGCAGTACCTGCTCGCGTTCCGCGGCTACCCCGTCCCGGTCAACGGCGTCTTCGACGCCGCCACCGTCGCCGCCGTACAGGACTGGCAGGCCCGCAACGGCATCCCGGTCGACATCGACGCCACCCTCACCGCGCCGACCTGGGAGACGCTTGCGCCCGAACTGGAGAAGGACGCGGTCGGCATCCCGGTCAGCGCGGTGCAGTTCATGCTCAACTCCAAGGGTTACGCCGACGTCACGGTCACCGGCACGTACGACCACCCCACGAAGAAGGCCCTCAAGGACCTGCAGCACCTGCACGGTCTGGAGCCGACCGGCAAGGTCAGCACCACCACCTGGTGCGCCCTGGTGGGGGGCGTGGTGCGTCAGTCGTTCCAGAAGAACTGACCGACGCACCGGGGGAGGGCGGTGGAGGTGTCAACGGCGCCACCTCCACCGCACCCGTCCGTCGGTTATCCCCTCGCCGCGCCTCTTTGGTACCGGCCCGTCACTCTGCGACGATGCCCAAATCACCATCGAGGAGGCGAAATGATCAGACTCAACCCGTACCTCAGCTTCCAGGACACCGCCCGCGCGGCGATGGAGCACTACCAGCAGGTGTTCGGCGGCACCCTGACGTTGAGCACCTTCGGCGAGTTCGGCAACCCGGACCCGGCGCTCGCCGACCTGGTCATGCACTCGCAGCTCGAGACGGATCGCGGCTTCACCCTGATGGCCTCCGACACACCGCCGGAGATGGCGCCGCCCACAGCCGGCAACAACATCGCGGTGAGCCTGAGCGGCGACGACGCGGACGTGCTGCGGGGCTACTGGGACAAGCTCTCCGACGGCGGCACCGTGTCCGTCCCGCTGGAGAAGCAGATGTGGGGCGACGAGTTCGGCATGTGCGTGGACCGGTTCGGCATCGGCTGGCTGGTGAACATCAGCCAGCCGTCCTGACCGGGGCGAACGCCCACCCGCGCCGAAGCACGGCCGCCTGAGCGCGACGGGAGGGCACCAGGAGATTCAGACGAGGGATCGCCTGGTAGGCGCCGGCCCTCACGGCACGCGTCACAGATCGGTCTCGGGTCGGGCGTGGTCGACGACGCGGAGGCAGGTGGCCTTCGTGCCCTTCACCGTCCGGCTCCACTTCACGGCGGCGGACCTGGCACGAACCCGGGTGGCGACGGTCAGTCCATTCGCGGACACGATGCACGGGCTGCGGATGCTCCAGCAGCCAGCAGGTGATCCGTACGCCCGACGCCGCGTCAGCCCCCAGATCCGGTCGCTCGCCTAAAAGGTTGGGTCTGTCATGGAGGCTGCTCGGCACGTCGTACCGACGTGGCCGCGGCGATCAGGAGACCGTGGCCGGCGAGATAGGCGGGCGCGGTCACTCGGTCGAGGAACGCCACGGTCTCCGGCAGGGGACGCGACGGACCGTCCGTCGGGAGATCCGGCCGCCCGCATACGATCGTCCGATGGCCGGCGAGCAGCTCCGGATGTATGCCGTCGGCCCGGCCGACGGCACCGTCCGTGAGCGTCGGGCGGGCCGATGAGCGCCGGAACGGTGCCGATCGGGCCGACCCTGGTCGTCGCCCTGGTCGGGCTGACCGTGGCGGCCGCCGCCGTGCTGCGGCTGAGCGGGATCGGCCGGGGCCGGGCCGTGCTGACCGCGGCCGTCCGGGCCACCGTCCAGCTCGGCGTGGTGTCGCTGGTCATCGTCGCCGTGCTGCGTGCCTGGTGGAGCACGGGCGTCTTCATCCTGCTCATGTACGTGGTCGCCGGCGTCACCGCACGCCGCCGGATCGGGCCGTCCTGCCCGCGCCGGGTCGCTCCCCTCGCGATCGCGGCCGGGGTGCTGCCGAGCCTGGTGGTGCTGCTGGCCAGCCGGGCGCTGCCGGCCACGCCGCTGGTGGTGCTGCCGACGGCGGGCATCCTGATCGGCGGGGCGATGACCGCGACCAGCCTCGCCGGCCGGCGGACCCTGGACGAGCTGCGCACCCGACACGGCGAGTACGAGGCCGGGTTGGCCCTGGGGCTGCTCCCCCGCGACGCGGCGCTGGAGATCTGCCGGCCGGCCGCCGGGCAGGCCCTCATTCCCGCACTGGACCAGACCCGCACGGTCGGCCTGGTCACCCTGCCGGGCGCGTTCGTCGGTGTGCTGTTGGGCGGGGCCGGGCCGCTGGAGGCCGGGGCGACCCAGCTGCTCATCCTGCTCACCCTGCTGGCGGTCGAGGCGGTGGCCATCGCGCTGGCCCTGGAACTGCTCGTCCGCGACCGGGCCCGCACCGCGCCCTGAGCCCGCACCGCCGCCTGGGTGCGCGTACCGGGACGGTAAAGGGGTATCTGCTGCCCGATGACCAGGGTCCACAGCCTGCGCGTCCGACCCGACCTGCTCTACGTGGCGAGCGGGTGGAGCACCCTGGTCACCGACGTACGCGGCCGGATCACCGGCACCGATCCCCAGGGCTTCTTCGCCCGCAACACCCGGGTGCTCAGCCGGGAACGGATCGCCGTCGACGGCCGGGAGCCGGTCCCGTTCGCCACCGGGAACGTGCGGGGGCACGCCCAGCTCTCGTACGCGGAGCTGGGCAACGGGGAGGAGCTGCCGTCGCGAGCGGCGTACCTGACGACCGAGCGGTTCGTCGGAGCGGGACTGCGGACCCGGTTCACCGTGGTCAGCTACGCCGCCCGGCCACTGGAGTTCGCGCTGCAGATCCGGGTCGCGGCGGACTTCGCCGACACCAGCGAGGCGGAGACGGGCCGACGGTTGCAGTTCGGCGAGGTCGCCACCCGGTGGGATCCGGCGGCGGGGGAACTGCGCCTGACCTACCTGTGCGACGGCCTCGACCGGGCGGTCGCGGTCGGAGTCCGGGCCGACACCCCGGTGGTGTACGACGACGGCGCGTTCCGCGTCGACGTGGCGGTGCCGGCGCGCGGCAGCACCCGGGTCGAGCTGCTGGTCGAGCCGGTCTTCGACGGGGAGCGGCTGGCCGCTCCCCCGGCGACGTTCACCGAGCCGGACGACTCCGCCGCCCGGGCCCGGGCCCGGCTGATCGGCGAGCTGGCCGATCTGAGCAGCAGCAACTTCGACGTGACGGCGGCGTGGCGGTGTGCGACGCACGACCTGGCGGTGCTGCCGCTCGGCGAACCGGCCGGACCGGCGGCACCGATGGCGGGGTTGCCCATCTATCAGGAGATCTTCGGCCGGGACACGATGACGGCGTCGTGGCAGGCGCTGCTGGCGGGTCCGACCATGCTGGCCGACAGCCTGCGGCTCATCGCCGGTCACCTGGGCCGACGGCTGGACGACTGGCACGACGAGGAACCGGGCAAGCCGCTGCACGAGGCCCGCCAGGGCCCGGTCTCCGCGCTCGGACTGGACCCGTTCACCAGCTACTACGGCGACTGGTCGACCGCGCCGGACTTCCTGGTCTTCCTCGGGCAGTTCTTCGCCTGGACCGGTGACCTGGACACCGTACGGGAGCTGTTGCCGACGGCCCGGCGGGCGCTGGGCTGGATCGAGCGGTACGGCGACCCCGACGGTGACGGCTTCCTGGACTACCACCGCCGCTCCGCGGCGGGGTTGAAGAACCAGGGCTGGAAGGACTCGGACACCGCGATCGTCGACGAGTACGGGCAGGTGGTGGCCAACCCGATCGCGACCAGCGAGTTGCAGGCCTACTGGTACGCGGCCCTGCGGCACGCCGCGGCGGTCTTCACGGTGACCGGTCATCCGGCCCGGGGCGCCACGCTGCTGGCCCGGGCCCGGGCGCTGCGCCGCCGCTTCCATCAGGCGTACTGGCTGCCCGAGCGGGGCTGCTACGCGATGGCGCTCGGGCCGGACAAGCGGCCGGTGCGCTCCACCAACTCCAACGACGGGCACCTGCTGGCCACCGGCATCGTGCCGGCCCAGGTCGCCGCGCAGGTGGCCGACCGGCTGTTCGCCCCCGACATGTTCAGCGGCTGGGGGGTGCGGACGCTGTCGGCCGACCACCCCGCCTACAACCCGTTCAGCTACCACCGGGGCAGTGTCTGGCCGGTGGAGGCGGGCACGATCGGTCTCGGCCTGGCCCGGTACGGCTGCTGGCCGCACCTGCACCGGCTGGCCGAGGGGATGTTCGCCGCGGCGGCGCTGTTCGAGGAGCATCGACTGCCCGAGGTGCTCAGCGGACTCCCCCGCGACCCGGCCCACCCGCACCCCGGCGTCTACCCGAACTCCTGTTCCCCGCAGGCCTGGTCGGCCAGCGCGATCGTCGCCCTGGTCCAGGCGATGCTGGCGCTGCGGCCGGCCGCGTCGGTGCGAACGATCTTCGTGGATCCGCATCTACCGGAGTGGCTGCCGGACCTGCGGTTGGAGGGCGTACGGGTCGGGCGCGCCACGGTCGACCTGACCGTGCGGCGCAGGCGGGGCGGGCGGACGTCGATCACCGCGCGCGGCGACCGGCTGGCGGTGGTCCGCCGCGCCCCCCGTCAGGCGATCTCCACTCGCCGCCGGTGACGGGCGACGGGTGTAGCCGGACTCCGGTGGGGAATGCGGCCCGGAACTGGGGCCGAGACGAAAGGGACCGGCATGGAGAGTCGCGCCAAGGCGATGGGCCACGGGATCCATCCCATTCTGATCGTGTTCCCGCTGGGGCTGCTCGCCACCGCGGTGATCTTCGACATCCTCTACCTGGCCACGGACCGGACGAGTTTCCAGATCTCCGCCGCGCAGACGATGGGCATCGGAATCCTCGGCGGTCTCCTCGCCGGGCTGTTCGGTTTCATCGACTGGCGGGGCATCCCCGCCGGTACCCGCGCGAAACGGATCGGCGCCGCGCACGGCCTCGGCAACGTGGTGGTGCTGGCGTTGTTCGCGGCGAGCTGGTTCCAGCGGCTGGCCGCCACCAACTGGGACCCGAGCGCCGGGGCCCTGATCTGCAGCTTCGTCGGTATCGCGCTCGCCGGGGTGACCGGCTGGCTCGGCGGTGAGCTGGTCGAGCGGCTCGGCGTCGGCGTGAGCGACGGGGCGGGCGTGAACGCTCCGAGTTCGTTGCGCCGGTCCGCCGGTCGGGCCCGGGCCCGCGGCGCCTGAACCGGCCACCCATCACACCTCTTCGAACAGGCGTGCGAACATGGGTGCGTGTCGAGCGAGGCCACCATCCTGCACGCCGACCTGGACGCGTTCTACGCGTCGGTCGAGCAGCGCGACGATCCCCGGTTGCGGGGCCGCCCCGTGATCGTCGGCGGCGGGGTGGTCCTGGCGGCCAGTTACGAGGCGAAGGCGCGCGGGGTGCGCAGCGCGATGGGCGGGCGGCAGGCCCGGCGACTCTGCCCGGAGGCGATCGTGGTGCCGCCGCGGATGGCCGCGTACACGGCGGCGAGCCGGGCGGTGTTCGAGATCTTCCGGCGGACCACGCCGCTGGTCGAGGGGCTCTCCATCGACGAGGCGTTCCTGGACGTGGGTGGGCTGCGCCGGCTGGTCGGCCCGCCCGCCGAGATCGGGGCGCGGCTGCGCCGGGAGGTACGCGAGCAGGTCGGCCTGCCGATCACGGTGGGGGTGGCCCGGACGAAGTTCCTGGCCAAGGTGGCCAGCGGGGTGGCCAAGCCGGACGGGCTGTTGGTCGTCGCGCCCGATCGGGAGCTGGCGTTCCTGCACCCGCTGCCGGTGGAGCGGTTGTGGGGCGTCGGGCCGGTGACCGCGGAGCGGCTGCGCGACCGGGGCATCCGTACGGTGGGGCAGGTGGCCCGGCTCGACGAGCCGACGCTGGTGTCGCTGCTCGGCGCGGGCGCCGGCCGCCACCTGCACGCCCTCGCCCACAACCGCGACCCGCGCGTGGTGCAGGTCGGGCGGCGGCGGTCCTCGATGGGGGCCCAGCACGCGCTGAGCCGCGCGCCGCACTCCCCCGCCGAGCTGGACGCCGTCCTGGCCGGGCTGGTCGACCGGGTGACCGGGCGGATGCGTTCGGCGCGACGCGCCGGGCGCACGGTGACCCTGCGGCTGCGTTTCGCCGACTACACCCGGGCGACCCGCTCACGCACCCTCGACAAGGCGACCGCTCAGACCTTGCCGCTGTGCGAGGCGGCGCGGGCGCTGCTGCGCGCGGCGCTGCCGGAGATCGAGACCCGGGGCGTGACGCTGCTCGGGGTGTCCGTCGGCAACCTCGACGACGGGCACGTGCAGTTGACGCTGCCGTTCAGCCGCGACCCGGGCGTAGAGCTGGACGCGGCGGTGGACGCGGTCCGGGACCGGTTCGGATCAACCGCGCTGACCCGGGCGGTGCTGCTCGGGCGCGATCCGGGCCTGGAGATGCCCCGGCTGCCGGACTGACCGCCGAGGTCGGGTGCTCCGCAGCTGATCTGAACGCCTGGACGGCAATCCGATCCGGATCGTGGCCGGCCGGGGGTCGAGCCGTCGCGGCCCGGGTCGGCGTCCGGCACCGGCCGGCCCGATAACCGGTCGTCGCGGCACCGGACGCTGCCACACAATCGTCCAATCATGAGTACCCGCCTGCGGGCCATCGCCCGCGAGACCCTGGACATCCTCGACGCCGGCCGGTACGTCAACGGCCGGGGTGAGACGGTGGCGCTCGCCGGTCCGGTGCGCGCCGCCGTCGCCGGCACCCGCCTGCACCTGCCCGACGAGCCGCTGCCCACCCCGCCGGTCGGCGGCGACGGCCCGGCCATCGAGGTGACCGGGGAGAGCACCCTGTTGGCCGCCCGGCGTCTGGCCGCCGGCGGGGACGTCGCCGCGCTGGTCTTCGCCTCGGCGAAGAACCCGGGCGGCGGATTCCGCACCGGCGCGCAGGCGCAGGAGGAGAGCGTCGCCCGAGCCTCCGCGCTCTTCCCCTGCCTGAGTTCCGTCCCCGGGTTCTACGACTTCCACCGCGACCAGCGGGACCTGCTCTACAGCGACCGGGTGATCCACTCGCCCCGGGTGCCGGTGTTCCGCGACGACAAGGGGCGGCTGCTCGACGACCTCCACGAGGTGTCGCTGCTGACCACCGCCGCACCCAACCGTGGCGCGGTGCTGCGTAACCAGCCCGCCGACGCCGACCAGGTCGGGCCGGTGCTGCGTACCCGGGCACGGCGGGTGCTCGCCGTCGCCGCCGCGTACGGCCACCGGCGGCTGGTGCTCGGCGCGTGGGGGTGCGGGGTGTTCCGCAACGACCCGGCGACGGTGGCGGAGGCGTTCGCGCTCGCCCTCGCCGACTCCGCCGGTTGGTTCGACCAGGTCACCTTCGCGGTGCTGGACCGGGCGGACGGGCCGGTGCGCGGGGCGTTCGCCGCCCGCTTCGATCCGGCCTGACCGTGGGCGGTCAGCGGGGCAGCGCCGACAGCCCGACGCCCGGTACGCGTGATCGCCGGACCCGGAAGGGACCGGCGATCATCGCCTGGCGCGGCTACGCGATGCGGCGGATCCGGCGGATGGCGAAATAGACCAGGAGCAGAGCGAGCACGACGAAGATGCCGGTCTCGATGCCCTGGAAGAGCCAGAACCGGCTCCCCGGTTGGTAGAGCTGCCAGTTGTAGGCACCGGGCCCGAGGCCCAGCTCGGCACCGCAGGCATGGCCGTCCGGCCCCTGGCCACCCGGCGGGCAGGCGATCTGGGTGTCGGCCGCCACCATTGTCCCGTCGGCGTTGCGAACCCCACTGGAGAGGACCCAGTCGCCACGGGACATCGGTCGGTCCGCCCCCACTATCGGGAAGGTGAGGGTACGGGCGGGTTGGTAGTGCGGCCTGGCCAGGATCGCCACCGCTGCCCGTACGCCGACGAAGCCGACGAGGGTGACGGCCATGGCGGGCAGCATCCGACGCCAGACGGTGCCGGCGAAGATGCCGAGCGCCACAGCGAAGAGGGTGTAGCCGATCGGGGCGACGCCCTGCAGGTCGAAAATCATGAAGCCCATCCGGCCCTCGTGTGCGGCCTCGGTCAGCGGGCTGACGAACCAGGACATGCCCAGCCCGTAGCAGACCGCGAGGGCGACCACGGCCGCGCCGACGAGCCCGAACTTCACCAGCGCCCAGCGGGTACGGCCGACGCCCTGGGTCCAGACGAAGCGGTGCGTGCCATGTTCCACCTCCCGGGCCACCAGCGGGGCGCCCCAGAACAGGCCGACCAGAATCGGCAGGACGAGCAGCAGAACGGCCAGCAGGTTCAGGCTGCCGTACCGGTTCGTGAACTGGCGGAACGCCCCTTCACAGCTGGACACGGACTCCGGCGTGGGGTCGGTGCCGGCCAGCTGGCGCACGCAGTCGGGCAGGCCGAGGTCGGCGAACGTGTGCCGCATGGACAGGCCGATCGGGATCATCAGCGCGGCGAGCGCCGCGAACGCGACGACGGTGAACAGTGCCTGTTTGCGGTGTTGCCGCCAGGTCAGCCAGATCATGCCGGCACCCCCCACTCGGTGTGACTCGCCGCCGTGTCGCCGTCGGCCAGGTAGGCCAGGATGACGTCCTCCAGGCCGACCTCACGCTCGGTCCAGGCGGGATCGTTGATCGTGCCGTTGACGCGGACCAGCAGTGTGGACTGCCGGTCGGTGTGGCTGGCCCGGACCACGGCCGCGACCCCGCCGAGCGGGCCGCCGTCGTGCCGGGGGCCCACCAGCTGCCGGTGCTCGGCCACGATGTCGTCGACCGGGCCGGCGAGTCGCACCCGGGCGGACTGCAAAACGATCAGGTGGTCGCAGACCCGCTCCAGGTCCGCCAGCAGGTGCGACGAGAGCAGGACGGTGGTGCCGGCCTCGGCCACGCTGCCCATCAGTGACTGGAGGAACTCCCGCCGGGCCAGCGGGTCAAGACTGGCGACCGGCTCGTCGAGCAGCAGCAGCCGGGGCCGTTTGGCCAGCGCCAGCGCCAGCGCAACCTGGGCCCGCTGCCCGCCGGACAGTTTGCCGACCGGCCGGTTCGGCGGGATACCGAGCTGGGCCAGCCGGTTGCGGGCCAGGGCCGAGTCCCACCGCCGGTTCAGCTTCGCGCCGACGGCGACCAGTTCGGCGGCGCTGAAGTCCCGGTACAACGGGGTGTCCTGGGCGACGAAGCCGATGTCGGCCAGGGCGCCGGTGTTGTCGTAGGGCGACTGGCCGAACACCCGCACGGCCCCGGCGTCCGGCCGGAGCAGGCCCACGGCCAGGTGCAGCAGGGTGCTCTTGCCCGCGCCGTTCGGCCCGACCAGGGCGGCGACCCGCCCGGCCGGCAGGTGCAGCGAGCAGTCCCGCAGCGCCCAGGTGTTGCCGTAACGCTTGCCTAACTGGTCGGCCTCCAGGACCACGTCCATCCTCTGTCCTCTCCTCCGCTCACGCGGGCTCCTTCTGCGGTGACTGGTCGGCGAGCGCGGCCCGCATGGTGGTCTCCACCAGGGCGACGACGTCCTCGGGGGTGAGCCCCGCGGCGCGTGCCCGGTGCAGCCAGGCCAGCAGGTCTTCGCGCAGCTCGGCCTGGTTGGGCAGGGACGCGCCCGCCAGGGTCCGCTCGACGAACGTGCCGACCCCGGGCCGGCCGCCGACCAGACCCTCGATCTCCAATTCGCGGTACGCCTTGAGCACCGTGTTCGGGTTGATCGCCAACGACTGCGCGACGTCACGAACCTTCGGCAGCTGGTCGCCCGGCGCCAACAGTCCGACCCGGAGCGCCTGTTTCACCTGCTGCACGAGCTGCATGTAGGTGTTCACCTTCGACCGGCTGTCCAGCACAAACTCGATCACCCAGGACGTTCCTCTCTATTGTCCTACGGCAGTAGGACTATAGAGCAGCGTTGTCGTGATCGGTGACGCTGTCAAGGCCCACCCCGGCGCGTCGCCCGATGTGCTGACGTCCGATCCGGACGGGGGGTCCGGGCCTGTCGGTGGCTGGCCGTACCCTGGGGCCCGTGGCGGGTTCGGTCGATCGCGTGCAGGTGCTCGGCTTCCGGATGCGGGTCCAGCAGTTGGACCGCACGGACGGCACGTTGGGCGACACGGCCGTGCTCGACATCGGCGTGCAGGACACCGGGCCGGACGGCGGGCGGTGGGCGCTGCGCAACCGAGGGCTCGCCGGCCCGGTGCTCGCCGAGGCCGACCTGGCCACGATGTGGACCGTGCGCGGCGCTCCCCACCTCTATCGCCGTGAGGATCTGCCGCAGGTCGCCGCCGCCGTGACGCCGTTCTCCGACGCGGACGCCGGCAAGCGCATCTACGACGCGGCCAAGCCGTTGAAGGCGGCCGGCATCGGCAACCTGGCCGCGCTGGACGCGGTCGCCACCGCCATGCGGTCGGTGGTGACGGAGCCACTGGTCAAGGGCGAGGTGTCCGCCCGGGTGGCCGCCCTGATGCCCGAGCCCTACCTGCGATTCTGCCGGCCGTGCGACGGCATCCACCTCTACGAGATGCCGTTCCGGCTCGCGGCGGTGCGCGCCGGGCTGGAGCTGCGGGCCGGCACGTCGCCGCCGGTGCTGCAACCGATCGCCGGTTTCCGGCCGGCGGATCACGTGCCGGAGCGGTTCGACCTGATCCGCGCCTACCTGCGGCTGCTCGGCCCGGCCACGCCCAAGCACGTCGCCGACTACCTCGACGCGCCGGTCAAGGACGTCAAGGCCCGCTGGCCGGCCGACGTAGCCGAGGTGTCGGTCGCCGGCGAAACCCGGTGGGTGCTCTCCGCCGACGCCGACCGGTTCGACGCGCCGCGCCCGCAGGCGGTCCGGCTGCTCGGCCCGTTCGACCTGTTCCTGCAGGCCAAGGACCGCCCGCTGCTGGTCGACGACCCGGCCCGGGCCAAGGCCCTCTGGCCGGTGCTCGGCCGGCCCGGCGCGGTGGTCGCCGCCGGTGAGCTCGCCGGCACCTGGCGGCCACGTCAGTCCGGCGGGAAGCTGACGGTGCAGGTGGCGCTGTGGTCGGCGGCGTCCACCCGCCTCCGGGCCGCCATCACCGAGCAGGCCGAGCAGCTGGCCGCGCACCGGCAGGTCCGACTGGTCGAGGCGGACTTCACCGACTGACGCCCGGGGGCACGGCGGTGGCCGTGGACGGTCGCCACGGGCGGGCGTTCGACGACCCATGACCGGTTGGGCAGGTAGCCCGGCCGGCTGCTGCCGTCTCCGCCGCCGCCCGGTCGGCACGCCTGCCGCCCCGGGGCAGCGCCGAGACGAGTACGCCTGCCGCGGCTGCCGCCCGCGCTCCGGGCGCCGCCCGCTGTCGGCGCGGTGTCGCCCGCGCGGGGTGACCGGCGGGGAGACGAAGACGGCGCGCCAATTCCCGTCGGTAGGAAATCTTCCCCCACAGCGTTGACTTTGGTGATTTCCAACACAACAATCACCGTCTATATCGATGCTCATCGCTATAGATGAGTGACTATGGGAGGAGGTTCCCGTGGCAGCTCTGCAAGGCGAGATGTCCTGGTTCTGCTGCGGCAGCGCCTGGGGTCCCTGCGGCACCGCGGGCGGAGGCGCCTGCGGCACCTGCAAGTCGGGCAACTACCAGCACGCCTGGCCCAACGCCTCGGACGCATGCTTCGCCATCACCCGTCCGGACAGCTGCGGCATCAGCATGAGCCGCCGCACCTGCGGCTTCACGCACTACACCACCAACCCGTGCAGCGGCAAGCGGATCGGCACCACGATCGCCGACTGCGGCCCGCAGACCGATCTGTGGTGCGGCGAGCGCACGTGCTGCGGCGCGTCCTGCGGCACCAACCGCATCATCGACCTCACGCCCGCGGCGTACAGCGCCATCGCCAGTCTCTCCACCGGGCTGCGGCCCTGCTCGGTCGACGTCGTCTGAACGGGAGGACGCCAGGATGAAACAGACCCTGAACCGCCGACGGCTGCTCGCCACCGCCGCGCTCGGTGGCGTGGTCGGCGCCACCGGGCTCGGCTCGCTCGCCCCCGAGGCGGCCTTCGCCGCCGAGCCCGTCACCGTCGAACCCGGTGCCCCGGACCCGAACTTCGCCGAGGGCCGGATCAGCAAGATCTCCGGCCACATGCTGCTGGTCACCGGCTCGGACATGGTCCTGCACTCGATCCGGGTCACCGACGGCACCAGCATCTGGAAGCTGAATCCGACCACCTTCGACCAGGTGGCGATCGGGGACGGACTCTACGCCCGCGGCCTCCGCCTGCCCGACGGGACACTCGCCGCGGACTCCATCTGGGTCAACATCGTCAACCTGCACGCGCACATCGCGTCGGTCGGCCGCAACATGCTGCACCTCGACCACCAGGGCCGCCGGATCGTCGCGCACGTCGTGCCGGGACGATCCGCCGCGGTCTACAACGGCACCCCGGCGGTCAGCGACATGTCGCTGCTGCGGGTCGGCCGGCACGTCCAGGTGCTCGGCGCCTGGCATCCGGACACCAACGAGATCAGCATCGCCACCGTCTACGCCGCCGCCTGATCGGCGACGCCCGGGCGGCCGCCTACCGCCCGGGCACCGCCGGCCGGACCTTCCGATGGGAGAACCCATGATCGAGCTGATCGCGGCACTGCAACCGCTGGTCGTCGGCGCGGTGCTGATCTGGTCCTCGCGCGTCAAGCTGTTCAGCCGGCACGCCGCCGCGACCGCCAACCGGTCGGCACTCGTCCGGCTGCTCGGCCAGCGGCGGGCGCTGCCCGCGTACCGAGTGCTCGGCGGCGTCGAGCTGGCCCTCGGCGCGCTGCTCCTGTTGCCACCCGTACTGCGGCTGGAGGCGGTCGCCGCGACCGTGCTGGCCGTCGGCTTCCTGGGCTATCTGGCGTATGCCCGCCGGGCCGCGCCCACCTCCTCGTGCGGCTGCCTGAGCGCCCGTTCGGCCCCGGTCTCCGGCCGCAGCCTGGGCCGGGCCGCGCTGCTGGTGGCGGCGGGCGGACTCGCCGCCATGTCCCCCGCCGGATGGCCGGGCGCGCTGTCCGCGCGACCGCTGGCCGGGGCCGTGGTGCTGGTCGCCGAACTGGCCGCGGTGGTGGCGCTCTCGCCCGAGCTGGACGCCGCCTGGCTGTTGCCGCTGCGCCGGCTGCGCGCCCGGCTGACCCACCCGCTGCGCGGCGGGTCCGGCGTACCGCTGCTCGCCACCGTGCAGCAGCTCCAGCTCAGCGATGCCTACCGGCGGGTCGCGCCGCTGCTCCGCTCCGACGTACGGGAGCACTGGGACGATGGCGACTGGCGCTTCGTCGGGCATGCCGCGCGCTACCAGGGCCGCCCGGTGACCGCGGTGTTCGCCGTACCACTGGCCGACCGGGAGCCCGACGCGGTACGGGTCGCCGTGGTCGACGACGCCAGCGGAGAGACCCTGCTCAGCCTGGCCGGCGCGCCGCCCGCCGGGCCCCGACTCGCCATCGCCCCCGCCTGAGCCGGGCGGGGGCGGCCCGACGCCGCGGGATCGGCATCCGGGCCGGGCGGGACCCGGATGCCGACCCGTCCGATCGGCGCACCGGCTCCGCACCGCGGTGCCGCGCGCCGATGCCGAGATCCGTGCCCACGGCCACCGGTGGCGGTACGGTCCCGAGGTGACCACGGAAACCCCGATGCGGCGGGCGGAGAGCGCCGCCCTCGACTACTACCTGCTGCGCGTCGGGGCGGACGACGGCCGGGCGGCCGGGCTCGTGGTCGAGGAGTTCGTCCTGGCCGACGACCTCTCCGCGACCCTGCTCCGCAGCGCCGGCTGGACCCCGGCCGACGGCGGCTGGTGGAGCTCCGCCGCGTTCGCCCGGTCGGTCCGCGCGGACCGGGGACTCCGCGCCCGGCTGGCGGCTGTCGACCGCGCCACCGCCGCGGCGACCTACCGCCGGCTCGGCGGCGGCACGCTGCCCGGCGAAGAGGCGCTACGCGACCGCTTCCACGACGACCTGCCGCTGTCGTGCGGGGCGCCGCTGCGGCTGGGTGCCGGCCCGGACGTCCACCGGGTGCTGTTCGCCGGCGAGCTGGACGATCGCCGGATGGCCCGCCTGATCACGGCGCTGCGGCTCGACGACGCCACGAGCGCCACCGGGGCGCGACCCGGCGTGGTCGGCACCGGGCGGCTGCGGGTCGACGGCACGCACCTCCACTGGGACCTGCGACGCGTCGGCGGCGCATGGTGCCTCGACGTGATGTCGGAGCCGGTGCCCGGCGACGTGCTGCGCCGGCTGCTGCGCCGGCTCACCAGCCTGGCGCGCGGCCAGGGGCTGGTCCCCGCCACCATCGACCGCCTCTCCTGACCGGACGACTGCCGGCGTCACTCCTCGATCGCGCCACCCACCCGGCGCAGGTGCTCCCGGAACGTCAACGCTGGTTGGCTCCGCCGAGCGGTCAGGTACGCCCCGAACCCGACCTGCGCCCGCAAGGGCTCGCCAGCCCGGATCCGGTCGGCCTGCCGCCGCTCGACGTCCCGGATGGACTCGGCCAGGTCGAACAGCTCACCCGCCCCGGCGGCCGGTACGAAGAGCACGCCGTCCTCGTCAGCCAGCGTCAGGTCGTCGGGGCCGACCCGCCACTGCCCCACCTGGGCGGAGGCCAGCGCCTCGGCCGGCCGGGGGTCGAGCCGTCGCGGCCCGGTCGGCGTGGCGCCGAGGCTGAACACCGGCAGCCCGACCGAACGGATGTCCACCGTGTCGCGGTGCAGGCCCCAGACCACCACACCGGCCAGCCCCGCCGACTGCGCCTCCAGCACCACCAGGTCGCCGACGCACGCCTCGTCGGTACGCCCGCCGTTGTCCACCACCAGCACGTCGCCGGGTACGGCCCGGTCGATCGCCTCGAGGAAGATGTCGACGCTGCCGACGTGCCGGGCCGGCAGCACCCGCCCGGCCGCCCGGCCGCCGGCCAGCACCGGCCCCAGCCCGGGCGGGGCGCAGCGCACCGGGACGTCAGCCCGCAGGCAGGCGTCGGCGACGTGGGCGGTGGTCAGCGCGGCGAACCGCCGGCGCAGGTCGTCCGGGTCCATGTTCATGGCCCGACGGTAGCCAGCCGGGGCGGAGCGGGGCAGGGGCCAGTTTCCGGTCGGTGGCCTGCCGTCGGGCCTGCCCCCCGAGCCGAGCCGGGTGGCCGGCGAACCGGGGTCAGCGGCGGAACGTCCGGTCGAGCAGGTCGAACAGGGCGGCCCAGTGCCGCTCGGTGGCCCGCTCGTCGTACATCGGCGTGTCCGACTGGGTGTAGCCGTGCTGGGCGCCGGGGTACACCTCGGAGCGGTAGCTGACGTCGGCCGCGTCCAGCGTCTTCTCCAGCGTGGCGATCTGCGCGGCGGTCATCGACGGGTCCTGGTCGGCGTGGCCGAAGTACAGCTCGCCGGTAACCGAGCCGAGCGCCAGGTGCGGGCTGTCCGAGGCGTCGGTGACCACCCGACCCGCGTGGAAGGCGGCCGCCGCGGCGATCCGGTCCGGGTACGCCGCGGCGGCCCGCAGCGCGTTCGTCCCGCCCATGCAGTAACCGGTGATCGCCGCCGGGCCGGGCGCGACGCCCGGCTGCCCGGCGAGGAAGTCCAGGTACGCGGCGGCGTCCCGGGCCACCACCTCCGGGGTCAGCGCCTGCATCATCGGGCGGAGCTGTTCGAACAGCTCCCCGCGCCGGCTCGCGTCACCGAGCACGGACAGGTCGATCAGCGGCGCGCGGCCGGACCGGTAGAGGAGATTCGGCACCAGCACGACGTAGCCGCGGGCGGCGATCCGCTCGGCCATCCGCGCCACGGCCGGGCGCAACCCGAACGCGTCGGTGAAGAACAGGACGGTTGGAAAGGGCCCGTCCCCGTCTGGCCGGACAAGGTACGCGTCGGCCGCACCGTCGGCGGTCGGCACGTCCACGGTCGTCGTCTGCACTGCGGGGACCTCCTCGCGCTGGACCTTCCCCGTGCACGCTACCCGCGCCGCCGTACCCCGGCCCGTCGAGCCTCTCCGTCGTCCGCTACCCCTGTCGCCCGATCGGGCTATACATCCACAATTGACTCTGGACGGGACGCTGCTCTCGTCTCCACGCACTACCGTCAACCGCAGGAGTACGAAAGGGAGGAATGATGTTTCCCTTCACACCACCCAGCACGACCCGTCACCACGCCTCGCGGGCCGCCCTCGGGGCGACCCTCCTGGTGGCCGCCGGCCTGGCCGTCCCCGTCGGCCCGGCGTCGGCGGCCGGGCCGGTCACCGGCGCACCCGCTGCCACCGGCGCCGCCGTAGTGACGGTTGCCGCCACCAGCAGTCGGCCGCTCCTGCGGCAGGGCGCCAAGGGCGCGGCGGTGACCACGCTGCAACGCCGCCTCGCCGCGTTGCACTACGACGTCGGAGCCGTCGACGGCGCCTTCGGACCGTCGACGTTCCATGCGGTCGTCGCCTTCCAGAAGGTGAACGGCCTGGCCCGCGACGGCGTCGTGGGGCCGCGCACCTGGGCGGCGCTCGACCGCCCGGTCGTCCCCAAGCCGAAGTACACCCACTCCGGCTACTCGCTGGAGGCCAACCTGACCAAGCAGGTGGTATACCTGGCCCGCGGCGGTTCGGTGGTGCGCATCCTGGACGCCTCCAGCGGCAAGGCCAGCACGCCGACCCCGACCGGCAACTACACGATGCAGCGACGCATCGACGGCTGGCGGCAGAGCAACCTCGGCCTGCTGTGGCGGCCGTACTACTTCTACAACGGCTACGCGGTGCACGGCGCCACGTCGGTCCCGGCGTATCCGGCCAGCCACGGATGCGTGCGGGTGCCGGTCCCGGCGATGAACCGGCTCTGGTCGACCATCAAGATCGGCATTCCGGTGCACATCTACCGCTGACGATCGTCCGGCCGGCGGCCCCCGGGGTGGCCCGGGGGCCGCCGGCGTCCGTCGCGCGCACAGTCCTGCCGTTTGAGGGGGTGCTGGCGGGGAAAGCGGGGCATCCAGCCGAGAGAAGGGCCTTGCAGGTGGACGACAACCAGTTCATCGGCCTGGTGGCGAAGCGTACGGGGACGTCGTCGGAGCAGGCGACCGCCCTCGTCCGCGCCACGCTGACCACCCTGGCGGAACGTATCGACGGCGGCGAGGCACGCGACCTGGCCGGCCAACTTCCGCGGGGTCTGCGGCCGTACGCCTTCGCCTCCGGCGAGACCGCCGAGCGGTTCGGGATCGATGTCTTCGTCGAACGGGTCAGCGGGCGGGCCGACGTCGACGTCACGCAGGCGAAGGACGCGGTGACAGCGGTGTTCGACGTCCTCCGCGAGGCACTGCCGCCCGACGCGTACGAAGAAGTCGTCTCGCAGCTCCCGGCCGAGTACGGCGACGTCGCCGACCTGACCGCCCCCTTCGTCGAACGTACGCGCTGAGCGCGGTCATCGGGAGATCACGGTGAGCATCGACTGGGACGGGCAGGCCGATCCGCTGCGACAGCCGCCGCAGGCCGACGCGCAGGAGCAGCGGCAGGACGAGACGGTGGTCGGCCCGCCGGACCGGGTCTCGGAGGCCGTGCCGGAGGCGTCCGAGGCGGACCTGGCGGAGCAGGGCGTCCTGGTGCCGCCGAGCGACCAGGCCGACCTGGCCGGCTCGGTACGCGACGACCTGACCGCCGCCGACGCGCTGGAGCAGAACCAGGAGACGCCGGTGCCGGACGAGGATCGCCGGGGCTGAGCGGGCGCGGACGGCCGACGGACGCCATACGGCGAAGTGCCTTCGCGTTCAGGGCGATCCGGTCGGGAGCCTCGCCGCCGGCCCGCCGCCCGCGATGAGGGGCGGCGGGCCGGCGGGGCCGGGTCAGTGTGCGGCCACGGCGACCGCGGCCGGCTCGATCTCGGCCAGTCGCGCGGGCCGGACCACGGCCAGCAGGACGGCCATCGCCGTGACCATGCCACCGGCGACCACCGCGGCCATCGCCACGCTTCCGGTGCCGAGCGCCCCGACGAGCGGCGCGGCCAGGGCTCCGGTGCCGAACTGCACCGCGCCGAGCAGCGCCGCCGCGGTGCCCGCCGCCTCGCCGTGCCGGGACAGCGCCAGGGCGGGTGCGTTCGGCATGGCGAGCCCGGCCGCGGCGAGCACCACCCACAGCGAGGCCAGGATGGCGGCGAGGCCGCCGAAGCCGGTCGCGGCGACGGCAAGCAGCACCAGGCCGGCCACGGTGCCCGCGCCGAGCGCGGCGACGAGGATCCGCTGCGGCGGGTAGCGGCGCAGCAGCCGCACGTTGAGCTGGGTGGCGGTGATCAGGCCGACGGCGCCGGCCCCGAAGGCGAGCCCGAACTGCTGCTCGTCGAGCCCGTACTGCTGCTGGAAGACGAACGACGACCCGGCCACGTACGCGAAGAGCGCCGCCATGGCGAGCCCGGCGACCAGCACGAGGCCGACGAACGTCCGGTCACGCAGCAGGGTGGCGTAGTCCCGTACGGTGGCGGTCACGCCGCCGTGGCGACGCCGCTCGGGCGGCAGGGTTTCCTGGAGCCCGACGGCTGCGACGACGACCAGCAGTACGCCGAAGACGGCGAGGGCCACGAACACGCCCCGCCAGTCCGACCAGCGCAGCAGCCCACTGCCCAGGGTGGGGGCCAGGATCGGGGCCACGCCCATCACCAGCATCAGGCGGGAGAAGAGCTTCGCGAAGGCGGCGCCGCTGAACAGGTCACGGACGACCGCCGTCGCCACCACGGAACTGGCCGCGACACCGAGCCCCTGGAGCACGCGAAGGACCCCGACCACGCCGATGTCCGGCGCGATCGCGCACAGCGCGGACGCCACGATGTGCAGGCCGATACCGGCGAGCAGCGGCTTGCGTCGGCCCACCGCGTCGGACAGCGGGCCGATCAGCAACTGCCCGAGGGCGAGGCCGGCGAGGGTGCCGGTCAGGGTGAGTTGGACGGCCGCCGACGTGGTGTGCAGGTCGGTGGTGATGGCCGGGAGGGCGGGCAGGTACATGTCGATGGTCAGCGGCCCGATGGCGATCAGCGAGCCGAGGACGAGGACGAGGCGCAGCCGTTGCCGGGTGCTCATCAGGTCGCCGGCCAGCGCGGGCGGCGTGGGTGTCTCGATCGTTTCGACGGTCGCGGTCATGAGGTCGTGCCCGTCCGGAGCCGGACGGAGAACTGTGCGGCAGTCACATCAGCCACCAAATCACCGGGCGGCTGATCTCATTCCCGGCCGGGAGGATGGTGCCTCAGGTCACACGTCCGCGAACGCTCGTCGCGCCGATCGTTGCACCGGTAGCGACCCGAGCCAGCAGTGGAGGATCTGGTGCCGGACTATCCGAAGGCGATCACCCCCGTCGACCACATCGAGCCGGTGCCCCGCCGGGTCCGCGCGTTCCTCGCCGGCGAGCCGGTGCTGGACAGCACCCGGGCCCGGTACGTGTGGGAGTGGCCGTTCTACCCGCAGTACTACCTCCCGAGCGCGGACGTGCGCCATGACCTGCTGGTTGACGAAGAGCGTACGGAGCCGTCGCGGCGCGGCACCGCCCGGCTGCACGGGCTGCGGGTCGGCGACACCATCCGGGCCGGCTGCGCGCGGTGGTACGGCGACGACGCGCTGCCCGGGCTGGCGGACACGATCCGGTTCGACTGGGCCGCGCTCGACGGCTGGTTCGAGGAGGACGAGGAGGTTTTCGTCCATCCCCGGAATCCGTACGCCCGGGTGGACGCGCTGCGTTCCTCGCGCGGCGTCCGGGTGGAGCTGGACGGGACGGTGCTGGCCGAGTCGACGTCGCCGGTGCTGGTCTTCGAGACCGGCCTGCCGACCCGCTACTACCTCGACCGCACCGACGTGGACTTCCGGCACCTGGTGCCGTCGGACACCACGACCGCCTGCCCCTACAAGGGCCGGACCACCAACTACTGGTCGGTACGCGGCGACGGCACGCAGCACCCGGACCTGGCCTGGTCGTACAGCTTCCCCACCGCCGCGCTGCTGCCGATCGCCGGGCTGGTCGCCTTCTACAACGAGAAGGTCGACCTGGTCGTGGACGGGGAGCGGCTGGCGCGGCCGCGTACCCACTTCTCCTGACCCGGTACGACCGAGAGGCCACGCCGGCCTCGCGGCGGCACGGGAGGCCCGTCGGGGCGACCAACCGGACATCTTCTAGCATGTCAGGCCGGACGCGGCCGCCAGTTCGGCTCGACGAGATGCCACGGGGGTTGCCACGATGCCGTACGCCGACGTCGGCTCGTCGCCAGCCGACAGCGACGAGGCGACGTCCTTCGACGCCTTCTACCGGGCCACCCGGCAGCGGCTCTTCGACTTCCTGCACGCCCTGACCGGTGACGCCGCCGAGGCGCAGGACGTGCTGCACGAGGCCTACGCCCGGGCGTGGCAGCGGTGGTCGACGGTGACCACGTACGAGGCGCCCGAGGCGTGGGTACGCACCGTGGCCCGGCGGATCGCGGTGAGCCGGTGGCGGCGGGCCCGCAACCGGCTGATCGCCCACCGCCGGTCCGGTCCACCAGGAGAGATACCAGGTCCCGACCCGAACCGGGTCGCGCTCCTCGCCGCGCTCGCCCGCCTGCCGGTCGAGCAACGGACCGCCATCGTGCTGCATCACCTCTGCGACCTGCCGGTGGCCGAGGTCGCCCGGGAGACGGGCACGCCCGAGGGCACGGTCAAGGCCCGGCTGGCACGCGGTCGGCGTGCCCTCGCCGGCCTGCTCGGCGTCGACCTGGAGGAGACGAGCCATGTCTGACGAGCTTGACGCGCTGTTCACCACGCTGCGTGGGACGCCGCCGCCGGCCGTCTTCGCGCCCGCCGAACAGGTACGCCGGCGCGGCCGGCGCCGGAGCCACCGCCAGGTTCTCGCGGCGGGAGCCGGCGTGCTCACCGTCGCGGCGGTCGCCGGAGTGCTCGGCGCGGGCCTGCCCGGGTCACGTCCCGGTGTTCTCTCCGCCCCGGCCGCGTCGACCGCGTCGGCCGTGCCGCCCGCGTCGGCCGTCCCGACCCGGTCGGCGGCGTCCACCGACAGCTCCTCGGCGCCGGCCGGCCCGTCCGCACCCGTGCCCGCCACCCCGCTGCTCCAGGCACAGGACCTCGGCCCCGGTGACTGGCGGCGCTTCGAGGCGGAACAGCTGGAGAACCGGGATCGCTGGTACTGGGGATTCTGGGACGGCATGTGTCCGGGCTACCGGTCCGGTCCGCTCCCCTCGCTGCCACATCAGAAGGCCCTGGAGACGGTCGCCTACCGGATGGACGGGGCATCCGGTGGCGTCACCAGCGTGTCGCAGATCGTCGAGCGGTACACCGCCGGCTGGGGGCACGACAACCTGGCCGACGTCCGCGCCGTCATCGACCGGTGCGGGCAGCCGGAGCCCACGACGGCGACGCCGACCGTGGAGCGGTTCGCCATCGTGGAGACCGGCTTCGCCGGCGACGAGTCCCTGCTCGTCCGGCAGGACCTGGTGCGGCTACGGACGAGTTCGGCCGGCGCCGAGCATCTCGGCTACATCGCCGTCGTCCGGGTCGGGGATGTGGTGACCACGGTCCGGGCGTACCCGCCGGAGCCAGACCGGGTGCGCGGCCTGGCCGGACTGGCGGCGGCCCGGCTGGGATGAGCCGTGCCGGGGCCGGCGACGGTCGGGGCGGCGCGCGTGGCGGTGGGATCGGGTGGTGCGGGTACGCCGGGTGAGGTCAGGCCCATTCACGACTCACGGGCGCAACATGGCCGACCCGGGACTGTAACGACCGAATCTTGATATACCAGTTACATCGATGTACAATAGTATACCAATTCAAGAAGCGGTCCGGTGGCCGCCGGAAGAGATGCCTCACAACGACTTGAACCGGCGACTCCACCAAAGGCCGCACACCCGAACAATCCGAGTAGACGGGAAATTCGGTTTTCGCACTGGTTCGCATCGGACCAGTCACGTGCTGACCATTCGCAGGCGCCCGCACCAGCTTCGACCTGGCCAGGACCAGTTGGCCAAGTGCTCGACGCCGCGGAGAAATGCCCCTGGAACAGGCGTAACCGGAAGAGGGCGGAGAATGAGCGGAATTCCGACCGCATCCCTGGTCATCGGCATTGCGTCCTCGCCGGACGAACGCAGGCGGCTCGCACAACTGCTCGCCGGGGCGGCGGCCATCCTGATCGTGTCGAGCGTCGACCAGGCCCGACAGTTTCTCGGCGCGCCCGGGGCGTCCCGGGCCACCCCCGCACCACCCGTCGAGGCCGCGGCCCCCGAGGCCCCAGCGGGCGTCGGCACGCCGCCCGAACTGAGCGTCGACTCCGACCGACGGGTGCTGCGCTGGCTGGACCGGGAGATCGAACTGACCCCGCTGGAGCACGACTTCCTGCGCTGCCTGGTCGGCACACCCGGACAGGTGTGGACCTACGAGCGGCTGCACCTGACCGTCTGGGGCAACCGACACCTGGGCCGCGGCTCCGACATGCACTCGGTGGTGCGCCGGGTACGGCGCAAGCTCGCCCGGCTGGACGCCTCGGCGACGATCCACGCGGTCCGTGGGGTCGGCTTCCGCCTGGCCACCGCCTGACCGTCGCCGCCCGGTCGACCCACCGCGCCACGCGATCCGGCCCGCCTGGTCGATGACCAGGCGGGCCGGATCCTTCATCTGTCGGTCAGATCGTCAGCACTTGATCGGGGAGAGCGCGAAGTCCTCCACCGTGGGCGTGCCGCTGACCAGCTTCGCCTGACGGGTCTGGGGCTTCCAGCCGTCCTTGGCGACGATGATCGTCAGCGGGTTGTTGCGACGGTCCATCCAGTAGGCGTACTTGCCGTCGGCGTCGGTGGCGAACGTGTACGAACTCGTCCACGAGTCGACCTGGACGACCGCGCCAACCAGCGGCGCCTTGGCACCCTGGCAGCTCGTCCCGGTGACCGTGCCCATCAGCTTGCTCCAGGTGTTCGGCGGGTTCGCGGTCATCGTCACCGGCACCGGCTGCACCGTGTACGGCGTGTTCTGCTTGATCGCGATCGAGGCGCTGTACGCACCCGGCTGGTCGACGTTCGCCGTCATCGTGACGTTGACCGTGACCTTCTGACCCGGCGCCAGCGTGGCCGACGTCTTGTCGATCGTCATCCAGCTGACGTCCGCCGAGGCCTCGGCGCACTGCTCGAACCCGGGCAGCGCCTCGCTCTCCGCCTGGGCGTCGAAGCTGCCCGACGAGCCACCGACCTTGTAGAAGCCGCAGGCCGCGCCGCCACGGTAGCGGGCGGTGTTGGCGTTCGGCAGGTTCGACCACGAGTTGCTGGCCGGGTCGTACGCGAAGCCGGCGTTGGTGATGGCCCCGCCCTGCACGCCACCGACGACCAGGAGCTTGCCGCTCGCGACGGCGAACGAGCTGGCCCAGTTGTCGGCCGGCGCGTCGGCGATGGCCTTCCAGGTGTTGGCCCCCGGGTCGAAGGCGTAGCCCGCCTTCTGCGCCACGGAACCGTCGTTACCGCCGGTGCAGTAGACGACACCGTCGATCCCGCCGCAGGACAGGAACGCCACCGACTTCGGGTAGTTGGGCAGCGTCTCCCAGGCGTCGCTGCCCGGGTCGTACCGGACGACGGAGTTCGACATCGGCGTGCAGGACGACGTCGTGCACCCGCCGACGGCGTACAGCTTGCCGTCGACGACCGCCTGGCCGGCCGCGGAGCGCGGCGCGGGGTTGTTGGCCTTCTTCGTCCAGCTGTTGGCCGCCGGGTCGTACGACCAGGTGGTGCCGTCGGGCCCGGACGCGCCCCAGCCACCGGTCACGATGATCTTCCCGTCCGCGACGCCCACCGTCACGGCGTTACGCGCGCCCGGAAGATCGGCGATCGGCGCCCAGTTCTGCGCGATCGGGTCGTAGACGTAGTTCTTCGCGGTGGAGGCCGTCCCGTCGCCACCAGCGATCGAGTAGACCTTGCCGTCGAGGTTCACCACCCGGTTGTCCATCACCTTGGCCGGGTAGTTGGCGATGTCCGTCCAGGGCGCGGCGTGCGGGCCGGTCGCGGCGGAGGCCGCCGTGGCCGACTTGCCGGACGTCTGCGCGGCGAACGACGTCGGGACGTTGAGCCGCTGCTCCGGTGCGCCGCTGGCGGCGAGCAGCTGCTGCTTGCTCAGCTGGGAGCCGTCGGCCCGCTGGAGCACGAAGCCGCCGTCCCGCTCACTGAACTCCACGTCGACCGGAGCCCCGCCGGTGTTGGTCACCGTGAAGCTCTTGCTGACCTTGCCGTCGGGCATCTTCGCGGAGCCGACCACCTCGGCCGGCTTGATCGACAGCTGGCCGGCCGCGAGCTGGAAGCTCGTGCTGGTCACCCAGTCGGTCGCGACGTTGACCTGCTTGCTCTGGCCGACGTACTTGCCGGCGTTGGCGGTGAACTTGTGCGAACCGGTCAGCGACGAGAACATCCAGAAGAAGCCGTCGGGCAGCTTGGTGTCGTCCGGCGTCGCCACCGAGGTGGTCTTCTCCGCCGGCCGGTCGTCGCTGGTGACGGTCGCGCCGTTGACGTAGCTGTTGTCGTTCTTGTCCTGCACGTGGCCGATCACCAGACCACCGTCGACCGGCTGGCAGGTGACCTGGCTGCCGATCAGCACGTTGTCGACCTGCCACCACCACGCCCAGGCGGCGTCGTAGTAGCGGAACCGCACCCGGGTCTGCGCGTTGCCGGCCGCCTGCGGGATCTTGATCTCGGTGACCAGCGGCCCGCGGGCGTTGGCCGACTGCAGGAGGACGTTGGTCCAGGTGGTGCCGCCGTCGAGGCTGAGGTCGACCGCCCCGCGGTTGGCGCTCAGCTGCCGGAAGTCCTGGTTGAACCGGATCACCGGCGCCGCGACGTTGGTCAGGTCGACGACCGGGCTGACGAGCGAGGTGTCCTGCCGCTGGCCGCTGCCGTACTTGTCGCTGTCGACGATCGCGAAGTTACCGGTGCCGCCGGTCAGGTTGCCCCGGTTGCCCGGGTCGTTGAACTGCCAGACCTGGCCGTTGCCGAGCCCGTCCACCACGGACCAGCCGGCCGGCACCGTGGCGCCGTCGAAGGTCTCGTACACCCCGTCGGAGCCCCACCGGTAGCCGGGCGCCGCGGTGCACGAGTTGGCGACCACCGGAACGGCCACGTTGTGGGTGACGTTGCCCGAGCCGACCACGACGTCCTTGGTCACCGTCTGGTAGCCCGGGTACTGCGGCTCGACCTTCACGCTGTACGTCGCCCCGGCCGGGAGCTTGAAGCTGTAACGGCCGTCGGCGGGCGTGGTGTAGTCGGACACACCCGACGGGCCCTCGACGCTCACCTTCGCGTACAGCGGCCAGCCGTGTCCGGAGCCGTCGGTGACCGAACCACTGACGGTGACGCTGGGCACCGCCGACAGCGCGACGTTGGTCGTCGTCGTCGCGTCCTTGGTGATCTTCGCCGACACCGTCTTGCTCTGGTAGGCGAAGGCCGAGACGGCGACCTGGTAGTCACCAGCCGGCAGGAGGGACGAGTACTTGCCGTCGCTCCCGGTGGTCAGCTGGCGGTCGGCCCCACCGGTCAGGGCCACCGTGGCACCCGCGATCGGGGCACCGGTGGCCGCGTCCGTGACGGTGCCGGCCAGGGTGCCGGTGTCGCCGATCGGGGCCGCGTTGAGCAGCGCGAGGACGTCCAGCCGGCCCTCGCCGTAGACGTTGTTGTTCGCCGCGGTGCCGCCGCACTGGGTGTCGGCCTTGTCGACCGCACTGGTGTTGAGCAGCGCGCGGGTGGCGGTGATGTCACCGACCAGCGACGGCGCCGCCGACCACAGCAGCGCGACCGCGCCCGCGAGGTGCGGGGAGGCCATCGAGGTGCCGTTGTAGCTGGCGTAGCTGCTGCCCGGAACGCTCGACCGGACGTTCACGCCGGGTGCGGCGATGTTCGGCTTGATCGTTCCGCCCTGTCCAGCTCCACGGGAGGAGAAGCTGGCGATGTTGTTGTTGATGTCGTACGCGCCGGCGGAGTAGTTGCTGGTCAGGCTGCCCGGCGAGCCGCTGGTCTGGCAGCCCGGACCGTTGTTGCCGTTGGACCAGGCGCCGAAGATGCCCGAGGCGGTCCAGGCGTTGGTCACGTCCTCCATGAACGGTTCGTTGGAGGGCAGCGTGGTACCCCACGAGTTGTTGATGATGTTCGGCCGCTTGCTCGCGTCCGGGTTCTGACCGTTGAGGTCCCGGGGCTGCAGCATCCACTGGCCGGAGGAGATCAGCGCGGCGTCGCTGGGGCAGCAGCCGTTCGCCGCGATCCACTTGACCTCGGGCGCGACGCCGATCTGGTTGGCCCCGTCGGAGCCGGCCATCGTGCCCATGGTGTGGGTGCCGTGGCCGTTGCTGTCGCAGGGGGCGGCGGCGCAGGTCCCGGCGGCGTTGTACCAGTTGTAGTTGTGGTCGAACGTGCCGTCGCCGTTGTTGCCGCGGTAGGAGCTCACCAGGGCCGGGTGGTCGAACTGGACCCCGGTGTCGATGTTCGCCACCGTGATGCCGGCGCCCTTGACCCCGTACTGGGACCAGACCTGGTCGGCCTTGATGTTCGCGATGCCCCACTCGAGGGCGTTCACCGTCTTCTCGTTGGTGCCCTCGGTGACCTCGGGCACCTTGTACTCGATCGGGGCGTACAGGCCGTCGACCTCGGCGTGCGCGGCGAAGTTCTGCACCATCGTCGAGGAGCCGCCGCTGACCTTGATGGCGTTGGTCGCCCAGAAGGTCTGGTACTTCACGCCGGAGCTGTCGAGCTCGGCCTTGATCTTGGCCTGGCTCGCCGCGGCGGTCTTCTGCAACGCCTCGGCGACCGCGGTGCCTCGCTTGGTCCAGTCCTTGATCGCACTGGCCTTGCTCAGGTCCGCCTTGTCCTTGAAGTGGATCCAGAAGTCGCCCTCGTTCTTGGCCTGCAACTGCTTCGCCAGGTCCGGGCGAATCTTGTCCGAGGGGGATGCCGCGCCTGTTCCCGTGCCGGCCTGGGCGCCGGTGCTGGCGGCGACCAGGGCTGTCGCGGCGAGGGCCAGAGCCGCGCCTGCGCTCACCAGAGATCTGGCTACGCGCCTCGAATGTGGACGTCTCAGCATCGCTGCTGCCTCCTCCAGAACGACCCGCAGTTGATCGAGCCATGGCGAAGGGTGCAGGAGATCCTTCCCGTGTGGATCACGCCGGAACGAACGAACCCCCCGTGCCCCGGGGCCGCCGTGCGGGTCACGCCGGCTGCCCGGTTGGACACTATGATCTAGCGGAAAGGACGATCAAGGACAGGACGTGAGCAACTTGTCACTAACGGTTGCCTAGTTCGCGGCAAGATTGACAATTACTGTCACGGCCAGGACGAGGTTGGGCGGAAATTGCCCATCGTTTCGGGGTGGGGGCTGTGGTCGAGTACGACGAGAGCGCTGTGCCGGACGAGTCGGCTCCGGTCGAGAACCTCTTTCCACTGTTGATAGCGGTGACGCCGTCACCGGCCGAGCGGATCCGGCTCGCGGAACTCCTCGACGGCGTCGCGCCGCTGCTGCTGGTGGCCGACCTCGATGAGCTGCGCAAACTGATCGCGGCTCCGAAGCAACCCGCAGCGACGCCGTCCACACCGGCGCCCGCACCCGCCCCGCCGCCGGCACCTGACGAGGTCCTGCTGATCGACTCTGTCCGGTCCACCGCCCGCTGCGGGGACCGGGAGGTCGGTCTCACCCGACTTGAGCACGACCTGCTGACCTGCCTGACCACCGAGCCGGTCCGGGCCTGGAGCTACGCCGAGCTGCACCGGTCGGTCTGGCGTGACGAGGGACGGCAACGCAAGGCGGACGTGCAGTCCCTGGTGAAGCGACTACGGCGCAAGCTCACCAAGCTCGGCACCGGCGTCACCATCGACGCCGTACGCGGTGTCGGATTCCGGCTGACCGACCATCAGCGTCCGCGGATCGGCGGCGCGTGAGGCTCGGCCGCCTCGGCGGGGCACTCATTCCTGCGTGGGCGCTCGCCGCGCACCGGTGGGCCACAGGATCGTGGTCGGAATGCCGCGCCGCCGCGCCTCGTCGACGGTGCGGTCCGTCGCCGCGGCGTGGTGCCCGGGTTCGCCGTCCCAGACCGCCACGAGTCGCTGAACCCGGCGGAGCAGCTCCCGGTTGGCGGCCACGTAGGCGGCGGTGCCGGAGCGCCGGTGCCCGGTGTGGACGACCCGGGTGGCACGCTGGAGCAGTTCGTCGAAGGCAGCCCGACTGTCCGCTCCGACCGCCACGGACCGGTAGTCCGGGGCCGGCAGGATCACCTCGTACGTGCCACCGGTGGCCAGGACCGCGCGCGCGAAGAGCTGGTCGGCGCCGGCCGCCAGACAGGTCACGCCGTGCACCGGTCGGTCGCTGATCCGCCGCAGCTCGACGCGGAGGGCATCGGCGACGAGCCGCTCGGTCGCCGGGGTCAGGTGGATGTGCCCGGTGATGCCGACGCGCAGCGGCGCGGGGTCAGGCCCCATCGGCCGGTCCTCTCCGCTGCGCCGGCACGGCGGGTGCCAGCCGGATCAGCTCGAACCCACTGTCGGACAGCACGTCGGGCAGCGCCCGGATCTCCTCGCGGTTCTGTTCCTGGACGTCGGGGGCCAGCTCGGGCCAGGGTCGCAGCGCGGGATGCCGCCGCCGGACGTCGTCGCGCGGCTCGCCGTACGTCCAGCCCTCCCCCTGCCGTTCTCGGCACCACCGCTCGTGTTCCAGTCGGGCGAGTTCGTCGATCCGGTCGTCGATGGCCTGCCCGGCGGCCGAGGCGTCGCCGGTGCCGCCGTGCCGGGGTGCCACGACGCAGCCGAGATCCAACAGCTTGGCGGCGATGTCCTGGACGTGGGCGCGGTTGGCCTGCCGCAGTGACTCGGGCAGACCCGACCAGTCCACCATCGCGGGCGCCTCACCGAGGCGTACCCCGGCCCGCCGCTGGGCGTGCAGATACCGGTCGTGGATCTGCTGGGCCAGCCGTTCCGTGAGGTCCTCGGCGATCAGTCGGGCGTCGCAGGCATGGGTGAGCACCGGATAGAGGCGCAGCTTGCCGTGCACCTCGTCGAGCAGGTCGTGGCGGGAGTCGCCGTGGAAGGCCGCGGCGAGCGCCGCCTGCCGGTAGACCGGCACGAAGACGGCGGTCTCCGCTCCCCGCCAGAGCGCGGGTGTGTCCAGCACGAACTGCAGCCCCTTGCGCTCGTCCGGGGCGCAGAGATAGATCCGGTCGTAGCCGCCGGCGGCCAGTTGCGGCAGACCGGTGAGCCCGTCGAGGTCGACGTCGTACGCGGCGAGTCGGCAGACGGTGGCCAGGAAGGGGTAACGGGCGGCGGCCAGGGCGAGTTCGGTGCCGGCGTCGGGCGCCACGAGGTCCACGTGCAGGGGTGGGACCGGCTCGCCGGTATGCGGGTCGGCCCGGCTCTCGCGCCAGTGCCGAGCGGTCTCCACCAGCAGGGCGCGGCGGAAGGCGCCGGTGCCGGCGATAAGGACCCGCGCCGGCCGGCCGGCGGCGGGGCCGCGCAGCGGGTGGTGCCGGTGCAGCGCGCGGGCGGCGATGTCGTCGACGTGGAAGTAGTCGAGCCGCAGCCGGCTGGATCCGGCGGCGCCGAGCCGCCGCGCCTGCAGCGACAGGCACATCTCGGGGTCGTGGACCTGGACGTAGACCCGGGGCGTCTGCCGCCGGTCCTGGATCAGTCGGCTGGCGGCGTTGGCGATGGCGTGGTTGCGGTCGTCGTTTCCGGTGCAGGCGTAGATGGTGCGGGCCATGGGCAGGCCGGCGCCGCGCAGCACCTCGGCGCTGGTCGGGTCGCCGACGACGCCGAGGTAGCGGCGTTGGCGGTACTCCAGTGGGCCGAACGGTTCGGAGCGCACCACGACGACCCGTTCACCGTCGGCGAAGAGCCGGTCGGCGAGCATCTGGGCGAACTGGGAGTCACCACAGACCAGGGCGTGGCCGCGGGCCCGTCGGGCGCGCAGGCGGCGGATCTCGGCCGCCAGCAGCAGCCGGCTGGCCTCGGCGACGGCGAGCAGGGTGAACAGCGGGGCGGTGAAGCGGGCGACCTGCAACTGCCACGGGTAGGGGCCGGCCTCCTGGAACGGTTCGGCGCCGAGGACGAAGAGTTGGAGGTCGTAGTAGAGCACGTCGTACCGGTCGTGGAGGCTCTCCGGTCGGACCCGCATCAGGTGTTCGAACCCGAGGTAGCCGAGCACCAGAGAGAGCAGGCCGATGACTCCGAACACGATCCGCAGCCAGCGCGTGGTCGGGCGGACGAAGCCGGCGAGGGGTTGCGTCATCGAGCGGCTCTCGTGCCGGCGGGGCCGTCGGGACACGCGCCGACCACGCCGGGGCACCGGGATCGACGCCGCGGCCACCAGGTTGCGACCATGAGCCTTATGGTATTGGACGTAGTCGATCGCGATGGTGCTCGGCGCACCTGACCGATCGGCTCTTTTCGCAGGTGAGCCCGAGCCGATGGCCGGCGAGGGTCCGCCTCGTTCGCTACGTACGGCTACGATTTGAAGACGGCCCGAAGCCGGCGTACGAACGGAGCGGACCGCGGTACGGGAATGCCTGGTGCCCAGACCGGAGCTACCGGAGGATCAGGAAGATGGACGTACTCGGACCACCGGCGGTCGGTCCGGTCAATCCGTTCTCCGCCACGGCCGTCGCCCGCGTGAGCGAGGACGGCGCGGACGCCATCACGGTGGTCACGGTCGCCATCCGCGACGCGCTCGCTCACCTCGACAACTATCTGCGCACCGGGGACGGCGGGACGGTCGCTGTGGTCGGCGACTACGGCACCGGCAAGACCCATCTCGCGGTCGAGTTGCTGGCTCATGCCCGACGGGCCGACCATCCGGCCGGGAGGGCCGTCTACCTCGACGCGCCGGCCGACACGTTCCTGTCGTTGAGCCGCCGGTTCCTGGGCCGGCTGTCCCGCGACGCGGTTCGTGCCCTCGTCGCGGAGCGGCGGGCGGAGTCGCCCGCCCCGCCCACGGCGCGCGACGGCGACCGGGAGCCGGCCGACCGGCTGCTCGCCGGGCGGTTACGCGAGGAGCTGGCCGAGGTCACCGCCGACCCGTCCTTCGGCACGGTCCTGGCGATGCTGCTCGATCCCGCCACCGAGGCGATGGCCTGGGACTGGTTGATGGGCTATCCACCCGGGCCGGCGCTGGTGGCCGCCGGGGTCACCGCGCGGGCGGACGTGGAGTCCGGCGCGGTGGAGACGATGGGCGTGCTCGCCCTGCTGCACGGGCGCCGGCACGAACGCTTCGTCCTGGTGCTCGACGAGCTGGACAAGATCCTCTCGGCGGCCGGGCGGCCCGGTGACGAGATCATGGCCCGCTTCGCGCGGATGATCGGGGTCTTCGGGTCGGCCGGGGCGTTCCTGGTCATCGCCGGGCTGCCCGACATGCTCCATCTACTCAGTCCGGACGTGCGGCAGCGGATCGGGCCGATCGTGCGGATGTCGGCGTTGAGCGCGGCGGACGTCCAGGAGTTCATCCGGCGAAGCCAGCTGCGGGCGTTCGGCCAGGCCCGGCTCGCGCCGTTCACGGAGGAGACCACCGAATACCTCACCAATCTGGCCGACGGGGTGCCGCGCCGGACGATCCGGCTCTGCTACCACCTCTACCAGCGGGCGGCACTGGCGCGTACGCCGGTGACCCACCAGATGGTCCGCGAGGCGATCCGGGTGCAGTTCGACCTGGCCAGCCGGCAGGATGTCGGCGCGGACGTGCGGCGGGTGCTCACCCAGGACGGTTGGTCGTACCAGCGGGACCATCTGGTGGGGTCGATGCGGGACCTGCCGGTCGACTTCTGGGTGCCGCTGGACGAGCAGGACGCCGGCTGCTGCGTGCTGCTGTCCGAGTCGGTGCTCAAGGCCGAGGAGGTCGACGAGCTGAATCGCCGGGTGGTGGCGATCCGGGCGGCGGTGCCGGACAGTGAGGTCATCCTGGTCGTCGTCGGGCACCTGCCGGCGGACCACGCCGCGGAACTCGCGGCCACGTTCAGCCTGGAGCCGATCGTCTACGACCCGCAGACGTTCGCCGAGGACCTGTCGGGCAGCGTCAAGGCGTTGATGCGCCGGCTGGAGCAGGTGGTCGGCGCGGACGCGCTGACCTCGGTACGGCAGCGGGTCGAGCGCATCCAGCGTCAACAGAGCAACACCCAGCGGTCCATCGAACGGTTGTCATACCAGCTCGACGAGATGCGCGGTGAGCTGCACGAGGACCTCAGAGGTTCGCGGCTCGACGCCGGCTCCACGGTCCGGCGCGGGCCGGCGACCGGCGTCGTGTCGCCGTTGCCGGGCCGGGTGACCCGCGTCTTCGTCGAGGCGATCCAGGCGCTCGATCAGCTCACCGGCTTCGAGCGTCACCTGCAGGACGCGTTCACCCCGCCACGGTCCGGGACGGGGCGGTCGACCGAGGAGGGTGGGGCACCGCTGCGGTCGCGGCTACGCTCCCGGGACGTGCAGCGGGCCCTGGGTACGTCGATGGTGCTGCGGCGGCTGATCGAGGCGTTCCGGTACGGCGTCGAACAGTGGTACGAGCGGCACTCCCGCGACCCGCAACCGGCCGACCTGGAGCAGTTGGACCGGCTCTGCGAGACCTACGACGGGATCGCCGAATACCTGCCGTTGTTCCAGCTCGACGCGTTGGGTGACCTGGCCACCCCCGCCATGGACGGCGACGACGCGACAGAGCCGCCGGACCGGTCACGCGGCTGGTCCGGGGCGAGGTCGGTGTTCCACGGGCTGAGCGGCCACGTACGGCAGTTGATGGTGCCCGTCTGACCCACCGGGCGCTGCCCTGGCGGCGCGACGCGGCGTCCGTGGTCACCGATCCGGTTCGAGCGTCCTGGTCGGCGGGACCTCACGTGCCCGGGGCAGCCCGGCGTCGACGTCCGGCGGCGTTGCGGCGGAGCGCCGGTCGAGCAGCACGGTGGCCAGCGCGTGGATGGAGTTGATCACGATGATCGCGACGGCGACGACCCCGACGGTGCCGGGAAAGTTGCGCTCCAGCACGAGGGCGAGGATCACGGCGGTCAGCCCGTTCTGCTGCCCCCAGGCGAGGTAGCGCCGATCGGCCGCCGGCAGGCCGCGCGAGATGGGCAGGGACACCAGCAGGTGGGCGGCCACCGCGGCCAGGCCGAGCAGCAGTCCTTCGCGCACGTGGACCCCCCGCACGAGCAGCAGGCCGAGCAGGAAGGTGGCGACGAGGTAGGCGGCCTGGGTGGATCGGCCGACGACGGGACCGAGCCGTGGCCGGAAGAAAAGCCCGGCGATCGCCAGGCCGAGCATGAGGAACTGCCAGGCCGCGAAGAGCACGAGCACGACCAGCAGGGCGACGGCCGTCCAGCGCAGGGTCGCCCGGGTACGCGGCCCGGCGGGGCTGCCTTCCCGGAGCCCGGCGGCCCGCAGGGCCCACCACAGCAGCCCGGCGACCGCGGCGAGGGCGAGGTTGGCGCCGAGGCCGAGCAGCAGGTCGACGGGGCGGTCGCCGAGCAGGCCGGGCGCGCTGCCGCTGCCGCCGCCGCGCAGGTCCAGCGCGACCGCGGAGAAGTAGACGGTCACCAGCACGGTCACCGGGTCGTCGAACGACGCCCAGATCGACAGGATCGAACGGGCCCGGGGCGACGTCCGGTCCGGTCGGCTCATCGCGGCGACCGCCAGCGGGTCGATCTGCGCGACGGCCACACCGAGGACCAGCGCCGCCGGGTCGTGGAAGGCCAGGAACATGACCCCGGCGATGAGCGCGGCCTTGGCGATCACCCCGACCGTGACGGCGAGCAGCACCGTGGACAGGTGGGCGCGGACCTCGGCGAGGCTGACGTCCCGGGTGCTGCCGACCAGCCCCACCGCCAGCAGCGTCGAGGCGAGCAGGAGGTATGCCGGGGAGCTGTCCAGCCGGTCAAGGTCGCCGGCCCAGGCCACCAGCAGGCCGGCCAGCCCGGCGCCGACCACGGCCGCCGTCCGCGCCAGAGGGTGCCCCGCCATCCTCAGGCCGCAGGCTCCGTGAGCTGCCGCGCCACCGTCCACATGGCGTCGTCGGCCTGGCTGACCGCGTCCTGGTCGAGGGTGACCCCGACCAGGTAGTCGTCCGGGGCGAGACGGTAGTAGTAGACGGCCCCCATCTCCACGTCGAGCACCAGCCGCGCGACGTCGCCGACGACGGCCCGGCGCAGGTCCCGGCTGACCTGCAAGGCCAGCAGCGACAGGTCGGCGGCGAGGCGCTGGTAGCGGCTGCGGCGGTCGGTCACCGTGATGCCACGGTTGAAGAACGGCGCCAGCTCCGGGTGCTCCAGGATGTCGACCGCCGCCACCTGCTCCCCCGCCCGGTGGTGGCTGAGGTAGTGCAGCCCGGCGGGGCGCAGCGCCGCGGCGAGGATCCCGCCGGGCTCGATCGAGCCGCCGACGTGGGGCGGGACGGCGTCGCCGGACGGCGCTGACGGGTCCGACGACGGCTGCCCGTTGCCGGCGGTGAGCCAGCCGCCAGGGTTCTGCGACCGTTGCCGTACCAGCCGGCGCAGGTCGGTGGCGAGCCCGGCGGCGGCCCGGTCGATCTCGTTGGCCGTGGTCGGGTCGGCCACCGCGCCGGGGGCGGCGGGCGGGGTCGCGCCGAAGCCCACCACGTGCTCGTTGGCGACCACCGAGTTGCAGAAGACGAGACCGGCGCGGGTCTGGGCGACCGTACGGATCAACGCCCCGCTCTGCAGTTCTCCCAGCCGCCGGTTGAGTTCGTTCGCCCGGTAGACCAGCTGGGCGCCCACCCGGCGGTGGACGTTACGGCGCTGCGCCGGGTCGGCGTCGTCGACCGCGACCGGGGCGGACTCGTGCGCCAGCAGGTCCAGTGCGAAGTCGAGCACCCCGGCGGTGTAGTGCGCGATGTGGTAGACGCCGCAGCCGCGCACCAGCAGCGCCCGGCACAGGTTCCGCTTCTTGAGGAAGCCTGGGACGTCCTGCTCGGCCGACTCCTCCACCACGGCGTCGAGCAGCTGCGGATCCGTCACCTCGTCACTCCTCAGCTCTGCGGCACGTCGATGTCGGTGTCGGTCAAGGCGGAGGGGCCGTCGGCGGAGGGGCCGTCGCGCAGGGCGCGGATCGCGGCGAGATTGGCGGCGGCGTCGATGCTGCACGGATGGCGCCGGCCCAGGTAGTGCACGCAGGTCTGGTGCGTCTCCTCCTGGAGCCGGGCGGCGTCGTCGAATTCGCCGCGGGTGGCCAGGTGGCCGGCCTGCGCGGTGGCCGCCGTCAGGGCCCACGGGTGGGCGTCGCCGAGCCGGGTACGCAGTGCCCGCAGACCCCGTTCACCGTCGCGGACCGCCTGGTCGTACTCACCGGCGCCGCGTTGGAACACGCCGAGGTTGACCGAGCAGGCCGCACTGAACGGATGGCCGGGTTCGAGCTGCCGCTCGTAGCCGCGCAGGCAGCGGATGGCGTGCTGAACGGCGATGGCGGCGTCGCCGGTGCGGTAGTAGTCCACGGCCAGGCTGAGCAGGCTGGACCGGGTGAGCGGGTGGTCCTCGCCGAGGTGGTCGCGGTAACCGCGGAAGGTCTCGGTGCTGCGCTTCTTGGCGGCGATGGTGAGGCCGAGGCGGCGCTCGGTGACCGCGAGGCTGCGGTTGACGCGCAGCTCGTCGAGGTGGCCGGCGGCCTGCAGTTCGTGGACGCGTTCCAGCGCCTCGCGCAGGGTGGCGAGCGACTGGTCGTACTCGCCGACCTCCCGCTCGAAGCTGCCCACCTGGCACGACGCCCGCCAGGTCCGCGGATCCTCCGGGCCGAACAGCGCCATCCGCCGGTCGCGTTCCTGGCGGGCGAGCCGCAGCGCCTCCCGGGCGTCCCCGGTGAGCAGGAAGGAGATCGCGAGGTTGTTGACCGCCATCCGGGTGTTGGGATGGTCGTCGCCGACCACCTCCTGGAAGCCGGCGAAGGTGGCCTGGTCCTCGACCAGGGCATCCTCGAAGCGGCCGAGCCCGCGCAGGTCACCGCCCCGTCCGCGACCGGCGATCAGGGTACGGAAGTGCCGCAGTCCGTGGCGGCGGCGCTGCTCGCTGAGCACCTCCTCGTCGAGGCGCAGGGCGTCCTGGTAGTGGCCCAGCGCCCGGTGCAGGTTGGCGGTCTGGACGAACAGCCGCATCGTCAACTGGTCGGGGTCGCCGGCGGCCCGCCACCGCTCACACGCCGGCTCGGCCAGTTGCAACGCGGACTGCCACGCGTCGCTGTCGTTGAGGAGATAGAGGTAGCGCAGCTGCTTGACGACCCAGTGCCGGACCTGCCGGTCGTCCGTCTCCAGCGCGCCGGAGGGCACGAGGTGTCGCTGTAGCTCGTCGAAGATGTCGGCGTAACGGGGGTCGTCGGCCTCCGGATCGGTCGGCGCGTACCCGGCCAGGCCGTGCAGGACCTGGCGGTGCCGCTCGCGCCGCTGCGGCTCGCTGATCCCCTCGCGCAGCAGGACCTGGATGGCCCGGTGCATCCGCAGCGCCGCACCGTGCCCCCAGTCGACGTCGTACAACCCGAAGCGCGCCCCGACGGTCAGCACGAGATCGATCTCGCCGGCGGCGAGCAGCAGCTCCTGCGGGTCGACGCCGGCCGCGGCGGCGAGCTGGGTCAGCATCGACGCCGATCGCAGCAGCGGCAGCCCGATGCCCTCGGGTGAGAGGAACGCGCTGAGTTCGGCGAGGTGGATCGCCAGGGGGCCGAACTCGGTGTGCTGGAGGGTGGACAGCGTGATGTCCAGGACGCGGGCGACGGTGGAGGTGCGCGATCCGGGGATCCGCTCGGCCTGGTCCACGTCGGGGCGTAGGCGCAGCCGGGCCAGCAGCTCGGCGACGCACCGGCTCACCGCATCGAGGCTGGGTACGCCGTCACGCTCCAGCGCCCGGGCGCTCTGGCGGATCCACGCGGTGGCCAGCCGCAGGGCCAGCGGCAGGTGCTCCAGGGCGGCAGCGATGGACCGGGCGTCGTGGGTGCTGATCCCGAGCACCCGCCGCAGCATGGCGACGCTCTCGTCCCCGGTGAACGCCGCGACCTCCAGCGGCGCGGGCAGGTTGGACGAACCGTCGTCCCGGGAGGTGATCAGCACGTGCCCGGCACCGGAGCGGGGCATCAGGTCGGCGGACAGCACGGTCCCGTCGTCGGCGTTGTCATAGACCAGCAACCACCGGGTGACAGCGCCGCGGGGCGTCGACAGCGCGACCAACGCCGACTCGGCGGCCCCGGCGCCGTCCACCGCGTTGATCTCGTCGGCCAGCTCGCCGAGGCTCGCCTGCACGGTCTCCCGGTCCTGCGCCGGGATCCACCAGACCAGGTCGTAGTCGTAGGCGAACCGGTGGGCGAACTCGCGGGCGAGTTCGCTCTTGCCGACGCCGGCGCCGCCGGTGAGGGTCACCGGGCCGCTGCTGTCGGTCAGCCGATCGCGCAGCCGTTCCAGGTATTCGCCCCGGCCGACGAAGGATTCGTTGCGCGGCGGCAGGTTGGTCCGCAACCGGCGGTCCGTCTCGCCGGGATAGCGGGAGGCCACCCGCGGGTCCCCGCCGGGCTGGGCCGGGGCGATCAGACCGAGCCGGCTCAGCAGCAGCGACTGCGCCCGGGGCCCGTCGGCGGTCCGCAGGTCGACGACCCGGCTCGGGTCGACCCGCTGCGCCGGATCCCGGCCGGTGGTCAGCACACCGAGCACCTCGACGTCGTCGGCGTCGGCACCCGTCGGCGGGGCGGCGAGTCGGGTGCCGACCGCGCGGAGCACGCTCGGGGACAGCACCGCCAGGACGGTGGTGTCCGCCTCGACCACCACCGGAGCACCGGGCCGCACGGCGCGGCGCTGCACCCGGACGTCGGCCCGCCGTAGCTGCCCGCCGATCCAGTCGGCCCACGGCCGGTCGACGGGGTCGTACAGCACGACAATGTCGTCGATGCTCTCCGCCCGTTCCAGCAGCACGCCTCGCCGGTAGCGGCGGCGGATCCGCTCCGGCACCACCGCCGCGGCGACCACCGTGCCCCCGCTGATCCAGGATGCCATCCGCTCGTACGCCGCCAGCAGGCTGGTCTCGTCGCCCGGCGGGTCGGCCAACGCGGCCAGCACGTCGTCGTACGTGTCGTAGGACTGCTGGGGCACCTCGACGATCTCCACGGCGGACCCGTCGCGGACGGACCCGTCGAGCAGCCGGGCGAACGCCCGTCGGGCCGAGTCGCGGTCCTCGCCGTACCAGGGCTGGCTGACGTCCCGCAGCGTCGGCGCGGCGAGCACCCGGATGCCGCCGGTGGCCTGCCGCTGGAGCTGGCCGGTCAGCTCGGCCGCCTGCTGCATCGCCTGCCGGCGGGGCGGCATGCAGACCACCGCGACGTCGCTGAGCACCGCGGTGTGGGTGATGCCCGACAGGGTGAGATCCACCGGGGTGTCGATCAGGACGTAGTCGTACGCCGCGTGCTGCAGCAGCTGCCGGATCCGCGCCGGGTCGCCCTCGGGCCGCGCCTCGGCGTCGACGCCGACCCCGACCATGTCGAACCCGAAGCTCGACCCCGGCACCGCGTACCGGTAGAGGGTGCCCTGCTCGGGTGCGGGCGGGGCGATCACCGCGGCGGACCGGTGCGACGGACCGTCCGGATGCGGGCAGATCAGGGTGGCCAGCTCGCCGCCGAGCACCCCGGCCGCGGGAACGGCGTCCACCTGGAACGAGCGGAGGTAGTCGTAGACCCGCGGCGTACGGGCGCACCAGTCGACGGCGAGGACCCGCTTGCCGTTCCCGGCGAGGATCCAGGCGACGTTGGCGACGGCACTGCTGCGCCCGGTGCCGTTGGTCGGTGAGACGAAGGAGACGATGGTGCAGGTGCCCGATGTCTCGTCGCTGCCGGGCCGGGCGGCCCGGCCGGGCGCGGGACGGTGGTGCGGCACACCGGCCAGCGTGGACGGGCCGCCCGCCGGGTCAGTCGTCGCCATCGAGGGCGCTCTCGAAGCCCGCGTACTGGTCACCGGGGGCGGCACTGCGGCGTTCCAACCGGCGCAGCGCCGCCACCAGAACCGCGCTCGGCAACGCGTCGAGCGCGGCGGGATCCAGATCGGTGAGGTCGATCAGATCGGAGCGCAACACGTCCTCCCCGGTGTCCATCCCCCGATCACCGCCTGTCTGCGTCCCACACCACGGTCGCCCCTGCCACGAAGCCGGACATCGACCGGTGGCCAGATCCGCTGCGTGTGCCCATGATAACGGTGGGCCGCCTCCCCGGCGGCCTGCGACGATGGCGCGCCGGCCGGTCGGGACAGGACGGCGGGCGGCCGCGCATACCCGTGGCGGACGCCCAGCCGAGCGGCGCACGTCAATGTATGCTGGACGTTTCCAACGGCGGCCGGACCGGCCACCGACATGACGGCGGAGCGGCTGATGCCCGGATCCGATGACGGCCACCGGCCGGCCGGTGGCAGCGCGGCCCGCCTCGCGCCCGCCGTCGCGTTCCGACAGTTCGTGGTCAAGCTGCACGGCCGGTGCGACCTGGCCTGCGACCACTGTTACGTCTACACCATGGCCGACCAGCGCTGGCGGTCCCGGCCCCGGTCCATGCCGGTGCGGGTGCTCGACCAGACGGCGCACCGGATCGGCGAGCACGCCCGGACGCACCGGCTCGACCGGGTGGACGTCATCCTGCACGGCGGGGAACCGCTGCTGGCCGGGACCGCCCGGATCGAACAGGCCGTGACGGAAATCCGACAGGCCGCCGCACCGGTGCCGGTGCGGATGACGGTGCAGACCAACGGCACCCGGCTGGACGGGCCGTTCCTGCGCCTGTTCGACCGGCTCGGGATCGGGGTGAGCGTCAGCCTGGACGGTGACCGGGACGCCCACGACCGGCACCGGCTCGGGCCCGACGGACGGGGCAGCCACGACCGGGTCACGGCCGGGCTGGGCCGGCTGACCACCGGCTATCCGCACCTGTTCAACGGTCTGTTGTGCACCGTCGACCTGCGCAACGATCCGCTCACCACCTACCGCAGCCTGCTGGCGCACCGGCCGCCCACCGTCGACTTCCTGCTGCCGCACGGCACCTGGAGCACTCCCCCGCCCGGCCGGCCACCCGACCCGGGGCGCACGCCGTACGCAGCGTGGCTGGTCGCGGTCTTCGACGAGTGGTACCACGCCCCGGGTCCGCCCGTCCGGATTCGCCTCTTCGACGAGATCATCCAGGTGTTGCTCGGCGGCACGTCCCGGCTGGCCGGGGTGGGCACCAGCCCGGTCGCGGTGGCGGTGGTGCAGACCGACGGCGCCATCGAGTTGGACGACACGCTCGGCGCGGCACACGCCGACGCGGCGCGTACCGGGCTGCACGTGGCCCGGGACCCGTTCGACGCCGCGCTCGACCTGCCGGCGGTGCGGGCGCAGCAGGCCGGCCGGGACGGGCTCTGCGTGACCTGCCGCGCCTGTGACCTGGGCCGGGTGTGCGGCGGCGGGCTGCGCACCCACCGGTACCGCGCCGGCAACGGCTTCGACAATCCGTCGGTCTACTGCGCCGACCTGTACGCCCTCATCGACCACGTCCGGCACACCGTACGCAGGGACGTGGCGGGACTACGGGCGGCGTCGCGGTGAACCCACCCGTACACCGGCTGCCGAGGTCGGTCCTCGACGAACTCGCCGCCGGCCGCGGCGGGCCGGACGCCGTCGCCCGGCTGGCCTCGGCGCAACGCAGCAAGACCCTGCTGCTGGTACGGGCGCTGGTGCTGCTGGTGCAGGAGGCGGGGCATCCGGACCGGGCAGCGGTCGAGGCGGCGTACCACGTGCTGGCGAGCCTGCGCCCCGACGACCGGGCGGCGGCGCTCGGGCATCCGCCGGTCGCCGCGTGGGCGTTCGGCACCGCGTCGCTGCTGGCCCGGGGCGACCGGTCGGCGGCGTACCCCGGACTGCTGGCGGCCGTGGCGGTGGCCGCGGCCGTCCGGTCCGGCATCGACGCCGACCTCGACGTCCCGCTCGCCCCCGACCCGTGCGGCCGGCTGGACCTGCCCGGCCTGGGCACGGTGGCGGTTCCGGCGCACGCCACCCGAGCCCGGATCCGGTGCGCCGCCGGACGGGCGGAGGTGCACTGCGCCGGCGAGCGGATCGGGATCGTCGCCGGCCCCTCGGCCGACCGCCGGTGGTTGCCCGTGCCCCGGTTGTGGCTCACGCACGACGGACTGCCGCTGTCCCTGCTGTTGGACACCGGCACGTGGCGGCACGTCCCCGCCGGGGCGGGCCACCGGGCCGGCGGCGTCACCGACCCGCGGGGCTGGCGGCACCGCCTCGACGGGGCGTGGCGGATCCTGGTCGACGGGCACCGGCCGGTCGCCGAGGAGATCTCGCCGGCGCTGCGCGCGTTGCTGCCGGTCGCCCCTCCCCCGACCGGCACCCGCAGTGGCACCTTCCACCACGCCTTCGGGTCGGTGGCCATGTCGCTGCCGCCGGACCCCCGATCCGCGGCCGTCACGCTCGCCCACGAGATCCAGCACCTCAAGCTGGCCGCGTTGACGGACATGTTCGCGCTGGTGGAGCCCGGGCCACCCGAGTTCTTCTACGCGCCCTGGCGCCCGGATCCCCGCCCACTCGACGGCCTGCTGCACGGCGCGTACGCCCACCTGGGCGTGGCGGGATTCTGGCGCCGGCAACGCGGGGCGGCCGGTGACCGCGCGCAGCGGCACCGCGCCGAGGTCGAGTCCGCCCGGTGGACCAGGGCGGCCGATGACACCGTACGGGTGCTGCGTGCGCAGCGGCGGCTGACCCCGGTGGGCCGGCGGCTGGTCGACGGCATGGCCGACGTCCTCGACGACTGGGCCCGCGAGCCGGTCCCGCCGGAGGCGGCGGCCGAGGCCCGCCGGCTGCTGGACGCGCACCGGACCCGCTGGGCGCGGGCACCGGCACGCACCGGGTGACCACACGCTTGCCTGATCTCCCTTACCCTGGGTCCATGGGGGAGGGTAACGACCAGGCCACCCGTCGTGAGTGTTTCGTCATCGCACCGATCGGCCCCGAGGGCTCGGAGATCCGCAAACGCAGCGACCAGATCCTCAAGCACGTCATCCGGCCGGTGGTGGAGGAGCGGGGTTTCGTCGCCGTGCGTGGCGACGAGATCGAACGCGCGGGCCTGATCACCTCGCAGGTGCTGGACCGCATCATCCAGAACGACCTGGTCATCGCCGACCTGACCGACCAGAACGCCAACGTGTTCTACGAGTTGGCGGTCCGGCACGCGCTACGCAAGCCCTTCGTGCAGTTGATGGCGAAGGACCAGCAGCTCCCCTTCGACGTGCAGGGAATGCGGACGATCCTGGTCGACCACACCGACCTCGACAGCGTGCACGCCGCCAAGGAGCAGCTCGGCCGGGCGATCGACGCGATCGGCCGGGACGCCGACATCGTCACCCCGATGTCGGTCGCCCTCACCCTGCAGGAGCTACGTGGATCGTCCAGTCCGCACGAAGCCGGCCTGTCGCAGATCATCGAGACGCTGCCGCAGATGATGGACATCCTCCAGGACGTGCAGCGCCACCTGGGGACCACCGTGCCCGCCGCCGGCTCGGACGACGACGACCACCGGAAGCTGCGGACGCTGGTGGAGTCGCTGGCCGCCCGGGGCGGCGTGACGGAGGACGAGCTGACCGGCTTGCTCGGCGGGTCCAGCAGCAAGTTCCAACGCTGGGTGGAGCACCTCATCCAACGGGTGGGGCGGTCCGACAAGCACCGGGCCGCCTGACGGTTCGTCCGGATCCGCCCGGTCGCGCCCGGCGGAGTCCGTCGGCCCTCGATGGATCCGCCCCTGGGGCCACCCTGCCTGATTTGGCCCATATGTTGGCAGGGCGAGCAGTTCACCGTGGAAAGTCAGGAAAGCTCCCCGCACTCAGCATCGACTGAATCTCAAGCAGGGGGTGACACATTGCCGTTCTTCGTTGGATAATTCCGCAGTCATGCGCCGCGCGGCACCGCACTTTCGTGCTGCCCCGACGCTTATCGAAGGAGTCGATTCCGTGAAGCGGGACCACTCACCCGTGCTGCCGGGAAACGGCACCACCGACTACGCGCGCTACATGCGCACAGAAATGCTGCTCGACCTGCAACGACGCCCGGAAGAGATGACCCACCGCGACGAACTGCTCTTTCAGGTGGTGCACCAGTCCGCCGAACTGTGGCTGAAGCTGGCGCAGGCCGAGCTGGGCGAGGCGGTGGCCCGGGTCGACGCCGGGGACCCGGCGACGGCCGAGGCACTGCTGACCCGGGCGACCCTCGCGGTGCGGCTGATCACCGACCAACTCGAGATGTTCCGGCATCTGTCGCCGGTCGCCTTCCAGGAGATGCAGCCGGCGCTGGGCAACGGATCCGGTGCCGAATCGCCTGGCTGGCGGCAGGTCCAGGCCGCGAGCCGGCAGCTCGGGCGGGCCTTCGGCGACCACCTCGCCACCCGGGGGACGACCCTGGCGGGGTTGCGGCGGAGCACCCCGAGCGACCCGGTCCACCGGCTGGCCGAGGCGATGCTCGACTGGGACGAGCAGGTGTCGCTGTGGCGGGCCCGGCACTACCAGGTCGCCCTGCGGATCGGGGGCCACGCCCCCGCCGGCACCCCCGGCAGCCCGGCGAACATGCTCGCCAAGCTCACCACGCATCGGTTCTTCCCCGAACTGTGGCGGGCCCGGGTGAACCCCACCGAAGAGTCGGACAGTGACAATTGTCACCCCTCCCGACCCTGACCCTCGGTCACACCCGGAATTGGCCCAGACCTCCATCGCAATTCACCGGAAGGAAATGTCGAGGTGCGTTCGTGCGCGAGCTGACGAGTTGGCTGTCCGGCACGGCAGACCCCGATCGTTTCCCGTACACTGCCGTGCTGAAAAGGTTCCACCGGGTCGGTAAACACTTTGTCGAAAAGGAACTGCTCGCCCTGCTCGACGAGATCCGGGCGCGGCTGACCCCACCCGGGGCCGGCCCTCCGGCGACCGGCGCCCGGCTCCTGGCCGACTTCCTCGACGTCGCGCTCGACAAGTGGGACGGCCGCTACGACTACCGGACCTACCTGGCGCTCCACCTGCTCGGGCTGCCGGCCGGGCAGGACGACATCCCGCCCGGCCAGCACTCCCCGCCCGCTGCCCAGGACTCCCGCCTGCCCGGGGAGGGCGACCCGGCCGGGTGGGCCGTTGACCCGGCCGGCGCGCGATCGGGACGCGACCGCCTCCTCGTCGGCCTGGTCGCCGACGCGCTCGCGTTCGAGCTGGCCGCCGACGCCACCGACCTGCTGCCCGAGCAGCGCCCGACGCCGGACCTGGTGGTCAAACGGTGCCGGCTCGGGGTTCGGGCGGTCTCCCCCGCGCTGGCCCGCCTCGGGCTGGCCGAGCCGCCCGCCGACCGGGAGCCGTTGGCCGCAGCCGCCGCGCTGCACGCCCGCGCCACCGCCGACCGCGACCGCACGCCGGAACTCACCCTGCGCCTGAGCATGCTGCCGGTCTACGTGTCGCACGACGAATACCTGTTCATCCGGGTGCTCCAGGCGTACGAATGTCTCTTCGCGGGCCTGGTCGGCGAGTTGCGCGCCACGATCGCCGCCCTGTCGGCGGGCCAGGCGCTGTCGGCGGCCGACCGGCTGGCGTACGCCCGGGACCTGCTCACCGCTGCGAGCCCGCTCTTCTCGCTGCTGGCCACCATGCAGCCGGAGGCGTTCCGGGCCTTCCGGCAGTACACCGAGGGGGCCAGCGCCATCCAGTCCCGTTCCTACAAACTCATGGAGTCGCTGTGCCGTACGCCGGAGGTGGTCCGGCTGGACTCGGCCGCGTACCGGTCGGTGCCGGAGGTCCGCGACCGGGTACGGGCCGGGCAGCCCTCCGTGGACGACGCCTACCGGGCGGCGGTGCGCGACGGCCGGCTCGACGCTCCGGAGCGTGACCTGGTGCAGCGGCGGATGCGGGCGTTCGCCGACGCCGTGCTCCAGTGGCGGCGTACGCACCACCGGCTGGCGACCCGGATGCTCGGCCCCCGCCCCGGCACCGGCTACACCGAGGGCACCCCCTACCTGGCCGCGACCAGGTCCATCCCGGTCTTCACCGCCGTACCCGATGGTCCCCGCCCGTCCCCGACGACCGACCAGACTGGAGGCTCCCCCGAGTGAGCGGACCCGACCCGGCCCCCGACCGCCACCGGCCGCAGTGCCTGGACGCCGCCGCACACGCGGCGCTGCGCGCCGAGTTCCCGCTGCTGGCCGACTGCGTCTACCTGAACAACAACTCCACCGGCGCGGCGCCGAGGGCCGTGGAACACGTGCTCGGCGGCTACTGGGAGACGCTGCGCACCTGGCGCGACGACGTCTGGCAGGGCTGGCACGTCGGCCTCGACCGGTACGCCGACTCGGTGGCCGCCCTCCTCGGCGCGCCCCCGGGCAGCGTGGTCACCGACGCGAACCTCAGCACGCTGCTCGCCCGGATCGCGTCCTGCTTCGACTACCGCCCGCCGCGCGACCGGATCGTCACCACCGACCTCGAATACCCGACCATGCCGTTCATCTGGAACGCGTTCCGCCGCTACGGGGCCCGCCTCGACGTGGTCGGCAGCGGCGGCCCCCGGTTCGACGAGGACGCCCTGGCGGCCCGCATCGACGAGCGGACGCTGCTGGTCTGCGTGTCGCACGCCAGCTTCACCTCCGGCGCCACCATCGACCTGCCGCGGCTGGTCGCCCACGCCCACGAGGTCGGCGCCCTGGTGGTGGTGGACGCCTTCCAGACCGTCGGGGTGGTCCCGCTGGACGTGACCGCGCTCGGCGTCGACGTCGTCCTCGGCGGCGCGCACAAGTGGCTGTGCGGCGTCGGCACCGCCTTCCTCTACGTACGGCCGGACCTGGTGGCGGAGCTGGAGCCGGCGGCGACCGGCTGGCAGGCCGGCGACCGGGCGCTGACCTTCCAGCCGTCCACCGGCTGGGCCCCCGGCGCCCGGCGGTTCGCCGGCGGGACGCCGTACCCGCTCACCTCGCTGGTCTCCCAGGTCGGCCTGGACCTGCTGGCGGGGGTGGGCGTCGACGCCATCCGGCGGCACTCGCTGGCCCTGACGCAACGCGTCCTGGACCGGGCCGAGGCGGCCGGCATCGACGTGGTCAGCCCCACCGAACCGCACCGGCGCGGCGGCGTGGTCTGCCTGGACGTCGCCGACGGCGAGGCGGTCAAGCGGCGGCTGGCCGAACGGAACATGATCTGCAGCTGGCGGGGCTACCTGCGAATCGGCCCGCACGTCTACAACACCCTCGACGAGGTCGACGCGTTCATGGACGCGCTGGAGAAGGAGCTGAGCCGATGAGCGTCACCCTGTCGCCGCGGGCGCTGATGAGCCTGCTCGCCAACGGTCCGAAGGCCATGGACGTGCTGGAGACCGCGCTCGGCATGGGGCTGCTCGACGCGCTGGAGCCCGGGCCGGCCCGCCTGGACGCGCTGGCCGCCCGGTTCGGGGTACGGCCGCTGCGGCTGTACAAGTTCCTCGACTGCCTGGAGAGCCTCGGCTTCCTCACCCGCAGCGAGACCGGCGACGACATCGCCACCGCCAGCTACCGGGCCGTGCCCGGACTGCGTGACGCGGTCGTGGCGGTGGTCGGCCCGCACGCGCAGGAACGGGACCGGGACCGCTACCCGTGGCGGCGGCTGCACGGCCGGCTCGCCGAGAGCCTGCGCGGCGAGGTCAGCATGAGCGACGACGACTTCGCGTGGCCTCCGCAGACCGACGAGCAGACCGCCGACTTCGAACGCAGCATGGCCGTCGGGCTCGGCCCGGTGATCGAGACGACCCGGCGGCACGCCGACCGGCTGTGGTCGGACCGGCGGCGACTGCTGGACGTGGGCGGCGGCGACGGCACCCTCGCCGCACACCTGCTCGACAGCGCCCCGGGGCTGCGGGCCGACGTCTACAACCTGCCGGCGGTCGAACCGCTGGTGCGGGCCACCCGGGTCGACCGGGGCCACCCGGACCGGTTGGGCTTCGTCGGCGGCGACTTCCTCGCCGAGCCGCTGCCGGCCGGGTACGACGCGATGTCGTTCGTCCGGGTGCTGCACGACTGGCCCAACGAGGTGGCCCGCCGTCTGGTCGAGAAGGCGTACGCGGCACTGGAGCCGGGTGGGTTGCTGCTGATCTGCGAGGAGTTCCGCACCCCGGACCGGCTCGCCATGCAGTTCTTCTGGAGCTACTTCCTGATCGGGGTGGACAGCTGCGTGAGCCGGCTGCGGGAGGTCGAGTTCTACACCGGGCTGCTCAAGGAGGTCGGCTTCGATCGGGTGGCGGTGCTGTCCGGCACCTGGGAACTGGTCACCGCGTACAAGCCGGAGGCGTCGCGCTGACCTGCCCACCGGCGGCGGCCCCTGACCGGTGGTGGTCGGGGGCCGCGTTCGGTCAACGGCGCAGCCGGCGGGTGCAGGGACCGTCGTGGTCGGAGCGGAGCAGGCACCGCCGGCCACCGGGCATCAGCAGGTCACAGAAGACCCGATGGCGTACGTTCTGGTCGTCCTCGGCGGAGACGGTGGTCTCCCCCGGGTCGGCGGGCGGCAGCAGCACCAGCAGCCAGCGGCCGACCACCCGGGCCAGGCGCTGCGCGGCGGGCAGGTCGGCGGCGACGACCGGCAGGTGGATGACGTACCGCTGGCTCACCGCTCGCGCCCCCGGGCGTCGCGGGCGCGGGCCTGGTCAGTCTGCCAGCGGCGCAGCGCGTCCTTGATGACGGCGGTCTCCCGGCGGCTGGCGGCCAGGGCGGCGTGGACGGCGGCCAGGTCGCCGGCGACCCGGTCGAGGAACCGGTAGACCTCGCCGGGGTCGAGGCCACGGCGTCCCAGCCCGACCGGCTTGAACCGGCGCTCACTCACCTGCCACGGCAGCAGACCGGTGTACGCGGAGCGGTAGGTCCTGCCACCGCTCGCTGAGGTCGATCGCTGATCGTGGACACTCATTCGCCCGCCTCTCGTCGTGGGTTGGATGGGGTGGGTCCGCCCGCCCTCCCCGCACGGCCGGACCCACCCCCGCCCTGCCACCGCAGCTCCATTCAGCGGTACGGCGACACGGCTGTCAGTGGTCAGCTTGTGACACTGCGAAGCAGCAACGCAACGTTCCACACCGGATTTCTCGCCAGATGCATTGACTTTCTTTACTGAAACCTGTATGAGTTGCAGAGCACGGTCACGCAGTGTTGCGAATTGGAATCAGGGAGTGTCCGGATGGCCGAGGACATCGGATCGACCGTGCCACGCCGGCAGCTCGGCCGGCTGCTGCGGCAATACCGCACCGAAGCCGGCGTGACGCTCGACGCCGCCGCCGAGGCGCTCGAATACAGCCGACAGAAGATCTGGCGGATCGAGTGCGGCCTGGGCGCGGTCCGGGTGCTCGACGTCAAGGCGATGTGCGAGCTGTACGGCGTCTCGGCAGAGCTGACCGAGGCGATGAAGGGGCTCGCCGCCGAGACGAAGTCGAAGGGCTGGTGGCACGCGTACGGCGACGCCGTGCCGAGCTGGTTCGAACTCTACGTCGGCCTCGAATCCGCCGCCGCCCGTCTCCGGCGCTACGACGAGTCCCTGATCCCAGGGCTGCTTCAGACGCGACAGTATGCGCAGGCCATCTTCCGCCTCGACCGCCCACAGGCGAGCGAGCAGGACCGGGAACGGGCTGTCGAGGTCCGGCTACAACGACAATCACTGCTCATGCGGCGACTTCCGGCCGCACCAAGGGTGGTACAGGTGCTGTCCGAGGCGGTCATCCGCCGCGTTGTCGGGGGCCCGGGAGCGATGCAGATCCAGCTCGACCACCTCATCAGACTTTCCGACCTACCGAACGTCTCCATCCGCGTGCTCCCGATGGCAGCCGGCCCGCAGCCCGGCGCTGTCGCCGGATCCTTCGTGATTCTCGACTTTCCGCCGACCAAGGGCGGCCGAGCAGCGCCCGAGCCCTCCGTGGTCTACAGCGAGTCGCTTACCGGCGCGCTCTACCTCGACAAGCCCGATGAACTGGCCGCCTACGAACGCGTGTGGAAGGGACTGGATGCGCTCGCCCTCGGCGAGGCAGAATCGAAGGACATGATCAAGCGGATCATCGGGGAGATGCGGCATGACTGACCTGACCGGCGCTGCCTGGCGCAAGAGCACCCGCAGCGGCGGGAACGGTGGCGACTGCGTCGAGGTCGCCACCAACCTCCCCAACCTCATCGTCGTACGCGACTCCAAGGACCCATCCGGACCACACCTACGCTTCACCCGGCCCGAATGGACCGCCTTCCTCGCCACTATCAGCGCGCAGTCTCAGCACTGACACGAGCATCGAGGCAGCGGGTCAGGGGACTGCCGGGTCCAGGTGCTCGGCTCGGGCTCGCTCCGCCGTCTCCTGCGCGATGAGGTCGTTGTCCGCCAGCAAAGTCATCGCCCGGCCGCAGCCGGCGGCGGCCGGCCGCAACCGCTGAGCCGATCCGCGTGGCCGGCCATGTCCCAGTACCAGACCCCGGTGCCGGATTGATCAGCCACCGGTGGTCGTACGCGCTCTGGAATCGGCCGGCCGGAGCATGCCGCTGCTGCTCACTCCGCTGTCGCGTGGGCCGAGGCACGGTCGCGCGCCTGCCAGCGGGCGATGGTCCTCTTGTACGGCTCCGGCATGTGCAGCCCCGGCACCTCGTCGTACGCGAACACCCCGAGCTCCTTGTGCTCAGCGGAGTACGCAAGCTCCTCGTCCCCCAGGTACACGGCGCCGTAGCTGACGATGAAGACGTGCCGGACGGGGGTGATCTCATAGACCCAGCTGTCGATGATGTCGACCCCGGTGACGCTCAGTCCGAGTTCCTCCGCGACTTCCCGGCACACGCCCTCCTCGGGTGTCTCGCCGACCTCGAGCTTGCCGCCCGGCAGCTCCCACTCGTCGCGTTCGTTCCTGAGCAGCGGAACCCGGCCGTGATAGTCGACGACGAGCTTCACTGAGATCGGCAGTTGATACTCGAAATACCCTGGATTGCGCTCAACCAGGTACGGGGGCCGGTCGGTCATCAGATTCCTTCCATCACGGCAGGGAGTCGGTTACGAGGTGAGCAACACGGCGGCGACATCGTCGGCTCGTTTGAACCGCCGGCCGCCACCCACCGCGCCGCCCTCAGTTTTCCGGATCAGTGCCTCCAGGTACGGCAGCCCGCGCCCGATGGCATCGGTGATCACGTCTGCCCACTCTTGGTACAGCCCGTAGTCGGTGACCAACCGGGCGAAGCCGTCGGTGCAGAGCAGGATCGTGTCGGTCGTCGCCCACGCGCCGACGAAACTGTGTGGCCGCAACTGACGACGCGGATGGCCGGAAAAAACTGATTCGGTGTCGCCGGAAGTCATGGTGTGAAGCCGGCGCTCGTGCATCGCCGCGATCACCCGCTGGGGGTCAGGCTCGCCCGCCTCGACTGCCGCCGCCTCTCGACGATCGAAGTACGCGGTGGCCAGGACGGCGGGTTCACGACCTGCGACGACGGCTGTGGCGTCGCCGACCCGACTGATGTCGTACCGAACGCCCTGGTCAACGCAGAGAGCAATCGAACAGGCCGGCGGGACCCGATGGGTTGGGAACCCCAAGGCTCTCTGTCGCCTGGCGATATCGTCGGCGATGACCTCAAGCAGAGCCGCTGCAGCACCGTCGTATCCGTCCTCGCCGGCGGAAGTCAACTGCTGGTCGATCGTGTCCACAAGCCACTGCACATCGCTGTCCGCGGGAAGCGCACCATCCTGGTAGAGGTCGGTGGCACCGTCGATCACCCAGGCCAGGGTGCCCCGGTGGCCGGCACGGTCTTCGTTCGCCCTCGCGCCACCCGCTGTCGTAACCAGTCCTTGCACCCTCACCGCTGGCTCGTCTTTCAGGACATCCACCCGGCCGGCACCAGAATCCCCGCCCCGATCAGCGCGCAGCCGATTACGACCGCGGCAAACACCCGGCGGATGCCGCTGTTGTTGACCAGGGAGAAGGTGCCGAACACGACGCCGACCGCGCCGGACGCCACAAGCATCAACCGGACACCGTCAATCCCTTTGCTCTGACTCGCGATGTTACCCGCGGTGGCGATAAATGCAACGACTGCCGCCAGCAGGCCGAGCAGTTGGAGCTGCTGTGCCTTGAACTCAGCCAGCTCCGTCCGAAACCGATCATGGGCTTGGGCCCACCGGGCCCGCTCCTGCATCAGGTCGATCCGGATCCGGGTGGTCTGGTACTGGGTCAGTCGGCGCGGGTAGTCGCGGGAGGTGCGCGGCTCCAACTCGATCGCCTGCGCGACGGCTGATCTGGCCGCCTCGAACTCTCCGCGCAGCGCGAGCAGACGGCCCTTCGTCTCGAAATAGTGAGCAATCCTGCCCTGCGACAGGGTGATAGCCCGCTCGATGTGTCGCTCCACCTCATCGAGGTCGCGCGCGCTTCCCGGCTGCTCCAGGCGTTCCAGGAACTCCACCCAGAAGGCAGCCAGTTGGTGCACCACCGCTGCGACGTCCGGCATCGAGGCAACTGCCTGCCGGGAGTGCTCCACGGCGCTGCGGAGCGAGGCGAGGTCGCCCCGGCTACGGGCCACGATCGCGCGAAACGTGTCGAAGTACGGCTCCGCTCCAAATTCACCCTCGTACTGGCGGACAACCGCGCTGTATTCAGCATGGCGTTCCTCCCGCCGCAGGCGGAGCAGAAGCGCGTACAGCGCCGCGAACCGCAGCCGCGCCCGTTCGGTCCGGTCGTCGACAATTTGACGCAGCGCCGGCTCCGGGTCGGGGTGCGCCTCGAGGACTTCCCGGATCACCAGCGGGAAGGCGTCGTCGGCGGGCACCGGCACCCTGGCCAAGGCCGCCGCCAGCCGGACGCGTTCCGTGCTGAGGGCCGACGTGGGCCTGGGTCTAGGAATCCGCAAGTCGGAACCCCCGGTTCAGCCAGGCGTACGGGTGGCCACCGTCAACCTCGGCGAGCAGCCGTACCAGGCGACGGCTACCACTGAACGCTGTCCGTCCGTGCAGGACCCGGTGGTTATGGACGAGATAGCCATCTCCGGCGGCGAGACGAAAGCTGCGCCTCGTCGCGGCGATCAGGCGACGGAGCGCCGCCACGACGTCCTCCCGCCCGCTGACGCTGGATGGGTTGCCGATTTGGTCGTCGCGATAGCGAAAGCGGGCGAGGCCACCGCGCAGTTCGATGAGAGGTTGTCCGTCGCCACCGCCTCGTGGCCTCAGTCTCAGCCCGGCGATCACCCCATCATCGAACTCATTGCGGAGAAGGGCCAGCACGCGAGCCCCATCGACCAGTACGGACTCTCCGCCGGTGAGTGCTGGCACAACCATCACCGTGGCCAGCACGCTGGGTGGCCGTGCGACCAAGCTCCGGTCTGTGTGCGCAGACAAGGCAGCAGCGGAAAACCCGGCCTCGTTCTCCCCATCGACGGCCCGCTGTCGCGGCACGATAACCGTCAACCCGTCGGTCGACTGATGGGGGTGGCTGACCGGCTCGGTCCATTGATCGAGTAATTCCCTGACCCCATCGACACTGCCCTGCCGGATAAACACCAGCCCGTCGCGGGCAAGAGCGGAGGGCACACGGCCGGCATCGATCTCGGCTACGCACCCTGCCGCCAACAGTCGCATGCTCCGCCTGACAATAGTCGAAGTGACGCGTTCCACTATCCATCGAACCTAGCCGTTCGGGCGACCGTCACGCATCAGGCCCCGGAATGCACCGCCTGCCGGAAGAACCAGGCGAGGTGCTCGATCAATGCCTCGCGGGCCTTGACGTCAACAAGGACGTCCAAGGGGAATCCGGGGCGGAGGCCGAGCTTGGCTGCTGCGATGTTCACGCTCGGCAGCTCGTTCAACCGCTGGCGGAACTCCTCGCGGAGCGCGATGTCATCGAACGGGGTCCTGATACTCATGTGCTGGAATACGATCTCGAACTTCCCACTCGGGTAGATCGTCGCGGGCCAGATGTTGCCGAGCTCGTGGTCCTTGCCCCGCGCCATGAGGAAACACGACGTCTCGCCGCCCGAGCCGTAGAGCGGCCTGCCGCCCATCCTGGCCCAGGCTTCGATGACGGCGAGCGTGCCGGCCACGACCTGCGCATCCTGCAGGTCCGTCAGCTGCTCGACGAACCGGTCGTCGAGCAGATCATTACGACGGGATCGTGGACGGAGGAGCTGCCCGGACACATCCTGCTGCGGCATGCCGGCGAGCTGGGCCAGTTCGTCGACGCCGAAACGCTGCGCCTGGCTGGCCCGCCCGTACTTGTCGAACTCGACGCCTTCGGCGCGCAGCATGTCGCGCGGGTCCTCGTTCCGGGCCGGGTCGAGCCACCGGAAGTTCGGCGACAGGGTGCCCTCGGCCTGGAGCACCCGGTGCGCGTTCGGCGCCGGGTGGCTGGCCAGCCGAACCCCGACCGGCATGGGGTGACTGCCGATCAGCGCGGCCACATCGCCGTACGCGGTCCAGGAGCCGGCGGGCAGTGCGGCGAGCGCCTTGTTCATGACGTCCCAGGGCACCTCGGACCGGTTGCCCGCTTCCTCGGTGGGTCCGGGCCACTGGGCGATGATCCGCTCGGCGAGGGCATCGGCCCGCGCGTAGATCTCGGGACGTCCCCATCGCTTCTGCGCGGCGATCTCCTGATTGAGCGAGATCCCGCTCTTGGCCAGTTGGGCGCGCTTGACCAGGAAGGAGCTGTTGCTCAGCTCGGCGTTGTAGCCGGTGAGGGTCAGGTTGCCCAGGGTGTGGACCAGGGCCTCGTGCACCTCGGCAAAGCTCTCCTCGCCGTGCAGATCCTCGCCCAGCATCTGCCGCCACTCCGTGGTCGGGCTCTGCGGCATGACATGTTCGATGGTCAGCGAGTCGGATGCCACCGGCTCCTTGCTGCCGTATGACTCCTCCAGCCACTGGAGCACCAGCTTGCGCTGGGTCGCGCGCCCGTTCAGATAGAACGGGATGGACCGCACCGCCTCCCTGACGCTGGTGTCGGTCGCGTAGTACTTCCGGCCGACCGACAGGTATGCCCGCACCGCCTCGTCGACCGGCAGGTCCGCGCGCATGTCGGTCACGACGCGCAGCAGGATCCGGTTGATGTTCGCGGTGGCTCGGCCGGCCAGCAAGCGCCGTACGAAGAAGCTCTCCACGTACAGCATCGCCGCCGCGACCTGCTCGGAGGTGGCCGTCCCCTGCTGCCGGCGATCCAGCAGGTGCAGCAGCAGCGGGTAGACGGTGGTGGTGTCCCAGGCGTTGAGCCGGGTCAGCCGCCGCCGCACCTCCGGATCGCCTTCCTCCTCGGGGTGCAAGATGATTCGCAGGAGGGTCCCGAGCCGGCAGAACCGGCGCACCTCGGCCTCGATCTCCGCCTCGGTGTGCAGGCCGTTCAGCCGCGCCTGCTGGCCGGTGTAGGTGTCGGTCTGCTTGACCTCGGGATTGCTGTGCACCAGGTCGAGCCAGAACAACTGCTCAAGCTCCCTAGAGGTCAACTGCTCCTGTAGCGGGAACCACAGCGAGCCGTATACGGCCTCACCGCGGTTCGGCAGTCGCATGAAGAGATAGTTGCGCAGCAGGTCGGCCTGGGTGAGCTTGAGGCCGGTGTTGTTCAGCGACTCGAAGATCCGGTAGACGTTGTCGCCGGCCTGCGCGACGACCGACACCAGGGCCATCCCGGAGATGACCGCATTCTCAATGCGCTCGATGTCCAGCGGGTCGTCCGGGTCGTCAACGGCGGCGAGCTGTGACTTGAAAAACCGGTATGCCGCACCGACCCGGTCGGTCCCGCCCGCCTGCGGGGTCGCGTCCAGGCAGGCCTCGTACGCGGGCCGGTCGGCCTGGGTGGGCACGATCTTCAACCGGTGAGCGGGCTTGTACTTGTTGATCAGGTATTCCTGGTTGATGCGGTCCCGATGGTCCGGATCCTCGTGCTCGGCCCGGTGGTCGCGGATGGCGCAGAGCAGAATGGACAGGGTGGTGAGTCGCTGCTGGCCGTCCACCACCAGGAACTCGGATACCGACGGCCCGTGCGTGGGGCTGGGCGCGAGCACCAGTGAGCCGATGAAGTGCGTGAGGCTCGGATCGTCGATCCGCTCCTCGGCAAGCTTGCGGATGTCCTCCCACAGGCGGTCGAGCTGGGGCTCCGTCCACGAGTACGTCCGCTGATACAGCGGCACCCGATACTGCTTCGCGCCCTCCAGCAACTCCCGCAGCGTCGTCTCGTGTGCCGCGACCATGTAACCGGCTCCTCGTTCACTGTGGTCCGCCCTAAACCGGCAACACAACCAGAGCAGTGGTCGGCGGAGCAACCCACAGTCACGGCGACAGCTGTCTAAAACTCGACAGTGGTTCCGACCTCTTGGATCCGGTATCGCGGTATCGCCACCGAGGCGGGGCGGCCAGCCCGGGCACCGTAAAGTCGATCCTCTTGGCTGTTGCCCGGTCAACGCGCGATCATGCGGGATGCATGATCACGATGGCGACCGGGTGAAGGAGAGGCGTCATGTCTGACAGCAGCCTGCGGCACCGTATGGGCAGGGCCACCCTCGTCGTCCGCGGACCTGACCGCCGGCCGCTCGCCGACCAGGTGGTGACGGTTGCCCAGCAACGGCACTCCTTCGCCTTCGGCAACATCGGCTTCGACTTCGTCGGCCTGGTCGGCGGCCCCGAGCCGGAGGCGGCGGCGGACGTCGAGGGCTTCGGCGGCACGAACGACGGGGATCTGGAGCGGCTGGGCGACCTGTGGCTCAACCTCTTCAACACCGCGACCCTGCCGTTCTACTGGGGCCGCTACGAGCCGCGGCGCGGCGTCACCGACGCCGAGCGCCTCACGAAGACGGCACGGTGGTTCGCCGAACGCGGCGTCACGGTCAAGGGGCATCCGCTCGTCTGGCACACCGTGCAGCCGCCGTGGCTGCTTGACCTCGACCTCGACGAGGTCGAGCGACTGCTGCGGGCCCGGATCCGTGACCTTGTCGGCGGTTTCGCGGGGCTCATCGACGTCTGGGACGCGATCAACGAGGCGGTCATCATGCCCGTCTTCGAGAACGGGGACAATGCGATCACCCGGCTCGCCCGGGCCCGGGGCCGCATCTACCTGGTGCGGATGGCATTCGAGGAGGCCCGCGCGGCCAACCCGGCAGCCACGCTGGTGCTCAACGACTTCGACCTCAGCTCGGCGTACGAATGTCTCATCGAGGGATTGCTCGAAGCCGGCGTCGGCATCGACGCGATCGGGCTGCAGACCCACATGCACCAGGGGTACCGGGGCGAGGAGTACATGCAGCGCATGCTCGACCGGTTCGCCCGGTATGGTCTGCCGCTGCACCTGACCGAGACCACGCTGGTCTCCGGCCATCTCATGCCGCCCCACATCGAGGATCTCAACGACTACCAGATCCCGGACTGGCCGACGACCGCCGAGGGCGAGGCCCGCCAGGCCGCGGAGTTGGTCCGGCACTACCGGTCGCTGGTCGCGCATCCGGCGGTCCAGTCGATCAACTACTGGGGGCTCACCGACCACGGCGCCTGGCTCGGCGCCCCCGCCGGCCTGGTCCGCGCCGACGGCAGCCGCAAGCCGTCCTACGACGCGCTCGAAGCGCTCATCAACGGCGAGTGGTGGTTGCCGCCCACCGACATGCGCACCGACGCCGACGGCACGGTCGCCGTGGAGGGATTCCTCGGGGACTACACCGTGTCCGTCGGCGACCGCACCGAGCGGTTCACCCTCGGCCCCACCCAGACCACCGCAACCGTGGACCTCGACTGAGCCGCCGACCACAGACGGCGATCAGCTCGTGCCGGTGAGCACGTCCTGGAGGGAAGCCGGTGCGCGGCCGGTCAGTGCGACGACCGCGTCGGAGGTCGCCGCCCAGCGGCCCTGACGGATGGACTCGAACATGCTCGTGTACGCGTAGGTCCACCATGGCTCCTCGCCATGGCGCAGCAACGCGCTGGCGAAGTCGGCCGGCGCGGTGTCGGCGTACCGGTAGCCCAGGGCCGAGGCGATCGCCTCTACGGGGCGGCTCTCCGGCCCCGTCACGTCGTGGTGCCGGTTGGTGGGTTCCCGCAGAGCCAGGGCGGCCAGGCAGCGCGCCACGTCGTTTCGTGCGACGAGAGAGACACGACCGTCGGCGGCCGGAAGCGCGACCGTCCCATCGGTGCCGCCCGCGCTCGTGCCGACCTGCCGGATCAGGCCGAGGAAGAACTCGGCGAACAGGCCGGCACGGACGATGGAGTACGGGAGGCCGGAGGCACGGAGCAGCCGCTCGGTATGACCGTTGGTGTACGCGTAGCAGAACGGCGAGTCCAGGTCCACGTCCAAGCCGCTGAGCAGCACAACGTGCCGGACCCCGCGCCGGATCGCAGCGTCCAGGACGTTGTGGTGGTGAACGGTCACCCGCGCGGCCTCGCCATCGCTGGACACGAACACCAGCGTGTCGATCCCGTCCAGCGCGGCACGCAGCGCCGCGGGGTCGTCGTACGGCGCGGTGCGGCTCGACAGCGGGACGACGTCGTGCCGTCCCTCGTCGGCCAGCAGTCGCGCCACGTGGCCGCCGATCCGGCCGGTGCCCCCGGTGACCGCGATCCTCATGCCTCCCACGCGAACCCGTCCGGGTCGGTGAAGGGCCCGGCATCGCTGCCGATGACGATCCGGTGCGAGCCCGTGCCGTCCGGATAGGCGCCGGCGTCCTTCGCGGCGGCACGCCGCCCGTAGAGCGCCAACGTGACTGACGACTCCGGGGTGGCGGACTCGACGTACCTGCTGCCGAAGCTCTTCGCCACGGCCAGGCCACGGTCGACGTAGAACTGCTTGCTCGCCTTCACGTCCGCGACCCCGCGCAGCGGCACGATGTCGTCGATCTGCCGGGTCGCCGGGTCGGTGTCCTTCTTTGCCGACGTCGCCACCTTCGGTCGGGACGCCACGAGCGACAGCACGAAGCTACGAAACCCGGCGGCCGGTGCGTCCGAGGCGCGTACCCGAACATGAGGACCTACGCCGACGACGCCGTAGAAGGCCTCGGCGGTGAAGTCCGGCCCGTCGAGGATGACGGATCTGATCAAGGCCATGCCCATCACGCTACAGGCGGCCGCGTGACCCGAGCTTCTTGATTCCTGACCGGTCATCAGCCGTGCAAGACTGCCTTGGTGAACGATCTGACGGCTCGGGTGCGAGCCTTCGCCGAGGAGCGTGATTGGCAGCAGTTCCACACGCCGAAGAACCTCGCGATGGCGCTCGCCGGCGAGGCCGGTGAACTCCTCGCAGAGTTCCAGTGGCTCACCCCCGAGCAGGCCGACGCGGTGATGGACGACCCCGAGGCCGGCGCACGCGTCCGGGCGGAGATCGGCGACGTGATGATCTACCTGACCCGGCTGGCGGACGTCCTCGGCATCAACCTCGCGGAGGCCGCCCTCAGCAAGTTGGACGAGGTCGCCATCCGCTATCCCGTCGAACAGGCCAGGGGCTCCGCCGCCAAGCGGTAACGGGGCGTGCGCGGAGATGATCTCTTCGCTACAGTCCAGCAATACAAGCGCGTAACGACGGGCTTCCGGCCATGGCCGGACAAGTCCCCCATGCGCACGATCACTTCGTGCTGCCCGGGGGCAAGTGTTGTCAGCGTTCCGCACCTCCGCCGACGGTCTCCTCCGTTATGCCGTCAGCGGCACGCTCGCCGATCGGATCGCCGAGCAGGTCGGCCACAACGTGAGCACCGCCGAGCGCCGGTCCTGGGAACGCAGCCTCACCGTCCTCGGTCAGGACCTGGCCGACGCGGGCCTGGGCCAGGTGGAGGTGCTGGTCGAGTACCAGTTGCCGCTCACCAGCAAGCGGATCGACGTGATGCTGGCCGGCACGCATCCGAAGACCGCCGAGGACTCCTACGTGGTCGTCGAGCTGAAGCAGTGGTCGCAGGCCGAATCCTACGAGGAGTCCGACCGCCTCGTCCTGGTCGAGCACGCCCGCGGCCCGCGCCTGCACCCCGGCGTGCAGGTCGGCGACTACTGTGAGTACCTGACCGATTTTCTCGGCGTACTCGCCCACCGCCGCAGTCCCATTGTCGGTGCCGCGTACCTGCACAACGCCGTCGACCGGGACGTGAACGATCTCTTCCTGCGGCGGCCGACCGAGCAGAGCCGGATCTTCACCAAGCAGCGCCGGGGTCAGTTTCTCGACTACCTCCGTACCCACCTGGCTCCAGGCTCCGGCGCGGCCGCCGCCGACCGCCTGCTCACCAGCTCCGTCCGCCCGAGCAAACACCTCCTGTCGTACGCGGCGGCCGAGCTGAAGGAACGGTCGCACTTCACGCTGCTCGATGAGCAACGCCTGGCGTACGAGCTGGTGCTGCACGCCGTGGAGCGGGCACGCGCCGCGGACCGCAAGTCCGTCGTGGTGGTCTCCGGCGGACCGGGCAGCGGCAAGAGCGTCATCGCGCTCTCGGTGCTCGGCGAGCTGGCCCGGCAGCAGCGCTCGGTCATGCACGCCACCGGCTCGCGCTCGTTCACCCAGACCCTGCGCCGGTACGCCGGCAAGGGCTCGACCCGCCTGAAGAACCTGTTCGGGTACTTCAACAGTTTCATGTCCGCTGAGCGGAACGGCCTTGACGTGCTGATCTGCGACGAGGCGCACCGGATTCGGGAAACCTCGGTCAACCGGTTCACGCCGAAGGCGAAGCGGGACAAGTCCCGCCCGCAGATCGACGAACTGATCGCCGCTGCCCGGGTTCCGGTGTTCCTGCTCGACGAACACCAGGTGGTCAAGCCGGGCGAGCTGGGCAGCGTTGACGTCATCTCCGCGTACGCGAAGCAGCTCGACCTGGACGTCGAGGTCGTGTCGCTGCACGACCAGTTCCGCTGCGGCGGCAGCGAGGAATACGAGCAGTGGGTCCTCGGCCTGCTCGGGCTCGACGGCGGCAAGCCGTCGATCTGGACCGGCGACGGGCGGTTCGACCTGCGGTTGGCGGAGTCGCCGGAGGAGATGGAGGCGTTCCTGAGGGCGAAGCAGGCCGCCGGGGAAACGGCGCGCATGTCGGCGGGCTACTGCTGGCCGTGGAGCGACCCCCGCCCGGACGACTCGCTGGTGCCGGACGTGCAGATCGGCGGCTGGTCGCGGCCGTGGAACGTCAAGAGCGACCGCAGCGTCGGCGACGCGCCGGGCAGCGCGTACTGGGCCACCGACCCGAACGGCTTCGGGCAGGTGGGCTGCGTCTATACCGCGCAGGGCTTCGAGTACGAGTGGTCGGGCGTCATCGTCGGCCCGGACCTGGTCGCCCGCGAAGGCCGGCTGGTCACCCAGCGGACGGAATCGAAGGACCCGGCGTTCCGCAGTCGCAAGCAGCTCAGCGACTTCGAGGCGGACCGGCTCATTCGCAACACGTACAAGGTGCTGATGACCCGGGGAATGCGGGGCACCCTCCTTTACTCTACCGATCCGGAGACGCGCGAGTACCTGGCCTCGCTGGTCCAGGCGCACCGTGGCTTGGAGACGGTCTACGAAGCCACGGCCCCCTGAGGCGGTTGAGCCGTGCGGATAATTGACATCCGCGATGCCGCAGACCGCCGGAGGTCGGGTTGGTGCAGGAAGAGATCCGCCGACGCAATCTCAGCAGGCTGCTGCGACACGTCCATCTGGCCGGTCCGGTTTCCCGCGCGGTGCTGGGCGAACGGATGGGTTTGAACCGCAGCACCATCGGGGCGCTGACCGCCGAGTTGGCCGCCGCCGGTCTGGTTGGCGAGGAGGCGCCGACCGACACCGGACGCGCCGGCAGGCCATCGCTGCTGGTCCGTCCCGGGTCCACCCGGGTGTACGTGCTGGCGTTCGACGTCGCCGTGGACTGGCTGGTCGCCGCGCGGGTCGGGCTGGGCGGGACCATTCTGGAGCGCCGATGGGCGCCCCGGCCACGCGCCGGGGCCGACCTCGAACGGGTGGTCGACGTCCTCGCCGGGTTCGGTCGCCGGCTGCACGAGACGGCGCCGGCGGGCTCGGTGTGCGTTGGCGTCGGGGCGTCGTACTGCGGGATGATCCGGCCGGGCGACGGCATGGTCCGGTTCGGGCCCGACATGGGCTGGGTGGACCAGGCGTTCGGCGCCGAACTGAGCCGCCTGCTGGGGCTCGGCCTGCCGGTGCGGGTGGGCAACGAAGCCCACCTCGGGGCGCTGGCCGAGCAGCAACGCGGTGCCGGCGTCGGCTTCCAGAACCTGATCTACCTGCATGGGGACGTCGGCGTGGGTGGCGGGATCATCGTCGGCGACAAGCTGCTGGACGGCGACGGCGGGTACGGCTGCGAGCTCGGGCACATGGTGGTCAACCCGTACGACGGGCGGCCCTGCGGATGCGGCTCCCAGGGCTGCCTGGAGGCGGAGGTCGGCGAGCGGGCCCTGCTCGACGCGGCCCGGCGTCCCGCCGGATTGGCCGGCCGGGACGCCCTGCGCGCGGTGGTGGACGACGCCGACCGGGGCGACCCGGTGGCCCGCGCGGCGCTGCACCACATCGGCGACTGGCTCGGCATCGGCGTGGCGAACCTGATCAACCTGTTCAACCCCGGCATCGTGGTCTTCGGCGGCATGCTGCGCGACGTGTATCCCGGCACGGCACAGCAGGTGCGCGCCCGCATCGCACGCCATGTGCTGCCCGTCGCGAAGGAGCGGGTGCGGCTGCGCATCGCCGCGCTCGGGGACGATTCCACCCTGGTCGGTGCCGCCGAGCTCGGCTTCTCGGCGCTGCTGGCCGACCCGTTGGGTGCGCTCAAGCGGGCGGCGGCCCGAGCTACGGCCGGGTTCCCGCCGGGATGAGCAGCCACGTCCATCACTTCAACGCGCGCGAGAACGGCTCGTTACTCGTCTCGCTCACCATCGTGATGCGGCGCGGGCTGGTGCCGCCGATCCAGCCCACGCCGCGTCACGCAGAGCCGACACCCGGTCCGCCCGGGTCAGGTCAGGTCAGGCCGCCCGGCGTGGTCAGCGAGCCGATGCCCTGGTCGGACACGGCCGCGCTCGGTCCGGCGTTGCGCAGGTCGTTGCCGGTGTACCAGGTTCCGCTGCAGGTGCCGGTGATGGAGATGCCGTAGCTCGCCTCGCTGCCGCTGCCTCGACGGCGGACGGTGTTGCCCAGCAGCGCCGTACGGTTGGCGTAGTTGCTGACCCGGAGCGCGGCGGCGGTCCCGGCGGTGGTGCCGGCGCCGAACACCGTGTTGTCCCGGACCACCACGTCGTCGACGTTGTCGGTGATGCTGATGCCGTAGGTGGCCGACAGTTCGATGAGGTTGTCGCTGATGCGGCTGCCGTGGCTGCCGACGTGCGCGACGATCCCCTCGCGTCCCGGGGTGGTGATGTTGTTGCCGCTGATCACCGCCCGGGGCGAGCTGTTCACCCGGACCCCTACCCCGCCGCAGCGGGCGATGACGTTGTGGGCCACCACGGCGCGGTCGGTGCGGTAGACGGAGATGCCCTCGAACACCACATCCTGGATGATGTTGCCCTCGATGACCAGGTTCCGGGTGCGGGCGTCGTTGAGCCGTCCGACGCAGATCGCCGCGTCCGGCGGACGGCCGCTCGCCTCCTTGATCCCGCTCAGGTCGCGCAGCGTGTTGCCGCGGACGATGATGTTGCCGCCGGGTTGGACGCCAGCCGGGCCGATCTGGATGCCGCCGCCACCGCCGACGATCTGGTTGCTCTCCACGACCGCGTCGGTCCAGTCGTAGAGCCGGATGGCCCATTCGGTGCAGCCGACGGCGTAGTTGTTGAGCACCCGCAGGCCGGTGTGCTGGTGCCCGTCGGGGCCGCCGTGCGAGCCGGCCAGCCGGGGAAACGAGGGGAACCGGGCGGACGGGCCGGCGTAGCAGCCACTGATCTCGATGTCCTGGCAACCGTAGAAGTCGGCGGCGCCGAAGAGGCCGAAGTGGCTGGGTCCACCGGCGTAGTCCATCTGCACCGCCTCCGAGTAGCCGCGGTTGCCCTCAGGGTCGGAGAACCCTTCGAAGCGGCAGTTGACCACCCGGACGGTCTTCATGGCGTTCAGCTCGATGCCGTGGTGGCGTTGCACGTCCCGTACGGTCAGGTCGGTGAACCGGACGTTGTGCCCGTGGCTGAAGCCGAATGCGGAGCCACTTGCGGTGACGGCGCCGGCGTTGACGTCCCAGACGCCGCCCTGGATAGTGATGTCGGATTCGCCGTCCCATTTGGTGGCCGTGAAGTCGCCGAGCACGCCGTTTCCCATGATCGCGGGGCCGGCGGTCCGCCGGATCACGGTGGTGGCGGTGGCCACGACGGTGGTGCCGGAGAAGACGCTGAGCATGGTTGACACCGGGTAGGTGCCGGGCGGGAGATAGACGATCTGGCCCTTGCCGGCGTTCAGCGCGGCCTGCAGGGCGGCGGTGTCGTCGGTGGTGCCGTCGCCGCGTGCGCCATGGTCGCGTACGTCGATGACCAGCGCGCCGTTGGCGACGAAGGGGGCCCGGTCGGGAGCAGCGGCGGCCGCCGGGCGGGCGACGGCGACGCCGGCCGCCACGGCGGCCCCGGCGGTGGCCAGGCGCAGGAAGTTGCGACGAGTCGGATCGTTGGTGCCGATCGGTTCCACTGTTCGCTCCCTACATGGTGGTCGGGGATTGTGGAGTGGTGGGAATGGGGGGCAGGAGCATCCGGACGTTGCGGTCGACCACGCTGCCCGCCGCACCGCGCCGCCCGGCCCGTACGCCGTCGTTGAAGGCGAGTTCGCGGTGCAGGGCGGACAGCCATCGCGGGGATCCGGGTTCTTCGTCCGCTGGCAGCTCCGCGCTGTCGTGGTCGACCATGGTGCTGGTGAGGCTGATCTCTCCCGATGGTTCGATCGCGATTTCGATCAGTCGCGCCTGGCAGGGCCAGTCGGTGATGGCCGCGGTGGTCACCTCGTAGAGGCCGCCGCCGGACGGCGAGTAGTGCGCCACGACGCGGTTGGCGTGGTGGTGGCCGTTGAGCCAGAGAACCACGTTGGGGCAGCCGAGCGCGACCCGCAGCAGCGCGGCGGCGTACGCGCGTTCGCTGGCCCGGTCCGCGCAGACGCCGTAGCCGTTGGCCATCGACGCGGTCGCGTGGTGCGACGCGAGCACCACGAGCGGGGCGTCTGGTCCCCGGAGGCCGTCGAGTTGCTCGGCCAGCCACCGCAGTTGCCCGTGGTCGACGCTGCCGTCCCAGTGCCCGTACGGATGGTTGGTGTCCAGGACGATGACGCGCAGGCCGGGTGCCGGGTCGTAGGTGTAGTAGGCGGTTCCGTCGCGCCGGTTGGCCGGGGTGAAGCCGTGCCCGAAGGGTTCGCCGCCAGCCACGAAGTGGGCCGCGATCATCTCGTCGGCGGTGACGAAGGCGCGTTCGGGCACCGGGGGCACCGGCTGCCACGGGCCGGAGAAGAACACCTCCGGTGTGGTGAGCAGCGTGTGCAGCGCATCGTCGGACGGCAGTTCGGCGGGCAGCCGTACGGGCTTGCGGCCCCCGGTGACGAGGGACGCCAACCCGGCCCGGGCGGCGCTGGCGCCACCGACGAGCAGGTCGTGGTTGCCGAGGCAGGCGAGCCACGGACGGCCCAGGCCGCCGCCCTCGAAGGGTCGGCTGGCCGCCTCGATGAGCCCGCGATGGCGGGGAAAACCCCAACGGCGCTGGTAACGGTCGGTGGGGGCATCCGGCAGCCAGTACCACTCGTCGCCCCAGTCGGCGCGCTGGGGCCCGTGGTAGCTGCCGCCGACGACCGGCCGCACCACTCCCCCGTCGAGCAGCGAGAGGTAGTTGCCCAGCTCGTTGGCCTGCGCGTTGTCGATGTTGTCGCCGGTGACCACGCAGAAGTCGACCGGCAGCGCGGCCAGGGTGCGGGTCATGGCGGCGGCGGCGTGGGTGGTCAGCAGCTCCTGGGGACGGAATACCCAGTCCACGGCTCCGCCCCAACCGGGTTTGCCCGCGCCGTCGCGCATGGCGAAGTCGAGACGGGCGGGCGAGCCGGGATCCACCACGTGCAGGTCGGTGAGGTGGGCCAGGGTGGCGACAACCCGCCGGCCGGGGGCCGGGGCCGCAGGCGGCCGAAAGTCGGTACGGGCCCGGTGGGGTTCGCCGGGGGCGGCGGACAGCCGCCGGTACGGCCCGTCGCTGCCGGTGTCGGCGACCTCGCCGCCGACGATGCAGCGCTGTGCCGTGCCGACCGGTGTGGTGGGGTGGTTCACCGGACGGCTCCCGCGGTAAGCCCCCGGACGATGTGCCGCTGGAACATGTAGATCATCACCAGCATGGGGATGATGGCGAGCACCACTCCGGCGAAGATGACGTCCGGTGCCCGTTCCTCGACCGAGTTGAGCTGGGCCAGGCCGATCTGGAGGGTCTGCATCTTCGGTGTGCTGGTGACCAGCAACGGCCAGAAGTAGTGGTTGTAGCTGCTGATGAAGGAGTGAATGGCCAGGGTGCCGATCGCCGGTCGGGACAGCGGGACGAGGATCTGCCAGAGGAAACGCAGATGCCCGCAGCCCTCGACCTTTGCCGCCTCGTGCACCTCTTTCGGGAAGCTCAGGAAGAACTGCCGCATGAGGAACGTGCCGAAGCCGGCCGCGAGGAACGGCAGGAACAGCGCCGGGAACGTGTTGATCAGGCCCCAGTCGGCCATGGTGAGATAGTTCGGGATGATCATCGACTCGGCCGGCACCATCATGGTGGCGAGGAACATGCCGAACGCGAGGCGCTTGAACGGGAAGTGCAGGAACGCGAACACGTAGCCGGAGAGCACCGAGGTGACCAGCACGCCGAGGACGACGACGAGGGACACCAGGATGCTGTTGCCGTACTGGCGGGCCAGTGGTACCGCGTTCAGCACGTCGCCGAAGCTGCTCGTGTGGAGGCTGGTCGGGAACAGCGCGGGCGGGAAACGGGTCAGGTCGTCGCGGCTCATCAGCGATCCGGCGACCGCGTAGTACAGCGGGAAGACCACCATCGCGGCCAGCACCGCCAGTCCCGCGACCGTGCCCGTGCTGCGCAACCGGTTCACGAGTAGAACACCTTTCGTTGCAGGACCCGGAACTGGATCGCGGTGATGGCGCTGACGAGGACCAGCAGGACGACGCCCTGCACCGAGGCGAGGCCGTAGTCGGACGCGCCGAACGCGAACGCCGACTTGTACAGGCCGTAGACCAGGGTGGTGGTGGCGCCGTCGGGGCCGCCGCCGGTGAGGATGTTGATCTCGCCGAAGGTCTGCAGCGAACCGATCGTCGACACCACGAGCATGAAGAAGATCGTCGGGGTGAGCAGCGGCAGGACGATCCCGGTCAGCACCCGCCAGCGACCGGCGCCGTCGAGGCGGGCGGCCTCCAGATACTCCTCGGGGATCGCCTGTAGGCCGGCCGAGAAGACCAGCACCGCGTAGCCGAGGTCGCGCCACACGCTGACCACTGCCAGGCTGGGCAGCGCGGTGGCCGGATCGGTGAGCCACTCGACTCCGGACATGCCGAGTTTGCTGAGGATGCCATTGAAGACGCCGATGCTCGGGCTGTAGAACACGTCGAACACGACCGCCGCCGACGCGGCGGAAAAGGCGAACGGCGTGGCCATCAGCGTCCGGAAGAAGCCGATGGCCCGGACCTTCGCCTGTAGCGCGAGGGCCAGCCCGAGCCCCAGCAGGAGGGTGGGCAGCACCGTGCAGAGTGCGAACAGGAGCGTGACGAGCAGGACGGTGCGCAGCTGCGGGTCGCCGAAGAAGTCCGCGTAGCGGTCCAGCCCGACGAAGTCCGTAGCGTTGCCGAAGATGTCGCTGCCGTGCATGCTCAGCCAGACCGTGCGGACGAGCGGGTAGAACACGAACAGGACGAAGACGACGGTGGACGGGACGAGAAACGCCAGGGCCACCGCGATCTCGGCCGGCCGGTAGCGGGGCCGGCGCCGGCGCTGGGGCGCGGGTGCCGGCATCACCGCCGCAGGCAGGGCGTTGGTGCTCGTCGCGGTCGTCATTCCGCCGCCCGCCATAGTCGCCAGACCTCTTTGGCGACGCCGCGGGTGGCGGCGAGGATACCGTCCTCGGGCACCCCGCCGCTCGCGCCGTCCCGCGCGTACACGAGCGCGCCGCCTTCCCTGGCGATCAGCGCTCCGGCGGCGACGTCCCACAGGTTGTACCGTCCGGGCAGCAGCGCGGCGGCGGCCCGTCCGGCCCCGACGCTGGCCAGGGCCAGCGCGCAGGAGCCCATGATGCGGGTGGCGGCGAACCGGTCGGACACCTCGGTCAGTACGGCGAACATGCCGGGCCAGGGCCGGTTCTTCGACCACTCGGTCAGCAGCACCTCGCCGGCGAGCGAGCCGGCCGACCGGCAGCCGACGGGCCGGCCGTCGATGAAGGCGCCGCCACCACGGACCGCGCTGAACACCTCGCCGCGTGCCGGGTCGGCGACCACCCCGACAGCCACACCGTCGGAGTCGAAGCCAGCCAGACTGTACGACGACCAGGGCAGCCCGTGCACAAAGTTGGTGGTGCCGTCAATCGGGTCGACGTACCAGGTGAACCCGTCGCCGTCGGTGCCGCCGTACTCCTCCCCCACGACCCGGTGGCTGGGGAACCTGCGGGCGATCTCGTCGCGGGTGTGCCGCTCGACCTCGCGGTCGAACGGCGTCACCCAGTCGGCGGCGTCGGCCTTGGTGCCGGCGGTGGCCGGCTCGGGCCGGCTCGCGGTGATCGTGCGCATCGCGGCGCCGGCGAGTTCGACGGCGAACGTGTGCAGTGCGTGCAGTTCATCGGTCGGTGCGGCCATCAGGTGCCCACCGGGGTGAGGACCGGGGCCACGGCGGGCAGGTCGTTGGAGATCATCCCGTCGATGCCCCAGGCGAGCGCCCGGGCCGCCGCGTCCGCGTCGTCGATGCAGTAGGTCCACATCCGCAGCCCGAGGTCGGCCGCCCGTTCGACGGACTCCTCGGTCAGGCTGTCCCACCGCAGGTTGAGCGCCTGCGGCCGGACCGTGTCGAGCAGTGCCGCCGGCGGCAGTTCCGGCCCGACCCAGGAGAGCACGATCTCGGCCTCCGGTTGGTGTGCCCGCACGACGGTGAGCACCCCGGGCTCGCCGATGAAACAGGACCGCTCCAGCGCGCCCGCGGCGCGCAGTTCGGCGGCCACGGCTGGTACCAGCTTCGGGTCCTTGTTGTCCACGACGAGCCGCAGCGGAACCGCGGCGGCGACCTCGCCGACGGTCGGGATCTGCTCGCCGGCCACGTCGGTCCGCAGGGCGCGCAGCTCGGCGAGGCCGGTCTCTCCGGGCGTCCGCGGGTCGCCCCAGAAGCGCTGGAGCGTGCGGTCGTGCAGCAGGATCGGGTGGCCGTCGGCGCTGGCGCGGACGTCGAACTCGACCGCGTCGGCTCCCAGGTCCGCCGCGAGTAGGAGCGACGGGAGCGTGTTCTCCGTGCGGCGCAGCGGCGCGCCGCGGTGTCCGACGAGGATGGGCATTTCCTCGCTCCTCACTGTCCGACGGACTTGTTGTAGGTGGCGATGGCGCTCGCCATGGCCGCCTGCGCGGCGGTGATCGCCTGGTCGGCGCTGGATTTGCCGAGGATGACCGACTCGACGATGTCGTTCATCTTGTCGCGGGCCTGCGGCATGACGCCCATGAGGCAGCCGCTGCTGGCCGGGGTGGCTGCGGCCTCGCGCAGTTCGGCGCCGGGCTTGGCGAAGTCCGGGTAGGTGGCGACGGTGTCCTGGAACGCCTTGCTGTCCGCTGCGGCTGTGACGACCGGGATGTAGCCGGTCTGCGAGGCCCAGTAGCCCTGCGTGTCGGCGGAGGCGAGGTACTTGAGGAACTCCGCCGCGGCCGCCTGCTGCGCCTTCGGGTGCCCGGCCATGGTCCAGATCGCCGCGCCGCCGTTGAACACCCCGCTGGCGGTGGTGTTGTCCGGCCGGATGTAGTTGGCGACCCCGACCTCGAACTTCGAGCCCTTCATGATGTCGCGCAGGTTGGCCGAGGTGAACGGCAGGATCGCCGCACGTCCGGCCTGGAACGCGGCCGACGCGTCGGTGTTGTTGCGCCCGACGTTGAGCAGCGTGCCGTCCTTCACCAGCCCGGCCCAGGTGTTCACGATCCCGCGCAGCTCGGGGGTGTCCCAGTTGACCGCGGTGCTACGGCCGGACCGGCCGTTGTCCTGGTTGCAGTACTGCACGCCGCCTGCGGCGAGCATCTGCTCGACGAGCCAACCGTCGATCGAGGCCACCGCGCCGTAGCGGGTGGTCTTGCCGCCGTCGCTGACCTTCAGCTTGCGGGCTGCCTCGGCCAGCTCGCCCATCGTGGTCGGCGGCTTCTCCGGGTCGAGGCCGGCCTCCTTGAACGCGGTCTTGTTGTAGAACAGCATCGGTGCCGACGCGTTGAAGGGCAGCGCGTGCAGCTTGCCGTCGACCGTGTAGTACTTGGCGACGCCCGGCTCGATGGTGGCGGTGTCGATGCCGGCCAGTCCGGCCAGGTCGGCGAAGGCGACCGTCGCTTTGGTGTCGACCATGAGCTGGGTACCGATCTCGAAGACCTGGACCAGGTTCGGCGTCTGCCTCGACTGCACCGATGCCTTGAGCTTGGTCAGCGAGTCGTTGTACTTGCCCTGGAACGTCGCCTCGACCTTGATCTTGCCGGCGTGTGCCTTGTTGAACTCCTCGACGAGGTGGTTGACCGCCTCGCCGTTGGCGCCGGCCATCGAGTGCCAGAACGTCACCGTCTGCTCGCCATCGCCGTCGTCACCGGCGCCGTCACCGCAGCCGGCGGCCCCGACGAGCACGGTGGCGGCCGCGGCGGCCGCAAGGAAGCGTCTCCGTAACATGTCTCCTCCTGATATGGCAGCGCAGCGGGTGAACATCGCAGACAGGGATGTAGCGGCGTTGGCAGCGATTTAACATCAGGGGTGTGGTTTTCACAAGACCGTCATCACGTCCGCTGCCGGGTCGGCCCTCGAACACGCAGCCCCCAGCCCTTGTGATCAAGACTCGAACAGGACGCCAGGCCGCCCTGCCCTGGTCGTTATCCGCGCGGTAACTTCACGCGACCGGCTACTGGAACCGCTTCATCACCCCGTCGGCGAGGGCGTCCGCGGCGGCGGCCAGCCGCTCACCCGCGACGTCCAGCCGACCGAGCAGGAGCACCAGCACCAGGGAACGTGGGCCGGCCTCCGGCATCAGCGCCGCGACCGACCGCTGATAGGCCGGGCGGACACCGGGCTTCTTCGCCTCCGCCGCGGCCTCGGCCGCCCGCCGAGGGGCGTCGGGCAACAGTCGCACCGCGGCATCCAGGCGGGCCAGCCCGCCGGCGAGGCGGTCGAGCACCGGCCCGTACAGCGGGTCGGGCGCCGCGCCGAACAGGTCGAACTCCCGCACGAAGTCCCGCGTCGCGTCGAGCACGTCGTCGACGCCGCGGGACAGCCGGAACAGATCCTCCCGGTCGATCGGGGAGGTCACGCTGCGCCGCAGCCGGCCGATCAGGGCGGCCCGGTGCGCGTCGCCGTCGTGCTCCACCACGCCGATGAGCTGCCGGGCCCGGGCCGGGTCCACAGTGCCCGCTGTGACCTGGCGGGCCACCTCGATGCCGCCTTCGGCACAGCGCACCTGCGCGGCGATCACGGCGACCAGCGACCGATCGTTTGCGCCGGCCAGGTCCCGCACCAACCGGGGCAGCCCGATCAGGACACCAGTGACACCGCCACCGCCGAGCAGACGCCGCCGACGACGAACGCCGCCGGCAGGGTCAACAACCAGGCCTGACTCAGTCTCAGGACCTTCCGCCATCGCACTCTCCTCGCTCCTCGAGAGAGCCCGGCGCCGACCAGTGCGCCGGACATCGACTGGGTCATGCTCACCGGCGCGCCCACGGCGGCGGTGCCGAGCACCACGCCGGCGCTGGACAGCTCGGTCACCACCAGCCCGTCCTGCCGGGCCGCGACCAGCCCGCCGCCCGCGCCGCCGAGGCGGCGCACCCCGAGCAGGCCACCCACCATGAAACAGGCCGCGATCAGCGCCAGCGCGGACGGCGACCGGGCGTAGCGGTCGGGCCCGCCGCCGAGCAGTACCGCGTAGACCGCGAGCATCTTCTGGCCGTCGTTGGCGCCGTACGCGACGCAGGCCGCGGCGAAGCCGCCCCGGTGCAGCCGGCACAGGCGGCGCGCGGCTCCACCGGAGCGTTCGGCCGGCGACGGTGGCAGCGTGGCGACGACCCGCGCCGCGAGCAGGGCCACCAACGCACCGACCAGCGGCGCCGCGGCCGCCGCGGCGAGCACGCCGCCCACCACGGCCCAGTCGACGGCGTTGCCACCGCCACCGACCAGGCCGCCGCCGGTGCCGGCGCCCGCGATACCGCCGATGAGGGCCAGCGTCAGGCTGGTGGGCAGGCGACGGGCCGCCAGCAGCACGGTGACCGCGACGGCCGCACCGATGCCGGCCAGGATCTGCACCCGGGACACCGGTCCCGGCGCTCCGGCCGGCACCAGCCGCCCGTCGAGGGTCGTGGCCACAGCGGTGCCGACCAGCACGGGCGCGGCGAGCACAGCGGTGGTGAGCAGGGCGAGCGCACCGGCGGGACGCAGCCCCGGCGCCCCGACGCCGATCCCGACCAGGACCCCGGCGTCGTTGAAGCCCGTGAACATCGCGAACAACGCGGCGACGCCGAGGGCGGCAGCGGTAGCCGTCGACACCCGCACCATCCGTTCCGGCGCCTCGGAGCGCGCCCGTCTTGGCCCATCTGATGGGAGATCCCGGGCCACCGAGAGGAGGCACGGCCGGAGCCGGCTGCGCTACGAGCTCGACCAGTCCCGCCCGCCCCGGCTCTGGCCCGAGCGATAAGTGGGTGTTATTTTAACATCAATTGAACGCTCACCTAGCCTGACGGGAAGCTGCGACCGCGCATGGGAACAGAGCACACTTCCACCTCGGACCTCTGGGCCGGCGTCGACGTCGGCACCCAGAGCCTGCGAGTCCTGCTGGCAGACGACCACGGAGTCGTGGTGGGACGCGGCGCCGGCCGACTGGACAGCCACCGATCCGGCCCGGTCCACGAGCAGGATCCCGAGCAGTGGTGGCAGGTCCTCGGCCAAGCGAGCAGAGAAGCTCTCGCCAATGCCGAGTGGACCCACCCCCAACCCGCCCGGCTCGTCCGAGGACTGGCGATCTGCGGCACGTCCGGAACCTTCCTCCTCGCCAGCGATACGGCGGCGCCGGCGAAGCCACTCACACCGGCGCTCATGTACGACGACGGGCGCGCCGCCGACGACTGGACCGGCCCCGGGCAACCCTCCTGGCCACGGGCGAAGCTCGCGTGGCTGGCCGAGCACGGCAGCGCACCGGTGCGCGCCGGACTGACCGCCGGACGGGTTCGGCTGGAGCACTGCCCCGACTTCCTCGCCGCACGACTGGTCGGGCACCCTGTCGCGACGGACTGGAGCCACGCGCTGAAAACCGGCTACGACCCGGCCGGGCAGGCCTGGCCGGCGATGTCCCCGGTGCCCTCGGGTGTCCTTCCGGATGTGGTGCGGCCCGGGACGCTACTCGGCCGCATCGACGCGTACGGCGCCGCGCACACCGGGTTCGCCGCCGGCACGCCCGTGCGCGCCGGGATGACCGACGGCTGCGCGGCGCAGATCGCGGCCGGCGCGCTGACCCTCGGCTCGTGGAACGCGGTACTCGGCACCACCCTCGTACTCAAGGGAGTTACGGAGCATCGGCTCAATGATCCGGCCGGCGCCGTATACTCGCACCGCCACCCCGATCACGGCTGGCTGCCGGGCGGCGCGTCAAGCGTCGGCGCCGGCACCCTCGCCCTGCGCTTCCCCGGCGCCAATCGCGCCCGCCGGGACGCGGCAGCAGCACGGTTCGAGCCGGCCGGCGGCATCGTCTACCCGCTCACCGGCCGGGGAGAACGCTTCCCGTTCGTGCGACCCGACGCGGAAGCGTTCGAAGCCGGCGCCTTCGTCGACGACGACGAGCGGTACGCGGCCACCCTGCAGGCGGTCGCATACGTCGAGAAGCTCGCGTACGCACACATGCGCCGCATCGGCGCGCGAATCGACGGACCGCACTACATCACCGGCGGCGGCACCCGTAGCCGCTACTGGTGTCAGCTCCGCGCCGACGTCCTCGGCCACGAACTCGTCCTGCCGGCCAACGCCGAGCCGGCCTTCGGCATGGCCGTCCTCGCCGCGGCCGGCGACGACCCGCTCGTCACCGCGGCCGGCCGCATGATCCGTCCCGGAACCGTCGTCGCACCCCGGCCCGGCGCGACCGCACGCTTCACCCACGCCTACGCGAACTTCCTCGACGCGCTGGTCGAGCGCGACTGGATCGACGCCGCGCTCGCCGACTACGCCAAGAACATCCCGCTCGTCGTCACCAACGGGGGTGTGGCATGAGGACCGTGGCGCTGGCTCGGCACGGCCGCACGGCCTGGCACTCACCCAACCGATACACCGGACGCAGCGACATCCCGCTCGACGCCGTCGGCGTACGGCAGGCGGACGCGTTCGCCCGCTGGGCCGCCGACCGCGGCTTCGTCGCCCTCGCCAGCTCCGACCTACGACGGGCGGTCGACACGGCGGCCGCCGCAGCAGCGACGACCAACCTCGTCCCGACCGCCGACCCGCGGCTACGTGAGCTCGACTTCGGCATCGCGGAGGGGCACACCCTGGCCGACCTCGATCCCACGGTCGCCGAACGGTTCGTCCGCGACCCTGTCACGCATCACTTCCCCGGCGGCGAGCACCCGGCCCACGCCGTCGATCGCTTCCGCGCCGGGCTCGCCGCGCTGAGCGAGCGAGCGCCGGACGGGCCTGTCCTGGTGGTGGCCCACAGCACCGTCATCCGGCTGGTCGTGTGCGCGGCACTGGGTGTGCCACTCGCGGAGTACCGCCGCCGGCTGCCGGTGCTCGATCCGACCGCGGTGAGCACGCTCCGGCTGCCCGAGAACGACGCGCCAGCCGCCCTGCTGGCCTACAACGTGCCGGTGTCTGAAGGATGGCGACCATGACCGACGCAACGGAGCGCAGCCGGCCGGCCCAGCGGCAGGCGGAAATCGTCGAGCACGTCCTGCAGCACGGTTCAGTGTCGGCCAACGAGTTGGCCGAGATGTTCCACGTCAGCCTCATGACCATCCACCGGGACCTCGACGAGCTGGAACGGCAGGGCGTCGTTCGCAAGTTCCGCGGCGGCGTGAGCGCCCAACCGTCGAGCGTCTTCGAAAGCAACGTGTCCTACCGGCTGCGCGCCGCGAAGGCCGAGAAGCTGGCCATCGCGCAACGGGCCCGCGAGCTGATCGAACCCGGCATGGCGATCATGCTCGACGACTCGACCACAACGCTGGCGCTCGCCCGGCTCCTGGAGGACGCGGCGCCACTGACCGTGATGACCAACTTCCTGGAGACCATCAAGCTACTCAGCACCATGCGGGGCATCCGACTGCTCGCGCTCGGCGGGGAGTACTACCCGACGCACGACTCCTTCCTCGGCGTGCCGTGCATCGACGCGATCGAGGCGCTGCGCGTCGATCTGCTCTTCGCCTCCACCTCGGCGGTTTCCGACAACTACGCCTACCACCAGGAACAGGAGATCGTCCTGGTCAAGCGGGCCATGATCCGTGCTGCCCAGCGATCCGTGCTCATGGTCGACCACACCAAGCTCGGCCGGGCCGCCCTGCACCGGCTCGCCCCGCTGTCCGACATCGACCTGATCATCACCGACAAGCAGGCACCGCCCGAGGCGCTGCTGGAGATGCGGGAGAACGGAGTCGCGCATGAAGCGGTCTGAGTGCGCCCATGCGGTCGGTGTCGACGTCGGTACCACCGTCACCAAGGCCGTCGTCTTCGCCGCGGACGGCACCGCGCTGCGTCGCGCCGCCCGGCCCACCGTGCTGTGCCGGACGGGCCCCGGCCGGTACGAGCAGGACACCGAGGTCGTCACCGCCTCCGTCCTGGCCGTGCTGGACGAACTCGAACCCGGTCCGGTCGCCGCAGTCGGCGTCACCGGACAGGGCGACGGGCTCTGGGCCGTCGACGAGGCCGGCCACTCGGTCCGGCCGGCCATCTCCTGGCTCGACGCGCGTGCCGCCGACATCGTCGCCGAGTGGACGGCGAGCGGCCTGCTGCGGCACATGTTCGACCGCACCGGCAACCTGCCGTTCGCCGGCAACGCCGGCCCGCTGCTGGCCTGGCTCGACCGCCACGAGCCAGCCACGCTGGGTCGGGCAGCCACCGCGGCGTACTGCAAGGACGTCGTCGTACAGCGGCTGACCGGACTGCGGGCGACCGACGTGTCCTCGGTGCCGTTCCTCGACCCGGGCACCCGCGACTACGACCCCGCGCTGCTCGACACACTGAATCTGGCGCACCGCCGGAACCTGCTCGCACCGGTGCTGGCCGCACCGGTCGGGGAGCTGAACACCGCGGTCGGCGGGCTGCCGAGCGGCACACCGGTGGTCTCCGCGCCGTACGACCTGCCGGCCGCGGCCCTGGGCGCCGGCGTCGCGAAGGTCGGCGACGGCCTGCTGATCGCCGGCACGACCCTGGCCTGCCAGGTGCTTTCCGACCGAATCGGCACCGGCGAGCCCGCCGGGCTGACGCTCACCACCTGGGAGCCGGGGCGGTGGCTCCGGGCGCTGCCGGCGATGGTCGGGACGGCCGGACTGGACTGGGTGCTGAACCTCGCCGGGGCGACCACCGACGACCTGCCGGCGCTGCTGGCCGACGGCGACTCCACCGGCCTGTCCGTGCTGCCGTTCTTCGCCGAGGCCGGGGAACGGGCGCCGTTCGTGGCGCCTACGGCCCGGGCCCGCATCGACGGGCTGCACACCGGCGTCACGCTCGCCGACCTGGTGGTCGCCACCTGCGAGGCGATCGCGTACAGCGCACGGCACTGCCTCACCGCCGCCGGCCTCGACGGCGAGTTGTACGCCGGCGGTGGCGGCATGCGCAGCCCGGCCTGGGCACAGATCTTCGCCGACGTTCTCGGCCGGCCCGTCCGGGTGCTGGCCGACGAGGAGATCGGTGCCCGTGGCGCGGCCCAGGCAGCCCTGCGCGCCGTCGGTAGCGCGGAACTGCCTCCACCGTCGACCACCGATCTCAGCCCGCGTCGCTCCCACGACGACCGCTACGCCGACTACCTCACCGCCGTTGCCAACGCCCGCTCAACCTGGAGGACCGCTCCGTGACCCGCGTACTCGTCGCCGGCGACCACTTCGTCACCCCCGCGCTCGTGGTCGACGCCCTCGACAGGTTCACCAACCTCGACATCGTCACGCACTCCGGACCATGGCCGCACACGCCGTTCGGCCGGGTCGGCGAGGTCGACGAGGCGTCGGACATCGAGGACGAACTCATCGACCTGCTGCCCGGGGTCGAGGTGGTGATCACCCAGATGGCGCCGTTCACCGAACGGGTGCTGGCCGCCGCCCCGACGCTGAAACTGATCGTGGTCACCCGTGGCGGGCCGGTGAACGTCAACCTGGCCGCCGCCAAAGCCCGCGGGATCGAGGTCCGCAGCACACCGGGACGCAACGCCGCAGCCGCCGCCGAACACACCATCGCGCTGCTGCTCGCCGCGCTGCGGATGATCCCAGCCACCCACGCGTCGGTGCTCGCCGGCCAGTGGCGCTCCGACCTCTACGCGCTCGACGCCGTCGGCTCGGAGCTCGGCGGCGCCACCGTCGGCCTGGTCGGCTTCGGCGCGATCGGGCGGCGGGTGGCCCGCATCCTGCGCGCTTTCGACGCCACCGTGCTCGTGCACGACCCGTACGCCGACCCCGCCGCCCTCGACGGCGCCGAGTCGGTCGCCCTGGACGAGCTGCTGTCGCGCAGCCAGGTGCTGAGCCTGCACGCCCGGCTCACCGCCGAGACCCGCGGCATGATCGGCGCGAAGGAACTGGCCCAACTGCCGCACGGCGCGGTGCTGGTGAACTCCGCACGCGGCGGGCTGCTCGACTATGCGGCGGTGGCCGCCGCGCTCGAATCGGGACGGCTGCGGGCCGCCGCCTTCGACGTGTTCGACGTCGAACCGCTGCCGGCGGACTCGCCCCTGCGGACGGCACCGAACGCGGTCCTGACCCCGCACCTCGCCGGCGCGACCGTGCAGACCGCCCGCCGCGCCGCGGAGCAGGCTGCCGACGCGCTCGCGGCGTGGCTCACCGGCGCCACCGTGCCGCCGGCATACGTGGACGTCGCGCCCGGCATCACCACCCCGAATCCGGGCAGCCGCTGATCGGCTCGGTCAACTCGCGGGCTGGCCCGACACCGATCTGTGCGACTCGTAGTCCAAGGGCTGGTCGTCGCACCGCCCAGCCCCCCGGATCATGCCACTATGGTCGGACGGCCATGAGCCGGGCGCAGGGCCGGATGGGGCTCGGCGCCCGGGCGGGCCGCGGCCCTTGGAGGTTGCGCCGTGCGCCTGGTACGCCCGTTGCTCGCCTGCTCACTGCTGATTGCCGGCCTGCTTGCCGGATGCGGACGTGGCGATCCGGTCACCTCCACCTCCATCGCCGCCACCCCGCCCGCAGGTGTCACCGAACGGACGGTGCAGATTGCCAACGGCGCCGACCGACCGCTGCCCACGCTGCTCGTCCACCCCACGGCGGCGGGGCGCTTCCCGGTCGTGGTGTTCAGCCACGGTTACACGCGCCGCCCGGAGGACTATCTGCGGCTGTTCCGCATCTGGGCGAAGGCCGGCTTCATCGTCGCCGCACCGACGTTCCCGCACTCGGCCCGCGGCTCCGAATCGCTCGACGACCAGGACATCGTCAACCAGCCGGGCGACAACGCGGCCGTCCTGACCGCCGTACTGGCCCTCGACACCACCGAGGGTGATCCACTGTACGGACACATCAAGCGTGACGCCGTCGCCGCGGCCGGGCATTCGCTGGGCGGCATGACGACCGTCGGCATGTTCACGAGGCACCGCGACGACCGGCTCAAGGCGGGCATCGTTCTCGCCGGCGGCCAGTGGCCGTTCGGTGTGGGCTACTCGGGCGCCCCGGCGCCGATCCTGTTCGTCCACGGGCGCCAGGACACGGTCGTCGAATTTGAGGGCGGCACCGAGGCGTACGAGCCGCTCGTCTGGCCCAAGGCGCTGCTGGAACTGCCGGACGGCGACCATCTGGCGCCGTACCTCGGGCCGGACCCCGACTTCGACGTGGTGGCCGCGGTGACCGTTGACTTCCTGCGCTGGGCGCTGCTCGGCGATCAGCCGGCGCGCGGGCGGATGGCCGGTGACGCGGGCAGCCGCGGGAAGGTGGAGGACCGCTTGTAACGGGTCGGTGCCATCTGATCCGGGTCACAGGCGGCTGGATAGCCGACAAAGCAACCAGCAGGACACACAGCCACCGATGAGCCCTTCCGGGGACACTGAGAGGAGGCCCCCTGCTCGCGATTCCGGCGCCCAGGCGGGTACCTCCAGGTCACCCGCCGACCGTTTCCGGCATCGACGACCCGGGGGCCGATCATGAATTTTGGCTTCGTGCTGGCGCTGGGCGCCGCGTTCTGCGCTGCCACCGCCGCGACCCTGCAGTCGATCGGGGCGCGCCAGATCGCGGCCACCGAGCATCTTGATCCTCGGCTGCTGTGGCGGTTACTGCGAAACGGGCCGTACGCCGCGGGCCTGGCATTGGACGGAGCGTCGTCGGGGCTCAGCTTCGCCGCGCTGCGGACCGTGCCGCTCTTCGCGGTCCAGGCGGTGGGAGCGGCGAACCTCAGCATCGTCGCGGTCCTGGCCATGCTGGTCCTGCGGGTCCGACTGGTGATGCAGGACGCCGTGGCGATCGGCGGAGTGATCGCCGGGCTGGTGCTGTTGGTGATCTCGACCGTCGGCGGGCCGCCGTCCGAGGTGCCGAGGACGGCCGGTTGGTGGCTGCTGGGAGCGGTGATCGCGTTGGCCGTCGGCGCATATCTGGGCAGCCCTCGGATGCGTAGTCCCGCCCTGCCGGGACTGCTGGCCGGCCTGTCCTTCGGGTCCGCAGCCCTCGGTGCCCGGCTGCTCGGCCGGGTCGGCGCGGTAGGTGACCTGCTGACCAGTCCGATCACCTACGCGCTGGTGATCGCCGGCTTGAACGGGCTGCTCCTGTACGCGACGGCCCTGCAACGCGGGTCGGTGACGATCGCCTCCGCGTCGGCCATCGTGGGTCAGACCGTGGCGCCGGCGATGGTCGGTTGGCTGCTGCTCGGCGACCGGGTCCGGCCCGGGTTCGCGCCGGTGGCGGTGCTGGGCTTCGTACTTGCTGTCACCGCTGCGGTAGCTCTCGCCCGGCATGCCCAGCCACCCGCGCCGCGGTCCGAGTGGACGCGGTAGCCGGCACGGATACCAGGGCCGGCGCCGATGCCGACGCGCCCCGACCGGTTGGCCGGACTGACCCGTTCGGCATCGACGACCTGCCCTGGGGAGGGGGCCGGTGTCACCGCCCCCGATCTTGAGAAGCGCCCCGTCGGGCCGCTTCCCGTTGGCGGCCGGTCACCTGCCCGGCTTGTACGTCCGCTCGATGTGGCCCTTGAGGTCTTCCGGGTAGAAGTAGACGGGCCGGAGGTTGCCGCTGGCGTACCGTTCGGCCTGGTCGTTGAAGTGCGGCGAGTCGGGATGCCCGCTCGTGCCTCCCGCGGTTACCGCCCAGGCGCGCAGCCTCGGCCCGAATTCCACGACGGCCACGAAGCTGTTGCCGCTGGTGCCGTAGTAGCGCTTCGTACCCGGGTAGCGCCTCGCCCCGAAAGAGGCGAGGGATCCCCATTGTGCGGAGGTGAAGGGCACCGGAAGGCTCGGCTTGGTGTCGTCGAACGTCTGGACGATCGCGCCGTCGTTGCGCTGGAAGCGGTTGATCTCGCCCCAGGGCACCTGCCAGCTGCCGAAGTCCTGCGTGAGCCGCTCCGCCGCCGCCTCGAGAGCCGCGAGGCGTTGTGGGTCGGTGGCGCGCTCGGCCAGGTAGTCCCACATCGACATGCCCGCGTCCTTCGCCGCCTGGGACAGGGGTGCCCAGAGCGCCTCGCCCCAGAACACGGCCAACGACGTCGCGGTTGACTGCGCGCCCCAGTGATAGTCCCAGCCGCGCAGCAGTCCGATCGGGCCGGCGAGCTTCGCCTTCTGCTGGTCACTCTCGGACAGCTTGTCCCACGCCCGGACGAGCCCGGGCACGAGCCGGGCGAAGGCGGTGAGGTAGGGGTCGAAGGCGGCGTCGAGGAGTGTCTGCGGGGTGAAGTCGTCCCGGGCGGTCAGCACCCGGATCGCCTGCGGCCCGCGCGGGTTCTCGCCGGCCTGGTCGAAGTAGCGGGGATAGTCGGCGGCGTTCGGGCTGTCCGCGCCGGCCGCGGTCCAGGGCCAGTTGTTCGCGTTGAACGCCCAGCCGTTCTTCGGGTTCACCGCCTGTGGCAGGCTCTCCAGGCTGTGCAGGCCGTGCCAGTCGGTCGCCGGGTCGCTGCCGTCGACGGGCTTGCGGTAGTCGAAGCGATCGTCTCGGATCGGCATGAACTGCGGCATCAGGAAGGCGATCTCGCCCTTCGAGTCCGCGAAGAGCGTGTTGTTCGAGCTGTTGGCCTTGAAGTCCGCCACCTTCAGGAAGTCCGCGTAGTCGCGCGTCTTGGTGCGCAGGAAGCTCTGTTGCAGCGCCTCGACGGGCTTGTTCATCAGCGCGAAGGCGATCCACCTGCCGTCCTGCTCGCGCACGATGGGGCCGTGGTGGGTGGCGTAGGTGGTGAAGCTGCGCTGCGCCTGCCCGCCATCCGTGGTGCGGTAGGACAACGTGATCGTCTTGCTGGTGACCGGGCGCAGTTCGTCGCCGTAGCGGTAGGAGTGGCCGCCATCGACCCCGGTCACGATCGTTTCGGCGAATTCGTCGACGTTGTCGACACCACTGGAGGTGTGCATCCACCCGGTGTTGGCGTTGAAGCCCTGGTAGATGAAGAACTGTCCCCAGGTGGCGGCGCCGTAGACGTTGAGCCCTTCGCCGCTGGTCACGTGCTGCTCCGAGCGGAAGAAGAAGCTGGTGTGCGGGTTGATCAGCAGCAACGCGTGGCCGTCGCGGGTGTGGCTCGGTGCGATCGCGAACCCGTTGGAGCCCTTGGGCTCGGCGAACAGCAGCCCGCGCTCCTCGTCGGTCATCGGCACCGCACGCCTGGCGTAGAAGGCTTCGAGCTGGGTGAGCGGCACCCGCTCGATGTCGCCGCCGATGCTGCCTTCGGAGAAGCTCAGCGGCATCCACGGCTCGAACCGGGTGATCACGCGTGGCCGCGTCTCGGGGTGCGTCGCGAGGTAGTAGTTCAGCCCGTCCGCCCAGGCCTGCATCAGCTCGCGCAGCCACGCCGGGCTCTGCGCATAGTCCCGCTTCAGGTCCTCGGGGTCGATGAACAGCCGTTGGCGCAGGTCCTGCCAGATCGCGCTCTCGCCCTCGGCCTCGGCGAGGCGGCCGAGGCTGACCAGATAGTTGCGTTCGATCCGGTCGAAGTCGTCCTCGGCCTGGGCGTACATCATTCCGAACACCGCGTGGGCGTCGGTCTTGCCCACCACGTGGGGCACGCCCCAGTCATCGCGAGTGATCGTGACGTGCGCGGCCTGCTGGTTCCAGCGGGCGTGGTCGGGCGGGGTTTGCGTGGGAGCGGCGGAGGCGCTGCCGGCTGGCAGGCCCGACGCGGCGGCGACGGCGCCAACGGCCAGTCCTGCTGCTCCGCCCAGGATGCGGCGCCGGCTCAGCCCATCGTTCTGCGGGTGGTTCATGTGTTGGTCCACCTTCGGTCAGGTTCGGGGGATCGTGGGGGTACGCGATGGCGTGGAGACCGTCTCCGTCCGTAGGGCTACTGCCAGGTCACCTCGCCAGGGTGACCGGGCGCGGTCGGATGGCTGGTCGGTGGTGGCCGTTGTTCGGCCAGGGAACGGCAGAGATCATCGCCGCCTCTCCGGGGCTGCTTGGTGATCAACCTGGTCTACAGGGGTATCACCTGCTCAAGCAGCGCGGCAATAGAGATCAACAGATGTTTGACGTGCGAGACACGCTCGTAATAATCGATGACTATCGCTTGACGATGACCGCGCTGCCGGGACAAGAGGCCATCGGATCGGCCCCACCATGACCAGTTCGCGGCCGTTTCGTCGTTTGACGCCCATTTTGCGGACAATCGCCCACAATTGGGGGACAGGGCGAGCCGCCACGGACCGGCCACCGCCCGCACGGGAGGCTGGGGACAGGGGACGGCGATGGCCACCTACGAGTACCGCTGCCGGCAGGACGGCAGCTTCGACGTCACGTTGCCGATCGGGACAGCGAGCCCCACGGTGCGCTGCCCGCGTTGCGGGGCGCCGGCCGGGCGGCTGTTCTCCGCCGCACGACTCGCCCGCACACCGGCGGCGCTACGCGAGGCGATCGACCGGGCGGAGCGCAGCGCGGAGCGACCGGACGTGGTCGGACGCGTACCCGGGGGTCGCCCAGCTCGCCGATCGACGAATCCCGCCCACGCCCGCCTGCCCCGATGGTGACCCGGCTCGGACGGCCCGGCCCACCTGACCCGCTCCGGCGGGACGAACGAAAGACAGAACGCCATGCCTGAACTGCTGTTCGCCCTCGACTCCGCCCGAAGCTTCACCGACCAGGAGAAGGTCGGACACAACCGGTGGCACCCCGACATCCCGCCCGTTGCGACGGTACGACCGGGCCAGACGTTCCGTGTCGACTGCCGCGAGTGGTTCGACGGCGCGATCCACAACGACGACTCGGCCGAGGACGTCCGGGACGCTCCACTGAAGCGGGTCCACGCCCTCAGCGGGCCGTTCGCCGTGGCGGGCGCCGAGCCGGGTGACCTGCTCATGGTCGACATCCTCGACATGGGTCCCATCCCGCAGGAGGACTCCGGTCCCCTGGCCGGCCAGGGCTGGGGTTACACCGGCATCTTCGCCAAGGCCAACGGCGGCAGCTTCCTCACCGATCAGTTCCCCGACGCGTACAAGGCCATCTGGGATTTCAAAGGGCACCGGGCCACCTCCCGGCACATCCCCCGGGTCTCGTTCACCGGGATCGCCCACCCGGGGCTGATGGGCACCGCTCCGTCCGCGTCGCTCCTGGCCACCTGGAACCAGCGCGAGGGCGCGCTGATCGCCACCGCGCCGAACCGGGTGCCGCCCCTGGCCCTGCCACCCGAGCCGGAGAACGCGATCCTCGGCACGCTGACCGGCGCGGAGTTCGACCGGGTCGCCGCCGAGGCGGCGCGTACCGCTCCGCCCAGGGAGAACGGCGGCAACCAGGACATCAAGAACTTCACCGTCGGCAGCCGGGTCTTCTACCCGGTGTACGTGCCCGGCGCCAACCTGTCCGTCGGTGACCTGCACTTCTCCCAGGGCGACGGGGAGATCACCTTCTGTGGCGGCATCGAGATGGGCGGCTTCATCGACCTGCACGTCGACCTCATCAAGAACGGCATGCAGACGTACGGTGTCGCCGAGAACGCGATCTTCCTCCCGGGGAACACCCCGCCGCAGTTCAGCCAGTGGCTTGCCTTCTCCGGAATCTCCGTCACCCTCGACGGCGAACAGCGGTACCTCGACTCGCAGCTCGCCTACCAGCGCGCCTGCCTGCACGCCATCGACTATCTGACCCGCTTCGGATACCAGCCCGAACAGGCGTACCTGCTGCTCGGCGCGGCACCGATCGAAGGCCGGTTCTCCGGCGTGGTGGACATCCCGAACTCCTGCGCGACCGTCTACCTACCCACCGAGATCTTCGACTTCGACGTACGGCCAACCGCCGCCGGCCCGACCAGGATCGACCCGGGCCCCGGCGCCCCGAAGGCCAGCCTGCGTTAGCGCTCCTGAAGACGCGTACGCGGCGATCCGTTCGACCGGTCGGCCGGCCCTCGTCTCGACGTGGGCTCAAGCCATGGCGCGACCCGGGGCGCGGTCACGACCAGTGCGACGGCGAGGACCGCGATCACCGCCTGCCCGATCCGGCCGGCAGTGATTCCTTCGGCGCGATCCAGCACGTGGTTGGCGTACCCGTTCGCCAGGGCGTCGGTGGTGAGAACGACGCAGCCCAGCACCAGCCCCTCGACCCGGCGCAACGCCAGCAGCAGCGCCGCGAGCGGATCCAGCACCGTCAGCGACAGGAAGTAGAGGGACAGCCAGGCGGGGGTCGACGCGGGCGGACCGACCCTGCCGCCGAACAGGTCGAGGAGGTGCACGACCCCGCCGTACGCGAACACGGCGGCGGCGGCCGCGACGATCCACCGAACCGAGCGCGGCACGCCCGCCCATCGCCCACTGCCCACCCGGCCATCATCCCTCGCCGGCCGGGCCGATCCATGCACCCGGTGCCGGCCGGGCGCTCGCACTATGTTGGGCCGATGTATTCGACTCGCGTCTCGCAGCATGTCAAGGCCCCGCGCGCGGCCGTCTACCGGGCGCTGGTGGATGCCGACGCCATCGCCAGGTGGCGGGTCCCAGCCGGCATGAGCAGCCGTGTCCATCACTTCGAAGCTCGTGAAGGCGGTTCGTTCCGCGTCTCGCTCACCTACGACACGACCGAGGGCGCCGGCAAGTCGACGTCGCGCACCGACACCTACCACGGTCGTTTTCTCAAGCTCGTACCGGACGAGCAGGTGATCGAAGAGTTCGAGTTCGAGACCGTCGATCCGGCGTTTCGCGGCATGATGACGATGACCACCACGCTCACTGACGCGGACGGCGGCACCGACGTCCTTGTCGTACACGAAGGCCTTCCCGACAGCGTCCCCGCCGCCGACAACGAAACCGGTACGCGCATGGCGCTGGCCAAACTCGCCCGGTTCGTCGAGACCGGCGAGGTCTGAGGCGTGCTCGAAGCCGGCAGCCGCACCTGGTCGTCTGGTCATCGTGGTGGCCCGGGCGACCGGACGCTCAGCTCCGTTCCGGCCTGATGACCGACGGCGGACGCGGTACACGGTTGCGCTGGAGCCTCGCCGCGGGACGCAGAAAACCGCGGTTAGTTGCCCGCAGGCGGGGTACGCCCCGACGACGCAGGTGGCGGCCGGCTGAGCGAGCCTCCGCTGCCCACGACCCTTGTCGGGGAGGAACGACCGGTGTCACACGAGTATCACAAGACCCCCGAGGCGATCTCCCGGCTGTCGCCGGAGCAGTACCGGGTGACGCAGGAAGCGGGGACGGAACCAGCCTTCGACAACGCGTACTGGGACAACAAGGAGCCGGGCATCTACGTCGACGTCGTGTCCGGTGAGCCCCTGTTCGCCTCCGTCAACAAGTACGACAGCGGGACCGGCTGGCCGAGCTTCACCAGGCCGATCGAGCCGGGAAACGTGGTCGAACGCCAGGAGTCCAGCCTCGGCATGACCCGTACCGAGGTCCGGTCGGCGCACGGGGACAGCCACCTCGGCCATGTGTTCGACGACGGGCCGGTGGAGACCGGCGGGTTGCGGTACTGCATGAACTCCGCCGCGCTCCGGTTCGTTCCTCTAAGAGACCTCGAACGCGAAGGCTACGGCGAGTACCGGCGGCTGTTCTGAGGCCTCCGTGCCGACCGGAGCGACCGCGCCGACCGGCACGCGGCCAAGGTGGTCAGCCACCCTCGATCCAGCGGTACCCACCGCGCCACAGCGGGCCTCGGCCCTCGCGCGGACACCCTCGGGATGGCAATGACCAAACGGCGACATTACGCTTGGCCATCGGTCGATTGCCGAGAGTTTCGGCCGATGGAACGGTGTGGGGATGATCACCCCAGCCCAGGACATCACCACTGCCCTGCCGCATCCCTTCTATGTGGACGCCGACGGCGTGAACCGCCCTCCCGGCCCCGAGAAGCACCCGTACTACGCACAGTTCGCCGCCTCCGGGTCCGGCGTGGTGCCGATCGTGCGCCAGGTCGCCGGCGAGCTGGTCCCCGCGTTGCTGATCTGCCGGTACGCAGACGTGCGGGAGGTGCTGCGCCGGCAGGACGTGTTCTCCCGAGCCGCCGCCGCGCACGCCGACCAGGTCGACGTGACGGGAACGATGCTCGGCATGGACGGCCCGGAGCACGCCCGGGTGCGGGGCACGGTGAAGGACTCGTTCACGAAGCGGGCCGTGGCGGAACTGCGCCCCACCGTACGGGCGGCGGCCGAGGCCCGGCTGGCCGAGCTGATCACCGGTGGCAGCCCGGCCGACCTGGTCCGGGACTTCACCATCCCCTTCACCCTCGACGTCGTCTGCGACCTGCTCGGCCTGCCCCGGGAGGACCGCTCGCAGTTCCGCCGGTGGGGCGACATGTTCCTCGGCGCCGGCGATCTCAGCCGCGACGACGCCGCCCGTTCCGCCGTCGAGATGGGTGGCTACCTGTGGAGCCAGCTCGACCAGCGGCGCGGCTGTCCCGCCGGCGACCTGCTGACCCAGATCGCGACGGCCGCCGCCGACCAGCCGATGGACATCCAGGTCAAGTTGCCGATCTCACTGGTGGTGGGCGGCTGGGAGACCACGGCCAGCTCGATAGCCACCTTCGTCCACGTGCTGTGTTCCCGCCCGTACGAGGGCGACCGGACCGGGTGGGAGCACCTGCTCGATCATCCGGAGAAGGTGGACTCCGCCGTCACCGAGTTGGAACGGCTCTACTCCACCTCCAACGGCGACGATATGCCCCGCCGGGTGATGACGGACGTGGAGCTGCCCAGCGGGGCCCGGCTCTCCGAGGGCGACATCGTCATCCCCTCGCACGACGCCGCCAACCGCGATCCGGCGGTCTTTCCCGATCCGGAGCGGATGGACTTCGATCGTGATCCGAACCCGCACCTGTCCTTCGGGTACGGCCCGCACTACTGCATCGGCACCCACCTGGGGGCTCTTGAGGTCCGCACCGCCATCACGCTGCTGCTGAGCGAGCTTCCCGGCCTGCGACTCGCGGTGCCCGCCGACCGGGTGTCGTGGAAGGCAGGGCACGCGATCCTCGGCCCGACGGCGTTGCCGGTGGCCTGGTAGCCGGGCCGCCGCCGGCCGGCGGCAGGTGGCGCGTGGTTAGGCGCCGCCGCTCACGGGCGGGAACGCCGGGGCGAAGATTTCCAACAAGATTGCCGCTCGATATTGAAGCTTCTTTTCGGGAACGGATAGGCTCCGGTCAAGATCTACCGTCCATCACGGAGGTACTGACCATGCGTAAGCTGATGTCAGCGGTCGGAGCGGGCGCGTTGCTGACGGCGGGGCTGTTCGTCGGCGCCACGCCAGCCCAGGCGGCCCCGGCGGAGACCTGCACCCTGGTGCAGTCCGAGATCTACAACGGGGCCAACATCATCGCCTGGGCGCGGGGCCTGCAGGGCTGTGCCGGCGACGTCTACTGGGAGATCCAGTCGGGCGACAGCGGCAGCTGGCAGGTCACCGAGAGCGGCACCACCTACTACAACAACCAGGTCGGGAACTACTACGGAGACGTCGACCTGCCGTGCTACCTGCGCGTCTACGCGAAGTTCGGCACTCAGGAGAAGCTGACGCAACCGGTGCGCAACAACAACTGCGGCGGCTGACGCCCGACGCCGGGCGGGGCGACGTCCGCCCCGCCCGGCGTACACCGGTGGCAACCGACAGGGGCCGCTGGCCTACCTGGTCGCGACCGCCCCTCGCTCCCGGCGGCCCGCCCGCAGAACCCGGACCGCGACCACGACCGTCCAGGCGAACAGTGGGAAGACGGCCACCCGTTCCATGCCGCCGACGCCGATCCCGAGGTCGACCTGCGCCAGGAACAGGGCCGTGCCGACCAGGCCGGTCAGGCCCAGCGCGAGGCTGCCCGCCCGCACCGCGCCCAGGACCGGTGACCGCCGGGCCAACGCCGCCACGATCATCCCGACATTGCCGAGTACGAAGATCAGCAGTGCCGCGAGGAAGTGGTTGTTCTCGTTCACGTCCGCCGGATACGCGCCGGCCAGGACGAACCCGCCCGCACCGGCGAGCGCCAGCAGCCGCGCGGCCGTGGTGGCGGCGCCACGGCCGAGCGCCGACCAGGTGAGCAGCACCCCGAGCGCGAGCAGCACGCGGAGCCGAGGCGATGGATCCGCATTTACCCAGTGGAACGCCCCGGGAGTGGGTGGCGCACGGGGCGCAGCCGGTCAACATCGGTAGGGCCAGGCATACCCCGGTTGGAGGCCCAGTCGGCTGGGCGGGCCCGGGCAGCCTGACTAGCTTGGCCACATGACCGCGGACGAACCCCCGCACCTGGCCACCGCGCTGCGCGGGCGCGACTACCTGATCTCCGCCTGGCCGTGGCGGGCCCTGGCGTACGCCGTCACCAGCGTGCCACTCGCCGGGCTGCTGGCGGTCGCGCTGCTGATCGTCGGCACGCCCCTGGTGGCGGTCGTCGAAGCGGCGCGGCAGGACCGCCCCATCGGGCTGCCGATCATCCTGTGCCTCGCCGTCACCGGCATCGCCCTGGTGCTCCTCGCCCCGATCGTGATCAGCCCGGTGGCCGCGGTCGAGCGGTGGCGACTCGACCTCGTCGACCCTCGCCCGCTGCCCGAGCCGCCCCCGCGCGACGGCCTGGCGGCGCGGTACACCAGCGCGGCGTCCTGGCGGGAGGTCGCGTACGCCTGCTGGCTGGGCGGCGTCGTGCCGCTCGCGTACGGTGTGTTCGCGCTGCTCGTGCTGCTGGACCTCGTGCTGCTCGCCGCGCCCTGGCTGGCGGAGGAGGAGGGCCAGGTGGCTCTGGGGTGGACCACGGTCGACACGCCCGGCCAGGCGCTCCCCTACACGATCGTGGGGATCCTGCTCGTGCCGGTGCTGGGGTATGTGGCCGGCCTGCTCGTCGCCGGGCAGGCCGCCGTGGCCCGTTGGCTGCTGGGCGGGCCGGCCGACGGTCCGGCGCTACGCGAGGTCACCCGCTCCCGGGCCCGCCTGGTCAACGCGTACGAGGCGGAACGCCGTCGTATCGAGCGTGACGTCCACGACGGTGCGCAGCCCCGACTGACCAGCCTCACCCTCCAGTTGGGGCTGGCCCGGCTCGACGTACCCGACGACTCGCCCGCAGCCAGGCCGCTGGCCATCGCGCACGAGCAGGCCAAGGACCTGATGGTGACGCTCCGGCAGATCGTGCAGGGCATCCGACCGCAGAACCTCACCGAACTCGGCCTGGCCGGCGCCGTGCGGGAGCTGGCCGGCGAGGCCACCATCCCGGTCACCGTCCACGCCGACCTCACCCGGCCCCTGCCGGAACTCGTCGAGACCACCGCGTATTTCGTGGTGTCGGAGGCCCTGGGCAACGTCGCCCGGCACGCCCGGGCGACCCGGGCCGAGGTACGGCTGACCCAGCCGGGCCGCCACCTCGTCGTCGAGGTCTCCGACGACGGCCGCGGCGGCGCCGACCCGGCCCGGGGTACGGGCCTGACCGGCCTCGCTGACCGGGTCGCCGCCGTCGACGGACGGCTGCTGCTCGCCAGCCCGGCCGGCGGCCCTACCCTCGTGCGGGTGGAGTTGCCATGCCCCCGCTGATCCGGGTCGTACTCGCCGAGGACGAGGTCCTGCTGCGCGAGGGCCTCGTCGGCCTGTTGACCAGGTTCCACTTCGAGGTGGTCGCCGCCGTCGGCTCGGCCCCGGCGCTGCTGGAGGCGGTGCGCGCCCACGAGCCGGACCTGCTCGTCACCGACATCCGCATGCCGCCCGGCCAGCACGACGACGGCCTGCGCGCGGCCGTCGCGCTCCGGGCCGAACGGCCGTCGCGCGCGGTGGTGGTGCTGAGCCAGTACGTGCAGACCGAGTACGCCTCCGCGCTGCTCGACAGCGGCGACGGCCGGCGGGTCGGCTACCTGCTCAAGGACCGGGTCGCCGACGTCGCCGAGTTCGCCGACACCCTGCGCCGGGTGGCGGGCGGCGGGACGGCCATCGACCCCGACGTGGTCCGGCACCTGCTGCACCGACCGCGGGACCCGCTCGCCGCCCTGTCCGCCCGGGAACGCGAGGTGCTCGCGCTGCTCGCCGAGGGTCACTCCAACGCGGCGATCGCGGCGCGGCTGCACGTCACCGAGGCGGCGATCGGCAAGCACGTGGGCAACATCCTGACCAAGCTGGACCTGCCGCCCAGCGACGACACCAACCGCCGGGTGCTGGCGGTCCTCGCCTACCTGCGCCGCCATGGGTCCTGACGCGAGCACCCGCCCCACCGTCAGCCGGGGCCGGCGCCGTGTGCGGTCGGCCAGCGCGGCGCAATCGAGGTGCCCTCTCCTCGTCGGGTGGTCTAGGGTGCCGCCGTGGCCATCAACATCGCAAGCCTGGCAGACCGTCCCGACCTCGCCCCCCTGCTCGACGACGACTTCGACGGGGCCTGGCCGCAGTTCATGCTCTGGGACCCGATGGCTTCCGTTTACTACGGCGTCGCGCACGACCTGTTCCCCGAGTTCGTCTTCGCCGCCGTCGACTCCGACGAACCGGGACGCGCCGTCGCGCGGGCGTACGCCGTGCCGTTGCGCTGGACGGAGGCGCAGCTTCCCGACGGCGGCTGGGACCGGGTGATCCAGCGTGCCGCCATCAACCGGCTCGCCGGGCACACCCCGAACATCGTCTCGGCCATCGAGATCTGCGTCCGCCCCGACCGGCGGGGCAGCGGATTGTCCGCGCTGATGCTCGCCGCCATGCGCGAGGCCGTCGCGAAGCTCGGCTACGACACCCTCGTCGCCCCGGTCCGCCCGAGCGGCAAGCACACCCGGCCCGACCTGCCGATGAGCGAGTACGCCGCGCAGGTCCGCGAGGACGGCCTGCCGGTCGACCCGTGGCTGCGGGTGCACGTACGAGCCGGTGGGCGCATCGAACGGGTCGCCACCCGTTCCATGGTGATCAGCGGGACGCTCGCCGAGTGGCGTTCCTGGACGGGCCTGCCGTTCGACACCAGCGGCCCGGTGCACGTGCCGGGCGCCCTGGTGCCGGTGCACTGCGACGTGGCCCACGACCACGCCGTCTACGTCGAGCCCAACGTCTGGGTCCGCCACCGGCTGTAGACCCACCGGCTGGCACAATCGCCGCCATGAGCGCTCCCGATCTGGTGCTGGTGCTGCGGTATCGCAAGGCGGTGACGTACGGCCTGCACGTTCTACTCGGCGCGCTGGAGCAGCACGAGACGCCCACCCGGTACGAGGTGCGCTTCGGCGAGACTCCGGAGGCGACCGCGGCGCACATCCGGGAGGCGTCGGGCTCGGCGGCCCGGGTGCTGGTGCTGTGGTCGTTCTACTCCCCCGACGCCGAGGCGATGGCCCGGGAACTGGCCCAGATCCGCGCCCTGGCCGACGCACCGAACGTGACGCACCTCGCCGGCGGCGTACACGCGACCGCCGAACCCGTGCAGACGTTGGACGCCGGGTGGGACATGGCGGCGGTCGGCGAGGGCGAGACGACGTTGCTGCGCCTGGTGGACGCGGTCGGCGACCCGACCAGCATCCCCGGCCTCGCCTACCGCGACGCCACCGGCACGGTGGTACGGACCGGACGCCCCGAGCGGCGGCCGCTCGACGACTTCCGCGGTTTCTCGCTGAAGTGGGACCGGTTCAACGCCCTGGAGGTCACCCGAGGCTGCGTCTTCTCCTGCCGGTTCTGCCAGACCCCGTTCATGTTCTCGGCGAGGTTCCGGCACCGCAGCGTGGCGAACGTACGCTGGCACGTCGACGCGATGCGGCGGCGCGGGCTGCGCGACGTCCGTTTCATCACCCCCACCGCGCTGTCCTACGGCAGCCAGACCGACGCGCCGTACCTGGACGCGGTCGAGGAACTCCTCGCCTCCTGCAAGGAGGGGATCGGCCCGGACGGGCGGGTCTTCTTCGGCTCGTTCCCCAGCGAGATCCGGCCCGAGCACGTCTCCCGGGAGGCGCTGCGGCTGGTCCGGAAGTACTGCGCCAACAACAACATCATCGTGGGTGCCCAGTCCGGCTCGGACCGGGTCCTCGACGCCGCGAAGCGGGGGCACGGCGTCGACGAGGTCAAGCGCGCCGTCCGCCTCGGTGTCGAGGAGGGTTTCCGGATCAACGTCGACATGATCTTCGGGATGCCGGGCGAGAACCAGGCCGACGTCGACGCGTCGCTGCGCCTCGCCCGTGAACTCGCCGACCTGGGCGCCCGCATCCACGCCCACACCTTCATGCCGCTGCCCGGCACGCCGTGGCGGGACGCGCCGCCCGGTGACGTGGCCCCGGAGACGATCAGCGAGGTGGACCGGCTCTCCCGGCGGGGCGCCCTCTACGGCCACTGGCAGAAGCAACGTGACCACGCCGCCCGGCTGGCCGCGGCGGCCGAGGCGTATCCGCGGCCTGGCCGGAGCCGCACCATCCTGCCCATCGCCGACCGCTGAGCACCGTCCTACCGGCGAAGCCGGTCAGGCCCGTCGCGGAGCGTGACGCGCCGCCCCTTGCGGACGGTCGCCTCACCCGCTCTCGACGGCGGAGATCGGCCGCGCGGCGTGGTGATCCGGCACGGATGGCGACCGCAGCTCGACGGTGACGGTCGAACCGGGGGCGAGTTGGAAGGTCCGGCCCCGGACCGCGACCGGGACGGGTTGGTCGGCGCCGGGAGCGGCGGAGACGCGCAACCGTTCATGATCCACGTGCAGGGAGATCAACTGGTTGCGGTACCGGATGACGAAGTCGAGGCGGTCGAGCCCCTCGGGCAGCAGCGGGTTGAGCCGGAGCAGGTCGTCGCGGATCTCCAGGCCGGTGTAGCAGCGTTGCAGGATGTCCAGCGTTCCGGCGCTGGCGCCGAGGTGGATGCCGTTGCGCGTCGAGCTGCGCTGCGGATCCGCGAGGTCGGTGCCGAGCGCGGCCACCAGCATCTCGAAGGAGCGACGACGGTCCGTCCGGGCCAGCACCCACGCGTGCGCGACGCGACTCAGGGTCGAACCGTGGCTCGTCCGGGACAGGTAGTAGTCGACGGTCGCCGGGATGCGGGCGGGGTCGAACTCGTAGCCCAGGCCGCGCACCAGGGCGGTGAGTTCCTCGGCGCTGAACAGGTACAGCAGCATCAGCACGTCGGCCTGCTTGGAGATGCGGTAGCGGTTCGGGTGGTCCCCCTCGGCCTGCAACAACGGCCCTAGCTGCCGCAGGTCGCCGTACCGCTGCCGGTAGCGGTCCCAGTCCAGTTCCGCCAGGTCGCCGTACCCTTCGAACTGGGCGAGTATCCCGTCGTCGAGGAAGGCCAGCCGTAGCCGCCGCCCGATGTGCGCCCAGCGGTGCCGCTCGTCGTCGGTCGGGGCGACCGCACGCCACGGCCTGGCCCCCGGATGCCGGCCGACGATCGCGCAAGCCTCCGTGGCACGGCCGAGCACCCAGGCAACCATCACGTTGAGGTACGCGCAGTTGTCCAGCCCCTGGCCGGGCCGGCCCGGGTACCCGTCGTGGAACTCGTCCGGCCCCATCACCCCACGGATGTCGTACCGGTCGTCGGCCGGGTCGTAGGTGGCCAGACCGGCCCAGAACCGTGCCGTCTCGACCAGCAGTTCCAGTCCGCACGCGGCGAGGAACGACAGGTCACCGGTGGTCTCCCAGTACCGCCACACGCAGTAGGCCACCGCCAGGTTGACGTGCTGCTGGCGGCCGGTGTAGTCGTCCACCCACTCCCCCGTCACCGGCGACGGCGAACGGGCAGGGCTCTCGTCCCGGCCGCTGTCGCCGCTCTGCCAGGGAAATAGGCCGCCCGGCATGCCCGCCGCGGCGGCCTGCCGCCGCGCCGCGGTCAACCGCCGGTGCCGGTACTCCAGCAGGGCCCGGGTCAGCTCCGGCATCCGCAGATCCAGATACGGATAGACGAACAGCTCGTCCCAGAAGATGTGCCCGTGGTAGCCCTCGCCGTGCAGGCCGCGCGCGGGCACACCGGCGTCCAGGCCGATGACGTGCGGAGACAGCGTTTGCAGCAGATGGAAGGTGTGCACCCGGATCGGCAGTTGCCAGGCGTGCTTCTCGCCGACATCGAGCCGGAACCGCGCCCACAGCCGGGACCACGCGGCGACATGGTCCGTCAGCGCCAGGGCGAATCCGCCCGCCTCCCGCAGTTCGTCGAGTGCGGCGGACAACGGCACGGACACCACCCGGTCCCGGTTGGAGAAGACCGTCACCGTCTTCTCCACCACGACGCGTTCCCCGGGCGTCACGTCGATCCCGATCAGCTGGCTCACGGCGTCCGGCCCGTGGATCGACTGGGTGCTGTGCGCGACACCGTCGACAATCCTGATGCGGGCCGCCAGGGCCACCTGGTGTCGCGAGTTCGTCGTCACCGCCGTCAGCCAGACGATCTCCGCGTCGTCCCCGCCGGTCGCCACCTCGGTGAGATGCCGCCCGCAGCTGCCCGCCTCCGCCGGGGCGTTCGCGTTGACCACCCCACCGTCGATGCCCGACCTGATCTCCAGCCGGCCGGACCAGTTCTCCGCGATGATGCTGGTCTCCAGCGCCGCCTGATGGGGGTTCGCCATCGACACCAACCGGCGCTGCCGGACCCGGGTACGCCGCCGGGCACGGTCGACCACCACCAGTTCCCGCAGGTAGACGCCGCGCCGCAGATCCAGCATCCGGTGCTCGTGCACCCGCCGGCCCTGCCCGGGCGCGAACCAGTCGCCACCGGCGGGACGGAACGTCAACGGCAGCCAGTTCGGCAGGTTGACGATGCTCTCGTCGCCCGCCGCGCCGAAGAGCCGGTTGTGGAAGCCGGCGAGGTAGGTGCCCGGATAGTGGACGCCGTCCGCCGACGCCTCCGGCGCCGCCCCGCGGGTGGCCAGGTATCCGTTGCCCAGGGTCAGGATCGTCTCCCGCGTGCCTTCCTCGTCCGGTGCCTCGCCCTCCCGGTACGCCAACGTCCAACCGGGCGGCGGAGGCCTGCTGCACAGCTCACACCCCGGGTCCACGTCCGCCGGCACCCCGTACTCATCTTCCACGGCGCGGTGCCGTTTCCCCGTTCCAGGACCGGCAAACCTCAGCCGAAACCGGGATCACCCGCCGCGGCTCACCCTTTCGGCGGGTCGGGTGCCGTGACGAGGTGGGCGAACAGGTCGGCGGCGTCGTCCAGGACGTCCCGCTCACCGGTGATCAGCAGGTCCAGCAGCAGACCACGCGTCGCGGCGAGGCCCAGCCGGGCCCGCCGGCGGGCGTCCGCGGGGTCGAACCCGAGTCGCACGAACAGCTCCTCGACCGGCCCCGCCCAGGCGGCGATGACCGAGGCGCGGAACGGCGCCGTCCAGGACCGGCCGAACAGCGCGTGCGCGTAGATCTCGAAGAAGAGCCGTTCCGCCGGGGCCAACTCCGGGTCGGCCAGCCGGCGCCAGAACCGCCGGCTCACCTCGACCGGGTCGTCCGTCCCGGTGGCGAGCGCGGCGAGCGCGGCGCGCTGCTCGGACTCGACCCGCCGGACCACCTCCGCGAGCAGGCCCTCCCGGCTGCCGAAGTGGTAGATGAGCATGCGGTGGCTGGTGCCCGTACCGGCGGCGATCTCGCGCAGGCTGAGCTGGCTGAACCCGCCTTCCTTCAGGAAGGTGAGGCAGCGGTCGAGCAGCGCCTCGCGGGCGTCACCGGCCACCGGTGGGCGCCGTACCGTCGTCGGCCGCCGCGCTCCCGTCCGCCGCCGCAGCGGCGACGGCCTCGGCGGCCGCCTTGAGGCCGGCCGCCTCCATCCGCACATACCGTCGGGTCTTCGCCCCGATCAGCAGCGCGACCAGCCAGGCGAGGGCGCCGGTCTGCCGGATGCCGATCCGGATGCGGGTCGTCCCGTCCGGCTGGCGGTCCACCCGGTGGTGGCCGACCGTGCGCACCCCGGGCGCCCGCGCTTCCCACGCGAACGAGGTGCCCGGGCTCAGCTCGCAGACCCGCCAGACGGTGGCCGCCAGGCCGGGCTGCCGGATGCGGAACCGGTTGCCCATCCGCAGCGCCGGGCCGTCGAGCAGTTCGACCAGCGACATCGACGCCGTCCAGCGCGGATAGCTCGTCACGTCCTCCAGCGCCGCCCAGCAGTGCTCGATGCTCGCGGTGGTGGAGATCGTCTCCTGACAATCCATGTACCAGATGGTACATGGACGCTCAGTAGCTGCCGCCACGCCCCAGTCGCGCCCGCACCCGGTCGTGGAGCGCGGCCAACGCCGGACTCACCGTGGCGGTGAGCGGGACGGCGTCGGTCAGGCGCCGCGCCGCGTCGGGCAGCCAGGCGAGATCGGTGTGGAACCGGTCCCGCGCGGCGCGCACCTCGCCGGCCGGATCGGCCGCCGCGAGACGGCGTCCACCACGCATGACCGGTACGAGCAGCGGCTCCCGGCCAGCCGGAGGCGGCTCGTCACGCAGCCCGATCACGTCACCGGCAGCCCCGGCGGGGTCCCGGAAGACCTGCTTCGGGCCCGGCAGGGTGGCCTTGCCGGGCGACAACTTGAGCACCGGCCGCTCGCCCACCGCGACGAGTTTGTACGCGCTGTCCAGCGACGGGGCGTCGTAGGAGACCCCCATCCGGGTGCCGACGCCGTACCCGTCGATCGGCGCGCCCCGGGCGACGAGGCCGGCGATGACGTCCTCGTCGAGGCTGCCGCTGGCCACGATCTTCGCCCCGGTCAGGCCGGCGCCGTCCAGGATCGCGCGGGCCTCGCGGGCCAGCGCGGCGAGGTCACCCGAGTCGAGCCGGACCGCCACCGGCCCGGTCAGCCCCAGCTCGGCGACGACGTCGACGGCGGCCCGTACCCCCTCGGGCGTGTCGTAGGTGTCGACCAGGAAGATCGGGTTCACCGGAAAGTCGGCGGCGAAGGCCCGGAACGCGGCCCGTTCGTCGGGGAACGCCTCGACGTACGAGTGGGCCATCGTTCCGGAGGGGGTGAGCCCGTAGCGCCGGGCGGCCTCCACATCGCTGGTCGCGGCGAAGCCGGCGATGGCCGACGCCCGCGCCACGCCCGCCCCGGCCTCGATGCCATGGGTACGCCGGAACGCGAAGTCGATCAGCTGCGCGTCACCGGCGGCGAGCCGGCAGCGGGCGGCCTTCGTCGCCACCGTGGTGTGGAAGGTGAGCAGGTTCAACACCCCGGTCTCCACCAGCTGCGCCTCCGCGATCGGCGCGGTCACCTCCAGCAGTGGCTCGTCGGCGAACACCGCCCGCCCCTCCGGCACCGCCCAGACGTCACCGGTGAACCGCAGCCGGGCGAACGCCGCCAGGGTCGACTCGTCCAGCCCGACGACGTCGCGCAGGTAGCCCAGCTCGTCGTCGTCGAAGGCGAAGCTCTCCAGGAAGGCCAGCGCCTCGGCCAGGCCGGCCGCGACCAGGAACCCACGCCGGTGCGGCAGGCGGCGGACGAAGAGGCTGAAGGTGGCCGGCTCGTTCATGCCGCGACGCAGGTAGCTGGCCGCCATCCGCAGCTCGTACAGGTCGGTACGCAGTCCGGTCACGCCATCTCCTCGGCCACGTCCCCCACTGTCGTCGACACACCGACGGCGCATGGCGAGAAACGGGTAATCCGGGGCAGGCGACCAGGGCCGGCTTCATCGCGTCGAGCGCAACCGCGGACAGCTGATGCGGTAGCAGCCACGGGATTGGCGAATGTGAATCGCGCCATTGCCTCTTGGCCCGCGCCTTGCCGGGGAGTTGGCTCATCTACATGGCGCGCATCGCGTACGACCACGCCGACGCGTCGGCGTTCGAGGCAACCCGCCACCTCACCGATGACGGGCTCGCCTCGTGGCGGGCCGCCGTGATCCGGCACCTCACCCCGCAGCCGGGCATGCGGCTGCTCGACCTCGGCGCCGGCACTGGAAGCTGGGCGCGGGCCTTCACCACCTGGTTCCCCGGCACCGGCGTCATCGCCGTCGAACCGTCGGCAGCCATGCGCGCCCGCTCCGTGTTCGAGCCCATCCTCGCCGGCGACGCCGCGCACATCCCGCTCGAAGACGACAGCATCGACGCCGCCTGGATTTCCGCTGTCATCCACCACGTACCCGACATGATCGCCGCAGCCCACGAACTCCGCCGCGTCCTGCGCCCCGCCGCCCCCGCGCTCATCCGATCGGCGTTCGCCGGCCGGCACCAGACGATCACCCTGTTCCGCTTCTTCCCGGAAGCCATCCGGGTCCTCGACACCTACCCCACCATCGCCGACGTCGAATCCGCCTTCGCCGACGCGGGATTCGCCACCTCGGCCATCGAGCAGGTCCCCCAGATCACCGCCCCATCGCTACGGGCGGCGGCCACCACACTGCGACGGGAGGCGCACACCCCGCTTCAACTGATCACCGACGACGAGTACGCCGCCGGAGTCGAGCGACTCCACGACGCCGCCCAGGCCGATGCCGGACCGGTGATCGACGCACTGGACCTTCTCGTGTTGCGCTGAACATCAGCAGTGCGCTGAGGCCCGAACCGAGATGTGGCCGGTCGTCCCGGCACCTCGCCATCGCACCGCTTCTCCGGCCCGCGTCAGTCGTCCAGGACGAGGCTTCTCAGCTCCCGCGCCTCATCCGCGTCCAGCGAGCCCTCGTCCACCGTGATGGAGATCCACGGCGTCGCGCACGGCCCCGGATGATCGGGGTCCCCACAGACGGCCGCCGGAATCCGTTCGCCGATCTGATCGATCTCCTCTTCGGTGGCGAGTACGGCGATCGTGATCTTCCACAACGGGCGGTCTGTCATCACACTCCAGCTTTCACCGTCAGCTCCGACGAGCATCCTCCCCGGAGCGGGCGGGACGGTCCAGGCGACAACGGCGGTTACCCCGACGGTGCGCAGATCGCGTGACAAGTGACCGACCCCCGCCCTGGCCGTCACGGCCCTGACCTGCGGATACTCGAACAAGGAGCGGGACGGGATCGTCGCCCGTCGACAGACGATCGCCCGGCTAGTGGAGGGCAGCCGCCATGACTGTTGAGGTTCAGGCGAGTGGCACACCGGACACCCCGACGCGGGACGCGCCGGCCGGAGGCGGCACCGACGTGGTGCCCGGCGCGGTCTGGCAGATGCGGGTCCGCACCAAGATCGACGATCTCCACCAGCAACTGCTCGGCCTGGAGTCGCGTGACGCCACGAGCGCCGACCGGGTCGCCCGGTTGCGGCAGCAGCTGTCCGGGGTGGAGTCCGTCCTCGGCCGCAGCGGGGTAGTCGACTGGTTGCGCGGCGGAAAGATTGAGTACGCCTGGCAGACCATCCACGCGGTGGAGCGGGCCATGGTGGAGCTACGGACGCCGGAGGAGCTGATCGGGCTGCTGCCCGCGTACCAGGATTCGGCCACCCGGTATCTCAAGGCGGGCGACCGGGTGCTGGTGGACTTCGACGCGGCGAAGGACCTGGCCGCGCCGGAGGTCTTCCGGGCCAAGGTCCAGGCGCTGCTGCTGCGTACGCACGCGGCCTCCGACGAGTTCCACGAGTCCGCCCGCCTGCTGCGCAACCGGATGCTGGGCATCTCCGTGTTCGCGCTGGTGGCCGAGGCGCTGATGGTCCTGGTGCAGTGGGGCAGCAACGACGTGCGCCTACTCAAGCCACCGACCGACGCGGCCGACGTGGCGGCATGGCGGCTGCTGTTCTTCGTGCTGCTCGCCGGCGCGCTGGGGGCGTTCATCAGCGCGCTCCCCTCGATGATCACCTCACGTTCCGGCGGGCTGCCTTACCGGTTGCCGTTCCAGCAGGGCCTGCTGAAGCTGGCCGTCGGTCCGCTGGTCGCGGTGGCGGGCATCATGCTGGTCATCGGTGGTCTGGTGGAGACGACGGTCGGCAGCACGGCGGCGCTGCTGGGCGTGGCCATCGTCTTCGGCGCCGGTCAGCAGGCGGTCACCGCGTTCGCCGACCGGCGGGCGGCGGAGCTGTTGACCACGGTCCGGAAGAGCTGACGCCCGCCCGGGGGTGCCGGCCGGCGTCGCCACCACCGGGGTACGACAAGGGGAACGTCAGGTGCCCGGCCTGCGGCCGGCATACAGTGCGGGAATGTGGGAGTCGGTTGCCGCGCCGGTGGTGGGCCTGATGGCCGCCGTCGCCCCGGCCGTCCCGACCGCCCCGACGCCGACAGTGTCGCCGTCACCCACGGTCACCTTCGCGCCGGTGCTCACGTCGACACCGTTCGGCGCGCTACCCGGGCAACGGGTGACACACACCGTCACCATCGCCGGCTCGGGCGCCCTCACGACCGCCCGGGTCACCTTCACCACCACGGCCGATCTCGACGATGTCACCGCCCAGGCCGAGCCGGGTGACTGCACAGTGTCCCCGCGTACCGTCGTCTGCGACCTCGGTGACCTGACCCTGGGCGCCACCCCGGGGGCACCCAGGGTAACGATCAGTGGCCGGATCCGCCCGGGGGCACCCCCGGGCGCGGTGGTCCGCAACCGGGCGACCGTCACGTCGGTGGAGTCCGCCACGACCGGTGCCCAGGTGGCCAGCAACGCCTACCTGCTCCCCGGGCCGACGCACCCACCCACCGACCCGCCGCTGGGGTCGCCGGCCGCCGTGGCCGGTGTCCCAGCGACGGGGTCGACGCGGATGCCGGCGGCCGTGGCGGTGGTGGTGGCCGGAGCGGCCGCGGTGGGCACGCTGCTGCTGGCGCGGCGACGGCGACACCACGAACCGTCCACCCGCCAGGATCGACCTCCCGGCGCCCAGTAGCCTTGACCCATGATCTTCATTACCGCGAAGTTCCGGGTACGGCCCGAGCACGCCGACCGGTGGCCGCAGATCGCCGCCGAGTTCACCGAGGCGACCCGCGCGGAGCCCGGCTGTCTGTGGTTCGACTGGTCCCGCAGCCTCGACGACCCGACCGAGTACGTGCTGGTCGAGGCGTTCCGGGACGACGAGGCCGGCGCCGCGCACGTGCAGTCCGCGCACTTCCGCGAGGCGCAACGGACCCTGCCGCCGTATCTGGTCGAGACGCCCCGGATCGTGAACGTGACGGTGCCGCAGCAGGACTGGTCGCTGCTCGGCGAGATGGCGGTGCCCGAGGGCAGGTAGGGCTGCTCAGTCCTCGCTCTCCGGGCCCAGCAGCCGGATCTCCTCGATGTCGAGGGCGGCCTGCACCTGCCGCAGCACCGCGTCGTCGATCTGGTTGGTGTTCCGCAACCGGGTGATCTCCCGCCGTTTGCGTTCCAGCAGTTCGAGGCGGAACCGTCGGGCGGTCTCGCGCTCCTGCGCGTTCTCCTCGTTGCCCGGCGAGCGCGCGTCCTCCAGGTGCTCCTGGTAGTCGGCACGCAGCCGGTCGACCAGGTCCGGCGACGCGCCGACGGCGACGGCGACCTGCGGCAGGGCGGCCAGCCCGGCCTCCGTGGCCTGGATCCGGGCCCACCGCACCTCGTCGTCCCGCTCCTGGTCGCCGACCAGGCCGGCCCAGCCGACCACGGCGGGCAGGGTGATGCCCTGCACGAGCATGGTCAGCACGATGACCGTGACGGTGACGAAGATGATCAGATCACGGTCGTGCACGGGGGCGCCGGAGTGGGTGGTGACCGGGACGGCGAGCGCGGCGGCGAGCGAGACCGCGCCCCGGAATCCCGCCCAGCCGGCGGCGGTGCGGACCCGGAAGTCGAAACGGCGGGATCGCTGGGACTCGCGCCGGTCGATCGCCTGCAGGGCCGGCAGGGCGGACTGCATCCAGACCAGCCGGGTGACCACCACGACCAGCGTGACCAGCACCGCGATACCGAACGCCTGGGTCGGCGTGTGACTGGTGATGCCGCGCAGCGCGCGCGGGACCTGCATGCCGAGCAGCACGAAGAGACTGCCGTTGACCATGAAGGTGGCGAGGTCCCAGAACGCGAACGCGGTCAGCCGGGAGCGGGCCCGGATCAGCCGCGGCCCGGCGTACGAGAGCACCAGGCCGACCACCACGACGGCGAGGACGCCGCTGGCGTGCACCGTCTCGGCCAGCAGGAACGCGACGAACGGGGTGAGGATGCTCAGCCCGCCCTCGCGCATCGGGTCGTCGACGTACTTGCGGATCAGGATGACCACGCCGCCGACGAGCAGTCCCGCGGCGACCCCGGCCACGGCCGAGCCGACGAAGCTGCCGGCCAGACCGAGCGGGCCGGGCACCGCCCCGCCGGCGATCACTCCGACGGTGACGGAGAAGAGCACCAGGGCCGTACCGTCGTTGATCAGGCTCTCCGCGCGCAGGGTGGTGAGGATGCCGCGCGGCATCCGCTTGGCCAGGCCGGCGACGGCGGCGGCGTCGGTGGGCGCGAGGACCGCGCCGAGCACCCAGGCCGCCGCCGGCGAGACCCCGAGCACCTGCGCGCCGTACGCGACGACGACCGCTGTGATGATCACCAGCCCGACGGCGAGCAGCGTGATGACGAGGAGGTTGGCCCGGATCTCGCGGAGACTGATGACGAGGCTCTCCCGGTAGAGGATCGCGGGCAGGAAGAGCAGCAGCACGACGTTCGGTTCGAGCGTCACCTGGGAGAACGGGGACAGCAGGCCGAGCCCCGCCCCCATGACGATGAGCAGCACGGGCGGCGCGACACGGTAGCGGCCGCCGATGGTGGTGCCGATGAGCACGGTGGCGCCCAGCACCGCGATCAGCACGAGCCCGCCCACGTCGCCCCCTGTCACCCGCTCGCCGCCCCAACATGGTGGTACCGCGGGCGGAGCCGACGGGGTGGAACAGGATAAATCGCTATGCGAAGCGGGCCGGGTCGCCGGCGCCGTGCCGCAGGATCTCCGGTTCCGGGCCGGACAGGTCGACCACGGTGGTGGGCTCCAAGCCGCACTCGCCGGCGTCGATCACGGCGTCGACGAGGTGGTCGAGCCGTTCCTTGATCTCCCAGCCCTGGGTCATCGGCTCCTCGTCGCCGGGCAGCAGCAGGGTGCTGGAGAGCAGCGGCTCCCCCAGCTCGGCGAGCAGCGCCTGGGTGACCGTGTGCCTGGGCACGCGCACCCCGACCGTACGCTTGCGGGGCTCCTGGAGCCGGCGTGGCACCTCCTGGGTGGCCGGCAGGATAAAGGTGTAACTGCCCGGGATGGCGGCCTTCACCAGACGGAAGACCGAGTTGCTGACCTTGACGAACTGGCCGAGCTGGGCGAAGTCGCGGCAGACCAGGGTGAAGTGGTGCCGGTCGTCGAGCCGGCGGATCTCCCGGATCCGGTCCACCCCGTCCCGGTTGCCGATCCGGCAGCCGAAGGCATAGCAGGAGTCCGTCGGGTAGGCGATCAGCCCGTCGCCCCGGACCAGGTCGACCACCTGTCGCAGGGTGCGCGGTTGGGGGTTGTCCGGATGCAGGTCGTAGTACCTCGCCACGACGCCCAGCCTATGCCTCCGCCGCGCGGGCCCGCCCACCCCGGGGGCGGCAGGAGAACGGGCAGCGGGACGACGGGTCGTCCTCAGGCCGCCGGGGTGATCGCCCGCAGCCACTGCTGGGCGAGCAGCGCGTGGCCGAACGGCGTCAGGTGCACCCCGTCGTTGGTCCACACCCGGCTGTCGACGTCGGCGGCCTGGAACAGCTCGTCCACCGCGACCAGCGTCGCGTCGTACTCGACGGCGAGCCGGCGGACCACGTCGACCTTCTCGTCGAGGTCCTCCCGCCAGGCGCGCTTGACCTCGTCGAGCGGGATCACGAAGGGTTCGATCAGGACGATCCGTGCGCCCAGCCGCCGGGTCGACTCCAGGATGTGCCGGTAGTCGCGGGCGAAGTCGGTGGCGCTGGTCGGGTCGTTCTCGCTGTACCGCCGCCAGGTGTCGTTGATGCCGATCAGCACCGACACCACCTGCGGGGCGAGAGCCAGGCAGTCGGCCTCCCAGCGGGCGCGCAGGTCGCGTACCCGGTCACCGCTGACGCCACGATTGACGAAACCGGCCCGGTGTGCGGGGTGGCGGGCGGTGAACCACGCGCCGGCCATCATGGCGTACCCGGTGCCGAGATCGTCGCCGCAGGACCGGTCCCGTCCGGCGTCGGTGATGCTGTCACCGATGAAGAGCACCCGGCCGCCGTGCGGCACCTGCACCGTCATCCGCTCGTCCCCTCCCGCTCGACGTCAAGATCATGCCGTACCCCGTCCGGGTGGCGGGGGCCGGGGGCCGGCCGGAACGCGACGAGATATGCGGCCTGCGGGCCGTCGCGTCTCGACCGTTGAGCCCGACCAGGGAATCGCGAACGTACGGCCAGGGAGCACGAGCACCGTGGAGCGGCGCCGCCGCCCGCGGCCGGGCAGACTGGGCGCGTGGACAGTCACCGCAGAGACCTGCTCGGGGTGGACGGGCCGGTGGTCGCGGCGCCGATGGCCGGCGGGCCGACCACCACGGGGCTGGCCGCGGCGGTCGGCGCGGTCGGTGCGTTCGCGTTCCTGGCCGCCGGCTACCGGACGCCGGAGGCGACGGCGGACGACATCGCCGTCGCGCGCGCCGCCGGCCACCCCTTCGGGGTGAACGTCTTCGTGCCCACCCCGGTGCCTGTCACGGAGGCGGAGTTCCGCCGCTACGCGGCCCGCATCGCCGCCGAGGGCGCACCCTACGGACTCGACCTGGCGGCAGCCGGCCGCGTCGAGGACGACGACCACTGGGCAGCGAAGATCGACCTGTTGGTCCACGACCCGGTGCCGGTGGTCAGCTTCACCTTCGGTCTCCCGCCGGCCGGCGTGGTGCGGGACCTGCGGCGGGCCGGCAGCCGGGTGCTGGTCACGGTCACCGACCTGGCGGAGGCCACGGCCGCCGCCGACCTGGGGGTGGACGGGCTGGTCGCGCAGAGCGCGCACGCCGGCGGCCACTTCGGCACCTTCACCCCGGACCGCCCGCCACCCGACCGCCCGCTACCCGAGTTGGTCGGCCTCGTCGCCGGCCGGACCGGGCTGCCCGTCCTCGCCGCCGGCGGCGTGGCCGGCGGGCCGGACATCCGGTCCGCGCTCGCCGCCGGCGCGACCGGCGTCCTGGTCGGCACGCTGCTGCTGCGGGCGGACGAGAGCGGCGCGAACCGCACCCACCGCGACGCGCTGGCCGATCCCCGCCGGGACCGGACCGTGGTCACCCGGGCGTTCACCGGCCGGCCGGCCCGAGCGTTGCGTAACGGCTTCGTCGACCGGCACGGCGCACTGGCGCCGTCGGGCTACCCGGCGCTGCACCACCTGACCCGGCCGCTGCGCACCGCCGCCGCCCTGGCCGGCGACGCCGACCGGCTGCACCTGTGGGCCGGCACCGGCTTTCGCGCCGCCCGGGCCGCCCCGGCGGCCGGGATCATCGCGGAGCTGACCCGGACGCTCTGACCCCGGGTCGGTCGGCCAGCGGCTCGCGGCGGTCAGGTGACGTCCCGGCGCAGCGGCACGAGCACCGCGACCGCCGAGGCCACCAGCGTGTACGCCAGCATCAGCAGGGCGCCGGCCACCGGTGACAGCAGCTGCACCGGCCGGGTGGCGAGCTGCTCCGCCATCGCGTCGGCCAGGTAGGTGTAGTTGCTCAGGGCGGCGGTCGCCCCACCGGGCAGGAACGGATAGGCCAGGTTCACCCCGGGGATCATCATCAGCAGCGTCTCGCCCAGATACAGGTAGCCGACCACCACGGCGAGCGCCGCGATCTGGTTGCGCAGCAGGGCTCCGACGGCGACGCCGAGCAGCAGATAGGCGACCATCGCCAGGCCCATCCGGGCGAGCAGCCCCAGCACGGTGCCGACCGGCATGCCGAGCGTGACACCGCGTACCGCGGCCGCGCCGAACAGCCCGAGGGCCGCCGTGCCGGCCAGCACGATGCCGTACGCCGTTCCAGCCACCCCGTACGCGACGAGCTTGGCGGTCAGCACCTGCCAGCGGCGCGGCGCGAACAGAAAGGTCACCGCGATCGTGCGGTGCCGGTACTCGCTGGTGATGGCCACGGTGCCGAGAGCGGCCGGGACGAAGGCGGTGAAGCCCACGATGCCCAGCACCGACCGGACCCCGGTCTCGGTGTCCAGGCCGGGCATCGGTGGGGTGAAGTTCTCCGGGCCGCCGAGGGCCAGTGCGCCGAGCAGCCCGCCGCCGAGCAGCGCGGCGACCACCAGGGCCACGGCCCACATCCGGGTGGCCAGCAGCCGGCGGAACTCCGCCCTGATCACGAGTCGCATCACAGGTCCGCCTGTTCAGAGGTGGTGTTCGCAGCGCCGGTGAGGCGCAGGAAGAGCTGTTCGAGCCCGGCGGCCTCGGTGCCGAGTTCATGGATTCGCAGCCCGTGGGTGGCCGCTACGGCAGCGATCTCGGGCGTCGACATGCCGTACACCCGTAGCTGGTCGACGCCGACGGCGGCCACCTGGAACGCGTCGGCGGGGTCCGGGCCGGCCGCCGTGAGCGCGGCGGCCAGCGCCGCGGCGTCGGGAGTGCGGACCAGCGCCGCCGGCGGCCCGGCCAGGCGTGACCAGGGACCGGCGGCGACCAGCTCGCCGCCGCGGATCACCACCACGTCGTCGGCCAACTGCTCCACCTCGCTGAGCACGTGGCTGGAGACCAGCACCGTGCGCCCGTCCGCGGCCAGGCCGCGCAGCAGGGACCGCAGCCATGCCATGCCCTCCGGGTCGAGGCCGTTGCTCGGCTCGTCGAGCAGCAGGACACGCGGGTCGCCGAGCAGCGCGGTAGCCAGGTTCAGCCGTTGCCGCATGCCGGTGGAGAACCCGCCGACCCGACGGTCGGCCACCGCGGTCAGGCCGAGCCGGTCCAGCAGCTCGGTGACCCGCCGCGCGGGGTGGCCGCCCATCGCGGCGTACACCGCGAGGTGGTCGCGGGCGGTGTGGCCGGGGTGGACGGCGGCGGCGTCGAAGAGCGCGCCGACCGTGCTGGACGGGCGGTCGAGCCGCGCGTACGGCCGGCCGCCGATGGTGGCGTGGCCCGAGGTGGGGGCCACCAGGCCGGTGATCATGCGCATGGTGGTGGTCTTGCCGGCCCCGTTCGGGCCGAGGAAGCCGGTGACCCGGCCGGGCTCGACGGTGAAGCTGATGTCGCGGACGGCGGTGACGGCACCGAACCGTTTGGTCAGCCGGGACACCTCGATGGGCAGGCGTTCCCCGGTCACGGCCGGCCCGCCGTCGCGTGCTGGATCGCCTCGACGAGCCGTGGCGCCGCCGGGGCCGACAGCACGATCTCGTCGTACTCGACGTGTCCGGTCGACCGGTCGAGCAGCAGGTGCAGACCGGGCTCGCCACGGCGGGCCGAGACGAGCTGGCGGGGTCTGGCGAAGACGCCCCAGACACCGATCTTGATGAAGCCGGAGACCACGAGGCCGCTCCGGGCGCCCCGGGCCAGGCGTAGCGGCTGGTCGACGCAGGACGCCTGCCGCACGGCGGAGAGTGGGACGGTCAGCTGGTCACGGCGCAGCCAGATCCGCTCGCCGGAGCTGAACCGGATGTCGAGTTGCTCGCCGGTGACGGCCACTACGGCCATGGACACTCCTTACGTCGGGCCCGCAGGCGGGCCGGGGCGGTGCTCAGCTTTGGTCGGCGTCACCGGGTGGCCCGGGCACGGGGCCCGCGGTGGGCGGTGGCGCGGTGGTGGCTGCGGAGTCGCTGCCGGGTGCCGGGTCGACCGGCATCAGGACGGTGGCCAGCAGGCGAGCCACCCGGTCCGGGCCGGGTCGGTTGGCCAGCCGGGGCGCGATCACCCCGGCCAGCTCCGCGGCGAACTCGGCGAACTCCTCGTCGGAGAGGTGCAGCACCACCTGCTGGTAGCCGACGCCGTCGGCGACCAGGTCGATCCGGTCCCGGGACAGGTATCGGGAGAACTCCGCGAGCAGGCTGGACACGAAAGCCGTGAACCACCGCGCGTGGTCCTCGGCGCTGGCGTCGGCGAGCTCCGTCGGGCCGAGGGCCGCGCCATGGGCGGGCAGCGCGTACACCCGCTCGACGGTGCCGCGCACCTTCCGCTCCTCGACCACGTCCAGCAGCCCGCCCGCCACGAGCGCCGCCACGTGCCGGTAGAGCGTGGCCTGTGGCACGTCCGGCAAGGCGTTGACAAGGTCACGAGTGGTGCGGCGGGCACCGGCGACCGATCGCAGGATCCGGATCCGCACCGGATGCAGCGCCAGTTCCGCCCAACGGTCGGCCGAAGAGGTCATGACCCGACATTATCATTCCCGATAATGAGAACGTTAGCCGCGGGCGATCTGCTCCGTGCGGCGCAAATGGTGGTCACCGGCCGCGGTGAGACCACCACGTGCCGCACATGGAGTCGCTCAAGGCCGGGATCCCCGGGTGATGATGCTCAGCTCTACGGACGGTCACCGGTGGGTGAGGTCGGGCCGGTCAGCCGCTGGAGCAGCCAGGCCGGCTCCGGGTTCACCGCCGCCTCGCCGCGCGCCACCACGGTCGGGACGGTCTCGTCGCCCCCGGTGACGGCCCGCACCGCGGCTGCTCCGGCCGGATCACGCCAGATGTCGACCCAGTGCACCTGACCGGCCCGGCCGCCGAGCCGGCGCCGCAGCCGCAGGCAGTACCGGCAGCCGGGCCGCCAGTACACGATCGGGCGGCCGTCCCGGGCGCTGCGTTCCTGCGCCTGCGCGGCGGTCAGCGACCTCGGGAACACCAGCGGCGAGAACAGGACGGCCAGCGCCGCGAAGACGAGGAACTCCACGACGGCGACCCACGGATGGTGCTGGGTGGCCGCCACGAACAACCCGCAGGCCAGTACGACGGCCGCCAACCACCAACTTCGCAACACGTCGCCGAATGCTACGCCGCCGGGCGTCCCGTGCCCGCCGCGCCGTCAGTCCCACCAGAAGGACCAGGAGTTCATGCCGAGGATCTCCTCGGCATAGGCGGTGAGCGTGTCGGTGCCCTGCCAGACGTTGTCGGGGGCGAAGGCGAAGTGCTCGGCGGCGACCCGTAGGGCGTGGCGGGGCGTGGCGGGGGGCGCGGCGACGCTGAGGTGCAGGGTGTCGAACCCGACGGCGACCACGCGAGCGCCGAACCGCTCCTCCCAGCTTCGTACGACGGCGGCGACCTCGCCGGTGTCGTGGTAGTTGGCCGGGCCGGACCAGCCGGTCACGGCCAGGGCGTCGGAACCGCGGGTTGCCGCCACCAGACCGAGCCGCGCGGGCTCGTCTCGCAGGAACTCCGCGTACCGGTCGGCGAAGTGGGCGGCGGGCCCCACCGAGTCTCCGGGCTCGGCCAGCCCGGGCCAGGTCCGCCGGAACGGGGCCGTGATGGCGGCGCGGTCCACCGCCGGCAGCATGTCGCCATCGTCGTCGGCGCCGGTGCTGGCGTGCCACCACCGGGCCAGCAGTTCCGCCGCGTCGTGCTGATCCGGCGACGACGTGCCGGCCGGATAGACCTCGCCGTCGGCCCAGGGTCGGCTCTCCTCACCGGACAACCCGCTCAGCAACAGCGGCCACAGCCCGGTCTCGCGGTGCCGGGACCGCATCCGCACCCACACCTCGGGGTCGACCGGGGCGTCGCTCAGCCAGTACGGCGGTGGTCCGCCGCCCTCCGGCTCCACGGTGCGACCCGATGGCAGGGTCCCCGGCGGGAGGGAGTCGAGCAGGCGGGTCAGCATCGCGGTCATGGCGGGACCGTAGGAGATCCGTACGACAAACCGGCGCGTGGACGCGGTCAGGCCGTGGCGTCGGCGAGGAGTTCCAGCAGGTGACGGTACGGCTGGCCGGTCGCCCGGGCCATCCCGATCTCGCAGGTACGGTTCACCGAGGCGTACCCGTCGAAGGACCGGCGGGCGACGGCGTCGGCCTCGGCACGGGTGGCCGAGGCGGTCAACTCGGGACGCAGCAGACCACGGTCACCGGCGAAGCCGCAGCACTGCCAGCCATCGGGCACCACCACCTCGTCGGCGACCGCGCGGGCCACGGTGAGCAGCGCCTCGTCCAGCCCCAACCGGGTGGACGAGCAGGTCGGGTGCAGGGCGAGTGAGCCCAACCGGCGCCGGACGGTGAGCCGGGGCAGCAGCTCCGTGGCCGCGTACCCGACGGCGTCGACGACCCGCAGCCCACCGGCGTCGGCGAGCAGTTTGGCGAAGCCCTCCGTGCAGGAGGCGGCATCGCTGACCACGGGCAGCGTGCCGTCCCGGCTGGCCGCCCGCAACGCCGCCGGCACCCGGTCGCGCACCGCCTGGTAGCCGGCGGTGAGGCCCTTCGACGACCAGGGCGTGCCGCAGCACATGCTCGCCACCCCGTCAGGCACGAGCAGGCGCACCCCGGCCCGCTCGGCGAGGGTGAGCAGCGCGGCGGCGACACCCGACCCGCCCTCGGCCGGCGCGAACAGCGTGCCCAGACAGGACGGCACGAAGACCGCGTCCGGGTCGTCCACCGGGCGCGGGCGGCGCACCGCGCCGCCCCGGGGCAGGTCCCGCCGCCACTGCGGCACCCGCCCCGCGCCGAGCACCGTCCGAGCCGCCCGGGTGCCCGCCTCCGGCAGGGCGGGTGGCAGCGCGCCGGCCAGGTTCAGCCCGCCCGCCATGCCCCGGGTGACCGCGCCCCACCGGTTGGCCGCCCCGCGCCAGCCCGCCTGCGCGGCCCGGCCGGTGCCCTCGGTACGCAGCCGCTTCACCAGGTCACCCGTGTTGATCAGCACCGGGCAGGCGGTCGCGCACATGCCGTCGACCGCGCAGGTGTCCACCGCGTCGTACCCGTACGCGGCCGTCAACTCCCGGGCCAGCGCCTGGTCACCGGCGGCGCGGGCGGCGGCGATCTCCCGGCGCAGCACGATCCGCTGGCGGGGTGTGGTGGTCAGGTCTCGGCTGGGGCAGACCGGCTCGCAGTAGCCACACTCGACGCAGCGGTCCACCTCGGGTTCGACCGTGGGCACGGTCTTCAGGTGCCGCAGGTGGATCTCGGGATCGTCGCTGAGCAGCACCCCGGGATTGAGCACACCGTCAGGGTCGCAGAGCCTCTTCACCTCGCGCATCACCGCGTACAGCTCGTCGCCGAACTGCCGGCGCACGTACGGGGCCATCACCCGGCCGGTGCCGTGCTCGGCCTTGAGCGTGCCACCGTGGCCGAGCACCAGGTCGACCATCTCCTCGGTGAACTCGGCGTAGCGCGCCGGGGCCACGCCGCCGGAGAACCGCTCGTTGAGCAGGAAGTGCAGGTTGCCGTCCTTGGCGTGGCCGAAGATCACGCTCTGCTCGTACCGGTGCCGGGCGAACAGGTCGGTGAGCGCGGCGCAGGTGTCGGCGAGCGCGTCCACCGGGACGGCGATGTCCTCCAGCAGCGCGGTGGTCCCCGACGGGCGGGCGCCGGCGACTGCCGCGTACAGGCCCTTGCGGATGTGCCACAGCGCGGCGCGGGCAGCCGCCTCGCCGCTGAGCCGGGCCGGGGCGGTCAGCGGCAGCTCGGCCAGCACCGGCCGGCCCGTCGCCACCCGCTCGGCGAGCGTGTCCGGGTCGGACTCCTGCCACTCCACCAGCAGCGCCGCGTGCTCGCGTACCGCGAGGCCGCGCAGCGCGGCGTCCGCCTTCGGGTCGACCTGGGCGACCCGCAACGCGGCGGCGTCGAGCAGCTCGATCGCCGCCGGCCCGGCGGCCACGAGCGCCGGCATGGCCGCCATCGCCGCACCGAGGGTGTCGAAGACCAGCAGGCCGGTCGCGGCGTGCCGGTGCGCCGGTACGGTGCGGAAGGTCGCCGCCGCCACGAAGGCGAGCGTGCCCTCGCTGCCCACCACGAGCCGGGTCAGCAGCTCCGCGGGCGTGTCGTGGTCGAGGAACGCGTTCACCCCGTACCCCATGGTGTTCTTCATGGCGTACTGGGCGCGGATGCGGCGCACCGAGTCGGGGTTACCGCGCACCCGGTCGCGCAGCCGCAGCAGGCCGGCGTGCAGCTCCGGCTCGGTGGCCCGCAGCCGGTCGTCGGCGTCCGGGGCGCCGGTGTCCAGCACGGTGCCGCTGGGCAGCACCAGCAGCAGCGACTCCAGCGTCCGGTAGGTGTTGAACTCGGTGCCGCAGGTCATCCCGCTGGAGTTGTTGGCCACCACGCCGCCCACCGTGCAGGCGGATTCGCTGGCCGGGTCCGGGCCGAGCCGCCGGCCGTACGGGGCGAGCCGGTTGTTCACCTGCCGCAGCACCACCCCCGGCTGCACCCGGACGCGGCGGCCCTCGTCGAGAACGGCCAGGTCGCGGAAGTGCCGGCGGGTGTCGACCAGCAGCCGGTCGGTGACGGCCTGGCCGCTGAGGCTGGTGCCGCCGGAGCGGAAGGTCAGCGGGGTTCCGGTGCGGCGGCTGTGCCGCAGCAGCGAGGCGACCTGCTCCGCGTCGGCCGGGGCGACCACCGCGGCGGGATGCAGCAGGTAGTGGGAGGCGTCGTGGGCGAACCCCAGGCGGTCGACGGCCCGGGTGCGCACACCGCCCGGGACCGCCTCATCCAGTCCGGCCAGCGCGGCCCCGCTCAGCTCCGATCCCATCGGCGCACCTCCCCGCCACACCCTAACCAGCGCGGGCCGGCCGGGGATCGGCCCCTTGCAGGCGCATCGATCCGAATAGATACTCACGGCTACAGCGCTCGTCGAGGTCGGCCCCCGACCAGATCCCGGCGACCGGCAGGGACGCCGACGCAACCGGCGGCCCTCACCGTCCGAGGAGGAGACCGTGAGAATCCGCCGCAATCGACTGACACCGCTGCTCGCCGCGACCGCCGGCCTGGTGGCCGCCGGCGCGTTCACCGTCCCGGCCGCCGCCGCTCCGCCGAGCTACACCGCGGACCAGCTCGCCCGGGTCGACGCCGCCGTACGGGCCTCCGGTGTCGAGGGCATCGCCTGGCACGTGGACGCCGCCTCCGGCCGGGTCGTGGTAAGCGCCGACGAGACCGTCTCCGCCGCCGAGGTCGCCACGCTCAAGAAGAGCGCCAGCGCCGAGGCGGGCGCGATCCGGGTCGACCGGGTCCGCGGCACCTTCCGCCCGCTGCTGTCGGCCGGCGACGCGATCTACGGAAGCGGCTACCGCTGCTCGCTCGGCTTCAACGTGGTCAAGTCCGGCGTGTACTACTTCCTCACCGCCGGGCACTGCGGAAACGTCGTCAAGACCTGGTACACCGACTCCGGCCAGAAGACGCTGATCGGCCCGACCACCGGCTCCAGCTTCCCCGGCAGCGACTACGCCCTGGTCCGCTACGACAACACCGCGCTGAGTCACCCCGGCGGCTACACCGCCGCCAACGCGTACGTGGGCGAGGCGGTCAAGCGGACCGGCTCGACCACCGGCACCAAGAGCGGCACCGTGACGGCCCTGAACGCGACCGTCCGCTACCAGGGCGGCGGCACCGTCAGGGGCCTGATCCAGACCACGGTCTGCGCCGAGCCGGGCGACTCCGGCGGCCCGCTCTACGACGGTACGAAGGCGCTCGGCATCACCTCCGGCGGCAGTGGTGACTGCAAGTCCGGCGGCACCACGTTCTACCAGCCCGTTCCCGCGGCGGCCAGCGCCTACGGCGTGACCGTCTACTGATCCACCGGAGGCGTACCGGGGACCGCCGCCGGCGACGGCGCGGTCCCCGCCGTACGACCGGGCCTGTCGGCTCAGGCGCTGGCGCCCGAGTAGGAGCGCGGCGAACGCCGCCTTGCCGCGGTGGCCACGACCACCGCGACCGCCGCCAGCATCACGGTCGGCGCGTACCTCAGCAGGATCGCGCACGGGTGCACCCGGAAGTGCTTCGTCAGGTCGCGCACCTCGATCACCGCCCGACCGCAACGGGGAGCCACCGGAGATCGACATCGGTTCTCGGCCCCGCCGCCGGGCGGGGCCGACCGGATCAGCCGTTCTTGCGCCCCACCGCGCAGTACTCGGAGGTGGGGGTGGTGTCGTTGCCGTCCGGACGCCACTGGGAGCAGGTGACCAGGCCGGGTTCGAGAAGTTCGAGTCCGTCGAAGTACCGGCCGATCACGGCCGGGCTCCGGATCGCCATCTGCGCGGCGCCGCCATCGTTCCACATCGCCAGCGCCCGGTCGACCGCCTCCGGGTTGACCTCCCGGGTGGGGTGTGACAGGACCAGGTAGCTGCCCGCCGGCACCGCGTCAACCAGCCGTCGAACGACGCGGAGCGCCTCCTCGTCGTCGACGACGAAGTTGACGATGCCGAGCAGCATGACGGCGATCGGCTGGTCGAAGTCCAGCGTCCGGCGCGCCTCGGCCAGGATCAGCTCCGGGTCGCGCAGGTCCGCCTCGATGTAGTCGGTGGCGCCCTCCGGACTGCTGGTCAGCAGGGCCCGGGCGTGCACCAGCACCATCGGGTCGTTGTCGACGTAGACGATGCGCGACTCCGGCGCGGCCGCCTGGGCGACCTCGTGGGTGTTGTTCGCCGTCGGCAGCCCGGTGCCGATGTCGAGGAACTGCCGGATACCGGCCTGGCCGGCGAGGTGGCGGACCGCGCGGCCGAGGAACTCCCGGTTGAACCGGGCCGACTGGACCAGCTCCGGCAGGAAGGCGAGGACCTGCTCGGCGGCCTGGCGGTCGGCCGCGAAATTGTCCTTCCCGCCGAGGAGGTAGTTCCACAGGCGGGCCGAATGCGGGACGCTGGTGTCCAGCGCGTCGGCGCGCGTGGCGGTCGCGGGCTTCTCCGTCACAGACGCTCCTTTATGTACGGCGGTTCCGGACAGCCTAGATCAAGCGGCGGTCCGGCCGGGAGTACGGGATGGGATCAACTCCGCGTACGGCAAGGGGTGCTCTCGCGGCCGCCCGTGACCACGACATGCCACACACGGAGTTGATCAGAAGCCAGTCTCGCCGGGAGTCGGTGCTCAGCTCTGCCGCAGGGCCGGCATCGGCACCGGCACGGCCAGCGCGGTCGCCCCGGCGCCGGCGCCACGCTCGCAGGTGTTCGGCGGCGCGGTGCCGATACCCCTGACGGCGGGGCGTTCGGCCGCCCAGAACATGAAACCGAGCATGCCGGCGGTGGTGCCCGCGCCGTTGGGAGCGACGCTCTGCGCGTACGGGGCGGCGGCCCGCTGCACCGAGGTCGCGTAGTCGACGCACTCCGGCAGCGGCTTGCCGCCGTAGGCGAGATAGATGCCGCCGGTGAACTTGGCCGGGGCGAGCGGCGGCACCGGCGGGGCGTACTGCGGCTTCCCGTCGACGTGCTCCTGCCAGCTCGCCTGCGAGGTGCTGGCGGAGGCGGGCCGGGCCGCCACCATCGCGTTGGCGTAGTCGAGGACCGGGGTGTCGGTACGCAGCCAGTCGGCGGTGGCCTTGCGGTTGAGGGCGATCAGGTAGCGGTCGCCGGCGGCGACGTCGATGGTGAGCCGGGCCTGGGGCCGGGCGCCGGTGGCGTCGTACGGGTGAACCGCCCGGTAGGCGTCGAGGAAGGACTGCAGGCCGGCGAGGTTCGGGTTGGTGTTCTGCTCGTAGTCGATCTCGATACCGACGCCGAGCCGGGTGGCGACCGCGGCGGCCCGCTGGCCGAGCAGGGTGGGGTTCTCGGCGAGGGCGGCGTCCCAGGCGTCGGTGTAGGTGATGCCGCCGACGGAGAGCATGACCCGCACGCCGTGGGCGGTGAACCAGCCGACAATCTCGGGGGTCATGCCGCGCGGCACGCCGTCGAGGGTGGTCGCGTTGGTGGTCTGGCGCAGCAGGTCGAGGGGGTTGACGAAGCTGAGCACCACGAGGTTGACGGCGGGACGGCCGTCTCCCCGGTCGATCAGCCAGTGGTTCTGGCTGTCGAACTCGGCCACCGTGCGGGTCGTGCCCCAGGTGCAGTAGTCGTTTCCGCAGTGCCACGCGCCGTAGACCTGGATCGGGGTGGTCGCGAGGGGCGCGGGGGCCGGCCCGGGCGGCGGCGCGGCGGCCGCCGGGGTGGCGGTGGCGAGGGTGAGTAGGAGCGCGGCCAGGGCTACCGAGCGTCGCATGGGGACCTCCCCAACTCATCCGTACACCTTGTTTACAGTAGAGCGTCGAGCCACGTCAATGCCTTCCAGCGATCTCGTCGAGCACTCGACGCTGGAAGGCCCGCGCCTCGACGCCGCCCGGCGGCGGGCCACCCCGGCGGGCCGCGATCGCCCGCCCGATCAGGTCGGCGCCCTCGCCACGCTCGGCGATCCGCCGTCCGGCATCCGCCTTGGCCAGCCACACCCCGTCCCGGAAACGGACCAGGGAACGGCACGCGCCGAGCACGGCGTCCTCCGCGCCGGGAGCCGGGCCGTCGCCGTCGGGCGTCGGCAGCGCCAGCCACCAGGACAGCGCCGCGACCAGCAGCCGGCGGAGGTCGTCCGGGGCCGGGTCGGCGAAGACCTCGGCGGCGGGCGGGCCGAGCAGGGCCAGCCCGGACTGGCGCAGGATGCTGCGGTCGAGGGCGTACCAGAACCGGCCGTCGACCTCCGGCCGGTCGGCCGGGTCGTACGTGGCGCGAAACGGCATGGTCGCCCCGGTGTTCAGTTCCACCTCGAAGCCCGGGTCCGGGCTGCCGGAGGCGGCCACGTCCCGCCGGTAGACGACCAGTTCCAGGCCGCGCGCCGGGCACGGCAGCGCCTCGTGCCGCAGCCGGTGCACCAGCGCCCGTTTCGCCGCGCCGCCCACCGGCCGGGCCACCACCAGCGCCACGTCCACGTCACTGCGTCCCGCCTGGTAGGCGCCGAGCCCCACCGACCCGGCCGCGTACGCGCCGACCAGGTCCGCGCCGAGGATCGCCCGGGCCCGGTCGACCAGCTCGGCCAGATACCCGCGTACGTCGTCGTCCATGCCCGGCATCCTGCCCGGTCCGGCCGACGGCGGCCCCGGTCCACCCGGTCCGGCGGGCCGGGACAGCGGACGGCCAGCGCGCCAGGGACCAGCGCGCCGTCGACGGCGGGAACCGCCGGCGATGGGTGGCGGCAATTCCTTGCCGGACGCGACGCGCCCGATTTCGATCAGCCGCAGACTGTAATCGAGCGACCGCCTTCGGTAGAGTACGGGCGTTGATCGACGGCATTGTCCGTCGATCGGAGGGGTACCGGGATGACTCGACGGAGCGGGCGGCTGACGCGGGGCTTGCTGCGTCTCGGCCTCCTGCTCGGCGGGATGCTCGCGGCGTGGGCCGGCCATGAGGTCGCCACCGCCGATGCCGCGTACGCCGCCGACCGGCCACCCGTCGTCGGGGCCACCCTCGACCTGCTCAGCGGCGTTCTCCGCCCGGTCCTCGGCGCGGCCCCGCCCGCGTCGGCGCCCGGCCCGGCCGTCGACGCGGCCGCCCGGCACACCGCACCGACTCCACCGCCGATCAGGACCGTCGTTCCGCCGAAGCGGACGGCGCCACGGCCGCCCGGCTGCCCCGCCGGGCCGACCCACCGCAGGCTCCGGCCACCGCCGCAGGGGGCCGGGACGGGACCCGCCCGGGGTCGGGTGACGAGACCGTCCGCCCCTCTCCCCGACCGGGTCACCGCGCCGCCACGAACCGACCGGCCCCGCGACGCGCACCGCCCGACACCCGGCGGGACACCCACCCCGGCGGCGGGCGCGCCGAGCCCGGTCACCAGACCGGCCCGCACCGGGACGCTCACCCCCGTCGCCGACGCCCTGAGCCCCGTCATCGAAGCGATCCGCAGCCGAGTAATCACCCCGGCCACCGGTGCCCTGAAACCCGTCACCGAACCGGTGCGTGCCGGGATACTCACCCCGGTAGCCGACATCCTGGCCCCGGTCATCAGGCCGCTCGCACCGGTGCGGCGCGGGTTGGCACCGGTACTTGAGCCGCTCGAACCGGTGCTCGACCCGGTCCTGAAGCCGCTCGAACCGGTGGCCGACCTGCTGGATCCGGCCACCGACCCACCGGCCGGGTCAGCACCCCCGGTCACCGGTCCGGGGCTCGGCCTGACCGACCCGATCCCTCCCCCGCCCGACTCGCCGGCCACCACCGCGCTCCCGCCGCTCGCCACCGACCCGGCGGCCGCCGACCCGGGATGCGCCGAATTCGACCCGGGCACGCCGGCCGCCGCCCGGCACACCACGTCGGACCGGTCGGCGTCGAGCCAGGCCAGGCCGGACGGGCCGCACCCGCTACGGTCGGACGCCGACTCCGCGCCGGCCCGGCACATCCCCGGCAGCGGCAAGGTCGACCTGTCCGGCGGTGGGCACGGCGCCCCCGCCGACGCCTCCGCCGGCGCCTGGACGGCGCCCGTCCTGCCTGCGCACCGGTGCCGCCCGCCCGACGGCGACGCGCTCCGGTCCCGCTCACCCCGCCCGGACACCCGGCCCGCCTGACCGGCGCGCCGCTCGGTGCCGCCCGCGGGCGGTACGGGAGAACCCGCGTACCTCCGAAGGATCTGGCCGACCCCTGGTGTCCCCCACCGTGGCGTGACCCGTGTCGGCGACCTTTCCGACGTAACCGATCACGATGGCGACCAGGAGTTACTCATGAGCGTGAGCATGCCCGTCATCCGGGCCCGATGGCGCGACATCGGCTGGATCGCCGATCTCGTCACCGACGCCCTGAACCCCACCCCCATCGGCGCCTGGCTCGTCCCGGACGAGCGACATCGACCATCCGTGCTCGCCGCGGTGGCCCGGATCTGGACCGAACACGCACTGCTCTTCGGCGACGCGTTCCTGCTCCAGGACGGCTCGGCGGCGGCCGTCTGGTTTCACCGCTACCGGCCGATCCCGCCACCCGCGCGGTACGCCGACCGGCTCGCCGATGCCTGCGGAGAGCACCGGGAGCGGTTCGACCGCCTCGACCGGGTGCTCGCGGCGCGGCGTCCCACCGAGGCGCACAACCACCTCGCGCTGCTGGCCGCACCGGGGCGGTCCTCGGCGCGGCGGGCAGCGGCGCTCCTCGCCGGGGCGCAGCGCTGGATGGACACGCTGGGCCTGCCGACGTACGCGGAGGCGTTCACCGAGGCCGACCGGGACCTGTTCCGCCGGCACGGCTACGCCGACCGGGAGGCCTTCCCGGTGCCGGACGGCACGACCACGCACCCGATGTGGCGGCTGTCGCCGTTCTGGACCGGCCGCTCCGGCGGCAACGCCCGCTGGCCGGCCTGCCGCCCGCCGGCCCTGACGCGTAACGGCCGGGTGAACGCTTGGGCCCTGCGCTGAGGTGGTCCGACCGGGGCGGCCCCGCAGGAGGACCGCCCCGGTCGCGTCCCGTCACCACCGGCAGTCGGGGGAATTACCGCTGGTCAGGCACGAAACCGATCGACGGTGGGCGCTCCCGCAACCCGCCCCACCGAGGTCTCGTCGAAGGCGACCGTCAATGCCCCGATCGCGATATAGAACACATCCGGCGACGGCGGTGAGACACGACGTACCCGCAGCTCCACTAACGTGCAGGTCGAGCAGGGACACGATTCGGCCGAGCAGTCGGAGGGTATCGGGTGCGGGAACTTCCTACCGATCACAACGACCACGCCGGCGGTGCCACCGCCCCCACCCGGCGCCGGAAGCGTCGGCGTCACCGCCTCCTGATCTTCCTGGCGGTCTTCGCGCTGCTGGCCGGCTCCGGCCTGCTCGCCGGTGGCTACTACTTCGACAGCGTGCCCACGCCCTCGGACCTCAGACTTCCCGAGTCGACGACCGTCTACTACGCCGACGGCCGCACCCCCATGGCGAAGCTGGGCGACGAGAACCGCACGATCGTCCCGTACGACCAGATGAACGACTCCGCCAAGCAGGCCATCGTGGCGGCCGAGGACCGCACGTTCTGGACCAACAAGGGCATCGACTTCAGCGGCGTACTCCGCGCCGCCTGGTCCAACCTCACCGGCGGGCAGCGCCAGGGCGCCTCCACCATCACGCAGCAGTACGCGCGGGTCGCCGCCGACCTGAACGGGGTCACCTACTCGCGCAAGCTGCGCGAGGCGGTGATCGCCTGGAAGCTGGCCGACAAGTACAGCAAGGAGGAGATCCTCGGCTTCTACCTCAACACCGTCCCGTTCGGGCGGGGCGCGTACGGGATCGAGGCCGCCGCGCAGACGTTCTTCGGCAAGACGGTACGCCGGGACGCGCCGCCGGCACAGCAACTGACCCAGGCGGAGGCGATGGTGCTCTGCGCGATGGTCAAGCAGCCCGAGGCCGATCCGGCCGACCCGGAGGGCGCACCCGGCTACGACCCGCGACGCAACGCCCTGGCCAAACAGAACTCGATCGACCGCTGGAACTACATCCGCGACGGCATGGTGAAGCTGGGCTACCTGACGCCCGAGCAGGCGGCGAACCTGGCGTACCCGGACACGGTCAAGCCGATCGACCCCGACGCCGGCCGGTCCGGGCTGGACCAGCCCACCGGCCTGGTCGTCAACCACGTGCTCGGCGAGCTGCGCCAGACCGAGCAGTTCCGGGGCAAGCCGGACGAGGTCATCCGCGACGGCGGCTACAGGATCGTCACCACCATCGACAAGCGGGTCCAGGACGCGGCCGAGGCGAGCGCCGACATCCGCCGCGGCACCGCCCCCGAGGCGGTCCGCGGCCAGCCGGACAACTGGCAGGCCGCGCTGGTGGCGGTGGAACCGGGCACCGGCCGGGTGCTCGGTTACTACGGCGGCAACAACGGTCGCGGCGCCGACTACGCCGGCTGGTACTACGACGAGGACGGGCAGGCGCACGGGTTCGGCCAGCACCCGCCGGGGTCGTCGTTCAAGGTGTACGACCTGGCCGCCGCCGTGCAGGACAAGATCTCCGTGAAGCAGCACTTCGACTCGCCGGAGACCAAGGAGTTCCCGGATTCGGGGCGGACCAAGGGCAGCCCGGCCGGCCCGATCCGCAACGCCGAGCACGCCGCCTGCCAACCGGACTGCGCGCTCTGGGAGGCGACGGTCGCCTCGCTGAACGTCACCTATTTCGAGCTGACCGAGAAGCTCGGCACCGCTAAGGTGATCGACATGGCGAAGCGGGCCGGGGTCGACTCGATGTGGGCGACCGAGAAGGGCAACCCGCAGCCGCAGCGGGTGGACCTGCGCGACAAGCCGGCCGCCGAGGTGGCCAAGCGGTTCTCCACCGAGGTCGGCATCGGCCAGTACGGCATCACCGTCCAGGACCACGCGAACGGGATGGCGACCTTCGCGGCCGGCGGCAAGCGCGCCGAGGCGCACTTCGTCCGCTCAGTGACCAAGGGCGACGACGAGTTGTACGCCGAGCGGCTGACGCAGACCGACGTCGGGCTGGACGAGGAGGCGATCAACCAGCTCGACTGGACGTTGCGCCGGGTACGCGCCGCCAGGCTCGACAACGGCTGGGACTCCGCCGGCAAGACCGGCACCTGGCAGGCGGGCCAGAGCACCACGCAGAACGTGCACACGTGGATGGTCGGGTGGACCGGTGCCCTCGCGGCGGCGGTCTGGCTCGGCACCAGCGACGGCAAGCCGCTGAGGACGAAGAACGGCAGCTACGAGGTGTACGGGTCCAACGCCCCCGGACCGATCTGGCGACAGTTCATGGAGCAGGCGACCGCGGCCATGAAGCTCGACCCGGGCAAGTACCGGTTCAGCGACCCGAGGTTCCCGGACGACACCCCACCGCCGTCGGCCACGAACCGGCCGGCGCCGACCACCTCCTCGTCCCCTACGGCCTCCTCTCGTCCGACGCCGAGCGCGACGCCGTCGGACTCCAGGCCCAGCCCGAGCCCGAGTGACCCGCCGACGCCGACGCCGAGCGGCTCGCTCTCGCTGAGCCCGCTGCCGAGCGTGTCGCCGTCGCGGACCAGGGGGCCGAGGTGACCACCAGGAGGTGCCAGCATGCCCGTTGAACTGCCGGAACTGATCGTCCCGGACGCCGCCGCCTGGCGGCGGTGGCTCGGTGAACACCACGCCGACCCGGACGGCGTGTGGCTGGTGCTGGCGAAACGCGGCGGCACCGGCCCCACCACCGTCAACTACGACCAGGCGCTCGACGAGGCGCTCTGCCACGGCTGGATCGACGGCCAGGTGAAGAGCCGCGACGAGGGCACCTACCGGCAGCGGTTCACCCCACGCCGGGCGCGCAGCCCCTGGTCGGCGCGGAACGTCGGCATCGTCGAGCGGCTGCTCGCCGAGGGCCGCATGCACCCGGCCGGACTCGCCGAGGTGGAACGCGCCAAGCGCGACGGCCGCTGGGACACCGCGTACGCCGGACAGGCCACGGCGGAGGTCCCGGCGGACCTCGCGGCCGCGCTCGTCGCCGAGCCCCGGGCCCGGGCGATGTTCGACATCCTCACCGCTCAGAACCGGTACTCCATCCTCTACCGGCTCGCCACCGCCAAGCGCGCCGACACCCGCCAACGCCGGCTCGCGGAGTTCGTCGCCATGCTGGCCCGCGGCGAGACCGTCTACCCACAACGCCGGCGGCTCGGCGACCCCGACTGACCGCCCAACCGGTGTGCGACCCTGGTCCGGGTGGTCGTGGTCGACGTCGATGACACGCCGTGCCTCACCCGCCGGGGAGGGCGCGCGCGCCCGGGCTGCGCTTCGTCGCCTGTCTGCAGAGCGGCGTACGGCGGCGCGGCCGGCCGGGTCAGGAGGCCAGCACCAGCTCACGCAGCTTGCCGTCGAGGGTCGGCGCGTCGACTCCGCCCGGCCAGCCCCGCAACAGCGCACCGCCCTTGGCGACGACCACCACGGCCGGTGGCTCGCGGACCGCGTACGACTGCCCGATCGTGCCGTCATCGTCGACGACGACCGGGTACTCCACCCGATGTTCCCGCAGGTACCGGTGCAGGTCATCCGGCTTGTCCTCCCCGGCCACCCCGACGAGGACGACCCGGTCCCGGTAGGTGCGGGCCAACTCGCTCAGCGCGTCCTGCCGCTGCTCGCACTGGGCGCACCAGGAGCTGAAGAAGACGAGCACGACCGGCCGGTCGGCCCACAGGTCGGCGAGGGCGACCCGACTGCCGTCGGTCAACGAACCGGTGACGGCCGGCGCGGCCGGCACGCCGGAGGGGGCCGGTCGCAGCGCGAGCCCATCGGGCGCCGGGCCGGGCAGCGCCGCGGCACCACCGGGGACCGGCTCCGGCCGCGCCGGGGCGCCGTCGGAACAGGACGTCGAGGACAGCACCGCGACCAGGGCCAGCGCTGCGGCGGCCAGGCGGACGGCGTACCTGCGGGTCATGCCGGCACCACCGCGACGAGCGCGGGGCCCTCGCTGGTGTTCGGGGTGAGGTCGATCGGCGGGTGGCCGTCGACGACCAGCCGGTAGGCGTCCCGCGTGGCCACGTTGACCGGCACGGCGAACTCGCAGTACGTCGGGACGCGCGCCACCTCCAGGTCTTCCGCGAAGGTCGCCACCGCGGTGCCCGACGACAGCGAGCCCTCGGCGAGCGGGTGGCCGGCGGCGTCGATCACCTGGAACGGTGCGCGGTTGTGGAAGTGGGTGTAGGGGCCGGTACCGGCGCACGGCTCGCCCTCCGGCCGGATGTTGATGTCGCGGACGAGCACCCGTACGGTCATCGCCGACCGGGGCTCCTCGGCGCCGCCGCAGGCGGTCAGCGCGCCAGCAAGCAGCGACGGCAGCGACAGCACTGCCAGCAGGCGCCGCATCTGTCCTCCCAGGTCGTCGTGAGGGTGGAGCCCGGGGCGGTGCGGCGAACGGTCCGCACCGCCCCGGGCGATCGGGTGGATCAGCTGATCAGTGCCCGGGGTCGTTCGACCCGGCACTGGCTGGTCACGGTCTTGCTCGGGTCGCTCACCGAGGTGGCGGTGAGCTCCACCAGGGTGGTCGCGGTCGCGTCGGCGCTAGCGCCGACCGAGACGTCGACCCCGGTGGTGGCGCCGAACTTGGCCACGGCCAGCTCGTTCGGCAGCTCCACCTTCCAGCCCTTGCCGGGCACGGTCGCCGAGAGCTTGTACACGTCGGACGTCAGGTACTCGCTGGCGTCCTCCGGGTGCTGCTGCTCGCCGGCCACGTACCGGCCGGTGTTGGTCAGGTCGAAGGTGCAGAACGCGCCCTTGCCGGTCGGCTTGCCCCGGGTGACCAGGGAGCCCTTGGACAGGGCGACGCCGTGCTCGCTCGGGCCGGCGCCGTCCAGCGACCGCACCGCCACCGTGTACGACAGCACCCCGTCGGCGTCCCGGCGGAGGTTGAGCACGTAGAAGTGCAGCCGGTTGGCCTCGTCCACGTACTCGTACTCGCTGCCGGAGTTGGCGCCGGCGTGGAACAGCGCGTCGGACAACTGCCGGTAGTCGCCCATGGTGATCTTCTGCGGGGTGCCGTCCGGCTGGTAGAAGTCCACCATGTCGATGTCCTGCGGGTTCGCGTCGACCACCCACACGAACGGGGCGCTGTCCGCGTTCTTGGTCTTGCTGAGCAGCACGCCGCTGTCCGGCGTGAACGAGTCGGCGCCCATCCGGTCGACGACCTCGACGGTGTAGTTGTTGTAGTTGCCGCCGTCGCACAGCGGGTTGGTGTTGACGCTGCACGCCGGCGAGAGGTCCCGGTTCATGGCGATGTTGATGCCGGTCAGGCCGTCCCCGGCGTCCACCGCGCGGGCGGTGATGTCGGCGACCACGAGGCCGGAGGTGGCGAGCCCCTCCCGGGACAGCCGCAGGACGTGCTCCTCACCGATCAGCTTGATCTTCATCTTGTCCCGCAGCATGTGCAGCGAGCCCATCGAGCCGCCGTTGACCGGTGGGATCTGCCAGCGGGTGTGCGGGCCGCCCGGACCGTTGAAGGAGCCGCGCGACATCATGCTCCAGATGCCGGTGTACGCGCGACGCAACGGAACGCCGTACGGGTTGTTGTAGTTGTCCCCGATGCTGAGCAGGTGGCTCAGCTCATGGGCGTAGACACCCATGCCCGAGCTCTCCGCCTGGGTCGACGAACCGCCGCCCGCGTTCGGCCAGATCGTGGCGGCCGCCTTCCAGGACGTCCAGTCGACGTACCGGGTCTTGGCGTAGTTGGGCAGGTTGGGGTCCGGCGGGCCCCAGGCGTCCGGCACGTCCTCCTTGTTCTGGAACATCATCTGGCCGAACTCCTGCCAGGTCGAGGACTCGTCCTGACCGGCGGAGAGGATGAAGACCAGCTCGAAGCTGTTGGCGACCTCGTCGCCGACCGCCGCGCGCCAGGCGCCGAGCCCGTCGGTACGGATGTTCCGGTTGCAGGTCACCCCGGACGGGCAGGCGCCGGGGTTGAAGCTGTTGTCGATGCCGTACTGGAACGACTTCGACGGCATCTCGTACGGGCCGAAGCCGGTGAGGTCGACACCGTAGCGACCGTTGGAGTCCTGCATCCAGTACTCGTGCAGGGTGTGTCCCCGGTTCAGCTCGTTGGGCTTGTTCAGGAACTCGCTGTAGAACTGCGCGACCTGGTCCCGCGCCACGTTCGTCGCGCTCGCCTGCGGGTTGCCGAAGACCGAGGACTGCGCGGGCTGGGTGACGACGAACGGCTGGTCCGGGTAGTCGAGCGTGACCAACGCGATCTTGAAGTTTCGGACCGACCCACGCACGGTGAGGTCGGCCCAGTTCCGGTTCGGCACCGGGACGTATTCGTCCCAGGTCATCGTGTCGGGGTTCTGCCAGTGCTGCGGGTCGAGCACCTGGAACGGGGCGATCCCGTCCGGTGCGTCGCCCGGTGCGGCGGCGGCCGTGCCGGCGGAGCCGGACGCGACCACGACGGTCGCGACTGCGGCGGCCAGCACCGAACGCCACACCGTGCGCCGGGTGGGCAGAAGGTGCATCGGGTCACCTTTCAGATCGGGGGCTCGGGAGGGTGAGGCGATCGAAGCCGGGCGGACTCGCCGGCCGGCATGATCACACCCGAACCGAATCTAGGAGCCGGCCGACCCGTGGTCACCGTGCAGATGTCGGCAGGTGCGCCGGCCGCTTCCGACACGTGCAGGACGTTCGCCGGCGCGGACCGTCGTGCCTAGACGTCGGCCCGCAACGCCCGCCGCAGGTCCCGGCACACCCGCGCCTCGGTCTCCGCCGGCAGCGGGCCACGGGGCGGCCGGCACGGCCCGCCGTACCGGCCGACGAGCGCCATCGCCAGCTTGACGGCCTGCACCACCTCTGGCCGGGAGTCCCAGCGGAGCAGGGGGTGCAGCTGGGCGTACAGCGGCAGCGCCGCCGCCAGGTCCTGCGCGGCACACAGCCGTTGCAGGCGCCGGCAGAGCCGGGGCAGGGCGTTGGGGCTCTTCCCGATCCACCCGGTCGCGCCGCACACGGTCAACTCCAGCAGCACGTCGTCGGCCCCGACCAGCACGTCGAGATGGGGGCACAGGTCACGGACGTGGTGCAGCCGGCGTACGTCGCGCTCCCGTACCGCCAGGACGCCGTCGGTCTCGGCGACCCGGGCGAGCAACTCCGGCGTCAGGTCCACCGTGCTCTCGGCCGGGTCGGCGTACACCACCACCGGGAGCCCGACGGCGGCCACCTCGCGGTAGTGGGCGACGACCTCGGCGGCGGTGCCCGGGTGCCCGACCGGCGGCGGCGCGAGCACCGCCTGGGCACCGGCGGCCTGGGCCTGCTCGGCCCACCGCCGGGCCTGCCGGCTGCCGTACCCGCCGACGCCCGGCACCACCGCACAGCCGCTCGGCACGGCCTCGACGGCGGCGCGGACCACGTCGGCGCGCTCGCCGTCGGACAGGGACCGGTACTCCCCCAACGTGCCGCACGGCGCGACTCCCTGGCAGCCCTCGTCGGCAAGCCAGCGTACGTGTTCCTGGAGCCGGTCGTAGTCGACGGAGAGATCCGCCCGGAACGGCGTGGGGATGGCGGCGATGACGCCCTGCCAGGGCCTGGTAGCGGCCACGACGTCCCTTCCCGGTCACTCCGTTCGTGCGGGCGTACCCAGCGACTGGACGACCCACCCTGGCCCGATGGGCCGGCAACCGCACACGTTAGGGGGGGTGACCTCTCGCGGTCTTCCGACAGATGCCGAAACCGCCGAGGCTCATCCGGGTACGGATGTTGCGGTGAGGTTACGGGGATTGCGCCATCAGGCCAACATCATCGAAGGTAGGCCAACCGTCCTACCAGCACATATCCAGCCCCATCCCAGCGAGGCGTCGCGGGAGCGGGTTGGTGTCCGGGAGAAGCGCATGCGCATGGAGCTGCAACGCATCGTCGACCGGGTCGCGGCACGGGTCAAACGGCCGGCCCTGATCGAGGACCGGCGCCAGCGGGTCGTCGTCTACAGCGAGCACACCGGGGTGATCGACGGAGTACGCCGCAGCTCGATCCTGCGCCGGCACACCACCCCGGAGGTGATCGCCTGGGCGCGGGAGATCGGGATCATGGAGGCCCGGGAGCCGGTGCGTACCCCGGCCTCCCCCGAGCTGGACCTCCTCCCCCGGGTGTGCGTGCCGATCCGGCACCAGGACCTGCTGCTGGGCTTCGTGTGGTTCATCGACGAGGCCGAGGGGATGACCGACGAGGACATCTCGGTGGTCACCGAGGCGATGTCGGACCTGTCGCTCGCCCTCTACCGGGAGAACCTGCTCGGCGAGCTGACCTCGCAGCGGGAGGCGGAGGCGACCCGGACGCTCCTCGTCGAGTCCCCGGAGGCCCGCCGCGAGGCCGTCCGATCGTTGCTGACCGACGGCTTGGTCGGCACCGACGGTCAGGTCACCGCCCTGGTCGCCCAGCTCGTCGTGGCCGCCGACGACGCGCTCGACGACGCGGCCCGGCTCGCCCTGGAGCACGCCCTCGTGGCGACCCGGCAGTGGATCGGATCGCGCGAGACGCTGCACCTGGTCCGGCACGACCACGGAGTGCTGCTGATCTGCGGGGGGCGCAGCGCGGTCCGGGTGGCCGCGGAGGACGCCGCCGCGCAGCTCGACCAGGCCCTGCGCGGGGCGATTCGGGGGCTGACGTCGGTGGCGCGCACCGTCCTCGGCGTCGGCGACGCCCGGCCCCGCCTTTACGACAGCGTGCTGTCGTACCAGGAGGCGTTCCAGGCGGCCCGAGTGGGCGTGCAACTGCCCGCGCTGGGTCCGATCGTCCCCTGGTCCGAGCTGGGCATCTACCGGCTGCTGTCCGGGGTGGACGCCCGGCACCTGGACGTCGCGCGGGTGCATCCGGGGCTGGGCCGCCTGCTCGGCGACGAGACCCAGCAGGTGCTGCTCGAAACCCTGGAGACCTACCTCGACCTGGCCGGCAACGCCCACGCCACGGCGGAACGGCTGCGGCTGCACCGGACGACGCTGTACTACCGGTTGCAGCGGGTGGAGCTGCTCGCCGACACCGACCTCAAGGACGGCAACGAACGGCTCTGCCTGCACCTGGCGCTGAAGCTCGGCCGCCTGACCGGCCAGTACCAGCCGAGCCAGTGATCGGCGCCCCGGGCGGGGCGGACGAACCAGGGGTGGGACGCCGGGTGCCCGGCGCCCCACCCCCACGGAACTGCTACAGGCCGGCCGCCGCGGCCGCCTGCCGACCGCCGACCACCGGCAGGGTGATCCGGCTACGGTCGAAGTGCACGGTGATGTCGGCCCGGTTCTGCTTGGCCCGGCTGCTGTAGCCGGAGTACGAGCCGAGCAGGACCACGCCGATCTGGTTGCCGGTTTCGAACACGTAGTCCTCGGGCAGCAGGTTCAGGTCGACCTCGGTCTTCTGCCCGGGCACCAGCGGCGTCGACACGGACAGCGAGTCGAGGTTGAGGCCGTCGAGGATGCCCTTGGTCACCAGCTCCTGCGGGCTGGTGACGACGGTCTTCTCGACCTTGCGGTAGCAGGCGTCCTCGGCGAACCCGCCCCAGTTGGCCGTCTCCCCCCAGCAGTCCTCCTGGGTCAGCGTACGGACGCCGTCACCGGCGGTGCTGAAGCGTTCACGGCTGCCGTAGTCGACGAGCAGCCCGGCGAAGCTGGTGTCCTCGCCGTCGACGGTGGCGTTGATCCGAACGATCGGGGTGCCCGAGATGTGCAGGGGCGCCTTCAGCGGCGCGGAGAGGAACACCAAGCGGTTCTGCGTGTTCGCCGCCGGGTCCGACGGGTGCCGGATGGCGTTGGCCTGGGTCATCGTGGGCGTGTCCCGGAAGGCGGCCGACGCGTTGCCGGGACCGGAGCGCAGGGCCAGGCCACCCGCGTTCCCGCTGGTCGGCGCGGTGAGGAACACCTGGGTCGGCTGCGTGTTCGGCAGCGGCCAGGTGCGGGCCGTCTCCCAGACGTCCGGCGCCCGCTCGATGTCCACGGCCGGCTCCCGCATGATCCCGTTGTCGATGCCCTGGAGCCAGTAGTCGAACCAGCGGTGCAGGGTGTCGACCCACTTGGTGCGGCGGAAGTCGAACGGGTCGACGTGGCCGGTGCCGGTCATCCAGAGCTTGCGCGGCACGCCCTGCTCGCCCAGCGCCTCCCACCACTTGCTGAAGTGGTCCGGGCGGACGTTGTCGTCGTTGATGCCGTGCACCACGAAGACGCTGGCCTTGACCCGGTCGGCGTGCGGCACGTAGTCGCGTTCCGCCCAGAAGTCGTTGTAGTCCCCGGTGGTGTCGTCGCCGCCCTGCCCGAGAGCCGTCCGCACCGGCGCGCAGTACGCCCGGCGGTCGGGGTTGGTGACCGTGTTGGCCAGGCTGCCCGAGTAGTTGTTCGCCCGGGTGACCAGGCCGTTGCTGCGCGAGTAGTCGTACCAGCTCGAGATGGCCGAGATCGGCACGATGGTGGTCAACCCGTCCACCCCGCTGGCGGCCGCGGCGTTGGCCAGGGTGCCGTCGTACGACTTGCCGATCATGCCGGTCCGGCCGTTGTGCCAGTCGGCGACGACCTCCCGGCCGGCGGCGTCGAACCCGGGCCGGCGCCCGTTGAGCCAGTCGATCGCCGTCGGCGCGCTGATGTTGTCGGCCTGACCGCCGGTGACCGGGCAGCCGGTCGAGTTGTTGGTGCCGATCATGTCGAGCAGGATCACCGCGTAGCCACGCGGAACGAAGTAGTTGTCATAGAAGAGGGGCCATTTGTCATTCAGCCCGTCTCCGTCGACATCGCCCTTGCATTCGCTCTCGTTGCCCCGACAAACCGTCGAGTAGTACGGGCTGGCGTCCATCACCACGGGGACCTTCAGCCCGTTCTCGCTGGCGCTCGGCCGAATGATGTCCATGGCCACCACGTCGCGCGCACCGTCGCCGTCCGTGTCGACGTCGGAGGTGACGAAAATCCGTTCCCGAACGGCGTCGGAATATCCGAAAACCGGTTGGGTGACGCCGTCCTCGATCGCCAGCCCGGGGCGTTCGTCGGCACCTGGCCGGGCCAGCGCGCCGGTTGCCGGCAGGCCGGTGGCGGCCACCGCCAAGGCCACCACCGAGGCGCGCAAGGCAAGTCTTCCTCTTCGCATCCGCGTGCTCCCTCTCCCCACAGCGCCCGTCGACCTGCAGGTCTACTCTTCCGCCCGGCATGGACGTGGGTCGCCGCCGTGACGGTCGCACCGAACCTACGGACCCACGCGCGGGCAGGTCATCGGACACCTGTGGAAGATGGCAGGCATCGACTCCTACGCCTGTCGCACCGTCGCCGGAACCATCGCCTCGGCGGCCACGTGGCTCGACCGCCGGACCGTCGATTCAGGAGCCGTCCATCATTGACAGCCACCCGAAGATGCGTTCAGGATTGGCCCGACCGCCGCCCCGACCGCCCACCGGGCGCTCACCGATGTGAATTCACGTCCGCGGACCCCGTTCGCCGCACCGGTTGCGGTAACCGATTCCTTCAGCCCTCGCCCGCTTGTCGCGGGTCTCGATTCCGCCGATCGTCGCGGGCCATGAATTCCCGCACCTGCCCACCGACAGAAAGGGAGAACATGCGAGTGTCAATCTCGGGTGACCGCCGCTGGCGGGCACCCGTCGTCGCGATCGCGGCCTTCTCGGCCGTGCTTCTGGTCAGTCCCGCCTCCGCCGTCACACCGGCCGGCGGCGCAGCCGGCCAGAGCGTCGAGCTGAACCGGCTTCCCGACGAGGAGGCGAGTGTGGTGGAGATCCTGCTCGCCGACAGCGGTGAGCTGGACGAACTCGTCGCCACCGGCGTCGACCTCGACCACCACGTGTCGCGCACCGAGGAGGGCATCGTCGTCCACGCGGTCGTCACCCCGAACGAGGTGGCGGCCCTACGCGCCCGGGGCTACCAGGTCGGCGACGTGCTCTTCCGACCCACGGACTCGGCGGAGCGCGTCGCGGAACGGGACGCGACCATCGCCGCGCACAAGGCGGAGAACCGGGCCTTCACCGCGTCCCTGACGGCCGCGGACACCTCGGATGTGAAGATCATCCGCGCCGACTACTACACCTCCGGCACCGACCAGATCCTGTCGGTCGAGGCGAAGTGGGCCGAGGGTCAGAACTCGACCAGCACCCTCACCGTGGTCCGGGACAGCGGCCCCGGCACGGCGCTCGGCTCGGGCGGCACCCAGACCATCTCGCGCTTCGTCGACGCCGGCGTCTACCTCTACCACCGGGGCGCCTCGACCGTGACGACCCGCCCGGACCGGATCCAGATCACCAGCCCGACCGGCGGGGTCGCCGTCGCCCAGGTCAAGGAATGGCTGCCGATCCCGGCCGACGATCCAGAGGGCCCCGGCTACCAGAAGGACTTCGTCACCAGCTATCTCACCCCGACCGAGCTGTACGAACGGATCCACCAGCTCGCCGCCGAGTTCCCCGACCTGGCCGAGGTCGTCGAGCTGCCGTATCAGACGAACGGCTACCGCCGCAAGGCCCAGACGGTGCTCGGCACCACGAACGCCAACCGGGTGGCGGTCGACTCGCTGGCCTGGGGGCACGAGGGCGGCAACGAGATCTCCGTCGAGCTGGTCAACCCGGGTGCCGCCGGCCGTCCCCTGTCGGTGAGCGTGACCGGCAAGGACATCCGGGTCAGCCTGGCCACCAACGCCAGCGGCGCGCTGACCACCACCGCGGCACAGGTCGTCGCCGCGCTGAACGCCAACGCCGGGTCGCTCGTCCGGGCGTACACCTACCGCGGTGACGCCGGCGCCGGAGTGGTCGCGGCCACCGCCCGGACGGCGCTCACCGACGGCCTGAAGGCGCCGGCCAGCGTATCCCGAGACCCCCACCCGATGTACGCCATCCGGATCGGCAAGCACCGCGACGGGTCCCGGATGGGTGTCCTCGCGTACGCCCAGGAGCACGCCCGCGAGTGGGTCCCGCCGCTGGTCGCCATCGAGACCGCCGAGCGGCTGCTGCGCAACTACGGACACGACGGCCGCACCAAGCAGCTGGTCAACAACCTGGACATCTGGATCGCCCCGTCGATCAACCCGGACGGCGGCCACTACTCGTTCTACGACTACGCCTCGCAGCGGAAGAACATGACCAACCACTGCCCGCTGACCGATGCCGCCGACGCCCTCGGCCGCAACTCGTGGGGCGTGGACAACAACCGCAACTACACCGAGTACAGCCTGTTCGACGGCTACTCGGGCGCGTCGAGCAGCTGCACCAGCGGCACCTACGCCGGGCCGAGCGAGCTGTCCGAGCCGGAGGACAAGAACCTCGACTGGCTGGCCCAGCACAAGAACATCAAGTTCTCGATGAACCTGCACTCCTCCGGCAACTACTTCATGTGGTCGCCGGGGGCGTACGCCACCCCGGGCCGGATCTCGGCGCCGCGGCCGACCCTGGCCGAGGAGTCGTTCTTCTGGGGCGCCTCGTCGCGGATCCTCACCGCGATCAAGCGGCACCGCAACATGGCGGTCACGCCGGCCCGGACCGGCCCGATCTCCGACGTGCTGTACTCGGCGGCCGGCAACTCCGGCGACATGCTCTGGTACAAGTACGGCATCTACGCCTGGAACTTCGAGGTCGGCACCTCGTTCCAGCCGGCGTGGGCGGAGGCGCACCAGGAGACAATGGAGTTCGCCAACGGCCTGGTCGAGCTGATGCGGGTGGCCCGGGACTTCGACACCGACCACCAACGGCCGAAGAGCGGCCTGTCGGTGACGGCGAGCAGCACGCCCGGCATGGTGGACGTGACGTTCACGGTGAGCGAACCGGCGGCGGTCTTCTACACCGTCGACGGCAGCGCACCGACCTACTCGTCCACGCTGTACGCCTCGGCCGGCATCCGGGAGGGCGGTGAGACGCTGACCCTGCCCGTGGGGACGAAGATCCACTGGTTCTCGGTGGACGCGGCCGGCAACGTGGAGAACAACTACCGCGCCGACGGCACGGGTAAGAACTATCAGAAGGGCAGCGCGGTGCTGCCCACCAGCTGAGACAGAGGACAACCTGGTGCCGGGTACGGTGGCTCACACCCCGTACCCGGCACCCGGCCGTCACGCCCGACATCGGCCGATCTGATCGACCACCTCGACATCGGCGGGATTCGTCGCCGGCGACGGCCGGTGTGGACGACACCTGCCGACTCATCCCGATGCCTCACGTTCCTGGTCTGCCCTGTCACGATCGGCGCCCGATCGGACATGGGGTGAGTGTGAGCTCCGGAACTGACCACGAGGACCGCTTCCGACGCGTGTACGCCAGCAACTTCCAGCCGCTGCTGGCGTACGCCCTGCGCCGCGCCGAGCAGCCCGAGGACGCGGCCGACGTCGTCGCCGAGACCTTCCTTGTCGCGTGGCGCCGTGGCCACGAGATGCCGGACGACGCCGAAGTCAGACTGTGGCTGTACGGCGTCGCCCGACGCGTGCTTGCCAACCACCGTCGCACCGGCCTACGCCGCGAGCGACTGGGTGAGCGGCTCAGACAGCGGATGAGAGACGTCGCCGCCACCGACCCGGGCAGCGAGGTACCCGAACGACTCGCCGTCCAGGCCGCGTTGGCCCGTCTCGGCGAACTGGACCGGGAGGTGCTGACGCTCACCGTCTGGGAGGGCCTGGAGCCGCGCGAGGTGGCGGCGGTCCTTCGGGTGAGCCCCGCCGTGGTCCGAACCCGCCTGTCACGCGCGCGAGCCAGACTGCGCGATCTCGTCAGTGACGACCTCGCCCCACCCGGACATGTACTCGACGTCCTGACCGCACCCGCCCCGATGGAGGGCCGATGACCGACGAGCACTTCGACCAGCTGGTCCGGAACGCCGACCCCTACCGGCCCGACATCATCGGACACCTCGGCGGGGCACAGCAGGCCCTCCTGGAGGAGATCACGGCCGTGCCACCCCTCCATCAACTCCTCGAACCACCGCGCCCGCGCACCCCGGCGCCCCGCGGCATGGTCCGCCGCACGGCCGGTGCGCTGGCCGCGGCCGCGGTGCTCGCCGGCGTCCTGGCCGCGCCCGCCGTGCTCCCCGAGCATCCGGACGACAGCCCGGCCGCCCCCGCCGGCACCCCCATCGTGTACTCGGCCGCAGCGATCAAGGCCGCCGAGGACAACCCGCGGCTGCTGATCAACCGGCCCGGCTGGAAGGTGACAACCGTCTACGGGTTCGCCGAGCAGGAGGGCACCATCAGGTTCCGCGACAACAGGCGGGAGCTGGAGATGAACTGGTATCCAGCCGGCTCGTACGAGGGCTTCTACGCCGACCGGCTCAGGGTCAGCAAACCGGAACCGGTGACGGTCGACAGTTGGCCGGGTGACCTCTTCATCTACAACACCGGCGACTTCGAGGTTCTGCTTCGCCCTCGCGACGGTGTCATCGTCGCGCTCCGGACCAGCGGCAACTGGACGCGGGACAGCCTCGGTCGGGTGCTCTCCGACGTCGTACGCGTCGACGCCCGCACCTGGCTGGCCGCGCTTCCGGCGCAGGTCGTCACGCCGGACCGGGTGGCCGCTGAGGCGGCCAGGGTGCTCGCCGACGTGCCGCTTCCGCCAGAGTTCGACACCGCCACGCTCGGTGACATCGGCGCGAACGTCCCCTACCATTTCGGCGCCGAGGTGATCGGCCGCGTTGGCTGCGCGTGGATCGCGGAATGGCTACGCGCCAAGCGGACCGGCGACGACGCCGCACTCCAGCGGGCCACCGACGCCTTGCGCGGCAGCCACCGGTGGCGGGTGCTGCACCAGATGAACGAGAAGGGTGACTGGCCGGAGGTGTTCTGGGAGATCGCCGACGACGTCGTCGCCGGGAACCCGCCGGCCACGTACGCCCAGGGGTTGGGCTGTTCCTAGTCGCTCGTGCGCTGAGCCGGCCCCTCCCCACCGCTCACGTATCGGCCAGCCCGGGGACGGGGCACCTACGTCGCCGAGCGCCCCGGACAGTAAGGTTCTCGCTTCCTGCGAACCTGATGGCGTAAACGAATCACGCACTCGGCCGGAGCCCGCCTGATTCGTTTACGCCATCAGGTTCAAAGGGCCCGACAAGCACGACTGCTCCCGCCGTGAGCAGTGGTGCCGGCCGGTCGACAGCCACGAACCGTTCAGTCATGCCTGATCGACATCTCAACCGAGGGGCGAGTACGCGCCATCAGCATGGAGCGGCATTGGCCGCGTATCGGACAGCCTTCGGTTCGCCGAGTAGAACATCCGGCCTGATCAGTGGCTATTGAAGATCATCGGTTTGACGGATCGGGGTCTCCGGACAGCGATCGACAAGGGTCGGTTGCTCGGCTCACCCATTGCTCCCCGACCGAGGCCGTGTGATTGTGCTCCAGCGAGCCCGCCAACCCCCGGCGGCTCGGACGGTCGATCTGTCGAACCGGGGCCACGCCGGCAGCTCCGGAGACCGGCCGCCACCTTGCCTCGCAACCCACGTCACGCGCCCCGACCGGGCTCCGCGTGCCCAGGAACAGGAGCACACCCCCTTGAAGCTCTCACCCCGCCTCGCCGCGCTCTCGGGCGCGGCCGCGGCCGGCCTGATCGCCGCCGGCACCGCCGCGGCCGTGCAGGCCGCGCCCCCCAGCTCCAGCCCCGACCCCGCCCAGGCCCGCGTGCTCGCCGCCAACTCGGCCAGCGCGTTGGTCGCCGGCCGGCCCGCCTACCTGCACGCCAGCGCCGACGAGGCGTTCGTGCAGCAGCAGGTCATCTCCTCCGAAGGCACCCAGTACGTGCCCTACGAGCGCACCTACAAGGGACTGCCGGTCGTCGGCGGCGACTTCGTGCTGGCCACCGACGCGGCCGGCAACCTGAAGTACGCCTCCGTCGCCCAACAGCGGAGCATCGGCAGCCTCGCCGTCACGCCGAAGGTGACCTCGGCCAGCGCCGCGAAGACCGCGCGCGCCCAGCTCGCAACGGTGAGCACCGTCGAGGGCACCACGCTGGTCGTCTACACGCTCGGCGCCCAGCCGGCCCTGGCCTGGGAGACCACCGTCCGCGGGACCGACGCCGAGGGCCCCAGCCGGCTCACCGTCGACGTCGACGCGTTGACCGGCGCCGTCCTGCGTACGCAGGAGCACATCGTGTACGGCACCGGCACCGGCGCGTGGAACGGCCCGAGCCCGCTCACGCTCAACACCACGCTGTCGGGCAGCACATACTCCATGAAGGACCCGAGCGTCACCAACCTGAGCTGTCAGGACGCCGCCAACAACACGACGTTCAGCAAGTCGACCGACGTCTGGGGCAACGGCACCGCCACCAACAAGGAGACCGGCTGCGTCGACGCGCTGTTCGCCGCGCAGACTGAGCACAAGATGCTCTCGCAGTGGCTCGGCCGCAACGGCGCCAACGGCAGCGGCGGCGCATGGCCGATCCGGGTGGGCCTGAACGACCAGAACGCCTACTACGACGGCACCCAGGTCCAGATCGGCAAGAACACCGCGGGCCAGTGGATCGGCTCGCTCGACGTGGTGGCCCACGAGATCGGCCACGGCATCGACGACAAGACCCCCGGCGGCATCTCCGGCGGGGGCACGCAGGAGTTCGTCGCCGACACCTTCGGCGCCGCGACCGAGTGGTTCGCCAACGAACCGGCCGCGTACGACGGGCCGGACTTCCTGGTCGGCGAAAAGATCAACCTGGTCGGCAGCGGCCCGATCCGCAACATGTACAACCCGTCGGCGCTCGGCGACCCGAACTGCTACTCCAGCAGCATCCCGAGCACCGAGGTGCACAAGGCAGCCGGCCCGGGCAACCACTGGTTCTACCTGCTGGCCATGGGCAGCAACCCGACCAACGGCCAGCCGACCAGCACCACCTGCAACGGCAGCACCGTGACCGGCCTGGGCATCCAGCCGGCCATCAAGATCATGTACAACGCGATGCTGCTGAAGACCTCGTCCTCGTCGTACCTGAAGTACCGCACCTGGACGCTGCAGGCGGCGAAGAACCTCTACCCGAACAGCTGCACCGAGTTCAACACCGTCAAGGCCGCCTGGGACGCGGTCAGCGTGCCGGCGCAGTCCGGTGACCCGACCTGCACCAGCGGCTCGCCGACGCCGACCCCGACCGCCTCGACGACCCCGCCGCCGGGCTGCTCGGGCCAGAAGCTGGCCAACCCCGGCTTCGAGTCCGGCAACGTGAGCTGGACCGCCACCTCCGGCGTCATCACCAACTCGACCGGCCAGGCGGCGCACAGCGGCTCGTACAAGGCGTGGCTCGACGGCTACGGCAGCGCCCACACCGACACCCTGTCGCAGTCGGTCACGATCCCGTCCGGCTGCCGGGCGACGCTCACCTTCTGGTTGCACATCGACACCGCGGAGTCGGGCTCCACGGCCTACGACAAGCTGACCGTCAAGGCGGGTAGCACCACCCTGGCCACCTACTCCAACGCCAACGCGGCCGTCGGCTACGTCCAGCGGTCCTTCGACATCTCGTCGCTGGCCGGCACGACCGCCACCATCTCGTTCAGCGGCGTGGAGGACAGTCTTCTGCAGACCTCCTTCGTCATCGACGACGCCGCGGTCAACCTCTCCTGATCACGGAAGAAGCGGCCGGCCGTCGTCCTCCCGGCGGCCGGCCGCTTCGTCGCGTCAGCCCGCGCCTCGTCCGTCCCAGGGCCGCCGGGAGCAGCCGGTAACCGCCCCGGACCGGGGGCGCCGCTCGCCTCAGCGGTCCGCCCGGGCGCCCACGTCACCGCCGCGGTTGAGCCGGGCCACAACGTCCTCCATCGCCCGGCTGAACAGCTCCATCTGCCGTACCGACTGCTCCTGGAGCCCGCCGAGCCGCGCGGCGAGGGCGTCGACGTCGGCCCGCGCCGAGGCGCTGACCTGGGCGTCGAGGTCGGCGAGGGCCGCGTTGACGGCCACCACGACGTGCCCGCAGACCACCTCCATGCCCGCCTCGGCCAACTGCGGGTCGACGGTGACGGACTCGAGCCGGCCACCCTGGACGACCACGGCGCGGACCTGGCCGGCGGCTGCGGAGCCCTCGGCGCGGAGCAACCGCCCCGGGTCGCCGTCGGGTTGCTCGGCCGCCCGGGACCGCATCGAGGACAGCGCCTGCTGCGTCTGGGTGAGCAGTTCGTCGAGGCTCGCGGCCGCGGAGAACGGGTCGTTGGTCATAGCCGCGCTTTCTTCACGTCTTTCCGGAGCACCGTGACCTTAGCAACCACGCCCGCCGCCGCCGACCCGGCCGGGCACGACGGCGTGCCCGGGCCGCCGTCACCCGAAGAGTGGCCACCCCGGGTGGGGGTGGCCACTCCACGTGGGCGACAGGCTGCCGCCCCACGACGGGTCAGGGCAGACGCAGTCGCTGGCCCGGGAAGATCCGGTCCGGGTCGTCACCGACCACCCGCCGGTTGCGCTCGTACAGCGCCTGCCAGCCGCCGGCGAGGTCGCGCGCGTCGGCGATCTCGGACAGGGTGTCACCGCGCTTGACCAGGTAGCTGTCGGTGCCGCCCGAGCTCGACGGGGTACGCCGGTGGCCGCGGGTCGCCGGCTGGCCGTCCCGCGACGCCCGCTCGCTGGTCGCCTTCTTCGGCGATCTGCGGCCGGCGGACTCCGACGTGGACGAGTGGTGCTTCGTCGAGCCGCCCTTGCGGCCGCAGACCGGCCAGGCACCGATGCCCTGCCCGTCCAGGACCTTCTCGGCGATGGCGATCTGCTCACCGCGGCTGGCCAGGTCGGCGCGGCTGGCGTACCGCTGGCCGCCGTAGCCGTTCCAGGTGCTCTTCGAGAACTGGAGTCCGCCGTAGTAGCCGTTGCCGGTGTTGATGTGCCAGTTGCCGCCGGACTCGCACTGCGCGATGGCGTCCCAGTTCACGCTGGACGCGCTCGCCGGTGCGGCCGGCGCGAGGATGGCGGCGGCGCCGGCGACGAGCGCTCCGATGGCGACCCGACGCCCGGTGACGCGTCGGCGACGTGCGACGTGTTCAGTTGCCATGTGGGTTCCTCCACGCCGACGAGGTGAGCTGTCGGGTTCGGGCCGAGGAGCCCGGCCGCCGGATCGGCGGCTTCACCCCGAGGTGTCGAGCACCGAGGAACATGTGGGTCCCCCGCTCCCGCCTGAGGTCCAGGTACCACAGGCCGGTGGCGGGATTAGGCGTTACCGGCCCGGGGTGTCCGCGATCGCGAACACAAACGACGTTAGGGACGATTTCGGATGATCGCCCACTTCTTGTGAAGTTCTTCACCCGGCCGGGCGAAGGCGTCGCGGACGAGTTGCGCACCGTCCGAAGGTGCCTTACAAGCCGCCTCAGCCGGAGACGGCAAAGCCGAAAAACCACCCTCTCCCTTCAGGACGGTGGCGGTCGGCCCACCAGGCATTTACCAGCCCCATCGCAACGGCCGATTGTGAACGACCTGTCGGTTCCGGGAGCGGCGGACGCGACGCCGGCGGCGCCGACTACCGTGGCGGGGTCCGGCGCGATCGCCGGGCCGGCTGAGCAGGCGGAGAATGATGACCGACTACGGACACGAACTGGTTTTCGGGGGCTTCCTCACCCCCACCGCGGCCCGACCGGAGCAGGTGGTGGCGCTGGCCAAGCTCTGCGAGCAGGCCGGCCTCGACCTGGTCACCTTCCAGGACCATCCGTACCAGCCGGGTTTCCTGGACACCTGGACGCTGATGTCGTTCGTGGCCGCGGCGACCAGTCGGGTCCGGCTGGCCGGCAACGTGCTCAACCTGCCCCTGCGCCAGCCGGTGGTGCTGGCGCGCAGCGTGGCCAGTCTGGACCTGCTCACCGGCGGCCGGGTCGAGCTGGGGCTCGGGGCCGGCGCGTTCTGGGAGGCGATCGAGGCGGTCGGCGGGCGACGGCTGAGCCCCGGGCAGGCGGTGGACGCCCTCGACGAGGCGATCCGGGTGATCCGCGAGGTCTGGGACGCCGATCGGCGCGGCATGGTCCGGGTCGAGGGCGAGCACTACCGGGTGGTCGGGGCGAAGCGGGGGCCGTCACCGGCCCACCCGGTGGGGATCTGGGTGGGCGCGTACAAGCCGCGGATGTTGCGGCTGGTCGGCCGCGCGGCGGACGGCTGGCTGCCGTCGCTGTCGTACCTGCCGAACGGGCCGGCGGAGTTGCCGGAGCTGAACACGCTGATCGACGAGGGCGCCGAGGCGGCCGGCCGCGACCCTCGCGCGGTGCGGCGGCTGCTCAACGTCTCCGGCCGGTTCGCCCGGTCCTCCACCGGTTTCCTGGCCGGGCCTCCCGCGCAGTGGGTGGAGGAACTGGCCGGGCTCACCCTGGACCTCGGCATCTCCACGTTCATCCTCGGCGCCGACGACCCCACCACGATCCAACTCTTCGCGCAGGAGGTGGCGCCCGCGGTCCGCGAACTGGTCGCCGCCGAACGCACCGAACCCGGCACCCGCGCCGCGGCCACCGAGGAACAACGCGAGGCGGTCGAGGCCGGCGGCGCCGCCGCGCTCGCCGTCGCCCCCACCCCCGACCCCGGGGTACGACTGACCGACCATCAGCTCTGGGACGAGTCGACCCGCCCGGCCGCCCCGCCCGCTCCGGCCGGCCACGTCTACACCCCGCACGCCCAGGCCGTCGGGGCGCACCTGGTGGACGTGCACGACCACCTGCGGCAGGAGCTGTCGCAGGTGCGCGACCTGCTCGAACAGGTCAAGCGCGGAGTCGTCTCCGCCGGCGCGGCCCGGGCCGTGCTCAACCAGATGACCATGCGGCAGAACAACTGGACGCTGGGGGCGTACTGCGCCGCGTACTGCACGGTGGTCACCCAGCACCACGGGCTGGAGGACAACTCGATCTTCCCGCATCTGCGACGCGCGGAGCCCGGGCTGGGCCCGGTGCTCGACCGCCTGGAGGCGGAGCACGTGGTGATCCACGACGTGGTGGAGGGAGTGGACCGCGCCCTGGTCGACCTGATCCGCAACCCGGGGGACTTCACCCGGCTTCAACAGGCGGTGGATGTCCTCACCGACACCCTGCTGTCGCACCTGTCCTACGAGGAGCGCGAGATCGTGGAGCCGCTGGCCCGCCACGGCTTCTACGCCGGCCAGGTCTGACGCCTCGAAGGCCGCGCGACCCCGGCGTCCGGCAGTCGCAGACCGCCCCATCACACCGACCGATCCTCACATTAGCGCAGGTCAGATAGGTCGAGCTACGGTTGGCCGCAGAGGTGATGGCAATGGCTGTGATCTATGCCGACCTGTCGTACCACGACTGGAACCGCGTCAAGGGCGAGTTCAACTGGACCGCGGTTCTCCGGGCCACCTCCCCCGTCCTGTGCCTGCGGGCAACCTACGGCGACCCGCAGGGATTCAACCCGCCCAGCCCACATGTCAGCGAGATGGCACAGGGTGCGAACCGCGCGGGCTTCGACGTGATCGGCGGCTACCACAACCTGATCAGAGGCGACCAGGCCAGCACCAACCGGCAGGTCGACTACCTGCGTCGCACCCTCGACGGGATCGGCGCGGTGTGGGCGATGCTCGACGTCGAGCGTTACCCGGAGCTGGTCGCCAACGGACTGTGGCCGCGCTTCGACGACGTACGCCGGTTCGTGAACCGCTGGCACGCCGTCGACCAGCGGGTGCTGGCGATCTACCTACCGAAGTGGAACTGGGACGGAAACCTCGGCCGGCCCGATCTCCGGCCGCTCAACGCACCCCTGGTCGCCAGCGACTACGGCAGCAACCCCACCGGCACACCCGCCGCCGTCTACGCGCGGGGCGGTGGGGACGGCGGCCGGGGCTGGGCCGCGTACGGCGGGGTGACCCCGTCGATCTGGCAGTACGGGTCGAACGTGACCTGCCCCGGCGCGTCCGGCCAGACCGACTGCAACGCATACCGCGGCACGCTCGCCCAACTGCGAGCCCTGTTGACGAAGGACGACACCATGACCCCCGCCGAGTTCTCCGCGATCCTGTCCGACCCGACCGTCGCCGCGCAGATGCGCAGGCTGCCCTGGCAGTACACCGGTGGCGGCCTCCCCGCCGGCATGTCGGCGCTGAGCGTGCTCAACGACCTCTACCAGACCACCCATGCCGCACCGACCGCCGCCGCGATCGCCGCGGCGACCGTACAGGCGCTCGGCGGGCAGTCCCCGGCCGACGCCGCCACCGCGATCGTCGCCGCGATCGGCAAGGAAAAGGCCGCGGCCCTCGCCGCGGCCCTCGCCACGGCCAGCCAGTGAATGGTGGGGGTCGTCGCCGGGAGGTGACCCCGCCCGGCCGCGGCGTGGCTGCCGCGGCCGGCGGAGGCGACGACTACAGCGCCCGGGCGAGCCGGTCGGCGAGGATCCGGGTGAACCGGGACGGGTCGGCCAGTTCCCCGCCCTCGGCGAGCAGGGCCATGCCGTAGAGCAGCTCGGCGGTCTCGCCGAGGGCGCTCTGGTCGCCGCCCTGCTCGTGCGCCTTACGCAGCCCGGTGACCAGCGGGTGGGTCGGGTTGAGTTCGAGGATCCGCTTGACCTGCGGCACCTCCTGCCCCATCGCCCGGTACATCTTCTCCAGCGTCGGCGTCATGTCGTGCGCGTCGCCGACGACGCAGGCGGGCGAGGTGGTCAGCCGCGAGGAGAGCCGGACCTCCTTGACGCTGTCCGCGAGCGCGCCGCTCATCCAGGTGAGCAGATCGGCGTACTCCTTGCGCTCGGTCTCGGCCTTCTCCTTCTCCTCGTCGGTCTCCAGGTCGACCTGGCCCTTGGCCACCGAGCGCAGCGTCTTCCCGTCGTACTGGCCGACCCGCTCGACCCAGACCTCGTCGACCGGGTCGGTCAGGATCAGCACCTCGTAGCCCTTGGCCCGGAACGCCTCCAGGTGCGGCGAGTTCTCGATGGTGGCCCGGTTCTCGCCGGTGGCGTAGTAGATCTCGGTCTGGCCGTCCTTCATCCGCTCGACGTAGTCGCGCAGCGTGGTCAGCTCGGCCGGATCGTGGGTGGAGGCGGCCCGGACCAGGTCGAGCAGGGCTTCGGTGTTGTCCGGGTCTTCGAGCAGCCCCTCCTTGACCGCCGCGCCGAACTCGGCCCAGAAGGTGCGGTAGGACTCGGCCGACATCTCCTTGAGGGTGGCGAGGACCTTCTTGACCAGCCGGCGGCGGACGGCGCGGATCTGCCGGTCCTGCTGGAGGATCTCCCGGGAAATGTTCAGCGACAGGTCGTGCGCGTCCACCACACCCTTGACGAAGCGCAGGTAGTTGGGCATCAGCGCGTCGCAGTCGTCCATGATGAACACGCGCTTGACATAGAGCTGCACGCCGCGCCGGCCCTGTGGGGAGAAGAGATCGAGCGGGGCGTGCGACGGCAGGAAGAGCAGGGCCTCGTACTCGAAGGTGCCCTCGCCCCGCATGTGGATGGTCTCCAGGGGGTCGGCCCAGTCGTGCGCGACGTGCCGGTAGAACTCCTTGTACTCGGCCTCGTCGACCTCGTCGCGCGAGCGGGCCCAGAGCGCCTTCATCGAGTTGAGCGTCTGCTCCTCGCGGGTGGTGGCGCCGTCCTCGCCCGACCGTTCCACGGTCATCCGGATCGGCCAGGCGATGAAGTTGGAGTAGCGCTTGACGATCTCCCGGATCGTCCACTCGGCGGTGTAGTCGTGCAGGTTGTCCTCGTCGTCGGCGGGCTTGAGGTGCAGGGTGACCGAGGTGCCCTGCGGGGCCTCGTCGACCGCCTCCACGGAGTAGGTCCCCTCGCCGGTGGACTCCCAGCGGGTGCCGCCGCTCTGCCCGGCGCGGCGGGTCAGCAGGGTGACCTTGTCGGCCACCATGAACGTGGCGTAGAAGCCAACACCGAACTGGCCGATCAGCTCCTGATTGGCGGCGGCGTCCTTCGACTCGCGCAGCTTGCGCAGCAGCTCGGCGGTGCCGGACTTGGCGATCGTGCCGATCAGCCCGACCACCTCGTCGCGGGACATGCCGATACCGTTGTCCCGCACGGTCAGCGTGCGGGCCTCCTTGTCGACCTCGATCTCGATGTGCAGGTCTTCCGTGTCGACCGTGAGGTCCTTGTCGACCAGCGACTCCAGCCGCACCTTGTCCAGCGCGTCGGACGCGTTCGAGATGAGTTCGCGCAGGAAGACGTCCTTGTTCGAGTAGATTGAGTGGACCATCAGCAGAAGCAGCTGACGAGCCTCGGCCTGGAACTCCAACGTCTCGACCCGGTCGCTCACACCGACTCCTTTCCACCTGGCGAGGATTCCGCCGGAAAGGATACGAGGCGTGACGGCGGTGGCACAGCCGGGTCGTACGGGTGGGCACCGAGCCGACGATGCCCTCACCCAGCGCGACACTTACGAACGACATCCGCGTTTGCGGTGAATACTCCTTTCGCCGGAGTATCCCGTCTTCGTCCGTTAGCTTCGAGGGCACGCACGGGCTCCCTGAGCACGGACAGAGGTGACTTGCGGTGTTCGACGGGTTCGAGGAGTTCGACCTGACGACGTCGGGTACGACGATTCACGGCCGCCGCGGCGGTAGCGGGCCTCCCGTCCTCCTGCTGCACGGCATTCCCGAGACGCACCTCATGTGGCACCGGGTGGCGCCCCGGCTCGCCGAGCACCACACCGTCGTCGCCACCGACCTACGGGGCTACGGCGACAGCGGCAAACCGCCGAGCACCGCGGACCACGAGCCCTACAGCATGCGCGCGATCGCTCGCGACCAGCTCGAAGTCATGCGGGGGCTCGGCTATCACCAGTTCCGACTTGTCGGCCATGATCGCGGCGCGCGGTGCGCGTACCGGCTCGCGTTGGACGCTCCGGACGCGGTCACCCGGCTGGCCGTCCTGGATGTCGTGCCCACCGGCGACGCCTATCGCCGGGCGGACATGCGGTTCAGCCTCGGGTACTGGGTGTGGTCCTTCCTGGCGGCACCGGAGCCGGTGCCCGAGCAGCTCATCGGCGCGGCGCCCGACGTCCTGGTCAACTACATGCTCGACAGTTGGCCGGAGGTGAAAGACGTGTTCCCGGCCGAGATACGGGCGGAGTACGTACGGAAGTTCACCGATCCCGCGACCGTGCACGCCATCTGTGAGGAGTACCGGGCGTCGACGACCCTGGACTACCAGCACGACGAGGCCGACCGGGGCAACCGGAAGATCACCTGCCCGGTGCTCTGTCTCTGGGGCCGGCAGGGACTGGTCGCCGCGTTGTACGACGATCCGCTGGCCATCTGGCGAGAGTGGGCCGACGACGTTCGTGGCGAGCCCGTTCCCGTCGGGCACTTCATCCCGGAGGAAGCCCCCGAACAGACCGCCCGGCAGCTCCTGGACTTCCTCGGTTAGCCGCCAAGAGCCGAACCCACCTGGTCCAACCAGTTGACGGGTTGATGTGTCGGAGGCCACACTGCCGACGTGACGTTCGCCCCCGTTCCCCGCGCCTCGGTCTCCGACCACGTCTTCGGCCAGCTCCGCGACGCCATCCTCAGCGGCCGCTACCGGCCCGAGGAGACGCTGCCCGGCGAACGCGAGCTGGCTGCCGCGTTCGCGGTCAACCGGCACGCCGTCCGGGAGGCGCTGCGCCGGCTCCAACAGCTCGGCCTGGTCCGGGTCAGCCAGGGCGACGCGACCCGGGTGCTGGACTGGCGGGTGCACGCCGGGCTGGACCTGGCGCTCTCGCTGGCCCGGTCCGCAGACGTACTCCCGGTCGAGACGCTGGTCCGCGACATGCTGGAGATGCGGGCCTGCGTCGGCATCGACGCCGCCCGGCTCTGCGCCGAACGCGGCGACCCGGCGGTCACCGCCGCCCTGGTCCAGGCCGCCGAGGAGTACGCCTTGCTCACGCCCGACCTGCCCCGGATGGACGAGGCCAACATCGCGGTCTGGCGGCTGATCGTGCGAGGCAGCGGTAACACCGCCTACCTACTGGCCTTCAACAGCCTGGTGGCCGGCGCCTTCGCCCTCGGCGAGGTCCCGCCCGACGCGCGCGCCGCCGAACTGCTCGACGTCGCCGGGCATCGCCGGCTCGCCGCCGCCATCGCGGCCGGCCAGGGCGCGGAAGCCGCTCGGCACGCCCAGGCCCTGTTGACCGCCCCGGTCACCACCCCCACCACCCCCGTCCCCCGAAGGGAAGCCTGAGCATGATCCCCGCCGTGCTCTACGCCGTCCCGGCGTTCCTGTTGCTCGTCATCATCGAGGCGGTCTCCTACCGGTTCCTCCCCGACGACGACGAACGCGGCTACGAACTGCGCGACACCACCACCAGCCTGTCGATGGGCCTGGGCAGCCAGCTCATCGGCGTGCCGTGGAAACTGCTGACCGCCGGCCTCTACGCGGCGCTGTGGCTGGTGGCGCCGATCCACCTCTCCCCCGGCGACTGGTGGACCTGGGTGATCGTCTTCTTCGCCGACGACATCGCCTACTACTGGTTCCACCGGCTGCACCACGAGGTACGCGTGCTCTGGGCCAGCCACGTGGTGCACCACTCCAGCGTCTACTACAACCTCTCCACGGCGCTGCGGCAGAGCTGGACCCCGATGACCTCGCTGCCGTTCTGGCTGCCCCTGGCGCTGCTCGGCATCCCGCCATGGATGATCTTCCTACAGCAGTCGATCAGCCTGCTGTACCAGTTCTTCCTGCACACCGAGCGGATCAACGTGCTGCCCCGACCGATCGAGCTGCTGTTCAACACGCCGTCGCACCACCGGGTCCACCACGGCTCCAACGCCGAGTACCTGGACCTCAACTACGGTGGCATCCTCATCGTCTGGGACCGGCTCTTCGGCACCTTCGAGCCGGAACGGGCCGCCGTCCGGTACGGGCTGACCAAGAACATCAACACGTACAACCCACTGCGGGTGGCCACGCACGAGTTCGCCGCGATCTGGGCCGACGCCCGTGCCGCCCGTACCTGGCGGCACCGCCTCGGCTACGTCTTCGGCCGTCCCGGTTGGCAGCCGGCCCGATGAGGCGTCCCTGGCTGCCCCTGTTCGGGCTCGCCACGGTGGTCGAACTGGTCGGCGTCGCGCTGGACTCGACCGCCACGGAGTGGCTGGCCAAACCGCTGCTGGCGCCGCTGCTGCTGGCGTACCTCTGGTCGGCACGGCGGCGGGTCGACGGCGTCGCGGTCGGCCTGGTGTTCGCCACCGCCGGGGACGTGGCCCTGCTGGTGCCGGGTCAGACCGCGTTCCTGGCCGGCATGGGCTGTTTCCTGGTCACCCAGCTCGCCCTACTCACCGCGTTCCTCCGGCACCGCCGGCCGCCGGTCGTGGCGGCGCTGGCGTACCTGGTGGTCTGGGCGGGGGCGAACGCCCTGCTCCAGGGCACACTGGGGGCACTCTGGCTGCCGGTGCTCGGCTACAGCCTGGCGCTGTCCCTGATGGCCGCCGCCGCGACCGGGGTGTCCCGGCGGGTGGCGATCGGCGGGGCGCTCTTCCTCGGGTCGGACCTGCTGATCGGGCTCGGTGCCGCGGGCATCCACCTGCCCGGCCAGGGCCTGCTGGTGATGTCGACGTACGCGGCGGCCCTGCTGCTGATCACCACCGGCTGGGTCACCGCGACGAACGCCGCCGACCGCCCGTCGCCGGTCCGGCGTGATCCACTCCAGATCGCCTGACTGACGCAAGAAGATGACCCACGCGAACGCTCCGTCCGCCCGGTCGAAAGTCGCTTGCGGCGCTCGGTGGGCTCCGCGAGGGTGGTGCCATGACGTTCTGACGGCAGCACCCTCCAGCACTCTGATGCCCCACGGCACCGATCGGTGCCGTGCTGCCGTCTGCCCACACCCTTCTGCCAGAAGCGAGCGTCTTTGTCTCAGCAGCACCTGCCGGGGTCCGCCCCGGCCACCCTCACCGTGTTCGCGTCACCCACCAGTTGGATCGAGTCCGACGCCATCGCGCAGTGCCACCAGGTGGCCGCCCTCGACGGCATGATCCACGTCGCCGCCATGCCGGACCTGCACCCCGGCAAGGGCGCGCCCATCGGGGCGGCCATGACCTCGACCGTGTTGTACCCGTTCCTGGTGGGCTCCGACATCGGATGTGGGATCGCCGTGTTCCCCATCAGGCTCAAGCGTGCCGTACCGGAAAGGCTCGCCGCCCGGTTTCCCGACCTCGACCGCCCGCTGGACCCGGAGCGGGACCCCGACGACCCGGCCTGGGCCGTCGCGGACGGAGACGTTCCCGCCGGTCACGTCGAGGGGCTGGGAACGGTCGGGCGGGGCAACCACTTCGTCGAGCTGGCCCGGATCGAGACCGTCTTCGAGCCGGAGCACGCGAACCGTCTCGGGCTCGACCCGGGCGACCTCGTGCTCGTCGTCCACAGTGGTTCCCGTGGGCTCGGCGAGCGGATCCTGCGGGCGCACACCGAGGTCCACGGCGCGGGCCCCGCCCCCGATGCCGCCGCCTACCTGGCGATGCATGACGACGCCGTCCGCTGGGGCTCGCTCAACCGCCGGCTGCTGGCCGCCCGGGTCGCCCACGCACTGGGGGCCGAGCCCACCGCGCCAATCGTCGACCAGTGCCACAACCTGGTCGAGTTCCGCGACGGGAGCTACCTGCACCGCAAGGGCGCGGCGCCGGGTGACGGCCGTGACGTGCTGATCGCCGGCACGCGAGGCACCCGTTCCTACCTCGTGGCCGCCCATGCCGGCCCGGACGCCAACCACTCGGTGGCGCACGGCGCGGGCCGCAAGATGTCCCGCGCCGACGCGCTGCGCCGCGGCCGGGCCAAGCACACCGTCGAGGAACTGCGCCGTACCCCGGTGGGGTCACTGGTGGTGTGCGGCGACCGCCAACTGCTCTTCGAGGAGGCACCGACCGCCTACAAGCGCATCGAGCAGGTGATCAGTGACCTCGTCGAACACGACCTGGCCACCCCCGTGGCCACGACGGTGCCCCTGGTCACCTACAAGACGCCCGACATCGGGTCCGGGCCCCGGCCCGACCGCCGGGACAGCCGCCGCCGGCGAGGCCGGCCGTGAGCGTACACCTGCTCATGTCGGCCGGGCGTGGCCCGCAGGAGTGCGCCTGGGCGCTGGCCCGGCTGGTGTGCCGGCTGGAGCTCGACGCCACCCGGCACGGCCTGACGACCGAACGGGTCCAGATCGTGCCGGGCGACCGGCCCGACACCTACCGGTCGGTCCTGGTGCGGATCTCCGGCGCCGCCGCGGAGGCCTTCGCCGCCGCCTGGTCCGGGACACTCTGCTGGCAGGCCCCCAGCCCCTACCGGGCGAGCGCCGGCCGGAAGAACTGGTACGTCATCGCCCAGCCGTGCCAGGTCGACACCCCGGCCACGGCGTTCTCCGAGGCCGACGTCGAGGTCGTCGCCTGCCGGACCGGCGGCCCCGGGGGTCAGCACCGGAACAAGGCGAGCACGGCGGTGCGCGCCACCCACCGGCCCTCGGGCCTCGTCGTCGTGGTCGACACCGAACGGCAGCTCAGTCTCAACCGCCGGATCGCCCTGCGGTTGCTACGTGAGCGCATCGAGCGCGGGGATGAGGCGGCACGGCGGGCCGTCACCGCCGGCCGCTGGCGCGTCCACGACGAGCTGGTACGCGGCGACCCCACCCGCGTCGAACGTCCCGGCCCGTCGGAACAGGCAGGCCGGTCATGAGGTGCCAGACGCCGGGGTCGACGCCAGCCGCGCGGACCTGGACCAGCACCTGGCCGTCGCCGGGCGGCGGTACGACGATGTCGGCGAGGCGGAGCACGTCAGCCGAGCCGTACCGGTCCTGCACGATCGCCTCTCACGATTCCTCCTGCGGGTACTCGAACACGTCGGTGAGGGGCACTCCGAACACTTCGGCGATCTGGAAGGCCATCTCCAGCGAGGGCGAGTAGCGGCCCTGCTCGATGGCGATGACGGTCTGCCGGGTGACCCCGACCCGGCGGGCCAACTCGGCCTGGGTCATCTCGTCGTTGGCGAACCGCAGCGCCCGGATGGAATTGGTGATCCGGGTCGGCTTCACCACGACTGGAACCCCCGCCGGTAGGCGACGATCTTCGCGGCCGAGCCGACCACCGCGGAGAGCACGAAGCCCAGGTAGATGACGTTGGCGATCCAGAACTGGTCCCGGTCGGCCAGGGCCATGGCCAGACCTACGCAGGGCAACCTCCAGCGTCAGAGCGGCCGGCCCGGAGGCCCTAGAGTGGCAACCCGTGGTGGTGGATGGCGCGCGGTCCGGACGGCCGAGCGTTGTCCGCACCCTGTTCTTCCTGGGCGTCGTGTGTTTCGCCGTGGGCATCGCGAACGCCGTGGTCATGCCCTTCCTGTCGCTCTTCCTGAGCACGGCGGTGCATGCCGACCCGGTCCAGATCACGATATTTCTCCTGGTCGCACCGCTGTCGGGCGTGGTCGGGGCCACGCTGATCGGATGGCTGTCGGACCGCTGGGCGATCCGCCGGGCGCTGCTCGTCGGGGCCTCGCTGGCCGGGCTGATCAACGCCGCGCTGACCGCGTACATCCGTGACTACCGGGTCCTGGTGGCGCTGGCGGTGACCTTGGCGCCACTCTCCGCGGCGCTGTTTCCGCAGGCCTTCGCCTACGCCCGTCAGGTCCTGTCCGGCGCGGACCCCGGTCGCGCCGCGATGGGCATCAGCACCCTGCGGACGGTCTTCTCGCTCTCGTGGGTGGTTGGCCCACCCCTGGCGGCGCTCCTGCTGAGCGGCGGAGGTTTCCGGTTCCTCTACGTGAGCGCGGCGGCCATGTTCGGGCTCGCCGGGCTCGCGTCGATCGTCGGCCTGAAGCAGGTCGCCACCCCGACAGTCGCCACCGGCGGGCCGGCGAACGACGTCCCCACCACGTCGCGGTCGACGCTGCTGCTGACCTTGGTGGCGTTCGTCATGCTGAGCTGCCCGCTGACCCTGGCCGTGCAGGCCCTCCCGTTGTTCATCAGCACCGACCTCGGCGGCGACGCGGCCCAGGCCGGCCCCGTCCTCGGTCTCTGCGCCGCCCTGGAGATCCCCCTGATGCTGGCCCTGGGCGCCCTGGGCACCCGGATCCGCGTACGCGTACTGCTGCTCGCCGGGGCCGCCTGCGGTGTCACGTACTACGCGTTGGCCAGCGTCGCCTCGTCCCTGGCGATGCTGGCCGTCGGGCAGCTCGCCAACGCCGCCTTCATCGCGGCGGTGTCCGGCATCGGCATCTCGTACCTGCAGGACCTGCTGCCGCAGCGCCCCGGGCAGGCCACGACCCTGTTCACCAACTGCCACCCGATCGGCGCGATGCTGGCCGGTCCGCTGTTGGGCCTGGCCCAGCACTACGGCTTCCGCCTCGCGTACGGCGTGTCGGCCGTACTGTGCGCTGCCGGGCTGCTGCTCCTGCTCGTCGTACGGCCGCCGGCCACCGGACGGGTCGCCCCGGCGTACGCCGGCGGGACGGCCCGCCCGCCTGCCCGAACGGGTTGACCGCCCGAGCGGGGTCCTGGTCGATCAGCGCCGCGATCTCACCGGCACGCGCGCAGCGAGGCCGGGGGACGGCCCGCTCGTCGGCGAACCGGGGTCGGTGTGGAGCGCGACGCCGACCAGGCCGGCCCCGCGTCGCTCGACCCCAGGCCCACCAAGTGGTCGCTGTCAATGTTGCCGCTTGTTTTCCCGGTCCTTCTGTCGGTTCTGATCTGCTGGGGACATAGGCGCGGGCATGGCGGCGGAAGGGTGCCGGGGCGGTCGACCGGGGATCGGGCCGGATGCCAGCGCCGCGATTTGCGCCAGGTTGGAGACCCGCAATTCTCAACCGTGCTGGCGACGTACCCGAGACAGTCGCCACGAGGATACGGGCCGGACGGCCCGCCCGGCGAACATCTCACCGGGCGACCCGCTCGACAACGGCCCGCGACCGGCCCACCGGCAGCCGTTTGACGAGGTGCCACTTGCGGGCCCGCTACCCGTCCGATACAAATTGGACAGCGTGCTCAGCGCGTCGGAACAACGGCCAGAGTGGTCCGCCTACCTCATGGAGGCATGTCCATGGCATTGACGCCGGCGGCTGGCTCTGGTTGCAACGCCTCATCCACCCCGCCGCCACCAACTCAATCCCCGAGGCCGGTCAATTCCGAGGTCGAGTGGGACAGGTTCGACCCCCATGCCTACGTCCGCCACAACTACTCGGCACTGCGTGCCGACGATCGTGAAATCCTCTGCCGCGTCAGAGATTTCTTCGCCGAGGCGAAACTGACGGACGCACGCTGCGTCGACGTGGGGTCGGGAGCAAATCTCTATCCGGTGCTGCCCCTCCTGCCGTTCGCCCGGACCGTCGACCTGTGCGAGTGGTCTGCCGCCAACGTGAGCTGGTTGCGCACCCAGGTCGACCGCTACGACGAGCTCTGGGACCCGTACTGGCAGGTGTGCGCGGAGCACCCGGCGTATTCGGCGCTGACCGATCCGCGGGCCCGCCTGGCGCGGGTGGGCCGGGTGCGGAGAGCCAGCGTCTTCGACCTGCCCAGGCACGCCTGGGACGCCGGCACCATGTTCTTCGTCGCCTGCTCGATCTCGGCCGACCGGGCGGAATCCGAGCACGCGGTCGCCCGGTTCCTCGGGGCGCTACGGCCCGGCTCGCCCTTCGCCGCGGCGTTCATGCTCGGCTCCCGCGGCTACAGCGTCGGCCAACGCTGGTTCCCGGCGGTGAAGCTGCAACGCGCCGAGGTGGAGGCGAGCATCGCCGCCGGCGCGTACGACCTGGGCTTCCACGAGGTACGGCCGAAGCCACCGCTGCGCGACGGATACCTGAGCATGCTGCTGGCCACCGGCCGCACCCGAGGCTGACGCCGATGCCGCCCGGACGGACGAGGCGTCGGCGGCGCGAATCGGACGAGCGGCCGACACACGGGTGCCGAATCCGTTCACGCCGGGCGCGGATTCGATGGATACGATGAAGGACGCACCTCACCGTGGATCATCGTGCGCACAGCAACACCAGTTCCGAGTCGACGACTACAACAGACGGCGGTGAATCATGCGGATACAGCCGCGCCAGGCGATCCTCGACATCTGGCGGGCCACGGTGCGCAGTTGCTGGCGGAACGGTGAATGGCACTGGGGTGGCCGGAGCGGGAGCAACTCCATCAGCGACGCGGAGCAGTTGCTGACCCTGCTGCTGCCGGCGACCAAGGTTCCGGTGCTGTCGCTGGACGACCCGGACCGCACCGACGACGAGATCCTCGACGCGCTCGGCACGCTCGGCGGCGCCATCGAGATCCCCCGCCGGCTGGTCGACGTGCTGATCGACTACTTCACCCGGTACACCGACGACGCCGGCACCCCGGTCTTCAGCGGCGGTAGCTATCTCACCGCGCCGGACGGCAGCCCGGACCTCGACGAGGAGCGACGCTCCCTGGACATTGTCGACTCGTTCGCGGTTTCCGTCACGCTCACCCTGGCGACCATTGGTTTCGTCAAGGTCTACCGTCGCTCCCGCTCCGCCCAACGACGCCACCTGCTCGACCAGTTGGACCGGCTGGATGCGATGGCCAGCGCGCGGCTCACCGCGGCGATGGTGGGCCTGCTGCGCAGCTTCAGCACGTTCGTCTTCACCTCCAACGACGAGTACGGCGTCCGGCTCTGCGACATGGTCAACCAGGACGAGACGCCGCGCCGCCAACTCGTGGCGGCGCTGCGCGAGCAGTTGCGGGACACCATGGCCAGCCTGCGCAGCGTGGTGATCGGGTCCGGCCGGGTGACCGAGGACCTGGAGTACAACAGCGACATGCTGTTCGAGTGCGGCTGGTCCTGGGGGATCATCGCCGGGGCCGAGGAGGTCCCGACCACCGAGTCGATCGGCCGGCAGCGTGAGGGTTCGGCCGAGAACGCTCCCTACCTCTACTTCACGGTCATCGCGATGGACGCCATCGAGGACCTGAACTCCGAACGCACCCGGCTGCTCGGGCTGCTCAACGAGGAGCAGCAGCGGCTGTCCCGGGCACTGCAACTGCGCTGGGAGCTCACCCGCACCTACTGGGCGACGGTGGCGACCTTCGACAACCGCCGGCGGTGGCCCATCGAGGACGTCCCCTGGCGGACCACCGACGGCGACCGGACCGACTACTACACGCTCCAGGCCACCTCGCTCGCGGTGAAGGGTCTGCTCGCCGGCGGACGCGGCGCCGACGAGGAACTCGGGCGAATCGCCGCCGTGCTGGTCGAGCTGGCCCAGCGGGCGCGGATCACCCGCCGCGCCGCGCGCGACGAGCCGGCGCTGCTGCTGCACGCCCCGGGCAAGCGGGTGACGCTGAACGACGACACGTCAAAGCCGATCATGACGTGGAACGTCAACGAGTTCTCCACGGTGCTGCTCCAGCGTGCCGCCACCGTCGCCGGTCTGCTGAGCAACGCCAGGCAGCGCAGCGAGCTGCTCGAACTCGCCGACGAGGTGTGGGACCACCTGCTGCTGCGGCGCATTCCGGACGGCCAGCACGGGGGGTTGTGGGACCACGCCGGCGGCGCCTTCCCCGACCTGGCGCCGCTGCCGGATGCGCCCTCCTGGTACCTGACCGAGCGGGTGGTGCAGGCACTGGTCAGCGCCGGCCAGGTGCTCTGGGAGCGACCGTTCCCGCGGGCCGGCCGGCTCGCCGCGTACGCGCAGGACCTCATCGACGAGGCCGAGTACCTGTTCGACCGGGAGCTGATGCGCGGCACGTTCGCCGGCACGGCGATGCAGCGCAGCATGCGCAGCATCCGGTCCAGCCTGCTCCAGGCGCAGTTGCTGGTGGACGAGCGGCCCGGCACGGCGGCCGCCCTGGCGAACTCTCTGCTCCTGCAGCTCAACGACGTCACCACCGGGCAGCAGAAGGCCAGCGAGGGGATCTGAATGCTGGTCTTCGTCACCTCCCACAAGGGCGGCACCGGGCGTTCGGTGACCGCGGCGAACATCGCCTACCGCAGCGCGCTCTCCGGCCGCCCCACCTGCTACCTGGACTACGACTTCGGCTCCCCGACGGCCGGCATCACGTTCCAGATCCCGCAGGCGACCAACGGGGTCGAGGGGGCCGGGCCGAACGGCGGCGGCCTGCACCGATACCTGCGCGGGGAGATCCCGTCCCCGAGCAGCTGGACGTGTGGGGCACCTCGGAGCGGCCCAGCCTGCGCCAGCGGCCCCCCGGGTCCGGCTCGCTGGTGCTGCTGCCCGGGCAGCGCAACGGCAGCGAGTTCGGGTTCACCAACGACATCGCCAAGCGCTGCGCCGAGCTCTTCCTGCGGCTGGAGGAGGAGTTCGACCTGACCCTGGTGGATCTCAGCGCCGGTCGGTCCTACGCCAGCCAGATCGCCCTGGCCGCCACCGCCACCCCGACCATGCGCAAGGTGGCCGCACGCTGGCTGGTCTTCCACCGGTGGACCCCTCAGCACGTCACCGCGGCCGCGGATCTGGCCTTCGAGGCCGGCGGGATCGTGGCCATGGGCAAGGAGTACGGCCACGAGCCGGACCGGCTGCGGGAGTCGCTGCGGTTCATCCGCACCGCGGTTATCAATCCGCGCGGCGCCGAGGTCAGCCACCTCGACCTCGCCCAGCAGGCCTTCCTGCAGAAGTGCGACTCCGAGCTGTCGGAGCTGGCCCGACGGCGGGGCACCGGGCGCACCACGCTGCTCGGCACGGTGCCGCTGGACCCGTTGTTGCAGTGGCGCGAGCAGCTCATCTCGGACCACGATGTGCAGTCCAAGATTGCCAACGCCAGGACCGTGGACGCCATCGTGGAGCTGACCGAGAAGCTCTTCGACGACACCGCATGGGAGACCGTGTGATAACCGTGGATGTCAGGTTCCAGGAGGCAGCCGCAGTGCGTCGCACGGAGAGCGTGCCGTACTCACACCTGTCGGTGGAGTTGGGGCACGTCTACGCGGAAGACTTCGGTGACGGGGGCCGGGAGCTGCGGCGCAAGTTCGAGCGGATCGCGGACTGGGCCCAGGCGATTCCGGCGCTGGCCCGCCGGGGGCTGCGGCCGCAGCGGCAGCCCCGGGTGAGCACCTGCTTCCTGGTGGACGACTACTTCCACCGGTTCGGAAGCCCACGCGAGGTCATCCCGCAGGTGCAGGAGGCCGCGGCGGAGCACGGGCTGGTGCTGGACTACGTGGCCCGGGAGTCCACCTTCGCCCGACACGACGACGTCGAGCTGGCCCAGCTGGTCGTCGACACGCTGGTGGTGGAGCCGCCCCGGCACACCAACGGGAGCCGCCCACCGCTCAACGAGTCGGGTTGGCTGTCCAACGGCAAGCGTACGCCGGGGCACGTGGACGCGCCCGCGATGACCATGCCGCTGCCGTGGTCCGCACCGGTGCAGTCCGGCGACCCCCGGCACTCCATCTTCGTCGATGTCGAGCTGTGGTCCGACGAGCCCAACGGCCGGGTGTGGGCCTGCGCGCTGCTGGCCTCGGTGTGGCAGATGACCCGGCTGGGCGTACTGCGGCATCGGGGCGAGACGGTGGCCCAGCCGTACCGGCTGCCGCCCGGCGAGCCGCTGCCCGCCGAATGGGACGAGCTGCCGGCGATCGTCCAGTTGAACCCGCTCGCCACACCGTTCTGCGCGTACCGCACGGTGACCCTGATGGACACCCGGTACCTGCCGGTGGAACTGGCCGTGCGGACCATCCTCGGTCAGGTGGCGGTGCCACCGGCGGTCGCCGGGCAGGTGGCGAAGCGGGCCAGCGCCGAGGGGCTGGAGCTGCCCAGCGAACTGGTCGACCGGTTGAGCTACGTGTTCATCGGGGAGTGAGCGTGGTCAGCGCGGGCCTGGCTGGCCGACCGCCACCCGGTCGGCCAGGTCGCGCAGCAGGGCCATGTTTCCCACGGTGATCTGGTCCCGGATCCAGTTGACCAGCGAGTTCCACTGCCGGCTGAATCCGGGCACCTGCTCCAGCCGATCCCAGACCGGCCGCAGTCGCGGGTCCACCCGCGCGCCGGGCAGCCACAGGTGCCGCAGGTGCTCCAGCACCGGTCGCAGCCGCTCGATGTGCTCCTGCGTCGAGGCCGCTCGGGTCACCGCGAGTTCCATCAGAGCGGACAGCGTGGTGAGCAGCCAGTCGTGCAGGGCGAGATCCTCGCAGAGTCCGGCCACCGCGGCCGGCACGTCCTGCGTGCCGACCACCAGTTCGACCGTACGCAGCGTCGGGGTGTCCACCCTGACCACGGCGCTGGCCGCGTCCGGCCGCTGGTGGACCATGGCGGTCCAGCGCATCCGGGTACGCGGCGCGCGCAGCGGCGGTCGCCGATCCAGCAGCTCGGACATCTGCACGCCGTCGAGCACCCGGCCGGTGATCGCCTCCAGGTTCAGCACGTCGGCGGCGTTGCCGAGCCGGAAGCCCGCGGCGAGGTCCTCGACGTCCAGCTTGCCGACCGTCTCCAGCACCCCCGGATTGGCCAGGTAGTGCGACCACGGCCGGCGGCGTTCCCCGCCGACGACCTGGATGATCGAGGAGGCCTGCGCGATCCGGCCGCCGGTGATGACCGCCCGGGTGACCACCGCGCCCACCCCGCGCAGCTGGCGTTTCCTGGCGCTGGGCAGCCAACAGTCCACCCCGGTGCGGACGTCGGGCGACACCGCGTACAGCGACGGGCGCCGGGAGGTCAGCACAGCCTCGCCCTCCACCAGGCTGAGCACCTCGGAGCTCTGCTCCTGCGTCAGGGCCGTGCTGTGCTGCAACAGGCTGGTGTGCACCTCACCCACGGTGAGCATGGCTTCCTCCGCATCGCCACCACCGGTCCGCGGTCGCCCGCGGAATGCGGTCCCATGGTGATCGACGTACGCCGCCGTGACCCGCAGCGACACGGGTCCGCGTGCGAATCACCGGTGAGGCATGGGCTCGGTCCGCACCCGGATCCGAATCCGATCGTGCCGCCATCATAGGGCCACCGGTGCGGGGTGCACATATCCGACCGGCCGCCGGACGGTCGCGGGCCCGATGGATGTGAGGGAGGCTGATATTTTGAATGGTGCGGTCGCCGGCCACCCCTGGAGTTTGCCGTCCATGAAGGTTTACATTTCGGCCACCCAAAAGGACTTGCTGGAATATCGAGCCGCCGTGCACGCGGCAGCTCGTCGCCTCGAGATCGAAGACGTGGCGATGGAGGCGTACGGCGCCGACGTCCGGCCGCCCCTGGAGCGCTGCCTGGCCGACGTACGCCGGTGCGACCTCTATGTGGGGCTGTTCGCCTGGCGGTACGGATACCGGCCGCCCGGCCAGCGGTCCTCCATCACCGAACTGGAATACCGCGAGGCGCTCGCGGCCGGGAAACCCTGCCTCATCTTCCTGCTCGCCGAGGACACCCTGTGGCCGGTGGACATGGTCGATCGGGACGCCGACTGGCAGCAGATCGTCGCGCTGCGCCGGGAGCTCAAGGAACGCCATCTGTGCGCCTTCTTCACCAGCGTGGACGACCTGTCGGCAAAGGTGACCGTGGCACTGGCCGACGTACGCAGTGGCCGGTCCCCGGCGCGCGAGCCCGGTGACCCCGACATCCACCTGCCGGAAGCCACCCGCAACCAATACCAGAAGCTCCTGGGGCAGATGTACCAGGCGGTGCCGCTGGACGCGGTCTCGCCGCGACCCACCATCGGCTATCTCACGGTGGGCCTGTCGAACGTGTTCGTGGAACCACGGGTGCACGAGGAGGCCCGGCCGGAGATGCCACTGGCCTGGTGGCGCTGGGCCGGCTCCACCGCCGACGGTGACGCCGGCGGCCTGCCCGGGGTGGTGAACCCGGAGGAGGTGGAGCGGCTCTGGGAGGAGTACGCGGCCAAGGACGCGCTGGCCCTGTTCGACGTGGTGTCCGATCCGAGCCGGCGAGCGATCGTACTGCTCGGCGACCCCGGCTCCGGCAAGTCGGCGGCCGCACGGTACCTGGCCCTGGTGCTGGCCGGGGTGCGCGCCGAGCCCCGGCTGGCGGCGCTGGACCGGCACCTGCCCGTGCTGATCGAGCTGCGCTCGTACTCCGCCCATCGGGGGACGGGCGGTGCGACGGCCTGCTGGACTACGTCGGCCACCGCCGCCAGCAGGGGCTCGCCGGGATCGACCGGGACGTGCTGGAGGCGTATCTGCGGCAGGGCGGCCAGGCGCTGTTCCTGTTCGACGGGCTCGACGAGGTGTTCGACCCGGCGCACCGGGAGGAGGTGGCGGCCCAGATCGCCACCTTCGCCAACGAATACCCGGGGGTACGCACGCTGGTCACCTCGCGGGCCGCCGGGTACCTGCGGCACACCTTCGCCAACGCCGGCTTCGACCACTTCACGCTGGAGGACCTCGACGACGAGCGGATCACCCGGTTCCTGGGCAGCTGGTACCGCTACGTCATGCCCACCCCGGCCGCCGAGGCCGACCGGCAACGGCGACAGATCCTCGACGTGGTACGCGGCTCCCAGGCGATGCACGAGATCGCCGGCAACCCGCTGCTGCTGACGCTCATGGCGATCGTCGGCCGCGACCACCCGTTGCCGCGCAACCGGCGCCGGCTCTACGCGCACGTCACGGACGTGTTGATCTCCGAATGGGACGTGACCAAGCAACTGCGGGAGAGCCACGGCGACGTGCCGCCGCTGGACCCGCCGGCGAAGCTGCGACTGCTGCGCCACCTGGCGTACCGGATGCAATGCCGGGAGTCGGGCCCGGCCGGGAACTATATTGAATCCGACGAATTAGCCCGGATCTTCCGGGACCATCTGGTGGAGTTCTACGGCTTCGAGAACGAGCGGGCGCACGCCATGGCCTACTCGATGATCGACAAATTGCGCCAGCGAAGCTTCATCCTGGAACGGTACGGGCTGCGGCTGTTCGGGTTCGTGCACCGCACGTTCCTGGAGTACTTCTGCGCCGAGGAGATCGTGGACAGGTTCGAGCACGACCCGGCCGCCTGGTCCCTCGACCAGATGCGCGCGCTGTTCCGCGAGCACTGGTCCGACCCGTCCTGGCGGGAAGTGCTCCGGCTGGTCGCGAGCGCGCTACCCGCTCGCACCGCCAACAACCTGATCACCCTGCTCGCGACCGAGGTCAACCGGCCCTGGCCACCGCTGAACCTGACCAGCCCGCCGTGGAACCTGGTGCTGGCCGCGCAGTGCGTGGCCGAGGCTCCGCAGCCGGCCGAGTTGGCCGACGCCGGCGACGCGGTGCTGCGTCAGGTCGTGCTGCTGGTCGAGCACGGCATCTCCGCCGACGACCCGAACCTGGTGGAGCTCACCGAACAGGAGCTGCTCTCCTCGATCCGGGCGCTCGGGCCGCAGTGGCCCGGCCGCGCCACCTTCCTGCACTGGTACCGCCGGCGGGGGGTGCGCACCAGTTGGCGCTCCGGCTCCACGTTCGCCACCCGGGTCGCCGCGGCGCTGTCCGCCCCGCAGGAGCAGCTGGAGGAGCTGCTGGACCGGGAACTCGGACAGCGCCGCGAACGGCAGGCCCGGATCACCCTGGTCGCCGGGCTGGCCGAGGCGGCCGGCCGGCAGGACACCGGCCACAGCCGCCGATACTGCCGGGACCAACTCCTCGCCCAGGCGCGGGCGGAGGGCTCGACAGCGGTACGGCAGGCCGCGGTGCGCGCTCTGGTCGCCCACTTCGGCGCCGATCCCGACCTCGTCGACGTGCTGGGCGACCTCGCCGGTTCGCCCGACCCCGCGGTGCGTGCGCTCACCGTGCAGTCCCTCAGCGGCCGGCCCGACCTGTCCGAGGACGTCCGGCGGCTGCTGGCGCGCGCCACCGAGGACCGGGACACCACGGTACGCAGGGCCGCGGCGGGAGTGCTCGCCGCGCGCTGCGCCGACCTGCCGGGCGCGCCCGAGACACTGCACCGGCTGCTGGCCACCGACACCGACCCCGGGGTGGTGCAGTGCGCGCTGCACTGCCTGGTGACGCTGCCCGGATACGCCGAGGAGGCCCGTACCCGGGCGCTGGAGCGGGTGGCCGGCGACGCCCCGGACGAGGTACGCCGCTGCCTGGTGACCGAGCTGCTGCCCGGGCCCGGCCCCGAGGGCATCGAGCTGCTGTTGAAGCTGGCCGGCTCGGACTCGGCCGCACGGGTCCGCGCGGTCGCCGTACAACGGCTGGCGCTGACGCCCGACCCGGAGGAGCGCTGCCGGGAGCGGCTGGTGGACCGGATCGAGCAGGACGAGGACGCGGCCGTACGGGCCGCGGCGGTGACCGCACTGGTCGACCGGTACCGCCCGGGCGACACCGGATGGACGGTGGCGGCGCACACGGCACGGGCCGACGAGGACGCGACGGTGCGCCTCGCCGCGGTGCGCGCGCTGGCCGAGGTGTACCCGCCGGACCACCGCACCGGGGAGCTGCTGCTGGAGCGGGCCCGCCACGACCCCACCGCGAGCCTCCGCCTCGCCGCGGTGGAACTGCTCACCGGCCGGCCGATACTCGAACACGCCACGCGTGACCTGCTCGTCAGCCGCGCCTCCCAGGAGCGGGACCCGATCGTCCGGTTGCAGGTCACCCGCAGCCTGACCCGCGGTGGCGGCCCGCTGGACGCCCGGGTGCGTGAGTGCCTGACCGAGCAGGTCCGCCGGGACCCCGATCCCAACGTGCTGCGCGCGGCCGCGCAGGCCCTGGCCCGCGCCGGCGAGGCCGGCGGTCTGGTGGAGACGCTGTCCCGGCGGGCCCGGCGGGACAGCTACCCCGGCATCCGGCTGGCCGCCGTGCAGACCCTCGCCGCGTACGGGAGCCCTGACGTGGTGACCGACGGGCTGCTGGAGTGCGTCGAGTACGACACCGACCCGGCAGTCTTCGACGCGGCGGTGCACTGCCTGACCGAGCGGGGCTCGGCGTCGATGGCCGTCACGCATCGGCTGATGCGCCGGCTGGCCGACCAGGACCCGGCGATCCGTGCCCGCGTCGCCGCGGCGCTCGGCGAGTACTTCGGGGCCGATCCGGCCGTTCGGGTGCTGCTGGTGGGGCTGGTCCACGACGATCCGGACCTGGAGGTCCGACGCCGGGCGGTGGAGCAGTTGGCGGCCACGCTGGCCGACCGCGTGGAGGTGCGGGAGCTGCTGATGCGGCTGGTGGACGACGACGACTGGGAGATCCGCCGGACCGCGCTGCTGGCGTTGGCGCGCCACTACGGCGAGGACAGCCGGACCCGGGGCGCGCTCGTCCGGCTCGCCCACCAGGAGGACGACGGCACGGTACGCCGACTGGCCGGGCAACTGCTGGCCACGTTGCCTTTCACCAGCCCTGACGACTTCCCGTGACCGGCCCCCGCACGTCGGCCGGCACCGACAGCGGCCATACGCTGGCACCACAGAAAGAAGGGCGTGGGGCTCCGCACTCGTCGGGCGGCGCGACCCGTTCCGTTACGACTCTCAGGGCTGGGTAACGCATGGGCGACGTTCCGGGCAGGACTCCGAAGTACCTGGTGATCCGCGACGACCTGATCAGGCGGATCAGGAGCGGTGAGTTCGCCTCCGGCGACGCCCTGCCGGGCCAGCGGCACCTGAGCGAGGAGTACGGCGTCAGCCTCATGACGCTGCGCCAGGCGCTGGACGAGCTCTGCGACCAGGGTGTGGTGGAGCAGCTTCCCGGCCGGGGCACGTACGTCAGGGCGCTGCCCGTCCCGTACTCGATGGGAAACCTGCGCAGCCTGGCGGACGACCTACGGGCGCACGGCATCGAGGTGCGTACCCGGGTGGTGAGCCGTGAGATCGTCCCCGCGCCCGAGGACCTCACCCGGCGGTTCCGGATTCCCGCGGACAGTCGACTGCTGCGGCTGGAACGAATCCGTGTCGTCCGGGGAACGCCGCTGATCCACCAGCTCTCCTACCTCCCGCAGCCGTTCGCTGACCTGCTCGGCGACGTGGACTTCGAGAAGCAGGAGCTGTACGCGGTCCTGGCGGAACGCGCCGGCGCGGTGGCGGCGCAGGCCGAGGAGACGATCGCGCCGGTGCTCATGCCCGAGCACGTCGGCGAGTTGCTCGGCCTCCCCGCCGGCGAGCCGGCGATGCGCAGTGAGCGGATCACCCGCGACGCCGACCGGCGGACCCTGGTCGTCGACCTCGCCATCCTCGCGGGCAACGGCGTCGTGGTCACGAACACGCGGGAGGCCAACGGTCACCAGATGAGCTACGCCATGGGAGACAACGCGCTGTCGGCGTGAGTCAGCGCCGGAAACCGACCCGCCAGAGTTCTAGAACTCATCCTCGCGAGCTGATATAACAGGCTCACAGTTCTAGAACTCTGGAGGAGATGCCATGGATCAGCTCCTGCGTGTCGGCCATCCCACCGCGGCCGACTCCCGCCGACCCGCCGGGCTCGGCAGGTTCGGGGAGTACGGTGGCCGGTTCGTCCCGGAGTCGCTCGTACCGGACTGCGAGGAGGTCGAGCGGGCGTTCATCGAGGCCTGGGCCGACCCGCTGTTCCGGGCCGAGCTGCACCACGTGCTCTCGATCTACGTGGGCCGGCCGACGCCGCTGACCCCGGCCGCGCGACTCTCCGCCGAGCTGGGCATCAACCTGCTGCTCAAGCGGGAGGACCTGACCCACACCGGCTCGCACAAAATCAACAACGTGCTCGGTCAGGCGCTGCTGGCGCGGCGGATGGGCAAACGCCGCCTCATCGCCGAGACCGGCGCCGGCCAGCACGGCGTGGCCACCGCCACCGCCGCCGCCCTGCTCGGCATGGAGGCCACGGTCTTCATGGGCGAGCGGGACACCGAACGGCAGCAGCTCAACGTCTTCCGGATGAGGATGCTCGGGGCCGAGGTGGTCCCGGTGACCTCCGGAAGTCGTACCCTCAAGGACGCGTGCAGCGAGGCGCTGCGCCACTGGGTCACCGCGGTCGAGGACTCCTACTACTGCCTCGGCTCGGCGATGGGCCCCCACCCGTACCCCTGGATGGTCCGCCAGTTCCAGCGCGTCATCGGCGACGAGGCCCGGACGCAGTGCGCGAGCGCCCTCTCCGCCGGCACCCCCGACTTCGTCGTCGCCTGTGTCGGCGGCGGTTCCAACGCCGCCGGCACCTTCGCCGGCTTCGTCGACACCCCGGCCCGGCTGGTCGGGGTCGAGGCCGCGGGCGGCGCCGCGATCAACGCCGGCTCCACCGGGGTGCTGCACGGTTTCCGCTCCAAGGTGCTGCAGGACGAGCACGGGCAGATCAGCGAGGCGCACTCGATCGCGCCCGGGCTGGACTACCCGGGCGTCGGCCCGGAACACGCGTACCTGGCGGACCTGGGGCGGGCCAGCTACGTGACCGTGGACGACGCCGAGGTGGTGGCCGCGACGCACCGGCTGGCCCGCACCGAGGGCATCCTCTGCGCGCTGGAATCCGCGCACGCGGTGGCGTGGGTGATCCGCGCCGCCGGCGACGGCACGATCCCCCCGGGCTCGACGGTGATGCTCACCCTCTCCGGCCGGGGCGACAAGGACATGTCGACCCTGATGGAGCTGTCGTGAACGCACTGGAGACCCGGACCCGCGCCGCCAGGGCCGCCGGACGCAAGCTGCTCGTGCCGTACGTGACCGGCGGTGTCACCGAGGACTGGACCGACCTGCTGCGGGCCGCCGTTGACGCCGGCGTCGACGCCATCGAGGTCGGCCTCCCCTTCTCCGACCCGACCCTGGACGGACCGGTCGTCCAGCGGTCCTCGTACCAGGCCCTGGCCCGGGGCGCGACCACCCGGCGGATCCTCGACGACATCTCCCGGCTCGACCTGCCCGTGCCGCTGATCGGGTTCACCTACGCCAACCTGGTCGTGCACAACGGCGCCGACGCGTTCTGCGCCGCGCTCCGCGACGCCGGAGCGCACGGCCTGATCGTGCCGGACATGCCGATCGACGAGGTGGAGCCGATCGCCACCGCGGCCGAGGGCAACGCGCTCGATCTCGTGCTGCTCGCCTCCCCGTCGACCACGGCCCGGCGCCGGGTCGAGATCGCCGAGCGCAGCCGCGGCTTCGTGTACGCGGTCAGCGTCATGGGGACCACCGGCGAGCAGACGCGGCTGCACGAGTCCGGCCGCGAGCTGGTGACCTCGCTCCAGCAGGCCACGGATCTTCCGGTGCTGCTCGGGTTCGGGATCTCCGGCCCCGAGCAGGCGGCCGAGGCCGGCGGATACGCCGACGGGGTCGTCGTCGGCTCGGCGCTGATGCGTCGGGTGCTCGACGGGGCCGGAGCCGCGGAGCTGGGCGGCTTCCTGGCCCGGCTGCGTACGGCGCTGGACGCAGCCGGCGAGTGAACCGCCTCATCGGGCGTGGCTCGAAGGCCGGGGCGGGGCAGGTGTTCCGGCGCCGCCCCGGCCCGCCCCCTGACGGCCACCGCTTCCGCGACGTCGTGACGGGTACGGATCAGGTGCGGACCGGTGGTTCGGCGGGTGCGGCGGCATCACCGTGACCCGGTTCGCGGTCTGCCGGCTTGGCCATCGCCGTGCCGTTGGCGGCGGTGGCGTCCCCGGCCTGGAGCCGCCGAACGTCCCGGCTGCTCAGCATGCCGATGACGGAGAGCACCACCAGCGCCGCGAGGACGAGCAGCGTCTCGCGGGTGCCGATCGCCGCGGCGATCGGCCCGACCGCCACCTGGCCGAGCGGGATGGCGACCCAGGACCCCAGCATGTCGTAGGAGTAGACGCGGGCCAGCCGGTCGGCCGGGATGTGCTGCGCGATCGACGTCTCCCAGGCCACCGCGAACTGTTCGACGGCGACCCCGGCCGCGACCCCCGCCGCCACCAGCACCACGACGGTCGGCGCCAGGGCCAGCCCCAACAGCAGGAACGAATCGGCGAGCATGCAGGCAACCCCGAGCAGCAGCAGCCGGCGTACCCGGATCCGCAGCGCGATCAGCCCGCCGACGACCATCCCGGCGGTCTCCGCCGCCAGCACCACGCCCCAGGCGCCGCGGCCGATCGTCTCGTTCGCGACGGCCGGGCCGAGCACGTTCACGCCGCCGGCGAGCACCGCATTGAGGACCATGAAGCCGAGCACCACCACCCAGACCCAGGTCCGCGCGCTGAACTCGCTCCAGCCCTCCCGCAGGTCGGCCAGGATGCTCGTGCCGGCCCTGGTCGCCTTCGGGACGGGGACCCGTACGCCGATGAACGCGACGGCCGCGACGGCGAAGGCGAGGGCATCGATACCGAGGCCCCACCCGGGTCCGACGGCCGCCACCAACAGGCCACCGAGGGCGGCACCGCCGATCATGCCCGCGTTCATGCCGAGCCGGATGATCGCGTTGGCGGGCTGGATCAGCTCCGGCGGCACGGTCTGCGGCGTCGCGGCGGCCGAGGCCGGCTGGGCCAACGCGCTCACCACGCCGTTGGCCGCGCTCAGCGCCAGCAGCAGCGGGATCGTCGCCGTACCCGTCAGCACCAGGGCGGCCACCGCCGCCTGGGTCAGCGCACCGAGCAGATTGGAGCCGACCAGCACCACCCGACGCGGAATCCGGTCGGCCACCACCCCGCCGAAGAGCACGAACAGCACGTTCATCAGCGACCGCGCGCCCACCACCAGGCCCAGGTCCCGCACCGAACCGGTCAGGTCGAGCACGGCGAAGGCGAGCGCGATGGGCGCCACCCCGTTGCCGAGCATGTTCACCAGCCGGCCGGCGGCCAGGCGACGGAACGCGGCATACCGCAGTGGCGCGAACATCCCGGTCCTCCCTCCAGAACCGGGTCACGGTACCGAAGCCGCCCGGCGGTCCGGGGGCAGGTGCGCCAGGGGGCGGGGTGTTTATCCCGGATGCCGCGCGCCGGCCAATCCGGCCGACACCACGACCGATGGGCGGATTCCGGTGCGGATCCGCCCAGCGGAAATCACATTTTTTGATCGACTTTCCGCGATACGGCAACGGCACTCCCGTGACGCGCCGCCGGCAAGTACTCTCCCGGCGGAGAGGAACGCGATGATCAGTCGTCGAAAGTTGATCGCCACCGGCCTGGGCGTCACCGCAGGCCTGGTGACGGCAGGTTGCAACCAGAAAACCCCGTCCGGCGCCGCCTGGTCGCAGGCGGACCCGGCGGAGACGAGCGCCCCCGCGGACGAGGTGCGGGTGACCGTCACGCCGGCCGCCGACGCCAAGCAGGTGTCGCCACTCGATCAGGTCGTGGTAGCGGCCGAGGGCGGCACGCTCAAGGACGTATCGGTGGCGGCGGGCGGCAAGAACGTCGCCGGCAAGCTGGACGACGAGGATCAGACCTGGCGGTCGACCGGCAAGCTTGCCTACGGCAAGACCTACACGGTCACCGTGTCGGTGGCCGACGCCGCCGGCGTGCTGACCGAGCACAAGAGCAGCTTCAGCACCCTGAAACCGTCCGGGGTCGCCTCGGTCACGTTCCAGGCCAACGCGCTGGCCGCGCTCAAGACGGGCGGGACGTACGGGGTCGGTCAGCCGGTCATGGTGAACTTCAGCAAGCCGGTCAAGAACCGCGCCGAGGCCGAGAAGGCGATGGTGGTGGAGACCACGCCCGCCGTCGAGGGGCGGTGGCGTTGGATCGACGGGCGGAACGCGCACTGGCGGCCGGAGAAATACTGGGCCTCCGGCACGAAGATCTCGGTGAAGGTCAACCTCTTCGGCCAGGATCTCGGCAAGGGGGTCTACGGCGGCGCCAACGCCAGCACGAACTTCACCATCGGCCCGTCCCGCATCGCCATCGCGGACGCCCGCACCCACCGGATGAAGGTCTACATCGACGGCGAGATGGTGCGGGACATCCCGATCAGCATGGGCAAGGGCGGCACCACCAAGGGCGCCAACGGGGAGACCATCAGCTACTGGACGCGCTCCGGCCCGCACGTGGTGATGACGCGCGAGCCGTCGCACCGGATGACCTCGGCCAGCTACGGGATCGTCGACCCCAAGCACCCCGAGTACTACGACGACGTCATCCAGCTCTGCCTGCGGATCTCCTACTCCGGCGAGTACGTCCACATGGCGGACTGGAACATCGGCGCGCAGGGCAACCGGAACACCTCGCACGGCTGCATCAACGTCGGACCGGCCCACGCCCGGTGGTTCTACGACACGTTCCGGCTCGGTGACGTGGTCGACGTACGCAACACCCCGCGACCGATGGGGCTCAGCGACGGGGTGGGTGACTGGACCATCCCGTGGGACAAGTGGTGACCACCTTCGTCCCGGTTGTGCTGCGGGGCCACCGGTCCGGGTCACGGGCCGGCGGCCCCGCCGCCATGATGGCGCCGATCGCCGTGGCTCAGAAGCCGGTCAGCCCGGCGCCGTACGGATAGAGCGGGTTCCCGTACGTCGTCGCCGGCGGCTGACCGGCGTCGATGCTGGCCCGAATCTGGGTGCGTTCGGCCGCGGTCGCCCCCAGGTCGTACGGCAGGTCCCAGGCCTCCACGGCGTCGGCCGGCACATCGGTGCCGCCGGGCCGGAGCACCTGGTCCAGGCTGCGTGGCAGCTGCCACGGCAGCCTGCCGCTCGGCGCGTAGTCGCCGAAGAGCAGGCTCGCCAGCGCCGGGCCCAGTTCCTCGCCGCCCCGATAGGTGACGACGATGGCGTTGGCCAGGTCGCGCCACTCGGTGATGACGTACGGCCGGGGCATGACCAGCGCCACGACCACCGGGATCCCCCGGGACCGGAAGTTCTGGATCAGCGCGAGCTGGTCCGGCGGGAGGAAGGGCTGCTCCTTCGGCCAGTTGGTGGCGTGCGTGTAGGAGGCCTCCCCCACCGCCACGACCGCCAGCTTCGGGTTGGGCCCGTCGTCGGCGTAGACGTTCACGCCGTTCGTGGTGGCCCGGCTCCGGATCGCGTCCAGGATGGTCTGCGAGCCGTACTCGGAGTGGAAGAAGCTGGTCCAGACACAGCAGCCGGCGGGGTCGGCCGCCCGCGGTCCGGCCACCACGATGTTGTCTCCCGGGTTCAGCCGGATCGGCAGCACCGCCCCGTCGTTCTTCAGCAGAGTCATCGCCTCGCGGGCCGCCTGGTTGGCCAGCGCCGCGTAGGACGGCTGGTGGAAGCGGTACGGGCCGTTGACCGGGTCGCCGTAGGGGTTCTCGAAGATGCCGAGCTGGAACTTCAGCCGCAGTACGCGCCGCACGGCGTCGTCGATCCGGGCGGCCGGCACGTTGGCGGTGAAGGTGGCCATCGAGAAGCCGGCCGCGCCCGGGTCCGCGCCGCCCATCACGTCGGACCCGGCCTTCGCCGCGCCGACCCACGAGCCGGACGGCAGCCAGTCGGTCGTGATCAGGCCCTGGTACCCGAGGTTCTGGCGCAGGTACGCCAGGATCGGCGCGCTGTCACCGGCGCCCGGGCCACCCGGGTCGAGGAACGAGCTGCCGGCGTACCCGGGCATGATGTTGACCGCGCCCGCCTCGATCGCCGCGCGGAACGGGATCATGTGGTATTTGATCGTGACCCCGTCGTAGACGATCAGCGCCTCGCCGCCGGCGCCCTCACCGGGCCAGTGCTTCACGGTGGCGAGCACCGACTGGGGGTTCAGCTCCGGGCCGCCCTGCAACCCGGCCACCAGCGCCCGTACCTGGGCGGCGGCGACCTGCGCGTTCTCGCCGTTGCCCTCCTGGATACGCGGATAGATCACCTTGGTGCCGACCTCGGCGAGCGGCCCGAGGACCCCCCGCGTGCCGACCTCAAGCTGCTCCCGCCGCTGCATGTCGCCGAGCTTGTAGTTCAGCGGGTAGTTCCTCGCGGCGGCCAGGGCGCTCTGCATCGGATAGGTGGTCTGGTAGCCGTGGATGGTGTCGCCCGCCGAGACGAACGGGATGCCCAGCCGGGTGCCGGCCGACGCGAGGAGTTGGTTGTGCAGGTCCTGCGCCTGCGCGGGGCCGAAGTGCCAGCCCGAGCGGGGGTACGCCTGGGCGTTGTAGAACATCTGGTACGCCTTCTCCTCGGCCGTCATCCGGCCCAGCAGGTCGGCCACCCGGGTCTCGACCGGCAGCCGCCAGTCCTCGTACGGCTCGATGGCGCCGTTCTTGTTGAGGTCCCGGCTGCCGGCGACGATGTTGACGCCGTCGGCGACGGTCTCGAGGGTGGGCAGGTAGACGCTGAACCGGCGGATGTTCGAGGTGGTCGTCGTCGAGCCGATCGAGGTGACGTACCACTTGTAGGTCCAGCGGTCCGGCAGGTCCCAGGTCGGCGTGTAGGAGGTCCCGGTCGGCTCGGCGACCTTCGTGTAGAGGTCGATGAGGTTGCCGGCGGCGGTGAAGTCGTAGTCGGTCCGGCTGATGTTGATCCACACCTGGTAGCGGCTGGCGCCGGTGACGGCCGCCCAGGAGAGGGTGGGCCGGCGGGTGGTGGTGACCATGGCACCGTCCGCCGGGGCGGTCAGCGCGAACTGGTTGAGCACGCCCGGCGGCCTGGTGGGGCCGGAGAGCATGGGCGCCGTGGTCGCCGTGTCGTCGAGGGTGCCGTAGACCTGGAACTCCCACAGCGAGTATCCGTAGCCGGTGGCCCGGGCGGTGCCGTAGAAGCGGAGGTAGCGTCCGGTGCCGGACACGTTTAGCTGCTCGACGCCGCCCCGCCCCGTGGTGGTGGAGTAGATGCTCGTCCAGGTGTTGGCGTCGTTGGACATCTCCAGCCGGTAGCCGCTGCCGTACGCGGCCTCCCAGTTGAGCACGACCCTGCTCACCGTGGCGACACCGCCGAAGTCGACCCTGAGCCACTGTGGATCGCTGAACTCGCTGGACCAGCGGGTGTTCGTCCGGCCGTCCAGCGCGGCGGCGGGCGCGTTGCCGCCCTCCCAGGAGGACGCGGCGACCTTCTTGAACTCCGAGATCGGCCGGCCGCCGGGCGGACCCGAGCCGCCGTCGGTGGTGCCGTAGACCTTGAACTCCCACAGGGAGTAGCCGTAGCCGGTGGCCCGGACGGTGCCGTACATGCGCACGTAGCGGCCGGTGCCGGACACGCTGAGCGTCTGGGTGCCGCCGGTGCCGGTGGTGGTGCTGTAGATCGTCTGCCAGGGTCCGGACGCGCTGTCGGAGACCTGGATCTGGAAGGACCGGGCGTAGGCGGTCTCCCAGACGAGTTCGACCTGGTCGATCGCGGCGGACGAGCCCAGGTCGACCTGGAGCCATTGGGGGTCGGCGAAGGCGCTCGACCAGCGGGTGCCGGGATCACCGTCGGTGGCGGCGGCGGCCGGGGTGGCGGCCTGTTCCATGGAGGAGGCCGTGGTCGGCCTGCCCTGTGAGATCAGGGGCCCGGCGGCCGCGGCGGGCTGGACGGGGACGGCCGCGTAGGTGGCGAGCAGGGTGAGCAGCGCCGCGATCGTGGCGGCGAGGCGGCGGCGCGGGCGGGATGGTGGCGGTTGCGGTGGCGCTGTCGGCATGGCTGGCTCCCGGACGGGTGGTGGTGGCGACGGGAACGGAGAGCGCTCTCCACCAGAGTCATTGAGCTGCTTCTATCAGTCAAGGGGGCGCGACGGGCGGTCGCCCGCCGCCGGTTCCGGAACCGCCACGGCCTTGACACGGGCACGACCGAGGGGTGACCCTCGGCGCGAGAGCGCTCTCTGCCGGACACCACACCGCAGGAGACATCCATGAACGTCGCTCACCCGATCCACCGCCGGCTCCGGCCGGCCCTGACCGGTCGGCGTCGCCCGGTCCGCCTCCTCACCACCGCCGTCGCCCTCCTGGCGCTCCTCGCCGGCTACGCGGTGGCGACCGCGTCGGCACCCGCCGACGCCGCGTCCGCCCTCCTCTCCCAGGGCAGACCCGCGACCGCCTCGTCCACCGAGAACGCCGGCACGCTCGCCTCGGCGGCGGTCGACGGCAACACCGGCACCCGCTGGTCGAGCGCCTTCGCCGACCCCCAATGGCTCCAGGTCGACCTGGGCTCGTCCGCCGCGATCGACCAGGTCGAACTCGTCTGGGAGACCGCCTACGCCCGGTCCTTCCAGATCCAGGTCTCCGACAGCGCGTCCGGACCCTGGCAGACGATCTACAGCACCACCACCGGCACCGGCGGCACCCAGACGCTCAGCGTGTCCGGCACCGGCCGCTACGTGCGCATGTACGGCACCGTCCGGGCCACCGGCTACGGCTACTCCCTGTGGGAGTTCAAGGTCTACGGCACCACCGCCACCAGTTGCACGGGCAACGCCGCGCTCAACCGTCCGGCGGTGGCCTCGTCGACGGAGAGCGCCGCCACCTCCGCCTCGGCGGCGGTCGACGGCAACACCGGCACCCGCTGGTCGAGCGCCTTCGCCGACCCCCAGTGGCTCCGACTCGACCTGGGCAGCACGCAGACGCTCTGCCAGGTGGTGCTGCAGTGGGAGGCGGCCTACGCGCAGGCGTTCCAGATCCAGGTCTCCGCCGGCGCCGACGGACCCTGGAGCACGGTGTACGCCACCACGACCGGCACCGGCGGCACCCAGACGCTGAACGTGTCCGGATCCGGGCGCTACGTACGGATGTACGGAACGACCCGCGCCACCGCCTACGGCTACTCCCTGTGGGAGTTCGTCGTACGGACCACGTCGTCGGGCGCCACCCTGCCGCCGACCACCCCGCCGCCCACCGGCGGATTCTGGGGCGACACCGGCTCGATCCCCCCGGCCCAGAACGTGCTCATGGTGAAGGTGCTCAACCGGACGAACGGCCGCTACCCCGACAGCCAGGTCTACTGGAGTTACAACGGCCAGACGCACTCCATCGCGGAGCAGCCGTACTTCGACATGCCGGTGAACACCGCCGGCCGGATGTACTTCCACCTCGGCTCCCCGACCGGCCAGTACAGCGACTTCATCGAGTTCACCGTCGGGCCGAACCAGTTCAACGGCAACACCACCCGGGTCGACGCGTTCGGGTTGAAACTGGCGATGCGGCTGCACGCCCGCACCGGATACGACGTGTCCGTCGGCGAGACCGAGGCGACCTTCGCCGAGGATCGGGCGGCGACGTTCCAGCGGTTCTCCGACGCGATGCCGGCCGAGTTCAAGCACCTGGCCACCATCGAGGCGCCGTACCGCATTCCGTCGCCGGGCAACACGCCACAGTTCCGTGCCGGCGGCCAGTACGCGACCTACCTGAGCGGGTACGCGTCCTCGGTCGGGCTGCCGGCCGCCACCTCGGACATCTTCGGTTGCGCCGGGCCGCTGGCCGGCGATCCGGCCGGCTGCGCCGCGCTCAACCGGCACGTCGCGCACCTGCCGCGGGCGCAGTGGTCGGATCCGAGCCTGTTCTACCAGCAGGCACCGGCAAACTACTACGCGAAGTTCTGGCACGACAACGCCATCGGCGGCCGGGCGTACGGCTTCCCGTACGACGACTACGCCGACCAGTCCTCGTTCGTCTCGACCGGCGATCCCCAGTGGCTGCTCGTCGCCGTGGGCTGGTGACCACCACCCACCACCACCGGGCGGCCGGGACGGAACCGACCCGCGCCGCCCCCACCGGGTACGCCGGCGAACTGCTCCGCCGCGTACGCCCGGCCCGACCGCTCCCCTCCAGGAGGCACCATGTCTGTCCTCCCCGTCCCGGCCCTCGACCCGCCACCACCCGCGTTCGCCCGATGCCGGCTCGCCGTCGTCCTCGTCCTGCTGGCCGCCATGGTCGCCAGCTTCGTCGCGGCCGTGACCACGGCCGCCAGCGCGGCCGATCCGCTGCTGTCCCAGGGCAGGCCGGTCACCGCCTCGTCCGTCCAGAACGCCTCCTTCCCCGCCTCGGCCGCCGTCGACGGTGACCTCGGCACCCGGTGGTCCAGCGCCGCCACCGACCCGCAGTGGATCCGGGTCGACCTCGGCGCCACCGCCACCATCAGCCAGGTCACGCTGAACTGGGAGGCCGCGTACGCGACCGCGTACCAGATCCAGGTCTCCGCCGACGACGCGACCTGGACCACCGTCTACGCCACCACCACCTCCACCGGCGGCACCCAGCAGCTCACCGTCACCGGCTCCGGCCGGTACGTGCGCGTCCACACCACCGCCCGGGCCACCCAGTACGGCGTCTCACTGTGGGAGTTCCGGGTGTACGGCACGACCACCACCACCGGCTGCGACACCGTCGGCAACGCCGCGCTGAGACGTCCGGCGACCGCGTCGTCGACCGAGAACGCGGCCTTCCCCGCCTCGGCCGCCGTCGACGGTGACGCCGGCACCCGCTGGTCCAGCGCCGCCGCCGACCCGCAGTGGATCCAGGTCGACCTCGGGTCGTCCCGCACCATCTGCCGCGTCGACCTGAGCTGGGAGGCCGCGTACGCGACCGCCTACCAGATCCAGTTCTCCGACAACGGCTCCACCTGGACGACCGGCTACGCCACCACCACCGCGACCGGCGGCAGCCAGCAGCTCACCGTCACCGGCTCCGGCCGGTACGTACGGGTCTACGGCACCGCGCGGGCGACCGTCTGGGGGTACTCGCTGTGGGAGTTCGCGGTACGCACCTCCGCCGGGTCGCCGCCGTCGAGCCCACCACCGTCCACTCCCCCGCCGTCCAGCCCGCCGCCGGGCGGTGACGTGCTGCTGTCCTACGGCAAGCCGGCGACCGCCTCGTCGTACCAGGACGACGGCGCCTGCGGGCAGTGCTATCCCGCGCGCGCGTTCGACCTCGATCCGGCCTCGCGCTGGGCGACCAGCGCCACCACCGGCTGGGGCGACCCGGGCTGGATCTACGTGGACCTCGGCGCCACCGCGACCATTCACCGGGTGGTCCTGCAGTGGGACCCGGCCTACGCGACCGCCTACCAGATCCAGACGTCGAACGACGCGGGCACCTGGACCACCATCTACAGCACCACCAGCGGCAAGGGGTTCAAGCAGACCCTGAACGTCACCGGCACCGGCCGCTACGTCCGGATGTACGGCACCGCCCGCAACAGCACCTACGGCTACTCGCTCTGGGAGTTCCAGGTGTACGGCACGGGTGGCGCACCGACCGCCCCGCCGCCCGTGCCACCGGACCCGACCTTCCCCGCCACCCGGCTCGTCTTCGCCGACGAGTTCAACGGTCCGGCCGGCGGCAAGCCCGACCCGGCGAAGTGGACCATCGACCCCGGCACCGGCCAAAACGGCGAGTTGCAGTACTACACCGACAACGCCAACGCCGCCATGAACGGCAGCGGGCAACTCGTCATGGAGGCCCGGCGGGAGACGGCCGGCGGGCGCGCGTACACCTCGCACCGGATGAACACCAGCAACAGGTTCCACGTCCAGTACGGCCGGGTGGAGGCCCGGATCAAGGTGCCCAGGGGCAACGGGTTCTGGCCGGCGTTCTGGATGATGGGCGCCGACTTCCTCCAGGGACGCCCCTGGCCGTACAACGGCGAGATCGACATCATGGAGATCCTCGGCCGCGACCCGTACCGCAGCTACACCACCCTGCACGCGCCGGCGTACAACGGTGGCGGCGGCTACGGCCAGGAACACGTCTGGACCTCCGACCTGTCCACCGCGTTCCACGTCTACGCCGTGGAGTGGGACAGCAAGGGGATGCGCTTCCTCGTCGACAGCACGGAGGTCTTCTACGCCAGCAAGGAGACGGTGGAGGCGACACGTGGGCCGTGGGTCTACGACCATCCGTTCTATCTGATCCTCAACCTGGCGATCGGTGGCGACTGGCCGGGGCCGCCGGACGCGTCGACGCCGTTCCCGGCCCAGATGCTCGTCGACTACGTCCACGTCTACCAGTGACCGGCGTGGTACGCGAAAAGGCGCGGGCCCGACCCGCCTGACCGTCGTCACTCGCGGTGCCACCGGCTCAACCCCGGTGGCACCGTTGCGTTAGACAGATAGCCGTACCGGACCCCTCGGACGGCAGGAGCGCATGTCACCATCCGTACTGATCTGGCTGACCGGTAGCGTGCTGCTGCTGGCTGCCGGTCTCCTCACCACCCTGCTGCCCCGCCGGCGGTCCCTCGCCCGGGAACGCCGGATCGCCTGGTCGGCCGCCGGCGCGGCGATCGACAGCGCCGCCGTCAGCCGGGACGCGAGCGCCGAGCACGTCCCCGAGGCGGAGCGCCTGCTGGCCCGCGCCGAGCTGCTCGCGGCCTCCGGTGGCGGCGCGACGGCCGCCAGGACGGCGGCCGGTCACGCACGCCGCGCGGACGAGCTGTGGCGGGCGCACCAGTGACCGGCCGTCGACTGCTGCGCTACATCAAACTGGCGCGCTGGGCGCTCCTCGGCGCGGCGATGGCCATCCTGCTGGTGTTCCTGGCCGCCCAACCCCAGAGCATCGATGTCAGCTACGGCCAGTCGCCTGCACCCTCGAAGCGGACCCTGGAGGGTGACGCCGACGAGCTGAGCGACGCCACCGTGCCCTCGACGGCCGAGATGTCCGCGATGGTGGACGCCGCCCCGGTGGTACGCCTCCCCGGCTCCGTCGCCTCCTGGGACGAGCAGCGGGTACGCGCGGCGATCGGCGACCAGGACATCCGGATCCTGGTCGCGCCGCCCGGCCTCGACGCGGCGGAACGCGAGCGGGTGAGAGAGGTCGCCAACGCGGCCGTACAGGTGCTCGGCACCGAGGTCAGCAGCGGCCTACGCCAGGCGGTCGGGAGCACCATCCCCGGCTGGCGGGCCCAGTTCGCCACCGGCGACGTGACCAACCAGCTGGTGACCCTGATCGCCAAGCTGCGTGACGCGCCGCCTCCAGCCGACCGCGACGAGCTGCGCTGGCGTGAACCGAGCGGACCGGAGCTGGCCGCGGTCCTCGCCGACCTGCGGGCGAACGGGCTGCACGTCGGCGCGGGAGCCACGCTGACCCGGTTGCCCGAGGACCCCGCGCGCGCCGCCTTCCCCGGCGGGGCGTGGTACGTCGTCCTGCCCGCGCAGCCGTACGGCCGGCCGCTCCCCCGGTACGGGCCGGCGCTGGCCCGGCTCTTTCCGGACCGTCCGATCGTGGTGATGTACGGCAATTGGATCGAGTACCACGGCCCGGCGGCGGCGGACTTCGCGGACCTGGCGGGGACGATCTTCTACGCCCAGTTCGGCAACCGGCTCAGCCAGTACGACTATCCGCAGCAGAACGTGCTCGGCGCCTATCTGAACCAGGTCACCGCCATCCGGTACGCCGGCCTGTTCGACCGGCCGCTGCCGTACCGGGCGTTCGACCCGCTGCGGGTGGCGCTCCCGGCGCTGCCGTGGGTCTTCGCGGGCTGCGTGGCGGGGTTCATGATGCTGTCGATCCGGTCGCTGCGCCGTTCCGGCATCCTGGGCGGCCGGCTGGATGATCTGCCACTGAGCACGACCACCGCCCGGCTGGCCGGCCTCACCGCGCTCGCTGTGGAGGTGTCCCTGCTGACCGATGCCCGCAGCAACCCCGCGCTTACCCGAGGTATCGGCAAGCTCCAGGCGGCCCGCACCGCACTGGACGAGGGCCTGCCCGACCGGCACGCACGGAAGCTGCTGGACGACGCGGCGGCCGAACTGGACGACACCGCCCGCATGGTGGGCATCCCCGGCTACCGCCCCGCCCGCTACCTCCAGGAGAGAGTGTTTTGAAATCCGCGCTGCGCCGACGGCTCGGCCAACTGGTCGGCACCCCTTTCGGCCGCGCACTGCTCGCCTGCCTGGCGCTGGCCGGCTGGGCACTGTGGGCCGGCGGGATCCTGGACGGGCCGGTCGCCCGCCAGGTCCGCACCTCGTCGGTGTACGCCGCGCCCGGGGTCGAGCTGGACGTTGCCGCCGCCAGACGCATCATCGGCAACCGCCGGCTGGTCGTCCTCTTCATGGCGCCCGGCGACGACCTGCGCTCCGCCTGCGCGCAGGCGGAGCGGGCCGCGAAGGGCACCGTCAGGCTGTCTCTGAGCCGCGCCGGGGAGGGCTGGGACAGGTGGGCATGCTCGGATTTCGACCCGGACGACGCCAAGTCCATCGGCCGAGCGATGGCGAGGGAAACGACCATCCCCCAGGGCATCGACGCCTTCGCCGACCGGCCGCTGGAGGCGTTGAAGGTCGTCACACTCAACTACGACCTGATGGTGAAGGCAGGCGTCATCCCCGACGGGGCCCGCACGATCAGCCCTTCGCTGCCCCGGTACGTGTTGGCCGCCGCCGCGGTCGGTGGGGTGGGCGCCGGCGCTGCGGCGCTCTGGCTCGCCGGACGCCGGGCCGGCCGGCTGGCGGCCGCCCGGCAGGCCCGCCACGACGAGCGCGCCGACGGCCGCAGCGAGCTCAGCGCCGCGGTGGCGGTCCTCGCCCGGCAGATCGTCGACCTCGACCAGCGGTACGGCCGGATCGGGGGCGGGCGCGACCGCCGGACCTACCTGCGGCTGGCGAGTGACTACACCGGGCTGCTCGACAAGGTCGCGGGTGTCGGCGACGCCGACGAGGCCGGCGTGCGCGGGCTGCGTGACCGGGTTGACGAGCTCAGCCGGCAGGCGTCCACGCTCGCGGACAAGCCCCGCCCCAGCGACCGGCGGCGCCGGGCGCGGGCCGGGCGCTGAGTCGAGGAGTCGCGGCCGAGAACCCGCCGAGGGTTTCCTACGGAGATTCGGCAGCCGCTGGAGGACATGGCGGCGGAGGCGACCCGGATGTTGCTGGCCCGCGTGGACGACCCGGGGCTGACCAGTTCCTCGACTCTTTTCGATCCCCTCCTGGTCGTCCGTGCCTCGACCTGAGCGGCCTCCCCTCTTCAGCGGGCCGCTGTGTCCTGATCGGACACTGCGCCCGATCGATGGCGGCAACTAGGCTGAGCGCATGTCTGACGATCTTTCCCAGCCTGCCGACGGGTCGGCGCTGTCCGGCGTCGGCCTGCGCGGCATCGACCACATCGGCATGGCCGTCAACGACCTCGACGAGGCGATTCAGCGATACGAGACGCTCTTCGGCATGCGCTGCGTGCACGTGGAGGAAAATGACGAACAGGGCGTCCGGGAGGCGATGCTGTCGATCGGGCCGGACCCGGCCCGGGGGCGGCTCCAGTTGCTCGCACCGCTGACTCCCAGCTCACCGATCGCCCGGTTCCTAAGCAAGTCCGGCCCGGGCGTGCAGCAGATCGCCTGGACCGTGGACGATGTCGACAAGACCTCTGCCGAGCTGCGCGAGCGCGGGGTGCGACTCCTCTACGAGCAGCCGAAGCGTGGCACGGCCGGCTCCCGGATCAACTTCGTGCACCCCCGGGACGCGGGTGGGATCCTGGTCGAGCTGGTGGAGCCGGCCACCGAGTGACGATGCCCGGGTCGGCGCGGGCCGGCCCGCACCACGGACGTACGACGGGCAGGGCCCCGCCGGGTCGTGACGATCCGGCGGGGCCCTGCCCGTACGGCGGGGTCAGTGCTGGCCGGCGCGGGGCAGGACCCGGCCCAGCCAGCCGGGCAGCCACCAGTTCCCCCGACCGAGCAACCGCATCAGCGACGGGACCAGCAACAGCCGGACGATCGTCGCGTCGATCAGGACGGCCAGGGCGAGCATGAAGCCCATCTGCTTGATCTCGAGGATCCGGGTGAACATGAAGGATGCGAAGACGACCACCATGATGGCCGCGGCGGCGCTGATCACCTTGGCGGTACGGGTCAGGCCGAGCTGGACGGCGGCCCGGTTGTCACCGGTCCGTTCCCACTCCTCGCGCATCCGGGAGAGCATGAACACCTGGTAGTCCATGGAGAGGCCGAAGACCAGGGCGAACGCGAACAGCGGCAGGATCACCTGGATGAAGCCGGTCCGCTCGACGCCGAGCAGGCCGGCGGCGTGTCCCTCCTGGAAGACGAGCACCGCCATGCCGAAGGCGGCCCCCGAGGTGAGCAGGTTCATGAAGATCGCCTCGAACGGCAGGACCAGGGACCGGAAGGCGATCAACAGGAGGACCCAGCTCGCGGCCAGCACCGCGCCGATGACCAGCGGCATGGCCCGGGAACTCTCGTCGGTGATGTCGACGATCTCGGCCGGGCCGCCACCGACGTGGGCGCTCAGCCCGGTGCCGGCGAACGCGCCCTCGGCCTGGGTACGCAGTTCGCGTACCAGGTCGGCCGTCTCGTCGGTGTCGGCGCCGTGCCGGGGACGGATGGTGATGACGGTGGTGTCGGCGTCCTCGCTCACCACCCCGGCCAGCGCGGCGCCGGCGGTCCGCACCGCGGCGTCGAGGTGGGCCGTGGTGTGCCCCTGCGCCTGGGCGTCGAGCACCCTGGTGATGCTGACGACGTCGGCGACCTCGCGGTTGCCGGCGGCCTGGTCGCTGAACCGGGCGACAGCGTCGAGCTGCGGGTCGTTGAGTTTCCGGCCCTCGGCGGAGACCACCACGGTGATCGGGGTGAGCACGCCGGGCGCGAACGCCTCGGAGACGACCGTGTACCCCTTGCCGGCCGGGGATTCGGCGACGGCGCCGGCACCGAGGTCGACGCCGTACCGGAGATGGAAGACCGGGATCGACAGGGCGCCGAGCAGGACGGTGCCGAGCGCGGCGATGAGCACCGGGCGGCGCATGACCACGGCGATGGCCTTGCCCCAGACGGAGTGCTCGGGGTCGGGGTGCGCCAGCGACCGGCGGGCCCAGGGCAGGGCGAGCCGGTTGATCCGGCCGCCGAGGAGGCCGAGCAGGGCGGGCAGCAGGGTGACCGCGATGAGCATCATGACCAGCACCGCCGTGCTCATGCCGACGGCCATCGAGTAGACCTTGGCCGACCGGACCAGCCAGAGCCCGGCCAGCGAGACGACCACGGTGACGCCGGAGAAGAGCACCGCCTGCCCGGCGGTGGCCACCGTACGGCCGACGGCCCTGGCCCGTTCCTGCCGGCCGTTGTCGACGGCCTTGGCCAGTTCCTCGCGGAACCGGGTCACGATGAAGAGCGTGTAGTCGATGCCGAGCGCGATGCCGACCATGCTGACCGCGGTCTGCACGAAGACGTCGAAGCTGGTGAAGTGGGCGGCGATGCCGAGCGCGCCGAAGGCGCCCAGCACGGCGACGATGCCGAGGACGAGCGGGATGGCGGCGGCGACCAGCGAGCCGAAGGCGAGCAGGAGGACGATGGCGGCGGCCGGGAAGCCGATGGTCTCGGCCATGGAGAGGTCCTCGTTGCCCTGCTCGACGGCGGCGGCGGCGAGCGGGGAGGCGCCGGTGAAGTAGACCTCGACCTGATCGGTGCCGAGTTGCTCGGCGAGCTCGCCCAGTGGCGCGGCCCGTTCCTGGAGTTTCTTGTCGTCGCCGTCGAGGGTGATCGGGATGAGCGCGGTCCGGCCCGCCGGGGCGATGAGCCGGTCCGGGGCGTCGTACGGGCTGGTCGCCGTGACGACGTCGGAGTCCTGGCGGTAGCGGTCGACGGCGGCGTCGACCACCGCGCGGAACGCCGGGTCCTGGGCGGTCAGCGCGGCCGAGTGCAGGACGACGAAGTCCGTCTCGCTCGGCGTGTCCGGGAACTTGTCGGCGATGAGCTGGTTGGCCTTCTCCGAATCGGAGCCGATCACCGAGTTCGTGTTGCCGGTCAGGTGGGAGGTGAAGTAGCCGGCCGAGAAGACGGCCGCGGCGAGCAGCAGCAGCCAGACCAGCATGACCTTGACTGGGTTGAGCGCGGCCCAGACGGCCCAACGATAGAGGCGGCCCTCCTCCAACGGGCGGCCGGCGCCGCCCCTTCGGGTGCGCCTCAGGGTCTCGGTCATCGTCTCCCTCTCCTGGCTGGCGGCCGGTCATCCCGGCCGGCCACTGGTGCTGCGGTCGGCCGCCGGCGCTGACGCTCCGGCGCCGGACAGCCTACCGTCAGTAAAAGTGGATCTATGGAAATTTCTGCGTGTCGGGGTCAGCTGAGCACGGCGCCGGCACCGGCCCGGTGCGCCCGGCTGCGCCGGTTGTCCAGGTGTACGTAAACCCGGTGCAGCCAACGATCCCGCCCGTCGAAGCGGGGGGTGAACTCGGTCCGGCCGTGAAGCACCAGCCGGTTGTCGATGATGGCCATCGAGCCGGACTGGAGCACCAGCGAGGTGGAGACGTCGGTGAGGGCCTGCTTGAGCCGGGCCATCACCTCGCGGGCCTCGTCGTCCAGCCCGGTGGTGGCGTTCAGGTCCAGGCAGATGTTCGGGTCCTCGGGGCTGCCGGTCAGCACCGCGTGCGGCATGGTCCGGTCTCCATGATGGAACGAGGGCGGCGGGGCAGTGATGAAGCGGGGCTCGCCCAGCACCTTCCGGTCGGTGTCCTCGATCAGCGGCAGGGCCTGCCGGATGCAGGTGACCAGGGTGCCGGCCTGCTTGGCGTGGTCGTTGCGCAGGCAGAGCAGGCCGACGTAGTCGGGGCGCTGCGGGTGAAAGGCGTTCTCCACATGGAACTCCAGCGGCACCGACCCGGCGTTGCTCTGCGTCCCCTCCAGACCGGGCACCGGAACGACGTTCTGCACCAGGGCACCGGTCTTCTCGTTCCGGTAGGCGATCACCTCTCCGAGCTGGAGGCCGATCAGCATGGCCACCACGGCCGGTACGGTGGTCGCCCGCTCCACCGACTCCGGTTTGGTCGGCGTGTCCGGCAGGCCGTCCTCGTCGACGGGGAGCCCGGTGAGGATCAGCGCGCCGGTCGCGCCGGCGTCGTTGCGGAAGCAGCGCAGCGTCGCCATCAGCCGCAGTGGCAGCCGGCAGCTGGCCTCCCGGGCCTGCGCCACCCAGGCCAGATCGTCCAGCAGCGCCGGCGGGGTGGCCACGAGCTGCTTGGCCAGTTCCTCCAGGGCGGCCCGTTCATCGTCGGTAAGGTCCAGCGTCAGCCCCTGCGGGGTCGTCGACTGGTCGAGCGTGGTCATCGGTTCGGTCCTCTCGTAGCGCTTCCGGGGTTGCCCCCTCCGGCAGGTCCGCGCCGACTCCGTCCCGAGCCGGCCGGCGGCTGGTCCGGGTGGAGCGGCACGATGTGGTGGGTGAACGGGTGCTCGGCGGTACGGCGTGGCGGGTCACCCGGCGGGCAAAGCGCGGCTGTCCACCTTCCCGTTGGTGGTGAGCGGGATGTGGTCGATGGCGACGAAGGCCGCGGGGATCATGTAGTCGGGCAGGTCGGCGGCGAGGTGCCCGCGCAGCGCGGCCGGGTCCGGCCGGTGCCCGGCGGTGAGCACCAGATACGCCACCAGCCGCTTCTCGCCCTGGCCGGACTCGCGGGCGACCACCACGGCGTCGCGTACCTGGGGGTGGGCGGCGAGCCGCGCCTGGATCTCGCCGAGTTCCACCCGGTACCCCCGGATCTTGACCTGGTTGTCGATCCGGCCGAGGAACTCCAACGTGCCGTCGGGCAGCCAACGGGCCAGGTCCCCGCTGCGGTAGAGGCGGCTGCCGGGGGCGCCGTACGGGTCGGGCACGAACCGCTCGGCGGTCAGGTCCGGCCGGCCGAGGTAGCCGCGGGCCACCCCGACGCCGCCGATGTAGACCTCTCCGGGCACGCCGACCGGCACCGGCTCCAACCGATCGGTGAGCACGTACATGGTGGTGTTGACGATGGGCACGCCGAGCGGCACGAGCTCGGTGGTCGGTGGCTCGCTGATCGGCTGCCCCGAGTTGCCGATGGTGATCTCGGTGGGGCCGTACTCGGTGGCCACCTTCGTCCCGTCCGGGCCGGCCAGCTCCAGCCAGCGGGCCGCCAGCGCCTCGGTGAACGAGTCCCCCGCCGCGATGACCATGCCGGCCAGGTTCCGAGCCTGCTCGGCGGTGAGCTGCCAGGTGAGCAGGTCCAGATGGCCGGGGGTCATCTTGATGAAGCTGTACGGCGCCCCGTCGAGCAGGCACGCGCCGAGGTCGGCCGTGTCCAGCGGCTCGGGCAGCAGGTGGACCGGTTCCCCGGTGATCAGCGGAGTGAAGATGTCCGGAATGCCCAGGTCGAAGGAAATGGATGAGAAGACCGGAGCGCCGCCCGGACCGTGCGCGGCGTACGCGTCGACCGTCCAGAGCAGATAGTTGGCCAGGCCGGCGTGCGGCACCATCACCCCCTTCGGACGGCCGGTGGAGCCGGAGGTGAAGATGACGTACGCGAGCTGCGCCGGGTCGATCGGCACGTCGACCGGGGTGTCCGGGCGGGCCGCGAGAGCCGCCGCGTCGGTGTCGACCAGGACCAGGGTGCCGTCGTACAGCTCGGTGAGCGTGGGCCGCTGCACGGTGGAGGTGACCACCACCCGGACATCGGCGGCGTCGAGCATGTGCCGCAGCCGCTCCGGCGGCAGTTTCGGGTCCAACGGCAGGTAGCCGGCCCCGGTCTGCCAGACGCCGAGCAGCGCGGGGATCAGGTCCGGCGTCCGGCCCAGGCAGACCCCGACCAGGGTGTCCCGGCCGGCCCCCAGATCGAGCAGGTGGTGGGTGAGCTGGTTGGCCCGCCGCATCAGCTCCCGGTAGGTGAGCCGGACCTCGCCGACCCGCACCGCGACCCGGTCCGGGGTGGCCGTCGCCTGGGCCCGGATCAGGTCCACCACGGTCACCCCGCCCCGGTCCGCGGTCCCGGCGACCGCCCAGTCGACCAGCACCGCGCGCCGCTCGTCGGCCGGCAGCCGGGCGCCCCGGGCGTCACCGTCCGGATCGGCGGCCATCGCCACCAGCACCTCCCGGTACAGGGCGGCGAGCCGGCCGGCGTACCCCGGGTCGACGGTCTCCTTGACGGCGCGCAGCCGCAGCCGGCCGGGGGCGGCGGTGACCCGCAGGCCGTACGCCGCCCGCTCGGCGGGCAGGCCCGGGACCGGCTCGCCGGGGGTGTCGGCGGCGGCGTCCCACTCGAAGAGGGCGTGCTGCCGCTGCCCGTCCCCGGCGGCGGACGGCCGGTACGCGTGCCGGTGGGTCCAGGCGGCCCGCTCCGCCTCGGCGACCCGGGTGACGAGCCGACGCCAGGTCGCCGCGCCGGTGACCATCGGCACGGGCAGGGTGAACCGGTGCAGCAGCCGTTCGCAGTCGGTGCCGGCCGACTCCAACCGCCCGTACGGGGCGAGGGTCGCCTCGGTGTGCCCGGCCGGTTCGGCGCTGAGCATGCCGAGCACCGTCTGGTGGGCGGCGAGCAGCACCGTGGACAGCGGTACGCCGGCCGCCCCGGCGAGCGTGGCCAGACCGGCGGCCAGGTCGGCGAACTCGACGGTCAGCTCGGTGCTGCCCGGCTCGCCGCCCCAGCCGCCCGGCAGGGCGAACGCGGTGCCCGCCAGCAGCCGGGTCCAGTAATCCGCGCCGTCGAAGTCGGCGGCGGCGTCTAGCCCGGCGGCCACGCAGGGCGCGTGCCGGGTGCCGGCGACGGCCCGGTCCACGTCGGCGGCGTGATAGGCGCGGAGCAGTTCGGCGAGGATGCCGGACAGGTCCACCACCGAGGTCAGCGCCCGGGGTGCGGCGACGACCGGCGTCCAGCTCCGCTCGGTTTCCAGGACCACGGTCAGCCGCAGCGGCCCGGGGCTGGCCGGGTCGAACGGGGTGGCCCGCTCGGTCGCCAGCAGCGTGCCGAACATCGCCTCCCGCTTGGCCTCGTCCACGCTGCGGTGGTCGTGCTCGGCAACCGGAATCGGGGCGTCCGGGTGCACCAGGTACACCGGCTCGGTGCCGCTGGACACGTCGACCGAGGTACGGAGGACTTCGTGGGCGCGCACCACGGCCCGTACCGCCGAGGCGAAGCGCTCCGGCGAGAACGGGGCCGGGTCGGTGACCCGCCGGCCGTCCAGGTCGACCTCGGCGAAGGCGGGCTCCTCCTCGACCAGCTCGGCCTGCGCCTCGGGCAGCGGGTAGGCGTCCCGGGCACCGGCCGGAACGATCTTCCGGTCCCGGGGGCTGAGCAACGTGAACGGCTCGATGTCGCTCTCGTCCGGCTGCTCGCTGGTCACCGAATCGAGCGTGGTCATGTCTCCTCCTGGAGATCCGGGTGCGGTGAGCGTCACTGGGGCAGCCGGGCCGGCCCGGCGAGGGCCGTCGCGCCGGAGTCCCGCAGCACTGTCGACATCAGGTCGGCGGTGGCGCCGTGCAGAAAGAAGTGGTCGCCGGGGAAGAGGCACAGCCGGGAACCGGCCGAGGTGTGCCGCTGCCAACCGCCGAGCGCCTTCGGCGGCACTATCCGGTCCGCCCGGCCACCGAGCACGGTCAGTGGCACCGACAGTGGCGCCTCGCTGCGGTACTCGTACGTCTCCAGGACCGCGAAGTCGGCCCGGAGCACGGGCAGCATCAGCTCCATCAGCTCGACGTTGTCCAGCAGGCCCGGGGGTGTGCCGCCCAGCTCCGCCAGGCGCCGGCGGATCTCGTCGTCGGTGGCGCAGTGCAGCAGCGGCCGGGTCGGTGCGGTACCCGGCGACGCGGCGGCGGAGACGAAGACGTGCGCGGGCTGGCGGACCGGGCGGCGGCGCAGCGCCCGGGCCAGCTCGAACGCCAGCAACCCGCCCATGCTGTGCCCGAAGAGGGCGTACGGGCGGTCGAGCGCGTCGGTCAGCGCGTCCGCCAGGGACCGGATCAGCGGAGCGACCCGCCGGAACGGCGCCTCCCGCAGCCGGGTGCCCCGGCCGGGCGGTTCCAGCGCCAACACCTGCACCCCGGCCGGAGCCGCCTCCTGCCAGGCCCGGTAGACCGCCGCGCCACCCCCGGCGTACGGCAGGCAGAAGAGCCGGAAGTCAGCTTCCGGACTCAACTCCCGGCCGGCCAGCCACCGCCTGTCCACCCGACATCTCCTCCTCTCTGATCTGGCCGTAGTCGAGCCGGACGAGCCGGTCGGCGGCGTGGAAGTACCGGTCGTCGTGGCTGATCACCACGACTGCCTTGTCCCGGTCCCGCAGCTCCGGCAGCAGCTCGCGGTAGAAGAAGTCCTTGAACGTCGGGTCCTGGTCGGCCGCCCACTCGTCGAAGAGATAGAAGGAGCGGTCCTCCAGGTACGCGACGAGCAGGGCCAGTCGCTTGCGCTGCCCGAGGGAGAGCGCGGTGGTGGAGAACCGGTCCCCGGTGATCCGTACCTTGTGGTCGAGTTGCAGGCGGCGCAGGTAGTGCTGGGCCCGCTCGGCCCGGTCGGCCGGGAGCCCGAGCAGGCTGTCGAAGAGGTGGAAGTCGGAGAAGACCGCGGAGAAGAGGTTGCGGTAGTCCTCTCGGTTGGCCGTGGTGACCTCGGTGCCGTCCACCTGGACCACCCCCGCCTCCGGCGGGTAGAGGCTGGTCAGCACCTTGGCCAGGGTGGTCTTGCCGCTGCCGTTGGCGCCGACGACGAACAGGATCTCGCCCCGGCGGAACTCGAAGTCCAGCGGGCCGAGCACGAACTCCTCCCCGGTGGGGCCGGGGTAGACGTGGCTGACCCCGCGGAAGGAGATGGTGCGCCAGCCGGCGAACCGGTTGGTGGCCGCCGACGACGTCCCGGTCGCGGGAGCCTGCGCGGGCACCCCGGCCGGCCGGACGGCGTCACCCGGACCGGCGGCCGGCGGCGGGCCGGCGGGCTCCCCGGCGACGGGCTTCAGCGCGGCGAGCCGCTCCTCGATCGTGGCCAGGGCCACCGAGGCCCGGCCCAGAGCCGGGAACCAGACGAGAACGCCCTGGAGGCTGGAGACGGCGAAGAGCAGGATGAGTACGCAGGCCGCCAGCGTCTGGCCGGTGAGGGCGAACCAGGCGGGGAAGGCGAACAGCAGCAGGCCGATGAAGGTGAAGAACACGCCCTGCCCGCCACCGGTGGCTCCCTCGTAGACGGAGAGACCGACGACGCTGTGCCGGCGGTAGGCGAGTGCGGTGCGCTCCAGCTCCTGCTCGACCAGGGCGGTACGCCGGTCCCGGTTGAGCTTCAGCTCCTTGATGCCCTCGGTGACCGAGCGGAAGTGGCCGAACAGCACGTCCTGTTCCCGGCGGGCCGCCTTGAGCGCGCCGAGGCCCGTGGCGGACATGAGCAGGTAGAGCAGCACGCCGACGACGACCGTGCCGCCGGTGGCCAGGGCCACCACCGGGGAGACGATCACCAGGTAGGCGATCGCCACCACCACGAACGCGGCACCGGAGCAGATGCCCGGCAGGCCGGGCAGCGCGTCGGCGATCACCACCACGTCGTCGGAGAGCGCCGAGTAGAGCCGGGCGGTGCCGGTCTTCTCGACGGTCCGCAGCGGAGCGCCCAGGATGCCGTCGATCAGGCGCCGGCGCAGGTGGTAGATCGCCCCCTGGGAAAGCCGGTACAGCATGGCCTGGGAGACGAACCTGGTCAGCAGGGTGGCCAGGCAGAGCGCCACGTATCCCCAGATCAGCCGGGCCGTGGGAGCACCGTCGGCATCCAGGGCCAGGTTGACCATGGCGATGAAGGCGGCGCCGGTGCCACCGCTGACGATGCCCGCCACGATGGCCAGCAGGAACGGGCCCCGGCGGTAGCGCAGCAGGTAGGCGAAGAGGCTCACGCCGGCACCTCCCGCAGCCGGGCGCGGAGGCCGGCCAGCGCGGCGGCCGGGTCGTCGGCCAGCCAGCCGAGCAGTTGGTCCCAGCGGCGCATCATCAGGTCCAGGACCCGCGCGTCGAACACGTCGGTGGAGTAGAGCCAGGTGCCCAGCAGCTCCGTCCCCCGCTCCCGCATGATCAGGGCGAGATCGACCTCCGCCGGCTTGAGATTGCTGCCGAGTACCTCGGAGAAGACGTAGTCGTCGCCGACCTCCAGCGAGCGCACCTGCAACCCGGGCAGCGTCAGCTCCGGCACCTCGGCGTTGAGCAGGTTGAACAGGACGCGGGTCGGGTCGCCGGCCGATCCGGCGCCGGTGACCATCCACAGCGGTGCGCCCCGGTGCGCGTACGCGTCCAGGGTCCGGTCGCGGACCTGGCCGACCAGTTCCCGGAAGGTCGACGCGGCGGCCAGGTCGGCCCGGACCACCAGCGGGTTGACGAACCAGCCGACCAGCTCCGCCGTCTCCGGCCGTTCCCGGCCCGCCTCGGGGAAGCCGACCGGGATGTCGTCCCGCCCGGAGAATGCCGCGAGCAGGAGGTCGTACGCGGCCAGCAACACCATGAAGAGGCTGGCCCCCTCCCCCTCCGCGAGCCGACGCAGCCTCCCGGTGACCGCCGGGTCGACCCGGAACGCCCGGGTGAAGCCGCTGGCGACCGGGTCAGTGCCGGTTCCCGTGGACATCCGTTGCAGGGTCAACGCGGGAGGCAGGTCGGCCAGCGTGTGCCGCCAGTGGTCCAGGTGGACGTCCAGCGCCCCGGCGGCGAGCTGCTGCCGTTGCCAGGCCGCCACGTCCGGATACTGCACGGCCAGCGCCGGCAGCCGCGGCTCCCGGCCGGTGGTGTGGGCCGTGTAGTGCTCGGCCAGGTCCCGCACCAGCACCCCGTACGACCAGTTGTCGGTGGCCAGGTGGTGGATGGTGAGCACCAGCGCGTGCTCGTCCGCGCCGAGCCGGGCCAGCAGGCCGCGCACCAGCGGCTCCGCGTCGATCCGGAACGGTCGCCGCCCCTGTTCCTCGATGAGGGCGCGGAGCCGGCCGGGCTGCTCGGCCGGGTCGACGTCGCGCAGGTCCACCGTGTCCAGCGGCCAGCTTCCGGCCGGGTCGACCCGCTGCGCCGGCCCGTGCGGACCGTCGACGATCCGGGTACGCAGCGCCTCGTGCCGGGCCACGATGTCGTCCAGGCTGCGGCGCAGCGCGGACTCGTCGAGCGGCCCGGTCAGCCGCACCGCGGTGACCACGTTGTGGATCGGGTCCACCGGGCCGAGCGGGTGGTGCCGGATCAGGTGCTCCTGGGAGAAGGAGAGCGGCAGGTCGCCGTCCCGGTCGACCCGGGGGATCGGCGCCGGCCCGGCGTCCGCACCGGCCCGGCGGTGCCGGACCTGCTCGGCCAGCCAGCCGACCGTCGGGTTGCCGAAGAGCTCGCGCAGCGGCAGCCGCACGCCGTACCGGGCGTCGATCTGCCCGGCGAGCTTGGTGGCGAGCAGCGAGTGCCCACCGAGGGAGAAGAAGTTGTCGCTCGGCCCGACCTCGTCGATGCCGAGCAGCTCCCGCCAGATGTCGGCGATCCCCTGCTCGACCTCGTCCCCGAGGGCCGGGCGCCCGGCCGGCGGCTCGACGGCGGCCGGGGCCGGCTCGGGCAGGGCGCTCCGGTCCACCGTGCCGGTCAGCGTCCGCGGCAGCTCGGGCAGCTCGACGTAAGCCGCGGGGACCAGGTGCTCCGGCAGCCGCTCCTGAAGGTACGCCGTCAGCTCCCCGGTGGTCGGGACCGCGTGCCCGGCGAGGTAGCCGACCAGTCGGGCGTCCCGCCCCTCGCCCCGGGCCACCACGGCCGCCCCGGTGACGCCGGGATGCCCGGCCAGGGTGGCCTCGACCAGGTCCAGGTCGACCGGGAAGCCGCGCAGCCGCAGCCGCCGGTCCCGGTGCCCGAGGTGCTCGACCGTCCCGTCGGCGCGTACCCGGCCCAGTTCACCGGTGCGTAGCAGCCGCGCGCCGGGTTCCGTGGCGAACGGGTCCGGCACCAGATACGCGGTGACCGGGCCGGCCGGGACCACCGCTCCCCCGACGTGCAACTCGCCGACCACGCCGACCGGGACCGGCTGGCCGGCCCGGTCCAGAACGTGCACCCTGGTGCCGGGCACCGGCCGGCCGACCGGCACCGGCGGCCGGACCCCGCCGGCGTCCACGGTGTCCGGTTCGGTCGGCTCGCCGTCGACGGCGCAGCGGTGGGCGGTGACCGGCGCGGCCACGTCCACCGGCACGAGCAGGTTGTGCAGGGCCGCCGGGCAACGCTCGGCGAAGCGGGCCACCACCTCCCGGGTCAACGGCGCGCCCGCGCAGAGCACGTGCCGCAGCGCCGTGCAGCGCTCGACCCCGCGCTGGTCGAGCAACTCGGCCAGCAGGTCGGGCACGAAGCAGGCCACGGTGACCCGTTCCGCGCGGATCAGGCTCACCAGGTGCCGGGCGTCCCGGTGCCCGCCGGGTCGGGCCAGCACCACGGTCGCGCCCGCCAGCAGCGGGGCGTACAGCTCCCACACGGCCGAGGCGGCCGAGGCGGGGGCCTGCTGGAGCACCCGGTCGTCCGCGGTCAGCCCGACCGCGTCCCGCAGCCAGCGCAGCCGGTCGCGCAGCGCGTCATGGCGGTGCACGCTGATCCGCGGTGGGGCCGAGGGTTCGGCCGGGTAGCTGACGTAGGCGAGGTCGCCGCCGGCCACCGGGGCCGCCGGGGCGTCGGGGCCGGCGCCCGCCACGGTCGGGTCGGCGGACGGGTCGTCCACCAGGCAGGTCGGCCCGGCCCAGGGCAGCGCGTCGCCCTCGGACCGCCGGGCGAGCAGCAGCGCGACCCCGGCCGCCGCCAGCAACCCGGTGGCCCGGTCCGCCGGCAGTGCCGGATCCACGGGTACGACCACCCCACCGGCCCGCCACACCGCCAGCGGCGCGGCCACCAGCTCCACCGAGCGGCCCAGCCGGACACCGACCGGGGTGCCCCGGCGTACGCCCGCCCCCGCCAGCCGGCCGGCGAGCCCGTCGACCAGGGCGTCCAGCTCGCCGTAGCTGACCGTACGGGAGCCGAACCGGACCGCCGGTGCGGTCGGGTCGCGGCGGACCGCCTCGGCGAAGGCGTCGACGACCAGCGGCAGCTCGGACCCGCCGGCCACGCCGGCATGGGCCGCTCCGGTGGCCAGGGCCAGCAGTTCGTCCCGCTCGACGCTGCCGACCAGCGGCAACGCCCCGATCGGGGTGTCCGGGTCGTCGAGCAGGCCGCGCAGCAGCCGGTGGAACATCCGCACGTAGCGCTCGGCCGTCTCGGCGTCGAAGAGATCGGTGCTGTACTCCAGCCGGCCCCAGATCGTCTCGCCGTCCTCGAACAGATCCAGCAGCAGGTCGAACTCGGCCTTGCGGGCGTCGAGCGAGACCGGCTCGACCCGGACCGGCCCGTCGTGCCAGGCCGGGAAGGGCACGTTCTGGTACGAGAAGAGCACCTGGAAGACCGGCGTGCTGGCCGCCGAGCGCTCCGGCTGCAACTGCTCGACCAGCCGCTCGAACGGGATGCCCTGGTGGTCGTACGCGGCCAGGCAGACCGCGCTGACCCGGCGCAGCAGCTCCCGGAAGGACGGGTCGCCGCGCAGGTCGGTACGGAGCGCGAGGGTGTTCATGAAGAGGCCGATCAGCGGTTCCAGCTCGACCAGTCGCCGGTTGGCCACCGGGGAGCCGACCACGATCTCCTCGTCACCGGTGAGCCGGTGCAGCAACACCTTGAAGGCGGCGCCCAGCACCATGAAGAGAGTGGCGTTCTCCTCCCGGGACAGCGCGCGCAGCCGGGTCACCACGGCAGGCGGGATCTCCACCGGCACCGAGTCGCCCCGGTAGCTCTTCTCCCTCGGTCGGGGCCGGTCGCCGACCAGGCCGATCTCCGGTGGGGCGCCGCCGAGCTGGCCGGTCCAGTACGCCAGGTCCGCCGCCCACGCCTCCTGGGCGGCCGGCTCCTGCTGCCAGTGGGCGAAGTCGGCGTACTGCACCGGCAACTCGGGCAGGTCGTCCGGCAGCCCGGTGACCAGGGCCCGGTAGCCGGCGATCAGCTCCCGCAGCAGCACCCCCATCGACCAGCGGTCGGAGACGAGGTGATGCAGCTGGAGCAGCACCCCGGTCCGCTGTGGACCGAAGCGGAGCAGCCGGACCCGCAGCAGCGACCCGGTGGACAGGTCGAAGGGCTGGTTGATCAGCTCTTCCTCACGGCGGCGCAACTCGGCGTCGACCGCTTCCGGCGCCACCCCGGGCACGTCCTCGATCCGTACATCCGGGGGCAGCTCGGCGCGGACCTGCTGGTGCGGGCGGCCGTCCAGCTCGACGAAGACGGTCCGCAGCGACTCGTGCCGGCGGACCACCTCCGCGCAGGCCCGCGCGAAGAGGTCGGCGCGGAAGTCGCCGTGCACCCGCATCGCGGTGGAGATCACGTACGCGGAGGTGCGCGCGGCGAACTGCTCCAGGAACCAGATCCGGCTCTGCGAGAAGGTGAGCGGGACCGGGGCGTCCCGGTCCGTACGGGGCTGCACGGTGCGCGCCGGGGCGCGGTCGATGCCCTCCTCCTTGAGCAGGTTGCCCAGCAGCGCCAGCCGCTGCGCGGAGAGCGCGAACCGACCTCTCGTCATGCCGCCACCTCGCTACGGTCGGCGGCGACATGAGGCACCACCGCGCTGCACTGATGATTCGCTCGCTGACGCTCACTCATGCCGCCACCTCGCTACGCTCGCCGGCGACATGAGGCACCACCGCGCTGCACTGATGATTCGCTCGCTGACGCTCGCTCATGCCGTCCTCCCGTCGGTGTCGAGCGCCTGCTGCACCTCGTCGTCGGAGAGCTCGCTCAGCCTGATCAACAGTTCGGCGGTCTTCTCGACGACCGCCCGTTGGGCGGGGTCGGCGCTCAGCGCGCGGGTGAGGCCGGCCACCGTCGGGTCGCTGAAGACCCGGTGCAGCGGGACATCCACCCCGAACGCCTCCCGGACCCGGGCCACCATGCGGGTGCTGAGCAGCGAGTGCCCGCCGAGGGCGAAGAAGTCGTCCAGCACACCCACCCGGTCGACGCCGAGTGTCTCGGCCCAGATGCCGGCGACCACCTCCTCGACCGGGTTGCGCGGCGCCACGTACGCCGACCGCACCTGCCGCCGGCCGGCCTCCGGCGCGGGCAGTGCCTTCCGGTCGACCTTGTTGTTCGGGGTGAGCGGCAGCGCGTCCAGGAAGACGTAGATCGCCGGGACCATGTAGTCGGGGAGCTGCTCGCCGAGGGCGGCCTGGAGCCGGGGCAGCAGCCGTCGGGTCCGGCGGCCGAGGGCGTCGTTGACGTACCGCTCCCAGCGCGGCTCCCCGCTCCCGATGGGCTCCGGGCGGGCCGGGCCGGAATCGGCGGACTCGGCCAGCCGGGGCAGCGGTCGTTCGGGGCGGCCGTCCGGGCCCAGCCGGCGCAGCACCGCGGCCATGCGCCCGGCCGGTCCGTGTCCGGACCAGTCCAGGTCGAGCTGGTAGCCGGCCTCGTCGGCGAGCCGGCGCAACTGCTCCGGTTCGGCGGCGGCCGGGTCGTCCCCGGCGGCGACCAGTTCGGCCCGGAGTTCGGCGATCGTGCCGCCCGCCTCGGCCAGCGCCGTGGTGGCCCGGGTCCAGCGGTCGACCCGGGCGTTGGGTACGCCCCGCAGGGCGAGCAGCGCCGGCCGCCCGCCGGTCAGCCGGTCCCGGAGCCCGTCCGGGGTCATCCGCTCGGCGCTCCAGTCGAGCCACTCGACGTCCCCGGCCGGGGCCGCGTCGGTGGCGACGCTGTCGCCGCCCGCCACGGTGAGCCGTACGTCGTACCGGAACCGGGTCAGCTCGTTGCTCACCTCGCCGAGCTTCGGCAGCACCCGCACCTGCGCGAGCTGGGGGAAGCGGGCCGGCAACGCGGTGAAGAAGCCCGGGTCGAAGACCAGCTCCTTCTCGTCGGCGACGGCCCGCCGCACCCGCTCGCGCAGTTGCTCGGCGGTGTCCTCGGGCGCGGCCCGCTCCAGCTGCACCGAGGTGTGGAAGGACTCGAGCAGCGGCAGGCTGCGGATGTCACCGAGGAAGAGCGAACCGCCCGGGGCGAGCCGGGGCAGCGCGCCTTCGATCACCCGCAGCAGGTAGCGCTCGTCGGCGAAGTACTGCACCACCGAGTTGAGCACGATCACGTCGAAGCGCCGGTCGGGCAGGGTGTCCAGCTCGTCGGCCGCGCACTCGAACAGCTCCACGCCGGACAGTCCCCGGGCCGGCGAGCCGACGTCGACGCGGAGCCGGTTCAGCGCGACCGCCGAGATGTCGGTCCCCCAGTAGCGCTCCACTCGCGGGGCGACCCGGTAGAGAATCAGGCCCGTCCCGCAGCCGATCTCCAGCACCGAGCGCGGGTCGTTCTCCAGGATCCGCTCGGCGGTGGCCTCGGCCCAGCCGCGCATCTCCGCCACCGGGATCGGCGCCCCGGTGTAGCTGCTGTTCCAGCCGCGGGTGTCGAAGGTCGGGTCGACCTCGTCGGTCTCCTCGACGTCGTAGGCGGTGTCCCAGATGTTCCGCCACTGGTCCGTCTCGCGCGGCCACTCGGCGTCCGCGTCGGCGTCCGCGTCGGGGTCGGCCACCACGTACGCCACCAGCCGCTGGTCGCCGGGCGTGTCCTCGCGTACGGTCACCACCGCCTGGTTGACCTGCGGCTGCCGCTCCAGCACCGACTCGATCTCGCCCAGCTCGATCCGGAAGCCGCGCAGCTTCACCTGGTGGTCCAGCCGGCCGAGGAACTCGATGCTGCCGTCGGCCAGGCGGCGGACCAGGTCGCCGGTGCGGTAGAGCCGGTCGCCCAGCCCGATCGGGAGCGGGTGCCGGACGAACCGCTCGGCGGTCAGCTCGGGCCGGTCCAGGTAGTCCCGGGCCAGGCCGGCGCCGCCGATGTGCAGCTCGCCGGGGACGCCGAGCGGGGCCAGCGCCCCGCTGGCGTCCAGCACGTGCAGCTCGGTGTTGGCGATCGGCTCGCCGATGGAGATCGGCCCGTGGTCGACCCGCGCCACCGCCGACCAGATGGTCGTCTCGGTCGGGCCGTACATGTTCCACAGCTCGGCGCAGCTGCCCAGCAGCCGCTGGGCCAGCTCGGCGGGGAGCGCCTCGCCGCCGGCCAGCACCCGCAGCCCGGGCCGCCCGGCCCAGCCGGCGTCGAGCAGCATCCGCCAGGTGGAGGGGGTGGCCTGCATCATGGTGGCGCCGGAGCGGTCCAGTGCGGCGGCCAGCCGCTCGCCGTCGGCGGCGACCTCCCGGCTGACCACGACCACGCTGGCGCCCTCCACCAGCGGCAGCAGCAGCTCCAGCCCGGCGATGTCGAAGGAGAGCGTGGTGACCGCCAGCAGCGCGTCACTCGGCGCGATGCCGGGCCGCTCGGCCATGGTGAGCAGGAAGTTGCCCAGCGCGCCGTGCGGGATCCGCACCCCCTTGGGCCGGCCGGTGGAGCCGGAGGTGTAGATGACGTACGCGAGGTCGTCCGGGCGGACGTCGAGCGCCAGCGGCTCGGCCGACTCGGCGGCCAACTCGTCACGGAGCAGGTCGAGGCAGAGTGGCCGCGCCTTCACCCCGCCCAGGCTCTCCAGCACGTCACTGCTGGTCAGCAGGACGGACAGGTCGGAGTCGGCCAGCATGAAGGCGATCCGGTCCGGCGGGAAGCCCGGGTCCAGCGGGACGTACGCGCCGCCGCTCTTGAGCACGGCGAGCAGCGAGACGACCATGTCGGCCGAACGCTCCAGGCAGATGCCGACCAGCGTCTCCCGGGCCACCCCGAGCTGCCGCAGCCGGCGGGCCAGCTGGGTCGAGCGCCGGTCCAGCTCGGCGTAGGTCAGGGTCTCCCGGTCGGTACGCAGCGCCGGGGCGTCCGGGGTGGCGGCGGCCCGGGCGGCGAAACGCTGCGGCACGGTCACCGGCTCCGGCCAGTCCCGTCGGGTGTCGTTCCAGCGCAGCCGCAGTTCCCGCGCCTCGTCGGCGCCGAGCATCGGGACCTGGTCGATCGGGCGGTCCGGCTCGGCGAGCAGGTTCTCCACCAGCTGCGCCAGATGGCGGGACATCCGCTCGATGGTGGCCGGCTCGAAAAGGTCGGTGTTGTACTCGAACCAGCCGGTCAGCCCGTCCGGCCGGTCGAAGACCTGAAGTTCCAGGTCGAACCGGGCGGTGACGCTCTCCACGTCGACCGGCTCCAGCCGCAGCCCGGGCACGTCGAACTCGGGCATCGGGATGTTCTGGAAGATGAAGTGCACCTGGAAGATCGGCGAGCGGGACAGGTCCCGGCGCGGGGCCAGGTCCTCGACCAGCCGCTCGAAGGGCAGCTCCTGGTGGGCGAAGGCGCCCAGGCAGGTCTGCCGGACCCGGCCGACCAGCTCCCGGAAACTCGGATCGCCCGAGAGGTCGGTGCGCAGCGCCAGGGTGTTGACGAAGTAGCCGATCAGCCGTTCGATCTCCGGCCGGTTCCGGTTGGCCACCGGCACGCCGACCACGATGTCGTCCTCGCGGCTGTAGCGGTGCAGCAACACCTGGAAGGCCGCGAGCAGCGTCATGAACGGGGTTGCGCCCTCCCGCTGGCTCAGCGCGCGCAGCCGGGTCATCACCGGCTCGGGCAGGGCGAACGGGCGGGAGCCGCCCCGGGTGCTCTGGACCGCGGGGCGGGGCTTGTCGAGCGGCAGCTCCACCGCGGCCGGCGCCCCGGCCAGCGTCTCCCTCCAGTACGCCAGGTCGGCTTCGAGGGCGTCGCCCTCCAGCCGCTGCCGCTGCCAGACGGTGTAGTCGACGTACTGGATCGGCAGCTCCGGCAGGGTCGACGCGCGGCCGGCGGAGAAGACCCCGTAGAGCTCGACCAGCTCGGCGATGGCCACCGACATGGACCACAGGTCGGCCGCGATGTGGTGCATGGTCAGCAGCAGGACGTGCTCCTCCGGGCCGAGCCGGAGGAACTTCACCCGCAGCAGCGGGCCGTTGGCCAGGTCGAACGGGCGGCTGAACTCCTCGCGGGCCAACTCCTGGATGCCCGGCTCGCCTTCCGGGCCACGCAGGTGGGCGCAGTCGACCACGGTGAACTCCGGCTCGCCGGTGGCGTTGACCACCTGCCGGGGCTCGCCGTCGACCTCGGTGAACGTGGTCCGCAGCGCCTCGTGCCGGCGGGCGATCTCGTTGCAGCTACGCCGCCACACCGCCAGGTCCAGCGGCCCGTGGATGCGGACCGCCCCGGGGATGTTGTACGCGGCGCTGCCCGGCGACAGCTGCTCCAGGAACCAGAGCCGTTGCTGGGAGAAGGAGGCGGGGAACTCCCGCCGCTGCTTCTTCTGCCGCAGCCGCTCGGCCAGCAGCGCGCGCTTCTCCGCGGCGGACAGGCTGCCCAGGTCGGTGGTGGTCACGGGCGATCATCCTCGGTTCGCTGGTGGGCCGTTGCGGTGGTACGGGCCGGCTCACGCCGGGTGGTACGGATCCGGGTCACGCTTCCCCTCCCTCGTCCTCGGCGAGCAGGGCACGCAGCTGCGCCTCGACCTCCTCGTCGGAGAGGTCGTCGAGGCCGGCCAGCTCTTCGTCCGGCCCGGTCCGGCTGACCGCCTCGATCCGGTCGGCCGCCGGATCGCTGGGGGCACCGGGGTCGGCCAGCACGGTCACGGTGTGCGCCACGGTCGGGCTGTCGAAGAAGCCGCGCAGGTTCAGCTCCACCCCGAACCGGCTACGGATCTTCGCGCCGATCTGCACGGCGGCCAGCGAGTGTCCACCGAGGGCGAAGAAGTCGTCGTGGACGCCGACCCGGTCCAGCCCGAGGACCTCCTGCCAGATCTCGGCCACCGCCCGTTCCGCGTCGGTGCTCGGCGCCACGTACGGGGTGGCGAGGTCGGGCCGCGGGTGGGTGCCCCGGGGCGGGGCGATCTGCTCGACCTCACCGGCGAGCAGCGCCGGGGTGATCGAGCCGGCGAGCCGCCGCAGCCCGGCCAGGTCCCGACCGGTCACCACCACCTGCTCGGGCAGCACCGAGGCGCGGAGCAGCCGGTCGAAGGCGGCCATCCCGTCGGCGGCGGTCATGCCGGCGCTGAGGACGTGCAGTGTGCCCGCGGCGGGCTCCCCCGGGCCCGGATCGGCGGCGGTGACCGCTCCGTTGCGCACCTGCTCCAGCAGGCCGTCGATGTCGTTGATCCGCTTGATGGTGAAGTCGACGATGCTGGCCAGCAGCCGTCCCTGCGGGGAGAGCAACTCGATGCTGACAGTCAGGGTCTCGCCGGAGTCGCCCGACTCGGCGACCTCCACATGACAGTGGATCACCCGGGTCAGCGGGGCGAACACCCGCAGGCTGCGGTAGGTGAACGGCAGGTAGAAGACGTCCCGGGCCCGGATCCGGGCCGAGGCGCCGGCCACGTCGAGCAGCGCCGGATGCAGCGGGTAGCGCTCCAGGTCGGCGGCGAACTCCTCGGCCAGTTCCAGGGTGACCATCAACCGCTGCGCACCGGCCTCGATGCGGCGCAGGCAGCGCCAGCGCGGGCCGAAGGAGAACTGCAACCGGCCGCCCTGTTCGACGCGGTCGAGCTTCAGCCGGCGCTTCAGCTCGTCCTCGGTGTCGATCACCTCGGTGACCGCACAGTCGTCGCGCAGCCGCGCCAGGTCCCGGCTGGTCTCCGTCGGCCGCTCGGCGAAGGAGACCAGGCCGGTGGCGTGCTCCTGCCAGCGGGCCGAGTCCCCGTCGACCCGGCTCTGCACGCTGAACCGGAGCTGCCCGTCCCGCTCCTCCACGGTGGTGAACAGCTCGCGGGTCTGCCCGTCGGGCACGATCACCGGCATCAGGAAGAGCACGTCGTGCAGCTCGACCACCCGGCCGGCGGCCTGCTCGGCCACCGCCGCGTTGACCAGCTCCAGGTACGTCGTCCCGGGAACCAGGCCGTGCCCCATGATCCGGTGCTCGTCGACGATCCAGCTGTCGGCGGTGCTGAGCGTGGTGGCGTACGTCCGGGATCTCCCGCTCGACGCGACCAGCCGGTGCAGCAGCGGATGCCCGGTCAGCGCGGTGCCGCCGTGCAGCCGTTCGACGAGGCCGGCGGCCATGCCGGTGTTGCGCCAGGTGTCCCAGCCGACGGCGGCCACCGGCGCCCCGGTGGTGGCCCGTCGCCACTGGGCGAAGACGTCCAGGAAGGCGTTGGCCGCGCAGTAGTCGCTCTGCCCGGGGCCGCCGAGCAGCCCGGTGAGCGAGGAGCAGAGCAGCAGGAAGTCCAGCTCGTCGGTGCCGCAGACCGCGTCCAGGTTGAGCGTGCCGACGGTCTTGGCGGCCAGCACGTCCGCCACGTCCTGGGTGGACTTGACCGCGATCAGGCCCCGGGACGGGAGCCCCGCCGCGTGGATCACGCCGTGCAGCCCGCCGCCGGCCGTACGCAGCCGGTCGACCGCGCCGGCCAGGGCGTCCCGGTCGGTGACGTCGGCGTCCAGCACGATCACCCGGGCACCCAGTTCGCGGAGCTGCTCCAGGCGGCGGATCCGGCGGCTGGTGTCGTCCTGCTCGCCGTGCCCGGCCAGCCAGGCGGACCACTCCGCCTCGCCGGGAAAGGCCGAGCGGGTGAGCAGCCCGAGCACCGGGGCGTCAACCGCGCGGGCGATCTGCTCGGCCAGGGCCAGACCGACGCCCCCGAGGCCGCCGGTGATCAGGTAGACGCCGCCGGGACGCAGTCGCCCGCCCGCCGTACCCGGGGCGGCCAGCCGGACCGCCTCGAAGTCGCGTACCCACCAGTGCCGGCCGCGCAGGGCCAGTTCCCGTTCGGCGGCGGGTGCGGCCAGCCGGGCCAGTACGGCGGCGGCGGTGCCGGGCCGCCGGCCGCCGGTGGGCCCGCCCGCGGCGGTGCCGGTCAGGTCGGCGCCGGTCAGGTCGAGCACCCGGCAGGTGACGTCCGGCACCTCCTGCGGGATGACCGTGGTGGCGCCGAGCAGCGGAGCGTTCTCGGGCTGGAGTTCCTCGTCGCCGGTCACGCCGAACAGGCCCCGGCTGAGCACGTCGAGCTCCACCGGGCCGGTCGGCTGCACGTCCCCGATCGCCTGGGCCAGGGCCAGCAGGCTGTCGAAGCCGACCCGGCGGGCTCGGTCGATCCGGCCGCCGTCCAGCCCGTCGGCCGGCTCGGCGGTCAGGCTCCACAGGTGCACGACCCGGATCGTTCCCGGGGCGTACGTCTCCAACGACTTGAGCAGGCCTGCGTACTGGTCCCGGCTGGTCGGGTCCAGCTCCCAGGCCCGGTCGCCGGTCTCCCGCAACTCGTCCCCGGCACTGACGCGCAGCACGACGGCGTCGCCGCCGGCCAGTCGCGCCGCCAGCTCGGCGCCGAGGGGCAGCTCAGCGCCGAGCAGCACCCACACCGCCACCCCGCCGGAGTCACCGCCGGCGGCCTCGGCGACCGCCGTGGTCAACCGCCGCCAGCCCGGTACGTGGAACCACTCCGCGTCCGCCCCGGTGGTCACCGCGCGGCGCGGCGCCGGCGTGGTCTCCGGGTCGATCCAGTAGCGCTGCCGCTGGAAGGCGTACGTGGGCAGGCGCATCAACCGGCGCGTCGCGTCCCCGTCCCGGGCCGTCCAGTCGACGGGCACCCCGGCGGACCAGAGTTCCCCCAACCCGGCCAGCAGATGCTCGTGGTCGTCGATTTGCTGGCCCGGATGGCGTACCGAGCCGACCACGGTCCGCCGCTCGTGCCAGGCCCGGTGCTGGCGTACGAAGTTGCGCAACGTCTGCCCCGGACCCACCTCCAGCAGCACCAGCTCCTCGTCGGCGAGGAGCACGTCCAGGGCGTCGGCGAAGCGCACCGGTGCCCGCAGGTGCCGGCCCCAGTAGGCGGGATCCGTGGCCTGCTCGTCGGTGATCCAGGCACCCGTCACGTTCGACACGAACGGGATCGCCGGCGGGTGCAGCGTGACCTGACGTACCGCCTCGACGAAGGGCTCCACCGCGGCGTCCATGCTCGGCGAGTGGAACGCGTGCGAGGTGCGCAGCCGGCGACGGGCCACCCCGGCCGCCGCCAGCCGCTGCTCCAGCTCGTCGACCGCCGCCGTCGGGCCGGCCATCACACACAGCCCGGTGGAGTTCACCGCGGCCAGACACAGCTCGTCGGTCAGCCAGCCCGCCGCCTCCGCCTCGGGCAGGAACACCGCCAGCATCGACCCGGTCGGCATCGACTGCACCAGCCGGCCCCGGGCCGCCACCAGCGCCACCGCGTCCTCCAGGGAGAACACCCCGGCCAGGCAGGCCGCCACGTACTCGCCGACGCTGTGCCCGACCATTGCCGCCGGACGCACGCCCCACGACATCCACAGCCGGGCCAGCGCGTACTCGACCAGGAACAGCACCGGCTGGGTGACCGAGGTGCGGGCCAGCGTGCGCGCCGCGTCGCCCCCCTCGTCGTCCTCGGCGAACAGCGCGAGCCGGGGGTCGTCGTCCAGGTGGGCGGCGAACAGCCTGGCGCAGCGATCCACTTCGGCGGCGAACGTCGGCTCCGACCGGTACAGGTCCCGGGCCATCCCCACGTATTGCGCGCCCTGGCCGGGGAACAGGAACGCCACCGGCGTGTCCCGCCCGGCGAGCGTGCCGGCGCCCGCGTCGGCGGCCCGCCGCAGCGCGCCGACCAGGTCGGCGGCGTCCCGGCCGACCACCGCCGTCCGGTGCTCGAACGCCCGGCGCCGGCTGGCCAGGGTGTACGCCACGTCATCCAGGTCCAGCTCGGGGTGGGCCGCCAGGTGCTCGGCGAGCCGACCGGCCGCCTCGGCCAGCGCCGGCGCCGACCGGGCCGACAGCGGCAACACCCGGATGGCGGTACGGTCGGCGCCGCCCCCGGACGTGGCCGGTTCCCCGGCCGGCGCCTCCTGCAGGATCACGTGCACGTTGCTGCCGCCGATGCCGAACGAGCTCACCGCGGCCCGGCGCGGCACCGCCTGCCGGGGCCACGGCCGCAGCTCGGTGTTGACGAAGAACGGGCTGCTCGGCAGGGCCAGCTCCGGATTGGTCCGGGTGTGGTGCAGGGTCGCCGGGATTGCCTCGTGCCGCAGCGCCAGCACCGCCTTGATCAGGCTGGTCACTCCCGCGGCCGCGTCCAGGTGCCCCACGTTGCTCTTCACCGAGCCGATCGCGCAGTACCCGGTCCGGTCGGTGTGCTCGCGGTACGCCCGGGTCAGCGCGGTGATCTCGATCGGGTCACCGAGGGCGGTGGCGGTGCCGTGGGTCTCCACGTAGCCGATGCTGTCCGCGTCCACCTCGGCCACGGCCAGCGCCTCGGCGACGACCCGTGCCTGACCGTCCACGCTGGGCGCGGTGTAGCCGACCTTCAGCGAGCCGTCGTTGTTGACCGCGGTGCCCAGGATGACCGCGTCCACGGTGTCCCCGGCCGCCCGGGCGTCGGCCATCCGGCGCAGCACCACCACGCCCGCACCGTTGCCGGAGACGGTCCCCTGCGCCTGCGCGTCGAAGGGCCGGCAGTGCCCGTCCGGGGACAGGATGCCGCCCTGCTCGTAGAGGTAGCCGCCGTGCAGCGGCACGCTGACCGAGACCCCGCCGGCCAGCGCGATGTCGCACTCGCCGTTGAGCAGGCTCTGCACCGCCAGGTGCACCGCCGTCAACGAGGTGGAGCAGGCGGTCTGCACGGTCATGCTCGGCCCGGTCAGGTCCAGCTTGTACGACACCCGGGTGGCCAGGAAGTCCTTGTCGCTGGAGATCAGCGTCTGGTAGCTGCCGGCCGAGTCCACCGCACGCTGATTGGCGAGCAGGTTGAACAGCAGGTACGAGTTGAGGCTCGCTCCGGCGAAGACGCCGATCCGCCCGGCGAAGGTCTTCGGGTCGTACCCGGCCGACTCCAGCGCCGTCCAGACGCATTCCAGGAAGACCCGGTGCTGCGGATCGAGCACCTCGGCCTCGCGGGGGTGGAAGCCGAAGAAGCCCGCGTCGAAGCGGTCCGCGTCGGTCAGCACCCCCTTGGCCTTCACGTAGTTCTCCCGCGCGGCCAGCTCCGGGTCGGCCCCGGAGCTGGTCAGCTCCTCGTCGGAGAGGCTGACGACGCCCTCCCGGCCGGCCGCGAGGTTGGCCCAGAAGGTTTCCACGTCGGGGGCGCCGGGAAAGCGCCCGGCCATGCCGATGACGGCGACCTGGTTCAGGTCTCCGGTTTCGTCTGACACCTGCCTCACCTTCCGTTCATGCCCGCGCCCGACGAGCGGCCGCCTGTTGACGTCGACTCAGGGACTGCCGGCGGCTCTCGGCCCGATCCCGGGCATCGGCCAGCAGGTCGTCGCCGCCGCCGGACCGGTTGAGGTGACCGGCCAGCGCGCCGACGGTGGGGAACTGGAACAGCTCGACCAGCGCCACGTCCCGACCAACCGCCGCGACGAGCCGGAGACGCACCTCGGCCATCAGCAGCGAGTGGCCGCCCAGTTCGAAGAAGTTGTCGTCCACCCCGACCCGGTCCACGCCGAGCAGCTCCCGCCAGATCCCGGCGACAATCCGCTCCAGCTCGCCACGCGGGGCCACGTACGGGCTGCGCAGCTCCGGGCGGGCCAGGTCCGGCTCGGGCAGCGCCCGCCGGTCGACCTTGCCGTTCGGGGTGAGCGGCAGGGCCGGCAGGGTGGTGAAGACCGACGGCACCATGTACTCGGGCAGCCGTTCCTTGAGCCGCGCGATCAGCTCACCGGCGCCCGGCACGGCCGGCCCGACCAGGTACGCCACCAGCCGGGTGTCCCCGGCGTGCGTCCGGGGCACCACGACCGCCTCGGCGACCCCGGTGCAGCTGGTCAGCGCCGCCTCGATCTCGCCCAGTTCGATCCGGAAACCGCGCAGCTTCACCTGGTGGTCGAGGCGGCCGAGATACTCGATCGCCCCGTCGGCGCGGATCCGGCCCAGGTCGCCCGTCTTGTAGAGCCGGGCCGGCGGCCGGTCGGCGTCGTGGTCCCCGCCGGGGCCGGTGCCGGCGGGACCGGTGGCGTACGGGTCGGTCACGAACCGCTCGGCGGTCAGCTCGGGGCGGTTCAGGTAGCCGAGCGCCACGTTGACCCCGCCGATGTGCAGCTCGCCGGGAACACCCACCGGGACCGGCTCCAGGAACCGGTCCAGGACGTACACCTGGGTGTTGGCGATCGGACGCCCGATGGGCACCGGCCTCGGGTCGTCGCGCCGGCAGGCCCAGGAGGTGACGTCGACGGCCGCCTCGGTCGGGCCGTACAGGTTGTGCAGTTCGGCGTCTGACACGGCGAAGAACCGGTCCTGCAACTCGCGGGGCAGTGCCTCGCCGCTGCAGATCACCCGACGCAGGCTGGTGCAGTCCGCCACGTCCGGCTCCCGCAGGAACGCCTGGAGCATGGAGGGGACGAAGTGCAGGGTGGTGATCTGCTCGGCCTGGATCGTCTCGACCAGGTAGCGGCCGTCGCGGTGCCCGTCAGGGCGGGCCACCACCAGGGTCGCGCCGGTCATCAGCGGCCAGAAGAACTCCCAGACCGAGACGTCGAACGAGTACGGCGTCTTCTGCAGCACCCGCTCGCCGGGGCCGAGGCCGTACGCGTCCTGCATCCAGAGCAGCCGGTTGCGGATGCCGGCGAAGGTGTTCGGCACGCCCTTGGGCTGGCCGGTGGAGCCCGAGGTGTAGATGACGTACGCGACGTCCGCGCCGCGGACCGGGGTACCCGGGTCGTCGTAGGCGTCGCCCGGGTCCTCGGTGAGCAGTTCGTCGGCGTACCACAGCGGCCCGTCCCAGGAGAGTTTCTCGGCCAGCGGCCGCTGGGTGAGCACCACTGCCGGGTCGGCGTCGTCGAGCATCAGCGCCACCCGGCCGGCCGGCAGTCCCGGGTCGACCGGGACGTACGCGCCACCGGCCTGCCAGATCGCCAGCAGGCTGACCACCAACTCGACCGACCGCTCCTGCACCAGGCCGACCAGCGCGCCGGGGCCGACCCCGGCGGTACGCAGCCGCCGGGCCAGCCCGTTGGCCAGGCGCAGCAGCTCGCCGTAGCTGACCGTCCGGTCCGCGTGGCGCAGCGCCGGCAGCTCCGGCGTCCGGCGGGCCCGCGCCACGATCTGCTCGTGCACCCAGCCCGCGTCGGGCCACTGCCGGCCCTCGCCCCGGCACAGGTCCAGCACCGCGCGCCGCTCGTCGGCGTCCAGCAGCGGCAGCTCGTCGACCGGGGTCTCCGGCCGCTCGACGACCAGTTCGATCACCCGCCGGAAGTGGCCGGCCAGCCGGGCCATCGTCGCGGCCTCGAAGAGGTCCCGGTCGTACTCGAACCAGCCGCTCAGCCCGCCCGCGTTGTTGAAGAACTGCAGCTCCAGGTCGAAGCGGGCACCCTGGGCGCGCAGCGGCAGCCGCTCGAACTCCACGCCGGCCAGGGCGAGGGTGGGCAGCGGGTCGCTCTGGTACGACAGCCCCACCTGGAAGATCGGCGGCCGGCTCAGGTCCCGGGCCGGCTTCAGCTCCTCGACCACCTTCTCGAACGGCACCCGTTGGTGGGCGTAGCAGCCGAGGCAGGCGTCCCGAACCCGGCCCAGCAGCTCGGTGAAGCTGGGGTTGCCGGCGAGGTCGGCCCGGACCGGCAGGGTGTTGACGAAGAACCCGATCAACGGCTCGACCTCGGCCCGGTCCCGGTTGGCCAGCGGCACACCGACCACCACGTCGTCCTGCCCGCTGTAGCGGTGCAGCAGCACACCGAAGGCGGCCAGCAGCGCCATGTACGTGGTGGCGCCGTGCCGCTTGCCGAGCGCGCCCAGCGCGGTGAGCACCGGTTCCGGCAGCTCGAACGGGTGGGAGGCGCCCCGGAAGCCCTGCACCGCCGGCCGGGGCCGGTCCGTCGGCAGGTCGAGCACGGCCGGCGCGCCGGCCAGGTGCTCCCGCCAGTAGGCGAGGTCCGCCGACAGGTCCTCCCGGCGCAGCCAATCCTGCTGCCAGGCGGCGTAGTCGCCGTACTGGACGGCCAGCTCGGGCAGCGCCGGCTGCGCGCCGGCGACCAGGGCGGCGTACCGGGTGGAGAGTTCGCCGAGCAGCACCCCGACCGACCAGCCGTCGGAGACGAGGTGGTGCATCGCCACCCCGAGCACGCAGTCGTCCGGGCCGAGCCGCAGCAGGGCCAACCGGAGCAGCGGACCGGTGCTGATGTCGAACGGTTCGCGCAGCTCGGCGAGGATCCGTTCCGCCAGCTCGTCTCCGTCCAGTGCCGTGCCGCGCAGATCCGTCTCGGGCAGCGGGACGTCGAGGCCGGCGCGGACCACCTGCACCGGGCGGCCGTCCCGCAGCTCGAACGTGGTCCGCAGCGACTCGTGCCGGTGCACCACCCCGTTGACGGCCTGGCGTAGCAGTGCGGTGTCCAGCGGGCCGCGGATACGCACCGCCGCCGGGATCAGGTACGCCGGGTTCCCGGGCTTGAGCTGTTCCAGGAACCAGATGCCCTGCTGCATGACGGAGATCGGGAAGACGTTCTCCGCCCGGGCGGGCTGCGCCTGCCCCCGTTCCCGCAGCATCTTCTCGAACAGCGCCCGCTTCTCCGGCGAGAGCGAGGCGAGCCGTGCGTCGAGGTCGGTCATCACCCCTCCTTCCCCAGCGCGGCCTGTGCCTGCTGGTCGGAGAGACCCTCCAGCTCGGCGAGCAGCTCCAGGGCGACGTCCTCGAAGCGCTCGACCCGGTGGATGCCCGCCGTGTCGGCGGTCCCGTCGTCCTCGCCGGCCGGCAGGCCGCTGATGATCTGGTCGGTGAGGGTGCGCAGGGTGGCGCCCTCCAGGAAGACCGCGATGGAGAGGGCGACGCCGAGCTGGCGCTCGATCTCGTTCTTCAGCTCCACCGCCATGAGCGAGTCCAGGCCCAGATCGAACAGTGGTTGGTCCCGGCCGACCGCCTCCGGCCCGGAGCCGAGGGTGGCCGCGACGCTGAGCACCAGCTGCCCGATGAGGGTCTCGGCACGCCGGTCGGCCGGCAGGGCCAGCAGTTGCGCCCGGCTGGGCAGCAGGCTGGTCCGGGCCCGGCGCCGGGCCGGTCGGGCCGGGCCGTCGCCGCGCAGCAGCGGAGCGAGCAGCGCCGAGCCGGACACCTCCTGGTAGCGGCGGCCCCACTCGGCCCAGTCCACCGGGACCACGGCGATCTGCGCGTCGTCGTGGTGCAGCAGCCGGTGGAAGACCCGCAGCGCCTGGCCGGGCTGGAGGGTGCCCATGCCCTTGCTGAGCCCGGGGTTGGCCTCGGCGCCCCGGTTCGCCAGACCGACCCCGCCCCAGATGCCCCAGTTGACGCTGAGGCCGGGCAGTCCGGCGGCGCGGCGCCGCGCCGCCAGGGCGTCGAGGAAGGCGTTGGCGGCGGCGTACCCGGCCACGAACGGCGAGCTGAGCAGCGAACTGGTCGAGGAGAAGAGGACGAAGAAGTCCAGTTCCCGATCGGCGAAGAGCCGGTGCAGCACCCAGGCGCCGACCGCCTTGGGCAGCAGCGGCCGTTCCAGGTCGGCCCGGGTCAGCTCCAGCAGCGGCGCGACCTCACCGGTGCCGGCCGCGTGGATGACGCCCCGGATCGCCGGCCAGCCCTCCCGGTCGTAGCGGGCCAGCAGGGCCCGCATGGCCGCCTCGTCGGCGACGTCGGCAGACTCCAGGTGGACGCTGGCGCCGAGCGCCTCCAGCTCCCGTACCGCGGCGACCCGCCGCGCCGTCGGGCCGTCGGCGGGCAGGTCGGCCCACTCGGCGCGGGGCGGGATCGCGGTCCGGCCGAGCAGCACCAGCCGGCGGGCGCCGGCGCGCACCATCGACCGGGCCACCTCCAGGCCCAGGCCGCCGAGACCGCCGGTGATCAGGTAGCTGGCGTCCGGCCGCCACGGCCCCTCGCCGGCGCCGACCTCGGGTACCGCCTGGCGGACGAGCCGGGCCACGTAGCGCTGGTCGCCGTGCAGCGCGATCTGGTCCTCGGCGTCCCGCCGGGTCAGCTCGTCGACCAGCCGTTCGGCCAGCGTGGCCGGCGTCTGGAGCGGGTCGAGGTCGATCAGGCCGCCCCAGAGGGCGGAGTGTTCCTGTTGCAGCGACCGGCCCAGACCCCACAGGGTCGACTGGGCGACGTCGAGCGACACGGGGCCGCCGGCGGTGCCGTTGACGCCGGTGGGCCCCACCGCGCCCCGGGTGACCAGCCAGAGCCGGACCGACTCCGGGCCCTGCGCCCGGGCCAGGGCCTGTGCGGCGTACACCGCGCTCAGGCCGCCCCGCTCGTGGGCCCGCAGCAGCGCGGCGGCGTCGGCGGTCCCGTCGGCGTCGGCTCCGTCGAGGCTCCACAGGTGCAGCACCTGCAGGTCGGCGCCGTCGAGCCGCAGCTCGTCGAGGAGCCGGCCGAGGTCCGCCGGGCCGTCGATGCGGACCTCGGCCTCGGCGCCGCCGCCGAAGCGGTACGCCGCACCCGGCACCACCCGGACCGCCCGCTCACCCCGGGCAGCCACCGCGTCGGCGAACCCGGCGCCGATCCCGGCCGCGTCGGCCAGCACCAGCCAGGTCCGGGCCGGTGCCGACGCCGCGTCACCGGTCGGTGCGGAAGCCTCGGCCGGCTGCCAGTCGAGCCGGTAGAGCAGGTCGTCGTCGGCGTACTCGTCGGCGGGATCGTCGGTGCCGCCGGCGGCGGTGGCCGGCGCGGCGTAGCGGTCCCGGTCCGGGCGACGCCGCTCCTGCCAGCAGTGCGTCTTCTCGAACGGGTACGTCGGCAGCGGCACCCGCGCGCGGCGATAGTCCCGGTCGAAGCCCGACCAGTCCAGGTCCACCCCGGCGGCGTAGAGCCGGGCCACCGTGTTGAGCAGCACCGCCCAGTCGTCGTGCTTGGGCCGCAGGCTCGGCACCAGCAGGGCGTCCCCCGCCGGCAGGTTGTCGCTGATCATGCCGAGCAGGGTCGGCGCGGGCCCCATCTCGACGAAGGTCCGGTAGCCCAGCTCGCGGAGGGTGTCGATACTGGCCGCGAAGCGCACCGGCTGCCGGGCGTGCCGGCACCAGTAGTCGGCGTCCGGGGCGGTGTCCCACGGCCACAGCTCGCCGGTCAGGTTGGCGACCAGCGGAATCCGCGGCGGGGTGAACGACACCGAGTCGGCGGCCTTACGCAGGCCGGGCAGGATCGGCTCGATCAGCGGCGAGTGCGACGACGTGGTGATATGCAGCTGCTTGGTCTTCACCTCGCGCCGGTCGAACTCGGCGCGGATCTCGGCCAGCGCCTCCCGCTCCCCCGAGATGGAGGTGGTCCCGGGCCCGTTCACCGCCGCGATGGAGACCCGGTCGGCGTACGGGGCGAGCACCTCGGCGACCTCGGCCTCGGGGGCGAAGACGGCGACCATCGCCCCGTTCTCGGCCAGCTCCCACATCAGCCGGCCGCGCTCGACGACCAGCCGCAGCCCGTCCTCCAGGCTCATCATGCCGGCCACGCAGGCGGCCACGTACTCGCCGAAGCTGTGCCCGAGCACCGCCACCGGCTCCACGCCCCAGGAGCGCCAAAGCTGGGCCATCGCGTACTGCACGGCGAAGAGCGCCGGCTGCGAGTAGGTGGTCCGGTAGACCAGGTCGGACTCCGGGTCGGCCGGATAGATCACGTCCAGCAGCGGCACCTCCAGCAGCGGCCGCAGAATCCCGTCGCAGCGGTCGATGACCTGCCGGAAGGTGGGCTGGGTCTCGTACAGGGTGCGGGCCATGCCGACCCGCTGCGGCCCCTGGCCGGTGAAGAGGAACACCACCTCGTTGCCGCCGGCCGCGCCGACCACCGGAAGGTCGCCGGGGAGCCCGTCGACGAAGTCGGCGAGCTGGTCGGCGACCTCCTGGCGGGAGCCGACGGCGGCCAGCCGGTGTGTGAAGTGGGCCCGGCCGGTGCCCGCCGAGTAGCAGATGTCGGCCAGCGGGGTGGCCGGGTCGGCCGCCAGGCGCTCCTGGTAGCGCCGGGCCAGCTCCAGCAGGCCGTTCGGGGTCTTCGCGGACAGCGGCAGCACCGACCGGGGGCGCTCCGGCTCGGACCTTTCGGGCGCGGCCGGCGGCTCCGGCGCGGCCTGGACGATCAGGTGCGCGTTGGTGCCGCTGAAGCCGAAGCTGCTCACCCCGGCGATCGGCCGCTCGGCCACCGCCGGCCACTCGCTGAGCGCCGTCGGTACGGCGAACGTGGTGCCGGCGAAGGAGATGTGCGGGTTCAGCCCGGTGAAGTGCACGTTCGGCGGGATCGCGCCCCGGTGCAGGGCGAGCACCACCTTGATCAGCCCGGCGATGCCGGAGGCCGCCTCGGCGTGCCCGATGTTGGTCTTCGAGGAGCCCAGGTAGACCGGGGCACCCTCCTCCCGGCCGTAGACCTCGGCCAGCGCCTCGACCTCGATCGGGTCACCGAGGGTGGTGCCGGTGCCGTGCGCCTCGATGTAGGACACCTGCTCGGGGGCCACCTCGCTGGCCTCCAGCGCGCGGCGCAGCACGTCCCGCTGGGCCACCCCGTTCGGGGCGGTCACGCCGGAACTGCGTCCGTCCTGGTTGACCGCGCCGCCCCGGATCACCGCGAGTACCCGGTCGCCGTCGCGTACCGCGTCGGAGAGCCGCTTGAGCACGATGATGCCGCAGCCCTCGCTGCGGACGTAGCCGTTGGCCCGGACGTCGAAGGTCTTGCACCGGCCGTCCGGCGCGACCATCCCCGGGAACTGGGAGAAGGCCACGCTGGGCAGCGGGGAGAGCACCACGTTGACCCCGCCGCCGAGGGCCAGGTCGCACTCGCCGGCGCGCAGGCTCTGCACCGCCATGTGCACCGACACCAGCGACGAGGAGCAGGCGGTGTCCACCGCCACGCTCGGGCCGCGGAAGTCGAAGACGTACGAGATCCGCCCGGTCACCACGCTGTGCGCGGTGCCGGTGCTGGCGTACGCGGTGATGTCCTCCAGGCCGGGGAAGTTCTCGGTGGCGAAGTCGTTGCTGCACACCCCGAGGAACACCCCGGTACGGCTGCCGGCGAGCCCGGTCGGCGCGTGCCCGGCGTTCTCCAGCGCCTCCCAGGAAACCTCCAGGGCGAGCCGCTGCTGCGGGTCCATGGCCAGCGCCTCGCGGCGGGAGATGCCGAAGAACTCGTAGTCGAACTGGTCGACCCGGTCCAGGAAGCCGCCCCAACGGGTGCGCATCTTGCCGGGCTGCTGCGGCTCGGCGTCGTAGTAGTCGTCGACCGGCCAGCGGTCGGCCGGGATCTCGTCGACCGCGTCCACCCCGTCCCGCAGGATCCGCCAGTAGCTCTCCGCGTCGACCGCGCCGCCGGGGAAGCGCAGCCCCAGGCCGACGACGGCCACCGGCTCGGTACGGGTGCGCTCGTACTCGGCGAGTTGCCGCTGCATCCGCTCCATCTGTAGATAGGCGCGCTTGAGGGTGGAGGTCGGCGGCTGCGCCTGCTGGCCAGTGGTCATCCCTGACGCCTTTCATCGATCTGGGTGAGCTTGGCCAGCAGGAGCGCCTCGACGTCGTCGTCGGAGAGCCGCTCCAGCTCCGTGGCCAGGTCGTCGTCCGGGGTGGCACCCACCTCGGCGGGTGAACGGCTCCCGGCGGCCGATTCGGTGGTGGTGCTCGCCGGGCCGGCCGCCGCTGCCGGGAGGGCGTCGGCGGCGGGTTCGGCCGCCAGCGGGATGTCCATCCGCTCGGCGAGGAACGGAACCAGCGCGTCGATCGTGGGGAAGCGCCACGCGATGGTGGCGGAGAGTTCGACGTCCAGGGACGCCTCCAGCCGCTTCCGCAGCTCAAGCGACATCAGCGAGTCGAACCCCATGCTGGCCAGCGGCGCGGTGACGTCGACCCGGGCGACGTCGAGCTTGAGCACCCGGGCCACCTCCCCGGCGACGTGCTGGGTCAGCAGGTTGCGCCGGCGGCGACCCGGTTCGACGCCGAGCAGCCGCTGGCGTACCTCACCGGAGCGCTGCCGGTCCGCGGCGGCCGGCGTGCCGTCCGCCGCGACCAGGTCCGCCAGGAGCGGCGGCACCAGCCCGCTGGCGGCCGCCGCGCGGAGCCGGTCCCGGTCGAGGGGCAGTACGGCGGCCTGAGCGGCCGGGGTACGCAGCAACCGATCCAGTGCCTCGATGCCGTCGCTCGGGTCGATGCTGACGATGCCTTGCCCGGCGAGCTGGCCGCCGCGGTCCGGGCGGGCCGCCAGACCCGCCTCCGACCAGGGACCCCAGTTGACGCTCAGGGCGGCCCGCCCCTGGGCCCGGCGCAGCCGCGCGAGGGTGTCCAGGAAGGCGTTCGCGCTGGCGTAGTTCGCCTGGCCCGGGGAGCCGAGCAGCGCGGCGGCCGACGAGAAGAGGACGAAGAAGTCCAGGTCCTTGTCGAGGGTGGCCCGGTGCAGGTGCCAGGCGCCGTCCACCTTGGGCGTCGCGACCGCGCGGAACCGGGCCCGGTCGAGCTGGACCATCAGCCCGTCGTCGAGCACACCGGCGGAGTGCACGATGCCGGCCAGCGGCGGCAGGTCCCGGTCGATCCCGGCCAGCACGGCGGCGACCTCGTCGTGGCGGCCGATGTCGGCGTGCCGGACCTGGACGTCGACGCCGCGTCCACGCAGCTCGTCGAGGACCCGCGTGGCCGCCGCCGAGGGCTCGCTGCGGCCGAGCAGCACCAGGTGCCGGGCGCCCCGGTCGGCCAGCCAGCGCGCGGTTTGCAGGCCGAGGGCGCCGAGGCCACCGGTGATCAGGTACGTGGCCACCGGCCGGACCGGGACCTCCCCCGGCGGTAGGACCATCTCCCGCACGTCCGGCCGCAGCACGATCTTGCCGGTATGCCGGGCCTGCGCCATGTGGCCGAACGCCTGAGCGGCGTCGGAGTAGCCGAAGGTGGTGACCGGCAGGGCCGAGAACTCGCCGCTGGCGAAGCCGCGCAGCACCTCGGCGAAGAGGCGCGCGATCAGCTTCGGCTGCTCGGCGAAGGCGCGTTCCAGGTCGACGGCGAGGAACGACCGGTTGTGCCGGAGCAGCTCCAGGCCGAGGTGGCTGTTGGCGTAGATGTCCTGCTTGCCGATCTCGACGAACCGGCCGTTCGGGGCGAGCAGGCGGAGGCTGCGGGTCAGCGCCTCGCCGGTGAGCGAGTTGAGCACGACGTCCACGCCCCGGCCGTCGGTCAGCGCCAGCACCTCGTCGGCGAAGCGCAGCGACCGGGAGTCCATGACGTGCTTGACCCCGAGGCGGCGCAGCAGTTCCCGCTTCTCCTCACTGCCGGCGGTGGCCAGCACCTCGGCCCCGTTACGGCGGGCCACCTGGAGGGCGGCCAGCCCGACGCCACCGGTAGCCGAGTGGATCAGAACGGTGTCCCCCTCGCCGAGGTGGCCCAGGTACTCCAGGCCGTAGACCACGGTGAGGAAGGCGATGGGGGTCGCGGCGGCCTGCTCGTCGGTGAGTCCGTCCGGGATGCGGGCGACCAGCTCGGCCGGGGTGGTGGCGTACGCGGCCATGCTGGACGGGGCGACCGCCATCACCCGGTCGCCGACCCGGTGGCTGGTGACGCCCGCGCCGACCGCGGTGACCCGGCCGGCGCACTCGCCGCCGAGCGGCACGATGCCCGGGGGTACGCCGGGGCAGATCTCCATCGCCTTGAGGACGTCGTTGAAGTTGAGCCCGGCGGCGGTGACCTCGATCTGCACCTGGCCGGGACCGGGCGGGGTCCGTTCCCAGAGCACCGGGGTCAGGCTGCCCAGGTGCCCGCGCAGGGACAGGAGACGGTAGTTGCCGTCGGCGGCGGTCGGGTCGAACGGGTGCGGCCGCAGGTCGGCGTCGGTCGGGGCGGGGGCCCGCCAGGGGGCCAGCCGGGGCGTGTACCGGCGGCCGGCCCGGAGCGCGACCTGTTGCCCGCCGGCCCGGTGCAGCAGCTCGTCGGCGAGGCCGGCGCTGGTGGGCGCCTCGGCCGCCGGGTCGAGGTCGACGACGGTGGGGCGCAACTCGCCGTGTTCCAGGGTGACCACCCGGGCCAGCCCCCAGAGACCGGCCTGGGCCAGCGCCGGGGTGCCGGGTTCGGCGGCCACCACCTGCGCGCCCCGGGTGACCAGCACCAGCCGGGGCGACCGGCCGGCGACCCCGGTGAGGGCCTGGACCAGGTGTAGGACGGCGACCGGGCCGAGCAGTTCGATCCGGTCGAGTTCGGCGTCCCGCCCGCCGGCCGGGGCGTCCCCGTCCGTCGGGCCGACGCCGGTGGCCGGGCCGGCGACGGCCGGCTGTTCGGTGAGGGTCGCGTCGAGGCTCCACGCGTGCACCACTCCGGCGCACGGTTCGGGGCGGGCCGCGCGCAGCTCGGCGAGGAGGGTGACGAAGTCCTCCGGGCGTGCGGGGTCGATCTCGTACCGGTCCGGGGCCGCCTGCCGGTAGGTGTCGCCGGGGGCGACGGTCACCGTGGCCACCCCCCGGCCGGCCAACTCGGCGCGGAGTTCGGCGCCGACCGGGTCGGCGTCGGCGAGCAGCAGCCACCAGCCGGTGGCTGCGGTCTCCTCCGGTGGGTCGGCCGTCTCCTGCCAGTCGAGTTCCAGGAGGGACTCGGCGACCCGGTCGACGGTGCCGGCGCCGGCCAGCCGTTGGAGCCGGATCCCGGTGATCTCCCCCGCGGGTGCGCCGGCCGCGTCGTAGAGCACGACCCGGGCTCCGCTGATCTCGGGCGCCCCGGCGCTCGCCCCGTCGACCGTCGCGTGCGCCCACCTGGGGACCACCCGCTCGGCGGCGAGCCGGAAGCGGTCCACCCCGACCGGCAGGTATGTCCCGGCGTCGGTGCCGTCGCCGCCGGAGGTGAGGGCCGCCGCCAGCACCTGCAGGCAACTGTCCAGCAGGGCCGGGTGGATCAGGTACGGGTCGCGGTCGCCGGTCAGCTCGACCGGGTCACGCAGTTCGGCGAGCGCCTCGTGCCCGTCCCACCAGATCGAGCCGACGCCCTGGAAGGCGGGGCCGTAGCGGAGCCCGGAGCGGTCCAGCCGGGCGTAGTGCTCGGCGCGGTCCAGCGGCTGCGCGCAGCGGGCGCGTACCGTGCTCAACGGCTCGACGGCCGGGTCCGGCCGGTCGGCCGCGCCGCTGCCGTACCGGCCGTGGGCCACCTCGTGCCAAATCCCGTCCGGTTGGGCCGGGCCGCGGCTGTAGATCCGAAGCGCGCCGCCGGTGCCGGTCTCCGGCAGCAGGACGAGCTGGAGGGTGTCCTCCTCGGCCAGTTCGTCGACGACGGTGACCCGGGTCAGTTCGATCCGCTCGACGACGGCCGCCGGGTCGTCCAGCAGCCGCCGGGTGGCCGACAGCGCGGCGTCCAGCAGCAGGCTGGCCGGCAGGACCGGGGTGTCCTCGACCACGTGGTCGCGCAGGTAGCCGAAGCCGGCCAGGTCGAGCCGGGCACTGAAGTGGTGTCCGCCCGGCTCGGCGGCGGAGCGGACGTACGTCTCCAGCACCGGGTGTCCCCGGTGGCCGGTACGACGCGGTCGCGGGTACTCGTCGGTGATCCAGTGCCGCTCCCGCTGCCACGGGTACGCCGGCAGGGCGACCATCGGCACGTCCGTTCCGTGGACGCGACGCCAGTCGACCGGGTAGCCGGCTGTGTAGAGGCGGCCCAGCTCGCCGAGGATGGTGGCGTGACCGGGCTCGTCACGCCGCAGCGAGCCGACGACGACGCCCTCGCGCTGCTGGCGGGCGATCCGCTCGGTGACCGGGTCGCCGAGCATGGCGTGCGGGGAAATCTCCACGAAGATGTCGTGCCCGGCGTCCACCAGGCCGGTGACGGCGGTGTCGAAGAGGACCGGTTGCCGCAGGTTGGTGGCCCAGTACCCGGCGTCCAGCGCGGTGCCCTCGATCGGCGTGGCGCTGACCGTGGAGATGATCGCCACGGCGGCCGGGCGGGGGGTGAGCCCCTCCAGCAGCGCACCGAGTTCGGCGCGTAGCGGCTCCATCTGCGGGCTGTGCGAGGCGTAGTCGACCGATTCGAGCAGCCGGCAGAAGATCCCCTCGGACTGGAGGGCCTCGGCGAGGGCGGCAAGCGCCGTACCGTCCCCGGAGAGCACGGTGGACTCCGGGCCGTTGCTGGCGGCGACCGAGACGGCGCCCGGTTGGCGCTCGGCCAGCAGTCGCTCGGTCCGGTCCAGCGGGAGCCCGACCACCGCCATCCGGCCGTTGCCGATGGCGGCCCGGATGACCCGGCCGCGCTGCCAGGCGACCCGCATCGCGTCGGCGACCGTCAGCGCGCCGGCGACCTGGGCCGCGGCCACCTCGCCGACGGAGTGCCCGACCACGGCGGCCGGCTCCACGCCCCACGAGCGCCACAGCGCGGCGAGGGCGATCTGCACGGCGGTCAGCGTCGGCTGGGCCACCGCCGGGTCGTTGAGCAGCTGTTCGTCGGCCTGGGCGGTGACCACGTCGAGCAGGGACCAGTCGACGTACTGCCGCAGCGCCCGGGCGCACTGCTCCAGGGTGTCCCGGAAGGCCGGTACGGCGAGCAGGTCGCCGGTGAGCGGCCACCAGCGCGGGCCCTGGCCGGAGAACATGAAGACCGGCTTCGGGTGCCGGCCGATCCGCCGGCCGCCCCAGGAGAGGCCGGCCCGTTCCTCGTCCACGGCGTACGCGGCGAGCGCCTCCCGCAGTTGGTCGGGCGAGTCGCCGACGCAGGCCAGCCGCTGTTCGTGGTGGCTGCGGCGGGTGGCCGCGGCGGCGCAGACGGCGGCGAGATCGGCGTGGGCGTCGGGCGCGGCCAGCCGGTCGGCGTAGCGGGCGGCCAGCTCGCGCAGCGCCTCCGGGGTACGCGCCGAGATGGCCAGCAGCCGGGCCGCACCCTGGTCGGCCGGCGCCCCGGCGGGCACCCGACCGTTGGCGCTGGACCGGCCGTCGGCGTCGGTCCGGCCGTTGCTGCCGGACCGGTCGTTGGTGAGCGGGCCACCGGTCGCCGCCGTCGGGTCGGGCGTGCGGGCGGCGTCGGCGGTCCGGGGCGGCTCGCCGAGGACCAGGTGGGCGTTGGTGCCGCCGAAGCCGAAGCTGCTGACCCCGGCCACGGCCGGGGCGTCCGGGGCTGGCCACGGTTGGCGCCGGTCGGCGACCCGCAGGGCGAGCTGCGCGAACGGGATGTGCGGGTTGGGCGTCTCGTAGTGCAGGCTCGGCGGGATCTCCCGGTGCCGCAGGACCAGCGCGGTCTTGATCAGACCGGCGATGCCGGCGGCGGCCTCCAGGTGCCCGAGGTTGGACTTGACCGAGCCGACGAGCAGCGGCCGTCGCGGGTCGCGGTCGGCGCAGGCCACCGCGGCCAGCGCCTTGGCCTCGATCGGGTCACCGAGCAGGGTGCCGGTGCCGTGCGCCTCGACGTACCCGACCTGCTCCGGCGGCACGCCGGCCCGCTCGTACGCGCTGCGCAGCACCGCCTCCTGAGCGTGCGGGTTCGGCGCCATCAGCCCGTTGGTCCGGCCGTCCTGATTGACCGCTCCGCCGAGGATCACCCCGTAGATCGGATCGTGGTCGCGGACCGCCTGGGACAGCGGCTTGAGGACGACCACGCCAGCGCCCTCGGCCCGCACGTAGCCGTCGGCGCGGGCGTCGAAGGTCTTGCAGCGCCCGTCGCCGGCCATCGCGCCGGCCTTGCTGAAGTTGATCGCCAGCGCGGGTGAGAGGACGACGTTGACCCCGCCGGCGACGGCGAGCGTGCAGTCGCCCCGGGCCAGGCTGGCCACCGCCTGATGGACCGCGACCAGTGAGGAGGAGCAGGCGGTGTCGACCGCGAGGCTCGGGCCGCGCAGGTCGAACAGGTACGACAGGCGGTTCGCCGCGATGCTGAACGCGTTGCCGGTGCCGGTGTAGGCGTCCACCCGGTCCAGGTCCTGGAAGGTCAACTGCCCGTAGTCGTTGGTCGCGACCCCGATGAACACGCCGGTGGCGGAGCCGGCAAGCTCCTCGGCGACCACGCCGGCGTCCTCCAGCGCCTCCCAGGTGACCTCGGCGAGGAGCCGTTGCTGCGGGTCCATCCGGGCGGCCTCGTGGGCGGAGATGCCGAAGAAGTGCGGGTCGAACTGGTCGATCCGGTCCAGGAAGCCGCCCCACCGGGTGGTGGTGCGTCCCGGTACCGCAGGGTCGTCGGTGTGCAGTTCCTCGACGTCCCACCGGTCGGCGGGCACCTCGCGGATCGCGTCGCGGCCCTCGGTCAGCAGTCGCCAGAAGCTCTCCGGGCCGTCCACCCCACCCGGGAACCGGCAGCCGATGCCGATGATGGCGACGGGTTCGGGCTGGCCGTCCGTACCCCCGTCACCGGCCGGGTCGACCGCGCCGTGCCCCCCGGTGGTGGCCGATGCCGCGGCGGATCCGTTGCCGGTGGCCGGTGCCGCGCCGGATCCGCCGGCGGTGGCCGGCTCGGCGGCGGCGCCGGCCGGAGCGCCCGTGCCGGGGTCGGCGGTCGCGCTCACGCCGGCACCGCCGGTGGTGGTCGCGGCCGGGATGGCGACGGACGCCGGGGCGCTGAGGAACCCGGCGAGCGCGTCGATCGTGGGGTACTCCCAGATCAGCGTCGAGGACAGTTCCCGGCCGAGCCAACCCTCCAGCTCGCCGACCAGCCCGACCAGTTCGACCGACTGGAGGCCGTAGGTGGCGATCGGCCGGGTCGGGTCGACCGCCTTCGGGCTGACCTTCAGCCGGGTGGCGAGCGTCTCGATGAGACGCTGTTCGACCTCGACCCGACCGGGCGGGACGGGGGGCGGCGGGGCGGCGGTCTCCGCGGTCGCCGGGCCGGCGCCGGTGGTGACGCGCTCCGGGGCGGCGGCGCTCCAGCTCGCCAGGACCTCCAGGCGACCCGTGAGGTACGACTGCCGGGCGGCGTGCCGCTGGAGCTTGCCGCTGGACGTCTTCGGGATGCTCCCCTGCTTGATCAGGACCACGTCGTACGCCTGGAGGCCGTGTTCCTGGGAGACGGCGCCCCGGATCGCGGCGATCACCCGCTCGGCTTCGAGCTGGCTCCGGTTCCCGCCGACCTCCTGGATGACGACGAGCTGCTCCTCGCCGTCGACCTCCACGGAGCAGGCCACCCCGCAGCCGGGCCGCAGCTTCGGGTCGCTCTGCTCGACGGTGAACTCGATGTCGCTGGGGTAGTGGTTCTTGCCGGCCACGATGATCAGGTCCTTGTGCCGGCCGGTCACGAAGAGTTCCCCGCGCTCGTCGACGAAGCCGAGGTCGCCGGTACGGAGGAACGGCCCGGCACCGGTGCCGGCGATCCGGGCCCGGAAGATCTGCTCGCTCTCCTCGGGGCGCCGCCAGTAGCCCTGGGCGACGCTCGGGCCGCCGAACCAGATCTCGCCGACCTGCCCGGCCGGGAGCTGCTCGCCGGTTCCGGGGTCGACGACGGCCAGTTCGTGGCCGGCGGCGACCGGTCCGCAGCTGACCAGGGTCCGGCTCTCGTCGTCGGGGCCGGCGTCGACCGCCCGGTTGCCGGCGAGGTCGGCGGCGCGTACGCGGCGGATGTCGGGCTCGGCGCCCTCAAGTCCGCCGGAGACGAAGAGGGTCGCCTCGGCCAGCCCGTAGCAGGGGTAGAAGGCGCTGCGCCGGAACCCGGCGGGGGCGAACGCCTCCGCGAACCGGTCGATGGTCTCGGCCCGGACCGGCTCGGCCCCGCTGAACGCCAGCCGCCAGCTGCTCAGGTCCAGCGCGGCCCGCTGCTCCGGGGTCGTCTTCGCCACGCAGAGCTCGTAGCCGAAGTTGGGGCTGCCGCTGAGCGTGCCGCCGTACTTCGAGATCGCCTGCAACCACCGCAGGGGCCGCTTGAGGAACGACGTCGGGGACATGAACGTCGCGGGGAATCCGGCGTAGAGGGGTTGCAGCATGGCGCCGATCAGCCCCATGTCGTGGTACGGCGGCAGCCAGCTGACCATCCGGGTGTTCTCGACGTCGGTGACGAAGCGCTGATTGGTCACCTCGAGGTTGGCCAGCAGGTTGCGGTGGCTGAGCACCACGCCCTTCGGCCGGCCGGTGGAGCCGGAGGTGTACTGGAGGAAGGCGATGTCGTCGCCGTCGAGGTCGGGCTCTCGCCAGTGGTCGGCGACCGCCGAATCGATCCGGTCGACCGGCGCCCAGATCAGCGCGCCCAGAGCCGGTGCCAGCGCGGTGATCTCGCTGGCCATCGCGGTGATCTCCGCGGGGGCCAGCACGATGGCGGGTCGCGCGTCCTCGATCACGCCGACCAGCCGGGGCAGGGTCCGCTTGAGCAGCACCGGGTTCGGGGGATACACCGGTACGGCGATCACCCGGGCGTAGAGGCAGCCCAGGAAGGAGGCGAGATAGTCCAGGCCCGGGGGGCACACGATGAGCGCGCGGTCGCCCTCGTTCACCCGCTCCCGCAGGGTGGCCGCGATGGCCCGCGCCCGCCGGTCCATGTCGGCGTTCGAGATGACCAGTTCGTCATCCTCACCGTCGACCAGGAACCGATACGTCGATGCCTCCGGGCGGCCTAGGAGAACAGCCCGAAACTGGTCTACAAGTGTGCGTGGCTTTCGGGAGCGGCCGGCGAACCCGGCCAGTCGCCCCACCGGGCCAACCTGGCTCTCATGTGCATTGTCTCGCCCTGGGACCGACATGCTCACAATCCGGTTCCTTCTGACGTCTGCTCCACGGATCAGCGGGGGCCCGGGCGGGCGAAGACGTGCTCAACAAACCCACCCGACAAGGCCACAAAAAACCGCGGCACACGGCCGCGACGCGATTTGCATTCACCCCCGCTGATGACCTTTTCGATCGCGACGCCAGCATGGCAGCGCCACCAGTCCAATGTCAACTATTGCTGTCCTACGCCAGTGAAACCCCTTGTGAACAGCAGCTTCACGCCACCCCTAGGCACTGCTACGGGCACCCCTACTCGCCATTCGACGGACCCCTATCCAACATCGGATAGGCTCCACTAAGTAGTACGCCAGGCGGTCCACCGCCGGGTGCGGAACCGCCGCAGAATGACCACCCCCGCCACATTCCCGGCCGCACCACGACGCGGTCGGCAATTATGGGAATTCGGAATGAAATATGGCTCGACGGCACGCCGTACCGGAGGACGGTCCGCAACCGCATCGTCCGAGGAGAATGGTGGAAGCGTTCCCATCGGCAGAAACAGCAGGCCAGCCCTCGTGCCAACTACTGCCAGGCGGACGGGCGCGGGAACCCGGGTCGACGTGACGACAGCGGCGCATCACCGACACGAACCCACGAGGATGCCGAGAAAAGCGAAGGCTTCACTAGGTCGGGGTGCCGTCGGCCGGGTCGGATACCGTACCCGCGGCGCGGGCCACCCGCCCGGGTCGTCGAACGATGGGAGATTCGAATGCGCCTGCACGTCGGGTGCGCGATGTGGACGCACAGGTCCTGGCAGGGCCGCTTTCTGGCGCATCCGCTGCCGGCCCACGAGCGGCTGCGCGCCTACGCCGAATGGTGCACCGCGGTCGAGGGGAACACCACCTTCTACGCGACCCCGGCCCGGGAGACGGTGACGTCGTGGGCGCAGCAGACCGGCCCAGGTTTCCGGTTCGTGCTCAAGCTGCCGAAGGTCGTCACGCACGATCGCCGCCTCACCGGCGCCGACGAGGAGCTTCGGGCCTTCCTGAGCGCGGTCGAGCCCCTCGGGCCACGGGCGCACGCACTCTGGATCCAGTTGCCAGGCTCTTTCGGCCCCACCGACGTACCCGCGCTCGCCCGCTTCCTGCGCGGGCTGCCCGCCGCCCACCGGTACGCGGTGGAGGTCCGCCACCCCGCGTTCTTCGACGATCCCGGTGCCACGCGGACGCTGGAGGAGGCGCTCGTCAGGGTCGACGCGGAGTGGATCCCGTTCGACACCACCGCGTTCTTCCGCACCCCACCCACCAGCGACGCGGAACGGGAGGCGTGGACCAGGAAGCCGCGTACGCCGCTGCGCACCCGTGCGCTGACGGAGCGGCCGATCGTCCGGTACCTGGGCCGGGACGACCCCGAGCGGACGGTCGAGGGGTGGCAACCGTGGCTCGACGTGGTGACCGGCTGGCTGCGCGAGGGCCGTTCGCCGACCGTCTTCGTACACACCCCGGACAACGCCGACGCGCCCGACCTCGCCCGCCGGTTCCACGACGAGGTCCGGGCCCGCCTGCCCGAGGTCGAGCCACTGCCCGAGCCGACGCCGGTCGGGCCGCCGATGCTGTTCTGAGGCCCGGTGCGGCGGCTCACCGCCCGCGCACCGGGCCTCAGCCGGCTATCGGGCCGTGCAGGTGGGGGTCCGAGCAAGGCACCGGCGCCCGTCAACACCCTTCCGGAAACTTCCGACCGTCTCACCGATGGTCGCTTGGCAGTCGCAAGTGGTCGCCGCGATCGGCCGCGCGGCCCGACTGCCGGTCGCGGCGCTGGGCGAGGGCGTTCCGCCTGCCGCCACCGGAAAACGCGAACCGTGCGGGGACGCCGGACGGCGCGAGGCAGCCACATCGGCGACCGGCAGTGTTGCCGAGAATTTCGAGACCAGGGCCCGGCCGACAGGCAACGCGCGAGGCGGCAGAGCCGTGGTCTACCGAAGGCCGGACACCCCGTTAGCCGCACCGGGAGCGGATCACCTGGGCGGGCGGTCACAGCACCGACGCGAGCCACCGCAACTGGCGCCGCACGTGCACGGCCTCCCCGCCCTCGTGCTGGTTGAACGGATAGACGTGCAGTTCGCGCTCCGGCTGATCCGGGCGGCCGTTGGCGGCGCCGTACTGGTTGTACGCGGCGAAGCCGGTGCTGGGTGGGCACACGTTGTCGCGCAGGCCGATCCCGAAGTGCGCCGGGGCGGTGGCGCAACGAGCGAACGTGACACCGTCGACATAGGAAAGGGTCCGGCGGACCGCCTCCTCCGCTTCCCGGTTGACCGCCAGGTAGCGCGCGATCTCGCCGTACGGGGCGGCGTCGGTCATCTCGATGGCCCGCTGGATGTGACAGAGGAACGGGGCCGTGGCGAGGACCGCGGCGAGGTCGGGCACCAGCCCCGCCACGGCGAGAGCGAGCCCGCCACCCTGGCTGTTGCCGACGACGACGACCCGGGCGGGATCGACGCCGGGCAGGGCGCGCACCGCCTCGACCGCCCGCACGGCGTCGGTGATGAGCCGACGGTAGTGGTAGTCGTGGGGCGTCAGGATGCCCCAGGTCACCGGCCACGGACCGCCGGCCACCCCCTGCCCGGGGTCTGGGGTGTCCCCGCCGCCGTGCAGACCGGCCTGCCCACGGGTGTCCATCAGCAGGTGCGCGTAGCCGGCCACTGGCCAGGTCAGGCGCTCGTGCGGCAGGCCGCGTCCCCGTCCGTAACCGGTGAACTCGACCACCGTGGCCAACGGTTCGTCCACTCCGGCCGGACGGGTGTACCAGGCCCGGACCGAATCGCCGCCGAAGCCGGAGAAGGTCACGTCCCAGGAGTCGACCAGGCGCAGGTCGGTCGGCTCCGGCCGCGCGTCGAGCAGGACCGGCCGGGTGGCGGCCTCCGCGAGGGTCGTACGCCAGAACTCGTCGAAGTCCGCCGGCTCGGCCACCACGGGCGCGTACCGGCGCAACTGGTCGAGGGGCAGGTCGAACAGGGGCATGGCTCCTCGCGGGGTTCGGCGCGGTGGGCGGTGGGTGGGTGTCACGGCAGGGCACCCCCGCCCGACGCCGCTCAGGTCGCGACGGGGCCGGGAACGCACCCGCCGGCGGCTTCGCGATGCCCGCAAGAGCGCCCGAAAGTTTCGCCGCACCGTACCACGTCGACCACGGGACCTGCGCCTACACGAGATCGACTCCGGCCGACAGCATAATTCATCTTCGTCAGTGGCGACCGCCGCCGCACCGTGTCGCACCTTCACTTGTCGACCCTTGACACATTCACGCCGGCACCCCTAGGTTGCCGAAAAAGTACCGTCGTGCCGCCGAAAGTTTCGGCGGCGGACACCGTGCGGATCGGGCGGCGCACGCTTTGCCCCGGTCGGTCGAGGGGGTTCACGTGAACAGCAGATTGCCCGACGACGGCCGCTGGACCAGCCGGGCCGAAACGCGCCGACCATGACCACGTCGGGCACGGTGAGCCCGGTGACGGGGCCGGAGAGCCGGCCCACGGCCGGCGGTACGCGTCGCCCGCGCGCCGCTCGACGTACCTGGCGTAGGGCGCTACGGCGGGACTGGCAGCTCTACTCCCTGGCGGTGCTGCCGCTGCTGTTCTTCCTGATCTTCCGCTACCTGCCGATGCTGGGCAACGTGATCGCCTTCCGGCGGTTCCGGCCCGGGGGAAGCATCTTCGGCGAATACTGGGTGGGCCTGCGGTACGTCCGCATGTTCCTGAACGACCCGGCGTTCTGGGACGTGTTCACCAACACGCTGATCTTCGGCGCGCTGACCCTGGTGTTCTGCTTCCCGCTGCCGATCGTGCTGGCGCTGCTCCTCAACGAGCTGCGCAGCCGCAAGATCAAGCGGTTCGTCCAGTCGGTGTCCTACCTGCCGCACTTTCTGTCCATCGTGATCGTGGCGGCGATGGTCATGCAGTTACTCTCCGTCGACGGGGCGGTGAACCAGCTCGTCCGCGCCCTCGGCGGCGAGGCGGTGCCGTTCCTGCAGCAGGCCGGATGGTTCCGGACCATCTACGTCTCGTCCGAGGTCTGGCAAACGGTCGGCTGGGGCACCATCCTCTACCTCGCCGCACTGACCGCCGTCGACGAGAACCTGTACGAGGCGGCCAGGATCGACGGCGCCAACCGGTGGCGGCAGACGTGGCACGTGACGCTGCCCGGGATCCGGCCGACGATGGTGACGCTGCTGATCCTCAACATCGGCACGTTCATGGCGGTCGGCTTCGAGAAGATCCTGCTGCTGTACAACCCGCTGACCTACCCGACGGCCGACGTGATCTCCACCTACCTGTTCCGGGTCGGCATCGTCTCCAACAACTTCAGCTACGCGGCGGCGATCGGCCTGTTCGAGTCCGTGATCGGGCTGACGCTGGTGCTGTCGGCGAACGCGATCTCCAAGCGCGTAGTAGGGACGAGCCTGTGGTGACCGTCGACACGACCACACCCGCCCCGCCCACCAGCCGCCGGCCCGGCATCCGCACCAGCCGGGGCTACCAGATCTTCCGGGTGGTCAACGCCATCGTCCTGACCGGTGTCGTGCTGGTGACGCTGTATCCGTTCGTCAACATCGTGGCGCGCTCGCTCAGCGACAACGCGTACATCGTGTCGGGGCAGGTGAACCTGATCCCGCGCGGGTTCAACGTCGCCGCGTACAAGGCCGTGATGTCCGACCCGATGTTCTGGACGAACTATCGCAACACGGTGGTTTACACGGCGGTCGCCACCGCGGTCGCACTCGTGCTGACCACCTGCTACGCCTACGTGCTGTCCAAGAAACAGCTCAAGGGCCGGAGCGCGCTGGTCGGGATCGCCGTGTTCACCATGTTCTTCAGCGGCGGGCTGATCCCCAACTACGTCCTGGTCACCAGCCTCGGGTTGAAGAACACCGTGTGGGCGATCGCGCTGCCCAACGCCATCAGCGTGTTCAACCTGCTGGTGATGAAGGCGTTCTTCGAGAGCCTGCCGGTCGAGCTGGAGGAGGCCGCGGCCGTCGACGGGCTGAACACGTACGGCATCCTGCTGCGGATCGTGCTGCCGCTGTCCAAGGCGGTGGTCGCCACCATGTTCCTCTTCTACGCCGTCTCCTTCTGGAACTCCTGGTTCGCCGCGTTCCTGTACATGGACCGCATGGACCTGTGGCCGGTGACGGTCTACCTGCGCAACCTCATCGCTGGCGCGACCGACGCGACCTCGGTCGGGGGCGGGCTCGGCAGTGCCAGCGACGTCGTGCAGTCCGCCGCCACCATCCAGTCCGTGACCATCGTGCTCACGGTCCTTCCCATCCTGGCGGTCTACCCCTTCATCCAGCGCTACTTCGTCTCCGGAGTGATGCTCGGCGCGGTCAAGGGCTAGCCACCGGCGCGACCACCCGCACCGCTCCCCCACCGAAAGGACGTCCCCCATGGTTCAGCTATCCCGGCGTCACCTGCTGTTCGCGGCGGGCGCGGCCGCCGTCATCTCGATGGCCGGCTGCGGCGACGGCGACGACGACAAGAAGGACCTCGCCGACAACCGCGAAGGCGCCATGGACAAGTACGGCATCGGCGACCAGTTCAAGGCCACCACGGCGGTGTCCTTCTCGATGCTCTACAACAACCACCCGAACTACCCGCTGAAGGACGACTGGCTGTTCTGGTCGGAACTGTCCAAGCGGACCGGGGTCAAGATCGAGCCGGTCGCCGTGCCGCTGAGCGACTACGAGCAGAAGCGCAGCGTCCTGATCGGTGCCGGTGACGCGCCGTTCATCATCCCGAAGACGTACCACCCGCAGGAGGACGCGTACGTCTCCTCCGGCGCGATCCTGCCGGTCAGCGACTACCTCGACCTGATGCCCAACTTCACGGACAAGATCGAGAAGTGGAGCCTCCAGCCGGAGATCGACTCGCTGCGGCAGGAGGACGGCAAGTTCTATCTGCTTCCCGGCCTGCACGAGAAGCCCTGGCAGGACTACACCCTCGCGGTCCGGATGGACATCCTCGAGCAGCTCAAGATCCCGGTACCGCAGACCTGGGACGACGTCTACAACATGCTCAAGGCGATGAAGGCCGCGTACCCGGACGTCTACCCGTTCTCGGACCGGTTCGGCAAGCCCAACCCCGCCGGCAACCTGCTGAACATGCTCGCCGTCTCGTACGGCCTCGCCGGAGCCGGCTGGGCCTACCAGCACCCCAGCTGGGACGCGGAGGCCAAGAAGTTCGTCTACACCGGCGCGTCCGACAAGTACAAGGCGATGCTGGAATTCCTGCACAAGCTGGTCGACGAGAAGCTGCTGGACCCGGAGACCTTCACCCAGACCGACGACCAGGCCCGCCAGAAGCTCGCCAGCGGCAAGTCGTTCGTCATCAGCACCAACGCGCAGAGCATCGTCAACGACTACCGCCCCGACATGGCGAAGAGCCTGCCGAACGCCCGGATCGCCAAGATTCCGTTCCCGATCGGTCCGGCCGGGCCGATCAACGCGGCGAGCCGGCTCGAGAACGGCATCATGATCTCCTCGAAGGCCCGGGACAGCAAGAACTTCGTCGCCATGATGCAGTTCATCGACTGGCTCTGGTATTCCGACGCCGGCCAGGAGTTCGCCAAGTGGGGTGTCGAGGGCACCACCTACACCAAGGACGCCTCCGGCAAGCGCACCCTCACCGCCGACGTTGACGTCCTCGGGCTCAACCCCAAGGGCACCAAGCACCTGCAGAAGGACTTCGGCTTCTACAACGGCATCTTCGCCTACGGTGGCCGCCTGGAGCTGGTCCAGTCCTTCTTCTCCGAGGAGGAGAAGGAGTTCCAGAAGATCGTCAGCGAGCGCCCGCCCGTCGCCGTGGCGCCGCCGCACCCGCTCACCGACGAGGAACGCGAGCAGGTGACCCTCTGGGAGACGGGGCTGAAGGACTACGTCTACCAGAACACGCTGAAGTTCGTCCTGGGCCAGCGTCCGCTCACCGAGTGGGACGCCTACGTCAACGAGCTGAACGGCAAGAACATGGGCTCCTACATGGACCTGGTCAACAAGTCGTACGAGCGGTACCAGAAGAAGCACAGCTGACCCCGTCCGCGGTCGGGCCCGACGCCGGGCCCGACCGCGGTGGTGAGACCGGCCGACGCCGGCCCGTGCGGAGGAGAGGAACGAGATGCGGATCGTCGTACCGGAGCGGGCCACGGGCCGGCTCACCGACGCGTGGCGGGCCTGCGTCGGCACCGGTCGGTTCGAGCTGGGGCTCCGGCGTGACTACCAGGAGTCGCTGGCCCTCGTCCAGCGGGACATCGGCTTCCGGCACATCCGCGGGCACGGGCTGTTCAGCGACGGCACCGGCGTCTACCGGCCCTACGAATACCAGGGGTCATGCCGGGTGCGCCACGCGTTCACGTACGTCGACCAGGTGATCGACGCCTACCTCGCGCTCGGCGTCCGGCCCTTCCTGGAGCTGGGCTTCATGCCCGCCGCTCTCGCCTCCGGTGACCAGACCGTCTTCTGGTGGCGCGGCAACGTCACCCCGCCGAAGTCCTGGACGGAGTGGGCGGACCTGGTCCGGGCCACCCTGCGCCACTTCGTCGACCGCTACGGGCTCGACGAGGTACGCACCTGGCCGATCGAGGTGTGGAACGAGCCCAACCTCACGCATTTCTGGCAGAACGCCGACCAGGACGCCTACCACCGGCTCTACGAGGTGACCGCGCACGCGGTCAAGGAGGTGGACGCCGCGCTCCAGGTCGGCGGGCCGGCCATCTCCCCCGGCTCGGACGAGTGGCTGATGCCGTTCGCCGAGTTCGTCACCGCCCGCTCGGTGCCGGTCGACTTCGTCAGCCGGCACGCGTACACCTCCGGGCCCGCCCAGCACGTGCCGTTCGGCACCCACCAGACCCTCGTGCCCGCGTCCAGCCTGCTGGACCAGTTCGCCAGCCCGCGACGGCACCTGCGGGGCAGCGCACTGGCGGAGCTGCCGGTGCACATCACCGAATTCAACTCCTCCTACCGGCCCGACAACCGGGTCCACGACACCGCTTTCAACGCCGCGTACCTCGCCCCGGTGGTGGCCGCCGGCGGCGACCTGGTCGACTCCTTCTCCTACTGGACCTTCAGCGACATGTTCGAGGAGGAGGGGGTGCCGACCTCGCTGTTCCACGGCGGGTTCGGCCTGCTCACCCACCGCCAGATCAAGAAGCCCACCTACCACCTGTACGCGTTCATGGCCCGCCTCGGGGACGAGGTCCTCGCCCGCGGCGCCGACCACCTGGTCACCCGGGACGCCACCGGCCGGGTCGCCGTGCTGGCCTGGGCGCCGGTGGACGCCACCGGGGACACCCCGGGCCAGGAGCGACACACGGTGCGCCTGTCGCTGCCCGTGGGCACGGCCGCGGCGGGGGCCGCGTTCCTGCTGCGCTCGTCGGTGAACGAGGAGGAGGGCAACGCCTGGACGGCGTGGTGCGAGATGGGCCGTCCCGCCTCCCCCACCGCCGGCCAACTGGACAACCTGCGGGAGACCGCCGAGCCGGCCCGGCGGCACGCCCGACTGCCGATCGAGGGCGGCCGGATCGAGCTGGACCTGCACCTGTCCCGGCACGAGGTGACCCTGGTCGAGCTGACCGCGGTGGCCGACGAGACCCCGCCGTGGTGGGACGACGACCGGCTGCTCGGGCGTACCCCCGGGGAGCGGGCGGCGTGAGCGACGTCCTCGGCGCGCGGCGCCAGTTCGGCGACGGGCCGCTGTCCCGCGCCGCTTCGCGGATCTACACCGTGCTGGTGGTCGAGGTGCTGTTCCTGGTCACCACCGCGCCGGGCCTGGTCGCGCTCATGCTGCTGGAGCGGGACGTCAGCAACCTCCCGCTGGTCGCGGCCTGCGCGCTGCCGCTCGGCCCGGCCGTGGGCGCCGCCCTGTACGCGCTGCACCACCAGCGCCCCGACCTGACGGAGCTGCACCCCGCGCGCGCCTTCTGGCGCGGCTACCGGTCCAACCTCACCGACGTCCTGCGGATCTGGGTCCCGCTGTTGCTGTGGCTGGCCGTCATCGCGGTGAACCTCACCCACCTGCCGGCCGCGGGCGTCCCCGGCTGGTGGGCGGTGCCCCTCGTGCTGGTCGGGGCCGGCGTGACCCTGATCGGTGTCAACGCGCTGGTGATCGCCTCGCTGTTCGCCTTCCGGTTCCGGGACGTGCTGCGGCTGGCCCGGTACTTCCTCGTCCGCACCCCCTCGGTCACCCTCGGCAACGCCGGCCTGCTGGTCGCGGTCGCCGCCCTGACCGTGCTCACCTCGGAGGCGGTGGTCGCGTTGTTGGGCGCGGTGCTGGTGCTGGCCCTGCTGACCGCCAGCCGCCCGATGATCATCGGCATCCGCAAGGACTTCACCGCGTGAGCGAGCGTCTGCCGGTCACGGACAAGGTGCCCTTCGGGGGCGACTACAACCCCGAGCAGTGGCCCGTACCGGTGTGGAACCAGGACTACCAGCTCTTCGATCTCGCCCGGATCGACACCGTCACCCTCGGCGTCTTCGACTGGGCGCTGACCCAGCCGGCCCCGGACGTCTACGACTTCTCACTGCTGGACCGGATCGTCGAGCGGGCCACCACCGAGGGCCGCCGGATCTGCCTGGCGACCGGTACGGCGGCCCACCCGCCGTGGCTGGCCCGCCGCCACCCGGAGGTGACCCGGGTCGACTTCGAGGGCCGCCGGCACCGGTACGGGCAGCGGCACAACTCCTGCCCCAGTTCCCCGGTCTTCCGCCGGCTCTCCACCGAGCTGGCCCGCCGCGTCGCCGCCCGGTACGCGGCCAACCCGTCGATCGTGGCATGGCACGTCGGCAACGAGTACGGCGGCACCTGCTACTGCGAGCTGTGCGCCGCCGGCTTCCGGGACTGGCTGCGCCGTCGCTACGGCAGCCTGGACGCGCTGAACGCGGCCTGGTACACCACCTTCTGGTCGCACACCTTCACCGACTGGGACCAGATCGAGCCGCCGTCGGCCCTGACCGAACACTGGCGCGGCCCCGAGCACACCGCCTTCCAGGGCATCACCCTCGACTACCTTCGCTTCTCGTCCGACGCGATGCTGGCCAACTTCCTGGACGAGAAGGCGGCGATCCGCGAGTCCAGCCCGGACGTGCCGGTGACGACCAACTTCATGGGCATGTACCGTCCGATCGACTACCATCGCTGGGCTCCCCACCTCGACTTCGCCTCGTGGGACAACTACCCCCCGGACGACAGCTCCCCGTCATGGATGGCGCTGAGCCACGACCTGATGCGGGGCCTCAAGGACGGCCAGCCGTTCTGGTTGATGGAGCAGACCCCGAGCCACACCGCGTGCCGGGACGTCAACCCGCTGAAACGGCCCGGGGTGATGCGGTTGTGGAGCTGGCAGGCGGTGGCGCACGGCGCCGACGCGGTGCTGTTCTTCCAGCTGCGGGCGTCCCGTGGGGCCAGCGAGAAATACCACGGCGCGGTCATCGGCCACGCCGGCCGGGCCGACACCCGGGTCTTCCGGGAGGTCGCGCAGCTCGGCGCGGAGTTCGACCGGCTCGGCGCGGCGACGCTGGGCGCGCGGACCCCGGCGCGGGTGGCGTTGCTGTTCGACTGGGACAGCTGGTGGGCGCTGGAGATCTCCGACGGCCCGTCCCGCCTGGTCCGCTACCAGCAGGTCGTCCTGGCCTACCACCGGGCGCTCTGGGACGCGGGGGTCGACGTCGACGTCGTCGCGGTGACCGCGGACCTGTCCCGCTACGACGTGGTCGTCGCGCCGGCGCTGCACATGCTCAAGGGTGACCTGCCGGGCCGGCTGGCGGAGGTGACCGCCCGGGGCGGGTCGGTGGTGGCCACCTTCCTCTCCGGGCGGGTGGACGAGAACGACAACGCCTTCCTGATGGACGTACCCGGCCCGCTCGGAGAGCTGATGGGCGTACGCGTCGACGAGTGGGACGCCCGCGGACCGGAGTTCGTCAACCCGGTGCTGCTGCGGGCGGGCACCGACCAGGTCGAGGTGGCCTCCCGGCTGGTGTTCGAGTTGGTGATCCCCCAGGGCGCGGAGGTGGTCGGCACGTACCAGGCCGACTTCTACGCCGGCACCCCCGCCGTCACCCGCAACCGGGCCGGTGACGGCGACGCCTGGTACGTGGCGGCCGGGCTGGATCAGCCGGGAGTCTCCTGGGTGATGCGGCAGGTCCTCGACCGGCATCACCTGACCGGCCCCTACGCGGACGTGCCGGACCTGGAGACGGCCGTCCGGGTCGCGCCCGACGGGGTACGACTGCGCTTCCTGCTCAACCACCGCGCGGAGCCCGTCGAGGTTACCGCGTGCGCCGGCGGGGTCGACCTGCTGACCGGCGACCGGGTCGAGGGCGGCCAACCGGTCCGGCTCGACCCGCGGGGGGTCATGGTCGTACGCGAGGACGGCTGAGGTCCGAATGATCGACGCACTCGACCCGGGAGGCCCCGTGAACAGCGTACCGCCGAACGACGTCCATGCCGCCTGGCTGCCGCCGGAGGCGTTCCGGGCCCTCGGTTCGCGCCGTAGTCTGGTCTGCGGCGAGGGCACGCTCGTCGACACGGTGCGCGACGAGATCGCCCGTGCCTGCGTCCGGTACGGCGGCAGCACGGACCGGCCGCACCCCCGGCCGGACAGGCGGCCGGCCGACGACCGGTCAGCCGCCGGCACGGCGTACGACCTGGTGCTCGCGCTGGTCCCGGCCGGTCTCCTGCCGATCGCCGCGGCGGCGGTGGACGTCGTGTACCGACGGCGGTACGGGGCGGGCACGCTCGGCGAGGAGGGTTTCCTGCTGGCCCGGCACACCGAGGTCACGGTGGTGCTGGCCGAGGCGCCCGCCGGGCTGCTGTACGGCCTGTTCCACCTGGTCCGGCTCGGCGAGTCGGCGTTCGGGCTCACCCGCCCGATGGAGCTGCACCGCCCGGCGATGCGGCTGCGCATGCTCAACCACTGGGACAACATCGACGTGCACCCGGTGATGGGGCAGGTCGAGCGCGGCTACGCGGGCGGATCGATCTTCTGGCAGGACGGGGCGCGGCGGGAGGACCTGACCCGGGTCGGGGCCTATGGACGGCTGCTGGCGGCCTGTGGCGTCAACGCGGTCTCGGTGAACAACGTGAACGTCCACGCCACCGAGGCACGGCTGCTGACCGACCGGCTCGGCGACGTCGCCGCGATCGCGGACGTCCTGCGGCCGTACGGGATCCGGGTGCACCTGTCGGTCAGCTTCGCCGCGCCGGTCATGCTCGGCGGCCTGTCGAGCGCGGACCCGCTGGACGAGGCGGTACGGGAGTGGTGGGCCGACGCCACCAAGCGGGTGTACGAGAGCGTCCCCGACTTCGGCGGCTACGTGGTGAAGGCGGATTCCGAAGGGCAGCCGGGCCCGTTCGGGTACGGGCGCAGCCATGCCGACGGCGCGAACGTCCTCGCCGACGCGCTGTCCCCGTACGGGGGTGTGGTGCACTGGCGCGCCTTCGTCTACAACCACCGGCAGGACTGGCGCGACCGGTCGACCGACCGGGCCCGCGCCGCCCACGACCACTTCGTACCCTTGGACGGCCAGTTCCGGGACAACGTGATCCTGCAGGTCAAGCACGGCCCGATGGACTTCCAGACGCGGGAGCCGGTCTCCCCGGTAATCGCGGGCATGCCCGGCACCCGGCTGGCGGTGGAGTTGCAGGTGACCCAGGAGTACACCGGGCAGCAGCGCCACATCTGCTACCTGGCCCCCTGGTGGAGCGAGGTGCTCGGGTTCGGGCCGTGGGGCGACGACGGCCCGACGGTCGCCGCCGTCGCGGCCGGCGCCTCGGTGGGCGACGCGGCGGAGCGCGGCGCAGCCGGGGATGGTGGCGGACTGGTCGCGGTCTCGAACGTGGGCGACGATCCGTTCTGGACCGGGCACCCGCTGGCGCAGGCGAACCTGTACGCGTTCGGCCGGCTGGCCTGGGACCCGCGGCTGGCCCCGACGGCGGTGCTCGACGAGTGGATCGAGCTCACCTTCGCGGCGTCGGCGCCCAACGGCCTCGGGCTGGTGCGCCGGGTGCTGCGGGCGATCATGGACGACTCCTGGCGGACCTACGAGCGGTACACCGCGCCGCTGGGCGTCGGATTCATGGTCCACCCCGGCGATCACTACGGGCCCGACGTGGACGGGTACGAGTACAGCCGGTGGGGCACGTACCACTTCGCCGACCGGGACGGGGTGGGTGTCGACCGGACCCGGGCGTCGGGCACCGCGTTCACCGGCCAGTTCCCGCCGCCCTGGCGGGACGTGTACGAGTCGGTCGAGTCGTGCCCGGACGAGTTGCTGCTGTTCTTTCACCACGTGCCGTACGGGCACGTGCTGCACAGCGGGTCGACCGTGATCCAGCACATCTACGACACCCACTTCGCCGGGGTGGAGCAGGTGGTGGCGATGCGACAGCAGTGGGAGCGGCTCGCCGGTGTGATCGACCCGGGGGTTCACGCCCGGGTGCGGGAGCGCCTCGACGAGCAGGTACGGTGCGCCACGGAGTGGCGGGACCAGATCAACACGTACTTCTTCCGCAAGTCGGGAGTGCCGGACGCGCACGGCCGCCGGATTCACTGAGCCGGCTTCGCGACCTGACGGAAAGGTCCGCCGCCCGTCCTCTGGGGACGGCCGGCGGACCTTTCTCGGTCTTACGCTCAGCTGATCGCGGAGGTCGTCCAGCGCGCGGAGGCGTTGGTGACCGGCACGGTGTCACCGACCAGCGTGGTCGACGCCTGGGTGTCCCGCTCCGTGCTCGTACCGACCCAGAGCTCGACGTCACCGGGCTCCACGACCCGGGTGAGCGTGCGGTCGGAGAAGGCCAGGCGGGTGGTGGGCACCGTCAGCTCGACGGTGACGGACTGGCCCGGCTCCAGGTGGACCCGCCGGTATCCGAGCAACTGCGCCACCGGTCGGGTCACCGAGGCCACCAGGTCCCGGCCGTAGAGCTGGACCACGTCGTCGCCGGCGACCGCGCCGGTGTTCGTCACGCGTACGGTCACCGGCAGCGCCCCGTCGGTCGGCACCGTGGCGGGCACGGTCAGGTCGGCGTGCTCGAACGTGGTGTAGGACAGGCCGTGACCGAACGGCGCCGCGGGCGTCGCCGGCAGGTTGGTCACCTCGCTTCCCTCACCGAGCGTGGGATGCAGGTACGAGTACGGCTGCGCCCCCGCGGAAGCGGGCATGCTGATCGGCAGCTTGCCCGACGGGTTGACCCGCCCGGAGAGCACGCCCGCGATCGCCCCGGCGCCCTCCTCCCCGGGGAAGAACGCCTGCACCACGGCCGCGCACCGCGCCAGCGCCCAGTCGACCGCGTACGGCCGGCCGGTGAGCAGCACGAGGACGACCGGCGTACCCGTCGCCAGTACCGCCTCGACGAGTTCGCGCTGGACCCCGGGCAGTTCCAGGTCGTCGCGGTCGCAGCCCTCGCCGACCGTGCCGCGCCCGAAGAGGCCGGCGTGGTCGCCGACGACCAGTACGGCGACCTCGGCGGCGGATGCGGTGGCGACGGCCTCGTCGAAGCCGGACCGGTCGGCGCTGTCCACGTCGCAGCCACGCGCCCAGGTGACGTGATCGGCACCGAACTCGGCGCGCGTAGCGTCGAGAACCGTCGGCACCTCGATCCCGGTCTCCACATCGGGGTGTTGGACGAGCACGTGGTTGAGGAAGGAGTAGCACCCGAAGAGTGCGCCCTGCCGGTCGGCGTTCGGGCCGATGACCGCCACCCGCCGGCCGGCGGGCAGCGGAAGCACGTCCCGGTTGGAGACCAGGACGATCGACTTCTCCGCGAGGCGGCGGGCGATCGCCCGGTGCTCGGGCGAGTCGAGGTCGACCGCCTGGGGCGGCTCGTCGGTGAAGGTGGCGTCGAGCAGCCCGAGCTCCAGCTTCTGGCGCAGGACCCGCAGCACGGCCCGGTCGATGAGCGCCTCGTCGAGCTTGCCGGACCGCACCGACTCCCGCAGGGTCAGGTAGGCGTCGCCGGTCGGCAGCTCGATGTCGACACCGGCGGTCAACGCCTGTACGGCCGCCTCCGCGTGGTCGCCCGCCACATGGTGCAGCAGGTTCAGGAACGCCACCCCGAAGTAGTCGGCGACCACGGTGCCGTCGAAACCCCACCGATCCCGCAGCACGCCGGTCAGCATCGTGGGATCGGCGGCGACGGGCACGCCGTCGATCTCGGCGTAGGAGTGCATGATGGAGCGCACGTTGCCGTCGAGGATCGCCATCTCGAACGGGAGGAACAGCACGTCGGCGAGTTCCCGCGGGCCGGCGTGCACCGGGGCGAAGTTACGCCCGGCGCGTGAGGCGGAGTAGCCGGCGAAGTGCTTCAGCGTGGCGTGCACCCCCTGGGACTGCAGGCCACGCACGTACGACGTGCCAACCGTCCCGACCAGGTAGGGGTCCTCGGAGATGCACTCGTCGACCCGACCCCAGCGCGGGTCACGGATCACGTCGAGCACCGGGGCGAGCCCCTGGTGGATGCCCAGCTCCCGCATCGACGCCCCGATCGCCGCGCCCATCTCGGCGACGAGTTCGGGATCGAACGCGGCGCCCCAGGCCAGCGGGGTGGGGAAGGTGGCCGCCTTCCACGCCGAGAGCCCGGTCAGGCACTCCTCGTGGACGATCGCGGGTATGCCGAGCCTGGTGCCCGTCACCAGGTCCGACTGGAACTTCCACAGCCACGACGCGCGCGCCGTGGCCTCGACGGGACGCGTGCCGTAGGCCCGGGTGAGGTGCCCGAGCCCGTGCCGGGAGAATTCCTCGAGCTTGGCGCTGTCGCCGAACTCGCCCTGCAGGGGCGCGACGGCCTCACCGTCCTCCTTCTCCCAGAATCCGACGAGCTGCGCGACCTTTTCCTCGATCGTCATCCGGGCGAGCAGCTCACGTACGCGAGCCTCGCCGTCCTGCCCGCCCGGCCGGTCGTGGTCCGGACCCGCCTGGGCCGGACCGTGGACCTCAGTCATGCTGTGCCTTTCCTTTGGGTTGTACTGGTGCTGCTGTCGCTCAGCCCTTGACCGCGCCCTGCAGGCCACCGACGATCTGCTTCTCCGCGAGCGTGAAGAAGAGCAGTGCCGGCAGCATCGCCAGCGACGTGAAGGCCAGGACGCCCGCGGTGTCGGTGGAGAACTGGCTCGAGAAGTTCTGCACCCCGAGTGGCAGGGTGTGCAGGCTGACATCGCCGAGGACGAGCAGGGGCAGGAGGAACGCGTTCCAGCTTGCCACGAACGCGAGCACGCCGACGGTGACGAGCGCGGGTCGCGAGAGCGGCAGCGCGATGCGCCAGAGGAAGCCGAGCCGGCTCGCGCCGTCGATCGCGGCGGCGTCCTCCAACTCCCGGGGGATGGCGGACAGGAAGGGCCGCAGGATCACGATCGTCAGCGGCAGCTGGAAGGCGACCTGCGGGAGGATCACCGCGTAGTAGGAGTTGATCAGGCTCAGGTCCCGCAGCATCAGGTAGAGCGGCAGGATCGCCGCCCCGGCCGGGAAGAGAAGGCCGAGCGTGAAGAAGGTGTAGAGCCCCTCCCGCCCCCGGAACGTGTACCGGGCCAGCACGAATGCGGCGGCCATGCCGAGCACCACGACGCCGAGCGTGGTGCCGAGGGCGATCACCCCGCTGTTGAGCGCCTGCTGCCAGAATTTGCTCTGCGTCAGCACCCGGGTGTAGTTGTCGAAGACCCACGGGTCGGGCAGGCCGGCCGGGTCGGCGACGATCTGCGGGGTGGTGCGGAAACCGCCGACGATCACGTAGAGGATCGGGGTGATCGACACCGCCGCGACCGCGAGCGCCAGCGCGTACGTGAGCGGCGTGCCCCACGACACCGGCCGGCGCTCGGCGGACGAGGAATGAACGGGGTTCGTGGCCACAGTCAGTTCGCCCTTCTGGTGATGGCGCCCTCGATGTCCCGACGGAGGATGAAGCGCTGGAACAGCAGCGCCGCGACGAACGAGATGACGAAGAGGATCACGGCCACCGCGTTGCCGTAGCCCCAGAGCCGGGCGAAGAACCCGTTGTCCACCATGTACGTCGCCATCGTTCCGGAGGCCCCGAGCGACCGTACCGCGGGCACCGAGGTCACCCAGATCACGTCGAAGACCTGCAACGAACCGATCATCGACAGGAACATCCAGATCCGGATCGTCGGCCCCAGCAGCGGGAGCGTGACGTGGCGCTGGGTCTGCCACCAGCTCGCACCGTCGATCGCGGCGGCCTCGGTCAACTCGTGCGGCACGTTCGACAGGCCGGCGAGCAGGAGGATGATCGCGAAGCCGACGTACTTCCAGGTGAGGACGAACAGCAACGTCCAGATGACGACGTCGAGGTCGGCGAGCCACGCCTGCACCAGGCTGCCCAGTCCCAGGGACCGCAGCAGCGTGTCGACCGTGCCGTCCTCGGCCAGGATCAGCTTCCACATGATGCCGACGGTGACCTCGGCGAGCACGTAGGGCACGAACACCAGCAGGCGGAACACCGCGCGCCCGCGGAAGCGACGGTTGAGCAGCAGGGCGATGCCCAGTGCGACGGGGCCCTGGATCAGCAGCGACCCGAACACGATGATGGCGTTGTTGCGCAACGCGTCGAGGAAGATCGGGTCCTGGAAGGCGAGCATGTAGTTCTTGAAGCCGACGTACTCGGTGGGGGGCCCGACCCCACGCCACCGGTACAGGCTGTAGTAGACGGCGAAGCCCATCGGCACAAGCACGAACATCACGTAGACCACGAGCGCCGGCGTCGTGAGCCCGATGATCTCGTACCACTTACGGCGGGTCTCGGCCCGGCGGGAGGACAGGCGCCCGGCGGGCCGGTGACCCGCCAGCGGCGCGGAAACGCCGCCGGCGGGGAACCGGGTTTGGTCGGTGGAGGTCACTTGCTTGCGGCTGCCTTCATCCCCGAGACAACCTGCTCCGGCGTCCCCTTACCGGAGAAGATGCCGACGATTCCGTCGTTCATCGCGGTGCCGACGGTGCTGCCGTAGGCCGTGTCCAGCCAGAGCTGGACGTAGCTCGCCCCGGACGTGGCCTGCAGGATGGACTTCAGGGCGGGGTCCTGGACGGCGTCCTCCGCACCCTTGGTCACGGGCAGGCCCTGACCGGTCGCGGCGTATTCCTTCTGCACCTCGGGGCTCACGATGTACTTGAGGAACTCGACGCACTCGGCCGGGGCGTTCTTGGAGCAGGCGAACCCGTCGCCACCGCCGAGGGCGGCCTTGGGGTCACCGGCGGAACCGGAGATCGCCGGCACGGGGAACCAGCCGAGGAACTTGGCGAGCTTGGCCTTGTCCGTGGCGACGTTGTCCAGCGTGCCCCGGTTCCAGTCACCCATCAGCTCCATCGCGGCCTTGCCGTTGGCGAGCAGACCGTTGGCGCTGGTCGGGTCGTTCTGGCCCGGCGTGGCGATGAAGTTGTTCTGGAACGGCTTGGTGTCGATGAAGGCCTTCAGGTCCTCACCGGCCTTCACGAAACACGGATCGTCGAAGACCTTGTCGGTGGACGCCTTCTTCAGCGTGTCGACCGAGCAGTCGCGCAGGGCGAAGTTGTACCACCAGTGCGCGGCGGGCCACTTGTCACCGGCGCCCACGGCGATCGGGGTGACGTTGATGGCCTTGAGCTTGGTGACCGCGGCGTTGAGCTCTTCGAACGTGGCCGGCGGAGCAGTGATGCCCGCCTGGGCGAACATGTCCTTGTTGTACCAGATGCCCTCGATGCCCATCCGGAACGGCAGGCCGTACTGCTTGCCGTCCACCTGCCAGATCTCGGTCGCGCTGCCGATGTTGGAAGCCTCGGTCTTGACCTGGTCGGTGATGTCCTTGAGGTAGCCGGCCTCGACCTGCTCACGCAGCTCGCCACCACCCCAGGACATGAAGATGTCCGGCGGGTCGTTGCTCAGCAGCGCGGCGGGGATGCGGGTGCGCTGCAGCTGGTTGGTCTCGATCGCCTCAATCTCGATCTTGACGGTCGGGTGGAGCGCGGAGAAGTCCTTGGCAACCTTCTCCCAGAGGGTCTTGCCGGGCCCGTCCTGGGGGGCGTTGTGCCACCAGGTCAGGGTCACCGGGTTCTTGTAGAGCTCGCTCGCGTCGGGCGCCTCTTCCTTGTCGCCGCCGTTACAGCCGGCGGCAAGGAGCGCGCTGGTCGCGATCAGCGCTAGAACGGCGCCGGTGCGGCGCTTCATCGCCATTGATATCTCCTCGACTAGCAGTCGCGGTACTCGGCCTGACGGGGAGTTTTACAGCCGTGTAGTTCTATGTCAATCGGTATCGATAACGTTTTCGACTCGGCCCGTGGCGGGCGGATCGGGGGCCTCTATCATCGTCGGCGTGGTGTTCTCCCAGCGCGTGAAGATGTCGGACGTGGCGCGAACCGCCGGCGTCTCCGTGGCAACCGTGTCCAAGGTTGTCAACGGGCGATACGGCGTCGCGCAGGCGACCGCGGCGCGCGTCCAGCAGGTCATCCGCGAGCTCGGTTACGAGGCCAGCCTGGGCGCGCAGAGCCTGCGCAGTCACCGCACGAACGTGCTGGGCATCCTCGTCGCCGAGTTCGAGCCGTTCTCGACCGAGCTGCTCAAGGGGGCGTCCCGGGAGATCGCCGGCAGCGGATACCAGCTGCTGGCCTACTCCAACGGCGACGGCGAGGGGGCGGCCATCGGCTGGGAACGGCGGTCACTGGCCCGCCTGTCGGGCACGCTCATCGACGGGGCCGTGATCGTCACGCCGACCGTGGTCGAGACCAAGCACGGCTTCCACGTGGTGGCCGTCGACCCCCACACCGGCCCGTCCGGCCTGCCCACCGTCGACTCCGACAACTTCGCCGGCGCCGTGCTCGCGACCAACTACCTGCTCGGTCTCGGCCACCGCCGCATCGGGCACATCAGCGGCCGCCCCGACCTCGAGTCGGCACGCCTGCGCGAGGCCGGCTTCCGCAAGGCCATGGCCGACGCCGGCGTGCCCGTGGACGAGCGGCTCGTACGCGTCGGCGGGTTCCGGATCGAGAGCGCCGCCGGCACCGCCGCGGAGCTGCTCGCGCTCCCCGACCGGCCGACCGCGATCTTCGCGGGCAACGACCTGTCGGCAATCTCCACGATGGACACCGCCCGGAGCATGGGCCTGACGGTGCCCGACGACCTGTCCGTGATCGGCTTCGACAACGTTCCGGAGTCGGCGCTGGTCAACCCGCCGCTCACGACGATCAGGCAACCGCTGCAGCGGATGGGCGCCGAGGCGCTGCGTCTGCTCGTCGACCTGATCGGCGGCGTCGAACGCGACACCCACATCCGGCTGCCCACCGAGCTGGTCATCCGCGCGTCCTGCCGCCCTCATCGCTGACCGGACCAATCCTCGCCGCCGCATGGCTCAGGCGGCCAGCGGGGCGGCGCTGTCCCGGACGACGAGCTCGGTGGCCAGCTCCACCCGCGGGCTCTCGATCCGCTCGCCCTGCGCCAGCCGCAGCACCGTACGGGCGGCGAGCAGGCCCATCTCGGCCAGGGGCTGCCGGACGGTGGTCAACGGCGGGGAGCACCAGCGGACCTCCGGCAGGTCGTCGAAGCCGACGACGCTGATGTCGTCGGGCACCCGCAGGCCACGTTGCCGTACGGCCTCGTAGACGCCGAGGGCCATCTGGTCGCTGGAGGCGAAGATGGCGGTGGGCGGGTCGGGCAGCCGCAGCAGATGGTTGGCACCGGCGAAACCACCCTCGTGATAGAAGTTGCCCTGGTGGATCAGCTTGTCGTCGACGTTGAGGCCGGCGGTCTCCAACGCCGCCCGGTAGCCGTCGAGGCGCGCACGACTGCACATCAGCTGCGGGGGCCCGGTGATGAAGCCGATCCGCCGGTGGCCGAGACCGAGCAGGTACTCGGTGGCGCGCAGACTGCCCACCCAGTTGGTCGCGCCGATCGTGGGCGCCTCCTGCGGGGGCACCCCGGCGGGGTCGACGATGACGACGGGGATGTTGAGGCGGCGCAGCTCGGCCTGCAGCGGCGGCTCCAGGGTGGAGGTCACGAAGATGACCCCCTCCGTCGAGCGGGTGCGCATGTTGTCCAGCCACTGCTTGGCCGACGAGCTGCGCCGGTGGATCGCGGACACCACGGTGCCGATGCCGGCCGCGTGCGCGACGTCCTCGACCCCTCGGATGATCTCGACCGCCCAGGGGCTGTCCAGGTCGTTGAAGACCAGGTCGATCAGGCCGGAGCTGGCCCGCATGCTCGGCGGGCGGCGGCGGTAGCCGTGCCGGGTGAGCAGTTCCTCGACCCGTTCCCGGGTCTGCGGCGAGACGTCGGAGCGGCCGTTGATGACCCGCGAGACCGTGGGCACCGAGACGCCGGCCAGGCGCGCGATCGTCGCGATGGTGACTTTCCGGGAATCCTCCGAGGCCACGGGTCGCCCTTTCGTCATCGCTCGATCCCACGACGGGAGCGCCCCCGGCCCGGCGGGCGCAGCGGTGGGGCGGAAGCAACGCCCCGGAACTTTCGGTCGGGTGCCGGTATTTCTGAGTGATTGCGGGCACGTTATGACGCGACACGTCCCGGGTCAAGGCTCTGTCGCATCTCGACTCGAACCGATACGGTGAGCGGGATTTCTGAAACTTCCGGCCATCCTTTCCGGAAGCTACTCGGAGGACTCGACCAAAGGAGCCGTACATGTCGACCGAGACCGCAGACGTGGCCACCACCGCCCGGTCGATCCGAAACCCCGTCCTCACCGGCTTCCACCCGGACCCCTCGATCCTGCGCGTCGGTGACGACTACTACCTGGCCACTTCCACCTTCGAGTGGTATCCGGGCGTCCGCGTCCACCACTCCCGGGACCTGGTCCACTGGCGGGCGCTGGGCGGCATCATCACCGACCGTCGCCTGCTGGACCTGCGCGGCAGCGGGGACTCCAACGGCGTGTGGGCACCCGATCTGACGTACCACGACGGCCTGTTCCACCTGGTCTACAGCGACGTCGCCAGCTTCGCCAACGGCTACTGGGATCCGCAGAACTACCTGGTCACCGCCCCGGACATCAGCGGGCCGTGGTCGGACCCGGTGAAACTGCACGCGCACGGCTTCGATGCCGCGATGTTCCACGACTCCGACGGCAGCAGCTGGCTGTTGAGCATGAGCGCGGACTGGCGGCCGGGGCGCGACCGCTTCGGCGGCATCGAGATCCAACGCTACGACCGCGAACGACGCCGGCTGGTGGGCGAACCCCGGATCATCTTCCGCGGCACCGCGGCCGGCCTGACCGAGGGACCGCACATCCACCAGCGGGACGGCTGGTACTGGCTGGTCACCGCCGAGGGCGGCACCAGCTGGGAGCACCAGGTCACGGTCGCCCGGTCCCGGCATCTGCACGGCCCCTACCTGGCCGATCCGAACGGTCCGCTGCTCACCTCCGCGGGCCGCCCCGATCTGCGGCTGCAGAAGGCCGGCCACGGCAGCCTGGTGGAGACCCAGCACGGTGAGTGGTACCTGGCCCACCTGGTCGGGCGCCCCTACACGCCGCTGGGCAACTGTGTGCTCGGCCGGGAAACCGCGATCCAGAAGGTCGACTGGCCCACCGGCGAGTGGCCCCGGATCCCCGGCGGGGTGCCGGCCGACGCCATCCCCGCGCCGGATCTGCCCGCACACCCGTGGCCGGACGAGCCGGCGACCGACCACTTCGACGGCCCCCAGCTGGCCGCGTGCTGGTCGACCCTGCGCCGGCCGGCGGAACCCGACTGGGTCGACCTGCGAGCGCGCCCGTCACACCTGCGGATCTACGGCGGACAGTCGCCGGTCGGCAAGCAGACGCCCAGCCTGGTCGGCCGCCGGGTCGGGGCGGCGCGCTGCATGCTGGAGACCGTGGTCGAGTTCGACCCCCTCAACCACCGGCACCTGGCCGGCCTCACCGCCTACTACAACACCATGAACTGGCACTACCTCTACCTCACCCGGGCCGACGACGGGCGGGCGGTGCTGGAGTTGCTCAGCTGCGACCGGGGGCGGCGGACCGTCCACCCGGATCTCACCGTCGACGTCGGCGATGCCACCCGGGTCGGCCTACGGGCGGAGTTCGACGGGCCGGTGGTGCGCTTCGGCTACCAACTCGGCGCCGGCTGGCGGGAACTGCCGGTGCAGCTGGACGCGACGATCCTGTCCGACGAGCACGCCGCGATGATCATCGACGGCGAGCCGGCGGCGTGGGGTTTCACCGGCGCCTTCCTCGGCCTGTGGGTGCAGGATCTCGGCAACGACGGCGTCTACGCCGACTTCGACCACGCCACCTACCTCGAACACTGACCCTGTCGGCGGATCGACGCGGACCGTGGTTGACACCGATCAGGACAACTGGTCTTCACCGGTCCGCCCTACCTGCTGCCCCTGTGCAGGGGCCGCGCCGGTAGCCGCCGACCGACGGCGGGGCGGTCAGCGGACCGACCCCGCCGTCGCCCGTCGCCGGCCGGGTGGCAGACCGGCCCCGCTCGCGTTTCCGGAAGTTCCGGAAAACCGCCCGTTGCGCCGGCGCCGCCGCCGACGATGCTCCGGGCACGCTGGCCGGGCTCCCGCCGGCGGCATCTCGACCGGCTTCGCACCAGGCCACGTCGGATCCTGGAGCACTGGGCGGTTCGGCGCGCCGGTCGCCTCCCCCACCCCACCGCACCTGTCGGTGGGCATTGCCGGGCGGGTGACCGCGACGCGGTGACAGTTGAGAATTCGATATAGTCCCGGTACTTTTTCGGGAGAGATGGCCTTCGATCAGCTCACGGTGGACGGGAGACAATCCCGATACGCGCGGCCCCGGGCAGCCGCGCACGAGCCGACCACCGTGGCGGGCAGCGGTCGAAGCCCCTTCCTGATCCACCCTCACTACGGAAAGGCTTCCTGATGGACAAGGTGCTAGCCCGCGGCAGCGGGAGCCCGACGGCCCGGCCACGCGTGCGTACCGCCCTGGCGATGGCGGTGGCCGGTGCGGCGGTGGTCGCCGGGACGGTTGCGGTCGCGTCCAGCGCCAGCGCCGGCACGACCCTGGGCGCCTCGGCGGCGGAGTCGGGCCGCTACTTCGGCACGGCGGTAGCGGCGAACAAGCTGTCCGACAGCACGTACGTCGGCATCTTGAACCGCGAGTTCAACATGGTCACCCCCGAGAACGAGATGAAGTGGGACGCCACCGAGCCGTCCCAGAACCAGTTCAACTACACCAACGCCGACCGGATCGTCAGCCACGCGCAGGCCAACGGGATGCGGATCCGCGGGCACGCGCTGGCCTGGCACTCGCAGCAGCCCGGCTGGGTGCAGAACCTCAGCGGCACCGCGCTGCGTCAGGCGATGCTCAACCACGTCACCCAGGTGGCCACGCACTACAAGGGCAAGATCCACTCCTGGGACGTGGTGAACGAGGCGTTCGCCGACGGCGGCACCGGCGCCCGTCGCGACTCGAACCTCCAGCGCACCGGCGACGACTGGATCGAGGCCGCCTTCCGCGCCGCCCGGGCCGCCGACCCCGGCGCCAAGCTCTGCTACAACGACTACAACACCGACGGGCAGAACGCGAAGTCCAACGCCGTGTACGCGATGGTGCAGGACTTCAAGTCCCGGGGCGTGCCGATCGACTGCGTCGGCTTCCAGTCCCACTTCAACCCCAACTCGCCGGTGCCCAGCGACTACCAGGCCAACCTCCAGCGGTTCGCCAACCTCGGCATCGACGTGCAGATCACCGAGCTGGACATCGAGGGTTCCGGCACCGCCCAGGCCGACAACTACAGCCGGGTCATCAAGGCCTGCATGGCCGTGTCCCGCTGCACCGGCATCACCGTCTGGGGCATCCGTGACTCCGACTCGTGGCGTTCCAGCGGCACCCCGCTGCTCTTCGACGCCAGCGGCAACAAGAAGCCCGCGTACACGTCGACCCTCAACGCCCTGAACGGCGGCAGCACGCCGCCGACCACCACGCCCCCGACCACCGCTCCCCCGACGACGGCCCCGCCGACCACCCCGCCGCCGGGGGGCAACGGCTGCACCGCGACCCTGTCCACCAACCAGTGGCAGGGCGGCTTCGTCACCAACGTCACCGTCCGGGCCGGCGCGAACCCGGTCAATGGCTGGGCCGTCACGCTCACCCTGCCCAGCGGTGCGAGCATCACCAACATCTGGAGCGCCACCAACAGCGCCGCCAGCGGCAACGTGACCTTCCGCAACGTCGACTACAACCGCACCATCGCCGCCGGCCAGTCGACCGAGTTCGGCTTCCAGGGCACCGGCAACGCCCCCACCGGCACCCCCACCTGCAGCGCGAGCTGAGCACCCACCCGGGGCCCGGCGCGGAAACCACCGCGCCGGGCCCCGGCCCGTTTCGTCGGCCTCCTACCCAGGGAGGAGGAAGCCCTCCGACCGCCGGCCGCAACCGGGGCTCCAGGTCGGGGGCTATCCCGTGCCGGGCTCAGCAGCATCTACAGGCATGACTACCACCACGTTGCGCCGGGCGGCACAGTGGCACCGCCCGATGATGCTCTTCGTCTCGGCGATGGCGGTGCTCGCCGTCGTCTCCGCGGTCGGCGTCTTCGCCGACTCACGCGTACTCACCGGCGTGCCGATCTGGCTCAAGCCGCTCAAGTTCTCCGTGTCCTTCGTGCTGTACGGCACCACCCTGGCCTGGATGCTGTCCCTGTTGCCGCGACCCAGCCGGATCGCGGGGTGGTCGGCCACGGTCATCGTCGCGATGTCCGTGGTGGAGATGGTGGTGATCGTCGGTCAGGTGCTGCGCGGCACGACCAGCCATTTCAACGCGACCAGCCCGTTGAACGGCGCCCTGTTCGAGCTGATGGGCGCGGCGATCATGGTGCTGTTCGCGGCGCATCTCGTCCTCGGGATCGCGGTGCTGCGTCAGCCGATCGCCGACCGGGTCGGCAGGCACGCGGTCGGGCTGGGGCTCGGCCTTACCCTGCTGGGCATGTTGGTCGCGATACCGATGGTCCTGCCCGGCCAGGCGCCGGGCATCGAAGGCATCTCCGGGGCGCACAGCGTCGGCGTACCGGACGGGGGGCCCGGGCTGCCGTTGATCGGCTGGAGCACCACCGGCGGCGACCTGCGGATCGGGCACTTCGTGGGGCTGCACGCGTTGCAGGCGCTGCCGATCCTGGCGATCCTGCTGAACCGGTTCCTCGGGGCGCGGCTGGACGAGCGCACCCGGGTACGGCTGCTGGTCGTCGCGGGCAGCGCCTACGGCGTACTCACGATGCTGCTCACCTGGCAGGCGTTGCGCGGGCAGCCGCTGCTGCGTCCGGACGCGCTCACCCTGGCCGCGCTGGCCGCCCTGGTGGTCGCGACCGCCACCGCCGTCGGCGTGGTCCTGGCCCGGCTGGGCCGGCCGGAAATGGCGCGGATCGCGTGACCGGGGCGCTGTTCACGCTGACGTTCGCGGTGGCCGCGCCGTTCTGGGCGCTGATGATCCTGCTGCCGCGCTGGGTCTGGACCGCCCGGATCATCGCGTCACCGCTGATCGTGGCCCCGGTCCTGGCGATCTACGCGATCCTGGTGATCCCGGCGTTCGACGAGGTACTGCCGGCCGTGACGGCACCGACCCTGGACGGCGTACGCGATCTGCTCGGCACGGCCGACGGTGCCGCGGCGGGCTGGGCACACATGATCGCGTTCGATCTGTTCGTCGGCAGGTGGGCGTGGCTCGACAGCCGCGAACGGCGGGTGCCGGCGCTGGTCATGGCACCGGTGCTGCTGCTGACGATCCTGCTCGGACCGCTCGGGCTGGCCGCCTACCTCGGGCTCCGGACCCGGTGGGCACGGCCGGCGGTGGTACGTGACTCCGAGCCGCAGCGCCTAGGCTGACCTGATGGGGTGGCTGCGACGGCTGTTCGACGAGCGCGACAAGCTCGTACGGACGGTGCTGCTCGACCTCAGCGGCGTCGGCTATCTGGTCTTCAGCACCCACGACGGGCGCGCACAGTCGGTGACCCAGTGGGTCCTCGCGGTGGTCGCCTTCACCGTCGCGCTGTTGCTGCACCGCCGGCCGGTGGTGAACCTGGTCGGGCAGGCCGCGCTGTTGCTGGTCGCGATCTGCTCGATCAGCGACATCACGATCAATCAGGTGGGCGCCAGCTGGGCGCTGCTCGAGGCCACCATGTCGGCGCGCCGAGCGCGGAGCATCTGGCTGGCCGCCGGGCTACTGGTCGCGGTCGACCTGACCGACTCGATCGGCGATCCCCTCGACCGGGTCCTCTCCGGCGTCTTCGGGCTGAGTGTCGAGGTCGGCGTCCCGCTGCTGCTCGGCCTGGTCATCCGGACCAGCCGGGAACTCGGCCGGCAGGCCGAGGAGCGGCTGGAGGAGGAGCGGCGCCGGCGCGCCTCGGAGAGCCGTGCCGCGCGGGCCGACGAACGCAGCGCGATCGCCCGCGAGCTGCACGACGTGGTCGCCCATCACGTGGCATCGATGGTGCTGCGGGTCGGCGTGGCGCGGCACGTGCTCACCGACCTGGACCCACGGGTGAGCGAGGTGTTCGACGACGTGCACGGCACGGGCACCGCGGCCCTGGCCGATCTACGCCGACTGGTCGCGGTGCTGCGGGACCCGGACGGCATCCGGGGCGACGCGGCACTCACCGCGATCGACCCGTCGGCGCTGCCGGCCGCGCTCGGCGCGGCGGTCGACCGGGCCCGGCAGGCCGGTGTCACGGTGGAGACCGACATCGACCCCGCGGTCGGCTCACTCGACGCGGTGCGGGGCATGGCGGTGTTACGACTGACCCAGGAGGCACTGACCAACGTGGCCAAGCACGCCGGCACGTCCGCACTGGCCCGCCTGTCGGTCACCGTGGTCGACGGGGCTGTCCACTGGGAGGTCTCGGACGACGGGGGTGGCTGGGTGTCCGCGGCGGTGCCGTCCGGTGGCGGCCACGGCATCACCGGAATGCGCGAGCGCGTCGAGGTCCTCGGCGGTCAGCTCGACGCGGGTCCGACCGGCGCGGGTTGGCGGGTGAGCAGCGTCCTCCCGTCGGCTCTCCCACCGCCCGCCGCCGCGCCGGCTCCTGCGCCCGTCGCGCCCGCCGGCCCGCCACCCGCACCGCGCGAGCACGACGCCCCAGCGGGGCCGCACGCGCCGGAGTTGGCATGATCCGCGTCCTGCTGGTGGACGACCAGCACCTCATCCGCGCCGGCCTGCGCATGCTCTGCGACGCCCAGCCCGACATCGAGGTCGTCGGCGAGGCCGACAACGGCCGGGAGGCCGTCTCCCTCGCCGCGCGGCTCCTGCCCGACGTGGTCGTCATGGACCTGCGCATGCCCGGTGTCGACGGGATCACCGCGACCAGCCGTATCCTCGCCGAACGCCCCGGCACGCGGGTCCTCGTGCTGACCACGTTCGGCGACGACGACCACCTCTATCCGGCGCTGACCGCGGGCGCCTGCGGCTTCCTGCTCAAGGACGCCCCGCCGGCCGACCTGCTGGACGGCGTCCGCCGGGCCGCCGTGGGCGACAGCCCGTTCAGCCAGGAGGTGCTGCGGCGCCTGGTCCAGCGCGCGGTGCACGCCCGCGCCGGTTCGCCCCCACCTCCCCAGGGCCTGACCGCACGCGAGCAGGACGTGCTGAACCTGGTCGCGGAGGGCCTGTCCAACACGGAGATCGCCGACCGGCTGCACATCGGCGTCACCACGGTCAAGACCCACATCACCAGCCTGATGACCAAGACCGGCAGCCCCAACCGGGTACGCCTTGCCCTGTTCGCCCGCGGCGTCTGAGCCTGGCCCGCCCCGACGGGCGGCCGTTCACCCGGGCGGCCGGTCCCGGGGGCTCGGCCTCGGTTGTCCGTCCTTGCGGTCGATCTGTAGTTCCCGCTCCAGTTGGGCCACCACCGTACGCAGGTCGTCCAGCCGCTGACTGATCATGATCCGGTCGATGTGGTCCGGTACGCCGTCGCGGTCCTCGTCGACCGCCATCCGTTCGGTCATCTCCAGCCGGCGGGCCTCCTCCATCGAGTTCACGATCACCGCGATCAGGATGTTCAGCAGCAGGTTGACGGTGAGCACCACGTAGCTGACGTAGTAGACGAGGGTCCACGGCGACAGCTCCACGCCCTGCTGGATCAGGTCGGGCAGGTTCTCCAGGGACAGCAGCACGAACAGGGTCAGCACGGCCTGCCCGATGGTGCCGTACTGCTCGGGATAGGCGTCCTTGAAGATGAGCCAGCCGGCCATGCCGTACACGTACAGGGAGACCAGGGCGAGGGCGAGGAAGCCGCCGACGCCGGGAAGGCTGCGCAGCAGGGCAACCACGATGGTGCGCAACCCGGGTGAGAAGCGCACCAGTCGCAGCACCCGGGCGATGCGGATCACCCGCAGGGCGGCGGACTCGCCGTGCAGGCCGGGGATGAACGCCGCGGCGATCACCACGAAGTCGAAGACGTTCCACCCGTGCCGGAAGAAGTCCTGCGGCCGGCGCCCGTGCGCCAGCACCCGGATGGCGATCTCGATGACGAACACCGTACGGAAGAACCACTCCAGCGCCCGCAGCAGCGTCCCGAGCGAGCCCGCGTGCGGGTAGGTCTCGACGCCGAGCAGCAGCGCGTTGACGCCGATGACGACGACGATGACCAGGTCGAACCACCGTGATTCCACGATGCCCGTACACCGTCGGGCCAGGTACGCCAGCCGGGACGGGGAGGCGGCCGAAGCGGCTCGTTGGCGTGGTAGCGGCTGCTCGCTCACCACTGCGTCCTCGTCGCGGCCGCCGACGTGACGGCCATGCCCCATACGGCAGCGGCCCGGTCGGCGACGGGCGATCGACGCCCTGCCGCACTCCGGTCCGATCCGGGCGGCCGATCCTGTTCTGCCGACGAGGAACACGCCACGGCCTCGACGTGGGGCGGCGGCAACGGCGGGAAGATCACCCGGTCAGCCTACGGGTGCCCGTCCCCTACGGCGCGAGGTCGTTACGGCTCGATCAGGCCGGCCCGGATGGCGTAGCGGGTCAACTCCAGCCGATCCCGCAGCCCGAGCTTGTGCAGCAGGTTGGCGCGGTGCCGTTCCACCGTCTTGACACTGATGAACAGCACGTCCGCGATCTGCTTGGACGAGTAGCCCTCCGCCACCAACTTCAGGACCTCTTCCTCCCGGTCGGTGATGGCCCGGCCGGGCGGGTCGTCGCCCTTGGCAACCCGTTCGAGGTAGTTGCGGATCAGCGCGTTGACCGCACCGGGATACAGGAACGGTTCACCGCGCACGGCGGCGCGGCACGCCTCCACCAGGTCACGATCCGCGACGGACTTCAGCACGTACCCGGAGGCCCCGGCCTTCAGCGCCTCGAAGAAGTACTGCTCGTTGTCGTACATGGTCAGGATCAGGATGCGCATCTCGGGCAGCAGCCGGGACAGCTCCCGGGCCGCCTGCAGGCCGGTGAGGCGCGGCATGGCGATGTCCAGGATCGCCAGGTCGGGCCGCTCGACACGGGCCCGGGCGATCGCCTCGGCGCCGTCGGCCGTCTCGGCGACCACGGACAGGTCCGGCTCGTTGTCGAGGATCAGTCGCACCCCGCGCCGGACCAGGGCGTGATCGTCGGCGAGCAGGATGCGCACGGGTCGGGTCTCACCCATCGGCAACCGGCTCCTGACTGCTGGGGACCTGTAACCGTACCTGGCTGCCGGCACCGCTCGCCGGCCCCACGGTCAGCTCCGCGCCGATGAGCAGCGCCCGCTCCCGCATCCCCCGGATGCCGGCACCCTCCGCCGTGTCGCCCAGCCCGCGGCCGTCGTCGCGGATGCACAACTCCACGCCGCCCGGTCGACGGCGCAGGGTGAGGAAGACGTGGCGGGCCTCGGCGTGGCGGGCGGTGTTGGTCAGTGCCTCCTGAGCGACCCGGTAGAGCACCAGTTCAGCCTCCTCGCCCAGTTCGGGGAGGTCGTTGTCGACGCTGGGTCGCACGGTCAGCCCCGCCGTGGCGAACTCGCCGGCCAGGGCCTTCAGCGCGCTGGCCAGGCCGAGTTCCTCCAGCACACCGGGGCGCAGCCGGCGAGCGATCCGGCGGATCTCGTCCAGGCTGTTACGGGTCGTCTCCTGCACCTGGTGCAACTGCTCCCGCACCGCGGGCGGCGCCTGGTCGGCCACGCGTTTGAGTTCGAGCAGGACGGCCGTGAGGGTCTGCCCGATCTCGTCGTGCAGTTCCTGAGCGATGCGGCGCCGCTCGGCCTCCTGGGCGGACAGGGCGCGGGCGGAGCTGGTGGCGCGCTCGGCCTCCAGCCGATCGAGCATGGTGTTGAAGGCACGGATCAGCGCGGCGATGCCGTCGTGGCCGGTGACCGCCAGGCGATGCCCCGGGCGCAGCAGGTCGATGGTGCCCATGGTGCGGCTGAGTCGTTCCAGCGGGGCCAGACCGATGCGCAGCAGCACCGCGTTGGCCACCAACATGGCGGAGAGCCCACCGAACAGGATGAACGCCTCGGTCAGCAGCACCGGGGTGGACACGGTGACCGGGCCGAGCATGAGCAGCGCCAGGGCCACCGCGAGCACCACCGCGTTGAGCAGGAAGATCCGCCAGAACAGCGACACTCGGGGTGGCCTCCTCGTGGGTGTGGTCCGGTTGGCCCGCCCGCCGGCCGGGCCACTTCCGACCGTAGCCGCACCAGCCTGACTCGCCCTCGGACGGCTGTCGATCGGGGCGGACACCCATTTGGCCATGGGGGCGCGGCCCCGAATGGGTGGGCCACCCTCGTGATTTGGGTGACGGCACGGATGGTGGCCGCCCGGTCGCCGGAGGAGGCTGGAACCCGGCACCGAGGGAGGGTGATGGAGATCATGAAAATCGAACGCACCGCGTTGCCCGGCGTCGGCATCAACCACACCACCACCACCGCCGACGGCCAGCGTCTCGGCGTCATCTGCCACCTCACCGGCCGCCGCGACCTCGTCTTCTACGACCCGGAGGATCCGCAGGCGGTCGCCGCCACGGTCGTCCTCCAGGCCGACGAGTCGCACCAGATCGCCGATCTACTCGACGCCACGATCACCATCGACCACGTCGCCCACCTCGAACAGCAGATCACCGGCATCACCGCGGCCCGCATCCGGATACCGGCGGGATCCGCCTACGCGGACCGCCCCATCCGCGACACCCGCGCCCACGCGGGCGCATTGATCGTGGCCGTCATCCACGACCAGGGGATCACCACCGCACCCGACTCCGACCTCGTGCTCCGCCACGGCGACACCGTCGTCGCCGTCGGCGACCAGGACGCCATCACCGCGCTGGCCGACCGCCTCACCGCGGAGCACCCACCCGTGAGGTGATCACGAAGTCGGCTGATCCACTCGGCAGCGGTGACCGCGGGAACCCGTTGACGCGACGTCACCCGGCGCACTGCGCGCAGGTGCCGAAGATCTCCAGGGTGTGGCCGACATCGGTGAACCCGTGCTGGCTCGCGACCTGATCGGCCCAGCGCTCCACCGCCGGGCCGGCCACCTCGACCGTGCGCCCACACTGCCGGCAGACCAGGTGGTGGTGGTGCCGGCTCTGGCTGCACCGGCGGAAGAGCTGCTCGCCGCCGGGCAGCCGGGTCGAGTCGATCTCACCGGTGTCGACCAGCAGTTGCAGGGTCCGGTAGACGGTGGTCAACCCCACCCGCGCCTTGCGGGCGACGAGCATCTGGTGCAGCTGCTGCGCGGTGTGGAAGCCCTCCACCTCGCGCAGCAGCGCCAGCACCTCAGCGCGCTGCCGAGTGTTCCGGGTCACCTTCGGGATCGCCTGGGTCACCGTACCGCCGTCTCCACTCGTCCCACGCGCCGCTCGCGGCGCCGCTCCTGGTTCCCGGCGCACCTGCCGGCCGCGCGGGTACCAGGCCCATTATGCGTTGCGGATACGTACCCGCCGGGGGCCGGCGAGCGGCACCCTGGGCCCGGTCCGCTGCTGACCGTACGTCACAACCTCCTCACTCCGGTGCCCCCTCCCTCCGGGCCGGGTGTGCCGGATGTCGACCGCGTGTCCGGCTTCGCGCCACCGCTGCCGCGCCGGGTACGCCGGTTGGCATGCTGCTCGCTCCGGCGGGGAACCAACCGATCGTGTCCGCCGTACCCAGGCCGCGCCCTCACCCGGCGCTGGCCGGCATCCCGGTGCCGGCCGGTTCGAGCACGGCCCCGTCCCTGCCGTCGGACCACGCCACGGCGGGATACCGGATCGTCCACCGGCCCATCGCCGCGGGCCGCGACCGGCCGGATCGCACCCGGCTGCGGACGCTGCCCCGGCGACCGGGGACAGCCGCCGATGGGGCAGCCGCGGCGGGCCGGTGACGGCTGGCGGCGTCCTCACCGACCTGGTGGCCCGATACGGCTACCCGGGCCTCGCCCTGCTCGTCGGGGTGGAGAGCTTCGGCATTCCGGCGCCGGGTCAGACCGCGATCATCCTCGGCGCCGGGTACGCGGCACACGGCGAACTGGCCCTCCTCGTGGTCGCGGTGACGGCGTTCCTGGCCGCGGTGGTCGGCGACAGCATCGGCTATCTGATCGGTCGCAACGGTGGGCGGCGGGTCATCCTCCGATACGGCCGCTACCTGCGTCTGACTCCCGAGCGGTTCGCGCGGCTGGAGGCGGTGATGCGCCGGCACGGACCGAAACTCGTGGTGGTCGCCCGGTTCGTGGAGGGCCTACGGCAGTTCAACGGGATCATCGCCGGCGCCACCGGCATGCCGTGGCGACGCTTCGTCCTCTACAACGCCCTCGGCGCCGCGCTCTGGGTGGCCGTGTGGGTGACCGCCGGCTACTTCGCCGGGGACCACATCCGCGCCATCGTGGCGGATCTGCACCGGGTCCAGTGGTACGTCGTCGCCGCCGCGCTCCTGCTCGCGCTCGCCTACATCGGGTGGCGGTTGGCCCGTCGGCTGGCCCGCCACGGTTGATCGCCACCGCCGGTCATCGGGGCGGCGACCCGACCCACGCCGGGTCCACTCTCGCCCGTGAGCGAATCGGCGTTCCGCCGCGATCAGCCGGCAGCACCGCAGACCGGAAGCGGTGATGCAACCGCGGGGCGACGATCGCGCGTGTAACCAACGATGGGAAACTCGACCTACCGTCCAGCCCACTGCCCTGGACGGGTGCGGCCGCTCGCCCGCACGGGCGGCGATGGTGCCGGCACGCGCTGCCCGCACCGCCGCGACGCCTCAGCCCGGCAGCCCACCGTCGCACGACCGGCGGACCTCGGGCCGGAGGAAACGCCCGAGCAAGGGGGAACGGTTCGCCCGTAGCGACCGTCTGACGAAATGATCTTCGCCGTGCGTGCGCACGGCAGTGACACCGACATCAGCTCGCCGGCGGGCGTGGGCAGGCCGGCGTGCGACCAGGGGAGATATCACGATGCTCGACTCCGCGACGACCCAGGTGATCGGGCCGATCCCGACACGATCACCGGGCCGGCGTCGCGCCCGCGGGTCCGGGGTGCTGATCAGTGGCCTGTTGGCGCTGATCCTGATCGGTACGGCGCTGTTCGCGGTCGCGCCGCTGCGCCGCCCGCTGCCCGCGCCGGCCGTCACGCGGGCCGTGCCGGCGTCGATGACCATCCCCGGTAAAGCCCCGGTGGTGCCGTGGCCGGAGACCGGGCAGGCCGCCCTCATGGTGGAGGGGGTCGGCTCGCTAGGCAGGTCGGGCGGAAGCAAGCCGGTGCCGATCGCGAGCGTGACCAAGGTGATGACAGCCTATGTGATCCTGACCGAGCATCCACTCAAGCGCGGCGAGCACGGACCGAAGCTCACCGTCAGCAAGGAGCGGGCCGCCGCGTACCCGGCGGAGCAGTCACGAAGCGAGTCCCTCGTGCCGGTGGTCGCGGGCGCGGTCTTCACCGAGCGCCAGGCGCTCCAGGCGGTGATGCTGCCGTCGGCGAACAACATGGCGCGGATCCTCGCCGAATGGGATGCCGGCAGCATCGAGGCCTTCGTCGAGAAGATGAACGACACCGCGGCCGCGCTCGGGATGACCAACACCCATTACACCGATCCGGCCGGATACGACCCGGGCACCGTGAGCACCGCCGACGACCAGGTACTCCTGGCCCGTAGAGCGATGAAACTGCCGGCTTTCGCGGAGATCGTGGCGCAGAAGCAGGCCACCCTGCCGATCGCCGGCGTCGTGCGGAACTACAACTCACTGGTCGGCCAGGACGGCGTCGTGGGAATCAAGACCGGGTCCACCGACGAGGCCGGCGGCTGCCTCGTCTTCGCCGCGGTCGTCAAGGTGGGCGGCCGGAAGGTCACCGTTGTCGGTGCCGTCCTGGGGCAGCCCGGCGCCAACACCCCCGTGCAACTGGCCCGGGTGTTCCGGGTGACCCGTCCGCTGGTCCGTACCGCCGCCGCCGCGGTCAGGGTGCACCCCGTCGTACGGGCGGGCGATCAGGTCGCCCTCGTCCAGGGGCCGCTCGGCGCGGTCACGACACTCAACGCCACCGAGGACCTGAACGTGGTGGGCTGGCCCGGCCTGCGGGTACGGCTGGACGTCGACGTCCCGGAGGTGCCGGCGCGGTTGCCGGCCGAGACCGAGCATGGCCGGATCAAGGCGGTCGCCGGCGGGGTCGTCTCGGCGGCCGTGCCGCTCCGCAGCGGCGTCGAGCTGGCGGCGCCCAGCACCTGGGAGCGCATTCGCCGGCACCGGTGAGCCGCGTCTGATCGTGCACCTGGCCGAGGTGGCGGTATCCCTCCTCCCGGGGCCGCCACCTCGATCAGGGCCCATCGACGACGGGCAACCGCCTGACGGGGGCTGATGCGCGTTTCGTCACCGCCGGGCGACAATGCGGCCTGGCGGGCGGCTGGCGCCATTCGGGTGCGCGGGCGGAGATGTTCCCCCGCCACCCGGACAGTCGCGTGGCCTACCGGCCCGGCTTGCGGGTACTCCTCGGGCGGCGATCACAGTGCGGGCCCGGGCCACACGGGTAGACTGCGGCGCACGAAGGCGTGCGGCGGAGGGAGGTGGTACGCGATGGGCAATGAGCCCCCCAGTACCACCAGCATCCCGAGCACCACCACCCCCGCGACCGCCGCGTAGCCAACAGGGCGCCGGCGGCGGAGTGCGGGGTGTGCCCCCCGCTCCATCCGCCCTGAGGGAGACCCTCATGCCCGCGAAGCGCCGCACGTTCCTGCTGCCCGCCGGCCTGACCCGCCGTCGGACGCACATCGCCGCGCCCGACACCGGCGAGCCGGCCACGGACCCGGCCACCGCGACCGCCGGCCCACCGGACAGTCGGCTCATCGACAGCGCCGTCTACACCCGCGGCCACCGGTACGCCTCCCCGAACAGCCTCGCCGAGACCTACCAGTGCCTGCACGAGCAGGACGAGGCGATGGCCTGGATCGGGCTCTACCGGCCCAACGCCGACCAGATCGCCTCCCTGGCCGAGGAGTTCAAGCTGCACCACCTGGCCGTCGAGGACGCCATCACCGCCCACCAACGGCCCAAACTCGAACGCTACGGCGACACCCTCTTCGTGGTGCTGCGCGCCGCCCGCTACGACGACGAACGCGAAGAGGTCGAGTTCAGCGAGCTGCACCTGTTCATCGGGCCCGGTTTCGTCATCACCGTCCGGCACGGCGAGGCGCCCGACCTCGCCACCGTCCGGCGGCGGATGGAGGCCGAGCCCGAGATGCTCGCCCGCGGCCCGGAGGCCGTGCTGTACGCGATCCTCGATCAGGTGGTCGACGGTTACGCGCCCGTCGTCTCCGGGCTGGAGAACGACATCGACGAGATCGAGACCGAGGTCTTCGGCGGTGACCCGAAGGTCAGCCGCCGCATCTACGAACTCAGCCGCGAGGTCATCGAGTTCCAGCGGGCCGCCCGCCCACTCCTCGGCGTGCTGAACGCCCTCAGCACCGGCTTCGCCAAGTACGGCACCGAGGAGGAGCTGCAACGGTACCTGCGCGATGTCGCCGACCACCTCACCCAGGTCGTCGAACGCGTCGACGGGTTCCGACACCTGTTGCAGAACATCCTCACCGTCAACGCCACCCTGGTGAACCAGCAGCAGAACGAGGAGATGCGCAGCCTCACCGCCGCCAGCTACGAGCAGAACGAGGAGATCAAGAAGATCTCCTCGTGGGCCGCGATCCTGTTCGCCCCCACCCTCATCGGGACCGTCTACGGGATGAACTTCGAACACATGCCCGAGCTGAAGTGGCACTTCGGGTATCTGTTCGCGATCGTCCTCATGGGCCTGGTCTGCACCGGCCTCTATCTCATCTTCAAACGCCGCAACTGGCTCTGAGATCCGCCACTGTGCGGCGCCGGTGCCGGCCCCGAACGTCCGGGCCGGCCCGTGGGTGGGCCGGCCCGGACGGCGGGATCACGCGAGGTCGAACCGGTCGAGGTTCATCACCTTGACCCACGCGTCGACGAAGTCCCGCACGAACTTCTCCCGCGCGTCGTCGCTCGCGTAGACCTCCGCGAGCGCGCGCAGTTCGGAGTTCGAACCGAAGACGAGGTCAACGCGGCTGCCGGTCCACTTGACCTCGCCGGTGGCGGAGTCACGCCCGTCGAAGGTGTTCGCGTCCTCGGCCGTCGCCGTCCACGTCGTGCCCAGGTCGAGCAGGTTGACGAAGAAGTCGTTGGTCAGCGTTTCGGGAGCCGCGGTGAAGACACCCAGCGACGACCGCTGGTGGTTCGCACCCAGGACGCGCAGACCGCCGACGAGGACCGTCATCTCCGGCGCGCTCAGGGTCAGCAGGTTCGCCCGGTCCACCAGGAGGAACTCGGCCGGCAGCCGGTGGCCCTTGCCGAGGTAGTTGCGGAAGCCGTCCGCGGTCGGCTCGAGCGCGGCGAAGGACTCCACGTCGGTCTGCTCCGGCGACGCGTCCACCCGTCCGGGGGTGAACGGGACCTCGACGGTGTGGCCGGCGTTCTTGGCGGCCTGCTCCACGGCCGCGGAGCCGCCGAGCACGATCAGGTCCGCGAGCGAGACCTGCTTGCCGCCGGTCTGCTCGGCGTTGAAGGCCTTCTGGATCTCCTCCAGGGTGTGCAGCACCCGGGCCAACTCGTCGGGCTGGTTGACCTCCCACCCGTTCTGCGGGGCGAGGCGGATGCGTGCCCCGTTGGCACCGCCGCGCTTGTCGCTGCCGCGGAACGTCGAGGCCGACGCCCACGCGGTGGAGACCAGGTCGGAAACGGTCAGGCCCGAGGCGAGGATCTGGCCCTTGAGGGTGGCCACGTCCTCGGCGTCGATGAGCCGGTGCGTCACCGGCGGCAGCGGGTCCTGCCAGAGCAGGGTCTCGGCCGGGACCTCCGGGCCGAGGTAGCGGGCGACCGGGCCCATGTCGCGGTGGGTCAGCTTGAACCACGCGCGGGCGAAGGCGTCGGCGAACTGGTCCGGGTTGTCCCGGAAGCGCCGCGAGATCTGCTCGTAGATTGGGTCGACCCGCAGTGCGATGTCACTCGTCAGCATCCGCGGTTCGCGGCGCTTCGACGGGTCGTGCGCCTCGGGCACCATGTCGGCGCCCGCGCCGTGCTTGGGCCGCCACTGGTGCGCGCCGGCCGGCGACTGCATCAACTCCCACTCGTACGCAAAGAGGATGTGGAAGAACTCGTTGTCCCAGCGGGTCGGGTGGTACGTCCAGGTGACCTCCAGGCCGCTGGTGATGGTGTCGGCACCCTTGCCGCTGCCGAAGGTGCTCTTCCAGCCCAGGCCCTGCTCCTCCAACGGGGCGCCCTCGGGCTCGGGGCCGACGTGGTCGGCCGGGCCGGCGCCGTGGGTCTTGCCGAAGGTGTGGCCGCCGGCGATGAGCGCCACGGTCTCCTCGTCGTTCATCGCCATCCGGCGGAACGTCTCGCGGATGTCCCGAGCGGAGGCCAGCGGGTCCGGGGTGCCGTTGGGGCCCTCCGGGTTCACATAGATGAGACCCATCTGCACCGCGGCGAGCGGGTTCTCCAGATCCCGGTCGCCGGTGTAGCGCTGGTCACCGAGCCAGGTGGTCTCCGGGCCCCAGTAGACGTCCTCGTCGGGCTCCCAGACGTCCTCGCGGCCACCGGCGAAGCCGAAGGTCTTGAAGCCCATCGACTCCAGGGCCACGTTGCCGGCGAGAATCATGAGGTCGGCCCAGGAGATCTTCTGGCCGTACTTCTTCTTCACCGGCCACAGCAGACGGCGCGCCTTGTCGAGGTTCCCGTTGTCCGGCCAGCTGTTGAGCGGCGCGAAGCGCTGCTGACCGGCCCCGGCGCCGCCGCGACCGTCGCTGATCCGGTAGGTGCCCGCGCTGTGCCAAGCCATCCGGATCATGAGCGGACCGTAGTTGCCGAAGTCGGCCGGCCACCAGTCCTGCGAGGTCGTCAGGACCTCCGCGATGTCCTGCTTCACCGCAGCCAGGTCGAGGCTCTTGAACGCCTCGGCGTAGTTGAACCGCTCACCGAGCGGGTTGGCCACGACGGGGTTCTTGGCGAGGATCTTCAGGTTGAGCTGGTTCGGCCACCAGCCGCGGTTGCCGCCGCCCTGGGTCGGGTGCGGGGCGCGCCCGTGCGCGACCGGGCAGCGGGACTCGCTACCGGCGGTCGCGTCGTGGACAACGGCGTCGTGGTTCTCGGACATCAGATTCCTTCCGTGACGTGAGGCACCGAATGGGTCAGGAATTGGCTGTGGCGCAACAAGCGGGGCACATGCCCCAGTAGACGACCTCGGCCTCGTCGATGGAGAAGCCGTGGTCGTCGGACGCGGTCAGGCAGGGCGCCTCACCGATGGCGCAGTTGACGTCGGCGATGAGGCCGCACGACCGGCACACGACGTGGTGGTGGTTGTCCCCGACCCGCGATTCGTAGCGCGCCACGAAACCAGGTGGCTCGATGCGCCGCAGCAGACCCGCGCCGGTCAGCACCCGCAGGACGTCGTACACCGCCTGGCGGGAGACCGCGGGAAGGTCTCTGCGCACGGCGCCGATGATCGAGTCGGTGTCGGCGTGCGGATGCGCGTGCACCGCGTTCAGCACCGCTACCCGGGGTCGGGTCACGCGCAACGCGGCCCCGCGCAGCATCCGCTGGGAGTCCAGGGGCGTGGCCACGTCCCAGAGTCTGGCCGCTTTTCTGGAATCAGTCAAGAAAATGCGCCCACCATCACCCTGGGCCAACACAGCGCCACGCACCGCCACAGAACTCGACCTCCGCTGCGCGGAACCGGGCGTATCCCGGCGGCCGCACCGGGTCGTCCTATGGGGACAGCGGATCCGGACGTGTTCCCCTATCGTGGCCGGCGGGACGGACGCAGCGATCCGTTGCGAGCTACCCGCTCGCCGACGCCCGATGACCTTTACCACGTTCCGGACGGGGGAGTTACGAAGTGGCGAGCAAGGTGAATCGTCGGACCGCACTGGGTCTCGGCACGGTGGCCACCGCCGGTGCCGTACTTGGGATGCCGGGTCCGGCCATGGGGGCACCGGGCAACGCGACCGGCGACGGTTCGCGCACCACGACAGGCGGCTCCCCGGCAAGCCGCGTCGCCGAGGCGTACCAGCGGGAGAAGACCCGGGCCGGCGGAAACTGGTACGCGTACCTGAGCGTCGCGGGCGCCGGCGGGACGCCACAGGTGGCCGCGCAGGAGCGGGCCGACACGGTGGTCGAGGCCTACAGCGTCAACAAGATCGCGGTGGCCGTCGCGGTGCTGGACAAGGTCGATCGGGGCCTGCTGACGCTCGACCAGCGGGTGGAGGTGACCGCGGCGATCGTGGTGCCCGGCGGTGACGGCATCTTCGGCCTCGACAACGCCTACCCGAGTTCGGTGACGCTGGGGCATGCGCTCGCCGCGTTGCTTACCGTCTCGGACGACACGGCCGTCCGGCTCTGTGGGCTGGTCTGCCCCGCCGCCGAGCTCAACGAGATCCTGGTTGCCAAGGGCTTCCCCAACACCCAGGTGGAACCGGTCGCCAACCCGAACCGGTTCTTCCTCGGCACCAGCACCGCCCGGGAGACCCACAACCTGTTGCAGGCGCTGGTCGTCGGCACCCTGCTCTCGCCCGCCTCGACGGCCTTCCTGATCAACCTGCTGCGTTCCCCGATCGCCTTCACCGACGGGATCCGCCGCACCATGTCGTCCGACGAGCGGGCCCGGGTCGCCACCAAGGCGGGCTGGTTCGCCGACGCCCGCCACGAGGCCGGGATCATCTTCGACCCGGCCGGCGCGCCGGTGCTGACGTACGTTCTGTTCGCCGACGGGCAGGCCGGGGCCGACAACTTCGGCGCCACGCACCCGGCGGTGCAGGCCCGGGCCGCGATGGGTCCGAAGTTCCTGACGGCGGTGAGCGGGCTGACCAATTCCGCCGCGCCGGCCCGCCGGCCGCGCACCTACCGGCCGACCAACGGCGGCTGAACCGGCCGCCCGGACCTGTTCGGCCCACGATCAGCCGCTGCCCGGGCCCACTGCCAGTCGGTGGGCCCGGGCACGCCCTGCTCTGGTCAGGCCCGGATGTCGGCAGCTTGAGGCACCAGGCCCGGCGAGTCGACAGGTTCGGCGGCCGCTAGCGTCTGGTCCGGCGGGACCTGGCCGTCCCGAACAGGCCCGCGCCGACCAGGCCCGCCCCCACCAGGGCCACCACTCCGAGTACGCCCGCAAGGTCCCGACGGCCGCGAGGGCCAGCGGCGGCCGGTGACCCCGGGGCGGCCGTGGCCGGGTGGGACGCCTTCGCCGGTTGCGACGCCGTGGCCGGTTGCGACGCCGTGGCCGCGACGCGGGGCGCCGGGTACCGCAGGATGGTGGGTCGGGTGCCCGCCGGCTGGTCCGCGGTTTCCGAGACGGTGAGCAGAAAACGACCGTCCGGGGTGTACGTGATGGACTCGCCCTGCGGCTCGTCGGGCAGGGGAATGATCCGTGGTGTCCCGGAGGTCAGTGCGCCGACGACGTCACCGTCGGGGACGTCGAACTCGAACGCGTCGGCGTACGTGCGCAGTACCACCCGCCGCCCGTCCGGCGCGGTGGCAGCCCCGGTGACGACCGCGCGACCGAGGAAGCCGAACGGGTTGCGCGTGTTCGTGCCGGGAAGCCGCACCTGTCCACGGCGCGCCATCGGCACCGTCCCGCCCGGCACCAGCTCACGGGTCGGGGCGTAGATGCCCGCCGCGCCGCCCTGTTTCGTGACGATCAGAGGCCGGCCGTCGCCGGTCAACAGGAGCGCCTCCGCGTCGTGCGGCCCGTCGGGGTAGGTCAGCCGATGCAGCAACGGCCGATCGCTGCCGGGTGCGAGCCGCCACACGGCGACGGTCTCGCGGGAACGGCTGTTGTCGCCGATGTCGGCGATCCAGATCGTGCCGTCCGGCCCCAGAGCCAGATCCTCCGTATCGCGCGGCCGCGACGGATACCGCAGCGTCCGCACCACTCGGCAGTCGGCGGCGAGAAAGAAGATTCGCCGCCGGGGCTCCTCGTCGGCGCTGTCGTTGACCACGACGAAGCCGTTCCGTGTGGCGGCCATGCCGGAGATCTCGGTGAGCCGACTGTCGCGCACCTGGCACAGCGGCACGCCGCCGCCCGGGGAGGGGCTGGGTGACGCTCCGGCCACCGCCGCGCTGGCCGGTCCCATGACGTACGCGGCAACGGCCGACCACGCCACCACCCGCCACCGCGCTGACCTCCGGCGCTCTCCCACAGCCCCTCGCTTCGCTCGCCCGGGCCGCGCCCGCCGGTCCTCGGCGATCCCCGCCTGCCTGTCGTGGATATCCGGGTCCGGGGGCTCATGCTGCCAGTCCCGCCGCGTTTCGGCCACCTCGGTGTGGTCGTGGGCAACGTGCTGTACGGCACGCGGCCCCGCCGCTGGGCGGGGCCGCGCGTGGTTCCGTCAGCCGTTGCAGGGGGACCCGTTGGTGAGCGTGAACGCGGTCGGGTCGGTGTTCGTGCCGGTGTAGCTGGCCTGGAAGCCGAAGTTCACCGTCGAGCCCGGCGAGATGGTCGCGGTGGAGGCGTCGTTGTTGACGGCCACGTGCTGTCCGGTCTGGGTCGTCACCCCGTTCCAGGTGTTGGTGATCGTCTGGTCGCCCGCGAAGTCCCAGTTGAGGGCCCACTTGTTGATGGGCGTCGTACCCGTGTTCTTGATCGTGACGTTCGCGGTGAAGCCGTTGGGCCAACTGCTGGCGGAGTAGGTGACCTGACAGGAGAGCGTCGGGTTGGTCACCGTGTACTGGTTGGCCGAGTCACGGACGGTGGTGAGCGGCGGGCACCCGTACTCGTCGATGGAGGCCGGGTCCATCGGGTTGGAGTTCGACGAGCCGAGGTTCACCCACGAGCCGTTGATCTGCACCTGGATCTCGCTCGTCCGCCAGACGTACCCGCGGGTCTTGGTGCAGTAGTCGCCGACCGTCGTGGTCGGGTTGTAGTTCGTGTACAGCTCGAAGATCGCCCAGCCGTCCTGATCGCCCTCGCGGAGGCCGTGGGTGGTGTAGACGGTGTCCCAGGCCGAGGTGCCGACGTTGTAGAGCGACGCCGCCCACTCGTTGGTCGCCGCGTTGGTCTTGACGAGCCGGAAGCGGTACTCCGAGTTGGTCATGTACTTCGACTGGAAGGTGCTGTCGATCGTGGCCAACTTGTGCAGGCCCGGGTTGACGTCACACGAATCCCAGACCCACAGTTCCAGCCCGTCGTGGTAGTTGTTGTACAACTCGATGCAGGAGTGGCTCCCCGGGTAGAGCGTCGGCGCGTAGACGAAGTCGGGTGTGACGATGCCGGGCGGGTTGACGTAGTACTTGCCCATCGCCCCGGTCACGCCCGGTTTGATGGAGAAGCCGAACGATGGGTGGCTCCAACCGTCCCAGCCCGGCATCGGCTGCGGAGTCTGGTCCGTGCCGCCGGATGTCCGGTGCGCCCGGTCCGGCGCCTGCGGATACGGCGCCGCCACGGCCGCCGGTCGCGGGTCGACACCGGCCCCCGGCGCGGCCTGGGCCGGGACGGTGAGAGCGGCGAGCGCGGTCACCGCGCCGCACAGGACGGCCAGACCCGCCGTCGCCCCAAAGTGGAACCTCAAGGTTGCCTCCGTCGCCTCTTCGTCAGGACGGGCGGACGTCCAGTGTGGACAGAGACGTCATTGTCGTTCGCCCTCCCCCGCCCTGGCGCGGCGGGTCAATCGTCGGCCACCTCGAAGGTCCGACACCAGGATGTCGAATGATCCCGAACAAGCTCGAACACCCCTGGATGGCCGGCCCACCGCTGTGGTGCCGGCCATCCGGCCGGTTCATTCCCGGCAGAGGGGCACGTCGGGCTCCACGACCGTCCGGCTGACGATGTCCTTCTTGATGAAGTCGGCCTCCTTGGGAATGCTGACCTTCAGCGCGTACTCGATCGCCTTGGTCAGTGGCTCCGACAGGCTGATGCCCTCGCCGGCCCGCACGGTGAGGACGAGCGTGGATCCCCGGCATTTCACCCCCGGACCCACGGGCAGTGGCATGCCGATCCGGCCGGCCGCCGATCCGTTGGTCACCCCGACCGACGCCACGATGCCGACGAACGGCCCCGCGCCGGCGACCGGCAGGCCGAGCATGAGCCCGAAGCGGAACTCCGCCGCCACGACGATACCCTCGACGCCGATCGACACGCCACGGATCGACTTCACGATGCTGTCCCGCACGGAGAAGGTGGGCGTGAGGACGGTGGACTGGACGTACCCGATCGGCCCGTCGAGCCCCCACCTGCCGGTGGCCTTGATGTTGCCGTTTTTCGCCGAGAAGCCCGTGGTGACGAGGAACTTGAACGTCTCCTTGAGGGTCGCCGGGAATCCCCCGATGATGATCGGCTGCTTCACCTCGATGGGAAGCTCGATCTTTGCCTTCTTGTTGTCCGCCAACCCGCCCTCCACGCCGGCGGCGATGGTGATGGCGAGACCCTCGACCCCGTCGATGCGGAACTGCGGGTTGGGGATCACGCCGTTGGTCACCCGGATGTCCCCCCACGCCCGGAGGTTCCGCAGCAGCAGTTGGATGTCGAAGTCGACCTTGAGACGCTGCGCGGCCGTCGAGTGCGAGGCGGTCAGCCCCAGCTTCGACCGGTCCTTGTACGCCTCCACGTCCCACTCGCCGACCTGCTGCTTGATGCTCTTCGCGCCCCGCGCTCCCGGCTCGCGCGCCGGGGCGAGAACGATCGGCGGCACGGCGAGCCGGACGTCGCCCGCGCCGATGGCGTTCACCCCGAGTCCGGTCGCCTGAACGGCGTCCGGCACGACCGGTGCCGCACCGGAGGAAGCCCCGTCGACGACCTCCCCGAGCAGATCGGGAAACGGGCTGAAGGTCTGCGCCTCAAGGTCGAGCGGTTGGTCGATCTTGAAGTGACCGTCCCGCACCACATCGGTCAGCCGCACCGGGGCCAGGGTGACCGCCTTGTCACCGCCCGACCGCTCGACCTTCACCACCCGGCCGACCGCCTCGCTCGTGGCAAACATGATCTTGCCGGGCGCGACGTCCTTGAGCCCTCGGGCGTTGCCGTCGATCACGTAGGTGAAGCCGTCCCTGCTCACCGACCGGATGGCCCGGCTGCCGCCCGCCACGAGCACGACATCCGGCTGGTAGACCACGGACCGGTCCGGCTTCGGGGCGTATCCGTACCGGTCGTCGGTCGCGGAACCGTCGCCGGCACCGATCCTTCCGCACCCGGCGAGCAGCAGGAGCGCGACCAGCCCGGCCGCCGTCCACCTGCGACTACGCATGTTCGCCGCCACCCCGTTCACAGCCGGCCAGCCACCACCCGGATCAGGTCCTTCAGGGGCTTGTGGTTCTCCTTCGGGTCGTTGAGCAGCACCAGGCGGATCGCCACCCACGTGCCCGTCTTCTGGACGAAGATCTCATTTGCCTGCGTGTCCAGGTACGCCTCGTCGCCGACTCCGGACACCGTCTCCAGTTCGTGTCCCAACTGGCGCTCGATGTCGAGCATCTTCTTCGCCCCGTCACCGACGTAGACCTCCACCTGGCCGGTCGGGCCGGTGACCGGCGCCGTCCACGTGCAGCTCTGTTCGCCGGCCCGCTTGGGATCGAGCTTGAGCCTGGCCAGCGCCGCCGCCTCCTGGTCGGTCACCAGGTCACACGCATTCGGTTCCGACCTTTCCGGTGCGGCCGACGAGGGGGATTCCCCCGTGGGCTGCGCGGAAGCGGTCACCGACGAGCCAGGCTCGGCGTTCGCCGCCGGGGACGGCTTCGCCGAGCCTCCGCACGCAGATGCCGCGAGCAGCAGCACCGTGGCCGGTGGTACGAGCAGCCGTCGACCGACACCCCGCCGCCCGGTCACTGGTTCCCCACCGGGAGCTGCTTGTCGAGCCCGGGGCAGTGCTTCACGGTGTAGTCCGACACCGGTGGGATCACCGTTTCGAGCTTCTTGGCGGTCGACCCGACGCGTGCGTAGGCCGCAGGATCCTCGACCATGCTCTTGCCCGTGGTGTCGATGACCGCGGCGTAGAACTCGCTGAGCGTCATCACCTGGGCTTTGATCTCGGCCGGCGCCGCCGCCTTCAGCTCATTCAGCCGGGCACGCGCCTGCTTCACATCGGCCTTGTGGTCGGCCGGGTCCGTCGCGAACAACGGGTCCACCGCGTCGGCGAACGCCTTCACCGCGTCGCACCAGCGATCGCCGCCGCCCGGCTTGTCCTGGCTCTTCGCGCCCCCGTCATCGGCCTGGCTGGTCGCGCCCCCGCCATCGGCCTGGGCAGACGTGGCCGCGGCGCCGGCCTTGCTCGCACCGCCCGCCGCCGGCGTCGAGCTGTCGGGCCCGCAGCCCGCCAACAGCAGCCCGACCGCCAGTACGGCGGCACTTCCCCGAATCCGCGTCATCGATCCCCCTTCGACGAGCGCGAGGCTGACCACCTCGCATACGTCCGACCTCGCTGACGGCCCGCGGCAGGCGCCAGCGATCCACTGCCGACAGCGACGCCCCGACCGTTCATCAGAGAAGTCTGCTCGGCGGCCTTCGGGGGCCGTTCAGGAATTGTTCAGGCGAACCGCGCGGGCCGGGGGAAGGGGGCGGGCTCGACGTCTATCTCCCGCATCCGCGCGACGTACTCCTGGTAGCGGCGGTTGGCCTCGCCGTGCCGCCCGGCGGCTGACAACGCGCTGATCAGCCCCAGGTGGGCCGGCTCGTCGTAGCCGTCCTCGCCGGTCAACCGCAGGTACCAGCCGATCGCCGCCTCGGTGCGAGCCGACCCCAGACACCGCCGAGCGAGCCGGTGGATCACCTCGCGGTGCAGGTCGGCCAGGACGGCCCGGGGTTGGCACACCCATTCCCCGGCGGTCTCCCCGTCGTCGCAGAGATCGCCGGTGTACATCGCCACCACCGCCTCCAGGCGCCGCAGGAGCCGTACCTCGTCGTCGGCCGGGGTGCCGCCGCCGGTCGCGGCGTCTGGCGGGCCCGGGTCGTCGCCGCGCCGGGCCGTCGCCAGGTGCGCGCCGTCCGCCGCGATGGCCGCGCGGGCCGCGTCGTGGAAGCGCAGCGCGTCCACCGCGACGTGCGCCGAGTTGACCCGCACGGTCGCCGGATCGGTGGCGAGGTAACGGTCCGCCGGATGCCGCCGATCGGGATCGAGTACGCCGCGGACAGTCGAGATCAGCACCGACAGGCGGCGCAGCGCCACCTCGACACGGGCCTGCGGCCACAGCGCGGTGGCCAGGGCCTCGCGGGGAACCGGCTTGCCGAGCCTTCCGGCCACCATCTTGAGCAGGTCCCGCGCCTTGCGGGACTGCCAACTGCCGGCCGGTACGGGCACCCCGGCCAACCGTACGGTGAAGCCGCCCAGGGTCTGCACCTCGACCTCGGGGATCGGCGCCGCGCCGATCGCCGCCAACGGGCCGGCGACCTGCCAGGCGCCTTCCTGCACGCCGATCTGGCTCAGCCGTTCGTGCGCGATCTCCTCCGCCATCCGGTCGCCGGAGAGCCGCGCCTGCAGCAGGGCGTTGGTGGCGAGCGCGAACTCGTTGCCGAGTTCGGCCCAGATCGCCGCAGCTTCGACCAGACCGGCGAGGAGGCGGCGCGTCGCCCGGGTGGAGGTCGCCTCCGGGCTGGCCCGGTGGGCGGCGAGCGCGGCGAGCTCCATGGCCTCGGCCAGGCCGGCCGCGTCCCGGCGACGGCCGGCCTCGGCGCGGACCTGTTCGCCGTACCGGAGCGCCGTCTGCGGATCATCGGAGCAGAGCGCGACCCAGCCCGCGGCGAGTTCGGCGACGGTGGGCCCGGCGGCGCTGGGCATGGACAGGGCGCGCTCGGCGTACTGCGCGGCCGCCACCCGGTTGTCGGCGTAGCTGATCCGCGCGAGCCCCGCGCAGGCCTCGACCAGCACCTGTGCGTTGCCGTCCGGCTCGCCCATCGCCAGCGCCGCCTGGTAGGCGGCCACCGCCTGCCGGACCGCGCCGCGAACGCGATGCACCCGGGCGGTCAGCGTCAGCCCGAAGGCCGCCAGCGGCGAACCGGCCCGCTGCCACAGGGCCAGGGCCTCGTCCGCGTCGCTGCGCGCGCGGCGCAGCTCGCCCAGCCCCAGCCATGCCTCCGCCCGGTTGTGCAACGCCAACGCGAGCAGCGTGTGGTGCCCGAGCAGCTCGCCGAGCCGGACCGCCTCGCGGAGTTCGTCGACGGCCGGCCGGTAGCGGCCCTCCTCCACCAGCCGTGAGCCGATGTTGCACCGGATCCGGAGTTGCTGGCCGAAGTCACCGGCTCGTTCGGCCGCCGCGAGCGCCCGGGCGTACGCGTGCTCGTTGTCGGCCCGGTCGCCGTCGCCGAACGCGGCCAGCGCCTGCGCCACGTACGCCGCCGCCACCGCGGAGTCGTCGCCGCTCCGCTCCGCGACGCGGACGGCCTCCTCGGCGAGTTGCCGGGTCCGCGCCTGGTCGCCCTTCGCCCAGCGGGTCGCCGCCCAGCCGGCGAGCACCTGGGCCTGGTCCGCCAGCGCCGATGGCTGATGCTGCTCCGTGGCGTCGACGGCCGCGCGCCGGTAACAGGCGTCGGCCGCGTCGAACCGCCCCCGTTGGTGCAGCAGTACGCCGAGACGCCAGGCCAGCGCCGCCGGCAACGGCACGTCCGCCGGCACGTCGGCGAGCTGGCGCAGGGCCTCGTCGTACCGCCCGTCGTGTACGGCCGCCTCGATCGGGACGAGCACTCCGAGCATGTCAGGACCACCCGCACTGGCGGCCACGGCGGACGGTTGTCGCCCGGGCGCGACAACCTGCGATCGCCAGTCCCACTACCGCTGGCCGGGTCGTTGCTGGTGGTTCTTCATGACGACCACGCGGTTGCGGCAGCGGCCGAGCAGCCCGACCACTGTCAGCCCGACGACGGGAACCCGAGAGCGCATCGCTTCTCCTTGAACCCGGGAAAATATCACCGATTTCCGCAGCATAGGCGGACCACGCCAATGGTGGATCAGTGCTACCTCGAATTTGGGATGTCGTCCCGCCGTCCCTCATGGTGCCGCTGCGCGGGCCGCCCTCGGAACAATCGACGCGCAGCGGCTGCGGGACGCGGAGGTCGGAAATGGTCCAGGAGGGCCTACGGCTTGCCGACGATGTTCCAGCGGACCAGGCTGCCGCCCTCCGGCGGGTCGTTGGGGGTGACGATGCCTCGCACGTCGCCGAGCAGCTGCCAGGAGGGCATGTCGTAACCGCAGCTGAGCCCGTCCCGGCCGTGGATCAACGGGTTCGGTGCGACCGACCAGGTGACGGCGTCGGTGCTCCGCGCGATGCCGACCACCGTCCTGGTGTCCGTGCGACCGCACTCCCCGCTGGCTCCCGAGAACGCCTCGAAGATGATGTACCAGTAGCCGTCCGGCCCCCGGGTCATGTCCGCCTTGCCGACACCGTAGTTGGCCCAGTCCGGGGTCGGCGACAGGTTGATCTTCTGGCGGGCGCCGGTGTATTCACGGTCCAGTGTGTCGAGGCGGACCACCCCGCGCATCTGGTTCATCCGCCCGGTGGCGTCGTGCCCGTGGAACGTCAGAAGGTAGCCGGTCCCGTCCTTCTCGATATCGGGTGTCCCGATCTCGTCGTCCCACGCACCGACCGCGCCGGGGCTGAGCAGGAGCGCGCTGTCGGACCAGTTACGCCCGTCGGTGCTGGTGACGTATCGGATGGAGTGCAGGCTCCGCCCCTGCCCCGGGCCGCCGTAGTTCGGGTCGTGGTCCCGCTGCTCGAACACCATGACGAGGCGGTCTCCGTCGGCGATGACGTCCGGCGCGTACACCCAGGTGCTGTCGACGCTGTCGTCAAAGCGGCAACTCTGCCCCTGCTGGACGGTCTGTAGGGCGGGCAGCGGGCGTCCCCCGTCCACCGGCGTCCAGGTGGCTCCGCCGTCGTTCGACGTCGCCATCGCCACGCCCTGCGGGATGGCGCAGGACTCCCCCGCCGGGCTGACGAAGGTCCGGTAGTACATCAGATACTGCCCGTTCCAGATGACCGAGGTGGTCTCGGCGTGACCGCCGATGGCGTCGGGAAACGGGGATTCGCTCGGCCGGGACAGCGTCGCCGTCCCGTTGAACAGCTCGGCCGCCGGCCCGCTGCCGGCCAGATCCGGGTCAGACACAGGTCCGAGTCTGGACCACGCCGCCGCCGGGTTGAGTGCGAACGGCCACACACCGGTAATTCGACCGGTGATCGCCGCGATCGAAAGGACGACGAGCAGGCCGGCGGCCAAACCTCGCATCTTCTTCGTCATGTCTCTCCACGCCGCTTCGGCGGCATCGGGGGCAATGTCGGGAAAGCTGCCGGGGCCAACAGGGCAGGCCGGCGTCTCGTGCCGGCGACCGGCCTTCCGGAGTACGGCGTGAAGAGTAGTGGGCGTGAACCTGAAACTGCGACCGCACGGTTACGGAACGCAATTCACGTTGTGCGAAATCGGCGGGCGGGAACAGAGTTCAGGGCGGGTCGACAACGGGGTCAAACCGCCCGATCCTTCCCAGCGCCGGCCGGCGGCCGGGTCCTCGGCTTCCTAATCAACCCGGTGGCCGGGCTCGGCGAGGTGGCCGAGCATGCGGCGCAACTGCACGGTGTACGCGTCGAGGAACTCGGGAGAGTCGGCTCGCAGTCCGGTCAGCCGGCGGACGATCTGTGGCATCACGGTCGGTGCCATCGCTGCCGCGAAGAACGTCAGCACCACGTACGCGGGATCGAGGTCGGCCGACAGCTCACCGGTTCGCTGTCGGCGGCGCACATCGTCGACCATCGCCGTGAAGTACGCGCGGGCCTGCGCCTCCCCTTCGGTGTCGGCGGCCGTTCCGGCGTCGGCGAGCCCCTCCCAGATGAGCAGCCGCGCCCATGACCGCTGAGTCGCGCCGAGCCGGAGGTAACCGCCGACCACGTCGGCCATCGCCTGATCCGGCTGAGCCGCGCCGCTGGTGGTCTGCCACCGCTGCTGCAGGGCCTGGTAGAGGCCTTCCTTGCCGTTGAAGTAGTAGGAGATCAGCTGCGGGTTGACTCCGGCGCGGGCGGCGATCGCGCTGGTGCGGGCGCCGGCGTAGCCGTGTTCGCCGAACTCGATCAGCGCCGCGTCGAGGATGCGCTCGCGGGTGCGCTCCGCGTCACGCTTGCGCCGATCGCCACTCGGGGACCGCCGGGGCTGTGTCATGCGGATCATCCTAACAATGTCACTCGGACACATGATTTTGTCATCCAAACAGTTGACTGAATCATGTCCGTGAATCAGACTCGGGCCATGAGCGAGCTCAGCGTCATGATCATCGGCGGCGGGATCGGCGGCCTCTGCCTGGCACAGGGCCTTCGCCAAGCCGGCGTCGCGGTGACCGTCCACGAACGCGGCAAAGCCCGGACCGACTGGCTGCAGGGCTACCGCATCCACATCAACCCCGCCGGCAGCCACGCGCTGCGGACCTGCCTCCCGGCCGCGAACTGGCAGACGTTCCTCCGCACCGTCTCGGTCGATGACGGCGGTTTCGCGTTCACCACCGAACAGCTGACCGACCTCGTCCGCTTCACCGCCGAGGAGATCACGCCCACCGGCGGCCCCGACGAGCGCCACTACGGCGTCAGCCGGATCGGTCTGCGCGAGGTGCTGTTGGCCGGAATGGACGACGCGGTCCGGCTGGGCGAGGAGTTCACGCACTACGAGACGACGACCGACGGCCGGGTCACCGCCACCTTCGCCGACGGCAGCACCGCCACCGCCGACGTGCTGATCGGTGCCGACGGCGCGAACTCACGCGTACGCCGTCAACTGCTGCCGCACGCGCGGCGGATCAACACGGGCATCGTGGCGATCGCCGGCAAGCACCGCCTCGACGGCGCGGCCCTGCCCCGCGCCCTGACACACGACACGAATCTGGTGATCCCCAAGCGCAGCGGATCCCTGTTCACCGCGGTCTGGCATCCCGACCGGCGATTCACCGCACCACCGCAGGACGCACCCGAGGACTTCCTGCTGAGCTACAGCATGCCGTTCGTCCTGTGGGGATACTCCGACGCGGCGGCCGCGCTTCCCGACGGGGTCGAGTCACTCTCCGGAGCGGATCTCCAGCGACTGGCGCTGGACCGGACCATTGGCTGGGCGCCCGCCCTGCGGGACCTGATCGCCGGCTCCGATCCACATACCGTCAACGCCCTCCGGATCCGCAGCGCCACGCCGGTCGACGCCTGGCAGACCGGGCCGGTGACGCTGATCGGCGACGCCATCCACAACATGACGCCGATGGCCGGGATCGGCGCGAACACCGCACTGCGCGACGCCGAGCTGCTGTGCCACCGGCTCGCCGAGGTGGCCGCCGGCAGGTCCGCCCTGCTACCGGCACTGCGCGACTACGAGCGGCAGATGCTCGGCTACGGCTTCGCCGCGGTGAAACAGTCACTTCGGAATGCCCGGCAAGCCGGCTCGGGCAACCGCGTCGGCCGGGCCGCCTTCCGCGCGATGATGCGCACCGTCGGCGCGGTCCCGCCCATCCGCCGCCGGATGGCCGCGCAGCTCGGCCGCTGACGGGCCGTCGTCAAGCTCGATCTTCACGCTCGGCCTGGTCTGGGTCGCGGGGCAGCCCGGCCAACCAGCGGTCCAGGGCGGCCGGGGAGCGGAACAGCAGCACCGGCGGCCCATGCGGGTCTGCCTGCCACGCCCGCATCCGCCGCCGGGCCCGGCCGAACGCGAGGAGGTGCCACACCAGGATCGAGTCCCGGGACAGCACGCTGCCCAGCGACTCACGGTTGCCGTTGCAGATCTCCTCCCCCGTCACCAGCCGACGCATGGTGCGGCGCAGCAGCCGCCAGAACGAGCACCACCGCGGGTAGTCGAGGCCGACCACCAGTTCGGCGCGCGCCAGCGGCACGTCCCGCCACCCGTGGTACGCCCCGTCGAGGATCCAGCGGTCCCGCCGGCAGATTCCCTCGATCCGGCTGCGCTGGCGAGCGACCGGCACCTCCACCCAGCCGGGCTCCCAGAGCAGGTCGTCGACGGGATACCACGGCAGCCCGAGGCGTTCGGCCAGCCGGGCCGCGAGGGTGGACTTGCCGGCACCGTACACGCCGTAGACCAGGATCCGGGACGGTGCGCTCATCGCGGCCAGGGTAGCCGAGAAGCGCACATCTTGATCAGGTTCGCGTGGTGAGCGAAGCCGGCGGATGAGCCGGGTCAGCCGCCGGCCCGTTACCACGGGTCCGTTGGGTGAGGACGACGCAGGCCAGCACGAGTAGCGAAGCCCCGATGGCCAGGATGGTTACGCGTTCGTCGAGTAACAGGGCCGACCAGGCGAGGGTGAGCACCGGCTGGGCGAGCTGGATCTGCCCGATGCGGGCGATACCGCCGCGGGCCAGGCCGGCGTACCAGGCGAAGAAGCCGAGGAACATGGACACGACGGTCAGATAGGCGAACCCGAGCCATCCGGCGGTGTCGGATCGTGGTGGATGGGCGAGGGCGGCGACCGCGGTGACCGGCACGGTGACCGGCAGGGACAGGACCAGCGCCCAGCAGATGGTGCGGGCGCCGCCGAGTTCGCGCGCCAGCCCGCCACCCTCGGCGTACCCGAGGCCGCAGAGCACGACGGCGGCGAGCAGGAACAGGTCCGTGGGCGCCGCGGCGCCCGTCACGCCGCTGCTGGCGACCATGAAGACGAGCGCGGCGGCCAGCCCGGCTCCACTGGCGATCCAGAACATCAGCGGCGGGCGTTCCCCGGCCCGCAGCACGGCGAACACCGCGGTCGCGGCCGGCAGCACGGTGACGACGACCGCGCCGTGGGCCGCCGTCTGGGTGGTGAGGGCGAGGGAGGTGAACAGGGGGAACCCGACCACCACGCCCGTGGCGACCACCGCCAGGCGGCGCCACTGCGCGGGGGTCGGCCTCGTCGCCCCGGTGAGGCGTAGGTAGAACCAGGCCATGAGGCCGGCTCCGACGGCGCGGCCGAAGGCGACGACCCAGGGGTCGATCTCGCCGACCGCGATGCGGGTGGCGGGCAGCGACATGCTGAAACCCAGCACGCCCAGCCCGCCGAGGACCAGGCCCGTTATCCGATCGCGCTCAGTAGTGTTACTCTTTGCCCTCATGAATGACGATAACGCACTGGTACGCGTTATCCAAGATCTACGGACGCGCGCCGCCGGCGCCGCACCCGGCACACGGCTGCCCTCGATCAGGGAGCTGACCGGACGGCACCGTGCCTCGCCGGTGACCGTCACGCGGGCGATCCGGCAACTCGTCGCCGACGGCCTCGTCGAGGCGCGGCCGGGCCGGGGAACCTTCGTGGCCGCCCACCCCGACCGGCACCCGCTACCGGACCTGTCGTGGCAGGCGGTCGCCCTCGGCCCCCGCCCCGACGGCGAGGAGGCGATGCAGGCTCTGCTCGCCGTCGCCCGACCCGGCACGATCCCGCTCTCCAGCGGCTACCTCGACGCCGAGCTGCATCCGGTCGCCGCGATCGGCGCGGCCCTGGCCCGGGCCGCCCGGCAGCCGGCAGCCTGGCAGCGCGGCCCGGTCGAAGGCCGGGAGGACCTGCGGGCATGGTTCGCCCGGGAGGCGGGAGGCGGGCTACGCGCCGACGACATGGTCATCTGCCCCGGCGGGCAGGCCGCCCTGTCGACGGCGTTCCGCGCCCTGACGGCCCCCGGCGACACCGTGCTGGTGGAGTCCCCGACCTACCTCGGCGCGCTCGCCGCCGCTCGGGCGGCCGGACTGCGCGTGGTGCCCGTACCGGCCGACGTCGACGGCGTCCGGCCGGAGCTGCTCGCCGCGGCGTTCACCCGAACCGGCGCCCGGCTGTTCTACTGCCAGCCGCTGTACGCCAACCCGCACGGCGCGGTGCTCGCCACGGCAAGGCGTACGCAGGTGGCCGACGCGGTCCGGGCCGCCGGAGCGTTCCTGTTGGAGGACGACTACGCCCGGGATCTCACCATCGAGGGCGAACCGCCGCCGCCCCTGGCCGCCGACGACCCCGACGGGCACGTGATCTACCTACGGTCGCTGACCAAATCGGTCGCACCCGGCCTGCGGGTGGCCGCGATCGGTGCCCGCGGCCCCGCCGGGGCGCGGTTGCGTTCGGCCCGGGTCCTCGACGACTTCTTCGTCGCCGGCCCGATGCAGCAGGCCGCGCTGGACCTCGTCACCTCGCCCGCCTGGGACCGCCACCTGCGTACCCTGCGAAAGGCGCTGCGGGCCCGTCGTGACGCCCTGCTCGCGGCCCTGCGCCGCCACCTGCCGGCGGTCACGCCGGTCTGCGTGCCCCGGGGCGGCCTGCACGTGTGGGTCGGCCTCCCCGAGGGCCTGGACGACACCGAACTGGCCGTCGCGGCCGCCGCCGAACGGGTTGTCGTCTTTCCCGGGCGTCCCTGGCACGCCGCCGAACCACTGGCGCCATACCTGCGCCTGACCTTCGCCGCAGCGCCCCCTGACGTGCTCGACGAGGGCGTACGCCGCCTCGCCCGAGCCGTCAGCGCACTAGACTAGGCGTCCGTCCTTTATGACCGTGCGGTGTCGCGGGTGCGCCCACAGGATCGACGGGTCCTCGAACGGATCGCCGGGCAGGATCACGAGGTCGGCGGGCGCGCCCACGGCGATGCGTCCCAGGTCGGGCCGGCCGATCAGCTCGGCGTTGACGGACGTCGCGGAACGCAGGGCTTCGAGCACCCCGTCGACCTCGACCTGCAACCGCAGCCCGGTGAGCTGCTCGTCCTCCAGCACGCCCATCAGGTCGGTGCCGAAGCCGATCGGCACGCCGGCGGCCCGGGCCAGCTCGATCGCCCGTCGACCGGCCGCCAGCACCTCGCGGTTCTTCGCCTGCCCGACCGGCGAGAGCCCGACCTGATCGCCACGCCGGTCCATGGCGTCGTACGCGGCCAGCGTGGGGACGAGGAACGCACCGTGCGCCGCCATGAGGTCGGCGGTGGGCGCGTCCAGCAGGTTGCCGTGTTCGATGGTGCGTACGCCGTTGGTCACGGCGTGCGCGATCGCCTCCGGCGAGTAGGCGTGGGCGGCGACGTAACTGCCGCGCCGGGTGGCCTCGTCGGTCACCGCCTGGATCTCCGCCGCCGAATACTGCGGGACGCGGATCGGGTCGGTCGGCGAGACCACCCCGCCGGAGGCCATGATCTTGATGGCGTGCGCGCCCCGGCGGAAGCGGTCCCGGGCGGCACGACGCAGCGCGTCGACCCCGTCGACGATCTCGGCCAGGTGCGCGCCGCCGGCACACAGGTCCCGCTCACCCGGGCGGGGATCGCCGTGGCCGCCGGTCTGTGACAGCGCCGGTCCGGTGTACAGGTATCGCGGTGCCGCGATGAGCCCCTCAGCGATGGCCCGCGCCAGGCCGGGGTCCCCGCCGGCCACGTCACGGACGGTGGTGAACCCTCGGCCGAGGGCGGCGGCGAGTCGACGGGCCCCGGCCAGCGAGAGGTAGCTGAGCGGGCTGGACTCCAGCGCGAGCAGGTCCAGTTCCGTGCCGTACGCGTGGAAGTGGGCGTCGATGAGGCCGGGGATGACCGTGCCACCGCGCGCGTCGACCACCTCACCGGCCGGGCGGGTGGCGTCGTCGAGCGCCACGATGACGCCGCCGCGGATGTGGATCGTGCCCTCGGTCAGCTCGGCCGACACGCCGTCGAAGACGGCCGCGTTGACGATACTCAGCGGGTGCGCGCTCACCGGGTGCGCGACCGCTGTCGGCGTGGGCGTTCCTCGCGGCCGGCCCAGCTGCCGCGCACGTGGCCGATGTGCGCGTTCATCAGGCGTTCGAGGCCGCGTCGGTCGTTCGCGGCGATGAGGTCGAGCATCTCGAGGTGCTCGGCCGCCGAGGAGGCCAGCTCGCCGTTGGCGGCGAGCCGGGTGAGGCCGTACAGCCTCGTCCGGGACCGCAACTCGCCGACGAGCGAGACGAGGTCCGCGTTGCCGGCCAACGCGAGCAGCTCCAGGTGGAACACCCGATCGTGCTCGATGTACGCGATCAGGTCCTTCTCCCGCGCCGCCTCGACGATCCGTTGCGCCATCGGCCGCAGGCGGGCCAGGTCGTCGGCGGTCGCGACGCCGGCCGCCCGAGTGGTCGTCGGAACCTCGAGGAGTTGCCGGATCTCGGTGATGTTGTCCAGTTCCTCGTCGGTGAGCTCGGTGGGCCGGAAACCCTTGTTGGGCACCGTCTCGACCAGGCCCTCCTTGACCAGGTCCAGCATCGCCTCCCGTACGGGCGTGGGCGACACGCCGAACTGCGCGGCCAACGCGGGCGCCGAGTAGATCTGGCCGGGGCGCATCTCACCGGCGACGAGGGCCGCGCGCAGGGCGTGGGCGACCTGGCCACGCACGCTGCGCCGCGCTTCGAGCATCGGCAAGTGCAACGAGTGCGCCACTACTGCATCCCCTCCGCCCGCCGGATGGTTGGACCGGGTCCAACCGCCCCGCGACGCCCAGCTCGTCTCGTGCTCATGTCGGTGCCACCGCCGTGGTGACCGTGTGCAGCGAAGTGTAGAACTCCTGTGCGGCCTTGCCCTGTTCGCGCTGGCCGAAGCTGGAGTCCCGCTCCCCGCCGAAGGGAAGGTAGAAGTCCACGCCCGTGGTCGGAGCGTTGATCTTGATCTGCCCCGCCGCCAGCCCGTCGGCGCACCGCAGCGCGGTGTCGAGGTCGTTGGTGAACACCGCGGCGCTCAGGCCGTAGCGTACGTCGTTCGCCGCGTCGAGAGCCTCGGCGACGCTTCCGGCCCGGCTCACCGCGCAGATCGGCCCGAACACCTCCTCCCGCAGCAGCAGATGGTCGGCCGGCAGGTTGTCGACGAGGGTCGGCGCGACGAACCAGCCCGCGCCGGGTCCCGGGTGTCCGCCGGTGAGGATCCGGCCACCGCCGGCCCTGACGCTCGCCGCCGCGGCGAGCACCCGGTCCCGCGCGGCCCGATCGATGACCGGGCCGACACCGGTCGCGGGATCGGCCGGGTCGCCGAGGCGAAGCTCCTCCGTCGCGGCGACCAGCGCCTCGGTGAAGCCGCCCGGGTCGCCCACGACGATCACCCGCTTCGTGGCGGTGCACTTCTGCCCCGCGTAGCCGAAGGCGGCGTAGGCGACCTGCCGGGCCACCGCGGCGACGTCCACATCGGGCAGCACGATGGTCGGATTCTGACCCCCCATCTCGCACTGGGTGGCGACCCCGCGTCGCGCCGCGGCCGACGCCACGACGCCGCCGACCGCGGCGGATCCGGTGAAGGAGACGACGTCACCGGCCGCGACGACCGCCTGACCGACCTCGGCGTCACCGGGCAGCACGGCGAGCAGCCCGTCGGGGAGGTGCGGACCGATCAGCTCGGCCAGCCGCAACGCGCACGCCGTCGCCTGCGGCGCCGGTTTGATCACGGCCGCGTTGCCGAAGGCCAGCGCCGGTGCGGCCTTCCACAACGGGATCGCCAGGGGGAAGTTCCAGGGAGTGATCAGCGCCGCGATCCCGCGGGCCCGACGCCGGGTGTAGGTCAGCCCACGGCCGCCACCGCTCGGCTCGTGGAGCGCACCGATCGGATCGAACACCTGCTGGGCGTAGTAGCGCAGGATGGCCACGGACCGGGCGACCTCCCCGGTCGCCTCGGCCGACGGCTTACCGACCTCGCGCACCACCAGGGCGGCCAACTCGTCTGTCGCCGCCGCCACCGCCTCACCCGCGCCGTGCAGAGCGGCGGCCCGCTCGGCCGGCGACGCCGCGGCCCAGGCGCGCTGTGCCTGGCGGGCCCGGTGTACGGCCTGGTCGACGTCGGACCCGGTCGCCTCGGCCACCGTGACGACCAGATCGCTGGGGTTCTGCGGAGAAGTGGACTGTACGACAGACACCATGGGCTCCAGGCGTTCGCTACCGGTGGGGAGGAGGAGGTCAGAGCAGGAATCCGGCGGGAAACGGGTCGGTGGGGTCGAGGAGGTACTGCGCGGTGCCGGTGATCCAGGCGCGACCGGTGAACGTCGGGACCACCGCCGGGCGGCCGGCGACGGTGGTGGAATCGAGCAACCGGCCGACGAACCGGCTGCCGATGATCGACTCGTTGACGAAGTCGGTGTGCAACGGCAGTTCGCCCCGGGCGTGCAGCTGGGCCATCCGGGCCGACGTGCCGGTGCCGCACGGTGACCGGTCGAACCAGCCCGGGTGGATGGCCATCGCGTGCCGGGAATGCCGGGCGTCCGAACCGGGCGCCGCGAGATAGACGTGGCGGCAGCCGGCGATGTCCGGGTTCTCCGGATGCACCGGGTCGAGCTGCTCGGTCACCGCGTCCATGATGGCCAGTCCGGCGTCGAGCATCCGCTGCCGCTGCCGGGCGTCCGCCGGGTCGAACGCGATGCCGAGCTGGTCGAGCCCGAGGATGGCGTAGAAGTTGCCGCCGAAGGCGAGATCGAGGGTGAGCGCGCCGAGCCCCGGCACCTCGACCGTCGCGTCCAGCTCGTGCGCGTACGCGGCGACGTTTCGCAAGGTGACCGACTCGGCACGCCCGTCGCGTACGGCGACCTCGGCGACCACCAGGCCGGCGGGGGTGTCGAGCCGGATCTCGGTCACCGGCTCGGTGACCGGCACCATGCCGGTCTCCACCAGCACGGTGGCCACCCCGATGGTGCCGTGCCCGCACATCGGCAGGCACCCGCTCACCTCGATGTACAGCACACCCCAGTCGGCGTCCGGCCGGGTGGGCGGTTGCAGGATGGCCCCACTCATGGCCGCGTGCCCGCGGGGCTCGTACATCAGCAGCGTACGGATGTGGTCGAGCTGGTCGAGGAAGTGCTGGCGGCGTTCGGCCATCGAGCTGCCGGGGATGACGCCGACGCCACCGGTGATCACCCGGGTCGGCATGCCCTCGGTGTGCGAGTCGATCGCGTGGAAGACCCGGCTGGTACGCATGTGTCCCCGCCCCTTCCGCTACCGGCACCCGGCCGCGATCGCCTTTTCGGTGGCCTCCCGGACGGCGCGCTGCTGCTCGTCGGTGAGCGGGAACCGGGGCGGACGGCACGGCCCGCCGTACCGCCCGACGAGGTCCATCGACAGCTTGATCGCCTGGACGAACTCCGTCTTCGAGTCCCAGCGCAGCAGCGAGTGCAGCGCCCGGTAGAGCGGCAGCGCGGTGGCCAGGTCGCCGCCGGTGGCGGCCTCGAAGAGCCGCACGCTGGCGCGCGGCAGCGCGTTGGCGTAGCCCGCGATCCAGCCCCGCGCCCCGGCGAGGCACAACTCCAGCGCGACGTCGTCGGCGCCGACGAGCACGTCGAGATCGGGGGCCAGTTCGGCGATCTGGTAGCTGCGGCGGACATCGCCGGAGAACTCCTTGACGCCCACGATCAGGCCCTCGCCGCGCAGCCTGGCCAGCAGGGCCGGGGTGAGATCGACCTTGGTGTCGATCGGGTTGTTGTACGCCACCACGGGAATCCCGACCGTCGCGACCTCGCGGTAGTGCTCGACGACGGCCCGCTCGTCGGCCCGGTAGGCGTTCGGGGGCAGCAGCATGACGGCCGCGCAGCCGGCCTCGGCGGCGTCCTCGGCCCACCTCCGCGCCTCCAGCGCACCGTACGCGGCGATGCCGGGCAGCACGGTGAAGCCCTCCGGTGCGGCGTCGACCGCGGTACGCACCACGGCACGCCGCTCCCGCTCGGTCAGCGTCTGGTACTCCCCCAGCGACCCGTTCGGGGTCACCCCGTCGCAGCCCTCCGTGGCCAACCACCGGACGTGTTCCGCGAAGCGATCGAGGTCGACCTCCAGCCGGTCGTCGAAGGGCAACGCCGTGGCGACCAGCACTCCGTGCCATGGCTTCAAACGCGCGCGCATCCGGTACTCCTTGTCGCTGGGTCGCATGTGTCCGATCCGAAGCTGAACGACGTGGCTCCCGCCGTCGTGGGGCAACCCGCCCCGGCAGCGAGGCGGTACAATGTCACACTACAACAGGACAGGCGGCCGGCTCCAGGCCGCGACGCCCTTCGAGGTGCCCATGCCCGACACCCCTCCCACGCCCGTCGGCGTCGCCGCGCGCCACCGCCCCGGCCCACCACCGGCGGCCGCGTCGTGACCGGGCACGACCGCCGCGCCGCCGGCTCGACCCGTCCCGACCTGGTCGTCATCGGGGCTGGAATCGTGGGCGCCGCCTGCGCCTACCACGCCACCCGGGCCGGCCTGTCGGTCACCGTCGTCGACAGAGGACCGATCAGCGGGGGCACCACCGGCGCCGGCGAGGGGAACATCCTGGTCTCCGACAAGGAACTCGGCCCCGAACTCGACCTCGCGCTGCTGTCGAACCAGCAGTGGCGAGCCCTGGCCGACCTGCCCATCGGCGGCACGACGTTCGGCCGCGCGGTGGAGCTCGAAACCAAGGGCGGCCTTGTCGTGGCAACCGGCCAGGCACCTTTGGACGCTATGCAGCGGCTAGCCGGAAAGCAACAGGCGCTCGGGGTCGAGGCGCTCGCCGTACCCGCGCACGACCTGCGCGAACACGAACCACACCTGGCCGGCGACCTGGCCGGAGGCTACCTGTACCCGCAGGACATGCAGGTACAACCGATGCTCGCCGCGGCGCACCTGCTCCGGCTCGCCCGGCAGCGGGGCGCCACCGTGCTGCCGCACCAGCCGGTGACCGGCTACCTACGCGACGGCGACCGGGTGGTGGGCGTACGGACACCGCAGCGGGACATTCCCAGCGGCGCCGTCCTCAACGCCGCCGGCACCTGGGCCGGTGAACTCGCCGCCCTCGCCGCCGCACCCGTGCCGGTGGCCCCCCGCCGCGGCTTCATCCTGGTCACCGAGCCCCTCCCACCGATCATCCGGCACAAGGTCTACCTCGCCGACTACGTCGCCGACGTAGCCAGCGACTCCGCCGCCCTGCAGACCTCGACCGTCGTCGAAGGGACCCGCGCCGGCACCGTGCTCGTCGGCGCCAGTCGCGAGCGAGTCGGTTTCGACCACGTGTTCTCGCTGCCCGCGCTCCGGGCGCTCGCCCGTGGAGCCGTGCGGCTGTTCCCCGGACTCGCCGAGGTCGCGGCGATCCGCGCCTACCACGGGTTCCGCCCGTACTGCCCGGACCACCTGCCGGTGATCGGACCGGACCCACGCGCCCCCGGCCTGCACCACGCCTGCGGCCACGAGGGGGCCGGCATCGGCCTCGCCATGGGCACCGGCCGACTCGTCGCCCAGGTCCTAACCGGCGACCGGCCCGACATCGACCTGCACCCGTTCCGGCCCGACCGCTTCCCGGAGGTCCCGGCATGACCAGCCCCGAGCCCTTCGACATCACGTTCGACGGCGAACCGCTCCCCTGCCGCGACGGCTGGACGGTCGCCGCCGCCCTCACCGCCGCCGGCATCCGGTCCTGGCGGACCACCCGGCACGGGCAGCGCCCGCGCGGCCTCTTCTGCGGCATCGGCGTCTGCTTCGACTGCCTCGTCACCGTCAACGGGCGGCCCTCGGTGCGGGCCTGCCTGGCGCCCGCCCGGCCCGGTGACGACGTACGCAGCCAGTCCGGGACCGGGCGATGAGCGCCCGGAGCGTCGACGTCGCCGTCGTCGGAGCCGGGCCGGCCGGCCTCGCGGCGGCGCTGGCCGCGGCCGATGCCGGGGCGGCCGTGGCGCTCGTCGACGCCGGAATCCGCGCGGGCGGACAGTACTGGCGGTCACCGGCCCCCGGCGCCGGCCGATTCGCACCGAACACGCTGCACCACTCCTGGCGCCGCTTCGCCGACACCGCCGCCCGACTGGACCGGCACGCCGCCCGGCACCGGCTCCAGCGCTTCGCCGAGCACCACGTCTGGTCCGTCGAACGCGCCGACGACCGGTGGGCGATCCACTGCCTGGTGGGCGCCGAGCCCCGGCAGCACGCCGGAACGCCACCGGTCACCATCCGGGCCCGCCGGCTGATCCTCGCCACCGGCGCGTACGACCGGCAGTTGCCCTTCCCCGGCTGGGACCTGCCCGGGGTCATGACCGCCGGCGGGGCGCAGGCGCTGCTGAAGGGCAACCTCGTACTGGCCGGGGCGACCGCCGTGGTCGCGGGGACCGGCCCCTTCCTGCTGCCGGTGGCCGCGGGCCTCGCCCGCCACGGCGCCCGGGTCCGCGCCGTCGTCGAGGCCAACACCCCGCTCGGCTTCGCCCGCTCGCCCCGCGTGCTGCTCGGGGCGGTGAGCAAGCTGGGCGAGGCATCGGCGTACGCGGCCCGGCTCGCCCGGCACCGGGTCGCGGTACGGCACCGGCACATCGTCACCCGGGCCGTCGGAACCGACCGGTTGACCGGGGTGGTCGTCGCCCGGCTCGGCCGGGACGGACGGCCCGAGGCGCACACCGAACGGAACATCGAGTGCGACACGCTCGCGGTCGGGTGGGGCTTCACCCCGCAGCTCGACCTGCACCTGCAGGTCGGCTGCGCCGCCCGGATGGACGTGGACACCAGCCTGGTGGTGGCCGTCGACGACCACCAACGAACCACCGTCGACGGGGTCTGGGCCGCCGGCGAGTCCACCGGCGTCGGCGGCGCCGACCTCGCGTCGGTCGAGGGCGACATCGCGGGCCGGTCGGCGGCCGGTTCGCTCGGCGTCCCGCCCGACCCGACGGCGCTCGCCCGGCTGTTTCGGCGACGGGCCGCCCTACGCCGGTTCGCCGAGCTGATGCACCGCGTCCATCCCGTACCGCCCGGCGCGCTCGACGGCCTGACCGACGACACGCTGGTGTGCCGGTGTGAGGAGGTCACCGCCGGGGCGGTCCGCCAGGCCGTCGACGATCTCGGCGCCAGCGACCCGCGTACCGTCAAACTGCTGGCCCGCCCCGGCATGGGCTGGTGCCAGGGCCGGGTGTGTGGCTTCGCCACGGTCTGCCTCACCGCCCGCCACCTGCGGCGGCCACCGACACCGGAGGATCTGCGCGCCTTCGCCCAACGGCCGATCGCCGCGCCCACACCCCTCGGTCAGCTCGCGCTGCCGCCGGACGAGGGCAACCCGGGCGGCACCGGCGGATAGCGACACGCTCTCGGCGGACTCGACGTCCTCGGCGCCGACGAGTGGTGGGCCGGCGACTGCCGGCCCACCACGTGTTCCTGTTGCCGTGCCGGCGCGTCACAGGGCCGCGCAGTCACCGCCCTTGGCGCCGTTCACCGTGTTCGGCGCGCCGAAGTCCTTGACCGCCGCGCTGTTGCCGGTGCAGCTCAGCGCTCCGTTGACCCGGCTACCGACCAGGATCGGCCCGTACGCGCCGGCCAGCCGGCTGAACCGCTCGTTGGCGGTCACCTGGACGTTGTCCGAGACGGTGAGCGAGCCGTTGAAGGTGCTGCCGGCGATCGTCACGTCCCGGGTGGTTCCGGTGATCCGGGAGTTGCCGTTCACCGTGCTGCCGAACAGCTGCACCGCCCGGGCGCCGGTCGCCGCCAACCCGCCGTTGATCGAGCTGTCGCTGACCACCAGCGAGGCGCCCGGACGCACCGACACCCCACCGTCCACCTGGGCGCCCTTGAGGCAGGTCACGCCCTCGCCGGCCACGACCCGCGACTGCGGGCCGGTCAGCGTCCTCGTGCAGTCGGGCGACGAGCCCGGCAGCACGGTGGCCCGGTAGGCGCTCGGCTCGCCGATGTTGCCGGCCGCGTCGATCGCCCGGTGCTCCACCAGGTGCGTGCCGAAGCCCGGCACGAACCCGCCGCTCGGGTGGTCGTCGGGCAGGGTCTGCTCGAACGCCGCCTTCGACAGGCCGCCGGTGCCGAGGTTGCCGTACGTCAGGGCCTTGATGTCCGTGCCCGAGTGACGGAACCGGAACGGCGACTCGGGCATCGGCTGCTCGGGGAAACCGAAGTAGTTGAACCAGCCGTCCCTGTCCAGTCGGAGCTGGCCGACGACGTAACGGTCCTCGTCGTAGCCGGTGTGGTCGTCCCGCGGGTCCAGCCACATGTCCCAGCCGTCGAAGTACACCGGGTGCTCCATGCTGTCCGCGAGCCGGGTCAGCGGTTCCGACAGCGTACGCGGCGCGGTCGGCAGCGCGTTGTCGACGGTCCATTCGATCCGGTCGGAGACGCCACCCGGATCGGCCGGGTCGGTCACCACCGCTGCCAGCTTGTGGGTGCCCGGCGCCGGCCTGAGCGCGCCGAGGTCGAGGGCGCGGCTGTTGTACGGGTTCGGCAGCGCCCTGCCGTCGAGCGACCAGGCGACATCGAGGATCCGGTCCGTCGGGTGGTTGGTCCGGACGTAGACCACCTCGTCGCCGGCGACCGGCTGGCTGTTCGGCGTGGCCCCGGTGATGGTCGCGGCGGGCGCCGACGGCGACGCCTTCGTGTCACCCACCGTCCACTGCCGGGTCTGCACGAACCGGGGCCCGTTGTAGCCCGAGTTCGTGGCCGCGTTTCCGGTCGACGGGTTGCGGACCCAGTCGATGCCGTCCGGCCCCACCGGGTCACGCACCTCGACGTGCACCACGGTCCCGGCGGGCAGATTCAGCTCGCCGAGGTCGAGGTCGCGGCTGTTGTGCGTGTCGAGCACCCTGCCGTCGGGACCACCGACGCGCCAGGTGACCCGCACCTCGTGGTAACGCGGCTGGCCGGTCTCGACCCACAGCACGCTGTCGGACGCCACCGTGCCCAGCGGGGTGTGCCGGACGTTCATCTGCCCGGAGTTACGCATGCCGGTCACCCGGGCGACCATGTGTTCGAGGCCGATCTGGTCGAAGTCGAACCCGATCCACCGCATCATCGAGTGCTCGCTGGGTCGGCGCTGGCCGCACGGGTACGTGCCGCCGCCCTCGTGCACCCCGATCGTGCCGCCGGACAGGCTCTCCTCACCGATCCAGCGCCACCATTTCTGCTGGTCCTCGACCATCTTCTGGGGATCGCCGTAGGTGGTGTGGTGGAAGCTGCTGGGCTCGCCGCCGGTGTAGCAGGGCCGCACCACGTCACGGGAGGAGTACGGGTACTCGTCGACCAGGGTGCCGAGCGAGTGGCCGATCTCGTGCAACGAGATCAGCGGGCCCTGCGGCGAGCCGCCGGAGGTCGTCGCGTTGGTGCCGCCGATCCCGCCGTACGTGAAGGTGTTGAAGATCGCCAGGGTCTGCACGTTCTGCGCGGTGCGGGGGATGCCCAGCACCGGCGCCACGTACGTGTCGATGATCCGGTTGTGCGCCTGGCTGCCGGTCTCGCAGGGGTTGACCCCGGCCGGGTAGTAGGCGGCGTAGCTCGCGCAGTCCTCCGGGGCACCGCCGTAGACGGTGCCGCGCGACAGCGGATCGGCACAGCCGTTCTGGAAGATCATGCGCAGGGCGGTGTTCTTCGCGTTGATCGGGCCCTCACGCCGGCCGGTGTCCCGGATCGTGCCGTCCGGGTGGCGTACCCGGCCGTCGGGATCGCAACGGACGCCGTAGTCGATCGAGGCGATCTCCACCGCGTACACGTTGATGTAGTCGCGGTAGGTCCGGAACGGTTCCGTGGCCCACATGACGGCCAGATTGCGGTCCACGTCGGCCAGGAACAGCTTCTGCTGGTCCCACTGGTAGCCGTCACCGAGAATGATCAGATTCAGCCGCTCCGCCGCCGGCCCGGTGACCTGGATCGGATGCACCTTCGGGTCGGGCAGGGGCACCGGCGGCCCGTCCGCCGCCGCGCTCGCCGGGCCGGCGCCGGTCAGCAGTCCGGCCACCAGGGCGAGCGCCGCGAGGGCCGCGAGTTTGAGTCTCACTGGCTGTCCACCTCACCTTCGTCCTTCGGCTTCCGTGGGCGCCGCCGTTCGACGTCGCGGCGCGCGGCACCCACGGAAGCTCCCGTGCTGGTTCGTCACTTGCCGACGCGCGACCTGGCGGCGGCCGACACCACCGGTCCACGCTGGTCAGAGGTGAGCACCCCGGCCGCGACCAGTTGGTCCACCACCGTGTTGACGTGCGTCACGAACTGCCCGTGGTCGGACCACCGCTCCCCGTCGAGGATGTGGTCGTTGATCGTGCAGGTGCCGGCCAGCGGGCGGTTGGGCATCCCGCTGTCGACGCCACCGATCACCACCGTCGCCCGGGCGTCGGTGGTCGCGCAGATCGGCATCGCCAGCGGCCCGCCGACCACGGGCAGCCGCAGGGCCGTCGCGGCCAGGTCGATGTCGAGCACCGTGCCCGGGGCGGGCTGCAGGGTGAACTCACGGTCGGTGGAGAAGACCATCAGGCCGATCCGGTAGCCCGCCGGGATGACCTGGTCGTCCGGCTGTAGCGGCACGGTCACCTCGACGAACTCCCCGGGCACCAGCGGTTCGCTCCGGGTGAGCGAGTGGCGGTTCTGCGGGTCGGCCCAGCCCCGGGTGATGATGCTCGTCGTGCTGCTCTGGGTGGTCGACGTGCAGCCCGACGCACCGGTCCACGGCAGCCGCACCAGGGCCACCGACAGGTTCGCCGCCGGCTTGCTCGCGCTCATCCGCAGCGTCACCGTCGCCGTGCCGGAGATGTGCACCGGCGCGGAGAGTTCCGGCGTCACGTAGAGCAGCCGCTGATCGGACACGGTGGTGGCCAGGGCGCCGGCGTTGCAGGCGGTGTCGCCGGCGTCGACCAGCGACTCGACGCCCGCGCCGGGCCGCGCCAACGAGGTCAGCCCGCCGGTGGTGCCGCCGCCGGGCTTCAGCACCAGGGTGACCGGCGACGCCGCCGGGTTGGGGTAGTCCGCGTACGGGGTGAGCTGGCTGGCGCCGGTCTCGTTGCGTACCACCCAGGCCCGTGGGTCGTTCTCGACACCGTTCTGGACGCCGTACAGGTAGCGGGTGAACCACCGGTTGCGCATGTCCAGCGGCGGGGCGCCCCCGTGTCCGCCCTGGTGGTAGTACGCCTGCACCGGCGTGCCCTGCGCCTTCAGCACCTCAAGGATCCGTACGCTGTGCTCCGGCACCACGTTCCAGTCGTTGAACCCGTGCGCCATCAGAGTGGCGGCCTTCACGTTCCCCACGGCGTGCAGATAATCCCGGCCGGCCCAGAAGTCGTTGTAGTCGCCGTTCGCCCGGTCCTGGAACCGGTTCATCTCGCCGACCCGGACCGTCTCGACGCAGTACGCCCGGCGCTCCGGGTAGCCGCTGTTGATGTAGTCGAACAGGTAGTCGATGTCCTCGCCGACCCAACCGCCGGGATTCCGGACCAGGCCGTTGGAACGGTAGTAGTGGTAGTAGGAGGTGTTCGGCGCGATCGGGATGATCGCCTCAAGGCCGTCGACGCCGGTGGTCGCGGCGGCGAGCGGCAGCGTGCCGTTGTACGACGTACCGGTCATGCCGACCTTGCCGGTCGCCCAACTCGTCGCCGAGACCTCCTGGTCCCCGTTGACGCTGGTGTAGCCCTTCGTCCGGCCGTTCAGCCAGTCGATCACCGCCTTCGGCGCCAGCGACTCGTTGCGGCCACCCACGGTCGGGCAGCCCTGCGACAGCCCGGTGCCCGGGGAGTCGGAGTGCACCACGGCGAAGCCGCGCGGCACCCAGGTGCTGACCTCGCTCGTGGACACCGAGGTCCGGTTCGGCTGGTGGGCGATCGGGGGCGGCGAGATCCGGGCCGGCGGCTGTTCACCGAGCTCGTGCCGTACGTTCCAGAAGTACTGTGACTGGCTGGAGGCCGTACCGGCGTAGTAGGGGCTGGTCTCGTAGACCACCGGCACCTTCAGGCCCTGGGCGGTCTGCCCCGGCCTGGTGACGTCCACGTGCATGCGGTCGAGCCGGCCGTCGCCGTCGGAGTCGAACTCGGTCTCCACCCACAGCTGCTGCCGGATCCAGCCGCTGGAGTTCGAGAACTCGGGTACGACCTGCGCCTGCCCGTCCACGAAAACCGGTCCGACCTCGTCCGGGCTGGCAACCGCCGGGCCGGCGAAACCCAGGGAAAGAGCCAGCGCCACCGCGCCGAACACGGCGATGGCCCCCGGGCGCACCCTTCGTCGCACCATGGCGAGTCCCTCTCTGTCGTCTGCTGGCGCCGAACGGCGGCGGACCGCTCGCACGGTCGGTGCTGCGACCCGGCGGCCTTCATTTACCGATCTCTCTGTATCGGTCCGTCGACCGTAGCTGCCCGCTCAACGCGGGAGCACCAGACAGCTGACGAAACTTGAGCGGGGTTCAGGCCGTCCAACGTCGCAACGATGCGAGGCATCGCCGTTACGGAACCGAACGGATACGGCCGGCCGTCCCGGCAGGGGCCGCCGTCGACGGTCAGCGGGTGGGCGCGGTGAGCAGGTAGGCGTTGCGCGGATCCCAGCCGACCCGCCAACCGGCCGCCAGCGCCTCCCGCAGCACACCGCCGACGGCGTGCTGCCAGGCGCTGGCCAGGGCCGGGGCGTCCCGGCGCAGCGCGCAGATGTCGGCCGGCACCGCGACCAGCGCGGCGGGCGCGACGACCCAGGCCGAATCGAGCACCGGCAGCCCGTCGGCTGCGGCGGCGACCGCCCACACCGGCTCGGCGACGCAGCCGGTGGGTGCGGCCGGCGCGCCGGTGAGGTGCCAGGCCACCAGCAACCGGTCGTAGGGCAGCGGGGTGGGGCTGTCGGCGTCGCGGAGACCTTCGTAGCCGGGCAGGAAAGCCTCCACGGTCGCGCCGAGCCGGCGCAGGTTGAGGTTGGCGTTGACCGCCGCCATCACATCGAACGTCCAGCGGATCTCGGTGACACCCCGCTCGTGCGCCCAGGCCCGCTGGGCCAGCTTCAGCGCGATCGACACGCCTCGGCCGCGGGCGGCGGGCAGCACCGCCATCGGACCGGACTGCACCAGTGGCTGGCCGTGGGCGGTCCACCCGGGCAACGCGAGCAGCACGCCGACGGGCGTCTCGCCGTCCCAGGCCAGCAGGACCGGGGAGCCGGCGGCGAGCAGGTTGCGCAGCAGGCTCGGCGGATAGAAGTGGTGTGCCGCGCCCGGGGCGAAGACCCCGTCGAGGACGCTGACGGCGGCGGCGACGTCGAGGTGCGTGTCGACCGGGCGGATGTCGACGCCGGCGCGGGCGGCGGCCGCCGCGGCCGGATCGGCCGGCTCCGGTGCGGGCGCCGGGCAGGTGAGGGCCGCGACCGGATCGGCCAGCGGGTCGGGTGCGAACACCTGCCGGGTCGCGGCCTCGACCAGCTCGGTGATCGCGGCGGCGGCCTCCACCGGATCGTCGCCGAGCACCTGCGGTCCCTCAGCGGGCAGGAGTTCGGCGATGACCTCGCCGATGACCGCCTCGGGCACGTCGGCGGGCAGGACATCGGCGACGAGCTCGGCGAGCGGGGCGGCGACGGGGTCGGTGACGGGCTGGGACACGGCGTGCTGCCTTCGGCGTGCGACGGGACGATGTGGCGACGCCGGTGTCCGGGGGCCGGGCGTGCGACGGCCACTGTCCCGGAATCGGAGGCCGGGACAGTGACCGGCCGGTGACGTACCGATGAAAACGTCACGACCGGCTGGCCTGCCGGCGGGTGGCGCGCCGGATCAGCGCCACCACGGCCGCCTCGCCACCGCGACCGCGCGCTCGACCGGCTCGGCCAGGTCGTCGCCCAGCTGGTCGATACTGCGGATCCACTCGGCCGCGATCACCAAGGCCGTCGCGGACCCGGCGACCGCCTCGTCGCCACGCCACCGTCCCAGGCAGGTACGCACCGGCACACCCAGATCCGGCAGGACCGGCCGGGACGACGCGCCTTCCGCCCCGGCCAGCCGGTCGGCCAACCGCTCCAGCCCGTCGAGCAGCGCCTGCTGCGCCGACCGGACGGGCTCGACCGCGTCCCGGCACCTGGCCGCCCGGTAGCCGTACCCGGTGACCGCGCTCTCCATCAGGTTGGCCGCCATGGCCAGATAGTTGGCCCCCGTCATCAGGACCACGGCGTTCGCGGAGTCGAGCGGTCCGGTCGGCCGCTCGGCCAGATAGGCGCCGAGCGCCAGCTCGGCCCGGGTACGTGCGCCCGCGGGCGGGGCCGGGACGGGCAGCCGGTCGGCGGCGTCGACGGCCAGCATCCGGTCGAAGGCGTGCCGGAGCCGCCCGATCGCGGCCCGGTGGTACGCGGCGGCGCTCCGGATGAACTGCCGGCGCGTTCCGTGCGGCCACAACAGCAGGCTGAGCGCGACGCTGACGGCCACGCCGACCCCGACGTCCGCCAGCCGGACCAGACCCAGCCGCCAGCCCACCGGGGCGAGCAGATTGAAGATGATCATCAGATCGACCGTGAACGAGGCCTGGCTGAGCAGGAACCGCTGGGAGCCGGAGGTGTACGCGGACAGGAACACCGCGGCCGGGAGCACCACCCACAGCCACTCCGGGCGGCCGGCGGTCGCGATGACCACGGCCGAGCCGACGACGACGCCCACCACGTTGCCGGCGACAGCCCGCACCACCGAGCGGGCGGTTCCCAGGGCGTTGGTACGCAGCACCTGCAACGTGCCCAGCACCACCCAGAACGCGTGCGGCAGACCCAGCCGCCCGGCGAGCCACACCGACAGCGCCAGTCCGACCCCGGTGCGCAGACTGTCCCGCAGCGCGGTGGAGCCTGGCGCCGCGGAGGACGCCAGCCACCGCAGGCGCCGATGGCGAGCCGGGTAGTCGCCCAGGACCTCCTGAGCCGCTCCCCTGCTCCGGGCACCGGTGTCCCGGCCGGCCGCCACCGCGGCGTTGGCAGCCACCGCCGTCGACAGGTGCGCCAGCACCCGCAGCGTATGGTCGACGTCCAGGGCGTCGATGAGCTGTTCCTCGGGGGCCGAACCGCCCAGCAACCGCCCTACCCACCGCTCCAACGCGCGGCGGTGCCCCCGCTGCCGTTCCTCGACCACCCGGACGTCCGGCGCGCCCACCGCGCCCTCGAGGGTGGCGGCGCTGGCGCGCAGCACCCCCGACACCGCCGCCACCAGTTCCCCCTCGGTTCCGGTGCCCCGCCGGGCGAGGTGTTCCGGCCGGTACAGCGGATGACCGGCGACCCCCACGATCAACTGCAGATCGCCGATGAGCTCGGCGTACGCGCGCAGCCGGCGCCGCGAGCCGACCGACCGGCTCGCCGTGCCGGCGTACCGGCCGCGAGCCGCGTCGACTGCCTGCGCGGCCGCGCGGAACCGACCGGCGCCAGGATCGTCCGGACGACACGCCAGCGCATCGATCAGGTCCGCCACCGCGCGGCAGGCCGCACCGGCGGCACGGGTCAGCGCCACCGGCCCGGCGCGGGGTAGCAGCAGGGCGGCGCCGGTCGCGGCGAGGCCGGCGAACAGCCAACCCGCCACCCTCATCGGGATCTGCCCGGCAGCGTAGGGCAGCGTGACGGCCAGGACGAACGAGAGCAGCAGGCCCAGCCGTGCCGCGCTGACGTGGCCGCCCACCACCGCCGCGAGGAAGGTGGCCACGAACGCCACCACGAACATCACGGCCGGGACGGCGACCGACGACCGGGACACCACCGTGCCGAGCGCCACCAGGACCGCCCCCGCCGCCGTGCCGACCAGGTAGGAGCGAATGCGTTCCCGACGGGTGCCACCGAAGTCGCTCATGATCAGCAGGGCGAAGCCGCCGAAGATGGCGAACGTGGCGAACGACTCGTTTCCCACGACGTACCGTCCGACCGCGAACAGACCCGGCAGCACGACCGCGGCGCGAACCGCGGCCCGGGGCGCGCTCCGCCCGGGATCCGCCAGCGACGCCACCAGCCGGCGCACGGCCCGGCCGAGGCGACCGCGGGCAGCCCGGCCACCGGACCGCCCGGCCCGGCGGTCCGGCCGGCCCTCGACGCCGTCTCGTCGCTCCCCGGCGGGCTTCCCCATTCAGCCCCTGTAGCCAGCAGCGCCCCCGCTACACCCGGGATCCACCGCGGCCCTGGCCGAGCAATGCGCCCGAACCGACCCGAAGGCGGACCGCCGGTGCCGGCATCGGCGGCGAAACGGGCAGGACGGCCCTGGCCGGTGGAGAACCTCCGGCCCTCACGGCCGCTGAACGGAACGCTCACCCTCAACCTGCGCGGAACGGGGCGTCGTGGACCCAACGGGTACGCTCCGGACTGCGTGCCGCGCGGCCAGCGCAGATGCCGTCACGTACCGGCTCCGGCTGGACGATCCTGAACCGGGCGGAGCAGCGCTGTCGACTCGGACCATTCGCCGGACAGGGAGAAGCAACCGGGTGAACCACCAGACGATGTTGTTGTTCGTGCTCGCCGCAGTCGCGGTCATCGTCGTCGTACGGTGGGTGGCCTCGCACACCGGCCTGCCGGCCGCCGCGCTGCTGCCGCTCATCGGCATCGCGTACGCGCTGCTCCCGGGGCCCAACATCAGTCTCGATCCCGGCCTCGTGCTGACCGTCGTTCTGCCCCCGCTGCTCTACAGCGCGGCGTTGGACTCGTCGCTGCTGGGCATCCGCCGGAACCTCCGCATCGTGGTCAGCCTCTCCGTGGTGCTGGTGCTGCTCACCGCCCTGCTGGTGGGAGTCGGTTTCCACCTGTTCGTCGCCGGGGCGACGCTGGCCGCGGGGATCGCGATCGGCGCCGCGATCGCGCCGCCCGACCCGGTGGCCGCGCTCGCGGTGGGCCGGCGGGTCAACCTGCCACCGAAGCTGGTCACGATCATCCAGGGCGAGGGGCTGCTGAACGACGCCACCGCCCTGACGATCCTCAAGGTCGCCGTCGTCGCCGCGGTGGGCAGCGGATTTTCGTTCCCGTCCGCGGTCGGCCAGTTCGTGCTGGCGGCGGCCGGCGGCGTCGCGGTGGGCGCTGTCGTTGCCTGGGCGGTGCGCCTGGCCCGACCGCTCACCGTCGACCCGCTGCTGTCCAACGCCATCTCGCTCGCGACGCCGTTCGTGGCCTACCTGCTGGGCGAGGAGCTGCACGTCTCCGGGGTGCTCGCCGTGGTGATCGCCGGGCTCATCGTCGGCCACCACACGCCCCGGCTCACCTCCGGCGCCAGCCGGTTGCAGACCAGCGCGGTGTGGCGGCTGGTCGACTTCCTCCTCGAGGGCTTCGTCTTCCTGCTGATCGGCCAGCAGCTGCCCACGGTGGTGCGGGGCCTGCACCAGTACGAGACCTCCACCGTCGTCGCCGCGGTCGCCGTATCGGTCGGTGTGGTGCTGCTCCTGCGCCCCGCCTGGCTGGTGCTGATCCAGGTGCTCCCCCGGTCGCTGCACACCCGGCTGGGCGGCACCTCCGACGAGGACGAGCCGGACGAGCCGAGCGGCACGCGGGAGGCCAGGCGGGCGGAACGCAACGCCCGTCGGCTGACCCGCCGCGAGGTCGTGGCGCTGAGCTGGGCCGGCACCCGCGGCGTCATCAGTCTGGCGGCGATCTTCACCCTGCCGCTGACCACCGACAGCGGCGCGCCCTTCCCCGATCGCAACCTCCTGCTGTTCTGCACGTTCGTGGTCGTCCTCGTGACCCTCGTCGGGCAGGGCCTGACCTTCGCGCCGCTCGTCCGGGCGCTGGATCTGCGCGCCAACGACAACGATCAGGCCCGGGTACGCAACGAGGCGCGCTCGGCGGCCGTCGAGGCGGCCCTGGCCCGCCTGGACGAGGTCGCCGCCGAGGAGCCGGACCTCGCCGAGGCCGTCAACACCACACGCGACCAGTTGCAGACCCGCCTGGCCCGCTACCGTGGCCGGCTCGACCTGCTCCAGAGCGTCGAGTCGTCGGAGGCGCCCACCTCGCCGGAGTACGAGGCGGCGCTGCGCATCCGCCGGGCCGCGATCGACGCCCAGCGGGAGGAGCTCCTGCGCTGGCGCGACGCCGGCCAACTGTCCGACGAGGGGCTCCGCATCCTGGAACGCGAACTCGACCATGAGGAGTTGCTGCTGCCGAAACGCGCGCCACGCTGACCGCGGCGCCGTCCGCACGCGACGCGGCGGTCGATCGCCCCCGGGGGGCCGACCGTCAGGCGGTGGCTTCGGTGGTCGGCGACAGGGGCGGGAGCTGCCACGAGGGCTGGGGAGTGCCCCGCCCCTGTCGCCTTGGGATGCCGTCGCCTGGCACCCGTCCGGATCGCGCGGCCAGGGCCGCGCATCGTCACAATTCGTGTCTTCGCGTCAACGCACGAGACGGCGCCACCGCCGCCCGCCTCTGTTGGTCGGATCCGGGACCGGTGGAGTTCCCGGCGAACAACCTGAGGATCCGAACGTCGACGTTTCCGGCGCGCTGAGCCGACCGGCCGTGATCCGCGGGGTCTGACCGCCGGCCTTGACGGTCAAGCGCATCCCGGGCCACCGCGACGCGCGTCCCACTCGACGGCGTTGATGGTGCAGTGCAGCGGCGACGACTGGGATCCGGGAAAGTAGAGTCGCCCCGTCGCGTCGGTGATCTTGAAGTACGCCGTGCAGGCGGCCTCGACCCGGGGCGCCCGTAGCCGGATCCGGATCACCGCGTCGGCCCCTGGTGCCACCTCGTCGAGCTGCACCCGGATCGGCGACTGGAGCCGTCCCGCCACCCCCGGCGCGCCCTGCCGGGTCAGCCAACGGCCACGCCAGGGCACCGGGCCGGCGTTGCGTACCGTCCAGGTCTTGTCGAACACCTGGCCGCACGGCACCACCGTGCCGTCCGGTGGATCCTCGTCCATCAGCAGGCAACAGTCGGCAGGATCGTGGTCGACCGGCACCGTACCGCCGGCCACCACCGGAAACCGGGCGGCTCCGGTCGTACGGCGCAGCCGGGCGTCCCGCAACGACATCTCCCGGCCGACCCGGACCGCCGCCTCCAGGTCCAGGAACTGCCCGAGCAGGGCCTGCCCCGCCCCGAACGTCGTGTCGTACCACTCCACCAGGCCGCGGCTGGGCTTGGTCAGCCCTCGCTCCACCCGGGACAGGTGCCCCTTCCCCCACCCGGACAGGGTCGCGGCCCGGGTCAGCGAGGTCTCCGCCGACTCACGTAGCTCGCGCATCCGCGCCCCGATCACCTCACGCGCCTGCGCCGCCCGCATGTGGCGCCCTCCCCGTGCGTTGCCTACCTCGCCAACCGGCCACCCGTCCCCGATCCTCTGCGGAACCGGCACGTCATATCGGAATCTATAGATCGGAGATTGGACATGACACTGCTGGAGAGGCCGCGGACGGGCACCAGACGTTGGCTCGCCCGCACCGCCCTGGCGCTGCTCGTCACCACCGCCACCACGTTGGGCCTGGCGGCACCGGCTCTCGCCGCCACCGGCACCGTCCAGGCGGCCGGCGGGCTAAACGTCCGCTCCGGTCCGGGCACCGGGTACTCGGTGGTGGGCAGCGTGGCCGACGGAGCCTCGGTCAGCATCGCCTGCCAGACGACCGGCGACTGGGTCAACGGCAACTGGGGCGCCACGAACATCTGGGACCGGCTGTCCAGCGGAGGGTACGTCTCCGACGGCTTCGTCTACACCGGCAGCAACGGCCAGGTGGCGCCGAGCTGCTCCAACAGCCGCGCCGACAACGCGGTCGCCTGGTACGAGGCCCGGCTCGGCTCCACCGCGTACGAGGGCTACTGCGAGATGGCGGCCGAGAACGCGTACGGCCGGACCGGGATCTACGCCTCGGCGATGGCGGACTGGAACGACGCGGTCGCCAGGGGCACCGCCCACCGCGGCGACCTGAACGCGCCCCGCGGCGCCCTGGTCTTCTGGAACATCAGCGCCCCGTACGGGCACGTCGGCATCTCCCGTGGGGACGGCACCTTCGTGGCGACCAGCGTGAACGGGCGGATCGGGTCGGCCTGGCTGCCGTACTACGCCAACTACCTCGGCTGGAGCTGGCCGAACTTCTGACCCCGCACCGGATCGGGACCCGGACGCGTCGACGCCCTGACCACGTGGGTCAGGGCGTCGACGTCGGTGCGCCCAGCCCTGCCCGGCACTCCCCCGCTGGCCGAGCCGGCGCCTGTCGCGCCGTCCCCGGGCTCAGCGCCGCTCGTGGCGACGGACCAGGACGACGTGGTCGACGAGGCTGCCCGTCTGCCCGTCCGGCCCGGTGCCCGTCCGGTGCGCGGCACCGAGCCGGTCGGTGTGCCAGCCGTCGGGGTCGAGGTCGAGCGCGGCCAGGATCTCCTCCGGGCTGGCGAAACGGGCGTGCGGGTGGCTCTCGCGGGCCCACGGCGGCGGCGCGCCGTGCTCGACAACCAGGAGCCGACCGCCGGGCGCGACCGCCCGCGCCGCCGCGCGCAGCACGGCCTCCCGGGGCAGTTCCAGCGGGGACTGGAGGAACTGCGCCGAGACCAGGTCGTACCGGCCGGCCGGGAAGGTCCGGGTCAGGTCGTGGCGGGCCACGGTGATCCGGGAGGCCACGCCGGCCCGGGCCGCCGCGGCGCCGAGCCGGCCCAGGGCGGTGGCCGAGACGTCGACGGCGGTGACCCGCCAGCCGCGCCCGGCCAGCCAGATCGCGTCGCCTCCCTCACCGCAGCCCAGGTCGAGCGCAGCGCCGGGCGGCAGCGGGTCCACCACCTCGGCCAGGACGGCGTTGACCCGGCCGCTCCACACCTGGTCGCGCCGCTGATACAGCTCGTCCCAGAATTGGGCGGTGGTTGCGTCCACCGCCGGTTCCACCGGGTCCGCCCCGCGCTCGGTCATGTTCCCCTCCTCGCCGGCGGACGACTGCCGCCCCGCCCCGGCGATGGTGCTCCGCCGCGCCACGGGCGGCAAGGATCTTTGCCGGTTCGGCAAACGCACGGGTGGTTGGGCCTGGCCACCGGTTGCTGCGGCGCGCCGCTGTGGGATCAGCGGACGATGACCAGGTTGGCCATGTCGACCACCGGCCGGTAACCGGCCACGACCGTGCTCACCACCGGGGCGGCGGCCAGGTGCTCACCCGCCGCGGCAAGGAACTCTCCCGGATCCGTGCAGAACCACAGGCTCGGTCCGGCCGTCGAGGTCGCGCTCATCCACACAAGCTATCCACTCCGATTCACTGAACCTGTCAACCTGGTGTTTCGACGGGCGCTAGCGCAGCTGGTCGCGGCGGCGGGTCAGGTAGGCGATCTCGGCGGTGTTGCCCGCCAGCTCGATGGCTCTGTCGTATGCCGCGCGCGACATATGGCTGCGGCCCAGGCGGCGCAGCAGGTCGGCGCGGGTTGCGTGGTAGGCGTGATAGCCGGCCAACCTGTCGTCGAGACGATCGACGGCCGCCAGTGCCACCTCCGGGCCGTCGAGCTCGGCGACTGCGACGGCTCGGTTGAGGGCGATGATCGGCGAGGGGTCGAGGCGGACGAACCGGTCGTAGAGGGCGACGACCTGCGACCAGTCGGTGTCGCGTACGTCGCGGGCGGAGGTGTGTACGGCATTGATCGCGGCGAGGATCTGGTAGCGACCCGGAGCCACCCCGGCGGCCACCCGTTCACGGACCAGCCGATGACCCTCGGCGATCAGCGTCGTGTCCCAGGCCCCTCGGTCCTGCTCGCCGAGGGGGATGAGTTCGCCGCTCGCCGAGACCCGGGCGGTGCGGCGGGCCTCGGTGAGGAGCATCAGCGCCAGCAGCCCGGCCACCTCGCCGTCGTCGGGCATGAGGGCGTGGATCAGGCGGGTGAGCCGGATCGCCTCGGCGGTCAGGTCGTGACGTACGGGATCGGTGTCGGGGCCGGTCGCCAGGTAGCCCTCGTTGAAGACGAGGAGGAGGACGGCGAGTACGCCGGAGACGCGTGCCGGGAGATCCTCCGCGGTCGGCACCCGATAAGGGATCCGAGCCGCCTTGATCTTGGCCTTGGCGCGGGTGATCCGCTGCCCCACGGTGTTCTCCCGCACCAGGAAGGCGCGGGCGATCTCGGCCACGGTCAGGCCACCGACCAGGCGCAACGCCAGCGCCACCCGGGTCTCCATCGCGAGCGCCGGGTGACAGCAGGTGAAGATCAGCCGGAGCCGATCGTCGTCGATCGCGCCGAGAGGCTCGGGCGGGGCGTCGTACAACAGCTGAGCCTCCTTCTGTTTGTCGGCGCGCTTGGTCTCGCGCCGGATCTGGTCGATGGCCTTGCGGTTGGCGGTGGTGGTCAGCCAGGCGCCGGGGTTGGGCGGCACGCCGTCCTCCGGCCACCGCACGACGGCGGCCGCGAACGCCTCGGCCGCCGCCTCCTCGGCGATGTCGAGGTCACCGAAACGCCTGGTCAGGGCCGCGACCACCCGGGCCCACTCCTCGTGGTGGGCCCGGGTGATCGCCGCCCTGACGTCGGCCGCGCTCACTGGAACGGCCGCACCTCGACCTTCCGATTGCAGGCCTTCGACCCCTCGGCGGCGAGCTTGAGCGCCACGTCGAGGTCGGGGGCCTCCATGATCCAGAAGCCGGCGAGGTACTCCTTCGACTCGATGAAGGGTCCGTCGGTGAACAGGGCCTCGCCGCCCCGGTTGTCGATGACGGTGGCCGTGCTGGGCGAGCCGAGGCCGCCGGCGAAGACCCGGTGGCCCCCGGCGTCGAGCCGTTCGTTGAACGCGCTGATGGCAGCCATCTCGTCCGGCGTGGCGGAGGTGCCGCTGTCGTGGATCACGGAAACCAGGTACCGCATCGTGTGGATCATCTCCTGTGGCTCAGGCGCCCCTCGTGGGCAGCCTCTCACCTTGCTACGAACACCTCCGCCCCGATCCGACACCGCCTCCCGGATTTCTCTCGAAAATCTCCGGTGGGCCGGGTTGTCCGCGAGCCGACGAGATTCCCCTCCCGCCGGCTCGGAAATTCTGGCCTGCGTTGCGCAACGAATCGGCTACCCAGCGCGTCTCTACAAGAGACGGTCAAAGCGGACCGTCCAGGTGAACGGGGAGGCGTATGCGATCCAGCAGAAGCAGAAGAGCGTTGCTGGCCGGGGGAATCGCCGTCGCACTGCTGACGGCCGCGCCCGGCACCGCGGGCGCCCGGCAGGCGGCCGCACCACAGGCGGTCAGGGCGGCGACCGCCACCGCCAAGGCCCAGACGGTCACGCTGATAACCGGTGACCGGGTGACCGTGTTCGGCGATGGCCGCCTCAGCGTCACGCCGCGCAAGGGCGTCACGTACCACAGCTACCGCACCGAGGATCACCGGTACGTCATCCCGTCCGACGCGGTGCCGCTGCTGCGGGCCGACCGGCTCGACCGGCGACTGTTCGACCTCACCGAACTGCTCGCGGCACAGGCCACGCGTCCGTCGTCACTCGGGCTGGTCGTCTCCGGGACCGCCACCGCGCCCGGCCTGTCCGCGCAGCGGCGACTGCCGGCGGTACGGGGCTTCGCCGCCGAGGCGGCCACCGAGACGCTCGCCTCCCGCTGGGAGGCGACCCGCACCGGCCTGAAGGCCGGCAAGATCTGGCTCGACGCCGTACGCCGGCCGGCGCTGGACCAGAGCGTCCCGCTGATCGGCGCGCCCGAGGCCTGGTCGGCCGGCTTCGACGGCGCCGGGGTCCGCGTCGCGGTGCTCGACACGGGCATCGACGTCGCGCACCCCGACCTGGCCGGGAAGGTCTCGGCCCGGCAAAACTTCACCGACGGCGAGGAGGACGACCGCGACCACGTCGGCCACGGCACCCATGTCGCGTCCACCATCGCGGGCAGCGGCGCCGCCTCCGACGGGAGGTACCGGGGTGTCGCGCCCGGCGCGTCGCTGCTCGACGGCAAGGTCTGCGCCGAGTTCGGGTGCCTGGAGTCCTGGATCGTGGCGGGCATGCAGTGGGCCGCCGAGTCCGGGGCGGACGTCGTCAACATGAGCCTCGGCGGACCGAACACCCCCGAGGTCGACCCGCTGGAGGAGGCCGTCAACGCCCTGACCGCGCAGCACGGCACGCTCTTCGTCATCGCGGCGGGCAACGACGGCGGGGACGAGACCGTCGGTTCCCCGGCGACCGCCGAGGCCGCGCTGGCCGTCGCGGCGTTCACCAAGTCCGACGAGCTCGCCGACTTCTCCAGCCGGGGCCCCAGCGCCGACGGCTGGGCGGTCAAGCCCGAGATCGCCGCGCCCGGCGTCGACATCGTCGCGGCGCGTAGCAAGGACGGGTTCCTCGGCGAACCGGGGCAGCTCTACATGCCGCTGGACGGCACGTCGATGGCGACGCCGCACGTCGCGGGCGCGGCGGCGTTGCTGAGCCAGGCCCATCCGCAGTGGAATGCGGCGCAGCTCAAGGCGGCGCTCATGGCCTCGGCCAAGCCGTCGAGCGGCGTCGGCGTGTTCGCGCAGGGCGCGGGTCGGGTGGACGTGGCCCGAGCGGTCACCCAGCAGGTCACGACGACTCCGACGTCGGTGACCTTCGGGATGCAGGACTGGCCGCACGACGAGGACGAGGTGCGCAGCGACGTCGTCACCTACCACAACGGCGGCAGCGCGGCGGTGACCCTGCGGCTCGCGCTGACCACCGACGCGCCGGCCGGGATCTTCTCGCTCAGCGCCGACACGGTCACCGTGCCGGCCGGCGGGCAGGCGTCGGTGACGCTCACCGCCGACACCCGCGCGGGCGGCGACGTGACCGGTGGTCTCGGCGGTCAGGTCACCGCGACCGCGGCCGGCGTCTCCGTGCAGACACCCTTCGGCGTGGTCCGCGACGAGCTCAAGCACGCGGTGAAGGTCATCGCGACCGAGCACGACGGCGACCCGGCCGAGAACGCGCTCACGGTGATCATGCGCAAGGACCGGAGCCGGGAGTACGTGGCCTTCGGCCCGACCAACGACCTGCGCCTGCCCCCGGGCGAGTACTTCGCCTTCACCTGGGTCGACGAACAGGTCGGGGACACCTTCCGCACCTCGCAACTGCTGTATCCGAAGCTGACCGTGAGTGGGCCGCAGACGGTGTCGATGGACGCCCGTGGCGCGAAGGGCTTCGACGTCACGATCCCCGAGCCGGACGCGGTGCCGCTGCTGGTGTCCTACGACGCGACCTACACCGACAGCGAGAACTCCAGCCAGGGCGTCGGGGTCCTGGCCATGGACTTCGCCTCGATCTTCACCAAGCTGGTCGGGCCCAAGCCGACGAAGGGCCTGAGCTCCCAGCTGACCGCCACCCTGGCCAAGGTCAACGAAAACGACAATCCGGCCAGCAGCCCGTACGTCTACAACGTCGGCTGGCACAGCAAGAACGACCTGCTCGGCGGGCTGGTCAAGCACCTGCGGCCGAAGGACTTCGCCACCGTGACGGCCGCACACGCGGCGGTGGTGCCGGGCAGCAACGGCGTGAAACTGGCCTTCCTCACACCATCAGACACCCCCGGCGGCGGCTGGGCGGTCGGCTGGCCCACCCCACTCCCGTTCACCCGCACCGAGTTCTACGCGGGTGACGCGCCGTGGCAGAACGAGTTCATGGCGGAGCTGCCGGCCGAGGGCGACGAGTGGGCGGAGACGCTGAGCGACCACGGCGCGCCGGCCACGTACCGGGCCGGGAAGACGTACCAGGAACAGTGGAACCAGGGTGTGTTCGGGCCGAGCGTGGCGCCGATGTTCCCCGGCGACATGCCGGCGCTGCGCGAGGGCGACACCATGTCCCTCGTGCCCGGGCTGCTCGGCGACGGCCAGGGCCGGGCCGGCTTCGGGCAGTACACCTCGGGGCACGGCGCGGTCTACCGCGACGGCAAGCTGATCGCCGAGTCCACCCGGGGTCCGCAGGTGTACGCCGAGGACGTGGACCCGGCCGCGGCGACGTTCCGTTTCGACGGCAGCCTGGAACGCGACGCGCGCCTGAGCACCAGGGTGTCGGTGAGCTGGACCTTCCGCTCGGCGCACACCGCCGAGCCGAGGGCGCTGCCGCTGACCGCGGTCAGTTTCGCGCCGCCGCTCGACGAGCACAACGTCGGCCGGGCCGGCGGCGTGGGCGTCTACCCGGCCACGATCACCCAGACCGCGGGCTCGGGACCGCTCGTCAAGCTGACCGTGCAGGTGTCGTACGACGACGGGAAGAGCTGGCGGAAGGTGCCGGTGCTGAAGCACGCCGGATCGTGGCAGGTGCAGGTGCCGCACCCGGCGGCGGGCGGTTTCGTGTCGCTCAGGGCGTCGGGTACGGACGCGAAGGGCAACACCTTCGACCAGACCGTCATCCGGGCGTACGAGCTGCGCTGATCACCGTAGGAAGGGGGCCCTGGCGGGCGGCCGTCGGGGCCCCTTCCCGTGTGTGGCGGGTGACCGGTCAGCGTGCCCGCCGGTTGGCCCGCAGGGCACCGAGCAGCACACCGGGGGTGGCCAGCGACCGTGGGTGCGTACGCATGGACACGACCGCGTTGAACCGCCGCGCGATCGACACGTCCGTGGTGGTCGCCGTGACGATCTGCCGGCTGGCCCAGCTGGAGAACCGGTAGCCGCGCGGGTAGGGCCCGTCGACGTGCGGCAACGCCAGGTCGGCGGAGGTGGACATCGACCAGGCGGCGTCGACCACCACCTTCTGCAGGGCGAAGAACCGGCGCGCCGGCACGCCCGGATCCGGGCCGGATCGCAGGTACGCCGACAGGCAGGCCGCGTGCAGGGTCGCCGCGGTCATCCCCTGCCCGTACACCGGGTTGAACGACGCGACGGCGTCACCGACACTGACCAGCCCGGCCGGCAGCCGCCGCACCGCGTGGAACTGCCGTCGCCGGCTGTCGGCGTGGCGGTAGGTCTGGACGTCACCGAGCATCTCGTTGCCGGCGACCTCGCCGAACTCCGGTGGGAACTGCTCCCGCAGCCGGCGTACGAAATCCTCCGGGGTGCGCCCCGGCCGGTTCTCCCCGTACCCGGCCATCATGGCCATCCACCGGCCGTCCTCGACGGCGAAGAACGCGGCACCGGCCACGTCCGACGACAGCCTCGGACTGTGCAGCGCCAGGACGAGCGCCGGGTCCGGGTTCGTCTGGGGGCGCCGGAACAGCGCCGTCGCGTAGTTCAGGTTCACGGTCATCCGCCGGGTGACGGGACGGTCCCAGCCGGCCTGCTCCAGCCACTCGGACAGCCGGCTCGACCGCCCCATGGCGTCCACCACGAGATCACCGGACGCCACGCCCGGCACCCCACCGACGTCGTAACGGACCCCGCTGGTCACGGCGCCGTCGAACACGAGACCCGTGGCGCGGGCGGTGACCGCCCTGACGTTGGGCAGTCGGAGCACGTGCTGGCGGATCAGACCTTCCAGGAGGGGCCGGCTACCCGTCAGGCTGTCCGCGTCGTCGGGTACCACCACCTTCAGCCGGCCGTCGAGATAGTTTCGCCGGGCCGCGGGCGGGGCCTCCACCGCCCCCTGGGCCAACGCCTGTTCGCGGAACCCGGGGAGCAGGCGTTCGAGCTGGAGGAAGCCGCCGGGCAGCAGCGCGTGCAGTTGCGTCCCCTGCGGCACACCGGGCCGACCGCCGTGTGCCCGCAGGTCGTCCCGGTCGATGACGACGACGCTCTCCGCGTGGTCGGACAGCACCCGGGCGGCCAGCATCCCGGCGACGCTGCCGCCGAGCACGATCGCCTTGCCGAGGACCGGGTACGCCTGATCGGGTGGTCGCACCGCGTTCAGCGCGGCGAACACCCGGGCCGGGGAGCGGAACATTCGGGCTCTCCAAGGGGTGCGACGTGTGCTGCCTGTTCCCGTACGTGCAATCGGCCGAGGCGCACCACGGCCGGCGGCGCCGGCCGGGCGGCATGGCGCCCGGCGATCGTCGCACGGGCGCCGGGCAGCGACCCAGCACAATGTGGAGTTTCCGTCAGCGATCGTTGGCAACGAGTGGGCTGTTCGTACGGCCGTACCCGCACGATCCGGCCGTCACCGCGCCCGTCCGGTGGCCCAGACCTTCCGCAGAGCGTGCCGACGGGGCAGGATGATCCGGCATGAGAGCACTACGTCGTACCCTGGCCGCGATCGTCGCGACAACGTTCGCGCTGCTGGCGACATCCGCCCCCGCGGCCGCCATCACCGGCGGCGAACCCGACGGCAACCGGCACCCCAACGTGGGCCTGATCATGTTCTACGACGAGACCGGCCGCTACCGTTGCTCGGCCACGCTCGTCTCGCCGACCATGGTCCTCACCGCCGCGCACTGCACCCAGGGGACCATCGGCAAGACCCTGGTCACCTTCGACTCGGTCATCGCCGAGGCGCCGCCGAGCCCGTTCCCGGCGGCGGCGAACCCCGGCGCCGGCTACACGGCGGCGGAACTGGCCGCGGCGGGTTACCTGTCCGGCACGGCCCACACCCACCCGCAGTACTCGGACTTCACCGACCAGGCGAACTGGAACGACGTCGGCGTGGTCGTGCTGGACAAGCCGGTGACCGGCATCGCTCCCGCGACCGTGGCACCCAGCGGCTACCTCGACCAGTTCGCGCAGCCGAAGCTCAACAAGACCATCTTCGAGGTGGTCGGGTACGGCACCGAGGTCCGCAAGCCGGAGTCGGGTCCGCAGAAGCCGGAGCCCATGAGCTACCCGCTGCTGCGCCGCTACACCACCTCGCCCGGGCAGAAGCTCACGCCGCAGATCCTGCAGATGAACGGCAACCCGAACGACGTCCGCGGCGGTGGCGGCACCTGCTTCGGTGACTCGGGCGGCCCGTCCTTCCTGAACGGCTACCTGGTCACGGTGACCAGCTACGGCTACACGGACAACTGCCGCTACCTCGGCGGCTACCAGCGGGTCGACATCCCCGTGGTCCAGAACTGGCTCGCCACGATCCGGTAACCGTCCCGGCGGGTGCCTCCCGCTGGAGGCACCCGCCCTCGGGTCAGTGGGCTGCGGCGGCACCGCCGGCCAACTCGACGATGAGGTCGGCGGCCCGCCGCGCCCCACCGGCCTGCCGCAGCTGTTCACCCCAGTACCGGCTGCGCCGGGCGAAGGTGTCGTCGGAGAGCAGGCGGCGCAGCTTGGCGGTGATCTCATCCGCGCCGAAATGCGGCGGCCGGTCGACGGCGAGCCCGACGCCGGCGTCCACGCCCCGTGCGGCGAGGTCGTAGCAGTCCAACCAGAACGGCATCACGAGCAGCGGCTTGCCGAAGTGGATGCCCTCGTGGAAGCCGTTCGCGCCGCCGTGGGTGACGAAGACCCGCACGTGCGGGTGGGCCAGCACCTCGGACTGGGACGGCAGCCACTCCTCCAGCCGTACGTGCGCGGGCGGCGGGCCGGGCAGCAGGGCCCGCTGCGCCGCCGGTAGCTTCCACAGCACCCGGTGTCGCGGGCCGAGATCGGCCAACGCGGTGGCGAGCGCGGTCACCTGGTCACGGGACAGCACCGCGAGGGTGCCCAGGCCGACGTAGACCACCGAGGGGTGCTCGTCGAGCCAGCTCGCCAGATCGCTGCCGGTGCTCGCGCCCGGCGCCTCGCGCTCGACCGCCGTCCCCAGCATGTGCAGATGGTCCGGCGCGGAGAACGGGTACTCGATGCCGAAGACCGAGTACCCGAAGACGGCCGCCGCCGCGGCACTGTACCGCTCCAGGTCGCCGAACGGGTTGGCGATGCCCAGCGACCGGCGGTACCACGCCGAGCCGAGCAGGTTGGTGCGGGTGAGCAGGGCGAGCTGGAGCCGGAGCCGGAACGCCACGTTCGCCGCCAGCTGCGCCGGACGCATCCGCCGAGGCAGGCCGGAGGTGGGCGTGGGGTAGCTCCACGGCAGGCGGCGCAGGTAAAGCATGCTGACCGGGAACGGGACGCTGAGCACGAACGGCACCCGCCGGGTCATCGCCGCGTCGAGGGCCGGCATGTGCAGCGCGTCGATCACCATCAGCCCCGGATCGAGCTTGTCGATCAGGTCGAGCAGCCACGGGTAGTGCTCGCCGGCGACGGATGGGTGTTGGAGCAGCCGCATCGCCGCGACGAAGCCGTCCGTGGTCCGCGGCCCCCTGGTCATCGCGGTGTAGACGGACTCGTCCGGAGCGTAGTAGGTGGGACCGGACGAGGCGAAGCGCACCGGGCTCGCGCCGGAGACGCGTTCCACCCGCCCCCTGGCCGCCTCCTCGGACGCGAACCACAGATCCGGTACGCCCCGGTGGGACAGCTCGCCGGCGATGGCCAACAGCGGGCTCATCTGGCCCGGCTGGGCGGGACTAGCAAAAAGGATGGATTTTCCAGATCCCAACGCGTTCTCCCCGTGACGTCTGGCTTTTCACAATCGCAGACATCCACTGAAGAGATTCTGGACAGCATCGATGTGACGGCCGCCACGTCTTCCGGGCCGACGTGGTTGCCGTCACCGCTGACCTGGCGCGACGTTCGGGACGACGGACGGGCCGCCCGCCCACCACGCACGATGGGACAGGCGGCCCGGCCGTGTCACGCGTCCCCGAGGCCCCGCTCGATGGCCGCGATGATCTGCGGGCGCAGCTCCTCGGGCCGGATGATGGCGTCCACCGAGCCGACCTGGACCGCGCGCTGGATGCTGTGCACCCCGTCGAACTCGGCGGCCACCTCGCCCAGCTTCTCCGCCCGTACGGTGGCCCGGACGTCCATGAGCTGCGTGACCAGGGCCGCCCGCTCGCCACCGGTCGCCGCGGCGACCCGCGCCTCCAGTTCGGCCACCCGCGGATCCTTCGCCGTACGCGCGTTGACGTCGCTGGCGAACACCACGGCCGCCGCGGGCGCCCCGCCGATGACGGACGCGAACGAGCCCTCCACGGCGAGCACGGTCATGTTCGGGTTGAGCGCCTTGGAGAACACCACGAAGGCACCACCGTGGTACCGCGAGATCACGCAGAACACGATCGGCCCCTCGAAGTTCACGATCGCCCGGCCGATCTCGGCACCGTACTCCAGCTGCAACTGCCGCATCGACTCCGGCGAGCCGTCGAACCCGGACAGGTTCGCCAGCACGACCAGGGGCCGGTTGCCGCTGGCCGCGTTGATCGCCCGCGCGGCCTTCTTCGACGAGCGCGGGAACAGGGTGCCCGCGGTGTAGGTGTCCGGGCCGTCGGTGGGCGGGAACCCGCGTCGCGGCACCGACCGGGACTCGATGCCCAACAGACACACCGGGATGCCGCCGAGGTGGACGTCCTGCACGACCGCGGTCTCGGCGTCGGCCATGCCCGCCCAGCGCTCCAGGATCGCGTGGTCCTGGTCGGCCAGGGCCCGCATCAGCGTACGAATGTCGAACGCCTTCTTGCGATCGGGGTTGCGCTCCCGGGAGAAGATCTCGCCGACGGTCGTGAAGTCGCTGTCCGGCACCGAGTGCGGGTAGCCGGAGATGTCACGGTCGACCGGGTCGGTGGTGACCGCCCGGCGCGGCCGGGTCTCGCCGGGTGCGATGTAGGTGTGGTCGTAGTGCGCCATCAGCACGTTGCGGGCGGCCCGCAGGTCCGGCGCCCAGTACTGGGCCTGGCCGTTGGGGCCCATCACCCGGTCGTAGCCGCCGATGCCGAAGTTGTCCTCGGCCGACACCCCACCGGAGAAGTCCAGCGACTGCTTGCCGGTCAGCACCATCGCCGAATCCGGGGTCATCACCAGGATGCCCTTGGTGTGCATGAGCATCGTCGCCTCGGCGTTCCAGTACGGCTGGGCGCCCACGGTGATCCCGGCGACCACGATGTTGATCTCGCCGCCCTGCTGGGTGAACTCCACGATCCGCTTGAGCGCGGCGGCCACCCAGTCCATGTTCTCGGTGCCCGAGCTCATCGAGATCCGCGCGCCCGCCGACAGCGCGAACCAGTCCAGCGGCACGCGCATCCGCTCGGCCAGGTCGAGCGCGGCGATCACCCGCGCGCACTCCGGCTCGGCCAGCGCGCCCAGCGCCCTGGTCGGGTCACCGAGCAGCACCACCCGCGTGACGCCTTCGGGGTACCGCTCGGTCGGCGTGCTCACCACACCGACGACGATGCCCGCCTTGTTCTGCCCCTTCGGCCGTTCGACCGGAGCCAGCGCACCGGTGTCGTCCAGGTCGTACTCGGTGAAGGTGCCGTGCTGGCCGGCCAACATCCCGGTCAGCTCGTACGGGTACGTCGTGCCGCGCCGGCGCGCCGAGAGCACCTTCTGCCGGTAGTCGTCGAGCGGCTGGATCGGCTCGTCCGTCGGCTCGGTCACCGACACCTGCATGCCCGCGTCGTAGGAGATCTTGACCGCAATGTCGGTCAGTTCGCCGGTGGCCTCGTCGCGCTGGCGGCCGAGGAACAGAACCTCCTCCAGGCCCGCGCCGGCCGTGATCGGCAGTACGCGCTGGGCAACGGTGTTCAGCTCGTCGATGGTCAGGTCGTTCGGCGGCCAGACATAGATGGTGATCCGGTTGGTGTCGAACCGCTTCTTCACGGGCCGCCGCGCCTGCACCTTGCGGATCGCGTCGAGGCAGGCGTCCAGCGCGCCCTCGACCGCGGGCAGCGCGAGGATCCGGCCGTCGGCGTCGCGCAGCGGCGTCAGGTCGCGGACCTGGGCCATCGCGGTCAGCCGTTCGTCGGACGGGTTGTTCGGGGCGACGCAGTGGAAGAGGTAGACCTCCTCGTCCACCGACGGCAGCCGGGTCAGGTCGAAGTTGCGCAGCCTCGGCAGTTGCAGTCGCTGGGCGATCAGCGGGTGCAGCCCGCGGATGACCCGGTCCTCGCCGATGCCGGGCCGGAACGTGAACTGGTGGTGCATCGCCGTGCCGGTGCGTCCGGCCACCGACATCGTCACCCGCTGGAACACGTCCAGCAGCCCGGCGTGGTCGATGATCTCCCGCAGGGTGGTGGCCATCGTGTCCGTGTCGGGCTGGTCGGCCCAGGTCAGGTACACGTCGGCGACCGACGGCTCCGGGCCGCGGCGCGGCGTCGGACGCGCCGAGCCAGGGCCGTCGCCGGAGTCCGCCAGTCCGACGACCTGCTCCAGCGTCGCGGACAGCTCGGCGAAGTCCGTGGCCGCCGCGACCAGCCGGAACCGCTCGCCGTCGCGGTCGTACTCGGCGGTGAAGAACGAACGCCCCGCCACCTCGACGGTTCGCGCGTCGCTCGCACCGCGGTTGCCGTAGTAGCGGCGGCTGAGCACCTCGAGCATCGGGCCGTGGTCGGCGTCCGGCTTGCCGATGCGCTGACCGAGCAGCCGGACCAGCGGCTCGGACGAGGCGACCATCTTCGCGATCCGCTCGGCACGGTCGGCCGCGTCGGGGTTCTTGTCGAGGTGGCGAAGGTGACCGCGGACGCCCGCGTACACCTCGGCCCGCTTGCGGCGCAGCATCGGCTGGGCGGCCCACCGGAAGACGATGCTGCGGGCCAGGTCGCCGACCACCGGGAACCGGAGCTGGGTGGCGAAGATCAGATGCTCCAACGCCTGCCCGACCAGCTCGCGCAGCCCGTCGCCGGGCAGCGGCTCGGTCAGCCACTGCTTCAGGAAGGCGACGATCACCGAGACGTCAGCCGACGCCCGCCGCTGCGCGAGGAAGATCCGGAACACCGCCTCCTCCAGCGCCGGCGTACGCTCGAAGTCGTTGACGCCGTAGTGGGAGAGCACCCGGGCGAGCCGGTTACGGAAGGTGTCCGGCAGCGCGGCGCGCTCGACGTCGAGGCACTGCAGGTACGCGTGGAAGTACTCGCGCGGGCTGTGCACCCGGGTGTCGGCCCGGGTCTCCTCACCGACCGGCCGGTTGCGGCTGAGCTCGGAGAGGTCGGCGAACACCTGCAGCAGCTCGACCTCTTCTTCGAGCGGGCGGTGGCTGAGCTCGGCCCGCGCGGCCAGGTAGTTGGACAGCGCCCGGCGCTCGTCGCGGGGATCGAGGTCGTAGCCGAGCAGCAGGCTGCGCAGGTCGGCGATGCCGCGCGCGACCCGGGCCTCGGCGGACAGGCCGGCCGGCTCGGGCGGCAGCTCCAGGTCGACTCCCTCGGTCTCCGCGGCCTCACCGGCGGCTTCGTCGCCGACCGGTTCCAGGCGCATCAGCGGCGCGCCGGTCTCCACCTGGCTGCCGACGGTGACCAGGCATTCCCGCAGCTTCGCCCTGAACGGCGCGCGCAGCACGGTCTCCATCTTCATGCTCTCCAGGACGAGCACGGGCGCGCCCGCCTCGACCTCGGCACCGACCTCCAGCGGGGTCGCGACGACCAGCGCGGGCGCCGGGGAGCGCAGCACGCCGCCCTCGTCCCGGCTGACCCGGTGCGTGATGCCGTCCACCTCGACCAGGTGGATGGGCCCGTGCGTGTCGGTGACGAGCCGGAAACGCCGGCCGTTGACCAGGATCCGACCGGTGTGCTGGTCGAACCGCTCAAGCTCGGCGTCCACGGTGGACACCTCGCCGATGCCGACGCGGAACCGGCGGGGCCCGGTCTGCGCGACGGTCACCCGGTAGCTCGCGCCGCGGAGCTTGAGGTCGATCGGCCGGCCGCTCTCGTGCTGGACCTGCGGGCGGCCACCGTGCGCGGTGGACAGCAGCCGCTGTCGCTCGACGAGCGCCTCGTCCTCGTACGCCTCGATCGCGGCTGCGGCCAGCGCGATGCCGGAGTGCTTGGTGGAGACCAGCCGGCCCTGGGTGCGGACCCGGTCGATCCAGCCGGTGTCCGCACTGCCGTCGATCACCTCTGGTTGGTCGAGCAGGTCGAGCAGGAAGCTCTTGTTGGTGGCGCCGCCCTCGATGATCACCGTCGTCTCGGCGACCGCGCGCCGCAGCCGGCCGAGTGCCTCGTCCCGGGTGCGACCGTACGCGATGATCTTGGCGATCATCGAGTCGAAGTCGGCCGGAATCAGGTCGCCCTCGCTGACCCCGGTGTCCACCCGGATGCCCGGGCCGCTGGGCAGCGCCAGCCGGACGATCCGGCCGGGCGACGGCGCGAAGTCACGGTCCGGGTCCTCGGCATTGAGCCGGGCCTCGACGGCATGCCCGGCCTCGGTCGGGATCCGTTCACCGAGCCGGCCGCCGGCCGCCACGTGGATCTGGGCCTTGACCAGGTCGAATTCGGTGGTCGCCTCGGTGATCGGGTGCTCGACCTGCAGCCGGGTGTTGACCTCCAGGAAGGCGAACAGCCGCTCACCGGGGTGGTAGAGGAACTCGACGGTGCCCGCGCCGCGATAGTTCACGGCCAGCGCGAGGCGTTCGGCCGCCGCCTTCAGCTCGCGGGCCTGCTCGGGGGCGAGCACGGGCGAGGCCGACTCCTCGATGACCTTCTGGTTGCGCCGCTGCACCGAGCAGTCCCGGACACCCAGCGCCCACGCGGTGCCCTGGCCGTCGGCGATCACCTGCACCTCGACGTGCCGCGCACCGGTCACCAGGCGTTCCAGGAACACGACGCCGCTTCCGAACGCGCGCTCGGCCTCCAGGCTCGTCCGCTCGTACGCCTCGGTGAGCTCCTCGTCGCTGCGGACCACCCGGATGCCCCGGCCACCGCCACCCGCGGTCGCCTTGAGCATCAGCGGATAGCCGATCTCGGCCGCCGCGCGCTTGGCCGCGTCCAGGCTCTCCACCGCGCCACGGCTCCACGGCGCCACCGGAACGCCGACCTCCTCGGCGATCAGCTTCGCGCCGATCTTGTCACCGAGCTCGCGCATCGCCTCGGCGCTCGGACCGATGAAGGTGACACCGGTCTTCTCACAGAGCTCGGCGAAGGCCGGATCCTCGGCGACGAACCCCCAGCCCACCCAGGCCGCGTCCGCACGCGTCTCCACCAGCGCACGCTCGAGGACGACATGGTCGAGGTAGGGGCGCGCCGACGCGGGCCCGAGGCAGTAGCTGTCGTCCGCCTCGCGAACGAAGGTGGCACCGCGCTCGGCTTCGGTGTAGAGCGCGATGGTCTCGATCGGCGGGGCCCCGGACTCGGCATTGAGCTCGCGAACGGCGTGGATCAGCCGCATGGCGGCCTCTCCCCGGTTGACGATGGCGATGCGGCTGAACACCGAGTAACCCTCCCAAAGGTTCGTTCCCAACACAACGAGGACTCCCTCGGGTGGCGGTCCCCGTCACAACCTTCGCCGCTACCGGCCGGTATGTAACGGTCGAACCCGCCAGCCGGGGAGGGCGAAAGTTTGTGGACACCCGCCAACTCCACGGGTGTGCCGGTATACCTCCCGGTGACGGTCCGTGAGGAGGCGGGTCGACTCCCCACCACAGTGCCGACGACCGGCGCTGTCGGTGATGGGACGGATACTACGAGCCATGCGGGCATGCCGGTCGGCAGTCGCCGGCCGCCCCTGGCCAGACAGCGAGTCCACCATCCCTGGAAGGTACGCCGATGACCGAGACCGCGACCACGACCGGACGGCGAACACCGGCCGAGCCGCCAGGCCGGCAACGAGCGGATTCGGTGCTGCCTGAGCTGAGGGCGATGTGGTGGGAGACCGGGGTCCGCGCCCGGGCGGAGGCCGGCCTGTTCTCGGTGTTCGCCGAGTTGCCCCGGCTGGTCTGGGCCGCCCTCGCGGTCAGCTGGCGCGCCGATCGCGTCCGGACCCTGGTGGTGGCGGCGACCACGGTCGGGGCGGGGGTGATGGCGGCGTTCGGGCTCCTCGCCACGCAACGGGTGCTCGTGGAGCTGTTCGCGGGGGACCGACCCCGGACAAGGTGGTCGCGGCACTGCCGGCGCTGGCCGCGCTGGCCGCGGTGACGGCCGTACGGGCCGGCATGGCCACCGCGATGGGATACGCGCAGAACGGGCTCAGTCCGAAGGTGGACCGGGAGGTCGAGCGCGGCCTGTTCGAGGTGACCACCGCGGTGCGGCTGGAGGCCTTCGACGCCGACGCGTTCGCCGACGACATGGAACGTGCCTCCCGCGGCGCGGACTCCACCACGTCGCTGGTGCAGTCGTCGATGAACCTGCTCGCCGGCCTGGCCGGGCTGCTCGCCGTGGCCGCCGCCGTCGTGGTGATCCACCCGTTGCTGCTCGCGGCGCTGCTGGTGGCCACGGTGCCGAACGCCTGGGCCTCGCTGCGGGCCGGGCACCTGCGCTACCAGACCTACGCGGCCGGCTCGGTCCGGCGACGCCGGTTGTGGCTGCTGCACCGGCTGATGGCCGAACGGGAATCCGCTCCCGAGCTGCGCTCCTACGGGCTGCGCCGGTTCCTGCTCGACCAGTACGACCGGGTGATGGGCGTGGAGACCGGCATCCAACTCGCCCTGGCCCGGCGGGTCACCACGACCACCACCGTGGGATCGATGATCACGGGGATCGCCACCGCCGTGGTCTACGTGCTGCTCGGGCTGCTGCTCGTCGACGGGCAGATCCCGCTCGCCGCCGCCGCGACCTGCGTCGTCGCGGTGCAGTCCGCCCAGCGTTCCCTGTCCGTCGTCACCTTCCAGGTCGACCGCGTCTACACCGAGGGTCAGCACTTCCGCGACTACACCGGCTTCATGGCCCGTGCCGTCGCCTACCTGCCCGACGAGGCCACCCCCACGACGGGCGACACGCCGGACCAACTGCGTGAGGTGAACGTCGACGCCGTCAGCCTGCGCTACCCCGACCGGGACACCCCGGCCGTCGACCAGGTGACACTGACGATCCAGGCTGGCCAGACCGTGGCGTTCGTCGGCGAGAACGGCTCCGGCAAGTCGACCCTGGCCGCGATGATCGCCACTCTGCGGACGCCCACCGGGGGCACCATCCGCTGGAACGGCCGGCCGCTGGCCGAGTGGGACGTCGACGCGCTGCGCGCCCGCATCGCGGTCGTCACCCAGGAGTACCACAAGTGGCCCTTCACCGCCGCGACGAACATCGCCGTCGGCGACATCGACGCCGAGCCCGGTCAGCCCCGCATCGAGGCCGCCGCCGCCCGCGCCGTCGCCCACGACATGATCCGCGAGCTGCCCCACGGGTACGAGACACTGCTCGACCGCACCTTCGCCAACGGCCAGGATCTCTCCGGCGGACAGTGGCAACGCATCACCGCCGCCCGCGGCTTCCTCCGCGACGCCGAACTACTGATCATGGACGAGCCGTCCTCCGCCCTCGACCCCCGCGCCGAGGACGCGCTCTTCCAGGCCATCCGCGACCGGCAGGGCCGCGCCACGACCATCCTCATCACCCACCGGCTCGCCAACGTCCGCCATGCCGACCGGATCTACGTCCTGCACCACGGCAGCCTGGTCGAGGCCGGCACCCACGACGAGCTCACCGCCGCCCGCGGCCGATACGCCGAGCTGTTCGCGCTCCAGGCCGCCGGCTACGACACCACCCAGGAGGCCGCCAACCCGCCGCTGCCACACCAGGCCACCGCCGCCTGACGGACAACCGCCGCGACCCACCCCGGCGGAGCGGCGGCGGTTGCGGGTACGCCGTCATTGTCGGTGGGTTGGCCTACCGTCTGGCGGCGTGACCGCGACGCAGACCTACCGGTATCTCGCCTCCTCCGCCCTGGGGCACGGCTCCCTGGCCCTGCAGACCAGCGGCGGCCCCGCCCCGAACCCCCGCTTCTTCCGTGGCTTCCTCACCACCCCGCAGGCGGCGGCCGTCGGTCTGCTGGCCGTTGCCGAGGTCGCCCGCACCCGGTACCACCGGCCGGTCAGCCCGGCCAGCCTCGACCCGGTGGTCACCGGCAGCCGGGACCGGCTCCGCTTCGAGTCCTTCTCCGGTTGCTGCGGGGTCTACGCGCGCCTCGACGCCCTGCCCGCCGGGCTCGACGGCGACGTGGTGGAGCACGGCACCACCAACGTCGACGTCAACAACCCGCTGCGTGAGGCGCTGTCGCGGGTCGCCGGGCTGGACCCGCTGCACCTGTCGGTCGGCCCGGACGACCTGACCGTGTCCACCCTGGACGGCGCGGTGGTGGAGAAGAAGGTCCCGCTGCCGACGCGCTGGCTGCGCGGTTTCGCCGAGGTGCAGGTGCTGGCCGCCCGGTTCGAGCCCCGGGCGGAGATCCCGGCGGCTGAGGCGGCGACGTTCCTGCGCCGGCTGCCCACCGGCGCGGACCGGTCGGTGCTCTGGGTGGTGCCGGCGGGACGCACCCTGCGACTGACCTCCCGGCCCGTGCCCGGGGCGGTCTGCCTCGCCGGGGCGAGCCGCCTGGCCGCCCTGCGCCCGATGCTGCGCTTCGCCCGGACCCTGCGGGTGTACGGGCCGAGCGTCACGGCCGCCTCGGCGCCGCTGCCGAGCGTCTGGGAGCTGGACACCGGCGCGCTGCGGCTGTCGCTCACCCTCTCCCCCGAGCCGTACCGGGGGTTCTCCGGCGAGGGCGCGGCGCTGACCGCGCTGGCCGGCGACGACGTGGTCGACGACGCCGACCTGGTCTCCGCACTGCTCTCCTGGGACCCGACGGTCGACGTGGACCGGCTGGCGGAGCAGGCCGGCATCGACGCCGACCGGGTCCGGGGCGCCCTGGCGCAGCTCGGCACCGCCGGCCGGGTCGGCTACGACGTCGCCGAGGCTGCCTACTTCCACCGGGTGATGCCGTACGACGCGGGCCGGGCCGAGCGGGACAATCCGCGACTGGTCGGCGCGCGGGCGCTGCTCGACGCCGGGGCGGTGGAGGCGGACGGGACCTCCGCCACCGTCCGCAGCGGCGACCACGTATACCGGGTCCGGCAGCTCCCGGACGGCGGCCTCACCTGCACCTGCCCGTGGTGGGCGAAGCACCGGGGGCAACGGGGGCCGTGCCGGCACGCCCTCGCCACCCGGATGCTGCTGACCGACCGGGTCGAGGTGTCGGCGTGAGGCGCGCGGATCAGCAACTGTTCGTCAAGAGCACGGTCCGCCGGCGGCGGGAGCTGGCGGCGGGCGGCACCAGCGACCTGTTCGAGCTGGTGAAGGCGGGCTCGGCCGGGCTGGTCGCGGCGGCGCTGGAGGGGCTGCCCGAGCCGCGCCGCCGGGAGATCGGCGTCGCGCTGACCGACTGGTTCCGGCAGCAGGACCGGTCCAGTTGGTGGACGACGGGCGAGAGCACGGCCTTGGCGGTCGCCGTGGTCGGCTGCCTACCCACCGCCGCCCAGGCCGCGGCGATCCTCGGCCGCACCTCGGTCAACCCGGACGGCAAGCGGGCGGCGACGCTGGTGTCGGACGTCGCCGCGGAGCGCGGCGTCACCTGGCTCGGCGACCTGGGTCACCGGCTGGGCGCGAAGCTCGGCCGGCAGGCATGGATCGAGCGCTGGCAGTTCGTCGCCGCGCTGCTGCGCGCCGCCGGCGCGCAACCGCCGACCGACGACGCGTTCGTGCAGCTCTGGCTCTCCTCGATGGCGTTCCCGGAGCGCCACACCGGGCGACCCGCGCCGCTGGTCGACCGGCTGCGGGCGGACCCGTTCCGGGCGGTCATGCTGCCCCGGCTGTTCGAGGTGGACGGCCTCGGCACGACCATGATGTTCGACGAGGTCGTCACCACCTGGGAGGAACGGCGGCGGCACGCCCTGCCGGCCGCGCTGGCGCAGCTGGCCGCCGAGGGCGTGCTCGACCGGGCGATGCTGATCGACCGTTCGATCGGCCGGCTGCTACGCGGTGACCGGCCCGCCGCGCTCCGCGCCTTCACCGTCCTGCTCGACCTGCTGCGGCCCGACAGCGCCGAGGTCGCCGCGCGCACCACCGACTACCTGCGCCTGCTCACCGACGCACCGGCCCCGGTCGCCACCATGGCCCAGAAGGCCCTGCGGGAGCTGCCCGACCTGGCCCTGGAGTCGATCCTCGACGCCGCCCGCGAGGTGCTGCACCGGCCGGAGAAGACCCTGGTGAAGGCGCAACTCACCTGGCTGGACCGGCTGGCCCGGCAGCACCGGGACCGGGCAGCGGAGATCGCCGAGGTGATCGCGGTCGCCGGCACGCACCCCGCCGTCGAGCTGCGGGACCGGGCGATTGCCCTGGCCGCCCGGCACGGCCTCGACCCGACAGTGGCCGATCCCGGCCCGGCGGTGGCCGCGCCACGCGGCGACGACCTCCCGGCACCCGCACCGCCCGCGCCGGCGCCGGCGCCGATCACGGACGTGGACGAGCTGGCGGAGGAGGTCGCGGCCCTGCTCGGTACGCCGTCGCAGGGCGCACCGCTGGACCGCGTCCTCGACGGGCTGGTCCGGCTCGCCGCGGCCGACGCCACCGGGGTGCACGCCGCCCTGGCGCCGGTCATCGAGCGCCGGCACTGGTCGTGGGGCGACGAGCACCGCTGGGAGCCGCTGTGCCTCTGCGGGGTGGTGGTGGGCGTGCTCAAGACGGCCGGCACCGACCACCATCCTCGGCGGCGCCGCCGGTGGGAGTCGCTGCTCGCCGCCGTCCGCCGCAGCGACCGGGCCCCGTCGACCCTGGTCGCCACCGATCCCCGGGTGCCCCCGGTGCACCGGCTGCTGCGGGCCCGGCTCGCCGAGATCGGCGTGCACGTCGGCGAACCCGGCGGCCCGGGGCTGCTCGCCGCGCCGACGTCGGCCAACGGTCTGCTCGACCCGGTGGCGTTGCTGGAGCGGCTGACCGCGCTGGGCGACCGGCAGCCCTGGCCCTGGGACCTCACCCAGGCCCTGCTGCGGCTGCCCGCCGACCCCGACGACGCGGTCGCCGACAAAGCCGCCGCGCTGGGCACGCCGGCCGGCGACCGGCTCGCCGCATGGCTGCGCGGCGGCGGGCTGCCGCAGCCGGTGGCGCGGGCCACCACGATCACCCGCCGGGCCCGCAAGTCGGGATACGACTGGGAGTTCGAGCAGCTCGCGGAGCGGCGGGTGCTGGTCGAGCTGTGCCCGCCCGACGGGTACGACGACCCACTCGGGCTGCTCACGACCAGTCCCGCGCCGATCGGCGTCGAGTACGGCGACTGGCTCAACCTGTGGCCGTCGGCCCTGCCCGGGCACCGCGCTGTCGTGGCCGCGTCCGTCCTGCCGGCGGTCGCCGGGTGCGCGGACATGGACGAGAAGGGCGGCAACGCCGTGCTGCCGCTGCTGGCCGAGTGCGCCGGACCGGGCGGGGTGGCGCTGGACCTGGCCGTGGCGTACGGGCTCGGCGCCCGGCACGGCGCGGACCGGGTCGCCGCCGTGGACGCCCTGCTCACGCTGGCCGGTGCCGGGCAGTTCGACCCGACCGGCACGGGGCACCGGCTCGGAGAGCTGGTCACCGCCGGGACGGTGAAGCTGACCCGGGTCGGCGAGCCGTTGCGCGACGCCGCCCTGGCCGGGGCGCCGCTGACCGTGTGGCGGCTGCTGGCCGCCGCGCTGCCGGCGCTGCTCGCCGCGCCGGGGCCCGTACGCGGCCTGCCCGACCTGCTGACCCTGGCCAGCGAGACGGCAACCGCCACCGGGGTCCGGATCGAGGTGCCCGGTCTGGCCGACGTCGCGGCTCGCGGCGGCTCTGGCCGGCTGGTCACCGAGGCCCGCCGGCTGCACCGCGAGCTCGCCGTCGCGTGACCGAGGACGCGACCCGGAGGCAGCCGGGGCGCCGGCGGCCGAGCTGGCACGACTGCGACGGCCAGCCGGACGCGCGGGTGCTGATCCGCTGTGCGCTACGAGCGGCTCAACATGTACACGATCACGACCGCCGCGACCAGCGCCAGCGCGGCCAGTACCGCGGCCGTGATCTTGGCGGCGCTGTACGGGCGTTCGCCGATCACCTCGCCGGTCCGGGCGTTGACCAGGACCTGGTACGACCGGCCGGCGTGCAGGTACGCGGCGATCCACACCGGCAGCAGGAGCAGCTTGTAGGTCACCTCCGAGTACGTGGTGCGCACGGAGTTGACCCGCTGCTCGTCGCCGCCGATGTCCGACCGGCAGTCCCGCTCGATGACCGGTGCCATCCGGGACTTCGCCTCGGCCAGCCCCGCCTCGGGCTCGGTGTCGTACCGCAGCGCGTGATACCCGGCCAGGTAGTCCCCGTGGTACGCGACCGCCTCGGCCAGCGGCCACGGGGCCAGCTGGTCCAGCTTCTGCTCCGGCAGGTGGGTCGTGGCGGGCACCAGCACGTCGTCGAAGTCCCGGCGGACGGTGCCACTCGCCGGATACCACCGGGTGTGCCGCACCTGCCGGGTGCGCGTCTCCTGCTTGCCGTTCACCGTCACCGTGTACGTCTCGGTGACGTAGTAGTACTCACCGCGCTGGCCCCGGTAGTCGGAGACGGTCCGCGCGTCGAACGTCCAGTGCGGCAGGTAGGTGCCCTTGAGCGTCTCCGCCTCGCTGACCTTTTTCAGGCTGTTCGGCGCGAACCAGCGGCTGCGGCACCACCGGCCCAGCGCGGTGCGCACGCCCGCCTGGTCCACGGCGAACGGCAGCACCGCCTCCGGCGCGATCAGCTCGACCGCCGCGGTGTCCGCCACCAGCGGCGTGGCGCAGAACTGGCAGCGCTGGGCGAGCGCGTCGCTCTCGGTCCGGGCGCCGCAGCCCGGGCACCCGAACGTGTACGGGCCGACGCTGGCCGCCGGCTTGCGCGGCAACGTGGCCAGCTCGGCGTACGGGTGCTCGCGCACCTCCCGACCGGCACCGGCGATCTGCTGCCGGTGCCCGCAGTACGGGCAGCTCAGCACCGCCGTGCCCGGTGAGTACTCCACCCGGGCGCCGCAGCCCCCGCACTGGTACGACGGCGGGGAGACGGCCGTGTCGCTCATCGAGGCACCCTCCCGCCGCACGTCCCGCTCTCGTGGTGGCCGCTCATTGCGGTGGCAGCGGCGGTGGGACGCTGGCCAGCACCGACGCCAGCTCCGGCACCTGCGTAGCCGGCTGCCACTGCGCCATGCCGGCCCGCCAGACCAGCGTGTCCGGGCCCAGGGTGCCCGCGGCCGCCTGCTCGGCCAGCCCACCGAGGTCGAACGGGCCCTGCCGCTGCCCGGCGACGCCCACGTACCACTGCGTCTGGTTCGGCAGCGGCGGTGGCTCGGCGGCGCCCGGCGGCACCGGGGCCGGCGGGGTCCCCGCGCCCGCCATGGCCCTGGCCACCTGCTGGCCCGCGGCCATGCCCATGCCCAGCCCGATGCCGGTGCCCGCACCCCCGCCCGGGTTCTTCGCCGCCTCCTCCAGGGCGGTGGCGGCCTGGTAGCGGGTGAACCGGTCCAGGTCGCCGACCGCGCCCATGCTGGTCCGCTTGTCCAGCGCCTGCTCCACCTCGGGCGGCACGGAGACGTTCTCGATCACGAACTTGGGGATCGCGATGCCGACCTCGGCCAGTTCCTCGGTCAGCACGGCGGCCAGCCGCCGGCCGATGGCGTCCTGGTGCGCGGCCAGGTCCAGCAGCGGCACCCCGGCGGTGGCCAGCGCGCCGCCGAGCCGCCCCACGATGAGTTGGCGCAGGTATTCCTGCACCTCCTCGGTCCGGAACTGCGGATCCGTGCCGACCAGCTCCCGCAGGAGCCGCTGCGCGTCCACCACCCGTGCCGCGTACGCGCCGAACGCCCGCACCCGGACCACGCCGAACTCGGCGTCCCGCAGGATCACCGGGTTCTGGGTGCCCCACTTCATGTCGGTGAACTGCCGGGTGTTGACGAAGTACACCTCGGCCTTGAACGGCGAGTTGAAGCCGTACTTCCAGCCCTTGAGGGTGGAGAGGACGGGCAGGTTCCGGGTCTCCAGCGTGTAGGTGCCGGGCGCGAACGCGTCGGCGATCTGCCCCTCGTTGACGAACACCGCCGTCTGGGACTCGCGGACGACCAACTGGGCGCCCATCTTGATCTCGTTCTGGTACCGGGGGAAGCGCCAGACGATCGTGTCCCGGCTGTCGTCCAGCCACTCCACGATGTCGACGAACTCGCCCCGGAGCTTGTCCATCAGCCCCACCGTGTCCCCCTCCCCCTGGCTGCCGAGGTCACCCGGCGTCGCGGCGACGATAACAAGTGCCCACAAGCCGGGGCCCCGACGGTCGGGCGCCGTGGCCGACCGCGCGGCAGCCGGGGACGGGGTGGCATGCCACGCCCGTACGCACGGGGTCGACGGCCTGACGTTCTCCGACGAGGCGAGTCGGCCGGCACTCGGTGGGGTGCCGGCCGACCAACGGGCGGCTCGTGACGGTCAGCCGCAGTTGCCCCAGGTGTACCTGCCGTTGGAGTGCCACATCGTGAAGTTCATGACCTGGCCCTCGTACATGACGCAGGCGCCCTGCGCGCGTCGTTGGATCGCGGCGTAGTACTTGTAGTTGCCCGAGTCGGTGACCCAGGAACTACCCTCGACCCGCAGCCTGGCGGCGACTCCGGTCGTCGATCCGACGGCCACCGCCTTGAGGGTGGCGACGCAGTTGTAGCCGGTCGCGCTGTTGTACATCAGGTAGACGTCGCCCACCTTGCTGCCGCTGTCGGTGATCGTCCGGTGCCCGTCCGAGACCTGTGCCCACGAGCCACCGAAGTCGTTGCTGCAGGCTTGCGCCGCGGTGTACGGGTTCGCTGCGGCGCGGGCCGGCGAGCCGAAGGTCACCACGGCGACAGCCAGCGAGAGAGTTGAGATCGACAGTCGTCGCGCTAGTACGCGCACACGCTCCTCCAAGTTCCGGCGCGAGAATCACGTACGTGTCCGGCGCCATGATCCACATCGGATGATCAACGGTACACAGCGGGCGGGCCGGTGGCGGCACCGCCCGCTCCGGCGACGCGGCGCCCTCCGGGCGACACCGCTGCGAGGGGGCGGCGGCAGGGCGCTGCGGCCTCAGTCTGCGCGGGTGGCGTCGGTGGCCGTGAGCAGCAGACGCAGCCCGGTGAGCGTGGCCAGCAGCGGCTCCGCGGGCACCGTGACGGACCGGCCGGTCAGCGCGGCCAGGCGCGCGGCGGTCCCCGGAGACGCCGCGCCGCCGCCGGTGATCAGGAGACGCCGCCGCGTGCCGGCGTCGTGGGCGCTCATGCGCCGCACGCAGCGGGCGATCGCCGGGATCTGGTCGACGGGATCCGCCCCCTCGACACGTTCGGCGGCGGCGACGCTCCGGTCGACGATGCGGGCGACCTCGGTACGACCGAACCCGATGTCGACCGTGACCAGATCATCGTGTCCCGGGTCGGGCCGGCAGGCCAACGCGGCGGCCAGCGGTTCCTCCACCGCGCTGACGCGTCCGCCGGTGGCTCGGCGGACCGCGGCGACCAGCACGTTCTTCTGCCGCATCGTCGCCGTGGCGGGCACACCGACGAGCACCGGACAGCCGGTGTCGCACGGGTGCCCGATGTCGGCCAGCAGGATCCGCAGCAGCTGTACGCAGGCGACGAGGTCGCGCACCACCCCGTCGCGTACCGGCCAGATCAGCGTCGCGCCCTCGGTGGCCTGCGCGTCCACCGCGGCCCGTCCCACGGCGCGCCGGCCGCCGGGGCGGCGGGCGATGACGGCGGGCTCACTGATCACCGTGCCGGTCACCGACGTCCACAGCCGGACCGTCGAGGTGCCCAGGTCCAGGGCCAGGCAGTGCCCCACGCCGGGGCGGGCGTACGCGCCGGCAGCCAGCATGCTCACCACCCCCGCCCCGGCCCGGAACGGGTGCGGCGTGCCGTCGGCAACGGAGCGGGGATGACGCCACGGGGCGCGGCGGGACGGGATTGGCGACGGAACATCGGCGTTCGGCTTCCGGGTCAGGGCAGCGCCGGGGACGGCGCCGCGGAGCGGGCGGATTCAGGCGACCGCCTGACGCGGCGGAGCCCGGTCCGCCGACCACTCCGGCACGCAGCCCGGTATCGCGCGCCTGGTCAGCCGGAACACGATGCACAGCCCGATCGCCCGAGCGGCGGCCCACACCACGAGCAGCACCGCCAGCAGGGCCAGCATCGGCAGCGGGCCTCGCTCGCCGACACCGCGGATGCCGTGCCCGTCACGCATGCCGGACACCATAGCCCGCGCCCGGAGAAACACGCTCGTCAGTCGCGGTCGGCCCGACCGCGTCCCGCCGGCCGGGACGGCGACGGCGAGGGTGGTTGGCCCCGGCGCACGCCGAGCCAACCACCCCGACCCGTCACTTCCAGGCGTCGTTGTTGGTGTACGTGCCGGTCGACGGAGTGGTGAAGCTCCGGTTGCCGCCGGACTCCCAGGTGACCGAACCGTCGGGGTTCTTCTTGATGTACTTGTACTCGATCGCGGTACCCGGGGGCAGGTTCACCGTCACTCGCCACACCGGGTAGTCGGCCGAGGAGAGCGCGACGGCGTCGGCCGGGTTCCAGGCGCCCAGCGCGGCGACGTTGCCGACGACGAAGACGTTCTGGCCGTAGTAGGTGGTGACGGTGGCGTTGAACGCGGTGGCGATCTGCGCGGGGGTGACGGTGTCACCGCGGAACGTCTCGGTCACCGCGTACGTGCCGCCGGCCGGGGTGGTGAAACTCCGGTTGCCGCCGGACTCCCAGGTGACCGCGCCCGTGGCGGTCTTCTTGACGAACTTGTACTCGACCGCCGTGGACCGGGGCAGGTCGACCACGGCACGGTAGGTGCCGCCGCCCTGCGCGGTGAGCAGGACGGCGCTGGCCGGCGCCCAGGAGCCCAGCTCAGGGATGCTGCCGACGACGTACACCGCCTGGTCGGCGGCCGGGGTCGCGGAGACGGTGAAGGTGGTGGCGACCCTGTCGGTGGGGTTGCCGGTGGGGCTGCTCGTCGGCGACGGGCCGGCGCCGGGCCGGGCGTTGACGTGGATGGCGACGGCGTTGTTGGCGGGGATGGTCACGGTGGCCCGGCCGCCGGAGACGGTCACCGTGCCGCCGGTGCAGCCCGTCCCGGTGGCGGCGCCGGCGATGACGTCGCAGTACTGGCCGTCGGCGAGGCCGGTGGCGAAGGTGGCGGTGGTGGCGGTGCCGCTGTCGTTGATGCCGACCCAGGCGCGATCGCCCCGGTGGAAGCCGATGACGTTGCTGTTGACGGCGGTGAAGTCCGAGACGGACCGGACCGACCGTGCGGCGTTGGCCCAACCGACCATGCCCTTGATGCCGGTGGTCTGGGTCAGGCAGGTCCAGGTGCTGCCGCAGACCGTGTCGGTGACGCGGCCGTTGCCGTCGGCCGGCGGGGACTGGTTCCGGTTGTCCCAGGAGAAGCTGTCGTAGACCGACGGCTTGCCGTGCGGGTAGGCCAGCACGAAGTAGTTGGCCAGGAGGTAGTCGGTGCCGTTCTTGTAGGACAGCACCACCCCGTCCCGCTCCAGGTCGTGGTTGGTGACCATGGCGAAGACGTTGGCGCTGGGCGCGTCGAGGTTCCAGCTCGCGACGTTGCCGAGGCTGGAGATCGAGCCCTGGAACGCCGACCTGACGCCCTTGGCGTAGGCGAAGTCGAGAACGTCACCGTTGCCGATGAACGCGCGGGCCTTGAGCGCGTCGTTGCTGGCCCCGTCGAATATCTCCTGGGCGACGTACGGCCGCCGGTTCTCCGCGACCGTGTTGTTGAGCTTGCCGAGGATGGCCGCGAAGTCCTCCTTCCTGACGTGCTTGACCGCGTCGACCCGGAACCCGTCGACGCCCAGCCCGATGAGGTCGTTGAGATAGCCGGCGATCGTGGTGCGGACGTACTCCTTCTCGGTGTAGAGGTCCGCCAGCGACAGCAGCTCGCAGCTGGTGACCTGACTCTCGTTGTTCCAGTCGTTGATCGCGCCGGAGGTCGGGCAGTTGTCACCCGGGTGGTGGAAGTCCGCATACCCGTAGGGCACCGCCGGGTAGCTGTAGCCGGAGAACTGGGTGCCGGCGTACCCGATGGTCCCGGCCGGGTTGTTCGTTCCGGCCATGTGGTTGACCACCGCGTCGACGTAGACCCGGACGCCGGCGTTGTGGCAGGCGGTGACCATGGCGGCGAACCGCTGCCGGCTGCCGAACCGGCTCTCCAGCTTGTAGGAGACGGGCTGGTACACCTCGTACCAGGGGTGCACGCCGTCCGGGCTGCTGGGCAGGCTGACCGATTCCTGCGGCGGCGCGACCTGCACCGCGCCGTAGCCGGCGGGGCCGAGGTGGTTGGTGCAGGCGGCGGCGACGGAGTTCCAGTTCCACTCCCACAGGTTGGCCGTCACCTCGCTGTCGTTCAGGTTGGCGGCGGCGCGGGCGGGGGCGGGGGTGGCGGCGGCCGCGACGACGACCGGCATCGCGCCGGTCGCCACGAGCGCGACGGCGAGCAGCAGGCCACCGGGGCGGCGCTGCGGTGATGGTCTGAGGGTGTGCATGGACGGACCTACTTCCGGGGTCGGCAGGACGCTGGGCGGATGGCCATCCGAGTGACGATGAGGATGCTCGATGCCTGCAAGTCGTGCAAGAGCTTGCGGCAACATTTCCGAAACCTGCCGGCAAACGCGCCGTCGAGGCGCGCCCTGCGTCCACAGTGCGAGATGATGACCCTCGTCAGCCCCCAGAGGGGATCACCATCGTGCCCGCATTTCACCTCGCAAGACCTTCCGAATCTTTCAGGCGGATTGCGGCACCAACGTCCAACATGGTCGGCCGTGCTGACCGACCGCTTCCCTTTCGATTCGAACAGTGAACACCGACGCGGGTCGGAGCGGCGCCGGTCGAGCGTGCGGCACGCCGACCGGCGCCCTCGTCGATGACGACCGGGCCGGCGTCGTCAGCCCGACCACGAGGCCGCGGCGCCCGGCGTCGCGGCGTCGTGCCAGGACGGCCCCGGCGCGGGTCGCCGGACCGCGTGGCGGAACACGCGGCGCATCATCGCCGGCCGCATGAGCGCCTCGGGCGGGTCCATCAGGCCGGCCACCCGCATGAACCCGTTCGTCACCTCGGGATCCTTGGTCGCGGCGTACTGCAGGCGTGCCAGGTAGGCGTTGCCGACGCGTACCTTGAGGGTGCGTCGTCCCTCGACGCCCGGGAAGTCGAGATCACCGCCGGCCGAGATGTCCCATGGGGTGTCGATGGCCCGGGACAGGTCGGCGAAGAACGGCGACGAGGCCGGCGGCCGGCCGGTACGCAGGTGCGAGCGCAGCGTCATCGCCTGGATCGCGGCCACGCTCATGCCCTGCCCGTAGACCGGGTTGAAGCTGCAGAAGGCGTCGCCGATGACCAGGTAGCGGTCGGGAAAGCGCAGCAGCCGCTCGTAACGCCGACGCACGCTGGCGGGAAAGCGAAAGGAGACCGGGTCGTCGAGCGCCTCAGCGTCCCGCACCGCCTCGTACACGTCCGGCACCGGCAGGGAACGGACGAATTCGAGGAACGCCTCCGGTTCCGTCGGCGGGTAGTCGCCGAGCAGACCGGTCAGCGAGAGGATGCAGAGGTCGGTTCCGACCTGGCCGAAGAACGCGCCGCGCGGATGCGCCGGCGAGGCGACCGGGTTGATCGACTGCACGCCGTCGAACATCTCCGGGCGGGTCCGGTAGTGCCGCGTGGTGTACGCGAGCCCCACCTTGACCCGTTCCTCCTCCGGCCGTTGGTACCCGAGCGCGTCGAGCCAGGCCGGGGTACGCGATCCACGACCGGTCGCGTCGACGACGAGGTCCGCGTCCAGCACCTCGGCGTCCGCGTCCGCGGTCCGCGACTGCACCCGTACCCCCACGATCTGTTCGCGGTCGTCGGTGGCGACCAGGCCGAGCACGTCACACTCCTCCATGAAGGTGACGTTCGGTATGGCGGCCACCCGGTTGCGGACGTGGTTCTCCAGCACGGGACGGGGAGCGGTCACCGAGAGGAGACCGGTGTGCGCCGGGCGCAGCTTGCGACCGTTGAAGAACCACCGCATCTCGCCCAGGTCGCCGGTGGGCACTCCGGCGGCGCGCAGCTCGTCGGTGATGCCGGGGAACAGCTCCTCGAGGATGAGGTGTCCGCGGGCGTGCAGCCCGTGGGCGTGGACCGTGTGCGGCGCGCCCCGGCGCGGAGTGCTGACGCCCAGCACCTTGTCCCGCTCGACGACGACGACCTCCGCGTACGATTCGGCCAGCACCCGGGCGGCGAGGACGCCGCCCATGCTGCCGCCGAGCACGACCGCGCGGGCTCCGAGTTGACTCATCGACATGTGCCTTCCTGATGGGTGGACCTCGACGGGTGTGCCCGGACGACGACGGCCCGGCAGCCCGCCGGGGGTGGGCTGCGGGGCCGGGGCCCGTTCTCCTGGGTCTTCACCGGGCGGACGCCGTTCGCGGGACTACCGCCAGCGTTGTCAGCGGTGCCGGCCGAGGCACCTCCGAGCGTGCGGCACCCGCGGCGCCGGTCAGGAAGGGTCGGCGGCGGCGCGGCGGCGGACGAGCAGCGCGACGACGACGAGGAGCGCGAGGCCGTCGACGGCCAGCAGGGCGGCGCCGAACGGGTCGACGCCGTGCGCGTGCGCGCCGGCCGGCGGCGCCGCGGGCCGGGAGGGGCGTGGGGCGGCCCCGCCCGCGGTGCCGACGGCGAACCGGGCGATGCCGGAGACGTCGCGTCCGTCCACGGTGACGATGTGATAGGCGACGGTGAGGTCGGCGGGGCGGTTGAGGCCGATCGCCTGGCGCAGGCCGTCGTCGCCCGCGGCGCTCACCTCGCCCGTGTCGATCCGGGCCGAGTCACCGTCGTAGACCGAGATGTGCGACCGGCGGGCGTCCGGCCGGCCCGAGACGTGTATCTCCACCACGTCCGGCGGGTCGGCCAGGACCGCCCCGTCGGCCGGCACGATCGAGACGACCTCGACCGGGGAGCCGGCCGACGGCGTGGAGTCGACACGGGCGACGAGGGCGAAGAGGGCGACGAGCGCCGCCACGGCGAAGGCGGATCCGGCGTAGATCCGGGTCGTGGTCGACATTGCCCGCGGCGGTCAGTCGCCCGTGACCAGTGTGGGCCGGCCGAGGCCCACCCGCCCGGTGCGGTGCGCGCAGCCGCAGGCCATGGCGGCCCGCTCGGCCTTGTTGGGCCGCATGTGCAGGTAGACGGCGATGAGCATGGGGATGAACACGATCGAGTTGTAGAACAAGTGCAGCTCCACCCGGGGGACGACGAGCTGGAGCAGGCTGGTCGGAGCCGTGGTGCCGGGGAACCGGAACGAGCTGTGCGCCTGGACGAGCAGCAGCGCGTGTTCGATGTGGTGCCAGAACTGAAGGGCGAGCGCCACCGTCCACCACGCGTTGCCCCGGCCGGTGAAGCCACGCCGGAGGAGGAACAGGCCGATCAGCATCACGACGGCGTAGCCGTAGTGCAGCCATTCGGAGCTCACGAGCCAGGGAAACGGCATGCCCAGCACGCCGCGGGCCTCCGGCCGCGGCCAGCCGAGCACCCAGATCTGGTACGCCTGGACGAGGTGCTCCGCCCAGTGGCCGAGCACCACGACCATGTAGACGGTGAGAGCGGCGCGGTGGAACCGACCGTTGAGTGACGACAGCAGGCCGGGTGGGGCCGGCTTCGCAGCGATTGCCATGAGTCCTCCCGTGGGACACCGAGGGGGCCGTTCGGGTCCACGGTAGGCAGCGACAATCGCGGAACGTCACTTCTGGAATGCCCTATGTGACGGGCGGATCACCCGGGCTCGCGCAGCCGGACGCTGAGCCCCTTGCCCTCGAACTCCTTGCACACGAACGCCGGTTGGCGGGGTTCGCTCAGCGCGGGATCGTACCGGTATCCGATCTCGGCGAACTCGGTGATGGCCGCGGGATCCTCGACGCGGGCCGTCAGCAGCCAACGCGCGAACGCGCCCCGCGCGATCTTGGCGTGCACCACCACGAACCGCGGTTCGCCCGTCTCCGGATGCATGGTCAGGAACCGTGGGCTGACGAACCGGTCCCGGTCCAGGAACGCCGTGACGGTCTTGTGGTATTCCGCCGCGGCGAGGTTGACGATGACACCCGTGGGCGGAAGGCACTCCGCGATGCTGGCGCCCCAGAAGCCGTACAGGTTGGTGTAGGGCGGGTCGGGCAGCCGGTAGCCCATCTCCAGCCGGTACGGCTGGACCGCGTCGTGGGGACGCAGGATCCCGTACAGCCCGGAGAGGATCCGCAGGCGCTCGTCGGCGTACGCCCGGTCGGTGTCGGAGAAGTCGCACGCGCGCAGGCCGCTGTAGATGTCACCGGCGAAGGTGTCCATCGCCGGTGACTGCCGGCCCGGCTCGACGCCCCAGTCGGCCAACAGCGTGTGGGTCCTGGCGGCCAACGCCGGCGAGATCTCCATGACGGTTGCCAACTGCTCGACCGAGAGGGTCTTGAGGTACGCCGCCAGCTCCTCGGCCCGGCCGCGTAGCGCCGGCTCGGTCAACGCGCGACCACCGGCCGGCGCCGGACGCATCACCTTGGAGGTGTGGATGAGGACGATCATCACTTGTCGATCGACTTGACGAGCTGCTTGATGATCCGCTTGAGTTCGGCCTTCTTGGCCTTCGCGTCCTTCATGTCGGCGAAGTACGCCATCCGGCGGCCGTCGGTGTAGTTGCCCTCAAGCAGCTCGCTGTCGATGTCCACCACGAGCGGGTTGTGGAACACGAGATGGACGCGCTCCTTCGACCAGAGGTTGAAAGTCGCCAGGTACTCGCCCTGGTAGGAGAAGGAGGGCGCCTTCCACTTGACCTGCTCGGTGATCTTGGGGCTGACCGCCTTGATGCTCTCGCGGAGCAGCTCGACCTCCGCCTTGAACGGGTGGTCGAGCTTGTCCATGAAGGCGTCGACCTCGTCGGTCTTGTTGACGGTGTTGTCGACCTTGCCCACGTTCGCCTCCCGCATCGAGATCGATACTCGCGGTGAGCATACCGAAGGTGGGCGCACCGGTCGCCATGACGAGCGGACGCCCCCTCACCCGGCCGGTGGTGACGCGACCCCGCCGTCGCACCACCACCGGCCGATCGAACGACTCAGCCCGCCTTGCGGTACACGAAGCCCTCCAGGGTCGTGACGATCTCCGACCGGTTGTCCCGGTGGCGCGTGCAGTACTGGGTCGGATACCAGCCGGCGGTCTGCCAGGCCTGCGGCTGCTTGATCGGGAAGCAGCCGTCGGCGACGGAACCGGAGGCCAGGCCCCGGTACCAGTCCTGGGTGATCATGGGCTCGTAGAAGGTCAGCTGCCCACCGTACGAGCCGTAGATGAACGTGTGCGTGAAGGTCTCCCCGTTCAGCTCCGGCCCGGTCAGGTCGATCAGGTGGTTGCCCATGCCGGGCTCCACCGAGCCGAAGTCGCTGTAGTCGGCCGGCATGTACCGCTCGGGGATGGGCCGGGCGCCGACCTCGAAGTCCTCGCAGTTGACGAGCATTCCGCACGGGCCGGGGCGGATGGCCAGCCGCTCCTCGTTCGAGTTCAGGTAGAAGTGGACGTCGAAGTGGGGACGGTCGTAGATGTGCTCGGGCAGGTGCCCGGCCGGGTTCCAGTTCACCAGCACGTACTGGAAGGGGGTGTCCACCTTGGCACGGAACTGCTTGCTCAGTTGCAGCGGGTACTCGTACCCGCCGGTGCACTCGGTGTGCTCGTCGGTCTTGCCGTCACCGTTGAGGTCGTAGCACCACAGGCCCGCCGTCGGCGGGTGGTTCGGCAGACCCTTGAGCGCGTCCTCGGTCATCACCATGCCGATGGTGTGCGGGACGCCGTTCTCGGACTGGGAGAACGCTCGGACGGTTCCCTTCCCCATCTTCGCCGACTCGCCGTAGGAGGCGCAGACCCCGGGGTACGCGGCGGTGTGGCGGATGAGGGCATCCGCGGCCTGCTTCGGCACCTTGACGTTGACCTCGGCGCCGCTGCGCGCGCTCGGCGAGACGCAGACGGCGACCTTGGGCCCACCGGCGGAGGCGGAACTCGGAGCGATGGTGGCGACGAGGGCGACCGCGGCCAGCACGGCCGCCAACCCCAGCGCGGCGTTGCGGATTCTTCGACGGGACATGACCTCATTCCTCTGTTCGTCGGGCGACGGGCATCCGTTTCGGCGGGGTGCGGGCCGAAGGTGGCTCGCGGAAACGGAGTCAGGGGGCGGGCGGCGCGGCCTCCGGCGGCATGCCGGGGTGGCCCGTACCGGTGGGCGGCACGCTCTTGAGCCGGGTGGCCAGGAGGACCGCGACGGCGAGGAACAGCACCAGGTTGATCAGGCTGGCGCCGTGCAGGGCCTGGGTGAACGCCTCCCGGGCCGAGTCGAGCAGCTCCGCGGCCACGGGCTCGGGCAGGGTGTCCGCCACCGCCGCGGCACCGACGATGCTCTCCCCCGCCGGGATCGCCGCCTCCGGAGGGACCGCGGCCGGCACGTCGACCGCGGAACCGTAGACGGCCCCGGCGACGCTGCCGAGGACGGCGACGCCGAGCGCGACGCCGAGTTCCCCGCCGGTGGACGACAGTGAGCCGGCGGCGCCCGCCTTCTCCGGCGGTGTCGACGACATCAGCACGGCGTTGGCCAGGGTGGCGCTGGGGCTGCCGCCGACGTACATGACGACCAGGCCGACGATCAGGGTGGCGAGCCCGCCGGAGACGTTGACCTGGGTGACGACCAGCGCGCCGACCGCCGCCAGGACCATGCCGGCGGCCAGGACGTACGCGGGGCGCACGGTACGGGCGACGGCCGGCCCGATGTTGCCGCCGATGATCATCGCACCGGCGGGGATGAGCATCCACAGGGCGACCTTCAGCGGGGTCAGGTCCGCCACGAGCTGCATGTAGAGGGTGGAGACGAGACCGGCCCCCGCGGTGATGAAGCCGAACGCCAGGCCCAGCAGGACGATGGTGCTCACCACCGGGTTGCGGAACAGCGCGAGGTCCAGCATCGGGTGGGTGAGATGCCGCTGGCGGTGGACGAACATCAGGCCGAAGGCCAGCCCGACGACGATGGCGCCGAGGGGCATGGCCGCCCAGCCCGCGCGCGCGATCTCCTTGAGCCCGTAGACCACCGGCAGGAGCGCGGCGAGCGTGAGCAGCGCGCTGAGCGGGTCGAGCCGGCCCGGGTGAGGATGGCGCGCCGCGGGCAGCAGCCCCGGGCCGACCAGCAGCAACAGCGCCATGACCGGGACGCCCATCAGGAAGATCGAGCCCCACCAGAAGGAGCCGAGCAGCAGGCCACCGACCACCGGGCCGAGGATCACGCCGAGCATGATGGAGGTGCCCCAGACGCCCATCGCGGCGCCCATCTGCGCCGGGTTGGGAAAGAGCTGGGCGATCAGGGCGAGCACGCACGGCATGACCGTCGCCGCCGAGATGCCGAGCAGGGCCCGGGAGACCAGGAGCATCTCGATCGAGGTCGAGTACGCCGCCAGCAGGGACGCGACCATGAAGCCGACGGCGCCGCCGAGCAGCACGTTCCGGTGACCGATCCGGTCCCCGAGGGTGCCCATGAGAACGAGGAAGCCGGCGATCATGAAGCCGTAGATGTCGGTCACCCACAGCTGCTGGGTGCCGCTGGCCCCGAGGTCGGTCGCGAGCCTGGGAAGCGCGAGGATCAGGACGCTGATGTCCACCGTGGTGAGCAGGGTCGGCAGGCACAGGACGGCGAGCGCCATCCACTCCCGGCGACCCGCCCGGGCGCCCATGTCAACTGTCGTCACGTTGGTCCTTCCGTCGATGGATGTCACCTGTACGAGGCGGCCCCCCGTCACGCGGTCGACACGCAGCCGTGTCCGGGGCGCGGCGGGACCGCCAGCGGGGACCGCGACGGTGCGGAACGGGGTGGCCTGGTGGGGGCGGCGGTCCCGGCCCCGGCCCGCGCGACCGGGTCCCGCCGCCGACCTCAGGCGGCGCCGCGCAGCGACCGGAAGAAGGCCCGTACGTCGCCGACGAACAGCTCCGGCACCTCCATGGCGGGGAAGTGCCCGCCCCGGTCGAACTCGGTCCAGTGGGTGATGGTCGGGAAGTCCCGGTCGGCGAGCCGGCGGATCGGGACGATGCAGTCCTGCGGAAACACCGCCACGCCGAGGGGGACGGTCAGGGGCTGCTCCCGGTAGCCGCTCAGCATCTCGCCGTTCGGGTCCTCGGTCGCCCGGCGCTGCTCCTCGGTGACCTCGCGGTACATCTGGGCCGACGAGCCCGCGGTGTTGGTCAGCCAGTAGATCATCACGTTGGTCAGGAGCAGATCCCGGTCGATGACCTCGTCGGGCAGTTCGGCGTCCGTCCACTCCTTGAACCGTTCGACGATCCAGGCCAGCTGGCCGGCCGGCGAGTCGTTGAGCGCGTAGGAGACCGTCTGGGGACGGGTCGACAGCAGCTTCCGGTAGCCGGAGCCGTCGGCGTCGAAGCTGGCGAGCCGGCCCAACCGGGCCATGTCCTGCTCGTCGAGGCCGGCCAGTTCGGCGGGATCGCCCGACGGGAAGACGGTGAGCATGTTGCTGTGCACGCCGACGACGCGCTCGGGGTCGAGCCGGCCCACCGCGAGAGAGATCGGCGAGCCGAAGTCCCCGCCCTGGGCGCCGTAACGCTCGTAGCCGAGGCGGCGCATCAGCTCCACCCAGGCGGCCCCGACCCGGTCGACGGACCAGCCGGCGGCGGGCAGCGGGCCGGAGAAGCCGAAGCCCGGAATCGACGGGATGACCAGGTGGAAGGCGTCCGAGGCGGAGCCGCCGTACGCGACCGGGTTGGTCAGCGGGCCCACCACGTTGAGGAACTCCGCCACCGACCCGGGCCAGCCGTGCGACATGATCAGCGGCAGCGCGTCCGGCTCGGGCGAGCGGACGTGCGCGAAGTGCACGTTGGCGCCGTCGATGGTCGTGGTGAACTGCGGCAGCCGGTTGAGCTGCGACTCCGCCTGTCGCCAGTCGTAGCTGGTCAGCCAGTGGGCGACCAGTTCCTTCAGGTACGACAGGGGCACGCCGCGCGCCCAGCCGGTCTCGGGCAGGTCCGGCGACCAGCGGGTCTGCGCCAGCCGGCGGCGCAGGTCGTCGAGTTCGGTCTGCCGGATGTTGATCGTGAATGGCTGCACGTTCTCTCCTCGCGGTTGCCGTCCATCAGCGGATTTCGAACGCCCGGTCGCCCCTCGACTCACCGCGGGTGACGTTCCGCTCACGCCGAAGGCATTGACGTCGCCCATGACCGTGGCACCGGCCACGGGGCCGCCGCATCTTCCGGAATGCGGCGCGAGCCGGCCATACCAGCACCGTCCGCGACCACGTGCGCACGTACAGAGATGCCGACTCGCGGCGGCAGTTGGAATCGTGAGCCGGACGTCGCCACCGGTGGACCGACAGAGCGGCGTCCCATCCCTGCCCCGACACGAGGAGTGTGATCTCGGGTGACCACCCCGAACACCCCACCGCCGACCGCGCGAGGCCCCCTGTCCAGCAGGACCAGCCACTTCGTCCTGCCGAAGCAGTGGGCGTCCATGCGCCGCGCCGAGCAACTCGAACGGGAGACCGGCAACCGGGTCATCCACCTGGAGAAGGGCGACTTCCAGGGCGAGGAGTTCCGCCCCGCGCCGCACATTCTCGAGGCCTGCGCCCGGGCGGTGCACGACGGGCACGTGCGCTACGTACCCGGGCCCGGCCTGCCCGAGCTGCGCGACGCCATCGCCGAGGAGGCGACGCGGCGGGGCCGGCCGACCGTGCGTGAGGAGGTGCTGGTGACCATGGGCGCCAAGCACGCGCTGACGCAGAGCCTGCTCACGCTCATCGACAACGGCGACGAGGCGATCTTCCCGAACCCGGGCTACCCGCCGGACGAGTTCTGGATCACCTACGCCGGCGGCCGGGTCGTCTACGCGCCGCTGGTCGAGCCGGACTTCCACTTCGACATCGACCACCTCGCGCAGCTGATGAACGACCGCACCAAGGTTCTGATCATCAACACCCCGCAGCGGCCCAACGGCATGACCGTCGACCGGCTAACGGAGATCAGCGAGCTGTGCCGGCGGCACGACGTGATGGTGATCTCGGACGAGATCTTCAGCCACATGGTGTATCCGCCCGCCGAGCACCAGACCATCGCCGCCATCGAGGGGATGGCCGACCGGACGCTGCTGGTGGACACGTTCAGCAAGAGCTACATCATGACCGGCTTCCGGATCGGCTGGTGCGTCGCGAACCGCGACCTGATCACCGCCATGGACATCTTCCAGCAGAACTCGGTGACCAACGTGCCGGCGTTCGTGCAGCTGGCCGCCCTGGCGGCGCTCACCGGCCCGCAGGACCACGTCATCGCCACCCGCGAACGCCTGCGGGCCAAGCGCGACCGGGCGGTCGCGGCGCTCAACGCCATCCCCGGCATCAGCTGCCCGTCCCCGGACGGCTCGTTCTACGTCTTCCCGGACATCCGCGGCACGGGGTTGACCGCCCAGCAGTTCACCGACCACCTGATCGACCGGTACTCGGTGGGGGTCGTCGCCGGGACGGCGTTCGGCGACCGGGGCGAGGGTCACGTGCGGATCACGTACGCCGTGCCGGACGACGTCCTCGACGAGGGCCTGAGCCGCATCCGCCAGGCCGTCGAGAACCTCGGGTGACCTGATGGACATCGGACGGATGTTGGCGTGGAGCGCCGAGCGCCACCCGCATCGGCGGGCCGTCGGCGGGCCACGGCCGATGACCTTCCGCCAGTGGGACGCGTACACCAACCAGCTGGCCCGGGCGCTGGCGGACCTCGGGGTCCGCCGCGCCCACCGGGTCGTGCTCCACATGGGCAACGGGACGGAACTGGCCAGCTGCTACCTGGCGGTGCAGAAACTCGGCGCGGTGGCGGTGCCGCTGTCCACCCGGTTCGGCCTGGCCGAGGTCGAACACTGCCTGCGGGACTGCTCGCCCGCGCTGGTCGTCACCGACGCCACCACGTCCGATCTGTCCGCCCAGGCACGGGCCGCGCTGCCCGGCCTCCCGGCGTCGGCGCACGCCGGCGACCCGGACGACGCGGCGCCGGGCAGCGTGGCCCTGGCGCCGCTCGTCCAGGGCCAGCCCGACGGGCCACTCTCGGTCGGCATCGTCGACCGCCAGCTGAGCGTGCTGCTCTACACCTCGGGCACGACGGGACGCCCGAAGGGCGTCCCCCGGACCCACGCCGCCGAGCACGCCGCCACCGTGGCGCACGTCCTGCAGTCCGGGCAGCGCGGCGACGACGTCACGCTCGGCGTGATGCCGCTGTTCCACACCATGGGCGTACGCACCCTGCTGGCCAGCGTCCTCACCGGCGGCACCTGGGTGCCCCAGCGCCGCTTCGACGCCGACGAGTCGTCGGAGCTCATCACGCGTGCGGGCATCACCGCGCTGTACCTGGTACCCACCATCTACTGGTCGCTGTTGCAGACGGGCCGGCTGCCCGAGCTCACCTCGCTGCGCCGGCTCGGGTACGCCGGGGCGCCGATGACCCCGGACCTCGCCGGCCGCCTCGTCGACGCCGTCCGTCCCCGGTCGTTCGTCAACCACTACGGCAGCACGGAGATCTTCACCTTCACCGTGGAACCGGACGTGGCGGCGCGACCCGGCAGCGCCGGACGCGCCGGACTCTTCTCCCGGGTCCGCGTCATCGCCACCGACTCCGATGCCGGGCCCACGGACGTCGTGGCGCCGGGCGAGCCGGGGCAGGTGATCGCCTCGATGGGCTCCCCCGAGGCGTTCGCGGGCTACTGGCGGCGCCCGGACGCCGACCGGACGGCGATCCGCGGCGGCTGGTACCACACCGGTGACCTCGCGATCCGCGACGAGGACGGGAACCTGTGGTACCAGGGCCGCGTCGACGACATGATCATCTCCGGAGGCGAGAACATCTACCCGGCCGACATCGAGGCGGCGCTCGCGGCCTGCCCCGCCGTCGCCGACAACGTCGTGGTCGGACTCCCGGACGAACGGTGGGGACAGAGCGTCACGGCGTTCGTCGTCCCCCGCGCCGGAGTCGATCCCGCCCGGGCCGTCCGGGAGGTTCAGCACTTCATCCGCGCCTCCGCCGGGCTGCCGTCGCTGAAACGCCCCAAGCGGGTGATCGCCGTGGACCGGATACCCCGCTCCCCCGTCGGCAAGATCCTGCGCCGGCAACTCGCCGGCGGCGGCTACGACCCCCTCGCGGACACCGCCGCCGGGCGCGGCGCCCCTGAGCGAACGGAGACGGTTCGATGAGCAACATCCCGGCGAGCGCGGTGCCGACCCCGGCCGGGCTGGCCGGCCGTACGGTCGTGGTGACCGGGGCCGGCGCCGAGATCGGTGGCGCGTACGTGCGCGCCTTCGCGGCCACCGGCGCGAACGTGGTCGCCGTCGACCTGCTCCGCACCGCCCGGCAGGCGATGGAGACGACCCGTACGGCGAGCCGGACCGGGCCCGGACGAGCCGTCTTCGCACCCGCCGACGTCACCTCGCAGTCCGACTGGCGGCTCGTGGTGGAGCGGACGATCGCGGAGTTCGGCCGCCTGGACGTGCTGGTCAACAACGCCGCCGTCTACCGGGCGATCAGTCGGAAACGCCCGCTGACCGAACTGGTGGTCGAGGAGTGGGACCACGTGTTCGCGGTCAACGTCCGCGGCACCTGGCTGGGCATCAAGGCGGTGGCACCGGCGATGATGGACTCCGGCGGCGGAAGCATCGTCAACGTGTCCTCCGTGGTGGGGCGTACCGGTGCCGTCGGCTTCGCCCACTACGTGGCCTCCAAGGCGGCGGTCGAGGGGCTGACCCGCGCCGCGGCCCGGGAACTCGGCGAGCACAACGTACGGGTCAACGCCGTCGCCCCCGGCCTGGTGGACAACGACGCCAGCCGGACGTTGAACCCGGAGACGTACCTCGCGGCGGCGGCCCGCGCCCGGTCCCTGCCCCGGCCGATGACGGCCGACGACCTGATCGGTTCGCTGCTCTGGCTGGCCTCCCCGGCGTCGTCGTTCGTCACCGGTCAGACGGTCGTCGTCGACGGCGGGCAGGTGTTCACATGAGGCCCGCGGCCGGGGCGCCGGGGGAAACCCACGCCCGACCGGTCGACCCGGCGACCCTCGTCCCGCTGCCCCCGGTCGCGGTCACCACCGCCGCGGAACTCGACGAGGCCGCGGCGCGGGCCGACGCGGCGCTCCGCGGTTCCTGGGCGGTCGACGGCCGGCGCCGCGCCGCCGTCCTGCACGGGTGGGGCGAGGCGCTGACGGCCCATGCCGGCGAGCTGGCCGAGTCGCTGGTGACCGAGACCGGCAAGACGGTCTCGGAGGCCCACCAGGAGATCCGGGCCTGCGTGGACGCGCTGACCTACAACGCGGGTCTCGCCCGGCACCTCGGCGGCGTCGCCGGCACCCTGCCCGACGGCACCGTGGCGCACGTCACGCGGCAGCCGGTCGGCGTCACCGCGTTCGTCGTCCCGTGGAACTGGCCGATGCTGCTGCTCCTGCGGGATCTCGCGCCGGCCCTGGCAGCCGGGGTGACCGCGCTGGTCAAACCGGCGCCGCAGACCAGCCTGGTCACCGGCCGGGTGCTGGCCCTCGGCCGCGCGGCGGGGCTGCCCGACGACGTCGCCCACCTCGTCGTCGGTGGGCCCGAGGTCGGGCGCGCCACCGTCGCGCACCCGCTGGTACGGGCCGTCGCGTTCACCGGTTCGACCGGGGTGGGCGCGGAGATCCTGCGCGCGGCGGGGACCGGCCTGAAACGTACGCTGCTCGAACTCGGCGGCAAGGGAGCGCTGGTCATCTGCGCCGACGCCGACGTGCCGGCCGCGGTGGCCGCGGCGGTCCGGGCGACGGTGGTGACCGCCGGCCAGATGTGCATGGCCTGCACCCGCGTCCTGGTCGCCCGTCCGGCGTACCGGGACGTGCTCCAACGCCTCACCGACGGGCTGGACCGGGTCCGGGTCGGCCATCCCGGCGACCCCGCCACGGACATGGGCCCGCTGGTGTCACCGGCGGCCGGGGAACGGCTGGCGCGGACGCTGGCCGACGCGCGCGTACGACACGAGGTGCACGGCGGCCAACGGGTCCGCCTCGACGGGCTGCCGGGACACTTCGTGCGGCCGGCCGTCGTCACGGCGGTGACACCGGAGTCGCCGATCGTCCGGCGGGAGCTGTTCGCGCCGGTCGTGACGGTGGAGCCGTTCGACGACGAGGCCGAGGCGGTACGGCTGGCCAACGCGACCGACTACGGCCTGGCGGCGAGCGTCTGGACCCGCGACGTGCACCGCGCCTGGCGGATCGCCCGGGGGATCGAGGCGGGCACCGTGTGGGTCAACGGCTACAACCACTCGTACCCGGAGACGCCCAGCGGAGGCTTCAAGTCCTCCGGCATCGGCCGCACCCGCGGGGTGGTCGGGGTCGAGCAGTTCACCGAACTCAAGCACATCCACTTCGCCGTACCGGCGGGCGAGGGGTCATGAACCAGCCCGCCGCGTCCCCCGCCCCACCGTCGCGGTGGCCGGCCGAGCAGGACCTACGGTCCTGGCTGTCGCACCTGGACGCCCGTGGCCGGCTCGGCCGGGTGCGGTCCCGGGTGGACCCCGACCAGGAGGTCTCGGCGGTCCTGGAGCGCCTCGACGGGCGGCGGTCGGTGCTGTTCCGCGACGTGGCGGGCGCCGAGTTTCCCCTCGCCGGGAACCTGGTGCTCGGCCGCGCCGACCTCGCCGAGGCGATGGACTGCCGGCCGGACGAGACCGCGACCCGCTACCTGGCCGCGCTCGCCCGACCCCGACCCTGGGCGTCGGTGCCCGGCACCGAGGCGCCGGTGCTCGCCCACCGGCTCGACGGTGACACCCTGCTGTCCCGCCTGCCGCTCACCGTGCAGCACGAGCACGACGCCGGCCGGTACCTGGCCTCGGGCCTGCTCGTGGTCCGGGACCCGGCCAGCTCCACGACGAACCTGTCGATCAACCGGATGCTCGCCGTCGGTGAGCGGACCCTGCGTACCCTCGTGCTGCCCGGGCGGCTACGGCGGATCCTGGCCGCGAACGAGCGGCGCGGAGCCGACCTCGACGTGGCGATCGTGGTGGGCGTCGACCCGCTGCTCGGCCTGGCCAGCCAGGCGCCGGGCACGGACCGGACCCTGGACCACCTTGAGGTGGCCAGCGCGCTGCGTACCACGCCGCTGCCGGTCACCACCTGCCCGGCCAACGGCCTGCCGGTGCCCGCCGACGCGGAGTTCGTCCTCGCGGGGCGGTTCCGGGCCGCCGTCCGGGAGCCGGAAGGACCGTTCGGGGAGTTTCCCCGCACGTACGGGCCCAGCGCCCCGGCGCCCGTGATCGAGCTGACCGCGGGCTGGCACCGCGGCGCGGCGGTGTTCCAGACGATCCTGTCGGGCGGCCGCGAGCACTTCCTGCTCGGCGGGATACCGCGCGAGTCCGCCCTGCTACGGACGCTGCGTCAGGCGCATCCCGACGTGGTGGCCGTACGGCTGACGGAGGCCGGGTCGTGCCGGCTGCACGCCGTCGTGGCCGTACGCGAGGGTGCCGACGGGTCGGCCAGGAACGTCCTGCTGACCACGCTCGGCAGCGCCGGCACGGTCAAGTTCGCGGTGGTCGTCGACGACGACGTGGACATCCACGACGACGAGCAGGTCGGCTGGGCGCTGGCCACCCGGGTCCAGGCGGACCGGGACGTCCTCGTCGTACCCCGGGCCGCCGGCAGCGGCCTCGACCCGTCCGCGTCCGCCGGCGTGACCGCGAAGCTCGGCATCGACGCCACCGTTCCGGTCGGCGGCCGGCAGCGGCACGCCCGGATGCGGGTCCACCCCACCCGACCCGAGTGGATCGAACGGTTCCTGGCCGAGGCCGCGACCTCGTGATCGCCCGGCCGCCGGCCCGCCGGGCCGGCGGCGCCGCGCCGTACGCCGGCGTGGCCCTCCGTCGGCGGCCGGGCGTTCGACCGCCGTCCGGCCGCTCGACCCCCAAGACGGAAGGTCAGCATCTGTGGCAAGCGACGATCTCAGTCGAATCATGGCGGCCCTGGCCGACCCGACCCGGCGGGCCATCCTCTCCCGGCTCGCCCACGGCGAGGCCACCGTCACCGAACTGGCCGCCCCGTTCGCGATAACCATGCCTGCGGTGAGCCGACACCTGCGGGTGCTGGAGCAGGCGGGTCTCGTGCGGCGACGGCAGGACGCCCAACGGCGCCCCTGCCGGCTCGACACCGCGCCGCTGCGGACCGCCACGGCATGGCTACGCGAACTCGTCACCGAAGCGGGCGGCGGGGCCGGCGGCCGGTCCGCGGAGAATTCCCGCCCGCTCGATCCGGCACCCGACGACGCGCCCTGACGACGGTTACCCGGCAGCGCTTTCGGTCGCAATTTCCGGCGCCCGCTAGGCCGCATTTCCGGACTCGCCGCCGAACCGCCGTTCTCGCCCGCGAGCAGCAGGTCATGAGGCAGCAAGGGCAGGCAGGGAGATGCCCGGAGACCATCCCGGCTGGAACGATCCCACACAGAGCCAGCCTGGATGTCGGTTAGACGCCGCCCAGGTGCCGGAATGGTTTTCCGCGACGTCGCCGAAATCGTCCATCACGTAAGGGAGACGACCGTTCATGAGCAGATTCGTCGGAGAACGAGCCGTGGTGCTGGGTGGCAGCATCACGGCGCTGTTCGCCACCAGCGCGCTGTCCGAAAGCTACCGCGAGGTCGTCATCGTCGACCGCGACGAGCTCCTCGGGGTACGCGAGGCGCGCCGCGGCGCACCCCAGGCGCGTCACATCAACGGGCTGCTGGCCCGGGGCGCCCGCGCCATGGAGGAACTCTTCCCCGAGATCACCGCGCAGATGATCAGTGCCGGCTGCCCGCAGACCGACCTGTCCGGCACCGTGCGGTGGTACTTCAACGGCAAGCCGCTCAAGCAGATCCGGGCCGGGCTGACCAACGTGGGGGCCCGCCGCCCGATCATGGAGGCGCACGTACGGGAGCGGGTGCAGGCGCTCGGCAACGTCACGTTCATGGAGCGGTACGACATCACCGGCCTGGCCACCACACCGGACCGGTCCGTGGTGACCGGGGCGCGGGTGCAGCGGCGCGACGGCGGCGCGGAGGAGACGCTGGAGGCGGATCTGGTCGTCGACGCGACCGGCCGGGGCTCCCGTACCCCGTTGTGGTTGGAGTCCATGGGCTACCCGCGCGTCGAGGAGGAGGGCACGAAGATCGGGCTCGGCTACGTGACCCGGCACTACCGGCTGCGTACCGACCCGTTCGGCACCGACCACTCGATCATCGCGGTGGCGAACCCCGAGCTGCCCCGCGGGGCCATCTTCACCAAGACCGACAGCGGCCTGGTCGAGCTGACCGCGTACGGCCTGCTCGGTGACCACCCGCCCACCGACCCGGACGGCTTCACCGCCTTCGTCAAGACGCTGGCGGCCAAGGAGATCCACGAGGCGATCATCGAGGCCGAGGCGCTCGACGACCCGGTGCTGTTCCGGTTCCCGACCACGCTGCGGCGCCGCTACGACCGGATGTCCCGCTTCCCGGACCGGCTCGTCGTGCTCGGCGACGCCGTGTGCACCCCCAACCCGGTGTTCGCGCAGGCGCAGAGCCTCGCCGCGTTGCAGGCCCTGGCGCTGCGGGACAACCTGCGGCGCGGGGTCCCGCCGAACTCGCTGGAGTTCATGCGGCAGGTGGGTCGCATCATCGACCCGGCCTGGGACATGACCGAGGGGATCAACCTGAGCTTCCCCGGCGTCGAGGGCGAGCGGAGCCCGATGCTCAAGCTGGTGCAGGCCTACATGTACCGGGTCCAGGTCGCGGCCACCCGCGACGCCGCCGTCACCGAGCAGTTCATGCGCTCGGCCGGCCTGGTCGACCCGCTGGAGGCGCTGATGCGTCCCAGCATGGTGCTGCGCGTGCTGCGCAACTCACGGGCCGCCGCCTGAGCACCGTCCGCGTCGTCCCGCCGCCCACATCGCCGCCACCGGGATGACCCGCACGGCAGCGGGACGCCGGGGCCGACGGGTGGGCGCCGACCCAGGCCGGTCGGCGCCCACCCTCGCCTGTCCCATCGCACATCGCCCCAGTTCCCCGACCGTCGGTCGGACCGACGGACGTTGCCCACCCGGAGGTGCATCCACATGACGATCACACAACCCGGAGCGCGGCCGGAAAGCCCACCGGGCCTCGGCCAACGCTCCCGCCTGCCGTCGCTGACCGGGCTGCGGGCGCTCGCCGGCCTGTCGGTGTTCATCACGCACGGCATCGCGCTGGGTCTGTTCACCGACCCGGAGGTGATGCTCAACTACATCCACTACGGCGCCAACGCCGGCATGTTCGGGCTCGGCTTCTTCTTCGTGCTGACCGGATTCGTGGTGACCTGGACGGCGTCGTCGCAGGACAGCGCCGGGCAGTTCTGGCGTCGCCGCTTCTTCAAGCTGTTCCCGAACCACGTGGTGGTGTACGCCATCATCCTCGCCCTGTGGATCCCGACCGGCGTGCCGGTCAAGGCGCTGGAGGCGCTGGCCGGGCTGCTGCTGGTCAGCTCCTGGTTCCCGTCCGAGTCGTTCCTGTTCAACAACCTCAACGGTCCGATGTGGTCGGCCAACATCGATGTGCTCGCGTACGCGGCGTTCCCGCTGCTCTACTTCCTGGTCAAGAAGATCTCGCCGAGCCGGCTGTGGGCCTGGGCGATCGGGGTGACGGCGCTGTCGGCGCTCGTCCCGGTGATCGCCAACACGTTCCTGCCGGACAGCCCGCCGTCGGCGGTCGCCCCGGAGGTCTCCTGGCCCCAGCACTGGTTCGGCTTCTACTTCCCGCTGACCCGGGCGCTGGAGTTCGTGGTCGGAATTCTCATGGCGCGGATCGTCCTGACCGGTCGGTGGATCGGCCTGCGCGCCCTCCCGGCCGCCCTGCTGGCCGTCGGCACCTACCTGGTCACCCTCGACGTGCCGATCTTCTACGGGTACACGTTCGTCCCGCTCATCCCGATGGCGCTGCTCATCCCCGCCTTCGCCATGGCGGACGTCCGCGGCCAGCGGACGCTGGTCAACAGCAGGCTGATGGTGTGGCTGGGCGAACGGATGTACGCGTTCTTCGTCATCCACGTCACGGTGCTGTTCATGGTGCACGCGGCGTTCAACGGCCAGAACGGCGTGGTCGGCATGTACGACCGGGTGACGTTCGACCTGGGCACCGGCATCGTCGTGTTGATCGCGACGTACCTGCTCACCCTGGTCCTGGCGTCGATCCTCTACGCCGTGGTCGAGCAGCCGGTGATGCGCCGGTGGTCCCGCCCCCGACGGCGGGGCGAGCTGAACGGCGGCGTCATGGGTCCGCTGCCCGGCGCCGCCGGCGGCCGTACGACCTGAGGGGTGCCGGAACCACGGCGCCCCCGACCGCGGCGGCACCGCCAGGACAGGGGTCGGGCCCGGTGACGGGCACGGCCCCTGTCCTCGTGCCGGCACCGGTCCTCGGGCAGCCGACCGTCCTCGGGCCAGCTCCTGTTGGTCCGGCGGATCATGTGACGGCCTCGCGCGGCTCAGCCATCTCCCTGACTGGCTTCCGAGCGCACCGGGATGCGGTCGTAGGGTTCTCGCTGTGACAGTCCGCCGAATGCCCGCTGCGGAGTTTCCAGTCTCGGTCGAACTGGTGCGCCGTCTGCTCGATCAGCAGCACCCCGATCTGGCGGACCTGCCGGTCGAGGTCCTAGCCAACGGCTGGGACAACCTCGTGTGTCGGCTCGGTGAGGAGTTCCTGGTCCGGTTGCCACGGCGCGCCATGGCCGCCGAACTCGTCGCACACGAGCAGCGGTGGCTGCCGGAGTTGGCGGGCCGCCTGCCGTTGCCGGTGCCAGCGCCGGTGCGTGTCGGGCAGCCGACGGCTCAGTACCCGTGGTCATGGAGTGTCGTGCCGTTTCTCCCGGGCCGGATCGCGGCGCGGTCGGAGCCCGACGACCTCTGGTCGGCCGCGGCGACGCTCGGCGGTTTCTTGGCCGCGCTGCATGCTCCGGCTCCGTCGGAGGCGCCCGTCAACCCGTTTCGCGGGATTCCACTGGCCGGGCGCGCGGAGGGAGTCCTGACCGGGCTGGCGCACGTCGATCCGGCTGACCGTGCCGTCGCGCTGCGGATCTGGGCGGCGGCCGTCGCCGCACCTGCTTGGGATGGTCCGCCGCTGTGGCTGCACGGGGACCTGCACCCGGCCAACATCCTGGTCGACCGCGGCCGAATCAGCGCCGTGATCGACTTCGGTGACATCACCTCGGGCGATCCCGCCACCGACCTGTCCGTGGCCTGGATGCTGTTCACGGCGGAGCAGCGTGCTGCTCTTCGACAGGCGTATGGTCGCGCAGACGACGCGACCTGGGAGCGGTCGCGTGGGTGGGCGCTCGTCCTGTCCCTGGTCTTCCTGACGCACTCGGCAGACAACCCGCTGATGCGCGGCATCGGCGAGCGCGCCTTCCGTGCGGTGCTGGATTAGCAGCCGACCTCCAGGTACTACAGGCTGGACGGCGGGCTGATCAGGTCTTTCCTGAGACGGATCGAGGCCGCGGCAACGGTGACCGCCCGGGCGGGGGGCCGGGCGACCGGGCCGCGTGGACAGGAGGCGGGTCAGCCGTCGGTCAGGATCGCCAGGGTCACCGGCGGTAACGCCGGCCGCCGGCACGCGAGGGTGGCCACCCGCAGCGTTCCGGAGACGTACACCAACCAACCCGGCCGGCGCGGCGGCGCGATCACCAGCGGGACGCTCGCCGGCAGCCGCAGCGCCCGCAGACAGCGCAGCACACCAGCGGTACGACAGGCGGCGGTGTCATGCCGCTCCCCGGCGAGGCCCATCGCCTCCCGCGCCAGCGCGGCGTGCTCGGCCAGCGACCGTTCCCAGTCGGCGAGCGGACGCGGTCGCACCGCGGCGACGTCGCACGCCAGCCGGCCCGCGCCCGTCACCGCCAGCGTCATCCCGTCGCCCGCCGCCCGCACGGTGCTCGCCCCGCCGAGCTGCCGGCGCCGGCCGGCGTACCCGGCGGCCACCCGAGCGGCCGGCCGGTCCGGCGGGACGAGATCGCCGGCGGGGAGCACCGTGACGGTGAGGTCGACGCCGAGCAGCTCGTACAGCGCCGCCGCGAGCGCGGACGACACGGCGTTCGGCCCCGCCACCGTGGCCGGGTGTCCCGGGAACGGTTGCAGGGCCGGCCCGGTCGACGGCGCACTCACCTGGGCACCTGGATGCGGCTGTGGTCGCCGGAGACGATGCGGAAGCCGGCCTGGCGGTCACCGCGCCCGACCTCGGCCGCGCGGCCGATGATGGAGTCGGTCAGCCGCATCACGCCCGAGACCCGCGCCCCGTCCATGACCACCGACCCGGACAGTTCGCTGCCCCGGATCACGCAGTCACGGCCGATGGAGGTGTAGGCCCCCAGGTGGCTGTCCTCGATCACCGAGCCGGCGCCGACGATCGCCGGCCCTTCGAGGTGACTGCGGACGATGCGCGCGCCGGGCTCGACGCGCACCCGGGGGCCGACGACACTGAACGGGTCCACGTCGCCGCCGCGTCCCGCCTCGACCGCCGCCAGCAGGCGTCGGTTGCCGGCCAGGACGTCCTCGCTGTCGGCGATGTCCCGCCAGTAGCCGGCGTATTCGCTGGCCCGGACGATCACCCCCTGGTCGACGAGCCACTGGACCGCGTCGGTCAGTTCCAGCTCGCCGCGAGGGCTGGGCCGGATGGCGTCGACAGCGCGGTGGATTGCCGGGGTGAGGAAGCACGCCCCGATGAGGGCGAGGTCACTGCGCGGCTGCCGGGGCTTCTCCACCAGGCGGACGACCCGGCCGTCCCGGTCGAGCTCGACCACGCCGTACGGGCGCGGGTCGGCGACCTTCTGGACGAGCAGGTGGGCGCCGGCTCCCCGGCGGCGGAACTCCGCGGCCCCGTCGCCGAGCCCGTCCGGCAACAGGTTGTCGCCGAGGTGGAGCAGGAAGTCGTCGTCGCCGAGGTACGGCCGGGCGACCTGCACGGCGTGGGCGAGCCCGCGCGGCGCGTCCTGCGGCAGGTAGGTGATGGCGACGCCGTGCTCGGAGCCGTCCCCGAGCGCCTGCCTGATCTGCGCCGCGTGGTCGCCGACCACCATGCCCACCTCGGTGATGCCCAGGTCGCGGACACCACGCAGAACGTGGGCGAGCAACGGCCGGTTGGCCAGCGGAACCAGTTGTTTGGGCAGCGAGTGGCTGACCGGCCGCAGGCGGGTGCCTGATCCTCCGGACAACACCAGGGCCTTCACGGGTTTCTCCCCTCGGTTCGCCGCGCCGGATCACCGCCGGGCCGGCCACGTCTGCCGGCCCGGCGGTGGGTCAGGGCACGAGCAGGATCTTGCCGAGCGTGCGGCGGGACGCCAGCTCCTCGTGGGCCGCCGCGGCGGCCGTGAGCGGGAGGACGGCATGGACGCGGACCCGCAGCCGACCGGCGAGCACGTCGTCGAAGACAGCCGCGGCCCGCCGGCGCGTAAGCTCCGGGGTGCGGTCGTAGTGGCTCAGCGACGCCTTGGTCAGGAACAGGGACCCGTACGAGTTCAGCAACTGCGGGTCGACCGGCTCGACCGCCCCGCTGGCCTGGCCGTAGAGCACCATCGTGCCGCCCGGTCGCAGGCAGGTGAGACCGTCGGCGAAGGTGTCCCGGCCGACCGCGTCGTACACCACGTCCGCGCCCCGGCCGCCGGTGAGTTCCCGTACCCGGCCGGGGAAGGACGTGGTGCGGTAGTTGACGACGTGGTGCGCCCCGGCGGCCAGCGCCGCCGGGATCTTGTCGTCCTGGGACACCGTGCCGATGACGGTCGCGCCACGTCGGGCGGCGAGCTGGCAGAGCAGTCCGCCGACGCCACCGGCGGCCGAGTGCACCACGCAGACGGCGCCGTCGGCCAGCGGGTACACGTCCGTGGTGAGCAGGTGGGCGGTCATGCCGTGGATGAGGACCGCCGCCGCGTCGGTCAGGCTCATGCCGTCGGGCACCGGCACCAGTCGCGTCGCCGGCACCAGGCAGTGCGTGGCGTACGCCCCGGGCTGGCCCATCCAGGCGACCCGGTCCCCGACGGCCACCCCGTCGACGTCGGCGCCGACCCGGAGCACCGTGCCGCTGCCCTCGATGCCGGGCGTGAAGGGCAGGGACACCGGATAGACGCCGCTCCGCTGGTACAGGTCGACGACGTTGACGCCGGCGGCGGCGACGCGGACGAGGACCTCGCCGGCCGACACCTGTGGCACGTCGGTGTCACGCGGCGCCAGGACCTCGGGCGGCCCGTACGCGTCCAGGACCACCCGCCGCGCCCCGGCGGCCGGGTCCCCCGTCGCCATCAGCCGCCCGCCATCGGGGCGATGATGGTCACGACGGTGTCGGGACCGACCGTCGCGCCGGTGCGCTGGTGGCGGGGGATCATGTCGTCGTCGAGGCAGATGTTGAGGTAACGCAACGGGTTGCCGTCGGCGTCGAGCAGCCGTCGGGCGAACTGCGGATGACGCGCGGCGAAGTCGCGAACGACGTCGTCCAGCGGGCCGGGCGTGCCCTCGTAGTCGGTCCGGCCCTGAGGGGTCCAGACGGCGGGCACCACGATTCTGACCATGTCTCTCCTCGGTGCTAGACGTCCGCCGCGCAGCGGAATCCGTGGGCGAAGCTGGACCATCCCTGGGGATCGCCGTGCATTCGCTCGCTACAGCGGACCTGGTAGCGGAAGTTCATCCACGAGCCGCCCCGGATGACGCGGTAGCGACCCATCGCCATCCGCACGGTCGGGTCACATCGGACGGCGTCGTCGTAGAGGCGGGACAGGGTGGCGGTCCACTCGTAGACGTTGCCGGCCATGTCGGCGCAGCCGAAGGGGCTGTCCCCCCGCCCCGAGAAAGAGCCGACCGGCGACGTACGGGGCACCGGGCCGTGCCGTGCGCACTCCTCCCGCCACCACTGCTGCCAGGCCGGCAGCGAGGTCAGCGGGCCGGCGTGCAGCTCCGCGGTGTTGGCCGCCCCGGCGTCCCACTCGTCGCCCCACGGCCAGATGCGGAAGTCGGGGCCCCGGGCGGCGAACTCCCACTCCGCCTCGGTGGGCAGCCGCTTGCCGCACCACGCGGCGAACTCGTTGGCGTCGTGCCACGAGACGTGCACGACGGGATGGTCGTCGAGGTCCCGGCTCTCGGTTCCCGGGCCGCCGGGCGCGCGCCAGGTGACGCCAGCCCGCTCCTCCCAGCCCTGTTCGGTGTAGACGAGGCCGAAGCCGCGCCGCTCCGCGTCGGTGCGGTAGCCGGTGTCCCGCACGAACCGGGCGTACTCGCCGACGGTGACCGGGAACCGGTCGATCCGGAACGGTGCCACGACGGTGGTCACCTGGGGTGTCTCGTCGGCGAACCACAGGCGGGGCAGCGGTTGGTCGGCGGCATCGAGCCAGTCGAGCACCCAGGGCGCGGTGCCCTGTCGGAACACTCCACCCGGTATCCGGCGCATCTCGTCCATCGCATCCAGCCTTCTGCCGCCGGGTGCCGTGGCCCCGGTCCGCGTCGTGATCAATCATTCAGTCGGGCCCCCGGCCGGTGCACCTCTCGCTGTGCCCGGCGGGGTGGTGGCGACGGCCGTCAGCGTGCCCGCCGGCCGAGGCTCCGCACGGCGTCGGCCAGCGCGTCGATGTCGTCACGGTCGGTGTAGAGATGCAGGGATGCCCGGACGGTGCCGGGTATCCCGTACCGACGGCAGACGAGCGCGGCGCAGTGGCGGCCGACCCGGACCTGGACGCCGTGGGCGTCGAGATGCCGACCCACCTCGTCGGGCGAGAAGCCGTCGAGCACGAAGGAGATGACGCCACCACGGTCGGCCGTACCGGTCGGGCCGAGAATCCGTACCCCCGGCACGTCGTCGAGGACGTCCAGCGCGTACGCGGTCAGCTCCGCCTCGTGGCGTCGTACCTCGGCCATGCCGACGGCGCCGAGGTAGTCGACCGCCGCGCCGAGGCCCACCGCCTGCACGATCGGCGGCGTGCCGGCCTCGAACCTGGCCGGCGGTGGCAGGAAGGTCGCCTCCGTCAGCTCCACGGCCGCCACCATGCCGCCGCCGGCGAGCATCGGCGGCAGGGCGTCGAGGAGTTCCGCACGGCCCCACAGCGCCCCGATCCCCGTCGGCCCGCACATCTTGTGGCCGGTGAAGGCGAGGAAGTCCACGCCGAGCGCCCGTACGTCGACGGGCCGGTGCGGAACGGACTGGGAGCCGTCGAGCAGCGTCAACGCGCCCACCTCGCGAGCCCGGTCGACGATCACCTCGACCGGGTTGGCGGTGCCGAGGATGTTCGACACGTGCACCCAGGCGACCAGCCTCGTCCGCTCGTTGATGACGGCGTCGAGGCCGGTCAGGTCCAGTTGCCCGTCCTCGGTCAACGGGACGGACCGCAGCGTGGCCCCGGTACGCCGGCACAGCAACTGCCAGGGCACGAGGTTCGAGTGGTGCTCCATCTCGGTGACGACGATCTCGTCCCCCGGGCCCAGCCGCAGCCGGGGATCGACGTGGCGGGAGTCGCGCCCGCCGAACGCGTGCGCCACGAGGTTGACGGCCTCGGTGGCGTTCCCGGTGAAGACGATCTCCCTGGGCTGGGCGCCGACGAACGCGGCCACCGCCGCCCGGGCGGCCTCGTAGGCGACGCCGGCCTCGACGGCGAGGGTGTGCGAGCCACGCCCGACGTTGGCGTGGTGTTCGCCGTGGTAGCGCCGCATCGCGTCGAGGACCTGTTCGGGGACCTGGGAGCTGCTGGCCGAGTCGAGGTAGGCGAGGCGGCGTCCGGCGAGGCGGCGGCGCAGCATGGGGAAGTCCGCCCGGACGCGCTCGACGTCGTACCGCCGCCCGGTCACCGTCGGGGCTTCCCGGCCTCCGCCGCCGCGGGACGTGGTGGGCATCGCTTCCTCCGAGGTTCCGCAGGGCACGGGCGGGGCAGGGGCGCGCCGGTCGGCGCTGCGCCGGTGCCCCCAGGGGCGGGTCCCAGACCGGCGAAGATCCGGCGGACACGCCCTGAGGCGACCCTGCCACCGCGTGGCGGCGTGGGCACCTCTCCGCGTGCGCGGCCTGGGCGGGGCCGCGCGCGATCCCCGGCCGGCCGTGGAGAGCATCGCGGAAGATGAGCCGACGGGATCGATCGGCTGCAATGGGATCACGCCCTGTCGGCAGTAGATGACTGGTGTCGGCAGGTGCACGAGGGGGCGGGCGGCAGCCGCCCCCTTTTTCTTGGTGGGCAGGCGGTCGCGGCGGCGGCCCGCTGGACAGCCGAAGGCCACCGCGTACCTCCGGACTGGCCGGACGGCGCGCGGTGGCCGTGGTGGGACGACGGTCAGGCGTTCTCGGCGGGGCTGTTCTGGTACGCGGCGAGGTGCCAGGCGCCGTCGCGCTTGACCATCAGCCAGGAGGCGCGGATCGCCCGCTCCGGTGCGACGGCGGTCTCGCCGGGCAGGAGTACGCCGCCCACGGTGAGCACGAGGGCGACCTCAGCGCTCAGGAAGCGGACGTCGATGGGCTGCCCGGTGACGGTGGTGCCCTGGTAGGGGCCGGCGAAGGCGTCCCGCATGAAGGCCGCGATGGCGTCACGGCCCTTGAGGTACAGGTCCGGCAGGATCATGGTGCCGTCGTCAACGAAGACCGCACCGAAGGCGTCGGCGTCGTGCTGGGCCCAGGCCGCCACGATCCGGCCGGGAAGGGCGGCGACGCCGGCCTGGTCGACCGGGCTGGGACGGAAACTCGCGCTGGTTGCGGACATGGTGGTGCTCCTCCTGGGATCGGGGCCGGGAACGGTCAGACGTACAGGGTGTTCGGCTCGAGTCCGCTGAGCAGACGGCCGTACAGCTCGGTGTTCGTGTTCGGGTGCATGAGGGCGTGCAGGCTCAGCGCCTGGATGTCCCGCTGGATGCGCTGGATGGGGACGTCGAGGTAGATGGACGACCCGCCGCTGGCGTTGGCCAGGGTCTCGACGGCCTCCCGGGACCGCTGGACCGCCGCGCCCATGTCGGCGCGGGCGAGCACCCGCTCGTGGATCGTCCACGGGGCCTGCTCGGCCGCCTTACGGTCGACGAGCGCGGCCAGCCGGTGGGCGTGGAACTGTGCCTCGTCGATCCGCATGGCCGCGTCGGCCAGCTGGAGGTGCGTGATCGGCGCCTCGCGCTGGCTGGTGTAGTTCGTGTACGTGATCTTGCGGTCGCCGAGCCGCCGGGTGAACGCGTCCAGGGCCGCCCTCGCGAGACCGAGCGCGACACCGACGGACGAGGCGGAGGCCACCGGAAGCAGCGGCGCCTGGTAGATCCCGCTGGACCGGTTGGCGTGCGAGGCACCCTGCCCCTGAAGGATCGCGCCCAACGGCAGGAACCGGTCCTGGGGCACGAAGAGGTCCTGGGCGACGGTGCTGACGCTGCCGGTGCCCTTCAGCCCGGCGGTGTGCCAGTCGTCGACGATCTGCAGGTCGCCGGTGGGCACCAGCGCCAGGACCGGCATCGGCTCGGCCTCCGGCGCGACCAGGACGGCGATGATGGCCTGCCACCGGCTGTGCAGCGCGCCGGTGATGAAACCCCACTTGCCGTTCACCACGATGCCGCCCTCGGCGGGCGCGGCCATGGCGCTGGGGCTCAGCGTCCCGCAGATGAGCGAGTCGGGGCCGGCGAACACCGTGTCCTGGACGTGGTCCGGGAAGTGGGACGCCATCCAGGTGGGGATCCAGTAGACCGAGGCCGTCCACGCGGTCGACCCGTCACCACGGGCCAGTTCGGCGGCGACGTCGACGAGGGTGCGGGTGTCGCACTCGTAACCGCCGTACCGCTGCGGCGTCCGCAGCCGGAAGATGCCCGCCCCGGCCAGCGCGGCGACGGCGTCGTCGTGGACCCGCCGGTTCTCCTCGTTCCACGTCGAGAACTTCTGCAACGTCGGGACGAGTTCGGACGCTCGGCGCACCAGTTCGGCGCGTCCGGGTAGGTCGTTGCTCAACACATGCCTCCTTGGGGGATCCGGCTCGGATGAGCCGTGACAGCGACGCCCTCCGCCGCGGTGTCGTCGACGGTGAGCCACATTCGTGATCGCGGTTCTCGGGGCGCCCCTGGGGGGTTCACGCCGCGCGGCCGACCCCGGCACCACCCCAGCGGGACCGGCGCACGGGGGCGACGGTGCGTACGTCCGGCAGCGCCAGGAGCATCGGCGGGTCGCAGAGCCGGGCCGGCCCGAGCCGCACGACGACGTCCAGGGTCTGTTCGGCACCGATCCGGAACGGGCCGTGGCAGCCGAACAGCGCGGTCGCCTCCCGCCTCGTCCCGCCGTCGGCGCCGAAGCCGGGGCCGAGGCCGTGGCAGAGCAGGTACCAGGTGCCCTCCGGCACCTTGTCGAGTGTGAAGCGGCCAGGGCCCGCGAGGGTGGTGCAGCTGACCGGACGTCCCTCGGGTATCCGGCTCTTGAACAGGCCCAGGAAGACCACCTCGAGCGCCGCCGACGAGCAGGCGGAGACGACACCCGAGACGACCCCGCCGGCGCCGGCGGTGACGTCGTCCGGCTCCGCCGCGGTGATGGACCGCAGGACACCACCGCGGCGGCGGTACTCGGTGGGCGGCAGGCCCACACTGCGGGTGAAGCGGGAACTGAATGTGCCGACGCTGTTGTACCCGACGTGCACGCTGATGTCGGCGACGTTCATCGACGTCGACAACAGGAGCGACTTCGCGCGTTGCAGGCGCAGGGCCGACAGGAATCGACCCGGCGAAACACCGGTGACCCGTTGGAAGACCCGGGTGTAGTGAAACTTGCTGAACATGGCGGCACGCGCCATGTCGTCCACGGTCAACTGCTCACCGAGGTTGTCCCGCATCAGCATTATGGATCGTTCGACAGCATCAACGAAATGGCTGCTCATTATGCCCTCCCCAGCCGACGACGCGCCGCATTACCGACATCTGCCACGGCCAGGAATGCACCGGATCCCAGCACATGGAATTGTCGGGAACTCACCGGCCACGCACTCGAACAGACTCCACGCCGGTAACAATTCCTGAATGGTCCGCGGTGAACGCGGGACCTGGACCGGTTCGGTCCGGGTCGCCATCTACCACGTACGAAGCCAGCTCAGGAGCTGCCGCCGCCGTACCAGCCGCCGACCCCCGAGCGGCGGTTCGGCACCGGCTGACTAACGTCAGACGACGGACACGAGTACTGGCGGCCCATCTTCCGCTCCCCCTTGGACTCCGCATGTCTTCGCAGTTGCGAGTGCGGTAATCCTCGCGTTACGGAGAAGAGTGGAGCATCTTGAAAAGTGCGGTCAATCCCGCACGCTCGAAGAAGCGCGCGGTGTTGCAAATCACGCCCGCCGGGCCACGGTGTGAGGAAAGGCACGTCCATCGCCGTGACAAGGAGTCATGCACGCGAGCGGGAACCCCGAATTTGTCACCGGGGGTGTCGGCGCCGAATGTGAACGCTGCGTCATGTCATTCGCGCGGCCGAGCGGGTGGACACCCCCGGTGAAGTAACAGAACGTGCTGTCGCGGCATACGGGGATTGCGGTGCCCAACGCAGGCGCGTCATCGACGGTCGGTCACGATATGACGGCGGCGAGCCACAGGGGGCGAACGTCTCATTAGACAACACGTCGACGCCGATCGCCATAAGCGGGTGCGACGTGCTCCGGCCACGCCGGCCGGGTCGGGAGCCCCGTCCCGGCCGGCGCCGGGTCATGCCCTCGCCGGGTCGGCCGTCGGCCCCGGGCCGACGAGCCGCCCGCCCGCCCGCGCGGGTCGGCGGAGCCAGATGATCCACCACATGAGGCCACGGGCGAGACACACGATGGTGACCGCGAAGAAGGTCGTGTAGACGACGTTGAGCGCGAGCAGGACGCCGTAGACCGCCGCGACCGAGGCGCCGAAGGCGAACTGGTTCCAGCCCTTGGTCGGTGTGGTCCCCGGATCGGTGATCATGTAGTTGGTGAACAGGACGAAGGCCACCCCGGTCATCGGCACCAGGGCACCCCACAGCGCCACATCGAGCGTCCAGTGTCGAATCAACGCCTGGATCACGAAGCCACCGACCCAGCCGAGGATGAGCGGCACCTTCTTGGTCAGCATCGCATTGAGGACGGTGCCGGAGGTGATGATGACCAGCGGAACGACGATGCTGATCGCATCCGGCACGTGCTCAGTGAAGTGGTACGGCGGCGCGACGTTCACCCACGGGAAAATCAGCAGGGCCGCGGAGATACCGAGGTTGGACGGGTTCATGAAGTGCCGCATCCGCCCGTTGATCGGTGCCCGGAGCACGGCCTTCTGGCCGATGGCGACCACGACCGCGAACGCGATCGGCCAGAACCGGTCGTTGGCGTAGAGCAACATGTTCGCCGCGAGGGCGGTGATGTGCGTCGGCAGCAGGAACTCGTACATGCCCCGCCACCCCCGACCGGCGAAGTCCGGCGCGCGCCGGTACGCCGCGGCGGTGACCACCTCGATCAGAATCTCGGCCGCGTAGCCGATCAGCAGCGCGAAGAACGGCCAGGCCCACGGCTGCTCGAATCCGAGCACGGTGTAGCCGAGGATGTTGAAAACCGTCATGGAGAGCGCGAAGTTGCGCAGCGCGATGTACCGCGGGTCCTTCGGCGCCGCGGGCGCCGCGGGCTTCCGCACGGGCGGATCCCCGCCGGCCCGCTCGGGACCCGCTCTGTGGACGGACCTGTCGATGGACTGGGTGCTCATCGCACCTTCACCTCCCGTGCCTGATCGGTGAGCATCAGGCTGTGCCAGCCGCGGGTCATCTCCCGGGTCTCGGTGTGGACCGCGCCGTCCAGGTCGCGCCAGGTCACCTCGACGGAGACCGGCTGGTCGCCGATCTCGCCGAGACCGAAGAACACGTCGAAGCTGCGCTTGCCGGAGTGGCCCCCGCCGCCGTCGAGCTGGGCCAGCCGGGTACGACCGTCCGGGGTCCGGACGCGGACCTGGGCGCCGTAGGCCGGCGTCCCGATCGCCTCCGGCGACGAGGCCGGCCGGTAGAGGCGGAGGCCGACGAAGTCACCCGGGTGGGCGATGGTGTTGCGGTAGAAGCTGGGCTGACCCCACTGCCGTGCGACGGCGAAGTCCTGGGTGCCGTTGCCGTCGACGTCCGCGACCGCCACGCCCCGGCTCGGCGTGTCATCGCCCATGCCCAGCTCGGCGGCGAGGTTGGCGTAGCGGCCGTTGCCCTCCGCCGCCCAGAACGAGATCGGTTGGGAGCCGGCGATGTCGTCGCCCGGCTTCGCGTTCGGCCACATTCCGGGGTTGCGCAGCATGAGGTCGTTGGCCATGGCCAGCTCCTGAAGCCAGGCCCACCTGTTGAGGCTGCCCTTGACGAAGCCGTTGGCCTGGACCACCTCGACCTCGCCGTTGTTGTCGAAGTCCGCCATCTTCGCGTCCCAGCCCCAGCCCGACCAGGCGAGGTTGCGCTCTGCCGCCTCGTTCTCGTACGGCGCGCGGCCCTCGCGCAGCATCCGCCTCGCCGCCTCCGGGCTCGACGCGGTGTTACGCCAGACGAACGTGCTCTCCTCCAGCCCCCACGAGGTGGTGATGTTGCTGACGAACGCGTCGAAGCGCCCACTGCCGTGCAGGTCACCGAACTCGACCGACATGCCCTTGAACGAGTCGTGGCCGAGGACCAGCGACTTCGGCGTGAAGGGGTCTCGCTCACCCTCGACCAGCTCGAACCGGATTCGGCCGGGCACCGACCGGTTGTGGAAGAGACGGTCGTTGCCGAAGTCGTTGGCGAGGTACAGCTCCGGCAGGAGGTCGCCGTCGAGGTCGGCCGACCCCGCGCCCAGGGTCCAACCGGTCGCGAAGGCCGGGTCCAGCGCCTTCTGTTCGGTGTAGGTGGCCGACGGCTCCGGGCCGCGCTCGGCGGCGGTCCAGCGCAGGATGTGCGCCCCGCCGGCGTTGCGGGCGTGCGACATCGAGTTGTTCATCTGCACCCCGGCGAGCCCGTCCGGGTCGAGCACGGCCGAGTCGGGGAAGTAGTTGAAGATGCCGATGTCCACGTGCCCGTCGCCGTCGAAGTCCGCCACCGCGACGGCATTGGTGTTCCACAACGGTCCGTGGTAAACGCCGTCGCCACCGTCGAGGTTCCGGACGAGTTCGGTGGGCAGGAAACTCTCCGGGCTCAGCGGTTTGCCCGTGCCTCGGTTCATGAACAGCACCGGCGTACGGCCCCAGTAGTAGACGAGCAGATCCATCCAGCCGTCCTCGTTGAAGTCCCCGGGGACGCACCCCATCGGGGCCATCGCCCGGTGCACCGGCAGCGGTGACGGTTCGAGGACGAACGGCTGGTACACGTTTCCGCTGCCCGGCGCCGGCGTGATGACCACGCTGTCGCTGCGCGTGTCGACCAGGCAGATGTCGTTGGCGACGCCCCCGGCGTCGAGGTCGTTGACGGCGACCGCCGCACCGACGGAGGACACCCAGGAGCGGATGTGTTCGTACTCGGGGTTGACCACGCGGACGGTGCGCTCGGGTAGGCCCGGCGGCAGGACGATCGGCAACTCCGTGAACGAGAACCGTGCGGCCAGTCTGGCCCGGTCGGTCGGGGACGCTGAGGGCAGCCGTGCGAGCAGATAGGTGGCAGCCAATAGGACGACTACCACGACCATGGGTGTCAGGCGGCGTAGAATGCCGACCGGTTGCGAGACCAACGGCTCCCCCTCGGAATAGGCAGCGACTTCGCGCTGCGGCAGAGATGCGACTGCTCGGGACGGCCGGCCAATTCCGCCGCATTTACGGGACGCTCGGATCCAGCGCCTTCGGGGCTTGGTCGGAGTCGTCGCTGTTTCTGCGGCGGCCAAGGATTACCGGTAGGACGTCGCCGGTTTTTAACCGGGTTCCGGAGGGACACGTGGCACCCCGGGAACGACGACCGCACCATTGGAGTGGTCCCGAACCATCATCATCATGGCTGACGACCCGAATCAGTTCTTCTCGCACGTTGCGGGCCAGCAAGATCGGCGCTGCCGGACGCGGCGTATTTCGTACTGCTGCGTCGCGTCCGACAGCGCCGGAAATCAGGCCCGCTCGGCGCAGACCGGGTCGGCCGACTGGATGAGGTGCTCGCGGGCCATCCGCCGCAACGCGGCCATCGCCGCCTCCAGCAGTACGACCCGCGCGATCAGGGTCGCCCGATCACCGTTCGTCTCCACACTGGACGACAGCGAGGCGACCTCCAGGTTGGTCAGACACATGGCCGCCTCGGCGTACGGCGTGAAAGCGCTCACGTCGGCGTCGCCGGTCAGCCGCTCCAGGGCGGTGAGCACCCGCGCCAGCGTGTGCCGACCGGGTGAGTCGTCGGCGACCCGCCAGCCCAACACATCGATGAAGGAGTCGATCCGGGCGGCGGCCCCCTGCCGCTCCGGCATGGCCAGCAGGCCCGAATCCTCGGCGAAGAGGGCGTCGTTGATCACCGCGCAGAGGCCGGCGATCGGCAGGCCCCGGCTGTCGACCGCGTGGAGAACCTCCCGGACCGAGGCGAGACTCAGCCGGCCCACCGCGGTCAGCGTGCGGATCAGTATCAGCCGGGACAGATGCCGCTCGTCGTAGCTCAGATGCCGCCCTCCGGGCGCCGATCGACCGGGCGGCAAAAGCCCTTCCCTCAGGTAGAATTTGATGGTCGGCACCGGAAGCTCGGCGCGACGACTCAACTCCACGATCTTCAATCAGATCCCACCGTACGTCTGGTTCACGAGTTTGGCCGGCATTCGGCGCTAGGACACGGTTGCCCGGTTGTGTCGCACGGTGGGGCTCACCCCCCTCGACCAAGAAGTCTCCCCCCACCGCGGCCTCGCGCCCCTCACGGACGGTGCCGGGCCACCTCGGCTCATCCGGCGCACGGAACGCGTCGTCGCAGCACAGACCATTAGGGCCGGCCACTTGCGGCGGTTTTGCGGGCACCTCCCCGAATCGGGCTGATAGCGCAACTATCCATTACGGGCGGTCACGCATTCGCCGACACTCCGACGACCCGCCGGGCGGCGGGGAGTTGCCCAGGGCATTTGCGGGCGCTAGCATCTAGCCCACTGCAAGATCGTGATCAATGAGGAAAGCCTTGAGCCAGCGCATTTTCTTTCTATATATAGGCACGTTGGACGAACGCTGCTGCCACGCTCGGTGGGCCCACTTCCGGCATTGCGGACGGCCGCGATGTTACTGATGGGTGAAATCGCCGTGCGGCGAGCATTGTGGGCGATGCGGGAAAGGCTCGGAGAGCCCCTGACGATCGACGAACTTGCGAGCGTCGCAATGTTCAGCAGGTACCATTTCTCGCGTCTCTTCAGAACGATTACCGGAATATCGCCCGGCCGGTTCCTGGCCGCCGTCCGGATACAGGAGGCGAAACGCCTTCTCACCACCACGTCCATGACCGTGGCCGCGGTCAGCACCTCCGTCGGCTACACCAGCCTCGGCACCTTCAGCTCCCGCTTCCACCGCAGCGTCGGCGTCTCTCCCGCGGCGTATCGGCACCGGCGCCTGGAGCCGCCACCGATGCGACAGATCCGACCCCCGCTGGGAAGCGCCGTCATCAGCGGCGAGGTACGCCCGTTCTGCCCGCACTTCGCGGCGCCCATCTTCATCGGGTTGTTCCCCGACGCCATCGCCGAGGGGGCGCCGGTGAGCTGGGCCGTGATAGATCGCCCCGGTCCGTACCGGCTCTCCGGGGTCAGCCCCGGATCGTGGTACCTCATCGCGCACTCCCTCGGCGGCTGGCGATACCCGACCGACGATCCGGACCAGATCGACCAGGTCACCGCGGTGGCCCGGTACGGACCGGTCCAGATCGTCGAGGGCGGAAACCTCCACGGGACGGAGGTGGTCGTCCGCCCGCGCCGGGACTTCGACCCGCCCGCCCTGCTGTCGCTGCTCGACCTCCCCGAGGCCGCGCTGAGAGCCCGGCGCTCGCCGGAGCGGGAGCGTCATCCGGCCGCCGCGTCCACCGTCCTCACCAGCATCGGCAGTCCGCCCCGGATCCTCAACGACAGCATCGGTTCCGGCATGACCCGGTGCCCGCGCGGGATCGAGAGCCGGAACTCCCGCGCGATCATGGCCAGCACGAACACGGCCTCCATCAGACCGAGGTTGCTGCCGACACAGACGCGCGGGCCGGCGCCGAAGGGAATGTAGGCGTACCTCGGCCGGTCCCGGGCCCGAGCCGGATCGAACCGGTCCGGGTCGAACCGCTCCGGCCGCACCCAGAACTCCCGGTGACGGTGCAGGGTGTACGGCAGGATGACGACATCGGCGCCGGCCGGCACGTGGTAGCCGCCGACCAGGTCCGCCCCACGGGCGATCCGGGGCAGCAACCACACCGGCGGGTAGAGCCGCATCGCCTCCTCCACCACCATCGTCGTGTAGCGCAGGTGGTGCAGATCCTCGTAGGTGGGCAACCGCCCGCCGAGGACCTGGTCCGCCTCCTGCCGTAGCCGCTGCCGGACCTCGGGCTCCCGGTCGATGAGGTACAGGGTCCAGCCGAGGGTGCTGGCCGTGGTCTCGTGACCGGCCAGCAGCAGCGTGACCAGTTCGTCGCGGAGCCTGTCCCGCGCGACCCGCGGATCCGACTCACCGCGGGTGGACACGATGAGCCGGGAGAGCACGTCGTCCTGGCCGGCGGCCCGGCCCGCACGTTCGGCCACCAACTGGTCGACCACCCGCTGCAGTTCCCGCCGGGCACGGCGGAACCGCAGCTGACGACGCAGCGGCAGCCAGGTGGGCACCGCCCCGAGCGTGGCGAGCTCGAACATCGCCTGGTCCTGGACGGCCGCGAACTCCTCACCGATGGACCCGAAGGCGCTCAGGTCGGCATCGAGCAGGGTCCGGCCCAGCACACCCAGCGTGAGGCCGGTGAACTCGGCGACCACATCGATCGGGCCGTCGTCGCGCCGCTGCCGGAGCCGCTGCGTCAACCGCTCGGCCTCGGCGGCGATGAGGCCCGCGTGATGGGCCAGCCGCCTCGGCTGGAACGCCGGCTGGATCACCTTGCGCTGTTTGCGCCACAGCTCACCCTCGCTGGTGAGCAGGCCGTCGCCCAGGGCTCGCCGGGCGTGCACCAGGCCGATGCCCTTGCGGTAGTTGGCGGCGTTGTCGGCCAGCACGTGCTTCGCGTGCTCCGGATGGTTGAACACGTGCAGGCTCTTGTGCCCCACCGGCAGGCGGACGGCGTCGCCGTACCGGTCGACCGCGTCCGTGATCATGCCCAGCCGGTCCCGCGCCATCACCGCCAACATGCGCAGCGCGGCGTGCCGGGGCGGCCCGGGCGGCGTGCCGGGCCGTCGGTCGGACGTACTCATGTCTGCACCTCCCGGTCGGGACCGGTCGCGCCCAGCCGCCCGTGGTGGAACAGCAGGGCCTGGCCCGTGGCCGGCTGCGCGAACGAGAGCAGCCGGCCGACGACGATCGTGTGGTCGCCGCCGTCGTACCGCCGCCACCGCTCGCACTCGAACCACGCGAGCGCGTCCGCGATCATCGGCGCACCGGTACGCTCCCCGGGTACCGCGGCGATCCCCGCGAACTCCGCGGGCCCCACCGGCCGGCGCGGGTCGGCGAAGTACCGCGCCACCTCGGCGTGACCGGCCGCGAGCACCGAGATGCCGAAGACCGGGACGTTGTCGAGGCAGGCGTGCATGACGGCGCTCTTGTCGACACAGACCAGCACCAGCGGCGGATCGAGCGAGACGGAGGTGAAGGAGTTCGCCGTCATCCCGTGCGGCTGCTCGCCGCCGACGGTCACCACCGTCACGCCGGTGGCGAAGGTGCCGAACGCCCGCCGCAGCAGGCGACGCTCGGCCGGGTGCCGGCCCGTCGGCGGATCGGGCCACCCACCGTGCGGCGCGGTCATGACCCGTCCGCCCGCGCGAACGGCGCCAACGCCTGGGCCAGCGCGTCCGGCACCCGGGTGGGCAGGGTACGGGTGTTCGGCCCCCGCATGCAGGCCACCCGCTGCGTGCCCCGGGCGACCAGCGTCTCGGCGCCCGGCCCGTCGAGGCGTACGTAGTCGAAGCCGAACTCCACCTGCGTCTGTGCCAGGTCGACCAGCCGCATTCGGACGGACAACTCGTCGAAGGCGGTCAACTCGGCGAAGAACTCACAGTCGACCCGTAGCGTGAACAGTTTGAGGTCTACGCGCAGTTCGTCGAGCACCTGCGGAGCCCGCTCCTTCAGGAACAGCTCACGGCACCGGCCCTGCCAGCGCAGGTAGTTGACGTAGTAGACGTTCCCGACGAGGTTGGTCTCCTCGAACCCGACCACGTGCCGGTACTCGAAATATCGGGACATCACCGGTCCTCCCTGGTCAGCAGGCCGAACACCACCGGCTCCGGCCGGTCGCGCAGCGCCGTGACGAAGGTCGCGACGGTGTTCGCTCCGGCGGTGAGGACGACCCAGCCGGGACGCTCGACCGGCAGCACGGTGAGGCCGGCGCCGACCAGCGGCTCCCCCGCCTTCTGCAAACACTCCATGGCCACCCAGACGCGGGTGCCCGCCGTGTCGGGATCCTCGCCCCCGAACAGGGGCAGCAGTTCCTCGTACGCGCCGAGCAGACCGCGCCACTCGGCCGGTGACCGGGGCACGACCGCCTCGACGTCGCAGGCGGTCACCGTGGACGCCACCGCGCACACCGTCACGCCCGCACCGTGCGCGAACGAGACCTCCTGACCACCGTCGATCTCCGGCCGGCCGTCGACGCGGTACCGCACCGGTCGCGTCCGGCCGGTGGCGCGCGCCAGCGCCCGGGCCGACCGGGACCGGCGTACCGCCCGGACGTCGTCGTCGCCGGCGTCGTCGTCGGGCTCGACCCCGACCGCGATCTCGGCGCCGGTCAGTTCCTCGACGGACCGTTGCAGGAAGGGCCCCAGCAACGGCGCGACCCACGGTCCACGCCCGTCGTCGCGGCGCACCGCCCGCAGGTTCAGCCCCTCCCAGCGCTCGACCACGTCCCCGTCCTCGGAGCGCAACACCACGTCGTAGACGTAGGTGTCGCCGTCCCGCGCCCGCTCGGTGGCCCGGTAGCGGAACCGTCCCGGCTCGACCCCGCCGCCCGCCGTGCGGATCCGCTCGACGCTCACCGGCAGCAGGGTGGCGTTCGGGACGCAGACCTGGTTGCCGTGCATGAGCGCGTCCCGAATTCCCGGGTCGCCGAGCACCAGCGTGCCCGGGTGGAAGGGGGCGAACCAGTCGTGGTCCGTCAGCGCCAGGTCGGCGTCGACCTCGCGGGCCGCCGCATGGTGGTAGCGCAGCAGACGCTGGAACCGTCGGCCCTGGAACAGCAGACCGCCGTAGAGATCCGCCGCCGGCCGCAGCGGCACCTCCGGCAGGTCCGCCGGCACGGGCAGCGGCGGGCCGTCGGGTACGGGCGGCCCGTCGTAACGCAGCCGGGCGCGGAAGTGTTCGGCCGCGAACCGGGTCTCGCTGCTGTGGATGGCCACCTGCACCGTGTGGCTGTCCGTGGCCACCGCGGCGATCCGGATGCGGGTCGTGCCGTCGGGCGGTACGACGATCGGCCGCAGGAACCGCGCGTCCTCGATGGCCGGTGCGGACGATCGGCCGGTCAGGGCCGAGGCCACCTGGGCCATCGCCTCCATCCCGAGCACGGCGGGGAACAGCAGGTTGCCGTCGAGATGATGGTCGGGGAGATAGTGGTCGCTACCCGCGCTCAGGTCGACCTCCGTGACGAGCTCGACCCGGGGGTAGTGCACGAGCGGCCGCTCCAGGAACCGCAGGAGCGGCAGCTCCACCGGCTCGTAGCGCACCGTGTCGATGCCGGAGGTACGCCCGCTGATCACCACCACCGGCGGCACGGCCGGATCCCCGAGCAGTCGCCGCAGCAGTTCGACGCCCTGCGTGGGGGTGATCGGCGTGACGCCCTCCCGGGCCAGGCTCTCGACGACCGACAGCCGCTCGCCCATGCCCACGCCGGACCACACCGACCACTCGAGGCAGACCGCGCGGCAGCTCGGGTGCTCGTCGCCGACCGCCCGGGTCAGGTCGGCCAGCCACTCGTTGGCGGTCGCGTAGTGCGCCTCGCCCCGGAGCCCCGCCCGGCCGATGATGCTGCCGAGGGTGACCAGCAGCTTCAGGCTGCCCGGCCCGACCGCGTCCAGCACGGCCCGCAGGCCGCCGACCTTGGTGGCGAAGGCGCGCCGCATCGCCTCGACGTCGAGGTTGCCCAGCGCGGCCGGCTCGTTGGTGCCCGCCCCGTGCAGGACGGCGGTCACCGGGCCGAGCACCCGCGCGACCTCCTCGACGGCCGTACGGATCTGTGCCGGGTCGGTGACGTCGGCGCGTACGTAGTGAGCGACGACGCCGTGGTGGGCCATCCGCTCCAGGTTCGCCGCCAGCTCGGCGTCCGACGCCGGGTCCGACCTGCCGAGCAGGGCGAGCCGGGCGCCGGTCTCCGTGGCCAGGGTGAACGCGCACTCCGCCGTGATTCCCTTGCCGCCGCCGGTGACCAGCAGCACGTCCGACCCGTCAAGGGGCGGCCGGGAGTGCTCAGGGTGCACGGGCATGGCGCGCAGCATCGGCAGCCGCCGTACACCGTCGCCGTCGTAGTGCGCCTCGACGTAGTGGTCGGTGCCGCGTACCTCGCCGACGACCTGCTCGATCGCGGCGGCGGTCGGCGGCACGTGGACGATCGTGACCCGCAGGTGCGGCGCCTCCAGCCGCAGCGTCTTCGCCAGGCCGGCTGCCCCACGGTCGTGCTGCACGAGCACGAACCGGTCGACCGGGTCGCCGGCCAGCGCCGCCTGGGCGCCGCGCAGCGCGGGTTCCAGATCGGACTCCGCGCACCCGGGTGGCAGGCAGACCAGCACCCCGGAACCGACGCCGGCGTCCGCCAGCCGGCGGGCGAGGGTCGCCGCGAACGGGTGGTCCGCCGGGGCGTACGTCTGCCAGCCGCCCGGACCGAGCGGCTCGACCGGGGCCGGCGGCGGGACCGGGTCCAGGTCGACCGTCCAGGCGCGGGCCCAGCTCTCCGCCCCGGCGACGGGCGGGTCCGGCTCGGTTGTGCCCGCTCCGGCGGTCGCCCGCAGTTCCTCCAGCGTGCCGGCGAGTTCCCGTACCGAGGCGGTCGCGAAGTTCATCGGCGTACGCACCGCCGACACGCCCAGCCGCTCGGCTGCCTCGTTGACGATCTGGCCGACGGTGATGGAGCTGAGGTGCAGCTCGTCCAGGAGGCGGCTGTCCGGGCGTACCATCTCCAGCGGCAGCTCCGCCCGGCCGGCGGCCATCCGGCGCAGCAGGTCGATGGTCTCCTCCACCGGTTCGCCGCCGTCGCCCGGCGCGTGGTCCGCCGGCTCGGGGTCCGCCGGCCACGCCGGGCCGCCCGCCACGGCGACGGCGGCGCCCTGCCCACCGGCGACGTCGGCGACGGGCGCGGCCTCGCAGGGGTTGGTCAGCACCGCCGGTGGCGCGGCGGGGTCGATCGGTCGGACCAGGCGGTCCTCGAACAGCGCCCCGGGGATCTCGGTGGCCCCCCGGGTGTACGCCATCGCGACCACGCGGAGCAGGCTCGCGATCGATTCGTCGTCGGTGTCGAGCGAGACGGCCGGTACGCCGGTCGCGTCGGCGGCGAGACGGGACAGCACCCGGCCGGGGCCGACCTCCACGAACAGGTCGACGTCCTCGGCCGCGACGGCGACGGCCTGGGTGAACAGCACCGGCGCGGTGATCTGGCGGTGCAGCAGCGAGATCACGTCGCTGTCGGCGGGCAGCGGCTCGCCGGTCACGGTGGAGACGACGCGCCGGCCGACGTCGGCGAGTTCGACCCCCACCAGCGCGGCGGCGAACGCGTCGGCGGCCGGTGCGACCAGCGGTGAGTGGAACGCGTGCGAGACGGCCAGCGGAATGGCGGTGACGCCCTCGGCGGCGGCGCGCCGGCACACCTCCCGCACCGCGGCGACCTCGCCGGAGACCACTGTCTGTCCGGGGCCGTTGTATCCGCTGACCACGACCGGGAGCCCGTCGACGAACCGACCGACGATCTCCGGCGAGGCACCGATCCCCGCCATGGTTCCCGAGGCGCTGTGCCGCGCCATGGCCTCGCCCCGCGACGCGGCCAGGCGCAGCAGCGTCGCCTCGTCCGTCACGCCGGCCCAGTGCAGGGCGGTCAACTCGCCGAGGCTGTGCCCGACGGCCACGGTGGCGTCGACGCCGAGCAGCGTCAGCGCGGACAGGCCGGCGACGGACCCGGCGACGATCCGGGGCTGCGCCACCTCGGTGGCGACCGGGTCGCCGGCCGGCAGCGCCGCGAGCCGGTACGCGGAGTCCACGACCGGGAACCTGCGTCGCAACGCCCCACCACCGGCGCCCCGGCCGGACCCCTGCCCGGGGAAGAGGTAGCCGATGCGGCCCCGGCCGGCGACCCGGCCCAGGAACACCTGGTCCTCGCCCGACGCCAGGCTCTCCTGGCCCGCGTCGATGGCGTCGACGATCCTACGGAGCTGGCGTTCGGCGTCGTCCGGGTTCAGCACCACGGCGGCGGCCCGGTACGGCAGGTCGCGCAGCTCGCCGCGCAGCGTCACGGCGAGGTCGGTGAGCTGGGCGTACGAGGCGGCACCGGCGAAGGTGGCGAGCTGTTCCGCCCGCTCCCGCAGCGCCGCCCAGGACATGCCGTCCAGCACGAGAAGTTCGGCGTCCTGCATCCCGGCGGCCAGCGTGGCGGTCCGCGCGTCGAGCCGGCGTGGCCGTCGGCTCCGCTGGTTCTCCACCACCACGTGGGTGTTGATCCCACCGAAGCCCATGGCGGTGACCCCGGCCCGCAGCGGGGCGGAGTCCGGCCACGGCTCGGCGCCGGAGAGTACCCGCAGGGTGCGGTCGGCGCCGGTGAGCAGTTCGTGCGGCTCGGGGCAGCCGAGCGCCGGGGGCAGCACCTCGTGGTGCACCGCCAGCACCGCCTTGATCAGTCCAGCGACGCCCGCAGCCGCCTTGGTGTGCCCGATCATGGCCTTGATCGAGCTGATCACGGCCGGTGCCGCGGCGGGGTCGGCCGCCCGGCGGGCCTGGGACAGCGCCGACAGCTCGGTCGTGTCGCCCACCTTCGTCCCGGTGCCGTGGCCCTCGAACAGGGCGACCGTTTCCAGCCCGAACCCGGCCCGCGCGTACGCCCGTTGCAGGGCCAGCCGGTAGCCGCCGACCTCCGGCCGGGTGATGCCGCCCCGACCGTCCGAGGAGACACCCCAGCCGGCCACGGTGGCGTAGATCCGGTGGCCGGCCCGCCGCGCGTCCGGCTCGCGCATCAGCACGACCATGCCGCAGCCCTCGCCCGGCCAGAACCCGTTCGAACCGCGGTCGTACACCCGCATCTCGCCGGTGGCCAGCGCCCCCGTCTTCGCGAAGCCGATGATCTCGAAGGGGTCGATCGAGAGGTCGACCCCGCCGGCGACGACCACGTCGACGTCGCCGTCGACGAGCGACCGGCAGGCGGTGGTCACCGACAGCAGCGAAGACGAGCAGGCCCCGTCGACGGTGTACCCGCCGCCCCGGAGGTCGAAGTGGTTGCAGATGCGGCCGGCGATGGTGTTCGACAGGGCACCGGCGAGGGTGTCCTCGTCGATCGGCGGGAATGGGCGCTTGTAGTCGGCCTCGACACGGTCGAGGAGGTCCCGCACCCGCCGCTCGTCCCAGTCCAGGTCGGACAGGGCGGAGGCCAGCACGCGACGGACGTACGGCCAGCGCAGCCGCAACTGGTTGGCCCGGGAGAACTCGCCGGTGAGACTGTTGCCGACGATCACGCCGGTCCGCTCGGCGGGCAGGCCCGCGCCCATCGGGAACCCGGCGTCGGCCAGGGCCGCGGCGGCGACGTCCAGGGCCAGCCAGTGCGTCAGGTCGGTGGAGCGGTACGTGCTGCCGGCCACCTTGAAGGCGACCCGGTCGAACTCCCAGTCCTGCAACACGGCGGCGTTACGCGCGTAGAAGCGGTCCGGCGCGGCGGGGTCGGCCGACCAGTAGTCGGCGAGCCGCATCCGGGTGTCTGGCAGTCGGCGGAAGGCACGTCGGCCGGCGACGGCGTTCTCCCACAGTTCCCTGGGCGACGCCGCGTCCGGATATCGGCATGCCATGCCGACGATGGCGATCCTCGTCATCTTGGGCGAATCTCCGATCTGGTCGCGGTTGCGACCGCAGTGCTAGCGGCTGTCCGAGGCGCGGTCGTGCCCGCCGACGGCGACGGAGTCCCGGATCCAGTTCCGCCAGATCTCGTACGTCGGCGGCTCGCCGGGAAGGGACAGGCCGGGCCGGACCCGGTCGGTGACCGCCGCCGCGTCAACCGGTGATCGGCCGCAGAACAGGCGGGTGGCCACCTCGACGTGCGGCACCACGAGCCCGGCGCGTACCCGGGCCGCGGCGGCGAACGCGGACCCCTGCGCCAGATGGGCGCGGTAGGCGCCGGCGCGGCGCCACAGCTCGCGCAGTTCCGTCTCGTCGACGCCGCCGGCGTAGGTGGCGGCGAGCCCGACACCGCTGTACAGGTCGGCCCGGCGGGACTCGGCGAACGCCTCGACGAGGCGGCTGACCTGGAGCACGTCGGCACCGCCGACGAACCACAGGGCGCGGCCGATCCCCTGGTCGATGACCCGGGTGGCATAGCCGGTGTCGTCGTCGACCGGCCAGGGGAACCGCTCGTGCCGGAACTGCTCGACCACGTACTTGTGGGTGTGGAAGTACGCCTGGTGGAAGCCGTACCCGTCGAGCACGAGCCAGCGCAGCAGCGGGTCCGGGGCGTGCAGCCGGGACCACCGGAACCGGGGTAGGCGGGCCATCGCCCAGCCGATCCCGACGTACGCCATGTAGACGTGCGGGGCGCCGGGTCCGGCGAGGAACTTCTCCACCCGGCCTCCGCCGAACGGCATGGCGTCGCGGATGGCCAGCCCCATCGCCGCGCCCTCGTACGCGAAGCCGCGGAAGCGCGTCGGCACCCGCTCCAGCGCCGGTTCGAGGTCGGCGACCCGGCTCGACTCGGCGGCCTCGCCGTACCCCTCCAGGAAGGTCCGGCCGATCGTCTCGAGGAGGTGCCGCGCCTCCGGGGACCTGGTGTGGAAGCCCCGCACGCTCACCTGCGTCTCGCGTACGTCCGGCGTCAGGACGGTACGCCGCAACGAACCGATGAATCCCACTGTTACCCCTCAGGTGGTCAGCGTCGACCGGGCGGACCGGGTCCATCCGGTCCGCCTGCGGCGACGTGGGTGGCGGCGGGGCGGTCGCCCGCCGGGGATGCTCAGGACCCGGGCGCACCCGCCGGCTCGGCGTCGAAGTGCGCGCGGACCCGCCGGCGCCACACCTCGTACGCCGGTTCGCCCCGCGAGGCCGGGAGGCCGCCGACGGCGACCTCGTCGGCCAGCGCCGACGCGGCGGCGACCGGAAGGCCGGTCAGCGCCACGACGGTCTCGTCGGTGTGCGGCGGCACGGCGCCCGAGAACGTCCGCGCCCGGGCGGCGAAGACCGCGCCCTGCGCCAGGTGCGGCCGGTACCCGTCGGCGCGCCGACGCAGCGACGCCAACCCCGCCGGATCGCAGCCGCCGGCGAAGGTGGCCGCCAGGCCGACCCCGGCCCACAGGTCGGCCTGCCGTTCCGTGGCGAAGCGGTCGACCGCCGCCGCCACGTCGTCGGGGCGGCCGGCGTGGACGAACCACAGGGCCCGGCCGATCCCCTGGTCCACGGCCCGCAGGAAGTAGTCCGGCGAGCCCTCCCACGGGTACGGCCGGGGCCGCTCCCGCGCGCGCACCCACCGATCGGTGTCGAAGTAGGCGAGGTCGAAGCCGTACCCGTCGACGGCGAGCCAGCTCATCGTCGGGTGGTACGGCACTCCGGACAGGTCCGGTACGATCCGGCGCCACAGCGGCCGGGGCAGCCGCGCCATGGCGAATCCGATGCCGATGTAGTTCAGGAAGATGTGCGGGCGCCCCGGCCCGGCGAGCAGGTCCCGGGCCCGACTCGTGCGGTACATCGACATCGCGTCACGGATGGTGAACGCCATCGTGACGCCCTCGTAGGCGAAACCGCGCAGGTACGGGTCGACCAGCGCCAGTCGGCGCTCCGCCTCCCACAGGTCGCACGGCCCGATGCCCCACTCGAAGCCGCACACCACCGCCTGCGGGATCGCCTCCAGGTGACGTGTCGCGGCCGACGAACGGACGGGGAAGCGCCGTTCGGTGAAACCGACCTGCCGCAACGGCGGGGCCAGTACGTGACGACGTAGCGAACCGACGATGGTGGGCATCGCTCCCGCTCTCCTACCGAGGTCGACCGGTCACCGTCAGCTATCGACGGCCGTTCCATCGTCGGTCAACCGGGAGGGCGAGTCTTCTTCCGCTGTGCCCATTGGCCGTGGCCGGACCGGCGACGCCCGGCCCCGGCGGGTGCCGCGCGCCGGCCAGGACCGCACAGCGGGAGAGGACGGCGTCCGGCCTGGTCGGCAGGCTGAATTCGCGACCTTCCCCGCGCGTGCCCGTCCTCGTCCGCCGTCCCGTCGGCGGCGCGCCGGTGCGAATCGGGGCCACGTCAAGCCCGTAAGGAGACTGATGGAACAGTCGAACGTGTTCGCCGATCTGGCGGACGACTGCGCGGAACTCGACCGGCTGCTCGCCACGCTGGGCCCCGACGACTGGGCCCGGCCGACCCCGGCCCCGGGCTGGGAGATCCGCCATCAGGTCGCGCACCTGAGCGCGGTCTTCCGGATGGCCTCCGTCGCGGCCTCCGACGCCCCGGCGTTCCGGGCGCTCATGGAGCAGCTCGGCGACGACTTCGACGCCAACGTGACCGCGGCGCTGTCCCGCTACCTGGACGCCGGGGCGGCGGCACTGCGCGGACGCTGGACCGAGGAGTGGACCACGGCCGTGGAGGGCCTCGCCGCCGTACCGACCGGGCAGGTCGTGCCCTGGCTGGTCCGCCCGCTGCCGGCTCCGGTCCTCGCCGCCGCCGGGATGATGGAACTGTTCGCCCACGGCCAGGACATCGCCGACGCCCTGGGCGTACGGCGAGAGCACACCGACCGGATCCGGCACATCGTCGACTTCGCCGTCCGGACGTGGGACTTCGGCTACCTCAGCCGCAACCAGACGCCGCCGGAGCAGGGGTTCCGGTACGAACTGACCGCGCCGTCCGGCGCGCTGTGGACGCACGGCCCGGAGGGCGCCGAGCTGATCCACGGTCCCGCCCTCGACCTCTGCCTCCTCGTCACCCGCCGACGGCACCGGGACGACCTCGCGCTGAGCGCGGTCGGCGCCGACGCCGACCACTGGCTGGACATCGCCCAGGCGTACCGCGGGCCGGCCGGCCCGGGCCGCCGACCGGGCCAGTTCGACCCGCCCACGGCCGGCGCGTCCGACGGCACCGGGGAGACCCGCTGATGGCCGGGACCGCGGCGGCCGATCCGGTACGGACCGCGACGCTGGAGGCCTTCGCCGACACGATCATCCCCGGCGTCAAACGCTTCCCCGAGGACCGCGCCATCGCCGGGGTGGTGGACGACCCCGGCGCGGTGGAGGCGGGCGCGCTCGAACTGCTCGCGCACTCCGCGCTGGGGCTGGCCGAGGCGCTGGACGGCATGGCGGGGCTGCTCAACATGCACGCGCAGAACCACGCCCGGGCCAGTCGGCTCGTCCTGGACCCGACGGTGCCGCCGTTCGTCGCGCTCGACTTCGACGCCCGGACCGCCCTGGTGCAGGAGCTGACCGACCCGACGCACCCGGAGCGGGAGGTGTGGTTCGGGGTCGCCCTCTTCTGCACCATGGCCTTCGACAGCGCGCCGCACCTGTCCACCGGGGACGCGCTCGAACAGGGGCATCCCGGCCTGTCCGTCCTCGGTTACCGCAGCCCGGACGAGGACGGGCTGTGGCGTTTCCCGCGCTTCTCCTACCAGCGGCAGCTGGCCACCGTCCACCCGCAGACCACGGCGACAGGAAACCCGGCATGACCAGCATCGAGCAGACCGACGTCGTCGTCGTGGGCAGTGGCTTCGGCGGCGCGATCCCGGCGTACCACCTCGCCGCCGGTGGGGCCCGGGTCGTGGTGCTGGAACGGGGCCCGTGGCTCGCCAGCGACGAGTTCGACCACGACTTCCTCCTCGGCTCGTCGTACACCCGGATCTTCGACTTCACCGTCGGTGACGGGATGAGCGTGCTCGCCGGCAACTGCGTCGGCGGCGGCAGCGTCGTCTACTTCGCCACGATGCCCCGCGCGCCCCGGTTCGTCTTCGAGCGCACCGGCAGCCTCGGTCGGCGGATGTGGCCGGCCGCGATCAGCCGGGACACCCTGGACCCGTGGTACGACGTGGTCAGCGGCGCGCTGCCGGTGACCGAGCAGTCCTGGAACGACGTGCCCTTCGCCGGCGGGCTGTTCGCCGCCGCCTGCGCCCACGCCGGACGGACCGCGAACCCGGTCCCGTCCGCGATCGACAAGCCCCGCTGCACCAACTGCAACTGGATGATGGCCGGCTGCCGGTTCGACGCCAAGCGGTCCCTGCTGCTGAACTACCTGCCCGCCGCGCTGGCCCACGGCGCGCGGATCCGGCCGCTGCACGAGGTGCAGCGGCTTTCCCGCACCCCGGAGGGCGGCTACCGGGTCCACTACGACGTGGTCGACGGCGAGGACTACCGGGTCACCCGGGGCAGCGGCGTGATCGAGGCGAAGATGGTGGTGCTCGCGGCCGGCGCCGGGGCCACCCCGGTCATCCTCCAGCGCTCGGAGGCCGATCTCGGCGCCATGCCGGCGGCCGTCGGCCGCTACTTCTCCGGCAACGGCGAGCGGCTGAACACCGCCGTGGTGGACGACGACCGGGCCCGCGAACTCCTCGGGCTCGACCGGGGCGACGGCACGGCGTACGAGGCGTACCAGATCGGCAAGGGCCCGTGCGTGGCCACCTGGGACAAGCTCGACGCCACGCTGCCCGAGTACAGCCGCTACTCCCTGGAGCAGCTGTACTTCCCGCCCGGCCTCGGCACCGTACTCGCCCAGGTGCCCGGCGCCACCGGTCCGACCTGGTTCGGTCGGGAGAAGAAGGAGATGCTGCGCCGGTGGCGCTCCTGGCTGACCGTCTTCGCGATGACCGAGGACGACAACGAGGGTGTCTTCGGCCCCCCGCCGGCACGCGGGAACGCCGAGCGGATCGCCCAGCAGATGCTCGGACGCGGTTCACTGCGCTACGACCCGACCGAGAACACGCTGCGGGGCTGGGCCGAGTCCGACGCCGACGTCCGGGACATCCTGGAGCGGGACGGGCTGGCCCGGGTACGGCCGTGGACGAACGACCAGGTGGGGGCGTACACCGTCCACCCGCTGTCCTCCTGCCGGATCGGGGACGACCCGGCGACCTCCGCCCTGGACGACCGGCACGAGCTGCGCAACCACCCCGGCATCTTCGTCACCGACGGCTCGGCGGTCCCGGGAGCGCTGACCGTCAACCCGGCCCTGACCATCGCCGCGCTGGCCGAACGCGCGATCCCAGGCCTGGTCCGGGCCGCGCGGCAGCGGGGCGTCGCCGTCACGTACGGCGCGCCCTCCCCGGACGGCAGCCGGACGACGGCTGTGCCCCCGCCACGGGACGCGTGACGGACGGGCCGGACCAGCACAGGAGACCTGCCATGGGCACACTGCTCGCCCGGCTGACCCGCCGGGTGACCCAGAGCCACATCGAACACCTGAGCGCCGTCCCGGCGCGGGCCGCACCCGGTCTGGTCCGGCACGTCTACCGGCGGCTCGAGCGGGAGTTCGGCCTGCTCGCGCCGCCGGTCACGCTGCACGCCGCCGCGCCGGCCCTCCTCGCCGCCTGCTGGCTGATGCTGCGCGAGGCGCTGCTGGCCGACGGCCCGGTCGGACGGGACACCCGGGAGGCCGTGGCGGCAGCGGTCTCCCTGGCCAACCGCTGCCCGTACTGCGTCGAGGTCCACGGCAGCGCGCTGCGCGGGCTGCTGCGGGGGCCGGACGCCGGCGCGGTCGCCGACGACCGGCTCGCCGAGATCACCGAGCCGCGACTGCGCGAGATCGTCGAGTGGTTCCGGCACGACGGCGACGCCCCGGGCGTCCGCCCGCCCCGGCTGGACGCCGCCGAACTCGCCCAGCTCGTCGGCGTCGCGGTGCTGTTCCACTACCTCAACCGGATGGTGAACGTCTTTCTGGCGCCCTCGCCCCTGCCGGTCGCGCTGCCGCCGGCCGCGGAACGGGCGGCTCGCTGGCTCGCCGCCGTGACGATGGGCCGACTGGCCCGCCGGGGCGGCGACGCGGGCGCCGACCTGGACCTGCTCCCGCCGGCCCCGGTGCCGCCGGATCTCGCCTGGGCGCGGGCCGACAGCACCCTGGCCACCGCGTTCGCCCGGGCCTGCGCCGCCGTCGACGAGGCCGCGGAACGGGCGGTGCCCCCGTCCGTGCGGGGGCTCCTGCTCGATCTGCTGGCCGGCCCGGCAGGGCTGCGGGCGGTGTCGGACCGGGCCACGCTGGAGGCGGCGCTCGACGATCTGCCGGCGGAGGACCGGGCGGCGGGGCGGCTCGCGCTGACCGTCGCGTTCTTCTCGTACCGGGTCACCGACGCGATGGTCGCGGGCTACCGCCTCGACGAGCCCGCCGACCGCCGGCTGCTGGAGCTGGTCTCCTGGGCCAGCCTCACCGCGGCCCGGGCGGCCGGGTCGCGGCTGTACGCGGCGTGGCACGCCGGCCACGGCCAGCCGCCGGGGCAGGGGCGGGCCGGGTGACGCCGGACGTACGCCGCCTGCTGGTTCCTGCTGTCGTTGCTGGCCGCTTCGGCCACGACCGGGCTCACCGCCGGCTCGGTGGCCCTCTCGTGACCTCGGTGATGGCACCGCCGATGCTGCGGTGGACGCTCGGCCGGGTCCGGGTCGACGCCGAGGAGCGGCGACGGCAACTGCGCATCGAGGGACAGGACCCGCTGCCGGCGTCCCGGCCGGCAGCGTAGCCACCGCGCCCACGGTCGCGGACCGTCACCGCGGCCCGCGACCGTCGCCGGGCCTGGCCCGGCCGGCACCGCGCTCCGTCCCGGTCCCCAGGTAGGAAGGTGGCGGCCCGCCGGCGCGGGCCGCCACGTCGGCAGCGGGTCGGTCACACGATGTGTACGTGCGGGACGTAGAGGATCCAGCGACCGCCCTGCTCGACGAACCGGCGCTCCTTGGCCATGATCTCCTCCGCGTGGTTCCAGGCGAACAGCAGCGCGTAGTCGGGATACGGGTCCGCGAACGCCTCGTGCGGTCGTACCGGGATGTGCGCGCCCGGGGAGAGCCGGCCCTGCTTCTCCGGGGTGGTGTCGCAGATGTACGGCACCAGGTCGGGCCCGATGCCGCAGTAGTTGGTGACGGTCGCGCTCTTGGAGGTGGCGCCGTAGCCGACCACCCGCCGCCCCGCGTCGCGCAGGTCGGTCAGCAGCGCGACCAGGTCCGCCCCGATCCGGTCGATCTGCCGGCCGAAGCGGGCGTACGTGTCGTGCTCGCCGAGGCCGTACCGGGCCTCGTCGTCGATCATCCGGGCCACGCTGTCCCGGCGCGGACGCGCCCCGGGGCGGGCGACGGTGTAGCGCAGCGACCCGCCGTGGATCGGGATGTGCTCCACATCGACCAGTTGGAAGCCGAACCGGGCCGTCATCGCGTCCACCGCGCGCACCGAGAACAGGTAGAAGTGCTCGTCGTAGATCTGGTCGAAGTACGCGTACTCGACGATGTCGGCGACGTACCGGTCCTCGAACACGAAGATCCCGTCCGGCGCGAGCAGGCGGTCGACCCCACGGAACACCTCGTCGATGTCCGCGATGTGGCTGATGGTGTTGGCCGAGAAGATGACCTTCGCCGGGCCCCGCTCGGCGCGGATCGTGGCGGCGGAGCGCTCGTCGAAGAAATCGACCCGGACCTCGGCGCCCCGGGCGGCGGCCGCCTGCGCGGCACCGGCCGACGGGTCCACGCCGAGGTGCCGTACGCCGGCCGCGCCGAGCGTACGCAGCAGCAGTCCGTCGTTGCAGCCGATCTCGACGACCAGGTCACCGGGGTCGGTCAGTTCGGTGTCCCGCAGCCAGCCGGCGACCGCCTCGAAGTGGCTGCGCAGTCCGTCCGAGGTGGACGACCGGTACGGGTAGTCGGCCCGGAACATGTGGTCGGTCGGCATGGCCTCCAGCTGTTGGACCATCGCGCAGTCGGCGCAGATGCCGACGGCCAGCCGGAAGAACCGCTCCGAGCCGAGGTCCTGCGGCCTGAGGAAGGCGTTGGAGACCGGCTGCCGACCGAGATCCACCCATTCGCGTACCGGCCCCGCGCAGAGTCGGCACGCCGGGGCGGCTGACCCCAGCTCACGGCTATTCACGTCGTCGTACTCCTTCGCGGTGTCGCACCCTCGGCCCGCCCGCGTCCCGCGCGTCGCGTACCGGTGGACGTTCGGCCGGGGCGACGGCGCCGGTGCCGGCCCGTCGCGGGCCCGCCGCGCCGGAGGTCGTCGGCGGCCGGCCCGCCGTGCCGATGGTGCTGGAGGCGGCCCTTCCGCCACCCGTCATCGTCGCGACCGGTACGGGGCCGGGGCACATTCCAGCGTGCTCGACCGCGGGGGCCCCGACGCGGGTCCACCTCGGCGGCGTGAGCCGGCCGCCGGCCGCACGGGTGGGCAAGGAGAGAGATGCCGGTACCGGTGATCGGCGACAGGATCGGTGGCATCGGGCGGGACGCAGCGCATCCCAGATCACCGACCAGAGGCTGTGGCCGATGGCTGACGATCCCGCCGAGTTCTCTCCCGGTCCGGTGCTGCGGCAACAGCGCCGGACCGGGAGTTGATCTTTGTAGCGAGGGTGAGGAGACGAGCATGCCCAGTGCCACCACACCGGTCGACTCGACGGATCCGCCGGGCCACCCGGCGACCGGAGCCGCCGGGCGCCGGACCGGGGAGGAGGACCGGCGTGGCTGAGCCGCACACCGTCGCCGTCGTCGGTATGGGCTACGTCGGCTCCTGCGTCGCGGCCACGCTTGCCGACCGCGGCCTGTCCGTCGTCGGTGTCGACACCGACGCCGACCTGGTGAGCCGCCTGAACCGCGGCACCACCCCGCTCGCGGAGCCGGGGCTGACCGAACTCGTCGCGGCCGGGGTCCGCAGCGGCCGGCTACGGGCGACGACCGACCAGGAAGCCGTCGCCGACGCCGACGTCGTCCTGCTCACCGTCGCCACCCCGGTACGAGCGGACGGGTCGCTGGACGACGACCACCTGCGGGCGGCCTGCGCGGCACTGGGCAGGAGCCTGCGCGCCGGTCAACTGGTGATCCTCAAGAGCACCGTCCCGCCCGGAACGACGAGGGACCTCGTCCGGCCGTTGCTGGAGTCGAGCGGTCTGCGGGCCGGCACCGACTTCGCCCTGGCCTTCGCGCCCGAACGGCTCGCCGAGGGCACGGCGTTGGCGGACCTGCGCGCCCTCCCGGTCGTCGTCGGCGGCATCGACCCGCACAGCACGCGGGTCGCCGCGGACTTCCTGCGCGGCGCGCTCGGCGCCGACACGCTCCCCCAGGAGTCCCTGGAGGCCGCCGAGATCGTCAAGCTCGCCGACAACTGGTGGATCGACCTCAACATCGCCCTGGCCAACGAGCTGGCCATGTTCTGCGACCTGTACGGGGTCGACGTGCTGGACGTGATCAGCGCGGCGAACTCCATCCCGAAGGGGAACGGGCACGTCAACATCCTGCGGCCGAGCGTCGGCGTCGGCGGCTCCTGCCTGACCAAGGACCCGTGGATGGTGTGGCAGTCCGCGCGACGGCACGGGCTGGAGATCACCACCGCCCCGGTGGGCCGCGAGGTCAACCAGCGGATGCCCGGCTACACCGCCCGGCTGATCCTCGACGACCTCGACGCCCGCCGGGTGCCCCCGTCCGAGGCGACGGTGGCGGTGCTCGGCCTGGCCTTCAAGAACGACACCGGCGACCTGCGGGCCACCCCGGCCAGGGCGGTCGTGGAGGCGCTGCTGGCGTCCGGCGTCCGGTTGCGGATCCACGATCCGCTGGTCGACCCGGTGCGGGCCCAGGAGATCTTCGGCCTGCCGGTCACCACCACGGTCGAGGAGACCGTACGGGACGCCCACTGTGTCGCCCTGCTGGCCATGCACCGGAACTTCGCGGCCCTCGACTTCGCCCGGCTCCCCGTCGCCGAGTCCTGCCTCGTCCTGGACGGCCGCGCCTACCTGCCCAAGGAGAGAATCGCCATGCTGGAGCGCCTGGGCTACACCTACCGCGGGGTGGGTCGATGAGCGCCCCCCGGGTCGTCGTCACGGGCGGCCACGGGTTCGTCGGCAGCCACCTGGCGGAGCGGCTGGTCACCGCCGGGGCCGACGTCACCGTGTTCGACAGCGGCGACCCACCGCCGCACCTCGACCTGCTGCGCCGCAACGCCCGGCACGTCCGGGGCGACGTCCGGGACCCCGACCAACTGGCGGCGGCGATCACCCCCGGTGTGGACACGGTCTATCACCTCGCCGCGGCCGTCGGCGTGGACACCTACCTGGACAGCCCGCTGGACGTCATCGACGTCAACTTCGTCGGGACGCAGCGGGTGCTGGAGCGCGCCACGCGGGTCGACGCGCGCGTCGTGGTCGCCAGCACCAGCGAGATCTTCGGCAAGAACCCGGCGGTGCCGTGGCGTGAGGACGCCGACCGGGTGCTCGGGCCGACCACCGCCCAGCGGTGGTGCTACTCCACCAGCAAGGCCCTCGCCGAACACCTCACCTTCGGGTTCGTGCGGCAGCACGGCCTCGCCGCCGGTGTGGTCCGCTACTTCAACGTCTACGGCCCCCGGCAGCGGCCGGCGTACGTGATCAGCCGCAGCGTGCACCGCGCGTTGAACGGCCGCCCGCCGATCGTCTACGACGACGGCCACCAGACGCGCAGCTTCACCTACGTGACCGACGCGGTCGAGGGCACCATCCTCGCCGGGGCCAGCGAACAGACCATCGGCGAGGCGATCAACATCGGCAGCATGCGGGAGACCAGTGTCGCCGACGCGGTCGCCCTCGTCGCCGCGGTGACCGGAGCCGACGGCGGCGCGGTGGCGGTCGACACCGCCGAGCAGCTCGGCGCGGGATACCAGGACCTGCCGCGCCGCATCCCCGACGCCAGCCGGGCCCGGCTGCTGCTGGGCTGGAGCGCGGAGACCGAGCTCCGGGAGGGCCTGACCCGGACCGTGGCGTGGGCGCGCGCCAACCCGTGGTGGTTGTCCCGGCCCGACACCGGGGCCGGCCGGTGAGCTCCGGAACCCGTCCGCTGACCGGGGACGAGTACCTTGAGACGCTCCGCGACGGCCGCGCGGTCTACCTGCACGGCGAGCGGGTCCGGGACGTCACGAGCCATCCCGCGTTCCGCAACCCGGTGCGGATGACCGCCCGGCTGTACGACGCGCTGCACGCCGAGGAACACCGATCCGTGCTCACCACCGCCTGCGACGCCCCGGGCAGCGACGGCTACACGCACCGGTTCTTCACGACCCCGCGCAGCGCCGAGGACCTCGTCGCCGACGAGCGGGCCATCGCCGCCTGGGCCCGGATGAGCTACGGCTGGCTGGGCCGCAGCCCGGACTACAAGGCGTCGTTCCTCGGCACCCTGGGCGCCAACGCCGACTTTTACGAGCCCTTCGGCGACAACGCGCGCCGCTGGTACCGGGAGTCGCAGGAGAAGGTGCTCTACTGGAGTCACGCCATCGTCCACCCGCCGGTGGACCGCTCGCGCCGTCCCGACGAGGTGGCCGACGTGTTCGTGCACGTGGAGCGGGAGACCGACGCCGGGGTGGTGGTCAGCGGCGCGAAGGTGGTGGCGACCGGGGCCGCCCTGACCCACCACACGTTCGTCGCCCACTACGGCCTCCCGGTGGCCCGGCGGGAGTTCGCGCTGGTCGCCGCCGTGCCGACGGACGCGCCGGGCGTACGGCTGATCTGCCGTCCGTCCTACACGGCCACCGCGAACGTCATGGGCAGCCCGTTCGACTACCCGTTGTCGTCCCGGTTGGACGAGAACGACACCATCCTCGTGCTCGACCAGGTCCTCATCCCGTGGGAGAACGTCTTCATCTACGGCGACCTGGCCAAGGTGCAGACGTTCGCCGGCCGGTCCGGGTTCACCGAGCGGTTCACCTTCCACGGCTGCGTACGGCTCGCGGTGAAGCTGGAGTTCCTGGCCGGTCTGCTGGCCAAGGCGCTGGAGACGACCGGCACCGCCGACTTCCGGGGCGTACAGAGCCGCCTCGGTGAGGTGCTGGCCTGGCGGAACCTGTTCCAGGGGCTGGCCGGCGCGGCGGCCCGCGACCCGGTGCCGTGGCACGACGGCTCCGTCCTGCCCAATCCCCGCTACGGTCTGGCGTACCGGTGGTTCATGCAGGTCGGGTACCCCCGGGTGCGGGAGATCGTGCTGCAGGACGTGGCCAGCGGCCTCATCTACGTCAACTCGGGCACCGAGGACTTCGCCAGCCCCGAGGTACGCCCGTATCTGGACCGGTACCTCCGGGGCTCGCAGGGGGTCGAGGCGGTCGACCGGGTGAAGGTGATGAAACTGCTGTGGGACGCCGTCGGCTCCGAGTTCGGCGGCCGGCACGAGTTGTACGAGCGCAACTACTCCGGCAACCACGAGAACACCCGGGTCGAGCTGCTGTCGGCGGCGATCGCCGGCGGCGACCTGGACCGGTGCAAGGCCCTCGTCGACGCCTGCCTGGACGAGTACGACCTGGACGGCTGGCGGGTGCCCGACCTCACGTCGTACGACGGTCCGCGGCCGCTGCGCGGCCAGGGTTGACCGTCGCCGCCTCGAACGGATGCCGCCGCCGGTGACCGGCGGCGGCATCCGCGCGTACGGGGGGGGTGCCGGTTCAGCCGTCGGCCAGGATCGCGGCCACCGCCCCGGCGTCCCCGGAGTCGTGGGCCGCGACCAGGGCCGCGAAGCGTTCGGCCGGCATGACGCGTACCCCGAGGGTGGCCGCCTTGTCGGCCTTCGAACCGGCGCCCTCGCCGACGACCACCAGATCCGTACGGGCGGAGACCGACGAGGACGCGGTCCCGCCGAGCCGCTCCACCGCCTCGTTGCCCTCGTTGCGGGTCAGCCCCGGCACGGCACCGGTCACCACGACCCGCATCGGCGTACCGTCGGGTCGACGCAGCGGCGTGCCGCCCGGCTCGGCCCCGGCAGGCTCGTCACCGGCCACGGAAGCGGTGCCGCCGGCAGGACCGGCCGCGCCCGGCTCGACCATGTTGACGCCGCGCGCGACCAGCTTGTCGATCAGCGGGGTCAGCTCCACGAGGTCGGCGGCGATGGTCTCGGCCCGCTCCGGGCCGATCCCCTCCACCTGCTGCAGTTCCGCCACGCCCGCGTCGAGCAGCGCCCGCATGGTGCCGAAGTGCCGGGCGAGCCGGCGGGACAGGGCCCGCCCGGTCATCCGGACGCCGAGCCCGATCAGCACCCGTGAAAGGGGGCGTCGCGTGGTCGCCTGGATGCTCGCGACGAGCTTGGCCGCCGAGATCTCGCCCATCCGGTCCAGGGTGACCAACCGGTCCGCGTCGAGGTCGTACAGGTCGGCCGGATCGGTGACCATCCCCGCGGCGACCAGCCCGTGGATGATCTTGTCACCGAGCCCCTCGATGTCCATCGCGTCCCGGGTGGCGAAGTACGCCAGCGCCTCGTGCGCGCCGCAGGCCCGTCCGCGCGCGCATCGCCAGCGCTTCTGCGTCCGGTCCAGTGGGCCGTCGCAGCGCGGGCAGGTCACCGGCGCCTCGTACGGGGTCGACGCCGGGTCACGTTCGTCGAGCTTGGCACCGGTGATCTCGGGGATGACGTCGCCGGCGCGGCGGACGAAGACGACGTCACCGACCCGGACGTTGCGCCGGGTCAGGTCGTCGAAGTTGTGCAGCGTCGCCGACGTGACGGTGACGCCGCTGATCTGCACGGGTTCGAGCACCGCCACCGGGGTGACCACCCCGGTGCGGCCGATCTGCACCTCGATCCCGAGCAGCCGGGTGGTGCGGGTGTCGGCGGGGAACTTGCAGGCGATGCCCCAGCGCGGCGCTCGGCTCGACGACCCGGCCGCCTCCCGGTCCTGCGGCAGGTCCGCCTTGACGACCGCGCCGTCGACGCCGTACCCGAGGGTGCCGCGCGCGGTGCGCAGCGCCTCCACCGCCGCGACCGCGTCGTCGATGGTGGCGCAGACCGTCATGCCGCCCGTGGCGGCGGTGGTCGTGACGCCGAGGTCGGCCAGGGCGGTCATCTCCACGGAGTGGGGCACGGGGCCGGCCGCGTCGGCCACCGCCCCGCGCACGCCGTAGGCGATGAAGGACAGCGGCGCGTCGTAGGCGCGGCCCTCCGCGCGGAGGGTGCCGGCGGCGGCGCTGCGCGGATGCGCGAACGGCGGCTCCCCGTGCCCGGTACGCATCTCGTTGGCCACCACGAAGTCCGCGTCGGTCATGAAGACCTCGCCGCGGACCTCGATCGTCACCGGCCGGGCGAGCTGTCCCGGGAGGCCGACCGCCCGCCGCGCCTGGCCCGTCACGTCCTCCCCAGCCCGGCCGTCGCCCCGGGTGGCGACCCGCGCCAGTCGGCCGTCGACGTACCAGGCGGCGATGGCGAGCCCGTCGATCTTCGGCTCGACCACGAGCCCGGCGGCCGGGCGGCCGAGCAGCTTCTCCAGGCGGCCGGCCCACCGGCGCAGCTGCTCCTCGCCGAAGACGTTGTCCAGCCCGAGCATCGGCTCGCTGTGCGGCACGTCGCCGCCGGCCGCCACCCCCGCGCCGACCAGTTCGGTGGGGGAATCCGCGGGCTTCCAGTCCGGCCGCAGCGTCTCGGTGGCCGCGACCCGCGCCAGCAGGGCGTCGTAGGTCGCGTCGTCCATCCGCAGGTCGCTGCCGTTGTGGTACGCGGCGGCGGCGGCGCGGACCGCGGCCAGAGCCTCGGCGTAGGCGGCCCGCTCGGCGAAGGGGGTGGCCGCCTCGGCGTCCACGATCGGCGGGTCGGCCGGCGACGACGGTGTGGTCCAGGTGTCGGTCATCTGGGGCGGTGGCCTCCTCGATCGGCCGTCAGCCCGCCCCCGGGAGCGGAGGCGGGCTGACGGGAAGCGCGGGATGTCTATCGCCGGGTCCGGGCGTCCTGGGCGAGGCTCTCGAGGACCGGCACGACCTCGTTCGGGCTCGGCATGGCCCGCCAGACATCATAGATCGCGTCGGCGCCCCGCTGGTAGGACGGATCGGTGAGCACCGACTCGATCGACTCCCGCAGCTCCGCCACCGACTGGATCTGGTGGTTCAGCCGCACCCCGGCGCCCCGGGAGACGACGTAGTTCGACACCGGGGTCGCCTCAAGCTTCTTGGCCGGCATCACCCAACGGACGGCGGGCTCCTGTTCCCGCTCGTCCGCCTCGCGCACGCCGTACTCGACGCCGGAGCGGTAGATCCCGGTGTCGTCGGTCGACTCCTCCGGGCTCTCCTCCTCCATCCGCAGCATGATCGATTCCAGGGTGTCGCAGACGAGCTGCGGCACCCGGGCGGCGACGGCCGCCTGGAAGGTGCCCAGGCCGCCGTGGTGGATGACCGCCGAGCAGGTCGGCAGGATCTGGTTGAGCGGCAGGTACTCGATCGTCCGCACGTTCGGCGGCGGGGTGTACCCGTCGAGCTGCACGTCGTTGACGGTGGCGACGACCTCGACGTCGAGGTCGGCGAGGGCGTCGAGCAGCATGGGCGCGCGGTTCCAGTCGCCCCGGAGGAAGCGCCGGTAGGACTCGCCGAGGGTCAGGCAGACCCGGGGCCGCCGCGGCGGCTCGCGCAGCCAGTCCGGCACCGGCTCGGCGCCGTTGTAGGGCACGTAGCGCAGCGGGACCTTGCGGGTCCGCGTCGGCAGGCCGAGCCCGGGTGGCGCGGTGTCGAGGGTCCACTGCCCGACCAGCAGCTCGTCGTCCAGCTCCACCCCGTACCGCTCGGCGAGGGGACGCACCAGCGTGGCGAGCGGGTTCTCGTCGAGGCCGGCCGCGACGAGGGCGTCCCGGCCGGCGGCGAGGCGGTCGAGGCTCCAGCCGGACGGGTCGTACGCGAAGACGAGCCGAGCGTGCGCGGCGCCGCAGACCCGGGCCGCGACCGCGCCGGCCGCCTGGGTGAGGTCCCAGATCACCAGATCCGGGCGCCAGGTGCGGGCGTAGTCGATGAGGGCGTCGGCCTCGGGGCGGTCCGGGCGCAGGTAGTCGGCGGTCGGGGTGAGCAGGTACTGGAAGAAGAGGTACCAGTACTCGCGCTCCTCCGGGTTGAGGCCGAGGGCGTCGGCGTACCGTTGGGCCTCCTCGGCGCCCTTCGGCTCCAGCGGGTTGTCGCTGATGCGGGCGGCCCAGGACGCGTCACCGAGCGGGACCGGGGTCAGGCCGGTGGCGGCGATCCGGTCGGCGAAGCCGCCGAAGGACGCGAGGCGCACCTCGTGGCCGGCGTTCTGCAGCGCCCAGGCGGTGGGCACCATGGGATACAGGTGAGCGATCGACGGGTCGATGGCGAACAGGACACGCATGTCTCTCCCTCGCAAGCGGTCGGGTCAGGACGTGGGGACGGTGGCGGGCACGGGTCAGGCCGCCGCGCGGCGTACGCCGACCAGCAGCGGCCGCCCGGCGAGGCCGGTGGGGAGGAAGTCGGCGGCGCACCCCGCCGCCGCCAGCGCGCTCAGGTGCTCGCGCCGGCCGAACGCACGCAGCACCCGGGTGTCGGCGACGTGGTGTACGCCGTCGCCGTCGGCCACCAGGGCGTGCTGCTCGACGCGGTGCGCACCGTCGCGGGGCGCACCGCGTGCGATCCGGGTGACCGTGCGGCCGTCGTCGCCGCGCGTCAACGCCTCGCTGGCCGTCCGGCGGATCGCCGCGTCCGGCATCCAGAACGGCGCGATCATGAGCAGCCCGCCGGGCGCCAGATGCCCGGCCAGGACCCGCAGCACCGCGCGGTAGCTGGCGAGCGAATACCGGGCCAGCGCGTCGTGCAGGCAGGTGACGACGTCGTAGCGGCGGCCCAGGGCCAGTTCCGGCAGACCCGTCTCGTGGATCGTGGTGCCCGGCAGCGCGTGCCGGGCGGCGGCCGCCATCGCGGCGTCGACGGCGACCCCCTCGGCGACCGCGAGGTGCGGGCCCAGGTGCCGCAGATGGTCGCCCGCGCCGCACGCCACGTCGAGCAGGGACGTGGCGTGCGGGCGGCGGGCCCGGATGATGCGCAGCAGCGCGCCGGCCTCGGTGGCGGGGTCGCGGCTGTCGTCGGCGTGGAGCAGGTCGTAGAACGTGGACTGTGCCTCGGCGGGCATCGTCACCTCCGGTCGGGGTCGGCCCGGTACGACGTCGGCTTGCCGCCCGCACCGGATCGTCGTCGTGTCGCCCGGCGGCGCGGGCGTTGTCGGCGTTGCCGCGCCGCTCGGGCGGGCGTCTTCGGCGTTGCCGGGTCAGGCGGGCAGCGCGCGGTCCAGGGTGTCGCGGTATTCGGCCACCAGCGCGGCCACCGTGTCGGCGCGGAACTGGTCGCGGCGGTAGCCGACGCTGCCGACGATCCCGCCCGCCGCGTCGAACTCGACCGCCCACAGCGCGCCGTCGGGGATCTGCGAGCCGTGCTCCTGCGAGCGCAGCCGCCGCCGCATCGCCCGGTACGTGAGGTCACCGACGCGCTGGCCGACCGCCATGTACGGGGACTGGACCAGTTGGAACACGCACGAGGCGTGCTCCTCCCCTGCCGCCGCGGCCATCAGTTCGGGCGCCACACCGAGCAGGTCCACGAACGGGATCTCGTGCCGGTACGCCGCCAGGCACGCGTCCCGGACCCGGTCGACCAGGTCGGCGAAGCCGCCCGCTCCCCCGGTCCGGACCCGCAACGGCAGCAGGTTGAAGAACGAGCCGACCATGTCGAGCGTCCACGCCGGACGGCGTCCGGGCGTGAAGGTCGGCATGACCACCTCGTCGAGCCCGGCGGCGTCGGCGAGCTGCCGCACGTACGCCGCGGCCATGACCATGAAGGGCGTGCAGCGCCGGCTGGTGGCGTACGCCTGCACGCGCCGGCGCAGGTCGTCGTCGTGGTGGAACCGGTGCCAGGCGGTGCCGTCGGGCCGCTGCGCGCCGCGCGGCCGGTCCATCCGGATCGGCGTGACCGCCGCTCCGCGCAGCCGCTCCGCCCAGTACGCGCGGGCGGCGGCGACGGCGGGGGTGTCCGCCGTCGCGCGTTGCCAGCGCACGTACTCCCGGTACTGGCGTACCGGGGGCAGCTCCGGTGACCGCCCGGCGCGGCGGGCGGCGTAGCAGAGCGCCAGGTCCCGCAGCACCACCTGGATCGACCAGCCGTCGACGCCGGTGTGGTGGGCGGCGAGCACGAGCACCGCGTCGTCGGCGTCGAACCGGCCGAGCAGCGCCCGCAGGGTCGGGTTGTCGTCCATCGGCACCGGCCGGGACTCCATCTCGTTGAGCAGGATCTCCGCGTGCCGCTCCCGCTCGGCCGGGACGAGGGGCAGGTCCTCCACGTCGAGGCGGGGCGGCCGGGGCGGCCGGACCCGCTGGTGGACGTTCCCGGGTTCCCGGACGATCGAGGTCCGCAGTGCCTCGTGCCGCTCGACCACGTCGGCGAGCGCGGCCCGCAGCACCTCGACGTCGAGCGGGCCGCTGACCCGCCAGCCGCCGACGATGGTGTAGCGCGGGCCGAACGGTCCCGCGTCGTTCCCGCCGTCGACCATGCGGAGGAAGTCCTGTTGCCGGGAGAGCGCGAAGGGCTCGTCCGGCCCGGACGGCGGCTCGGGCGGGTGGTCGCCGGCGGTCGTCACGTCGTCCGGCAGCGTCCACAGCGACGTCGCCGGACCACGCCCGTCCCGCGTCATGCCGCCGGCCCCCGCGCTGCCGCCCCGGGGCCGGGGCCACCGGCTCCGGCCGGCGCCACCGCATCCCGTCGGCGGACGGGACGAGGCCGCCGGGCCGGATGGGGCGGTGCTCGTCGACGTTGCCGCCCAGCGCCGCCTGGGTCTGGACGCGGACCCCCTCCTTGAGGACCTCCTTGAGCATCGACGCGCCGAGCAGGTTGCGGTCCTCCCCCGCCTCGGCCACCGGGCCCTGGACGACGTCGGCGATCTCCTGGAACGCCGTCTTCCGCTGCCGCAGGTAGGAGTCGGCGTCGACGAACGCGCGTTCGTCGGAGCCCGCCCCGCCGACCAGTTGTACGAAGGCCTGCGCGTCGCTGGCGGCCCGGTCGTCGCTGACCCGCTTGGCGGTCCAGAAGTACGATTCCTCGTCCTGCTGCATGTCGTAGAAGCCGACGAGGAAGTCGTGGAAGAGGGCGTACTCGCGCCGGTAGCGGGACTCGAACTCCGCAAAGACGCCCGCCTCGTCCAGTTCCCCGGCGAGACAGCTGTTCACCGAGCGGGCGGCGAGCAGCGCGCTGAACGTCGCCAGGTGCACCCCGGAGGAGAAGACCGGGTCGATGAAGCACGCCGCGTCGCCCACCAGCAACATGCCGGGCCGGGAGAAGGTGTCGCGGATGTAGGAGTAGTCCTTGCGGACCCGTACCTCGCCGTACGGCCCGCTGGTCACCCGGGTGGCGTCGGCCAGGTACTCGGCGATCATCGGGCACTCGCTGATGAGCTGGCGCAGCACGGTCTCCCGGTCGCCCTCCCGGACGCGGTCCAGCGCCTCGGGACGCAGCACCGCCCCGACACTGGTGAGCCTGTCGCTGAGCGGGATGTACCAGAACCAGCCGCCGGGGAAGGCGACCGCGAGGATGTTCCCGCTGTTGGGCTCGGGGAGCCGCTTGCCGCCCTCGAAGTAGCCGAAGAGGGCGAGGTTGCGGAAGAACTCGGGGTAGTACCGCTCGCCACCGACGCGGTTGTGGATCCGGCTGCGGTGGCCGGAGGCGTCCACGACGTACCGGCTGCGCAGCTCCCGGCGTACGCCGTCCTCGTCGTCGAAGCGGACGCCGCACACCCGCCCGTCCTCCTCCAGCACGTCCACGACCGCGCACCGCTCGCGTACCGTCACGCCCTTGCGGCGGGCGTTGTCGAGCAGGATCTGGTCGAACTTCATCCGCTCGACCTGGTACGCCGTCGCCCCGTCGCTGGCGAACTTCGGCGAGATCGCGAAGGCGAACGTCCACGGCTCCGGGTTGCGTCCCCAGCGGAACGTGCCGCCGCGCTTGACGGGGAAGCCGGCGCGGGCGAGTTCGTCGGCGACGCCGAGCAGCCGGCAGATGCCGTGGATGGTCGAGGGCAGCAGCGACTCCCCGATCTGGTACCGGGGGAACGTCTCCTTCTCCAGCAGCAGGACCCGGTGTCCCTGCATCGCCACCAGGGTGGCGACCGTCGACCCGGCCGGTCCGCCACCGACGACCACCAGGTCGTAGTCGAATCCGTCGTCGTTCACGTCAGGTCCTTTCGCAGTTGCTGTGGGCCGGCCGGTCACCGCAGGACCACGTCGGCACGCCGGACGGCATCGAGCAGGTCGGCGCGGCCCAGCGCGGCCGCCACGGCGGCGAGGTCGTCGGCCATGTAGCGGTCCTGGCGCAGGGTGGGCGCGAGGGAGCGGGTGAGGTCGTACGCGGCACGGCCGGCCTTGCTCAGGCCCGCGTACCGGCCGGCGACGTCGACCGCCTGGGCCGCGGCCAGCAGCTCCACGGCCAGGATGGTGTCGTTGTTCGTCAGGACCCGCCGGGCGTTGCGGGCGGCGATCAGGCCCATGCTGACGATGTCCTGGTTGTCCCCGTTGGAGGGGATGCTGTGGATGCTGGCCGGGCCGATCGTGCGGTTCTCGGCGACGAGCGCGGTGGCCGGGTACTGCGCGCCGGCGAAGCCGCTGTTGAGCCCCGGCTCGCCCATCACCAGGAACTCCGGCAGGCCGTAGCTGAGGTGCCGGTTGAGCAGCCGGTTCGTCCGCCGCTCGGAGAGCACGCCGAGCTGGGTCAGCGCGATGGTGACGTAGTCCATGGCGAACGCGACCGGCTGGCCGTGGAAGTTGGCGCCGTGGAACACCTCGCCGCTGCCGAAGAAGAGCGGGTTGTCGTTGGCCGAGTTCAGCTCGACCTCGACCGTCGCGCGGGCGTGGGTGAGGGTGTCCCGCACCGCGCCCAGCACCTGCGGCACCGCCCGCAGCGAGTACGCCTTCTGCATGTAGATGCTGGTCCGCTGCACCGCCTGGTCGTGCTGCCACTCGTCGGCGAGTTGCTGGCGCAGGGCGGCGTGGGAAACGGTGAGCCCGCTGCCGTCCAGCAAGGCCCGCATGTTGGCGGCGGAGTCGATCTGGCCCGGGTGCGGCCGCGCCAGGTCGTGGCCCTCGGCGAGGAACGGACCGGTCGACCCCTGCAGGGTCTCGATCACCAGCGCGGCCACGATCTCCGCCTGGCGGACCTGCTCGATCGCCCGGCCGAGCACCAGCGCGCCGAGCCCGGTCATCGCGGAGGTGCCGTTGATCAGGGCCAGCCCCTCCTTGAACCGCAGGTCCATCGGCTCGATGCCGTGGTCCCACAGCACCTCCCGGGTCGGCACCGGCCGGCCGTCGCGCAGCACGTAGCCCTCACCGAGCACGGTGCTCGCGATGTGTGACAGGGGCGCCAGGTCACCGCTGGCCCCGAGCGAGCCGATCTCGGGGATGGCCGGGGTGATGCCGAGGTTCAGGTACAGCTCCAGCCGGGTGATCAGCTCGGGGCGGACGGCGGAGTAGCCCTTGGCGAGGGCGTTGAGTCGGGTGGCGAGGACCGCGCGGGCCTCCACCTCGGAGAAGCACGGCCCGACCCCGGCGCTGTGGCTGCGAACCAGGTTGGTCTGGAGTTCCGTCTCCTTGGAGTGGTCCACCAGCATGTAGATCATTTCGCCGTACCCGGTGGTGACGCCGTACACCGGGACGCCCTGCCGGACGATGTCCTCAAACCGCTGGCGGCTGCTGGCCGCCCGGGCCAGGGATCCCGCCGGCACCACGCAGGGCGTGCCGCGTTCGGCCACCTGCCGGACCCCGTCGATCGTGAGGCCGGCGCCGTCGAGGACCACCGGTTTCACGCCGCTGTCGATGTCAGCCATGCTCGTCTTCCCATCGTCGTGGTTGGCCGGCGGCACCGGGGGCGCCACCGGCGGTCGGATCGCCGTTGCCGGCGGTCACCGCCCGCACCACCGCCGCCATGCCGGCCACCGTCGGCGCGGCCATGAGGTCCCGCAGCGGTACGTCGACGCCGAAGCGTTCCGCGAGGCGGTGGGCGAGTCGGACAAGTAGCAGCGAGTGGCCGCCCGCCGCGAAGAAGTCGCCCCACCCGTCCCCCGGTGCGGCCGGAAGCACCTCGGCCCAGATGCGGCCCACCGCGTTCTCGATCGGGCCGCGTCCGGTTCCCCTGCCGTGCTCGGTGACGGCGCGGGGATCGGGCAGCCGGGCCCGGTCCACCTTGCCGCCGACGTTGCGCGGGATCCTCTCGATCGGGGCGAACGCGGTGCGGTGGCCCACCGGCCCGTAACGGCGGCGCAGGTGTGCCCGCAGCGACGCCACGAGCGCACGCCAGTCGGCGCCGTCGCGGGACGCCACGAAGACGGCCAGCCGGCTCACCAGGCCGTCGGGGTCGGTCACCGGCGACACGGCACAGTCGGCGACGAGGGCGTGCGCGGCGACCGCCGCCTCCACCGCCGCGAGTTCGAGCCGGTGTCCGGCGAGCTTGACCTGCTGGTCCCGGCGGCCCACGTGCTCCAGTTCGCCGTCGAACCGCCGCCGCCCGAGGTCGCCGGTGCGGTAGCAGCCGGCGGTGGCCACGGCGGCCGGCGGCAGGCCCCGCAGCGGGCGGAACGGCGCGTCGCCCGGCTGGCGTCCGGCCGCGTCGGGCAGGTAGCCGGGCACGGCGTACGGGCTGCGGACGACGATCTCGCCGGTCACGCCGGCCGGGCAGGGGCGGTCCCGCCCGTCGACGACCAGCACCTGCCGGCCGGGTATCGACCGGCCGATCGGCACGCGTTCGCCGGGCACCGGCGCGACGATCTCGTACACGCTGGCCGCGACCGTCTCGGTCGGACCGTACAGGTTCCACAGTCGGGTGCCGGTGAGCGTGCGGCGCAGCCGATTCGCGAGATCGGCCGTGAGGGACTCGCCCATCAGGAACAGGTGGGCCAGCCGCGCCGGGCCGGCGGCGTCCCCTTCGAGCGCGGTCGCCAGCTCGCGGGCGAAGCTGGGTACCGTCTGCAGCATCGTGACGCGCTCCCGGTCGAGCCACCGGAGGAAGCGCTCCGGGTGGACGCGGACGCGATCCGGCACCGGGACGAGCGTCGCGCCGGAGACGAGGGCCGCGAAGACCTCGCACAGGGCCGGGTCGTGCTCGACGGCGGCCCACTGCGCGACGCGGGCGCCGGGGTGCAGGTCCCCGGTGCGGGCCAGCCACGTGGCGAACTGCGCGAGCGCCGCGTGGGTCTGGACGATGCCCTTCGGCCGTCCGGTGGAGCCCGAGGTGAAGGCGACGTAGGCGGCCGCCCGCACGTCCGGCTCCGCCGGGAACCGGACGGGGTCCACCGGACGCGGGGCGGATTCCACCGGACGCGGGGCCGGGTCCACGGTGAGGACCGGAGCGGCCTGGTCGGACCGGTACCACTCGGCCACCGGGTCCTCGGCCGGGTCGCCGGCGACCAGCAGGGCGGCGGGCCGCAGCTCGGTCAGCACCGTCCGGGCCCGGTCCCCCCGGTCGCCGGGGCTCAGCCAGGTGAGGTGACCGCCGGCGCGCAGGACGGCCAGCGACGCGATCACCAGCGCCGGTCCCATCGGCAGGCGCAGGGCGACGGCCCGGCCGGCGACCGGGACCCGGGCTACCAGCCACCCCGCCAGGTCCGACGCCCGGGTGACCAGCTCCGCGTACGTGAGGCTCTCGTCCTCGCCCCGGACGGCGATCGCCTCCGGGAAGCGCTCCGCGCGGTCGCCGATCAGCGCGGTCACCGGCCGGCCGGGCGGCGGCGCGTCGGCCGTGGCGTCCGCGGCGCGTACCACGGTGGCTAGGTGCCGGGGGTCCTCCAGCGGCAGGTCGGCGAGCGCGAGGTCCGGGTCACGGGCGGCCGCGTCCAGCAGGGTACGCAGGTGGGCGAGGAAACCCTCGGCGCTCCGGGGCGCCATCCGGTCGGCGCGGAACGCGAGCGTGCCGGCGAGGGTCGCGGTGCTCGGCGCGAGAGTGAGCAGCAGGTCGACCGGGAGCGCCCAGGCCCGGGACGGCAGTTCCCGGACGGTGGCGCCGGCCAGCCGCAGCGGCGCCGGCTGACCGTCGGCGGCGAGCACCGCGTCGCACAGGGGCAGCCCGTCGGGGGAACGGGGTGGGTTGACCGCCCGGACGAGGCGGGGGAACGGTCGGCGCCGGCGTTCGGCGTCCCGCCGGCTGCGGGCCACCCGCCGCAGATGCGTCCGGAACGTCACGTCGCCGGTCAGCCGGCAGTCGACCGGCAGGAGGGTGGAGAACGGGCCGACGGCGGCCTCCCGGCCCGGCCCGCGCAGGTCGTACGGCAGGGCGACGGTCACGCTGTCCTCGCCACGGTGGCGGCCCAGCACGACCTGGAACGCCGCCAGCACGACCGTCGGAACGGCGACGCCTTCCGCCCGGGCGAGGGCCTGGACGGCCGCCCGGGTCCGCGGCCCCCAGTCGAAGGCCACCTCGTCTGCCGTCGTCGACGTCCCAACGGGTGGCGGGTCCGCCGGACGTACGCCGTCGGCGGGCAGCGGGGCGACCCGGGCGGGGGCGGGATCGGACGACGGGTCGCGGCGGGCCGGGGCCGCCGCCGCGGCGGCGGTCCCGATGGCCTCGGCGTACGCCGACGAGAGCGCGGCGGCCACGACGGAGAGCGACGCGGGGTCCGCGACGGCCTGGTGCGCGGTGAGTACGACGCGATGGTGCCGGGGGGTGACCCGCAGCACCGCCAGCCGGGCGAGCGGACCGGCGTCGAGGTCGCCGGGCGGTGCCAGCGCCGCCGCGTCGCGGACGTCCCGCATCGTGAAGGCGTCGGCGCGGGCGGGGCCGATCCGTCGAGCGGGCAGACCGTCCACCGTGGGCAGCGTCACCCGCAGTGCCTGGTGGCGGTCGAGTACGGCGTGCCAGGCGGCGCGCAGGGCGTCGACGTCGAGGTCGCCGTCGACCCAGTACGACCGGTGCAGGGTGAGCGCGTGGGTGTCCGGGTGCAGCTTGTCGAGGAACCAGACGCCGTCCTGCACGGCGACGACGTCCGGGGTCAGCTCGGGCGTCGGCGGTGGCGGAGGGGCGTCGGTCGTCACGCATCGAGTCTCGGCGGGTGCCGGTGAGCGGGCATCTCTCGACGTGCGCGGTGGCGACCGGATCGGCGCGGGCATCCGGCGGCGGCCGGTCGTCGAGGGATGCGCATCCGCAGAGATGCGCGCCACTGCCCGCGCCGCACAGGATGACCGCAGAGCCGAGCGCAAGCTGAAAGAGAGCAACCATGAACGAGGCCCTGGGGACCGCCCCTACCCCGCAGGACCCGCCCGCGCTGGAGTCACGGATCGGCGCCATCTGGCGGGACGTGCTCGGCGTCCGGGACGACTCGCCCCCGGACGCCACCTTCCTCGAGTTGCAGGGGCAGTCGATCTCCGCCGTCCGTATCGCCGGACGGATCGAGGAGGAACTCGGCATCGAGGTCGACGCCGCCGTCCTGTTCGAGGACCCGGATCTGCCGACCTTCATCGATCTGGTGATGAGACGCGCCAGGTCCGGGCAGTAGCCGACCGCTGGGGTCCGGGCGTCTTCCGGGCCCCGGTGGCCGCACGGCCGGGGCGGGGCGGCGGGCCCGCCGCCACGCGGATCGGCTGTCCGGGTTCGGCGCCGCGACGGGAGGAGGATGAACGAGATGCTGGCCATCAGGGTCTACGACATCGAAACCGGCCACGTCCAGACGCTCACCGAGGTGGCGGACGTGGCGAGCGCCGAGCGGTGGTTGGCGCAGTTCGCCGCCGGCGGGATCGGCACCAACGACGTGGTGTACGTCGTGGACGACGCGCCGCGGGTCGCCGTGCCGCACCTGCGGGAGCCGGAGGCCGGCATGGCGGCGTGAGCGGGCGACCCGGTCCACTCCACTGTGGACCCGATGGCCCATGCCCGTAGACGTGGCGGCCCACCGAGAATCATCGGTCGGGCCGCTTTTTCGTTCCCGTGACCGCGACTTCGACCCGGTGGGGCATCACCCGGGGGTCCGGATGGATCATTGACGGCCATCTCCACCTTACCTAGGATCGGAGATATCGGCAGAACCTGTCACATAAGCCAGCAACCGACGCATTCGGGATTCTGCCTTTTCGGCGCGCGGAGACAGCTGCGCCACCGGGATCGGCGCGCCCACCCCTCGACGATCAGTGAAAGGGACCCTATGACACTGTCCGTACTGCGGCATGGGCGACAGCGGCCGGAGGGCGGCTCGCCCGGCCGGACGCGCTCGTTCATGCGCAAGGCGATCGCCTCCGTCGCGGCGGCCGCGGCGGTGCTCTTCGTCGGAGCGTCCTCGTCAGCGGCCTCGGACCCGTACGCCGAGCCGCTCACCGGCCGGGCCAACTTCAGCTCGTCGTTCCAGCACGGCATGGTGCGGGTCGACGGCGGCCAGCTCCACTACGTCAAGGGCGGCTCCGGGCCGGTCCTGGTGCTGCTGCACGGCTGGCCGCAGACCTGGTGGGCGTGGCACGACGTCATGCCGGCGCTCGCCCGCAACCACACCGTCATCGCGTTCGACCTGCCCGGCCTCGGCGACTCCAGCTCCTTCGCGAGCGGATACGACAAGGTGACCACCGCGCAGCGGATCCGCCAGGCGGTGCACGCCCTCGGGCACCGGCAGGTGTCGATCCTGGCGCACGACGTCGGGGTGCTCGTCGCCTACCCGTACGCACGCGAGTTCCCGAACGAGGTCAACCGGATCGCGGTGCTCGACTCGACGTTGCCGGGCTTCGGGCTTGAGGACGCCTACACCCTGAGCTTTCACTTCCTGTTCAACGCCGCGCCCGCACCGATCCCCGAGCGGATCCTCGACGACGAGGACGTGCCGACCTACCTCGGCATGATCTTCGACTTCAGCGTCAACCGCGCCGCCATCGACCGGGACGTCTACTACCGCTTCTATCGGGACCCGGCCGACCGGACCGCGGGCTACAACTACTACCGCGCGTACGCCGGGGACGCGGAGAACAACCGGGCGAACGCCGCCAGGCGGCTGACGACGCCGGTCCTCGCGATGGGCTCGGCGGCGACGTTCGGGCCGGCGGTGGCGGGATCGTTCCGGCAGGTCGCCGACGACGTACGCGAGGTCGTGGCACCCAACTCGGGCCACTTCATCCCGGAGGAGAACCCGCAGTTCCTGGTCTCCTGCGTGAACCTCTTCACCGGCGTGACGGCCACCCCGCCGTCGCCGGAGCTCGCCAACTGCGTCGCCTGATCACCGCGCGCCGGGAGTGATCCCGGCGGGACGGGCGAACCGGCCGCCACGCGCCAGCCGCGCGTGGCGGCCGCTCGCGTACTCGCCGCCCCTCGGCCCCGCCACGGCACGCGTCGGTCAGCCGAGTTCGTCCGGCGCCTCGGGCGGCGCGAGTTCCGTCGCCCGGCGCGGCCACTGCGCCACCAGGTCCAGGCGGGCCGAGACGAGCGCCAGGTGGATCCGGGTCGGCCAGGCGTCGACGGCCGGATCCCGGCACAGGTCGGTCGACCAGTCCATCGGAACGCAACCGGCGACCACCACGCCGACCTCCGTCCGGACCCGGCCACCGAACTCGACGATACGGTCCCACCACCCGGCCCGGCCGGGCAGCAGCAGCACGCCGTCGACGCCACGGCGGCGCAGCGCGGCCACCTCGCGCAGCGCGTCGTCGTCGGCCGCCGGATCCGGCGCGGCCAGGGCCACGAACCGCAGCGGGTACGGTCCCGGGGCCAGCAGCCGCCCCTGCGTGCCCGCCGCCCACTCGCCGCCGCCCTGTCGTGGCCCACCGGGCAGCGGTTCGAGCCGCGCAGCCGGCACGAGACACGGTACGTCCGCGCCGGCGCCGGATGAGCCGGGCGCGGAAGCGCCGACGCCGACCAGCCGGTGCGGCAGGCGTGACCCGCGCGCGGTGAAGGGCTCGGCAACGGCGTGCCGGGCGGGAGCGTCCGGGTCGGCCCCGTCGGTCCGCCGGTACGCCGCCTCGGCCTCGGCGATCCGCGTCGGGCAGCGCCGCCGCAGGCCGTGGTAGCTGATCGCCGTCGTACGGGTGATGAAGTGCATGCCGAACTGGGCCGGTGGCAGGTGCATCCGCCGCCCGTACGTCTCCCACCACCGCATGCTCGGCCCGGCCAGGCGCTGCACCCGCGCCACCGCCGGCCGCCGCTCCCGCTCGTACGCGTCGAACGCGGCGGTGACGGTGTCGTGCTCACGCAGCGCGCCGGCCAACGCCATCGCGTCGGCGAGGGCCATCGTGGTGCCGGACGCCACGGCGAAGTGGGCGGTGTGCGCGGCGTCGCCGATCAGCACCCGGTTGCCGTCCGACCAGCGCCGGTTCGTCACGACGTCGAACCGGGACCAGCGGCTCCGGTTGCTGACCAGTCCGGCGCCGAGCTGGCCGGCGAAGACGTCGTCGAGCAGCGCCAGCCCGGCCGCGCCGATCTCGCCCGGCGCCCCGTCGGCGCGGCACGCCACGTCGAGCCCGGCCCGGCGCCACGTGCCGTCGTCGAGTTCCACCACCACGGTGCTCAGGCCACCGCCGCAGGAGTACGCGTGGGCGGCCATCGGCCCGTGCTCGGTGGGGACGAAGAACATGGTGGCGGCGTCACCGACGTCCGCGGTGGTGCCGAGCCAGATGTAGCGGGCGGCGCCGGTACGCACGGTCGTGCCGAACGCCGCCGCCCGCGCCGTACGGTGGGTCGAGCGCGCTCCATCGGCGAGGACGACCAGGTCGGCGTCCAGTTCGTCGGCGCGGGCGTCGTGTCCGTGGTGGACGCGTACGCCGACGGCCCGCGCCTCCTCCGTCAGGACGGCCAGCACGGCGCCACGGGACACGGCCACGACCGGGAAACCGTCGTAGCGCAGCCGCCCGCCGGGCATCCGCAACTCGACACCGGACAGCGGCCGGGCGAGGCGGCCGATCCGGTCGGCGACGAGCGAATCGCGGGCGGCCAGCTGCCGCATCGTCCGGTCCGACAGCGCGATGCCGAAGCCGGCGGTGCCGCCCGGTTCGCTGCGCTCGTAGACGTCGATCCTCGCGCCGGGCCAGGTTTGGCCGAGCAGCCGGGACAGGAAGAGCCCGGCGGGTCCGGCGCCGATGATCGCCACCCGTGTCGCGCCCATGTCCCCCACACCGTCCGTCCCCTGTGGTGGGCCGGCGCCGCGCCGCCTCCCGCAACGGACGCGGCCCGGCCCGAACGGAATCCTGGCAGCCGCCGGGCGCCGGCCTCATCTCCCGTCGTGCGCACCGGTCATCCGGGCAGGACGGTCGACGTCGGCGTCGGGGCTCAGCCGACGCGGCGCACACACGAAGGTGCCCGGCACCGGCCGCCCCCACCACGATCGGTTCGTCCCCGCAGCCCGCCGCGTCGCCGGCGCGTACGGCCGGACTCCCTGAGTCGGGCCGAAAGGAGAACCATGGGCACCGATCGGCACGTGGCGGTGACGGAGGCCGACTACCTCCGGCTGCTGGTGCACGGCACGACCGCGTTCGAACTGCTCCGTACCGCCCTGGAACTCGACGTTTTCGAGCACCTGGAGCGAGCGGGCGGGATGACCGTGCGGCAGCTGTCGGCGGAGCTGGGCGTCGAGGAGCAGCCCGCCCGCGTCCTGCTGCTCGGGCTCTGCACGCTGCGGCTGGTCGACAAGCGCGGCGAGGCGTACGTCAACGCCGACCTGACCCGCCGCAAGCTGCTGCGGTCGAGCGCCCGGTTCCTCGGTCCGCTGGTCGACGTGCAGGCGAAGGTGATCAACCAGGCGCTGCCCGACCTGGCCGAGGCCGTACGCCGCAACACCAACGTCGGCCTGCGGCACCTGCCCGGACCCGGGACCACCCTGTACGAGCGGCTCACCGCCCACCCGGAGTTGCAGCGCGTGTTCTACGCGAACATGGGCGACGCCTCGCAGAAGGCGCTCGGCCCGCTGCTGGACAGCTACGACTTCAGTGGCATCCGGCACGCGATCGACGTGGGTGGCGGTGACGGCACCAACGCCGTCCACCTGGCCCGGCGCTACCCGCACCTCACGGTCACCGTCTTCGACCAGGAGAGCGTCACCCGGCTGGCCGCCGACCGCATCGACGACCCGGACCTGCGTCGGCGTGTCCGCTTCCACGCCGGGGACATCATGACCGAGCCGCTGCCCGAGGGCGCCGACGCCGTGCTCGTGTTCCACATCTTCGAGATCTGGTCCCTCGAACGGAACACGGAGCTGCTGCGCCGGTGCCGGGCGGCGCTGCCGGACGGCGGGGTCTGCCTGATCTACAACTTCGTCTCGAACGACGAGGGCACCGGTTCGATGAGTGCCGGGCTGGTGTCCCCCTACTTCCTCACCCTCGCCTCCGGCGAGGGCATGGCGTACTCGGCCGGGGACATGGAGCGGGCCGCCCTCGACGCCGGCTTCTCCCACGTCGAGCGGTACGAGGGCCTGGGATTCAGTCACGCACTCGTCGTCGGCCGCCGATAGGGCGCCGCCCCGGCCGCGCACCGGCCACCGTGTCCGGTGCGCTCGCGACGCGTCAAGGAGAGCGCCTCATGACCTCATCCGAACCCATCGCCATCGTGGGCATGGCCTGCCGGTTCGCCGGTGACGTCGACTCACCCGACCGGTTCTGGGCGTTGCTGCGCGACGGCCGGGACACCGTCGGAGAGATTCCCGACGACCGCTGGAGCTGGTACGCCGGCCAGAGCCCGGAGCACGCGGAGGCGGTGGCGGGGGCGACCCGGCGGGGCTCCTTCCTGACCGACATCGCCGGCTTCGACGCCGACTTCTTCGAGATCACGCCGCGCGAGGCGGCGCTGATGGACCCGCAGCAGCGCATCGTGCTGGAACTGTCCTGGGAGGCGCTGGAGCACGCCGGGATCCCGCCGAGAGGGCTGGCGGGCAGCGATGCGGGCGTGTTCATGGGCGTCGGCACGGACGACTACGGGCGGCGGCTGCTGGAGGATCTGCCCCGCGTCGAGGCGTGGACCGGCATCGGGGGCGCCTACTGCGCCGTCGCGAACCGGGTGTCGTACGTGCTCGACCTGCACGGGCCGAGCATGACGGTGGACACCGCCTGCTCCTCGTCGCTGGTCGCCATCCACCTGGCCGCCCAGGCGCTGCGCGCCGAGGAGTGCGACCTCGCCCTCGCCGGGGGCGTGCTGGTGATGGCAGCCCCCGGCCTGACCCTCGTCCTCGACGCGGCGGGGGCCACCGCGCCGGACGGCCGCTGCAAGTCCTTCGACGCCGCCGCCGACGGTTACGGCCGTGGCGAGGGCGGCGGAGTCGTGGTGCTCAAGCGCCTCGCCGACGCCCGCCGCGACAACGACCGGATCCTGGCCGTCGTGCGCGGCAGCGCGGTACGCCAGGACGGACGCACCAACGGCATCATGGCACCGAACGGGCCGGCGCAGGCGGAGCTGATGCGCCGGGCCTGCCGGGACGCCGGCATCGACCCGCGGACCGTCGACTACGTCGAGGCGCACGGCACCGGCACCCCGGTCGGCGACCCGCTGGAGGCGGGGGCGCTCGCCGCGGTGTTCGGCGCCGGGCGGCCCGCCGACCGTCCGCTGCTGATCGGCTCGGTCAAGCCGAACATCGGTCACCTGGAGGCCGGCGCGGGCGTGGCCGGTGTCATCAAGACGGTGCTCGCCCTGGGCCACGGCGAACTGCCGCCGAGCCTGCGCGTCGCCCGGCCCAACCCCGCCGTCGACTGGGCGGGCGCCGGGCTACGGGTGGTGACCGAGGTGACCCCGTGGCCAGCGAGCGACACGCCCCGGCGGGCGGCGGTGTCCGGCTACGGGTACGGCGGCACCATCGCGCACCTCGTCATCGACGGCCCGGAGACCATCGACGGGATCGAGCCGCCGGCGGACCGGGACCGGCGTCCCGAGCGCACCGGGCCGTCCCTGTACCCGCTGTCGGGGGCGTCCCCCGCCGCGCTCCGGCAGTACGCCGACCGCCTCGCCGACCGCCTCACCGCCGACCCGGGGCCGGACACCGCCGACGTGGGCCACACCCTCGCCCGCCGCCGCAGCCACCTGCCCCACCGCTGCGCCGTCGTCGCCGACGGGCGGGCCGACCTGGTCCAGCGGCTACGGGCGTACGCGGACACCGGGCGCGGCGGCGTCTCCGGCGTGGCGCCGTCCGGTGGCGACCGCGGGGTCGTCTGGGTCTTCTCCGGACACGGCTCGCACTGGACGGGCATGGGCCGCGACCTGCTCGCCGACACCCCGGCGTTCGCGGAGGTGTTCGACCAGCTCGAACCCGTCTTCCGCGCGGAACTCGGGCGGTCGCCGCGGGCGGTGCTGTTCGACGACCGGCCGCAGCCGGTGGACGTGGTCCAACCGATGATCTTCGCGGTCCAGATGGCGCTCGTCGCGACCTGGCGGTCCCTCGGGTTACGTCCCGCCGCCGTCATCGGCCACTCCGTGGGCGAGATCGCCGCGGCGGTGACCGCCGGGATCCTCACCCTGGAACAGGGTGCGCGGCTGGTCTGCCGGCGCTCCCTGCTGCTGCGGCAGGTCGCCGGCGCCGGCGCGATGGCCATGGTCGACGTCGACGCCGACGAGGCGACGCGGCGGCTGGCCGGGCGCGACGACGTGGTGGTGGCCATCACCGCGTCGCCCGGCTGGTCCGTGCTCTCCGGCGACGCCCCGGCGGTCGCCGAACTCGCCGACCGGTGGCGCGACGACGGCGTGGACGTACGGGCGGTCAACTCCGACGTCGCGTTCCACAGCCCGCACATGGACCCGCTGCTGGACGCGTTGCGGTCGGCCGCGGCCGACCTCCCCCCGGCCGAGGCGCGGATCCCGGTCTACACGACCGCGCTGGCCGATCCCCGCTCGACGGCTCCCCGGGACGGGGCCTACTGGGCGACGAACCTGCGCGGCACGGTCCGCTTCGCCCAGGCGGTCACCGCCGCCGCCGAGGACGGGCACCGGCTCTTCCTGGAGGTCTCCGCGCACCCGGTGGTCGCCCACTCGATCAGCACGACCCTGGACGGCCTGCCGGTCGACGACGCCCGGGTGGCGTACTCGCTGCGGCGCGGCCAACCCGGACGGGAGGTCCTGCTGACCAACCTCGGTGAGCTGCACTGCCACGGCGCGGCGGTGGACTGGTCGGCCCTGTGGCCCGACGGCGACGTCGTGGACCTGCCCACCGTGGCCTGGCAGCGCCGGCGGCACTGGGCGGCGGAGCCGCCCGCCCCGGCCACCGTGGCCAAACGGCACGACCGGGCCGGGCACACCCTGCTCGGCGGCCGCACCGTCGTACGCGGGGCCGTGCCGACCGACGTCTGGTCGACCCGCCTCGACCGCGCCTCGCGCCCCTACCCGGGCGAGCACCCGGTCCGGGGCGTGGAGATCATCCCCGCCGCGGTGCTGCTGAACACCTTCCTCGCCGCCGCGTCCGCCGGCCGGGGGTGGGTCGACCTGGCGGACGTCGCCCTGCGGGTGCCGGTCAGCGTGACCCACCCCCGGGAGGTCCAGGTGGTCCGCCAGGGCGAGACGCTGCGCCTGAGTTCCCGGATCCTCGACCCGGCCGGTGACGACGAGGGCTGGGTGACGCACACCGCCGCCACCGCCGACACCCACGCGGGCCTGCCCGCCCGTGCCGAGGTGCCGACCGAGGTGACGGAACCGCTGGACGAGGGCTTCGTGGTCGACCGCCTGGGCAAGCTCGGCGTCGCCGCGATGGGCTTCCCCTGGGCCGTCCACCGCCTCGGCCGCACCGCCGACGGCCTCGTCGCGGACGTCGCCGCCGGCGACGGCACGGCGCCGGTACGCGGCTGGGCGCCCGCGCTCGACGCCGCGCTGTCGATCGCGTCCGTGGTCTTCCCCGGCCGGGCGGTGCTGCGTATGCCGGCGCACATCGAGCGGGTCACGCTGTCACCGGCGGCGGTCGGCCGGGCCCGGATCGCCGTACGCCGCCGGGGCGGCGACGTCGTCGACGTGGAGATCGCCAACTCGTACGGCGAGGTGGTCGGCCGACTCGTGGGCCTGCGGTACGGGCGGCTCGACCTCGACGTCGAGCACCTCGGCGAGGCGGCCGGCCTCGTGTACGACATCGCCTGGCGGCCCGCGCCGCAACTGGTCGGCCGCCCGCCGGACGCGGTGGCCCTGGTCGGCCCGGTCACCGCGCTGGGCGACAGGCTGGCCGTGCGACTGGACCGCCTCGGGGTGCCCTGCCGGCACGTACCCGACCCGGACGACCTCACCGACGGTGAGCTGAGCGACGGCCAGACCATCCTGGTGGTGCCCGCCGACGCGGGTGCCGGCGATCCGGGCGCGGTGACCACCACGAACGCGTGGCTGCTGGCCCGGACCGCGCAACGGCTCGCGGCGGCCCGGTCGCCACGGCCGGCACGGCTGTGGTGCGTGACCCGGGGCGTCCTCGCCTGCGCGGACCGGGAGGCCCTCGGGCACGCGGCCCTGTGGGGGCTGGGCCGGATCGTCGGCGGCGAGCGCCCCGACATCTGGGGTGGGGTCGTCGACGTCGGGGCCGCTCCGGAGGACCTGTCCGCGCTCGTCGCGCTCGTCGGGGCGGGCCACGGCGAGGACGTGGTGGCGGTGCGCGACGGGGAGGTCCTGGTGCCGCGCCTGCGGGCCGCCGCCGACGGACCGGACGCGCCGTCGCTGCACTGCCGGCCCGACGGCACGTACCTGATCACCGGTGGGCTGGGCGCGCTCGGCCTGGAGGTGGCCTCCTGGCTCGCGTCGCGCGGCGCCCGCCGGATCGTCCTGGCCGGCCGCCGCGGCCTGCCCGACCGCGAGGCGTGGGACCGGGTCACCGACCCGGGGCAGCGGGCCGCCGTCGAGGCGGTCCGGGCGCTGGAACGGGCGGGGGTGACCGTCGCCGTGGTGGCGCTGGACGTCGCCGACCCGGAGCAGGCCGCGCGGTTGCTACGGCCCGCCGCCCTCGGGCTGCCCCCGGTACGCGGGATCGTGCACGCCGCCGGGGTGCTGGACGACCGGACGGTCGACGCGCTCGACGAGGAGTCGCTGCGTCGGGTGCTCCGGCCGAAGGTGGCCGGCGCGCTGACCCTGCACACGCTGTTCCCGCCGGGCAGCGTCGACTTCTTCGTCCTCTTCTCCTCGGCGGGCCAGTTGCTCGGTCTGCCCGGGCAGGCCAGCTACGCGGCGGGCAACGCCTTCCTCGACGGCCTGGCCCGGCATCGGCGCGCGACCGGCGACGGCGGAGCGCGGAGCATCCTGTGGACCTCCTGGCGCGGGCTCGGGATGTCCACCTCCGCCGAGGTCATCGACGCCGAACTGGCCGCCCGGGGCACCGCCGACGTCAGCGCCGCCGAGGCGTTCGCCTCGTGGGAACGGGTGCAGCGGCACGACCTGGGCGAGGCGGTGGTGCTGCGGGTGCTGCCGGAGTCGTCGGGCGGTCGTCGCCCGCCGCTGCTCGCCGAGTTGGCCACCGGCGCCCCCACGGACCGCGCCCCCGAGGCCGCCGCGCCGTCCTGGGCGGGCCTGGACGGGGCCGCGCTGCACGCCCACCTGCGGCAGCGGATCAGCGAGCAGGTCGCCGACGAGACGCGGCTGCCCGCCGCCGAGGTCGACCCGCACCGCCCGCTGTCGGAGATGGGGCTGGACTCGGTGATGACGACGCGCATCCGGTCGGCCCTGGAGCGGGAGTTCCAGCTCGGACTGCCGGCGACGTTGCTGTGGGACCAACCGACGGTCGGCGCGATCGCCGAGTACGTCGCCATCCGATTGAAGACCGGCACGGAAGGGGCCGAACGATGACCAAGGACGGACTCGTGCCCTGGCCGGAGGACCTGGCGTACGCCTACCGCACGGCGGAGTGCTGGCGTAACCGCCCGCTGGGGGCGTACCTGTGGGAGTGGGCGGACCGGTGGGGTCCGCAGGTCGCGGTGGTCGACGGCGATCGGCGGCTGACCTACCGGGAGTTGGCCGAGCTGGCCGACGGCCTGGCCGAACGCCTGCGTGAGCACGGGCTGCGCCGGGGCGACAGCGTGCTGGTGCAGCTGCCGAACTGCTGGGAGTTCGTGGTCGTCATGTTCGCCTGCTTCCGGCTGGGGGTGGCCCCGGTGCTGATGCTGCCGCAGCATCGGGAGCACGAGCTGTCCGCGATCGCCGCGCACGTGGGCGTGCGGGCGTTGGTCGTGCCGGACACCTGGCGCGACTACGACCACCAGGCGCTGGCGCACCGGGTGGCGGCCGGCCTGCCGGGGCGGACGGCGGTCCTCGTGGTCGGCGCCGGGTCCCGGGCACCGAGCGTGGACGTACGGCGCCTCATCCAGGCCGAGGGCGACGTCGAGGCGCGGCGCCAGCGGTTGGACGACCTCGCCCCGTCCGGCGCCGACGTGGCGCTGTTCCTGCTCTCCGGCGGCACCACCGCCGTGCCGAAGGTCATCGCCCGCACCCATGACGACTACGAGTACAACATCCGGCGGTGCGCGGACGTCTGCCGGTTCGGCCGGGACACGGTGTACCTGACGGTGCTGCCGGTCGGGCACAACTTCCCGCTGGCGAACCCCGGGGTGCTGGGGACGTTGTACAGCGGCGGCCGGGTGGTCCTGCTGCCCTCGCCCCGCCCGGACCTGGCGTTCGCCGCCATCGAGGCGGAGCGGGTCACGGTCGCCTCCGTGGTGCCGGCGGTCGCGGTCAGGTGGATGGCGGCGGCCGCCGACTGCGACCGGGACCTGTCCAGCCTGCGGCACGTCCACATCGGCGGCTCGATGCTCTCCCCGCAGCTCGCCGCGGCCATCGGTCCCGCTCTCGGGTGCGAGCTGCAACAGGTCTACGGAATGGCCGAGGGCCTGGTCTGCTACACGCCGATCGGTGCGCCCCCCGAGGTCGCGCACGGCACCCAGGGGCGTCCGATCAGTCCCTTCGACGAGTTGCTCGTGGTGGAGCCCGGAACCAGCCGACCGGTGCCGGCCAGCGCCGTCGGCGAGCTGCTCACCCGCGGGCCGTACACGCCGCGCGGCTACTACCGCGCGCCTGACCAGAACGCCGTCTCCTACACCGCCGCGGGCTGGTACCGCACCGGTGATCTCGTCCGGATCACCCCGGCGGGGGACGTGGTCGTCTGCGGACGGATCAAGGACGTGATCAACCGGGCGGGTGAGAAGATCTCCGCCGGCGAGGTCGAGACGCTCGCGCAGGAGCTGCCGGAGATCGCCGAGGCGGCGGCGATCCCCGTGCCCGACCCGGTGGTCGGCGAGCGGGTGTGCCTCGTCGTCCGGCTGCAACCCCGCCGAAGGCTGACCCTCGACCGGCTGGCCGCGGCGCTGACGGCACGGGGCCTCGCGGCGTTCAAGGTGCCGGAGCGCCTCGTCGTGCTGGACGCCCTGCCGCACACCCCGGTCGGCAAGCCGGACAAGAAGGCGCTGCGGCTGATGCTGAGGCGGGACGCGTAGCGGCAGGCGCTACCTGCGGCGCACCGGCCCGTTGTCGCGTCGCAGCGCCCACCGGGACGGGCGACGCGGCGGCCTCCGCCGCCGGTCGGCAGATCGCTGGAGATTTTTTCGCCGAGACCGCTCATTCTCCGCCCGCACGGTCGTCATAACTGTCAGAGCGCTCTTGATTCGACTCGATGGACGTCAATACGTCACGACACGGGTGCATCTTGCCGTTCCGTCGCGTCGCGTCACGCCGCTCCTACGGGAGCGAAACGACCGGTCCTGCCAGAACTGTGTCTCGTCAGGGAAATGGAGTCCTACGTGTCCGTCAGGAACTGGAAGCGAGCCATGCCCGCTCTCGGCATCGCCGCCGTGGCGACCCTCGGCCTCACCGCCGCCGCCTCGGCACCGGCCGCCGCCGGCCCGAAGAAGCCGGTCGCGGCCGAACCCACCGTCAGCGTCACCCCGTCGACCGGACTGGCCGACGGACAGGTGGTGACCGTACGGGCCAGCGGCCTGCGCCCGAGCAGCGTCTTCCACATCGGCGAGTGCGCCATCGTCGGCGAGGAGCTGCCCTGCAACGGCGCCGAGACCATCCACGTCGAATCGACCGCCAACGGCACGCTCTCCGCCAGCCTGGTGGTGCGGCGCGTCTACCAGGGCACCCTCGGCCCGGAGGCGACGCCGTGGGGCACGGTCGACTGCGGCAAGGTGCCGTGCGGCATCGGCATGTTCAACGACCTCGGTGAGGGTGCCGGCGCCGGGATCTCGTTCCGGTAATTCCCGGTCCGACGCTGTTCCGGGTCGCGTGGTCGCGGCCCGGAACAGCCTTTTCCAAATATTCCCGAGGGCCGGCGAAAAAAGAGGGCCGGTGCACCGCCACAATTCACGGCAACGGTGCGCGGCGCAAGAGCGACGGGAATCCGGGCCACAGATCTGACACCCGTTGCCCGCGCATCCACAGAGGTGCCCGCCCGCATTCCTGGTTCTACGGTCGACTGGCGGCTCGTCGCCCGCGCACCCAACAGCCCGGCTGGTCCGCGGCCGGCCGCACGGCCCACCCGGCGGCCCACCTCACCACCTCCTGCGCCCGCGTCCGGCCGATCTCATGCCTCCGCCATCCGGCGGGACCACTGGGACGGCCCGCCACGGGACGGGCTGGACCGGTGCGTCCATCGCCCGATCCAGGAGGTTCACATGCCCTCACCACGACACGGCACCCTCGACGTGCCCGGCGCCCGGCTGTACTTCGAGGTCCGCGGCTACGGGCCGCCGATGCTGTGCATCCCCACCGGTAACGGCGACGCCACCCCGTTCGGGCCTCTGGCGGACACCCTGGCCGCGCACTACACGGTGATCACCTACGACCGTCGCGGATTCTCCCGGAGTCCGGTCTTCGAGCCGGTGGAGGACCACCGGCGGGTCGACGTCGACGCGCAGGACGTACGCCTGCTCCTCGACCACCTCTGCGACGAGCCGGCGGAGGTGTTCGGCACCTGCTCGGGCGGCATCGTGGCGCTGGCCCTGTTGCAGGCCCACCCGCACCGCCTGCGCACCGTGGTCGTCCACGAACCGCCCCTGGCCTCGGTCCTGCCCGACGCCGAGCACTGGCTGGCCTTCTACGACAACCTGTACCTGACCTATCGGGAGCGCGGCATCGAGGCCGCGCGGGAGGTGTTCCGCGACCACGTGGGCATGGCGGGCGAGACCCGGCCGCCGAAGGACGCTCAGCTCCCGCCGGACCAACTGGAGCAGTTGGTGACCCGCCTCCGCCGCAACCAGGTGTTCTGGTTCGAGCACGAGACCCGCAGCTTTCCCGCCTACCGCCCGGACCTCGCCGCACTACGGCGGCACTCGGAGCGGCTGGTGTTGGCCGGCGGCGCCACCTCCAGGGAGCAGTACGCGTACCGCCCGAACCAGGCACTGGCCCGGCTGCTCGACCTGGAGGTGGTCGATTTCCCCGGCGGTCACGTCGGGCATGTCACCCACCCGTACGAGTTCGCCGACCGGCTCGTCGACGTCCTCAGCGGAAAGCGACGCGCTGAATGATCCGTGCCGCCCGTACCGGCGGACATAAATGGCGCGTTCATTGTCCCGGGCGGAAAATAACCGCCTCGGCATGACCCGGATCCGAAACCGGCGACGCTGAGCAAGACGAGAGGCGGAACCGCCTCCCCCGTCCGACATACTGATTCCACGAGGCGATCAGAAAGGGGAGGGCGACCAGACCGCCTCAGTGATTGCGGAGGATTTCCGCATTCACCGAACCACCATTTCGACAATGGAGAACAACATGCGCAACAAGCGAACCGTCGTCACCCTCGCCGCGGTGGCGCTGGCCGCCCTGACCACGCTGTTCCTCGCGGGGAACGGGGCTGCCTCCGCCGGGGACCACGACACCACGGCAGCCGGCCCGATGCACTTCACCACCGACGAGCTCCGGCAGCTGCTGAACCCGGCTGACGCGCAGCGGGGCACCGCCTCGTCGGTCGAGCCGGTCATCAGCATCGCCGAGGCGATCAAGACCGGCCAGTTCGAGTCCGGCCCCGGTATCACCTCCGAGCCCAAGGCCTGCCTCAACATGACCGACGCCCTGGGCGACCTGCGCTCGATCGAGGGCTTCATGCTGTCCGGTGAGCGGTCGGAGGAGGCCGCCCCGGACAGCTACCAGCGGTACTTCATGACCGCGGTGTTCCAGATCCCGGGTGGTGCCGACGCGGCGGTCGACAAGGTGACCAAGGTGCTGCGCACCTGCAGCGCCGGCACCGTGACCCTCGACAGCGGCAACGGCGACCCGCTGAAGGGCACCATCTCCTACGCCGAGCACCCGGCCCCGTCGCTGGACGGTGCCCGTACCTTCGCCTCGACCCTCACGACCGTCCTGCCCGTGCCCGACGCGTCCCGGACGAACGCCGAGCCGATCGTCGCGGAGTGCGACGCCCAGCTCACCCTGACCGCCAACGGTGACCTGCTCATCTGGTCCGTCGAGCCGACGGAGCAGCTGGCGACCGACTCGGTCAGCACCGTCTACGACCGGGCCGTGGCCCTGAGCTGATCCACCGTCGCCCTCCCAGGTCGTGCCTGCGCCGCCCGGCGCAGGCACGACCGTCTCGCGTCCGTCGACACGACCCCCGGAGCGGTTCGCCCGGGGGTCGACTGGCGCCACGGTTCAGCGGGCGCTGCGAACCATCGCGGCGATCAGCACGCCACCGACGGCGAGGTGCATCAACGCGAGGACGACCATCGCGCCACCCGTCTCGGCCGTGGTCGGCCCGGCGAGGGAGAGCAGCATGAAGACCACCGCCACGATGACCCAGATCCGCAGGCCCTGACGGGTGACCCGCTCCAGGAGCGCGAGCAGCGCCCACCCGAGCAGGGGGACGATCAGCGCCGCGCCGACCACCAGCCCCAGGTTGATCTTCAACGGCGCCTCCCCCTCCGCCACCGTGGCCTCCAGGTCCACGCCGGCGACGGGCACCGCCACCACCCAGATGAGGACCGCGGCCAACGCGGACAGCAACACACCGACGGCACGCTGACGCCACCGCGGGCCATCATTTTCGACCGAATTTGCGACGGTTGGTGAGACCGCAGAATCCATGACACATCCTTAGCTCGCCTGAGCGGTTACGCGACACGGGCGCGGGGCACGCAGAGAGATGCCCAATGTCTGAATGCTACAGCGCGGCAAGTATTACGGGGAGCCCCGAGCGCCCCCTTTTCCGCAGCCATTGCCGCCGATCGGCCGTACCGAAATCACGCCCGCCCGAATTCGCCACGGCAGGCCGCCCGCCGATGCCTCCACGGCCGTTCCGCGCCGCGTTCGCGGTGCCGCACGTGACGAGAAGACACCCAGCGGTCGTACGGGCAGGCTGGTGGCGTCAGCGCACCTGACACCAGGTGGTGTGGCGGCGGCGAACGGACGAACGGTGACCCGGGAGGGCCGGGCCGGCCCCGGCCGGGGGCACGGCCGCCGTGCGGCTCGGCGACCGGCTCCGGGAACCACTGTGGTGCCGGCGACCGTACCCGGCAGACCCGGCCGGGGATCCGACGCGCGATGGCAGCCGCTCACCCGAGTTGCGACCATGAGGAGAACGCATGTCGACCCCACTGGCGACACCCGACGAAACCCGGGACTTCCCCATCGGACGGCAGTGTCCGTACCGGCCGTCCACCGGCTACGACGCCTTCCGGGCCGACGGCCCGCTCTCCCGGGTACGGCTCTACGACGGACGCGAGGTGTGGCTGGTCACCGGATACGCCGAGGCGCGGGCACTGCTCGCCGACCGGCGCGTGTCGATCAACCCCCGCCTCGACGGTTTCCCCGCGCTCAGCGCGGAGATGGCGGAGCTGGAGGGCACCGGCTACACCGACGTGCTGATCGGCGTCGACCCACCGTTGCACACCCGGCAGCGCGCCATGCTGATCCCCAGCTTCTCGGTACGCCGGATGAACGCGCTGCGGCCGGCCATCCAGGACATCGTCGACCAGCGCATCGACGCGATGCTGGCGGCCGGACCGCCGGCGGACCTGGTCGCCGGGTTCGCGCTGCCGGTGCCGTCGATGGCGGTCTGTGTGCTGCTCGGTGTCCCGTACGAGGACCGCGCGGCGTTCGAGGGGCCGGCCCGGGGTCTGTTCGACCCGGACCCGGACCGGGCCGGCGAGGCGATGACCGCGCTGACCGAGTACTTCGGGCAGCTCGTCCGGGCCAAGGAGACCAACCCGGGCACCGGGCTGCTCGACGACCTCATCGCCGAGCAGGTGCACAAGGGGACGCTGTCCCGCGACGAGCTGGTCCGGTACGCGATGCTCATGCTGATCGCCGGGCAGGACACCACCGCCAACGTCATCTCGTTGGGGACCCTGGCGCTGCTGGAGCACCCGGATCAGTTCGCCAAGCTGCGCGCCGATCCGGACCTCGCCACCGGCGCGGTGGAGGAGATCATGCGCTACGTCTCCCTCATCGAGGCGATCTCCCGGGTGGCGCTGGAGGACATCGAGATCTCCGGCCACCACATCAAGGCCGGTGAGGGTGTGCTGATCGGCGCTGCCGCCGCCAACTTCTCACCGGCGCTGGTGCCGACGCCGGACGCGTTCGACGTGACCCGGTCGCCCCGGCACCACCTCGGCTTCGGCTTCGGCGTCCACCAGTGCATCGGGCAGAACCTCGCCCGGATCGAGCTGGAGCTGGCCTTCCGCGCGCTGCCTCAGCGGATGCCCAACCTGCGGCTCGCCGTGCCGGCCGACGAGATCCGGACCAGCGTCACCGGTCCGATGGAGCGGCTGACGACGCTTCCGGTGACCTGGTAGCGACGCCGACCGGCCCCGGCTGGCACAGCGCCGGTTCCGTGACAGTGGCCTGTCACGGAACCGGCGTCTCGTGTCACCCGTCCTGACCGGCGGGCGCCGGCGGGTGGACCGGCCGGCCGTCCCCGCGTCCCGCCCGGCGCGGGCCCCGCGAGGGCCCGCGGCTGGCCGCGCCGCCGCCCGACCCCGTCGCGCGGGCGGCGGCGCCGGCCGAGATCACGGACGAGCGTGGCTGCCCGGCTCGTCCGCGCCCAGCAGCGCGTACCGCGCGGCGAGGGCGTGGAAGGACTGCTTGGGCTCCCAGCGGTATTCGGACGCCGGGTCGTGGTGGTCGGCCCGGATGGTCTTGACCAGCGCCATGCTCGCCGCGTCGAGGTCCAGGCGGGGATCCGTGGAGTGCGGGTGCGTCGGGTGGATGAACTCGCTCACCGCCACGCCGTGCACGCCCGCCCGGGCGAACACGTCCAGCATCCGCTGGTGGAAGGCCGCCTGGGCGGGCTCGTCGCGGAGAACCCCCTCGTGGACGGTCGGCTCGGGTCCGCTCCGGTCGACGACGTCGAAGGAGAGGAACGCCATCTCAGCGGCGCGCGGATGGGTCGCCGTCCCGAACTCCGCGATCATCACCGGCTTGCCCCATCGGTGGTAACGCGCGATCTCGGCGACCTGGTCCTCGTCCCGGGCCGGGTAGCCGAGGGTGTAGTAGTGCATGAGTCGGACCGTGTCGAACAGTCGCCAGTCGACGTCCTCGAACGGGGCCGCGGCGTAACCGACCTCCCCGCCGAAGATCGATCGCACGGTCCGCACCGACCGGTCGAGGAACTGGTTGAGGCGTTCGTTGGCGCCGACCAGGTCGACCGTGCCGGTCGGCCGCAGGACGTGATGGTCGGCCTCGGCGAAGATGTTCGCCATCCGCTGGTGGTACTGCTCGCCGGCGACCAGGCCCGGCGTGAAGACCAGGTGGACGCAGCCGGTGGAGAGGCTGACGGCGGCCCCGTCGCGTCGCATCCGCTCGGCGACGCGCGCCGTTTCGGCCAGATGGTCGACGATCTCCGGTTGCGGTCGGTCGACGAGGCGGGGTTGCAGCCACACGTGCAGCCCGACCTCGGCCGCCGCCCGCGCGGTGTCCGCCAGCCGCCCCAGGTCGCTGCCGTAGAGGGTGACCGAGTTGCAGTGCAGTTGCCGGCGGATCGCCCCGATCTCCTCGGCCATCCGGTCGTTGTTCCAGACCACCCGGGACAGATCCCCCTGACCGGTGGCGAAGTTGGTGCCGGTGTCGTAGGCGACGCCGACCGAGCGCAGGACTCCGGGTCGGGCGGCGTCGTGCGGGGTGCCGGGCTGCGGACTGCCTGTCATTTACGTTCTCCCTGGTGACCTGGATACGGGTGTGCCTCGGGCAGGTCACGTCGGGTTCGCACGACCGGGCGACGGTGCCCGTCCCATGGCGCGAGTCCGGCAGGTAGCCCCGGCGCCGCCGACCGACGTGCCCGGGCTCGACCCTCGCAACCGGCGTACCACCGGCGCATCTCCGGGCGTGCCGCCCGCGAGCCCGCTGGGCCGGGGTCAGCACGGGGGAAGGTGCTCCGGCGCTGCCGCCACTGACACGCTGGGTGCATGGCGGAGTTCGACGGTAGGACGGTCCTGATCACCGGGGGTGGCAGCGGCATCGGCCTGGCCACCGCGCGCAGGCTGCTGGAGGTCGGTGCGCGGGTGGTCATCGCGGGCCGCAGCGTCGCCCGGTTGCACCGGGCGCTCGAGGCGCTCGACGCGCCCGAGCGGGTCGTCGCGGTACCCGCCGACGTGTCGGTGGCAGCGGACCTCGACCGGTTGATGACCGTGGTGGAACACCGCGTCGGCCGTCTGCACGGGGTGTTCGCCAACGCCGGGATCGCCCGGTTCAACCCGTGCGCGGCGGTGGCCGACGAGGAGTACGCCGACCTGCTCGACACCAACCTCCGGGGGGTCTTCCACACGATCCAGAAGGCGCTGCCGCTGCTGGTCGACGGCGCGGCGGTGGTGGTGAACGGGAGCTGGCTGGTGCACCGTGGTCTGGCGACGACTCCTCTGTACGCGGCCGGCAAGGCGGCGGTCGTGAACCTCGCCCGTTCCCTCGCCGCGGACCTGGGGGCCCGTGGCACCCGGATCAACGCGGTGAGCCCCGGCTACATCGTGACGGACATGTTCCTCGGCATCGCCGACACGGAGGAGTCCCGGGAGGCCGCTCGCGGCCAGGTCCCGCTGGGGCGGTTGGGCCGGCCGGAGGACGTGGCGGACGCCGTGGTCTTTCTGCTGTCCGACCGGTCGTCCTACATCACCGGACAGGAGCTGCTGGTCGACGGTGGACTGATCACGTCAGTGCCGAAGTGATGCTCGTGGTGGCCGGTCCAACGGGATCGAGGCCACCCGCGCCGGCCGGGCCGGCGCGTTCCAGGCGTGGTGGGCCCGGTACCCCACGCCGGGCGGGCACCGCGCGATCACCTCGGGGGTGTGGTCGATCGCGCGGTGCCCGCCACGTCGGTTTCCGGTCAGGAGACCTTGGTCAGCGTGGCGTGCATGAACGGCACCCAGTTGCCGTCCGGCAGCGGGAAGTCGCAGTCGTAGGTGATGGTCCCGTCGTCGTTGAGCTTGCGGACGTACTTCGCCGGGCCCACCAGGACGAGCTTGTCGTCCTCGAAGTCGCCGGTGTAGCGGCTCTGCTCCTCGTTGAACGGCCCGAAGCTGCTGAAGTAGTGCGAGCGGAACTTCTGGGTCTCCGGGTCGAAGTCGAAGAACTCGTAGCCGACGTCCGGCATCTTGCCGGCCGGGCCCATGTCGATCGCGCAGTTCCAGTGGTGGACCAGGAAGAAGCCTCCCTCGAGCCACTCGAAGGTCTCGGTGCCGGAGAGCTCGGCCGCCGGGCCCATCGGGCCGGCCTCCGTCTTGCCGCTGAGCTTCCAGGTGCCGACGAGGAAGTCGAGGCGGCGCAGGTCCGGGGACGGCTGCGGCGGCGGGGGCATCTGCTGGGTGTTGTCGGACATCGTCGCTCCTTCTAACTGTTCCGCTTGCCGGAGGTCGTTACGTGTGACGTACGGCGAACCCGAGGGTCGGTGACTGTCCGACGCGCCGGACGACGACGGCCGACAGCCACGTCTCTTATGACGCGGGCGTGGCGGGCAACTCATCGGCTTCCCGGCGAGGCAGCTCGCCAGATACGCCAACCATGCCCTAACGGTGGATATCTACTCCACCGAAGGGACCATGCCGGGTCGGCCGTCGGACACGCCGCTGACGCGGGCCGGCGGAAAGCGGACGGGCGTGCGGCGCACCGGCAGGACCGGCGCACCGCACGCCCGGAGAAGACCGTGAAGATCAGAGGTACGGCTTACGCGCGGCGATGACCACGTAGCCGATGTCGCCGTCCCAGGCGAAGTAGTCCCGGTAGGACTGCTTGAGCTCACGCACCATGTCCTCGCCGAACCGCGTGGACAGCTCGTCGTGCAGCTCGTCGGCGCGGTCCAGATAGCGCAGCCCCATGCCGTACACCCGTGGCCCGCACTGGGTGTACTCCTCCACGTCGAAGCCCGCCGCCCGCAGCCGCGAGATCCACTCCGGTACGGAGAGCAGTTGGCCGATCTGGAAGGCCGCCATGAACTCGGCGGCCCGATCCGCGCCCACGTGCGCCTCCCGGGTGCAGTCCGCGATGGCCAACCGGCCGCCGGGCCGCAGCACGCGGTGGAACTCGGCGAGCGGCGCCGTCAGGTCACCGGCGTGCATGAGCGACTCGATCGCCACGACCGCGTCGAACGACCCGTCGGCGAAGGCGAGGTCGTGGTAGTCGCCGTGGGCGAACGCGATCCGGGAGGCCGCCTCGCTGCGCTCGGCGCGGCGCTGCGCCTCCACCGCCTGTACGGGGCTGATGGTGACGCCGGTGACCCGGGCCGCGTACTCCTCGGCCAGCTGCACGGCGGGCGCACCGACACCACAGCCGGCGTCGAGGACGTCCTCCCCCGGCCGCAGGTCGATCGCCTCGGCGAGCTTGCGGGTGATCCGCTTGGCCGCCTCGACCACGGGAGTGTCGTCACGGTCGTCGTACCAGTAGGGCAGGTGTTCCTGGCCGTCGATGAAGATCTGCGACAGCGCCGCGGTCTCGTCGTACATCCGGCCGATGTCGTCCGTGGTGGGTATTGTCGAGTCCATCGCCCCTCGCTCCGGTGTCGTCGCCAGCTTGATCGCGGAATCACCCTCGCATCCGTCATCGGCGCGCTCACCTCTGGACGTGCCCGGCTCGCCCGCTGTCACGTCGCGCGTGTCAGCCGGCTCCACAGGGGCCGGTCGGTATAGTGAGACGTGCATATTTGTTCCACGAGCGGCTGAAAGAGGGATAGATGGCGAACCTTGGTGCAAATGCGCCGCAACGCGACGCCGAGCAGACGACCGCCATCACCACCATCGACGAGGAGGGCTTCGCGGCTCTCGCCGACCGGCACCGCCGGGAGTTGCAGGTCCACTGCTACCGGATGCTGGGCTCCTTCGAGGACGCGGAGGATCTCGTCCAGGAGACCTATCTGCGGGCGTGGCGCAAACGGGAGACGTTCGAGGGGCGGTCCACCGCCCGGTCCTGGCTGTACCGCATCGCGACGAACGCCTGCCTGGACTTCCTGCGGCGCAACGCGCGCACCCCCCTCCCGCACCGCCAGCCGGCCCTGGGAGCGGGGCCGACCACCCCGCCGCCGGCGACCGACGAGGTCCCCTGGCTGCAGCCCTACCCCGACTACCTGCTCGACCCCGTGGCGCCACCCGACAGCCAGCCGGACTCGCAGATCATGGCGCGGGAGACGATCGAGCTGGCGTTCCTCGTGGCGATCCAGCACCTGCCGCCCCAGCAGCGGGCGGTGCTGATCCTGCGGGACGTGCTCGGCTGGTCGGCGAACGAGACCGCCGCGATGCTGGACATCAGCCTCGCCTCCGCCAACAGTGCCCTGCAACGGGCGCGGGCCACGCTGAAGGACCGGCTCCCGCCCCGCCCGATCGACTGGGGCCCGACCGATGATCCGGCCGAGGCCGAGCGCGCCCTCGTGCAACGGTGCATCGAGGCGCTGGAGAAGGCCGACGCGGCGAACTTCGCGAAGCTCCTCCGCGAGGACGTACGGGTGACCATGCCGCCGGACCCGTTCTGGATCATCGGCCGGGAGATGTTCGTCGCCGGTCTCGTCGCGCAGTTCGACCCGACGTCACCGGCCTACTTCGGGGAGTGGAAGGCGCTCGGGACGCACGCGAACCGGCAGCCGGCGGTCGCGGGATACGTCCGCCGGCCGGGCGAGTCGCTGTACCGCCCGCAGGTGCTCAACGTCTTCCGGATCGAGGACGGCATGATCGCGGAGATCACCGCGTTCTCGCCGGACGTCTTCCCGATGTTCGACCTGCCTGCCTCCCTGTGAACGTACCGAGGGGCGCCCGCCGGCCGGCGGGCGCCCCTCGGTACGTACCGTCACCGCTTCCTGGCGATGGTGAGCCCGTCGGCGATCGGGAGCATGACCGCCTCCAACCGGTCGTCGGCCGCCACGGCCGCGTTGACCTCGCGCAGCACCGCGGCGCACCTGCGCTGCAACGACTCACCGGCCAGTTCCGGCGCGGTCACGAAGCCGTCGAGCAGCACGTTGTCCAGCACCAGCAGACCGCCGGGGCGGAGCAGCGGCACCGCGAGGTCGTAGTAGGTCGGGTAGTTCAACTTGTCGGCGTCGACGAAGACGAGGTCCACGGCCGGCTCGCCGGCCATCGCCCGAAGGGTCCGCGCGGCCGGACCGAGCCGGAAGTCGATGCGGTCGGCCACCCCCGCCCCCTGCCAGTGCGCGCGGGCCAGGTCCAGCCAGCGGTCGCTGTTGTCACAGGTGATCACCCGGCCGCCCGGGGGCAGGCCGCGCGCGAAGGCCAGGGCGGAGAGCCCGGTGAGGGTGCCGATGTCGATCACGGTACGGGCGCCGGCGATCCGGGTCAGCAGGGTCAACAGCGCGAGCTGCTCCGCCGGCACCATCATCCCCGCCACCTCACCGAGGCCGTCGGTGGCGGCGATGAGGGCACGCACGGCCGGATCGGGTGGCGTCGTCGACGCGAGCAGGTACTCCCGTAACACCTGATTGACAGGTACGTGCTTGGCGATCCCGCCACCCGCCGCCGCGCTCATGCGTCCGCCCCTCCGGCCTCGGTCCGCTCCGCCGTGGGCCCGGCCGGTCGGCTCGGGCCGCGGGCGGGCCAGCCTGATCGTCGCCGGGGCGTCCCGCCGGCCGCATCCTCGACGGTGCGTTGTCCGTGCGGTCGGTGCGGCAGCCGCGCACGCAGGAGGAAGAGACGGGCCCACCGCCCGTGTCAGGCTGGCCGCAGGGTACGGATCACGATCAGCCGGGAGCACGGATGCGGGCAATGTGGAAGGGTGCGATCTCCTTCGGCCTTGTGTCGATCGCCGTCAAGGTGCATGCCGCCACCGAGGAGAAGGCCGTCCGGTTCCGGCAGGTGCACCGCGACGACAACGGCCGGATCAGCGTACGGCGCTTCTGCGACGACTGCGGTGACGAGGTGGCCTACGAGGACGTCGCCAAGGCGTACGAACTCGACGACGGACGGTTGGTCGCCATCAGTGACGAGGAGTTGGCCGGTCTGCCGCTGCCGACGCTGCGCACCATCGAGGTGCTCAGGTTCGTCCGCACCGAGGAGGTCGACCCCGTCCTCTACCACCGGACGTACTTCCTGGAGCCGGACGACATCGCCGTCCTGCCGTACACCTTGCTGCGTGACGCGCTGCGCGACAGCCGCCGGGTGGCGATCGCCAAGGTCGCGCTGCGCCAGGTGGAACGGCTGGCGGCGATCCGGGTACGCGACGACATGCTCCTGCTGCACACGATGATGTGGCCGGACGAGCTGCGGGCGCCGGAGTTCTCCTTCCTCGACGCTCCGGTGGCGGTGCCGGCCCCGGAGTTGGCCCGGACCACCTCCCTGATCGACGCGATGACCGAGCGGTTCGACGCCGACGGCCTGCGGGACGATTTCCGGGCGGCCCTGCTGGCGCTGATCGCGACCAAGGCCGGCGACACGCCGGTGGACTCGGCGGCCACGACGGACGTGCCGGCTTCCCGCGCCGTACGGCGGCGCGGACGCGCCGAGAAAGCGGCGTAGGCGGCACGGCGCACGGGACTCGACGGCCAGCGCCGGAGAGGGCGTGTGGCTGCCGGTCCCGTGCTCCGATCACACGCCGTACCCGTGCTCGACGATCCGCCGTACCGAGTCGCCGTATCCGTCCGGGCTCTCCGGCGCCCACGTGCCCAGCCCGTCCACGTACCGGTTGAACATGCAGAACGCCGCCGCGATGAGCACGGTGTCGTGGATCTCGATGTCGGTCGCGCCCTGCTCGCGTGCGGACTCCACCATCTCGGCGGTCACCGCGCGGCCCGACTGCTGCACCGCCCCGGCGATACGCAACAGGGCCTTCAGCTTCGACGAGATGGGGGCCGAGTCGGGGTCGGCGCGCACCTGTTGCACCAGCGTCATGCCCTGGTCGAGTTGGGCGGCGGCGAACAGGGAGTGCGACGTGCAGCAGAATTCGCACTCGTTGCGGCCCGAGACGTATGCCGCGATCAGCTCCCGCTCCCCCGGGCTCATCGAGTGCGGGGCGCGCAGCAGCACCTCCGCCAGCGCGTTGAGGGGTTCGGCGGTCTCCGGCCGGAACCGCATGAGGCCGGTGATGCCGGGATTCTGCTGCTCGTCAAGCCCCAAGTCGATGTGAGCGATGACGTCACCTCCGGTGTAGACGGTGTGGCCTGACCCGCAACCGACGGACGGCCGGTACGGGTAGTCGCATGGTTACACGAGGTTGCGACCCGAGATTTCTTCACCCGTGCTCGATTTTCGCGGAGGTTTCGACACCCAGGGGCGGCCGGGCCGGGGAGGAACTGAGCACGATCACCCACGGTGGCGGTCCGGTCGCGCTGTCACCATCGGGTCATGGCGGACGATACGCAGATCCTGGACGGTGCCCGGGCCAGAGCCAGCTCGATGCTGACCCGACTGGAGGAGCTGGTGGCCTGCGAATCCCCGCCCGGGGAGGCGCGGCAGCTGTCGGTGTGCGCCGACCTGCTGACCGCCTGGGGCGACGCGGTGCTGGGCCGGCCCGCGCGGCGGGTGGTCGTGGACGGCCTGCCGCATCTGCTGTGGCCGGCCACCGACCAGCGGGTGCTGCTGCTGGGTCACTTCGACACGGTGTGGCCGGCCGGCACGGTACGGGACTGGCCCTTCTCGATCCGCGGCCACCTGGCGACGGGCCCCGGGGTGTGCGACATGAAGGCCGGCATCGTGCAGGTGCTGACCGCGCTGGAGCTGCTGCCCGACACCGACCGGGTGGGCCTGCTGTTGACCTGCGACGAGGAGAGCGGATCGCCGGGTTCCCGGGCGTTGATCGAGAGGGAGGCCGCCCGCTCCGGCGTGGTGCTCGTGGGTGAGCCGTCCACCGAGTCGGGCGAGCTGAAGGTGGCGCGCAAGGGTGGCTCGGCGTACCGGTTGGTGGTGCGAGGGCGGGCCGCGCATGCCGGGGTGGAGCCGCACCGGGGAGTGAACGCGGGCGTCGAGGTGGCGCACCAGGCGTTGGCGGTGCAGCGGTTCGCCGACGGCGAGACCACCGTGACCCCGACGGTGCTGTCGGCCGGAACGACCTCCAACGTGGTGCCGGAGTCCGGCGCGCTGTCGGTGGACGTACGGGCGTGGACCCGGGAGGAGCTGCACCGGGTGGACGCCCTGGTGCGGTCCCTGCGCCCCCGCCTGCCGGGCGCCCGGTTGACCGTCACCGGTGGCGTCAACCGGTATCCGATGCCGCCGGAGGTGGCGGCGCCGCTGCTGCGGGTGGCCCAGGAGGCGGCGACCCGGATGGGGCTGCCGGCGGTACGGGGCGTGCACGCGCCCGGCGCGTCGGACGCCAACTTCACCGGCGCCCTGGGAGTGCCCACCTTGGACGGTCTGGGTGGGGTGGGCGGGCTGCCCCACGCCCGCGGCGAGTGGGTCGACGTGTCGCGGATGGCGGAGCGTACGGCGTTGCTCGCGGCGGTGATCCGCCGGGTGCTGGCCGACGGCGTGCCGGCAGTCGCGGCGACACGCACGACCGTCGCTGACTGACGGTGTTGCCGGGACTACGGTCGCCGTTACCCTGTCGGCCGGGCCGCCTCCGGCGGCCGCTGTGGCCGACGGTGGGAGGCGGTGGTCCGCATGACGCGGGAACGCACGACGGGTCCCCGGATCGGGGTCGAGGAGGAGTTCCTCGTCGTCGACGCGGTGACCCGCGCGGTGACCCCGGCAGCGGAGAAGGTGGTGTCCCGTGCCGCCGAGCGGCTCGGCCCGCGCGTCTCCGGCGAGATCACCACATTGCAGGTGGAGACCCGCACGAACCCGGTTTCGTCGGTCAAGGAGCTGCTCGACCAGCTCGTCGAGGCACGGCGGATCGTCGCGGACGCCGCCGCCACGGACGGGCTGCGGGTCGTCGCCTCCGGCACCTCCGTGCTGCCCGGTGCGCTGTGCCCGCCGGTGACCCGGGGGCCGCGGCAGGACCGGGGCACCGCCACGTTCCGGGGCCTGCACGACGAGCTGGCGATCTGCGCGCTGCACGTGCACGTGGAGACGCCGGACCGGGAGCGGGCCGTGCTGGTGGGCAACCACCTGCGCGCGTACCTGCCGCTGCTGGTGGCCGTGACCGCGAACTCGCCGTACTGGGAGGGGCGGGACTCCGGGTACGCGAGCTGGCGGACGATGGTCTGGCCGCGCTGGCCGGTGGCCGGCCCTCCCCCACGGTTCGAGTCGTTGGCGCACTACGAGCGGGTGGTGGCGATGCTGACCGACGCGGGGGCCACCGTGGACGGCGGGACGCTGTTCTGGGACGTACGTCCCTCGCTGCGCTTCCCCACCGTGGAGGTACGGGTCGCCGACGTGCCCGTGACCGCGCAGGAGTCCGCCCTGGTGGCGGCGCTGGTGCGGGCCCTGGCCGTACGGGCGGACGAGGCGGTGGCCCGGGGCGACGTCGGCCCGGAGCTGCCCGGTGAGCTGCTGCGCGCGGCATACTGGCGGGCCGCCCGCGACGGCCTGGAGGGCGAGCTGCTGGACGTGACGACCGGCCGGCTGCGCCCGGCCCGGGAGCTGCTGGCCGAGACGGTGGCGGCGGTGTCCCCGGTGCTGCGTGGATACGGTGACGACGGCCTGGTGGACGGCTGGCTGCGGTCGCTGCTCGCGACGGGCAGCGGGGCGGCCCGTCAGCGGGCGGCGGCGGCCCGCCGGGGCGAACTGAGCGACACGGTCGACTATCTCGCCTCGGCGACCCCCGGCGCGTGACCGGGCCGGCCGCAGGACAGCTCTTTGGCGTAAGCGCCCGGACCGGGCCGTGGGTGATGCTGGAAGCCGGATCCGAGAGGAGGCGCGGCATGGACACGGTCGCGAACAGGATCGCGGTTGCCCGGACGCGTGGGCCCGCGTCGGCGGCGGAGATGGTCGACGCGGCGCGGGAGTTCGCCGACCTGATGGCGACGCGTCGCTCGATTCGGCATTTCGCGCCCGATCCGGTGCCGATGGAGGCGATCGAGGAGGCGGTACGGGCGGCGTCGACCGCGCCCAGCGGCGCGAACCTGCAACCGTGGCGGTTCGTGGTGATCACCGACCCGGACCGCAAGCGCCGGCTACGCGACGCGGCCGAGGCCGAGGAGCGGGCGTTCTACCAGCGGCGGGCCTCTCCGGAGTGGCTGGACGCGATCGCCCCGATCGGCACGGACTGGCACAAGCCGTTCCTGGAGGTCGCACCCGCGGTGATCGTGGTGTTCGAGGTGCACCAGGGCCCGCGTACGCCGAAGCCGTACTACGTGAAGGAGTCGGTGGGCATCGCGGTCGGCCTGTTGATCGCCGCGTTGCACCGGGCGGGGCTCGCCACCCTGACGCACACCCCGAGCCCGATGCGCTTCCTGAACACGGTGTGCGAGCGCCCGCCGGAGGAGCGCCCGTACGTGGTCATGCCGGTGGGTTTCCCGGCGGCGGACGCGTGGGTGCCGGACCTGGAGCGCAAGCCGCTGCGGGAGGTCCTCGTCCGGCGGTGAGCCTCAGCGCCGGCGGGGCAGCTCCCGGGCGAACCAGTCCCGCAGGGGCGCCACGTGCCGATCGGGCCGGCGCCACTCGGCGAGCAGGTCCTCCAGCAGGTGCAGTTCCTCCACCAGGGTGTCCCCGTGGTAGCGGCGGACGACCGGGTGGATGAAGGCGCTCTCGGCGGCCCGATCCGGCTGCGGGTGCCGCTCGATGGCGAACACGTCGCCGTAGTCGTCGCGTCCCCAGCGCAGGCCGACGGTGTAGTAGTGGGGGTGGTCGCGGAACCGGGCCCGGATGTGGTCCTCGGGCAGGTCGACGTGGTGGCGTACCCGGCCGTCGGCGTCCACGACGAGCGCGTCGCAGAGAAACTCGAACTGGGTCCACAGGGCCGAGCTCCAGTTGACCCGGTCGAGCACGGCCGCGGTGAGCACGTCGGGGTCGGCGACGCGGCTCTCGTACGGTAGCGGCACGCCCTCGTAGCGTTCCCGCAGCAGCGCGGTGAGCGTACGCAGGTTGTAGCGGAATCCGTCGATGAATGCAGAGGAGGCGCGTTTGAAGTCGCGGTCCTGGGCGATGGTGCCGGCGAAGTAGAGCCCGTCGACGTTGGTGGACTGCCAGTCGGGGGTGGTGGTGGGCAGCCGACCGCTGGGCACCATGGCCGGGACGCAGTCCGGGTCGAACACGGACGTGTCCATCGCGAAGCCGGTGCAGCGGAGGACGGACTCGTACTCCAGCACGGCCGTCTCGCCGTCGGCGTGGGTGTAGGTCAACTGAACCTCGTAGCGGTCGCCGACGGGGCGGATCTCGTCGATGACGCAGTCGAGCACGGAGTGCAGGGTCTTGAACTGGTAGCTGTCGAGCACGGCGCCGTGGTGGCCGCGTACGTCGCCGGGGTGCTTGGTGTTCCAGGCCAGGCGCAGCGGGCGGGGGCTGGCGAGGTGGACCATGGCGGCGTGCCCGAGGATCGCCGAGGCGGTCTCGAACGCCGAGTTGCCCTTGCCGAGGATGAGCACCCGCTGGCCGGCGTAGTGGGCGGGGTCGGTCTGCATGTCCTCGTAGCCGGTGGCGTGCTCGATGCCGCGGATGTCGGGGACGTTGGGGCGGCCCCAGCCGGTGGCGACGACGAGGCAGCGGGCCCGTAGCGCCCCGCGCGGCGTGTGCAGGAGGAACCCGCCGTCGACGCGCTCGACGCGCTCCACGGCCGTGTCGAAACGTACGGCGAGCTGGTGGTAGCGCTGGAAGTCGGTGAGGTAGCGCACCATGTCGTCGGCGTGCGGGAAGTACTCGCTGCTGTACTTCGGGAACGGCAGGTCGGCGGGCTCGTGCAGGAGCGAGTTCCAGTCCCACCGCAGCCGGATCTCCGGGTCGGTGCTGGTCGCGTGCACCTTGTTCAGCGAGATCAGCCGGCGGTGGCGGGGAAAGTGCCGGAAGAACTCGGCCGGCGCGGACGCGCGTTCCAGCGTGACGTAGTCACAGCCGGCCTGTTGCAGGTAGTAGCTCAGCTGCAGCCCGGCGGGGCCGCCGCCGATGATCACATACTGATGCTCCTCGACACCGTCGTGGCGCTGGTCGGTGAGTGGCGCTGTCTGCTCTCCGGGGCCGATCACGCCAGTGACCCTCGCCGATGGGTGACGAGATGTCAACGCTCGGCACGACGGGCGACCTCGGCGCCGTCACCCGGCTCGACCGTCACGCCGGAGACCGTCGGTTCGCCTCGTCGCGCGCCACCGGATATTTGCCGTACTCCAGATGTAATCTGGGCCTACTACACAACGCGGCCACAAGGCCTGACCGCGTCCGAATGAGAAATCCACGACAGGAGAGGGACTGACGTGCCTCAGGGCGGCAGCGAGAGCGAGAACCCAGCGATCCCCTCCCCGACTCAGAAGCCGAGTCGGCCGAGGACCAACCAGGACTGGTGGCCGAACCAGCTGAACCTTCAGGTTCTGCACCAGCACTCGCCCCGAGCCAACCCGATGGGCGAGACCTTCAACTACGCGGAGGAGTTCAAGACCCTCGACGTCGACGCGCTGAAGCGGGACATCTTCGAGGTGATGACGACGTCGCAGGACTGGTGGCCGGCCGACCACGGCCACTACGGGCCACTCTTCATCCGGATGAGCTGGCACTCCGCCGGCACGTACCGGATCGACGACGGTCGCGGCGGCGGGGGCGACGGGGCTCAGCGTTTCGCCCCGCTCAACAGCTGGCCCGACAACGTGAACCTCGACAAGGCCCGCAGACTCCTCTGGCCGGTCAAGCAGAAGTACGGGCGGAAGATCTCCTGGGCCGACCTTTTGGTCTTCGCCGGCAACTGCGCCCTGGAGTCGATGGGCTTCAAGACCTTCGGCTTCGGTTTCGGGCGGGAGGACATCTGGGAACCCCAGGAGATCTTCTGGGGGCCCGAGGACACCTGGCTCGGCGACGAGCGGTACAGCGGCGACCGGGAACTCAGCGGTCCGCTCGGCGCCGTGCAGATGGGCCTCATCTATGTGAACCCGGAGGGCCCCAACGGCACCCCGGACCCGCTGGCCTCCGCTCGGGACATCCGCGAGACGTTCCGCCGGATGGCGATGAACGACGAGGAGACCGTGGCGCTCATCGCCGGCGGCCACACCTTCGGCAAGACCCACGGCGCCGCCCCCGCCGAGTACGTCGGCCCCGAGCCCGAGGCGGCACCCCTCGAAAGCCAGGGCCTCGGCTGGAAGAACACCTTCGGCAGCGGCAAGGGCGCCGACACCATCACCAGCGGCATCGAGGTCACCTGGACGTACCACCCGACCCGCTGGGACAACGAGTTTTTCCACATCCTCTTCGCCTACGAATGGGAGTTGATGCAGTCGCCGGCCGGCGCGCACCAGTGGCGGCCCAAGCACGGCGCGGGCGCCGACATGGTGCCCGAGGCGCACGACCCGTCGAAGCGCCGCGAACCACGGATGCTCACCTCCGACCTCGCGCTCCGGTTCGACCCGGTCTACGAGCAGATCTCGCGCCGCTTCCTGGACAACCCGGAGCAGTTCGCGGAGGCGTTCGCCAAGGCGTGGTACAAGCTGCTGCACCGCGACATGGGCCCGGTCTCGCGCTACCTCGGCCCGTGGGTCCCGGAGCCGCAACTGTGGCAGGACCCCGTTCCGGCGGTCGATCACGAACTGGTCGCGGACGAGGACATCGCCGCCCTCAAGGCCAAGCTCCTCGCCTCGGGGCTGTCCGTCTCCCAGCTGGCCTCGACGGCCTGGGCGGCGGCGGCGAGCTTCCGCGGCACCGACATGCGGGGTGGGGCCAACGGGGCGCGGATCCGCCTGGAACCGCAGAAGAACTGGGAGGTCAACGACCCGGCCGAACTCGCCACCGTGCTGCCGGTGCTGGAGCGGATCCAGCAGGACTTCAACAACTCGACGTCCGGTGGAAAGAAGGTCTCGCTCGCCGACCTGATCGTCCTCGGCGGGTGCGCGGCGGTCGAGCAGGCGGCCAGGAGCGCCGGGTACGACGTCACGGTCCCGTTCGCTCCGGGACGTACGGACGCCTCCCAGGAGCAGACCGACGTGGAGTCCTTCGCCGTGCTCGAACCGAGGGCGGACGGATTCCGCAACTACCTGCGAGCCGGGCAGAAGCTGTCGCCGGAGACCCTGCTGCTGGACCGGGCCAACCTGTTGACGCTGACCGCTCCCGAGATGACGGTCCTGATCGGCGGAATGCGGGCCCTGAACACCAACACCGGCCGGGCGGAGCACGGCATCCTCACCGACCGGCCCGAGACGTTGACGAACGACTTCTTCGTGAACCTGCTCGACCCCGGCACGGAGTGGAAGGCGTCCACCTCGGCCGAGAACGTGTACGAGGGGCGGGACCGCGCCACGGGCCAGGTCAGGTGGACGGCCACCGCCGTCGACCTCGTCCTCGGAGCGAACTCCCAGCTCCGAGCCATCGCCGAGGTGTACGCCAGCCACGACGCGCCGGAGAAGTTCGTCCGGGACTTCGTCGCGGCGTGGGTCAAGGTCATGAACCTGGACCGGTACGACCTCGCCTGACGCGAAGGGCCCCGGTCAGCGCCACACCGACCGGGGCCCCGAGGTGCCGTCAGGTCGGATCTCGACCGGGATTCCGGCCTGACGGCCGGCACGGATCCGCCACCGGCCGCAGTGGCAGAACTGGTAGTACACCGTTCCCTCGCTCGTCCGGTGCCGGGACCGGGTCCGCCAGACGTGCCCGTGGCTGTCGCTCATGTGCACAGCCTGGTGTAATGGCATTGTGCATCTCAACCCTTACGGAGCCGAGCCGGTGCGGCTGGCCGTCGACCTGGCCAACGACCCGCCCCGGTCGGTGGCGGACCTGGCCCGCCGATGCCAGGCAGCCGGGGTGGTGATGGACATGCCGGTACGCGACGACGATCTCTCGGTCGCCCTCCGGCTGGTCGAGGAGTGGTCCGAGATCGTCGACGCCACCTCGGCGAGCGAGCGGGCGGCGCTGCTCAACCGGATGCTGGCCGGCGCGTCGACGTACCCCCGGCTCACCGACCACGGCGACGGACGCTGGCACCTGCACTACCGGGACGACGGGGTGCCGCTGTCGGCGGTGCTCCGCGCCCTGATCAGTGTCGGCACCGCACTGCACCTGACCAGTCGGGGGATGAACCGGCTGGGCCGGTGCGCCCGGGACGGGTGCCGGACGATCTACGCCGACCTGTCCCGGACCGGCCGGCAACGCTACTGCTCGCCCCGGTGCGCCAACCGCGACGCGGTACGCCGGCACCGGGCCCGAGGCGGCCCGGAGCGTGGCGCGGACCCTTCATGAGCGCCACACCGACAGCGATAAGCGCTCGCGCCGAATCCCGATCGTCGGCATTCTGGCCGGATGGTTCCTTCATCTCCCACACCAGCGTCGACTGCGCCGACGCCTACGCCTTGTCGTCCTGATGGCGGACCGTGCTGGACTACACCGAGGATCCGGAGGACCCCAACGAACCCGGCCACGAGGAGTGCATGATCCAGTCGCCGGACGGGCGGCATCGGCTGCTGTTCATCGAGGTCCCGGAGCAGAAGCAGATCAAGAACCGGCTGCACTTCGACCTGCGCCCGCGAGAAGGTCTGCGCGACGAGGAACTGACCCGACTGATCGCCCTCGGCGCGACCCAGGTCGCCGACCGGCGGAACCCCGACGGGACCGGATGGGTGGTCCTGACCGATCCGGAGGGCAACGAGTTCTGCATCCTGCGCAGCGAGGCCGAGGTGGCCGCCACGCGCCCTGCTACCTGAGAGCCGACTCGGGGGCCAGCCGCCGCAGACGGCGGTTCCACCACCGGGGGCGGGTGTGCGCCAGCCGCACCAGCCGCCGGTGCTCCCAGTGCTGGTACGCGATGAGCAGCGGCACGAGCCCGAGCATGGCCGCCGACAGGCGTACGCGGGCGCCGCGGTTCTCACGGAAGACGGCCAGCAGACCGGCCACGCCGGAGCAGTAGAGGATCGGGTTGTAGAAGGGCATCAACTCGGGCCCCAGCCCCTCGCAGTCCTCCAGCCACGGCAGGCCTGTCCTGGTGCGGCGGGTCGGCCAACCGAGCAGGTGGGCCGAGACTGCGGCGAGGCCGAAGCCGTTGGCCGCGGCCAGCAGCCGGTCGGCGGAGGCGTCGCGGGTGCTCGCCGCGAGGACACTCCCGGTGACGGCGGTCCAGAACCCCGCGGCGGCGTACGGGCCGACGACCGAGGCGAGCGGCATGCCCACGCCGGCGCCCAGTTCGAAGGCCACGTGCGCCGCCAGGCTGGCCACGTTCAGTTGCGTCAGGGGTCGACGAACTCCGACCATCGTCAGCCGAACGCGAGGTGCGCGTCTCGCCAGCCCGTCATTGCGCCTCACCCCTTCGTGACAGCCCACCGCGTCGGATGCCTGACCTCGTGGGCTGTACCCCGTCTGCGGCCAGATATTCGGCCGGCGCGAGCGGCCGGCGGGTGGGTCAGGCCGCCGGATCCAGGTAGAGCAGGAGAATGACGCCGACCGGGGTCGCGGTGCCGATCAGATACGACTTCACCTGCGCCGGAGTCCAGGCCGGGTTGGTTTGGAGGACGCGGGCCGCCCCGCCGGCCACGTGTGGCGCCGCCATCGACGTGCCGCTGAGCACGTTGGCGACGGTGTCGCCGGAGTGCCAGGCCGACGGGATGTTCACACCCGGGGCGTAGAGGTCCACGCAGGCGCCCCAGTTGGAGAAGCTGGCCCGCGCGTCGTTGCTCTGGGTCGCGCCGACCCTGATCGCGGTGGACACCGCCGGCGGCGAGTAGCGGCAGGCGTCGTCGTTGGAGCTGCCGGCGGCCACCGCGTAGGTCACGCCGCTGGCGATGGAGTTGGCCACTGCGGAGTCGAGGGCGGTGCTTCTGCCGCCGCCGAGGCTCATGTTCGCCACGGCCGGCTGGCCCGGCCGATGGTCACGGGTCACCCAGTCGACCCCGGCGATCACCCCGGCGGTGGTGCCGCTGCCGGCGCAGTCGAGCACCCGTACGGCCACCAGTCGTACCCCCTTGGCCACGCCGTACGTCTTGCCGCCGACGATGCCGGCGACGTGCGTGCCGTGCCCGTTGCAGTCGTCGGCCACCGACGAGCCGTCGATCGCGTTGTACCCGTACCCGGCCCGGCCGGCGAACTCGACGTGGGTGATCCGGATGCCGGTGTCGATGATGTACGCGGTCACCCCGCCGCCCGTGGTGGTGTAGCGGTAGGTCCCGTCCAGCGGCAGCCCGCGCTGGTCGATACGGTCCAGCCCCCATGGTGGATTGATCTGGGTGGCGGTGGCCGAGACCGTACGGTCCTGTTCGACGTAGGCGACGGCGGGGTCGGCGGCGAGGCGCCTGGCGGCCGGCTCCGACAGGGTGACGGAGAAACCGTTGAGCGCGCTGTCGTAGACCCGGCCCAGGTTGGCACCGTACCGGCTGGCCAGATTTCGCGCGGTGCCGCGTACCGCGGCCTGGCGGGTGGCGGCCCGGCCACCGACGGCGGCGTCCGTCAGCACCACGATGTAGCTGTCGGGTACGGCGGTGGCGTTGCCGGCGTAACGGATCTGGCCGGTGACGGGCGCCGCGGCCACCGGCGTGCCGACCAGGGCGGCGACCACCGAGACGGCGGCGAGTACGCCGACGGCGGCGACCCGCCCGAGGCGGGGACGGGAAGGTGTCATCTGGGCCTCCTCGCTCGGACCTTAGGGCCAGGCGAAACCGGACGATGGCTCTGCGTGCACCGAGGGCAACTCTACCGAACGATTCGACATCCTTGAATGCGTTGCGGCCGATGAGGTGGGGAACCGGTCAGGAGACGACCACGCCGGCCGGGACCGTGCGGTCCCGACCGGCGCTGGTCGCACCCGTCAGCCGATCAGCTTCCAGGGGCCGTTCGGGTCACCCGGCTGCTGGTTGCGGGTGTACCACTTCGCCTCGTACACCCGCTTCTGGTACGTCACCCGGTCGCCGGCGTGGTAAACCGTCGTCGGGGTCCAGGCCGCCGGGCCGTTGCCCGGCGCTGGCGGCGCGATCTCCTCCCAGGGGCCGTTCGGGTCGCCGGGCTGCTGGTTGCGGGCGTACCAGCGGGCGCGGAACGTCTTGTCGTGGTAGGTCACGACGTCACCGGCGTTGAAGATCCGGGACGCCGTCCAGACCGTGGCGCCGTCCTCGGTCATGGCCAGCTCCTGCCACGCACCGTTCGGGTCGCCCGGGCGCTGGTTCTTGCTCGTCCAGGCGGCCAGGTACGGCCTGCCCTGGTAGCTGACCTTGGCATCGGCCTTGTACTGCGTCGACGCGCTCCACTCCGGAGGCAGGTTCACGGTCACGGTGACGGTGGCCTGGGCCGGGTCGAGCTGGTCGCTGCCCGAGTACGACGCGGTCAGCGTGTGGTCGCCGGCGGCCAGACCCACCGGAAGCGGGAAGGTCGCCGTGCTGCCCGACAGCGTGACCGAGCCGCGCACCGTGCTGCCCTCGCGCAGTTCGACGGTGCCGGTCACCGGCGCACTGCCCGCGGTGACCTTGACCGTCACGGTCGCCGCGGTGCCCCACTCGGTCGGCGCGGCCGTCGCCGTCACGGTCGGCTCGCCCCTGCGGGTACGGAAGACGGCCGGCTGGGCCGCCGCCACGCCGCCGTCGGCGCTCCTCGCCTCGACGATCCAGCCGTACGACGTGGCCGGCGCGAGCCGCGACCAGGTCACCGTGGCCGTCCCGTTCGCCGTCACCTCGTCGGTGCCGATGACGCCGGACGGTACGTACGCCCCCAGCGAGTCGGTGGCGAAGGACGTCTTGCGCGTGGTCAGGTCGACCGGCAGGGTCAGGTTGTCCTCCGCGCCGTTGTAGCGCGGCTTGGTCTGGCTGCCGTCCTGGCGGATATCATACTCGGTCGCCCCGAAGTTGTCGAGGAACGGCGAGTACGTGTCGATGTGCATCACGGCGCGGTCGACATCGAACTGCAGCAGGCGCAGGAAGCTCGCGCCGAACTGGAGCCGGTCGCCCGCCTTGTGGTCCGGGGTGCCGTCGCCGTTGAGGTCGATGTTGCCGCTGCCGTCCACCAGGTCGGGCCAGAGTTCACCGGCCGACACCGTGTAAAACTGGTAGTCCGCCAGCAGCTCGACCACGTCGTGGGCGACGGTCACGCCGACCTTCGACCGCACGTTGGTGCCGACACCGTGCTCGTGGCCGGCGAGGACCAGGAAGACATTCGGGTTACTCTCGACCACCTGCTTGTAGAGCGGCGACCCGTCGGGCGCGGAGAACTCCGCTCCCCGGCCGTCCGGGTTGGTCGACGGCTTGAGGTAGTCGTGCGACAGCAGGATCCCGTTGCGGTCCTTGTACCGCTTGAAGATCGAGTCGGCCCACTTGGCCTCCTGCGCGGTGACGCCGTACGACAGGCCGACCGCGACGAAGTCCAGGCCGCCGGCCGAGAACAGGACGTAGTTGTTCTGGTTGTCCTTGCCGGGCGTCACGGTGCCGTCGGCGTTGGTCTTCTCGTCCCACGCGTGGTATTCGGTTCCCGCGGGCCACGACTTGGCCACCCGGTAGTACCGGTCGGCGCTGAAGCTCCTGCTGAACCGGGAGTCGGGTCCGTTCTCGGCGCCGAGCTGGTTGTCGTGGTTACCCGCGATGACCTGGTTCACCACGCCGTTGTCGTCGAGGATCTTCTGGTAGCTGGAGGCGGCCGCCAGCTCCTTGTCGACCTGCTCGTTCAGGCCCGGCCGTTGCAGCGAGCCGTCCGGGTTCTTCGCCAGCGGGTCGTAGTAGTCGTTTTCGATGATGTCGCCGGTGTGCGCGGTGTACGCGATCTTGCGGCCGGCCTGGTTGTCGGCGATCCACTGCGTCGTGTCGCGGTACGCCGCCGCCCAGATCGCCTGCTCCTCGGCCGTCTCGATGTCCGACGGCTCCTGCTTGCCGTTCCAGTTGTCGTACGTGCCGCCGGCCGCACCCTCGGTGAGGTACTGCGTGTCGGTGAAGTGCGCGAGCGCGAAGTCGTAGGAGCCGGGGTCCTCGAAGCGGTCCTTGTCGTTCTGGGCGGAGGAGTCGCGCGGCGACAGGTCGTCGGCGAAGGGATCCTCGCCGGTGACCATGACGTGCACGGTGCCGCCGTCGCGGTACTCGTCGCCCAGCGGAGCGGCCAGGACGGTGTTCTGCTCGGCCTGACCACGGGAGCTGGTGAGCACGACCCACTTCTGGTGGGCCGGGTCCCACACGCGCAGCGCCACGACCCGCTCGGGATCGATGGTGCCCTCCCAGCGCAGGGTCGGCGTGGCGGCCTTGCCCACGTTCAGGTCGTACCGCTGGAACACCACGTCCCGGCCGGACGGCGTGTCGACGGTCCGGCCGTCGAGCGGGCGCAGCGAGTCGACCCTGACCGCCGCGTCGTGCGCGACGTCGAGGGTGGTCGGCACCGCGGTCGCCTCGCCCTGGTAGCCGGCGGTGGGCAGGACGATGTCCGCCTTGGTGAACGTGGCGGTGAGCGGTACACCGTCCACGGCGGGAATGGTCGCCGAGAGCACGGCGGACGGCTCGTTGGCGCCGGTCACGTTCGCGTTGAGCGCGGTCGGGACGTCCGGGATGTTGGCGCTGGTGAAGTGGATCTCCCGGGTGGCCGAGTTGCCGAGGGTGTCGGTCGCGGTGACGGCGATCGTGTGCGCCCCGGCGGGCAGGCCGTGGCCGATCTGGTCGCCCTGGGCGACCGGGTTGCCGTCCAGCGTGATCACCGGCGTGCCGGCGACACCGGACGCGTCCTTGATCTCGACGACCAACGCCACGGTCGAGGTCAGCTTCTGGCCCTCGGCGGGGACGCTGCTCGCGACCACGGGCGCGGTGTTGTCGGTGGTGAACCGCCGGGTCGAGGTCTTGTCACCGACGACGGCCTTGATGCTGTGTTCACCGTCCGTGAGCTGGGCGGTGTCGACGTCCGCGCGCCGGCCGAGGGCGGGCAGCGGGTCACCGTTCGTGGCGGCGATGTCGAACAGGATGGTCTTGGTCAGCGTGGCGTTGAAGCTGCTGCCGCAGGTGCCGTCACCGATGAACACGGTCACGGGCTGGCCGACCGGGTAGCTCGCCGAACCGATCGTGACGGTGGTCCCGGCGATCTGCCGGGTCAGCTGGGTCGCCTCGCCGTCCAGCGGTACGAGTTCGAAGTCCCGCAGCGTGTAGTCGTCGTAGTTGTCGCAGCCGCCCGGCTTGCTGCTGCCGTGGTCGCTGCCGGCGACGAACTCGACGACGTTGACGCCCGGGGAGAGCCACTCGTTGGGGAAGGAGAGATCGGCGACCTCCTTCTCCCAGATACCGAGGTTAAGCGGGATGCCGTTGATCAGCACCCGGTTGTCGTAGCCGTTGTCGCTGCCGTTGCCGCCGACGAACACCCGCAGGTGCGCGTCGCCACCGGCCCGAAGGGTCTCGACGGTACGCGTCGTCGGCGCCCCGGCGATGTCGAAGTGGAACTCGGCCTCCTTGTTGGGGCCGCAGGTGCCGTCACCCAACGCGAGCGAGGCGGCCGTGGTCGCCGCCTTCGTCACCGAACCGCCGTCAGTGGTGAGGAGGTACGTCGTACCCGTGGTCACCGTTCCGTCCGTGCCGAGCGCGAGGTTGACCGAGGCGCGGGTGACCTTGAAGTCGTCGTGGTTCGCGCAGGTCTTGCCGTTCAGGGTGCCGTTGTAGTCGCCGGTTTTGACCTGGATGACGTTGTCCCCGGGGTGCAGGTACCGGTGGGGAAACTCCAGCGTCACGTCTTCCGCGCCGCTGACGCCGTAGTCGCCGCCGAGGTCCACGCGGTTGCCGTTGACCAGCAGGTAGTTGTGGTACTTCGCTTCGAGCGAGTTGCCCGCCTCGATCGTGAGGCCGAACGTCGCGGTGCCCGCTGCGAGCGTCTCGGCGTTCTCCGCCGGGTCGTCGTCGACGGCCAGCGACTCGACGGCGCCGGCGCTGCCGTCGCGTCCGGCGGCGATCACCGGCTGCGTGCCGCGGACGAGTGCGCCGTCGGCCGGGGTCACCTTCGGTGCGCCGGCGGGCGCGTTGTTGACCCGGACGGTGACCTGGGTCGTGGCACCGGACCTCGTGGTCGCGGCGACGGTGTGCGTGCCGTTGGACAGCGTGGTGGTGTCCAGGTCGGCGGCGAGCCCGGCGGTGCTGCCGGGCTCGCCGGAGACGACGAAGGTCAGGTCCTGCGACAACAGGCGGGCCGAGCTGCCGCAGGTGCCGTCGCCGAAGGTGTAGCTGAAGTTGTTCTGCTCACCGTCGGCCACGACGCCGAGCAGGCTCAGGCTGAGGCTGCTCAGCGCGAAGTCGTCGTAGTTGGGGCAGCGCAGTCCTTCCCCGTTGGGCAACTGGTTCACGCCGGTGGCGTTGGCGTTGGTGGTGTCCACCCAGTTCCATCCGGCGCGTACGGTGATCTTGTTGATCCCGGTGTGCAGCCAGGCGCCGGGAAAGTCGAGGGTGCCGCTGCGCCCACCGGGAATGTCCGGGAAGAAGATGTGCTCTGCCTCGGTGGTGTGGCCGTTGACCGTGATGTAGTTGTGGTACCGGGCCTCGGTGCCGTTGCCGCCCATGTCGAACCCGAAGTGCGCGGTGCCCGCGGTCCGCTCGGCGTCCACGGTGCGGCCGTCGACGGACAACGAGACGACCGAGTCGTCCTCGATGGCCGGTTCGGCGTTGACCTCGACCGTGCCCTCCAGGGTCTGTCCGTCACTCAGGTTGAGCACCGGCGCGCTGCCGGCGGCCGGCACCGCGCCGGCCACGGTGGGGGCGATCGTGACGGTCGATCCGCCGACGAGCGCGACGGCCAGCACGGCCGTCAGCAGCCGCGCCCAGGTGCCGTCCCTGCCAGATGGTGGTAAAGGGGTCATGGTGCGATATCTCCTTAACTGACGGCGGCGAGGCGGATCGCGGCGACCGCGACCAGGCCGACGCCGAACAACGTGATGCCGGCGGCGGCGAGTACCGGGGCCACGCGGGTGGCCAGTCGCAGGACGGTGCGCGACCGGGCACCGCGGACGACCGCCGAGCTGCCGGCGACCGCGAGCAGCCCGACCCCGAACAACACGACGGCCATGCCAACACCGAACGCCAGGACCAGCAGCAACGCGAAGCCGGCGCGCCCGATGAACAGCCCACTCGCCAGCACGAGAAAGGCGGCCGGCGACGGGGTGAGGCCACCGGAGACGCCGAGCAGGAGCAGGCCGGGCCGGTTTCCCCCGTCGTGGTCGTGACCGTGCGGGTGGTCGTGACCGTGCCGGTGGTGGTGGTCGTGGCTGTGGGCGTGCCCGCCGGCGCCGACGCGAAGGTGCCGGCGTACCAGCCAGAGGCCGGTCGCCAGCACGAGCAGGCCGGCGCCCAGTTGCAGCCAGCTCGTGAGCTGCTCCATCCGGATGACGTCCGAGAGGGACAGGAACGCCCACGCCACGCCGATCACCAGCACGGAGAGCGTGTGCATGACCGCCACCGAACCGCCCAACCAGGCGGCGTCGCGGATCCGGCCGCGCGACCCGACGAGGTAGGCAGCGGCCAGGCTCTTGCCGTGACCCGGCGCCACCGCGTGGCCGGCGCCGGCGACGAACGCGAGCAAAAACGCCAGCGGCGGCACGCCCGGTGAGTGGATCAGGCTCTGCAACCGGTCCGAAACGGACGCGACGTCGACGACGAGGACGGCGGTCATGACACGGCTCGCCGTGGCCTCAGCCGCCGGGACAGCAGCAGCACGGCGATCGCGACGAGCAGCCCGCCGCCGACCACGGCACCGATCTGGACAGTCGCGCTGCGGCCGAGGTTCGTGCCGCCCGTCGCCGGTGCGTCGCCGAGGATCCAGTCGTGCGAGAACTCCCCCGACCCGTACACCGCGCGTTCACCGCCGGGGCCGGTGGCCAACGTCTGGTACGCCGGGTTGAGGTCGGTCAACATCCGTACCCCGACCGTGGCCGTGCCGACCGGCGCGGGGCAGGTGTAGTCGATGCTCGCCCCCGTCCTGGCGAGGTCGACCGGCGGCTCGACGGAGCCCGTGCACGGTCGTCCGCCGCTGGCGACCGTGATCTGCTTCAACAGGTAGGCCGCGAACCGGTCGGAGGGCCCGACCGTCGCCGCGTCCGTGTCCTCGAAGAAGACGGCGCCGTCGAGCATGACCCGGTCCTGCGGCAGCAGGCCGAGCGCGACCCCGAGCAGGGTCAGGTCGTCGAGGCCGCCGACCTGCCACCGCACGTGTACGACCTCGGGCCGGTCCCGGTCGGCCGCGATGGCCACGGTCTGTGGCGCACCGAACGGGTGCGCTCCCGCCGGGGTGGGCGCGGCGAGCACCGCCGCGACGAACGCCACCACCACCGCGAGGCCGCTCGCCGGTCCACGCCGAGGACGACGTCTGTGTGGGGCCAAGACCAACGCTCCGGTCTGTCGGTACCTGCGCCGCGCGGAAGACGCGACCGGAGCTGAGCCTGTCGAGCGTTCGAGAACACCACGGCGTTCACCAGCCAGCAGCAGTGAACATCAACGTGAACAGTTAGTTGATCAATCGGGCCTCGGCCCCGGACCGACCGGTGCTACCGTCTTCGGTGTGATGTCCGGGTGGATCCCGGCGCCGCGTCAGTCGCACGAGACCGGGAGGATCGCGACGCGCGCCGCCGCCACCTCGAATCACCCCGATGGTCGAAAGGGGGTGAGGCTCAATGACTACCCCGATGCGAGGCGGCGATGTTGTCACCGTGACCGTGACCAAGGTCCTGCCGTTCGGCGTGCTCGTCGAGACTCCGGCAGGCGTGCCCGGGCTCGTACGCGGCGCCAGGGCCGAGGTCGGCGCGGTCACGACCGTACGCGTGCACGAGTTCGACGGCGAACGGTTCGCGGCAAGCCCGAGGTGAGTGAGGTGGCCGGGCGAGCGTCGCGTGACGCGCGCCCGGCCACACCGCCCGGGCAGCGGTTCAGCGGCGGGTGAGCAGGGAGGTGACCCGCATCCGCTCGCTGTGGATCCACACGTCGGAGTACTCGATCGCGCGGCCGTCGTCGAGGTAGGTGATCTGCTCCAGATACAGCAGCGGGAAACCCACCGGCACACCGAGCGCTTCGGCGACCCGGCCGGTGGCGGCGGTGGCGGTGAAGGTCCGCCGACCGGTGGTGATCTTCAGCCCGTAGTCGTTCTCCAGCACGCCGAACAGGGAACGGTCGGTCAGGTCCGCCTGCTCCAGGCCGGGGGCCAGGTCGGTACGGACATAGTTGACCAGCCAGGCCACCGGCCCGGTGGAGGTGGACCGCAGCCGCTCCAGGCACAGCACCGGCTGGCCGGGCCGCAGGTCGAGCAGCGTGGCCAACGGCGGCGGGGCGGCCGTCACGCGGTGCGTGACCACCTGGGTGGTGTACGAGACGCCCTGCCGGGCGAAGTCCTCCGACAGGGTGGTCAACTTCTGCGCGATGGACGGCTCGATCGCGGTCGATGTGACGAAGGTGCCGCGCCCGCGTACCTGCACGAGCAGGCCGTCACGGATCAGTGTGGACAGCGCCCGACGCAGCGTACCCCGGGAGATCTTCAGTTCGGCGGCGAGTTCGGGCTCGCTGCGCAGCCGGTAGTGCGGCGGCCATTCGCCCGTCACGATCCTGGCGCGGATCTGCTCGGACACCTGGGCGTGCAGCGGCGCCGGGGCGTCGCGGTCCAGCCGCTCGGTCGTTTCGTGGGGGCTTGACTGGTCGGACATGGCGCCTTCCGGAGGGCCCGTCGCCCCTCGACGTCGGTGGTGGTGCGGCCACCGGGCGCTGGTGTCGAGGGGCGACGGACGAATCAGTAGCTGGTGGTGTGCTCGTCGGCCTTGTTGGTGACGATAGCCACTCCGGCGCTGGTGCCGAGCAGCACCGCCCCGGCGCGCAGCAGGGACACGGCCTGCTCGAAGGACTTGATTCCGCCGGAGGCCTTGACCTGTACGCCTTCTGGGGCACGGGCCACCAGGTAGGCGACGCTGTCGGGGTTGGCGATCTCGACCGCGCCGCTGCTGGAGTTCTTGAGGAACGCGGCACCGGCCTCGATGGACAGCTCGACGGCGGCCTCCCGCTCCTCCGGCGTGAGCAGCGGCAGCTCCAGCATGACCTTGATCGGGACGCCGGCCGCCTTGACCACGCCCGCGATGTCGTCGCGGAACGCGTCGTACCGGCCGCTCTTGAGCCAGCCGATCTGCACGCCGATGTCGATCTGGGTGGCGCCGGCCCGGACCAGGCTCTCCGCCTCGGCGGCCTTGCCGGCGCTGGTGGTCACGCCGACCGTCGGGAAGTCCAGCGCCGAGGCGACCGCGATGCCGGTGCCGCGCAGCACCTCGGCGACCTCGGAAACCCAGGAGCCGGGCACCATCGCGGCGTTGAAGCCGTACCGGATGGTCTCCTCGGCGTGCGCGACGATCTGGTCCCGGGTGATCCCGACGTCGATGAGGGTGTGCTGGATGTAGGGGGCCAACGTCTCGGGGGTGAGGTCGACGTCGGACTGGATGGCAGTGCTCACGTTTTTCTCCAAGGTTGCTACGTCGGGTGCGGTGGTTGCCGCGACCTACATCCGGTCCCGGTAGTAGTCGGGGACGATCACTCCGGGCTCGTCGAACCAGCGCGGCACGTCCACGCCGCAGATCAGTCCGACGTTGCCCCACGGGTTGAAGGCGCCGGTCCGCACGATCGCCTTCGCCTGGTGGGCGAGTTCGCCGAGCATCTCGGTGTGCTGCCGGGTGGTCAGCGGCACGCCCGGGAACCGCTGCCCCAGCCAGTCCGCGAGCGGCCGGTTGTGGGTGGTGACGTCCTCGGCGACCACGACGCCCTCGACGATGATCTCGTCGGCGACGAGGTCCAGCACGGTGGTCAGCGCGGGCAGGTCCTCGGCGATGGCCAGGTCGATGCGGTGCGCGGTACGCGGGATCGGGAAGCCGGCGTCGACCACGAGCAGGAGGTCGGTGTGGCCGAGTGTGGCGAGCGCCCCGGACAGCTCGGCGTTGAGCAGACCCTTGCGTTTCATGCGTTCTCCTTCATGGTGTGTGCGCCGGTGGCCAGCGCCATGACCCTCTCCTCGGTGGCCTCGGCCGCCGAGAGCACGCCGACCAGGCGTCCGGCGGCCATGACGGCGATCCGGTCGCTGACGGTCAGCAGCTCGGGCAGGTCCGAGGAGGAGACGACGATCGACACGCCGGTCTCGGTCAGGGTGCGGAACAGCCGGTAGATCTCAGCCTTGGCGCCGACGTCGACGCCGCGGGTGGGTTCGTCGAGCAGCATCAGCCGGGGCTCGATGGACAGCCAGCGGGCGAGGAGGGCCTTCTGCTGGTTGCCGCCGGAGAGCTGGGTGATGCCCTGCGCGGTGGTGGAGGTCTTCACCCGCAGGTCGCGGGCGCGGGACTCGGCGTCGCGGCGCAGCGCCCCGCGGCGCAGCAGGCCGAGTCGCTGCCGCCGGCCGAGCGTCAGGATGTTGACGTTGTCGGCGACGCTCATCGTCGGCAGGATGCCCTGCTGGCGGCGCTCCCCCGGCAGGTACGCGACGCGGGCGCGGATGGCGTCGCGCGGCGCGCGGGCGGTGAACCGTTCGCCGTCGAGTGACAGCTCGCCGCCGGTGACCGGGTCGGCGCCGAAGATGCCGCGCAGCAGTTCGATCCGGCCGCTGTCGGGCAGGCCGGCCACGCCGACCACCTCGCCGGGCGCGACGTCGAGATCGACGCCGGTGAACCCGGCCCCGGAGACGGCGCGCATCCGCAGCCGGGGGGTGGCCGTCGCGGCGGGCGGGGGCGTGTCGTGCCGGGCGAATTCGGCGGCCAGTTCCCGGCCGACCATGGCCGAGACCACCTCGTCGGGGGTGACCTGCGCGGTGGGCCAGTCACCCACGTGCCGTCCGTCGCGCAGCACGTGGATGTGCTGGGACAGCGCGAAGACCTCGGGCATCCGGTGCGAGACGTACAGCATGGTGACGCCGTCGGCCTGCAACGACCGGATGACCCCGAACAGCCGGTCCGACTCGGCCGGCGACAGGATCGACGTCGGCTCGTCGAAGATCACCACCCGCGCCTGGCGGGCCAGGGAGCGGGCGACGACGACGAGTTGCTGCGAGGCGGCGTCGAGGTGGCGTACGGCGTCGCGCGGGTCGACCCGCAGGCCGAGCCGGTCCAGCAGTTCGGCGGCCCGCTCGTCGATGCGGCGGCGGTCGGGGAACGGGCGGGAGCCGGGCTCGGCGCCGAGCATGATGTTCTCGGCGACGGTGCGGTCCTGGGCCAGGGCCAGCTCCTGCGGCACCAGGGCGACCTGGTGGCGGCTGAGCAGGGTGGCCGGGTGGAACCGGCGGACCTCCTCGCCGGCCACCCGCACCGTGCCGCTGGTGGGCGAGTCCAGCCCGGCCAGGATCTTCATGAGTGTCGACTTGCCGGCGCCGTTCTCCCCCATCACGGCGGTGAGGCTGCCGGCGGGGACGCTCAGGGTGACGTCCTGCAGGGCACGGACGGCGCCGAAGTGTCTCGACAGACCTGTCACCTCGACGGCGGCCGTCGTCGGGGCGGCGATCGTGGCCGGGCTGGTCATCGGCTCAGCCCTCCACCGGCACGTCGTCGACGGTGGCGGGGGTGACGACGAGTACGCCGGTGTCGACGCTCTTGATCTCGGTGCCGTTCTTCAGGTACTCGGCCAGCAGCTTGACGGCCTGGTAGCCCTGCTCGGCCGGGGCCTGGCTGATGGTCAGGTCGAGCACGCCGGACTTGAGGTACTCGACGGTCTGCGGCTGCACGTCGAAGCCCACAGAGTGGATCTTCCCGGCGTTGCCGGACTGCTGGAGCCACTTGGCCCCGGCGGTAAAGCTGCAGCAGTCGAGGGAGACCAGGGCGATGGCGTCCTTCTGGGCGGCCATCGTCGACTCGATGGTGTTGTAGGCGGCGCTGGGCTCGTTGCCGGTGTTCACCGGCCCGACGATCTGCAGGCCGGAGTCCTTCACACCCTCCTGGAAGCCGGTGAACCGGTCGTTGGACCAGCCGGCGCCGGAGTCGACGGAGGTGACCACCACCTTGCCGGTCTTGCCGTTGAGCACACCGAGCAGTTCCTTGGCCAGGGACCGCCCGGAGGCCACCAGGTCCTGACCGACGAAGCCCATCTGCTTGGACTCCGGGTTGTTGGTGTTGAACGAGATGATGGGAATGCCCGCGTCGTACGCCTGGGCGATGACCGGCTTCAGGGCGTCGTTGCTGGACGAGGAGACGGCCAGGCCGTGGATCTGCTTCTGGTTGATCAGGGTTTGCAGCTCGGCGACCTGGTCGGCGGGGTTGCCGCCGGACGGGCCGATCATCTGGGCGTCGATGCCGAACTCCTTGGCTCCGCGCTCCATGCCCTGGCGGATCGGCACGGCGAAGGCCAGCGACGGGTCGTGGTAGCTCAGCTTGATCTTGAGCGGTTCGCCCTTCTCGACGGCCTTCTTGATGTAGTCGGCGAGCTTGAAGCCGCCGTCCGCGGTGGCGGTGCTGGCCGGGGTCACCGCGCCGCAGGCGGCGTTGCCCGCCAGGGCGAGGCCGAGGGTGGCGACGACGGCGATCCGTCGCCGGAGGGAGAGCTTCATTCGGGGGGCTCCTTGCGGTGTGTGTGGGGGGGTGTAGCGGGGGGGGTCAGCGTCGTCCTGATCGCCTGCGTAGCCAGGTGTCGGCGGCCACGGCGAGGATGATCACCGCGCCGGTCGCCACGGTCTGCCAGAACGAGGAGATGCCGCGCAGGTTGAGGATGTTCTGCAGGACGCCGATGAAGGCGACGCCGATGACGGTGCCGAGCATGGTGCCGGAGCCGCCGAACAGGGCCGCGCCACCGATGATCACGGCGGAGATGGCGGTCAGCTCCATCCCGGTGCCGGTGACGCCCTGCACGTAGGACAGGAAGGACAGGCCGAGCACGCCGGCCAGGCCGGCGAGCGTGCCGGAGAGGGTGAACGCGGCGACCTTGACCCGGCCGGTGCTGATGCCGCACAGCCGGGCGGCCTCGGCGCTGCCGCCGACCGCGTAGGTGTTGAAGCCGTAGCGGGAGCGGGACAGCACGATCGCGCCGACGACGGCGACCAGGGCGAAGATGACCAGCTGCATCGGTACGAGGCCGAACAGCTTGCCCTGGCCGAGCAGGTTGAACTCGGCCACGCCGGGGTCCTTGGCCGACAGCGAGATCGGCGAGCCGCCGCTGAGCAGCAGAGTCACGCCCCGGTAGACGCTCAGCGTGCCCAGGGTGACGATGAACGACGGAATGCCGAAGCCGACGGTCATCAGCCCGTTGAGCAGGCCGGCGACCGCACCGGCGGCGATGCCGCACAAGGCGGCGAGCGGCCAGGCGACGTCCGAGGTCATGAGCAGTCCGCAGACGACGGCGCCGAGGCCGTAGATCGAGCCGACCGACAGGTCGATCTCGGCGTTGATGATGACGAAGGTGACGCCGACGGCCATGATGCCGATCTGGGCGATCTGCTGGCCGACGGTCAGGAAGTTGTTCGCGCCCACGAAGCCCGGGGCGACCAGTGCGCCCAGGGCGAACAGCACGACGAGGGCGAGGAACGTGCTGGCTTCCCGGGCGTGCAGGAAGCGGTGCAGCGGAGAGCGGACGCCGGGGTCGGCGAGCCTCTCAACGGAAGGCGCCACGGGGGCGGTCGTCTGGGCCATCGGGTCTCACTTCCTCAGCAGGGCCGCAACGTCGTCCGGGTACGGCAGGGCGGGGATCACCTCGGCGATGCCGACGGCGTGCGCGCCGGCCGCGGCCGCGAAGCGGACCGCGTCGGTGAGGGCGTCGCCGCGGGCCAGGGCCACGGCGAGGGCGCCGGTGAAGGCGTCGCCGGCGCCGGTGGTGTCGACGACGTGGGGGACGGTGACCGGATCGACGCGTACCCGCTCTCCGTCGTGGTCGATGAGAGCTCCGTCGGCACCGAGGGTGAGCACGATCGTCCCGGCGTAGCGGGTGCGGATCAGCTCCACCAGTTCGTCGCCGGTGGCCGGGTCCTCGGGGGCACGGCCGGTGAGCACCCGCGCCTCGCTGGCGTTGGGTGTCACCACGTCGATCCAGGCCCACGCCTCGTCGGGCAGCGCGACGGCCGGAGCGGGGTTGAGCAGCGTACGCACGCCGCGCCGGTGGGCGGTACGCAGGGCGGCGAGGGCGACCGGCAGCGGGATCTCCAGCGAGACCACCACCAGGTCGGCCTCGGCGATGCGGTCGGCGAAGCCCTCGACGTCGGCCGGGGACAGCTCGTCCAGTGCGCCGGGGGCGATGGCGATCCGGTTCTCCCCGTCGGTGTCGACGAGGATGAACCCGACCATGGTGGCCGCCTCCGTGGTGCGCACTCCGGTGGCGTCGACGCCCTCCCGCGCCCACAGCTCGTACGCGGCGGCACCGAACTGGTCCCGCCCCACGGCCGTCAGCAGGCTGACCCGCGCGCCCAGCCGGGCTGCCGCCACGGCCTGGTTCGAGCCCTTGCCCCCGTGTCCGGAGGCGAACACGCCCCCGGACAGCGTTTCCCCGGCGACCGGCACCCGGGGCACCCGCATGGTGAGCCCGGCGCCGTAGCTGCCGACCACTGCAATCTTCATCCTGGCCTCATGTTCATGGACAACCATGTACAACTGGAGGGACCGTAGGAACCGCTGGCCGCCCGTGTCAATAGCCTGCCGGGCATCGAGTCGAAATATTTTCGCAACCCCGTGGCCACCGGCAGGCCGGTTTCGGGATGTTATGACCAGTTCGCCGGTCGGCCCCTCGGCCCGTACCCGGGACCCACGCCGGCCGGTCCCCCACCCGCACACTCCGCCCCGGGCCCGGCCGGACGCCGCCGGGGCGTCGACCCGGCGCGAAGGGCCGACGGCGGCACACCACTTTGGACGGGCATTGTGGAGAGGGCGACCAAAGCCGTTGCCGCGGCTACGAATCCGGGGGTTGAGCCCCTCGGTCGACACTCGGGCATCCAGGCCCGTCAAGGAGGTCAGCGTCTCCGGCCGGCCGGGTCAGGCGTCAGCGCGGCCCCGCACCCCCAGGCGGCGCCCAGACCGGAGGAACCTCACCCACCTGCCGCGCTGAATGTCACGAAGTCTCGACGCCGTGCCCGCGCCGTGCGGGCGAGCCACCGTCCGCCATCCTCGTGCACCTCGATGGGGTGGTCGAAGGAGGCGGAAACGTTCTCCGTCGTCACCGTGGCGCGCGCCGGCCCCGCCGCCACGACGAGGCCCGCCGCCACCAGCAGCGCGTGTGTGGTCGTGGCCGGCAGCTCTTCGAGGTGGTGGGTGACCAGGATCGACGCGATCCGAGGATGGGTCTCGTCCAGCATGTCGATGGTGTCGAGAAGCTGCTCACGGGCGGCGACGTCCAGGCCCGTGGCCGGCTCGTCCAGCAGAAGGAGCCGCGGCTCGTTGACGAGCGCGCGAGCGATGAGGGTCCGGCCTCGTTCCCCCTGGGAAAGCGTAGGCCAGCGCTCATCGGCCTTTCCGCTCAGCCCCACCGCGCCGATGAGCGCGTCGGCCTTGTCGACCTGATCCGGTCGGGCCCGCCAGCGCGGCGGCGTCTCGGTCGTGCCCGTGATCCCGGTGAGGACCACCTCGCGGACCGTCAGGGGTGAGCGCAGCGGATGGCGCGGGTTGACGTGCCCGATCATCCGGCGTAACGCTTGCAGCTCGACGCGGCCGAGTCGCTCACCCAGAACCCGCACGGTGCCCGAGGTCGGATGGTTGACCGCCCCGCAGAGACCGAGGATGGTGCTCTTGCCCGCCCCGTTGGGGCCGAGAAGCGCCCAGTGTTCGCCGGCCCTGACCGTGAAGGTGATCCCCCGGAGAATCTCCTTGTCCGCCCTCCGGAAGGTCACGTCGCTCAGTTCCAGCACCGGCTCCGAGCCCGCCCCGTCGAGAATCACGCGAGTGCCCGCTTCAGGGCGCTCAGGTGAGACCGGCTGCAGTGCGCGGCGGACTGCGGGTCACGATGGGCGATCGCCTCGACGAGCGCCCGGTGCGCCATCTGGTCCGCCTCGGGCGAGGCCAGCGGGTGCGCCCGCAACATGTCGACCATGGCCACGTGGATGCGTGGGACGAAGCTGTCGAACAACTCGGTCAGCACGTCGTTGTGCGCCGCGACGATGACCGCACGATGGAATGCCATGTCGGCGTCGACGTGTTCCTCGACGCGTCGCTCGCCCGCCGACCGCTGGGCCAACGCCCGTCGGATCGCACGGAGGTCCACCGGGGTACGCCGTTCGGCCGCCAGCGCGGCAGCCTCGGCCTCGACCGCGATCCGCGCCTCGATGACCGCGACAACGGACGCACGACGTAGCACCGCCGCCCGGTCCTCGGCGACGTCGAGCGCGGTGACGAACACGCCCGACCCCTGCCGGGAGTCGAGCACACCCTTACCGGCAAGCTCACGGATGGCCTCTCGCAGGGTCGACCGCCCGACGCCCAGCCGCGCCGCCAGTGTCGTCTCACCGGGGAGTTTGTGCCCCAGCGGCCACGTGCCGGCACGGACGTGTGCCAGCAGGACATCCGCAGTCTGTGCGGCAAGCGGGTGCCGCTGAACCAACGGAGGCATCGTCAGCCTCTTCTCCCGCCTCGGTACCTCGCGCTGAACTCCTCAACTTGTCTGAGGAGTCTACCCTCCCAGTGAACGTCCACAACAGGTGCAGCCACCTGATGGTCGGGCTCGTACGCTCCGCGCTGCCAACGAGCATCACCGGCGGCCGACCCGGGCCCGTCGAGGTGGAGCCCGCCGGCCCGGAGTATCGGACAAGTCGACCTGCGACCCACGGCGTAGCCGCGCCGGGACGTACCCGTACGGGCCGGCCGACGGGGGTCGACAGTGGACCCGACGCGGGTACGATGCCGGTCGTAGCACAGTGGCCCACGATCCTCCCGATAGGAGCCTGGCATGGCCGGCCCGGATGCCGAACTCGCCGCAAAGATCCAGTCCGACGTGCCGCACGCGGCGCGGATCTGGAACTACTGGATGGGCGGCAAGGACAACTTCCAGGCCGACCGGGCGGCCGGTGACGCCGTCGCCGAGGTCTACCCGGAGATCGTCGTCATGGCGCAGCAGTCCCGCCGGTTCCTGGTGCGGGCCGTGCGCTTCCTGGCCGCCGAGGCGGGCATCCGGCAGTTCCTGGACATCGGCACCGGTCTGCCCACCATGCAGAACACCCACGCGGTCGCCCAGCAGGTCGCGCCCGAGTCACGGATCGTCTACGTGGACAACGACCCGATGGTCCTCGTGCACGCCCGGGCCCTGCTGACCAGCACGACCTCCGAGGGCGTCACCACCTACGTGCCCGCCGACTACCACGACCCGGAGGCGATCCTCGCCGAGGCGGCGCGGACGCTGGACTTCGACCAGCCGATCGCCGTGATGTTCATGGGCGTGATGGGCTACGAGCCGGACCTGGACGTGGTGCGCTCGATCGTCCGGCGGACGATGGACGCCACCACGTCCGGCAGCTACCTGGTGTTGTGGGACGGCACCGACACCAGCCCCGCGGTGGTCACCGGTGCCGAACGGCTGGCGGAGAGCGGCGGCGTCCCGTACATTCTACGCAGTCCGGACGAGCTCGCCACCTGCTTCACGGGGCTCACGATGGTGGAGCCCGGCCTGGTGCCCATTCCGCTGTGGCACTCCGACGACCCCGCGGACAAGGGCATCGACGCGTACGGCGCCGTCGCCCGCAAGCCCTAATCGTCGTGCCGCTCCGCTCACTCGCCGTACCGGGCGGGTCTGGTCGCCGGCCGGCCTCGCCACCACGAACGCACCCCCCGCCCGATCAGCGCCGCGGAGACCACGCCCGGCCCGCAGTGCACCGCCAGCACCCCGGCCAGACTCGGGCCGCCCCAGTCCAGCCGGTAGCTGGCGGGGTCGGTCATGTCGATCACGAACGGCTCGGCGATGGCACGAGCGATCAGATAGAGCCCGAGCAGCACCCCGACGCCCGCAAATGTCTTCTTCACGCGGTGGACGGTAGGAGGAGAGCCGCAGTGTTCACGTCACTCCCCAGTATGATCATCGCCTTCGTACCTGGGTATGTCCCTGTCGCCGGCTGAAGCGTTGCCGAACGTCGCGCGGCAACGCCTGACCCCGTTCGATCCTCGCGGAGACCGCTACTCGTGGGTGGCCACCGCGGCGGTGGTGGTGATCGCGGCCGTCCTGCGCCTGGTCGACCTCGCCGGGCCGAAGGGCAAGATCTTCGACGAACGCTACTACGCCACCGACGCGTACAACCTGCTCACCCGCGGGATCGAGTGGGACGAGAAGAACAACACCGCGGGGTACGTCGTGCACCCGCCGCTCGGCAAGTGGATGATCGCGCTCGGCGAGTGGCTCTTCGGCTACAACGAGTTCGGCTGGCGTATCGCGGCCGCGGTCACCGGCACCGCGTCGGTCCTCATCCTCGTCCGGGTGGCCCGACGGATGTTCGGGTCCACCGCGCTCGGCTGCGCCGCGGGCCTGCTGATGGCGCTGGACGGCATGCATCTGGTGCTCTCCCGGTCGGCGCTGCTCGACATCTTCCTGATGTTCTTCGTCCTTGCCGCCTTCGGCACCCTGGTCCTCGACCGCGACGCCCGGCGACGCCGGTGGTCGCGGACGCTGGAGGACGGCCCCGGCCAGGGCGCACGCGCGGGTCGCCCCCGGTTCGCCGTGCCCTGGTGGCGGCTGGCCACCTTCGTCCTGCTCGGCTGCGCGTGCGCGGTCAAATGGAGCGGCGTGTGGTATGTCGTCGCGTTCGCCGCGCTGATGCTCTACTGGGAGGCCCAGACCCGACGCTCCGCCGGCGTACGGCGCCCGTGGCGCGGCGGGCTGCTCGACGAGATCGGTTGGCTGGTGCTCGGCGGGGTCCTTGTCTGCGCGGTCTACCTGGCCAGCTGGGCCGGGTGGTTCGGCAGCGACGACGGCTACTTCCGCCACTGGCTGCGCGACACCGGCCAGCGGGAGACGCCCGTCATCGGCGCGTTGCGGAACCTGTGGCACTACCACCAGGAGGCGCTGGGGTTCCATACCGGGTTGCAGGATCCACATCCATACCAGTCGTGGCCGTGGCAGTGGCTGCTGCTCGGTCGACCGGTCGCGTTCGACTTCTGGTGCGGCGGCGAGTGTGCCGGGCCGGCCCCCGCCAGGGAGATCCTGCTGCTCGGCACGCCGGTGCTGTGGTGGTCGTTCATCCCTGCCCTGGGGGCGCTGGTCTGGTTCGGCATCGCTCGGCGCGACTGGCGGGCGGGCTCGATCGGGGTGGGCGTCGTCGCCGGGTTGTTGCCCTGGTTCTACTTCGCGGCCGTCGACAACCGCACGATGTTCTACTTCTACGCCCTCCCCGCGGAGCCCTTCCTGATCCTCGCCGTGGTCTACGTGCTCGGCGCGATCATGACGCCGGCCCGTTCTCCGGTCACGACCGGCGTCGCGGTCGGCGGCGGGGACAGCGGAGGCGACCGCCGGATGATCGGCGCGATCACCGCCGGCCTGTACGTGCTGCTGGTCGCGGCCTGCTTCGCGTACTTCTATCCGATCTATGTCGGGAAGACCATCACGTACGCCGAGTGGGCGGCCCGGATGTGGCTGGGCAGCCGCTGGACGTAACGATGCGGCCGCCCCGGGGCGCACACCGTCGAGCCGTCCGGTCGGTCACGCGCCGGTCGCGAGGAACACCACGCCGATGGCGGTGATGGCGGCGGTGAGGCCCCACCCGGCTGCGGCGAGCCAGCCGGGGATGCGGTGCCCGCCCATCACCCTGGGGTCGCGGGCGAGCTTGATCAGAAAGGCCAGCGAGATGGGGGTGCCTATCCCGCCGGCGAGGCTGGCGAGAAACAACAGCCGGATCGGGTCGACCCCGGACAGCACGGCGGCGACACTGAGCGCGAGGGTGAGCGCGAGCACCAGGTAGAAGCGGAGTGCCTGACGGGCGGGCTGGGACAGGCCGCGACGCCAGCCGAACTCGGCGCCGACGATGTATCCGGTGGAGGCGGCCAGGATGGGCAGGGCCAGCAGGGTGGAGGCGAGCATGCCGATGGCGAACAGGTACGCGGCCCCGGGCCCGGCGACGGGTTCGAGGGCGCGGGCGGCCTGCTCCGAGGTCTCGACCCGGGTGCCCTCGCGACCGAGGGTGGCGGCGGTGGCGACCTGGATGAACCAGAAGATCGCCACGGCCACCACGACGGCCGCGGTCGACTGGACGGCCTGGAAACGCAGCCGGGAGATCGGTGGGCGCTCCTCCGCGTGGGAGATCGACTGCCAGACGTAGACGTAGCTGGTGAGGGTGGTGCCCAGCAGGGCGAGGGCGGAGGTGATGTGGAGCCTGTCGAGTGGCAGGGTGGGGACGAGCGTGCCGCGGGCTACGGCGTGCCAGTCGGGGCGGGCGAGGACGGCGGCGACGCCGAAGGCGATCAACACGAGCATGACGTACTGCAACAGCCGCTGCACCTTGTGAAAGGCCCCGGCGAGCAGCAGTACGAGGACCGCGGCGGCCAACGGCAGGGTCCAGATCCGCCAGCCGATGCCGGTGAGCAGTTCCAGCGCGGCACCGCCGGCGGCGACGTCGGCGGCCAGGGTGAACAGGTTCACCGCGACGATCGACACGAGCAGCAGCAGCCGCGCCGGGCGGCCGTACCGCAGGACGACCAGACGTTGCAGGTCGTGGCCCGTGACGACGCTGATCCGCGAGGCGATGGTCAGCACTCCCGCCACCAGGGGAATCAGCAGGACGGTCAACCACGCCAGGGAGTAACCGGTGGTGGAGCCGATCACGGACATGGTGCCCACGGTGGTGGGATCGACGTCGGACACGGCGGCCACCAGGCCGTTGCCCAACCCTGCGGTCAGCACGAGCAGCCGCCCGCGCCCGCCACCGTGCTGCGGCGAACTGGGCGGGGCGGTCACGTCGCTCGGTTCCCACCAGGCGGGTGGACAAACATTCCCGTCGCCCAAACCACACGTCACCGGCCGTAACCGCGCTTCGTGCCCCAAACGCCGCGCCCGGCGGGCTGTCGGGGGTCCGACTCGTCGGGCCCCGCCCGACACTTCGAGGGCTACCGTCATCGGCGTGCCGCCGGATCGGAGACCACCCGCGGCTGAGGGCGCCGTGCAGGTGCGGCTACTCGGCCCGGTGGACGTCACGGTGAACGGCAGGCCGCGCCCGGTGCCCGGGCTACGGCGGAAGGCCGTGCTCGCCGCCCTGGCCCTCCAGCCGGGGCAACCGGTCAGCGTCGTCCGCGTCATTCAGGTGACCTGGGACGGCAAGCCACCGGCGACGGCGGTCAACACCCTCCAGAGCCACGTCTCCTACCTGCGCCGGACGATCGGCCTGGGCACCACGATCGTGGCCCGGCCGCCCGGCTACCTGCTGGACGTCGGAGCCGAGGGCACCGACCTCCAGGTCGCCAGCGGGCTGATCCGGCAGGCCCGGTGCTCGGCCGACCCCGCCACGGCCGCCTCCCGGCTGCGGGCGGCGCTCGCGCTGTGGCGCGGCCGGCCCCTGACCGACGTCGCCGGCCTGACCTGGCTCGACGAACAGGCGCAATGGTTGACGACACTCCGGCTGGACGCCGTGCACGCGCTCGTCGAGGCCCGCCTCGCCCTGGGCGAACACGCACAGCTCGTACCCGAACTGGAGCGGCTGACCAGGCAACACCCCTACCACGAGGACCTCCGGGGTCAACTGATGCTCGCGCTGTACCGCGCCGGTCGCCCCACCGACGCGCTCGCCGCGTACCAGCGGTTCCGGCGGGTCCTCGGCGACGAACTGGGCACCGACCCCGGTCCCACGCTGCGCCGGCTCGAAGCCGCGATCCTGCGGCACGACGACAGCCTCGACCCGTCGCCGGTCCCGGCCCAGGTCACCGGCGCGGGCCCCGGGCCCGCCGCGCCGTCGCGGGCGGCACCCGCACAGTTGCCCCTGGCCCTGCCCACCTTCAGTGGTCGGGTCGGCGAGCTCGCCCTGCTGGACGCCGTACTCGCCGAGGAGGCCGGAAGGTCGCCGACGGTGGTGATCACCGTGGTGTCGGGGACCGCGGGAGTCGGCAAGACGGCCCTCGCCGTACAGTGGGCGCACCGGGTCGCGGGCCGGTTCCCCGACGGGCAGTTGTACGTGAACCTGCGCGGCTTCGACCCCGCCGGGGCGCTGGTGTCGCCGGCGGCGGCGCTCCGTTCGTTCCTCGACGCGCTCGGCGTCCCGGCCGAGCGGATCCCGGACGGCCTGGCCGATCAGGCCGCGCTCTACCGCTCCACGCTGGCCGGCCGGCGGATGTTGGTCCTCCTGGACAACGCCCGCGACGTCGAACAGGTCCGACCACTGCTGCCCGGCACACCCGGATGTCTCGTCGTGGTGACCAGCCGCAGCGAGCTGATCCCGCTGGTGGCGGTCGAGGGCGCCCACCCGGTGCCCCTGGACCTGCTGTCCGCGCCGCAGTCCCGGGAGTTGCTGGTCCGCCGGCTCGGGGCCGATCGGGTCGCGGCCGAGCCGGGGGCGGTGGCGGACATCATCGCCCGCTGCGCGCGGCTGCCCCTCGCGCTGGCCGTCGCCGCCGCCCGGGCCGCCACCCGACCGTGTCTCTCGCTCGCGGCGCTCGCCGCCGAGCTGCGTGCCGCCACGCCGGTGCTGGACGCCCTGACCGGCGGGGACCCGTCCACCGACGTCCGGGCCGTCTTCTCGTGGTCGTACCGGGCGTTGAGCGACGACGCCGCGCGGCTGTTCCGGCTGATCGGCCTGCACGCCGGCCCGGACCTCGCGCCCCCGGCCGCGGCCAGCCTGGCCGGCGTGCCACTGCGCCGGGCGTACGCGCTGCTGGCCGAGCTGACCGGCATGCACCTGCTCGCCGAGACCACCCCCGGCCGGTACGCGTTCCACGACCTGCTCCGGGCCTACGCCCTGGAGCGGGCCCACGGCGTGGACGACCGGCACGACCGGGACGCCGCGATCTGCCGACTTTTCGACCACTACCTGCACACCGGGCACGCCGCCGCCCGGCTCCTGGACGTCATCCGAGCCCCGATCCCACTGGACGCGGCACCGGCCGGTGTCACGGTCGGGAGCATCACCGACCCGGAAGCCGCGCTGGGCTGGTACTTGGCCGAGTACGGGGTGCTTCTCGCCACCGCGCGGCAGGCCGCCCAGGCCGGGCACGACGACCACGCCTGGAAACTGGCCTGGACCCTCAGCACCTTCCTCGTCCGCCAGGGCCACTGGCACGACCAGATCGCCGTCCACCACGACGCGCTGGTCGCCGCCCGTCGCCTGGCCGACCCGCTCGGTCAGGCCAACGCCGAACACGGTCTCGGTCTCGGCTACACCCGGTCCGGCAGGTTCGACGAGGCCCACCCGCATCTGCTCGCCGCCCTGGAGCTGTTCGGCGGCGTCGATGATCGGATCAGCCAGGCGCTCGTGCTCGACAGCCTGACCTGGCTGGCGGAACGGGAGGGCCGGCCGGCCGACGCGCTCGCGCACGCGGAGCACGCCTATCGCCTCGCCCGGGACACGGGCGACGCCGCCACCCAGGCGCGGCACCTCAACGCCATCGGCTGGTGCCACGGCCTGCTGGGCGACCACCGGCGGGCGGTCACCTACTGCACGTCGGCCCTCGACCTGTTCCGCGGGCTCGACGACCGGAACGGCCAGGCGGCGACCTGGGACAGCCTGGGCTACGCCTACCGCCATCTCGGTGCCCCGGAGCGGGCCGTCGGCTGCTACCACCGGGCCATCGACCTGTATCGCCAGCTTGCCGACCCGTACAACGTGGCGCTCAGCCTCGCCGACCTCGGCGAGATCCACGACGACGTCGGCGACCGGCGGGCCGCCCGGCGGGTCTGGCAGGAGGCCCTGTCCATTCTCGACGGGCTCGCGCATCCCGACGCCGAGGGCATCCGGACGAGGCTGGCCGGCGTCGGGTGCTCCGATGCCACTCTGTCGGGCGCCGGAGCGGCGGGCCCGGCATCGGGCCGGCCGACCGCGCCCGGCGGGTCCGCCGCCGGGTGACCGGAAGGCCGGCGGCCGACCCGGCGTTCACACCGGATCGACCGTCGGTCGGGTTGCCGTCGGCGGTCCGCCGTCAGCCGGACCTCACCACCGGATGATGATCGAGCACCACGGCGGGAACAACTTGCACTTGAAGGTGATGGTGAACTTCGGCCTCTTGCGGTTCGAGAACTCCACCGTGGGAACCTCGGTGCCGGCCTTGTCGGCGAGGTCGGCAATGGTCGTCTTCTCGGTCAGCTCCGTGGTGGTGTAGAGCTCCTTGCCGTCTTCGGAACGCACGACGGCCTGGTCCGGTTCGTACGGGTCGGGCACGCCGACCGCGTCGAGGATGTACTTGACCTCGCCGGCCCGGATGTCCCCCGCCCGTCCGTCGATCACCGCCTCGTCGACCCTGACCCCGCCACGGCCGTCCACGGTGATCACGTCGGTGGTCGCCATGATCGGGGAGTCGAAGGGGTACCACCCGAAGTGCCACTCCCCACCCTGGCAGTGGAACAGCAGGTACGTGGTGCCTTCGGGCACATAGGTGATGGTGACGTTGCCCTTGTCGTCGACGCTCTCGACCGGGCAGTCGGTGCCCTTCGGCGGCACCGGTTTGTCGTCCTGGGCGTTGGCCGTACCCGGCGCCGACAGCACCACGGCGGCGAGTACGGCGAGCGCGGTCCAGCGCACGCCCGTCCTGCGAATCATGTTCCCTCCCGTTGTTCGTGACCGGGTGACCCGGTCGCCACCACCCACCATCGCGGCACGGGCTGGAACGGCACTGATACGGCGCTGACGCCGCCGGTGGGGAGCCCACGCCCGACACGCCCCGCGCACGGCGTCGGACCACGTGAAGCGGATGCGGCCACGGAACAGGCTGGTGAAGCTGCATGCCCATGCATGGATCGCCTCTGTCGCTTCGGCGGGTTCACCTTCAGGCCCCGGCCGGCCCCCAACACCGGCCGGCAGGCCGCATGGATCGTCAACCAGGTCGGGGAGCATGCTCACGGAACGTCAATGAGCGCCGCTCGGAATATGTCGCTTTCACATAGATAGTCCCCGCCGTGGTTGTGCCACCAGCCCGGCCACACCCTTCCGGGCGCGACGCCTCAAGTAATGCTCAAATCCGGTTCGATCGATCAATGGTCGCCGAAGGACACCCATACGCTCCCCTCGGTTCCAGCCGGTCCCCATCGCTTCGGAGCCGACACGGAGGTTGCCTCACGGGACAGGTCCAACGGCATTCACCGCGTGCAACGGCGCAACGGTCAGCGTTGGCCAGCACATCAACCACCACGCCACAAGCAGAAGGAGGGAAGAATGCGACGCAAACAACTGCGCATCGCGCTTTTCGCGCTACCCGCCCTGGTGGGTAGCGTCCTCATGGCAACCACCCCCGCGGGCGCGGATCCCGCGGGATCGACCGCCAGGGCAGGCTCGGAGCGATCCCACCTCGAGGACCAGGACCCGGTACGCCTCGTGCGCATCCAGCTGGCCGGCGCCGACATGCTGGACAAGGTCGTCGCCGCCGGCTTCGACCTTGAGCACGGACTCCGGCGGGTGCCGACCGGCATCGAAGGCGAGGCGGTGGTGACCGCCGAGCAGATCGCCGAACTCGAGGCGTTGGGCGTCGAGATCCTCGACGACGGCCAGGGCTTCGCGTGGAGCGACGACGCCGACGGCGGCCTCCCGGCCTTCCGCGCGCAGGCCGTCCAGCCGCTCAGTCACGAGCAGACGGTACGGATCGTCCGCGCCGACTGGTTCACCACCAAGGGCCAGGGTTTCCTCTACGTCGAGGCGCGGACCACCGCCGGACAGCAGACGAACCCGATCGTCGCGATGCAGCTCGAGAACGACTCGGGCCCGGGCACGTCGTTCGGTTCCGCCCGGACCATGAGCCGGTTCGTCGACTCCGGTCAGTACATGTTCCACCGGAACCTGTTCAAGCTCGACGCGCGCCCGAGCCAGATCCGGGTCACGAGTTCGACCGGCGGCGTCGCCACCGGTTTCGTCTCCAACTGGCTCGAGGACGGTGCGCCGCCGCTGACGGCGAACCCGGGCTACAAGTGGGACTTCATCGACGGCTACAAGACCCCGCAGCAGCTCTACCGCCGGGCCGAAGAGATCGCCCGCCAGTACCCGAAGATCGCGGAGATCATCTACCTGCCCTACCAGACGAACGGCTACCAGCGTAAGGCGCAGGCCACGGTCGGCGGCACCGGGCAGGCTGCGGTCGTGGCCAGCTCGGCGGCGTGGGGCCACGAGGGTGGCAACGACATCACCGTCGAGTTCGTGAACCGGCCGGGGGCGAACCTCCCGCTCGCGGTCGAGGTCAACGGCAAAGCGATCCGCGTGCTGCTCGCCAAGGACGCCTCCGGCGGGCTCGCGAGCACCGCGGCACAGGTGGCGAACGCACTGAAGACGCAGTCCGGCGGCCTGATCGACCGGGCGCACCCGTACCGGACCAACGCGGGCACCGGCATCGTCCAGCCGACGCCCGTCCCGGTGGCGCTGACCGACTTCCTCGACGAGAAGCGCGTCGGCGCGCCGGAGGGCGAGGTGCCGCGCGGACCGGCCACGATCCCCGTCCTGCGGATCGGCAAGCACCGTGACGGCAAGAAGCCGGGTGTCCTGATCCAGGCGCAGGACCACGCCCGTGAGTGGGTGCCGGCGACGACCTCGCTGGAGGCGGCCGAGCGCCTGGTGCACAACTACGATTCCGACAAGGAAACGAAGAAGATCGTCGACAACACCGACGTCTTCCTCATCCTGTCCAACAACCCCGACGGGGCGAACTACAGCTTCTACAACTTCGCCTCTCAGCGTCGGAACATGACGAACCACTGCCCGGACGCCGACGCCGATCCGGCCCGGCGTAACTCCTGGGGTGTCGACCTGAACCGGAACTACCGGGTGGGGTCGGGCCACGACGGCTACTCGGGCGGGTCGACCAACTGCGTCAGCGACACCTACCAGGGGCCGGAGAAGCTGTCCGAGCCGGAGTCGAAGAACATCATCTGGCTGGTCGAGAAGTACTCGAACATCAAGTTCATGATGTCGGTGCACTCCAACGGCGGCCAGCTGTTCTGGCAGCCCGGCGCCTACATCGCGGACGGGCGGATCACCACGCCGCGCCCGCCGCTGGGTGACGAGGCGTTCTACTGGCAGTCGGCCGCCCGGATCCTCTCGCAGGTCAAGGCGCACCGGCAGACCGTCGTCACGCCGGAGAACGTCGGCGGCTCGTCGGACGTCCTCTACTCCTCGGCGGGCAACGTGCGCGAGGACCTGTACCACAACTACGGCATCTACGCGTTCGGCTGGGAGGTCGGCGGCTCGGTCTACAACCCGGCCACCGGCAACTGGCAGGGCGGTTCGTTCCAGCCGGCATGGGTGGGCAACCCGGACCTCGTCAGCGGCCACGCCGAGACGATGGAGTACGCCAACGGGATCATGGAGATGTTCCGGATCGCGGCGGACTGGGGCAAGGACAACAAGAAGCCGACCTCCTCACTGGCGCCCGGAGCGGGGACGTACGCCGGATCGGTCGACGTACGCTTCGAGACCAGCGAGCCGGCCACCATCTACTACACGACGGACGGCAGCCGCCCCACCCTCGAGTCGCCGCGCTACCAGGCGACCGAGTTCCGTGAGCCGGGGCAGGTGTTCCACGTGACCGAGACGACCACGTTCCGCTGGTTCTCGGTCGACGCCGCCGGCAACATCGAGCAGAACTACGACCCGACGAAGAACGACACGCGCAACAACTACCGCGAGGCGACGATCACGGTCGTCCAGCAGTAGTCCAAGCCCGGTGACCATCGCCTCGTCAGTGGGGCTCCGCCCCGTTGACGAGGCGATGTCGGACCGGGGCGGCGCCTTCCCGCTCGCGGCCGGACGGTCGCCGGCATCGGTAGGAGGTGGGGCCCTGGCCACCGAGCGCCCTGACCCGGATCATCAGCAACGGTTCAGGGCTCGGCTCCGGTCAGCGCCCAGACGTTGACCAGCAGCACCGCGCCCGCGGCGGCAGCCAGCGGCACGGCCAGGCCGCCGGCGAACAGGATGGCCCAGAGCCCGCCGAGTGCCGTGCCGACCAGGGCGAAGATCACGGCGCGCCCCCACCACCGCCGGTTCTCGGGCAGTGACGCCCCGGCCGGGAGGATGACGAAGTCGTGGAGGTTACCGCCCACATCGGAGCGTTCCTCCAGTACCACCCGTTTCGGTGGCCGGTGTCGTAGCCGGCCGATGGGAACCAGCCGGACCTGGCCCGGCAGCTCGATGACCACCCGGCGTTTCGAGGAGACGTCGCCGTGGACCGTGACGGGGACAGCGCCGCTCACCGAGTCCACCGCCGGGTGCCACATGACCCGCTGCCAACGGTCCGGGCCGCGGCGGCTGTCTTCCGCCAGGGCGACCCAGGTGCTGTTGCCGACCGAGATCGGCGGACCGTCCGGTCGGTCGCCCGCCAGCACCGACGCCATCATGAGGCGACGGGGCTGCCCAGCGGCGCGTCGAAACAGGAGGCCCCGCAGCATCCAGGCGAGAACGACGAGTACGGTCACGAAGCCCGCGATCAGGATCGGCACCACGAGGTCGTCCGCCTCGCTGGTCTCGTCCGGGTCGGCCGGGAAGCCGCGGGACCCGGGCTCGGCCGGGTCGTACGCGACCGGGAACGTCCGGCCCTTCGTGTAGCGATCGGTGTCGTAGATGCCGAACCGCTGCACGTGCTCGCGCCCGGCGTGGTCCATCCACCGGACCCGGATGTCGCCGACGTCGCCGATGCCGTCCTCGACGATGGTGCCCTCGACGACCGTGGTGGCCCGTTCGTACGCGCTGACGTACCGGTGCGCCCGCCAGCCGAGGACGGCCGCGATGACGGCGAACCCGAGCAGCGCGGCGGTCAGCGCGAGCAGCGCGACCCGAAGAACCGGCCGTCGGGGATTCATCGCAGCGCCCGCTCGTCGAAGCTCGGGAGCAGTTCCCGTATCCCGGTCGGATCGCCGCTGTCGACGGCGTGCCTCACCAAGTCCTCCACGTCGAGCGGCGCACCGCCGGGGCCGACCAGCACGCGCGCCGTCCACCGGCTGGCACGTGACCAGCCGGCCGCCAGGAGCGCCCCGGCGATCACGCGGCCGAGGCAGCCGACCAGGACGTCGCGCCCGGCGGTGGCCCGCATCGGTGGCGGCAGCTTTGCCAACTCCGGGTCGAGCGTCCGGGCCAGCTTCATCCAGTCGCCACCCGCCACCGCGTCGGCCGCGGCGGCCACCGCCCCGCGTACGGAGTCCTGTCCGGTCACCTCGACGAGATGCGACTCGGCCTCCCGTAGGCCTGCCTCCAAGCGTTCGGCTGGGAAGTCGAGGAGGCGGGCCGGTCGCAGCTCGTCCGGGCCGTCCTCCGAGCCGACCAGTTCCCGCACGCACCATCGCCGCAGCGCGTCCGCGTCCCGCAGCGGGACAGGTGCGCCAGTGTCCCAGCCCGGAGCCGGATGCTCGGGCAGTGCGGCGAGGCGGACGGCCAGCGGAGGCGCGATCGCGATGGCCATCGGGACGTCCTCGGCGGCGGCAGCCGCCATGCGCGGCGCGACATACCGGTCGGCGAGTGCCGCGTCGAGGGCTTCGTACAGGTCCTCCGGGTAGTCGCCGTCCTCGCCGAGCACCTCCGTCCACATTTCGCCGAGCAGGTCGAAGGTCTCGGACATGGTGCCGAGCTGGGTGAGGGCGCCGCGCACCGCCGGGGTGCCCGCGACAGCGGCGGCCTCGGCGTCCGCGGCCAGGGCCAGCGGCCAGGTGCGGGGCTGGCTCGCGCGCAGCAGCCGCTCGATCACTGCGGCCGGTGCCCGGAACCGGCCCTCGATGCTCTCCAGCAGCGAGTCCCGCGCCCCGAGCAACAGCTTGGTGCGCCGGCCGCCGGTGTGCTGTTGGTACGCGAACTCACGCGCCACGACGGCGGCCAGCTCGGCGCGGGTGAGCCGGCGTACCAGCGGCAGGCCGAGGAACAGGGTGCAGGTGCGGACCCCGGAAGCCCTGGTACGCAGCACGCCTGCGTCCAGCTCGGCCACGATCCGGACGAGCAACGGGACGCGGAGACCGAGTCGCTCGGCGACCTGCCGTACCAGGGCGGCCAGCTCCGGTTCCGTGGCCGGGCGTACGGCGTGACCGTGGAGCCGTGGCCGCCGCGTCGCCCTGCCGATCCCCGCGAGCCCGATCACGGGGAGCGCGATCCACACGAACGGCAGCCAGTCACGGAAGATCAACAGTGCGGCGAGCACCGCCAAGCCGATCAGGAAGGCGACCGGATGCGCGGCGACGATCATCGCTGCGATGAGCGCCCAGTCGCGGGCGGGCGACGGGCGGGAGGCGGGAGGATCTGCCGTCGTTCCCATCTCTCCCTCTGTGACCAGGGACACCGAGGATACGTCACCCGCCACCGTCACCGGTAGGCGCCGCGGTGACCGGGCCGATCAGGTGATCACGACGGCCGGGTCAGCGAGCCGCAGCTAGCGTTGCCGCCATGGACATCACCATTCACGCGGCCTTCCTCCCGCAGAACGATCCGGACGCCGCCCTGGCCTTCTATCGCGACGCCCTCGGCTTCGAGGTCCGCAACGACGTCGGGTACCACGGGATGCGGTGGATCACGGTCGGCCCCCCGAACCAGCCCGGTACGTCCATCGTCCTGCATCCACCGGCCGCCGATCCGGGCATCACCGACGACGAGCGCCGCACCATCGCCGAGCTGATGGCCAAGGGCACCTACGGCATCATCACCCTGGCCACCACCGATCTCGACGCCACCTTCGAGCGGCTGCGGGCCAACGACGCCGAGGTCGTCCAGGAGCCGGCCGAACAGCCGTACGGGGTCCGCGACTGCGCCTTCCGCGATCCCGCCGGCAACCTGATCCGCATCACCGAGCTGCGCTGAGTCGTCCCGTCGCTCGCCGGCCGACTAGCTGAGCCGGGGCGGAACCATCTCCCGCTTCCTGATCGGCCGCATGATCTGCTTGGCGACACAGCCGGGGAGGCCCGCCGCGTCCTCGCCGGCCAGCCGGCGGTAGGCGCTCGGTGGCATGCCGACCAGCTCGGAGAAGCGTGTGCTGAAGGTACCCAGCGACGAACAACCGACGGCGAAGCAGACCTCGGTGACCGAGAGGTCTCCGCGTCGCAGCAGGGTCATGGCCCGCTCGATGCGCCGCGTCATGAGGTAGCTGTAGGGCGACTCACCGTAGACGGCACGGAACGCCCGGCTCAGGTGTCCGGCCGAGAGATGTACGCCGCGCGCCAGCGCCTCCACGTCCAGCGGCTGCGCGTAGTCCCGGTCGATCCGGTCGCGTACCCGGCGGAGCAGGGCGAGTTCACGCAGGCGCGGGTCGGGTCTGGCGGTCACAGGTGACAGCCTGCCTGGTGAACCGCCGCGGCGCCCACCTGACCTTCATCTCGGGCGCGGCGACGGGACGCGGCAGAACGGTCAATGTGGAAGGTTTGGCGCATGACAACGGAGGAGATCCCGCTCACCGGGGGAAACGTGACGGCGGGCGTGGTCCGGGTCGGAGACACCGTACGCCGACGGGCCGGTCCCTGGACCCCGGCGGTCCACGCGCTGCTCGAACACCTCTGGTCGGTTGGTTTCCGGGGCGCACCCCGACCGCTGGGGATCGACGGGGAGGGGCGGGAGGTGCTCACCTACGCGGCGGGTGAGGTGCCGTGGCCGGGCCACTTCGACCTGCTGGAGCCGCACGATCGGCTCGCGAGGGCGGGCCGGCTGGTGCGGGAGCTGCACGACGCGCTCTCGACCTTCACCCCGCCGGACGACGCGCGGTGGAACGTCCTGATACCGGCCGACCGGGACGAGCTGATCATCCACCACGACCTCGCGCCGTGGAATCTCGTGATCGGCGAGCGCTGGGTGTTCATCGACTGGGACAACGCCGGGCCGGGATCACGGCTGTGGGACCTCGCCTACGCCATCCACGGCTTCGTCCCGATGTCGGCGCACCCGGACTGGCAGCACGCGGACGCGGGGCCGCGACTGCGGGCCTTCGTTGACGCGTACGGGCTGGACGAGCAGCAGCGCCGCGATCTGGCGCCGATGCTGACCGTGCGGACCCGGGCGATGCACGACTTCCTGCGGAAGCAGTCCGCGCTCGGCGTGGAACCATGGGCGACCCACTGGCGGACCGGGCACGGCGACGCGTGGCGTGCGGACGCCGAGTACACCGAGCGTCACACGGGCCGGTGGGTGCAGGCCCTGCTGGACTGAGGCCGCCCGGGTGCCAGGTGGCCTCAGGCCGGCTCGCGATCCGCGCCGACGCCGTCACCCGCATGGGCCGGGTGGTCGACGGGCCGCAGGTACGTTGAGCCCTCGGTCCCGGGTGCCCTGCCCGTGTGGTCCGGCGCCGGGCCGACCAGCCGCCGGATCGGTTCACCCACGGGTTGGCTCGCGCCGGGCGTCGATCCCGCCGTCGTCGGGTCCGTGGCTGCCCGCAGACCGAGGCGGATCGTGCCGAGCAACAGCAGCAGGACGACCTCGCCCAGCGCGACGGCCCGTTCGATCAGCCCGAGGTACGCCTTCAGCGGCGAACTCGTCAGGTAGGCGGAGACGAACGGAACGAGGGCGACCAGGCAGAACGTCGCGGTCCCCGCCACCACCCGCACCCCCGGTCCGCATCGCCGCCGGGCCGTCAGCAGCGCGCCGAGCGGCAGGCCGAGCAGGGCGATCACGGACGCCCACTTGTGGATCTCGCCGGTCATGGTGTTCGGCGCCCCCACCGGGTCGCGCGGGAAGACGGTCAGGATCACCAGGCCGAGGCACCAGCCGGCGTAGCAGGCGGTGGCCGGGGGCACGGCGGTCTGCCGTCGCCACAGCAGCGGACCGAGCAGGCACACCGAACCGGCGGCCAGCACCAGAACCGCCGTGTCGAAGATCCAGCCGTCCGGGGCGAGCGCGTAGTCGCTGATCGTGTCCGCGACCGGGCTGAGCCGGCGCACCAGCACGTGCAGCAGGGCGAACAGCACCATTGCCAGCGCGGCGGCGGCCAGGCCGAGGACGCGGCCGAGCCGAGGCGTCGACAAGGGCCCCTCCCTATCCGATGACCTTGACAAGTGCCCACCTTCCTGCCGTGTCCGGGTCGGCAACCAGAGGCGCTGGGCCGCAATACCCGCTGCCCGGCGAACTACGCCACGCGCCCGGCCCTGGTTGGTCGGCCCGACGGTGCGGCGACCCCGGTCCGGGCGGGCCGCCCGGCGTGGCCGTACCCCTGCGGGCGGCCCGCCCGACGCGGGCCGTTCCGGGCCGGGCGACGCCCGGCGGAGGGACGAACGCGCAGCCCGGCTGGACACCCGTCCTTCCCTGGTACGGGGCGGGCACGGCGACGAGGGTGCAGGGTGGGCACGCCCGCTCGGCCGTGCCGTCCAGCCACCACCCGTCCGGCGTGCCGGGTGCGGAGCGTGTGGAGGTGAGCCCGGCCATGTCCGCGGAGATCCTGCTGGGTGACGGTCAGTGGCGGTTGTGGTCCCAGTTCGCGCTGCGGGGACCAGGTTTTCCGGTCGCCGGCGTACTGCGCCTCGCGCCGCCCGGCCTGGCGGACGCGGCCGACCGGTTCACCCCTGGGCGGAGCCTGTCCGGGGCCGACTGGGACGGGTTCCGGACCGACTTCGCCGACGCGGCGGTCCGTACCGCCCGGGAACTACAGGACGTCGCCGGATCGGAACGGTTCCAGGCCGCCCTCGCGTGGCAGAACCCGGCGTTGCTGCGTACCGGGATCAGGCCGTTCCTGGACTGGTCACCGACCGCGGCGGGGCGGACCAGCATGCCCCGGCAGCGCGAGGAACTGGTCGCGCACTACTGGCAGCGGTTCTGCGTCAAGAACGACACCATCGGCTTCTTCGGCCCGGTCGGCTGGGGCGAACTGGATCCCGACGTACCCGGCCTCACCGTGGCCACCGGCACCGGGCTGATCGCCGAGTCCAACGTCTACTTCTCCAGCTGGGCGGTGGACACGTTGGCCAAGGCCATCTCAGAGGAGGCCGACCTGCGCGAGTGGATCCCGCCCCGACGCCTGCCGTTCGTCCGCGCCACCGAGGACTCGATCCTGGTGCCGGGCCGGCCGGCACAGCCGGTTGAGCCGCTGCACCGGGCGGTCCTCGCCCACTGCGACGGGGTACGGCAGGTCGCCGAACTCGCCGCCGTGGTCTCCGCCGGGCTCGGCCGGGCGGTCACCGTGGCCGAGGTCGTCGAGGCGCTGGAGCACCTCGCCGCCAAGCGCTGGGTCGCGTGGCGGCTGGAGGTCCCGGCGGACGCGTATCCCGAGCGGCACCTGCGCGCCGCCCTCGACCGGATCGGCGACCCGGGGCTCCGCGAACGTGCGCTGGCCAGGCTCGACGCGCTGGAACACGCCCGCGACCGGGTACGCGCGGCGGGCCAGGACGCCGCCCGGCTCAGGACTGCGGTCACCGCCCTGGAGGAGGACTTCGCCGAGCTGACCCGCTCGCCGGCGCAACGGCAGAAGGGCAGCCGGACGGCGTCCTGCCGGGCGTTGGTCTACCTGGACTGCCGGCGCTCGGCCACGGCGGTCGTCGGCGCCCCGGTCCTCGACGAACTCGCCCCGCTCGGCCTGTGCCTGGCCGCCGCGCGCTGGATGACCGGCCGGGTCGCCGAGTTCATCGGCGCACGCCTGCGGACGGTGTACGACGACCTGCTGGCCCGCAGCGGCCGGGTCGACCTCAACACGCTCTGGCTGGCCTGCCTGCCCGTCCCGCACCCGGAGGCGGCCGAGGGCGTCGCGGCGATCCAGGCGGAGCTGCGCGAGCGGTGGGCGAAGATCGTCGCCGCTCCCCCGGCGTACGCCGGGTCCAGCTCACCTGCTCCGAGATCGCTCCCGAGGTGGAGGCGGCGTTCGGGGACGCCGGCCCCGGCTGGGAACTCGCCCGCTACGTCAGCCCGGACGTGATCATCTCCGCGCCCGGCGCCGACGCGGTGCGCGAGGGGAACTTCGAGTTGGTGCTCGGCGAGCTGCACCTGGCGCTGAACACCGTCGGCGCCTCGCTGTTCGTGCGGCAGCACCCGGACCCGGCCGCGCTGCTGGCGGAGACCACCCGGGACTTCCCCGCCCCCCGGATCCTGCCGATGCTGCCGAAGGAACAGCTGCCCCGGTGGTCCGCGCGCAGCCAACCCACCCTGGTCCGCCCCGAGGACTACTACCTCGGGCTGGTGGACTGGACCGCCGACCCGCGCCGTCCGCGTACGGTGATGAGCGCCGACGTGCCGGTGCTCGACCACGACGGCCGGCTGGTGGTCGTGCTGCCCGACGGCGCGGAGTTCGACCTGCTCGAGGTGTTCGGCTTCGCGATGACCAACCGGGTGCTGGACCGCTTCAACCTGCGGCCGGACGCGGACCACTCGCCGCGGGTGACCATCGACCGGATGGTGGTGAGCCGGGAGGCGTGGCGGTTCGGGGCGGGCGCGCTGGAGTTCGCGGACGAACGCGACGAGGCCCGGCGGTTCGTCCGGGCCCGGTGGTGGCGGGCCGAGCACGGGATGCCGCGGTTCGTCTTCGTGGTCCTGCCCGGGGAACCGAGGCCCTTCTTCGTGGACTTCGACGCCCCGGTGTACGTGAACATCCTGGCGAAGGCGGTACGCCGGCTCGCCCGCAAGGACCCGGACGCGCGACTGAGCGTGACGGAGATGCTGCCCACCCCGGAACAGACCTGGCTGACCGACGACCAGGGCGACCGGTACACCTCCGAGCTGCGGCTCGTGGCCGTACACCGGTCCCGGTAGATCGAGTAGTTCCGGATCGGGTCGGTGGCCTGATTCCTTGGTAGCCACTCCCGCACCGGTGTTCGTCGCAGGGTGAGCGCGGTTCCGGATTCGGCGTGGGTCAGCTCGGCTCGGCAGGCCGACCCGTCAGCAGGACCTTGACGGGATCGCTACGTACTGCGATGCTACGCCGGACGTAGCAAGGAGGCTCCATGGCCGGGCTCGCCGACCTCGGCCGGTTCTCCGAACCGGCACTGCACATCCTGATCAGCCTCGCCGCGGGGCCCAAGCACGGCTACGCCATGCAGGACGACATCGGTGGGCTCACCGGCGTCCGCCCCGGACCCGGCACGCTCTACGGCGCGATTCGGCGCCTGGAGGAGCACGCCTACATCGAGGCCCTGCCCGAGCAGGACCGGCGCAAGCCGTACCAGCTGACCGACGCCGGCCGCGCAGCCCTGGGTGCCGAGCTGCAGCGCATGCGGTCCCTCGCCGCGACCGGGCTGCGCCGACTGGCGGTGGCCTGATGCACGCCCGAATCATCCGCGCCGTGCTGGCGCTTTACCCGGCCGCGATCCGCGAGCGCTACGGCGACGAGATCGCCGAACTGCTCGCCACGAGCGACACCCCGGCCCGGGACCTGGTCGACACCGCCCGGTGCGCGCTGCGCGACCGGCTCACGCAACGGACGGAGGCGATGACCGTGGCGCAGGCGCGTATCGCTGGCGTCACCCTGATCAAGCTGGTCGCCGCGCCGTTCATGTTCGGCGTGCTGCTGCTGGCCCTCATGGTGACGGCGGGCCTGGCGGCCGACGTGACCGGCGCACACGAGGCCGCGCCCTACTGGGGCACGCTGGCGGTGGCGCTCGCCGTGGCCTCGATGTGGTGGTTCGGCCGGTGGATGGCACACTCCGGGCCGATCGTCGCGGCCACCGTCGTGGTTCCGGCGGCACTCGCGCTGGGCGTCGCGGGCATCAACGCCGTACCGCGGGTCGGTGATGTGCTCGGCGCGGTCCGTGCCGGATCGCTGGCGGCCGTGGCCTGCTGGGCGGTCGGCGCCACCGGTCTCGGCTGGGCGGTGAGCGTTCTGCTGCGCCGCGGCCGCCGCGCCGCGGCCTGGCTCAGCGGCGGGACGGGGGCGCTGCTGCTGCTCGACGCGGTTACCGCCGTGTATGTGTTCACCGCACTGCCGCCGGAACGCGCCCCACGGCACAATGCGCCGCTGTGGTACCTGTCGACCATGAGCTGGTGGGATCCGGGCCTGGTCGACGGCGCGTACCGGCAGCTCCAGGACTCGATCAAGATGCTGCCGCCGGTGCTGACCATGTGCACGGTGTTCCTGCTTGCCGTGGTCGGCGTCACCGCGAGCAGGTCCCGACTCGCCACGTGATCGGTCCGACTCTCACCTGACGACAGCACGAAGGGGTCAAGCTCCACAGTCGGCTCTCGCCGTCACGGCTGATCCAGCCACGTTCCAGCAGTACCTGCGCCTCGGCGTTCAGGTCGTCCTCGGGCTTGACCCAGGTCATGCACCTGCGGCTGCACGTGGACGGGGGGCCGCTGCTACCCGGTTCTTGAAGCGCAGCGGCGCTTCGCCGACCTCGCGTTTGAACGCCGTGCTGAACGCCGCTTCCGACGCGTAGCCCAACTCTGCCGCGAGCGACGCGATCCGGACGTCGCCGTCGCGCAGGGCCCGCTGGGCGAGGAGCATGCGCCACCGGGTGAGGTACGTCAGCGGTGGCGCACCTGCCACCTCCCGGAAGCGTACGGCGAACGTCGTGCGTGACATGGCGGCGGCGTGGGCGAGTTCTTGCAGACCCCACGCGCGTTCCGGGTGGTCGTGCATGAGGTCGAGGGCCGGTCTCAGGCGTTCGTCGCGTAGCACCGCGAGCCAGCCCGGCGGCAGATCGCTGTTGCTCATGAAGGCGCGCAGGACTTCGAGCAGCAGGAGCTGACCGTGCTGGCGGATCGCGAAGGCGGCGCCCGGCCTACCGCCGGTCATCTCGTCGACGATGCGGTGTACGCAGGCGCGCAGCGAGGACGTGGCTGGGATCGACGACCCGATGTGCGCCACCGGCGGGAGGGCGTTGAGCAGGAGCGCCCGGCCTGCCGGAGTGAGGTCGATGCGGCCGCCCACGACCACGTCGTCTCGCCCACGGTCGACCGCGAAGGAGAAGTGCTCGTCCGGCAGGACTTCGCGCGGCGGCTCGTCGCCTGTGCCGCCGTCGAGCCGCAGCCACGACCGGTCGTTGAGAATCGCGACGTCGCCGGGCCCGAGGATCAGCGGCGCGTCGAGGCCGTCGGTGGTCAGGCGGACCTGCCCGTACGGGACGGCGAGGAACTTGAGTGGGAGGTGCACCTCGCCGCGCGCGAACCACCGCCCGCGGGCCGCGAACCCGCCGGACAGCACTCCACGAACCTCGACCAGGTCGAACACCTCGGACAGGCGGTCAACAGCCACGCCCGTACTTTCGCAAAAGAATTATGAACTGGCAACTATTCAACGTACGGCATTCGGCGCGCAGGCTAGAGGCCTGAAACACGGAATAGGAGTCGAGCACCATGAGTTCTGCCTTCACCGAAGCCGCCGGCTTCCCCGTCAACCAGGCCAGTCCCGTCGTCTCCTACGGCCCGATGGCCGTCCCGGCCCCCGGCCGTGCCGTCGACCTGGAGATCAAGGTCTCCGTACCCGAGGCGGGCGCGGAACTGCCGGTCATCGTGCTGTCCCACGGGCACGGCCCCTCCAACTTCGTTTCCTCGCTGTACGGATACGGTCCGGTCGCGCACTTCTGGGCCGCGCACGGCTTTGTCGTAATCCAGCCCACGCACCTGGACTCGATGATGCTCGGGCTGCGCGAGGCCGACAGTTTCGAGGCGCCGCTCTACTGGCGTACCCGGGTCGAGGACGTGCGCACGATCCTCGACCACCTCGACCGGATCGAGTCGACCGTGCCCGGTCTGAGCGGGCGTATCGACCGTAGCCGCATCGCCGCGGTCGGCCACTCGATGGGCGGGCACACCGTGGGGATGCTCTGTGGCTCGACGGTCACCGACCCGGCCAGCGGCTCCCAGGTCTACCTGCGTGATCAGCGGATCAAGGCGGGCGTGCTCCTCGGCGCGCCCGGACTGGGCGACGACCTCGCGCCGTACGCGACCGAGCACTGGCCGATCCTCAGCACCACCCGCTTCGACCGGATGACCACGCCGGCGCTGGTCGTCTCCGGCGACGAAGACTCGAACGTGCATTTCAGCGAGCGCAAGGACTGGCGTGCCGACGCCTACCGCCTGGGCCCGGGCCGCAAGAGCCTGCTGTGGCTGTACGGGGCCGGGCACGGCTTCGGTGGCATCAGCACCTACGACGCGGCGGAAACCACCGACGAGAACCCCGAGCGGGTGGCCGCGCTCCGCGCCCTGGTGTGGGCGTACCTGCGCAGCGAGCTGTATCCGGACGACAAGTCCTGGACGGAGGCGGTGACCATGCTGCACAGCATGAGCACCCCGGTGGGGCGGGCCGAAACCAGACCCTGACCTCGGCGGAAGGGTGGGGCGGCCGGCCGCCCCACCCGGACCCGCCCCACCGGGTCCCGTCATGCCGGGTCTGCGGCCCGCAGCCGTGGCCACTGCCGCTCGGTCCAGGCTCGCAACAGCCACTCCAACGGTCCGTACCGGAACCGGGCCATCCACGCCGCGCTGGCGGCGAGCTGTACGCAGTAGATCGCGACCGCGATGAGTACGACGACCGGGGGTGCGACCGCACCGGCGAGGCCCAGCCCGACGCCGGTGAAGACCAGCACGCAGAGCAGCGACTGACCCAGGTAGTTCGACAGGGACATCCGCCCGGCCGGCGCGAGTACGGCGGCGACCCGCCGCCCCCGGTCGGTCTGGAAGAACTGGAGCAGGGTGGCGGCGTACGCGGCCGCGAGTAGCGGCGCGGTGAGCACGCCGGCCGCCAGCCCGGTCAGGTTGGCGGTGCCGCCGCCCGAGGCGAAGATCGCCGCACCGGCCAGGCCGATCGGATAGCCCAACTGCTGCACGCGGCGCAGGAGCTGCCGGTTCCCGGCGACGTCGGCGAGTAGCCGGCGCCGCCCGGCCGCGTAACCGAAGAGGAAGGCCGATAGGGCGAGCGGCCCCTGCACGAGGAGCGTGCCGAACATCGCCGGCAGCTGGCGTACGTGCTCGGTGATCACCGAGCCGATCCCGCCCTGTAGCGCCTCGGTGGACCGCTGCCCCGCCTCAAGTGCCGCCGCCGGATCGGTGACCAGCTGGGTCCCGCCCGTGGCGGCGAGCGCGAGGAAGAAGCCGACCGCACCGGTCAGCAGCACGGCGACGCGCAGCGCGGTCCCGACGCCGACTTTCCGCATGGCGAGCAGGACCAGACCGAGCAATGCGTACGTGGTCAGGATGTCGCCCTGGAACAGCAGCACCGCGTGCAGGATGCCGATCACGAAGAGCCCGGCCAGCCGTCGCCGGAACCGTGGGGCGAGGTCGACGCCGCGCCGCGCGGCGGAATCGATCTGGAGCGTGAAGCTGTAGCCGAACAGAAAGGAGAAGAGCAGGTACGCCTTCATCGCGAGGAGCAGCTCGACCAACCACAGGACCGCCTGGTCGCCCCACGAGTCGTGAGCGGGATCCGATACCAGATGGAAGGGATAGCCGGAGGCGATGAAGGCGATGTTGACGACCAGAATGAGGAGCAGCGCCACGGCGCGCAACGCATCGACGTCGACGATCCGGGTGAGCGTCCCGGGCGACGCTCGATTCCCGACGGGCGGGTCTTGGATGGAGAAACTCACCTGGCCACCTCCACAAGGGACAGGAACGAATTCGGCGACTTTTCTGCGACCCTATGAGGCGGTCTGTCCAGATGACATCCAGTTAGCGTGAGGGTTACCGGTGGTGCAGGCCCTACCCCAGGACCGTCCTGGCCGACGCGAGCCTCCTGCCCTCCGGAGCGGCCTCATCTGAACGCCCCGACGGCCGGAGGGCCGGCCCCGCCGCCGCCCCCGAATCCGGCCGGCGGTCGTCGGCCCGCACAGGCTCTGTAATGTCGGGCCGGAGCGCAATGCCGCTTGGCATCCCTGGGCCGGCCAGGTGGTGAGCGCGTCGAGGAGGCTACCGGGCACCGTGGCGAGAACACTGAAGATCACCACGCGGAACGCGACCTTCCAGCAGTGGCAGGCGTTGCTGACCAACCGCACCAAGCGCCAACGCGCGGGCGAGTTCGTGGTCCAGGGCGTTCGGCCCATCACCCTCGCGGTCGAGCACGGTTGGGAGATCCGCGCGCTGCTCTACCCCGACGGGCAGAGCCTCTCCCGCTGGAGTCGTGGCATCCTCGATCGCGTCGGCGGCGCCGGCCGGGTGGTGGTGGCGCCGGAGCTGTTACGCGAGCTGGGTGGCAAGGACGAGGAATCACCCGAGCTGCTCGCGGTGGTCGGACTGCCCGAGGACCGGTTGCAGCGGATACCTCGTACGGCTGACCTGCTGGTGATGGTCTTCGACCGGCCGACCACTCCGGGCAACATCGGCACGCTCGTCCGATCGGCGGACGCCTTCGGCGCGTCTGGCGTGATCATTACCGGGCATGCGGCCGACCCCTACGACCCGAAGGCGGTACGGGCCAGCACCGGATCGTTGTTCGCCGTCCCCGTGGTGCGGGTGCCGAGCCATCGCGAGGTGACGGACTGGGCCGGCTCGCTGCGCGCCGGGGGGACAGCCGTCGAGATCGTCGGCACCGATGAACACGGGGACGTGGACGTCGCCGAGCACGACCTCTCCGGGCCGAAGATCATCGCGGTGGGGAACGAGACGCACGGCCTCAGCGCCGCGTGGCGGGAGTCCTGCGACCGCATGGTACGGATCCCGATCACCGGCGCTGCCAGCTCCCTGAACGCGGCTTCGGCCGCGACGGTGGTGTTGTACGAGGCCGCGCGCCAACGAGCGCGGAAGGCGGGGCGGTAACGCCGGCGGGGCGGCCCGTCGACGGACCGCCCCGGGCGCAGGCTCAGGATTCCGGTTCGTCACGTCCGGTGTCGAACGCGACGAAGCGAAGCTCCGAGGTGTAGCGGTCGCCCCGGTCGTCGGTGAGCCAGGTCTGTTCCGGGGTGGGCAGCATCTCCGTGACGGTCAGCCGCGCGCCCGGATCCTTGCGGACCAGCCGGCGCGCCGCCTTGGCCAGCAGGTTCACGTACACCGGGCTGTCGAAGTCGACGAACAGCGGCCGCGGCTCGGCAGGTGAGGTCACGAAGACGTACCTCGGCAGTTGGTGGGTCGTGGCCCACCGCCGGGCCCGGACGAACCTGCGGGCCTCGGTCTTCTCCTCGGCGAAGGCCAGCTGGTCGGCGGCGAAGCGCCAGGTCTCCCGGGCCAGCACCAGCTTGTCCACCGTCACCCGCGGCGTGTGGTCGCGCTCGGGCAGGATCCGCCAGCGATCCAGCACGAGCGAGGTCAGGACGTGCGAGAAGACGTCGACCACGTCGAACTCCGCCCCGTCGGGCAGCACGGCCACCAGCCGCTCCCCGTGCGCCCGCACGCTGACGTCGGCGCTGTTGACCGTACGCGGCCGGTGCGGGTCCGCGGTGAAGTCCACCAGCGCGACGTAGTAGTCCTCCGGCCGGGCGAGGCTGTAGCGGATCCGGGTGGAGAGCCGGGACCTGTTCTCCTTGGAGATCAACGGCATGAGCCGCGGTTCCGGATAATCCCGGTCCGTCAGTTCGACCAGCTCGGCCGGGTTCGGGTGCTGGTTGAGATAGAGCGAGGCGCCCAGGGTGTTGATGGCGACGTGCAGCTCCCCGAGGACCAGCTCGAACTCGCCACGCCCGACCGCCTCGGCGTCGGTCGCCGCGATCATGACGTCCGGGCTGAGGTAACGCGCCGTCGGCCAGCCGCCGCCGGGCGCGTCGAAGACCTCGCGTACCCGGTCGGCGAGGTCGGCCAGGGACAGGACGACCCGCCGGGCCCCGTCGTCGATCCGGAGCAGCCGGACCCAGCGCGCCCAGAACTCGGCCTGCAACTCGGTGACGTCCGAGACGGCCTCGCCGTGCAGGATCGGCATGCAGGCGAACCAGAAGGTGGCCAGGTCGACCGGCCCGGCCAGCCGGTCGAAGACCCGCCGGGCCCGGGCCATCACCCGCTCGGCCAGGGCGGAGGTGAGCCAGGTGGCGCTGGTCAGCAGCGGGTCGAGCGGGGCCAGCGCGGACAGGACCTCCGGGCCGACCCGGACCGACGCGGCCCGCCGGCAGTCCGAGTAGACCAACGCCCGGCCGGGCGCGGTCGTCGCGCCCTTCTCGCGGGTGGCGGCCGTCTCGGTCAGCGCCACGAAGTCGTCCTCCAACGCGGCCATCGCCGCCGACAGCTCGCCCGGTCGGGTGGCCTCGCGGACCCGCTCCCGGTGGTGTTCCAGCACGGCCAGCTTGTCCAGGCCCCGCTGCCGGGCGGCCGGATCCTCGACGGTGGCCAGCCACGCCCGGAGGTGGCGCTCCGGGTAGGCGTCGGCGGGGATGTCCAGCCGCCACACCACGAGGCGGCGCCGTACCAGCTCGGTGAGCGCCTCGGTGACGTCGTGACCGAGTTCCTGGCCGATCCGCAGCGCAGGTCGGGTGCCGTCGCAACGGTCGAGGACCTCGGACAGCTCGGGCGTGAGCTGCTGCGCCGGCCGGCCGGGCAGCGACACCGTCCGCCCGTCGACCCGGACGAACGGCACGCGCCGCGGCGCGACCCAGCCGGCGAGCACCGGGTCGGCGCCGATGCTGCGGGCCAGGCCGTCGATCGCCCAGCTGGCGAAGTAGACGGTGGTCTCGGCGACGAGGCCCCGGCCGGGGTCGACCGCCAGCCCCGGCACCGTCGGGTCGTACCGGCCCCAGCCGACCGGGCCGAAGAACCCGATGGTGTCGTTCTTGACGCACAGCCGCTGCCAGTAGTGCGCGACGAGTTCCTCCCGCTGGCGTACCTGGCTGGTGCGGGCGGCGGTGGGCCGCCACGACAGGTACGGCTGGACGGCGCGACCGAGCACGACCCGGTTCTGCCACGCCACCGCCGTACGGAACTCGGGCGTCGCCGCGGCCGACTGGAGGGTCAGGGCGCTCTTGACCGCGGAGGCGGCGAACGACTCCTCGAACGCCTTCCACTCCGCCGCGGAGGCGGCCGGAGCAGCACCCGCCGACCTCGGGGAGCCGGGCGGAAGGCCGATCCGGTCGGCGGCCAGGGCCAGCTCGTCGTCCACCAGGCGCAGTACGCCGTCGGCGGGGAATCCCGCCCCGCGCAGGCTGAACTGGTCCCACAGCCGCCACCGTCCACCCAGTCGCAGGGCGGGGTCCCCGGCGCGGTCGGCGCCGTTCGTGCCGGGCATGGCGTCAGACCCCCGATGCCGCGTCCGCGCTGACGACCTCGGCGAGTTCCGCCGGTGTCGGGTAGGAGAACACCAACGCCACCGGGACCTCCACCCCGAGCGCCGCCTCGATGCCCGCGGTGATCTGGAACGCGGCCAGCGAGTCCCCGCCGGCCTCGAAGAAGTCGCTGTCCGCGTCGAGTCCGCCGTCAGCGAGCGTCTCGCGGTAGATCGAGGTGATCAGCTCCCGGAGGTCGGTGCCGGCGAGCGTCGTGCCGTCGATGATGGTCATTCTCGGTCCTTAGGTCGAAGGGGCTGGGGCTCGTGCCCTGATCCGGCGACGGGCTGGGCCGGCCGACGGGTCAGCGGAGGGCGCCGGCGGTGAGGGCGCGGCGGTCGATCTTGCCGGTACGGGTGGTCGGGAACCGGCTCAGTCGGGCGAACCGGCGGGGCAGCATGTGCGGCGGCAGCGTCCGCGCCAGGTACGCGCGCAGCACGGCGTCCCCGACCTCGGCCAGGTCGCCGGTGAGGTGGGCGACGAGGTACGTCCGGGCCCGCTCGTCGGTCGCCGCGGTGACCGCCGCGCCGGTCACCGCGGGATGGGCCAGCAGCACGCCCTCGACCTCGGCGGGGTCCACCCGGTAACCCCTGATCTTGATCTGCCGGTCGGCCCGGCCGAGGTACTCCAGGTTGCCGTCCGGGTGTCGCCGGGCCAGGTCGCCGGTGCGGTAGAGGCGCGCCCCCGGGGTGCCGAACGGATCCGGCACGAACCGCTCGGCGGTCAGCGCCGGGCGGCCCCCGTAGCCACGGGCCAACCCCGGGCTGGCGATGCAGATCTCGCCGCTCTGCCCGTCCGGGACCGGCCGCAGGTCGCCGTCGAGCAGTCGTACCGCCACGCCGTCGATGGTGGTGCCGATGAGGTCGACGCCGGTGTCCGGCTGCGCCGGCACCGGGAACCGGGCCGCGGTCATCGTGCACTCGGTCGGGCCGTACTGGTTGACCAGCCGGCCGGCGAACAGCCGCCGGCCGCCCGAGGCGAGGAACGGCCGCAGCGACTCGCCGGTGGTGCCGACCAGCCGCAGTCCGCGTAGCCGCCGCGCGGCGTCGTCGTGGCGCGCCAGGAAGGTGAGGAACGACGGCGTGACGCTGAGCATCGTGTTGACCTCGAACCGCTCCAGAGCGGCGAAGAACTCGTCCGGCCGCAGCAGCGTCGCGCGGGGCAGCATCACCAGGCGGCCGCCGGCCACCAGCGGCGCGAAGATGTCCCGGATCGAGGCGTCGAAACCGAGCGGCGCGAGCTGCACCGCCACCGTGTCCGGCCCGAGCCGGTGGTCGCGGGCGACGAACCGCAGGTAGTCGTGCAGCCAGCGGTGCTCGATCAGCACCGCGTTCGGTGTGCCGGTCGAGCCGGAGGTGTGGCCGACGTAGGCCAGCGACCGTGGCGCGACGCCGGGCGGCAGCGGGGCCGTGGGGCCGGGCTCGTCGAGCAGGACGGGTGACCCCGGTACGCCGAGCGTGGCGAACCGCTGCGCCAGCGCCGCCGTGGTGAGCAGGGTGTCGGCGCCGGCGACGAGCGAGGCGATCCGCTGGTCGGGCAGGTCGACGTCCACGGCCAGGAACGCGCCGCCGGCCCGCAGCACCGCGGCGATCGCGATGACCGCCTCGGGTCCGCGTTCCAGCGCCACCACGCAGACCCGCTCCGGCCCCACCCCGCTGCCGGCGAGCCGCCCGGCGAGCCGCTCGACGCGCGCCACCAGCTCGGGGTAGCTGAGCGTCCGGTCGCCGGTCACGATCGCGGGGCCGTCGTGCGAGCGCAGGTCGGCGACGAACGTGCTGATCATGCGGACTCCCCCGTGGTCTGGTCGACGGCGACGAGGCGCAGCTCGCAGCCATATCCGGCCCCCCGGTGATCGGTCAGCCAGGTCTGCTCGGGGGTGGGTAGCATCTCGGTGACGGTCAGTCGGGCCGCCGGGTCGGAGCGGTGCAGCCGGCGGGCGGCCTTGGCGAGGATGTTCACGTAGACCGGGCTGTCGAAGTCCACGTAGAACGGTCGCGGCTCGGCCGGGGAGACCACGAAGACGAAGCGGGGCAGGTCGTGCGCGTCACGCCACCGGCGGGCCCGCACGTACCGCCGGGCCTCGACCTTCTCCGTCGCGAAGTCCAGGGCCTCGGCGGCGAACCGCCACGACTCCCGGGCCACCACCATCCGGTCCACGGTCACCCGGGGCGAGTGGTCGCCGGCCGAGCGCAGCGCGAAGCGGTTGATGACCTGGTTGGTCAGGGCGTAGCCGAACACGTCCAGCAGCCCGAACACGGCCCCGTCCGGCAGCACCAGCACCAGGCGGCCGTCCCGCTCCTCGACCAGTACGTCGGCGCCGAGCACCGTACGCGGGCGGCGCGGATCGGCGCTGTGCCCCACCACGGCGACGAGGTGGTCCCGCGGCCGGTCGAGGGCGGGTCGGTTGCGGGCCGACCACCGCAGTTGCGGGGTCTCCTTCGGCAGCATGGGCAGCACCCGCGGGCCGGGAAAGTCCCGGTCCGTCTCGTCGAGCAGTTCCCGGGCGGCGGGGTGCTGCGACACGAACAGCGACTGGTCGAGGGTGTTCGTCGCCACGTGCAGCTCGCCGAGCACGATGGTGCAGTCGCCGCGCCGGACCGCCTCGGGGTCGTCGGCGACGACGAAGACGTCGGGGCTGACGTACCGGGCGAGGTTCCAGCCGCGCGCCGGCTCGTCGAACGCGTCGCGTACCGCGTCGGCGATCCCGGCGGCGGAGAGCCGCACCCGGCGGGCGCCCGGCGGGGCGTCAACGATCCGTTCCCACCGCCGCCGCAGCTCCGTCTGGATCCGGTCGGCGTCAGCGGCGGCACCGGGATACGGCGTCGGCTGGCAGCGCATCCAGAGGGTCGCCAGGTCCACAGTCGACCGTTGGTCGCGCAGCTCCCGGTACGCGGCGCCGATCCGCGCCTCGGCGGCCTCGGCGATCCGGTTCGTCAGCCAGCGGGCGGCGGTGAGGCACATTCCCAGCGGCGCCAGCGCGTCGAGCACGGCGGTGCCGGCCCGGACGGTCGCGGCGCGGCGCGAGTCGGAGTAGGCCACCGCCCGGCACGGTGCGGTCCGGGCGCCCTTCTCGCGCTGTGCCGCGACCCGGGTCAGCTCGACGAACGACGCCTCCAGCCCGGCCAGGGCGGCGACGAGCGCGTCGGGCTCGGCGACGGACGACCGCAGTCGCTCGCGTCCGCGTTCGAGAACGGCCAGCTTCGCCAGGCCAGGCTGCCGCACCGCCGGGTCCGGTATCCGCTCCAACAGGGCACGCAGCTCACGGTCCGGATGGGTACCGGAGGGCACGTCGAGCCGCCAGACGATCCAGCGCTGCTCCACCATGGTCTGGAGGGCACGCAGCACCTCCGGCAGGGGCCGGTCGACCGCCTCGGCGATCTCCCCCGGTTGCCGCGTACCGTCGCACAGTTCGAGGATCCGGCGTAGGTGCGGTGCGACGGCCTGCACCGGGCGGCCCGGCAACGACACCCGACCGTCCGCGACCCGGGCGAACGGCACCCGGAGCGGCGGCAGCCACCGCCGCAGCCCCGGGTCGGCGCCGATCTGCCGGGCCAGCGCGTCCACCGCCCAACTGGACAGGTACACCTCCGACTCGGCGACCAGGCGGTCGCCGGGGTCGACCGCCACGCCGCGCCGGGCCGGGTCGAAGCGCCCCCAGCCGACCGGGCCGAAGAAGCCGATGGTGTCGTTCTTGACGCAGAATCGCTGCCAGTAGTGCGCGACGAGTTCCTCGCGCTGCCGCGGCATGCTGGTCCGGCCGGTGGCCGTGGGCACCCAGGACAGGAAGGGCGCGATCCCGGAGCCGAGGACGGCCCGGTTCTGCCATCCCACCGCGGCCCGGAAGTCCGGCCTGCCGGCGATCTCCTGGAGGGTCCCGGCGGTACGCACCGCCGCCGCCTCGAAGCACCGCGCGAACTCGTCCCACTCCGGGCCGGAGAGCGCGTCCGGGACCTTGTCCGCGGCCGGCGCGAGCCCCTCCGGGGCCAACCGCAGTACGCCGTCGGCCGGAAACCCCGGCCCGCGCAGGGCGAACTGCGGCCACAACCGCCAGCCGCCGGTCAATAGCACGTCATCAGGCATTGCTGAACACCTTCTGCGGGGCGGGCGGGACGCCGACCCGGTCCATCCGGGCCAGCGCGATCAGGAAGTTGAGCGTGGCGAGGGTGGCGCAGGCCGCGACGACGACCAGGCTCGCCCGGATCCCGACCCCCTGCATCAGGAGGCCGGCGCACAGGAAGCCCAGCGGTCCGGCGATGTTGCTGATCGTCATGACCGCCTGGAGCACCTTGGGCAGCAACTCGGCCGGGACCCGAGTGCCCAGGATCGTCATGTACGGGGCGTTGGACACCGACACGGCCGCGGCCGAGACGGCAACCGCCGCCACCAGCCCGGCGGGCGGGAGGGGCAGCGGCAGCAGCCACAGCGGCAGCGCGACGGCGATCATGGCGACGCCGGCCAGCCGAGGCGCCGGCACCCGGCCGGCCACCACGAAGACCCCGAGCGAACCGAGCAGCGCGCCGGCGCCTTCGGCGGCGACCAGCAGGCCGCCCAGCCGGGCGTTCCCGTCGAAGCTGACGAAGGCGAGCAGCGGCAGGGCGACCGCCAGAACCCGGAGCAGGAACCCGTACATCAGCGTGGAGAGCACCGTCTGGGCCAGGAACCGGTCGGCACGCAGGTGACGCAGCCCGGCCAGCACCCCGCGCGGGCCACCCCGGGCCGGCGCGGACCGGCCGACCCGCGGCACGAACGCCAGCAGCACCAGCGCGGACAGCGCGAACGAGAACGCGTCCAGCCAGAGCACCTGGGCCGGTCCGAAGAGCGCGATCAGGGCTCCCGCGATGGCGGGACCGCCGAACGCGGAGACCCCGTAGATGCCGTCCAGGACGCTGTTGGCCCGGGTGAGCGCGTGCGGGTCGTCGCCGGTCAGGGCGACCGCGAGCACCCGCTGCGACGCGGCGTACGGCACCCCGAACACCCCGATGAGGGCGACCAACGCCAGCAGGGCGCCCAGGCTGAGCGCGTCGGCGGCGTGCAGCACCGGGACGAGGGCCACGATCGGGGCCCGGGCGATGTCGGCGACGAGCATCGTCCGACGCGCGCCGAGCCGCTGGATGACGGTGCCGCCCAGGAACCCGAGCAGCGCGATCGGCAGGATCTGCACGGCGAAGACCAGGCCCGTCCGGGCCGCCGACCCGGTGCTCTCCAGCACCAGCCACGGCAACGCCAGCATCGTCATCTGGGTGCCGACGGAGGACACCCCGCCGGCCAGGTACAGGGCGTTGCGCCCGCTTCGGTGCGCCATCACGCGCCGCCGATCGGGCTCTGGCCGGCGCACCACTCCAGCACGGCACGGGCGCTGTGGTACTTGTTCTCCGCCTGCTGGAAGGCGACGCTGGCCGGGCCGTCCAGCACGTCCGCCGTGACCTCCTCACCGCGGTGCGCCGGCAGGTCGTGCAGGAACACGGTCGCCCCGCAGCGGTCCATTACGGCGCCGTCGACCCGGAACGGCGCGAACGCCGTACGCCAGTCGGCCGTCGGCTTCGTCGTGCCGGTGGTCTGCCACCGGGTCGTGTAGACGACGTCCACCTCGGGCAGCGCCGACATGTCGTGGCGCTGCTCGATCCTCGCCCCGGTACGCTTCGCGGCCACCTCGGCCCGGTCGAGGAAGCGCGGCTCGACGCCGTAGCCGGGTGGCGTACGCAGGTGCAGCTCGGTGCCCGGGTACCGGGCCAGCGCGAGGGACAGCGCCGAGGCGGTGTTGTTGCCCTCCCCCACGTACAGCACCCGCAGGCCGTCGATCGTCGGGAAGTGCTGGGCCAGCGTGGTCAGGTCGGTCAGTGCCTGGGTGGGGTGCTCGGCCGCGCTCATCGCGTTGACCACCGCCATCCGCTGCTGGGCGGCGTACGCCCGCAGCTCCGACTCGGGGCCGGCGGTCCGGGCGACCAGGACGTCGAGCATGCGCGACAGCACCGCGCCGGTGTCCTCGACCGTCTCGCCGGTGTTCTCCTGCAGGTCGGCGGGACCGTACGTGATCAGGTGGGCGCCGAGGCGCAGCGCGCCCGCGGAGAAGGCCGTCCTGGTCCGGGTGGACGTCTTGCGGAACAGGACGCCGACCACGGCGCCGCGCAGGGGTCGGGCGTCCGGGTGCCGTCCGGACGCGTACTCGACGCCCCGCCGCACGATCCAGCGCAGGTCGTCGTCCGTGAGATCGTCGATCGAGATCAGGTGTTGGCGCGTGGACATCGGAACCTCCCCGGTCTCCGGGCCGCGCGGCGGCCGGTGGCCCGCCGGTCTCGCGTGGACGTCCGCGGTCGACGTCTCCCCGACGGACTCAGCCTGTCTGGTCGCCGCCCCGACCGGACAGGGAAGCGGTGGCACGGCTGGCTCGCGGCCACCGCTGCCGGTTCTTCCCGTCCGCGTGTGCCTCCGGTCGGCGGCACCCGCGGACGTGGCGGCCTCGTCCTGAGCGGGGGCCGGACCGGCGGTGGCGCGCGAGGTCACAGCAGGCCGGCCCGCAGCGCGTACGCCACGGCGTGGGCGCGGTTACGCAGCCGGTACCGGTGCGTGATGTCGTGCAGGACGCTCGTCACGGTGCGGGGCGAATAGCACAGCGCCCGGGCGATGTCGCCGGTCTCGTGGCCCTCGGCGACCATGCGCAGCACCGCGCGTTCCCGCTCGGTCAGGACGGCCGCCAGCGCCGGGTCCCGGGCGACGGCGCCGTGCTCCAGCAGGCCGTCGAGCATGTCGGGCGGCACGATACAGTCGCCGCTCGCGGCGGCGAGCACCGCGTGGACCAGCCGGTCCGGGCTGGCGTCGCGGCGGCGGAGCAGGCCCCGCGCCCCGGCCGCGATGGCGTGCAGCGCCGCGGCCGCCGCCAGCTCGGCGGCGACGAGGACCACCTCGGGCCGGTGGGGTTTCGCACGGGTGGCCCGCACCAGGTCGAGGATCTCGTCGCTGACATCGTCGACGATCACGACGGTTACCCAGGCCGGCTCGCCCGGCACCACCACGGTGATGTCCGGGCAACTGAACAGGGCGCTGGTCGTGCCGGCCTCCAGCACGGGATCCAGCGCGACAACGTTGACGCTTACGGGTTCACCCATCTCGGACCTCCTCGTCGCACTGTCGACATCGAAGTACGGAGCCAGGGGCGCGCACATGGGTAGGACGCACGCCAATTCCGGGCCGGGCACCCGACGGACCGGCGCGGACGGGCCGCCTCGGGCCGGGCGAGTCGCCTTCGGCGGGGGGTCCGGCGACGCGGCGTACCAGGGACCCGCGCGGTACCGGCGGTGTCGGGCACCCATCACGGATCCGGGTCTGGGTGCGGGCCGAGAAAATGTGGGTGTCCTCTACCCATGACCCGGCGATGACGGTGTGGCAACTTACGGAGGGTGAGTCTTCTATCGACACCCGCGGGAGAGAGTTCCGCCACCGACGTACTCGGCCCACGGTGGTGGGCGAGGGCGCAGGCGCAGGCGGACGGCCCGCTCGTGGACGGCGCGGACTCGTCGCGGCCGGGCTGGGTCGACGTCGTCGAGCAGGCCGTCGCCGCCGCGGCGGCACATCCGGCCGGCCCGCCGCCGGCCGCCGACGAGTGGCCGGACGCGTTCTCCGTACCGCTGCGACCGTTCCTGGCCGGCGCCGAGGAGCTGCTGGCCGCGGCGGCCCGCCGCCACCTGGCCCCGAACCAGGTCGAGCTGCGCGCCCTGACGGAGAGTTTCACCGCCGTGCTGGCCCGGCGACTGGCCCGGATCGCGGCGCGCGCCATCGTGCGCGAACTGGAGATGGCCCGGACCGACGGGGACCTGGTCGGCGCCGACGGCCGGCAGCGCTTCGCCGACTTCATCGCCCGGTTGTCGGCCCGACCCGGGCTGGTCGCGCTGGTCGGGAGGTACCCCGTGCTCGCCCGGCTGCTCGGCACGGCCAGCCAGCACGCCACCGAGGCCGCCGTGGAGCTGCTGGCCCGGTTCGGGGCCGACCGCACGGCGATCGTCGGCGCGTTGCTCGGCGGGGTGGACCCGGGACCGGTCGTCGCGGTGCGGCCCGGTCTGGGCGACCCGCACCGGCGGGGCCGGACGGTGTCGGTCGTCGAGTTCGCCGACGGTCGCCAGGTGATCTACCGGCCGCGCAGCCCGCAGGCGCTGGCCCGGTTCGGCGCGGTGGTCGACTGGCTCAACGAGCGGGTGCCCGACGTCCGGCTCCGCACCCCGGCCGTGCTGGCCCGACCCGGGTACGGCTGGGTCGAGTTCGTCGCGCACCGGCCGCTGGACCACGCCGGGCAGGCGGCGGACTTCTACCGCCGCGAGGGGGTGCTGCTCGCCGCGCTGTACGCGACCCGCGCGATCGACATCCACTGCGAGAACCTCATCGCCAGCGCCGACCAGCCGGTCCTGATCGACGTCGAGACGCTGTTCCACCCGCTGCTGCCGGCGGGGCACACCGTCACCGCCGACCCGGCCGCCGCGGCGCTGGCCGCCTCGGTACGGCGTACCGGGCTGCTGCCGTACCTGACCGTCGGCGAGTACGGCACGCTCGACTACTCCGGGATGGGTGGCGACCCGGGCGAGACGCGCCCCGACGGGGTGCTGGACTGGGATCCCCCGGCGACCGACACGACCCGGCTGGTACGGCGGGCGGCGCCCTTCCCCGGCGCCCGGAACCGCCCGTACGTGGGCGCGGAGCTGCTGGACTCGGCCGACCACGAGGCGGCCGTGCTGGCCGGCTTCCGGCTCGGGTACGACGCGATCGTCCGGGACCGGGCCGCGTTCACCGAGCTCCTCCAGGAGTGCCGCGACGTCGAGATCCGGGTGGTGGCCCGGCGCAGTGGCGGGTACGCCCGGCTGCTGGACGAGTCCACCGGGCCGGATCTGCTGGGTGACGTCGACGACTGGGACAAGGCCCTGAGTACGCTCCGGGAGGCGTCCGCCCACCATCCGCTCTGGCACGCGCTGGCCCCGTACGAGATCGCCGACCTGCGTTCCGGCGACATCCCGCTACTGACCAGCCACCCGGGGACCCGGGACGTCTGGGCCGCCACCGGCGAGCGGATGCCGGATCTGCTCGACCGCAGCGGCCTGGCCGGCGCGGTCTCGACCGTCGAGGCGATGGACGAGGTCGACCGGGGTGACCAGGAGTGGATCATCTCCGCCAGCCTGGCCGCCCGACGCCCGGTCGGCGGGCACCGGGGCGGGCCGGCGCTGCCGGGCCCGTCGACCGTCGTGGACGCCGAGCCCGGCCGGCTCCTCGCCGCCGCCTGCGGGCTGGCCGACCAGATCGTCGCCCGGGGCATGACCCAGCGGGAGGCGGACGGGCGCGGCGGCCGGGTGAACTGGATCGGCCTGCAGGTGGTGGAGGACACCCGGTGGATGGTGCTGCCGATGGGCGCCAGCCTGGGCGACGGTTACCTCGGTGTGGCGTTGTTCCTGGCCCAGCTCGCCGAGCTGACCGGCATCGCCCGGTACGCCGAGGTGGCCCGGCGCGCGGTCGGGCCGGTACCGACGCTGTGGGCCGTGCTCGGCGGCCGCCCGGACCTGCTCTCCGCCATCGGCTGCGGCGGGACCACCGGGCTGGGCGGGATCGCCTACGGCCTGGCCCGGCTGTCCACCCTGCTCGGCGACGCGACGCTGGGCGAGTGGGCCGAGACGGCAGTCGAGCTCTCCGCCACCGCGGCCCCCGCCCCAGCGTCGCCCGGCTGGACGACGGGTCGTGCCGGCTGCCTCGCCGCGATGGCCGCGGTCCGCGACGAACTCGGCTCGACCGCGGCGGCCCGGCTGGCCGAGGCGTGTGCCGACCGCCTGGTGGAGCTGGTCGAGCGGACCGACGGCCGGTGCGCGGAGGACGGCGAACCGGTGCTGCCGGGCTTCGCCACCGGGCCGGCCGGCGTCGGCTGGGCGTTGGCCCGGTTCGCCGAGTCCGGGGCCGACCCGCGGTACGCGCGGGCGGCGCGGCACGCGGTCGCCCGGGCCGGCGCCCCGGCCGACGCGATCGCCGACAGGTCGTACGGCTGGTGCTCGGGGGCCGCCGGTCTGCTGCTGGCGCGCACCGGACTGGCCGGCGACCCCACGGTCCGGTCGGTCCTGCCGCGGCTCGCCGACCGTCCGGTGCTGCGCGACCTCAGTCTCTGCCACGGTGAGCTCGGCATCGCCGAGGCGCTGATCGTGGCGGAGGCGGCCGTCCGGGGCCGGACCGCGCGGCAGGTACGGCGGCGCCGGGCCGGGCAGATCCTGGCCGCCGTCAACCAGCACGCCCCCTACTGCGGGACGCCCGGTGGCATCGCGACCCCCGGGCTGCTCAACGGACTCGCGGGTATCGGATACGGGCTGCTCCGGCTCGGCTTCGCCGAACGGGTGCCCTCGATCCTGCTGCTGCAACCCACGCCACGAAAGCCCGCTGAGGCGCTGGCTCAGTTCACCCGATGAGCCACAGCCGACACACCCGTCCACACCACCAGAGAAAGTTGAAAGAGGAGGAACAATGTCCAAGGCAGACAACAAGACTTTCACGGCCGGCGACGACGCTTCTACCCGTACCCGTGGCACCAACCGGCTGGCGCCGGCCGCGGCCTCGTTCGCGCTGGGTGCGGCCCTGCTGGCCGGGGTGGTCGTCGCGCCGGAGGCGCCGGCGACCGGCCTGGGCACCGCGGCCCAGGAGCTGATCGGCATCACCGACACCGGATGCTGCGGGGGGAACGACTAGTCGCGCTCAGGAGTCCTTCGGCGCTCCAGCTGACGCGCCGACTGCTCGGGGAGGCCATGCCCGCATGGCCTCCCCGAGCGCGTGACCGGCTAGGCATCGGTCGACGCGGATAGACCCACGTGGTCACGCCCGGTATCGTCTGCGGACATGCGGACCCGCGCATCGCTCCTGGTGGGCCGAGATGACGAGCTCCGTACGGTCGAGCAGGCCCTGCACGCGGCGAGATCCGGCACGGCCGGGGCCGTGTTCCTGGTCGGTGAGGGCGGCATCGGGAAGTCCCGGCTGGCCGCCGCCGCGGCCGACCTCGGATTCGCCGCCGACATGAGCATCCTGCGCGGCCGGGGCAGCTCGGTCGGCCCGATGGTGCCGTTCCGGTCGCTGGCCGAGGCGCTGATGTCCCTGCTGCGTGCCGGCGACACGGTCGACATCGAGGCCCTGGGCCCGTACCGGCCGGTTCTCGCGCGGTTGATCCCGGACTGGGGCCCGCCCCCGCCGGGCGAGGCCAGCGCCTCCCTGGTCGTCCTCGCCGAGGCGGTGCTGAGGCTGGCCGCCCTGGTCGGCCGGGGACGCGGCTGCCTGATGATCTTCGACGATCTGCAGGACGCCGACGCGGAGACCCTGGCCGTGGTCGAGTACCTCGTGGACAACCTCGACCGGCAGCCCACGATGCTCCTCGGCACGGTCCGTACCGAGCCCTGCCCCGCCCTGGACCTGGTCCGCTCGGCGGCCCAACGGCGCTCGGCCACCCTGATCGAGCTGAACCGGCTCGCCGACGACGAGGTACGCCGGCTGGCCGGCGCGTGCCTCGGCGGTGCCGCCGCGGCCGTGCCGGAGCAGGTCGCCGAGCACCTCTGCGCCCACACCGGGGGCATTCCGCTACTGGTCGAGGAGCTGTTGAGCGGCATGCTCAGCAGCGGGCTGCTGGTCGCCGAGGCCGACGGCTGGCGGGTCACCGGCAAGGTACAGACGACCGTGTCGACCACGCTGGCGCGCAGCGTGGCGGGGCGGCTGGCCAAGCTCGGCGCGCCGGGGCGGGAGCTGCTGTCGGTCGCCGCCGTGCTGGGCCGCCGCTTCCCGCTCGCCGTGGTCCAGACCGCCACCGGGTTGGGCGACCGCGAGCTGCTGAGCTACCTGCACGCCGAGCTGACCACCCAGCTCGTCGCGCCGGACGAGGAGATCTCCGGCTGGTACGCCTTCCAGCACCCGCTCATCGCGGAGGCGTTGCAGACGCTGCTCCACCCGGCGGAACGCAGCCGGCTGACCCGGCAGGTGGCGGACGCGGTCGAGCAGTGCTATCCCGGCCTGCCCGGCGAGTGGTGCCAGATCGCGGCCAGCCTGCGCCTGACCTCGGGTGACCGGTCCAGCGCCGGGCGGCTGTTCGCCGAGGCCGGCCGGCGGGCCCTCGCCCAGGGCGCGGCGAACTCCGCGGTGACCCTGCTGGACAAGGCGACCGGCCTGCTCACCCAGGACGACGACGCGCAGGACTGCGCCGACGCCTTCGCCACGCTGCTCTACGCGCTGGCCGAGGCGGGCCAGGTCGAGCGGGCGGTCGCGGCGGCCGGCGAACTGGACCGGATCAGCGGCGTGCTGGACCGCCGTGCCCGGGCCAAGCTGCACACCCGCCTCGCCTGGGCCGCCGCCGTCGCCGGCCACTCCGCCGACGGGCTGGCCCAGGTGGAGACCGCCCGGCGGCTGCTCGGGCCGGACGCCGCCGACGAGGACGTCGCGCCCGTCGACGCCGTCGCCGCCCACCTGATGCTGGACGTGGCCGGTCCGGGCCAGGTCCGTACCGCCGAGTCGTTGGCCCGGCGCGCGGCGGCGGTGGCCGAGGCGGCACCGCTGCCGGTGGTCGCCTGCCAGGCGTGGCAACTGCTCGGCGCGCTCAGCCGGGGGCGCGACCCGGACGAGGCCACCGCCTGCCTGGAGCGGGCCCGCGAGCTGGCCGTACGGCACGGCCTGCGGCTGGAGGAGATCCACGCCCTGATCCGGCTCGGCAACGACGACGCCCTACGGGACGGCAACGTCGACCGGCTGGAGCAGGTACGGCTGGAGGCGTCGCAGGTCGGTGCGGTGACCACGCGCTACCAGGCCGAAGCGAGCCTGGCCCTCTACGCCATCCTGCGCGGCGACTTCGCCGAGGCCGAGGCGCTGCTGGACCAGGTGCTCGCCGTCACCACCCGGCTGAAGCTGCTGGAGACCACCCGGTACGCGCTCCTGCTGCGCGCCATCATCGGCGCCCACCGGGGCCGGCGCCGCGAGATGGACGCGGCCCTGGCCGAGCTACGCCGCTGGGCCGGCGACCTCGCGCAGCTCACCCCTCGGGTGCACGGTCTGGCCCGGGCGTGGTGCGCCCTGCTGGAGGAGAACCGGCCCCGGGCGATCGAGGAGCTGTCGCTGGCGCTCGCGGCGGAGGAGCGCAGCCCGAGCATCTATCAGCTCACCGGCCGCTACGGGCTGCACCTGCTGCTGCGGGTGCTGAACGGGGAGGCCGACCACGCGGAGTACGTCGCGGTCACCTCGGCACCGGTCAGCCGGCTGCGCTGGGACCGGCAGTTCGCGCTCTTCGCCAAGGCCGTACTGGCGGGCCGGGCGGGGCGGCCGGCGGAGGCGGTGGAGGCGGTGGCCGAGGCCGAACGGGTGGGCGCGCCCTACGCCACCGGCCGGCACATGGGGCTGCGGCTGATCAGCGAGGCGGCCGTCGCCGACAACTGGGGCACCCCGGTCGAGTGGCTGCGCACCGCCGAGGAACACTTCCACACTGTTGAGGTGACGGCGGTGGCGAGCGCCTGCCGGGCGTTGATGCGCCGCGCCGGGGCGCCGGTCGCCCAACGTCGGCGCGGGGTCCAGGAGATCCCGTCGGCGCTGCGCACGATCGGCGTCACGGTTCGCGAGTTCGAGATCCTCCGGCTGCTGATCGAACGCCTGGGCAACCGCGAGATCGCCGAACGGCTGCACCTGTCCCCGCGCACGGTGGAGAAGCACGTGGCCAGCCTCATCGCCAAGACCGGTCAGCGGGACCGGATCGCGTTGAGCGAGTTCGGGTCGATGGCGCTGTCGGCCTGACCGCGACCGGCGGGATTCCGGACGAGACAGCACCGGAGCCGGCGGGACATCGGTAGGGCTCCCCCGGATTTGCCGACGCCGGCCGGCGTACGCTCCCGTCGGCCGGCGTCGACCACCGTGTTCTGGCTGCTCGGCACGGCGGGCACAACGCACCGGGGTGGCCGCGAATGTGGGGAGCCGGACCCCATGCGCGAATCCCGTGCGGTTGGCGACGCTGGGGTGGTGAAGAGCGCGACGTGACCCGGGTCACCCCGGTGCGTCGGCGGCGAGAACGTACCCCGAAGGAGTCATCACGATGAGCAGCAACGCGACGTTGGCGCCCGACTGGGCACCACCCCACCGCACGGCACCGGTCGCCGTACCCGACCGGTGGGCCGGCCCGGAACGCGGCGACCGGAAGCGCGCGACGACGTTCCGTACCGAGCGCGGCCGGGCCTTCGGCGAACCGGCCCGGGAGGCCGTCCCGGGCGAAATGGCCCGGGACGGGGGGCGGACCCGGCACCACGGGACGCCGGCCACCCGTCCCGGCACCGAACCGCTGCGGGTGCATGTCAGCGCGCGTGACACCCGGGCCCGGGCCGGGGTCCTCGCCCTGCTGCGCCGGGCCGACCTGGCGCTCGCAGCGCAGCCGGACCGGTCGCCGGAGACGGTGGTCGTGGCGGCCGGCGGTACGGTCGACGAGGCGATCGAGGCCTGCCCCACGGCGTACCGGTCGGGTGACTACCGGCTGATCGTGGTGGCGGACCGGTTCTCCCCCTCGGGGGTACGCCGGGCCGTGCGGGCGGGCGCCCAGGTGCTGGTGGGGTCCACCGAGGTCACTCCGGCGCGGCTCGCCGCCGCCGTACGCTCTGCCGTGCACGGCTACGGCCGGATCGCGTACGAGACGCTGGTTCGGCTGATCAACGAGGCGAACTCCGGCGAGCCGGCACCGGCGGCACCGGTCCAGGCCCGGCCGGCGGCGGCGTGGCCGGTCGAGCCGCTCACCGCGCGACAGACCACGGTGCTCCGGCTGATGGCCGAGGGGCACGGCAACGCGGCGATCGCCGACACGTTGACCTGCTCCGAGCACACCGTCAAGAACGTCATCTACGACCTGATGGCCCGGTTGCAGGTGCGCAACCGGGCCCACGCGGTGGCCCGGGGCGTCCGCGCCGGCCTGATCTGACCGGACCGGCGGCCGCCGGTCCGCCGCCACACCCGCGACAACGAACTGCGCGATCACCGTCGACGGTGATCGCGCAGTTCGGCGACTCCCTAGCTCTGCTCGGCCATCTGCCGGCGCAGGCTCAGCGGGCGCAGGTCCGTCCAGACCGTACCGATGTGCGCCAGGCACTCCTCCCGGCTGCCCCGGGTGCCCTCGGCACGCCAGCCCAACGGAAGCTCCCGGTCGGCCAGCCAGATTGAGTACTGCTCCTCGTCGTTCAGCACGACCTGGTAGGTGCGGTCGTCCGTCTGCTCGTCGTACACGGGATGTCCCTTCGGCTCGGGCTTGACCTTCGGTTGCAACCAGTCTGCCGGCGGGCCGACGGCGGTTGCAGAGAAGAACGGGTACGGCGGGTGGCGGGGTCCACCGGCCGGTCAGTACGACTCGCGGACGCCGTCGTGGCCGCTGGCGCCGACCAGGAAGTCCAGGTCGGCACCGGTGTCGGCACCGGTGACCGTGGAGACGTAGAGCTGCTCCCAGCCACGGTACGGGCGGGCGAGCGCGGCCGTCAGCCCCGGCGACGGCGCCCGCGCGGCCAACTCGGCGTCGGGCACGTCGACGTCCAGGCGGCGCCGGGTCACGTCGAGCGTGATCCAGTCGCCGGTGCGGACCTTTGCCAACGGTCCACCGACCGCCGCCTCCGGGGCGACGTGCAGGACGACGGTCCCGTAGGCGGTGCCGCTCATCCGGCCGTCGCAGACCCGGACCATGTCGCGTACGCCGGCCCGCAGCAGCTTCTCCGGCAGCGGCAGGTTGGCCACCTCCGGCATTCCCGGATACCCCCGGGGTCCGCAGCCGCGCAGTACCAGCACCGAGTCGGCGTCGACGTCGAGCGCCGGGTCGTCGATGCGGGCGTGCAGCTCCTCGACCGAGTCGAACACCACCGCCCGGCCACGGTGGACCAGCAGGTGCTCCGACGCCGCGGCCGGCTTGATGATGGCGCCGTCGGGGGCGAGGTTGCCCCGCAACACGGCGATCCCGGCCTGCTTCTGCAGCGGCGCGTCCCGGGTGTAGATCACGTCGGGGTCCCAGATGGCCGCGCCGGCCAGGTGCTCGACCAGCGGCCGGCCGGTGACCGTGACCGCGTCCGGGTCGAGCAGGTCGGCGACCTGGTCGAGGACGGCGGCCAACCCGCCGGCCCGGTGCAGGTCCTCCATCAGGAACTGGCCGGCCGGTTGCAGGTTGACCAGCAGCGGCACGTCCGCGCCGATCCGGTCGAAGTCGTCGAGCGTCAGCGGCACGCCGAGCCGACCGGCGATCGCGAGCAGGTGTACGACCGCGTTGGTCGAGCCGCCGATCGCGGCCAGCGCCACGATGGCGTTGCGGAACGAGCCCGCGGTGAGCACCTCGCTGGGTCGCCGCCCGGCGCCGACCAGCTCGACGGCCAACCGGCCGGTCTCGTGGGCCCGGGCCAGGAGCCGGCTGTCCGCGGCCGGGAGGCCGGCGGTGCCGGGCAGGGTCATGCCGAGCGCCTCGGCGAGCAGCCCCATGGTCGACGCCGTCCCCATCGTGTTGCAGTGCCCACGGCTGCGGATCATCGACGACTCGGACTCCAGGAACGCGGCGGCGGGCAGGGTGCCGGCCCGGACCTCCTCGCTCAGCCGCCACACGTCGGTGCCGCAGCCGAGCGGGACGCCCCGGAAGGTGCCGTTGAGCATCGGTCCGCCGGGCACCACGACCGCCGGGAGGTCCACCGACGCGGCGGCCATCAGCAGCGAGGGGATCGTCTTGTCGCAGCCGCCGAGCAGGACGACGCCGTCGATCGGGTTGGCCCGCAGCATCTCCTCGGTGGCCATCGCGGCCATGTTCCGCCACAGCATCGCGGTGGGCCGCATGTTCGTCTCGCCGAGCGAGACCACGGGCAGGTTGAGCGGTACGCCCCCGGCGGCCCACACCCCCTGGCGGACGCTCTCGGCCACCTCGTTGAGGTGGCTGTTGCAGGGGGTGAGGTCGGAGGCGGTGTTGGCTATCGCGATCTGCGGCCGACCGGTGAACGCGTCGTCCGGCGTACCCCGTCGCATCCAGGCACGATGGATGTACGCGTTGCGGTCCTGGCCGGCGTACCACGCCGAACTGCGCAGCGACACGATTCGTCCTTTCGTCCGTGCGAGCGCGCCCGCATGGGTCAGCGGGTCGCGACGAGGGTGTCGAAGTCGGGGAACGTGGCGGCGATCTGGCTGCCGGTGAAGTTGCCGACCCAGCCGTCCTCCTCGTGGAAGAAGCGGATCGCCACCCAGTCGGGGCGGGTGCCCATGTCGAACCAGTGCCGGGTGTCGGCGGGCACACTGAGCAGGTCGCCCGCCTCGCACAGCACCGCGTACACGTGGCCCTCGATGTGCAGGTAGAAGGCGCCGGCGCCGCGGGCGAAGTAGCGGTCCTCGGCGTCGTCGTGGGTGTGCTCGGCGAGGAACTTCCGCCGGGCCTGCGCCGCCCGCTCCGGGTCGACGGTCGGGTTCATCGAGAGGGCGTCGACCAGCACGTACCCCTCGGTGTCGACCACCCGCGCCACCTGTTCCGCGTACGCGGCCAGGACCTGCTCGGAGGTCGGCTCGGCGGGCAGCCCCTCGACCACCGGCCAGCGCTCGAACCGGACGCCGAGCTGCCCCAGCTCGGCGGCGATCTTCTCGCCGTCCTCGGTGCGCCGCAGCGGCGTGCCGGGCTCGTCGTCGGCCCACACGGTCAGCAGTGTCATCACAGCTCCTTCGTCGGATCGTCGTTGGTCGTGGCGAGGGCGAACCGGAGCAGCCACTCCAGGCATTCGAGCCGGTGCCGGGCCTGGCGCAGGTCCGCGCCCCACACGTAGACGCCGTGCCGGGCCACGATCAGCGCCGGAACGTCGGAGCGGAACCCGCGTTCGAAGGCGTCGCCGAGCGCCCCCATGTCCTGCCCGTTGGCGATCACCGGGATGGTGACCGGGTCGTCGTGCGCGCCACGGCCGACGCCCTTGAGCATCTCCAGACCGGACAGGCGTACCCCGTCCGGCCAGCGCTCGGCGGCGAGCACCGGTGCCAGCGCGTGCACGTGCACCACCGCCCCGGCGCCGGCGACCGCCGCGATCCGGGCGTGCAGGCCCGCCTCCGCCGACGGCACCCCGGCCGAGACCGGCTCGCCGTACGCGTCGACCATGACCACGTCCGTCGCGGTCAGCTCGCCCTTGTCCACCCCGCTCGCGGTGACGGCCAGCCGCAGCGGGTCCCGGTCCAGGACCACCGACAGGTTGCCGGAGGTGCCGGGCATCCAGCCCAGCCCCGCGTACCGGGCGGCCTCGGCGGCGAGTTCCCGGCCGGCGGCGAGCAGCGCGGCCGGCACGAACGCCAGGTCGTCGAACGAGGCGACGGTCCGGGCCGCTCCGAAGTCCGCCGCGTGGTAGGGCTCCCCCGGCCGGGCCACGCCGACGGTGCGCCAGCCGGCCGCCGCCGCGGCGGCCGACTCCTCCGGTACGTCGGTGAGGAACACCGCCCGCGCCGGGTCGACGTCCAGCGCCGCCGTGATGGCCCGGTACGACGACTCGTCCCGCTTCGGCCCGGCGGTGACGGTGTCGAAGTGTCCGCTGAACAGCCCGGTCACGTCGCCGTCAGTGGTCCGGGAGAACGCGGCGAGCTGAGCGGTGACCGAACCGGAGGAGAAGACGGCGAGCCGTAGCCCGGCCGCGTGCCAGGCCCGCAGCGCGGGCGCCACGTCGGCGAAGAACTCGGTGACCAGCTCACCGGTCGCGTAGCCGCGCTGCCAGATCAGGCCCTGGAGGGTCTTCAGCGGGGCGATCTTCTCGTCCGCGTCCATCCAACCGTGCAGCACCCGCAGCACGTCCCCGGTGCCCGCGTCCGGCGCCAGCCCGGCCAACGACCGGACCCGCGCGACCACCTCGGCGACGGCCGGCGAGTCGGCGTGTTCGTCGAGCCACGGACCGAGGCGGGGCCGGGCGTAGTCGTACAGCACGGAGTGCACCTGTTTGGTGGGGGTGAGCGTGCCCTCGATGTCGAGCAGCACCAGGTCCACGCCGACGGTCACGGCCCCTCCTCGTGGTAGGCGGCGAGCGCGGCCGGGTCGAACGGGCCACGGTCGGTGACCACCGTGGTGACGTACCGCGGTGGGGTGACGTCGAACGCGGGATAGTGGCCACGGATCCTGGGATCCACCACGCCGACCGCGGAGAGCACCTCGGTGCCCGCGCGGTACTCGATCGGCACGTCGGCGGCGGTCGGGGCGAGCGGGTCGGGCGCGTGGACCATCGCGAGGTACGGCACCCGGTGGGCGTGTGCGGCGATCGCGAGCCCCAGGGTGCCGACCTTGTTCACCACGTGGCCGTCCATGGTGACCCGGTCGGCGGCGGTGACCAGCGCGTCGATCCGGCCCGAGGCGAGCACGGCGGCACCCATGTTGTCGGTGATCACCGTCGTCTCGACGCCCATCTCGGCGAGGGTGTGCGCGGTCAGCCGGGCGCCCTGCTGGTACGGGCGGGTCTCGGTGCAGTGGAAGGTCAGGGTCTTGCCCATCTCCTGCGCCGCGGTGACGAGCCCGACCAGGTAGAGGTCGGCCCAGCAGTGGGTGAGCACGGCGGCGGCGTCCGGCAGCAGCTTCGCGGTGTGCTCGCCGAGTTCCCGGCTGCGCGCCCGGTAGCGCCGGTCACCCGCCCGCGCCGCGGCCAGCACGGACCCGACCAGGTCGGTGCCGTCGGCCCCGGCCAGCACCGACCGCACCGCCTCGCGCTGGTGGTTGTTGGTGGGCCGGGTCGCGATGATCCGCTCCCCCGCCCAGCGCAGGTGGGCCAGCGGGTCGGGGCGGTCGACGGCCTCCCGGGCGGCGAGCACCATCGCCCACAGTGCGGCGAAGTACGGGCCGGACGACTGGGTCACCATCGCCTCGATCGCCCGGGCCACGTCCTCGACCGTCGCGCACCGCACCCACTCCTGCCGGGCCGGGAAGACCCGCCGGTCCAGGATGTGCACGCCGTCGTCGGCCAGCCGTACGCTGTCGGCCAGGATCGGGGTGGCCATCAGCCCGCTCCCGACCGGGCCGGCTGCCGGACGGCGTTCTCCCCGCCGGCCACGCCCCGGACCGTCAGGTACGGCGGGCTCGCCGGTGCCTCGCCGGGCGGGCCCTCCAGGACGACCTCGTCGCCGTCGCGGTGCACCTCCCGGAACCCGCCCATCCGGTAGGTCACGTACATCATCCGGTTGCGGTCGTTGGACACGAAGTCCGCCTGCAACCGGACGCCGGCCTCGGCCGCGAGCCGCTGGATCTCGTTCAGCAGCACCGTGCCGACCCCGCGCGACATCACCCGGCACGACATCAGCAGCAGCTTGAGCCGCCACACCGTCGGGCCGAGCTCGACCAGGGCCAGGCCGATCTTGCCGTACGAGCCGAACCGGTCGGTCAGCTCGGCCAGCAGCAGCAGGTGGTCGTCCGCGCGCTGCAACGCTTCGAGCTCGGTGTAGGAGTACGTCCGGCCGGTGGTGTTGAGCTGGTGGGTCCGGACGGTCAGCTCCTCCGCCCGCCGCAGGTCCTCGGTGGTGGCCGGGGCGATGGTGAACACCATCCCCAGGGTGGCCAGGAACTCCTCGGAGGTGCCGGTGAACTCGGCGGCGGCGTCGTCCCGGTCAATGTCGGCCCGGTACATCTGCCGCCGCTGCCGGGACTCCCCGGTCACGAAGCGCGGGTGGAAGGCCGGCAGCGCCGGCAGTCCGGCGGCCTCGGTGGCGTCGAAGCAGCGTACGGTCGGGTGCCGGGAGTTGACCTCCTCGCGTTCGAAGACCTGGTCGTCGACGAAGACGAGCGCGTCCGGGTTGAGGTTGAGTCGCCGCGCGATCGCCGCCACGGACTCCGCCTTGGAGCCCCAGTTGATCTGCGGATGCAGGAACAGGTCGCCGATGCCCAGCTCGTCCAGCTTGGCGCGGGCGGTCGCCGGGTCGTTGCGGCTGGCGATCGAGTGCAGGATGCCCCGCTCGTCGAGGGCGCGGATCGCGTCGAGCACCTCCGTACGCGGGCGGACCTGCGGATCTTCGAGCAGCACCCCGTCCCAGAGGGTGTTGTCGAGGTCCCAGATCACGCACTTCACCGGCCGGCTGTCGGCAGCTGTGTCCACCGGCTCACCTCCCCACCGACATCAGGGCTTCGGGCAGCTCGGCCAGCCGGTGCCGGTCCTGGCGGACCAGGTCGGCGATGACGACCTCCTGGATCTGGGTGCTGCCCTCGATGATTTCCATGACCTTCGCGTCCCGGTAGTAGCGCGCGGCCGGGTGCCCGTCGACGCAGCCGGCGGCGCCGTGGATCTGCACCGTCTCCCGGGCGGCCCGGTTGGCGGCGGCGGCCGCGAAGTACTTGGCCGTCCAGGTGGCCAGCGGGGCGGCCAGGTCGTTGCGCTCGCGCAGCGCGCCGGCCTGGCGGCAGAGCAGCCGGGCGGCGGACACGTCGGCGGCCATCCCGCTGAGCAGGCGGCGGATCAGTTGGTGGTCCCGGATCAGGGCACCGCCCTGCCACCGACGGTCGGTGTGGTCCAGCGACGCGTCCAGGCAGGCCTGCGCGATACCGACGCAGCCGGACGCCACGCTGTAGCGGCCGAACTCCAGCGCGGTCGTCACCACCGTCATGAAGCCACGGCCGACCGGGCCGAGCACCGCGCTGGACGGCACCCGGCAGTCGTCGAGGCGTACCTCGCCCATCAGCCCGCCCCGGGTGCCGAGCACCCCGTCGATGGGCACGACCCGCAGGCCCGGGGTGTCCCGCGGCACCAGGAAGGCGGTGATGCCGTCCCCGGTGCGGGCGAACACCAGCAGCACGTCCGCGGCCAGCGCCATGCTGATCCAGCGCTTGACGCCGGTCAGCCGGTAGCCGCCCGGCACCGGCTCGGCCGAGGTCAGCAGCGTGCTCGGGTCGCTGCCGGCGGACTCCTCGCTCAGCGCGAACGCGCCGAGCGCCTCGCCCCGGGCCAGCCGGGGCAGCAGGTCGGCCCGCTGGGCGGCGCTGCCCCAGCGTTCGACCGCCCCGGCGACCATCCCGTGCACGGTCAGCAGGGTGCGTACCGACGAGCAGCCACGGCCGACCTCCTCGTGCAGCACGCCGAGCGGTACGGCACCGAGGCCGGCCCCGCCGTGCGCCACGGCCACCCCGGCACCGAGGTGGCCCTCGGCGGCCAGGGCCCGTACCACGTCGGCGGGCACCGCCCCGGACTGGTCGATCTCGGCCGCTCGCGGTGCCACGACCTGGTCGACGAACTCGCGGAACCGGGCGGTGTCCGGGCGCCCGGGTGCGACCGGTGCCAGGGTCTCAGCCGACATGACGCTCGACCAGCTCGGCGATCGCGTTGACGGTACGGAAGTTGTCGCGCTCCAGGTCCTCGTTGTCGAGCTCGATGGCGAACTCCTGCTCGACGAAGAGCACCAGCTGCATGGCGAACAGCGAGTTCACCAGGCCGGTCTCGAAGATGTCGTCGTCGTCGCGCAGGTCGGCGGGGCAGCGGGTGCCGAGGAAGGTCCGGATGCGGGTCTTGTTGTCCGGGCGGATCTTGGTGTCCAACTCAGGCTCCTTGGGTCGCGGGCCGCCGGTCGCCGGTGATCCCGTAGTGGTGGAAGCCCGCCCCGCTCTTGCGGCCGAGCAGGCCGGCGGCGACCATGGTCCGCAGCAGCGGGCAGGGCCGGTACTTCGAGTCGCCGAAGCGTTCGTGGAGCACCTCCAGGCTGTGCAGGATGGTGTCCACGCCGATCAGGTCCGCCGTCTCCAGCGGGCCCATCTCGTGGCCGAAGCACCGTTTGAACAGCTCGTCGATCGCCTCCGCCGAGGCGATTCCCTCGGCCCGGCAGAACGCGGCCTCGTTGATGGTCAGCATCAGGACCCGGTTGGACACGAAGCCCGGCGAGTCGTTCACGGTGATGGCGGTCTTGCCCATCGACGCGAGCAGGGACCGCGCCGCCTCGATCGTGGCGGTGGTGGTGTGCCAGCCGGGGATGAGTTCCACCACCGGCTTCAGCGGCACCGGGTTCATGAAGTGCAGACCGATCACCTGTCCGGGCCGCCCGGTGAGGGCGGCGACGTCGGTGATCGGGAAGCAGGAGGTGTTGACGACGAAGACGCAGCCCGGCTCGCAGATCCGGTCCAGCGCCCGGTACACCGGTTCCTTGGCCGACCACGTCTCGGAGACGTTCTCGATCACCACGCTCGCCGTGGCGAGCTCGTCGAGCTCCTGGGTGAAGGTGATCCGGTCCAGCACCTCGGCCGGCGTGTACGTGCGCAGCTTCGGCGCGACGAGGCGCTGGAACCGGACCGCGCGGCCGATCTCCACCCGCGCCCGGTCCAACGCGTCGGCCGACGTGTCGACCAGGACGACCTTGTGCTCGGCCTGGGCCAGGCTCTGCGCCACGCCCGTCCCGATGGTGCCGGCACCGACCACGCCGATCATGAGTCACTCCTTGGGGTGTCGTTGGTGAAGCGCGCCCAGTCGAGGTCGAGGCCCGCCGTCCACAGCCGACCGAGCGAGGTCAGCAGCCCGGCCGTCTCCGAACGGCCGGCGAACGCCGGGGCCAGGCCCGGCTGGACCCGGGCGAGCCGGGCCCGGTCGCAGGCCGGGTGGTGGCGGGCGGAGGAGGACAGGCCCTCGCCGGGGCCGAGTTCGATCGCCACCGGGTCCACCTCCCGCCACAGGGTGCCAAGGCCGGACATCAGCTCGACCGGGCGGGCCAGGTGCTGGGCCCAGTACGCCGGGTCGGTCGCCTGGGCGTCGGTGAGCCAGCCGCCGGTGATGTTGGAGACGTACGGGATCCGCGGCCCGGCGAGCCGCACGTTGGCGCGTATCCAGGCGGTGAGCCGCGCGCCGAGCGGCTCCATGGTGCGGGTGTGGAAACCGTGGTGGGCGCCGACCCGCTGATAGACGACACCGGCGTCGGTCAGTCGGCGTTCGAGGTCGGCGACCGCGGCCCGGGGGCCACCGAGCACGGTCTGGAAGGGACTGGTCACGGCGGCCACGTCGAGATCGGCGCCGAGCCACGGGCCGATCTCGTCCCGGGTCAGCGCCACGGCCAGCATGCCGCCGGGCGCCAACTCCTCGATCCGCTCGGCCCGCCACCGCACCAGCCGCAGCGCGTCCGGCAGGGACATCACGCCGGCCAGACAGGCGGCGACGTACTCGCCGAGGCTGTAGCCGATCATGGCAGCCGGTTCGACGCCCCAGCTCCGGACCAGCTCGGCCAGCGCGTACTCGAGCACGAAGACGCCCGGCTGGCCGTACCGGGTGGTGGCCAGCGGGCCCTGCGGCACCTGCCGGGGCCGCAGCATCGCCCGCAGGTCGCCCGGCAGCCGCGGGGTCTGTTCCACCGGCCGGACCAGCAGGTCGAGCAGGTCGCAGCCGTCGGCTTCGAGCACGGCGCAGCAGCGGTCGACGGCATCCCGGAACACCGGTTCGGACCGGTACAGCTCGGCGCCCATCCCCGGGTACTGGTCGCCGACCCCGCTGAGCAGGAACGCCACCGGCCGCCGTACCGCCGGCCGAGCGCCCTCCAGGCCTCGGCCCCGGCGCAGCGCGGCCACCACGGACGCGGCGTCGGTGCCGACGACCGCCCCCCGGTACGCGTCGTGCGCCCCGTGCCGCGATTCGCGGGCCAGCTCCGGCAGCGATTCCGGCGCCGCCTCGATCCGCGCGAGCAGCGCCTGCCGGGCCGCGGGCAGCCCCTCGGCGGTGGCGGCCGACCACACCAGCAGTTCCGCCGGGCGGGTGGCCACAGTGGTCAACAGCGACTCAGTCATGGCGGGTCCCTTCCAACACGGCGACGGGCCCGAGGTGCTCCCGGACGAGCCGGAGCACCGCGGCCCGGTCGGAGACGAGGTTGAAGTGGCCGTGTCCGACCACGTCGACGGTGCATCGGCCGGTCGTGAGGTCGCCCCAGCCGGCCAGGCCGTGCTTCGGCACGTAGTGGTCCCCGGTGCCGCTGCACGCGTGGATGTCGCAGCCCAGCGGCGTACGCACCGGCCACCGGTACCGCTCGCAGGCGGCGAAGTCGGCGCGCAGCATCGGCAGCAGCAGCCGCAGCAGCTCCTGATTGGTCCAGACCGAGTCCGGAATGCCGTCGTAGCCGTGGCGTACCTGGGCCAGGAACTCGGCGTCCGGCAGGTGGGCGATGGCCGGCTCGGCGCTGGGCCGGTGCGGGGCGGTCGCCCCGGCCACGAACAGCCGCTCCGGCTCGTGCGGCAACCGGTGGGCGACCTCGTACGCGACGAGCGCGCCCATGCTGTGCCCGAACAGCGCGTACGGCCGGTCGAGCAGTGGCTGCGCCGCCTCGGCCACCCGCGCGGCGATCACGTCGAGGTCGTCGACCGGCGGTTCGCCGTAGCGCGACTCACGGCCGGGCAGGTGCACCAGGCACACCTCGACCGACGGGGCCAGCTCGGCCAGCCAGCGGGCGTAGAAGGACGGCCCCGCCCCGGCCGGCGGTACGCAGAACAGCCTGATCCGGGCCTCCGGCACCACCCGGGGTCGCCTGATCCACGGCGAGGCGGTCATGACGCCACCTTCAGGGCCGGGCCGACGGTCAGCGATTCGAGCACGGTGCAGAGCCGGGCCAGTTCCTCGGCGGAGTTGTAGTAGTGCACGGAGACCCGGAGCAGGCTGCTGATGCCGCGGCGCCGCATGTCGACGCAGGCGGCGTTCGACAGGCACACCCAGGTGTTGATGCCGGCCCGCTGCAACTCCGCCCGGACCAGCTCGGCGGCCTGGCCGTGCACGGTCAGCGCGATGGTGCCGCAGCGTTCCCGGCCACGGTCCTCCACGGTGATTCCCGGGATGCTCGCGAGGTCCACGCGCAGGCCGGCGGCGAGTTCCCGGATCCGGTGCCAGGTGTTCTCGATCCCCCAGGAGAGCGCGTAGTCGACGGCGACGCCGAGGCCGATCCGGGTCGCGCAGTTGGTCTCCCAGGTGTCGAACCGGCGGGCGGCCGGCGCGAACCGGTAGCCGACCCCGTCCCACTCGACGCCGTCGAGCCCGACCGTGCCGGGCGAGAGCTGCTCGGCGAACTCCCGTCTGGCGTACAGGAATCCGGTGCCCCGGGGTCCGCGCAGGAACTTCCGGCCGCAGCCGACCAGCATGTCGCAGCCGATCTGGCGTACGTCGACGGGGAGCTGCCCGATCGACTGGCTGGCGTCCACCAGGTAGGTGATGCCGTGCTCGCGGGCGACCCGGCCGATGGCGGCCACCGGGTAGATCAGGCCGTCGTGCATCGGCACGTGGGTCATGGCGATCAGCTTCACCCGCTCGTCGATGTGGTCCCGCAGCTCCGCGACGTCCACCAGGCCGTCGGCGTCCACCGGCAGGACCTCCAACTGGACGCCGGTACGCCGGGCCAGGTGCAGGAAGGACAGGTAGCTGCTGCCGTACTCCATCGGGCTGATGAGCACCCGGTCGCCGGGCCCCAACGCGATGCTGGACAGCGCCGCGCCCCAGGCCCGGGTGGCGCTCTCGAACATCGCGATCTCGTCGCTGTGGCAGTTGAGCAGGTCGGCGAGGGCGCTGTGCCCGCGTTCGACGGCCACCCGGGCCCGCTCGGCGGCCTCGTAGGGGCCCAGCTCGGACTCCAGCCGCAGGTGACCCATGACCGCGTCGATCACCGGCTTCGGGGCGAGGCTGGCGCCAGCGTTGTTGAGATGGGCGACGTACTTCACTCCGGGCGTGTCCGCCCGCGCCCGTACCAGGTTGATGTTCATCTCAGCTCATCTCGACAGATCGGTACGGTTATCCGGCCAGGTAGCGCAGCGCCAGCGAACCGGCGTCCGCGCGTTCCTCGTTGAGCACCTGCCAGCCGACCTCGGCCAGCTCGGCGAAGGTGCGGCAGCCCCACAGCCGCGTGATCGGCACCTTCATCCGGTTGCGCTTCTCCCACCGCGCCAGCGCCTCCAGGAAGGTCAGCGAATCGCAGCCGACCGCCAGCAGTTCGTCGTCGTCGACCAGGTCGTCGACCCCGACCAGGTCGCCGACGATGCGCATGAGGTGCTCGCACAGCTCGTCCTGGGTCGCCGCGGTCGGCTCGGCGTCGCCCGCCTCGTCGGTCGGCCGGCGTCGCAGCAGCCGGCGTACCCGGTCGACGCGCTCGCCGAGCGGCACCGTCGACACCACGAGCCGGGCGTCCCCGGCGGCGACGATCGAGCCGAGCAGGCCGGTCGCCTGCTCCACGTCCATCGCGGTGGCGGTGGCGGCGGCGGCGCCGAGGCCCGTGGCGGCCTTGTCGAACCGCCACACGTCCCAGTCGACGCTGACCCACGGCGCGCCGTTCGCGCTCCGCCATTCGGCGTACGCGTCGAGGTAGCGGTTGGCCGCCGTGTAGACGCCGAAGGTGATGCCACCGAGGACGGCGCTCAGGCTCGAACAGACCAGGAAGAAGTCCAGCGGCTGGGCGCGGGTGACGCGGTCGAGGACACCGATTCCGGTCGTCTTGGGCCGCAGCAGGTCCTGGGCCTGGTCGACGGAGGTCTCGGCGACGAACGTGAAGCCGCTGCCGCCGCCCTCGATCCCGGCCGCGTGCACCACGCCGTTGACCGGGCCCCAGTGCCGGTTGACCTCCTCGACCACCTGGGCCATCCGCCGCTCGTCGGCGACGTCGGCGCGCAGCGTGAGCACCTCGGCGCCGAGTTCGCGCAGCCGCCGGGCGGCGTCCGCGCCGGGCGGCCGGCCCTGGCGGGACACCAGCGCGATCCGGGTGCCACCGGACGCCGCGAGGTGGGTGGCGATCGCCAGGCCCATCCGGCCCGAGCCGCCGGCGATCAGGTACACCCCGCCCGGCCGGACCGGCGTGGCCACCCCACCCGCGGTGTCCAGCCGCTCGAAGGCCGGGACGTGCCGGTCGACGCCACGGTAGGCGACCTCCGGGGTCTCCGCCGGGCTCGCCAGTTCGGCCAGCAGCCGGGCCGCCACCTCGGCGGCGGGCGTGCCGGCCGCGAAGTCCAGGGCCTGGCAGCGCAGGTCGGGGTGCTCCTGCGGGACGACCTGGCAGAGCCCGAGCAGCGCCGCCGCCGCCGGGTCCACCGCCGTGACGTCCCCGACCGGCTGGGCGTTCTCGGTCACGACCCACAGTTCGGGCGACTGTCCGGCCGCGACCAGCGCCCGGACCAGCGACAGCGTGCCGAGCACGCCGGTGGCGACGGCCACCTCGGCGGGTTCGCCGCCGGAACGCAGCCGTACCACCCGGGTGACCGGGCCGGTCTCCGTGACCACGTGCTCGACCAGGCGGGCCAGGTCGGCCGGGTCCTCCGGCCGGACCCGCACCACGCCGTCGGCGGACACGTCGAACTCGGTGGCCGGCTCCACCGCCACCACGGCCAGTCCGGCCGCGGCGAGTTCCGCCCGGACCGTCGCGGTCGGTTCGGGGTGGTCGCCGAGGACGAGGCAGGTGCCGTCGGTACGCGCCAGGTCGCCGGGATGGTGCGGGCGGGGCAGCCCGGTCCGGGTCCACACCTGCCGGTACAGCCACCGGTCGACCGGTTCCGGCTCCTGCAACGTACGCCCGGCGGCGCCGCCCGGGGTGACCTGCTGGTCGGCGACCGGCACCCACAGCTCCTCGCCCTGCCAGGGGTAGCTGGGCAGGGACAGCCGGCGGTACCGCCGGCCCTGGTAGCGGGCCGCCCAGTCGACGTCCCCGCCGTCGACCCACTCCCCGGCCAGATCGGCCAGTTCCCCGGCGGTGGCGCCGGCCGGGTCGTCGCCGGCCAGCACTCGGACCAGCTCCGCGGTCGACGAGACGACCGCCGCCCAGCGGCGCGGCTGCGGTCGCCGGCCGACCGCCAGCGTGAACGCGAGGTCGGCCAGCGCCACGTCCGGCCGCCCGGTCAGCCAGGCCAGCAGCCGTTCCCGCATCGCGTCCAGCGCGGCCTCGGTGCGGGCCGAGAGCAGCACCGCGTGCTCGGCCGGTGGGTGGGGTTCGACCGGTGCCGGCCGCGGCGGCTGCTCCACGACGAGGTGGACGTTCGTGCCGCCCATGCCGAAGGAGCTGACGCCGGCCCGGCGCGGGCCGTCCGGCCACGGCCGCAGCGAGCGGTTGACGTAGAACGGGGAGTCCGCGAAGTCGATGCCCGGGTTGGGCTCCTCGAAGTCCGGCGCGGGCGGGATCTCGCCGTGCTTGACCGACAGGATCGCCTTGAGCAGCCCCGCCATGCCCGACGCGTAGCCGAGGTGCCCGATGTTCGCCTTCACCGAGTTCAGCGCGCAGAACCCGCGCTCCTGGGTGTGCTGGCGGTAGGCGCGGGTGAGGGCCCGTACCTCGATCGGGTCGCCGACCGCGGTGCCGGTGCCGTGCCCCTCCACCAGGTGGATCGACTCGGCCGGCACGCCGGCGGCGGCGAGCGCGGCGCTGATCGCCGCCGACTGCCCCTCGACCCCGGGCGCGGAGAAGCCGGCCTTGGCCCGGCCGTCGTTGTTGATCCCGCCGCCGAGGATCACGGCGTGGATGTGGTCGCCGCTCGCGATGGCGTCGGAGAGCCGGCGCAGTACGACGACGCCGACGCCGTCGCCCTCGACGTAGCCGGTGCCGCGTTGTTCGTAGGCGCGGGTGTGGCCGTCGGCGGAGAGGATGAACCCGTCCTGCTGTTCGTAGGCGAGGCTGTCGTGGCAGCGGATGTTGACCGCCCCGGCCAGCGCGAGATCGGCCCGGCCGGCGCGTACCGCCTCGGCGGCCAGGTGGACCGCGACCAGCGACGACGAGCAGGCGGTACGCACGCTGAGGCTCTCGCCGGTGAGGCCGAGCTTGTAGGAGATGCGGGTGGAGAGCGTGTCCGGGGCGTTGGACAGCTCGACGAGCAGGCGTTCGGCGGCCGAGTGCGCGTCGAACTCCCGGCCCTCGCGATAGGTGTTCGGCCCGACCGTGGTGTAGACGGCGACCCGCTCGGTGATCCGGTGCACGTCGTAGCCGGCCTCCTCCATCGCCGCCCACGCGTGTTCGAGCAGCACGCGGTGCTGCGGGTCGAGGACCTCGGCCTCCCGTCGGGGGATGCCGAAGAACTCGTAGTCGAAGCGCCGTACGTCGTCGAGCACCCCACGGGCGTGGACCCACCGCCGGCCGCTCTGTTCGTCGTCCACGGTCAGCGGCGTGCCGAAGGTGATCGACTCCCGTCCGGCCCGCAGGTTGGCCCAGAACTCGTCGAGGTCACGCGCCCCGGGCATGGTGGCCGCCATCCCGATGACGGCGATCGGTTCCTGGTTCATCAGCCCCGCACTCCCGCACTCGCGATCGACTCGGCCAGGCTCCGGACGGTGGGGTACTCGTAGAGCGCCGTCACCGACAGCCGGGCACCCAGCTCCTGGTGGATCCGCCGGTTCAACGCCGGCACCGACGCCGACGTACCGCCGAGGTCGAAGTAGTTGTCGTCGATGCCCACCGTGGGCACCTCAAGCAGTTCCGCCCAGAGCGCGGCGATCACCGTCTCCAGTTCGGAGCCCGCCGCCGCGTACCGGCTGCCCAGGTCGAGCCGGGCGGCGTCGGTGTCGGCGCGCAACGCGGCCCGGTCGAGCTTGCCGTGCTGGGTGAGCGGCAGCGCCTCAACCCGGTGGTACTCGGACGGGATCATGTAGTCGGGCAGCCGGGCGGCCAGCCGGCGGCGCAGCTCGGCGACGGTCGGCGCGCCGGCGGCCGGGACGACGTACGCGGCGAGGACCCGGTCGCCGCCCTGCGTCCGGTCGACCACGGCGGCCTGCCGGATCTCCGGGAGTTCCGCCAGCGCCGACTCGACCTCGCCGAGCTCGACCCGGTTGCCCCGGATCTTCACCTGGTCGTCGGTGCGGCCCAGCACCTGGACCAGCCCGCCGGGCAGCATCCGGGCGAGGTCGCCGGAGCGGTACAGCCGGGCGCCGGGCCGGGCGCCGACCGGGTCGGGCACGAACGCGGCGGCGGTGAGGTCCGGCCGGTTGTGGTAGCCGCGGGCCAGCGCGTCACCGCCGATGTACAGCTCGCCCTGCTCGCCGTCGGGGACCGGACGCAGCCGCTCGTCCAGGATGTGCACCTCGGTGCCGGGCAACGGCCGGCCGACCGGGGGCGGGGACTGCGCCAGGTCGGCCGCCGCGAACTGGTGGCAGCAGGTGAAGACCCCGGCCTCGGTCGGGCCGTACCCGTTGGCGATCCGGGCGCCGAGCGACCCCAGCCCGTGCGCGACGTGGGCGCTCGACAGGACCTCGCCGCCGACCACCACCTGGTGCAGGCCCGCCCCGTCGAGCAGCCCGTCGTCGACGATCCGGTTGAACAGGGTGGGGGTGAGCCACAGCGTGGTGACCCCGGCGTGGCGGACCGTCTCCACGATCAGCTCCGCGGAGACCCGCTGGTCGGGCAGGATCGCCAGCCGGCCGCCGTTGGCCAGGCAGCCGAAGATCTCGAATACCGACGCGTCGAACGACAGTGGGCAGGACTGCAGGAACGTCTGGCCGGCGTCGAACGTGCCATAGATCCCGGACCGGACGATGCGGGCGGCGGCGCGGTGCGGCACGGCGACGCCCTTCGGGGTGCCGGTCGTGCCGGAGGTGTAGATGACGTAGGCGAGGTGGTCCGGGGTGGCGCGCGGCCCGGCCTCGGCCGGCACGGCGTCGGGCCGGGCGTCGACCGGGATCCGGATCCCGTCGAACTCCGGCAGGCCGCCACGGGTCGCGTCGGACTCGACGAGGACCCGCGCTCCGGAGTGGTCGAGCATGAACCGGAGCCGCTCGGCCGGGTGGCCCACCCACAGTGGCAGGTACGCCGCCCCGGCTTCGAGGATGCCCAGGATTCCGACCAGCATGTCGATGGAGCGCGGCACGTGCAGGCCGACCACGACGTCGGGCCCGACGTGCTGGGCGCGCAGGACCGCGGCCAGTCGCCGGGACCGCTCCCGGAGCTGCCCGTAGGTGATCGACCGATCACCGGCAACGGCGGCGATCGCGTCCGGCGCGGCGTCCGCGTGTAGCGCGAACATGTCGTGCAGGCACTGGGTCGAGGCGTCGTTCATCGCGGGTCACTTCCGCCCAAACGTTTGTCCACTTAGATCTCCCACCACTCGGCGTCGCAGCTGTGCCGGCGATCGTCTTCAGCCTGCTCGCCCGGCTGGTCCGACGGCAGAGAAACAGCGACAGGGGTGGACTGCCGGTGCCGCTGCGCGTTCGTTCCTGTCCGGCGCCGACCGCCGCCGGCGCAGGCCCGTCGATCGGTGGGCACGGCGGTGCGCCCGGTCCCGCGATCGGGACCGGGCGCACCGTTCGGCGGATCAGCCCAGCTGGTCGGTGATGATCCGGGCGAGCTGCGAGACGTCCTCCCGCATCACCGAGAAGTGGTCACCGGTCATCCGGTGGACCCGTACCTCGGCGGCCAGCTCCCGCCAGCGCGCCAGGTATTCGGCGAAGCTCTGCCCGGCGTCGACGACCTCGTGCTCGCCCTGGGCGAGTTCGTCGCTCACGATCAGGTGCAGCCGCCCGGCGTAGCGCCGGTGCCGGTACGACATCATCATCTCCATCACCTCCGCCCACATCCGCGCCGCGGGGAGCCACATGTCTCCGGCGCCGCGCTCGGGCAGGGTGATGCCGTCGTCGCCGACGAAGTCGTCGACCAGGTGTTCGAGCAGCCCGATGGTCTCCCGCCGCAGCGTCGAGGTGTCCTCCTCCGGCGCCGCGCCGGCGAGCGCCTCCAGGTTGGCGACGCACTTCTTGATCAGCCCGAACTCGTCCCAGAGGTGCTGCTTCTCGCTGGCGTCCAGCGCCGGGTCCAGCAGGATGAAGGTGACGTCCTCGCCGTCGGCGGCCAGCCGGTGCACGACCTCGCTGGCCACCCCGCTGCCGCCGCACCAGCTGAAGATCCGGTACGGGCCGTGTGGCACGGCCTCGCGCAGCTCGGCGACGTACCGGGCCGCCATCTCCGCCGTGGCCGGCACCTGCCCGCCCTGCACCCCGGGCCACTCGAACGCGATCACCGGAAGGTCCGGGTCGAGGTGCACGACCAGACGCTGGTACCAGTGGGCGCTGCCGCCGCCGGGGTGGATGCAGACCAGTGGTGCGCGCTCGCCGGCGCGGTTGAGCCAGAGCAACGCCTTGGTCGGCAGCTCCCCGCTGTCGATCGACTCGGCGAGCGCCTCGACGGTGCGGTGGGTCAGGAAGGACCGGACGGGCACCTCGATGCCGTGCCGCTGCCGCAGCATCGCGATGATCCGCAGGATCAGCAGCGAGTGCCCGCCGAGGTCGAAGAAGTCGTCGTGCCGGCTCACCCTGGGCAGCCCGAACACCTCGGCCCAGATGTCCGCCACGGCCCGTTCCGCCGGGGTGCGCGGCGCGCTGAACTCCCGGGTCCGGTCCGCCGCCGCCGGCAGCGGCAGCGCGGCCCGGTCGACCTTGCCGCTGGCGTTCAGGGGTAGCTGGTCCAGGCGTACCCAGGCGGTCGGCACCAGGAAGTCGGGGACCCGCCGGCGCATCAGGTCACCGAGCCGGGCCGGGTCCGCCGGCCCGTCGGCGTCCAGGACGACGTACCCGACGAGTTGCTTGACCCCGTCCGAGCCCCGGTACGCCGCGGCCGCGGCGGTGCGGACCGACGGCAGCTCGGCGAGCGCCGCCTCCACCTCGCCCAGTTCGACGCGGTGTCCACGGATCTTCACCTGGTGGTCCTGCCGGCCGATGTAGTGCAGCGTGCCGTCGGGGTTCTGCCGGACGATGTCGCCGGTGCGGTACAGCCGTGCCCCGGGTTCCGTGCCGGACGGGTCCGGCACGAACCGTTCCGCGGTCAGGTCGGGGCGTCCCTGGTAGCCGCGGACCACGCCGGGCCCGCCGAGCAGCAGTTCCCCGGGTACGCCGTACGGGACCGGGTTGAGGTCGCGGTCCACGACCTGCACCCGGGTGTGCGAGACCGGGGTGCCGATCGGGATGGAGCTCTCGGTCTCGGCGCGGGAGACCCGGGGGTGCGCGGTGGCGAAGACGGTGCCCTCGGTGGGGCCGTACCCGTTACCGACCGGTACGCCGTGTTCGAGCGCCGTGCGTACGTGCGGCGGGGATAGCGCCTCGCCGCCGACCAGCAGGTGCCGGACCGTGGCCAGCGCCTCGGGCCGGACGTCCACGATGGTGTTGAACAGTCCGGAGGTCAGCCACAGCACGGTGACCCCGTGCCGGCGCAGCAGCTCCTCCAGCTCGGCGGCGGTGGGGGTGCCCGGCGGGCAGACGACCAGCCGGGCGCCGGTGCAGAGCGAACCCCAGATCTCGAACGTGGAGACGTCGAAGGCGAGCGCGCTGAGCAAAAACAGCGTCTGCTCCTCGCCGAGGGTCGTGTAGTTGGGGTCGTGCACCAGCCGCACCACCCCGCGGTGCGGCACCAGCACGCCCTTGGGGCGGCCGGTGGAGCCGGAGGTGTAGGTGACGTACGCCAGGTTGTCCGGCGACAGCCGTACCTCGGGGGTGTCGGTCGGCCGGTCGGCCAGCGCCCGCCAGGCCGGGTCCAGCACGATGGTGGTGAGTCCGGTGTCCGCCCCGAAGCGGTGCGCCTGGTCCGGCTGGGTCAGCATCACCCGGGCCCCGGCGTCGTCCAGGATGTAGCCGATCCGCGAGTCCGGGTACGCCGGGTCCAGCGGCAGGTAGCAGCCGCCGGCCTTCAGGACGCCGAGCAGCGCGGTGATCACGTCGAGCCCCCGGTCCAGGCACACCGCGACCGGGGTGTCGGGGCCCACCCCGTGCTCGCGCAGCGCCCAGGCCAGCTGGTTGGCCCGGGCGTCCAGCTCGCGGTACGTCAGGCGCTGTTCCCCGAACTCCACCGCCACCGCGTCGGGGCGGGCCGCTACGCGGGCGGCGAACAGGTCGGTGACGCACACCTCGGGCGGCGTGCGCCAGGTCGGCGCTGGTACGCTCAGCCGCTCCGCCGAGGTGGCGCCCAGCTCGACCGGGTTCGCGCCGCCGTCGGCGACCATCGCCGTCAGCAGTTCGAGGTAGGTCGCGCCGAGCGCTTCGAGGCGTTCCCGGGTGGCCCAGCCGGCCCGGCACTCCAGCCGTACCTCGCCGGGGAAGGTCAGCACGTTGAGGGTGAACTCGTTGGGGCTGTCGTCGACGATCGTGCCGAACGCCTCCTGCTGGTCGTCGAGGACGTGGAAGTCGAGGTAGGAGAAGATCACGTCGATCAGCGGCCTGCCGTCGCCCCACTCGCGCTGGATCGCGGGCAGCGGGTACCGCCGGTGCGGCCACAGCGCCAGCTCCTCGTCGAACACGGCGCGCAGCAGGTCCCGCCAGGACGGCGCCCGCAGGTCCACCGCGAACGGCAGCGTGTTGAGGTGCATGCCGAGCACCTCGTCGCCGCGCAGCAGTTCGGGGCGGCCGTTGCAGACCAGCCCGCTGAAGAACCGGCGCTGGCCGGTGATGACCCCGAGCATGGCGAGGTGGGCGGTGTGCAGCACGGTCTTGAGCGAGGTGCGGGTCCGCGCGACGAGGTCGCGCAGGGCCGGCTCCAGGTGCCGCCAGGACACCCGCAGCTCCTCGACCTTGCCGTAGCCGGCCGGGGCGGTGTCGGCGGGCAGCGCGAGCCGGTCGAAGCCGCGTACCCGGTCCCGCCAGAACTCCTGGTCGGCGGCCGCCGCGAGGGAGCGGCGCTCCAGCGCGACGAAGTCGGCGTACCGGGCCTCGGGCGCGCTGCCGGGTCCGTCGGTCCCACCGTCGCGGATCGCCCGGTACGTCGCGCGCAACTGGCCGATCAGCGAATGGTGGCTCCAGCCGTCGAGGATGGCGTGGCACTCGGTGTGGGTCAGCACCCACTCCCGCTCGCCGGTGCGGTGCACGTGCCAGCGCAGCTGCGGCGCGTGAGCCACGTCCAGCGGGCTGGTCCGCATGGTGTGCCGGTAGGCGGCGAGCACCGCCTGCTGCTCGGCCTCGGGCAGTCCGCGCAGGTCGTCGTAGCCGATCTCGGCGTGGGCGCTGGCGTGCACGAGCTGCATCGGCTCGGAGTAGCCGGACATGTCGAACGTGGTCCGCAGGATCTCGTGCCGGTCGACCAGCAGCTGCCCGGCGGCGCGGAGCGCGGCCAGCGAGAACGGGCCGTCGTCGGTGATCGGGAAGCTGGTGACGTTCTGGTACGCCGGGTGCTCGGTGTCGGCCAGCATCTCGTAGACCATGCCGGCCTGCACCTGGCCCATCGGGTAGGCGTCGACCAGCCCGTCCGGCAGGCGGTCCCGGTCGGCGGGGGTGAGCTGCGTGAACCGGCCGACGTGGGTCTCCTCCGCCGTGGCGTCCGCCCGGCCGGCCGCCGCCGCCAGCTCGGCCGGGGTCTGGTGGAGGAAGATGTCCTGGACCGACAGGTTCACCCCGGTGGCGCGTAGCCGGCCGATCGCCCGGATCGCCCGGATCGAGTCGCCGCCCAGGTCGAAGAAGCGGTCGTGCGCGCCGATCCGGTCGACGCCCAGGGCGGCGGTGAGCGCGTCGGCCACCTGCCGTTCCAGCTCGCCGCGGGGGGCGACGTACGCGCCGGCCAGCGCGCTGCGGGTCCGGTCGGGTTTCGGCAGCGCGGCGCGGTCGAGTTTGCCGCTGGGGGTGAGCGGCAGCGCGGCCAGCGGCACCCAGTGGCTGGGGACCATCGCCTCGGGCAGCCGGTCGCGCAGGAACGCCGCCGCGGCGGTCGCGTCGACCTCGGCGCCGGCCCCCGCGGCGAGGTACCCGACCAGTTGCCCGTCGTGTACGGCGACCGCGGCGGCGGCCAGGCCGGGCAGTTCGCCCAGCACCGCCTCGACCTCGCCGAGTTCGATCCGGTGCCCACGGATCTTCACCTGCCGGTCGAGCCGGCCGAGGTACTCGATGCTGCCGTCCGGCCGGTACCGGGCGAGGTCGCCGGTGCGGTACAGCCGTTCGCCCGAGCGACGGCCGAACGGGTCGGGGACGAACCGGTCGGCGGTCAGCTCGGGCCGGTGGAGATAGCCCCGGGCCAGTTGCACCCCGCCGAGCAGCAGTTCGCCGGGGACGCCGATCGGGACCGGCCGCAGGGTGTCGTCGACGATGTAGGCGCGGGTGTTGGCGATCGGCCGGCCGATCGTCACCGGCGTGCCCGGTACGCAGCGCGCCGCGGTGACGTCGACGGCCGCCTCGGTGGGGCCGTACAGGTTGTGCAGCTCGCACCCGATCCGCTCGTGCACGGCGTCGACCAGGTCGGCGGTGAGCGCCTCGCCGCTGCAGATCATCCGACGCAGCGACGGCAGCGGAGGGTGCGGCTCGGCGAGGAACGCCCGCAGCATGGTCGGTACGAAGTGGACGGTGGTGACCCGTTCGGTGGTGATCAGTTCGGCCAGGTATCCCGGGTCGCGGTGGCCACCGGGGCGGGCCAGCACCAGGGCGGCCCCGGTGATCAGGGGCCAGAAGAACTCCCACACCGACACGTCGAAGCCGTACGGGGTCTTCTGCAGCACCCGGTCGGTCGGGTCCAGCCGGTACGTGTCCTGCATCCAGTGCAGCCGGTTGACGATCGCCCGGTGCCCGACCACGACCCCCTTGGGCCGGCCGGTCGACCCCGACGTGTAGATCACGTAGGCGGGGTGGTCCGGGTGCGGCGCGGTGCCGGGGTTGTCGGCGGGCCCGCCGTCGGCGGTGAACCGCCCGGTGTCGTCGAGCACGATCGTGACCCCGGCGTCCGCGCACATGTACGCCAGCCGGTCGGCCGGGTTGTCCGGATCGAGCGGCAGGTACGCGCCGCCCGCCTTGAGGACGGCCAGCAGCGCCACCACCAGCTCGGGGCCGCGCTCGCGGCGTACCCCGACGACCGTCTCGGGTCCCACCCCGGCCGCGATGAGCCGGTGCGCGAGCCGGTTGGCCCGGGTGTTCAGCTCCGCGTAGGAGACGGTGTCGTCGCCGGAGACGACCGCGACCGCGTCCGGGGTCCGCGCCGCCTGCCGCTCGAACAGCGCCGGCAGGGTGTCGTCCGTCGGATAGTCGACGGCGGTGTCGTTCCACTCCTCCAGCACCCGCCGCCGTTCGGCCGGCGGGAGCACCGACAACCGGCTGACCGGGGTGCGCGGCGCGTCGGCGAGGCCGCTGACCAGCTCGACGAACTGGGCGGCGAACCGCTCGGCGGTCTCCCGGTCGAACAGCGCGGTGGCGTAGTTCACCGCACCGGCCAGCGACCCGTCGGGCCGGTCGGCGACGGCGACGGTCAGGTCGAACTTGGCGTCGCTCTCCCCGACCGGCAGCGGCTCGGCGCGCAGCCCGCCGAAGCGCCGTGGCCGCGCGGTGCCGGCGCCGTCCCAGAGGAACATGGTGGCGAACAGCGGGGTCCGGGCCGGGTCGCGTTCCGGGGACAGCTCCTCCACCAGCCGCTCGAACGGCAGCTCCTGGTGGGCGTACGCGTCCAGCGCGGTTTCCTTGACCCGCCGCAGCACCTCCGCGAACGACGGGTCGCCGGAGAGGTCGGTACGCAGCACCAGGGTGTTGAGGAACAGCCCGATCAGGTCCTGCACCTCGGCCCGGTCCCGGCCGGCAACCGGGGTGCCGACCGTCACGTCGGTCCGTCCGGCGTACCGGCCGAGCAGGATCGTGTACGCGGCGAGCAGCGCCATGAACGGCGTCGCCCCGGCCTGGCGGGCGAACCGGGTCAGCCGGCCGGCGACGGACGCGGGCACCACGAACGGGACCTTCCCGCCCGTGCTGTCCCGCACCGGCGGGCGCGGCCGGTCGGCCGGTAGTTCCAGCGGGGTCGCCCCGGCCAGTTTCCCGCGCCAGTAGCCGAGCTGCCGGTCCAGGGTGGCGCCGGACATCGCCGTACGCTGCCAGGCGGCGAAGTCCGCGTACTGCACCGGCAGCGGGGGCAGGGCCGCGGCCTCGCCGGCCAGCGCGGCCGCGTACCGGCGGTCCAGCTCGCGCCAGAGCACCTCCTCCGACCACTCGTCGAACGCGATGTGGTGCAGCGTCAGCAGGAGCGCGTGCTCCTCGTCGCCGAGCCGGGCCAGCGTGGCGGCCAGGACCGGCCCGCCCGCCAGGTCGACCGGACGGCGGTCGTGGCTGGTCCAGCCGGCGAGCCGGGCGTCCTGCGCCGCCCGGTCCAGGTCGCGCAGGTCCACCTCGGTCAACGCGACCGGCCCCGGGTCGTCGACCACCTGGGCCGGTTCGTCGTCGATCACGACGTACCGGGTGCGCAGCACCTCGTGCCGGGCCACCAGCCCGTCCAGCGCGGTACGCAGCGCTCCGGTGTCGAGCGGGCCGGCCAACCGCAGGCCGGTGGTCATCAGGTACTCGGTGCCGCCGCCGCGCAACTGGTCGAGAATCCACAGTCGGCGCTGCGCGAACGACACCGTGAGCGGGCCGGAGCGCGGGACGCGCCGGATGCGGTTGTCGGGTGCGACCGTCACGTCGCCGCGCAGCCGCCGCCGGAGCAGCTCCGCGCGAAGGTCGGTCCGGGCGAGGGCTTCAGTCATCACACACCTTCTCGTGAGAGCAGCTCGCGCAGCTGCGCGTCGGTCATCCCGTCGATCTCCGCCGCGATGTGCTCGGTCGTCACCGCGGCCAGCTCCGCCACGGTCGTCGCCTCGAACAGGCAACGCAGCGGCAGTTCGGTCACGAAGGCCTCGCGCAACCGGGCCAGGACCCGGGTGGCCAGCAGCGAGTGGCCGCCGAGGCCGAAGAAGTCGTCGTGCACCCCGATCCGGTCGACGCCGAGCACGTCGGCCCAGATGCCGGCGATGATCTCCTCGGTCCGGTCGCGGGGGCCACGTACTCCCGGGCGCCGTCGAGCTGGGACGGGGTGAGGTCGGGCAGCGCGGCGCGGTCGACCTTCTTGTTGGAGTTCAGCGGCAGGGCCGGCACCGTCGCCCAGGCCGACGGGATCATGTACTCCGGCAGCAGCTCCCGCAGGTGCGCGCGCAGCTCGGCGATGTCGGGCTGGGCGTCGTCGGCGCACTCCAGGTAGGCGACGAGCCGCTTGTCTCCCGGTGCCACCTCGCGGGCGACCACGGCCGCCGCGGCGACGGCGGGGTGCCGGGCCAGCGCGGCCTCGATCTCGGGCAGCTCGATCCGGAAGCCACGGATCTTCACCTGGTGGTCGAGCCGGCCGAGGAACTCGACGGTGCCGTCGGGCCGGTAGCGGACGAGGTCGCCGGTGCGGTAGAGCCGTGCGCCCGGTTCCGGCCCGAACGGGTCGGGGACGAACCGTTCGGCGGTCAGTTCGGGCCGCTCGTGGTAGCCGCGGGCCAGCCGTACGCCGCCGATGCACAGTTCGCCCGGCACCCCGACCGGGAGCGGGCGGAGCTGGGCGTCCAGCACGTGCACCCGGGTGCCGGCGACCGGCCGACCGATGTGCAGCGTCGCCGTGCCGCGCTCGCCGGCGAGGTCGCCCTCCACCGGGTTGAGCATGCAGGTGATGGTCGCCTCGGTCGGCCCGTAGTTGCACAGGAACCGGCCGGGCAGCCCGGTCGCCGCCCAGCGCTGGGCGTCCGCGACGGTGACCACGTCGGCGCCGACGTTCATCAGCTTCATGCCGGCGAGCCGGTCCACGTCGGACTCGAGCATCTCCCGGTAGTAGGCCGGGGTGATCTCCATGATCGTGACGCCGTACCGGGACAGCTTGGCCGGCAGCTCGGCCGGCAGCCAGAAGACCGGGTCACTGACCACCAGCGTGGCACCGGCGACCAGGGTCACCGCGATCTGGTCCATGGCCAGGTCGAAGGTGAGCGCGGAGAGCAGCACCACCCGCTCCCCCGGCCCGATGCCGTACGCGTCGGCGATCACCCGGCAGTGGTGCGCGTACGACCGGTGCTGGATCATGACGCCCTTGGGCCGGCCGGTCGACCCGGAGGTGTAGATGATGTAGGCCAGGTTGCCCGGCCGCGCCACGGTCCCGAGGTTGGTCGACGGCATCCCGGCGACGCAGTCCTCGTCGTCGGCCAGCAGCACCCGGCGGCCCGGCTGCCGGACCCGGTCGACGAGGTCCCGGGTGGTCACCACCGTGTGCGCCCCGGCGTCGGCCAGCATGTAGTCGAGCCGCTCCGCCGGGTGCTGCGGGTCGAACGGCACGTACACGCCGCCGGCCTTGAGCACGGCCAGCAGCACGACGACCGGTTCGACGCCCCGTTCCAGGCACGACCCGACGACGGTCTCCGGGCCGACGCCGACCGACCGGAGCCGGTGCGCCAGCCGGTTGGCCCGCGCGTTGAGCTCGGCGAAGCTGATCTCCTGATCCTGGAAGACCACGGCGGTCGCCCCGGGTGTACGGGCCACCGCCCGCTCGAACAGCTCCGGCACGCACAGGTGCCGCTCGGCGGGCGGGTCGAGCACGTCCAACCGGTCCGCCGCCGGGTTCGGCCACTCGTGCAGGATCGTGTGCCGCTCGGCGGCGGAGAGCACGTCGAACTCGTCCAGCCGGCGGTCCGGGTCGGCGCCGACGCGCTCCAGCAGCCGCAGGTAGTGGCCGGCGAGCCGTTCGATCGTCGACCGGTCGAACAGCGCGGTCGCGTACTCGAACCGGCAGCGCAGCCCGCCTTCTGCCGGCTTGCGGATCGACAGCGTGAGGTCGAACCTCGCCACCTGCGGGCCGCTGCGGATCGGCTCCGCGGCGCAGCCGGCGATGGTCGGGGGGAGCAGCCCGGCGGTGTGCTGCACCTGGAACATGATCTGGAACAGCGGGTTGCGGGACATGTCCCGGCTGGGTTGCAGGGCGTCGACCAGGTGCTCGAACGGCACGTCCTGGTTGGCGTACGCCTCGACCGCGCCGCGCCGTACCCGCTCGACCAGGTCCGTGAAGGTCGGGTTCCCGCCCAGGTCGGCGCGCATGACCAGGTTGTTGACGAAGAACCCGACCAGGTTCTCGGTCTCCGGCCGGCTCCGCCCGGCGACCGGGGTGCCGACCGCGACGTCGCTGCGCCCGGTGTACCGGCCGAGCAGCACGTCGAACGCGGCCAGCAGCACCATGAACGGGGTCGCGCCGGTACGACCGCCGAGCCGGTCCAACGCCGCCGCGACCGCCTCCGGCACCTCGACGTCCAGGGTGTCGCCGCGCGGGTCGCGCTCGGCCGGGCGGGGCCGGTCGGCGGTCAGCTCGACCGGGGAGAGGCCGGCGAGCCGGCCGCGCCAGTAGTCGAGCTGCTCGGCGAAGACGCCCTCGGATTCCCGGTCTCGTTGCCAGGCGGCGAAGTCGGCGTACTGGACCGGCAGCGGGCCGGCCGAGCGGCTGTCGTCGTACGCCTCGTTCAGCTCGCGCAGGAAGATCCCCATCGACCACGCGTCGAAGGCGATGTGGTGCAGGGTGATCGTGACCAGGTGCGCCTGTGCCGCCGTACGCACCACGGTCACCCGCAGCGGGTGCTCGCGGGCGAGGTCGAACGGGCGGGAGTTGGCCGCGTCGATGATCGCCGTGGCCTGCGGCTCGGCGTCCGGGGCGCCCGCCAGGTCGACCACGTCGAACACGATGTCGCCGGGCGGGTCCACCACCTGCACCGGCGTTCCGCCGTCACCGACGTAGCGGGTGCGCAGCACCTCGTGCCGGGCGACGACCCGGGCCACCGCGCGGCGCAACGCCCCGGTGTCCAGTGGTCCGGCGAACCGGAACGCCAGCGGGACCAGGTACTCGGCGCTCCCGGGTTCGAGCTGGTCGAGGAACCACAGCCGCCGCTGGCCGAACGAGGTGGGCAGCGCGCCGTCCCGGGAGACGGGGACGATCTCCGGCCCGTCGCCGGGCGACGTGCCGGCGTCGATCCGGGTGGCGATCCTCGCCACCGTCCGGTCCTCGAAGAGCGCGCCGACGGTCAGCTCCACGCCGAAGCCGCGCCGCAGCCGGTGGGCGAGCCGGATGGCGAGCAGCGAGTGCCCGCCGAGGGCGAAGAAGTCGTCGTCGGCGCCCACCCGCTCCACCCCGACCAGCTCGCTCACGATCGTGGCGACCGCCTGCTCCGTCGGCGTACGCGGCGCGACGTGGCCCGGGTCGTCGGCGCGTACGCCGCTGCCCGGGGCCGGCAGCTTCGCCCGGTCGAGCTTGCCGTTGGGCAGCGTCGGGAAGGCGTCGAGGGCGACCACGGCCGAGGGGATCATCGCGGCCGGCACCCGGGCGTCGAGGTGCTCCCGCAGCGTCTCGGCGGACACCTCGGCCCCGTCGGCCGGCACCACGTAGGCCACCAGCTCCAGCTCCCCGGCGGCGCTCCGCCCGGTGGTGACCACGGCGGCGGCGACCGACGGGTGGGCAGCCAGGACGGCCTCGACCTCGCCCGGCTCGACCCGGACCCCGCGCAGCTTCACCTGCGCGTCGAGCCGGCCGACGAACTCCAGCGTCCCGTCCGCGCGCCACCGGGCCAGGTCGCCGGTGCGGTACCAGCGCGCGCCGGGGACGGCGGCGAACGGGTGCGGGGTGAACCGTTCGGCGGTGAGGTCGCCCCGGCCGAGGTAGCCCCGGGCGAGACCCGCGCCGGCGACGCACAGCTCACCCCGCACCCCGACGGGTACGAGCTGGTCGTCGGCGTCGACGACGAACACCTCGACGTTGGGCAGCGGGACGCCGATCGGGACGATGCCCTCCGGCCCGCCGCGCCGGTACCGCCAGGCGGTCGAGTCGATCGAGCACTCCGTCGGGCCGTAGGTGTTGTACAGCTCCACGTCGAGCACGTCGAGCAGGCGCTCGGCCAGGGCCACCGGCAGCGGCTCCCCGGCCGAGCAGACCAGCCGCAGCGCGGCGCAGTCGGCCAGCTCCGGCTCGTTGACCACCAGCTGGAGCACGGAGGGTACGAGCTGGAGCACGGTGACCCGGTGCTCGGCGACGGCCCGGACCAGCACGGTCGGGTCGCGGTGCGCGTCCCGGGGTGCCATGACCACGGCACCGCCGCAGACCAGCGGCGCCAGGAACTCCCAGACCGAGGCGTCGAAGCCGGTCGTCGTCTTCTGCAACACCCGGTCCGCGTGGGTCAGGCCCTGCGCCTCGACCGCCCACCGCACCCGGTTGCGGATACCGCCGTGGGGCACCACGACCCCCTTGGGGCGGCCGGTGGATCCGGAGGTGTACATGACGTACGCCGCCTGCGTCGCGTCGATCGCCACCGGTGCCAGCGGCGCGCAGCGGCCGATCTCGTCCCACCGCTCGTCGACCGCCACCACGTCGGGGCCGCCCGCGGGCAGCCGGTCGTGGGACGCCGCGTCGGTGAGCACCAGCTCGACCCCGGAGTCGGTGAGCATGAACTCCAGCCGCTCGGCCGGCAGGTCGGGCGGCAGCGGGACGTACACCCCGCCGGCGGCGAGCGTCCCGAGCAGGGCCACCACCAGGTCGGTGCCGCGCTCCATGGCCACCCCGACCGGAGTCTCGGCGGTGACGCCCCGGGCGCGCAGGAAGCCGGCGAGCCGGTCCACCCTGGACAGCAGCTCGGCGTAGCTCAGCCGGGAGGCGCCCGAGACGACGGCGACGGCGTCCGGGGCGGCCGCCGCCCGCGCCCGGATCAGGTCCGGCAGGGAGGCGTCCGGCACGTCGGTGGCCTGGGGGTTCCAGCCCAGCAGCCGGGTCCGCTCCGCCTCGGTCACCGTCACCAGCCGGCTGAGCGGGACGTCCGGCCGGGCCGCCACGTTCGTCAGCAGCTCCAGGTAGTTCGCGACCATCCGCTCGATCCGCTCCCGGTCGAACAGCGCCGTCGGGTACAGCATCCGGGCGTTCCACCAGCCGCCCGGCTTCTCCGCCAGGTTCAACGACAGGTCGAACGTGGCGTCCATCGCGTACAGCGGCAGCGGCTCGACGTCGAGGCCGGGCAGGTCGAGGGTCTCCCCCTGGGCGTTGTGCACCATGAACGCGGCCTGGAACAGCGGATTCCGGGACATGTCGCGGTCCGGCACCAGTTCGGCGACCAGGCGCTGCAACGGGACGTCCTGGCGGCCGAACGCGTCCAGCGTCACGTCGCGGGTACGGGCCAGCAGTACGGCGAAGGTGGGGTCGCCGGAGAGGTCGGTACGCAGCACCACCGTGTTGAACAGCGGCCCCACCACCTGCGCCAGGTCGGCCCGTTGCCGCCCGGTCACCGACGCGCCGACGTTGATGTCGTGCCGGCCCGAGTAGCGGCTGAGCAGGAGGTTGAACGCGGCCAGGAACACCATGAACGGCGTCGCCCGGGACGCCCGCCCGACGGCGACGAGCCGGGCCGCCAACTCGGCGGGGACAGCGATGTCCACGGTGTCGCCGGTCGGGTCCCAGTTGGCCGGGCGCGGGCGATCCGTCGGCAGGTCGAGCGGCTCCAGCCCGGCCAGCCGGTCACGCCAGTGGTCGAGCTTGCGGGTCAGTCCCGGGTCGGGGGTGGCCCAGCGCTCCCGCTGCCGCCGGGCGTAGTCGGCGTACTGGCCGGGCGGCGGTTCGGCCGGCGCCGCCTCGCCCCCGGCGTACGCGCCGTAGAGCAGGCGCAGGTCCCGGGACACGATGCCCAGCGACGTGTTGTCGAAGGCGATGTGGTGCACGACGATCAGCAGGATCGCGTCGTCCGGGGCGAGCAGCAGCAGCGAGAGCCGCCAGGGCGCCGCGCCGAGGTCGACGGGGGTCCTCGCCTCGGCCACGCCGAACTCGCGTACCCTCCGGTCCCGCTCCGCCTCCGGGTGGCCGGTCAGGTCGACGACCCTGAGGTCGACCGGGGTCGGCTCCCCGATGACCTGGGTCGGCCGGCCGTCGACCGTCTCGTACCGGGTACGCAGCACCGAGTGCCGGGCGGAGACCTCCGTCAGCGCGGCGGCCAGCGCGGCCCGGTCCAGGGGGCCGCGCAGCCGGAACGCCGCGTGCATGAGGTACTCCCGGGCCCCGGAGCGAAGCTGGTCGAGAAACCACAACTGTTCCTGCTCGAAGGAGAGCGGGTAGTGGCCGCTGACTTCCATCGATTGCCTCCCGAGGCATGACGGGGATCGGGGTCGAGGCGGTGCCGCCCGCCGGACGCGCGTTCGCTCGGGCGGGGTGTTCGGGTCCGACCTAGGCGAAGACCTGGGTGCCCGCCGGCAGGAAGTCGTCCAGCCGGGTGCCCAGGCCGCGGGCGACCGCCTCGCGCCGGACCAGGTCGGCCACGGCCAGGTCCAGGCAGCCCAGGCCGAACGGGGAGAAGACGGTCAGGCGGCGCTCGTCCGCCACGTACGGCGCGCCGGAGACGAGGATCTCGCCCAGGGACGACGCGATGAAGTCGCGGTTGCCGGTCTCCTGCTCCGCCAGGTGCAGCGAGGTCGCCGCCCGGCACACGTGATCCGCGTCGTCCACGATGTTCACGCCGGAGAGCACCGACGGCACGGTGAGGTCGCGCAGCGACAGGTGCAGCAGCAGCGTGCCCGGGCGGCAGGGTGCCGCGTCGAGGTGCGGGACGGCCGCCGTCGTGGCCAGCGAGACGAGTCGCTGCGCGGCCAGGGCGTCCGCCGGCCGTCGCGCCACGTCGACGGTGAGCGTGGGCCAGGCCGACCGCGCCTTCGCCGCGAAGGACTCCGCCCGGTCGCGGTCCAGGTCGTACACCGTCGCGCTGTCCAGTGACGGGAACACCGTCCGCAGGTACCGCAGCACCTCGAAGTTGATCAGCCCGCAGCCGACCAGCGACACACCGGTCGACGAGTTGACCGACAGCAGCGTCGACGCGGCCAGGGCCGCGCTCGCCGCCGTACGCCGGGCGGAGATCGCCGACGCCTCGAGGAACGCCTCGGGCACACCGGTCCGCATCGAGTTCAGGACGATCGCCGCCGACGCGCGGTCCAGCCCCTGGGCCACGTTGCCGGGAAAGGACGACACCCACTTCACGCCCGCCACCGGGGCCTCGCCACCGAGGTACGCGGGCAGCGCGATGATCCGGTTCCGGGTGTCGGCCGGAAACCGCAGGAACACCGAGTGGGGCACCGACGTGCGGCCCAGCGCGTGCAGTTCGTACGCGTGCCGGACCGCGGCCAGCACGCGCGGCTCGGCGCCGTCGAGGACGGAGCGGACGTCACCGGCTCCCAGGATCAACATGATGCGGCCTCCAACTGGGGTTTCCTCCACAGGTGGGACACGTCGCCGAAGTGCTGGCCGACCCAGTCGTCGTCGTAGATCGTGTCCAGGTAGCGGTCGCCCCGGTCGGGGAAGACCAGGACGCAGGTCGAGCCGGGGGGTATACGGTCGCGCATGCTCTGCATCGCCGACACCACCGCGCCGGAGGAACCGCCCGCGATGATCGCCTCGCGGGCCGCCAGGCGCCGGCAGCCCGCCACCGCCCCGAGGTCGTCGATGTGCACCACGATGTCGGCGAGGTCGTCGCCGTAGAGGGCCGGGCGGATCGAGGCGCCGTGGCCGGGGATCAACCGGCCGCCGACCGGTGGGCTGAAGATCGCGCTGCCCAGCGCGTCGACGGCGACGAGGGTCACCGGCAGCCGGTTTGCCCGGACGTACTCGGCGCAGCCGCGCAGGGTGCCGCAGGAACTCGTGGCGCAGAACAGGAAGCTCAGGTCCGGCAGCGCGTCGAGGATCTCCCGCATGGTGTTGCGGTGGGCTCGCGGGTTCAGCGGGTTCGCGTACTGGTTGGGGCAGTACGCGTCGTCGAGCGTCGCGACGAGTTCCCGGACGCGGCGGATCCGCACCGGCAGGTACTCGCCGGTGACCGGATCGGCGTCGGTGACCACCTCGACCTCGGCGCCCAGGGCGCGCATGATGGCGATGTTCTGCCGGTTGGTCCTCGGATCGACCACGCAGATGAAGCGGATCCCGTGGTATCCGCACACCTGCGCGAGGCCGATGCCGAGGTTGCCCGAACTGGACTCGACGACCACGGAGCGACCTGGCACGAGCCGGCCGTCGCGGATCCGGTCGCGCAGCATCTCCAGCGCGGCCCGGTCCTTGATGCTGCCGCCCGGGTTGTGCGACTCCAGCTTGGCGTAGGTCCGGAAGGTACTGGTCGGGTCGAGCCTGGTCAGCTCGACGATCGGTGTCGTCCCGATGGTCGCGAGGACGCCGGGAACGGGGAGACCTGCATCGGCCATCGGGCTGCTCCTCGCATCGCGTCGACTCGGCTGCCGTGTGTCCCAGCAGCCTGCCGCGCGGTGGTGGGCCGGACGCAGAGGAGAACATGCAGAACCGCACGCGCCCGCACGTCTACCGGTTGTTCTCTCGTCGCCGTCCACGCCCGCGGCCACTGTCGACGGATGAGCATTGTCATGTCCGTTCAGCCGGCGGCATCGCTGCCGGACACCGAGCCGGCGCTTCCCCACGTCATCTCCGCGACCGCCCCGGGCACGTCGGCGACCGAGTTCCTCGCCGACGCCCGCGACACGGTCCGGCGGCGGCTACGCGAGCACGCCGCGGTCCTGCTCCGGGGCTTCCAGGTCGGTGGCGTCGACGGGTTCGACCGGGTGGTACGCGCGGTCTCCGGCGAGCCGTTGACCTACGCCGAGCGGTCATCGCCGCGCAGCACCATCAAGGGTCAGGTCTACACGTCCACGGACTACCCGCCGGCCGAGGAGATCTTCCTGCACAACGAGAACTCCTACCAGGCGACCTGGCCGCTGACGTTGTTCTTCTACTGCATCACCCCGCCCGACACGCTGGGCGCCACGCCGCTCGCCGACACCCGCCGGGTCCTGAACCTGATCGACCCGGCGGTACGCGAGGAGTTCGCCCGGCGCGGCTGGACCGTGATCCGCAACTTCACGCCGGGCTTCGGGGTGCCGTGGCAGCAGGCGTTCAACACCGAGGACCGGGCCGCGGTCGAGGCGTACTGCGCCCGCAGCGGGATCGAGGCCGAGTGGGTGGGGCGCGACGGGCTGCGTACCACCGCCCGGCGGCGGGCGGTGCACCAGCACCCGGTGACCGGCGAGCAGGTGTGGTTCAACCACCTCACGTTTTTCCACGTGACCACGCTGGCCGAGGAGGTCTGCGAGGGGCTGCGGGAGATGCTCGACGAGGCGGACCTGCCGACCAACACGTACTACGGCGACGGCGGGCGGATCCCCGACGAGATCATGGCGCACCTGCGGGACTGTTACCGGAGCGCCCAGCGCCGCTTCGACTGGCAGCGCGACGACGTCCTGATCGTCGACAACATGCTCGCCGTGCACGGCCGGGAGCCGTTCACCGGGCCCCGCAAGATCGCCGTGGCGATGGCCGAGCCGTCGTCTCCCGCGTGACGCCGGCCGCGCCCCGGGCCGCTGCCGCCGGCCCGGCCGGCGGCAGCCGTATCGTCGCCATAAATACAAGACATCTTGTACGTCATGTCTTGTAAGACTAGTCTCGCGGCATGACGGACGAGCCGATCCTGCACCTCACCGATCCCCGCGCCATGCGGGCGCTGGCCCACCCCACCCGGCTACGCCTCCTCGGCGAGCTGCGCGTACGCGGCCCGCGGACCGTGGGCACGCTCAGCGACATCATCGACGAGGCGGTCGGCTCGGTCAGCTACCACCTGGGCAAACTGGCCGAACACGGGTTCGTGCAGGAGGCCCCCGAGCTGGCCCGCAACCGGCGCGAACGCTGGTGGCGGGCGGCGCACGCGCGTACCTCCTGGGAACCGGTCGAGGCGCTCGCCGACCCGGAACGCAAGGCCGCCTCCGACCTGCTCCGCCGCGCCATCCTCGACCAGTACGTCGACCGGCTGCGGGCCTACCTCGACGCCGAGGGCACCCTCGACCCGACGTGGGTACGCGGCACCACCAGCAGCGACTCCACCCTGCACCTGACCAGCGACGAACTGGTGGAGCTGCGGGCCGACCTGGCCGCCCTGGCCCAGCGCTGGCAGGCCCGCAGCGACGCCAACCGCGCCGACGCCCGCACCGTCGCGCTGATCTACCACGCCTTCCGGGACCCGCGTTGACCCCGGCCGCGCCGCACCGGACCCCGCTGATCGGGCTGCTGAGCGGCCACGTGGTCTCGCTGACCGGCAACATGCTCACCCTGATCGCGCTGCCGCTGTACGTACTGGCCGAGACGGGATCTCCGGCCGCCACCGGGCTCGCCGGCGCGTTCGCCACCGCGCCGATGGTGCTCGGCGGCGCCTTCGGCGGGGTGCTCGTCGACCGGATCGGCTACCGCCGGGCCAGCGTGCTCGCCGACGTGGTCTCCGGCGTGACGGTCGCCGCCGTCCCCGTGTTGCACGCCACGGTCGGGCTGCCCTTCCCGGCGCTGCTCGGGCTGGTCTTCGTCAGCGGCCTGCTCGACACCCCCGGCCAGACCGCCCGTACCGCGCTGCTGCCCGAGGCGGCGACCGCCGCCGGCGTACCCATCGAGCGGGCGATCGGCTGGTTCGAGGCCGCCGAGCGCGGCGCCCGCCTGATCGGGGCGCCGGTCGCCGGCCTGCTGGTCAGCACGCTCGGCGCGCTGACCGTGCTGGCGGTGGACGCGGCCACGTTCGCCGTCTCGGCGCTGGTGGTCGCGATGCTGGTGCCGGCGGCGATGCGGCCGTCCGGCGACCCGGCGGCGACCTCCGGCGGCTACTGGCAGGATTTCCTGGCCGGGCTGCGCTTCCTGGTCCGCGAACCGCTGCTACGCGCCATGGTGCTGCTGGTGCTGGTGACCAACCTCTTCGACGCGACCAAGAGCAACGTGCTGCTGCCGGTCGTCGCCGCCCGCGACCTCGGCGGGGCCACCGCGTTCGGCCTGCTGGTCGGCGCGATGGGTGGCGGCGCGCTCGTCGGCTCGCTGCTGTTCAGCGCGGTGGGGCACCGGCTGCCCCGGCGGGCCACCCTCGTCACCGCCTTCGCCCTCGCCGGCGCGCCGCCGTTCTGGGCGCTGGCCGCCGCGCCACCGCTGCCGGTCGTGGCCACGGTCTTCGCGCTGGCCGGGCTCGCCGCCGGCGCGATCAACCCATTGATGGGAGCGGTGGAGCTCGAACGGGTGCCCGCGCACATGCGGGCCCGGGTGTACGGGGTGATCGGCGCGGGCTGCTGGGCCGCCATGCCACTCGGCGCGCTCGGCGCCGGCGTCGCCGTCGACCGGTTCGGCACCACCGCGACCCTGCTCACCGTCGGCACCTGCTACCTGCTGGTCGTCCTCACTCCCCTGCTCGGCGGCCCGTGGCGGGCGATGCGACGGCCACCGCTTCCCGAGCAGCGGCAGCCGTCGATGACGGCCGCCGAGGCCCACTCCGCCTGACGGGCCCGGTCGGCTCCTCCTGACGAGGAACAGTGATCGACTCCAGGTCGCGCAAACGGTGGTCTCCGGGCCAGTTGTGACCACAGTGTGCCGCACACGGAGTCGATCAAGGCGTGCGCGGCGAATCGCAAGGGCCACATCTCGTAGGCATCCTAGGAGGCTGACCTTCGGCGGTGGCTGCGATCACCGGGCCGGCGGCCCGGTGATCGCAGCGCCCCGGCAGGTCAGCCGACCGGTGGAGCGGTCCAGGACGAGCGGATCAGCTCCCGCTCGGTGGCGGCGAGGTGGGCGGTCGCGGCGAGCCAGGCCCAGGCGTACCGGTCCGGGTCCGGATCGGCGAGCCGACCGAACACGTCCCGGCCGCGCCGGTCGGACTCGTCGGCGAGGGCGGCGGCCACCACGGCCGCGGTGGTGAAGCCGGCCCGACGCAGCGGACCGGCCAGCCCGGCGCCCTCCCCGCGGGCCGCCTCGGCGACCGCCCGGCGGCCACCGGAGACGGCCAGCTCCACCAGCCGGCGGACCCGCCACAGTGGGGACTCCGCGACCGCGTCAGCGCCGACGGCGAGCACCGGTTCGATCATCGCGGCCGGGTCGCGCGGCGGCAGGTGCCCGCCCTGGAGCTCGTCGTAGCCGAGATCCGCCCGGTCGCGCCACTCCGCCGGCAGCCGCAGCGTCGCGGCGGCGCCGGGCACCGGGCCGACCGCGAGCGGGCGCAGCGTGCTGGCCCGGTCCGGGTCCAGCCGGCCGACCACCCGGATCCGCAGGCCCGGCCAGGAGGCGAGCCGTCGCAGGTTGGCGACGTGGGCCAGCACCGGGTGGGAGTCGACCGGCACCAGCCGGATCAAGGGCCCGTCCGGCACCGGCGCACGCTCCGCCCCGGCGTCGGCGGCAGGGGCCAGCTCACGGGCCAGCACCTGGTCACCGACGGCACCCACGACCATCAGGTCACAGCCGACCAGCGCGGTCCCGGCCCGAGCCGGGTCCTCCGGGTCGTCGGCGGCGAGCTGGGCGGTCACCACCTCGGCGAGCGGGTGGGCGAACAGTTCCGCCAGCGGCCCGGTGGACCAGTCGGTCCCGGTGAGCGGGGTGGCCCGGACCCCCGCGCCGGCACCGAGCCGGCCGTCCGGGGAGACGGTGGTGCCACTGATCCGCAGACCGCCACGGGCCAGCACCGCGTGGTTGACCGCGACCGCGCCCATCCCGGTGACCGCCCCCGCGCACTCTCGCGCCCGGTCGGGGCCGCCCGGCTTCACGTCGCCGAAGGAGAGCCGGCGCCCGTCGGCGGCGACCAGGTGGGTGACCACGCCGGCGTACCCGGTCGCGCTGAGCACCGGTTCCCGGCAGACGCCGTACACCTCCAGTGTGCCGTCCGGCTGGTAGGGCCGTCGCAGGACGCCGACCAGCGCCGGGTCGGGATCACCGGCGGCCAGCCGGCCGGCCACGTACAGCAGGTCGTGCAGCACCTCGACCAGCTCGGCCAGCCGGTGGCCGGTCTGCCGCTCCCGATGGGCGCGCAGCCCGCGTACGGTGCGCAGCGCGGCGCTCTCGGCCCGGGGCAGCCCGGCCAGCCGGGCGCTGTGCGCGGCCCGCAGCAGTTCGGCCTGGAGGACCGCGCCGGCGGCCGGCACGCCGGCCGCGAGCGCCGCGGCGGCGGCCCGCCACAGCGCGGCGGCGGCGGCCCGTTGCGCCTTCGTCGGCGTCGCGCTCCGGCCGGTACGCCCGGCGGGCGCGCCGGCCGCCTTGCCGGTACGCCCGGTCCGGCCGCTGGCCGCACCGCTGCTGTCCGAACTGGACGACGCGGTGGTGGTCGCCGGATCGGGGTGGATGGCCGGGTCGGCGACCGGGCAGGCGACCAGGACCGCGGTCCGGTGCAGGCAGCGGGGTGCGAGCAGGCAGCTGCACCCCGCCTGGTGCGCCTCGGTGACCGCGCCGGTCGGTCCGGGCGTCAGGGTGACCAGTGCCTCGGGGCCGCAGTCGATCGACACGCCGCCGTCGACCCGGCCGACCGGTACGGCGGCCACCCGCTCGACGGTGGCGTCCAGCCGCCTGTGCAGCCGGGGCGGCAGGGCCGCCACCGCCGCGGCGGCGACCCCCGGCAGCACCGGCGGCAACCGGTCGGTGTCCACGGTGCTGGATGTGCGGTTCGTCAACGTGATCCTCCGCGTACGCGGTCGCCCACCCAGCGGGCGAGTTCGAGCGGGCTGAGAGCGGCGACCGGCATCCCGGCCGCGACGAGCTGCTCGGCGACCGGCACCGAGTAGCAGGGCACGCCCTGGTCGTTCAGCGCGGCGCAGCCGAGCAGGTGTACGCCGGAACCGGCCAGCGCGCGGACCTCGCCGAGCAGTCCGGCCAGCGGGTAGCCCTCCTCGAAGTCGCTGACCACCGCGACGATGGTGCGGCTCGGCACGGTCACCAGCGAGCGGGCGTGGGCCAGCCCCGCGGCGATGTGCGTACCACCGCCGACGCGCACCTCCAGCAGCAGCGACAGCGGATCGTCGACCCGGTCGGTCAGGTCGACCACCTCGGTGGAGAAGGCGAGGAAGTGGGTGGACAGGGTGGGCACCCCGGCCAGCACGGCGGCGGTCAACGCGGACCACACCACCGACGCCTCCATCGAGCCGGAGACGTCGACCACCAGCACCAGCCGCCAGTCGGCCTCCCGGCGGGTCCGGGTGTTGAAGACCGGACGTTCCGGCACCACCACCGTCCGGCCGTCGCCGAGCCGCTGGGTGTGCGCCAGGTTCGCCCGCAGCGTACGGGCAAGGTTGATCCGGCCGCCGGGACGGCGGGACGGACGCGGGTTGGTCAGCCCGGTCAACGCCGGGCGTACCTGCGTGGCCAACTGCCTGGTCAGCTCCTCGACCAGCCGCCGGACCAGCGGCCGCAGCCTGGCCAGGTGCGCCTCGGGCAGGCCACCGGCCAGCGACAGCACCGATGTCAGCAGTTCCATCGACGGGCGCACCTGGGCCGGGTCCAGCTCGGTGAGCACATCGGTACGGCCGTTCTCGGCCGCCCGGGCGATGACCTCCTCGCGTACCGCGGTGCCGAACAGCGCCTCGAGTTCGTCGGCCCACTCCCGGGCGGTCGGGAAGGATCCCTCCTGGCCGCCGCCCGCCGACGGGGCGAGGTCGGTGGCGCCCTCGCCCTGACCCGCCCCGTACAGCTCGTCCAGGGCCCGGGCGTAGCGGCGGGCGTCGGCCGGCAACCGGTCGGGTTGGCGGCCGAGCAGCAGCCGCCACCGGTCGGTGGGGGTGAGCCGCGCGGTCGGGGTGTCCGGCCCGGGTTCGGCGTCGACGGTCGACGCGCTCGGCCCGGGTTCGGCGGTGGAGCCGGTCGGCGTGCCCGGGATCGGGATGTCGCGGGCGACCAGGGCGGCCCGGCCGGCCGCGTCGGCGGCGGCCCAACGGGCCAGCAGCTCCGCCGGGGCGGACAGGGCCACGTCGAGCCGGTCGCCGAGCCGGTCGGCGACGGTGTCCAGCAGCCGCTCCCGGGCCGCCGGGGTGAGCACGTCGAACCCGCCACGCAGCGCCGGCAGCCGGTCCAGGAACTCACTGTCGGTGAGCCGCTCGATCCGCTCCAGCAGCGGGTCCAGCGCGGCCGGCGCGGATTGTAGCAGCGGGTGCGCCGCGGTGAGCAGACCACCGAGCAGCCGGTGCAGGTGCCGCCGGGTGTCCGGCCCGGTCGCCGCGTCGACCCAGCCGGCCACCTGGGTGCCCAGGGTCTCCAGATCGGTCAGGTCCAGCAGCACCCGGGCGGCCAGGGCGGCGCCCCGGATCAGCGACGAACCGGACCGGGCCAGGTGGCCGAGGGCCTCGTCCAGGCGCAGGCCGATCCGGTCCTCGCCGGCCCGGAGCGCGAGGTCGACCAGCGCGGCGGCGTCGGCCACGGCGTCGCTGCCGGCCAGGCCGGGCAGTCCGCGGACCGCCGTGTCGAGCAGCACGACGGTCAGCTCGGCCGCCCGGGCCCGGCCGTCGGCGGTGGTGCCGGGCAGGTGTTCCCGGCGCAGCGCCTCCAGCAGGTCCAGCGCGGCCAGCAGCTCGGGCAGCGTGCCGGTGCCGGGCAGCACCGCGGCGGCCAGCCCGAGCCGGTCGGTGACCAACTCGGGCAGGTCACACCGCGCGGCGTCGCGGAGCCCGGTGAGCAGCTGCGCGGCGGTCGGACCGCCGTCGGCGGCCTCCCGGCGGAACCGCTCCCGCAGGGTGCCGGCCGCGGCCAGCGCCGAGGTCACCCCGCGTACGCCGACCAGGTCCAGCCGGGCCGCCACGGACGGCGTCCAGGCCAGTTGCCAGCGGGTGGTCAGGGCCGCGCCGTCGCCGGTGCCGGAGACCGCGATCGGCTCGCCGTAGCCGACGCCGCAGACCTGGAGGCGTTGCAGCAGGATCTCCCGCCGCCCGTCCAGCTCGGTACGCAGCGGATCCAGCCGCACCTCGCGGGACTTCGGGCTCTCCGGGCCGGGCAGCCGCAGCGCGGTGAGTTCCGCCTCGACCGCCGGGCCGAGCCCGGAGCGGGGCGTGCCGGGGGCGACCCGGCCCCGCTCGGCGCCGACGAGCACCGTCTCCAGCGCCTTGGCCAGCGCCCGGCCACGGCCGAGCAGCTCACCCTGGCCGAGCACGGTGGTCACCGCCTCCAGCACCTCGCCCCGGCCGGGGGCCGGCAGGTCCCGCAGCCGGGCCAGGTCGCCGGCCAGCCGTACCGTCTCGGCGGCCTCGCCGGTACCGGCGGTGTGCCCGGCCGAGCGGAGTTCCCGGCACAGGTCGGTGACCGCCCGGGCGGCGGCGGCCCGGATCCGTTCCGGATCACCGGCGGCGGTGAAGACGGACTGCTGCCAGCGCGGGTCGCGGATCCCGGCCGGGTAGCCGGACCGCGAGTCGAGCAGGTCGAACGCGTACGGCACCAGCGAGGTGACCGCCGCGCCGCCGCCGGTGGTGGCCGGCCGGGTCGTGACGGACCGGACCGGACCGGCCGGGGCGGCGCCGGGCCGGGTGGGCGCGGCATCGGCGGTCCCGTCGCTGCCGTCGTCGGCTGCGGCCCGGCCGCCGTCGGTGAGCAGGGCCGGGGCGTGGAAGGCGCCGATGACGGCTGCCACCCGCCGGCCGTCCGCGCCCGCGTCGGCCAGCACCCGGCGCATGTGCCGCTCGCGGGCCAGGTCCCGGGCCGGTACGCCGTCGCCGCTGGCGCTGTCGGTACGCATCGCCCAGCCGACACCGAGGGCGGCCCGGCGGACCGCCTCGGGCGGGCAGCCCGGGGCACGTACCTCGACCACCCGGTCCCACAGGTCGTCGCCGTCCCGACCGGTGCCGCTGGCGCTCAACGCGGCGGCGTAGCCCGACCGGCGCGGGCCGGACGCCGGCGCACCGGCGTCCGGTGTGGGACCGCCACCGCCGGCCGGCTCGGCATCGGCGGTCGGATCGGAGCCCGAAGCCGGGTCGGTGCCGTCGGCGGTCCAGCCCGGGTCGGCCAGCGGCAGGTCGCAGCAGACCACCTCGACGCCGTGCTGCCGAGCCCAACGGATCGCGGCCAGTTCCGGGGAGAAGTCGGCGAACGGGTAGAAGCCCATCGGCCCGTCCGCGCCGTGGCTGCCCACCAACGCCAGCGGGGCCCGGGCCGCCGGGTCGGACAGGTGCGGCAGCCAGCGCTGGAAGTCGGCCGGCAGCTCGACGCAGACCACCTCGGCCCCGGCGGCGTCCAGCAGTGCCGGGACCACCGCCGCCAGGGCCGGGCTGTGGTGCCGCACCCCGATCAGGTACGGCCGGACCGAACCGGCGAGCGCGTCGACCACGGCCCGCGGGTCGGCCTTCGTCAGGTCGACCGCCGACGGTCCGGTCGCCACCGGATCGCCGGTCGGCGGGCTGGCGAGAGTCGTCACCGCAGGTTCTCCCGCAGGTCCCAGAGCCGGCGCCACATCGCCGAGCCGTCCTCGGCGCGGCGGCGGACCGGGCCGTCCCAGTAGCCGAGCAGCCGGGCGTGGTCGTTCTCGTCGTCCTTGCGGACCACGCCGAGCAGGTGCCCGGGGACCAGGTCGAGCGTGTCCCCGGTGGGCAGGTACGCGGCGGCCAGGCCGAGCGAGACGGCCACCTGCACCGCCTCTGCGGTGGACATCACCGTGCCGGGCCGCTCCACGTCCCAGCCCTCGCCCGACCGGCCGGAACGCAGGTCGCGGAAGACGGTGACCAGGGCGTCCAGCACCGCGTCGTCCACCGTGTACGCCGCGCCGGCGCGCTGCACGGCGGCGGTGGCCTGCCGGCGGACCAGGTCGGTCTCGGTGTCCGCGTCGGAGATCGGGTGGACGGTCTCGAAGTTGAACCGGCGCTTGAGTGCCGAGGACATCTCCGACACGCCCCGGTCCCGCAGGTTGGCGGTGGCGATCACGGTGAACCCGGGCACCGCGCGGATCAGGCCGTCCTCGGTGCCGGCCAGCTCCGGCACGTTCATCCGCCGGTCGGACAGGATGGACACCAGCGCGTCCTGCACCTCGGGCAGGCAGCGGGTGACCTCCTCGATCCGGACCACCCGGCCGGTGCGCATCGCGGTCAGCACCGGCGAGTCGACCAACGCCTGCGGGGTCGGGCCCTGGGCGAGCAGCAGGGCGTAGTTCCAGCCGTACCGGAAGGCGTCCTCGGTGGTGCCGGCGGTGCCCTGCACGGTCAGCGCGCTGGTGCCGCAGACCGCGGCGGCCAGCAGCTCCGACAGCATGGACTTGGCGGTGCCGGGCTCACCGACCAGCAGCAGGCCCCGCTCGCCGGCCAGGGTGACCACGCACCGCTCGACCAGGCTCCGCTCGCCGACGAACTTCGGCGCGATGGTCATGCTGGCCGGCAGCTCGGTGCCGTCCGGGCCGGTACGCCGGTCGGCGGGCAGCTTCAACGCCTCGCCGTCGCTGCCCTGGATGAAGGTGACCACGGCACGCGGGGTCAGCGCCCAGCCCGGCGGCCGGGCCCCGTCGTCGTACGCGGCCAGGAAGGCCAGCTCGTCGGCGTACCGCTGTTCGGCGGAGAGGACCTGGGCGGCGGTCTCCGACGCCGCGGTGGGGCGGACGTGTTCCGTCACGGTCACGGTGTTCCTCGATCTCTCTGGGGTTCGGATGGGGTGTTCGGCACAGTGGTCAGCGGTGGGCGCCGCGGGCGGGCGGGGCGTCGAAGCCCGGTCGGTCGCCGTCGCGCAGGCGTTGCCAGGCGCGCCGGTAGAGGTCGGCGGGCGGTTCGAGCGGCACGGTCACGCCGAGCCCGGCGGTGCCGTCGGGGGCGAGGTCGAACAGGGCGACCTTCCAGCCCTCGATCGGCGCCTGCCCGCTGCCGCGCTCCAGCCACCGGCCGGGCAGGAACAGCGACCGGCCGGCCCGGGACCGGCTGGCCTCGACGACCATGTCGGTGCCGGCCAGTTCGGCACGGGCCGCCTTCAGCCGGGCCGGCTTCCAGCCGGTCCACTTCGCCGTGTTGCGGTCGGTCGGGTCCGGCATGGCCAGCAGCATCAGGTACACCGCCGCCGCGTCGGCGCCCAGGCCCTGCCCGCCGGCCACCTCGGCGACCAGGTCGGGCACCGACCGGGTCGGGTCCTGCGGCCACCAGGTGCCGTCCGCCGCCGACTCGCCGCCGTCCGGCTCCCCCGGGTCGCCGAGCAGCGCCGCGAACCGCGCGTCGCGGACCAGGCGCAGCGCCACCTCCGTCGGGTACGGCTTGGCCGCGTCCCCCCGAAGTGCCGGCAGGTACGGGTCGGTCCCGTCGGCGTCGAGCAGGCCCGGCCGCAGCGCGGGCGACGGTTGACTGTCGTACGTGGACAGCACGATGGCGCCGTACCGTTCCCAGCCGGGGCCGGTCTCCGACGGGTTGCCCGCCACCTGCCGGAAATCGGGCAGGGAGACGTACCGATCGAGGTCGAGCAGCAGGTCGGGGTTGGTCAGCCGGTCCCGGATCGCGGCCAGCGCGGCCGGCAGTGCGGCCCGGCACGGGTCGCCGGCCGGCGTGTGGTGGGCGACCCAGGCCGCCACGGCGACCGTGGAACGCAGCACCTCACCGGTGAAGCCCACGGCCCGGCCGTCGACCTGCCGAGCCCGGTCGCCCCTGATCTCGAACGCCAGGTCGGTGCTCAGCTCGGCCGAACGGGCCGGGTCGAGCAGTGCCGGCAACGCCTTCGCCGGTCCCCAGCCGGTGCGGACCGCGCGCACCGCCTCGGCGAGCAACTGTTCGGGCGCCGCCACCCGGCGGCCCACGGCGGCGTTCCAGACCGCCGCGGCGGCGGCCACGTCCGGGCCGTCGGTCCACAGCCGGGCCGGGTCGTCGGGCAGCAGCGCCGATACGACGGCCCGCCGGACCTCCGGCCTGGCCTCGTTCAGCATCCCGAAGGCCAGCTTGACCTCGCCGACCTGCTTGACCCCGAGCGCCTTGCGCAGCTCGGCCGGCACGGTGCTCGCCGAGTCCGCGTACGGCAGGCCGGCCAGCACCAGCTTCGCGGCGGTGGGGGTGACCCCGGTCAGCTCGGCGAACCGCTCGGCCGCCTCCGGCCGCCACGGCAACGGGCCACGCGCGGCCCATTCGGTGAGGAAGGCGGCCAACCAGCCGGCCGGCCGTTCGTCACCGACCGGCGTCGAGGACTCCACGGTGTACGGCTCGGGCACGGCGAACTCACCGGCCGGGTCGTGGTACAGCGCGCTGAAGTGGTAGCCGGTGGACGTGCCGCTGGAGTCGAGGACGGCGATGAACGCCCCGTCGGGCAGCGGCAGGATGCCCGGCTTGGGGTACCGACGCGTGCCGTCGGGGTTGTTGAGGTCTTCGTCCAGCAGGTGCAGCCGGAACCGGCGCCATCGGGGCGGTTCGGCCGCCGCGCCCAGGTCGAGCCCGTCCAGCTCGGTGAGCAGGGCGCGCAGCGTCTCCCGGTGGTCGTCCGGGGTGACCGCCGCGACGGCCCGGTAGGCGACGGCCGCGACACCGCCGAGCAGACGCCACCAGCCCATGGTGTTCGGCAGCGACGGCCCGTCGAGGTGCAGCCGTACGGCGGACTCGCCGCCGGTGACGGCGGAGCGCTGGGCCGCGAACGCCTGGAACTGGGCGAAGGCCTGGGGCGAGGTGGCCCGGCCGTAGGCCGAGCCACGCAGGCCGTCCAACGCCATGCTGAGCTGCTCGTCGGTGGGCCCGGTCGCGGTGACCGCCGGCTTCACCGCCGTCGGGGCGGACAACGACTTCGTGAGCCGCTCGGTCACCGCGTCCAGGTCGGTACGCACCCGCGCCGCCGTCCGCAGCACCTCGGCCACCCCGGCCGCCACCGCGTCGTGGCCGATCTCCGGCAGCGTCGAGCGGACCAGCTCGACCAGCGCGTCCGGCTCGTCCTCGCCGGTGGTGGACGGTCCGGGCACGGAGGTGCCCGCGGGTGCGCCGACCAGGGACGCCGGTACGGCGACGGGCAGGCCGGTGACGGCCTGCGTGGCCGCGGTCAACCCGGATCGGGCCGCCGCGCGTGCCGCCGCCCGCGCGGCCCGTTCGGCCAGGGCGGCGCGACGCTCGTCGAGGGCGACCTTGAGCAGCACGGCCGCTGTGTCCCGGTCCATCCGGCGCAGGGCGGTGGAGCCGGCCGGGTCCCGGGGCAGCATGTTGCCGAGGAACTCCGTGCCCGGCAGCGGGACCGCGGCGCGCGCGTGCTCCCCACTGGACGTCCGTCCGGCGGCAGCCGTCACCACCCCGTCCGGGTCGACCAGGGCGAATCCCTTGAGTACGGCCCGGGGCCGGTCGTCGCCGGGCAGCACCAGCGCCGCGACCGGCGTCTGTCCCTGGGTCACGGTGACGGTACGACCCGCCAGGTCCTCGCCGCGTACCGAGCCGTCGGGCAGGGTGACCACCCGCCAGCCGAGCAGACCGTCCACCGGGACGGCGGCCGGCGTGGCCCGGTCGGACAGGGCGGGTCGTAGCCAGCTGACCGACTCCTGGAGCCGGCTTCCGGCGATCGGGAGGTCGGCCAGGAACCGGGGCAGGCTGCGCCGGCCGTGGATGTCACTGGCCGGGTCGTACTCGCGCCAGGCGTGTTCGCGATCGTCCTCGCTGTAGCGGTAGACCCAGTGGGAGGTGCCGTCGGTGATGACCGGCAGCTCCGAGGGGACGGCGGTGTCACCGACGTGCAGCACGCCGTCGCCGGTGGTCCGCCCGCCGCCGGCCAGCGGCAGGGTGATCTCGTTGGCGCGCGGCCGGCTGCCGTGGCGATGGCCGCGGATGGGCTGCGGCTCGCCGGGCGACGAGTGCCAGTAGCCGCGCAGGTCGTAGCCGAGCGCCTGGGACCGCCAGTAGACCAGCAGCTGACCGTCGACGAAGTGGTAGCCGGGCTGGCCCCACATGTCGCCGGCCGGGATACGCAGGTCGTGGCGGAGCACGATGCCCTCGGCGCCGAGCACGCGGACCGTGGTCGGCCCGCCCAGGATCAGGTACGGCCAGGCCTCCTGCCGGATCAGCTCGACCCGGTGGTCGCCGCCGGTCACCTCCTGCCAGGCCTGCTCCCAGTCCGGCCAGCCCAGCTCGTCGATGATCCCGCCGCGCAGGCTACGGGCGACGCGCTCGGCGAGGTCGACGCCGAGAGCCTGCCCGAGGTCGCCGCCCCGGCCGGGGTCGCCGAAGCGGTCGAGGTCGTCGAGGACCAGGCGCAGCGCCTCGACCGGAAGCTTGCCCAGCCAGTCCACCGACTCGGGCAGGTACGGCAGTCCGGCGGCGAACCGGTCGCGGATGCGGGCCGCCAGCCACTCGGTCAGCAACGGCCGGGTGCCCGGCGTCTCGACCATCCGGCGCAGGGCGCGCGGCTCGTCGTCGAGCTGGTCGAAGCCCCGGCGCAGGGCCTCGGTGAACCGGTCGTCGCCGGCCACGGCGAGCAGTTGCCGCTCTCCCCCGACCCTGACCCAGTGCGCCAGGTCCAGGGTGGCGCGCTCCGTCGGCGGTGCCACCGGCAGGTCGAGGGCGAGCAGCAGGTCGAGCAGTTCCAGGTCGCCGCCGGCGTCGAGGACCTCGCCACTGCCGGCCAGTTCGGCGCGCAGCCGGTCGGCCATCCGCTCGACGAGTGGGTACAGCTCGGCCGTCCGGCGGCGGTAGTGGCCGGAGTTGGCCCGGTTCAGGAAGCGGCGCAGCCAGCCGGCGGAGCCGTCCCGCGGGCGGGCCGGTTCCGGTGCGGCCGGGTCGGACAGCCCGGCGAGGGCACCGGTGTCGGTCAACAGGGCCAGCCACGGGACCAGGTTGTCCTGGTCGGTGGGCAGCAGGTCGAGCAGGCTGCCGCGGACCGCCGGGTCACGGCCGGCCAGCGCCACCACCGCCGGCAGGTGCGCCTTCCACCAGCCGGCTGGCGCCTCGGCGGCCACCGGCAGCCGGATCAGCTCGGTCAGGTAGGCCGCCGCACGGTCGGCGACGGCGGCGGCACCGGCCTTTCCGGCGGCCCTGGTCGCGGTCCGGACCAGCCGGTTCACCGCGTTGGCCGACTGCGTGGACGGCACCACGCCGGCGGCCGCGGCCCGCAGCGCCAGCCGGCAGAACCGGTCCAGCGCCTCGTCGGCCGGCAACTGGGCGGACAGCTCTTTCGCGTAGCCGGCCAGCGCGGTCGCGGAGACCACCCTGGCCGCCGCGAACTCCACGTAGACCTCGTCCAGTCGGTGCAGGTCGACCGGCAGGCCGTGCTGCGCCTCCGCCTTGCGCGCCTTGTTGAACAGCTGCGTCGCGTAGGTGTCCTGCCCGGCGGCCAGGAACACCCGCGCCGCCTGTTCGAAGAACGTCGGCAGGAAGTGCGGCAGCGTACGGGCGAACCGGTCGGCGATGGCCAGGTGCCCGTCCAGGGCGGCCTTCGGCCGCGACCGCACCTGCTTGGCCAGCTTCTGCAACTCGGGCACCACCGCCAGCGCGTGCCGGCCGTCCGTCGGGTGGTGCACCAGCACCCACTCGGGGAAGGCCAACGGGCGGCGCGGGCCCAGCCCGACGACGGCCGGCTCGGCACCCGGTGCCAGGCCGAGGAACCCGACGGCGATGTCCTCGCCCTCGCCGAGGGCGGCGTCGACCAGGCGGACCACCGGCCGATCGTCGAGGACCGGGTGCCGGTAGGTGCGGGCGGTGAGCGGCACCGCCAGGTCGCCGGCCCCGGCGGCGTCGGTCGGCAGCACCGCGCCGGCGGCCAGCAGGCTCTCCGCCGAGTCCTCGCCCGGCATGGTGGTCATCGCGGTCATGCGCTCTTCCCCGTTCCGGTCACGGCGCCGGAGAGGGCCGTCGCCATCCGCATTCCTTCCGACCAGGCCGCCGGCCCGACCTCGGTCAACCGCAGCGTCGGCCCGTCCACCACGGACCAGGAGAGGGTGCCCAGGGTCGCCTCGGAGTCCCAGTAGTCCTCGTCGAACCACATGGCGGCCTCGACCGTGCGGCCGGCCTCCCAGATCCGGCACCTGACCTGCGAGCCGGAGACCCGGTAACCGAGCGTGGCGGCGCGGGCGGCCAGCCGGTTGGGCACCGTGGCGCCGCGAAAGTCGGTGATCGTGGTGTCCCGGTCCCTCAGGTCGGCGGGCCTGCCCCAGGTGCCCCGGTGTAGTTGCTCGACCCGCTGGGTGACGTCCAGTTCGTCGGCGAACTCGCGCAGGTCGGCCAGGTCGGGCAGGCGCACCGGGTGAGGCAGCGTGGCGCTGGCCGGCGAGAGCCGGACGGTCTCTCCGTCGAGGTTGACCACGCGCAGGTCACCGGTGTCGGTGACGTCCCGCAGGAAGCCCGGCTCGGCCGGGTCGTCGCCGAGCACCACGAGGTCGCGCAGCGCGTCCTGCCAGGCCGGGTCCGGCCAGACCCGGGCCAGCAGCCCGGTCGGCACGGGCAGCGAGGACACCACCCACGCCTCGACCCGGGCCAGGCACTCGGCGCTGTGCCGGTCCAGCCACTGGGCGAGCTGGCGCAACCGGTCCACCTCGGGGTCGTCCCGCAGCACCTTCGGCAGCATCTTCAGTGGACGGCCGGTGGCCCGCGGGCCGGTGGATCGGGCCGCCACCTTTCCGTCCACGAGGGAGACCTCGTACGAGTCTCCCGCCGGTAGCCAGCCCATCAGGAACACCCTCCGCAGTGGCGAATCAGTCAGATTTCGTGAGAAATCAGCCACGATCAACGACGCAGGGCACGCTAACAGTAGTGACCGACACGACCGGGAGCCGTCGGCGGGGGCGGCGGTGGGCGTACCCGGATCGGGGCTGGCAGGACGAGAAGGCCGGACCTGCGGGAGCCGCAGGTCCGGCCGGTGAGCGCGCATCGGGGACGGCCGGCAAGGGTTCGGCGCGAGCCGACGCGGTGACCTAGATCACATTTGGGCGTTAAGCTCGGCCGGTCAGTGGCCGTGGCTTCGGCGTTCGGTCGTTCCGGCCGCGCGGGTGGTGTGCGAGCCGTGGAACGGCGTGGTGACACCGTCGTAGCGGAGCCGCAGCATCATTCCCTGCTCCGCGTGGGGCAGGTTGTGGCAATGGTTCATCCAGATCCCGGGATTGAGGGCCTTGAACGCCACCTCCCACACCTCCCCCGGGCGGACGTCGAACGTGTCCAGCCACAACGGGCTGCCCGACGGCGGTGTGCCGTTCCTGGCCAGGACCAGTACGGCATGGCCGTGCAGGTGCCAGGGGTGGGTCTCCAGGCTCCGGTTGGCCACGGTGAACCGGACGAGGTCACCCTTGGCGACGAGCTGATCCGGGACCGACGGGTGACCACGGCCGTTGACCGTCTGCGCGTACGCCGGCCGGCCGTCGACCAGGGCCACGCCACGGTCCAACACCATCGTGAAGTGCCGGTCGGCCCGGCTGCCGGCATCGAACGGCACGGCGGCCGGCGTTCCGTAGCGCAGCAGGTCGAGCTCGGGCCAGCCGGAGGTGTCCTCGACCGCCACGTCCTCGCCGGCGGTGCCGACGTCGGGACGCAGCCGGACGGCGCTGGCACGATCGTTGTCGAGGACGAGCGCCACCGCGGTGTCCGGCATGACGAAGACCAGGTCGTACCGTCCGCCCGCGGGCAGCCGCAGCCCGACGTCGCCGACCTCGCCGGGTTCGTGGAGATCCCGGCCGTCGACGGCCGCCACCCGGAAGGGTGCCCCGGCGAGGGCGAATCGGTGCGGATCCGAATCGGTGTTGATCAGCCGTAACCGCACCCGGGAGCCGGCCGGAGCGGTGTGGTCGGTGCGCCCGTCCGGATCGGCGAACACGACAGTGCCGTCGAAGGTGTGCACGGGCAGCGTCAGATCCAGTTGCTCCGGGGCGGCACCGGCCTTGTCCTGCTGTCCGTGTGGCGTCACGACGAGGGTCCCGTACAGCCCCCGGCGTACGCCCCGGTGGGACGCCTGGTGGGTGTGGTACCAGTAGGTTCCCGGCTGGTCGGCACGGAACCGGTAGACGAACTCCCCGCCGGGCGTCACCACCTCCTGGGTCACCCCCGGCGCACCGTCCTCACCGCACGGTACGTCGTAGCCGTGCCAGTGCAGGGTCACGCCGTCCTCGATGTCGGTGTTACGCAGCGTCACCTCGATCAGATCACCCACCGTGGCGGTGAGCGGCGGACCGGGTGCCCGGCCGTTGAAGGTCAGCGCGTGGATCTCACGCCCGGACGGCAGCCGGACGGTGGCGGTCTGCGCGGTGAGTACGTACTGCCGCCGGATGCCGCCCGGCGCCGGTGCGCCGGCCCCCCGCAGGTCGGCCAGGGACACGGCCGGCTCGGGACGCGACGAGCGCCCGCGACCGCCTCCGGTGGCGGATTCTGCCGGCATGAACGACAGGGCGACGCCGGTGGCGCCGGTGCCCACCACGATTGCCCCGCCGCCCGCGAAGCTGACGAACCGGCGGCGCGACAACCCCGGCGTTCCATGCGGGGCCCGGACGGGCGCGATGTCGGTGCCGGTGGTGGTGCCGTCGGTGTCGGTGCCGCCGGTGGTGTCGGCCGGTGTCGCCAGGACGCGCGCGGTCAGCAGCGTGCCCGCGCAGACGACGGAGCAGGCGATCAGCGCGGTGCTCCAGGTCAACGGGTAGCCGGCCAGGAAGGTCACCACGAGCCCGGCCAGGGCCGCGTATCCGGCGGTGAGCAGCAGGACCACGCTGCCTGCGGGTATCCCGTCGCCCGTCACCCGGCCGGCGGGGGCGCCGGCTTGCGGCGCCGCGGTCTCCGGGTCGCCGGCGTGGTCCGGCCCGAGCGCGCGGCTCGCCGCGAGCAGCCGCGGGCCGGCGACCAGGACGGCGGCCGACCCGGCGACCGCCAGCATCGGCAGGCCCAACAGCACCTTCTCCTGCACGAACCACCAGCCGCGACCGGCCAGCACGGCCACGGTGGCCACCCGGGCGAGAGCCGCCAGCACAGCCACGGCGAGCAGACCGAGCGCGAGCCGGGCCCGCCGGGCAGCCGCGGTGGCGCCGGCCGCGAACCACGTGGCGACGCCCAGCAGCGCCACCACGTGGTCCACGATGATCAACTGAGCTGTCGTCATGACGCCGGCTGAGCCGTTCCGGCCGCCGCTCCGGGCACCTCCGCGTCGTCGCCCGCCCCGGCCCGCCGACCGGTCACCGCGGATCCCGCCAGCACTCGCGCCCGCCGCAAAACGTTTCCGCTCACGGCCACAATGGCCAGACCGTTGACCGCGTGCAGGCCGAAGACGAGCTGGCCCGCCGTCGTGGTGGTGTCGCCCGTGTCGTTGAACGCCTTGGCGAGCACCGCGACCAGCACCTGGACAATGGCCAGCCCAGCGACCAGACCGGCCATCCCGATGAGCCGGCCGGGCATCCGGGCCAGGGCGCCGACGATCGCCATCAGGACCGGCAGGAAAAAGATCACGTACCCCAGCGCGCGATGCGGCCGAAAGGACTCCTCGTTGGGCGCGGTGCTGAACGCGCCGCTCGCGGCGAAGTAGAACTGCGCCACGACGACCAGCATGAGCAGGGCCGCAAGGCCGACAAACAGTTTTCGCATCGTAGGCTCCTCCAGGTTGGTTCGGTCACCACAGGTGATTGTCGCGTCACCCGATGGCCGACGGCTCGTCGCGCTCGCCGCCGTACGGGCGGCGGCTACCCACGGGTGCCCGGCAGCCGCCGCCCTGCCTCATCGGGACGGGACCGGTTCCGCCTCTGTGACGGGACGCAGGTACGTGTCGGGCACTCCTTCGACGTGCAACTGGGGCAGACGCCGCTCAATGACGCGGGGAAGCCACCAGTTGCTGCGGCCGAGCAGGTGCATGACCGCCGGCACGAGCAGCATCCGGATGATGGTCGCGTCCACCAGGATGGCCGCGACCATGCCCACCCCGAAGACCTTGATGAAGACCTGGTCGCTCGGGACGAGCGCCGCGAAGACGACGATCATGATGGCCGCGGCGGCGGTGATCACCCGTCCGGTGCCGGCCAGTCCGGTGACGATGGCCCGGCTGTTGTCCCGGGTACGCACCCACGACTCCCGCACCCGGCTGATCAGGAAGACCTCGTAGTCCATGGAGAGGCCGAACAGCAGCGCGAACATGATGACCGGAACGAACGCGGCCAGTGGGGTCGCGTTGTCGATGCCGACCAGCCGGCCGGCCCAGCCGCCGTCGAGGAAGAAGGCCACCACCCCGTACGACGCCGCCACCGACAGCAGATTCATCACGGCGGCCGTGAGCGCGATGACGACGCTGCGGAACGCCACCAGCAGCAGGATCATCGACACGACGACGACACCACCGATGAGCAACGCGAGCCGGTCGGCGATCAACGTGTTGATGTCGATCACCGCCGCGGTCGAGCCGCCGACGTGCACCTCCGTGCTCGTGCCCCTGGTCGCGGCCGGGACCACGTCGTCGCGCAGGGTCTGGACGAGGTCCTCGGTGGCGGCCTCCTGCGGCCCGGTGGTGGGCACGACGGTGATCACCGCCGTGTCGCCGGCGGGATTGAGCCGTGGCGGCGACACCGCCGCGACTCCCGCCGTGCGGCCGAGCTCGGCCTGCAGCCGCTGGAGGGCCGCGTCGCCGTCGGCCGGCGACACCTCCGCCACGGCCAGCAACGGCCCGTTCTCGCCGGGGCCGAATCCCTCGGCCAACAGGTCGTACGCCCGCCGGTTCGACGTGCCCTCGGGGTCGTTGCCGGCGTCGGGAAGACCGAACTGTACGCCGAGGAACGGCGCGGCCAACACCAGCAACAGGGCGACACTCGCCCCGATGGCGAGCACGTTGTGCCGCCGCACCAGCCCGCTCCAGCGCGCCCAGCCGGCCGATGGCACCAGGTGGCCGTCGGCGGAGACCCCGGCGGCACGACGCCGTCCCAGCGGCAGTCGGAGCCGGTCGATCCGCGGTCCCAGGTAGCCCAGCAGCGCGGGGAACAGGGTGATCGCGGCGATCATCACGACCAGGGTCGCCACCATGGTGACGACGGCGGTGCCGTTCATGATGGACAGGCCCACCACGAAGAGTCCGGACATGCTCACCATGACGGTGCCACCGGCCACGAGGACCGACCGGCCGGCGGTGTCGAGCGTCGCCACGGTCGCCGTTTCGGGGTCGAGCCCCACCGCCCGCCACTCCCGGAAGCGGGTCACCAGCAGCAGCGCGTAGTCGATGCCCAGGGCGACGCCCAGCGCCATGCCGATGATGGGGGCGAAGTCGGGCACGTCCACCACGGCCGCCGCGACGCCGACCAGGCTGGCGCTCACCGCCAGCGCGCCGACCGCCATGGCCAGTGGCAGTCCGGCCGCCACCACCGACCCGAACATGATCAGCAAGATCACCGCGGCCGCGAGCAGGCCGATCATCTCGGACCCGGAGCGGTTCGCCTCGGCGACCTGCACGGCCCGTCCGCCGAGCGCGATCTCCAGCCCGTCGCGCTCGGCCGCCTCGGCGGCGGCCAGCATCCGTCCGGTGTCCTCGGCCGGCATGTCGTTGGGGTTGGTGACGTCGAGGTAGACGCGGGCGGCGAGCGTCCGGCCGTCCGGCGCGATGGTGCCCTTCGCGGAGTACGGATCCTCGACCGACGCCACGTGCGGCACGCGTCCCAGCTCAGCGAGCAGCCCGCTGACGCCACTGCGCACCTCGACGCTGGTGACGTCGTCCGCACGCACCACCACCCGCACCATCTCGCCGGACTGGGCCGGGAACCGCTCCGCCAGCAGGCGCTGTGCCTGCTCCGAATCGGAGCCCGGCGCGGCGGAGGCGTTCACGAACTCGCCCCCGAAAGCCGCCGACAGGCCGAAGGCGATGACGAGGCCCACGGCCCAGGCGATCAGTACCCGCCCCCGCCGGCGGAAGGCCAGGCCCCCGAGTCTGCCCAGCGGTCCCGGCCGTGGTGCGTCGGGTGAGCGTCGGTGAGCGTCGCGCGCGGCCCCGGCATCAGTCGTCGGGACCGTTGTTGGTTGAGTCACGGAAGTGATGGTCGCGTCGCCGGCTCGCGCACGCCTCGGTCAGCGGTCGTCAGCTCCTACGCAGATTTGCGTAGGTGGCCGGCACCCGGTCACGCCCGTCGTCGTAGCCGGCCACCCGGGCGCGGCAACTATCATCGCGCCATGAGACGCCGAGCGGTGCCGTTCCGCCTGCCTGCCCTGGCCCAGGACGTCCTGCTCGGGCTCTTCGTCGCCGTGATGCAGGTCCAGGGCACCCTCGCGAAACCCCCGGAGCCGGGATCCCGGGCGGTGAGCGACCTCGGGCACCTGGGAGTCGTCCTGCTGATCGTCAGTGGCCTGGCGCTGACCGTACGCCGCCGGTGGCCGATGCCGGTTTTCGTCACGGCCGCTCTGTCCAGCCTGGCGTACTTCGCCATCGGCTTCACGGACGGGCCCGGCTGGATCGGACTCTTCGTCGCCCTGTACACGCTGACCGCCTACGGCGACGGGCGCAGGTCGTTGCTGATCGCGTACGGCGGCATCGCCGTGCTGGCCACCGGCTGGCTCGTCGCCGCGGCCGACATCGAGCCGGCCGCCGCCGTCGGCTGGGTCTTCTTCCGGATCGCGGCGTCGGTCATGGCCGCCGCCCTGGGTGAGTCGGTCCGGTCCCGGCGGGTCATCGCGGCCGAGGCCCAGGAGCGCGCTCGACAGGCCGAACGGACCCGGGAGGAGGAGGCGCGCTCGCGGGTCGACGCCGAGCGGCTCCGGATCGCGCGCGAGGTCCACGACACCGTCGCGCACGCCATCGCGATCATCAACGTGCAGGCCGGCGTCACCGCGTACCTGCTCGACAAGCGGCCGGAACGGGCACGCGACGCGCTGGTGATCATTGAGCAGACGAGCGCGCAGGCGCTGCACGAGATGCGGGCGATCCTCGGGGTGCTGCGCTCCCCGGACAACGGGCGCGTGCCCCACCCCGGCCTGGACCAGATCAACGACCTCGCGGCGATGGCGCGCGAGGCGGGGCTCGACATCAAGGTCGAGGTGGGGTCGTCGGCGACGCCGCTGCCGAGCGCGGTGGACACCACCGCCTACCGGATCCTGCAAGAGGCGATCACCAACGTGATCCGCCACGTCGGCCCGACCCGGGTGACGGTCGCGCTCGACTACGGAACCGATGCCCTGGAGGTCCGGGTGGCCAACGAGGGCGGCCGGGACGCCTCGGGCGACGGTGCCTCGGTTCCGGACGCACTGGTCAAACAGCGGGCGGTGACGGGCGGCTCGGCCGAGCCGGGGCGGGGGATCCTCGGCATGCGTGAGCGCTGCGGGCTCCTGGGCGGCGAGCTGACCGCCGGGCCGCGCCCGCGCGGCGGGTTCGAGGTCCGGGCACGGCTGCCGCTGGTTCCGGCCGCGGCGGTGCGCCCGTGAACACGACGGCCACGTCCTCGTCGGGTGCCGCCCCGATCAAGGTGCTGCTCGCCGACGACCAGGTCCTGGTGCGGTCCGGGTTCAAGGGGCTGCTCGACGTCGAGGACGACATCATGGTGGTCGCGGAGGCCGCCAACGGCGTCGAGGCCGTGGAACGGGCCCGAGCCACCCGGCCCGACGTGGTGCTCATGGACATCCGGATGCCGGAGATGGACGGGATCAAGGCCACCGGCCAGATCGCCCGGACCCGTGGCCTCGAACAGGTCCGGGTCCTGATCCTGACCACGTACGACACCGACGCGTACGTCTTCGAGGCGCTTCAGGTCGGCGCGAGCGGCTTCCTGCTCAAGGACGCCGGGCCGGCCGAGCTGTTGCACGCCATCCGGGTGGTCGCCGCCGGGGAGGCGTTGCTCGCGCCGAGGATCACCCGACGCCTGATCGCCCAGTTCACCGCCGACCGGATCGCCACCCAGGCCGGGAAGGAACGGCTGAGCGTGCTGACGCAGCGCGAGCGTGAGGTGCTGGCCCTGGTGGGGCAGGGGCTGAGCAACGACGAGATCGGTGCCGAGCTGTTCCTCAGTCCGGCCACCGCCCGTACCCACGTCAGTCACGCGATGGCGAAGCTGGGTGCGCGCGACCGCGCACAACTGGTCGTCATCGCCTACCAGACCGGGTTGGTCAGCCCTCGGCCGTGACCGGCGTGAGGCGCGGGAGACACAGTGGGCCGTTCGGCCCACCGACTGCCAGCGCGGCGGCGAAAGGCGAACGGCGATCGCCGCCCAGGCCCGCTGCCATGCTCCGACGTCTGTCCGCTCCGGTGGCCTTCCTCGTCGTGTTGTCGTCAGCCGCTGCCTGCGGCCCGGCGCCGGCCACAGGTGACTCGAGCCGGATGTCGCGGAGGCGCGGCCGGAACGATCCGCGGGGCCGGGAGGTTCACCTTCCGGCCCCGTTCGGCGTACGGCCCGCGCCGCTTGACCTCAACCGGGGTTGAACTGTTCTCATCTCGCCGTGAGCTTCGAGGGGCTGCGGGTTGCCGTCACCGGTGCCGGACGCGACACTGGTCGCCTTCTGGCGCTGGCGTTCGCCGAGCGCGGCGCACACGTGTACGTCTCCGCCCGGAACCCGGGGGCGGCCGAGCGCACCGCAGAGTGGATCAGGCGACACGGACCGGGAACCGCCGAACCGCTCGTCTGCGATCTCGCTCGCCCCGACTCGGTGCGCGCGTTCGCCGCGACGCTGGCAGACCGTACAGACCACTTGGACGTGCTGGTGAACAACGGCGCCGGCTACGTTCACGGTGACGACCTCGGCGACGTCGAAGACGAGGCCATCATCGCCACCATCGGCGGCGCCGCGACCGGCACGGTGCTGCTGACCAAGCACCTGTTGCCGCTGCTGCGGGCCTCGGTACGACCGGACATCGTCAACCTGATCTCCACCTGCGGCGAGGTAGGCCACCGCCGCTCGAACGCCCACCCGGCCTTCTACGCCGCCAAGCACGCCCAGGCCGGATTCGCCGAGATCATCTCCCACCGTCTGCGGGCCGAGGGAATCCGGGTGATCTCCCTGTTCCCGCCGGACTTCGTGCAGGACGGTCCACGCGAGGCGACCGGCGAACTCACCGCACGATCGGTCGTGGAGTGCGTGCTGTTCGCGGTCGGCCAGCCACCGGACTGTTTCATCCGCGAGTTCCGCTTCGAGCAGGTGCGATCCCCTCGCTCCTGAGCCGGAGCGACGAGCTGGCTCGTGCCTCGATGATCTATCGTGCTCCCCGTCGTACCCCGGACCCGGAGGGTGGCTCACGATGGCTCGTACACAGCTGTACCTCGTCCGCCACGGCGAACAGGATCCGGCATCCGGTCACGCCTCGGACGGGGGCCTCTCGCAGCTCGGCCGCGAGCAGGCGGACCGGCTGGGCCGGCGGCTGCGTTCGGTGCCCTTCTCGGCGATCCACCACAGCCCGTTGGCCCGGGCGGCCCAGACCGCCGACATCGTTGCCGGTCATCTTCCGCAGGTGCCGCGACACGGCTGCGATTTCGTCGCGGACCGAACGCCGGTGCCCTCCGTCGGGCAACGCGGCCGGTACCCGGACCGGTGGCTCGACTGGCTCGACGGTGTGCCTGACGACGAACGCGACGAGGACGCGGCAGCCTTACAGGCCGCGGTCGCACACTTCGGTGTCACCGGCGACACCGACCGGCACGAACTGCTGATCACGCACAACTTCGTCATCGGCTGGTTCGTCCGCCACATGCTCGACGCCCCGCTGTGGCGGTGGATCGGCCTCAACCAGGCCAACTGCGCGATCACCATCGTGCAGTGGGATTCCGACCGGCCGCCGACCCTGGTCAGCTTCAACGACTCCGGGCACCTGTAGCAGTACGGCGGCTCCCGGTCGGAGGCTCGGCGAGTTTTCGCCGGTTGGCGTACCGGGCCGCGATGATCAGCAGACCGGGGACGGCGCCGAGCAACCAGATCGCGGCCGACGGCCAGTGGATCAGCGCGCCGACCGCACCTTTGATGTGTGGCACCTCCCCCACCAGGTAGGACGCCGCCTCGTCGTAGGAACGGCAGGTCAGCGAGTAGGTGCCGGAATCGGGAACGTCGAACCAGGCGACCCAGGCGTAGGAGGCGGCGTCGGAACCGTAGTCGCCAGGCGGGATCGTGACCAACTCCGCCGACCGGTCGGCCAGACCGACTCCGGCGACCCGGCAGTCCGGATTCCGCGGCGCGGGCCCCACCGCCAGGATCGCGTAGCGGCCCGCCGCCGGTAGGCGCAGAGTGCCCGGCTCACCGGGCACCCCGGCATTCGGCCCCACCCCGCCGTAGCCGATCACGTCGTACTGGCTGGTGCTGCCCTCGGCGCCCAGCTGTACCGCGAGCTGGGCGAAGAGGACACCCAGCACGGCGACGGCCCCGCCGATGAGATAACCATGCCGGCCCGCCGGCCGACCGGGGCGTACGCCGGCCAGCCCGATCAGGTGCCCGACCGCCGCCCCGCCGGCCGCCAGCAGCACGCCGGTGGACAGCACGCCCCACCAGTCCGCCGCGCCGTCCAACGGGATGACCCACCGGTAGACGGCCACGGAGAGCCCCAGGAACACTCCACTGATCAGCGTGGCCGCGACGGTCGCCGCCAGGAGGGCGGAGCAGGTACGACGCCGGCCGGTGTACCGGGTCCACCTCGCCGCCACCACGGCGGCGAGCACCGGCAGTGCTCCCATCGTCCACCAGAGCGCCGTCGACACGTTCTGGTGTTCCTCCCACCGGTGGCTGCCCTCGAAGAACACCAACGGGGCCGGCACGGTCATCGCGATCCAGGCCGCCAGCCACATCGGACCGGGAAACGCCCGCCGCGCCGTCCGCCAGGTAGCCTCGTCCACGCACCGATCATGCACGGGTCGGCCGGCACAGGCGAGCGCGCCGGCACCGGATCCATCCTCGCGGGACTCCTTCCACGGGAGGTACCCTCAGTCCGCTCCCACTGGAAGCTGGACCCGCCTGTGCGCGGAGTTGATGGATGACTGACGGCGGATATCGAAGCGCTCTCCGCGTACCCGAGTTTCGAGCCGTCTTCGCGGCGCACACCGTCGCGATGGCGGGCGCCGTGATGGCGAACTTCGCCCTCACGGTGCTGGTCTATACCAGAACCCGGTCACCGCTCCTGTCCGGAATCGTCTTCACCATCGTCCTTGCCCCGCACCTCATCGGCGGGACGTTCCTCTCGGCGCTGGTGGACCGCATTCCGGCTCGCCGGCTGCTCGTCGCCTGCAACCTGGTCTCCGCCGCGCTGGCCGCGACCATGGCGGCGCGCGGAATGCCCATCGCGGCCCTGCTGGTGCTGGCGCTCGCGCTCGGCATGGTGGAGACCGTCTTCATCGGCGCCCGGGCGGCGACGCTGCCGGACGTGCTGCCCGGCGCGGCGTACGTGCCGGGTCGCAGCCTGATGCGGATGGTCGCGCAGGGCGCGCAGACCGTCGGGTACGCGATCAGCGGTCTGCTCATGACCACGCTGGCCCCGGCCCAGGTGCTGCTGCTCAACGCCGGCTGCTTCGTCGCGTCGGCCCTCATCCTCCGGTTCGGCACCCGCAAGCGGGGGGTGCCGGGCCGCGGCTCCCAGCACTCGCTGCTGCGCGATTCCCTGTCCGGGCTCGGCCAGGTCATACGGGTGCCGGCGCTGCGGGACATCCTGGTCCTGGGCTGGGCGGTGCCGGCGCTGGCCGTGGTGCCCGAGGCGCTCGCCGTGCCGTACGCGGCGAGCTGGCAGGCCAGCCCCCTCGCTGCCGGCCTGCTGATGTCCTCGATCCCGGTCGGCACGTTGCTGGGTGAGATCGTCGCCAGCAACGCCTTGCCCGCCACCTGGCAGGTTCGGCTGATCTATCCGGCGGTCGTCGGCCTCTTCGTGCCGCTGCTGATCTTCGTCGCGCGTCCGGTGATCTGGTTGGCCGTCCTCGCGCTCTTCATCTCCGGCACGTTCTCCTGGTTCCACCTCGGACAGGATCGTCGGCTCCTGGACGCCGCCCCCGAGGACCTGCGGGGCCGGGCACTCAGCATCCAGTCAGCGGGACTGATGTTCTGGCAGGGCGTGGGTTTCGCGCTCGCCGGCGCCGCCGCCGAACTGCTGGCGCCGAGCCTGGTCATCTTCCTCGCGGCGGTGATCGGCATCGCGTTCGGCCTGTTCATCGCGGTGGGGTCCCGGCGCCGGGACGCGGGACCGAAACCCGTGCCGGACGTGGCGCACAGCGAGCGGTGACGCTCGGCGCGGCGATACGTCGCCACCGCGGACCGAGCCACCCTCATATAGACAACTATCGCTTAACATGGTGGCAACCCGGCCCGCACGCGAAAGGACGCGACGATGCGAACAGCTCGCCTCGCGGCTCCACTGGCCGCCCTGCTGGCAGTGGCAGCCAGTCCCGGCGTCGCCCACGCGGCAACGATCACCCAGCCGTTCCACGCCGACTCCGGCGACGCCTGCGCGTACGGCGTCACGGACGGCACCCTCGACTGGCGCTACGGCACCTCGCCGTTGCCGCTGTCCGGCGTCACCGTCAGCGGCACGCTCACCGACCAGCCGGTGCCCAGCGGCCCCGCCACCTGCCCCGACGACAGATACTTCAGCACCGCCACGTACATCGCCTACTCGGGCGCGGTGGAGGTCGACCGGCAGACCCAGGGAGCCGACAACAGCGTAACGAAGGTCTCGTTCACCCTGGGCGACAACAACTCCACGTCGAGGGGCATCGACCGGATCGTGATCCAGGTCTGCCGCAGCCCGATCATCACTCTCCCACCCAGCTACTGCGGCAAGCCGACGACCTACCTGGCCCCGCCTGTCGCCTGACCGCACACCGGCCGCATGTCCCCTCACCTCCGCACGAGGCGCCCCCACCCCGGGTGGGGGCGCTTCGGTTTTCGGTTCGCCCCGCGCTCCAGCCACCGCCGCCCACGGGCCAGATCGGCGCGCCACCCGACTCCCGGCGAGCCGACGTTCCGGAACCGCCCGCCCGAGGTGACCGTGCGCGCCGGCAGCAGGGCAACCATGACCGTCAATGGCGCCAACGTCACCGCGCGGAACGCCTCCTTCAACGGTGCGCTGCCCGCGAACGGCACGAACGCGGTTCCGGCCCCCATCACCTGCGGCGGCACATAGCGCGTCCTATCAGGATCGCCAAGGAAAATCAACGCTCGTTGTCGGGTGCACCATGGCGTAATTTTCTGCCTTGGCACAACCGGCGACAAGGAGATGGCGATGTCCGCAGACGACGGTGACCTTACCTACCGGGTCGTGGTGAACCACGAGGAGCAGTACTCGATCTGGGCCGCCGACCGCGAGTTGCCGGCGGGCTGGACCGCCACCGGCTTCGAGGGCGCCCGCGACGACTGCCTGGCCCACATCGGCGAGGTGTGGACGGACATGCGCCCCAAGAGCCTGCGCGAACGAATGGCCGCCGCGCAAGACTGATCCACCCGGTGCGGGGCGCGTCCGGCCCGGACCACTCGCAAGATCGCGCTCAACCCGTGAAGTGGCCTCTCAGGCGGTGGAAGGCCACTACTTCCGCGTTCGGGCCCGACCCTGGTGGCCGTCGCTGTCGCCCGCGTGCCAGGAGCGCCAGAGGGCGGCGTAGGCGCCGTCGGCGCGAACGAGGTCGTCGTGGCTACCGAGTTCGGTGATCCGGCCGTCCTCGATCACCGCCACCCGGTCGGCGTCGTGCGCGGTGTTGAGCCGGTGCGCGATGGCGATGACGGTACGCCCGGCGACCACGGCGGCGAGCGCCCGCTCGGTGCGCCGGGCCGTTGTCGGATCGAGCGCGGCGGTCGCCTCGTCGAGGATCAGCGTGTCCGGGTCGGCGAGCACGAGCCTTGCCAGCGCGAGCTGTTGGGCGTCGGCGGCAGCGAGTTCGCGGGCGCCGTCGCCGAGCTGCGTGTCGAGGCCGTCGGGCAGGTCGGCGTACCAGTCGGCGCCCACGGCGACCAGCGCGGAGCGCATCTGTTCGTCGCTCGCGCCGGGCGCGGCGAAGGCGAGATTGTCACGCAGCGAGCCGATGAAGACGTGGTGCTCCTGGGTGACGAGGGCGATCCGGCGGCGCCGCTCGGCCGGGTCCAGGTCGGTGATCGGGCGGCCACCCAGGCTCACCACACCCTCGCGCGGCGCGTCGATGCCGGCGAGCAGCCGGGCGAGGGTGGACTTCCCGGCCCCCGAAGGCCCGACGATGGCGAGACGTTCGCCGGAGCGCACCTCAAGGTCGATCCCGTGCAGCACGTCGTGACCGTCGGCGTACGAGAATCTCGCGCCGCGCACGACGAGTGGCTGACCGGACGGGGTGGCCGCCGTGCCGCGCGCCTGCGGTATCCCGATCGTGGCCGGGGTGACCGGCACAACGTCCGGCTCGGACTGCCGGCCGACACCGAGTACGCGGGCGAACGAGGCAAAGCCGCGTTGCGCCTGTTCCACCCACTGCAACAGCCGGTCCAGCGGATCGACCGCCTGCTGGAGATAGAGCGCGGCGGCGACGACCTCACCGAGCGTCACCACTCCCCTGGTCAGGAAGAATCCGCCGATGAGCAGCACCGCGGCGATCGGAAGCGCGTAGCTCGCCTCCACCACCGGGAAGAAGACCGACCGCAGGGCCAGGGTCGCCCGGCGGGCGGTCCACACCCGACCGATCCGCTGCGTGCCGTACGCGATGCGGTCGGCGTCGAGGCGGAGCGTCTCGACGGTGCGGGCGCCCTCGGCGGTCGTGGTCAGCGCCTCGGTCAGCTCGGCGGTCGCGGCCCCCTCGGCGAGGTACGCCGGCGTGGCACGACGCAGGTACCAGCGGGTGACCGCGAAGATCGACGGTAGCCCGGTCAGGGCGACCAGGCCGAGCAGCGGGTGCAGCAGGAAGATCGCGCCGAACAGGAGCGTCAACTGCGCCGAGGCGATGACGATGACGGGTACCACGTCCCGGACCGTGGTCCCGACGGTCGTCACGTCGACCGAGCTGCGGGTGGCGAGTTCCCCGGTGCCGGCGCGCTCGACGACGGAGACGGACAGGTCGAGGGCCCGCGAGACGAACTCCTCGCGCAGCCGGGCGACGGCACGCTCGCCGAATCGGTGACCGGCGTACTGGGCGTACCTGGCGAGCAGCCCCTGGGCCAGCACGCATCCGCCGATCGCGAGCGCGAGGAGGTCCACGGCGGCGACGCCGGCACCGGCGGCCACCTCGTCCACGATCCTGCCCAGCAGCCACGGTGCGGCGAGCCCGGCGACCGCGGCGGCGCTGTGCAGCACCAGCACGGTGGCGACCGCGCGCCGGTCCCGGGCGAGGAGGTCGCGCGCGGCCCGGCGGACCGCGGCCCGGTCCGCGACCGGCAGCCCGGTCACCGCAGCGCCCCGTCGATGTCGGCGGGCTCGCTGTCCCGGGCCACCAGCGCCCGGTAGCTCGGGTCCTGTTCGAGCAGCCCGAGGTGGGTGCCGGTGGCCACGATCCGGCCGTCACGCAGGTGCGCGACCGTGTCGGCGCACCCGAGCAGCAGCGGCGACGTCGTCAGCACCACCGTGGTCCGCCCGGCCCGCGCCGCCCCGAGTCGCCGCGCGATGCGCGCCTCGGTGTGCGCGTCCACCGCCGACGTCGGGTCGATGAGGAGCAGGACGTCCGGCTCGGCGAGCAGCGCCCGGGCGAGGCGGATGCGCTGACGCTGGCCGCCGGAGAGGGTACGGGCCCGGGTGCCGATCGGCGTGGCGAGCCCGTCCGGCAGGGCGTCGACGACGTCCTCGGCCGACGACGTACGCAGGGCCGCGCTGATGTCCGCGTCGGTGGTGCCCGCCCGGGTGCGCAGGATCTCCCGCAGCGTCCCGGCGAAGAGGTAGGAGTCGTGGTCGGCGACGAGGATCCGGGCCCGTACCTCGTCGAGCGCGATCCCGGCCAACGGCACGCCACCCCAGGTCACGTCGCTGACAACGAACCGCCCGAGGCGGTCGGCCAGGGCGCTGGCCTCGGCCGGGTCGTCGGCGGCGACGGCGATCAGCCGCCCGGCGGGCACCGCCAGCCCGGTGGTGGGATCGTGCAGTTCGGCGGGGTGGTCCGGCGCCGGCAGAGAGCCCGTCCCGTCGCCCGGCGACGCGACGTCGTCCGGGGTCAGGCTGAGCAGGGCGACGATCCGGCGGGCGGCGACCCGGCCCCGGATCATCTGGTAGCCGCCCTCGATCAGGAACCAGACCGGCACGACGAGGACCGCCGCATACCCGTAGACGGCGACCATCTGGCCGATCGTGATGTCGCCGGCCGCGGCCATCCGCGCCGCCAGCCAGACCACGGCGGCCAGGAAGAGGCCCGGGATCACGATCGTCAGCGCCTGGACCCAGCTGTTCACGGCGCCGACCCGGTATCCCTCGGCCAGCAGGTGCTGGGAACGCGCGGCGTACCGGCGGGCGAACAGCCCACGCCCACCGACCCCGGCGAGTACGCGCAGCCCGGCCACGATGTCCCCGGCGCGGGTGGTGAGGACGCCCTGCTGGTGCCGGTAGACCGACTCGACCCGTTCGAGGCGGCGCAGCAGCGGCCCGACGACCAACGCCACCGCGGGCACGCCGAGCAGCACGAACAGCGCGAGGAACGGGGAGACCGACCACAGTACGACGGCGACGAACGCGTACGCGAGGACCGCTCCGACGCCCGGCCCGGTCATGGTCAGCACCGCCGACGTGTGCGTGATGTCGGTGCCGCCGACGGTGGCCACCTCCCCGGCGGCGAGCCGGCGGGGCAGCACGGCGCCGATGCGGGAGAGCTGACGCAGCAGGACGGCCGCGGAGCGGGCCGAGGCGTCCTCCCGCACGAACGTCATCGTGCGGTGCCGCATGATGCCCAGGTACGCCAGACCCACCCCGGCGACGACGACGGCGATCGCCCACCACAGCAGCGCCCGGTGGTCGCGTGCGCGTAGCCCGTCGTCGATGGCGCGGGCGACGAGGTACGGCCGTACCGACAACCCGAGCATCCAGGCCGTGCCGATCAGGCTGCCGCGCAGCACCCGCCACGGCTGGCAGCGGACCAGCCACCAGATGTACCACATCGGACCCCTCGCATCCGGCACGCCAGGGTCGGGATGAGGGAGGCGCGGGGGCACGCGTCCAGGTTACCGACCGGCTCGCGACCCCCGGGGGACGCCGCGTCGGTCGCACGTCACCGCCGATCACCACGAGGCGGTTTCGCCCCGGTGTGCCCAGGGAACCTTTCCGCAGGTAGGCAGGCTGGAGGTAGGGAGGCACACATGCGCCGATGGCTTCGTGGGCATGCGTTGTCGATCGCGATGCTCGGCGCGTTCGTGATCTTCTGGGTCCTGCAGAGCGTGTTCGGTTGGCGAGTGCACAACGAGGAGCTGACCCTGTACGGCCGGCACGCGCTGTCGTATCTGGAGTACCTGCGTACCGGCCATCTGGCGGAGGCGACGTTCGAGAACTGGGAGTCGGAGTTTCTCCAGATGGGCGGGTACGTTCTGCTCACCGCGTACCTGGTGCAGCGGGGATCCTCGGAGTCCAAGCCGGAGCAGGGTGACCGGCCTGACGACCAGGTCGAGAACGCCACCTCCGGGTCACCCTGGCCCGTGCACGTCGGCGGTTGGGTGCTCACGGTCTACCGGAACAGCCTCTCCATCGCCCTCTTGATGATCTTCGCCGGGTCGTTCCTCGGGCACCTGTTCGGTGGCGTGGCGAACTACAACGAGGAGCAGCTGCTCCAGAGCGGGGCGGAGCCGATCAGTGCCTGGCAGTTCCTGGGCACCAGCGACTTCTGGTTCCAGTCCATGCAGAACTGGCAGAGCGAGTTTCTGGCCGTAGCCGCGCTGATCCTGCTCAGCATCGTCCTGCGCCAGCACGGCTCGCCCGAGTCGAAGCCGGTGACCTCCTCGCACGCCACCACGGGTGCCTGATCGGGTCGTGGCGAGCGCGGCGGCGGACCCCGGGCGGTGTTCTACCAGGCGTGGGTGCCGGCCGCCTGTTCGTCAGGCATGTTCGCGGCGGCGGTCCGGAGCGCGGCGACGCTCGCGGCCACCGCGGGGTGACCGCCTGCGCCTTTCCGGTACGCGATCCGGGTACGTCGTGTCGTTCCGGCCTCGCCGTCCCGCCACGAGCGGCGGGACGGCGAGGCCGGAACCGTGGCCCAGCGGTGTGGGGTCAACTTCGCGAAGCCAGGGGCGAGGCGGCCGACGCCCGATGGGCCCTGACTGGTCAGCCCGCACGCACCGGCTCGGGCTCGCTGGCCGGCTGCGGCTTCCCCGTACGCAGGGTGAGGCCGGCGATGAGGGCGCCGACGGCGGCGATGATTCCGGCGCCGACGAAGGCGGCGGAGTAGCCCTCGGTGAGCGCGGGCAGGTCGCCGAGCCGGTCGGCGCCGGCGGAGGCGGCGACCGCGGTCATGGCGGCCAGGCCGAGCGCCGAGCCGACCTGGTAGCTGGTGTTGACGATGCCGGAGGCGAGGCCGCCCTCCTCCGGGCGGGCGCTGGAGATGGCGGTGCCCAGTGACGGGATGAACGCCAGGGACATACCCAGCGCCGCGACCAGCGAGGCGGGCAGGACGTCCACGACGAAGCTGCCGTGGGGGCGGACCAGGGCGAGCCAGCCGAGTCCGATGGCGAGGACCGCGAGGCCGGTGACCACCATCGGCTTGGGCCCGAACCGGGCGATGGCCCGCGGCGCGAGGAAGATCATCCCGATCATGATGAGGATCGTCATCGGTAGCAGCGCGGCGCCGCTGGGGAAGGCGCTGTAGCCGAGGACCTGTTGCAGGTAGAGGTTGAGGAAGAACCACATCGGGATCCACGCCGCGCCGAGCAGCAGTTGGGCGATGTTCGCGGCGGCGAGGTTCGGGGCCCGGAAGATCGACAGCCGCATCAGCGGCTCCCGGCGGGCCGCCTGGACCGCGACGAATCCGGCCAGGGCGACGACGGCACCGGCCAGGACCAGCCAGGTCTGCCCGGAGGCCCAGCCGACCTCGGGGGCGCGGACGATGCCGTAGACGGCGGCGCCGAGCCCGACTGTGACGGTGAGCGCGCCGAGGACGTCCAACGAGCCACGGCGCGCGCCGCCGGCGGGCATCAGCGCCGGGGTGGCCGCGAGCGCGAGCACCGCGATCGGGATGTTGATGTAGAAGACCCAGGGCCAGCTGAGGTACTCGGTGATGACGCCGCCGAGGAATACCCCGGCGGTGCCACCGGCCGGCGCGGCCGCGCCGTAGAGGGCCAGCGCCTTGGTGAGTTCCCGAGGCTGGGCGCCGAAGAGCATCATCAACAGCGTCAACGCCGATGGGGCGATCAAGGCAGCCCCGGCGCCCTGCACGGCGCGGGCAGCCAGCTCGACGGCGACGCTGTCGGCGAGGCCGGCCGCCGCCGAGCCGACGAGAAGGACGGCCCAGCCGGTGGCGAACATCCGCCGGGCGCCGAACAGGTCGGACAGCCGGCCGCCGAGCAGCAGCAGGCCGCCGAACGCGACGACGTAGGCGTTGAAGACCCAGGACAGGTTCTGCGGCGAGAAGCCGAGGTCGGTCCGGATGCGAGGTAACGCGACACCGATGATCGAGGTGTCCATGATGACCATGAACTGGGCGAGGGCGATCAGCCCGAGAGCCCACCACCGCTTGGAACCGGAAGACATCGTAACCACTCCTTCAGCTACCCATAGGGGGTATGGGTTGTGTCGAATGTGTACCCCCCATGGGTATCCACTGTCAAGTGATCGCTCCCACCTGCCGCGTTCGGCGCGGCCACGTCGGGGGGCCTTGAGCCGAATACCCTTGCGGGGTATATTCACCCAACCGTCCTCGACTCACCTCAGGAAGCCGACATGACTGGCGACGCCGCCCCGCACCCAAACCCGGCCGAATCCGAGTTGGTGGTGTACGGCACCGGATGGTGCCCCGACGTCCACCGCAGCCGCGCACTGCTGGACGGCGCCGGGATCCCGTACCACTACGTGAACCTCGAGGAGGATTCCGCCGCGACGACGTTGGTCCGGCGGCTACAGAAAGGTGAGCGTCGGATTCCCACCCTGCTGTGGCCCGACGGCAGCTTCCTGGTGGAGCCCACGGATGATGAGCTGCGGACGCACCTGGCCAGGGGCGACATGGAGCCGCACGGCGACTGATCCGGGCTCGCCCGCTCAGTCAGCTCCCGGGCGTGGGGTTTCGTGTCCAGGGGGCCAGGCCTGGCCGGCCATGCGGAGGAACGCGTCCGCGCCGATCGTGATGGTGACGTCCGGGTTCTGGGCGGACACCGACGGTGATCGGCTGGGCAGGGCTAACGGCCCTCAAGGCGCTGGTGGGTCTCGTACATTCTGACGGCGACGATCAGCCCGGACGCGGCGGTGAGGGCGGCGACGGTCCAGACCGCCGCGCGTACCCCGAGGGCGTCGGCGACGACGCCGGCGAGCAGGGCGCCTACGGCGAACCCACCGTCACGCCAGAGCCGGTAGATGCCGACGGAGCGGGCCCGCCAGGCCGGATGGGCGACGTCTCCGATGGCGGCCAGCAGCGTCGGGTAGACCATGGCGGTGCCGGCGCCGAGCAGGGCCGCCGCGACCGCCCACATCCCGAAGGCATCGCCGAGGGCGATCAGCGCCAGGCCGACGGCCTGGACCCACATGCCGGCGGCGATCAACCACTTACGTCCCCACCGGTCGGACAGTGCACCGGTGAACAGTTGCGCGACGCCCCAGACTGCCGGGTAGAGCGCCGCCAGGACGCCGATGCGCCCGACGGAGAGCCCGGCGGCGGCGAAGAGCACGGGGAACAGTCCCCACGCGAGGCCGTCGTTGAGGTTGTTCACCAGTCCGGCCTGGCTCGCCGACGACAACGCGGGCTCGCGGAAGCTGGTCTGGGCGAACACCTGCCGGTTGCTCAGCTCGTGATGCAGGTGGTCGTGGCGGCCGTCGGCACGGGCGACGTGGTTGGCGGCTTCGAGGTGGGCGTGACCACGGGTCTCCCGCACCACGAACCGTGACAGGCCGAGCCCGAGCGCCGCGAACGCGACGCCGAGCAGGAACGGCGCCGGGCGCAGCCCGTACGCCTCGGCAAGGTATCCGGTGGCCAGGGCGGTCGCGGCGACCGCTCCGTAGCCGGCGGCCTCGTTGAGCCCCATCGCGAACCCACGCCGGGCCGGACCGACCAGGTCGATCTTCATGATCACCGTGGTGGACCAGGTCAGCCCCTGGCTGATGCCAAGCAGCACGTTGGCGGCGATGATCCATCCCCAGTTCGGCGCCCAGATCAGCAGCAGTGGTACCGGGACGGCGATCAACCAACCGGCGACCAGCACGGGTTTGCGGCCGTAGCGGTCGGACCAGGTGCCGGCGAAGTAGTTGGTGGCGGCCTTGGCCACACCGAAGACCAGGATGTACGTCAGTGCGGCGGTGTAGGCGCTGAGGTGGAACGTCCGCGTGGCGAGCAACGGCAGGACGGTACGTTCCTGCCCGAGCATCCCACCGACGAGCGCGTTGACCGCGACGAGCAGGATGAACTGCGCCGCGTTCTGGCGCAGGCCCAGAACGATGGGGCGGGCCGGGGCGGCCGGGGTGTTTCCCACGTTCGGGTTCGTCAACACATCTCCTCGTCAGATCGCCGTTCGGACCGGGACAGCCACCGGTGGGCGCCGCCGACCACGGCGGCGGGACGTGACGGCTGAGGCGCTGGTGCCCACCGTCACGTCCCGCTGGTGTCAGCGCTGGCCGGTGACCACGAGGTCGCGCTCGGCGTGGCGGCCGGATCGTCGGCCACGACGCCGTCGGAGCATGGCGACCACCACGGCGGCGGTGACCACCGAGAGAGCCGCCCAGAGCAGCGGGTTGGACCGCAGTTCCCCGGGGAGCTGCTGGGCGAGGACGAAGACGCCCATCACCACGACGAACCAGCCGAACGCCTTGCGGAGCAGGTCGGCCGGCAGCCGTCCGGCGAGCCGTCCGCCGAGCAGGCTGCCGACGATGGCGGCTGCGGTGACCGCGGCAGCCAGCCCCCAGTTGACCTGCACGCTGGAGAGGTAGCCGGCCAGGCCGGCGAAGGACTTCATGGCGATGACGACCAGGGAGGTGCCGACCGCGACCGGCATCGGCAGGCCGCCGAGCAGGGCGAGGGCGGGCACCACGAGGAAGCCGCCGCCGGCGCCGACCAGGCCGGTGACGAGCCCGACGACGACGCCGTCCAGGATGACCCGGAAGACCGGCAGCTCGTGCGGCACCGGTTTGCCCTCGGCGCTGCGCCGCCCGCGGATCATCGCGACCGCGGTGGCCAGCATCATGATCGCGAAGCCGGTGAGCAGGACCCCCGCCGGGATGAACGCGGAGAGCCGACCACCGGCGTAGGCGCCGGTCATGCCGGCGAGGCCGAAGACCAGCCCGGTACGCCACCGCACCCGGTGGGCGCGGGCGTGTGGCAGGACACCGACGGCGCTGGTGGCGCCGACGACGAGCAGGGAGGTGGCGATGGCCTCCTTGGCCGGCAGGTCGGCGACGTAGACCAGCAGCGGTACGGCGAGGATGGAGCCGCCGCCGCCGAGCAGGCCGAGGCTGACGCCGATCAGTACCGCTCCGGCGATGGTGAGGGCGAGAGCGAGGGCGGTCACGACTGTTTTCCGGCGCGCAGTTGGCCGACGATGCTGTCCAGGTCACAGCTGGCGCCCCGGTTGTAGGGCAGCTTGCTGAGCAGCATGCCCATGGCGCAGGTGTTGGAGATCGCGGCGAAGGTCAGCCCGGCGCCGATGAATCCGGCGACCCACTTGAGGCCCGGCACGAACACCGAACCCACCACGCTGGCCAGGACGATGGAGCCGGCGACGAGGCGGACCTGTCGTTCCAGGTCCCAGCGCTGCTTGCCCTGCCTGATGGGTGCGTTGGCCGCCTGCCAGGCGAGCATGCCGCCGTCGAGGACCTTGAGGTTGGGCAGGCCGACGGCGGCGAGGGCCTGTTCGGCCTGGGTGGCACGGGCGCCGGAGCGGCAGATCAGCACGACGTCCTCGTCGAGGTGGTTGCGCAGCTCGTCGCGGTGCTCCTTGAGCAGGTCCAGCGGGACGTTGTAGGCGCCGGGAATGTGGAAGGTCTCGAACTCGCCCGGGGTGCGCACGTCGAGCAGCCGAGGCGGCCGGCCGGCGGCGATCAGCTCGCGCAGGGTCGCCGCGTCGAGGGTCGAGGGGGTGGGCGTGGTCATGGGTCTCCTCTGGTAAAGGTGCGTCGGTGGGAGGGCGGGCCGTGCTGTCCGGCCCGCCCGGTCGGCCGCGCCGCCCGGGTCCGGGTGGCGCCTACCGGGTCCCCGGCGTCGTTTGCCGGGCAGCGCGGCGGTCAGGCGGTGGGGGCCATCCGCACTCCGGCCTGCTCGGCCTGGCCGAACATGTCGTCGATCAGGACGACCTCGCGGCCGGCGTTGGCGAGCAGGGACGCGGCGGCGGTGGCGCGGTAGCCGGAGCCGCAGTGCACCCACACCGTCCCGGCGGGGATGTCGGCCAGCCGCTTCGGCAGTTCGGGAAGCGGGACGTGCAGGGCCCCGTCGATGTGGCCGGCTCTCCACTCGTTGGTCAGCCGCACGTCGAGAACGACCTGCGGAGCTGGCAGCCCGGCCGGGGTGTCGCCGGCCTGCGCGGCGGCGAGGGCCGGGAAGTCGGCCACGGTCAGCCGGCGCAGATCGGCTGGGTCGCTCGCCCACTGCTCGGGCTGCCCGGTGGCCTGGGCGGCGGGTCGGTCGATACCGATCCGTACCAGTTCCCGCTGGGCGTCGGCGACCTGCTCGGGTGTCTGCGCCAGGAGGGTGATCGGGACGCCCCACTCGATCAGCCAGCCGAGCCACGTCGACATCGGCCCGTCCAGCCCCAGGCTGACCGTGCCGGCCAGGTGGGAGGTGGCGTACGCCTTGCGGTGACGCAGGTCGACCACCCACTCCCCCGCGGCGATCCGGGCGCGCAGTTCGTCCGCGTCGGCTCGGGCGACCGGGGTGAGGTCCACCGGGGCCGGACCGGCGGCGTTGGCCACGCCCATGTGCGCGTAGTACGCCGGGTAGGCGTCGAGGCCGGCGAGGGTCTCGGTGACGAACCGGTCGGCGGCCAGCCGGAACACCGGGTTGGCCTGCTTCTCCCGGCCGATGGTCGACTCCGGCGCGTCGGCCTGACTCGCCGAGCAGAAGCTACCGAAGCCGTGGGTGGGCCACACCTGCGCGCCGTCGGGCAGCAGGTCGGCCAGCCTCCGTGCGGAGGCGTGCTGGTGGTGGGCCAGGTCGTGGGCGTGCTGCTGGCCGAGCAGGTCGGTGCGGCCGGTGGTGCCGAACAGCAGCGAGCCGCCGGTGAACACCCCGGCCGGGGACCAGCTGTTGTCGCCGGCCTCGTCGAGGACGTACGACAGGTGGTGGAAGGTGTGCCCCGGCGTGGCCACCACCCGGATGCGAATTCTGTCCGATACGTCGACCACGTCACCGTCGGCGACCGGCATCCGGTCGAACCCGACCTCGTCGGCTGCGGCGACCAGGTACCGGGCACCGGTCATCCGGGCCAGTTCGAGGCCACCGGAGACGTAGTCGTTGTGGATGTGCGTCTCGACGACATGGGTGATCCGCACACCCCGCTCGCCGGCGAGGTAGACGATCCGATCGATGTCCCGCTGCGGGTCCACCACCACCGCCACCCGGCCATCCGTGGCCAGGTAGCTGCGGTCGCCCAGGGACGAGGTCGAGATGACCGACACCTGCACTGCCATTCGCCTTCTCCTTTCCTGCACCACATACCCCCGGGGGTATGCAAAGGTCAGTCGCTTCTCTTGGCCGAACTCAGCGCGCGCCGGGCGGCCCAGGCCGTGATTCACGGCCTGGGCGCAACGTCAGACGCCGCGGGTCACGACAGGGCCAGGAACAGCTTCTCCAGCTCCTCTTCGGTCATCTCCGGCTGCTCGCCGCGGTCACGCGCGGCCGAGCAGTACCGCAGCCCCGATGCGATGATCTTGTAGCCGGCCCGGTCGATCGCCTTGGACACGGCGGCGAGCTGGGTCAGCGCCTCCTGGCAGTCCCGACCCTCCTCCATCATCTCGATCACGGCGTTGAGCTGCCCACGCGCCCGCTTGAGCCGAGTCAACGCGTCGCTCGTCATCTCCGGTCGCAGCTTCATGTCGCCACCTCCCGCCACCAAACATACCCAAGGGGGTATCACCCCCAGACGCTGGACCGCCGGCGGTCTCGACGCCGCGCCAGAGCCACGAACGGCCTCTTACGCGGATCGCCGCCAGCGATCATAGCAACATACCCCCCGGGGTATGAATTCCCGCCACGCCGACCGCCACACCTCTGGCGGCGGGGTGAACCGACGCGCTATGGTCGAGGCTATACCCCGGGGGGTATCCAGTCAAAGGAGTGAGAGCATGCGACAGGTCGACCTCGCGGCCTTCGCCGCCGCCCACGCCGACGGCGCGACGGTGATCGACGTACGGGAACCCGCCGAGTACGTCGGCGGCCACGTCCCCGGCGCCCGGTGCGTCCCGCTGGGCCACCTGCCCGCCAGCATCCGGGACCTGCCCCGACCCGGCACGGTGTACGTCATCTGCGCCAGCGGCAACCGCAGCCAGGTGGGCGCGGAACTGCTCGAACGCGCCGGGATCGATGCCCGATCGGTCGCTGGCGGCACGGCGGCGTGGGCCCGTGCGGGCCACCCTCTGAGCGAGGGCAGCCGGGCCTGAACCATTCCTCGTCGCTCGGCAGCACGCCGGCGGCGTCCCTTCTCCATGGGAGGTCTCATGACCGCGGTACGGCATCACGAAGTGGTCATCGTCGGCGGTGGCACCGCCGGCATCAGCGTCGCCGCCCGGCTGCGCCGGGCGGACGTGCGCGACGTCGTCCTGATCGAGCCCGCCGGGCAGCACTACTACCAGCCACTCTGGACGCTCGTGGGTGGCGGCCAGGCCAGTGCGGAGGAAACCGCGCGGCCGACCCACAAGCTCGTCCCGAAGGGCGTGACCTGGATCCGGGACCGCGCCACCGCAGTCGACCCGGACAATCGGAGCGTCTCGCTCGCCGGCGGGGAGAAGATCCGCTATGACCAGCTCGTCATGGCGCCCGGGCTCCAGCTCGACTTCGACGCGGTGCCCGGGCTGGCGGAGTCGGTCGGTCGGCGCGGGGTGTCCAGCAACTACCGCGTCGACCTCGCCCCCCGCACCTGGGACTTCATCCGGGCAGTACGCGGTGGCACCGCCATCTTCACCATGCCGCCCGGACCCATCAAGTGCGGCGGCGCGCCGCAGAAGATCGCCTACCTCGCCGCCGACTGGTGGCGCCGGCAGGGCGTACTGGACGACATCCGGATCATTCTGGTGCTGCCCACGGCGACCATCTTCAGCCAGCCGGACTGGGCCAAGGTCCTCAAGGGCGTGGCCGCGGGCTACGGCATCGAGGTGCGGTACGAGTCGCAGCTCGTCGAGGTCGACGGCGACAGCCGGCGGGCGGTCCTCCTGGACAACGCCTCCGGCACCAGCGAAACCGTCGACTACGAGTTGCTGCACGCCGTACCACCGCAGAGCGCGCCGGACTGGCTGAAGGGCAGCCCGCTGGCCGACCCGGCCAGTCCGTTCGGCTACCTGGCGGTCGACCGGCACACGCTGCGGAGCACCCGTTGGCCGGAGGTCTTCGCGCTCGGCGACGTGGCAAACCTGCCCACCTCCAAGACGGGGGCGGCCATCCGCAAGCAGGCACCGGTGGCGGTGGCCAACCTGCTCGCGACGCGCCGGGGCGAGACGCCGACCGCCCGCTACGACGGCTACACCTCCTGCCCGCTGGTGACCGCCCACAACCGGATGCTGCTCGCCGAGTTCGACTACGAGCTCCGCCCGCAGCCGAGCTTCCCACTGATCGACACGATGCGGCCGCGCTACGACATGTGGCTGCTCAAGCGCCACGGCCTGCCGGCGATGTACTGGCACGGGATGCTGCGCGGCCTGGCGTGACCCTGGGTCGGGGGTCCCGGAGGGACGGGACCTTCGGCCCGCCCCGGAGGGGCGGGACCTTCGGCCCGGAATATACCTCCCGCCTTCCTGGAAATGGCCGCCGACCTGACCCGCGCCAGCCGACTCACCCCCACGACCTGCGTACCGCCCTCGACACCGCCGAACCACCGGTAGTGCTCGACGTCCGCAACAACAGCGAACGTGAACACGGCGCCATCAACGGATCACTACACATCCCCCTCGCCGAACTGACCCGCCGGATCGACGAGGTACCAACCGACCGACCCATCGTCGTGCACTGCGCCGGCGGCTACCGCTCCTCCGTCGCCGCCAGCCTCCTGCGCAACACCGGCCACCCAGACGTCTCCGACCTCCTCGGTGGATACAACGCCTGGCAAGCGATGCACGCGGCCGCAGCCTGAGCACCGGTCGAGGCCGGGGGTGTCCGTTGATGGGAGACGACGGCCACCCCCGACCGTCAGGCGGTGCCCGGCACCGGCCGGGCCCCTGATCCTGGACCTAGGATGCGGCGATGCAGATCTCCATGTGGGTCCCCTACGACGAGAGGCAGCTCCGCCGTACCCTCCGGTTCATCCTCCGTCCACAGCTGAGATCCATCCGCATCCTGGGCGGAGTGCTGATCGTTCTCGGTCTCGCCCCGGTGGCTCTGGACCCGTCAAGGCCACTGGCCTACGTCGCCCTGGTCCTCGGAGTGCTGTTGGTGTCCGCCATCGCACCGATAACGGTGGCCTGGTCGATGCGTATACAGTCCAACGCCATCCGGGACGGGCATCACCTGATCCTGGACGACGAGTGGGTCACCCTCGCCTATCCGCTGGCCGAGTCGCGGCTTCGGTGGGCCGGCCTCGGCCGCGTCATCGAGACCCCCGAGGTCTGGTACGTCATGTTCGGCAGGGTCCAGGCGGTCACGATCCCGAAGGGCCCGATGACGCAGGAGCAGCGGGCCGAGTTCGCCGCGTTCGTCGACGGGTTGCAGCCGGCCGGCAGCGTTGGTCAGCTGCCTCCGTCACGGCGGTGACGAGCCAGAACATGACTCGTCACGACAACCGCTGGTTTCGGATACCCGGATCACTCCACCACGTCGGAGCGCGACCAAACAACCGCACCATCGGCGAGCCACAACGATTGGTTGGGCACGCCTAGGATGAGTCAGTGGACACCGAGGCACTGCGATCGTTCGTCCGGGCGGCCGAGTTCGGGCAGTTCCAACATGCGGCCGATGAGCTGGGCGTGACACAGCAGGCAGTCTCCAAGCGGATCGCCGCCCTGGAACGCGAGCTGGAAGTGCGCCTGTTCACCCGTACCGCCCGAGGGGTCGAGCTGACCCTCGATGGTCAGGCGTTTCTCCCCCACGCGCGGAGCATCGTCGCGGGGGTCGAACGCGCCATCACCGCGGTCAGGCCGGGCTCCCGGGCCCTTCGGATCGACGTTCTCGGCCTGCGAAGCGCACAGGCCGTCGTCCTGCACGACTACTGGCGGTCACATCCCGAGACCAACCTCGACGTGGTGACCCTCAGAGTCAACGACCCACGCGTGGCGGTCGCCGCCGTCGAAGCGGGGGACATCGACGCCTCGTTCCGTACCGTCACCGACCCGGCAACACTGCCGCCCGACGTGCAGATGATCCGCGCGTTCGACTCCCCGCTGGAACTCCTCGTCGGCCCGCGGCATCCGCTCGCCGCCGCGCGCAGACTGACGCCGCCGCAGCTGCGCAAGCACCGGATCTGGGTGCCAGGTATCGCGCCCCGAAGCGAATGGGCAGACTTCTACGACCAACTCGCCACCCACTTCGACCTACGCATCGACGCGGCAGGCCCGCACTTCGGCGACGAGGTACTCCTGGACACCCTCGCGGAATCCGCGGACGTGGCCACCCTCGTCGGGGCACGCGACCGGTACCTCTGGCCGGCGAACTACGACCTACGCCGCATTCCTATCGTGAATCCGACCCTGGCCTACCCACTCTCGCTCATCCTCCCCAGAACGAATCCACATCCGGGACTCCGCGGCATCATCACCCACCTCGGAAGCCTGCCAAGGCTCCCTGAGCCGGCCTGGCTCCCGTCCTGGGCAACGACGCCACGGCCCGGCGACAGCGACATCGCGAATGCCCGCAGGTGCCAACCCCGACAGCGGTGACTCGACCGGCTGCACCGGCGCCCGATGAGTCCGGTCCAGTTACCCGTACACCAGAAAGGGGTCGTGGCATGTCCAGCGACCGTCTCATGCGCATCCACAGCGCCGAGTTCCAGGCCATGGCCGAGAGGGTCCTGCGGGTCACCGAGCTCACCTCCCGCCTGAACGTCCTGCCCTTCGAGGACGAAGCGGGCAAGGCAGACCTGCTCGAACAGATCCTCGGCAAGCCGCTGCCGTCGAGAGTCACGATCTATCCGCCCTTCTACACGGATCACGGCCTCAACCTGGACCTGGCGGAACGGGTGTTCATCAATCAGAACTGCACGTTCCTGGACTACGCCGGCATCCGGGTCGGCGAGCGCGTGATGGTCGGCCCGAAGGCCACGTTCATCACCGTCGGTCACCCGGTCGATCCCGAGGAGCGACGGGGGTGGCTCACCGGCGCCCCCATCGACGTGGCGGAGAACGTGTGGATCGGCGCCGGTGCCACGATCCTGCCCGGCGTCAGCATCGGCCGTGACGCCGTGGTCGCCGCCGGTGCGGTCGTGGCCGATGACGTTCCGCCGGCAAGCCTGGTGACCGGCACCAAAGCCACCGTGCACCGACGGTGGTGACGACCTCGCGGAACAGCACCGAGCCGTGGCGAGCCGCAGCGACGCCCTCCGCTCAGTCGGTCAGGGTGAGGTCTGGAGTGGCTGGCGACGTCCTCTCCGACTGCTGACGAGACCGGCATCAGGCGAGCCGCTCATCCCCCCGGATGCGGGCGTGCAGGTGCATGTCGTGCCGGCCGTCGGAGTGGACGGCATCGCTACGTTTGGTGCCCTCCAGGAGAAACCCGGCCTTGACGGCGACCCGGCAGGAGGCGAGGTTGCGGGTCGAGTGATCCAGATACAGACGGTGGAAACCAGCCTCGCCCAGTGCCCAACCGCTCAGGGCCGTCAGCGCGCGGGAGGCGACACCCGCGCCACGGGCGGCGGGGAGCACCCAGTACGCGCACCCCGCGACACCGTCGTCGAGATTCATCCCGCCCAGGGCAATGCGCCCCAGCACCTCACCGCCACCCCGGGTCACCGCCCAACTCGCGCCCGTCTCCTGCGCCCACGCCTGGCAATACTGCTCGAACCACTCACGGACCTGGTCTTCGGACGCGGGTTGGCGGGTGTGCCAGTGCTGGATCTCGGGGTCCTGGTAGGCAGAGAGGAAGACTGGCGCGTCGGGCGGCTCCCAGGGACGCAACAGCAGGCCACCCGGGGCGGGAATCGTCGGTTGCGGGCCGGCGGCGAGGGTTCCGGCGGGGATGGCAGGCGGCGTCGAGAGACTTGCCCTCACGCCAGCTCCTGTGCCGGCGGTGGCCCGGGTCAACCGCGCTCGCCATCGGCGACGCGGACCAGCGGCTGTGCTTCCGCAGCCGGCTCACGGTGCTTCCTGTCGGCGCGGACGACCCGGGCGTGCCACCAGACGACGAGCGGCAGCGCGACGAGTTCCAACACCAGCGCGATCCCGAACATCGGAGTGGGCCAGCCCACGGCGATGACCGACATCAGCCGGCCGAGCCCGCCGACGACCGCGATCACGAGGATCACCCGGGTGACGATCGCCCGCTCCGCAAGCCGGAACAGTGACCACCAGAGCGCGACGCCGCCCGCCAGCCAGTAGGCGTCGATGAAGCGGTAGTTGTTGTCGACGCTGACCGGGGTCGACCCACCGCCGGGTATGAAGGCCGGCCCGATGAAGAGCCCGGCCAGCCCGGACACGATGGGCACCGCGCCGAGCGCCACCAGCACGACCATGAGTGCTTTCCGCCCCGTCATCGCCCCCACCGTCGTGCTCCTCGCGACGTATACCGATCGTCATCACTCTATGACGGTGCACCGCGTGGCGCCAGGCCGCAGACAGCCGGTGATCCGCTCCCGGGGGTGACGCGCCGCCAGCCAATCCCACCGGCGATCCGTGGCGCACGTCACGCCGCCGCCCTGTCACAGGAATCGGTCCGCCGGCATCTCCATGTTCGTCAGACGCCGCCCGTTGGACCGGCGCGGCACGCATCTCCACGAGTGAGGACGACGCCATGGAACCCCGTATCGACCTGTTCAGCAACGAGATCGGCACCAGGTTCGCCAAGCGGTTCGCCAACGCCGGCATGGTGATCCAGCAGTCGACGCTGCCGCACTCCACGCAGGAGTTGGTGTCGCTGCGCGCGAGCCAGATCAACGGGTGCGGCTGGTGCATCGACATGCATACCAAGGAGGCCGCAGCCGCAGGCGAGACCTCGGTCCGGCTCAACCTGGTCGCCGCCTGGCGCGAGTCCACCGTGTTCACCGAGGCCGAGCGGGCCGCGCTGGCGCTCGCCGAGGAGGGCACCCGGCTCGCCGACGCCCACCAGGGCGTGTCCGACGAAACCTGGGCCCAGGTACGCAAGCACTACGACGACGACCAGATCGCGGCGCTGGTCGGCCTGGTCGCCCTGATCAACGCGGCCAACCGGCTCGCCGTGATCGTGCACCAGCAGGGCGGTTCCTACGAGGCCGGCATGTTCGCCCGCATGTCGGGCTGATCGAAAGGCGAGTTGTGGCCCGGCCCGGGACCTCCGGGCCGGGCCACAACCCGTGACCACGGTCCTGCACCGCAGCGGCCTCGCCCACGCGATGCCACAGACTCCTCCCCCGAAGCGCTGGCGGCACTGCGTCGACTCGGCTCGCGGCGCAGTACGCGTCGGCGGGTAGCCTCCTCACCGCCCCGGTCAGCCCCGGTTCACACCCGCCGGGTCACCGCCGAGCAACACGCGTTCGACATCCTCGACGGCACCGCACACCTGATCCGGCGGGCTCAGGTCCGCCGGCCACGCCTGCCCTCTACTGATCCAGACGGTGGCGAGCGGGCCGGCAGTCGACCAGCTCCGGCATCCGCCGACGGTAGTCGGCCCACAGGCGATCGACGGATGTCGCAAGACCGAACCGGTCCCGCACCTCACCGAAGAACCAGTCACGCGGTACGCAGCCGTCCCGATCAGTGGCGACCAACCAGGCGACGGCGGCAGCCGGCAGACCGCGTTCCCGGCAGAACTCGGCCGCCCAGCGGCGGAACGCCTCACCCCGGTTCACCAACGTGTCGTCGAGATCGAAGAGCGCCAACCTCTGCACGACCACCGACCCTACAAGCTCACCTGCCACCTCCTACGTGGTCGGTGCCGGCCGGCCGCGTAACGATCCGGAAGGCGGGGTGGCGAGGTGCGATCTGGCGGAATCTCGCCAGCGGCGCCGTCGGCTCAAGCCCGAGGTGCGGTCTCGCGCCCGGCGCGATGGCGAGGTAGCGACGCAGGATCTCAGCACGATGCTCGGGTGGGACTTCCTCCAGCACGACCGGGATATCGCGACCTCGACGACAGAGGACCGCGATGCCGCCTGCGGCTCGGACGTTGCGTACCCAGTTCGCGTCCGGCCCGAGCATCGACACGAGGAATTCGGCACCTCGGTGCTCCGTGATCGCGACCGGGACCGAGGTGCTGGCCCTACTGCGGCGCCCCACCACCTTGAGAACGGCGGTGCGGCGCGGCAACAGCCACCGGGACCCGTACAGCAGGACGTCGAGACGATTCACGAGCCGCATGAACGTGTTGGGCCGTCCGCCTCGATACATCGAGCGTTTGAGCGCCCCGACCCCCCGTACGACGGCGCGGCCGATGCGCCGAGGCGCCGGCCGCCTCGCGATCATTCCGCTTTCCGCCACAACAGCACGACCGCCGCGAGACCGGCGAGGCAGGGCAGGATCTGCAGCAGGCCCAGCTGCGGCGCGAGACCGACGTCACCCGAGGTGTCCTTGGTGGTCGCAGCCACGATCGCGACGCCGGCCCCGATCGCGAACATGCCGGTTGCCAGCAGGCGGGCCCAACCTCTGCCGACGCGGACCGCCCAGACGGTGCCGAGCCAGCCGAGGAGTCCCAGCACCCCCATCGTGGACAGCACCACCGTGTACAGGTTGACGGCCGTGTCGATCTCCCCCGGCCCGTACGTCGGGTAGCCCGCCCGGATGTGATCGGCCAGGACGGTCGTCGTGGCCCGGTCGATGAACGGGGAGGCGGCGGCGAGCACCGTGAGCCCCGCGCCGACGTACATCGTTACGAGGGCTGCTCGGTTGCCCGGTTTGCTCGCCAGCTTGGTCATGGCATGGGTCCTTCCAGGTGCGACGGGTCGGCGACGAACGCGGTGTCCGGGTGCCGTCGAGGCTTGCGAGCGCCCCGCACGCCGGTCCGGGACGACCGCCACGTCCCTTAGAGACAGTCACTTCCAGCGCAAGTGACTGTAGGTCGCCTCTTACAGAGAGTCAATGCCAATTGGAAGTCACTGTCTGGAGCGCGTGACCCCCTGATACCCTCGCCGCATGACCGGGCTTCGTGAGCGCTGGCGACTCAAGGCCATGCGCACCATCCAGGAACGCGCTCTCGATCTGTTCGACGAGCGAGGGTTCGGCGCCGTCACGATCGAGGAGATCGCCGCCGCGGCCGAGGTCTCGCCGTCATCGGTGTACCGCTACTTCGGCACGAAGGAAGGGCTCCTCGTCGCCGACGAGTTCGACAACATGAGCCGAGAGATGCTCGAAGACATCCTGGATCCCGCGGACCCCGTCGGCAGCCTGCTCCGAATCGTCCGCGCGTACGAATCCGCCCCGGAGGCGGCCGCGGACGTGGAACGAGCGTCGCGGGCCATGAGGAGCCCGTGGCGCAGGGTTCGTTACTTCTTCACCGAGCCGTCGGTGCGGATGGCGGTGTGCGCCGCGCTCGACCGGGCGAGCCAACGGATCACTCCGCTGATCGCGGCGACCGGAGAGCTGAGCGAAACGCAGGCGCGGGTGGCCGCGAACGCCCTCGTCTTCGGCTACCTCGCCGCACTCGAACAGTGGTACCTGGACGGGGGCGACCGTCCGATCGCCGACTACGTCGAGGAAGGCATGCGACCGCTACGCGAGATCTGGTCACCCTCCGACGCCGCCCCCGTCGCATGACGCTGCACGTCAACCGGTCAGACCGAACGTCATCATGAAGGGGTGCCAGCCGCCGGTTCGCCGATGGCGGCGATGCGACGCACCGGAGAGGCGACCAGCCACAGTACGGCGAGGGCACCGCCGAGGCCGGCGACAACCAGTGTCGGTCGCAGGCCGATGGTGGTACCGAGCCAGCCGCCGACCAGGGCCCCGAGCGGCCTGATCCCGTAGTTGACGGCGCTGTACGCGCCTGCCCGGCGTCCCCGCGCGTCGTCGGGCGTGACCGAGGTGAGCAGGGCGTTGAGGTTGACGTCCATCAGCATCACACCGACGCTGGAGAACAACTCGATGGCGGCGAGCGTCGTGATTCTGGCCCAGGTCGGGCCGGACACGAACGCGGTCAGCGCCAGGGGCGCGGGAAAGAGGACCACGCCGATCATCGCGGTGCGGCCCAGCCCGATGGCGCGGGAGAGGCGAGGCGCCAGTGCCGCACCAGCCAGCCCACCGACCGCGCCGACGCCGAACGCGATGCCGATGGCGCCGGCCGACAGCTCAAGGCCACGGCTCGCGTACAGCACGAGCAGCGCGGTCGCGATGAAGGTGAAGAAGTTGACCGTGCTCGTGCAGCCGAGAGCGGCGCGCATCACCGGGTGCCGCAGTACCAGGACGAATCCCTCCCGGACCAGACCAAGCGTCGATGACCGGGGGGTTGCCGGCCGGGCCTCGGTCACGGGTATCCGGCCGATCAGCAGCGCGGAGCCGAGGAAGGACAGCACGTCGACGAAGAGCGCGACCGGGGCGGTGAGAGCCTGGACCAGACCGCCGCCGATGGCCGGCCCGGCCACGAACGAGGCCGCCCTGCTCAGGCCCAGCTTGCTGTTCGCCTCCACATAGGCCGACGGCGGGACGAGCGCGACGAAGAATGCCTGGCGCGCCATGCCGAACAGCACCGCGCCGGCCCCGGTGAGCAGGGCCACCAGATAGAGCTGAGTCAGCGTAACCGCGTCCAGCAGGTAGGCCACCGGAAGGCTGAACAGCACCGCCGCCCGGACCAGGTCGGCCACGATCAGCAGGCGACGCTTGCGGGTCCGCTGATCCACCCACGCGCCGACGAACATACCCAGCAGGTTGGGCAGCCAGATCAGTGCGGTAAGGATGCTGACCTGTGCGGGCGTCGCGGCGAGGACGGTGACAGCGATCAGCGGCAGGGCCAGCTCGCTGATCCGGTCGCCGAACTGGGAAATGGTCTCGCCGATCCAGAACGTCCGAAACCGCCGATTGTCGCGCAGGGCCGCCGGGGGCGCCGTGCTGGTGACGGTCATGACGCCGCCGAGTCGTCGCCGGGCTCCGGCAGCAGATACCGCAGCATCCGCACGACCTGCGCACCGTCCGGCAGTGGGCCGTCCTTACGTCGCACGTACGGCGCGAGCAGCGCCTCGATCGCTTCTTCGAGCTGCCGCAACTCGTCGACGGTGACGGCGAACCGGGTGTCCGCCATCCCCGCCAGGGCCCGCCACTCGGGATCCAGCCGCGGCTCGTCCCGCATCGACCACTGTAGGGGCGCCTCCGCGGACCGGGCGAACATCTCGGCGAGCAGGTGCCGGGCCGCGTCCCGGCCCTCCGCGTCCTCCGGCGTGGTGAAGCGGAAGCCCTTCGCTGCCGCCTGCCACCACCGCTCTCGCTTACTCGTCGCGCCGTCCCAGTCGGTGACGAGCCCGAAGGTGGCGAGGTGCCGTAGGTGCCAGCTGACGACCGACGGTGTGGCACCGACGTGCGGTGCGAGCTGGGTGGCCGTCGCGGGACCGTGTCGCTGCAACCGATCGAGCAGGGCCAGCCGTACCGGATGAGCCAACGCCCGCAGCGCCTGCGGACCGGTCAACTCCACATCGCCGTACGGATTTTTGAGAGACATGTTTCGAAAGTAGTCTCTCACGTTGCTTCGGGCAACCCCGCCCTCGATGACTGTCTCGCCGGACCCCCAGCGGACCGGCAAGATCAACTAGACTGCGCCCGTCAGGTCAGCAGCCAGGACGCCGATCGGTGCTGACACCGAGTACGACAAGGAGGTGGCCGTGTGACGACCATGGAGAGCGCCTTCCTGGTCGCCGGCCTGGCGTGCGGGGCGACGTGCCTCGTGCTCCTGCGCCGCGTACTGATCATCGTCAGGTTGGTGCTGCGTGGTAGGCGGACCCGGGGGTGGTGCGCGAAGCGCCAGATGATCCACAGTGCCAGCGCAGGCTCGGCGATGGGCAACTCTCACCCCGAGTTCACCTTCGCCTTTCGCACGGCCGACGGCGAGACCGTCGAGTTCAAGGATCGGCCGGGCGCCTTCGGGTACGAGGAGGGGGCACCGGTGCGGGTCTGCTACGACGCCGCGCGCCCGCACAAGCGGGCCACCATCGCGGGGCCGGACACCTGGGGCCCGGTGTATGTCCGGCTTCTCGTTGCCCTGCCGATGGGACTCGTGTCGTACGTCGCGCTGGTCACGCTGGCGCGCGAATGGGGCTTCTTCGGCCCGCGTTGAGCGCCTGACGCTCGGTCACGAGTCATCGACATGGCGCCGGTGGCCGCTACGCCGTGGTCGCGAGTCCCGGCCTGAGCAGCGCTTCCCCGAGGGGCGTCAGGGTGTGCAGGACCGCCTTGCCGACGCGGCCGGTACGGATCAGCCCGGCGCTGCGCAGCACCGCGGTGTGCTGACTGATCGACGCGGCGCTGACCCCGATCCGGCGGGCCAGCTCGGTGGTGCTGCTGCCCTCGCCGATACCCTCCAGGACCGCGGTGCGGGTGTCGCCGATGAGCGCTGCGAGCGATCTGCGCGGCGTGGACGCCGCGGCGGACACGGGCCGGGTGTGTTCGACCGGGTACACCAGCACCTGCGGCAGGGTGTGGTCGTGCAGGAAGTCCGGGGTGCTCATCGAAATGAACGACGGGACCAGCAGCAGCCCCCGGCCGTCGAGGTATACGTCCTGGTCGTGTCGCACGTCGACCGACAGGACCGGCGACGACCACCGCATCATCGGCAGGTAGCTGCTCAGCAGTCCTTCGGTGCCGCCGTCCAGGATGGCCCGGGCGCGCCGGGCGCGGTCGGCGTCGATGTGGGCCCGCGCCTGCTGCCAGTACGGTTCGACGGCAGAGCGGAAGTGGCCACGTATCGCGTCGGCGAGGCGCTGCACGGTCTCCCGGTCACCGTCGGCGAGTCGCCTGGTCCACGACGGCAGCCGGTGCCGGCTGGCCAGAATGTCGAGCTCGGCGCGGAATCGGGAGCGGGGTGTGCTGAGCAGGGCCTCGATTCCGGCGTCCAACCCGAGCTGGCCTTCGCTGGGCGTCAGGAAGTCCGGGAAGTATCCACCCGGCACCAACGCACGCAGTATCGCCAGGTCGTCCCGGGAACAGGCCGGCGCGACGGCCCGGCGCCACTCGTGGAAGACGAACGGCAGGCCACGGTCCTGCAGGCGGAAGATGCTGAGCACCGTCTCCCACATGGGATCGGGCTGCGACAGCACCCGCACCCGGCCGAGATCCTCGGCAGTGAAGTGGATCCGCAGCACGCGGCCGCCCTTCCTCACCACATTGACAATTGTCACGCTAATCGGTGACGGACCTGCTTGGCAATCCGGTGGCCACGGCTCGCCGTCGACCTGCTGCGAGGCGGGACGCCCGGTCGGGGGCATGGCATGGCGGCCGCCACACCTCCCCGGCAACTCGTTTAACTCTCGCCTTCAAGGTGTGGTCCGCCCGTGTCGGGCCGCCTGACGATAGCCTCCGCGGGCTTCGCTGCCGCACGTGTCCCGGTATCGCATGCCACGTGTCCGTGCCCTGGGAAGGTCCCGGGACGGACGAGTAGAGGGAGATCTGATGCGTGTCAGGAAGGCCTTCACGGCATTGACCACGACCTGCGCGTTGGCGTTCGCCGTGGCGATCGCCCCGGCGCCGGCCCAGGCCGACTCGTGGCCGGTTTGGTACGTCTGGTACATCAGCGTGTTCAAACCCACCAGCGGTGTTCCCACCATGGTGATGGACGTGGTGAACGGGTCGTCGGCCAACATGACCCCGGTGCAACTGTGGGAACTACGCACCTCGGGGAACACCCTGAACCAACAGTGGTTGGTGCGGTCGAAGCAAATCGATACGCGCGGCAACTACGGTTACGAGATCGTCAACAAGGGGTCCAGCAAGTGCCTCGACCGCCGGGCCGATCTGGGGCTGGGCAACGGCAACGCCGTACAGCAGTACGAATGCACCGGAGCGTCGAACCAGATCTGGTGGCCGGTCAGGGTCGGCACCAGCGACTGGGGCCTGTTGAAGAACGGCGCCGATGGCCGTTGCCTCGATGTCCGCGACGTCAGGTACGCCAACGGGGCGCCACTGCAGGTCTGGGACTGCAGCGGCGACTGGAACCAGCGCTGGAACATCTACTAGGTAGCGGGCTCACCGGCCGATACGCCCTCACGTGAGGCCGGTGCACCGCTTCGCGGTGGCGATCTTGTCCTCGATCCGCTTCCGGGCCGCGCCGGACACCAGCACGGGCTGCCCGGTGCCCGACACCGTCGCCGGAAGGAACTCGCTGCGGGTCACCGTCCGCCCCCGCACGGTCAGCCGCAGGACGCCGGAGTCGGTGCTGTGCGACTGGCTGTACCAGAGGAAGTTGCCGAGCCCGTAGTGCACGTAGGTCTTACCCAGCCAACCGTCGGCGAGCAGGGTGTGCGCGTGGGTGCCGATCACGATGTCCGCCCCGGCGGTGGCCATCTGGCGGGCGAACGTCTTCATCTCCCCGGTCGGACAGGAGTTGCCCTCGACGCCCCAGTGCATGAAGACGATCACAAGGTCGGCCTGATCGCGGGCTGCTCGCACGGCGGCGACGGCCCGGTCCCCGTCGAACGCCATCGCGATTCCCGGCCGGGTCTCCGTCGCTTTCCACTGCGCGGCCAGCTCGTGCACCTGCGACATCCCCAGCACCGCGATCCGGACACCCCGCACGGTGCTCAGCCACGGCGCGTACGCCGCGTCGACGTCGCGTCCCGCGCCGAACACCGGGAAGTTCGCGTCCGCCGCCGCGTCGAGGGTGTCCAGCAGCCCCACCTGGCCGTAGTCGAGGGTGTGGTTGTTGGCGATCGACACCGCGTCGACCCCCGCCGCGCGCAGCGCCGAGTACGCGGTCGCCGGCGACCGGAACTGAAAGCGCTTGGGCTGCGGGGTGCCCCGGTCCGTCACCGCCGTCTCAAGGTTGACCAGGGTGAGGTCGGCGTCGCGTAGCACCGGCGCGATCCGGCCGAATGCCGTCTTCGGGTCGTCGAGCAGCCGTAGCGTACGGCCCGTGAAGTGCACGTCGCCCGCGAAGGCCAGCCGCAGCTCGGGCGACGCAGCCGGTTCGGTGGCGCTCGGTGATCCCGTGGCGTGCGACGTCGTCCCGGCCGGGGGCCTCCATTCGGCCGCCGGGCGGTCCATCCCTTCGGTGGCGCATCCGGCCAGTGCGGTCCCGACCGCGAAGGTCGCCACCGCCACACGTGCCCTGGTGCTGATCACCCGCACAGGATAGTCCGGGGAAGGCCACCCGCCGCTGCCGAGATTCCTGTCGGGCCGGCCTGCTACGGTCTCGCCGCTCGCCCAGCAGTCAGACCGGAGGTTGGCGTGGTCCACTCGCACGTGTCGTCATTCGCCGGGTTGCCGGTGCTGCGGTTCAGTCCGGGCATGGCCCTGCCCGAGGACCCAGCGGGGGTGGCCTGGCGGCTGGAGGTCGAGGACTTCGACGCGGACCCCGAGGAGTTCGCCGGACTGGTCCAGGCGATGCTCGACGAGGTTCCCGGTGAGGCTGTTCGCGCGCTGGTGGTGGGCGAGTGGGGTGAGGCGTACGAGCGGCCGCTGCCGGTCGACCTGCTGGTTGCCGCGGCACACCGGTGGACCGGTCTGCGGGCGGTGTTCCTCGCCGACCTGGTCGGCGAGCAGTGCGAGATCTCGTGGTTGACCCACGACGACGTCACCCCGTTGCTGGCGGCCTACCCTGCGCTGGAGGTGCTGTGGATCCGGGGCGCCCAGGGCCTGCGGCTGGCGCCGGTCCGGCATGACGGGCTGCGGGAGCTGCGGTTCCAGTCCGGTGGTCTGCCGGGCGCGGTGGCGCGCGCCGTCGGGGACAGCGATCTGCCGGAGTTGCGGCGGCTGGACCTGTGGCTCGGCCGCTCGGAGTACGGCGGGGACGCCACCGTGGACGACCTGGCCGGCGTGCTGGGGGGTGCCCGTCTGCCGGCGCTGCGGCGCCTGGCGCTGTGCAACGCGGAGATCGCCGACGCGATCGCCGAGGCGGTGGCCGCCGCGCCGGTCGTCGGCCGGCTGGAGGTCCTCGACCTGTCGATGGGTGTGCTCACCGACTCGGGCGGCGCCGCGCTGCTGGCCGGTCAGTCGCTGACTCATCTGCGCCGCCTGGACCTGCGACACCACTACCTCTCCGAGGAGATGGCCGCTTCGGTGGCCGCCGCGCTGCCTGACGTCCAGGTCGACGTCTCCGATCCACAGACCGTTGAGGAATACAACGGCCGGCAGTACCGCTACACCGCGGTCGGGGAGTGATCGGCGATGGCGTTCACCTCCCACGCCCGGTCCTTCGCCGGCCGCCCGGTCGTCGAGGTTCCCGTCGATGGTCCGCTTCCGGCAGTGGACGGGCCGGTCTCGTGGCGGTTCGCCCGATCGGACTGGGACGGCACGGTCAAGGATGAGCTGTCCAAGGAATTTCAGACCGCGTTCGATCGGTTCGTCGCGCAGGCCGGGCCGTCGGTGGAGTCTCTGGTCATCGGCGCCTGGGGGTACGCCGCGTTCAACCTGGCTCCGATCGCGCAGCTCTGCGCGGCGGCACCGCGCCTGCCGGCGCTACGTGCCCTGTTCCTCGGCGACATGACCAGCGAGGAGTGCGAGGTCTCCTGGATGAAGGTCGGTGATGTCAGCCAACTGCTGGCGGCCTACCCGGCCCTGGAGGTGCTGCGGGTCCGTGGCGGCGAGGACTTCGACTTCTCCCCCGTCCGGCATCCGCGACTTCGGGAACTCGCGGTGGAGAGCGGCGGCCTGTCTCGGGAGTTCGTCGGCGCGGTGCTGGGCTCCGATCTTCCCGCGCTGACCGACCTGGAGCTGTGGCTCGGCACCCCCGACTACGGCGGTGACGCGACGATCGGGGATCTGGCGCCGCTGCTGGCCGGGGAGGGGTTCCCACGGCTGCGCCGGTTGGGACTGCGTAACGCGGAGATCGCCGACGAGGTCGCGGAGGCTCTGGCCGCCGCGCCGGTGGTCCGTCGGTTGGAACGGCTGGACCTGTCGCTGGGCACGCTCGGTGACGACGGGGCGGCCGCGCTGCTGGCCGGTCAGCCGCTGACCCATCTGGCGGAACTCGACCTGCACCGGCACTACCTGTCCGAGCCGGTGGCGGCGTCGGTGGTCGCCGCGCTGCCGGGCGTCCGGGTCGACGTGTCCGCACGGCAGGAGCCCGATGTGTACGACGGTGAGAGCTACCGGTACACGGCGGTGTCGGAGTGACATGCGACTGACCGTCGTCGGCAACCCCGGTAACCGCCGGGTGGACATGTTCACCCGGGCGGTGCTGGCCGCGGGTCTGCCCCAGCCCGAGGTGCTGCCCTGGGCCGAGGTGCTGGCCGGGGCCGCGCCGCCGTCCGGCGGGCTGGTGCGGGTGGACTCGCCCGGAGAGGACCCGCGGGTCGATCGGCTGCTGCGCCGTTCGGCCACCGCCGCCCGCCACGGCGAGCTGGTCGGACTCGCCGACGCGTACGCCGGTCTGGTCGACGGCATGGCGCGGGTGGCCGCCGGTGGCGCGGAGCTGCTCAACCGGCCCGAGGACGTGGCGGTGCTCTGCGACAAGCGGCGCTGTCACGCGCGGCTGTCGGCGGCCGGGGTGCCGGTGCCGGCCGCGTTGCCGCCGGTCGGCGGATACGCCCAGCTGCGGGCGGCGATGGCGGCGAACGGCTGGAGCCGGGTGTTCGTCAAGCCCGCGCACGGATCGTCCGCCGCCGGGGTGATCGCGTTCGCGGTCGGCCCCCGGCAGGTGCAGGCGATCACCACGATCGAGCACACCCCGGAGGCGCTGTTCAACTCGCTGCGGGTGCGCCGCTACACCGACGAGTCCGAGGTCGCCGTGATCGTCGACCGGCTCGCACCCGACGGCCTGCACGTCGAACGATGGCTGCCCAAGGCCGGCCTCGGCGACCGGGTGGTCGACGCCCGGGTGCTGGTGGTCGCCGGGCGGCCCACGCACACGGTGGTCCGCGCCGCCCGCGGGCCGCTGACCAACCTGCACCTCGGCAACGCGCGCGGTGACCTCGCCGAGCTTCGGGACGCGGTCGGATCCCAGGGCTGGTCGGCGGCGATGGAGACGTGCGAGCGGGTCGCGGCGTGCTTCCCCGGCTCGCTGCACGTCGGGGTCGACCTGATGTTCCTGGTCGGCTGGCGCCGGCACGCCGTGGCCGAGGTCAACGCGTTCGGTGACCTGCTGCCCGGCGTCCTGGTCGACGGACGCGACAGCTACGCCGAGCAGGTGCACGCCCTGACCAGCGGGCGGTGGCAGCGCTGGCGGGCGACTGTCGGTGCGGGGCCCGCTCGGGAGGTGATCGGGTGCGGAGCCTGATCGGCAGCCACGACCTGCTCCTGGTCACCCTCGACACGCTGCGCTACGACGTGGCCGCCGACCTGGTCGCGGCCGGGCGTACCCCGCGGCTCGCGCGGGTGTTGCCCGGCGGACGCTGGGAACGACGCCACTCCCCCGCCAGCTTCACCTACGCGGCGCACCACGCCTTCTTCGCCGGCTTCCTGCCGACGCCGGCGGAACCGGGCGGGCACGAACGCCGGTACGCGGCGGCGTTCCCGGGCAGCGAGACCTGCGGCCCCGACACCTGGGTGTTCGACGCGCCAGACCTGCCGACCGCCCTCGCCGGAGTCGGTTACCACACGCTCTGCCTGGGTGGGGTCGGGTTCTTCAACCGGCGCAGCCCGCTCGGCGCGGTGCTGCCGGGCCTGTTCGCCGAGGCGCACTGGGAGCCGGAGTTCGGGGTCACCTCCCCCACCTGCCTGGACGCCCAGCTCGACCGGCTGGCCGAGGTGCTGACCCGGGTGCCGGCGACGCAGCCGTTGTTCACCTTCCTCAACGTCGCCGCGCTGCACCAGCCCAACCGGCATCATTTGCCCGGCGCCGAGGCCGACAGCCTGGCCAGCCACGCCGCCGCCCTGGAGTACGTCGACGGGCGGGTCGGCCGGCTGTTCGCCCTGGTAACCGGCCGGGGCCGGCCGGTGTTCACCATCATCTGCGCTGACCACGGCACGGCCTACGGCGAGGACGGGCGCACCGGCCACCGGTTCGGCCACGACGTGGTGTGGACCGTCCCGTACGCCGAATTCACCCTGCATCCAGGAGAATGGTGACCAGCGCCAGCCTCGACGGCTCCCCGTACCAGCAGTACCTGTACGCGTACCCGCACAAGACCTCGTACCGGCCGCTGCGGCCTCGCCCGCTGCTGACCGACGTGTGGCGGACGGAGGCGCGGGACTCGCTCTTCCTCTACCTCCACGTGCCGTTCTGCGAGATGCGCTGCGGCTTCTGTAACCTCTTCACCCGCGCGAACGCGCCGCAGGAGCAGGTCGCGGCGTACCTGCGGCAGCTACGCCGGCAGGCCGAACAGGTCGCCGACGCGCTCGACGACGCCGGCTACGCCCGGGCGGCTTTCGGTGGCGGCACCCCGACCTATCTCACCGCCGCCGAGCTGTCCGAGCTGTTCGACATCGCCACCGGCACGGTCGGCGCCCGCCTGCCGGGCGTACCCCTGTCGGTGGAAACCTCGCCGGCCACCGCGACGCCGGACCGGCTCGCGGTGCTCGCCGCGTACGGTACGACCCGGGTGAGTATCGGTGTGCAGAGCTTCCTCGACGTCGAGGCCCGCGCCGCCGGTCGCCCGCAGCGCCGCACCGAGGTGGAGGCCGCGCTCGGCGCGATCCGCGACGCCCGGATCCCGGTGCTCAACATCGACCTGATCTACGGCATCGACGGGCAGACCGCCGACACGTGGCGGCAGAGCCTGGACGCGGCGCTGGCCTGGCGGCCCGAGGAGCTGTACCTGTACCCGCTCTACGTCCGGCCGCTCACCGGCCTCGGCCGGCGCGCCCACGCCCGCGCCGACTGGGACGCCCAGCGGCTCGCCCTCTACCAGCAGGCCGTGGAAACGCTCGGCGCGGCCGGATATCGACAGGAGTCCATGCGGCAGTTCCGCCGCGCGGACGTCCCGAGCCCGGACGGCCCGGACTACTGCTGCCAGGACGACGGCATGGTCGGCCTCGGCTGCGGCGCCCGCTCCTACACCACCACGCTGCACTACTCCTTCGACTACGCGGTCGGCGTGTCCCAGGTACGGGCGGTACTCGACGACTACCTCGCCCGCCCCGCCGACGACTTCCGGTACGCGGAGTTCGGGTTCCACCTCGACGGCGCCGAGCAGCGCCGCCGCTGGCTGCTCAAGTCGCTGCTGCGCGTCGAAGGCGTGGACACCGACGCCTATCGGGCCCGCTTCGGGCGTCCGCCGACCGACGACTTCCCCCAGCTCGGCCGACTCGTCGAGCGGGGTTGGGCCACCGACGGCGGGGTGCGGCTCACGCCCGAGGGGCTGGCCCACTCCGACGCCATCGGCCCGTGGCTCACCTCCGCCGAGGTCCATGACGCGATGACCGGGTACGTGCTGCGGTGAATCTGGCGATTCTCTACCGCGGGCCGCTGGCGAGCTGCAACTACGACTGCCCGTACTGCCCGTTCGCCAAGCGGCACGATCCGCCCGAGCTGCTCCGCGCGGACCGGGCCGCGCTGGCCAGATTCACCGACTGGGTGGCGGCGACCACCGATGTCCGGCTGTCGGTGCTGTTCACTCCCTGGGGTGAGGGACTGACCCGCAGCTGGTATCGGGAGGCCATGACGTCGCTGTCCCACCTGCCGCACGTGGAGCGGGTCGTCATCCAGACCAACCTCGCCGCCCGCGTCGACTGGTTGGCCGAGGCCGATCCCCGCTCCGCCGCCCTCTGGACGACCTACCACCCGGGGCAGGTCACCCGAGAGCGGTTCCTGCGGCGCTGCGCCCGTCTCTCCGAGCTGGGTGTCCGCTACTCCGTCGGAGTGGTCGGCCTACCGGAACACCTCGACGAGGCGCGGGCGCTCCGCGCCGACCTGCCCGACACCGTCTACCTGTGGGTGAACGCCGCGGAGGGGCGCCGCTACGACGCCGCCGAGGAGGCGACCTGGACCGAGCTGGACCCGCACTTCGGCTACAGCGTCCGCCCACACGTTTCTCTCGGCCGGCCCTGCCACGCCGGGGAGACAGCCATCTCGGTGCTCGGCGACGGCACGGTACGCCGCTGCCACTTCATCCCCACCCCCATCGGCAACCTCTACGACGGCTCGTGGCGCGCCGCCCTGAAGCCCCGACCGTGCGGCAACGCCATCTGCGACTGTCACATCGGCTACGTACACCTCAAGCCGCTCGGGCTGCGAGACGTCTTCGCCGGCGGGGTACTGGAACGCATCCCCGCTGCCTGGCCACACCGCTGAGCCCTGGGCCGAGCAGACCGCCACGACATCGCCGGCTCACTGGTTTCCGCCAGAAGACCGGTTCCGGTGACAAATCGCCTGGCTGCCCCGTCGGCGGGTGTAAGCCAGGCGGGCCGGGGTAAACCGGCCACCGCGCGTCAGCCCGACACCAGCGGAAGACGGGGACAGCATGCCGAACCAGTTTGCGCTCGATGTAACCAAGATCCGGGACGACGCCCGCCGCCGGATGGAGGAAGGCCCGGTCACCGGGACGTACGGCGGAGACACCAACCCGGTTCTGGACATTCTCAACCAGGTCGTGGCGACCGAGATCGTGTGCTACCTGCGCTACATCCAGAACTCGATCGCCGCTTCCGGCATTGACCGTGCGCAGGTGGCCGCCGAGTTCAAGGAACACGCGGCGGAGGAACTGCAGCATGGCCTGCGGGCGGCTGAGCGGATCAATCAACTCGGTGGGGTGCCCGACTTCGACCCCGGCACGCTCGCCCAGCGCGCTCATACCGAATACTCCGCGCCGGCCGCTACCGACCTGAACACGATGCTCCGGGAGAACCTGGTGGCCGAACGTATCGTCATCTCCTCGTACCAGGAGATCATCCGGTGGCTCGGTGACGCCGACCCGACCACCCGCCGGCTGATGGAGAGCATCCTGGAGGAGGAGGAAGAGCACGCCAACGACCTGACGGATCTGCTCGGCGTGCAGGGCTGACCGCCTCCGGCCGGTCGAGCCGGGTCACGCACGTTTCCGGCGTCAGGATCCCTGTCGCAGCGCGAGGGCGACGGGGGGCTCGCCGCGTGCCGCTGCCGTGGGTGGGCCGGGCGACCAGACCTGCGATTCGTGCATACTCGATGAATGTCCACGGTGGAACACCTGGTGGTCGCGCCACCGGGAAATCGCCTCGTCCTCGTCAACGGCGAGGAGGGCGCCGGCAAGTCGACCATCATCCGTGCACTGCTACGCCATACGCCCCGCGGTGCCAGGATCGACGCGGAGGACATCGGGCAGACCAACCCCTGCCCCATGGACGACGAGTTCTTCGACCTGCTTCGGCGCAACGTCGCCGGCCTGGTGGAGAGTTTCTGGACCGCCGGCTACGTCAACGTCATCGCTGGCAGCTTTCTCCGCAACTACCCCGACTACCTGGCCTTCCGCCGGTTGCTGAACCAGTCCCCCACGGTGTTCCTGGTGGAGCTCCTGGTCGACAAGGAGGTACGTGACCACCGGCGAGTCACCCGGGCGAAGCGGACGACGCAAGAGTGGCGCGACATGGTCGACCTGATCCCGGAGGATCGGACCATCCGGCAGGCGGCCGGTGCCGACTACCGGTACGTCGGCGTTGACACCACCGGGCTGGACGTCGCCGAGACCGTGCGACGGATCAAGGCCGCCATCCCGGAGGTCTACGCCCGGGTAACACGGCCCCGCTGATCCCGGCCCAGGCGATCCTGGCCGCACCGGGGCCGGTCCACCCCCACATGGTCCACGTCAGGTGCGGCATGTGGGGGTATCCGGCCCCGGAGAACCCACCACATGCCGCATCCCGCGTCGCCCCCAACGGGCCTGGCCGCGTCGCTGGTCAGGGTGACGGAACCACCTGCGCGACGGAGGCCGGCTGCCCGGTACGCGGGCCGCCCTTGATCCAGACCGTGGAACCCGGCTTACGGGCCTCGCGTCGGATCTTCGACACCGACAGCTTGAGGGTCATCTCCTTGTACGCCGCGCCCAAGCGAGGCTCCGCAGCCTGACGATCCTGGAGCGTACGGTCAACGGCCAACCCGGCCTGATCGCCCAGGAGGACGGCGTCACCGGATCACGCGCATCCGGGCCGTCCGCAGTCCCGACAAGCTCCGGCCGTGGACGGTGGGGCCGCAGCACCGGTGAGTCGGGTTCGACGCGTACGAACGGGCCGCAACCCTCGACCCCTACCCGCGACCGGGGCGGCGTGGTGGTGTGGTCGGTTTGCGTCTGGGGTCGCGGGGGCTACCGGACGCGGTGCGCGGCCTCGACCGCGGCGAGTCGGGGCAGGCGCTGTTCACGCTGGTCAAGGCCCACTTGGAAGTGATGTGCCGGCAGTTGGCGAGGGCGGACCGGGACGGTCGTGACCGATCACCCCGGCCCGAGCGAACGCAGCAATCTGCGCGAAGACAAGGCGGCGGCCCCTCCCCATGCTGAGTCCCGGTGCCGGGCCGGGAGCAGAGGGGCTGACGGCTACGAGCATCCAGAGCTTCTGGAGGAGACGAGTGATCAAACTGATGCGACGTGCCGGTGCCGTCCTGGTCGCCGCGGCCGTGGCGATCGGCGTCGCCGCCGTGCCGGCCAGCGCCCACATGATCGCCGAGCCCTACACGGCCGAAACGAAGTTCTTCCACACCGCTTTCCGGGTGACGCACGGCTGCGCCGGCTCCGCGACCACCGAGGTGCGGATGCAGATCCCCGAAGGCCTGCACCTCGTCACCCCTGATCCCGTACCGGGCTGGGAGCTCAAGGTGACCCGGGCGGTCGGCGCGGGCCAGGGCTTCGGCCGGGTCGTCGAGGTGACCTGGACCGGTGGGCTGCTGCCCGACCACGAGCAGGCGCTGTTCGGCATGGGCTTCCGTATCGACCGGAATGCACCCGAGATGCTGTGGTTCCCGACCATCCAGAAGTGCGAGGTCGGCGAGAACCGCTGGGTGGAGATTCCTCCCACCATGGAGGAGTGGCACGTGTACAGCTCGGCGCCTTTCGTGATCAACAAGGCCTGGTAGTACGACGGGGCGGGCACACACCAACTCGCCTCCGGGGGACGCGCCCCGCGAACGGATGGAAAACACCATCCGCTTCGGACGGTGCATCCCCCGGAGGTGCCTCGGCCACCTAATCCGCCCCTCGTCGAGGTCTCGGGGCCCCTGGATCCGTCCGGTTAGGATGCGGATCATGACCCCGAACTGGCGCCGCCCGGCGCTGCTGCAGCCACTCCGGGCCTGGGGGCCGATGCTGGTGCTGCTCGTCCTGGTGGTCGTGGCGGTGGCGGTCGTGGCCGTCGGCCTGCGGCCGTCCCCCACCTCACCGGCCCGACCGGTGCTGGTCTCGACCGGCGACTGGGCGCCGTTCGTCGGCCCGGAGCTGCCCGACGGCGGGCCGGTCACGAAGTTGGTCGTCGAGGTGCTGAACCGGGCCGGCTACTCCCCCGAGGTCAGGTACACGTCGTGGTCGCTGGCCGAGGACCAGGTCCGGTCCGGTGCCACCGTCGGAGCGTTCCCGCTGGTGGGCAGCGAGTCGCGGCGGAAGGATCTGCTCGTCTCCGACTCGCTCATCGACTTCGAGTACGTGCTCTTCTACGACCGCCGCAAGGGCGAGCCGCGGGCCACCACGGCCGCGGACCTGCGCGCTCTGCGCGTCGGCGGCATCAGCGGGTACGACTACTGGAACGACCTGGAGTCCGCGGTCCCCCGGATGGTGGAGTTCGGCTCGACCCTGGACGGCTTCCAGGCGCTGGCGGAGGGCCGGATCGACGTACTCGCCGAAGGGTTGCTCCCCGGGCAGGCGGCGCTGGCCGACCCGTCCTTCGCCGGGGACGCCCGCGACTTCGGCTATCTGCAGGGCGACAATCCGCTGACCCACTCGGTGCAGGGCGTGTACTTCATGATGGCCAGGACCCCCGAGGCCGCGCCCGTGCTGGAGAAGTTCAACCAGGTGCTGGCCGAGCTCCGCCGGAGCACCGAATACGAGCAGTTCGTCGAGGGCCTCCAGCCGTCCGCGTTCCGCGACGTCACCCTGACCCCGGTGGGTGAGACCGGGCTGGTGGAGCTGCTCGACGAGCATGGCAACCTGGTGCTGGTCGCGCCGCAGGGCACGCGAGCGCAGGTGCTCACCTGGCCCGACCAGTTCGTCCGCTCCGCCGGCCCGCCCCGCGGGCGGATTCTCGTTCGGGTGAAGATCACCAACGGCCCGGCGCGAGGGCGGGTTCTGCACGTCGACGCCCGCGCCCTGCTGCTCGAAGCCAAGGTGTCATGACCCAGTTACGGATCCTCGCCCCGGTGGTGGTGGACTACTACGCCGTGCCCGGCGCCTCGCTGCGCGATCCCCACGGGTACGCGCGGTTCTGGGCCGCGCAGCAGCCGGCGGTCGACGAGCTGTTGAGAGTTCTCTCCCCCGCTGCCACGGACGAGCCCGGGCCACCGCCGCCGACCGTCGTGTTGGAGCACACCCGGCCCACGAGCTCGCTGAACCTCTATCGCACGATCGACGACTACGCGGTCGAGCGCACCCTGCACATCCTCACCGGCACGTTGCGCCCGGAGCACCTGCCGGACGAGTTCACCGGCGCCACCGAGGCCCTGCACCGCGGGGTCACCGAGATCAGCTTCCGGCTGTTCGACCACGGCCTGATGCTGCTGGAGATCCTGACGGACCTGGGGCCGCTCGCCGAGCACTCCGACGGACTCGAAGCCCACCTCGACGACGTCCAGGCTCGGGCGGTGGCGATGGGTGAGCAGGTGGCACGCGAGGCCGTCCGCCGGTATGTGAACCCGGTGCTGGACCTGCTGCGCCGGGCCGACCGGGAGGAGCGGTTGGTCGTCCCGGCGACCCCGGCCGGCGACCCGGTGACGGCGGAGTTCGGCGAGGCGCTCTGGGTCACCCGCAGTCTCGTGATCGACCCGTCCGAGCCGGCCGCCGAGCGGGCGGTGCGGCACTGGGTCAAGGACGTGGTGACGCCCGGGGACGACGGCCATCCGGCGGACCGGCTGCTGAACGGGGACGTTCATCACCTGGTCCGATGGCTGAACTACATTTTCCTCGACCGGACCGGCGCGGGCGGCCGGATGCTGCCCGGTGACCCGTTCCGCGACCAGTGGGACGCGCTGCGGTACGCGCAGGTCTTCTACGGGGTGCTGGACCGGATCGACAGCCGGCTGTCGAAGATCCTCGCGGACTCGGCGGCGGCGGGCTCGCGCTGGGAACTCGAACGGCTCAGGGGACATCTGATGAGCCTGAGCCAACGCGCCGAGCTGATCATCATGGAGCGCTGGGAGCTGTCGAAGTACCTCAAGCGCGCCGTACGCGCGGAGATGGACGCGATCCTGGCGTTCTGGGACTACGAGAGCCTGCTCGAACAGCCGGTGCGGTTCAAGATCGGGATCTGCGAGCGCCAACTGGCGGAGCTCTCCGCCCGGCGTACGGCCCGCTCCGCGATGTTCACCGACCTCATCCTGTTGGGTATCGCGGTGACCTCGATCCTCGGCACGGCGTTGACCGTGACCGAGTTCGGCCGCTCGATCGCCAACGATCCCGAGATGGCGGCCTACGACCTGGGCAGGTCCTCCATCGTGGAGTGGATCGCCGCGCAACCCGCCGACGCGATCGTGGTCTCCTCCGGGGTGGTGTCGGTGCTGTTGGTGATCATCTACCTGTTCTTCCGGAGCGACAAGAGCACATGAGAACGGCTCTCCGTAGTCGCCCGGTCCGTATCTTCGCGATCACCCAGTTCCTGCTCGAAGTGCAGTTCTGGTTCCCGGTCTGGCTGATCTACCTGCTGGATCTGGGCTTTCCGCTGACAACAGCGGTGCTCGCCGACGGCGTGTTCCGGATCGTCGTGGTGGTGTGCGAACTTCCCGTCGGGCTGGCCGCCGACCTGATCGGGCGACGCCGTACCTACCTCACCCTGGCCGCCGGCACGGTGCTGACCTTCGCCGCGATCACCCAGATCCGGTCCGTGGCGATGCTGTTCGGCACGTGGGTGCTCTGGGGCGTGCTCTGGGCGCTGACCTCCGGCGCGGCCAGTACCTACCTGTACGAACTGTGCGACCAGGACGAGTTGGAGATCAGCCCGGCGAAGGCGTTCGGGCTGGTGCGGGCGGTGGGCAACGCGTCCGTACTGCTCTCGCTCCTCGCGGCCGGCTACCTCTACGAGGTGGACCGCCGGTTGCCGTTCGCGGTCACCGCCGCGCTGGCCGCGGTGGGGTTCCTGCTCGCGCTCACCCTGCCGGAGATCCGCAAGCCCCGGGTGGTCTCCACGTGGTCGTCGGTGGTGGCGGACATCCGTCGCGCGGCGGCCGATCCCCGGATCCGCCGGGTCGGTTGGCTGGGCGTCCTCCTGCTGCTGTTCGGGTGGAGTGCCCGCATCCTGTTCCAGCCACTGGCGCTCGAACTGGGCCTGTCCGCGGCACTGACCGGATCGATGTACGCGGCGTTCGCGGCGGCCTCCGTGCTCGGTGGGTTGGCGGCCGGGTACGTGGGGCGGTCACACCGCCGGCCCGCCCTGGCGGCGGCGTTCCTGCTCGTCCTCGCCGCTCTGGTGGCCACCGGTCAGCTGCCGTGGCTGGGCCCGTTTCTGTTCCTGCCGTTGATGGGGTTCGGCTACGCCCTGGGCACGACCGTCCTGGAGGTGCTGACCAACGAGGTCACCCCGCAGCCGGTACGGGCGCTGGCGTTCGGCGTGATCAGTTGCCTGAGCGGAGTGGGCATCGCCGTGGCCCGCCCCGGGCTCGGGATTCTCGCGACGGACCACTCCACGTCGTTCGCGTTCCTGGCCTGGGCCGGCGTCGGGGTGCTGGTGGTGGGCCTGGCGGTGCCGGGAATCCGTCGGCTGCACCCGGCGGCGGACCTGCCCCTCGGCGGCCCGCCCGGCCCGACGGGGCCGGGCGGGCCCAGCAGCGACTCCTCGGCCGTCCCGACCCGCCACGCCTAGCGGAGATGCGAGGCGCCGTTCAGATCGAGGATCGCACCGGACGCCCACTCGGCCTCGGGTGACGCGAGATACAGCACCGCGGCGGCGACCTCGTCAGGGGTGGCGATGCGCCCGAACGGACTGTCGGCGGTGATCCTCGCAGGGATCTCGGTGCCGAACCGCTCGGCCACGCGCTCGGTGGCGGTGAACCCGGGGGCGATGCTGGTCACCGCGATCCCGTGCGGCGCCAACGCGATCGCGAGGGACTGCCCGAGAGCATGCAACGCCGCCTTCGTCACCGCGTACGCGGGATGTTCCAGCTCGCCTCGGAAGGCACCCCGCGAACCGATGTTGATGATCCGACCGCGGACGGCCGCGGCGACCATGGCCTGGGCCGCGGCCCAGGACACGTGGGCAGCCCCGAGGAGATTGATGTCCGTGAACTGCCGCCACATGCCGGCCCAGGTCGCGAAGTCCGTCCCGACGACAGGATGCCGGAGGGCGGGGGACGTCGCGACCGCCGCGTTGTTGACGACGATGTCGAGGCCGCCGAGTGCCCGCTCGGCTCCCTCGACGACCCTTCGGCACTCCTGCGGGGAGGACAGGTCTCCCTGGATCAGCGCGTGTCCGTCGCCGGGCAGGAGCCGCATCGTACGCTGCGCGTCCGCCGCCCGCCCCAGATAGTGGACGGCGACCCGGTCGCCCGCCTCCGCGAACCTCACCGCCACCGCGCGGCCGATGCCCCGGGAGGCACCTGTCACCAGGACATGCCGTGTGCCGTTGGGCTGGGCCCGGTGCGTCGCGCCGGTCACCACTGGGTCTCCGACGAGACGAGTCGCCGGCCGGCGACGACCACCTCGACGACCTTGGGCGCCCGCGCCGCGAAGTCAACCCCGTCGATGACCACGAGGTCGGCGGGGTGACCGGGACGGATCATCCCGGTAAGTCCGGGCACGCCGAGCGCGTCCGCGTTACCGGCTGTCGCCAGGTGCAGGAGCCGTTCGGCGGGCACCCCGGCTCCGGCGAGCGGCTGGAGCTCGCGTACATACGCCCCGAAGGGCGTGTGCTTCCATCCGGCGTCGGTCCCGACCGCCATCCGCCCACCGGCACCGAGCACCCGGTCGGCGTTGCGGCGGTAGTACTCGGTCCGTACGGACTGCTCGTCATGTTCGACGGTGCCGTTCGAGCCCGACAGGTGCAGGTACGCCTCGTTGCAGCCGAGCGTGCTGCCGAAGACGACCCCCGCCGCGACGGCAGCCTCAAGCGCTTCCTGTTGGACGTGGCTGAGCCCGTCCGCCGCGAGGAATCCCAGGTGTTCGATGCCGTCCGCCCCCGCCGCGGTCGCGGCGAGGATCGCGCCGTTGGTCAGGGCGTGGACCGTCACCCGCTTGCCCTGGGCATGAGCGAGCCGGACCGCCTCGGCGATCTGGTCGCTCGTGAGGGTCGTCTCGTGTGGCACCGTACCGAGGGTTCCGCCGCCGCTGGCGACGAGCTTGAGCCCGTCCGCCCCGGCCGCCAGGTTGGCCCGTGCGACATCGGTGACGGTGCGTGCCGCCCCGAGGGCCCCACCGAAGAGGTGCATGTGCCCGCGCTCGGCGGTGATCGGCATTCCGTAACGAAGTACCCGCGGCATGAGGCCCGGTCCCGGGGACCATGCCAGGTAGTCCAGATGAGAGCCCAGGTCACGGACGGTGGTCACGCCACCGGCCAGGTGCGCCCGCAGGTTGGCCGTCGCGACGGCGATCCTCGTCTCGAAGGGGGCCGGGGCCACCTCCTCGATGGGACGCCCGTTCCCCGGCATCGTCGAGTGGACATGGGCGTCGATCCACCCTGGCGTCAGCACGGCACCGGAGTGGTCGACGAGCGGGAGCGCGGAGTACCTGCCGAGCAGCCGGGCCCTGGGACCGAGGTCGACGACGGTGCCCTCGGCGACGACGACGACGTAGTCGTCATCCGGCAGGAATCCCAGGCCGTCGTGGACCCGGGAAACCGCCAGCACGAACGGGTCGGTGCCGCTCATGCGTCCCACCTCAACGGGGTTGTCGTGAGCAGCTCGACCCCGTGCGCGTTCACGATGACGTTGTCCTCGATAAGGCAACTGCCGACGCCGTCCCTGGCGAGGAACGCCTCGACCCCGAGGACCATCCCCTCCTCGAAGATGTCGTCCGGCGCGGACAGGGCGCTCCCGATCCGAGGAGTCTCGAAGAACATTCCGACCCCATGCCCGTAGAAGGGGAAGAACTTCGAGGTCGGCGAGTCGTCTCCCCCGTAGCGCGCCGTCAGTTCGTCGCCGCGCCGAGCGGCGTCGAGGAGACGGACGCCCGGCCGGATCATGGCGCAGAGCTCCTCGACGATCTCGACCGTGGCCTCGATCAGACCGCGCTGCGCCCCCGACGGCCGGCCCCCGCACACCCACTCGCGGGCCGGGTCCAGGTAGTAGCCCTGGTACATGGGGCCGTGGACCATCCCGGCCACCAGGTCACCCGGCTGCGGAGCCAACTGGCTGTATCCGGTCAGCGGTTCGGCGCACTGGTAGCCGATGTGCTCCCCGTGGGTGGTGCCCATCAGCTGGATCCGGCCGCCCCGCTCGACGACGATCTGGGAGGCCGCGCCGGCCGCGACGGCCTCCTTCTCGCCACCGATGAGCCCGGACATCAGCCGGGTCAGGGCAAGCGACGCGGTCTCGCCGGCGTGCCGGTAACAGTCGAGTTCCGCGGCACTCTTGATCTTCCGGACCGTCTTGACGAGGTCGTCCTCGGGACGCCAGTCGATCTGCGGGCACAGCTCGGAAAGCTGCTGGTAGTACTTGATCGGGAAGAAGTTCGTCCCGACGAAGCCCACCTGACCGGAGATGCCGAGCTCGCGGAGTCGCTCGCCCACGGCCCGGACGGGGTCCGAGCTCCACCGGACGTCCCGCACGGCGAGGCGGTCCATTCGAGGATCAGGCTCGTCGATGTGCAGCTCGGGTTCGTGGCCGGGCCGCACGATCAGCGCCGCGAAGGACCGCGCGTTCCAGATCGCGGAGTCCGCGCCCGCGCTGATCGCGAAGTGGTTGGACAGGTAGAGGATGTCGCCGCAGTGCTCGAACTGGCCACCGGCTCGGCCCCAGATCACGACGGTGTCGAGCCGGCGTCGCTCGACCTCGGCCATGACGGCGGCCCAACGCCGGTCGTACTCGGCATCGGTGAAGTAGCGGGACACCTCAGACCGCCGTGGGGAAGGATTCGAGCACCGCCCGCATCCGCACCAGGGCCGCCGCCCAGACCTGCTCGTCCTGGGCGAAGCAGATCCGGAAGTGCTTGGTCCCGCCGGCGCCGAACTGGTATCCGGGGTTCACCACGAGTCCCGCCTCGCGCTTGAGCGCCAGGGCCACGTCCTGGTCGCTCGCCTGCAGGCCGGAGAACGAGGGGAACAGGTACGCCGACCCGCCGGAACGCCGCACGTCGACGCCGGGAATGTCGAGGAGAGCCGTCATGCTCTGGTCACGCAGCGCCTGGTACTCGCCGATCCGCTGCTGTACGTAGTCCTCGTCGTCCTTGATCCACCGGGCCAGGACGTGCTGGGCGTACGCGGGCGCCCGGAGTGAGGCGATGCCCATGACATCTTCCATCCGGGTGATGAGGTCCGCCGGGCCGACCGCGACCCCGATCCGGTATCCGCTGAGCGACTCCGTCTTGCTCGGGCCGAGAGTCGTCAGGGTCCGCTCCCGCATCCCGGGCACGGCCGCCAGGTGGGCGAACGGCGCCTTGTCGTAGACGAGGCGGCAGTAGAGCTGGTCGACGATGACGAACGCGTCGGACTCCAGGATCGCCTGCGCGATCTCGTTGACGTGCTCCGGGGTGAACACCGCGCCCGTGGGGTTGTTGGGGTGCGAGAACATGACGAGCTTCGGCTGCTTGGCCAACTGGGCCCGAAGCACGTCGAGGTCGAGCCTCGGCGCCTGCCCCGCCTCCCAGACGAGCGGAACGGGAAGCACCTCCGCGCCGAAGTATCGGACGGACCGGTCGCTCGTGATGTAGTCCGGATCGGGGACGACGACCTTGTCGCCGGGGTTGATCATCGCGGCGAGCGCGGAGTACAGCCCGGCCTGGGTTCCCGGGGTCAGGATGACCTCGCGATCCGGATCGAATTCGAGCCCCAGCAGGCCGCTGACGTTGCCGGCCACCGCGGATCGCACACCGGCGTCGCCCCGGTAGGGCGTGTACGTCATCCCGGCGCCGCTCGCCGCCTTCGAGAACTCCTCGATCGCCCAGTCGACGGGCGGGAATCGGTGCGTGTCCGCGTAGGTGATGTCGAGGAAGTCGGGTCCGGCGGGCTGGCGCTCAAGCTCGCGCTCAAGCTCCCTGAGGCCCTTGCCATGGGTGGCCTGGAGGTGGGGACCCGCGAGACGGAGGATCCGATCGGCCGGATTGAAGATCATGGTACGGCCTCAGCTCTCTGTGAGATCGATGTTGACGGTGGCGGTGGTGGTGAATTCGAGCCCGTATGTCTCCCGGGCGAGCGCGGGAATGTCGACGGGGTGGTGACCGGTGACCGACAGCTCGTGCCCGGGTGACTCCGGGGCCGCTGTCGGCGTCGCATCGGTCGTGACCGATCGGACGATGTCGCACACGGCCTGCACCGCCCCGTCGAGGGGGTCCAGGAGCGCGATTCCGGGCAACGCGTCGATCATGGCCGGCAGGATGCATGTGTAGTCGGTGCACGCCAGGACGGCGTGGGTCGCCCCGCTCCGGCCGAGCTCGTGTCGCAGTTGCCGGAGAAGGTCGGCCACCGCGGGTGAGCTGGCGTCGCCCTCCTCGGCGTGGCGAAGCAGCGCCTCCGTGGGCATGGGCACCCAGTCGTGGTCGGGGTACGCACGCGGGATCGCTCCGCTGACGATCGTGCCCAACGTGCCGAGCAGAGCCACCCGGCCAGCCGTCGCGGGTGGCAGGACGCGACCGACCGCCTCGACCATGTCGACACACGGCACCAGGCGCTCGTCGGTCGCGGGAGCCACGACACTGGCGGTGTTGCACGCGATGACCCACACGTCGACACCCTGGTCGGCGAAGAACCGCTCCGCCTGGCGGACGTACCTGGCCACTGTCGCGCCCGGCTGGGGCCCGTACGGGCGGCGGCCGGAATCGGCCAGGTAGCTGATCGCCACACCGGGCAGGCTGCGCGTGACGGCACGCGCGATGGGAAGTCCGCCGATCCCTGCGTCGAACACGCCGACCGTTCTTCCCATGAACGAGCCATCATCCGGTGTATGCTCTGCGGTCATGCCACAAGATCCTGCACTATTGCCTGAGATGATGCAAGAGCATGGTCCAGGCGCAGGCCGCCCTGCCCTGGACATGGCATCGGGACGGTGCCATGCCGCGAGATGACGAGACCCTGCCCGAGCGGGTGCGCCGCAAGGAAGACCTGCTCAGCGCGAGTCAGCGCAAGATCGCCCGGTACTGCATCACGCAGCCACGCGAGGCCGCGCAACTCACCGCGCTGCGGATCGCGGAAAAGCTCGGAGTCAGCGAGTCGACCGTTGTCCGTTTCGCCATCAGGATGGGCTACGAGGGCTTCCCGGACATGCAAGCGGCCATCCGCCGCGCCGCCGAGCAACGCGCCGCCACCCAGGTCGCCGGCACCACCTCGCCGCGTGACGGGCGCGTCCACAGCTCGCTGCGCGGCGATCTGGACGCCCTGAGCCAGACCGTCGAATCCTTCGACTACCAGGCGCTGCACGACTGTGCCGAGGCGCTGCACGGCGCCAGGCTGCTCCACGTCGTCGGCTTTCGATCAGCGTTCGGTCTCGCGTACACCGTGGAGTTCCACCTCCGGCACTTCATGAACACCAGGCTCATCGGGGCGGTCGGAGGGACCGTCCTCGACGACGTCGACCTCATCGGGCCCGACGACGCGGTGCTCGCCTTCACCTTTCCCGTCTACGACGAACGCTCGCTCCAGGCCGTCGAGCAGGCCACCGCGGTCGGCGCCAACTCGGTCGTCGTCACCGACAGCGCCCTTGCCCCGATCCCGATCGATCCGCTCGTCCGGACCCTGATGACCCGATACGAGACCCAGACCTTCTTCAACTCCGCGGTGGCTCCCTCCGCCATCGCGAACGCCCTGGTCCTACGCCTGCTCGAGCTCTCCGCCAAGCAGGATCGGGGGCTGGAGCGCAGACTCTACGACCGATTCCAACGACAGAGGACCACCTGACATGGGCCTGCACACCGACCGCCGCATCATCACCACCGCCGACGCCCCACCCCCGGCCGGCACCTATTCGCAGGCCGTCTGCGCCGGCGGACTGGTTCACGTCGCCGGGCAGACCCCCCGTCTGCCCGACGGCACCCGACTCAACGACGCGCCGTTCGAGACCCAGGCCCGCCAGACCCTCACGAACCTCGAAGCCATCGCCCAGGCGGCCGGCTCCTCGCTCGCCGAGGCGGCCTTCTGCACGGTGTACCTCACCGACGTCGAGCAGCGCGGGACGTTCGACTCGATCTGGGCCGAGTTCGTCGGCGCGGTTCCCCCGTCACGAGCCATCGTCCAGTCGAACCTGCCCGGATTCTCCGTGGAGATCACCGCCGTTCTGCCGTGTCGGTGCGCCTGACCGGTCCGTAGCCGCGGCCGGCCCGGAGATCAGCTCCGGGCCGCGCCGCGCGTCAGGCCCGCCCCGGCGCCCGCCTGACGAAGCGCACCACGGTCCCCGGCAGGCTCTGCGCGAGCACCGGCAGATCCGACTCGTCGACGACGGCGATTACGGGATAGCCCCCCGTGGGTGGGTGATTGGCCAGGTGGACGATCGGTTGCCCCGAGGGGGGCACCTGGATCGAGCCGATCTGCAACCCCTCCGTCGGTAGCTGGCGGGGTTCGACGAGGACCAGTTCCGGCCCCGTCAGACGGGCCGCGATCCGATTCGTGTCGGCGCTCAACGTCCAGGCCGTGCTCACCAGCAGCTCCTGCGCCTGGCGGGTGAACCACTCGTGTCTCGGCCCGGGCGAGACACGCAGCTCGACGTCCCGGCGATCGCACAGCCCGATCAGCGCGTCGGCCGCAGCCGGCGGTCCGGCCACGAGGCCGCCGATCGGCACCACCTGGCCCGGCGTCAGCGGTGGCGGCCCGATTCCCGACAGGGTGTCCACCGATCGGCTCCCGAGTTGGGGCTCGACATCGAGGCCCCCCCGAACGGCAAGGTAGCTCCACAGCCCGAAGGGTGGCACCGCCAGCGACAGGACCGCCCCGGCCCGCGCCCAGACGCTGGCACCGAACGCCACCGGGACTCCGTCGAGGCGGACTCCGACGGGAGCGCCCGCGATGGCGAAGAGCGCGGGCTCGAGGAACTCCACCGTGAGGCCCCCGCGCAGCACCTCCATCGTCGCCGCGTCGACGGCGTTGCCGACGAGCCGATTGGCCAGGTGGTGGCTGGGTGCGTCCGCCGGGCCGCTGCGCGGCACCCCCAGGTGTCCCCAGCCCCAACGGCCGAGATCCTGGGTTGTGGCGAGCGGCCCAGTGGTAAGAACACGGATCATGTCACGTCCCGGAACCGGATTCGATCCCCGATACGCAATCGGCTGGGCGGATCGGCGTGCGGATCCCACAGCGGCGGTCCGGCCCGATGCCCGATGAGATGCCAGCCGCCTGGTGACTGCTCGGGGTAGATGATGGTGAACTCGTTCGCGATGGCCAGGGCTCCCGACGGGACCCTCGTACGCGGAACGCTCCTTCTCGGCAGCCGTAGGTCGTCCGGCAGTTCGCCGAAGAAGGCCTGACCGGGGGCGAAGCCGAAGAACTCCACCTCGTACTCCGTCGTCGAGTGGCGGTGCACGAAGGTGTCGACGTCCATGCGGAGCTGCTCGGCGACGTAGTCGAGGTCCTGCCCGTCGTAGCGGACCGGGATCTCGACGAGCCGCCGCTCCTGCTGCACGACCGCCGCCACCGGAGCGTCTCTCAGCCGGACCAGGATCTCGTCGAGGTGCTCCGGGGCGGCCTGGAGATACACCGTCCGCGCCGCCGGAATGACCTCCCACAGCCACCCGTCGACGTCGACCTGGCGGGCCTGTGCGGCAACCATCTTCGCGTGCTCGAGCCGCCCCAGGTCGATCAGGGCGCCGGTCCGCGCGAGCCGGTGCACCCGCAGGATGACGTCCGCGCAGCGCTTGGCCGGATCAGGCAAGGAGACCTCGCAGCGCCACTCCCTCGTCCTCGAGCGCCGCCCGTACCGCCTGCGCGATCTTTTCGGCGCCAGGGGAGTCCGAGTGGATACAGACCGAGTCCACCTCAAGGGGAAGAGTCGATCCGTCGATCGCCGTCACCGTCCTGGTCGTGGCGATCTGGACGGCCCGCCGGGCCGCGACCTCCGGGTCCGTGATCATCGCGCCGTCCTGCCCGCGCGGAACCAGCAGGCCGTCCGGCTGGTACGCCCGGTCGATGTAGCCCTCGCGCAGGAGCCGGCAGCCGGCGTCGCCGACAGCGGCGGCGAAGCTCGTGCCCGGCTGGCACAGAACGGGGATGTCGCGCCCGAACATGGTGAGCCCTTCCGCGATGGCCCGCGCCATGTCCGGGCGCTGGACGCAGGCATGATAGAGCGCCCCGTGGACCTTGAGGTAGGCGATCGACAGACCACACGCTCGAGCTATCGCCTCCAGGGCGCCCAGCTGGTAGAGCACGTCGGCCGCGAGGCTCGCGGGCGGGACGTCGATGAAGCGGCGGCCGAAGCCGCGCAGGTCGAAGTACCCGACCTGCGCGCCCACCGTCACACCGAGCTCGGCCGCGTCGCGGCAGGTCCGCAGGAGGATGTCGGGGTCACCGGCGTGGAAGCCGCACGCGACGTTGGCGTCCGTGACCAGTTCGAGCAGGGCCCGGTCGTCGGCCACGGACCACACGCCGAACCCCTCTCCGATGTCGCTGTTGAGGGAGATCGTCGGGATGTCTGGCGTCGTGTTCATGGCAGCTCCTTGGGTGGCGGGCGGCAGCCTGGGCGGGCTTCCGACTCACTCAGTCTTGCACCAGTTACCCACGATGACGCAAGTCCGAGACGCAACAACCCGACTACCAGCAGGAGTATGCCGAGATCTCTTGCGCCACCAAGGGTTAGGGTGCAGGATCTCCTGTACCCCGGTGATCGGGAACACACTCGAGAGCAGGAGCTACGCGATGCGCAGTCGCAAGATATCCCTGGGCCTCGCCGTCATCGCCGCGATGTCACTGCCGGCGTGCGCGTCAGGGCCGGGCTCGACCTCGGCGTCCAAGGATCTTCTCACCGAGATCAAGCAGAGCAAGGTCGTCACCATCGGGACCTCCAACGACGAGCCCTGGTCTGCGGTGAAGGACGGCAAGGCGGAGGGCATCATCCCGGAACTCATCAGGGAGTACCTCAAGCGCAAGGGCATCGAGGCCAAGGTCCAGCCGGTTCCGATGCCCTTCGACAGCCTGATCCCGGCCCTCACCAGCGGCCGAATCCAGGTCATGGGCGACGCCATGTACCGCACTCCCGAGCGCGAGAAGCACGTCGCCTTCACCGACGTTCTCTTCTACAACACCGAGGGCCTGGCGGTGGCCAAGGGGAATCCGTTGGGCATCCAGAACCTCACGGGCCTGTGTGGCCACACGGGCGCCACCTACAAGGGCACCGTCTGGGCCGAGAGCCTGAAGAAGGCGAGCGCGACCTGCCCCAACGGCAAGCAGATCACCGTGAAGGTGTACGGCACGATCTACGAGGCGTTCCAGGACATCCAGACCGGCCGGGTCCAGGGCGTTCTCGCGGACGCCTCGATCGCGGCTCTGGCGATCAAGCAGAACCCCAACCTCAAGATGGAACTCTCGACGGGCTACGCCCCGGTCGACAAGCAGGACAGCGACAACGCTCTCGCGGTGGCTCCGCAGAACCGGGCATTCGTCGACGACTTCAGCGCGGTCTTCAAGGAGATGAAGGCCGACGGAACGGTCAAGAGGATCTTCGAGGACGCGGGCCTGAGCCCGGCCGACACCTGGTTGGAGCTGTGACATGGTGACGCCCGTCGAGAACCCGAGTTCGACCACCCGGTTGGACCTGGCGTTCACGGGGATCGCCACCTTCCTGCGTGGCCCCGTGTGCGCGGACCCTGCCTCCCTCGACGCGGACTTCGCCTTCATCGGCTTCCCGTGCGACGAGGGTTCCGGCTGGCTCCCGGGCGCCCGTCTCGGCCCCCGCCGGGTGCGGGAACTGTCGTTGCGCTTCCGGTCGTGCAACACCGGTGGCCGCGAAGGCTTCTGGGACATCAACTCCGGCGAGCGGTTCCTCGAGGAGGAGATGACCGAGAACCGCATCGTCGACTGCGGCGACGTGGACGTCATCTACACCAACGTCGACGCGACATGGCAGAACGCCACCGACCTTGTGTCGACCGTCCTCGATCGGGGCGCTACCCCGATCGTGGTGGGCGGCGATCACGCCGCCACCTATCCGGTCCTGCGCGCCTACGGGCAGGACGTGCAGTTCCTCCATTTCGACGCGCACCTGGACTACCAGCCGTTCGTCCACGGAGTCACCCAGAGCCACGGGAACCCGGTCCGCCTGGCCCACGGGCTGCCCACCGTGCGGCACATCGTGCAGGTCGGGATGCGCAGCTTCCGCACCCCCGAGCACCACTATCGCGACACCATCGCGGACGGCAACCGGGTCCTCACGACGAAGGACTACCTCCGTGACGGGCCGGAGCGCGTCCTCGCCGAGCTGGACCCGAATCTACCCGTCTACATCAGCGTCGACCTGGACGTGCTCGACGCGGCCATCGTGCCGGGGGTCGCCACCCCTGAGCCAGGTGGCCTCGACTACGAGCACCTGCGGGACGTCCTCGCGGCCGTCTCCCGGAACCTCGACGTCTGCGGCCTCGACATCGTCGAACTGAACCCCATGGTCGACACACCGAACCAGATCACCTCCTTCCTGTGCGCCCAGCTCCTCGTCGAAACCATGGGATGCATCTCGTCCCGCGGACGTAAGAGCTTCGCGCCCCTCAACCCACCGAATCCGCTCAAGGGATGACATGACCCTGGACCTGACCAAGGAGTGGCTGCCGCGCCTGCTCGAGGGGATGAAATACACCGTCGCCATCACGATCGGCGCGTTCATCCTCGCCTTGTTGCTCGGACTCGTCATCGCGATGATGAGGCTCAACCGGCGGAGGTGGTACCTCTACGTGCCGGCGACGATCTACGTCGAGGTCCTCCGCGGCACCCCCCTGATCCTTCAACTGTTCTTCGCCTACTTCGCACTGCCCGCCATGGGGATCCAGTTCTCCCCGCTCACCGCGGCGATCCTCGGCCTCGGTGCCAACACGAGCGCGTATCTGAGCGAGATCTTCCGGGGCGCGATCCGCACCGTCGATCGGGGGCAGTGGGAGGCGAGCGCTGCCCTGGCCATGGACTGGCCGACGATGATGCGTTCGGTGATCCTGCCCCAGGCGATGCGAATCGCCCTGCCCCCGACGGGCAACTATGCGGTCTCCCTGTTCAAGGACAGCGCCCTCGCGTCGACCGTGTCCGTGGCAGAGCTTCTGTTCACCGGGCAGGTGATCGGTTCGGAGACCTTCCGCTACATGGAGGTCTACGCCGTGATCGGGTTCCTCTACCTCGCGGTCAGCTACCCGACGAGCCTGCTGCTCCGTCGCCTCGAGGCCCATCTCGAGCTCAGCCGGCCGCGTCCCCGCAAGAAGTCCTCGGTGCCCGCACCCGTCGAAGCGGAGAAGGAGCCTGTCGCGTGACCGCCACCGAACAGCTCGCCAGAGCCACCCGCCAACCCCTCATCCGGGTCGAGAACATTCACCGGACGTTCGGCGAGATTCCGGTGCTCCGCGGCGTCGACCTGGACGTCGCCGAAGGTGAGGTCGCCGTCGTCATCGGGCCCAGCGGGTCGGGCAAGACCACGCTGATCCGGATGATCAACGCCTTGGAAACCATCGACTCCGGGCGCATCACGGTCGACGGGACCGTCATCCAGGACGCGACGAACGGCCGGCACCGGATGAACGCCAAGGCCGTCCGGTTGGCCCGACTCGAACTCGGGATGGTGTTCCAGCGATTCAACCTGTTCCCCCACCTCACCGCCCTCGAGAACGTGATGATGCCGCCGGTTCGCGTCCGGAAGGTACCCAAGGACGAGGCACGGGAGCGCGCCCTACGGCTCCTCACCCGGATGGGCCTCGCGGATCGGGTGGACAACCGCCCCCACGAGCTTTCCGGCGGCCAGCAACAGCGCGTCGCCATCGCCCGTGCGCTGGCGATGGAGCCGAAGGCGATGCTCTTCGACGAGGCGACCTCCGCACTGGATCCCGAGCTCGTGGGCGAGGTCCTCAAGGTGATGCGAGACCTCGCCGAGTCAGGCATGACGATGATCATCGTGACTCACGAGATGCGCTTCGCCGCCCAGGTCGCCGACCGTGTCATCGTGATGGACCAGGGGAGGATCCTCGAGCAGGGCACCCCGGAGGTGATCTTCAACCGGCCCTCTCACGCTCGCACCGAGGAGTTCCTCCGCGCCGTCATCAGTCCCGCCGAGGGCTGATCCCCCGGGTGCCGCGGCGGCGATCGGGCAGCGCTTCCGCCGCGTACCCCTACGGGCCGGCCCTCGGATCGAGTTCGACCAGTGTGAGCGCCTCGCGATCCTGCGCGGGGCGCTGCCCGCTGGCGAGCGACGGCCGCGAGGCAGCCGCGCCCGCGCGACCTGATCGATCGAGGCGACTCTTCTTCACCTTCCCGAACAGAGGACAGAGCGATGAGCGCACAAACCGGCCCCTCCACCGGCGGTGGGATCAACATCCACACGACAGTCGGGAAGTTGGCGGACCTGGAACGCCGGGTCGACGAGGCGGTGCACGCCGGGTCGGCGCGTGCGGTCGAGAAGCAGCACGCCCGGGGGAAGAAGACCGCGCGGGAGCGGATCGAGATGCTGCTCGACGAGGGTTCGTTCGTCGAGTTGGACGAGTTCGCCCGGCACCGGTCCACGAACTTCGGCCTGGAGCGGACCCGCCCGTACGGTGATGGTGTGGTCACCGGCTACGGCACGGTCGACGGCCGGCAGGTGTGTGTCTTCGCGCAGGACTTCACGGTCTTCGGCGGATCTCTCGGTGAGGTGTTCGGCGAGAAGATCGTCAAGGTGATGGACCTGGCCATGAAGATCGGCTGTCCGGTCGTCGGCATCAACGACTCCGGCGGCGCCCGGATCCAGGAAGGCGTGGCCTCCCTCGGCCTCTACGGCGAGATCTTCTTCCGCAACGTACGGGCCAGCGGCGTCATCCCCCAGATCTCGCTGATCATGGGCCCGTGCGCCGGCGGGGCCGTCTACTCCCCGGCGGTCACCGACTTCACCGTGATGGTCGACCAGACCTCCCACATGTTCATCACCGGCCCCGACGTGATCAAAACCGTCACCGGTGAAGACGTCGGTATGGAGGAACTCGGTGGTGCCCGTACCCACAACACCCGTAGCGGCAACGCCCACTACCTCGCCAGCGACGAGCAGGACGCCATCGACTACGTCAAGACCCTGCTGTCCTACCTACCGTCGAACAACCTCGACGAACCCCCCGTGCACGACACCCCGGCCAGCCTGGACATCAGCGACACCGACCGGGAACTGGACACCCTGATCCCCGACTCGGCCAACCAGCCCTACGACATGCACCAGGTCATCGAACACGTCCTCGACGACGGTGACTTCCTCGAGGTTCAACCCCTCTACGCACAGAACATCATCGTCGGTCTCGGCCGTGTCGAAGGACGCCCCGTCGGCGTGGTCGCCAACCAGCCGATGCAGTTCGCCGGCACCCTCGACATCGCCGCCTCCGAGAAAGCCGCCCGCTTCGTCCGCACCTGCGACGCCTTCAACATCCCGGTGCTCACCTTCGTCGACGTGCCCGGCTTCCTACCCGGCACCGGTCAGGAATGGGACGGCATCATCCGCCGCGGCGCCAAACTCCTCTACGCCTACGCCGAAGCCACCGTCGCCAAGGTCACCGTCATCACCCGCAAGGCCTACGGTGGCGCCTACGACGTCATGGGCTCCAAACACCTCGGCGCCGACCTCAACTTCGCCTGGCCCACCGCACAGATCGCCGTCATGGGCGCGCAAGGCGCGGTCAACATCCTCTACCGCCAGGAACTCGCCAACGCCGAAGACCCCACCGCCACCCGCGCCGAAAAGATCGCCGAGTACGAAGACACCCTCGCCAACCCCTACATCGCCGCCGAACGCGGCTACATCGACGCCGTCATCCCACCCCACCAAACCCGCACCCACATCACCCGCGCCCTACGCGTACTCCGCACCAAACGCGAAACCCTGCCCCCCAAGAAGCACGGCAACATCCCGCTGTGACCGCCAAGGATCTCCGGCGCGGCCTCGCGCCCGTCTCCCCGATCGTCCAGCTGCGGGGCACCCCCACCCCCGAGCAGGTCGCCGCTCTGGTGGTCGTTCTCGCAAGCGTCGCAGGCTCGGCAGAGGCGGGCGAAGCGGCCCCTCGCCGTACCTCCCTGTGGGCCGAACGTGCCCGCCCGGCGTTCGGGCCGTTGACGCACGGGGCCGGGGGCTGGCGTCGCTCGGCCCTGCCCCGCTGACCGCGAGAGCGAAGAGGCGCCCCGACTATGACATGGAGCCACCCATGCTGAGGAAAGTGTTGATCGCCAACCGAGGCGAGATCGCCGTTCGTATCGCGCGGGCGTGCAAGGACAGCGGCATCGGGTCGGTCGCCGTCTACGCGGACCCGGACCGCGACGCCCTGCACGTGAAGGTCGCGGACGAGGCGTACGCCATCGGCGGAGCGACTCCGGCTGACTCGTATCTCGTTCAGCAGAAGTTGCTCGATGTCGCCCGCAGGTCGGGCGCGGACGCGGTCCACCCGGGCTACGGGTTCCTCGCGGAGAACGCCTCGTTCGCCGAGGCGGTCATCAACGCCGGTCTCATCTGGATCGGCCCCTCCCCCGAGGCCATCGACGCGCTCGGCGACAAGGTCAGGGCGCGGCACATCGCGGCCCGGGCCAAGGCTCCCCTCGTGCCCGGCACGCCCGACCCGGTCGCCGACGCCGAGGAGGTCGTCGCCTTCGCCAAGGAGCACGGCCTGCCCGTCGCGATCAAGGCCGCGTACGGTGGAGGTGGCCGCGGCCTGAAGGTCGCGCGCACCCTGGAGGAGATTCCGGGGCTGTACGAGTCCGCCACCCGCGAGGCCGTCGCGGCCTTCGGGCGCGGTGAGTGCTTCGTCGAGCACTACCTGGACAAGCCCCGCCACGTCGAGACCCAGTGCCTCGCTGACGCGCACGGCAACGTCGTGGTCGTCTCCACCCGTGACTGCTCTCTTCAGCGCCGCCATCAGAAGCTCGTCGAGGAGGCACCCGCCCCGTTCCTGAGCGATGAGCAGAACGCCGAGCTGGTCCGCGCGTCCAAGGCCATCCTGCGGGAGGCCGACTACCGCGGGGCGGCGACGTGTGAGTTCCTCGTCGGGCAGAACGGCATGATCTCGTTCCTCGAAGTCAACACCCGTCTTCAGGTCGAGCACCCGGTCACCGAGGAGGTCACCGGCATCGACCTCGTACGCGAACAGCTGCGCATCGCCAGCGGTGAGCCTCTCGGCTACGGGGATCCCACCCCGATGCGCCACTCCATCGAGTTCCGGATCAACGGCGAGGACGCCGGCCGGGGTTTCCTGCCCGCTCCCGGAGTCATCACGCGGTTCCGTCCTCCGACCGGCCCCGGCGTACGACTCGACTCCGGTGTCGAGGCCGGCGACGTCATCGGCGGCGCCTTCGACTCCATGCTGGCCAAACTCATCGTTACCGGCCGGAACCGTGTCGAGGCTCTGGAGCGCTCGCGTCGCGCGCTGGCCGAGTTCGTCGTCGACGGGATGCCCACGGTGATCCCGTTCCACCGCGCGGTGGTCGACGACGAGGCGTTCGCCCCGGCCGAGGCGACTCAGGCGTTCTCCATTCATACGCGCTGGATCGAGACCGAGTGGAACAACACCGTCGAGCCGTACGCCGGCACGGTCGCCGAGGCCCAGGCGATCAGTGGCGAGCGACAGACCGTCGTCGTCGAGGTCGACGGCAGGCGGGTCGAGGTCGTCCTGCCAGGCGGTCTGACGGTCGGTGGCGGTGCCGCGAAGAAGGAGGAGCCCAGGCGCTCCGGCCGTGGCAGGCGAGGCGCGGCGGTGTCCGGCGACGCACTCACCGCGCCCATGCAGGGCACCGTCGTCAAGATCGCAGTCGAGGAAGGCCAGTCGGTCGAGGTCGGTGAACTCGTCGCGGTCCTGGAGGCCATGAAGATGGAGCAGCCGATTACTGCCCACAAGACCGGCACGGTCACCGGCATCACCGCCCGGGTTGGCGACAGCCTCCCCAGCGGTGCCGTCATCGTCGAGATCAAGTAGACGACGGCGACGGTTACCGGGGCCGAACCCGACCTGCCGGGGATGCCGGGCCGGGCTCGCCCCCACGGACCGGCGTCGTTCGCGTACGGTGATCACATTTCGTCGTGACCGGCGAACGAGCGTGCCGGCAAGCCGGATGCGGAGGACGGATGCAGCGAGACAGACGGAACGTACGCCTGTCCTTGGCGAGCCTTGACGTCCTCGGGAGCGATTCGGAACTGCGGGCCCAGGTCGAGCACGCGATGCGGGAGGCGGAGAGCCGCCCGATGCCCGACGCCTTCGCCGGTCACGACAGGACCGGGACCATCACGGTGCGAGTGAATGCCGCCGGCCAGGTCGAGGACGTGTCGATCGGCCGTGACTGGCGTACTCACCTCGGCCTCGATGGTGCCGCCCAAGCCCTCTTCGCGGCATACATGGCTGCCGTGCAGGCAACCCTCGAGGCGGTAGCACTGCAGGCATTGCAGCGGGATCGGTCAGCTTCCCCGCCGGCGGCCCAGGCGGACGCCGACGAGGTCGACGAGCACCTCTGGCTGCGCCACACCTGGCGCACCCTGCACGAGATCGACGCGGACCTCGAACGGTTGACCCACGCGCAGCCTCCGCAGGCCGAGGAGACGATCTCCAGCCCGCAGGGCAGCCTCACCCTGCACGTCCGCGGCGGCAGCGTCACGGCCATCACCGGTGATGTCGCGCGCCTCGCCCGGCTGGACGCGAGCCAGCTCCGGTACGAGGCCATCGACGTGTTGCGCGCCTTCGACCTGGCTCACCCGCGGAACGGAGAGGCGCCGGCATGAAAGAGCTCACCGTCATCACCGACTCGCTGCGCGACGAGGCCCACAAGTGGCTGACCCTGTCCGACCGGGTCGCGGCGATCAAGACAGCCACCGAGCAGCTGACATTGGACGCCTCGGCGTTTTTTGTCGGTGACTGCACCACCGCGGTCCACGCCAAGGCGTACCGGGATTTCCACAGCTTCATGGTCACGATCTTCACCGGGGCGGTCACCGAGTTCGAGCAGGTCGGCGGGGCGCTGCGGCACATCGCCGACGAGTACGACCGGGCCGACGAAGTGATTTCCCTCGACCTGAACAAGATTTACTCGGCCTGATCAGAAGGACACGAACACGTGCAGCCAGGAGCCACGGACGTCGAGTACGGCGAGCCGTTCAACAAGGCGTTCGACCAGATCCGATCCGGCATCGACACCGCCGCCGACAAGTTCAACGAGATCGTCGACCAGGTCAACGGGCACAAGTGGCTCCTCGGGCCCCTCGCGATGTGGTGGATCAAGGATCACCTCGACGACGTCCGCAAGGGCCTTGACTCGGTCCTCGACCGGGTCGACTACGCCCTGGAACACCAGGTGCCCGTCCTCTCGCTGATCAACATCAGTTTCCGGTGGGTCAACGACGTGAAGACCCCGATCTCGGACCTGTCCTTTGCCACCACCGAGCCGGCGAACGAGAATCTCGCCAAGTGGAGCGGCGACGCCGCCAGCGCCTACAACTCCAAGGCCGGCAAGCAGAAGGCCGCGGTCGACGAGTCCGTGACCAAGGCGGAGTTCATCAGCCAGTGGCTGTTCAAGATCGCCAAGGCCAATGTCGACTACGTCGTCGAACTCGCCAAGATCGTCACCGGGTTGGCCGGCAAGTTGGCCCAGGCCGCTGTCGACGCCGCCAGCCTCGTCGATCTGCTGTGGGCCGTCGACGCCCTCGCCAAGGCCGTTGGTGACCTGGTCACCGCAGGGCTGAACACACTGCTCAAGATCGGGCAGCGGTTCATCGAGGCGCTGGGCAACGTGCGGGACATCGCCACCCAGGTCGGCGACTACTCGAAACTGCCCGGGGGACAGTGGCCCGAGGCCGTGCGCGGCTGAACCAACCCCGTCCAGGCCACCGGCGCAGGCACGTGTTCCCCGCAGAAGGCCGGCCACGCGACCGCGAGGCCACCACACCCGGCCGGCCGACCGCGACCTTGCCGGGCCCCCGGCTGCGAGGATTCACGCGGTTGGTACGGCCGACTGGGTCGCCCTCACGACGGCCAGCGCCTTCGCCGCCAGCGTCGACGTGGGAACGTACGACTCGCCGCCGACGGCAAGCCACACCTTCACCACCAGATTTCCGGTACGGGCATGCACCATGTACTCCGCGTACTTGAACCCCGGCGTCGACTGCTTCGTGAACGCCTCGGCTTCCTCGCCAACACCGGTCACCGCTCCGGCCGGGTTCATACCCGTGGCGCCACGGGTGCCGCGATAGAGCTGGCGGGCTTCCTCCACCGTCTCCGGAGTCGACGCCTCCACCCGCAGATTCGCCTCGTATCCCGTTTTGGTACGCATCTCGAACAGGCACGCCGCCGCCGGACGACCCGCCGGTGGACTCGGGTCGGTCCGGCGTACCGTCAACTCCAGGTCCGCGAGCGCCTCCACATCCGTACGCCCACACAGGTCCAGGCCGTCGGCCCGGTAGGTGGGACCGACAGCGGCACTGGTCGTACCCGGGGCACCGGAGGACCCCGAGGCGGCTGGGACCGGCGCGACGACAGGATCGCTGCTGTCGCCGGCGCAACCGGTCGTGGCGAGAACGAGCGTGGCGGCAGCTGCCGCGGCGGCGGCACGCGTCGAAGCAGGCACGACCACGACCATACCGTCGGTGATCGACCCGCACCGTCCGTGCGAACAGCGGATATGGTTCGGCACATGCCCGGCCGAGAAAGCCCCGAACAGATCATCCGTACCCGTACCGTCACCGCCCAGGCGATCCTCGGTAACCAGGTGGACCTGCGCACCTACCCCTATCGGCTGCTGTCCGTCCTGGCCCACGGCACCGGCGCCGACCGGGTGACGCAGGCCGTCGCCGCGGCGGAGATGCTCGAAGCCTTCGGCTGGGAACTCGTCACCATCTCCGAGTTCACCTCCAGCCACCTGACATACGCGATCATGCGTCGACGCTGAGGGCCCCCGCCAGGTGAGTTCGATCCACTATCGACGATCCGGGTAGCCGTCACGGCCGGATGGTGTTGCTCATCGAGTTGGCTCAGGTGGGCCAACCCGTCCTTGACGGCCTGGTGCTGGCGCGAGCGGCCGTCACCGTCCATGACGATGTTCGTAGGCGCGGACAACTCGAAGGGTGGGATCCGCGCACTCCGGCGTACGCAGCCGATCGGTCAGCAGGAAATCGGGCAAGGCGAATCCGGCCGCGTGCTCGGGCTCGGTCAGCACGAACGTTCCACCCCGCCGCTCAGGCTGCCACCCGTGCCCCAGGGCATAGCTGGTGACGGCTCGCACGTCGGCCGACGTCGGATAGGAGCCGTCGGTCGCACAGGCCCCCCACGGTGCCGGCCAGGCCACCGACAGTAGATCCGCCTGGAGGGCCTGGCTCGTCTTCCCCGCACCCCAGACCCGCAGGCGAATACACCGGTGGCAATCACCGCTGCCCTGCGCGTGCCGAATCTCCGCGTGCCACACGAAGGTCCGCGCGTCGATTCTCAGCTGCCGCAGTCGAGTCCGCACCTGGATCACCTCGCGGTCGATCCTTCCCGATCTGCGGATGCCGGCCAAGGTTATTACCGGTGACACGGGCCGCCGAGCGGGTTGCGGTGGGCACGGCGGCCTGGCCCGGATGCCCAACAGGCCGGAACCAATCCGGCCGTGGTCGCGACTACCCGCACATGGGGAGCACCCTGCGGAGCCTGTCGGGGCTCATTGACGGTCTGCGACCGCTGTTGGGCGGTCGGGCGGCCTGAGCTGGTCACGCCGATCGGTGCGGGTGAGATCAATCACTTTTGCTGTGGAACTTTCCATTTGTCGCAGTCGACCAACCAGCCGACAGACCGACTCAGCGAAGGGACCACCATGCCCCGCACCACCGTCGCCGGCGCACGTCGTCGCCCGGCCATCCTGCTCGCCGCCGCCGCGGCATCCCTCGCGGTCGGCGTCACCGGCTGCGGCTCGTCGGACCCGTCGGCGGAGTCGAGCCCGTCGGCATCGGTGTCGGTGTCACCGAGCGCGGCGGCAGGGGTGCTCGACATCCGGGACCCGTGGGTGAAGGCCGCCGACAAGGGCATGACCGCCGCGTTCGGCACTCTCGTCAACGACGGTGACGCCGACGTGACGGTCACCGCCGCCACCACCGACGTCTCCCCCACCGAGCTGCACGAGATGACCATGAAGGACGGGACGATGGTCATGCAGCCCAAGCAGGGCGGCATCGTGGTCAAGGCGCACAGCACCGCCGTGCTGGAGCCCGGTGGTGAGCACCTGATGCTGATGGACCTGAAGCAGCCGGTGAAGGCCGGCGACGAGCTGACCTTCACGCTCACCTTCGCCGACGGCCGCACGCAGGCATTCACCGCCGTGGCCAAGCCGTTCACCGGCGCGCAGGAGACCTACGCCCCCGGCCACGACCAGCCCATGCCGGGCACGGGCATGAGCGCCACCCCGGCGTCATGAGCCGCGCGACCACCCCCCGCCCGGTGAGCCGCCGTCGCCTGCTCACCGGCGGTGCCCTCGCCGCCGGGGGCGCGCTCGCCGTCGGCGCCGCCGTCGCCGCCACCCGTCCCGAGCCGGGGGCACACCCCGCCGGGATGATGCCGGCGGGCGAGGTGGGCGAGGCCGTCGAGCCGTTTCACGGCGCGCGGCAGGCCGGCGTCGCCACCGAACCGCAGGCCCACGGGGCGTTCGTCGCGTTCACCCTCAAGCCCGGCACCGACCGGGCCGCGCTGGGCCGGATGTTGCGCCTGCTGTCCGACGACGCCGCCCGTCTCACCCAGGGCCGCCCGGCGCTGGCGGACACCGAACCGGAACTCGGACTCCTGCCGGCCCGGCTCACTGTCACCTTCGGCTTCGGCCCCGGCCTGTACGCCGCCGCCGGGCTCGCGGACCGGCGGCCCCCGTCGGTGGCCGACCTGCCGTCGTTCCGCATCGACCGACTCCAGCCCCGCTGGTCCGGCGGGGACCTGCTGCTACAGATCTGCGCCGACGACCCGCTCACCGTCGCCCACGCCCAACGGGTGCTGGTCAAGGACAGTCGCCCGTTCGCCACGGTTCGGTGGGTGCAGCAGGGCTTCCGCCGCGCCGCCGGCGCCGAACCCGGCCGTACCCAGCGGAACCTGTTCGGCCAACTGGACGGCACCGCCAACCCCAAGCCGGGCGGGTCGCTGGAGACCGCGGTGTGGGTGACCGACGGGCCGGCCTGGCTGCGGGACAGCACCACTCTGGTCGTTCGCCGGATCAGTATGAACCTGGAGACCTGGGACCTGCTCGGCCGCACCGACCGGGAACTCGCCGTCGGCCGCCGCCTGGACACCGGCGCCCCACTCACCGGCACCACCGAGCACGACCAGCCCGACTTCGCCGCCACCGGCCCCGACGGGCTCACCGTCATCCCCGACTTCTCCCACCTCACCCGGGCGCACGTCACCGACGACCGGTACAAGATCCATCGCCGCCCCTACAACTACGACGGCGCCCCCACCCCTGAGGGGCACGCCGACGCCGGGCTGATCTTCGCCTCGTACCAGGCGGACGTCACCCGCCAGTTCCTGCCCATCCAGCAACGGTTGGCCGAACGGGACCTGCTCAACGAGTGGACCGCCCCGATCGGCTCCGCCGTCTTCGCCATCCCGCCCGGCTGCCCCGACGGCGGCTGGATCGGCCAGCAACTGCTCGGCTGACCACCATCGACCAGGGAAGAACACCGATGATGCCCGCTCGAAGCCGCCGGCCAAGTCTCGCCGGCCTCGTTGCCGCCGCGTTGGCCGCGGTGGTGGTGTTGGTGCCGGCGTCGCCCGCCGCCGCGCACAACTCGCTGCAAGCCGCCGACCCCGCCCGGGACGCACGTCTCTCCGCGCCGCCGACCCAGATCAGCCTGAGGTTCCTGCAGAAGCTGGACCCGGCCTTCACCACCATCGTGCTCACCGACGCCGGCCAGGGGAAGATTCCCACCAGTGAGCCCGCCGTCACCGGGGCGACCGGTTCCGTGACGATCAGCGAGCCGTTGGCCAACGGCAGCTACACCGTCGCCTACCGGGTCGTCTCCACCGACGGGCACCCCGTGCAAGGCTCGTACGCCTTCACCGTCGCCGACCCGACCGCCAGCGCCGCCCCCACCGCCGATACCGGTGCCGGCTCCCCCACGTCGGCCGACCCGGCGGCCTCGGCCCGCCGCTCCGACGGCTCTGGCCCGCTGCCGCTGGTGGCCGGCGCGATCGCCGTCGTGGCCGCCATCGCCGGGGTCATGCTGGTGTTACGTCGGCGGCGCGCCACCTCCTGACCGAGACCGTACGTGCTCCGCTCACTCGTCGGAGCGGGCCGCAGCAGTTGGGCGCGGCTCAGTTGTCCGCTCATCGGCGCGACGGCTCCGGCGTTCGTGGCCGCAGTCAGCTGCCGGTGGGCGGCCAGCCGACGAAGCGGGTCGACCGACGTGTTCCTCACCACGCCGGCACGCCAGCACTTTGTCCTAAGTGGACAAAGCGCCTATGGTTTCGACGCGACGCCGAAACCCGACGCGTCGCGGTCGCGCACCAACGACGGGTGGCCAGCGACAGACGACGGACCGCCGCGATCCGCGCGACATCGGCGTGGACATACGACGGTCCGATGATCCACTAGGGATTGGATGTGGTCGAACGTGAAAAGAGTATTCGCGGCACTGCTGGCGCTGGTGACCGGCGCATCGGTCATGACGGTCGGCGCGCCGGCGGCACAGGCCGCCACCTCCTGCTCGGGGACGATCACCTACAGCGCGGTGCAGTCATCGGGCCTCGGTGAGCTGGTCATCTACTACAACAGCAGCAACGGTGGCACCAACAGCGCGTGCTTCTACCACCGTGGCGCGGCGTACGGGAAGTCCGCGCCCACGTTCGTGCAGATCTACCGCTGCGCGTTGCCGAGGAACAAGGGGGCGCACTGCACCCCCTCGGGCACGCGGGACACGAACTCCGGCGACTTCAGCTACTACGCCGGCCCGGTCGGCGTCACTGGCGTCGCGAACTACTGCGTCGAGGCGGCCGGCTACATCGGATGGGCCGGCGAGCGCCACTGGATCTACAGCCGGCAGCAGGGTTGTTGAGCCGAACGCACCGACCGTAGAGCTGCGGGGCCCGGCGACCGAACGGGTCGGGCCCCGCGCCGCGACGCCGCAGCGACCCTGGCGCTATCGGTCGCGGCCGCCCAAGGAACCGGTCACGACCTGGGCGTCGCCCCCTGATCCGACGGCTCGTCGCGATGCCGGAACGCATCCAAGCAGACGTGTGTCAGCCCCATCTCCGCACCGCATCCGCCACTACGGCGTCGATGGAGTCCGCAGCGGCCCGCGCGTCGGCGACGGTGAAGGCCACAGGTTTACCTTGACGCCACCGGACGGCGCGCTCCGCCAGCGGCCCGTACGAGGGAGCTATCCCGGCCAGGTACACACCGGCACCGGCCTTGGGGATCACGTCGTCGTTCGCCAGCGTGAAGTGCAGGCGCGCCGGTCCGAGCACGCACCACACCACGCCCTCGCCCCTACATTCCGTGGCCTCGACCGGTTCGTCATCGGGCAGGCCGTGCAGCGCAGCTCGGAGCCTGTCCGCCAACGGCGCCCAGTAGGTCCGAAGGTTGTCCAGGTTGAAACGCCGCAGTGCGTCGGGATCCACCTGCAGGCCGAGATCGGCGACGGCGGGGCCGCGGACGGGCAACCCGTACCGTTGCAGGATCAGCCAGACGACCGGGTGCAGTTCACCGCACGGCCTGTCGGTGTGGAACTGCCCATTGACCACGAACGGAACGGTAAGCCGATCGATCGGCCGCGCAGCGAAGGTGTCCCGATCGAGGTAGACCCCGTCGAGGTACGGCCCAGCGGGCATGCCGGCATGGATCTCGGCCAGAGCGGCCAGGTCCTCGGCACCGGCCGGGCGTGCGGTGACTATCAGGGTGTCGATGTCACTCACCCCGATCTGCCACGCTCCGAGGGCTGCCGACCCGACGACGTACAACCCCTCCACGAACCCGGGCAGGACCGCATCCACCTCATCGAGATATCGGGTGACCAGTGCCTGGGCCGCCGCGGGCAGGACGGCCATCGACCGCTTTGCTGCGCCGGTCATACGCCGAAGCGCCGAGGACGCGACGCGCGCGGGAGGAGGAAATCGATCCGGTACGCCGCCGAGGGCACGAACTCCACCATGGCCCGATCCAACCAGCTCACCACGGTCGCCGCGCGACGAAAACGAACTCCCGGCCCGGGCGGTCGGGTGCGTCCCGGACGTCCTCCACCACGTACCCTTGCGCGACCAGTTCCGCCTCGACCTCCTGCCGCTCGCGGAACCGCAGTGTCGAATCCGACGTCAGCACCTGCCCGTCCGCGGCGAAGACGTAGGTCCAACGGAACGTCACCAGCGGCAGACTCACCTCGATGACCTGGACCCAGCTCTCGACCACGCCAACGCCCGGTATCCCCGTCACCCGGTACGACTCCTCCCGGTTCCACTCCTCCCAGGCACGCCTGGCCGGATCCCGGGTCTCGAACACCAGACGCCCGCCTGGCCGCAGGGCTTCGTAAGCCCTCCGCAGGGTCGACTGCCACATTCTCGGATCGGCGATGGCCTGGGCGACGTTCCCCGTCATGGTCGCCAGGTCGACCCGTAGCGGTGGGAGTGCCGCCGAGTCACCGCAGATCCAGCGCACCCGTTCACTGCCCGGCTTGCTCCGAGCCACATCGATGGATGCCCCGGCCGGGTCGACCCCAACGACCTCGATCCCGCGAGGAGCCAGGAGAAGAGCGAACACTCCCGTCCCGCAGCCGATGTCCAGCACTCGGCGTGCCTCGAACTCCTCGGCCATCCGGACGTACGCGTCGAGATCACTGCGGTCGCAATCGAGCGCGTCGTAGATCGCGGCGAGCCTTGGCTGCCCGAAGCACTCGTCGGCCATGCTGTCGAAGCTATCCGGAGCCGGCTCCGACGCTCCACCCGATTCCACTGCCGCCGGCGACGGCGAGTCCGACCTCGTGGGGTGGGGCGAGCTGCGGTCAGGTCCGGGCGTAGCTCGGCACGTACTCCTGTTCGGTCAGGGTCTGGATGGTGGCCATCAGGGTGTCGGTGAGCCGGCGGATGTCGGCCGGCGTCTCGATGTGCACCGGGATGGCCGGCCCGAAGGTGATGCTGACGGGATGGCGCCGGGGCAGGGATCCCCCGGGCGGACGGAGACGGTCGGTGCCCCGGATGCCGACCGGGATGATGGGGACGCCGGCCTGGTGAGCGAGGCGGACGACCCCGGTACGGCCACGATAGAGGCGGCCGTCGGGGGAACGGGTGCCCTCGGGGAAGATGGCCACCAGACCGCCGGAGCGGAGTACGGGCACGGCCGCGTCGAGCGCGGCGAGGGCCGCCCGACCGCCGCCGCGATCGACCGGGATGGCGCCCATGGCGGTGACGACCCGCCGGGTGAGGCGGCCACGGAGCCCGGGAGAGCGGAAGTATTCGGCCTTGGCCCAGAAGGCGATGTGCCGGGGCGTCAGGACTCCGAGGAACAGCTGGTCGGCGACCGACAGGTGGTTGGCGGCCAGGATAGCGCCCCCCGTGTCGGGGAGGTGACCGAGGCCGGTGACGGTGGGGTGCCAGGAATGGTTCAGGTATCGGCCGATGGTGCGCTGAGCTATCGCGTACAGGGGCGGGGTGCGGGTCATGCGGCGGGTCCCAGGTGGGCGGTGAGGGCAGCGTCGAGCAGGCCACCCGGATCGGTGGCGCCGGTCGCGAGGGTGAGGCTGCCCCAGTTCCACAGTTGGGCGATGCCGTGCAGATTGGCCCACAGCGCTCCGGCGACGACCTGGGCCGGCGGCTCGGGCTTCGGCCGGACCTGCGCGACGAGGTCGGTGAGGAGCCGGAAGAGCGGCAGGCTGGTTTCGCGCAGTCCCAGGTGGCCGCTCTCCAGCAGGTCGTGGCGGAACATCAGCTCGTATCGGCTCCGGCGGGTGGCGGCGAAGTCGAGGTAGACCCGGGCGAGCGCGGTGAGCCGGGCACGCGGGTCGCCGGCTGCCTCGGCCGCCAGGACGGAGTACGCCCGGGCGGCGAGGTCGGTGAAGCCGTCGCGGGCGATCGCGGACAGCAACTCCAGGTGGGTGGGAAAGTAGCGGCGTGGCGCGCCGTGCGAGACGCCGGCGCGTCGGGCGATCTCTCGCAGCGACACCGCGGACGGGCCCTCGCGGTCGAGTAGTTCGCCGCCGACACGGATGAGGCGCTCGCGTAGGCCCTCGTCAGCTTGCATGACCGTTGTCTACCAGAGATCCGTAGACACTGTCTACTTGCCGATCAGTCGGCGACCGTACCGCATGGCAGCGACCGCCGGGCCCGGCCAGCGCTATCCCGCGGTGCCGACCGGACGCGACCGGGAGTGCGCACCTGCTGCGACGACGCGGTCCGCCATCCGGCGCGCCCACTCCGCCGAGTCCTCGAAATCCAGGAACCGGCCCAACCGGCCCAGCTCCCCGACGGGATCGGCCACGAGGTCCTCGTAGCGCAGGTGGAGCAGATGCCGAGCGGGTTGTTCCGCGAACGCCTGCTCGGCCTGGCTGCTCATGAACGCGCACAGCCACAGGTAGCGGCGGACGTCGCGGCCCCGTTCCCGCAGGGTCTCCGCGGCCAACCGGTCGGGCAGGAGGTCGACCAGATCCTCCGGCACCGCCTGGCCGGGCGACAGGCCAAACGGATCCAGGCCACGACCGAGGCATTCGGCCCGCAACTGGAAAAGCTGGAACGCGGGGTGCCGCCGCATCGACTCGGCGGTGTCCGTCCAGTTCCGGGTCAGGTGCACAATCCTGGCCGACGGAAAGGCCCGCAGCAGATCTGGGGCGAGGTAGCTGGAGCCACCGGAGCTTTCGACCCACCGCCGCCGGTTGGTGCGGGCGGTGAGCAGGTCCAGGAACATGTGGTGATGCCTCTGCACCGGTTGGCGGGGAAAGTCGGGCACCCGCGCCGCGAGGGTGTCGAACAGGGCATCGGGATCTGTGGATATGCTCGACAGGGTGACGGCCAGCACCCAGGGAAGCTCGTCCAGGCTACCGGCCCAGCGCCCGTGAGCGGGATAGCGCACTTCCCTGGGCGGCAGCCCGAGCCGATACAGCGTGGACAGTTCCGGTTTGGGGCGGCTCAACATCGCCCAGTACTCGGCGCCGCTGAGGTCGCCGTCCAGCTCGGCCCAGGGCGTCGCCGAGATGAGGAAATCCCGCACGGACAGCGTGTCGGCCTGTTCGGCGATCAGGTCGGACAGCAGCGTCGAACCGCAGCGGCCGGTGCTGATGATGAGCGCGTTGCCGGGATCCTGCGAAGCCATGGGCTGCCTCCTGCCGTACCGTCCGCTTGGCGATGGGCCCGATCGGGCCCATCGCGCGTTGTCGGTCAAGCCAGGCGCCCCACGGTTCGTCCATGGACACCTCGTCTCGCCGCTGTCGAACCCACACTCCGAGCGCCGATCGTCGTGAAGCCGCGTGGAAGACGCGTGGAAGACGACGAGTGCCCACCTGACGCCGCCCGGATCGGGTTCAGGCCAGCAGCTTTACCAGGGCAGCCAGCCCGACGACCACGATCACGGCGCGCAGCGCTTTCGACGGCAACCGGCGTCCCCAGCGGCCGCCGATCAGGCCACCCACCACGGATCCCGCCGCGATCAGCAACGCCGGCTGCCAGGCGACCGTCCCCAAAGCGAGGAACAACACTGCCGCCACCCCGTTCACCAGGCCCGCGAGCAGATTCTTCACCCCGTTGACCCAGCGCAGGTCCGTGGAGAGCAACACGCCCAGCAGCCCCAACAGCAGCACCCCTTGCGCGGCACCGAAGTAGCCGCCGTAGATCCCGGTGCCGAACACGCCAACGAGCAGCAGCGGGCCGGCCCGTCGGCCGTCCTCGCCGCGCCAGCCGGCCAGCGCCTGAGCCAGCCGCGGCTGCACCACCACCAGCACCAGCGCCAGCCCGATCAGCACCGGGACGATGGTGCGAAACGCGCCAGGAGGCAGGCACAGCAGCAGCACGCCCCCGGTGACCGCACCGAGCACGGCGGCGATGCCCAGCCGTAACAGCAGCGGACCGTGCCCGGCCAGATCCCTGCGATAGGCGTACGCCCCGGAGAGCGATCCCGGCACCAGCCCCACCGTGTTCGACACGTTCGCCACCACCGGCGGATATCCCAGGGCCAGCAACACCGGGAACGTCACCAACGTGCCCGAGCCCACCACCGCGTTGATCGCGCCCGCAGCGGCCCCAGCGGCCAACACCGCCAGCCCCTCGGCAGCATTCAGCGTCGCGTCCATATCGTGCCCGCGCTCTCCCCGGGCCGGTCGACGCCCGCAGGTCGCCGCCACCCGGTTACCTCGGTACCAGATGCGGGCGCCAGCATAGGTGCCAGCTCCACGGATCCCATCGCCGTGCGTTGAAGATCACGCCACGGGCCGCCGGAAGCCGCTACGCCACACGACCGCCAGGCCGCGCCGAATCGCGAAATCGTCGCCGCCGCGCTACCCCCGCCCCCTTTCGAATACAAATCCCCACCGTAAAATCCCTGAGATCAGGTCATGGCTATTGACCCGCCCCGGCGAACATTCCTCTCGGTGAACCGCGTATGTGAGGTGTCCTGACGCGGAGAGCCCCGGCCGGCCGGCCGGGGCTCTCGTGCACATGTGGCATTACGCCGGGGAGAGGCCTTCCGCGTAGTCGTAGAGGCTCTTGATGTCGTCGTCGAAGTACGGGCCGTCGAATTGGCCGTTGCCCGGGTTGTCACCGTGGCTCACGACGCTGTTGATGTATCCGTACCCGGTCTGGTCGTTGTATTCCTGAAGCCAGGGTCCGCCGCTGGAGCCGTAGGTCATGTTGCACCACATACGGATCTGCTGGCCGCCGGCATCCCAAGGTGGTGCCCTGGCAGAAGTACTGGCTCTCGCCGCCACCGAGGTTGGACGGGTAGCCGAGCGCGGTTACCGAGACGCTGTAGCCCCAGTTCCAGCGCAGGCCGTGGCCGCCGACGGTTTCGACGACCTTGAGTCCGTAGGCGCCGCCGTTGTACATGATGGCGATGCCCATGTCCTCGGCGCTGCTGCTGTTGTTGATCCACGCGGTACGGGCGGTGAGGTTGGACGCCACGAAAGTGCCGTACGGCCGCGAGCCGTTGCGGTACTGCGGGACGAACTGCCAGTTGCTGTACCACTGCCCGCCGGCGCCCTGGTGCACGCAGTGGCCCGCGGTCATCACGAGCCGCCGCTTGCCGCTGGCGACCGTGCTGGCCGAGCAGGAGGCGGTACCACCGTTGGGAGTGGTGAAGAAGACCTTACCGACGGCCTGCGACTCGTTGAGCATCGTGCTGAAGCCGCTGCCGCGTGCGACGCTCGGCGCCATGGGCGCGACCGTGCCCGCCGGGCCGGTGGGCTTCGACGCGCGACTCGGCAACTCGGCGACGTCCGCTGACGTTGCGAAGGTCAGGTCGACGGCCGATGCCATCCGCTCCGGCGTCCAGAAGTCGGCGACCTCCTTGGCCATCTTCTCACTGGCGATCGCGCGACCGTCACTGGTGCGGGCGACAGCGGTGGTGTTGCCGTCTCGGTCGCTCGTCCCTGGACTTGCGTTGGCGGTCGGCGCGCCGCCCAGGACCAGTGCGATCGACAGTCCAGCCGCCGCGGTCCAGCGCAGGGTGGATTTCAAGAGGGACCTCCCTTTTTCTTGGTTCACCCATCCGGGCCACCGCAGCATATTGATTGACACACGTTGATCACAATATGAAAAACAGGTCGGTTCTCGGAAATCGCAGCGAAACACCTCTCACCCGGGAATACCGTCGTACGGCAATCGCGATCAACTTCACGCCGAACACATTGACGCAATGGTGCAATAATCTCGACACAATCGCGTACGCACCCCGCCCAATCCGTCACGACCGACGGCAGAGACGCAGGGCGCAAATACTGAATCCAGTTGTTTTCGCAACGGCAGTTTCTGCCGAGTCCGGCCGACTGCGGGCCGTCCGGCGACGACGTCGTACGCGGTCAGTGGCCCTGCTCGGGCGGACAGCCTCGATCCCCACTCCGGCTCGGCGCCGGCGGCTCTTTCGCGTCGTCGGCTCCGCGCACGCTCGTGGCCGCGAGCCGCGCGTCACCCACCGGCACCAGATCATGGCCGACCGGACCGAGCCGCCCGCGAGGAGGTACGTCTGGTCCTCAGGCCAGGCCGGACTGCCGGGCCAGCAGCGCGGCCTGCACCCGGCCGGTGACGCCGAGCTTTCCGATGATGATGGAGACCTGGTTGCGGACGGTCTTCTCGCTGAGCGACAACTGGGCCGCGATGTCCCGGTTGGTGTGACCCCGCGCCAGCAGGCCGAGCAGGTGCCGCTCGCGTTCGGTCAGCAGGTCGACGGGACGGCCACGAGACGTCGGACGACCACCACGCGACTCCGGGTCCACCCCGGGACCCAGTGCCCGGCCGCCGCTGGCGACAGTCCGGACCGCCGCCACCAACAGCTCCGGCGAGGCGTCCTTGAGCAGGTAGCCCTTTGCTCCGGCGGCGAGTGCCGCCTGGATGGTGTCCGGGTCGTTGGTCATGGTCATGACGATGGTGGCGCAGCCGGGAACCGCGGCTGTCAACTGCGCCGTCAACTCGATCCCGTCCCCGTCGGGCAGCCCGAGGTCGACGATCGCGACGTGTGGGCCCTCCAGGGTGGCGATCCGGCGCGCGTCGGCCACCGTGCCCGCCTCCCACACCTGACCGACCCAGTCCTCACCCTGCAGGAGTGAGGTCATGCCCCGGCAGACCACGGGGTGATCATCGATCACCAGCACAGTGATTCCGGACGATGGCCCATCGCTCACAGTCCGGAACTGTACCGTTCTGTTGTGCGGGCGGAAATGCGCTGCCGATACTCCGGGAATGCAAAGTGCAGTCAGCGAATCGTCAACCCTCACGCCTGACCTGACCGGCGGCATCGTGCCTGATGAGGCAGGCAGCAGCGTACTCGTCACCGACGGCACCCCGGACGTGCAGCAGTGGCTCGACAAGGTCGTCGACGCGGCCCGGCTGGGCACCCCCGGCGACTGGCCCCATCCGCATACCGAGATCCCGCGCGCCGTGATCACTCTCGACCGCCTCGCGAAGGAGATCGCGGTTTGCTTCGCTTTCGCCGGCGTGCCGTGGTCGCTGGCCGAGGACGGTCTGCCGCCGCTGCCCGGGGCCCAGCCCGGATCGACGAGCGAACTCGCGGCGCGAGACCCGGGCCACACTGACCCCACCAAGGGCTCCGCCTACCACAACCTGATGCACAGCCTGCTGGGGGACTTCCACTGATGTCGGTCCAGGCTGCTCCACAGTGGGCGGTACGGTGGCCAAAGGTCTCCAAACCGTCCCGGACAGCCTGGACCATCGCTGCGGCAACCCTCGCCCTGGCCGGGGCCGCGGCCCTCGTCGAGCTGGCTCGGGCCAACGGCGTGTCGGCCACCGCGCTGCCCCCACCGGGCGAGGTGCCCGCCGAGGCCCGCGACTGGCTCCTCGCTCTCGTCTGCGCACCACTCGGTGCCCGCATCGCCGCTCACGCCCCACGAAACGTGTCCGGTTGGCTGGTCCTCGCCGTGGCCCTGATGGGAGCCGGCACCGTCGCGAGCGCGGCGGTCAGCACCCCACCGACCGACTGGCTCCGCCTCTGGCTGTGGTGGCCGAGCTACGGCCTCCTCGTCCTCGTGGCGCTGCTCTTCCCCACCGGGCGACCGGCGTCGCCGCGTTGGCGACCGGTCGTCCGCACGCTCGCCGGGGCACTGCTGGTCGGCGTCGTCGGACTGATCTCGCTGGCCAGCCGGGCACCCGGCCTGCTGGCCGGCGACCGGGTCGTCGCCCCGGGGTGGGACACGGTCGCGGTGCTCGGTGCCACCGCCGCCCTGCTGATCGGCACCGCGCTGGCCGTGGCCAGCCTGGTGATCCGGATCGTACGAGCCTCGGCCCCAACCCGGGGGCCGCTGCTCTGGGCCGGCGTCAACTCGGCCCTCCTGCTCGGCGCGACCGTCCTCGACACCATCGAGGGCGCACCCCTGATCTGGCTGCTCGGCGCGCTGGCCATGCCGATGGCGGCGGTCATCGGCGTCCTGCGGTACGGCCTCTACGAGATCGACATGCTGATCCACCGCTCGTTGCAGTACGGGCTACTCAGCGCCGCGGTCCTCGCCGTCTATCCCGTCGCCGTGCTGCTCGCCGCCCGGGTCATGCCACCTGCCGCCGCCGCGGCGGTCGCCGTCGTGGTGGTGGCGCTGCTGCCACTGCGCGACTACGTCCGCTCGCTGCTGCGGCTCGGCATGTACGGTCTCGGCGCCCGTCCCCACGAACTGGTCGACCTGCTCAACCGCCGGGTCGGCGCGGCACAACTGCCCGAGGAGGTGCTGGCCACCGCCGTGGCGGCGATCGGCGAGGGTATGAAGGTGCCGTTCGTGCAGGTGCGCCTGGCCGGTCGGCCGGAGCCGGAGGCGACCGCCGGGCACCAGCGGCCCTGGTCGACCACCGCTCTACCGTTGACCTACCAGGGGCAGGTGATCGGGGAACTCGTCGTGCAGCAGCGCAGCCCGGACGAGGCCTGGTCCCGACGCGAACAGCGGCTCCTCCTGGGCCTGGTCGCGCAGCTCGGGCCGTCGGCGGCGTCGGTCCGGCTGACCCGCGAACTGCGGGCGGCCCGGGAGCGGCTGGTGCGTACCCGCGAGGAGGAGCTCCGCCGGCTCCAGCGGGACCTGCACGACGGGGTCGGGCCGGCGCTCAGCGGCGCCCGGATGCTGACCGCCGCCGCGCGGCGGCACGCCGGCGAGCCCGCCGTCCAGCAGTTGCTGGAACGCGTCACCCAGGACCTGGCCGACGCGTCCGGGGAGCTGCGCCACATCGTGGACGGCCTGCGGCCCCCCGCCCTGGACCGGGGTCTCCAGCCGGCGCTGGAGGCCGCCGTACGTCGGCACCAGGTACCCGGTCTCCGCGTGGACCTGCACGTCGACAGTGACCTCACGGATCTCCCCGCCGCCGTGGAGGTGGCCGCCTACCGCCTGGTCGACGAGGCACTGACCAACGTGGTCAAGCATGCGCAGGCCCGCCACGCCGACGTTACGGTGAACCGGCTGCCGGACCGGCTGGGCATCGAGGTGACCGACGACGGTACCGGGCCGGGCTCCGCGAGAGCCGGCGGAGTCGGGCTGGACTCCATGCGGCAGCGCTGCGAGGAACTCGGCGGCGACTGCCGGGTGGTGGCCGCCGAACCCGGCACCCGGGTCCGGGCCGAGCTTCCGATCATCGAGGTCTGAGGGCAGCCAGCCCTCCCGTCGCCCGTCCGCGGAAGATCCGGGCGGGCGCTGTTCGCGCTGCCGGCCGAACCGGCCCGCCTCGGGGCGATCGGGTTCCGGCGCGGGCGTGCCCGCACCGGGTCGTCGCAGCACACCCAGCCCGACCCGTCGGCGAACTGCTGCGCGTCTGCTGCCTGCCTGCCTGCCGAAACCTATGGCCACTCTGGTTGTCGGCCGCCGCCGAGCGGTTGTCCCGATCGGCCGGGCGTTCCTCCCGATCGATTCGGGTCGCTGTCCCTGGGACCGGGACCGCCCGCCCACCATCCTCAGTGCTGTCGGCCGGCGCGTACGTCGGACGGCACGAGAAGGAGGTATACGGCATGTCTTCCGGCCAGCCCCAGCACGCCGCCGACGACCAGGACGCGGCACAACTTCTGCTGCTCGACATCGCCCGGGTGGCGCTCATCCGGGCCGGTGCCGAGGACTGGACGACGCGCCGCTCGACCCTCTGGTGCCTGTTGGAGCCGCCGGAGCACGCGATGCGCCCGCACGGTTGGAAGCTGCACGTCTCCGCCACCCAGCTCTCCGCGCCGATCGTACTGGCCCGATCCGCACCCGTCCTGATCGAGGCCGGCTGTCCCTTCAAGTTCGCCCGCAGCCTCGACTTCGCCGGACGGATGGGCTCCCGCAACGCCGAGCGCGGCGGCGGCGGCAAGTTCCTGACCGCGTACCCGGACGACGACGAGCAGTTCCGCCGGCTGGCCGACCGGCTGCACCAGGTCACCTACGGGCTGCCCGGGCCGGGCGTCCTCTCCGACCGGCCGTACCGTACCGGTGGAGTGGTCTACTACCGCTACGGCGGCTTCCGGGGCAGCACGCTCGGCAACGACGGTTGCTACGAGACCAGTCTGGTCGGCCCCGACGGCACGGCGGTCCGCGACGTACGCCGGGCCTGGTTCAGCCCTCCGCCGTGGGCCGGCTCGCCGCTGGCACCGCTCGGGCCGGACGGGACCGAACCGGCGACGCGGTCCCCGTCCCCGGCCACGGCGAACCGGGTGTCACCGACACAGGGGCCCGCCACGAACGGTACGGCCGCCGCCCGGCCGGTCCTGCTGGGCGGTCGGTTCCTGGTCCGCGACGCGATCCGGCACTCGTACCGGGGTGGCGTCTACCGGGCCGTCGACCAGCGCACCGGCGAGCAGGTGGTGGTCAAGCAGGCCCGGCGGCACGCCGACGCCGACCTGACCGGCGCGGACGCCCAGGACGCGCTGCGCAACGAGGCGGACGTGTTGCGACGGCTGGCGGGACAACAGCTCGCGCCACGACTGGTCGAGCTCTTCGCCCAACAGGACGACCTGTTCCTGGCGGAGGAGTTCATCCCCGGGGCGCACCTGCACTGGTGGCGTTCCGACCAGTTGGCCCGCACCGGACGGCAGGAGACCGGGCTGACCCTCGCGGAGATCACGCGCATGGCCGGGCTGCTGACCGAGGCGCTGGCCGCCGTGCACGCCACGGGCCTGGTGCATCGGGACTTCAACCCGTTCAACGTGATGGTCACCGAGGACGAGAGCCTGCGCCTGGTCGACCTGGAGATGTCGGCCCGGCCGGGTCGACCGGTGGGCCGGATCGTCACGTTCGGCTACACCTCGCCGGAACAGCGGAACGGGGCGCTCGTCGGCCCGGCGCCCGCCCAGACCTCCGACCTCTACAGCCTCGGCGCCACCATCTGCTACCTGACCACCGGGATCGACCCGGTGCTGCTGCGCGACGAGCCGACCGAACGGCCGATGCTGCCCCGGATCGCGGCCCTGCTGGACCTGGCCGAGCAGTCACTCCCGGTGACCCGACGGCTTCGACCGCTCATCCTCGGCCTGACCGACGACGACCCCGCCCGGCGGTGGCCGCTGTCGCGGGTACGGGAGTTCCTGGCCGAACTGGACCGGCAGCCGGAACCGGCCGCCACGATCACCGCTGGGCCGCCGACCCGGCCACCGACCGCCAGCCCGGACCGGCTGATCAGCGACGGCCTGGACTTCCTGCTCGACACCATGACGCCGAACCGAAACGACCGACTGTGGCGGTCCGGGCCGTTCGGCATGACCACCGACGCGTGTGCCGTGCAGCACGGGGCGGCTGGCGTCCTGTCCGTGCTCACCCTCGCCGCCACGGCGCGACCCGACGAGCGGCTACGCCGGGCGGTCGCCGACGCCGCCCGATGGATCGGTCGTCAACTGCCCGCCGAGCCACGGGTCCTGCCCGGCCTCTACTTCGGCCGGTCCGGCACCGCCTGGGCCCTGCACGACGCGGCCCGGCTGCTCACCGACGACGTTCTCGCCGACCAGGCGCTCGAATTGGCCCTGCGGATACCCACCGGGTGGCCCAACCCCGACGTCTGCCACGGCACGGCCGGGGCCGGCCTGGCCCAGCTGCACCTGTGGCAGGTCACCGGGGACGAACGATGCCGGCAGCGGATGCTGGCCTGCGCCGATCACCTGGTCGAGGTGGCCGAACGAACCGGCGACGAGGTGATGTGGCCGGTGCCCGACGACTTCCCGTCCGAACTGGCCGGCGTCCGGCAGTACGGCTTCGGTCACGGGGTCGCCGGGGTCGGCACGTTCCTGCTGGCCGCCGCCGAGCTGACCGGCCGGGCCGACTACCACGACCTGGCGCTGCTGGCGGGTCACACGCTGGCCCGCAACGTCGAGGTCGACCCGGCGGCGGCCTCGTGGCCCGGGGTGAACCAGGCGCAGCCGAACCGCCGGATGGTCGCGCACTGGTGCAGCGGTTCGTCCGGCATCGGGACCTTCCTGATCCGGCTCTGGCAGAACACCGGCGAGGACCGCTTCGGTGAGTTGGCCCGGCAGGCCGCCGTGACCGTCCGACGATCCCGGTTCACCGCCTCCCCCGCCGCCTGCCACGGCCTCGCCGGCGACGGCCACTTCCTGCTCGACCTGGCCGACGCCCTCGATGAGCCCCGGTACCGCGACTGGGCCGAGGAGTTCGCCGACTGGATGGGGGCCCGTGCCGCACTCCGCGACGGTCGGCTGCTGCTGCCCGACGAGACGCTGCTGGACGTCGTGGCCGATTTCCACACCGGCCTCTCCGGTGCGGTCGGCTACCTGCTGCGGCTGCGGCACGGCGGCCCCCGGCCGTTCCTGCCGGCAGCGCCGGCGGTGGGACTACCGACGGCGACCGGGACCGGGGCGGCCTCGACGACGGGTACGCCGGCCCTGACCACCAGCGGGCAGACCGGGGCGGCGAGATGAGCACCGCGACCCCCACCGTGCCCGGCGTCGCCCGACCGGCGGCCGCCCTGGTCCGTGGCGGATTCTCGTTCGCCGCCGACGGGTCGCACGCGGTCAGCCTCGGCTATCGCGAGGACGGGCGGCTCGACGTCGAGAGCTGGTCGCTGACCGGCGCGGAACCGGCCTGGCGTGCGGTGCCGACCGCTCGTCCCGTACCGGCCGGAAGCCAGGTGGCGAGCTGCGCCGACGGACGCGTGCTGCTCGTCCACCGCGACGGCGACCGCATCCGCCTGGCCCTGCTGACCCCGGCCGCCACCGGGCCGGCCGGTGCCGCGGAGCGACTCGGCGCCGCCGACGAGCGATCGCTCGGCACCCTGGACTCCCCCGCCGTCCGGCTGATCCCGTCGCCCCGACCCGACACCGTCGCCTACGCCACCACCGTGACCGACCGCGACACCACCCTGTGGCGGATCACCGCCGACGGCGTCCACGAGATCGCGGTGCTACCCGGTCGGATCGGCGGCGCAGCCTGGCTGGGCCCGCATCCGCTCCGGCTCGGCATCACCCACCACACCACCGACGGCATCCGGCCCGCCGCCCTCGACCTGAGCGAGCCGGCACAGGTCGAACCGCTGCCCGTCGCCGGCCACCAGCCGGCCCACCTGCTGCTGGCCAACCCCGCCACCGGCATCGTCCTGTACGCCAGCGGCCCACCCGGGCGCCTCCGGCTGGCCTGGGCCGCCCGGCACGGACTCGGCCCGACCCACCCGGCCGACCGGCTCAACCAGGTCCCGGGCCGGGTCGTACCGCTGGCGCTCGCGCCGGACGGCCCCCGGGTCGCCGTCGCGGTGACCGGCCGCGCCCGCTCGGCGCTGCTGGTGCACGACCTGGCGGCCGACCGGAGCGACCCGGTCGAGCTGCCCTCCGCCGGCCGCCTCGGCGCGGTGGGCGGCTGGACGGCCACCGCGCTGAACGTGCCGTTCTCCGCGCCGGCGTCACCGCCCGGCCTGCTCACCGTGCCGACCGCCGGCACCGGCCACCGGGCTCGGTTCCGTACCCCGGCGGCCGGCCCACGCCCGTGGTCCGACGCACGGCTGGAACGGTTCGCCGGCCCGGCCGGCGAGATCGAGGCCGTCGTCTACGGCGACCCGGCCGGCCCGGCACCCGCGCTGCTCGCGCTGCACGGTGGTCCGGAGTCGGCATGGGACCTCGGGTTCGACCCACTGGCCCAGTATCTGCACGCCGCCGGGTTCACGATCGTCGCGCCCAACCAGCGGGGCAGCGTCGGGTACGGGACCCGCCACCGGCGGGCGATCCAGGACGCGTGGGGTGGCCCCGACCTGGCGGATGTCATCGCGGTGGCCGAGCAGGTACGCGCGGCCCAACCGCCTGGCACGCCACCTCCGGCGCTGTACGGGGTGAGCTACGGAGCCTTCCTGGCGGTGCTCGCCGCCGCCTGCCGACCCGGTCTCTGGCACCGCTGCGTGGCGGTCGCGCCGTTCCTCAGCGGACGGCGGCTGCACGCCGAGGCGTCGGCGCCGGTGCGCCGGATGATCGACCGGCTCGGTGGTGCCACGGAGTGGGCCGACGAGCACGGCCCCCGCGATCTGACCCGGCTCCATCCACGCCGGGTGCCGCTGCTGCTGGTGCACGGCAGCGCCGACGAGGTCATTCCGGTCGAGCAGTCCCGGACCCTGCACCGGCTGATGCGCCGCGCCGGCGCCCCGGTGACGTACCTGGAGCTGCCCGGGGTGGGTCACGACCCGTTCTTCGGCCGACACGCCGACGCGCTCCGCGGCACCGTTGCCGCCTTCCTGCGGGAAGGCACCGAGTCGCCCACGCCGATCCCGGCCGTGGTGCCCGCGACTACGCCGGAGAGGAGGTGATCGTATGGAGATCGAGATGGAGATGGAGATCGACGTCGAGGCGCTGCAGCTGCTGCCCGCCGACGACGAGGTCGCTCTCTTCCCGTGTGGCCCGACCTCGTGCACCGAGTCCAACTGCACCCGGACCTGCTGACGGTCCCGGGTCCATTCCGCCAACAGTTGACCGGTGGAGTGGCGGTGCGGGGCGCGACACGCGCCCCGCACCGCGCCCGGCCGGGTCCGAACCGAGGAAGATCCGATGAGCGTTCCTGCCAGACCGACCGACGTGGTGTGGGACATCACCTACGCCTGCCCGCTGCGCTGCACCCACTGCTACTCCGAGTCCGGCCGGCGCCCGAGCCGTCAGCTGGGCCTGGACGACCTGTACCGGGTCACCGACGCGCTGATCTCCCTTCGCCCCGGCTGGATCACCCTGGCCGGTGGGGAACCGCTGGTCGTACCGGGGATCCTCGATCTGGCCCGGCGCATCCGGGCGGCCGGGATCTCGGTGGCGTTGTACACGGCCGGCTGGTCCATGGACTCGGCTCTCGCGGCCGACCTGTTGACCTCGGTCGACCGGGTCAACGTGAGCGTTGACGGGGCGACCGCGACGGTACACGACCGCATCCGGGGTCGCAGCGGCTCCTTCACCCGGGCGACGGCCACCCTGACCCGGCTGGACCACGAGGCGGCCCGGCTCCGCGCCGCCGGCAGCCGGGTCGCCGAGTTCGGGGTGGACTGCACCGTGGTACGCAGCAACTTCGACCAGCTCGACGCGCTCTGCACCTGGGCCACCCGGCAGTTTCCCGGCCTGGGGTTCCTGTGGTTCGGCGCCGCGATGCCGATCGGCCTGGCCAGCCGGCCGAGTTTCGTCGACGCCGAGTTGCTCACCGACGAGTTGGCGGACGAGTTGACGGAGCCGGCCACCACGGACCGGCTCCGCGCACTGGCGCCGTCGACGGTGACGGTCGGTGTCACCGACAACCGGCTGTTGCAGGTGCATCCGGAGCACATCGCCCGTGGGCTCTACCCGTTCATGCAGGTCGAGCCCGACGGCGCGGTCCGTGCCATGCCGATCTACGAGGGCACGGTCGGCAGCCTGTTGACCGAGGACCCGACGGTGCTGTGGCGACGCAGCGCCGACCGCTGGACCGACCCGGTGGTGACCGGGGCACTCGGACCCGCGCGCACCATGCGGGAGTGGGCCGAGGCCACCCGCGTGATCGACCAGCACTTCGGTGACCCCCTGGTCCGGTCACGCATCGAACGCCGGCCGGCGTACCTCGCCCAGACCGCGCGCTGAGCATCGGGGGACGACGTGGCCATCCGGATCGGGGCGCCCCGCGACCTGCTGCGCCAGCTCACCGGCAGTAGCCTGGCGCGGCTGGTGGCGCTCGCGCCGGCCTCGATCGCCGGCACCGCGATCTGGGCGGTGTCCGGCGTCGCGGTGACCCTGGCGCTGCCCTCGGCCGCCGCCACCGCCATCGACAGGGTGACCGGCGGAGGTGCACCGGGCAGCGCCCTCGTGCTGCTGGCCGGCCTGATCGCGATCCGGGTACTGATCGAGGCGATGGACCGGGTGACGGAGACCCGCGCCGTCACCCGCATCGCCGCCCGGCTTCGGCACCGGTTCACCCGGCACCTGTTCCGCCTGGGCGTTCCCGGCCGCACCGGGCACCACACCGGCGACCTGCTCACCCGGCTGACCGGCAACACCGCGGCCGGGGCCCGGGGCGTGCCGTCGCTGATCACCGTGGCTGTCGAGACCGCCGCCTCGCTCGGCGGCCTGATCGCGCTCACCGTCATCGACTGGTGGCTCGGGGCCGCGTTCCTGCTGGGGGTGGCCCCCGCCGTCGGGCTGCTCCGGGTGCTGATGCGACAGGTACGCGGCCGGTACGGCGACTACCTGCGCCACCAGGGCGACATCGCGGCCCGACTCACAGACACCCTGGCCGGCATCCGTACCATCCGCGCCTCGGGCACCGCGGATCGCGAGATCGCCCGGGTGCTGGCGCCGCTGCCGGCGCTGGCCCGAACCGGCCACCAGACGTGGCGGGTGCAACGCGACATCTCCTGGCAACTCGACGTGGTCCTCACCGGGCTGCGGACCCTGGTGCTCGGCATCGCCGGTTTCGGGCTGGTGCAGGGTCGGATCACCCCGGGCGAGTTCCTGGCCGCGTCGCTGTACCTCGGGTTCGCGCTCGGCTTCCTCTACCAGTCCGACACGTTGGCCTACCTCGCCCACGCGCAGGCCAACGCGGGACGCGTCACCGAAATACTCGACGAACGGCCGCGCGGCCGAGCGGCGCCGCCCGGCACGACGCTGCTGGATCGACTGCCCGCCACCGGGCCCGGCCGGCTCAGCCTGCGTCAGGTCAGCGTCACCCACGACGGGCACCGCATCCTCGACCGGGTCGACCTCGACGTACCGGCCGGCGCGACGGTCGCCCTGGTCGGCCCGTCGGGCGCCGGCAAGACCACCCTGGCCATGGTGGCCGGGCGCCTGGTCGACCCCGACGAGGGGGAGGTACGGATCGACGGCGTCCGGGTCGACCGGGTCACCCCGGCCGGCCTGCGGGGAGACATCGGCTACGCGTTCGACCAGCCGGTGCTGCTCGGCGACACCGTTCGGGACGCGATCACCTACGGCCGACCCGACGCGGCCGATGAGGACGGCGAACGGGCCGCCCGGATCGCCCAGGCCACGGACTTCGTCGAGCGGCTGCCGGCCGGATTCGACACACCGCTGAGCCAGGTCCCGCTCTCCGGAGGGGAACTACAGCGGCTCGGCCTGGCCCGGGCGGTGGCGCACGGCGGCCGGATCATGATCCTCGACGACGCCACGTCCAGCCTGGACACCGCCACCGAGGCCCGGGTGACCGCCGCCCTCACCAGCGGGCTGGCCGGTCGTACCCGACTGGTGGTCGCCCATCGGGCGGCGACGGCGGCCCGGGCCGACACGGTGGCCTGGCTGGAGGGCGGCCGTATCCGGGCGGTCGGGCCGCACGGCCGGCTGTGGGCGGACCATCCCGAGTACCGGTCCGTTTTCGCGGCCGGCGCAGCCGAACGGAGATCGGAATGAGCGCGTTCGCCGCGAGCGCCACACCAACCGCCCGGCCCGGGCCGGCCCTGCTCGTCCGGGAGATACTGCGTCACCGCCGGGCCCTGGTCCGCATCGCGCTGTGGTCGCTGGTCGAGGCGGTGCCGGCGCTGGCGTCCGGCCTGGTGGTGGCCGCTGCCATCGACCGGTACCTGGCCGGCGACGTGGCGACCGGCTCCGCCCTGCTCGCGCTGCTCCTCGTCGGCACCGCGATCGGTGTGGTCGGCACCCGCCAGCTGTACCCCTGGCTGGCGTCGGTGGTCGAGCCCGTACGCGACGCCTTCGTCACCGCGGTGGTGACCGGTACGGTGCGGGCCGCCGCCGGCGTCGGCCGCCCGGCCGGCACCGCGGGCGTGGTCCGACTCACCGAACAGGTCGAGGCGGTCCGCACCGCCCTGTTCGGGCTGCTGCGCCAGGTACGCCGGATCGCGTTCACGTTCGTCGCGGTACTGGTCGGGCTCGCTGTCCTCGCTCCGGTCACCGCGGCGCTGACCGCCTCGCTCGTCGTCCTCGCCGTCGGCTGTTTCGCGTTCCTGCTGCCCAATCTGGCCGGCCGGTACCGGGCCGTGCTGGCCGCCGAGGAGGAGGTCGCCCACCGGGCCGGACAGGTCTTCGACGGGCTGCGGGACGTGATCGCCTGCGGGGGCGAACGGCGGGCGATCGCCCATCTCCAGGAGGCGGTCGACCGCCAGGTCGCCCTGGAACGGGCCCTGGCACGCGCGAACGCCTGGCGCGGGCTGGTCGTCTTCCTCGGTGGGCAGCTGCCCCTGCTGGTCCTCCTGCTCACCGCGCCGTGGCTGCTCCGTACGGGGCGGTTGACGTTGGCCGAGACCGTCGGCGCGGCCACTTACCTGTCGGTGAGTCTCGAACCGGCGCTGCGCGGGCTGGTGGGCGTGGTCAGCAGCGCCGGCCTGACCCTGGTGGTCAACCTCCGCCGACTGGCCGAGAGTGTGCCCCCGCCGCCCGAGCCGGGCGGGGGCGCGCGCCGGCTCACCGCCCGCTACGACCTGGTGGTACGCGACCTGACCTTCGCGTACGGGCCGCACTCCGCCCCGGTGGTCCGCGACCTCTCCCTCGACCTGCCCGAGGGCAGCCATCTCGCCGTGGTCGGCCCAAGCGGAATCGGCAAGTCGACCCTCGCCGGGCTGCTGGCGGGGCTGTTCCCCGCCGATCTGGGCACGGTCACCGTCGGCGGCGTCGACGTCCGGGAGGCCTGCCCGAGCGACCTGCGCCGCAGGATCGCGCTGGTCCCGCAGGAGGCGTACGTGTTCGCCGGTACGGTCCGGGAGAACCTGCGCTACCTCGCCCCGGAGGCGACGGACGACGAGTTGGCCGCCGCTGCCGAGGCCGTCGGTCTGGCGCCGGTGCTGCGCCGGCTCGGCGGGCTCGACGCCCAGATCGGCGCGGGCGGTCCGGACCTGTCCACGGGGGAACGCCAGCTCATCGCGCTGGCCCGGGTGTACCTCTCCCCCGCCCGGATCGTCATCCTCGACGAGGCCACCGCCAACCTCGACCCGGCGACCGAGGCGCGGACCGAGGCGGCGTTCGCGGCGCGACCCGGCACGCTCATCGTGGTCGCCCACCGGATCAGCTCCGCGCGGCGGGCCGACCGGGTGCTGGTGCTCGACGGCGACCGGCATCACCTCGGCACCGACCCGGAACTGACCAGGACGTCGCCCCTGTACGCCGATCTCGTCGGTCACTGGACGACCACCGACCAGCCGGCTGACGGCACCCGGTGGGAAACCGCCGCTGCCACGTCGACGTCCCGGAGATCCGGGGAGCCGCCTCCTGACCGTCGCCGCGGACGCCGGTAGCCTGACCGCCGTGGTTCGCACCGTCTACCGCCCCGGGCGGCGCCGCTGGGCTCTGGTGCCGGCCGGGGTCGTACTGACCGCGTTGCTGGCGAGCTGCGGCGGCGCCGCTCCGGAACGCGCCGCCGACAGCTCCGCGCCGTTCTCGCCGCCACCGCCGCCACCGGTCTTCTACGTGGACCCGGACAGCGAGGCCGCTCAGGAGGTCGACCGGTGGGAGCGCGCCGGCCGGGCCGCCGACGCGGAGACGCTCCGCCTGATCAGCACCCGCCCGAGCGCGAAGTGGCTGGTCAGCAGCGACGCCCCGGTCCGCGAGGAGGTCGATTCGTACCTGGCCCGGGCGGCGCTCGCGGGCCAGACGCCGGTCCTGGTCATCCACAACGTGCCGGACCGGGACTGCGGCCGGCAGGACTCGGGGGGAGCCGAGACCGGCCAGGAGTACCAGCAATGGATCCGGGAGCTGGCCGGCGGGATCAAGGGCAGGCCGGTCACCGTGGTCCTCGAACCCGGCGCGGTCCCGGACGCCGTGGCGCGGTGCGTCCGCGACCTCAAGAAACGGCTCCTGCTGCTGCGCGACGCGGTCGCCGTCCTCAAGAGCACCGGCACGGCCCGGGTCTATCTGGACGCCGGGCACCCCGGATGGATCAGCAACACGGCGTCGCTGGCCACGGCCCTGCGCCAGGCCGGCGTCGGCGACGCCGACGGCTTCGCGCTCAACGTCGCCAACTTCATCCGTACGCAGGACAACGTCCGCTACGGCCACCGGTTGTCCGACGCCCTCGGCGGCGATGTCCGGTTCGTCATCGACACGAGCCGCAACGGCAACGGCCCGGCCGCCGGCGCCACCGTGGACGGCGCACCGAGCTGGTGCAACCCGCCGGGCCGGGCACTCGGCGAGGAACCCACCGACGCCCCCGGCCTCGACCGGGTCGACGCGCTGCTCTGGATCAAGTACCCGGGCGAGTCCGACGGCGCCTGCCGCCCCGGCGAACCGGAGCGCGGGGACTGGTGGCCCGAGTACGCCCTCGCGCTGGCCCGCAACGCGGCCGGCTGACGCCGATCAGGCTCGGCCGTGTGCCGGCGGGGCCAGCCCGGTCCGGCGCAGCTTCTGCCAGCCCAGCCGTCCGCCGGTGAACGCGGTGATCACCGACTGGAGCAGCACCAGGTACATCAGTTGCCGGTAGGCGAACTGCTGCAGCGGAAGCGCCCAGAGCACGCCGAGCTTCTCCCGGTCCAGGCGGAACGCCGTGATCGCGGTGACGAACTGCAGGCCGAGCATCGCCAGCCAGGCCAGCACGGTCTCCGTCCGGTCGAGGAAGAGCAGGCCGTACACGGCGAGCAGGTCGATCACCGGTGCGCTGAGCGGCAGCAGGACCCCGTACACCGCCAGGAAGGCCAGGCAGCGCCGGCTGAACCGGCCCGAGGCGCCGTGGTCGAGGACCGAACGCCGGTGCTTCCACATCGCCTGGATGGTTCCGTAGCTCCAGCGGTACCGCTGCTTCCACAGTTGTCCGACGGTGGCCGGCGCCTCGGTCCACGCCCGGGCCGTCTCCTCGTACACCACGTGCCAGCCGGCCCGGCCCAGCGCCATGGTGATGTCGGTGTCCTCGGCCAGCGTCTCGTCGGTCATCCCGCCCACCTGGGTGAGCGCCTGGCGGCGGAACGCGCCGATCGCGCCCGGGACGGTGGGCATGCACCGCAGCGTCTCGTACAGGCGGCGGTCCAGATTGAACCCGATGACGTACTCGATGTGCTGCCACTTGGCGATCAGGCTGCCCCGGTTGCCCACCTTGACGTTGCCGGCCACGGCACCCACCCGGGGATCGCCGAACGGCTGGACCAGTCGCCGGACCGAGTCGCGCTCGAAGATGGTGTCCCCGTCCACCATGACGATCAGGTTGAACCGGGCCAACGCGACGCCGGTGTTCAACGCGCTCGGTTTGCCCCCGTTCGGCTTGCGTACCACCCGGACGTTCGGCAGCCGGAGGGCCTCGGCGATGTCGGCGGTGCCGTCGGTGGATCCGTCGTCCACCACGATGACCTCGATTCCGCCCGGGTGGTCACCGCCGGCCAGGGAGCGCACCGCCGCGGCGATGCCCTCCTTCTCGTTGTACGCCGGGACGACCACCGAGACCGGTTCGGTCACCGGTGGACCCCATGACCAGTCGTGACGCCGGCGCCGTCTGGCGTGCCGCAGGGCGAGCAGGAACAGCAGGACGGTACGTCCGAGGGTGAGCACCCCGACGATCACGAAGAGCGCGCCGAAGACGCTGAACATGGCATCGGCACCGCGCACCGCGAGCGCCAGCACGTCGCCCCGCCAGCGCTCGGCGGGCATGGCCGGGGTGTGCCCCGCCACCACGACGCCCGCGTCGGCGAGCGCGAGGTTCAGCCCCTCCGTCACCGTGGTGAAGCGGTAACCGCGCTCCTTCATCAGCGGGATGTACCGGTCGAGGGCGGCGACCGTACCCGACCGGTCGCCGCCGGCGTCGTGCCACAGCGAGATGGCTCCCGCGTAGCCCGGCGGCGTGGCGTTCGCGATCATCGTCTCGATGCCGGGTTTCGCCCAGTCGCGGCTGTCGACGTCGTTGACCACCGTGAGGTAGCCCAGCTCACCGGCCTGCCGCAGCAGCGGCCAGTCCCCGTCTGTGTAGGCGTCGGCGTGTGACGAGTACGGGAAGCGCAGCAGGGAGGTCCGGACCCCGGTGGCGCTGGCGATCGCCAACTGGGTCTGCTCGTACTCCAGCTGGCGTCGCCAGGTGGGGAGGTCGGCGAGGTTGGCGTGGGTGAACGTGTGCACGCCGAGCTCGTGTCCGGCCGCCACCATCTTCCTGGCCAGCTCGGGATGCCGGGCGACCTGGGTGCCCAGGACGAAGAAGGTCCCCTTCACCTGGTGCCGGTCCAGCACCCGAAGCACCTCCGGTGTCCAGCGTGGATCGGGCCCGTCGTCGAAGGTCAGCGCCAGGGTGCGCGGCGGCAGGCGGTGCGACTGGGTACGCCCGTCGGCGCCGACGTTGAGGATGGGGCCGCCGTCGCGTACCTCGGCGGGCACCCGGCTCTGGCCTCCGGAGGTGGCCTTGTGATCGGGCACGAAGGCGGCGTTGGCGTACGCCTCGACGAAGAGCAACCCCCCGAGCAGTACGAGCACCATCGCGAGAACCGTCCAACTGGGACGGGGCACGATGCGCCGGTACGTCCGGCGGGCCTGATGACGGGGCGGCGCGGCCAGCCGCGCACCGCGGTGGTTACTCACCGGCACGCCCGTACCCGGTCGGGCCCGGCGACGCGGGCTCCGGCGAATGCGGCCTGGGCTTCGGGGACGAGGTCCGCGACTTGGGGGTGGTGGCCGGGGCGGAGGCGCGGGACCCACTCGGCTTGGGCGACGCGGAGCTACGGGGTGTCGTGCCGGTGCGGAGCGAGGCGGGCCGGGACGAAGGCGTGGCGGAGGCACGGACGGTGGGCGACCCGTCGGGCGCGAGGGTGGGGGGCGGCTGCCAGGCCGGGCTCGCCGAGGGTTCGATGAAGGGCAGGATGGTCTCGGGACGCGCCGGACCGCCGGCGAAGCTCACCCCCACCATCACCGTGTAGCCGACACCGAGCGCGCCGAAGCCGTACGCCAGGCGGCGCAGCCACCGCCGCCGCCGCCCGCTCGGGTCGACGAAGACCGGGGGTGGTTCGGGTACGGCGGGAATGATGGTGGTTTCGTCCACCCGCGGGAGTCTAGTTGTGGGAATGTTTCGCTTTCGCACCCCCGTGCGGTCCGCCTACGACCTGGCAGGACAGGCAACCTCCGAGCAGGCCCTTGAGGTACTCACCCTGAAAGCTCCGTGATCAACTCCATGTGCCGCAAACGGTGGTCACCAGGCCCGCTGAGACCACCACATACCGCACACGGAGTCGACCAAGGCCCCGCCGAGGCCGGACGGGCAGGTGTTGTTCGGGGTGGCCAGCCTCGCCGCCGGCCTGCCGCTGCTTGCCTGATCCGCCCGACCGGGTGGCGTCGGGATCATGCCGGTGGTTTCACCGTTCGCGAGCCGACGGCACCCGGCAGGCGTACAGGTGGCACGGGCCGGGTACCTCGCCACTGTCCCAACCTCGACAGCCGGGAGGTCCACCGTGACGGCAGCGGCGCAGAAGCAGGACGTCATCGACCTGCTGCTCAGCCAGCACAACGAGATCAAGTCGTTGTTCACCCGGGTCAAGGCGGCCCGGGACAGCGAGCAGAAGCGAGAGGCCTTCCAGCAGCTCGTCCGGCTTCTCGCCGTGCACGAGAGCGCCGAGGAGCAGGTCGTGCACCCCTCCGCGCGGGACGACGCCGGCGACGCCGTGGTCGACGCCCGCCTGCACGAGGAGGCCGAGGCCAAGCACGTCCTGGCCGACCTGTACGACCTCGGCGTGGACGGGCCGGGGTTCGACGCCAAGTTCGCCGAGTTCGAACGGGCGGTCCTGGATCACGCCACGCACGAGGAGAAGGAGGAGTTTCCCGCCCTGCGCCGCAACACCGACGCGAACACCCTGCGCCGCATGGCCGGTGCCGTCCGCGCCGCGGAAGCCACCGCGCCGACCCGCCCCCACTCGCAGGCAGGGGAGTCCGCGGCAGGCAACATGCTGGTCGGGCCGCCGGTGGCGATCTTCGACCGGATGCGGGACGCCGTACGGGACTGGCGGGAAGCCCACCAGCGCTGATCCACGCGGGACTGCGACCGGCGACAACCCACCGCCGGGCAGGCCGACCACTTCCCGGACGGGTGCGGCCGGTGGGCGCGGGCATCAGGGCCGCAGCAGCACCGGACCAGCGTCGATCCGGGTGCGGAACAGGGCGTACGGCTTGCGTCGCAGATCCTGTCCGCGCTGGTACTTGGCCTGCCGGTGCAGTTGGTTGGCGGTGACGTAGAGGCGACCGTCGTTGGCGATCGACATGGTGTCCGGCCAGAGCAACCGGGGATCGTGCACCACCGTCTCGAACTGTCCGTCCGGATTGCGCCGCAGCACCGCGTCGTGCTCGTAGGAGGTGAGATAGAGCCGGCCGGCGTCGTCGGTCTCCAGCCCGTCGGAGCCGCCGCCCTTGTCCCCCTCGTCCACCACGGTCGCCGCTACCTCGTCGTCGCTGACGGCGCGGTCGGCGAGGGCGTCGGCGGCGACGCTGTACCAGCGGCGGGAGGCCAGGGGGCAGTAGTAGAGACGGGCACCGTCGGCGGCGAGCGCGATGCCGTCGCACCCCATGGTCACCGGTTTCGGGTCGCCGTCGGCGGGGCGTTCGAGGAAGGGCCGGCCCTCCACCACTGGCCGGAAGGCGCTCAGCGGCTCCGCCTTGGTGGACGGGTGCTCGTGCAGCCGCCGCCAGGAGACGCCACTGGACAGGTCGACCACGATCAGCCCGTTGGGGCCGGAGTCCGAGGAGTCGGTGATATAGGCGATCCCGGCTTCTCCGCGTCGGAGGTCGAATCGTACGTCGTTGAGGTAGGTGCTGGGCAGCGCGACGTCGGCCGGGAAGGTGATGACCTGCGCCACGGCGTCGGTGTCCAGGTCGACCCGGACCAGTTTCGGCCCGCCGGGTCTGGTGGGTCGGAACATCGGGCTGCCGGTGTCGAGGATCCAGAGCCGGTCGGCGGGGTCGACGACAACGCTCTGCACCGACACCAACGCCCCGGTGTCGTCGTCGCCGGACGGCTCGTTCCAGGCCTGGTCCGGGAAGGGCACCTCGGCACCGTCGCGCAACTCGACGACGGTGGCGGGCACCTCGTCGCCCCACTTCGGGAAGTTGACGAAGATCCGGCCGGTGTGCGAGACACTCACCCCGGTCGGCATCGGCCCGGTGAAGGCGTGCACGAGTTCCAGGTCGCCGAACGCCGCGCCGGCCACTTCCGTACGGGTCACCCGTTCCACCTCGGTGACGGTACGGGAGGCGACACCGGCTTTCATCGGGTTCGGCGACGTTTACCCGTTTTCGGTGCTCCTCGACGGGTAGAACCGGAAGGTCGGCTTGCGTTGCTTCGTGGAGGTACCCGTCCTATGGATTCCAGCAAACCCGCCAAGGCCGTGAGGGACGCGGTCGAGCCGGCCAAGGAGAAGGTGGCGGATGCCCTCACCCCGGACGTTCCCGGTGTGCCGGGCAGTGCCCCGCCGCCAGTCGACGAGCCGACCCGGCCCCGGGATCCGCTGCCGCCGAAGGCCGAGCAGGGCTCCCCGGAGACCCGTACGGCGACCGGCGCGAAGACCGGCGCGCCGGCTGCCGCGGACGCTCAGCAGGGAGCCTTCCTCACCACCTCCCAGGGAGCCCGGCTCCGCGACACCGACCACTCCCTCAAGGCCGGGCCGCGCGGCCCGGTGCTGCTCCAGGACCACCACCTGCGCGAGAAGATCACCCACTTCGACCACGAGCGTATCCCCGAGCGCGTCGTTCACGCGCGGGGCGCCGGGGCGCACGGCCTGTTCACGGCGTACGGCACCGCCGAAGGGGTCACGCGGGCCGGCTTCCTGAAGAAGGGCAGGGAGACGCCGGTCTTCGTCCGGTTCTCCACCGTCGTCGGGTCCCGTGGGTCGGCCGACACGGTCCGCGACACCCGCGGCTTCGCGACCAAGTTCTACACCGACGAGGGCACCTTCGACCTGGTCGCCAACAACATTCCCGTCTTCTTCATCCAGGACGCCATCAAGTTCCCCGATGTCATCCACGCCGCCAAGCCGCACCCCGACCGGGAGATCCCCCAGGCCCAGACCGCCCACGACACCTTCTGGGACTTCGTCTCCCTGCACACCGAGGCCCAGCACCACACCATGTGGACCATGTCAGACCGGGGCATTCCCCGGTCGTTCCGGATGATGGAGGGCTTCGGGGTGCACTCCTTCCGGCTGGTCAACGAGGCCGGGGAGACGGCGCTGGTCAAGTTCCACTGGAAGCCGAAGCTCGGCGTGCACTCCCTCACCTGGGAGGAGGCGCAGCTGCTCGGCGGCATCGACCCGGACTTCCACCGCCGTGACCTGTACGACGCGATCGAGGCCGGCGCCTACCCGGAGTGGGAACTCGGCATCCAGGTCCTCCCCGACACCCCGGAGGAGACCTTCGCCGGGATCGACCTGCTCGACCCGACCAAGATCGTGCCCGAGGAACTGGCACCGGTGCAGCGGGTCGGCAGGCTGGTGCTCAACCGGACGCCCACCAACTTCTTCGCCGAGACCGAACAGGTCGCCTTCCACGTGGGTCACCTGCCACCGGGCATCGACGCCACCAACGACCCGCTGATGCAGGGCCGGCTGTTCTCGTACATCGACACGCAGCTCACCCGGCTGGCCGGCCCGAACTTCTCCCAGATCCCGATCAACCGCCCGCACGCCGACGTCAACGACATGCTCCGCGACGGCTTCCACCAGAACGCCGTCCACGCTGGAGTCGCCCCCTACCGACCCAACTCCCTCGACGGCGGCAACCCCTTCCGCGCCGGTGACGCCAAGCACGCATTCGTCGACGTGCCGGTCACGGTCTCCGAGGCACCCAAGATCCGGGCCAACCCGGCGTCCTTCGACGACCACTACAGCCAGGTGCGCCTGTTCTGGCTGAGCATGTCGCCGGTGGAGAAGGAACACATCGTCGGCGCCTACACCTTCGAACTCGGCAAGTGCCACCACCAGGCGATCAAGGAACGCCAGCTGCGCTGCCTGGCCAACATCGACCCCGTGCTCTGCGCCCAGGTCGCCGCCGGCCTGGGCCTGCCCGTACCCGAGCCGACCGAGCCGCTCGCCGACGTCACGCCGAGCCCGGCGCTCTCCCAGCTCGGCCGGGAGTGGCCGGCCGACGGCCGCACGATCGGCATCGTGATCGACCCGGAAGGCGACCTCGACAGCGTCGACCAGGTGCGCCGAGCCGTGTTCGCCGCCGACATGGTGCCGCTCCTGATCGCCCCGCACGGCGGCATGGTGGGCGACCTGGCGGTGCAGCGAACCTTCGCCACCGCTCGTTCCGTCGAGTTCGACGCGCTCCTGCTGGCCGGCGCACCGGCCCCGGCTCCGGACGCACTGCCCGTACGGGATGCCAAGACCGGCGCGGCGAGCCCGGTGGACCCCCGGATACCGCTGCTGGTCGAGGAGTGCTGGCGGCACGCCAAGGCGATCGGAGCCTGGGGCGCCGGCACCGACGTGCTGGAGCAGACCGGCGTGGCCGGCGGCGAGGGGGTTGTCGCAGGCGGCTCGGCCATGGACGTGCTCACGGCCGTACGGCAGCTGATGGCCACGCACCGGGTCTGGCAGCGGTTCCCCACACCTCTCTCGTAACGGTCGAAGCAGCCGTCGGAGGCCGCCTCCGCCTTGGGGAGGAGCGGCCCCCACTCGAAACGAGGGTCGGGCGGATTCGGTGAGGATCTACATCATCGGCGACCGAGACGTCCGCCGGACCACTACCTGATCGCGTCGATCAGCGCCGGCCCCCTGCGCGGTGACGAACCGGCGGGATCGCGGGACGTGGAGCGCGCCGGCCGGGACTGACGGGCCGTCCCGGCCGGCTGTCGACTCACGTCACATTCTCAGGAGTGGTTGCCAGCCGTCCCGGTAGCGCACACCGCGAGGTTGCAGCCGGATCTGCTCGTGCACTGTTCCGGAGACCGGCTCGGTCCGGATCGCCTGGGGCCGGTCCACCACGACACAGACGTCCTCGCCGGGCCACCACCAGCCACAGGAACGGGCCAGGCCGGCCCAGACGTCGAGATGTTCGGCCTCGTCCGGCCCGTACCGGGCAAGGCCGAGTCGACGCAGCGTGTCGTAGTAGGCGATCCACGACGCATCCTGCTGCCCGTACCAGCACACGGGCACCGGACCGTTGTCGGCCAGTGCCGCGCGTACGGGTAGGTAATACCCGGACGCGAGGCTGCGGTGCAGCGCCGTGCGTACGCCCTGGTGCAGCACGACAGCGAGCGGAACGCCGCTGTCGAGCGCGGGTAGCGGCGCCAGTTCGGGCCATGGCTCCTTGGTCTTGTTCGTACGCACGGGTGACAGCTCGGGGTCGGCGTGCGTGACGCCCGCGCTCAGTGCGCCGCGCAGCTGGGAGGCGACCATGGCGAGATCGCTTGCCAGTGGTGGTGCCCCTCGTGGACGGGGCGCCCGGATCCACTCGTAGAGTTGATCGAGGGTGGGCCAGCCGGTGAACAGGGAGCGCGCCTTGTCCGGCGAGTCGACCCATTCGAACCGGGGTCGCGGCCGCGACGCCCTGGCGTAGATGGCGGTCAGGCAGCGTTCGGCCGTCGGCTTGTCAGCCGGCTGTGTGGACAGTCCGTGATCGAGCCATTCCTGGCGGATCTGAATGGCCTGCTGCCACAGGTCGCGAGGGTTGCCGCTGCGGACGGCCTGTGGCGATTTCGCGGCGTCGTCGCGCCGCGCGGAGGCGCTCATCGCGCCAGGGCGTCGCCGCCCTTCCGTGAAGAGATCATGGAGCGACTATGGCCCACAGCGGGTCACCGGCGCAAACGATTCTCCACCGGGCCGGGCCCCACTCGCCGCCCACTGGGTGACGACGGAAAGCCGTTCGACCCGGAACATGCGGGTGTGGCAAGGTCTCGTGGTGCCGGTATCCCGTCGTGGCTTGCTGCGTTGGCAGTTCGACCTGACCTGGTCGCTGTTCGAATACCACCTGGAACGGCTGGAGCCGGCGGACTTCCTCTGGGAGCCCGCCGCGCATTGCTGGACGGTCCGCCCGGACGCCGACGGCGAGTGGACGCCGGACTGGGCGGACGCCGAACCCGACCCGATCCCCGTTCCGACCATCGGGTGGATCACCTGGCACATCGGCTGGTGGTGGACCGTCGCCATCGACCACGCCCAGGCGCGCACGCCACGGGAGCGTACCGAGATCCGCTGGCCCGGTGACGGCGACAAGGCGGTGGCGTGGCTGCGTGATCTCCGTACCGAATGGTTGGCGGTGCTCGACCGGCTCAGCGAGGCCGACCTCGACGGTGTCGCGCCGTTCCCGTGGCAGAACGACCCCGAGCACACCGTCGCCCACATGATCGCCTGGTTGAACGCCGAGCTGATGAAGAATGCCGCCGAGATCGGCCAACTCCGGTTGCTACGACACGCGTGCGGGCAGGCGGACGCTTCGCCCGCGAGGTCGTCCACCCGTCGCTGACCGCAGCCGGTCGCAGGCGGTTCAACCGAGCCGGTCGAGCACCTCACCGGTGGTGATGACCTCACCGAAGCGGGGCAGGACCACCGTCAGCGCATGCTCGTGCTCGGCGGCCGTCATGCCGCTCATCGCGTCCGCGGCGAAGATGACCTCAAATCCGTGATCGGATGCGGCGCGAGCGGTGGACTCCACGCCCATCGTCGTCGCGAGCCCGGTCATGACCACTGTGCTCACGCCGCGCTCCCGCAGCCGATCGGCCAGGCCCGTGCCGTAGAACGCGCCGACGGTGTGCTTCACCACGGCGATGTCGCCGGGCTGCGGCTCCATCTCCGGGACGAACCCGCTGCCGGGCGGCTGCTCGGCGACGTTGGGCCGATCCACGCGGACCAGCACCACAGTGCCGCCTGCCTGGCGGAACGCTGTCACCAGGCGACTCGCTCGGGCCACCACGTCGGCGCCCTTGTGCGGGCCCATGTCCTGCTCGACAATTCGCGGCATCAGGTCGACGACGATCAGCGCGGTGCGTTCGGCGACAATATTCTTGGTAAGGGGTGAGGCCACGCCGAGAACCTAACATCCCGCGCGTGGTGCCCGCCGAACGTGTGGTCGGCGGGCACCTGAGGCGGTGATCGGGCATCAACCGGCGCAGCAGCCGCCGGTCTGGCCGTCGCCAGCGGCGTCGAGGGTGACCAGGGCCAGCGGCGCGGACAGCAGTCCACCGGAGATGCCGGTCGCCAGGCCCCGGCCGGCAGCCGCGGTGGTCGGGGCGGGCTCGCAGCAGCCGCCGCTGCCGGTGGAGTCGACGGGGTTGCTGTTGCACACGCCGGTTTCGGGCAGGTCGAGCTGGACGTCGCGGGCGGCGGCCCAGTCGCCGGCGAGAGCGGCGACGACGGAGCGGACCTGCTCGTAGCCGGTGGCCATGAGGAAGGTGGGCGCGCGGCCGTAGCTCTTCATACCGACGGCGTAGTAGCCGGGCTCAGGGTGGGCGAGTTCGTCCACGCCGTGCGGGGGCACCGTGCCGCAGGAGTGCTCGTTGGGGTCGATCAGTGGAGCGAGCGCGCGGGTAGCGCCCATGATCGGGTCGAGGTCCAGGCGCAGTTCGGCGGCGATGGCATGGTCGGGGCGGAAGCCGGTGGCCGCAACAATCCGGTCGACGGTGATGGACTCGTTGGTGCCGTCAACGTGGCGGACGACGACGGCGACTCGGCCGTCGGTCGGGGTGAGCGCGTGGACGGAGAAGCCCGTGAGCAGCCGGACCCGACCGGAATCCACATGGTCACGCAGCCGGGAGCCCAGCGCCCCACGCGCCGGGAGGGCGTCGGCCTCGCCGCCGCCATAGGTGCGAGCCGGGGACGCGGAGCGAATGGCCCAGGTCACCTCGGTTCCGGGCGTCTCGGTGGCAAGTTCGGCCAGGGAGAGCAGGGTGTTGGCGGCCGAGTGGCCGGCGCCGACAACCAGGGTGTGCCGGCCGGCGAAGCTGTCCCGGTCGGCGCCGAGCACGTCCGGCAGGGCGTGCTCCAGGAAGGCGCCGGCCTCCTTTTCGCCCCGTGCCGGGAGGCCGGAGGCGCCGAGGACGTTGGGGGTGCCCCAGGTGCCGGAGGCGTCGATGACCGCGCGGGCCAGGAGTTCTTCGCCGCCGGCGAGGCGGATCAGAAACGGGGCCTGCTCGCGGCCGGCGGTACGCAGCCGGTCGAAGCCGAGGCGGCTGATCGCCTCGACCCGGGCACGGTAGCGCAGGTGCGGTTTGAGCTGGGGCAGCTCGGCGAGCGGCCGCAGGTAGTCGGCGACGAGGTCGGCGCCGGTGGGCAGGGCCTCGAGGTCGGGGGCGACCCAGCCGGCGTCGTCGAGCAGGCGTCGGGCAGCGGGGTCGATGTTGTACCGCCACGGGGAGAACACCCGCACGTGCCCCCACTGCCCTACCGCCGCGCCCGCGGCGTCCCCGGCCTCCAGGACAAGGAAGGGCAGGCCACGCTCGTGTAGGTGGGCGGCGGCAGCCAGACCCACCGGGCCCGCGCCGACCACCACGACGGGCAACTCGTCCAGGACACTCATCGATAACTCCTCTGGGTTGAAAACTGTCGAATCAAGAAGGTGCGGATGTGCTGCGGCAGGCGGAACCGCAGTGGCTCAGTCGATGACGGGGCTGCGGCGCTCCAGCAGGACGACATCACGCCATCGGCCGTGGTGCCGCCCGACCCGCTCGCGGGTGCCGACGACCCGGAAGCCGGCGCGCTGGTGCAGAGCCAGGCTGGCGGTGTTCTCCGGGAAGACACCGGACTGGATGGTCCAGATCCCGGCCCGCTCGGTCGAGGCGATGAGCGTGTCCAGCAGGAGCCGGGCCACGCCACGGCCCCGGGCCGCCGGGTCGACGTAGACGGAGTGCTCGACCACCCCGGCGTAGACGGCGCGGGTCGAGGTGGGCGAGACGGCGACCCAGCCGAGCACGACATCGTCGCCGTCGACGGCGACGAAGCGATGGTCGTGCAGCTTGCCGGCGTCGAACACCGCCCAGGTGGGGGCGGTGGTTTCGAAGCTGGCGTCACCGCCGTCGAGGCCGGCCTGGTAGATGGCGAGCACCCGGGCGGCGTCGTCCCCGGTCATGGGGCGGACGGTGAGGTCGGCCATCAGCCGGCTCCGTTCGGGTGGGGGGCCGGGCGGCCCATGACGACATCGGCTGCCGACGTAGGTCTGGGCGGTGCCCCGCCCATCCCGGCCGGCGCCGACCGCGTGCGGCGGATGGAGCCGAGCATGCTCGTCCTCATTTCCTCAGTACGCCTGTCTTGACGTCTGTCGAATCAAACAGTTGCACGCTGATTAGAGGGATGTCAACCTAGAGGCATGTCGAACCAACCCGCGCCGCTTCCCGTCGTCGACCTCAACGCCGACGTGCCGTGCTGCCCTCCGCTGGCCCAGCGTCGGGTGCCGGCCGAGGCGGCCGCGGTGCTGGCGCCCGCGTTCAAGGCCCTGGGTGATCCGGTACGGCTACAGCTGATGTCGATGATCGCCTCTGCCGAGGGCGGGGAAGCCTGCGTGTGCGACCTGACGCCGGCGTTCGACCTGACCGGGCCGACGATCTCCCACCACCTCAGAACGCTGCGCGAGGCGGGCCTGGTGGACGCCGAGCGGCGGGGCACCTGGGTCTACTACCGGGCCCGACCGCAGATCCTGCGCCAGCTCGCCGCCCTGCTGTCGATCGAGCCGGCAGCCGCGTCCCGGGCCTGACCCGCTCCCCCGTCACCGCTGCCCACCGCCGGCGGCTCGTTGCGCCGGCGACGTCGACGGCAGGTGACCGGAGGGGGCGTGAGGCTTCTGGCGGAGTCCACGAGGACGGCAGTGTGCGGCGAGGGCGGCCATGACGTGCGCAGCGTCGCGCCCCACGCCGCGCAGGGTGTTCGAGGCGAAGGATCGCTGGAACTCCAGACCCAGGTAGACCAGGCCGGGATGCGTCGAGGAGATCCCGCCGACCTGCTGCGGCATGCCGCGGTCGAGGGTGGCAAGGGGTGCGAGGTAGTCGACGTCGGGGCGGTAGCCGGTGGCGAAGATGACCGCGTCGACCGCCTCGGTGGTGCCGTCGCTCCAGACGACACCGTCGGCGGTGAAGCGGGTGAACATGTCTCGCCGGTCAAGCTCGCCCGAGGTGATGGCGTCGCGGTAGCGGCCGGCGTCGATCACGGCGGCGTGCCGGACGAGACGGGTGACGACCGCGCGCGGGAGGCGATCGGCGCCGGTGACGCGCAGCCAGTGGTGCAGGTCCCGGCCTCGGATACGCTGTGGCAGGAACCGGACCGGTTCGCGGGTCGCCAGGGTCACCCGGGCGTGCGTGTTGAGTTCGTAGGCGACCTGGACGGCGGAGTTGCCGGCGCCCACGACGACGACGCGCTTGCCGGCGTACGCGTCGGGGCGGCGGTAGCGGGCGACGTGCCGCAGGTCGCCGCCGTACTCGCCCTGTCCCGGCAACGTCGGCAGGTACGGGTTGCCGAAGGAGCCGGTGGCGGCAACAACCCCGATCCCGCCCAGCTCATCGCCACTGTCGGTATGCACGAGGTATCCCCCGGTCGGCCGGGCGTGCACGGCGACCACCCGGGTGCGGGTGCGGACCTCGACGTCAAGGGCGTCGACGTAGCGGCGCAGGTAGGCGGTGACCTCGTCACGGTGCGGGTAGCGGTCCGGGTCGCCGTCGAAGGGCATGCCGGGCAGTGCGCTGTAGCGGGCGGGTGAGAAGAGGGTGAGGCTGTCGTAGTAGCGCGGCCACGAGCCGACCGGTTCGACGCCGGCGTCCAGGACGACGGGGCGCAGACCGGCGTTCAGGGCGGCGCGGGCGGCGGCGAGGCCGGACTGGCCGCCGCCAATGATGATCACGGAGTTGGCTTGAGCAGGCACCCTCTGATCATATCGTCATTTTGTTGAATGACAATATGATGATGGCGAGGAAGGGTGTGACCATGAGCCAGACCCCCGACGATCAGCCGCCCGGACCACAGGGCGCCACTCCAGCCCTCGCGCCGCAGACGCAGGAGTTCCTCAAGGCCCTCGGCAGTCCCACCCGCCAGCGCATCATGATGCTGTTCGCCCGCGGCGCCGAGATGTCCGTGGGCGAGGTGGCGGAGCGGGTCGGCATCAGCCAGGCCACCGCGTCACAGCAGTTGGCCCTGCTGCGACGCGGCGGCGTGGTCACCTCGCGCCGGGACGGCAAGACGGTGTTCTACCGGGCAGACCGTGACGGCACCCTGGCCGCCCTGTCGGATCTGCAGTCCTACCTGACCACCTGCTGCTAGTCAGCCGGCACGACGGCACCGGCACCGGCACGACGACACCGGCACGATCAAGGACTCGACTTGACTCCGCAGGATTACTCAGCGATGGTTGAGTCAATGAGCATTGAGTCTTCTTTCCTCGCGCGGGCCCGGATCCACGCCGCCCTCGGCGACCCGGCCCGCCTGGCGATCGTGGACGCGCTCACCCTGGGCGACGCCTCCCCCGGGGAGATCGCCCAGACCCTCGACCTGCCGACGAACCTGGTCGCCCACCACGTCAAGGTCCTCACCGACGCCGAACTCGTCACCAAGGGCCGCTCCGAGGGCGACCGGCGCCGCACCTACCTGCGCCTACGCCCCGAGACACTCGCCACCCTCGCCACCCCTCGCCTGACCGGCGTCGGCCGGGTCGTCTTCGTGTGCACCCACAACTCCGCCCGGTCCCAGTTGGCCGCCGCCCTGTGGAAGCGGCGCACCCACCGCGCCGCCGCCTCCGCCGGCACACAGCCCGCCCCCGGGTGCACCCCCGCGCGGTGGCCGTGGCCCACCGCCACCACCTGGACCTCGACCCGACCGGCACCGCCCACGTCACCGACGTCGTCCGCGCCGACGATTTGGTCATCGCCGTGTGCGACAACGCCCACGAGGAACTGACCGGCCCGGTCCGCCCCCGCCTGCACTGGTCCGTGCCCGACCCCGCGCGCGCGGACACCGACGAGGCGTTCGAAGCCGCCTACGCCGACCTCGCCGACCGCGTCGACCGGCTCGCCCCCGCCGTCCTGCCCAGAGGTCCCCGATGACCGACACGGGCGCCCACCCTCCCGAGCCACACGGCCGCCACACCCACTACCGGCTCACCGCCCAAGCCCTTGAGGAAGCCGCCCAGCACCTGGGCCGCCTCGCCCAACGCGCACGCGCCACCACGGAAAATCGACGGGAGTGCCCATGAGCACCGCCACCCGAGCCCACGCCGCCGAGACACCGGTGGTGGCCCGGCTGTCCCGCCTCGATCGGTTCCTACCGGTCTGGATCGGCCTGGCCATGGTCGCCGGCCTGCTACTCGGCCGGATCGTCCCCGGGCTGAACACCGCGCTCGACGCGGTCAAGGTCGGCGGAATCTCCCTCCCCATCGCCCTCGGCCTGCTGATCATGATGTATCCGGTGCTGGCCAAGGTCCGCTATGACCGCCTCGACACCGTCACCGGCGACCGCCGCCTGCTGGCCTCGTCGCTGGTCCTCAACTGGATCGTCGGCCCCGCCGTCATGTTCGCCCTGGCCTGGGCGTTCCTGGCCGACCAGCCGGAGTACCGCACCGGCCTGATCATCGTCGGTCTCGCCCGCTGCATCGCCATGGTCATCATCTGGAACGACCTCGCGTGCGGCGACCGGGAGGCCGCCGCTGTCCTCGTCGCCCTGAACTCGGTGTTCCAGGTGCTCGCCTTCGGCCTGCTCGGCTGGTTCTACCTGTCGGTGCTGCCCGGCTGGCTGGGTCTGGACGGTGCCGCGCTGGAGGTGTCCGGCTGGGACATCGCCCGCAACGTGCTCGTCTTCCTCGGCATCCCGCTGCTCGCCGGCTACCTCTCCCGCCGTATCGGCGAGCGCGCCAAGGACCGCGACTGGTACGAGCGACGGTTCCTGCCCAAGGTCGGACCCGTCGCCCTGTACGGACTGCTTTTCACGATCGTCGTCCTCTTCGCCTTACAGGGCGAGGCCATCACCGACCGGCCGGTGGACGTGGCTCGCATCGCCGTGCCGCTGCTGGCCTACTTCGCCCTCATGTGGGCCGGCTCCTACCTGCTCGGCCGGGCCGTCGGCCTGAACTACGAACGCACCACCACATTGGCGTTCACCGCGGCGGGAAACAACTTCGAACTGGCCATCGCGGTCGCGATCGGCACGTTCGGGGTCGCTTCCGGCCAGGCCCTCGCCGGCGTCGTCGGTCCGCTGATCGAAGTTCCCGTTCTCGTCGGACTGGTCTACGTGTCCCTCTGGGCCCGTCGCCGGCTGTTCCCGAATCCGGTGTCCCAGCCGTAGGTGCCTGCACTGCGTCCACGTCCGCCGTCGGCGTCCGCGCGCTGCGGCCGACACCGAAGCATGGAGAACGTCATGAGCGCCAAGCCCAGCGTCCTGTTCGTCTGCGTCCACAACGCCGGCCGCTCCCAGATGGCCGCCGGCTGGCTGCGCCACCTCGCCGGCGACACCGTCGAGGTCCGCTCCGCCGGCTCCGCCCCCGCCGACCAGGTCAACCCCGCCGCCGTCGAGGCGATGCGCGAGGTCGGCATCGACATCACCGACCAGACCCCCAAGCTCCTCGAGTACGCCACCGCCGAGTCGTCCGACGTCATCGTCACCATGGGCTGCGGCGACGCCTGCCCCGTCTTCCCCGGCAGGCGCTACGAGGACTGGAAACTCGACGATCCCGCCGGCAAGGGCGTCGACGCCGTCCGCCCGATCCGCGACGAGATCCGCACCCGCGTCGAGAAGCTCCTCACCGAGCTTCGTCCTTCCGCCTGACCCACCCGCCCGGGCCGATCGAGTCGCCGCGGGATCCGCGTCACGATGGGCCGATGCCGGCACTCGCCCCTCGGCCGGGGACACCGCCGGGACGGGGCGACGGTGCTCCTATCCGCAAATTGACGGCGGCCGGGTCCGGGTTCGACCGGCGTATCGATGGTGTTGGTGCAACGATGGAAGGCGTGGGAACTGCGAAAACTACTGCACCTGCCATCTCGCCCCTGGCCGGCGAGCCGATCAGGCGTGCCGATGCCGAGCGGCTCGCCGGAGTGCTGAAGGCGATCGCCGACCCGGCCCGGCTGCGACTGCTCAGTCTGATCCAGTCCGCTCCGGAGGGCGAGGCGTCCGTGAGTGACCTCACCGCGCCGCTTGGTCTCTCCCAACCGACCGTGAGTCATCACCTTCGGATCCTCACCGAGGCCGGCCTGATCGAGCGCGAGAAGCGGGGTGTCTGGGCGTACTACCGGCTCGTGCCGTCCGCGATCGCGGCGATCGCCGACCTGTTGACTCCGCCGCGCAAGCGGGCGACGAAGAAGGCCCGCTGAACGGCGCTCAGGGCCGCGGTGGTCACGACCGCACCTCGAACATGCCGCGCGCGCCCCGCTCGGCGTCCACCATCGAGTGGCTGACGAACGGGTAGTGACCGGGCGCCGGGAAGGCCAGCTCGACGAAGCCGCCCGCGGCGGGGCTCAGCGGCAGCACCTGGGCTCCACCGGGGTCGGTCGGCCTGCTCTCCCAACGGCCTTCCCGGTAGACGGTGTCGAACTGCGCGCCCACCACGTGGAAGGACGTGTCCCGGTTCGGGCCGGCGTCGAGCAGCCAGACCCGGACGCGCTCGCCGACCCGGGCGGGCAGCGGACGGTGGGCGTACTGGGCGACGTAGCCGTTGAACACCACGGCGTCGGGCCGCTCCGCCTGCATCTTCGCCAGGTCCCCCGGTTCCCCGTCCGGGCCCAGGTAGAGCTCGGACTGCACCAGAACGTACTCCCGCTGCACCGGGGGCAGGTCGGGCGGGTCGATGATCACCGCGCCGTACATGCCGTTGCCGATGTGATGCAGCATCGGCATGGTCGAGCAGTGATACATCCAGATGCCGGCCCGGGTGGCGGTGAAGCGGTAGGTGAGCCGCTGTCCGGGGTCGATCGGGCGCATCACCTCGTCGGGGGCGACGGCCCCGGCGTGGAAGTCGATCCCGTGGTCCACGGTGCCCTCGTTGACCAGGGTGATCTCGAACGTGTCGCCGATCCGGCCCCGCAGCACCGGTCCGGGCACGGTGCCGTCGAACGTCCAGAGCCGCTGGCGTACCCCCGGCGCGACCTCCCGGACCACCTCCCGGACGTGCAGTTCCCGCCGGTGCAGCCGACCCGGCGGGACGGGTGGGGCGGTGGCGTCCCGGGCGGTGAAGGTCGGTCCGGGGTCGGCCATGACGTCGATCGACTGATCCGGCGAGGCGGAGCCGGCAGTGGCCGGCGAGGCGGAGCCGGCGACGGTCGGCGAGGCGGAGCCGGCGGCGGTCGGCGAGGCGGAGCCGGCGGCGGTCGGCGAGGCAGCCGCGCCGGTCGGCACGACGTCAAGCGTCATGCCCGCCTGCCGGTGGCCCGGCAGTGAGCACCAACCCTCGGTCACCCCGCCGATGACACCCGCGTCGAGGCGGGCCGACTCGCCGTTGCCGATGAGCTTGGTGCGCGCGCCGCTGGCCAGCACGAGGTCGTGGCGGCGGTGGTCCCGGTTGGTCAGGTTCACGACGAGACGGTCACCGGCGGGTACCTCGATGCGGGCGGGGTGGAACCGCATTCCCTCGGCGACCACGTCCACCGTCGTGGTGTGTCCGGTCGGTTGCACGGCACCGGCGGCCGTCGGTCGTTGCTCGGTCGGGCTGGTGACACGCTGCGCGGCCACGCCGACCAGCACGGCGACCAGGACGAGCGCGATGCCGGTGGTGGCGCCGGCAAGGGACCGGCCGGGCTCGGGCGACATGGACACGGTCATCTCCGGGTGGTGAGCAGGACCCGGGCGGCCGGCACGAGGAACTGCACCAGCGCGGCGAGGATCAGCAGGGACGTGGTGATGCGGACGTACGGCGGGCTGGGCAGCGCGAAGACCACGAGTGCGGCGTTGGTCATCGCGACCCGCTGCGCGCCGTGCCGGTCCAGCAGGGCCGCGCGGGCCCGAGCGGGGGCCGGCCCGCCACCCAGAACCACCGGAAGCAGGTGGCTCAACGACCCGATGAGGACCTGCCCGACGAAGCCCACCAGCAGCGGGACGAGCACCACGCCGAAGCGGTCCACCGCCGTGGTGGGGTCGGCGGCCGGCAGCAGCGTGGCCGCGTCGACCGCCAGGGCGACCAGGAGCCATCCGGCCGCCGCCGCCAGCGACCAGCTCGCGAAGGCGTACGGAGGGCGGGCGCGGGCGACCGCCACCGCCGGCCGGACGGCCACCAGCACGCCGAGCACGAACAACGCCAGTCCCACGGCGGTGACCACACGCCACCAGGTGAGCAGGCCGACGCCGAGGAGCACCAGTCCGATGGTGGCCAGCGGCAGGGCCCGCACGGCGTCCCGGACCGCGGTGTCGGCCATGCGGATACGCAGCATGGTCGGCCAGAAGGTCAGCAGGGTGCCGAGGACGGTGAGGGTGATCCAGCCCAGCAGGTTGACGTGGGCGTGGAACAGCAGCAGTCGCGCCTGGTGGGTGCCGTCGCTCACCAGCATGCCGGCACCCACCGGCACACCGGTGAGCAGCGCGAGGCCGGCGACGAGGTAGTAGTGGACGGTGACGCGGAAGCGGGAGGGCAGCGCCCGACGGAGCTGCCCGGCGAGCCAGGCCAGGTGCCAGACGAGCGCGGCGAAGACCAGGGCGGCGCCCGACACTCCGAGCCACGGCCGGTCGCCCGCCCCGCCGGTCAGTACGGCCAGCACGCCGACGTTCAACGCGGCCAGCCGCAGGGCCTCGCCCCGGCGGCGGCCGGGCGGCGGCGTACGCAGCAGCGCCGTGCTGAAGTGCGCCGACCAGATGACGATCGCGTTGGTCACGGCGCCGAGCAGGAGCAGGTGGATCGCCAGCCAGCGCCAGGTGGGCAGGAAGGGGTGGGCGAGACCCAGGCCCACGAGCCCCGCCAGGTACCCCAGCGGCAGGAGCCCGGCCCGGCGGTGCCAGGCCGATCGGCCGGCGGCCCTGGCGGGGGCCGCTCCGGCGGCGGGGCTGGACGGTGCGCGTCCGGCGTCCGGCGGCGGATCCGCGTCCGGGGTCCGGGGGGTCGGCGAGAGGAGGTCCATCAGTGCGCCGCCGGGGCCGCCGCGGCGGGGGCCACGGGTCGGGCCGGGGCACGGCCCGCGCTGTTGCCGGGGCGACCTCGGCCGCCCGGAGCACCCCGCATCGCGATCACGGCGCAGGCGAGGAAGGCGAGGACGGCCAACACGTTGAGCGTGCCGGCCACTCGCCACACCGGTTGGACGCCCAGCCCGTCACCGACGACGACCCGCGCCAGCAGGCTGGCGTGCAGGAGGGCCAGCGGCGCGTACAGCCAGGGCCGGTAGGGCAACGGCCGCCGCAGCACGGCCGGCAGGATGACCGGCGCGTGCACGAAGATCATCGACATGGTGAAGCCGAGGAAGAGGGCGTGCAGGGTGGCGTCGTAGCGGGGGCCGCCGGTGGCCGGGCCGGCGCCGGCCCACAGCAGGCCGGCCAGGGCCAGCCAGGCGTACCCGGCCAGCAGCCCGGCCGCGACGTAGCGGGGCAGGCCGACGCCGCGTACGGTGCGGCGAGCGACGTCGTACACCGCCAGCCACCCGACGGTGGCGAGCAGGCCGACTCCGAACAGCCGCGTCCCGGCCGCCGGCCACAGGGTGCTCGCGGTGGCCCCGGCGGTGAGCACACCGAGCGCGGCGCTGAACCAGGGAACCCCGTGCCGAGGTAGGGCGAGGTGGGCCAGTTCCAGGCGTTCCCCGGCGATGGTCGCCACCACGAAGGTGGCCAGCCAGGGGACGATCTCCGGCACGGTGCTGCCGGCGAGCCACAGCAGGGTGGCGGCGTACCAGGCGAACGCGCCGAGGCCCTGGGCCAGGAGCGAGGCACCGGGCTGCCGCTGCCAGAGCCGGCGGTAGATCAGCAGGAGCAGCACCCCGGCGAGCATGAGCAGCAGTCGCCCGGCCAGGGTCGGGCCGGTCAGGACGAGTGTGACGGCACCCGCCCCGGAGCAGGCCGGCGCGAGCAGCGCCCGGCGGGAGCCGAGCGCCACCGCCCGTTCCAGCGCCACCAGGGTGCCGACGAAGCCGAGCACCATCAGCGGGCCGTGCACCTGTTCCAGGGGTGCCGCCGGGGCGGGCAGCGGCAGGTCGAGCAGCAGCAGTGCGGCGTACAGGCCGGTCAGCAGGGCGAACCCGCCGGCGGCGAGGACGGGGATCCGCCAGCGCAGCGGGCCCGGCCGGGCGGTCATCGGGGGTCTGCGTCGACGGGCGGCCGCCGCCGGTCCCGGGGGTCGACCTCGGGCATGGTCAGGCGGACCACGCAGGCGTCCGACGCGCCGAACGGCTCGACCACGGCACCGGCGGGCGGGGCTCCGGCGTGTTCGAGTGCCCCCCGCACGACTCCGACGTGCAGGTTGCAGATCGCGTCGGGGTTGCGGTTGACCAGTTCGAGGAAGGGGCAGGTGTGCAGGTGGATCTCGGTCCGGCCGGCGTCGGTGTGGTGCAGGCGAGGGCTGAAGCCGAGGCCGCGCAGCACACCGAGCAGGACGTCCGTCGGGTCCTCACCGGGTGGGGTGACCGCGGCCAGGTGCCGGCCCCAGTCCTGCCCGGCCCGGGTGGCCTCGGCCCGTACGTCACCTGCGGTGCGGCGGGACAGGTGGTCGAGCAGGGCGGCGGCCAGGGCCCGGTACGGCGCGGGCGCCGGTGCGTCCGCGATGGCGATCCGGTAGCGCCAGGCCGGCCGGCCCGGTTGGCCGCCGCTGGCCCGTGCCTTTACGAGCAGTCCGGCACCGACCAGCCGATCGAGGTGGGCGCGGGCGGTCGACGGGTGCAGACCGGTCCGCTCCCCCACCTCGGCGATGGTCACGCCGCCGTCGGCGGCCTTGACGATGTCCAGGATGGAGACCCGGCTCGCGGTGCCCAGCGCGCGGTGCCGCTGCGTGTCGATCATTTCCCCGATCGGCCCTGTTCTCGTGGTTTCCACGGTAGTTAACGTTACAACGTCATTCGTAGTAAAAACTCGGGGAGTCCCCATGTCGCACTCACACAGCGGCGCCGACCTGGCCGCCGCCCGGGCCGTGATCCGCCACCACGCCCAGCTCGCGGCCGTACTCGACCGGCACGTCCGCAACCTCCTGGAAGCGGCGGAGCACGGCGACGACGTACGGGCGCAGGACGTCCGCGCGGACCTGCTCGGCTGGCTGCGCGAAGAACTGCTGCCCCACGCGGACGCCGAGGAGACCGCGTTGTACCCGGTGGCCGCCGACCGGGCCGAAGCCGCGCTGCTGATCCGGGGCATGCGAGCGGAGCACCGGGCCATCACCGACCTGGTGGCCGAGCTCGACGCCACCACCGAGCCGGTACGGCTGGCCGCCGCGGCACGGGCCCTCGCCGGCGTCCTCGCCGTCCACCTCGCCAAGGAGAACGAACTGATCGTCCCGCTGCTGGTGGACGCCGCGGACGTGTCGTTGGCGGCGCTGCTCGACGGCATGCACGACCTGCTGGGCTCCTCGAAGTCGGCCGGTGGCTGCGGCGGTACCTGCGGGTGCGGTGGCGGCCCCGCCACGACGGACGCGGCGGCTCCGGTCCTGACCATCGACCCCCGGCTGGACGTCCGGCTGCTGCCGCACGACCGCCGGCACACCACGGTGCTGGCGGCGCTGGACGCCATGCCGGCCGGCGGGGCACTGGTGCTGATCGCCCCCCACGCACCCCGACCGCTGCTCGCCGAGATCGAGGCCCGCTACCGGGGCAACATGGTCGCCGAGTGGCTTCAGGACGGCCCGGACACGTGGCAGGTCCGGCTGTCCCGGCAGCCGGACCCGGCCTGAGCGAGTCTGCCGGGGCCGGGACGGTGCCCGCCAGGGCCGGCCGTCCCGGCCCCACCGGGTCCTTCGACCCTGTTTCGCGCGATTCCAACCGCCCAGCGTCGGACCCGCCCAACCGCTACCGGGAGGTGGCATTCATGTGCAACTACTGCGGCTGCCGGGACTTTCCGCTGATCGGCCGGCTCTCCGCCGAGCACGAGGCGATCGCCAACGCCGCCGGCCGACTGCGCGCCGCCATCGGCACCGGCGCTCCGGCCGCCCTGACCGCGCTCGACGAGCTGCTGGCCCTGCTCATGCCGCACACCACCACCGAGGAAGACGGTCTCTTCGCCGAGCTGCGCGCCGAGGGCAGCCTCGCCGAGGCGGTCACCCGACTCTGCGCCGAGCACCAGGACATCCACGGGGTGCTCGGCGGCGTCGACCGCCTCGCCCCGGACTGGCCGGCGGTGCTCGCCGCACTGGACCGGCTGCACCGGCACATCGACAACGAGGAGCACGGGCTGTTCCCCGCCGCGGTGATCGCCCTGCCCATCCCCGCCTGGGACCGGATCACCCCGACCGGGACGGATGCCGGGTGAGCGGGTGCCCGCTGTCGGGAACGTTGTTCCTGTCGGGCCCTTTGAACCTGATAGCGCAAACGATTCAGGCGGGCTCCGGCCGAGCGCGTGATTCGTTTACGACATCAGGTCCAAAGGCAGCCGGAACCTTACCGCCCGGGCGCTCGGCGACGTAGGTGCCCGACCCCGAGCTGGCCGATGATCCGTTCACGACCGCGCGGCAGCAGCGGAGCCCGCATGGCGGTGTGCCGGAACCCACGGGTCACCCCAGGTGCGCGGCGAGGACCACGAAGACCGCACCGATCAGCATGACCAGCGCACCCAGCCCCGTGACCAGGGCGGACACCTGCCACGCCTGGTACGCCCCGAGCAACGCCCCGCGCAGGGTCTCCCCCATGAAGGCGGTCTGCCGCAGCCGGTCCAGCCGCTGGTCGCCGCGCCCCGCGCCCATGCACTCCTCGGCGATCTCCGCGTACGTCCGGCCACCGGTGGCTCTGGTCACGTGGTCGGCGATGAGTTCCGAGTAGGCGCGGGCCTGAATCCCGGTGCGTACCGGGGTCCGGGCGTACCTGGTGAGCGAGGCCGGCAGGTCGGTGGCTGGAAAGGCGATCCGCTGGCTGGCCAGCTCGTGGGCGATGCTGCGCCGGCCGAGGACACCCTGGGTGATCATGACGGGTCCGGCGACCAGCAGCAGCACGCCGGCGAGGGCGAGGAGGAGTGTGATCATGCAGACAGCCTGCTCCCGTGATCAGCCGTTCGGGAGGGCAGCAGGTCCCGACAGCGACCGGGACCCAGGTCCCGCCCCGGCCGGGATTCGACGACCCACCGCCGCGCGAGGCGTCGGTGACCAGGGTGGGCGCGGCGTGGAGACGTCGCCGGCACCGCGACGGGCAGCCGTGCCGGCTCAGGCGTCGAGGGCCAGCTCGTCCGCGCCGGGGAACGTCCCCGGGCGGTAGCCGCACGCCGGGTCCTCGCCCCACAGGTCACCGGTCATCGCGTACGCCCGGGCGCGGGACCCTCCGCAGACGGCCCGGAACTCGCAGGCCCCGCAGCGGCCGCGCAGCCGTCCCGGGTCCCGCAGTCCGGTGAACAGCTCCGAGTCGCGGTAGATGTCCACCAGCGACCGCTGCCGCACGTTGCCGGCCGGGACCGGGAGGAACCCGCTGGGGTGCACGTCCCCACGGTGCGAGACGAAGACAAAGCCGTTGCCGGCGCTGACCCGCAGCGGCGCCCGGCGCACCCGGTCGGCCCGCCCGACCAGGCCACACTCCTCCAGCCGGGCGCGCAGGTCTCGATACATCGGCCCCAACCCGAGCGCCGCCACGTGGTCCTCCCCGCGCCGCGCGAGCGCGTCGCGTTGCAGGCAGACCCGCCGGAAGTGATGCGCCTCGGTGGTCTTCACCGGCACGGTCTCGCCGAGGTCGTAGAGCGCGTTCAGCACGTCCTCGGCCTCCGCCGCGTCCAGGCCGGCCAGCGCCCGTCCCCGCCCGGTGGGTACGAGGAAGAAGACGCTCCACAGCAGCGCTCCCCGCTCGCGTACGTGGGCGGCGATCGCGGGCAGGTCGGGCAGCGTGTCCCGGGTGACCGTGGTGTTGATCTGGACCTTGAGCCCGAGGTCGCGCGCGTCGCGCCAGGCCCGGTCGGTGAGCTGCCAGACTCCCGGCACGCCCCGGAACCCGTCGTGTCCGGCGGGGGTGGCCGCGTCCACGCTGAGCGAGATGGCCCGGGCACCGGCGTCCCGCAGACCGGCCAGGGCGGTCCGGGTGAGGGTCGGCGTACCGGAGGGCGACACGGAGACCGGCAGGCCCAGCTCGCTGCCCCGGCGCACCAACTCCGCCAGGTCCGGTCGCTGGAACGGGTCACCACCGGTGATCACGAACAGCGGCGCCGGGCGGCCGAAGGCCGCCACCTGGGCCATGAGCGTGGTGGCCTCCTCGGTGTCGAGTTCGGCCGGGTCACGTAGCGGGCGGGCCGATGCCCGGCAGTGCAGGCAGGCCAGCGGGCACGCCTGTGTGGCCTCCCAGATGACGATGAAGGGTCGTTCCCGCACGTCCTGTCGGGGCAGCCGCACGGCCCTGCCCGCCCGTTGCGCGCGCTCCGGCACGTCCGCCCTGGTCGCGTGTGTCACGAGCGGGAGGCTGCCTGGCGGGAACGGCGTGGGACAGGGACCGGTGGCCCGGATCGGAGGGCCGTCCGGCCTCGGCTGTCCAGGTCGGGAGCGCCCCCGGACCAATCAGGGGGCACAACCGCCCCGGTTCTCGGGACCTTCGGCCCGCAACAGCGGCGTTACCCGGCGGCAGGCTGGTCGGGACGCCATCCGGCGCCGGGTCCGGGGACCGACCGGCGGACCTCGATTCCGTCTGTGGGAGTGCGAATGTCGGCGAGCGACGAGCCGGGTTACCACGGCAACATGCCGGTGGACCAGGCCGGCGGCCGGGGCGCGGACGGGCCACTGCCGCCCGACGCGGGTCCGGTGACCACCGTCCGGGTGCGGTACTTCGGCGGCACCCGTGCCGCCGCCGGGGCCGCCGAGGAGGACCACCAGGCGAGCACCCTGGCAGAGCTGCTCGACCGGATGGGCGAGAGCCACGGGTGGCGGCTGCGGGCGGCGCTGCGGGCCTGCAGTTTTCTCGTGAACGGCACCCAGTGGCGTGACCGGCATGCCGTCCTGCCGTCGTCGGCCACGGTCGACGTGCTTCCGCCGTTCGCCGGCGGCTGACCCGCAAGGAGCAACCATGACCGACCCGAGGCTCAACGACTGGCTCGCCACCGCCGCGGCGGCACTCGACCTGCCCACCCCCGCGCCCGACGAGTACCGGGCGATCCTCGACCTGGTCCGGGACGTGGCGCACGGCGTCTGCCGGCCGGCGGCACCGCTGGGCGCGTACCTGGTCGGAGTGGCCGTCGGGCGCGGCGCGGACCCGGACGCGGCGCGGGCCGCCGTCGCCGCGCTGGTCGCGCAGGAGACGCGGTGACCACCGCCGCCGCGCCGCGCCCGACAACGCATCGAGCCCCGACCACCGGGTGGGCGCGGGCCCGCCGCCTCGCCCACGACCTGCCGTCTCCCCTGCCCGCGCAGGAGGTGCCGCTCGCGTCGGCGGCCGGCCGCGCCCTGGCGGTGCCGCTTCGCGCCCGGACGCCGTCACCGGGGTTCGACAACGCGGCCATGGACGGGTACGCCGTGCGAGGTGATGGTCCGTGGCGGGTCCTCGATCGGGTGCTCGCCGGCCGCGTCCACGGCGCACCGCCGCTGGCCGAGCAGACCGCCGTCGAGATCGCCACCGGCGCTCCCGTGCCCGAGGGGACGGAGCGGGTGGTGCCCTACGAGATCGCGGAGCGCCTCGGTGACACCGTGTGGGCGTCGCCGGGCGACCGCCGGCACGTCCGGCGTCGTGGCGAGTACGCCCGCCCGGGGCAGGAGCTGCTACCCGCGGGCAGCATCGTCACCCCGCCGGCGGTGGGCCTGGCCGCGAGCGTCGGTCTGGACACGCTCACCGTGCACGCCCGCCCGAGGGTGCGGATGATCGTCAGCGGGAACGAGCTGGTGGCCACCGGAGTGCCGCGCTGGGGACAGGTTCGGGACGCAATCGGCCCGATGCTGCGACCGCTGCTGACATCGTGGCGGGCGGAACTGCTCGACTCCCGCATGGTCGGCGACGAACTCGACTGGTTCGCCGCCGCGGTCGCGGGCAGCATCATCGACGCGGACGTGACGATCGTGTGCGGCGCGTCGTCGGTCGGGCCCGCGGACGGACTGCACCACGCGTTGCGCAGCCTGCGCGCCACGGCGCACGTCGACGGCGTCGCCTGCCGGCCGGGCCACCCGCAGGTGCTCGCCCAGGTGGGGCAGAAGTGGATCGTGGGGCTGCCCGGCAACCCGTACGCCGCGCTCGTCGCGGCGCTGACGCTGGTGGAGCCGCTGCTGGCCGGGCTCACCGGGTTGCCGCTGACCGAACTGGAGACCGGGACGCTCGTCGGCGCACCGCCGGCCGACGAACGCAACACCCGGATCGTGCCGGTCCGACGGTCGGGGCAGGTCCTGCGTCTCGTCGAGGGCGGGCAGCCCGGCCAACTGGGCGGTGCCGCCGGGGCGGACGCCTTCGCCGTCGTGCCGCCCGGTTGGCGGGGCGAGGCTCCGGTGGAACTGCTACGCCTGGAGCGTTGACGGTCTCTCCCGCCCGGACGCCGTTTGTCGCTCGCCCCGATCAGGCACCCGGCTCCGCTTGCGGACGCTGTCGCGACGGTCAGGCCATCGCCTGGGCGGTGGCCTGACCGTCATCGCGATCGGTCTGTTGTGGTCACGGTCGGCGCAGCGGTGCGAGCGCGTCGGCCCGGGCGGTCACCTCGGTGAAGAGTTGACGGAGCGTGGTGTTGTCGGTTGCAGCACCGCGTCGAGGCCGTTCAGCCGCAGCACGCTCGCGCCGCGCAGGTGGGCCAGGTCCACACTGCCGTCGCCCTCGTATCTGAGAAATGTCACCTGTTCGTTCCATTCCAGGCGGGTCCCGTCGGTCTCGGTTTCGAGCCGGACGGTGACCAGCGAGGTCCATCGCAGTTCGCCGTCGACGATCGCCTCGTAGCCGTAGACGATCCGGTGGGTGCCCGCGATGTCGATGTACCGCGACCGGTACTCCAGCCGCTCGGGTGCCGTGTCCAGCCCGGTGTAGGTGCTGCGCGCCGTCTCACCACCACCCACCCGGAAGTCGTGCTCATACACCGCTCCGCTGCCCGGAAGCCGGAACCACCGGCGCCTCATCGCGGTGTCGGCGAACGCGGTGAAGACCTTTTCCGGCGGCACGTCGAGGTGCCGCGAGATCGTGAAGGTGTCGTGCCGGACCATGCCGTCCTCCCGGTGTCACGGCCACAAGCAGGTGGCCGCACGTCAGTTACGATCAGTAAGAAACGTGCGCCCAGCGGTTTTAGTCCGGCTCTTCCATACGCACTTTGAAGTCAGCTACTGACGTACGAGGAACAGACAGCATGACAAGCTTTCCCGGTACCGAACTCGCCAAGCGCGGGGGCGCGCCGGACTGCGTCCAGACGATCGAGCTCGTCCGCGACGTGCTGGCTCGGGTGGGCGACAAGTGGACGCTGCTGACCATCACCGCCCTGGCCTCCGGCCCGCTGCGTTTCACCGCGCTGCACGAGCAGGTCGCCGGCGTCTCCCAACGGATGCTCAGCCAGACCCTGCGTGCCCTCACCCGCGACGGGCTGGTGACCAGGACCGCATACCCGGAAGTACCCCCGAGGGTTGAGTATGCCCTGACGCCGCTCGGCCGCTCACTGAGCGAGGCCGTGGATGGACTCGTGCACTGGGTCCGTAGCCACCAGGGCGACATCGCCCGCAACCGCGACGAGTTCGACCGGACACCCGTCGCGAAGACACCCCGCCAGAGGCTGTGACGCCCAGTCGGGTCGGGTAGCGGCGGCGCAGTGCTGCGCCGCCGCCCGTTCAGATCAGTCCGTTACGCAGCGCGAATGCCACGGCATGGCAGCGGTTACGCAGGTGAAAGCGGCTGGTCACGTCGTAGATGTGGCTTTTGATCATCCGCTCCGAGTAGGACAGCTTGGCGGCGATCTCGCTGGTGTTGTAGCCGTCCGCGAGCAGGCGAAGAACCTCGATTTCGCGGTCCTTGAGGCCGGTGAAGGTCAGACCACGAGGGCTCAGCACGTCGCGTTTCAACGTCCCGACCTGTTTGAGAAGCCGGCCGAGCAGGTCGGGTGGAATGTTGCCGTCGCCGGCTGCGGCGGACCGGATCACCGTGACGAGCCGGTCAGGGCTGGCATCCGATCGGCGCACGATCCCGGCGACTCCGTGCTCGGCGGCGGCGACCAGGGCGCTGTCGTCAAGGTGGCTCGCTACCAGCACGGTCGTGATGCCACACTGGCCGCGTGTTGCCTGCAGGGTACGCAGGGTGCGCAGGGCCGATTCGTCGATGTCATCGACGATGACGACCGCCACCTCGGCCCGGTCAGCTTCCGCCTCGTCGAGCAGCAGCACCTCCGGACGGGGGCGCAACTGCCCGATCACACCAGCGCGAATGATGGGGTCGGTGGCGTGAAGGCTGACGGTTGTGCGAGCCGTAGGTGGTCTGCGTTTCCGTTGCCCATGCGGGTGCGCGGGCTCCTGGTCACGGTTGCCGACCTCGCTCTCCACCCGTTGACGAAGCTGGCGGTCGACGGACCTGGTTGCCGGTCGTGGGGGCCACTGGAACGCGACGGCGGAGACATCCGTGACCGCGTTGACGTCGTTGGGCTGCTGGGTCATGCCGATCCCTCCGCATGCCTGCGGTCAGCGGCTGGTGCGCCGGTAATGCCCGGAATCGGTCCGGGAGGGCGCCAGGTGGTGCCTGGTGCGGGAGTCGCCGCAGCGGTCGCGGCGTCGTCCAGAGCGGTACGTCTGGAGCGGGCGTCGGCGAGCTTCTCCTCCAGGGCAGCGACCTCCGCGTCGAGTTCCTCCAGACGGGTCGTGTACTCGGTGTAGCAACGCCGGGCCAGATCGACGGCGAGGGTGTGGACCTTTGTCGCCAACGCCCGAGTCCGGCTGTTCTCCGATTGCATGGCGAACCGCAGCAGGTGGTCGACATGGCCGATGAGATTGGGGGGCGTAGCCGCTGGCGGTGTGGGCCGGTCGGTGCGTCCGGTGGTGGCGCGGATGCCCATCGGCTTGGGTGAGGTGTCACGCTCGCCACGGGCCATCCGCAACAGTTCCTCGCGTTTTTCTGGCGTGAGGAAGTCCTGCACGGTGCTCATCGCGCGGCGGGACCCAGACGGCGGGCAGGGGCGGTCGGTCGGACCATGATCGCGTAATCCTCCTGAGGAGATGGTCGGGTGCCCCGGCACCATGGCCGCCACGTCGTTGGGGCGGCCATGGTGCCGGTAGTCGGGTGGTCAGCCGGCGGATGCCGGCGTGGGCGGTGCAGCGGCGCGAGGGCCGCGCTGGAGTGGCCAGATCATCGGGCCACTGGGTAGGTGCAGCGGAAGGTCCGGCCGGTAGCCGTGCTGACACAGCAGGTCCCGGGCGCCCTCGTTCGTGACGACCGCGTACGCCGGGTGTCCGGTCCGATCGACCGTCCGGTGGTGCTGGCGCAGCAACTCGTCAGCCGCGGACCACCCGTAGCCGGGCTGCACCGCCAGCCACGACAGCCAGTGGTGCGGCGCATCGGGCCGGTAGCCGCGCACCGTGGCGTTCAGTTCGTCGAACCGGGGTGCCGCGCGGCCGGCGAAGGTCGTCAAATGGTGATCTCCGAACGCCCGGCGTTCCGTGTCGAGGTCGTGGCGGCGCCAGACGGCGACGGCTGACCAGTCCAGCGTCACGTAGACGTCGCCAGCTTCGACGGCGTGGTCAACGTCGACCGCCAGCAGTCGCTGGAAAACGTTGTGCCGTTCACGCTGGTCCGGCACCAGCCACTCGGCGACCGGGTCGCCTTCCAGGGCGGCGACGAGCAGCGCTGTCACAGCGGCGACGTCGCCGGGTTTCGCGTGCCGTACGGACGAGGCCATGGCGGCGTTCACCGCAGCCGCCCGTCCGGCCCTTGGGCTCCCCCGTCGGCGGCCTCGCGCCACATCGGCCAGATCGGCGGGGCCCCGGTCGACGCCTGCACGGGCGGACCGGACTGGTAGCCGTGGCGTAGGTACAGCCGGCGGTTGTGCTCGTTGCTGGCCTCCAGGTACGCCGGTTCGTTCCTGGCGTCGAGCGTGCGGTGGGCGTGGTTCAGCAGCGCCGAGCCGACCCCCCGGCCCTGCGCGGCCGGGTCGACCGCGAGGTAGGCCAGGTAGTCGTGGGGCACCCGAGGGTGGTGTGCTGCAAAGAGCGCGTCCAGGAGCAGGAACTTGGGCGCGTACTCGCCGCACGCCTTTTCCAGCTCGTCGTGAAGGTCCGGGCCGGCCGGGATCACGTCTTCACGCCGGTACCAGATCGCCACCCCGGTCAGGTCGGTGGTGGTGTCGACCCGTCCCTGCCTCAGCCCGTGGTCCAGCATCAACCGGAAGTAGCGGTGGTAGACCACCCGTCGCTCGGCCAGACCGGGGATCAGCCAGTCCGCGACCGGTCCGTCGAAGAAGGCATCGACCAGGACCCGCACCAGGGCGGCGGCGTCGGGTGGTGTGGCCCGTCGGATGGCCACGGTTTGTGTCGTCGGCACGGTGAGGCTCCTCATCAGGCGGACTGGCGGACGGGGTCGGGGACGCGCAGCGGTGCCGTGGCCGATTCCGCGCCCAGCCCGATCGACCGGTACACGTCGGGTCGGGTCGCCCGCAGGATCAGCGCCCACAGCAGCCCGGCCGCGGCGGCGATGCCGTAGCTGGCGGGGAACCACCAGCGCAGCGGCGAGGTTGGCTCCACGCCGAGCAGGGTGTCGAACTGCGAGACGGTCACGTAGAGGATCGCCCCGAGAGCGAGGGCGGCCAGAGCCGGCGCGATCCGCGTACGCCACATGCCGTCGTCGGCGCGGTGGCGGATGAAGAACGCGACCACGCTGGCTGAGGTGACCGTCATCAGGATCAGCACGCCGAGGCCGCCGGTGACGGTGACCCAGAAGAACAGGTGCACGATCGGGTCGGCGTCGGTGATCGTGTACCCGGCGAGCACCACCCCGGCGAGCACGGTCTGGATGATCGAGCCGAACTTCGGTGCCCCCGTGCGTCGGCTGGTCCGGCCGAGGATGGCGGGCAGCACCCGCTCCCGCCCGAGGGCGAACAGGTATCGGGCCACCGTGTGGTGGAAGGACAGGAGCGCGGCGAACAGCGAGGTGATGAACAGCAGCCGGCCGATGGTCACCAGCTCGCTGCCCACGTACGGCGAGACGAGGTTGAAGATCAGGTCGGTGCTGTCCGTCGAGGCCGCATCCACGATCCTGTCCGGGCCGGTGGCCACGGACATCGCCCACGCCGACGCCCCGTAGAGCAGGCCGGTGATGGCCACCGCGATGTACGTCGCCCTGGCGACGGTCCGCTTCGGGTCCTTGGTCTCTTCGCTCAGCACGACGGTGCTCTCGAATCCCACGAAACCCGTGATCGCGGTGACCAGCGCGGCACCGATGCCGGCGGCGAAGATGCGCGAAGGCGAGAGAGTGTCGAACGTGACCCGCCCGCCGGCCGGGTGGGCGACCATGACCGCGTCGTACACCAGCGCGACAACGACCTCGGCGACCAGCATGGTGGCGAGGACCTTGCCGTTGATGTCGATGCGCACGACTCCGAGCAGTGCGACGGCCGCCCAGGCGGCGTAGGCGCACAGCCACCACGGCACGTCGCCGCCACGGTCGGCGAGAAACCCGGAGAGGACCGCCCCGAATCCGCCGTAGAGGCCGATCTGCATGGCGTTGTAGCCGAGGATGGCGACGAACGCCGCCCCGACTCCTGATGGTCGTCCGAACCCTCGGGTCACATAGGTGTAGAACGCGCCGGCGTTCACGATCCGGCGGGACATGTTGACGTAGCCAACGGCGAACAACGCGAGCACCGATGCGACCGCGAGGTAGGACACGGGGATGCCGAGCACGCCGGTGACGGCGTACCCGGTCGTCGCGCCGCCGGCCACCACGGTCAGCGGCGCGGCTGCGGCGATCACGAAGAACACCACGGTCCACGTGCCGAGCCGGCCCCGGGCCAGCACAGTCGACACCGTGTCAGGAGGTGAGGACATGGGGAAGCTCCCAGAAGGGTGAAGGGGGAAAGGGTGAGATGCCGCACCGGCCGGTGCGGGTGACACGGGGCCGCACCGATCAGGTGCGGTGGCTCAGGACGGCGGACCCGACAGCGGTGTCCAGGTCGGCGAGCAGTTCGCGCATCGGCTGGGGGCCCTCCGCCAACTGCCGGCGCAGATTCGCGTAGACGGATGGGCGGGCACCATCGAGGACGAATCCGCCCAGCCCGCACGAGTTGACGATGCCCATCAGCACGAGGTCGAAGGGGTTCAGCCGCTTGTGGTCGCGCAGCAGGGTCGACAACCGCGCCCACGACCAGGCGGCGACGTTGGTGTTCGTCGGCACGTACACGGTGGTGGGGGTTCGCAGCAGCCGGCGGTGCTGCTGGGGCTCCACCTTGCCGGCCTGCCACAGCCGCTCCGCGACCTGCTCGGGCACCGTCTCGGCGAGGAACGCCAACCAGGTACGGGTGGCGGTGTGCTGCGGCTCGGCGACCAGCCGGGCCAGCACCAGATGTTGCAGCCAGTCGTCCGGCGGCCGAGTGTCCCGCACCCACAGCCGGCCCCGGTCGAAGGTAATCCTTCCGGCGGCGGCCAGTTCGCCGAGCAGCGCGGCGGCAATGCCGTAGTTGGTCGCGGCGCCGTGCAGGCGGGGCTTCCCGGTCCGGTCGTCGTGGGCGAGGAGATGGAACTCGTCGGCCAGAAGCTTCGGCCCCTGGTGTGGGCCGCCGCGCGCGATGTCGGGGCGGACGGCGGCGGGGACCGGGCCGATATGCGCGGTCGGGCGGTCATCTGCGCCAGGAGGTGTGATCACCACGGCTGGTCTCTCTCGGGTTACGTCGTCTGGTCTGATCGAAAGTCGGTACGGAGCCGGTGGAGGCCCGGATGGCGTTCGAGCACCTTCAGCGCCCACCACCACACGCCGCAGACGCCTGCGGAGCAGTTGACACAACGGCGCTCGCCCTCGTGCGCCGCGATGGTCAGCAGCGCGACCTCAATCTGGTCGGCCAGGCTGATCGGCTCGTCTATTCGGGTCACGATGGACTTCCGTACCGGTGCAGGGCTTGGGTGCGGACCCGTAGTTCCACACACGGTGGATGCTCGTCGGCGGGGTACGCGCACTGCGGTCGGTGCCCGACCACGCACGTCCACCCGCCGTCGGTCGGGTCACCGCCGAGGGCGGACACCACGACGGCGATGTCGGTCCCGGGGGTGAGGTCACCGCATTCCGGTGTCCAGTCGGCAGCGGCGAGCCGCAGCAGCGTGCCGGAAGGGACGTACGGGCGGGCCGCTGGGCCGGTCACTTCGTGGCCCTGTGAAGCAGTCGCGCCAGTAGGCCGGGTTTTGCCGGTGCCGGAGTCGCTTCCCAGATTGCCCGGTTGGCAGCGGCGCGCGCCTGCGAGTCGGTCGGACCCGTCGAGATCGGCAGCGTGAAGCCGTCCTGGCTGCTGTAGAGAGTGGCCGCGTGACCACCCATGCCGAACGGGTCGTAGGGATCGTCGGCACTGGCGGGTACGAACCATTTGCGCCGCATGGGCCTCCTTCCTGTGGGTGCGCGGCCGGGCCTTCCCCGGCACCGACCGCGCACCCGACCGGTGGGTGCAGGGCCATCGGGGGAGGTAGACGGACCCTGCACCCGGCTCATGTGCGGGGCTGATCCCGCAGGTACTTGGTGACCAGGCCGGCGGATTGCTCGGCGTGTTCAACGAGGGTTCGCAACGGCGAGTGGGCCAGTGGGCGCAAATCGCGGGCGCTGTTGACCTGGTCCATGCCGGCGAGGAGGACACGTGTTTCCGAAAGCGCCCGGTTGACGGTTTCCATCTCCCGGGCCATCTCAGCCGGAGTGATCATCCCTACTCCACGGTGATCATGTACAAGCGCTGGGTAACGTTGGATTCATACCAACCATTGCAGTGCATCAGGCCACAGTCAAGGCCAAGGGCTAGATTGGTTGGTACGACATGGGAGAGGGTGGGAAAGTGCCGCCGCTGTATCAGAAGATCGCTGACGATCTCCGCGAGAAGATTCGCCGCGGGGAGCTGCGTGCCGGCGACCGGCTGCCGACCGAACCACAGCTGCAAGAGCAGTACGGCGTCTCCCGCAACACCGTCCGCCTCGCCACGGCCCAACTGGTGAACGAGGGCTTGGTGGAGTCAATCCCCGGCCGGTCCGGTGGCATATTCGTCCGTGAGCGGATCACCCTGACCTTTCACGCCTCCCGGGCGGAGTTCCCCACCGGCGCGTATGCCGAGACGGACGCATGGCGCAGCGAGGTCGCCGACCAGGGCCACGAGGCATCGCAGGAGTTCGACCTTCGGATCGAGGCGTTGCCGGCCGAGCTGGCGCAGCGGCTCGGGGTGGAAGTCGACTCTCACGCCGCCGTCCGCCGATGCGTCCGTTTCGTCAACGGGCAGGCGTCCTCTGTGCAGGACACCTACTACCCGATGGACTTGTGTCAGCGGGTCACCGAGTTGCTGTCGCCCCGGGACGTCCCGCAGGGCACCACCCGCCTGTTGGCCTCACGTGGCTACGAACAGGTGGCGTACGAGGACGAGATTCTGGCCCGGATGCCTACCCCGGCGGAGGCGCAGTTGCTCGACCTGCCGCCGGGCACTCCGGTGCTGCTGTACATCCGGACTGGGTTCACCAATGAGCGGGCGGTGCGGGTGTCCGTGACCTCGTTCGCCGGCGACCGTAACCGGCTGGCCTATACCCTCGGCGACTCGGCCGTGATCGGAAGGTTCCGCGACCGGGAGGAGGAGCCGCATTGATCATCACCCCGGCGACCCTGTCAGACGTCGAGGTCATCATGAGCTGGCGGCGCGAGCGCGTCGCATGGCTCGCCGCGCGTGGCGAAGAACAGTGGTCGATCCCGCTGCCCCGGTCAGCGGTGGCCGCCACCGTGCAGGCCGGCCAGACCTGGATGGTGTGGGACGGGTCGGACCCGGTCGCCACGATCACCTTGACCGCATACGTAGACGTCGACTCGTTGTGGAAGCCGGACCGAGACCCCGAGGCCCTGTGGTACCCGGAGGACGATCCGGCCAACGCACTGTACGCCGCCAAGATGATGATCCCGCTGCGCTACGCCGGCGCCGGTCTCGGCGGGGAGATGCTTGACTGGGCCGGCGGCCGGGCGTACGAGGCCGGCCTGACCTGGTTGCGGCTGGACGCGTGGACCACGAACCCACGCTTGCACGCCTACTACCGAGGCCAGGGTTTCCAGCACGTCCGGACGGTAGAGAGCCGAGTGTCCGGTGCCTGTTTCCAGCGGGCCGCGCAGCCGTATGAGGACGGGCGGTTGAAGACCGAGATGGCCTGATCGGTCATGCGTCGTCCTCGACCGCGAACACAGGCGAGAGCGTCCGCCCCTGGCCGGAACGAACCGCCGTATGGATGGTGACAGCGAACCCGTTCACCAACTGCACAACAGCCCAGCCTCTTCGGCGACGACGGCACGGACGTCTTCGACAAACGGGGATAGGTCTGGGCCCTCGCCCGAAATGGCTGTCTTACCTCGGGCCGACAATAGGGATAGCGCCGTGGCGGCGGCCGGAGGGGGTATCCGGCCGCCGCCACTGTCGGGGAGAGAACGGGGTTCAGGAGGGGCGTTCGGCCCCCTTGCGGGCGTAGAAGTGCCAGGCCAGCCCCACGCAGGCGGCGAAGAAGACGGCCCAGCCGAGGTAGAAGGCGGTGGCCGAGATGCTGGCCAGCCCGATGCCGAACAGGAACGGTCCGAAGGCGGCGATGGCAGCGGTCCAGCCGATCACCCCGCCCGCCTGCCGGCGCTCGAAGATCATCGGCATCTGCTTGAAGGTGGAGGCGTTGCCGATGCCCGCGAAGAAGAAGACGCCCAGCATGCCGGCGACGAAGAACTTGAACTCGCCGAGCGAGGACGGGGTGAGCCAGAAGACGGTGAAGACGGTCGAGGCGGTCATGCCGACGCCCGACACGACGGTCCAGATCGCACCACCGAAGCGGTCGCAGAGTGGGCCCCAGGCCACCCGGGCCGCCGAGCCCACCAGCGGGCCGAGGAACGCCCACTTCAGCGGGTCCGGCGCGTCGGGGAACGTGCCGTACAGGTTCTTGATCAGCAGACCGAACTGCGCCGCGAAGCCGGAGAACGCGCCGAAGGTCATCATGTAGAGCGCGGTCATGATCCAGGTGTGCTTCTCCCGGAAGATGTCCAACTGCTGGCGGAGGTTGGCCTGCACCGGCACGCTCTTGAGGTAGAACCAGGCCAGCACGGCACCGGCCACCACCCAGGGGATGAAGACGAGGCCGGCGTTGTGCAGCCAGATCGACTCGCCGAGTCCCCTCGCCGGCTTGACGACCTTCTCCGGGCCGATGCTCGCCGTGCCGAGCAGGGCGAAGCCGATCACCCACGGCACCAGGAACTGCACCACGCTGACGCCGAAGTTGCCCACTCCCGCCTGGATGCCCAGCGCCACGCCCTGCTTGCGCTTCGGGAAGAAGTACGACGTGCTCGGCATGAAGCCGGAGAAGACCCCGCCACCGATGCCGCAGAGGAAGGCGAGCGCGAGCAGCACGACATAGGGAGTCGTCGCGTCCTGCACGGCCCAGCCCCACCCGGCCAGCGGCAGGACCAGCAGCAGCGTGGAGATCGAGACGAGCTTGCGGGTCCCGAGCACCGGCGGCAGGAACATCCAGATCAGGCGCAGCAGACCACCGGCCAGGCCGGGCATCGCCGTCAGCCAGTACAGCTCGGACGTGCTGAGCCCGAACCCGATGTTGTTCAGCCGGGGCGCGATCGCCGAGACGAGGAACCAGGTGATGAAGGCCAGGGTCAGGTTGTACGTGGTGATGGTGAGGGTCCGCCACGCCAGCCGCTGGTCCCAGGTGTCGTCCTCCGGGTTCCAGTCCGCCAACCACTCCCGCCCCTTCCGGGTGGGAGGCTCCTTCACCGGGAGGCCGCCGGTGCCGGCCTCCGGGGGTCGTAGTGCCGTGGTCATGGTGTTGCTCCTAGCTGCCGCCGAACGGTTCGGGACATTGGAAAGGCTGGTCAAGGACAAACCGCGCGGACACGGTCGAGGGTCGCCCGTGGGCGGGACCAAGGTCCCGCCCGTGGGCGAGAAACGTTTACGCGCGCTGCCCGGCCGGTGTCGGCTCGACGCTTCGCGCCAGGTCGGGGCTGCGGTCGTGCAACATCCGGTGCACCGTGACGTGCATCCAGAGTCCGGCCACCGCGGTCAGCAGGAAGATGATCGCGAAGGTCGTCTGCGGCAGCCCGGTCCAGGCCTGCGCGTACGCGAACAGCGGCGGCAGGACGAAACCACCCAGCGCGCCGAGCATGCCGACCAGACCACCCACCGCGCCGACGTCGTTCGGGAAGTACTCGGGGATGTGCTTGAACACCGCCGCCTTCCCGATGCCCATCGCGATCCCGACCACGAACACGCCCACGGTGAACGGCAGCACGCCGAGCTGGTAGGGCAGCACCTCGCGTACGCCGCTGGCCTCGTACCGCTCCGGCACGTACAGGACGATGTGCCCGTAGGGCATGGCGAGGAAGAGGCTGGCCACGCCCATGGTGGCGAAGGTGCCGTACATGACCCGGCGGGCGCCGAACCGGTCCGACAACCAGCCACCCACCGGCCGCAGCAGGCTGGCCGGGAAGATGAACAACGCGGTCAGCAGCGCCGCCTGGTAGAGGGGCAGCCCGAACACGTCGACGTAGTACTTCGGCAGCCAGGCGGAGAGCGCCACATAGGCGCCGAACACCACGACGTAGTAGAGGCTGAACCGCCAGACCCGCAACTGCCGCAGCGGCCGGAACATCTCGCCGAGCGGTCGCCCCTGGCTGGGGCGACGGTCCTGCCGGGGCGTGCCGAGCCACACCGCCACGGCCATTGCCACGAGCAGCACCGCGTACAGGAACGGGACGAACCGCCACCCGCCGGGGATCATGCCGCCGGCGTACCCGGCGACCGGCACGGCGGCGATGAGCGTGGGCCCGATGAACTTGGTCACCGAGGCACCGACGTTGCCCGCGCCGAACACGCCGAGCGCGAAGCCCTGCCGGCTCTGCGGGGTCCAGGCGGACACCCACGAGACTCCGACGCTGAAGGCGTTGCCGCCGAAGCCGGCGAGGAAGGCGTAGAGCAGCAGCGCCTCGTAGCTGCCGGCCTGGGAGACCAGGTAGGTGGGGATCGCGGTGAAGAGCAGCAGCGCGGTGAAGACCACCCGACCGCCGAGCCGGTCGGCGACCACCCCGCCCAACAGCCGCCACACCGCGCCGTTGAGGATCGCGACCGACGACAGCCAGGACAGTTGCACGTCGGTCAGGCCCAGCTCGTCGCGGATCGGGATGCCCAGCACCCCGAACATGAGCCACACCGCGAACATCAGCGTGAAGCCGGCGCTGGACAGCACCAGAACCCGGCTGCCACCCCCGCCCCGCCCCATGTCCGTTGGTGCCCCGGTCGCTGACATCTGGTCCTCCTCGTGGTACAGCCGCGCTGATGCCCGGCGGTTCCACTCTCAGCCGCACAAACCGGGTCGGATACGGTCCGGCGGTCCCCCAGCCCGGGCCCAAGGTCACGGGGCATTCGGGCCAGGCGGACCGGGCGGTGCCGGAGGCCGGACGCCCAGCGGGGTTCGTGCGCGGCGGACGGCCCTCGGGTGTGCGACCAATGGGCCACGTACCGTGGCGGCTCCGCAACGGGCCGGCAGCGACTGCGGCAGAAGGTGACCGGTCCGGGACGTATGGCCCGGGCGAACGGGAAAAGGGTCCCGGTTTGCCGCCGGATCATGAGGTTAGCCTCGCCTCAGGAAGCCGGTGTCCTGGCCGGCCCGACGAAAGGCACCCCCATGGACGAGGTCACGACGCTGGGGAACGCCCGAGGGTCGACCCGCCGGGACGGCCCCGAGCAGCCGCTGGCCGACCTGCGCCCCGGGGACCGGGCGACCGTCGTACGGGTCGTCTCGGCCGCGTCCCCCGCGATCGCCCGCCGCCTGGCCGATCTCGGCTTCACCCCCGGCACGCTCGTCCAGGTCCGGCGCCGCGCGCCGCTGCGCGATCCGGTGCTCTACCGGCTACGCGACTACGACGTGTGCCTGCGCCGAGCCGAGGCGGCGTGCGTACGGGTCGTCGGGGCACCCCGGTGACCGGCTGCCACCAGGAGCAGGCCGATCCCCGGCTCGACGACGCCGTCCGCGTCGCGCTGGTCGGCAGCCCGAACGCCGGCAAGACCACCCTGTTCAACTCGTTGACCGGGCTGCGCGCCAAGACCGGCAACTATCCCGGGGTGACCGTCGCCCGGTACGTCGGCACCTGCGTGACCGCCGCCGGCCGCTACCGCGTCGAGGACCTGCCCGGCGCGTACAGCCTGGACCCGATCAGCCCCGACGAGCAGGTCATGGTCGACGCCCTCGACGGCCGTCCGGACGGGTCGACCCGCCCGGACGCGCTCCTGCTGGTGGTCGACGCCACCACGCTGCGCCGTTCGATGAACCTGGTCGCCCAGGTACTCGCCCGGGGCCTGCCCGCCTGCGTGGTGCTCACCTTCACCGACGACCTGGCCCGCCGGCAGGGCCACCTCGACGTCGACGGGTTCGCCCGGGCGCTCGGCGTGCCCGTGGTCGCGGTGCGGCGCGGGCGCGACCGGACGGTGCTGCGGGACCGGTTGGACGGCTGGCGCGAATGGACCGTCGCACCGGTGCCCCCGCCGGTCGACCCCGTCGAGCGGGACGCCTGGGCGGAATCGGTCCTGGCCTTCGCCGGCTACCAGGGCCCGCGGCGGCACCGGACCACCGATCGGGTCGACGCGGTGCTGCTGCACCCGGTCGGCGGGGTGCTGGTCTTTTTCCTGGTGATGGCGCTGTTCTTCCAGACCATCTTCACCCTGGCCGCGCCGCTACAGGACGGCGTCGCGGCGGTGTTCGCCGCGCTCGGCGAGCTGGTGCACCGGCACGTCGACAACCCGTGGCTGTCCGGGCTGCTCGGTGACGCGCTCATCGGCGGGGTGGGCGGGGTACTGGTCTTCGTCCCGCAGATCGCGCTGATGTTCCTGCTGCTCGCCCTGCTGGAGGGAGTCGGCTACCTTCCGCGCGCGGCGTTTTTGATGGACCGGGTGATGGCGCGCGCCGGGCTGGAGGGTCGGGCGTTCGTCGCCCTGCTGTCCGCGTTCGCCTGCGCCATCCCCGGGATCATGGCGACCCGTACGCTGCCGTCGGCGCGGGACCGGCTGGCCACCATGATGGCGGCACCGCTGATCACCTGCTCCGCCCGGCTACCGGTCTACGTGCTGCTCGTCGGCCTGCTGGTCGATCCCGCCGCCCGGATCGGGCCGTTCGGGGTGCAGGGCCTGGTGATGTTCGGGCTGTACCTGCTCGGCGCCGTGTCGGCGATGGTGGCCGCCTGGGCGTTCACGAGGATCGTGGACCGCCGGGCCCTGCCGGTGCCGTTCTACCTGGAGCTTCCCCCTTACCGGTGGCCCGCGCCGCGCGCCGTCCTGACGGCGGTGGCCGACGCGGCGGGCTCCTTCCTCCGTAAGTGCACGAGGATCATCCTGATCACCAGCATCGCCCTGTGGCTGCTGCTCAACCTCCCCATGCACGACGCGGCCGAACTCCGCGCGGCCGGGGTCGACACCACCGACCGCGTCGCCGTCGCGACGTACGGGGTGAACCACAGTTACGCGGCCGACCTCGGTCATCTGGTCGCGCCGGTGTTCGCGCCCCTCGGATTCGACTGGCGGATCAACGTCGGGGTGCTGTCGGCGCAGTCGGCGCGGGAGAGCTTCGTGGCCACCCTCGGGCAGGTCGCCGCCGCCGAGCAACCCGAGAACCCGGAGCAGGCGCTGCGGGAGTTGACCTACACCGACGGTCCCCGGGCAGGTCAGCCGCTCTTCACCGCCCCCGTGCTGGCGGCGCTGCTGGTCTACTTCGCGTACGCGTTGCAGTGCACCGCGACGGTCGGGGTGATCCGCCGGGAGACGGGCACCTGGCGGTGGCCGCTGGTGGCGTTCGCGTATCTGACCGGCCTGGCCTGGGTGATGGCGTTCCTGGCCCGGTCGGTCACCGCCCTCCTCGTCGGGTAGGCAGTCGTGGTGCCCTTCCACCCCCAGGCCGACCCACGGCGGCCGGAACGCGTCCGCTGGATCCTGCCGGGCGGCGTCCTGCCGGTCACCGACGGGCCGGTCCCGGTGCCGCCGCCGCTGGCCGCGCTGCTGGCCGACGGCACCCTCACCGACGTCACCGTGGCCGCCGACGCGGTGGTCACCGACCTCACGCCCGGTCGACGGTGGGTCGACGACGGACCACGGGTGCGTACGGCCCTGCACGCGGCGCTCGGCGATCCGGCGGGATGGTGCGGCGGCCCCGGGCCGGCTCTCCCGGACTCCGACGAGTCGGTGCGGCGCAGCGTACGCCGCCTGCTCGACGGGTCCGTGGGCGACTTCGTCCGCTCCCACGGCGGGAGCATCGAGCTGGTCGGCGTACGCGACGGTGTGGTCCGCGTCCGCCTCGCGGGTGCCTGCGACGGCTGCCCCGCCGCCCGGTACACCCTGCGCAACCGGGTCGAGGCCGAACTGCGCCGCCACCATGCAGGGCTGAACGGGGTGGTCGAGGAGCCGTCACGGGCAGACCGGGGAACGGTCCGACGCCGGGCTCGGTGATCAGCGCCGGCCGCTGGAGACCGGCGAACCGGCGCCGTCGCGGACCGCCGCCGGGGCGGGCTGCGCCGCGGGCACCGCGCCCCGCCGGGCCCGGTAGACGACGTACGGACGCCACAGGTAGGCCAGCGGCGCGGACCAGACGTGCACCAGCCGGGTGAACGGCCACAGCGCCAGGAGCAGGAAACCGCCGATCGCGTGCAGCTGGTAGACCAGGGGCGCCCCGCTCATCAGCGCGGGATCGGGCTGGAACCAGAAGATCCCCCGGAACCACACGGCGATCGTCTCCCGGTAGTCGTAGCCGTCGCCGAGGAGGTTCAACCCCACCGTGGCGGTCATGCCGAGCGCCGCCATGGAGGCCAGCGCGGCGTAGAGCACCCGGTCCATGGTGGTGGTGGCCCGGCGGACCCGGCCGTTGACGAAGCGGCGCGCGATCAGCAGGACCAGGCCGACCACCAGCATCGCGCCGGTCACCGTGCCGCCCCAGACGGCGGTGAGGTGATAGGCGTGCTCACTGATCCCGATCTTCTCGGTCACCGACGCGGGCACGAGCAGCCCCATGGCGTGCCCACCGACGACGCCGAGGGCGCCCAGGTGGAACAGCGGCGAGCCGAGGCGCAGCAGCCGGTTCTCCAGGAGCTGGCTGGTACGGGTGGTCCAGCCGAACTGGTCGTGGCGCCAGCGCCAGACGTGGCCGGCGACGAAGACCACGAGGCACAGGTACGGCAGGACGATCCAGACGAGCGTGGTCATCGCGGGGCCTCCGACGGGGAGCAGGCGGGGTAGGGGGCGAGTGCGGCGCCGTGCAGGTCCGGGCCGTGCCCTAGGGACTCCAGGCCGACCGTCTCCACGGGCGGCCCGTCGACGGCGAGCGCGGCGACGGCGGCCCGGTCGGCGTCGGTGAGCTCGGGCAGCACGGCGCAGACGGCGTCCAGCAGCAGCCGGTACGGCGTGCCGGACTCGGCCAGCGCGGCGCGGAGCAGCTCGATGCCGGTGCGGTGCTGGCGCAGCGGTGCCTCACCGTCGCCGGGGCCGACCGTCGCGGCGAATTCGAGCACCACCGGCAGCAGGTCGGGTAGTTCCCCGTCGGCGAGCCGCAGGCCGTGCGCCCGGTACCGCTGCTTGAGGATCAGCAGCGCCATCCCCCGCTTGCGGGTGTCGCCGTGCAGGTAGTAGGTGAGGTAGAGGCCGGAGCGCCGGCGCAGGTCGAAGGTCTGCACGTAGTGCCGCTGCGCCTCGATCGGGGCGGTGCCCAGCAGCCAGTCAAGGAACTCCCCGACCTGGCCCCGCACCGCGTCGTCCGCGATCCGGTCGGCCGCCGCGCGCAGCTCGACGCCCGCGCCCAGCAGCTCGTCATCCGGGTACGTGAGCAGCAGCGAGACGAGTTCGAAGATGCGGGCCCGGTCGGTCGGGGCGGTCATGGGGTGCCTCGCAGCGGGTTGATGGTGAGGCCACGCCGGCCGTCGGCGCGCCGGGAGAGGATTCCGGGCCGGCCGGGGCGTACCTCGTCGCCCTCGACCAGGTGGAAGCTCTGCACGGTGGCCTCGGTGGTCATCCCCGGGCCGCCCGCGCAGTCGAGCGAGCAGTCGGGGTGGGCGGCGGCCTGGGCCTCAAGGGCGGCGGCGTCCTTGGTGTGGGCGACGGGGATGACGTAGCGCTCGTCGTACTTGGCGATGGCCAGCAGCCGGTACATGGCCTCCACCTGCTCCCCCGTCATGCCGACGCTGTCGAGCAGGTCGGCCGCGACCGTGCCGTCGAGGGTGCGGGCCCGCATGTAGGAGCGCATGGCGGCCAGCTTCATCAGGACGCCGGCGACCGCCTCGACATCGCCGGCCGTGAACAGCTCGGCCAGGTACTCCACCGGGATACGCAGGTCCCGGATGGTGTGGAAGATGTCGTCGGCGTCGGTGTCGTCCCGGCCGGCCTGCCCCACCGCGTCCAGCACCGGCGACAGCGGCGGGATGTACCAGACCATGGGCAGCGTGCGGTACTCCGGGTGCAGCGGCAGCGCCACCCGGTACTCGCTGATCAACCGCCACACCGGGGACCGTTCGGCGGCGTCCAGCCAGTCCTGCGGCATCCCGGCCTCCCGGGCGGCCTGCCGGACGGCGGGGTCGGCCGGGTCCAGGAACACGGCGCGCTGCGCGTCGAGCAGGTCACGCTCGTCGGTCACCGAGGCGGCGGCGAGCACGGCGTCCTCGTCGTACAGGACGATGCCCAGGTAACGCAGCCGGCCCACGCAGGTCTCCGAGCAGATGGTCGGCTGTCCCGCCTCGATACGCGGGAAGCAGAAGGTGCACTTCTCCGCCTTGCCGGTGCTGTGGTTGACGTACACCTTCTTGTACGGGCAGGCGGATACGCACATCCGCCAGCCCCGGCAGCGGTCCTGGTCGACCAGGACGATGCCGTCCTCCTCGCGCTTGTACATCGCCCCCGAGGGGCAGGCCGACACGCACGCCGGGTTGAGGCAGTGCTCGCAGATACGCGGCAGGTGGAACATGAAGGTCTTCTCGAACTCGAACCTGACCTTCGCGGCCGCCTCGCTCGGCATACGGGCGATGTTCGGGTCGCCGCCGGCGTGTTCGTGCGCTCCGCCGAGGCTGTCCTCCCAGTTGGCACCCCAGGTGACCGCCATCGGCTCGCCGGTGAGGGCGGAGTGGGGCCGCTTGACCGGGGTGTCCTTCAGACCGGCGGGCGCGTTGACCAGGATGTCCTTGTCGAAGGTGGCCGGCTCGTAGTAGTCGTCGATGGAGGGCAGGTCCGGGTTGGCGAACAGCCGGGTGAGCCGCTTGAGCCGCCCCCCGGAGCGCAGCGTCAGCCGGCCCTTCTCGTCGAGCCGCCAGCCGCCGTGCCAGCGGTCCTGGTCCTCGTAGTGCTTCGGGTAGCCGATGCCCGGCTTGGTCTCGACGTTGTTGAACCAGACGTACTCGGTGCCGTCCCGGTTGGTCCAGGTCTGCTTGCAGGTGACGGAGCAGGTGTGGCAGCCGATGCACTTGTCCAGGTTCATCACCATGGCTACCTGGGCGCGAATTCGCATCAGTACTCCACCTCCTGGGCGCGACGGCGGATCACGGTGATCTCGTCGCGCTGGCTGCCGATCGGGCCGTAGTAGTTGAAGGCGTAGGTGAGCTGGGCGTGCCCGCCGGCCAGGTGGGTGGGCTTGACCAGCAGCCGGGTCAGCGAGTTGTGGTAGCCACCCCGCCGGCCGCTCTTCTCCGCCTTGGGCACGTTGACCGTGCGCTCCGGCGAGTGGTACTGGAACACCGTGCCCTCGGGCATCCGGTGGCTGACCACGGCCCGGGCCACCACGACGCCGTTGCGGTTGTGCGCCTCGATCCAGTCGTTGTCCCGTACGCCGATCTTGGCGGCGTCCGCCGTGCTCATCCAGATCACCGGCCCACCCCGGGACAGCGCCAACATCAGCTCGTTGTCGTGGTACATCGAGTGGACCGACCACTTCGCGTGCGGGGTCAGGAAGCGTACGGTCAACCCGCCGTCGACCAGCTCGCCCGGCTTGCCGAAGTGCCGCGCCATGTTCAACGGCGGCCGGAACGCCGGCAACTGCTCGCCCAGCTCCGCCACCCAGTCGTGCTCGACGAAGAAGTGCTGCCGGCCGGTGATCGTGTGCCAGGGCTTGAGCCGCTCGACGTTGAGGGTGAACGGCGAGTAGCGGCGGCCGCCCTTCTCCGAGCCCGACCATTCGGGGCTGGTGAAGACCGACTGCGGCGCCCGCTGCGTGTCCGGGTACGTGATCCGGTCGTGCTCGTGCCCGGCGATCAGGTCGGCGAACGGCTGGCCGGTCCGCTTCTCCAGGGCGTCGAAGCCCGCCGCCGCCACCCGGCCGTTGGTGGTGCCGGAGAGCGCCAGGATCGCCTCGCACATGCGGTCGGCGGTGGCCAGCGACGGCCGGCCGGCGAACGGCCCGTCGGTGACCACACCGTTCTGGTGGCGCAGGTACGCCACCTCGGCGGTGACGTCGACGGTGAGCGCCTTGGTGGTGGTGCCCAGCGTGTCGAGCAGCGGGCCGACGGCGCGCATCTTCGCGCCGATCTGCGTGTAGTCCCGCTCGACCTCGACAAGCTTCGGCATGGTGACGCCGGGCACCGGCTCGCACTCGCCCGCCTTCCAGTCCCGCACCCGGCCGCTGGGCATGGCCAGCTCGTCGGGGGTGTCGTGCTGCAACGGCGCGGCCAGCACGTCGCGACGCACCCCCAGGTGGGTCACGGCCAGCTCGCTGACCTTGTCGGCCAGGGCGAGGAAGGTGTCGTAGTCGGTGTGCGCGTCGGCGGGCGGGTCGACCGCCGGACTGAACGCGTGCACGAACGGGTGCATGTCGGTGGTGGAGATGTCGTGCTTCTCGTACCAGGTGGCGGCGGGCAGGACCACGTCGGAGTGCAGGCCGGTGTTGGTCATCCGGAAGTCGATCGCGGTGAGCAGGTCGAGCTTGCCCGTCGGCGCCTCCTCCCGCCAGACCACGTCACGCGGCCGCTGGTCCGGGTCGCACTCGCTGGCGCTGGCCGACGAGTCCACGCCGAGCAGGTGCCGCAGGAAGTACTCGTTGCCCTTGCCGGAGGAGCCGAGCAGGTTGGCCCGCCACAGGGTCAGGCAGCGCGGGAAGTTCGCCGGGTCGTCCGGGTCCTCGGCCACTCCCCGCAGCCGGCCGGCCGTCAGCTCGGCGACGATGTGCTGCTGCACCGTCACCCCGGCCGCCGCCGCCTCGTCGGTCAGGTCGAGGGGGTTGCGGTTGAACGCGGGGTGGCCGGGGCTCCAGCCCATCCGCTGGGCGGCGGCGACGGTGTCGGCGAAGGACATGCCGGCGAACCGGCCGGTGCCCAGCGGCGAGGACAGCTCGTCGGCCGGGACCCGCTCGTAGCGCCACTGGTCGGTGTGCAGATACCAGAACGGGGTGCTGGCCTGGTGCCGCATCGGTCGATGCCAGTCGAACGCGAACGACATGTGTTGCTGGCCGGTGATCGGCCGCGCCTTCTCCTGCCCGACGTAGTGCGCCCAGCCGCCACCGTTGACGCCCTGGCAGCCGGTCAGGGTGACCAGGGAGATGAACGCCCGGTAGGTCATGTCGGAGTGGAACCACTGGTTCGCGCCGGCCCCCAGGACGATCAGCGAGCGGCCCCGGCTGCGCTCGGCGTTACGGGCGAACTCGCGGCCGATGCGGGCGGCCACCGCCGCCGGGACGCCGGTGATGCGCTCCTGCCAGGCCGGGGTGTTCGGGGCGTCCGCGTCGTCGTACCCGGTGGGCCAGACGCCCGGCAGGTCACCGCGGCGCACCCCGTACTGGGCCATGACCAGGTCGTAGACCGAGGTGACCAGGTGCCCGCCGACGCGCCGGACCGGCACCCCGCGCCGCATCGTGGTCCCGCCCTCGGTGTCGCCGACGTCGAACCGGGCCAGGTCGATCTCCACCGCCTCGTCGCCGAGGTCGAGCAGCCCCAGCGCCGGGACCACGTCGCCGAGATCCAGGTTCCACCGGCCCGCGCCGGCCTCGCCGTACCGGAAGCCCAGTGACCCGTTCGGGACGACCAGTTCCCCGGTGCGCTCGTCGACCAGCACGGTCTTGTGCGCGCCGTCCGCCTCGCCCAGGTCGGCGGCGGTCAGGAAACGGTCCGCGGCCCACGCGCCACCCGAGGTCTCCCGCAGGGTGACCAGGAAGGGCAGGTCGGTGTACCGGCGCACGTAGTCGACGAAGTACGGCACCGTGCGGTCCCGGAAGAACTCGGTGAGCACGACGTGGCCCATGGCCATGGCGAGCGCGGCGTCGGTGCCCGGATGCGGCGCCAGCCAGTCGTCGGCGAACTTGACGTTGTCGGCGTAGTCGGGGCTGACCGCGACCACCTTGGTGCCCCGGTAGCGCGCCTCGGCCAGGAAGTGGGCGTCCGGGGTGCGGGTCACCGGGATGTTCGAGCCCCACATCATCAGGTACGTGGCGTTCCACCAGTCGCCGGCCTCGGGCACGTCGGTCTGGTCGCCCCAGATCTGCGGCGAGGCGATCGGCAGGTCGGCGTACCAGTCGTAGAAGCTGAGCAGGGTGCCGCCGAGCAGGGCGTGGTAGCGGGTGCCGGCGGCGAAGGACGCCATCGACATCGCCGGGATCGGCGAGAAGCCCACGACCCGGTCCGGCCCGTACGTCTTCGTGGTGTAGACGTGCGCGGCGGCGACCATGGTGATCACCTCGTCCCAGGTGGCGCGTACGAGGCCGCCGCGCCCCCGCTGGATCTTGTAGGCGCGCGCCTTGAGCGGGGTCTCCACGATCTCGGCCCAGGCCAGCACCGGGTCGCCCAGGCGCCGCAGCCCGTCGCGGAACATCTCGGCCAGCACCCCCCGCACGTACGGGTGGCGCACCCGCGACGGCGAGTACTCGTACCAGGAGAAGGAGGCACCGCGGGGGCAGCCTCGGGGCTCGTAGTCCGGCGAGTCGGGCCCGGTGGTGGGGTAGTCGGTGGCCTGGTGCTCCCAGGTGATCAGGCCATCCTTGACGAAGACGTTCCAGGAGCAGGATCCTGTGCAGTTGACACCGTGGGTGGAGCGCACCACCCGGTCGTAGCGCCACCGGTCACGGTAGAAGCGGTCCCAGTCGTTGCCGTCGACCTGGTGCAGCGTCCGGCCGTGATCGCCGACCGTCTCCCTGGCGAGGAACCGACGGGCGGCCAGGAGCGGTGCCGCACCGGGTACCTGGTCCGTCGCGGGAGTGTGGCCGGCGGCTGACAGGCGATGCGGTGACACGTTGGTCACTCCTTCGGCGTGGCACGAGACGACAGCCCGGAAGCCGTCGCGGCACGCGGCAGCGTGCCCTACCGACGAGGGTTCGCGATATCAACCTCCGGATCCGGGGGCCCTGGTCCCGAGCTGCCAGGACCAAAGTCCGTAATCCGTCACCTTCCGCCGCGAGCGGCCCTACGCCGTCGCCGTCAGGCCGGTACGGACCGCAGGGAGTCCGCGACCGGGCGCCGTGCGGCGGCCAGAGCGGGGAGGGCGGTGAGCGCGGCGATGGCGAGGAGGGTTCCGAGCGCCGTGGCGAGCAGCCAGGAACCGGGTGGATACCGGATCTCGCCGAGGCTGACGGTGAGGAACAGGCCAATGCCGGCCGGGATCCCGAGGGCGACGCCGGGTATCGCGGGAAGAAGCTGCGCCACGGCCATACCCGCAGTCACCTGTGCGGGCGTGGCGCCGAGCGCGCGGGCGACGGCCAGCGGGTGGCGGGCGTCGAGGACCGCCGCCCAGGTGCTCACGACGGCGTTGATCAGCGCGAGGACGCACAGCACGACGACGACGAGGAGCATGGCCTGGAGCGTTCGGGTGTCCCGGGGGTTGGCCAGCGCCGACTCGCCGAGCTTGACCTGACGGTTCTGCGCCAGCCCCATGAGCAGGGCCGCGAGCGCGGCCGTGGTGATCAGGGTGTTCACCATGACGAGGCGGGCGCGGCGGGGGCGGCGGGCGTTGATGCGTATCCCGATCAGCAGGGCGGTGGGCATCCGGCGGGACAGCCAGACGCGCCACCCGCGGCGACGCGGTGGGGTGGCGGCGTCGGCCAGCGCCTGAACGGTGTCGGTGGTGGCGGCGCGTAGCACGGGTGCCAGCGCCGCCGCGGCGGCGATCGCGAGGGCGAGGGCGGTGGCGGCGAGCACGGTGCGCAGCGCGGGCGGCTGGGCGCCGGTGGCACCGAGGAGCCCGGCGCCGGGGTTGGTGAGCGCGGGTGCGGCGAGCCAGCCGGCGACCAGGCCGGTGCCGGCCGCGGCGAGCCCGATCACGAGGTATTCGGCGAGGTGAACAGCGGCGATCATGGCCGGTCCGGCGCCGACGGCCTTGAGTAGTCCCACCCGGCGGCGTTGGTCGGCGACACGGCCGGCGACGATGTTGGCGACGCTGGCCACCGCGAGTGCGGTGAGCAGCCAGCTGCCGACCAGCAGGGCCACCCGCGCCTGTCTGACGAGCCTGCTGTCCGCCTCGGCGATCCCCACCCAGCTGGTGTATTCGATCCCGTCCATGCTCATGTGGTCGAACGAGGTGCTGGCCCGCGGGTCCGCGTATCTCAGGTTCAGGGCGTACGACAGCGGCCGCGCGCCGGCCAACGCGCCGATCTGGCTACTGTCGACCCAGACCAGGCCGGCGTTTTCGGTCAGGGGACTGCCCGCGTCGGCACGCCAGTCGGCGCCCGGGTAGACGGCTCTGGCGGCGGTGACGGCGGTCCCGACCACCCGCAACGGGTGGCCGTTGATGTCGACGGTGTCGCCGATGCGCACACCGAGGGCGTTGGCGAAGGTGGGTTCGATGACCGCGCCGCCCGGGCGTACCCAGGTGCCGGCGGTCACCGCGGGCCGGTCGAGGGCGGCCGGGGAGTCGTCCCGGCCCTGGACGACCGCCTGCACGGTCTTGCCCTGAGCGGTCAGCATCAGATAGCCGATCGGGTACGGCCCGCTGTACGCGGTGACGCCGGGCGCGGTGGCCAGCGGTGCGAGGGCGGCCAGCGCCTCCGGGCCCGTCGCTCCCGGCATCGCCACCACGTCCGGGCCCGCGGTGGCGGCCCGGGTCCGCTCGTACGGCTTGGCGAGCGCATTGTCCAGGGCGAGGCCGAGGGTCAATGTCGCGGTCGCGGCGGTGACGGCGATCAGCAGCAGGGCGGTTTCGGTCCGTCGCCGGCGCAGGTCCCGCACCATCAGCCGGCACACGAGCAGCAGTCGGCCGGCCATGTCAGCGCCACCCGCCATAGACCGTGCCGGTGGCGGTGGCGTTGTTGACGAGCCGGCTGTCGTCGGCGAATGCACCGTCGCGCATGGTGATCACCCGGTCGGCGACCGCCGCGATGCGGGCGTCGTGGGTGACCACCACGAGGGTCTGTCCCGCCGTACGCAGCTCCTCGAACAGCCGCAGCACCTCCAGGGTGGCGGCGCTGTCCAGGTTGCCGGTGGGTTCGTCGGCCAGCACGACCAGCGGGTCGTTGCTCAGCGCACGGGCGACGGCGACCCGCTGTCGTTGCCCGCCGGACAGCGCCGACGGCAGGTGCCTGGCCCGGTCGGCGAGCCCGACCCGGTCCAGCAGGTGCATGGCCCGCTTACGGGCCCGGCCGGGAGACTGCCCGGCCAGCAGCGCGGCCAGCTCGACGTTCTCCACCGCGGTGAGCTCGTCCATGAGGTGGAAGGACTGGAAGACGAAGCCGATGTGCTGCCGCCGCAGCCGGGCCAAGGCGCGCTCGCTCATCGTGTCGATCCGGTGGTCGGCCAGCCAGATCTCGCCGTCGGTGGGGCGCTGCAGCCCGCCCAGCAGGTGCAACAGGGTGGACTTCCCGCAACCACTGGGACCCATGATCGCCAGCACCTGCCCGGTGGGCACGTCCAGGTCCACCTCGTCGACCGCGCGCACCAGCCCGGTGTCCCGGCCGTACTGCCTGGTCAGCCCACGCGCCCGCAGCACCGTCGATCCCGTCACGCCCCCGCCTTCCCCCCGCACCGAGCGCGCTCGGTCCACATGCGCTCGCACGCTTCCAACCACTCCAGATCGGCCCGCAGCCGCAGCACGACGCCCTCCAGCAGCAACCCGGCAACCGGATCCACCGCCCGGTCCAGCGCGGCCCGCTGGGCGTCCCGCAGCCGGCGCAACACCTCCCGCCGCTGGGCGTCGACCAGCGCCACGGGATCGGCCAACCGCGCCGTCGCGGCGGCCACCAGCTTGAGATGGAACTCCGCGAGGTCCGGCTTCGGCCAGCTCACCTCGCTCAGCCAGGCGGCGACCCGCTGCTGCCCCACCGCGGTGAGCGCGTAGACCCGACGGTCGGGCCGATCCGGCAGGCCCTCGGCCCGCTCCGAGGTCACCAGCCCGGCCTTCGTCAGCCGGGCCAGCGTCACGTAGATCTGCCCGGCGTTCATCGCGTCGCCGAGCGGGCCGAGCGCGTCACGCATCCGGCTACGCAGCTCGTACCCGTGCGCGGGCTCCTTCGCCAGCATGGCCAGCACCACGTCCTGCACCCAGGCACACCCCTCGCGTAGATCACCTATAGATAACCGCTACAGAGGTTGAATGGTCAGGGTTACGGCGGTTCTGGGTCGAGGGTTAGACCGGTGTGGGTGAGAAAGCTGGTCAGGAGGTCGGGGCGGTACTGGATGCGCTTGAGCCGGTTCTTCACCACCGCGGCGAGGTGGTCGACGCCGGTCACGGCGAGGTTGCCCAGGCTGCGTTTGACGTGTGACCAGACGCCTTCGGTCGGGTTGAGGTCGGGGGCGTAGGCGGGTAGCTGGATCACGTGGAGCCAGTCGCGGTTCGCGACAAGTTCGCGCATGGCGACGCTGACGTGGGTGTTGAGGTTGTCCCAGATCAGCACGATCGGCGCCTTGAGGTACTGGTGAGCGGCATCCAGCAGGGCGGCGTAGTCCGTCTCGGCGAAGCTGCGCCGCTCGCCCTTGCGGGGACGGTGGACCTTCACCCGGTACAGCAGGCGCGTTCGTTGTCCGGGCTTGACGCAGACCAGCCCGGCCACCGAGATGCGGCCGGAACCCTTACCGGACACCGGGATCACCGGTGTCCGCCCACGTGGCGCCCAGGTCCGGGCCTTGGACGGCCGAAGCGTGTGACCTGCCTCGTCCTCGAAGCAGATCCACGCGCCACGCTCGGCCGCCATCATTTTGCCTGCGGCCACACCTCCCGCCGCCAGGTCGCGATCGCCGCCTCGTCGCGTTCGACCGGCCGATGCTTGGGCACCTGCGGGCTGAACCCGATCCGGTGCAACAACAACGACACCCCGCGCAGGGTGTACCGCTGCCGGAACAGCCGGACGATCAACTCCGCCACCCTGGCCAGGGTCCAACGCTGGTCCTCGGCCCAGCCGTGCGCGGCCGGCCCCTCCTCCAACGCGGCGGCAAGCTGGTCCAGTTGCTGGCCAGTGAGCCGACACGCCGAACCTGAAGGACCCTTCGACGCCAACCCAGCCGCACCGTCGGCCAACCACCGCCGCCGCCACACGTAGACGGCGTTGTGCGACACCCGCAACCGCCCGGCGATCTCCGACACCGACACGCCCTGACTCAACAGCGCCGCCGCCTGCAACCGCACCGCCTCACGCCGGACCCGACCCTCGGCCGTCAGCCCACCACCATCCGGATAGCGCACCCGAACCAGATACGCCATCCACCGGCCACGGTCACGTCGACACGCCGCATCGACCACACCCTAACCCTGACCATTCAACCTCTGTAGCTATGGTGCTGTCAAACTGACGGGCAGGGCGCGAAGGAGGCCGGCCGCCCACCTCCTATTTGCGTTGTGTCGCGGCGCTCAAGGGCCTTAGCGTTGCTCACCCAGTGGGCCGGCAGGACGGGCCTTCCGGCCGCCACAGGTCAACAGATCGGAAAATTCGGATGGCTTCTCACCTCATCGCGCTCTGTTTCGACGCGAACGACCCACTCCGGCTCGCGCAATTCTGGGCCGGCGTCCTCGGCTGGGAGATGGCCGACGACGACCCCCAGGACGGCATCACGCTGCTGCCCAGTGATGACACCGGGTTCCGGCTCCGATTTGTGCCGAGCCAGGAGCAGAAGGTCGGCCAGAACCGGATGCATTTCGATCTGACGAGCAAGTCCCTCGATGAGCAGCAGCAGACGGTTGCCCGGGCGCTAGCGCTCGGCGGACGGCACATCGACATCGGCCAGCTCCCGGAGGACGCTCACGTGGTCCTCGCCGACCCCGAGGGCAACGAGTTCTGCGTCATCGAGCCGGGCAACAACTTCCTCGCCGACTGCGGCTTCATCGGCGCGCTGTCCTGCGACGGTTCCCAGGAGGTCGGCTACTTCTGGAGCAAAGCGCTGGAATGGCCGTTGGTCTGGGACCAGAACCAGGAGACCGGGATCCGCTCGCCACACGGCGGTCCGAAGGTCACCTGGGGCGGCCCGCCCATCGCCCCGAAGACCGGGAAGGGCCGACTCCATTTCGACATCGCTCCCCCTGCCCACGGCGATCAGCAGGCGGAGGTCGACCGTCTCGTCTCCCTCGGGGCGACTCGAATCGACATCGGTCAGGGCGAGACCAGTTGGGTTGTGCTGGCCGACCCCGATGGCAACGAGTTCTGCGTGCTCAGCCCCCGCTAGCACGACCAGATCCGGATGGGCGATGCTCCCGCCCACGCCGCAGCACCCGGCCGGCCGCCCTGCGGCCGTCGCCGCTGGCGGGGGGGGTTGTCCTAGCCCAGAAGGTTGGGCTGGTCGATCACCCACAGCCACGTGCCGTCGTCCTGGCGGCGCGCCACCTCGACGGTGACGCCGCCGTCGGGCAGGCGCACCGAGGTGAGCGCCAGGTCACCGTTGCGCAGCGTCGGCTGCTGCTGGCCGGGAGCGAAGGTGGGCCGGGCGCTGACCAGCCGCTCGTACGCCTGGCGGATCTCGCCGGCCCCCCTCGCTGTCCGGCCGTCCGGCAGCGCCAGCAGCGAGTCCGGTTCGTAGAGCGCCACCAGCCCGTCGACGTCACCCGCGTTGAGTCGTTCCACGACGAACCGGCTGAGGTCCTCCGGCTGGACGGCACGCTCTCTGACATTCTCGCTGCTCATTGCCGTCGCTCCCATCAGCTCCCGCCACCTGCCCGGACAGCGAGCGATCATGCCAGGCGGGTACGACAACCGCCGTCCAGTCAGGGCTGAGGTCGGCTCCTGCGCGGGGTGGCGCGGTCTATCGGTCTGCGGAAACGAGGCCGTGGGAGGCCTCGGCGAAGGCGCGGACGCGGGCGGTGGCCCCATCGGCGCGCCAGAGCAGGCCCCACCTCAGGGGTGGCGCGTCGCGCAGATGCACGTAAGCGACGTCCGGGCGGGGGTAGTAGCGCCTGGCGTTGGCGCCGACGGGGAAGACGCCGTGTCCGGCGCCGACGAGCGTGAGGACCTCATGGAACGTCGTAACGCGCTGGCCGGCCTTGATGGGTAGCCCGGCCGGGGTGGTCTGCGGGGTTCGGTCGGCGCGCAGGGACTGCGGCAGAGTGCTGGGCAGTTGCAGCATGGTGACCTTGGCCAGGTCCTCGACCGAGACGGCAGTCCGCCGGGCGAAGGGGTGCTCGACCGGCACAGCCAGGAACCGGGCCTCGGAAACCAGGACCGGGCCGGCGACGATTCCGGGCTCATCCACCGGGAGGGTGGCCAGGGCGAGATCGACCTCGCCGCCGCGCAGCCAGGGCATCAGCTCACCCATCTGCGCCTCCCGGATCTGCACCTCGCACTCGGGATGGTGCCGCCCGAACACCTGGGCGGCCTGGACCAGCAACTGGCCGCCGGCCGCGCCGGTGAAGCAGACCCGCAGGGCACCGGTGAATCCCCGGCCGGCCTCGATCGCTCGGTCGAGCGCGGCGGCGATCTGGTCGCGGGCCGGTCGGAGGTCTTCGTAGAGCGTGCGCCCGACGGGGGACAGCTCGACCCGGCGGCTGGTCCGGTTGAACAGCGCGACGCCGACACGCCGTTCCAGCTTGCGGATCGTCTGGCTGACCCGCGCGGTGGAGACCCGCAGCCGTTCGGCGGCACGACCGAAGTGCAGTTCCTCGCTGACGGCGAGGAACGCCTCCAACTCGTGCCGCTCCAGCATGCCCTTCTCCCCCATCGTTAATCGTGGCTTCACGATGCTTTCACACCTCGGCGTTGTTCGCCGATCCGGCCTGCCGCAGGGTTGAGGCAGCACAAAGCGATCCATCCGTCCACATAGGAGCAACGATGAATGGCACCAACGGCCGAGCGCTGGCCACGCCCGCCGACCGCGGCGATCCGGATGCGATCCGCACCGCCTGACCCATCGATCACGAGGCAAACAGAGATGACTGACATACAGGCCGAGCCGGCGCGGCTGCGTCGACCGGGAGCAGTGCTGGCGCTGCTGGCGTTCGCACAACTGATCATTTCCATCGACTACAACATCGTCTACGTGGCGCTGCCCGAGATCGGCCGCGAACTCGGGTTCTCCGGGCACACCCTGCAATGGGTCATCAGTGCCTACGCGGTCGCGTTCGGTGGGTTCCTGCTGCTGGGCGGCCGGGCCTGCGACCTGTACGGTCCGCGTCGCGTCTTCGTCATCGGCCTGACCCTCTACGCGGTCTCCTCGCTGGCAGGTGGACTTGCCGAGAGTCCGGCGCTGCTCGTGGCCGCTCGCGCGGCACAGGGTGTCGGTGGCGCTCTTCTCTTCCCGGCCACGCTGACGCTGGTCGGCGTGAGCTTCGCCGCCGGCAGGCAGCGTAACCGCGCGTTCGCGGTCTGGGGCACCGCCGGCGGCAGCGGCATGATCCTCGGCTCGCTGCTCGGCGGCGTACTGACCGAGGCTTTCGGTTGGTCGTCGGTCTTCTACGTCAACGTTCCGCTCGCGACCGTGGCGGCCCTGTCGGCGTTCCCGCTGCTCCCCCGCGACGCCACGCGGAATTCAGCCCGAAGGTTCGACCTGGCCGGTGCGGTCACCGGGACGGCGGGCACGACCCTGGTCGTCTTCACCATCGTGCAGGGGCCCGAGTCCGGCTGGACCGCCCCAGCCGTCATCGCCGGCGCCATCGCCGGAATCGCTCTGCTGGCGGCGTTTCTCGTCGTACAGCGGCGCAGCCGCGACCCGCTGCTGCCGCTGCACCTGCTGGGCGACCGCGACCTGCGTACCGGGGTGATCGTCACTTTCCTGTACATGGCGACGTTCGGCTCCCTGCTGTACTTCCTCACGGTCTACTTCCAATATGTGCACGGGTACAGCGCGATGCGGACCGGGCTCGCGTTCCTCGTTCCGATGATCGCCATTGCCGCCGGCGCGCAGATCGGCGGCCGACTCGCCACCGTCCACGGCAACCGGACCTCGATGATCACCAGTCTGATCGTCGGCGGTGTCGGCGCGGTGGTGGTGGCCCTGACCCTGGACACCGACGCGTCCTACCTGGTCCTGGTGCCGGGACTGGTCGTCCTCGGCCTGGGCCAGGGCGCCGGCTACACCCTCATGTTCGGTGCCGCCAGCGCCAACATCCCGGCGCACGAGCAGGGAATCGCCTCCGGGACGGCCTCCACCACCCAGCAGATCGGGGGCGCGGTCGGCCTGGCCGTCCTCGTCGCCCTCGCCAACGCCGGCACGGATGGACTCGGCGGAGCGGCACTACGCGGTGCGACCACCGCCGGCCTGCGCGCCGCCTTCCTGGTCGCTGCCGCCGGCATCGCGGTCACCGCCGTCACCGCACTCGGCTTCACTCGTACGCCCGGACGCCCGCCGGCACCGACCGACCCCACGTCCGCGAAGACCGACCACACGCCCGTCACCATCCACTCCTGAAAGGCAGAACTCGATGTCCCAGCCCCAGCCCCAGTCGCCCGTCCTCGTCCCGGCCGCCGAGGCCGAGACCCTCGCCGACGGACCCACCAGCCTCATCACGCTGCTCGCCGACGCGGACGCCACGCACGGAGCACTGACCGTCAACCGCTCACTGCTGCACAAGACGTCGCCGGGCGCCCCGCCGCACTTCCACACCCGCACCACGGAGACCTTCTTCGTCATCGACGGGACCCTGGAGGTGCTGGCCGGCGACGAGATCCTCACCCTGAACCAGGGCGACCTCCTCGTCGTCCCTCCGAACCTGCCGCACGCCTTCGCCCCGGCCCCTGGCCGGCACGCCGACATCCTCTGCACGTTCACGCCCGGTATCGCGCGCTTCGACTACTACCGCCTGCTGGAGCGTGTCTACAAGGGCGAGGCCGAGCCGCAGGAGATCGGCGCCAGCTCCGAGCAGTTCGACAACCACTACTTCGACAGCCCGACCTGGCGTTCCCGCCAGACCGGCTGACCCGTCCGGCCGAGTGGGTGGGTGACGTGTTCGGTGGCGCTGGCCGGCACGTCCCCACCCACCGGTGGGTGAGCCCCGAGGTCACCGCGCCCGGGCCGCCGACGCGGGCCGGCCGGAACGGCGACTCATCGTGGGGACGGCGCGGCCCGGCGCCGCCGGACGCCACTCGGGCCGGCGAGCGGTTGCGCCTCGTCACCCGGGCTGGTCGACCGGCTGCCGTCTCGAAGGCCAGGAGCGGATGCCGCCGGGGTCCGGACCGGCCAGAGCCACGGGCCGGCGAGGAGACCGACGGCGATCTGGGCGGCACCGGCGACGACCAGGGTCGGACCCGCGCCGACCAGGCCGATGACCGCACCGCCGGCCAGCAACCCGACCGAGACGGCCCCGTCGTGCACCAGGCTCTCGACGGCGAAGGCCGCCCGCCGTTCCGCGCCCTCGGTCCGGTCGACGATCAGCCGGTTGACCGCACCGATGCCGAGCGGCATGGCGAAGCCACCGAGCGCGGCCAGGGTCGCGATCAGCGTGAGCGACGAGGTGACCGCGGGCAGCGCGGCGAAGGTCGCGCCGAGCAGGATCCAGCCGGTCGCCGCGGTGGCCAGCGGCGACAGCCGGGGTACGAGAATCGGCGCGAGCAGGGCTCCGACGAGCGAGCCGGCGCCGTAACCGGACATGCCGGCCGACACCAGCAGTCCGGGTCGTCCCAGCTCGGCGCCGAGGATGGCCAGCCCCAGGGTGAAGGCGAACCAGGTGAGACCGCCGATGCCGCCCATGAGCACCGCACGGCGTACCTCGGGGTGCCGGGCCAGCACATGGCGCAGCGCGGGCGCTTCGGCGGTGCCCTCGTCGCCGCGCCGCTCGTCGGCGGCGACATGGCCGGTGCCCCGTACGGTCAGCAGCAGGGCGGCGCCCAGCGCGACGCCGACCGCCTCCGCCCACAGCAGCCGGAACGGCCCACCGACGGTGACCGCCCAGCCGGCCAGCGGCGGTGCCAGGATCATGCTGCTGCGGTGCGCGAAGTCCTGCCAGGCCAGCATCCGGGCCGCCAGCCCGGCGCCCGCCCGGTCGCAGATGTCGGCGAGCAGGGTGCGCTGTCCCGGTCCGCTGAGCGTCGTGGCGGCACCGGTGACCAGCCCGGTGGCGGCCAGGTGAAGCGGACCGACGGCCCCCGCCACAGCCCCGACCGGGACGATGAGCAGGCCGAGCACCTGGACCGCGAGCACCCCGGCGAGGGCTCGCCCGGTGGTCAGCCGCTGCCGCAGGCCACGGGCCCACCAGGCCGAGGTGAGCATGGGCAGGCCGACCGCGCCGCCCACCAGCCCGGTGGTCCAGGCGGAGCCCGTCTCGGCGAGGGCGACCAGGGGCAGCGCGACGGCGGTGGCACGCTGCCCCATCCAGGTCACGAAGGTGGCGGTCAGCATGGCGGTGAGGTCTCTACGGATGGTCACGGACCGATCCTGTGTCCGGGCCGGGACGCGGGGTAGCTGGCAGTTCGGTAGGCCGTCTCATAATCTGCGCATATGAGCTCCCTGCCCACGGTCGATGACCTGCGTCTTGTCGAGGCGCTGCTTCGGCACGGCTCGCTCGGGGCGGCCGGGCGGGAACTGCGGATCAGTCAGCCCGCCGCGAGCAACCGGCTGGCGGCGCTCGAACGGCGGATCGGCGAGCGGCTCTTCGACCGGGACACCACCGGGGCGCGGCCGACCCCGGCCGGCCGGGCGCTGGCCGCGGAGGCCAGCCACGTCCTCGGCCACCTGGAGGCGATCTTCGATCGGACCCGCGCGGCCGCGCGCGGCACGGCGCTCAGCGTGGGCACCTTCCCGAGCCTGGCCGCGTGGCTGTTCCCCGCGCTGGTGCAACTGCTCCAGGACACCACAATGCACCAGGTCACCGACCACGGCGACCGTCTGGTCGAGTGGGTCGGCGAGGGCTCCCTGGACGCCGCCTTCGTCACCATCGCCAACCAGCTGCGGCTACCGGCCACGGCGACCGCGTCACCCGTCGCCAGTGACCGGCTGGCCGTGCTCACCCCGCCGGGGGTACGACTCGGCACCGGCCGCCGACCGTTCGCCGGCCTGGACGTGGTGGCCCACACCTACGACGCGTCCACCGAGGCGTTGCACCGGCGGCTCGCCAAGCTGGGTGCCCGACCGAGGCCGGCGGTCACCGGCGAAACCGCCGTACGGATGGGTCGCCTACTCGCCTGCCCGGTCGTCCTGCCACGCGGACTCGCACTCGCCCACGCGGCCCCCGACGAACAGATCTCGGCGGCACCGGTGCCCGATCGCTTCACCCTGTTCCTGGTTACCCGACGCCCCGCCCCGGCGGCGCTGGCGGCGGTGACCGGCGCGCTCGCCGACCGACTGGGCCTGGACCCGGCGGAAAGACTCTAGACGGCGGATGCTCGTACCAAACGCTTGCTCCTCACGTGGCGTCAGGCCACATAGTTGGTGGCGTGGAGGAACACCTGACCGTGGGGCGTGTGGCGGAATTGGCCGGCGTCAGCGTCCGCACACTGCATCACTATGACGAGATCGGCCTCCTGGAGCCGTCCACGCGGACCGCGGCTGGGCATCGGGCCTACTCCGCCGGCGATGTGGAGCGACTCCGGGAGGTGCTCGCCTACCGGCGGCTCGGCTTCGGATTGCGGGAGATCGCGCATCTGGTTGACGATCCGGCCACCGACGCGGTCGCGCACCTGTGCCGGCTGCGCGGCCTGCTGATGGACCAGCGCGACCGCGCTGCCGCCATGGTGACGGCCATAGACCGGGAACTGGAGGCACGAGCGATGGGCATCAGGACGACACCGGAGGAGCAACTGAAAGTGTTCGGCGCGCAGTTGTACGACGCCATCGGATCCGCCTACCCGGCGACGCGGCGCACCGAGCCACGGATCGCCGCGCGGATCTGGGAGGCGCTGGGGGACGCGCGAACGGTGCTGAACGTCGGCGCTGGCACCGGCTCCTACGAACCACCGGACCGCGACGTCACGGCGGTGGAACCATCGGCGGTCATGCGGGCGCAGCGTCCCGTGGGCGCCGCGCCGTGTGTGGCCGCCGCTGCGGAGAGTCTGCCGTTCGAGGACCAGTCCTTTGACGCCGCGATGGCGGTCAGCACCGTCCATCACTGGCCGGACCCGGTCGCCGGGCTACGTGAGATGCGGCGGGTGGCCCGCCGCGTGGTGGTGTTCACGTACGACGCCGATGACACCGGCTGGCGTCAGCGGTTCTGGCTCACCCGCGACTACCTACCCGAGTTCGCAGAACTCCTCGTCGGCTGGCCGTCCCTGGCCGACCTGACCCGCGCGATCGGAGGGCGCGCGGAGCCGGTGCTCATCCCGTGGGACTGCGCTGACGGCTTCTTCGAGGCATACTGGCGCCGGCCTGAGGCGTACCTGGACGAGCATGTACGCCGGGCGGTTTCGGTGTGGACCAGAGTCGGACCGCAGGCCGAGCAACGGGCAGTCAACCTGCTCCGCGAAGATCTTTCCTCGGGCCGGTGGGCCGAGCGCAACCGGGACCTCGTCGCCCTCGACGCGGCAGAGCTCGGTCTCCGGCTGCTCGTAGCCTGAACAACCGTGCGCGAGAAGCCGCCAGCCGCCTGATCCGGCGACTGGTCGGGGAAAAGACCGAGCTCGACGGCGCGGGTGGTGTCAGGATACTCGGCGTGTCTGGGCGCGCCCTGAGCTTCGGAGCTGTCGCGGAGGCCTACGAACGGTTCCGGCCGGGGTATCCCGTGGAGCTTGCCGACCTGGTGATGACGTACGCGGGTCAGCCGGTGCGGACTGGCCTCGAGATTGGCGCGGGGACGGGCAAGGCAACCCGTCTGTTCGCGCGACGGGGGGTCACCGTCACCGCGACGGACCCGGATGGGGCCATGCTCGCCGAGCTGCGTAAGCACGTGCCAGCGGACGTCAGGACCGTGCGCGCCGCGTTCGAGGACCTGCGACCGGGCGAACGCTACGGGCTGGTCTACGCGGCGGCGGCGCTGCACTGGACGGCCCCGGAGGGGCGGTGGTCGCGCATGGCCGCGCTGCTGGAGCCGGGTGGCGTGTTCGGCTCGTTCGGCGGACCGCTCCGGTTGGCTGACCCGGCCGTGGATGAGGCTGTGCGCGCGGCCCGGGCGCCGTTCTTGGCGAGCGACGAGGTGCCGTCCCCGGATGGGACGCCTCCCGGGCACGACATGCAGTGGCCGGGTACGGAGCTCCAACGCTCCGAGTGGTTCACCGATGTCCAGCACTCCGTGATCGAGCGGCGCCTGACGATGAGTGCTCGCGACTACGTCGGCCTTCTCTCGACCATCTCGGCCTACCTGGAACTGCCGGCCTCCGAGCAGGCGCAGGTATACCGCCGGATTCTGCGGGTCCTGCCCGAGACGGTCGAGGTTGCCGCCGACATCACCGTTCATCTCGCGCGGCGGCGCGACGCACGATAGCGCCTCGGTATGGGGCGGCGGGAGGCACCGATTCCGCCCACACCGCGTTCGTCACTCGCCGAACCACGCCTCATAGGCACACCGGAGGGAACACGTTCTGGCCCGGCCGGCTCGGTGCCGGCCGGGCCGAAGGCGGACGTGTTCAGTGGTGTTGGGGCGTCAGGCGGACTCGTCTGAGCAGTTGTGCGTTGAGCGCCACCACGATGGTGGAGGCGGACATCAGCACCGCGCCGACCGCCGGGCTGAGCGCGACGCCGGCCCAGGCCAGTGCGCCGGCGGCGAGCGGGATCGCCACCACGTTGTAGCCGGCCGCCCAGGCCAGGTTCTGCACCATCTTCCGGTAGGACGCCCGGGACAGCCGGATCACGCCGGTCACGCCGCGCGGGTCGGAGGAGGCCAGGACGACCCCGGCCGACTCGATCGCCACGTCGGTGCCGGCACCGATCGCGATGCCCACGTCGGCGCGGGCCAGGGCCGGAGCGTCGTTCACCCCGTCGCCGACCATCGCCACGGTCAGGCCGCGGGCCTGCAGGTCGGCGACCGCCTTGTCCTTGTCGGCGGGGAGCACCTCGGCGAACACCTCGTCCACGCCGGTCCGGAAGCCCAGGTCGGCGGCGACCGCCTCAGCGACCGGCCGGGCGTCCCCGGTGATCATGACGATCTTGTTCACTCCCGCTTCCCGCAGCTCGGCGATCGCCTGCCGGGCCTCCGGCCGTACCTCGTCCTCGAGGGCGAACGCTCCGATCGCCTCCGGCCGGCCGCCGGCCGGCAGGCGCAACAGGTGCAGCACGGCAGCTCCCCGCTCCGACCACCGGCTGCTGGCGGTGGCGAGCTCGGCAGGCACCGTGGCGTCGAGTTCCCGCAGCAGGGCGGGCCCGCCGACCGCGTACGAGGTGCCGTCGACAACCGCCTGCACCCCACGCCCGGTCAGCGAACGGAAGTCGCGGGCGATGGCTGCCGCGCCTCGGTTCCGGGCTGCCTTGACCAGTGCCCTCGCGAGGGGGTGCTCGCTGTCGGCCTCGACGGCCCCGGCGACACGCAGCACCTCGTCCTCGGTGAGCCCGTGGGCGGCGGCGGTCGCCGTGACGGTGTGGGCGCCCTTGGTCAGGGTGCCGGTCTTGTCGAACAGAACGGCGTCGACGCCGCGCATGCGTTCCAGGGCCATGCGGTCCTTGACCAGAATGCCGGCCTTGGCCGACACCGCGGTCGACAGCGCGATCACCAGCGGGATGGCCAGTCCAAGCGCGTGCGGGCAGGCGATCACCAGCACCGTCACGGTGCGGACAACGGCGTCGTTGACGTCGCCGAGCGCCCACCAGGCGGTGAAGGTAATCAGCGCGGCGGCGGTGGCCAGGTAGAACAGCGCCGCGGCGAACCGGTCGGCGAGCACCTGCGCGCGGCCGGCGGACGCCTGCGCCTGGGCGACGAGGCGACCGATTCCGGCGAGGGCGGTGTCCTCACCGACTGCTTCGACGCGTACCCGAAGGGTGTTGTCCGTGGCGACCGTGCCCGCCACCACACGGTCGCCGACGGTACGCGGCACCGGCCGCGACTCCCCCGTGATCATCGATTCGTCCAGCTCGGCGGCGCCGTCGACGATACGGCCGTCGGCGGGGATGCGAGCGCCGGAGCGGATCAGGACCACGTCGCCGAGCCGCAGCCCGGTCACCGGCACCCGTCGGACGAGCCCTTCGCCCTCGATCCGCTCGGCGTCGTCGGGCAGCAGGGCGGCGAGGGCGGCCAGCGCGCCCTGCGCCTGCCCGATGGCCTTCATCTCCTGCCAGTGGCCGAGCAGCATGATGCTCACCAGCGCGGCCAACTCCCACCAGAAGTCGAGGTGGAACAGGCCGAGGCTGGTCGCCAGGGAGGCGACATAGGCGACGGCGATCGCCATCGAGATCAGCAGCATCATGCCCGGCGCGCGGTCCCGGACCTCACGCACCGCGCCGACCAGGAACGGCCAGCCGCCGTAGAAGAAGACGATTGAGCCGAGGACCGGGCCGACCCATGCCATGCCGGGGAAGTCGAGTGAGTAGCCGAACCAGTCCATCACCATGTGGCTGGTGGCCACGATCGGCAGGGTCAGAGCCAGGCTGAGCCAGAACTTGCGGCGGAACTGCTCCGGATCATGCCCGGCATGCTTGTCGTGCCCGTGCCCGTGCCCGTGGCCGCCGTGGTGGCCGCGGTGCTCTTCATGGCCATGGTGCTCTGGATGACTGTGGTGCTCTGGATGGCCGGGGTGGGCCGGGGTTCCCGGGGCCGGCACGTGCACGTCGTGCTCGGATGCGCCCGTTCCGTGGCCAGGGTGAGTATGCGCGTCGGGCAGGTCCTGCTCGATGTGGTGACGGGTCATGGTGTCCACCTCCGCCTTCAAACTATACCCCTAGGGGGTATGTGGCAAGTCGTGGTTGCCGGGCTGGCCCAGTTGCTCGATTACGGCTGCCCGGCAGGGGTAACTCATCGAGGCCGGACTGCGGGCACGTCTACCGGAGGGACGGACGACGCATCGGCCAGGTGACCGCCACCCACGTCGAGGCCCGCTGCCCACGCTGGGCAGCGGGCCTCGACGCGTACGGGGCGACCGGCGTGTCAGACCGGCGCCGCCTCGTATCCAGCCGCCTCAAGCGCCTCCACGACCCGGGCGTCGTCGACCTGCCGCGCCGCCCGCACCGCGACCTGGCCGGCGGCCAGGTCCACGTCGACCTGGTCGACCCCGCCCAGCTCACCGAGCAGGTTCCGCACCTTGTTGGCGCAGCCGGTGCAGGTCATACCGCCGACCTTGTACACACTCGCGCTCATGTCCAGCTCCCTTCAAGATATACCCCTGCCGGGTATCTGCCTTGACCGTACGTCGGTACGGCCGCTTCACGCAAACCCCTGAATCGCAATGTCCGGGGCGCGGATCTGCCCGGCCCGTGGAGCCGAGCCTATACCCCCTCCCCCTAGGTGTATATGCTGAGCGTCGTACCCGCCGGGGGTATAAGCCATGGAGGTGGCCAACGTGGAGAGAATCGTGGTGGTCGGTGCGTCGCTGGCCGGAGTGCGCGCCGTTCAGGCGCTACGCACCGCTGGCTTCACCGGCGAACTGACGCTTATCGGCGCCGAGCGGCACAGCCCCTACAACCGCCCACCCCTGTCCAAGAGCGTGCTGCGGGGCGACGACGACGTCACCCTGCCCGGCGCGGCGGAACTCGACGAGAAATGGCTGCTCGGCAGGGCGGCGATGCGGCTCGACACGATCGCCAGGGTGGTGACCGTGGACGACGGCTCGGAGGTCCGCTATGACGGACTCGTCATCGCCACCGGCGCCCGGCCCCGGCGGCTGGCCGACCATCCGGCAGGCGTACACACCCTGCGGACGCTCGACGACGCGCTCGCCCTGCGCGCCGCCCTGAGCGAGGGGCAGCGGCGGATCGTGGTGATCGGCGGCGGCTTCGTCGGCGGGGAGGTCACGTCGACAGCGCGGTCTCTCGGCCACGAGGTCACGCTCGTCGACGGTGCGGCGCACCCCATGGTCACCGCCCTGGGCACCCAGACCGCCCAGTGGCTCGGCGATCTTCACCGGCACAACGGCGTGAACCTCATCTCCGGAGTACGGGTCACCGGCTTTGACGGCACCGCGCGGGTCACCGGCGTACGGCTCGGCGACGGTCGCGTCATCCCGGCCGACCTCGTCGTCGCGGGCATGGGCGTGGTGCCCAACACCGACTGGCTCGACGGCAGCGGCCTCACCGTCGCGGACGGCGTGGTGTGCGAGTCGACCCTGCATGCCCGGGGCGCGGCCGACATCGTGGCCGCCGGCGACGTGGCGCGCTGGCCGCACCAGTTGTACGGCAACACCCTGGTCCGGGTCGAGCACTGGGCCAACGCCAACGACCAGGGCCGGGTGGCCGCGCTGAACCTGCTGGCCGGGCCCGACGACGCCACGCCGTTCGCCGACGTGCCCTCGTTCGCCACGAACGCGCACGGCGCGCGGATCCAGATCGCCGGCCTGCCACACCTGGCCGAGGAGTCCAGGCTGGTCACCGGCGCGGTCGAGGACCACCAGTTCACCGTCGGCTTCACCCGCAACGGTGTGCTGGTCGGGGTGGTGGCGGTGAACTCACCGAGGGACTTCGTCCGCCTGAAGCGGGGCGTCGCCGCGCGGTCGGCTGGTCTTTGAACGTGCGCGTACTGCGCGACCCCCGCTGAACCGGCGTTCCTCCTCGGCGGATGCCCGGATGCTCCGGCGTTATCGAGAGGACCACCAGGTCGAAGCCGAGGCGGCGGTGAAGCCGAGGGACTCGTACAGCGGCCTACCCAGCCGTGAGGCCGTGAGCGTGACCGGCCGGTCCACCAGATGGGCGAGGGACCCCAGCATGACCGCCCGCCCCACGCCACGGGAACGGAAAGCCGCACGGGTTCCGACCCAGTAGTGGCTGCCGAACCCGTTCGCCGCGACGGTGACGCACGCCCCGGCGACCTCACCGTCAAGACGCGCGACGAACACGTCCACACCCGGCTGCTCGATCAGGGCCAGGGGGAACATCTCGCCGCCCCGATACGGTTCGAACCTGGTCAGTTCGAAGCTCGCGATCACGACACGTTCGGCCGCGCGCAGGTCCGCCTCGGTCCGCACCCGGCACACCTCCATCGCCGGTTCGGCCACAAGGCCGGGCTGGCGCAGCATCACCGGCATCTGCCAGCTACGCATGTCCAGATGGCTCAGATCGGTCGCGCTGAACGGGTCCTCGGCGTCGACCGGACCGGTGGCCCGGCTCGCCAGCTCGGTGATCTCGGCCATCTCGTCGACGCCGAGGTCGGGCTCCTGAATCAGGACGCGCAGGCCCGCGCGCTCGTCACCGGCGACAGCGAGGAAACCCCGGCGGCGGATCACCTCGTGGCCACGGGCCCGGCCTTTCGCGGCCCAGAAGGCGGCGGAGTTGCGGGCCTGGCGCAGCGGCGCCTCGGCGAGGTGCGCGAGCTGGTCGTTGATGTTCGTTCCGATCGTCATGGTGCTAACGATTCCTTCTCAATGCCCCGAGCACTGTACTCGTTCTGCCGTCGATCCACTGTGCTCGCCGGCCCGCTCACCATCTGCCCATGCTGACGCCTCGGGCTCGACGGCGGCGAGTCCGGGACGCTGAGTCGCCTCATCTGGGGCCGATACGGCTCATCGCGCCCGGCGTGACCGCACGGTGATCGTCACACAGCCGAGGCCGATCACCAGTGCGGCCCGGACAGCCCGAGGGCCCACCAGACCCCCGCGTCCGACCCGGTCGTAGGCGCGCCGCCCCCGGGTCCGTCGCAGTCCAGGTGATCTTGTCGATGACCTCGCTGATCCACGCGCCGTGCACCTCGATCGGCGTGGCCAGGAACCGAGGTGGGGCCAGCACCACCACGAAGGCGGGCTTCAGCACCGCTGACCCGACGACCGGCACGGAGCAGAGTTCCTTCCATCGATTCGGTCACCCAAGCGCGGCACGCCCGGCGTGGTCGGTCGCGGGACCCGGCCGACCGGGCCGGGCGAACGCCCGATCTCCCGGTCGCCGGGAGCCGCTGAGAGACAGGGGAAGCGAAATGCCCACAACGCTCGACAACTCGTCAACCCCGTCCACCACCGGCACGCCGCCGGTGCGGCCGGACGATCGCAGCCGCCCGCGACGGCAACTGCGCTGGGCGGTACCGCTGCTGCTGGTCGCGACCGGGTTCGTCGCGTACGCGTTGCCGCCGTACCTGACGCTGGATCCGAGCCGGTCCCGACTGCCCGCCCCGGAGGGTGTCCCGCAGTACTACCCGCTGCTGGTGGCACACATCGTCTTCGGCTCGGTGGCGCTGCTCGCCGGCTGTTTCCAGGTCTGGCCGTGGTTCCGCCGACGTCACCCGGTCGCACACCGCTGGATGGGTCGGGCGTACTTCTTCGGCGGGGTCTTCCCGGCGGGGGTCGCCGTGCTGGGCGTCGCACCGTTCAGCAGCACCGGTTTCGTCTCCCAGGTCGGCAACACCATGCTGGCGGTCCTGTGGTTGGCCACCTCGATCGCCGGGTACCGGATGGCGCGGCAACGCCGGTTCGTCGAGCACCGCCGGTGGATGGTCCGCAGTTTCGCGCTGACCACGTCGATCGTGCTGAACCGGGTGTGGTTGATCCTCTTCGTCGTTCTGCTGCTGCCGCACGTCGACACGACGTACGGCGGCGACCAGGACGCGATGATCCAGGCAGCGGCCGGCGGCAGCGTCTGGATGAGCTGGGTGGTCAACCTGCTCGTCGCCGAGTGGTGGTTGGAGCGCGGCGACGCCCACCGCCGGGCCCGGCGCGCCGTCCAGGTCGCCAGCCATCGCCATGACGGGTCAGCTACGGAGAGAGGGTGAGCGAGACGTTGAAGCCGTCCCGGATCAACCCGGGCGCTCGAATCGGCGCCAACTCGCCCTGCCACGGCTGCGGGAACGGCCCGCCGGGCCACCGCCAGCGCCACCACCACCAGATTTCGTTGCCGCACCATCCGGAGTAGAGGTAGTCCCCGGCGGCGAGGAGCGAGACCGGGCCTCCCGGACGTGCGACACCGGTAGGGCCGACCGCGAACGGCTCCAGCCAACTGCCGGTCAGGTCGGTTGCCGCGGCCCGGATCGCGCCGTCGGCACCGGCGAAGAACACGGCCAGCGCGCCGTTGGGAAGCCGCACCGCGGCCAGGGAAGCCCCGGACGGCACCGCCCCGGCTGCTGTGATCGCTACCGGCGCCCACGGGTCCGGCAGCGGTCCCGCCGAGATGTGCGCCGTCCAGAGACGTCCGTCCCGCCCGGTGAAGAACGTCTGCACGCCGGCGCTGGTGGTCAGCGCCGCCACACCCCCACCGGGTTGCGCCACATCGGGGGGACTGTTCAGGACCGCTGCCGGCGTACCGGAGCCGGTCTGCCAGATCGAATACAGCCCGCCGTTGCCCCCCACGAACACCACCCCGGGAGCGGACGCGGGTGACACGGCCGCCGCGATGATCGCGCCGGGTGGCGCGATACCCGCCCCGGACCAGGGTTGTGGTCCAGGTCCTCCCGGCCGTGCCGGTTGGCGATAGGAAGCACGGTAGACCGCACCGTTACGTCCCACGAAAAAGACGTGCTCCCAACCTTGGGCGCTCACCGCGCTCAACGGAGCACCCGGCGGCGCCAGACCGCTCGGTCCGTCCAGGGCGACGGTGTAACCCGGATGAGTGTAGGCGGGTGCCGTCATCATCATTCCGCCCTGCGTACCGATGGCGAAGGCGGACACACTGCCATCGTTTTCCATGAACGTGGCCAGACCGGCGCCCGGCGGGGCCATCACGGCACTGCTGACCGGCACCGGAGCCCCGAACGACGACGAATAGAGACGGCCGTCAGCCCCAATCGCGAACCCGACCGGCTGGCCCAGCGCGGCCTGCGCCGCACCGGCCGCCGGCGGCCCGAGTGGCGCGATCACGAGAGCCGCAGCGGCGCCCACCCCCATGACAAGGCGCCGGAACCGGCCACTGGCACTGGTCATCGAAACTCCTCCCGATCACAGCACCGCTGACAATAGATTCCCCATCCCCCACGTCCATTGCCCATCATCAATGGCTGATGCGATGTGCGAATTCGCGCCGCGCCCCTTGACACGAAGGCCGGCACCCGGCGCCGCAGACGCTCCCACCACACCCGCCGCCCCAACCCTCGACCTCAGCCTTGATCCCGCTCGACGGCTGCCGTACTAGGGTCGAGGGCGACCCGCGCGATGACGGTACGCAGCGACACCGCGACCGCCCGTCGCCGGATCGGCGGCGACGCCGCGAAGGTGAGGAGCACGTCATGGTCATGGCCGACGGCCGCCCGGCCGGTCGATCGCCCCTGCGCTTCTTCGCGCTCGTCTTCGCCCTGGCGATTCCGTTCTGGCTCCTCGAACCGCTGACCGAGGACCTCTCGGCCGTGCTCCCCATGCGGCTGCCGACCAGCGCGGCGATGTTCGTCTGCCCGTTCGTCGCCGCGCTGATCCTCACCCGCACCGACGCCCATCCCCGCAGCGCCCGGCGCCTGCTGCGACACAGCGTCAGCCGGCAGGGCATCGACCGCCGGCGGTGGTACCTGCCGGCGCTGCTGATCATGCCGGCGCTCATGTTCCTGTCGTACGTGGTGGCCCGCGCCGTCGGGGACCCGATGCCCGCTCCCCGCTTCGACCTCACGTCCGCCCTGGTCGCCCTCGTGCTGTTCGGCGTCGCCGGCGTGATGGAGGAGGTCGGCTGGATGGGCTACCTCGGCGGGGTGCTCCAGGAGCGGTACACCGCGCTGGGGGCCGCGACGCTCCTCGGCGTGGTCTGGGCCGTCTGGCACATCGTGCCGTACGCGCAGGCCGGCCACTCCGTACAGTGGATCACCTGGCAGTGCGTGCTGACGGTGGCGCTACGGGTCACCATCTTCTGGCTCTACAACAACAACGCCGGCAACGTGCTGCTGGCGAGCCTCTTCCACGCGAGCATCAACGTCAGCGACGCGCTCTATCCGGTCGACGGGTCCGCCTACAACCCGGTCATCTCCGGCGCGGTGATCGTGCTGGCCGCCACCGTCATCGCCTTCCTCTGGGGCGCGGACACCCTGACCCGGTTCCGCTGGTCCCCGTCCCGGCCCACCCCGGCCCCCGCCTCCGAATCAACCAGCGCTGAAACATTTCCCTAAATATTGACGGCCGTCATTTATGCGGGACAGAATCACGGCACCCCATGATCCCACTGGGAGGCGCCATGACCCGTCCCCGCCTGCCGTTCCTCCGAGCGGCGACCCGGGTGGCCGCGATCGCCGCCACCACCGCCGGTGTGCTGCTCGCCCTCACCCAGCCCGCCAGCGCCGCCGTGCCCACCGGACGCTACGTCGCGCTGGGCGACTCGTACACCGCCGGCCCACTCATCCCCACGCAGGTCGACCTGAACTGCCTGCGTTCCAACCGCAACTACCCGTCCCTCGTCGCCGCGTCCGCCGGCTCCTCGTCGTTCGCCGACGTGAGCTGCTCCGGAGCCACCACCAACGACATCCTCAACAGCGGCAGCGGCCAGCTGGGGATCTCCGTACCGCCGCAGCTCAGCGCGGTGACCGCCAGCACGACACTGGTCACCGTGCAGATCGGTGGCAACGACATCGGCTTCTCCAGCATCATCAGCGACTGCGCGCAGGCCAGCCTGAGCAACCCACTCGGATCGCCCTGCAAGAACAGGTACACCGCCGGGGGCACCGACCAACTGCAAGCCAGGATCAATGGCGCCGCCCCGAAGGTGACCGCCGTGCTCCAGGCGGTACACGCGGCCGCCCCGGGCGCGAAGGTCGTGGTGATCGGCTACCCGGCGATCCTGCCCGACAGCGGCTACGGCTGCTGGCCCACGGTTCCGATCGCCTACCAGGACGTGCCCTACCTGCGCGCCGTCGAGAAGTCGCTGAACGCGATGCTCGCCAGCACCGCGGCCGCCAACAACGCCACCTACGCCGACGCGTACACCCCATCGATCGGCCGCGACGCATGCACCAGCAGCGGCACCCGGTGGGTCGAAGGTCTGATCCCCCAGAACTCGGCCGCGCCGTTCCACCCGAACGCCACCGGCGAACGGGGCATGGCCGACGCCGTGCTGACCAAGCTGAACAGCTGACCGACCAGCACCCCACGAACCGGGTCCCGTCGCGTCGCGGCGGGACCCGTTCGGCCCCGGGCTGAGATCGGCGGTGCATCGCGATCCCGATCTGATCGAACTGCCCTCCTGACGGGTTGTACCGCTTGTTAAGCTAGTCCTGCGGCGTGGACCGCGATGAGAGTGCGAGGGAGCAGAGTCATGGTGACGGGGGACGACGACATCTCGGGGTGAGCGGCCCCAGCCGCCCGCCGGCCTGCGCCGGGGCGGCCCTGTCTTGTCGTAGACCTGTCTGCCCGGCCGGGGCGTCTTTCGCGTCCCCGGCTCTCTCTCCGAGGTTGACTCCCCGATGTCTGATGTCTGCATTGTTTGCACCAACCTGTCCTTTTCCTGGCCGGACGACACTCCGGTCTTCCGGAATCTGTCCTTCACCGTGCCGCCCGGCCGTACGGGCCTGGTCGCGCCGAACGGCGCCGGCAAGACAACCCTGCTCCGTCTGATCGCGGGCGACCTCACCCCCACCGGTGGCGGCGTGACGGTCGAGGGTGTCCTCGGCTACCTGCCACAGAACCTGCCCCTGGCCGGTGACCTGACCGTCGCGGAGGTGCTCGGGATCGACGCGGCCCTCGCGGCACTGCGCGCCATCGAGGCGGGCGACGCGGCGGAGGAACACTTCACGGCCGTCGGGGACGACTGGGACGTGGAGGAGCGCAGCCGCGCCGAACTCGACCGGCTGGGCCTCGGTGACGTGGCGTTGGACCGGCGCCTGCACACTCTCAGCGGCGGGCAGGTGGTGTCTCTCGGCCTGGCGGCGCAACTGCTCCGGCGCCCGGACGTGCTGCTGCTGGACGAGCCGACCAACAACCTCGACATCGACGCGCGCCACCGGCTGTACGCGGTGCTGGAGGGCTGGTCCGGGTGCCTGCTGGTGGTCAGCCATGACCGGGTCCTGTTGGATCGGATGGACCGCATCGCCGAGCTCGACCGCGGTGAGGTGCGCCTGTTCGGCGGGAACTTCACCGCGTACGAGGAGGCGGCGCGTACGGCACGCGAGGCGGCGGAGCGGACCGTACGCAGCGCCGAGCAGGACGTGAAGCGGGAGAAGCGGGAGATGCAACAGGCCCGGGAGCGGGCCGACCGCCGAGCCAGCAACGCCGCCCGCAACCTCGGCAACGCCGGCCTGGCCCGCATCGTCGCCGGTGGGCTCAAGCGCAGCGCCCAGGAGTCGGCCGGCCGGGCACAGCAGGCGCACGCCAACCGGGTCAGCGAGGCCCAGAACCGGCTCGACGAGGCCAGCCGGTCACTGCGCGACGACCAGGCCCTGACCCTGGACCTGCCCGACACCACCGTGCCCGCCGGCCGTACCGTGGTCGCCGGCGAGCGCATGCAGGTCTACCACGGCGACCGGGCCGTCTTCGCCGGCGACGGCGTCGACCTGACCATCCGGGGACCGGAACGGATCGCGCTGACCGGCCCCAACGGCGCCGGCAAGTCGACCCTGCTGCGCCTGTTGCAGGGTGACCTCGACCCGGACACCGGGCAGGTGCACCGCGCCGACGGCCGCGTCGCGTACCTGTCGCAGCGCCTCGACCTGCTGAATCTCGACCGGACGGTCGCGGAGAACTTCGCCGCGTACGCCCCCGACCGGCCGCCGGCCGAACGGATGAACCTGCTCGCCCGGTTCCTGTTCCGCGGCGCCCGCGCCCATCTCCCGGTCGGCGTGCTCTCCGGCGGCGAGCGGCTGCGCGCCACCCTCGCCTGCGTCCTGTACGCCCAGCCGGCGCCGCACCTGCTGCTGCTTGACGAACCCACCAACAACCTCGACCTGGTCAGCGTGGGCCAACTGGGCAGCGCCCTCACCGCCTACCGGGGTGCGTTCGTGGTGGTCAGCCACGACGAACGGTTCCTCACCGACATCGGTGTGCAGCGGTGGCTCCGCCTCGACGGCGGCCAGCTACGCGAAGTCCCCGCGCCCGAGCACGCCTGACCACCGACTCCGCCCCGCTCCGGGCCACCGGCCGTACCGGCCCGTGGCCCGGAGCGTCCCAAAGGTGACCCTCCATGCCCGACGCACTGCTCGCTCATGACCTCGTCCGTACCCTCGGCACCCGTCGCGTGCTGGACGGGGTCTCTCTCACCGCGGCCCCGGGCCGCCGGATCGGCCTGATCGGCGAGAACGGCACCGGCAAATCCACCCTGCTCCGCCTGCTCGCCGGTGCGGACGAACCGGACGCCGGCACCGTCGTTCGCCCACCAGACCTCGGATACCTGCCGCAGGAAGTCCCCTACGACCCGGCCGCGACCGTGGCGGACGTGCGCGACGACGCCCTGCGCGAGGCCCGTGCCGTCCTCACCGACCTCGATCGGCTCGCCGACCAGCTCGCCCGTACCGTCGACGACACACCCGACCAGGAACGGCTGCTCGCCGACTACAGCGAGCTGCTCGACCGCGCCCAGGCCGTCAACGCCTGGGACGCCGAGCGACGCGCCGACGTGGTCCTCGCGGCAGTCGGCCTCGGCGATGTGGCACCGGAACGGGCGCTCGCCGGGCTCTCCGGCGGCCAGCGCGGCCGGCTCGCGCTCGCCGCCCTGCTCATCCGCCTGCCCTCGGCGCTGCTGCTCGACGAACCCACCAACCACCTCGACGACGCCGCGGCGGCCTTTCTCGAACAGCAGTTGCGCGACCTGCCCGGAGCCGTCGTCGTAGCCAGTCACGACCGGGCCTTCCTCGACGCCGTCTGCACCGACCTGATCGACCTCGACCCCGCTGTCTCCGGCCCGGTCCGCTTCGGCGGCAGCTACCGCGACTACCTGGCTCACCAGCGCAGCGAGCGGGAGCGCTGGCAGCGACGCCACGCCGAACAGCAGGAGGAACTGGCCGAGCTACGCCGGCAGGTCGCGGTGACAGCGCACGAGGTCGCGCCGGACCGGGAGCGGCGCGACAACGAGAAGATGGGATACGGCCACACCGCCGGCCGGGTGCAGAACCAGATCGCCCGACGGGTGCGTGCCGCCAGCCGCCGGCTCGACGACCTCGAACGCGCCGCCGTCCCGCCGCCGCCCGAACCGCTGCGGTTCCGCGCCACCGCGCTCGCCACCGCCACCGCCGACGGGACCCTCGTCAGCCTGCGTCACGTGCGGATACCCGGCCGGCTCACCCTCGACCGGCTGGACCTCGCCGCCACCGACCGGCTGCTGGTCACCGGCGCCAACGGTGCGGGCAAGTCCACGCTCCTCGCTGTCCTCGCCGGCCGGCTGGACCCGGCCGGTCACGTCCGACGCCGCCCCGATCTGCGCGTCGGCGTCCTGGCACAGGACACGGTGTTCGACCGGCCCGAGCGCACCGCCACGGAAATCTACGCCAACGTCCTGGGCTCGGTACGCGCCGACGCCGTACCGCTGGACGGCCTCGGCCTGCTCACTGCCCACGACGCGCGTCGGCCGGTCGGCGAGCTGTCGGTCGGCCAGCGACGCCGGCTCGCCCTGGCCCTGTTGGTGGCCGACCCACCCGACCTGCTGCTACTTGACGAGCCCACCAACCACCTCTCGCCCCGACTCTGCGACGAACTGGAGGATGCCCTCGGCGGCAGCCCCGGTGCCGTCGTGGTCGCCAGCCATGACCGGTGGCTGCGCTCCAGGTGGCAGGGACGCGAGATCCATCTACGCGGCACCTGACCGGTCGGGCTCGGACATGCCACCGGAACCCCTGGCCCGGGGGTTGGCCCTCCGGCCCGACGGGGGGTTAACCCCCCGTCGGATCCGGGGGCGCATCGGATGGTTCGGCGGTGCGTGTTCGCCGAGGCTGGTGGACGCATCAGCACCGTCCAAGGCGGGCCCGTCCAATCAGCTACGAGCCCGTGTCCTCTTCTGGAGCGCCCGTTGACCATCCCTGCAAAATGTCTCAGCGCTGTGCGTGGCTGGCACCGCCCGCTGGTGGCGAACGCGACGCTCATGTTCGCCCTGGCATTGTTCTCCGCCGTCGCTCTGTTCGTCGACGATCGCCTGCTCATGGGCGAGGCGATCTGGGTGAAGCCGATGAAGTTCGGCTTCGCCATGGGGGTGTACGGCCTGACGTTGGCGTGGCTGCTCAGCAAGCTGGGCAGGGGCAGACGTCTCGGCTGGTGGCTCGGCACTGTCTTCGCGGTCGCCGGTCTGCTCGACGTCGGTGCCGTCGTCCTTGCTGCCGCGCACGGCACCATCAGCCACTTCAACAACAACGCCGAGCCGGTCGCCCACACCGTGCGAACGGCGTTCTCCATCGGCGTCGCGCCGCTGCTGCTGATCACTCTGATCATCGCGGTCCTGGTCCTGATCCAACGCACCGGCGACCTCGCCATGGCCCGCGCCCTGCGCGCCGGGCTCGGGCTCGCCGCCGCCAGCATGGTGGTGGCCCTCTGGCTCAGCAACTCCGCGGGTGCCCGCACGGTGACCGACGCCAATGGCGACCCGGTGTCCATGAACGGCGGCCACGGCATCGGCGACCCCGACGGCAGCGGCATGTTCCTCACCAACTGGAGTACGACCGGCGGCGACCTTCGCGTACCGCACTTCGTCGGCCTGCACGCCATCCAGGTGCTGCTGCTCATCACCGCGATCCTGGGAGTCCTCGCGACCAGCCATGGCTGGCTCCGCGACGAACGGGTCCGGGCCCGACTGGTCGGCATCGCCGGCCTCGCCTACACCGGTGTGTTCGCAGCGCTCGCCTGGCAGGCGAAGCGTGGCATTCCGGTGACCCGTCTCGATCGGCAGACCCTGGTCGCCTTTACCGGGGTGGCGGTGTTCACGCTCGTGGCGGCCGCAGCGGTGGTCCTCGCCGCGCGCCGGCGGTCCGCGTCGCCCACCGGCAATCTGGCCGTACGGCTGGCCGACGTCGGCGAGGGCGGTTGACCGACCGGCAGCCGGCCGTCCGTGGCCACGGACGGCGGGCCGCGGCCACGGCGACGGTCAGGCGGCGGGCGCAACCGCGCCCCTGCCTCCGCCGTGAGTAGCAGGTCCACGGCGGGAATATCGGTCGCGCCACCCGACGTTCACGGCTAGCGTGACCACCATGTTCGGCACCGTCGGCTCTGTGCGGCCCGCAGGTTCCCACCTGCCGGCCGCCGCCGACGTGTGCGCATGGCTGGCTGATACCCGAGGCTGACCCTCCTCTCGCTCTGGCAGAACCACGGAGGAGGGTGGCCCGGAGGTCCGGCGCTGCCCCGGTAGGCACGCCGTGACGCGCGGTTCTGGCGCGGTCTCTGCGGAGTGGCACCCGCCCGCGTACGTCGTCCGCCATTTCGTCTCCAATGTGGAGTCTCATCATGGCCAAGAGCCAGTTCGTGCGTACGAAGCCGCACCTCAACATCGGCACGATGGGTCACGTCGACCACGGCAAGACGACCCTGACTGCCGCTATCACCAAGGTCCTCGCCGACCGCGACCCCGCCGTCAACCGGTTCGTGTCCTTCGAGGGCATCGACCGGGCGCCGGAGGAGGCGGCGCGGGGCATCACGATCAACATCGCGCACGTCGAGTACGAGACCGCGACCCGGCACTATGCCCACGTGGACATGCCCGGCCACGCCGACTTCGTGAAGAACATGATCACGGGGGCGGCGCAGGTCGACGGGGCGATCCTGGTCGTCTCCGCGCTGGACGGGGCGATGCCACAGACCCGCGAGCACGTGCTCCTCGCTCGGCGGGTCGGCGTGCCCTACCTGGTGGTGGCGATGAACAAGGCCGACGCGGTAGAGGACCCGGAGCTGCTCGACCTGGTCGAGCTCGAGGTTCGGGAGCTGGTGTCCGAATACGGGTTCCCCGGCGACGAGGTGCCCGTCGTACGGGTGTCGGCGCTGCGTGCCCTGGAGGGCGACCCACGCTGGGTGTCGTCCGTCGTGGAGCTGCTCGACGCTGTCGACCGGTACGTCCCGGTGCCAGCCCGCGAGTTCGGCGAGCCGTTCCTGATGCCGATCGAGAACGTCATGACAATCTCCGGTCGGGGGACCGTGGTCACCGGCGCGATCGAGCGGGGCACGCTGCACGTCGGCGACCCGGTGGAGGTGGTCGGCCTCGGCCCGACGCTGGCGACCGTGGCGACGGGGCTGGAAACCTTCGGCAAGTCGCTGACGACCGCCGAGGCCGGGGACAACGCCGCCATCCTGCTGCGCGGGGTCAAGCGCGACCAGGTACAGCGGGGTCAGGTGGTGGCGCAGCCGGGCAGCGTGACGCCGCACCAGCGCTTCCGGGCCAGGCTCTACGCGCTGACCACCGCCGAAGGCGGGCGCCATACGCCGTTCCTCGCCAACTACCGGCCGCAGTTCTACCTCCGCACCACGGACGTGGTCGGGTCGGTGGACCTCGGTGACGTGGCGATGGTCCTGCCGGGCGACACCGTCGACCTGTCGGTGGAGCTGGGCAAGCCGGTCGCGATGGATGTCGGGCTCAGCTTCGCGGTCCGGGAGGGTGGCCGTACGGTCGCCGCCGGCACGGTCACCGAACTGCTCGACTGAGGTACGCGGAAGGGCTCCCTGTCCCGGCAGGGAGCCCTTCCCATACCGTTCGGCTACGCGAACCGGTCAGCGAGCTTCGTCAGCTTCGTGACGTACGCCGGCCAGTCATAGTCGTCGGGGATGTTGGTGTTCTCCCGCCGCAGGCCGATCGTCGTGTCGTGCTGCTCGCGCATGATGTCGGCGTGACCGGCGTGACGGGCCAGGTCGCAGGTCACGTGGATGATGATCCTTTGCAGCGTCACAATCTGTCCGCCCGGCCGCCACCACGGCACCCGGCCCGGCGCGTCGAGCGGTAGCTGTTCGATCGTCTGATCCGCGAACACCCCGACACGGCGATACAGGTCGATCAGCCCACCCTTCGTCTCATCCTCCCGCGCGTACCAGTCCGCCTGCGGATCCTCGTCGTACGCCTGCTCGGGAACCAGTTCCTCGGGCGTCGGGAATTCGCGCCCGAAGGTAGGCCCGAAGTAGCCGGCCTCGACATTGAGGCAGTGCTTGAGAACTCCCAGCAGGTTGTTGCCGGTCGCGGTGCGGGGCAGCCTGGCCTCGCGTTCGCTCAGCCCGTCGAGCTTCCAGATCAGGTCTTCGCGAGTCGCCTGCAGGTAGTGGTGCAGCGCCGCCTTCGGGTCACCCAGATCAGCCATGCCCGCCAGTCTTCCTCATACGCCGGGCCATCGGGCGAGCTGTCGCCTGCAAGATCAGCGCCTGGCTGGCTGGGCCGGCCTCCGGTGTTCGTCAGTGAGTCCGGGCCGCACGCTAACAGTTTCGACAGCCGGTCGGCGCAGGTGCTTCGGGAAATTCCTCGCGCTCGTCCAGCCAGCCGCAGAGCCGTTCAGCCAGAGTGAAGTCTTCGGGAAAGAGCGCATGGTCAAGGCAGCGGACGTTTGGATCCCACCCCCACATTCGGCCGTCCGGCGTACTGAAGTCGACCAGGGACCAGATCGCGCAGCCCCAGGCCAACAGGGGGACAACCGAGGTGGGATGGTTAGGGCGCTCGCGCCATCTCACGTACTCCTCCAACAGTCGGTCGCTGTCGCTGAAGCCGTAGGTCGTATCGGTCAGAGACAACGCCTCGCCTTCGCGGCCAAAGCCTCCATCAGCGACTTCGAGATAGATCCGCTTGAGCAGTGCAGGCATTGGATGCCCAACCGCGGCTTCGAGCTCGGTCACGGCCTCAGGTGGTGCGGGTGGCGGCAGCTTGCCGGCCGGGGTCTGCTCGCGGATCCGCTGGATGATCTCGACTTCGGTCATGGCGGCATTGATAGCAGCAAGTCAGCGTTGCCTGCTCTGTTCGCGGATGGGCGGCCACGAGGATTTGACCCGGACAGCGTCCTGACAGTCCGATGCGGTAGGCCCCTACCGGGCCGGCTTCTTCTGCCTCCCAAGATCAGGCACCCCGAGCGGCCTCACCCCGGTTACCGGGAGGCGAGTCGGGCCTGTCGGAGCAGATACTCCCGCTCCGGGCTGCTCGCCGTCTGCCGTGCCGAGCAGGATCCCGATGTCGGTGGGTCCCGGTACTTTCCTGTCGTGACGACGAATGGCGTGGGCCGGGTGCCGACCGCAGATGATGAGGCCCGGTTCTGGGGTTTGGTCGAATCGGCGTGGGCGACGTGCGGGCCCGAGCCGGCGCACGTTCGACAGGCGCTGGTCGGGCCTGATCCCGCAGCGGACGACAGCAACGCCAGCCTCTACGCCCTCAACGCCTGGACTGATCGGTTTCTGGTCCAGCTGCGGCGGCTGTGTGCCGACCTGTCGAGCGCAGAGCTGACGGATTTGGACCGGGTGGTCGAGCGAAAGCTGCACGACATCGATCGGCAAGAGATCCATGAGCACACCGACGGCTCGGACGACGGCTTCCTGTACTGCCGGGGGTTCATCGTCGCGGCCGGCAAAGAGTTCTACGAGGCGGTCCACGCCGACCCCGCGATGGCGGTGATGGACGCAGAGTGCGAGGCGATGTGCTACTTCTTCGCCCACCTGCACAACGAGCGGTTCGGCGGCTATCCGGACACCGGTTCGGGCATTTCCCGCGAGTCGGGCTGCAATCCGAGCGGGTGGTGACGGTCCCCGTTCGACAAGGCGGTCGGGATCGAGCACGTGGTGCCGCCGACTGGGTTTGGCATCTGCCCGAGACCGGTTGGCCGGGCGCGCTCTCATGTCGCGCTGAGGTGTGGCTGCTGCCTGTCTCATACCGGGCGTAGGCGGTGAGGTCGGCGCGGTTGAGCCTGTCTGGGCTGGATACTCGGATGCGCCGTGCGGTGCCACATTGTCCAGGAAATCGAATAGTGTGTGATCTCGACCTGTGGTGGGGCGGCCTGCGGGGGTGAGGACGGGCAACCGCCGCTGGTCGTCCGGAAGGGAACGCCAGGTGCGGGCAACTCGGGCCGGGCGTTGGACCGGAATCGCCGTGGCCAGCGCCATGTGCGCCATGCTGGGGCCCGCGACGAGGTCCGCGTCGAGGGACGAGACGCCCACCGCGACAGCCACACCGGAGAGCACGGCGCCCCCGCTCACCGAGTCGCGGCCCTGTTCCGACATCGTCGGCTTCACCTGCGCGTACCTGACGGTGCCGCTGGACCGCCGCGAAGGAGCACCGGGGACGCTTCGGTTGCGGGTCGCGACCGCCGACAATGCCGCCGCGCCTCGTGGCACGCTCCTGCTGCTGACCGGCGGGCCAGGACAGGCGGGCGCCGGCCTGCTTCCGCGGCTTCGTCAGCGCTTCTCCTACCTTCTCAACGACTACCGACTCGTCATGATCGACCAACGGGGCACCGGAGCGGGCGCGCTCACCTGCGAGCCGCTCCAGGCCGAGGTGGGCTCGTCCGATGTCACCGTGCCGACACCCGAGGCGGTACGCGAGTGCGCGCGCCTGCTCGGGCCGAACCGTGACCTCTACACGACGGCGGACACCGTCGCGGATCTGGAGGACCTGCGCCGGGCGCTCGGCGTGCCGCAGTGGACGCTGGACGGGGTGTCCTACGGATCGTTCGTCGCCCAGCACTACGGACTGACGTTTCCGCACCGGGTACGCCGGATGGTGCTCGACTCGGTGGTTCCGCAGGACGGCCCCGACGCGCTGTACGTCACCGGCCTGCGCCGCGCCGGGTGGATGCTACGCCAGGCGTGCCAGGAACAGCGCTGCGGCCACGACCCGGCGGCGGCGCTGGCCGACGTCGTGCGCCGCTACGACAACGGCGTCGGCGTCTTCGACCTGATCGTGGCCGCGAGCATCGTCGATCCGAAACTGACCGGCACGGGGTTCTTCCCGGTGCTGGCGCTGCTGCGGTCGGCCGCCCAGGGTGATCCGGCCCCACTCAACCAGGCCATCGCCGAACTGGAGGGCGGCGGTGGCACGTCCCCCGAGCGGTACAGCGCCGGCCTGCACCTGGCGACACTCTGCGCGGACCTGATCCACGCACCGTGGGGAGACTCCACGACCCCGTTGCGGCGGCGGGACGCGGCCATCGACCAAGCGGTGCGAAAGCTTCGCCCCGATCAGGTGTGGCCGTTCGAGCCGAAGACCGCGGTCGGACACGGTGTCGTCCAGGGCTGCCGGCACTGGCCGCCGTCGCGCCCGAACCCACAGCCACCACACCCGCGCCTGACCATGCCGGTGCTCCTGATCAACGGTGACCGGGACGTCTCCACCCCGCTTGAATGGGCGGTCGAGCAGGCCGAGCGCACGCCGCGCGGCAAGCTGGTGACCATCCCGGGCATGGGGCACTCGATCCAGGGCCGCAACCCGGTCGGTGATCAGGCCGTACGCGAGTTCCTGCTCTCCTGAGGCGCCCCCGGTCTGCTACAACGTCTTCAGGCCGGAGCCGGTCAGCGGCAGCACGACCTGCGCTCCGGCGATCTGGTCGCGCAACAGTGGCAGGGCGGCGACGGCCACCGCGCTCGTCGGCTCGACGGACAGGCCGGCCCCACGCAGATGCCGCTGTGCCACGCGGACCTCATCGTCGGTGACGATGACGGCCGCCCCGCCGGTGCGGCGCAGCACCCGGAGAATCTCGGCGCCGCGCACCGGCCGGCTGGTCAGAATGCCCTCGGCGATCGTCACCCCCTCGTCGACCGCCACGGGCTGCGGCCAGCCCCCTCGCCAGGCCTGCGCCACGGGTGCGCAGGCCGCCGACTGCACGGCGTACATCCGCGGCACGGCGGCCACGAGCCCGGCCCGGCGCAGCGCGGCGAACCCGCGGGCCAACCCGAGGAAGAGGTTGCCCTGCCCAACGGGGCAGACCACGGCGTCGGGCACCGAGCCGCCGAGCTGCTCCCAGATCTCCCACGCGCACGTCGACTGCCCGCTGAGGAAGAGCGGGTTCCAGCAGTGGCTGGCGTACGCGGCGGTGCCGGTTTCCCGCCGGCAGGCGGCAGCCGCCGCACCCCGGCCGCCCACCACCTCGACGACCTCGGCCCCCATCTCGGCGATCTGGCGTTTCTTGCCCGCACCGGCGTGCGCGGGTACGAACACCCGGGCCCGGACACCGGCCGCTGCCGCGTACGCCGCCAGCGACGCGCCGGCGTTGCCCGACGAGTCCTCGACGGCCTCCTCGATGCCCAGCGCGCGCAGGTGGCTGACCACCACGGCGGTCCCGCGGTCCTTGTACGAGCCGGTCGGTGACAGGAACTCCAGTTTCGCCAGGAACTCCCCCTCCGGCAGGGCGACCGGCACGAGCGGCGTGCCGCCCTCGCCAAGGGTGATCGGCGGTACGGCCGGCAACATGGCGGCGTAACGCCACAGCGACCATGTGGTGGTGTCGATCGACTGCGGGTCGAACTCCGGTGAGGTCGCCAACTCCCAGGGGGCCTCGCAGTCCGGGCACCGCCACAGTGCCGGGTCGGACGCGACATGGCCGCCGGCGCACCGGAGGCTCACCGATGGCGCGTGCCGGTGCGCACCGCGCAGGTGGGCGGCTGGCGACGTCACCGGGCGGCCGATCCGACCGGTTGCCCGCTCGCCAGCGCACGCCGGTCGATCTTGCCGTTCGGTGTGCGCGGCAGGTCGTCGAGGACCGAGAACTGCTCGGGCACCAGATAGTCGGGCAGCCGGGCACGCAGGTACGCCCGGACGTCGTCGAGGTCCACGTCGGTACCGCTGACGACGGCGATCAACCGGACCGGCTCACCGCTGGGCAGCACCGCGGCGTCGCGGACCGCGGGGTGGCCGCGCAGCAACCCTTCGATCTCGCCGGGCTCCACGCGCTGGCCGCGGATCTTCACCTGATCGTCGATGCGGCCGTGGAACTCCAGCGCGCCATCGGCGCGCAGCCGGCCCTGGTCACCGGTCCGGTACATCCGGGCGCCCGGCTCGTCAGCGAACGGGTCGGGCAGGAACCGGGCGGCGGTCTCCGCCGGCCGATGCAGGTATCCCCGCGCCACCCCGACGCCCCCGAGGTATATCTCGCCGATCTCCCCGACCGGGACCGGCGCAAGCGCGTCGTCCAGCACCCGGACCCACGCGCCGCCGATCGGGCGACCGAGCGGCACCGGGTCAGGCACCGGAGCACCCGCCGGCACGACCTGGTACGTGGTGGTCATCGTGCACTCGGTGGGCCCGTACTGGTTCACCAGACGCACCCGTGGGCCGAAGATGCGGCGCGCCGCGACGCAGTCAGCCGCGTGCAGGCGTTCTCCGGCGAAGAGGACCAGCCGCACCGAAGGCGCGGCACCGGTGGCCAGATCGGCCATACCCCGCAGCAGCGTCGGCACGACGGCGAGCAGGCAGGTCACCCGGTGCCGGCGGACCAGCGCCAACATCGCCGCCGGGTCCTTGGCCTGGTCGGGGCCGAGCAGCACCACCCGGGCGCCGACGCTCAGCGGGCCGAAGAGGTCGCGTACTGAGGCGTCGAAGGCGAGTGAGGCGATCTGCAACACGGTGTCCGCCGCGGTGACCTCGTGCTCGCGCATGATGTACCGCAGGTGATTGACGATGCCCCGGTGGTGGGCGAGCACCCCCTTCGGAGTGCCGGTGGAGCCGGAGGTGTAGACGACGTACGCCACGTTCTCCGTCCCGCCGTCGGCCGGCACGAGCGGTGCGTGCCCGCCGGATGAGGCGGCCTCGGCGAGCAGGGTCGCCTCGTCCACGACCGGACACGGCGGCGCGACGCCGGCCAGGCTCCCGTCGCCGAGCAGCAGCACGGGCCGGGCACTGTCGAGGATCGACGCCAGCCGCCGCGGCGGCTGGGCGGGATCGAGCGCGACGTACGCGCCGCCGGCCTTGAGGACCGCGAGCGCCGCCACCACCATCGCCACCGATCGGTCGATCGCGATGGCCACGAACGTCTCCGCGCCGACCCCCCGAGCCCGCAGGGCCGCGGCGAGCCGCCCGGCCCGGGCGTCGAGCTCGCCGTACGTCACCCGCTCGGTGCCGCTGATCAGGGCGGTCGCGGATGGCGTACGGGCCGCCTGGGCGGCGATCAGCTCATCGAGCCGGGCGGCCGGCGGGTCGGCGACCGGCTCAGCCGGTCCCGGCCGGCGTAGCTGCTCCACGCCGACGAGATCGTCGGGTGGCGCGTCGGGCACCTGCTGGTCGAACCGGGCGAGCGACGGGACGAGCGCGGCTGCGGCGGTCAACCCCATCATCGCCACCGCCAGTGCCAGGTACAGCAGGCCGATCCCGCGCCCGGGACCCACTCCGATGACCGCGCCGACCGTGGACGCGAGCGGCCCGTCGGCCGCCATGAGGGGTTCGAGCAGGCGCCCTCCCAACGGGCCCACCACGGCGTACCCGATCGGCAGCGTCCCCCAGGCGATCATCTGGTTGAGCGCGAAGACCCGGCCGTGGAACCGCTGCGGGACCTTCACCTGGACGATCGTGGCGTAGATCCCCTGGGTCACGGAGAGGGCCAGGCCGGCACCGAAGAGCCCGGCGGCGACCAGGAGCAACGCCGGACGCAGACCGACGAGGAGGTAGCAGGCCGACATCGCCGCCGACGCGATGAGCACGCCGGTCGCCCGCCGCCGGGTCGGCCCGCCCCAAACGATCACCAGCAGCCCGCCGAGCGCCGCGCCCACGCCTTCGGCGAACGCGACCTGACCGACCTGGGCGAGCGAACCGAAACCCAGGACCAGCGGCGACACCATGATCAACGCTGCGCCGAGGAAGACGTTGAGCGCGGCGAAGAACAGCAGCATGCTGCGCAGTCCGCGAATGCCCCAGGTGAAGCGCAGCCCGCCGAGCAGCGCGGCCAGCAGCGGCTCGTCGCGGACCCGGCCCATCGCCTGCGGGAAGCGCACCACGAGGAGTACGACCACGGCGAACGCGTAGCTCACCACATCGACGAGCACGATGCCGCCCAACCCGAGCAGCCCCAGCAGGCCGGCGCCGAGCAGCGGCGCCACCAGGTTGGCGAAGCCGATGGCGAGCTGGTTGACGCCGTTGGCGTGGCCGAGATACGCCTTCGGCACCAGCTGAGGGGTCGCGGCGAGGAAGGCGACACGCTGGAACGACGCTGCCGTGGACAGGCAGACGACCAGCACGTAGAGGTGCCACACCTGTAGGTTTCCGCCCCACAGCAGCAGGCCCATGGCCAGCTCGGCCAGCCCGGCCGCCAGCCCCGCCGAGAGCATCACCCGGCGCCGGTCGAGCCGGTCGACCAGCGCGCCGGCCAGTGGGGAGACCACCAGGGTGGGCACGATGCCAAGCGCCGCGAAAAGGGCGAACGAGACGTACGAGCCGGTCTCCAGGTAGATCCACACCGGGATCGCCCACTGGGTCAGCGCCGAGCCGGTCAGCGAGGCGAGCTGCCCGGCGGCGATGGCCAGGTAGGTGCGCATGTTCCGCGGCGCGGCCGGTGTGCCGGCGGGCGTTCTGGCGGCGCCGGCTGGGGCGGCCCCCAGCCGACCGGCGCTGACCTCGGCCGGCGCTGGATCAGCCGTCGGTGCGCCGGTGCCGGCCGGATCGTGGTGCACCGCGTGCGCCCGCCAGCCCACCTCCGGGCCGCCCACGGTGGTGAACCCGCCCGCCGCGATCGCCCGGTGGGTGCTGGTCAGGATGTCGGCCAGCTCGTCGGCACGGTGGTTCAGGAAGTAGTGCCCCGCCTCGTCGACCACCACCACGGCGGTCGTGTCGGAGACGACCTGCCACTCGCGGAACCGTTCCTGGTAGAACTCGGTAACCCGGTCACGCTCCCCGACCACGGAGATGACCGGTGCGCGGAGGCGCGGACCGGGCTCGGTGAGCAGGCCGGTGAAATACTCCTCCGCGGCCTGGCCGTCGCGGCGCATGTTCGCCACGATCCGGTCGGCCTGCGCCGGCTCCAGCTCCGACAGGTCGACGCCCATGCCGGTCAGCCAGTTGGCGTAAACCCGGTTGCTCGCCAGCCCGTCGAGCCGGCGCAACACCGTGCTCAGCACGCCCTTGGCCCGCGCGGCCGGGAACACGGCCCCGAGGTAGAGCGCGTCGACCGGCCGGCCGGCGGCCTCCAGCCGGCGGGCCAGCGCCACGGCGAGCGCGCCGCCGACCCCGCAGTGTCCGTACAGGACGACCGGGCCTGGCACCCGGTCCAGGATCTCCGCCAGACAGGCGTCGATCAGCTCGTCGAACGGCAGCGCCGCCTCGTCGAGCCCCACGTCGTGGCCGGGAATGGCGACGGCGTAGAGCGCGTGGCCGGGTGGTAGGGCGTCGGCCAACGTCTGGTAGACGGCGGCACTACCGCCGCCGTACGGCACGCAGACGTAGGAGACGATCCGTTCCCCGGGCGGGGTCAACTCGTGCAGCAGCTGGCGGCCACCGTCCTGGGCGCCGTCGACGAGCGCCGCCAGCCGGCGGATCGTCCGGCAGGTGACCACATCCATGACCCCGACCTGGCGGCTGCGGCCGGCGGTGAGCCGACGCAGCCGGGCCACCAGTCGTACCGCGAGCATGGAGTGCCCACCGACGGCGTAGAAGTCGTCGTCGAGGTGCGCCGAGGGGACCCCGAGCACCTCCGTCCAGATCTCGGCGATCGCCTGCTCGGTGGCGGTGCTCGGCACCGTCTGATCGGCCGGGGCCGGTTCGTCGGGCGGGGGTGCGCCGTCAGCGGGCGACGGGTCCGTGGCGACCGGCGTCGCCGCGAGGGCGACCTCGTCGATCCCGCCGTCCGCGGTGCGCGGCAGGGCCGGCACCTGGACGAGGTCGGGCGTGAGGTGAGCCGGCAGCGCCTCGGCGAGCGCCGCCCGTACCCTGGCCAGGTCACCCGAGGGCCGGGCGACGTAGCCGACCAGTCGGGGACCGGTCGGCGTGTCGCGGACCACCGTCGCGGCGTCCGCGACGCCGGGCGCGGCCCGCAGCGCCGCCTCGATCCGGTGCCGCCAGCGCAGCGCGTTCAGCAGCGGGCGGTGGGCCGGCGGTCCCAACACCTCCACCGTGCCGTCCGGCCGCCGCAGCCCCAGCTCCCCGGTGGGCAGCTCCCCCACCACGCCCACCGGCACCGGCTGCCCGGCCCGGTCGACGACCGGCAGGCCGTCGGCCCGCTCCCACGCGTCCAGCTGCGTCCGCTCGGCCGGGTCGAGCAGCGGCAGCGACCAGAGCGGCGTGTCCGGTGCCCCGACCGCTGCGGACAGCAGCCGCAGATAGCGGGCGACGAGCGTACGGGCGGTTGCCTCGGTGAAGAGCACCGCGTGGTACTCCAGCCGGACGTACCGGTCGGTCACGCCGAGCATCAGGTCGTCGCGGGCCACGCCGTTGCCCGTGCCGGTGCCGACGTCCGGCAGATAGTTGAAGCCGAGCTGGTACAGCGGCGGCACGCTCGGGTCACGGCGCGGCGCGACCGCCTCGACGACCTTCTGGTAGGGGGTGTCCTGGAACTCCCACGCCTCCCCCAGCTGCCCGCGTACCCGGTCGACCAACACCGCGAAACTGGGGTCGCCGGACAGGTCGAGGCGGAGCACGAGCGTGTTCACGAACATGCCGATCAGGGGCTGCACCTCGGGCAGTTCCCGTCCGCCGACCGGAACGCCGACCACGACCTCCCCGTCGCCGGACAGCCGGTGCACGAGGGTCGCGTACGCGGCGAGGAAGAGCATGAAGGGGGTGGCGCGCAGGCGCCTGGCCAACTCGGCCACCGCGGCGGCAAGCCCGTCGGGGAGGTCGACGGCGACATCCGCGCCGGGGGCGGGCCCGCGCGCCGGCCGGGGCCGGTCGGTAGGCAGCGTGTGGACGAACGGTACGCCGTCCAACACCGCCCGCCAGTGGCGCAGGTGCGCCGCCAACGTGTCGCCGCTGAGCTGTTCGCGCTGCCAGGCGGCGAAGTCGGGGTACTGGATCGCCAGCTCGGGAAGGCGTGCCGGGCTGCCGTCCACGACCGACCGGCACAGCTCGGTCAGTTCGGTGCGCAGGTTCGGAATCGAGGCACCGTCGAAGATCGCGTGGTGGGCCACGAAGACGAACCTCCATTCGGCGTCGGCCAGCCGCACCAGCGTCGCCCGCCACAGCGGTGGCGCGTCCAACGGAATCGGCCGCACGGCCTCCGCGTCGTAGCGGGCGGTCAACACCTCCGGCGGCTGACCCCGCAGGTCGACCTCGGCCACCTCGACCGCGACGCTGCCGTGGACGACCTGCCGCGGCTCACCGTCCACCGCCCGCACCGACGTCCGCAGCGCCTCGTGCCGGGACACCACCTCCTGGAACGCACCCACGATCTCGCTGGCGGACAGCGGATACGGCAGGTGCACGGAAGTGATGATGTTGAAGGCGGGTGAGTTCGGCTCGACCTGGTCGACGAACCACAACCGCTCCTGCCCGTACGACGCGGGCACCACCCATTCGTCGTCCGACATCGGGTCCTTCTGCCCCTCGTTCATCGGCCGGGCCTGGCCAGGCGCGGAATCGTCGTGGATGCGTTCGTGGGCGTGGCGGACCCGTCCGGCTTGTCGTCGGTCTTGGACACCAGCTCCGCCATGGCGGCCACGGTGGGCGCCGCGAAGAGGCTGCGCATCGGGAGCTTCACGCCGAGCGCGGTCCTGACCTGCCCGATGAGCTGCACCGCGACCAGTGAGTTGCCACCCAGTTCGAAGAAGTCGTCCTCCGCGCCGACCTGGTCCACACCGAGCACCCGGCCCCACACCTGGGCCAGGGCCGCCTCCAGCTCACCGCGCGGAGCCACATAGTCGGTGCCGGTCGGACGCTCCTGCGGCCGGGCCGTGTCCGGCTGTGCCTCGACGGCGTCCACGGTCAGCTCACGAGCCGCGTGCAGCGCGTCGTCCAGTGACCGGGCCGAGACCACGACCTGCGGCCCGAGGTCGGCGGCGAGCAGCCGGTGCAGCGCCTCGGCACCGTCGGCCGGCCGGATACCCGGCCCGTCCCCCGCCCCCGCGGCGCCCCGCGCCGCCGAGCCCGCCGGCTCCGCCCGGGCGGAGTCGGTCAGCGCGGTGGCATCGACCCGGCGCAGCGTGAACTCGACGATCTCCGCGACCACCCGGCCGGTCTCGTCGAGCAACGTCACGTCGGCGACCAGCTCGTCGTGGTCGTGCGAACGAGGCACGACATGGCTGAACAGCCGCTCCGGCAGGGGCCCCCACACCCGCACCCGCCCGTACCCGAACGGCAGGTAGCCACGCGCGTCGCCGAGCCAGCCGAAGGAGACCGCCTCGTCGAGGAGCGCCGGGTGCAGCGGCCAGCGGGACAGCTCCGCACGGACCGGCTCCGGCACCGCCAGCTCCAGCAGCGCTTCCACCGGCCCCGACCCGGTGCCCGCCGCCAGGCGGACGCGGTGCAGGCTACGCCAGCGAGATCCGTACCGCAGCGCCGAACCACCGCGCTCAGTGTCCGGGTCGTACACCCGCTCCTGCCCGCACCGGGCGCGCACCGCGGCGAGATCCCGCACCGGCGGCGCGCCGGCCACCCACGCGGCCTGGCCGCGGGCGTGGATCAGCGTCCCGGCCGTGCCCTCGCTCGCCACCTCGACCTCGGTTCCGGCGCGCCCACCGGTGACGGTGACCCGCACCGCGACCTGGTCCCCGTCGGCCACCGACAGCGGCTGCAACAGGGTTACGTCGCGCAGCTCGACGGCGCTTCCCGGGTCGGGTGCGGCAACCGTGGTCGCGAACGCCGCCCGGACCAGTTCCAGGTGACCGGTGCCGGGCACCAGCGGTACGCCGCCGAGCCGGTGTTCGTCCAGCAGCCAGTGGGTGCGGGGCGAGAGCGGACCGGACAGGGTCGCGTCGCCGTCCTCGCCGGCCTGCCGCCGGACCAGAACGGGGTGGTCCACGACGGCGGCACCGGCGCCGAGCATCCGCGCGAACGTGGCCGGCACGGCGGTCTCCGCCGCCATGCCGACCTCCCGCCAGGCACCCCAGTTGACCGCGATAACCCGGCCTCGCCAGCCGTGGTCGCTCTGCGCGTACGCGTCGAGGAAACCGTTGGCGGCGCAGTAGTCCACCTGCCCGAAACCACCGGTCAGCGCGGTGACCGAGGAGCACAGCACGACGAAGTCGAGGTCGAGGTCGCCGAAGACCCGCTGGAGCGCGAGCGTGCCGCGCAGCTTCGGGGCCAGCACCTCCTCCGCCACCGCGCGTTCCTTCACCTCGGCCATCCCGCCACCGGGCAGGCCCGCCGCGTGGATGAGGCCGTCGATACGGCCGAAGCGGCTCAGCGCCTCGGCGCGGACCCGCCGCAGGTCGTCGACGCTCGCCACGTCCGCGGCGCAGACGAGAACCTCCGCCCCGGCCTCCTCCATGCGTCGGATGGCCGCCACGGCACGACCCACCCGGCCGGGCACGCCGTCGTACGCGGCCCACTCGTCCCGGGACGGCAGCCCGCCACGGGACATCAGCACCAGTCGGGCCTTCGTCCGCTGGGCGAAATCCTCGGCGAGCGTGATGCCGATTCCGCCCAGCCCGCCGGTGATGAGGTAGACGCCCCGCTCCACGAGGACCGGTGACGAGCCGGCCGGCACCTTCACCTGCTGGTGGTCGGGCACCCAGCGGCGCCGGCCACGCAGCGCCACCAACTCCTCGTCGGCGTCGTGCAGCAGCTCGGTGATCGCGGACGCGGGCCGGTCCGCGTCGATGTGCCGCACCGTGAGGGTGGGCAGTTCCCGGGGGACGACCTTGGCGATGCCGGCGACCGTGGCGTGTTCGGGACGGCTGAGGCCGGCGCCCGTCACGTCGACCGCCCCCGAGGTCACGATGTCGAGCCGGATCGGTCCCGCCGTGGCGGCGAGCGCCTGGACCAGGTGCAGCAGGCTGAAGAACCCGAGGTCCTGGGCCTGCCAGGCAGCCTCCGGGTCACGCCCGGCCGGGACGGCACCGACGGTCCAGGCGTGCACGACACGCTGGGGCGTCCCGCCGTCGGCGGCCAGCTCACCGAGCAGCCGACCGTAGTCGGCCGGGTGTGCGGGCCGGATCCGGAAACCGGAACCGTCCCGGGCGTACTCGGCGTCGGGGCGTACCTCCACCACCGGGACGCCGCGCTCGCGCAGCGTGTCGGCGACGCCCTCGCCGTCGGTGAACACCAGCCACGGCCCGGTGACGGGTGCGGCGGCCGGTACGGCGTCGAGCGGGCGGACCCGCCAGGCCGGCACGGTGAACCACTCGTCGACCGGTACCACCGCCCGGCGCGGACGGGGCACGACCGCGGCCGGCGTACCCCGCTCGACCCAGTGGCGGCGGCGCTCGTACGGGTAGCCGGGCAGGGCCACCCGCCGGCGCGCGGGAGCGGCGTGCTGCGTGGTGCGCTCTGCCGCGGCGAACCGCCTCCGGTCGAGCGGGGCTCCCTGCGTCCACAGTCGGGCGGCGGCCGTGTACAGGGTCGCGCAGTCGCCGAGCCGCTCACCGGGCGCCGGGAGGCTCGTCAGCGGCGGTGGGGCGGTGCGCGGCAGCTGCATCCGGACCAGCGACGCGAGCTGGCGGCCCGGCCCGCACTCGACGAACGTCCATCCGTCCTCGGCGACCAGGCGGGCGACCGCGTCGCCGAAGCGCACCGGCTCACGCAGGTGGCGCACCCAGTAGTCCGGGTCGGTCGCCTGCTCCGCGGTGATCCAGTCGCCGGTCCGGTTGGACAGGAACGGCACCGTCGGGGCCTGGCGCGGGGTGGCGGCGACCCGCTCGCGGAACGCGTCGAGGATCGGATCCATCATCGCCGAGTGGAACGCGTGCGAGGTGCGCAGCGCCTTGGCGTTCACGCCGTCGGCGCGCAGCCGCGCGCCGAACTCCTCGACGAGCGCGGACGGGCCCGCCACCACACAGATCCCCGGGCCGTTGACCGTGGCGATGTCGAGCCCGGCCGGCAGCGTCGCGGCGATCTCCTCCGCGCCGCGCGAGACGGCGAGCATCGCACCCGCCGGCACTGACGCCATCAGCCGGCCCCTGGCGGCCACCAGGTTCAGCGCGTCCGGCAGCGTGAACACCCCGGCGAGGGTCGCGGCCACGTACTCGCCGATGGAGTGACCGAGCATCGCGGCGGGGCGTACGCCCCAGGACGCCCAGAGCGCGGCCAGCGCGTACTCCACGGTGAACAGGGCGGGTTGGGTGTATTCGGTCCGGCCGAGCAGGTCGGCGGCGTCCGGCGTCCGGCCGAGGATGACGTCGAGCGGGTCGTGGTCGAGGTGATCCCGAAGCACCCGTACGCACTCGTCCACGGCGGCCCGGAAGACGGGCTCGGCGGCGTAGAGCTCCGCACCCATGCCGGGATGTTGCGCGCCCTGGCCGGAGAAGAGGAACACCAGCCGCTGCCCGTCGGCGGCCAGGCCGGTGTGGCGCCGCTTCGGGTCGGTGAGCGCGGCGGCGGCGTCGGCCGGATCGGTCGCCACCACCGCGGCGCGGTGCGGGTGTTCGGTGCGGCCGACCCGCAGCGTGTACGCCACGTCGGCGAGGTCGAGATCGGGACGCGTACGCAGGTCGTCGGCGAGCCGGGCGACCGCGGTGGCCAGTCCCGTCTCCGTCTTCGCCGAGACGGTCAGCAGCTGCGCCGGGCGGCTCGGCTCCGGAGCCGGGGCGCGGACGACCGCCGGTGCCTCCTCGACCACGAGGTGGGCGTTGGTGCCGCCGAACCCGAACGAGCTCACCCCGGCCCGGCGTGGCCCGACCTCGGGCACCCACTTGGTCAGCGCGGTGGTCAGGTAGAACGGGCTGTTGGGCAGGTCGAGCGCCGGGTTCGGGGCCTGTACGTTGATCGTCGGCGGGATCACCCCGTGCTCCAGCGCGAGCAGTGTCTTGATCAGCCCGACGACACCGGCGCCCTGACTGAGGTGGCCGATGTTCGACTTGACCGAGCCGATGCCACACCACTGCCGGTCGCCGCTTGCCCGCGCGTACACCTCGCGCAGCGCCGCCAGCTCGATCGGGTCGCCGACCTCGGTGCCGGTGCCGTGCGCCTCCACGTAGGTGATCGTGCGGGGGTCGATGTCGGCCAGCTCGATGGCCTGCGCGACGACCTCCGCCTGCCCGTCGATGCTCGGCGCGCTGAAGCTCACCTTGGCGGAGCCGTCGTTGTTGATGGCGTTGCCGCGGATCAGGCCGTAGATGTGGTCGCCGTCGGCGAGCGCGTCGGCCAGCCGCTTGAGCACCACGATCCCCCCGCCCGAGCCCCACATGGTGCCCGACGCCGCGGCGTCGAACGGCCGGCAGTGCCCGTCCCGGGAGATCACCCCGCCGTCGAGGACCAGGTGGCCGCGCCCGTGCGGCAGCTCCACGCACACGCCTCCGGCGAGGGCCATGTCGCACTCACCGCCGCGCAGCGCCTCACAGGCCAGATGGGCGGCGACCAGCGACGTCGAGCAGGCGGTGTGCACGGTCAGGCTCGGTCCGTGCAGGTTCAACTTGTACGAGGTCAGCGTCGCCACGTAGTCGGGGAAGTTCCACATCGACAGGTCCATGTGGAACTCACCCGCCCCGCTCGGGCGGAGATGTTCGTACGCGTACGTCTCGCCGCCGGTGCCCGCGTAGACACCGACGGAGCGTCCGCCGGCGAACGGGTCGTAGCCGGCGTGTTCGAGCGCGCTGTGCGCCAGCTCCAGGAAGAGCCGATGCTGCGGGTCGGCCACCTGGGCGTCGCGGGCGCTGAGCCCGAACAGCGGCGCGTCGAACGCGTCGAACTCATCGAGCACCGGTGCGGCGGGGACGAAGTGGGGGTCGTCGACCTCGTGCTCCGGCACGCCGAGGGCGAGCTGGTGCGCCCGGTCGAACCAGGTGACCGACTCGACCCCGGCCACCAGGTTGTGCCAGAACTCGTTGACGTCCTTTGCCCCTGGTACCCGGCACGCCATGCCGACCACGGCGATCGGCTCGACGCCGTGGGACTGCGGCTCATCAATCGACATTATTGGTTGTCTCCCTCACTCGACTCGCCGCCCTGGCCTCGCGGCGGCCCCGGGTCCGTTCCCGGCGGGCGGCCGCCCGCTGTACGGCCAGGTCGATCCCGTCCACGCCGGCCGCACCGTCGAGGTACGCGGCGAGAGCCCGCACGTTGGGGTAGCGGAACAGGTCCACCAGCGGGATCTCCCGCCCTAGCGCCTCGGCCAGCCGGTGCTGGACCACGGCCATCGCGAGGCTGTGCCCACCGATGTCGAAGAAGTTGTCGGTGGCCTGGACCTGCGGCACGTCCAGGGCTTCCCGCCACACCCGGGCGACCAGTTCCTCGGTGGCCCCCGCCAGAGCGGCCGGTGCCGCGCCGGACGGCGCTGGGCCGGCGGGCACGGCGGCGGCGTCGGAGCCCGGCGGCGGGTGCGGCACCGCCGTCTGGACCGCGTTTCGCGCCGCCCGCGACAGGGCGCCACCGGCATCGCCGCGGCCGGCTGCGGAAGCCACGCTGGTCGCGTCGTCCGCCCCCTGGTGGCTCGCGCCGATCGGCGACTCCGGCAGGGCGGTGAGCTGATCGAGTAGTTCCAGGTAGCCGTCGAGGAGCGCGGCGATCCGCTCCGCCGCGAACAGGTCCGGGTTGTAGACGGCGTCGAGCGCCAGCACGTCGCCCCGCTCGACCAGATAGACGGTGAGGTCGAAGGGGGACCCCGGCAGGCCGGCGGGCACCCGCTGCGTGGTGAGCCCCGGCAGGTCGAGCGCCGGCTCGGCGAAGTTGAACACGTTGAACAGCACCTGCACCAGAGGCGAGCGGGTCGTGTCGCGCGGCACCGCCAGCGCCTGGACGATCCGCTCCAACGGCGCGTTGGGGTGGGCCAGCACGTCGAGCAGCTCCTGCCGGCACGCGCGCACGTGATCGGCGAAGGTGGCCGCCGAGTCCGTACGCAGGCGCACCGGGACGATGTCGACGAAGAAGCCGACGAGGTCGGCGACGGCGGCCAGTCGACGGTCGGCGACGACCGCGCCGACGACGTGGTCGGTGCCACCGGTCAGGCGCCGAAGCACCTCGCCGAAGGCGGCGAGCAGCACCGTGGCCGGCGTCGTGCCGAGCGACGCGGCGAGCCCGCGTACCCGGCTGTCGACCTCGGGCGGAAACGAGGTGGTGGCGAACGCACCGCGATACGTCTGGGTGGCCGGGCGGACCCGGTCCGCGGGCAGCTCCAGCACCGTCGGGGCGCCCGCCAGGTGCTCCTTCCACCAGGCGAGATCCTGCTCGCCGCGGGCGCTGTCGCGGGCGGTACGCCACACCGCGTAGTCGGCATAACTGGCCGGCAGCGGCCCGAGGTCGACGTCGTCCGCCGGGTTGCCGGCCAGGGCCGCCGCGTAGGCGGCGCCGAGCTGGTCGTAGAAGACCGCCTGCGACCAGCCGTCGAAGACCGCGTGGTGGAACGCCATCGCGAACACGTGCTCGTCGTCGGCGAGCCGGTACAGCTGCGCCCGCCACACCGGGCCGGTCGCCAGGTCGAACCGGGTCGCCGCACACGCCTGAAGGCCCCCGCTCAGCTCGGCCTCGCGCCGCTGCCCGTCCAGGGCGGACAGGTCGACGACCGGCAGGGGGGCTTCGCCGGGCGGGTCGCAGGTCACGTGCGGGGCGCCGGCCACCCGGGTGATGCGCCAGCGAAGCACGTCGTGCCGGCGGACGACCGCGGTCAACGCGGCGCGGAGCGCGTCCACGTCGAGCGGACCGCGCAACCGCTCCGCCATCGCGGTGTTGTACGCGGCGGAGTCGGGCGCGAGCTGGTCGAGGAACCACAGCCGGCGTTGCGCCGGCGAGAGCGTCGGCGGATGGCCCACCGTCAGCTCGGGCTCGGTGAGCGGCGTCGTGGCGGCCACCCGGGCGGCGAGGGCGCCCAGCGTACGGGCGTCGAAGACGTCCTCCACCGCGACCTCCCGGCCGAGTTCGGCGCGGAGCGTGGCGACCAGTCGCATCGCGGTCAGCGAGTCGCCGCCGGATGCGAAGAAGTCGGCCTCCGGGTCGGCGGGGGCGTCGAGTACGCGTCGCCACACGTCGGCGACGACGGCCTCGAGGTCGCTGCCCGTTCCGGCGTCGTCCGGTGCCGCCGGCCGGTCCCCCGTAGCGGCGGTCGCGAGCTCGCGCAGCCGGGCCGCGTCACGCTTGCCGGCGGTGTTCAGCGGCAGTACGGGCACCCGGACGACGCGGCGCGGCACCATCACCTCGGGAAGACGCTGTCGCAGGTACGCCAGCAGGTCGTCGTCGGATGCGTCGCCGGCCGGCACGAGCACCGCGACAAGTTCCGGGCGGGTGTCGAGCCCCACCGCGACGACCGCCACGTTCCGTACGTCCGGGTGTCCGCACAGGACGCGCTCGATCTCGCCGAGCTCCACCCGCTGGCCTCGGATCTTGACCTGCCGGTCGGTCCGGCCGAGGAACAGCAACTCGCCGTCGGGCAGCTGGACGGCGCGGTCGCCGGTGCGGTACAGCCGGGCCCCGGGCTCGGCGGAGTACGGGTCGGGCACGAACCGTTCCGCGGTCAGGCCCGGCCGGCCGAGGTAGCTGCGGGCCACCCCGACCCCACCGATCAGCACCTCGCCGGGAGTGCCGGGGGGCACCAGCGTGCCGTGCTGGTCGACCAGGTAGATCCGGTGGTTGGGCAGCGGACGGCCCATCGGCAACGGTTGGTCCCAGTGGCCGGTCGCGGTGAAGCTGGTGACGCAGACGGTGGCCTCGGTCGGGCCGTAGCCGTTGGAGAACCGGCGTACCGGGCGGTCGGCCGGTCCGGCCCAGCGCTCCACCTGCGCCGGATCGGGTGCTTCCACCCCGGTGAAGACCGTACGCCAGTGCGGCAGCCTCGCCGGTTCCAGCAGCGGCAGCACCGCCGCCGGCACGCATCCCCAGGTGATCTCGTGCGCCTCGGCGAAGCGTTGCAGCCGCGCCGGGTCCACCCGGTCCGCGTCGGGAACCAGCGCGATCTCACCGCCCGCCACCAACGGAATGAACAGGTCCTGGACGGACGCGTCGAAGCCCAGCGACGCGAAGCCGAAGGCGCGGGTCCGTTCGTCGGCCCCGGTGTGGGCGCCGAAGGCGGTCACATGGGCGACCACGCTGCGGTGGCTGACCACGACGCCCTTGGGCCGGCCGGTGGAGCCGGACGTGTAGAGCACGTACGCGGCGTTGTCGGGCGTGGCCGGACAGGACAGGGTGTCCATCGGCATCGCGGCGGCCGTCCCGGTGCTGTCCACGGCTGCCGTCGGGAGGTCGACCAGGGTCACCTCCATGTCGGACAGCGCATCCCGGCCGGCCTGGTCCACCACCGCGACGGTGATGCCCGCGTCGGCCACGATCTCGGCGCGCCGCCGCCACGGATGCCCGCGGTCCAACGGTACGTAGCAGCCGCCGGCGAGGAGCACGCCGAGCACCGCGACCAGCAGGTACGGCCGGCGCTCCGCGCAGATGCCCACCGGCGTCTCCGGGCCGACGCCGAGCCGGCGCAGCCTCTCGGCGAGCACCGCCGCCCGTTCGGTGAGCTCGGGGTAGCTGAGCTTGTCGTCCCACTGCCGCACGGCGACCGCGTCACCGCGTCGGGCGGCGGTCGACAGGATCAGTTCCGCCAGGGTCCGCTCCGGATACGGGAGCCGGCCGCCGGCGATGTCGTGGTTCGTCACTTGTTCTCTCCCCAGGTGCGGGGCTGCGCCGGGTCGACCACCTGTACCCGCAGCTCGGACTGGTATCGGCGGCCTTGGGCGTCGGGAACCCAGGCCTGCTGCGGCCCGGGCAGCGCCTCGCTCACGACGAGCGCGACCCCGCCACCGGCGCGCTGCCGCGCGGCACGCGCCATAGCGCAGAGCGACGAGGCGAACAGTGGGCTGGACAGGTCCACGTAGAAGGGCTTGATCTCGGTCGAGAGCTTCACGTAGACCTGTTCGGGCAGCCCGAGCCGCTGCCGCCAACGCCGGACCGCGAGATAGCGCCCGAGGCTGCCGGTAGCACCGGCCAGCCCGCACTCGTCGACCGTCGTCCGCCAGGTCTCCCGGACCACCACCAGCCGGTCAATCATGATTCGGGGGGTGTGCGCTGCCGTGCTGACCAGCTTGAACGCCTCCGACGCGTGCATCGACAGCAGCTCGCTGAACATCTCCACCAGCGGTATCGGGGTGCGGCCGGGGCCGTGCACGACCAGCTCGCCGGCAACATCGCGGACCCGCAGGGCGGTGATCGGCACGAGCCGGGCGTCGGCCCCCGGCGCGGGCAGGAACCCGAGCCGGGTGTCGGTGTGGTGGTGCAGCCGGAAGCCGACCCGGGCGGTGAGCCTCGGCGACGACGGGGGGAACAGCAGCCGCACCCGGCCGGGGCCGAGATCGGTGGCGAGCCATTCGCGCAGCCGGTCGGGCGCCTGGTGGCCGGAGACGAACACCCCGCTGTCCAACGTGGACCAGGCCGCGTGCAGCTCGCCGAGCACGGCGAGGCAGTCGCCTCGGGTCAGCGCCGCCACACTGTCCGCGCAGAACTGCAGGTCGGGGCTGTGAATTCGCCCCGCCGACCAGCCCGGACGGCTCGCCGGGAACACCTCTACGACCCGCCCGGCCAGGTCCGCCGCGCGCAGCCGCACCACGCTGGTGCCCGCCGGAACATCCGCGAGGCCGGCGAGGGCGGCGAAGCGCTCGGCCAGCTCCGCCGACACCGCGTCGACCGGCCGGTCGCCCTCGCCGAACAGCAGGCCCTGGGCCAGATACCACAGCTCGGCGAAGGGCACCTCGGCCGTACCGAGCTCCGCCGCGAGTTCCTCGTAAAGGCCCCGGAAGGCGGCACCGTAGGCGTCGGCCAGTTCGACGGTCAGCCAGCGCGCCACCTGGAGAAGTACGCCGAGCGGGGCGGCGAAGCCGTCGAGCACCGACGCGCCCAGCTCGACGTCGAGGTCACGGACCGTGTCCTCGTAACAGACCGCCCGGCCGGCGTACGTCTCGCCCGCACCGTGCAGCGCCGGCGCGCCGGTCACCGCGACGAACTCGGCGTGCAGCAGGTCCAGCGCGGCACGCAACCGATCGGGATCGCCCGCGGCGTCGGCGACCGCGTCCCGAGCGGCGGTCAGTCGGGCGAAGTCGGCGGCGACCACGGTCCGGACGGCCTGGTCGCCGATGCCCTCGATCAGCTCCGCCAGGCGTGCTTCCGCACCCGCGTCCATCGGCAGGTCGCAACCCCACCACACCAGGCCCCGCTCGACGAGTTGGTCGAGCATCAGGTAGACGTCGTCCACCTTGCGCAGCCCCAACCCGCGCTTCGGCTCCTGCGCCACGAGTTCCGCCGCCACCTCGATGACGGGACACCGGCCGTCGAGCAGGTCGAGGACGGCGGCCTCGGCCGGGGAGAGCTCCACCGGCGGCGCCGCCGGCCGCAGGACCCGCCGGTCGCCGTCGCGCCAGAGGTGCACGTGCAGACCCGCGGGCAGCCAGCGCCGGGCCACCGGATCGGCGGCGATTCGGTCACCGAAGGCGGACAGTGCCCGCCGCTCGAAGGTCACCATCCGCTGGCGGGTCAATGCCGGGCCCGGGGTGACCGTGGTGGCGTCCGTGGCGGAGATGCCGATCCAGCAGATCGGCCCGAAGAAGCCGATGGTGTCGTTCTTCGCGGCGTACCGCTGCCAGTAGCGCCCGATGACCTGCTCCCGGGCACGGCGTTTGTCGTGGCTGCGTTCGTCCGGCCCGCCCCGGCGCACCCCGTCGAGCGCGACCAGGGCGTTGAGGTTCTGCCACGTCACCGCCTCGCGAAAGCGCGGCTCACCGGCCAGGTCGTAGATCGCCTCGCTGGTGGCGCCGACCGTGGTGGAGAGGGCCGCGACCACCTGCTCCTCGGTCGCCGCGCCGTCGAGGTGGGCGTCGGCGACGGCGGCCAGTTCTGGTGCGGACAGGCGCAGCACGTCCTCGGCGGGGAACCCGGCGGCGCGCAGGACCGCTTCGCGCCACACCGCCCAGCCTCCGTCGCCGAGCGGCACGAGATGCTCCGCCGGCACGGACCGGCCGGCCGACCCGCTCGGCGGGACGGGGCGACCGGTCCCGGCGGGCCGCGGCAGGTCGGCGGCGACGAGCGCGGCGGCCTCGGACGCCCGATCCTGAAGGAACATGTGTCCACCGTCGATGGAATGCAGGGCGAACTCCTCCGTGGTGTGCCGTGCCCATTCCCGCATCTGACTCGGCCCCGCGTCGACGTCGCCGCGCCCGGCGAGGCACACCACCGGCACCGGCAGCGGCTCCCCGTCGCGGTAGGCGTACCGGCTCAACCACCGCAGGTCGGCCCGGAGCACGGGTAGGAAGATGTCGAGCAGCTCCCGGTTCGCCCGTACGACGTCGGGTAGGCCACCCATGGCGGCGATGCGGGCAAGCAGCTCCGCCTCCGGCGCGTCGGCAAGCTCGGCCATGGTCTTGGGCAGGTGCGGCGGCCGGGCCGCCCCGAGGTAGAGCCGGCGAGGCATCGGTCCCCCACGCCGGCGCAACTCGCGGACCACCTCGAAGGCGAGTAGGCCGCCGAGGCTGTGCCCGTACATCGCGAACGGCCGGTCGGCGCGCTGCCACACCGCGTCGACCACCTGGTCGAGGGTGAACTCCGGTGGCTCGCCGATCCGCGCCTCGCGGCCGGGAAGGGCCAACACCTGCATCTCGAGCGCGGCGGGCAGGTACGCCGGCCAGTCGCGGAAGCTGCTCGGGCCGGCACCGGCAGGCGGCAGGCAGAGCAGCAGTTCGGTGCCGGCCGAGTGGTTCCCGAGCCCGGCGAACCACCGTGCCGTCCCGGTCGACGGCGTCGCGGCCCTCACTGCCGCCCCCCGGCGAGCTGCGGAGTGCCGATCCGGTCGATCCAGTGCCGCCGTCGCTGGAACGGGTAGCCCGGCAGCGGCACCCGCCGACCGGCCCCCACGGGGAGGTCGCCGCCGGCACGCCACCCGGCGACCTGGTCACGGAGCTCCCCCGGCGCCTCGGCCGGCACGGACGGGGCCCGTCCGTCGGCGACGGCGCGCAGCGCCTCCACCGCCTGCGTGAGGTCCCGGGCGACGACCGCCGTACGGTGTGCCAGCCGCCGCCGGCCAACGGCGAGGGTGTACGCCACGTCGGTGAGGGAAGGTGCCGCGCCGGCGTGTGCACCGCCCGATCCACCGGCGAGGTGGTCGGCGAGCCGGGCGGCGATCATCCGCAGCGCCTCCTCGGTGGCGGCGCTGAGCGGTAGCAGTGCCCAGTCGGCGTTGTCGACGGACGGGAGCGGTGCCGGGGCCTGTTCGACGAGGACGTGCGCGTTGGTGCCGCCGAGCCCGAACGAGCTGACGCCGGCGCGGCGGGTACCCGTCCAGGGCCGCGTGTCGGTGGTGACGACGAACGGGCTGCCCGCGAGGTCGACGTCGCGGTGGGCCCGGGTGAAGTGCAGGGTTCCCGGGATCGCGCCGTGGTGCACCGCGAGAACGGCCTTGATCAGACCCGCTACGCCGGCAGCCGCGTCGAGGTTGCCCACGTTCGACTTCAGTGAACCGAGCACGCAGAAGCCGCGTCGGGCCGTACCGGTCCGGAACGCCCGGGTCAGCGCATCGATCTCGATCGCATCACCGACGGCGGTGCCGCTGCCGTGACCCTCGATGTAGCCGAGATCGTCCGGGTGCCAGTCGGCGGCGGCGAGCGCCTCGGCGACCACCGCGCTCTGGCCGACGGCCCCGGGTGCGGTGAAGCCGGCGCGGTCGGCGCCGTCGTTGTTGACCGCCCAACCGGCGAGTACGCCGTAGATGTGGTCGCCGTCGTCCACGGCGTCGCCGAGCCGCTTGAGGACGACCGCCCCCGCCCCGTTGCCGAAGACCTGCCCGGTGGCGTCGGCGTCGTACGGCCGGCACACGCCGTCGGCCGCGAGCGTCCCTCCGGTGCGGTGCCGGTAGCCGGCCTGGTGGGTGGAGACGACCGACGCGCCGCCCGCCACCGCCACATCGCACCGAAAGTCGAGCAGGCTCTGCGCCGCCTGGCAGACCGCGACCAGGGAGGACGAACAGGCGGTCTGGATGGCGACCGCCGGTCCGGTCAACCCGAGCGCGTACGCCGCACGGGTCGGCAGGTAGTCGCTGGAGGTCCCGGCCAGAACGTCGTCCCAGTCGTCGCAGAACCCACCCGCCGGTCCTACGGCGGGGTTGCCGAGCAGGTGATGACGGAGGTAGCGGTTGGCGCCGCAGCCGCCGAACACCCCGACCTGGGTGGTCGGCTCGACCCGGCCGAGGCCGGCGTCCTCCATGGCCCACCAGGCGACCTCAAGGAAGAGCCGGTGCTGTGGATCGAGCAGTGCCGCCTCGTCGTCACGGTAGCCGAACAGCGCGGCGTCGAAGTCGGTGAGCCCGTCGAGGTGGCCGAACGCGGGCACGAAGCTCGCGTCGTCGACGACCTCGGCCGGCACACCGGCGGCGAGCGCCTCGGCCCGGGAGAACCGGCGTACCGAGTCGACGCCGGTGCGGACGTTGTGCCACAGGGCGGTGGTGTCGGCGGCGCCCGGAACCCGGCAGGCCAGGCCGATCACCGCGATCCGGTCGTCGTCGGCGTCGATCATCGCCGGTCCCCCGTGCGAGCCTCGCGGCGGCGGCGCATTCGGCCGGCGACCCGGGCCAGACCCGCGTCGTCGCCGGGCGCGGCCGCGGGTGCGTCGACCGCTCCGACATCGTGGGCGGCGTTCGCCGGCGTGCCGACCGTCCGCAGGTACGCGGCGAGCGTGGCCACCGTCGAGAGCTCGAACAGCCGCGCGAGCGGCACCCGGTGGCCGAATCCGGTTTCGAGCCGTTCCTGGACGAGCGCCAACAGCAGGGAGTGCCCGCCCAGCTCGGTGAAGCTGGTGTCGCGGTCGACGTGGGCCACGCCCAGCACCTCGGCCCAGATCGCGGCCACCGCGTGCTCGACCGGGTCGGCGGCCACCCCCTCCGTCCCGGACTGCGGGGGTGCGGGCAACGCGGCGACGTCGAGTTTGCCGGTCGTCCCCATCGGAAGCGCGTCGACCACCACCACGGCGCGGGGGACCATGAAGTCGGGCAGGCTCGCGGCCAGTGCGGTCCGGAGGGCAGCGGGGTCGAGGCCGCACTGGGTGGCGCTGTCCCGGTCGGCCGGCGTGGGCACGACGTACCCGATGATCTCCTTCTCCGTGCTGGCGGGGGCCCCGGCGCGGGGCCGGGCCACGACGGCGGCCTGGCCGACCCCGGGCAGCGCCGCGAGCTGCACCTCGATCTCCCCCAGCTCGACCCGGTAGCCACGGATCTTCACCAGGCGGTCGGCACGGCCCAGGAACTCCAGGCGGCCGTCCGGCAGCCGCCGGGCGATGTCACCGGTCCGGTACGTGCGGACGCCGTCCCGCTCGCCGAAACGCTGCGCGGTCAGTTCGGGCAGCCGCCAGTAGCCGAGCGCCACGTGTGGGCAGCGCACCACGACCTCGCCGGTGTCGCCGGCCACGCCGGCCTCGTCGAGCAACAGCACCTCGATGCCGTCCAGCGGGTAGCCGACCGGCACGACCGTACGGTCGAGCGCGGCGTCGGCGGGCAGGTGGTACTGCGCGGCGAAGCTGATCTCCGTGGTGCCGTAGCCGTTGACGAACACCGTGTCCGGCGTGAAATGACGCCGGGCCAGTTCCACGTCGTGGCGGGTGACCTCCTCGCCGCCGAGGAGCACCGCACGAATGTCGGGCAGGGTGCCGGTCGGGCCGAGGCTGGCGCACAGGTAGCGGTAGACGGTCGGCGTGGAGTGGTAGATGGTGACCCGGTGCCGGGCCAGGGCACGCGCCAGGTGACCGAGGCCGTGCGTACGGATGTCGACGGGGACCGCGGCGGCGCCCGACAGGATGGCGCCGAACGTGTCGGTGACCGCCATGTCGTAGCCGAACGACGTCAGCACGCTGGTCCGGTCACCCGGCGTGATCGCGAAGTTGCGCACCTGGTTGGCGATGCCGAAGAGCACGTTCCGGTGGCTCTGCACGACGCCCTTCGGTGCCCCGGTGGAGCCCGAGGTGTAGAGCACGTAGGCCGGATCGTCCGGTGCGGCGGGGCTGGCGAGCGCGGCGAGCACCGCGTCGAGTTCCGGGGCGTCGCCGAGGCCGGCGACCTCGACCACCCGCAGTCCGGGCCGGTCCACCAGCTTCACCAACTGCTCGGCCTGCTCGGCGTGGGCGGCGTCGACGAGCAGCACGTCGGCGGCGCTGTCGGCGAGGATGTGCGCCAGCCGGCGGGCCGGGAAGGTCGGCTCCAGCGGCACGTACGCCCGGCCGGCCACCAGCGCCGCCAGCAGTGCGGTGACGGTGTTGACGCCGTGCCGGCACAGCAGCGCGGCCTGTCCCCCACGGGCGGGTCCCACGGTGGCCGCCGTCGCCGCGACGGCTGCGGCGAGCTGGCGGTACGTCACCACAGCGTCCTCGGTCAGCACCGCGGGACGGTCCGGGTGCTGGCGTACCTGCGCGGCGAAGGCCGCCGGAATCGTCTCACCCGTCATCGGTCGGCCCACACCACCGCGGCGACGTCGTCGATCGTGGAGACCTCGGCGTCCGGCTCGGCCGGGACGAAGTCGCTCCCGCCGTAGCAGCCGCTGCCGTGCAGGACGACCTCGTGCCCTTCGGGGACCAGCCCGCGGTCGATGGCGTTGAGCACGCCGGTCAGTCCCATGACGATCGACCATTCCCGCAGCTCGTCCGGGTCCGCCGGGAGCATCGGGCGGTCGCCGTTGAGCCATTCCCGCAGCATCGGGTAGCGCTGTAGGCACTCGCGCCGCGACACGACGATCCCGTCGCCGCCGAACCGCCGGATGAGCTCGTTCATCGACGGTGAGGTGGCCGGCTCGTGGGTGTAGAAGGTCGGGTCGAGCACCTCGGCCGGGTCGTCGGTCACGGCCGGGAACCGGGGGTCGGCGTCCTGCACCGACAGACCGCTCGCCGGGTCGAGCCGGTACGCCGGCATCTTCGCCCGCGAGAACCCGCCGTGCCGCAGGCTGAGCACCATGTCGGGGGTGCCCAGATGCTGTACGAGGAGGAAGCCCGGACGATCGGTGGGCTGCGCCCGGCCGGCCGCCTCGAGCACGTCCCGGCCCAGGTTGTAGCCGAGCAGGCCGTACGCGCTGGACACCGAGTGGGCATGCCACCGGGGTGGCGCCGCCGACGTGGGCGAGACGTCCGCTTCGAAGGCGGCGCGGACGGCGTCGGCCACGAGGTAGTTGCGCAGGTCCAGCGAGTACCAGAGATTCATTCCGTACCGGTCGTACGCCTCCGCTGCGTACTTGTCCACGAAGGCCCGCCCGAGTGCCTTGACGCCTTCCGCGGCGCCGCCGACGTAGCGCAGCAACGGGTTCGCCGCCCGCAACGCCGGGTCGCCGGCGAGCCGGTCGTGACGGAACTTGTGGCGCGTGGCGGCCGGGGCGAGCACGACGACGGAGAGCTGATCGGGCTTGACCAGCCCGGCCTCGATGGCCCGGCCGACCGCGTCGCGCAGCGCGATGCCCTTGTTCGCCGACGTGGGAGTGAAGATCCGGATCGCCTCACCGGTACGCCGGATGTGCTCGACCGCCCGCGCCACCATCACCAGGGAGGCGAACGTCTTCGTCGTCCGGGTCCCCGGGTTGCCGGTGAGGTCGAGGAACTGGATCGGGTGGCCGCCGTATTCGCCCAGCCGGCGCCAGCCGCCGGTCGCCGGCGCGAAGAAGCGCCGGACGTCATCGGTCAGCGCCGGCAGGTCGAACGCCGGCGCGAAGCTCGGCGTTCCGGACGCGCCCGCGGGTGGCGGCGCGCACCGGGCGATGGCGGCGGGAATCAGGTCGTAGTAGTCAACGATGAGGTTACGACTGGTCGTCATTGACACTGTCGAGTCCATCTACGCTCATGCTCCTTAGGTTGCGCCTGTCCCGGGGGCTACGACCGAGGCCGCAGGTGCGAGTCGCAGCCGTTGTCGCAGCTCGGTCAGCCGCTCGGTCACCTCGTCGAGGGCGGCGACAGGCCATCCCGCCGCCAGTTCAGGCAGGTACGGCGCGAGCGCGTCGATCGCCCGCGGCGAGTGGCTGACCCGCCCGTCGACCACCTCCACGCCGTCGTCGCGGCCGACCCGCAGGTTCCACGCGACCGCGTCGGCCCGGGTGACCCCGGGCGGGAGGCGCAGCGTGACGGATCCGTCGGCCACGGTGACCGGGTATCCGCCGGGGAGCCCGAGCGGTCCGGGGAGGCTGGTGCGGACCTCGGCACCGGTGACGAGGGCGAGCAGCAGTCGGGCGGCGGCGTGTCCGGCGATGCCGTTGAGTTCGCGCCGATCCATCGCCCGCGCGGCGCGCAGGAGGCCGGTCACGTCGGGCAGTGGCTGCCCCTCGTACCAGGCCAGCGCCTCGTCGTCGGGGTGCCCGGGCGCGGACAGGTGGACGTGGTGGCCGAGCACGGCCAGGTGGTCCTGGTCCGGCAGGCCGATGGCGGCCTGAAGGCAGGCGGCGAGGGTCGACACGTTGCCGATGCCGCAGGTGACCGGGGCCTTGAGGGCGGTCAGGAGCGGGTTGACCACATCGGGAAAGCAGCCGTTGACGACGAGCGTCCGCGGGCTGGCCTGCGCGACGGCACGAGCGAGCCGGACGATCAGGGTGGCTTGCAGGGGCAGGGTGGCTCCGAAGCCCGCGCGCGCGATCAGGCTGGTCCACGCCGACGGCGCGGTGGTCCTCTCGTACGGGGATTGAGCCGACGCGCAGCAGACCAGCACGTCAGGTTGAAGCCGTGCCATCGCGTCGACCTCGTCGTGCAGTGACTCGGCCGCGAAGGTGACGCCGCCACCGGTCACCGCGGCGCGGATCTGGCATACGCCTGCGATGTCGCTCGCGGCGCTACCCCGCGCGAGCACGGTGACCCGGATCGGTGTCGCCGGTGCCGGTGAAGCGAGTGCCGCCAGCGAGTAGCACACGGAACGTGCCAGTGAACCACTGCCGACGACCGCGATGTGCGGATCGGTCATCGAGGCGATGACGGTGAGGCCGCTACGTGCGGCCGGTCGTTACTGACAAACACACGAAAGAATGGCATAGCGAATGCGGCCTCCCCCAAAGCCCAATCGGCGCACCTACCAGGCGCAGGTCGCCGAAACGGCCACCAATAGGGACAACACTCCCTAGTGGAGGCCGCTGGATGGTGATGATGCCACGAAGTTCCTGTCCCGGGTAGCCCACGGACCACATCGCCTTAACGGATGGTTGAGATCCGCCCAGACGTCATTTTTGCGACACATATTGGCATATTCAACTAGGCCATCGCCTTCCACCTGACATCGCCAGACACTCCACGATAATCATCAAATGTAAATATTTCCTGTTCACAATGTTCACGGGTTCGCGCCGCTGGCGGGGCCGCCGACACCACGGGTCGCCGGGCACGCCGGACCGCCACCTCGTCACCCCCAGAGCTGGACCGCGCCAGGCTCATCCGGCACCACATCGACGTCGTCCCCTGGCCGCCCGGTCGGTGAAGATCGGGGTAGGGTGCCGAGACGGCGGGCCGGAACATCTCGTCCGATCGCCCCGCCCGGATGAAGAATCCACAGCTCCCATACCCAGCTAGGGGCCACGAGCCGGGCCTGGATTGGATCGCCACATGACCTTGGAAGTGACCGCCGGCAATGGCCTCCAGGTGGCGAATGCGGTGGCGACAAGCCTGACGCAGCGCACTTCGGGACCCTTTTACTTCACACCGGACGGCCTACAGGCGCCATTGCTCGAACGACTCGCCGAGCTCGCCCCCACCCAGAATGTCGTTCGCGAGGACACCGCCGTGGCGATGGCGGCCGGAGCGTGCCTCGCCGGACGTACGCCGGTGGTGCTGATGCAGAACTCCGGCCTCGGGCAGAGCGTCAACGCCCTCGCCTCTCTGGTGCTCCCGTACCGGCTCGCCATGTTGCTCGTGATCGGAATGCGGGGAACGGACCTCGACACCACCGAGGAAAACCTGGTTATGGGAGCCATTACTGAGAAACTGCTAACCACAATGGGGATTCCGGCACACCAATGCGGTGAGTCGGATCCGGAAGGCGATGTGACGGCCGCGCTCGCCGACGTCGGCGCGGGACGAACCGCCGCGCTGTTGATCAGGCCTGGCCTGTTCGGATGGGGGGCCGCCAGGTGACGTCCAAGAGGCAGGCGATCGCGGCGATCCTCGATGCCGCCGGGTCCACCCCGGTTATCTGCACAACCGGATACACCTCCCGCATCGCGCAGAGTCTGGGCCATCGTCCCCACAACCTCTACATGACCGGGTCGATGGGGCTGGCGGCGGCGATCGGCGCCGGAATCGCGTCGGCCACCGGCCGACCGGCCATTGTGGTCGACGGGGACGGAAGTGTTCTCATGAACACCTCCGTGTTGTGCACGGTAGGCTCCATGCCGGACCTGCCCCTCACGCACATCGTCCTGGACGATGGCCAGTACGCATCCACGGGCGGACAGCCCACCTACTCCGAGCGCCACGACCTCGCCGGCATCGCGTCGGCGGCGGGCTATCGGTATGTCATGTCGACCAGTGAGCCGGCCGAGCTCACGGCGACGGTCGCGCGACGAACAGCGGGTGAGGCGGGTCCGTTGTTCGTGCATTGCCGGTTGTCGACATCTGTCGAGGACCCGGGACCGCGAATCGCGGAGGCGCTGCACGAGCATGCGGCTCGGTTCCGGCGAGCAGTGCTCGGTCAACCCGCTGCGGGGTGAACGGCAGACGGCCAGCACCCGGGCGGGCCGCCACACGCCGGGTGTGGCCGGACACCGTTAGCTCACCAGCGCCTGGGGGGGAGAGCTCCTTCAGCTTGGCGTTGGCCCATCGGGCCTGACGCAGCGTCTCGGGGTGACAGCGTTGGGCCAGAGCGAGCAGTCGCCGGTCCTTGGCCGCCTGAGCCGCCTGTCCGAGCAGTTCCCAGTCGAGGGAGACCCCGGAGGCGTCCCGGTAGAGCTTCCGCAGCTCGATCAGAAGGAGCAGCGCGGGCTCCGGCCGCCGCCGCAGCAACCTGGCCGTCTTCTGCCGCACCGTGACGAGCAGGCCGGGCTTTCCGTACATCCCATCTAGATGATCTTTACGCCTTATCCTCGGTTTCATCCCGTAAGCACGCGGTTCGCGCACGGGTGGCCTGGCCGGGCCCTAGGATCGGGTGCTGGTCGGGGTGATGCCGCCCGCGGAGCCGGGCCGGCTGCGGGGACGGCGCGTTGGTGCTCGACCAGGTGGGGAGTTCCACGGGTGCGGGTGACCCGCAGGTGATCCGCGCGGAGGGACGGACCGATGAAGGCTCCACCGTCGCCGAGGGTGACCCGGCCGGTGATGTATCACCGGTGGAATTGGATTACGTTCATCCACTGGCGCTATCCGCCCTCGGTACTGCAATCGATGTTGCCGTCCGGGCTCGTGGTGGAGACCTTTGACGGATCGGCCTGGGTCGGCCTGACGCCGTTCCTCATGCAGGGGCTCCGGGCACCGGCGCTACCTGCCGTACCGTGGTTGTCGGAGTTTCCCGAAACGAACGTTCGCACGTACGTGCGGGACCAGCAGGGCCGCGGTGGGATCTGGTTCCTGTCGTTGGACGCGGCGCGGCTGCCCGCGGTCCTGGCCGCCCGGTCGGGCTACTGGTTGCCCTACTTCTGGTCGGACATGTCGGTGCAGCTCATCGACAAGCAGGTCGCTTATCGCTGTCAGCGCCGCTGGCCCGGCCCTCGACGGCTGCGATGCGACGCCGATGTCAGGCTGGGCCCGCCCCTCGACGAGACGGCGCGCGACGAGTTGGCCCACTTCCTCACCGCCCGGTACCGACTGTTCACGGTCATCGCCGGCCGGCTCGCCACCGCCGAGGTGGAACACCCGGAGTGGCCGCTGCGCCGGGCCGAGTTGCTCCGGTTGGAGCAGGACCTGCTGACCGGGGCGGGTCTGGTGGCGCCCGACGGCGACCCCCTGCTGCACGCGTCCTCCGGCGTGCCGGTACGGGTAGGGATGTGGCATCGGCTGGACGGGCCGTGAGCCGGGACGGCAACTGAGGCTCCGGTCCCGAACCAGCGCGCCGATCAGGACCAGGGTTGGTCGTTGTTCCCACCCGGAACGCCCACCACGGCGATGCTCATCCAGGTTCGTGGTGAACGAGCAACTGCCTGAGCGCGGAGGCGATCGAGTCCCGCTGCTGTCCGCTGAGCGGTTCGAGAAATGCCTCGTTGGCGCCGATCAACTCCCGCAGCGCCTGCCCGGCGACCTCGCTGCCGCGCGAGGTGAGACGAACGAGCACCCCGCGCCGGTCGGCCGGATCGGGCGTACGGCGGATGAGCTCGGCTCGTTCGAGCCGGTCCAGCCGTGAGGTCATGGCCCCGGTGGTGATCAGCGAGGACCGGGCCAGGTCGCTCGGCTTGCTGCCCTGCTGGTCACCGACCCGGCGCAAGGTGTTCAGGACGTCGAAGTCGGCGATGCTCAGCCCGAACCGCTTCAGGACGGTGCCGACCATGCGTTCGTAGTAGCCGGCGCAGAGCAGCAGGCGCCCGGTGACCTCCAGTGAGCTGGAATCCAGCTGCGGGTCACGTTCTCGCCACGCCTGCACGATGCGGTCGACGGAGTCAGTCTCCACCTGGAGAAGGTTAGCTTGACATCAAGCGAAAGCGCAGTAGCCTGATATTAAGTTACTTAACATCAGGCTAATCGAAGGACGAACCCGCTACCCGATGGAGGAGGCCACGATGCTCGCCGCCTACGTCGCGGTCACCGTCTTGGCTGCGATCGCCTACACCTGCGCCGCCGTCCTGAACCTCACCCACAACAAGTCGGTGGCCGCGACCGCCGAGAGGCTGCGGGTGCCGGCATCGTGGCACGTCCCGCTGGGTCTCCTGCTCGCCGCCGGCTCGCTCGGACTGGTCGCCGGCTTCGCCGTTCCGGCGCTCGGAACGGCCGCAGCCTGCGGCCTGGTCCTGTACTTCCTGGGCGCAGCCGGCGCCCACATCCGGGCACGCGACACCCGGCTCCTCGCCTGGCTCAACTGGGCCGCGTTCTTCTCACTGTCGGTGGCCGCGCTGGTCGTGGGCCTGGCCCACCACGCTCCCTGGTGAAGGCGTTGGGCCGCCTGGGCCAGCGATGACCCGTCCGGCGAGCCCCGAGAGACCGCCGCGCGTACCCGTTCGCCGGCCTTCCAGCTCAATCCCCTGCGCTGGAGGCGTGCCACGCGACTCCGTCAGGGCAGTCTGGCCTCCAGCACACCGCCGACGACCCGCACCGGCAGGACCTGCTGGTCCGTGCTGGCCGGGCCGTGCACGACCTCGCCGTCCTTCAGTTGGAAGGTGCTGCCGTGCCAGGGGCAGACGACGCAGGGCTGGCCGTCGACCTGGATCACCTCGCCCTGGTCGAGCGGCCCGCTCTGGTGGGCGCAGCGGGCAAGCATCACGGTGATGTCGGTGCCGTCGCGGAAGACCACCACGGGCACGTCGTCGACCTGCCGGCTCAGCAGCCGGCCCTCGGGCAGCGAGTCGACCTCGGCCACCCGGCGCCACCCGTACTCGACCCGGTGCATGTCCGGGGCGCCCTGATTGACCTGCGCGGTCTGCTTGTAGACCAGGTGGCCGCCGAGGTAGCCGCCCGCGCTCACCGCCGCCAATCCGAACAACCCGAGCGTACGGCCGAGCCCGTGCCGTCCGCGCAACCGCGCGGCGAGCGAGCCCGCGTAGAGAGCCACCGCCAGGGTGTTCGTGGCGGCATGCACCAGGCCGACCCGCCGTTCCTCCTGCCAGAGCCACGACCAGTCGTTGATGCCGGTCAGCGCGGCGGGCAGCGCGCCCGCCGTGCCGGCCGCCACCAGCGTCGTCGCGGCCCGCTCCTGCCCGGGCGTCCGGCCCGGCATCAGGTCGAGGACGGCGCTGCTGATCCACGCGCCCATCGGAATCTGCACCAGCGCCGGATGCAACGGATGGCCCAGCCACACCCCGTGCAGAGCATCCTTGACCCGCTGCGGCCGCAACACCGACCACACCCTCGGCTGCAGCCGGTCCCCCACCCGATCCAGCGCGGACGCCCGCTCCAGCCTGTTCATCAACGCGGTACGCATGGCCGCCCCTACCCCATCGGCCGGCCCCCAAACGCCCGCCCGCTGAGTACGCGGCCGGGTCGGCCGGCTGCTGGGCGCGCTGGTCCGGCCGCAGGCGCGAATCCGGCACTCCCGGCAGGCGGGTGACCGGGGGCGGATTCCTCCGGTCACCCGCGACCCAGCGGTCAGACGGCCGCGTGCATCGCTTGCCAGGCGTTGTATCCACCGAGGAGGTCGGAGACGTCTGGGTGGCCGGTGTTGCGCAGGAGGCTGGCGGCGACGGAGGAGCGGTAGCCGCCGGCGCAGTGCACGACGATGGGTCGGTCGGTTGGTACCTCGTCGATCCGGCGGGTCAGTTCGGCGAGGGGGATGTGTAGTGACCCGTTGATGGCGCCGTGTTCGCGTTCGCTGTTGTTGCGGACGTCGAGCACTACCGGTGGTTCGGCGGTGTCGAGGGCGGTACGCAGGTCGTGGGGGGTGAGTCGGCTGGCGCGGGTCAGATCGGCGGCCATTTCCAGGAAGGCGGTCTCGGGTTCGGGTAGGTAGCCGGCCACCTGGTCGAAGCCGATGCGGGCGAGGCGTACGACGATTTCTTCCTCCCGGTCCTGGGGGGCGATCACGAGCACGGTGCGGTCCGGTGTGATCACGCTGCCGGCGGTTTCGGCGAACCGGCCGTCGGCGGGGATGTTGATCGCACCCCGCAGGTGGCCGGTGGCGAACTCCTGTGGGTCGCGGGCGTCGACGACCACGGCGCCCGCGGTTCGGGTGGCGGTGAAGTCGGTGGTGGTGAGTGGGTGTGCGGCGCGGTGGTGGTCGAACAGTTCGCGGGCCTTGCGGTTGAGCACGGCGTCGAAGGCGAAGTAGCCGGGCGCGGCGGGTTGCCCGCCGGTGACCAGGGAGATGAACTGTTCCTCGTTCATCGGGGCGCAGGCGTAGTTGGTGCGGCGCTGCTCGCCGATGGTGGACTGCCGCTCGGTGGACAGGTTCTTCCCGCAGGCCGAGCCCGCGCCGTGGGCGGGGAAGACCCGGACCTCGTCGGGCAGGCCCATCAGTTTGTGTTGCACGCTGTGGTAGAGCATCCGGCCCAACTCGTCGGCGGTGACGCCGAGCGAGGCAAGCAGGTCGGGGCGGCCGACGTCGCCGATGAACAGGGCGTCTCCGGTCATCACCCCGTACGGCACCGGGTCGTCGGCGTGCTCGTGTACGAGGATGCTGATCGATTCCGGGGTGTGGCCGGGGGTTTCCATGATCTGCAGGGTCACGTCGCCGAGGCTGATCCGTTCCCCGTCGTGCAGTTTGCGGATCGGGTACTCGGTCTCGGCGCGTTGTCCGTAGCCGATCCAGGCGCCGGTGGCCGCGGCGACCTCGAGGTGGCCGGCGAGGAAGTCGGCGTGGAAGTGGGTGTTGATCACGCCCTCGATGGTCAGGCCACGGGTGTGGGCGTCGGTGAGGTACTCGTCGATGTCGCGGCGTGGGTCGACCAGCACCGCCCGTCCGGTGCTCTCGTCGGCGATCAGGTACGAGGCCTGGGACAGGCAGTCCAGGTAGTACTGGGTGAACAACATGGTGGTGTGCTCCTTGGTAGTGATAGCTGGCGATGCCGCCACGATAGCGGATACCCCTGGGGGTATATTCCGGGCCGAAGGTCCCGTCCCTCCGGGACCCCCGACCCGGGGCGGACTCAAACCAACCGGCCGGGCCGGCCACCCTTGGCCTGCAGCGCGTAGCCGGCGTCCACCCAGGCCCGCATGCCGCCGGTCAGGTTGTGGACCTGACGGTGATCGCGGGCGAGCCTCGCGGCGGCCCGCCGCGAGCGCGCCCCGGACCGGCACACGGTCACGATCGGCCGGTCCGCCGGCAGCTCACCGATCCGATCCGCCAACTGGGCGAGCGGGATGTGCCGCGCCTGCGGCGCATGGCCGGCCCGCCATTCGGCCGGTTCCCGCACGTCCAGCAGCATTCCCCCGGCACCCACCAGGGCGGCCGCCCGCTCGGGCCCCACCGACGTGTAGCGGCCGCCGAGGAGCCGCTTCACCGCCTCGCCGAGCCTCATGCGCCCACCCCGGTCACGACCGGGCGGCCGCTACGGATCCACCCGCCGGTACCACCGCTGACCGAACGGGCGTCCACGCCGGCTCGGGCCAGGAACTGCGCGGCGGCCAGGCTCCGGTTGCCGCCGGCACAGATGACGTAGACGGGCCGGTTGCGGGGCAGGCCCCCGACCGCCGCGGGCAGCTCGGCCAGCGGCACCGACCGGGCACCGGGCACGTGCCCCTCGGCGTACTCGAACAGTTCCCGCACGTCCAGCACCACCGCGCCCTGGGCGTGCGCGGCGGCGAAGTCCATCAGGTTGACCTCTTGCATCCTTCCTCCTCAGCTCGCTGATACCCCCGGGGGTATCCGTATCGACTCTAACCCGTCCGAGGCACTTCGACATTCCGGCCAACGGGCCGGGCGGGCGTGACGGGGAGCACCAGGAATGGATACCCCCTGGGGTATGTTGTCGCGGACGTTGGAACGCCGTCGAGACACGGAGGTGGGACATGGCGAGCGTGACGCTGACCGCGGCGAACTTCGAGGAGACCGTGAGCCGGGACGGAATCGTGCTGGTCGACTTCTGGGCCAGTTGGTGCGGCCCCTGCCGCAGCTTCGCGCCGGTCTTCGAGAAGGCCAGCGGGCAACACCCGGACATCGTGTTCGGCAAGGTGGACACCGAGGCGGAGCAGAGCCTCGCCGCCGCCGCCCAGATCCGATCCATCCCGACGCTGATGGCGTTCCGGGACGGGGTACTGGTCTTCGCCCAGCCCGGCGCGCTGCCGGCCGCCGCGCTGGAGCAGGTGATCCAGGCCGTCCGCGACCTCGACATGGACGCGGTGCGCGCGAAGCTGACCGAGAGCGCGGCCGGCCGCTGACCTGGTGCCGACGGGGGGCGCGGACGGATGCCGCACCCCCCGTCGGCGTCAGCTCGACACGACGTCCAGCGCCGCCCGCAGCCGCGCGGCGGCCTCATCGGCGACCGCCCGCAACTCGGGCGCGTCGCTGAGCTGCACCATCACCTGCGGGTCCATGGCCTGCACCACCGTGCTGCCCGACCCTTCGGCCCGGACGACGACGTTGCACGGCAGGAGCAGTCCGATGGCCGGGTCCGCCTGCACCGCACGGTGCGCCAGGGGCGGGTTGCAGGCCCCGAGGATGACGTAGTCGGTCAGGTCGACGCCGAGCTTCTCGCGCAGCGTCGACCGCAGGTCGATCTCCGTCAGGACCCCGAAGCCCTGCTCCTTCAGCGCCGCCCGGACGCGCTCCACCGTCTGGGCGAACTCACCGCGCACCCGGACGGTCATCGCGTAGCTCATGTTCTCCTCCCTCAGTTGAGATGATGCCGACGGGAGGAGCCGGCCGGCGATGATTCGCGGATGCCGGACAAATCAGGCCAGGCCACGCTCGGAACAGCCCTTCCTCGCCCTGCCTGACCGAAGAATCCGCCGCCCGCGCCGCCTGATCCCCGCACCGGCAGGTAAATCCGCCTTACCAGGTCAAAGCCGGCCTCTCGCGTACCCTCGGGCGGATGGGACACGGAAGGGAGAACGCCACATGACACTGGACGTGTCGGTCATCGCGACGTCCTCGCTCGGCGATCGCAGCTACCTGGCCTCCGACGGGCAGGTGGCGGTCGTGGTCGATCCCCAGCGGGACATCGACCGGGTCCTGTACCTGGCCGGGACGCGGGGAGTCCGGATCACCCACGTGGTCGAGACGCATATCCACAACGACTACGTCTCCGGCGGGCTCGAACTGGCCCGGGTGACCGGCGCCCACTATCTGGTGGCCGGTGCCGACCAGGTCGACTTCGACCGGACGCCGGTCTCCGACGGCGATACGGTGCCCGTCTCGGACGGCCTGCGTCTGCGCGTGGTCGCCACCCCGGGCCACACCTTCCACCACCTGTCGTACGTCCTCGACGAAGCCACCGACGGTGACTGGCGACCGGCGGGTGTCTTCACCGGCGGGTCGCTGCTGTTCGGCACCACCGGGCGCACCGACCTGCTCGGCCAGGAGCACGCCCACGAGCTGGCCCGCCACCAGCACGCCTCCGCGCTCCGGCTGGCCGACCTGCTGCCCGACGGGACGCAGGTGTGGCCGACGCACGGCTTCGGCAGCTTCTGCTCGGCCAGCCAGGCCGACGCCTCCGACTCGACGTTGGGCCGGGAGAAGCAGGTCAACCCGGTGCTGCGGCTGGCCGCGGAGCAGTTCGTCACCGAGACCCTGGCCGGGCTGGACGCGTACCCGGCGTACTACGCCCACATGGGGGTGGCAAACTCCGCCGGTCCCGCCCCGGTCGACCTCACCCCGGTCGCCCGGGCGGACGCGGCGGAGCTGCGCGAGCGGATCGCCGCCGGCCAGTGGGTGGTGGACCTGCGCCACCGCAGGGCGTACGCGGCCTCGCACCTGGCCGGCACGGTCAGCCTCGGGCTCGACGGCCCGATGTCGACCTGGCTCGGCTGGCTGATCGACTGGGGCACACCGGTCACCCTGCTCGCGGAGACGCCGGCGCAGGTGGCCGACGCCCAGCGTGAGCTGGTCCGGATCGGCATCGACCGGCCGGCCGCGCGGGCCACCGGCGGGGCCGAGCAGTGGGCGGCCGAGCCCGGGCAGCTCCGGCAGCTGCGGATGGCCGACTTCGGCGCCCTCGCCGCCGCCCGCGCCGGGCAATCCCCGGCCGTCCTGCCCGACCCCGAGGTGGTCCTCGACGTACGGATGACCTACGAATGGCGCGGCGGCCACATCACGGACGCCGTGCACATCCCGCTGCCCGACCTGCCCGGGCGGCTCGCCGACGTGCCCGCCGGCACCGTCTGGGTGCACTGCGGCTCCGGCTACCGGGCCACCGCCGCCGCGTCGCTGCTGGCCAATGCCGGTCGCGAGGTCGTCGTCATCGACGACATGTTCGACCGGGCCGAGGCGGCGGGCGTCGCCATGACCGACGACACCTGACCCGTTTCCGAGGCCGGCCGGCGCCATCGAGCGTGTGCCGCGGGCGCTCGGCCACCTCCTCGACGTCGGAGATACCAAGATCGTCACCGTTCCGCACTGGGACCTGGTGCTATACGGTCTGGGGGTGAGAACCGAGCGTCACTGGTGGAATGGCGACCGCACCGTGCGAGGGCGTCGCGACGTGTACATCCGCACCGACGGCGAGTCGTGGGAGGTCGAGGCCCGAGCCGGCGGCGGCGCCGGCCGGTCGAAGATCCACCAGTGCCCGGGCCGGAAGTCGGCGGAGATCCTGGCCCAGGCATGGATGGACGGACAGAACCGGTGGCAGGTGGTGGCACCTTGATCGTCCGACGCCGATGCCCGTTGGCCGCCTGTCGGCTGGCGACGGGCTCCGGCAGCGGGTTCGAGTAAACTGACAGCACGGCCCGCCCAGCATGGCGGCCGGGTTCGATGTCCCACGCCACGCGCCGCGGTCGAAACGGTCAGCGCCGGGCGGGACGTCCCTTCGACGTTCGGAGCCTCTATGGCGGCACGCCGCCCGCGCCAGACCAACTCGTCCAACTCCCTGACCTTCGCCGACCTCGGCGTGCCCGACGCGCTCAACCGCGTGCTGGCCGCGGCCGGGGTGGACCGCCCGTTCCCGATCCAGGCCGCGACCCTGCCCGACGCGCTCGCCGGGCGGGACGTGCTCGGCCGGGGCCGCACCGGTTCGGGCAAGACCTATGCCTTTCTGCTGGCGGTGCTGACCCGCCTGGCCGCCACCGCCACGCCACGGCGGGCCGGGCGCCCCCGGGCGCTGATCCTGGTACCCACTCGTGAACTGGCCACCCAGATCGACAGCGTGATGGCGCCGCTGGCGCAGGCGCTGTCGCTACGCACGATGACCATCTTCGGTGGCGTCGCCGCCCGGCCCCAGATCGCCGGGCTGCGCGCCGGGGTCGACGTCCTGGTGGCCTGTCCGGGGCGGCTCGCCGACCACGTCGAGGCCGGTGACGCGCACCTGGACGCCGTCGAGATCACCGTGCTCGACGAGGCCGATCACATGGCCGACCTGGGCTTCCTGCCCACCGTACGGCGGCTGCTGGAGCAGACCCCGCGCGGCGGACAGCGGCTGCTGTTCTCCGCCACCCTGGACGCCGGCGTCGACGTCCTGGTGCGGCGGTTCCTCACCGATCCGGTCGTGCACAGCGTCGACTCGACGCTGTCGCCGGTCGCCGCGATGACGCACCACGTCCTGCACGTCCACGCCGACGACCGATTCGCCGTGCTGGTCGAGCTGACCGCCGCACCGGGCCGGGCCGTGGTCTTCACGCGCACGAAGCAGGGCGCGAAGCGGCTCACCCGCCGGCTGGTCGCGGCCGGCGTGACCGCTGTCGAACTGCATGGCAACCTGGCCCAGGCCGCGCGTACCAGGAACCTGCGGGCGTTCTCCGACGGGCAGGCGCACACGCTGGTCGCCACCGACATCGCCGCTCGGGGCATCCACATCGACGACGTGGCTCTGGTTGTGCACGCCGACCCGCCGGTGGAGCACAAGGCCTACCTGCACCGCTCGGGCCGTACCGCCCGGGCCGGCGCGGCCGGGACCGTCGTCACGCTGATGACCGACGGGCAGGTGCCCGAGGTACGGGAACTGACCCGCAAGGCGGGCGTCGCGGCCACCACCACCCGGCTGCGCCCGGGTGACGCGCTGCTGCGCCAGCTCGCCCCAGGGGAGCGGACGCTGGTCCCCCCGCCGGTACCGCAGTCCGCCGGCCCTCGAAACGAGGCGCAGTCCGCCCAGGGCGGCCGGGGCCGGCGCGGCGCCAAGCCGACGTCGACCGCGTCGAACGCGTCGGTACGATCCGTACCGGCCCGATCCGGTGCGGCGGCCTTTTCCGCCCGGGCCCGGCCGGGCACCCGCAGCGGTGGGCGCTGAACACGCGCTACCCGGCGGGGCCGAGGGGCGGCGCGGTTGAGGCTCGCAGCGCTCCGCTCCTGGCCTGGGTAAGGTCGCGATCGTTGGGGAACCGGCGTTCCGGCGGGCGCTTACGACGAACACGACGGTGAGGCCGGTGTCCCCGTTCCTTCGCCTCGGCGCCGCACGCCCAACGCCTCGCGGTTCCGGCTACGTGAGGTCGGAGCACGAGGGCGTGCCCTGTGCATCAGGTGGCGGGGTCGGGAGGCCGGATCCGGATGGACGCGACGTCGACGGCGCCCTGGCAGATGTGGCCGCGCACGTCGTACCGCGTGGCTACGGCTTCGGTGCTGGCGCGGCTCCCCGGCGTTTGAGCAGCCGGAGCGGGACGACTACTCATCCGTGATCGCCGCGATGTCATCGACGAAGCGGGTGAGCAGTCGGGCCAGGTCGGCGCAGTCCTCGGCCGACCAGTCGCGGAGCGCTTCGGCGATCACCTGCCGTCGGAAGTCGCGGATCTGCTTCACGGCTGCGTGTCCGTCGGGGGTGAGCGCGAGCAGCGAGCGACGACCGTCGGTCTGATCCGCCTCGCGGCGCAGCAGCCCGGCGTCAGCGGCCTGGGCGGCCAGCCGGCTGGCCCGGGGCTGGTCGACCGCCAGCGCCGTGGCCGCCTCGGTGACGGTCAGGGCGCGACCCAGCGCGGCGGCGTGCTCGGCCGCGTCGAGCAGTTGGAACACCGCGTCCGGCAGCGCCCCGACCCGGCCCGACCGGAGGCCGCGGCGCGCCGAGAGGCGCGCGAGGGAGTGCCTGCTCTGCTGGCGGCGCAGCGCAACCATGGCCCGCTCAACCGCCGCCATCTGTGCGCTCTCACGTGGGGAGTTGCCCATCACTCCGCCCTAGTCCATAGTAGATGACATGTATATGTAATTGTACATGCAGTTCGGGGAGGGCGACATGGACGCGACCGACAAGCCGATCGGCTACTGGCTCAAGCACCTGCACAACCTGATCGAGGCCCAGTTCGATCGGACGCTGGCCGACTTCGAGGTCAACCGCAGGCAGTGGCAGGTGCTGAACTCATTGAGCCGCGGGCCGCTCAGCCGCCCGGCGGCCGAGGCGGCACTCGCCCCGTTCTGGCGCAGCGGGCCCGGTGCGGACCGCGGCCCGGCGGAGCTCACGGCGATCCTCGCGGGGCCGACCGGCCTGATGACCCGCGGCTGGGTACGCGAGGCGAGCGAGACGGGCGTGCTCACTCTGACCGAGCACGGCACCGCGAGCCACGCCGCCGCCGCAGAGCGCGTCAGGAACCTGCGCGGTGCGCTCCTGAACGGTCTGAGTCCGGAGCAGTACGCGCAGACGGTGCGTACTCTCGCGGTCATGGCCGCGAACCTGGAGGCGGCGCTCGGCGAACACCCGCCGGCTTGACAGCAGGTCCGAATTCCGCGAGCACAGCCCTGAGGAGACAGTAGGAACAGGACGGCCCTGCCACCGCGACCTGCCGCCCCTTGAGGCCGTGGAGGTTGGCGTTCCGAGCAGTGTCACCGATGTTTCCTCTCGCGCAACTGTCGGCATCGGCACTCACCGCGGTCGCGACGCCGCGGGTCCGAGCAGGACGATGATTCGGTCTCCGCTGCACATCCGGCAGCACCGTTCGGCCCTGGCCGAAGGGTCCGGGTCAGGGACTGCGCCCGTCCGCGGCCTTTTCGTAGGGTCAGACGGAACCATGGCCGTTCCGGGCAGGGAGCGTGTTCAGTCAGGGAGGTCCATCAGTGCTCACGGTCGTCAGAACCGCGGACGCACCGGCAGCCGAACGACGCGAAGAGCTGCACCGGCTGTTCGCCGCGGAGCAGACCTCGGTGAGCGCCGGGATCCGCCGGCGACGTCTCGACCGTTGCCGTAGGGACCTCGCCGATCCGGCGCTGAGCGGACTGGCGGTCGGCACTGTCGGGGGCCGGTGGGGTCTGCCCGACTCCGCGCACTTCAGCCGGCTGTTCCGGGCCGCCTTCGGCGTACCACCCAGCGACTACCGGCGCATGTCGCTCAATCCTGTCGCCGCCAGTCAAGCTCTCGGCGCCCGCGTCCGTGCCCCGATGGTCGCGCGTGGTCACACTGAGGGTCACGAGAGCGGCCCGAGTGGTCGTCGCCGCCATGAGGATCGACCGCAATGACTGATCTCACCGTTGACGCCGCCTGGCACGCAGCCGCCGAGGGGGAAGGACCGGCGCCGCGATTCGGGCCAGTGGAGCGCCTCGCCGTGCTGTCCGACGTACACGCCAACGTGCCGGCGTTGTCGGCGGTACTCGACGAGCCCGAGGTGCGATCGGCGGACCTGGTCGTCTTCTGCGGCGACCTGACCTGGGGGTCGGAGCCGCAACGGACCGCCGAGATCGTCCAGGGGCTCGGAAGCCGGGCGGTGCTGGTGCGCGGCAACGCCGACCGCGCGGTGGTGGAGCTGGCGCGCGGCGGTCGAGCCGCCGCGTCGCCGCGCGACGACTGGATGCCCGCACAACACTCCCCCGCGACCGTCGACTGGCTGGCGGGGTTCCCGTTCACGGCGGTCATCGAGGTCACCGGACTCGGCGCGGTCCGGTTCTGCCACGGCTCGCCGCGCAGCGACACGGAACTCCTCACGCCCGGCACGCCACCCGAGCGGCTGGCGGAGATCCGTTCCGTGTTCGCCGAGCCGGTGCTCGTGAGCGGCCACTCACACATCCAGTTCGACCGGGTCGTGGCGGGCCTGCGTAACGTCAATCCGGGCAGCCTGGGCCTGCCCTACCACGATGGCGTGCCGGGCACCGCGTACTGGGCGCTGTTCGGTCCGGGCGTGCGGCTACGGAGGACCGGGTACGACCTGGCCGCCGCGATCGCGGGGTGCCACCGTGCCGGCGATCCGGCCGCGGACCGGATCGCCGGCCTGCTGACCGCGCCACCCACGGTCAGCGAGGTGACCGCCCATGCCGAGGGTCTGGTGTTCTCCGACTGACCCGGACGGTCGCGCCACCTGCGAGCTGCGTGACGCCAGTCGGATGCCCCATTCCGGGCGGAAACGCTGTGCCCCGCGCCCTCGGACCGCATGATCTATCGGCGGGCGTGGCGGATCGCGACGATGGAGATGCCCACCGCCAGCAGCAGTGCCGTGCCGGCGCTCACCAGGATCGGCGACGGTCCGCCGTCCAGTACGCCCAGGTAGTCGAGGCTGGCGATGTCGTTGACCACGGCGTACCACAGCAGCGGGTAGACAGCCTGGAAGAGCCGGTGCGTCTGGCTCAGTACGCCAAGTGCCAGCGCGAGCGCCGGGATGAAGGTCGCACCGGCCGCCCAGTCCGCCAGGTCGCCGCTGGCCGCCATCCGTACGCCGGGGCCCAGCCCGACCAGCGCGGTGAGCGCGACGCCGGCCAGCCATTGCGTGAGCGTGCGGCGGACGGGGGTGCGATAGGCGTCGAGCAACGCGTCGACGCCGTGCTCGCGGGCCTGGGTGCCGAGCCGCGACCAGATCAGCACCGGCCAGATCCACGCGGCGATCAGCAGCGGCCCCGAGGCGCTCGCGGGTAGGGCCGCGCCGATGACGACCAGCGCCGCGGCACCGAGCCACCACCACCAGGAGACGCTTCGGGTGAGGATGCGTAGCTCTCCGACGAGCAGGCGGCCGAAGGTGCGACCGTGCCGGGGCATGGTCCGAGGAGACGACAGCACGTACGCCGCAGGGGGTTCCGGTGCGGCGGGGGCGGCTGGTGCGGGCGCAGCGGACGCGACCGCGCGGGCTGGGTCGAACCGGCCGAACCAGATGGCCGGTAGCGCCGCGGCCGCGATGGCCAGCAGTACGAGGAGGGACCGTTGCCCCACGAAGCCGGCGGTGAAGTCCACGCCGGTCCAGACGATGGTGCGGGGTGGTTCGTCGAGGTACATCAGGCCCAGCGCGAATTCGGTGACCGCGATGCCGTGGGCAGCCAGTTCGTCGCGCATGGACTCGGCGAACACGTGCACGCCGAAGCCGCCCAGCGGGGCGTTGGCCGACTGCCCGGCGATCATCGCGGCCATCGACACGAAGAGCCAGACCACGTTTCCGAACCCGGTACGCAGCACCGGAAGCGTCTCGAACAGCACCGCGGCGGTCGCGGTGAGCGCCAGCGCCGGCACGGTGAACAGGGCGAACGGCAGCAGGAGAGCGACCGGGTCGACGGCGTGCGACTCGCCACGTGCCAACTGCATCACCACCGCCGTGCCGGCGAGCGCCGCCGCCATCGAGCCCAGCACCAGCAGGTTGCTGAGGAACTTGCCGACCAGGTAGCCGGAGACCCGAAGCGGTGTCGCGGCGAGCAGTTGCCCGACGCCGGTCTGCTCGTCGCGGGCGATCGCCGTCCGGATGACGTAGAAGCCGCCGGCGGACAGCCACAGCGCTCCGGCGAGCGCGGTGACCGTGCCGATGTAGGCGCTGTTGTAGGCGCCGCGGTACGCCCCCGAGTTGACGATCGTCCAATGGGTCTCCGGGGACGGCGCGGCCAGGTAGCCCAGACCGACGGCGGCCAGCAGGACCACCAGGTACCCCGGACGGCGCACCCGCTCGCGGAAGTCCGCGACGGCGAGCGCACCCAGTACGCGCGGCCTCATCGCGTCAGCTCCCGGACACCGCCGACCACCCCGAGGTAGGCGTCCTCAAGGTCGGGTGGCACCCGCGTCGCGTCCGGTCCGGGTTGGGTGGCCGACAGCAGTCGCAGGCGTACGCCGTCCGCGGTGCGGACCATCCGGCTGACCAGGTGTCGGGCCTGCGCCGCGGCGACCTCGTCCGGCCCGACGACCATCTCCCACACGTGTCCCGCCACGATGCGCAGCAGCTCCTCCGGGGTGCCGCGGCGCAGCAGCCGGCCCTGGGCCACGATGGCGATGTCCCCGGCCACCGACTCGATATCCGACACGATGTGGGTGGACAGCAGCACCAGCCGGTCGGCGGCCAGGTCGCTGAGCAGGTTGCGAAACCGCACCCGTTCCTGCGGGTCCAGCCCCGCGGTGGGCTCGTCGACGATGAGCACCCGCGGGTCGGCCAGCAGCGTCTGCGCGATGCCGACGCGGCGCAGCATGCCGCCTGAGTACTTGCCCAGCGGGCGCTTGGCCGCCTCGGTCAGGTTGACCAGCTCCAGTAGCTCGTCAACGCGGGCTCGGGCGGACCGGGCCGAGAGGCCCTTGACGGCCGCCAGGTATGACAGGAACTCGCGCGCGGTCAGGTTGGGGTAGACACCGAAATCCTGCGGCAGGTAGCCGAGCTGCCGGCGGAGCTCGTCCGGCTTGGCGACGACGTCGGTGCCGTCGAGAAGCATCTGCCCGCTCGTGGGCCTGGTGACCGTGGCGGCGATCCGCATCAGCGATGATTTGCCCGCACCGTTGGGGCCCAGCAGGCCGACCACACCGACGTCGAGTCGCATGGTCACCCGATCGACCGCCCGCTTCTGCCCCTTGTAGATCTTGGTGACGTCAATCAGCTCGAACATCAGCTCGCCTTCCGTACCTGGGCGGTGTGGCCCTCGCCGGCGGTGGCGGTGATGGTTCGCCTGCTGGTCGCATCGCTGGTCAGAGCGGGGCGGCCGGGGGCGGCGGTGACGCGGTAGGTCTCCGATCCAGCGGGCAGGGTGACCGCTACCGATCCGTCGGCCCGGGCGGCGACGCGTGTGGGCGGGCTGGCGAAGGCGAGTTCGACGCTCCGGCCGGTCGACGTGGCGGTGACGTCCGTCGAGCGTGCGCCGGTGACGTCGACGTTGTACTCGGCGCGCAGCCGCAGGACCCCGGTCGGGTCCTCGACCCGCAGCCAGGCATCGGTCACCGTCGCGGTGAGGTCGGCGTCGAGCCCGACGGCCCGTACCGGACCGTTGCTGTTCACCTCGACCGCGACGCCGGCCGGCACGCGCACGATGTGCCGGCCGCCGCAGTCCGGCACGAGACCACTGCACCTGACGCGCAACCGCAGTGTGCCGCCATCCATGGACCAGGAGGCGTTGTCGTCGATGGTGGCCTTGCCGGTCAGCGACCGCTGGACCTCGATCGTGGTGCCGGCACCGGCGACCAGGCGTAGGTCGGCGCCGTCGTTGTCGATGACCAGACGATCACCGGAGAGGTTGAACTCGCGCCGGTCGTCGCGGGCTTCGTTGATCGCTTTTATGTCGGCGCAGCCGGCAAGGGCCACAACGGCGGCAAAGGAGAGCAACGGCGCAATGCGCATGAACAGCTCCTGTCGGGTGCTATGGGATGCCCAGCACATCACCCGGCGCAGGCTCGGAGCACTACCACCAGACGCCCGAACAGAGGTAGTGCTGGGCATACCGCAGCCGGTCCGGACAGCGGGCAGCACCCACCGGTGCCTGTGGAGCGCCGGGCGCACGGACCCTCTCTCGGCACGGTTCGTACCGCGGTTCCCGCAGTTCCAGGGGCTGCTGTGGCGGATGCGCCGGCGCCTGGGCGAGTGGGCTGGAGGTGGCCGAGCTCTCCCACACCCTCATGCCCCGGGTACGTGAAATCGGGTGGGCCGCGACGCCGACCTCGGCGCCGCGGCCCACCCGGGCCGTGTTACCTGTGGATGACGACGCTGCCCTGGCTGATGGCCTGGGGGTTCGCGCTGTCGATATCGTCTGGCGCCCCGGGCACATTGTCGTAGACGACGTTGCCGGTGGCCGTCTCCCAGACCTTGATACGGAAGCGGTCGATGCCCCCGCCGCCCGGTGCCCGGCCGTCACCGACAGTCACGAGGAAGGCGTATCCGGCCTTGCCGTTGACGGTGCCCTCGCCTCGGTATTGCGCCCTGGCCCCCGTGACGACCAGCCACCGGTAGGCCGTACCGCTGAAGTGGAGGCCGCCGACGGCGAGTCGGAAGTCGGTCTCGCCCGACGGTATCGAGTCCCCCTTCTTGTATCGGGACACGAACCCGAACGTCGCCTTGCCGGTCGCCGTTGGCCCGGCGGGGTAGGCGCCCGCCGGTGAGGTGATCCATCCGCCTCCGGTGACGAACCCCGCCGTCGGGTCGTACACGACGATCTGCCGCGTGGCCTGACTGGCGGCGCCCTCGTCGTCGGTCACGGTGACCCGCACCGAGTAGACGCCGACCTCGAGGATCCGGCTCGCCGTACACGTGCCGGTGCCCGCCTGTTCCGCGACCGTGCCCGACACGGCGGGTATCGGCTGGTCGATGTCCCATTCGACGGTGCAGGTATGTGTGTCGAGCACGCCGGGGTCGGTGAACGAGGTCCGCACGGTGGCTGGTCCGACGGGCAGCAGGGCGTTCTCCGCCGGGGCGGTGATCGTCACCGAGGGCGCCTTGTTGCCCACGGTGACCGTGACGTCATCGCTGGTTGTGCCGTGGCGGGCGTCGGTCGCGGTGAGGCGGAAGCGGTAGGTGCCGCTCTCCAGCGCCTGGAACGACGGCCGTTCGGCCGGCCCGTCCAGCCGCACCGCCGCTCCGAACAGATGACTCGCCGGTTGCCTGACGACCGACCAGGAGAGGGTCACCAGGTCGCCGTCCGGGTCGGCGGTGCCCGAGGCGTCGAGGGTGACCGTGTCTCCCTCGGCGGCCGTCTGGTCCGGGCCCGCGTCGGCGACCGGTGGGGAGCCTGCGGGGATCGTTCGGCCCACCGTGACGAGGGTCTGCGCCGTGGCATGCGCTCCGTCGCGGTCGGTGGCGGTGACGGTGATCGTGTGGGTGCCGGCGGACAGCTGCCCGGGTGAGATGACGCTGCCGGTCCCGAGGTCGCCGTCGATGTTCGATGACCAACTGACCTCGTTGTCGCTCAGGGTGCCCTGCTCGAGGTCGCCTGTGGTTGCGGCCAGCGTCACCGTCTGCCCCTGGGCGAAGGCGGCGCCGCGTAGCGGGGCGGTGATTCGGACGGTGGGCGTCTTGCCGCCCACCGTCAGCGCCCCGCTTGTGGCGTCGGCGGTGTTCACCCCGTCGGTGACCCGGACCCGCAGCCGGCCGGTCGCGGCGCCGCCCGTTCCGGGCAGCACCGAGGCGTCCACGGTGTACGAACCGCCGGACAGGCCCGACGCGACGACGGTCCAGTTCTGGCCGTCATCGCCGCTGTAGAGCAGGCTGGCGGTCACCGGGTCGCCGTCGGGATCGGATGCCGTCCACGACACGGGCACCGGGCCGCTGGCGGGCAGGGTCTCGGGCAGCGGGTCTCCGGCGAGGGAGGCCGTCGGTCGGCCGGCGCTCACCGCGAGGGAGGCGAGCTGGTCCCCCGTCGCGGTGTCGATCAACGCCACCCGCCGGGTGCCGGGCGCGAAGTCGACGATCTCCCCGAAGCCGAGTCCCAGCGTCGCCTCCCCGGCGGGCCGGGGCGTGAACGCGTACTCCGCGAGGGTGGCGCCGTCGGCGTCGAGCAGCCGGAACGCGTACGGACCAGGTTGGCGGGTGGGCAGGTACGCGCACTGCGGGATCCGCTGCCCGGTCAGGGTGGCCGTCTCCGCCGCCGGATCGATGGTGCCGGAAAGTGCGAGGAAGTCACCGGTGGGGTCGGCGGCGGGGAACGCGCTCTGGATGCGCGCCCGCCACGCCTCGTAGGTGGCGTCGGACGGCCACCGGTCGTGGCAGTAGCTCATGGTGTCACCCACGACCGGGTCACCGTCGGGGGCCCAGACCACCCGCTGCGGCAGGCCGAGCGATGCGTCGCCCTGGTCGAACCCGGCGAAGGACGGAGCGGTCGGGTCGGGGCCGCCGATGGAGCCTCCGGGGTACGGGAACCAGGGGGGACTCGGGGTCGCCTCGTCGTTGGGGTCGGGTGTGCACTGGACGTGATAGCGGCCGAGGAGGTGCCCCACCTCGTGCGACGCCGTGTCCACGTCCTGCCCGGACACCGCCACCCAGCCCGGAATGTCCTCCGCGAGACCGCCCATCATCCGACGGTCCACCAGCACGACGTAGATGACCCCGGGCCGGCGTGTCCCGGCGGTGTTCTGGCTGTACCGCTCCAGGACCGAGCTGGCGTCGTTGCCCCGCGGGTACCAGGTGCCGTCCTCGCCGATCCAGAAGTACGGGTAGTCGTCGCGGTGCTCGGACCGGTTGACGACGATCCGCGATGCCGGCAGCGTCCGGCGCAGCAGCGACTCCACCTGGTCCAGCCGCGAGTCGGGTGGAAGCACCCACTGGCCGTTCCTCTTGTAGCCGAACTTCACCAGCTCGACCTTCACCGGGTTCGATCCGTTGAAATGGACGGTCTCCGTACGGACGTTGTCGGCGTATCCGGGCTCGGGGACCCGGTGGTCCGGGTTGACCTCCAGCCGCAGGGTGAGGTCCCCCGCGCTCGTCCACTCCAGGGGCAGTTCGAAGAAGAAGCCACCGTCAAGCTGGTTTCGGCGCAGGTTGGGCTCGGGGACGAGCGCACCGCCGGGGTTCGACGGGCGCACCGGCACTCCGACCGGGGTGCCGTCGGGCCGGAAGGCCTGGAGGGTGGCGGTGACCGCGGGACTGGCGACCGACGTGCCGACGTAGGCGCGCACGATCGTGCGCCGGTCGGCGATCAGGTCGACGGAGTTCGCCAGGTCCTGGATGACCTGCGTGACCTCCATGCCCTTGACGGTGAGGTTCGGTTCGGGCGCGGTGCAGCCGTTGAGGTAGGTACGCACCGTGCCGTCGACCTCGTCGGCGACCACGATGTCCAGCGACTGGTTGTTGTCGAAGCGACCGACCGCCGCCTGCACCGGCCGGCTCCCGGCGGTGAGGGTCAGCGGCGCACTGAAGGTGCCGTCGCCGTTGCCCGGGTAGACGTACACCGCGTGCGAGCCGGCGCCGACGACGACCAGGTCCGGCTTGCCGTCCACGTTGAGGTCCGCGACGTCGACGTCGTGGGGCACCTCGCGATCGGGCGTCAGCGGGGCGAGGTCCAGCGGAGAGAGCTCGGTGAGGAGGTTCCCGAAGCCTGCCGATGCGGTCCGGTCCTGCGGGTCGTGCGAGCCGCGCCACAGCCGCACCTTGTCATCGTTGGGGAAAGCCACCGCGACGTCGAGGTTCCCGTCGAGGTCGAAGTCGGCCAGCGCCGGCCTCCACGCCTCGCCCAGGCCGTTCAGCCGGGTCGCCGAGCCGAGGTTGTTGCGAAACACGGTGACGGACTTCTCGTTGAAGCTGCTGACCACGTAGTCGGGCACGCCGTTGCCGGTCAGGTCGCCCGCCGCCAGATACTTGGGCGCGGCGAACAGGCGCGGGTGGCTGATCAGGAGACGGTCGTCGAACGAGCCCGCGCTGTTGAGGTTACGGAAGATCTTCAGCTCGTCGGCCGCCGGATCGAGAGCAGCGATGTCCGACCGCAGGTCGCGGTTGGCGTCGATCACGGCGACGTCCGGCACGTTCCGGCCGTCGAGGAGCAGCCCGCCGGGCCCGTAGCTCACCTCGCCGCCGGCGGCGCCGAACCAGAGACTGACACCGTCGGTAGTCGCAGCGGCGAAGTCCGGCTCCGTGTCGTCGTTGAAGAACCCGACCGCGATGGCGTTCGGTGATCCGGACGTCGGATACACCTCGGGCGGCGAGTCCGGACCGAGGCCGGGCCAGAAGCCGCCAGTGCCGCTCGCGATGAGCTGCCGTACGTTTCCATCCCCGGACGCGTCGGCGATGAGCAGGTCGTCAAAGCCGTTGTGGTTGCTGTCGGCCACCTCGATATCCCGTGGCTGCCCTGCCGCCGCCGTCACCGGGCCCGCGGTGAACCCGAGTGTGTCGCACCCCGCCGCCCGCGCCGGTGACGCCGGTATCGCCACCATGGTCACGGCCGGCGCTACCAGCACCGCCGCCACCACCCCGGCACAGCCGGTCCGCCGCGCGTGTCGCTGCCCCCGGAACCAACGATTCCTCATCCCCCCACCTCTCGGCGGCGCGTCGGCACCCGACCTGACCGCCCATCAACCGAATGGATCCGCGGCGACGGTAGTGAACACGGGGGGTGACCAACAGTCGCACAGCTGACCACTGTCAGTTAGCCGACGAGGTCGCCGCTCGCTCCCGGCCGGCGGCGTCCCGGAGCACCCATCCCCGCCGAGCCCATAGATCATCCATACGCGGTCGGCGCGCTGATCGATAGGCGGCAAACCGCACCTGACGGCGGCTCCGGTCGACTCGACCCAGATCAAGTAATAGACGATTATTGATATGTACGTCTGTAAATGCAATACTGATGGAAGCGCTCCCACGGCGATCACCAGTAACGAGGAATGGAGGATGCACCGTGCGTTCACCGAAGCTCGATCAATCTGCCCGGCGATCCCGATCAGCCGTCCGCCAGCCCGCTCGAGCGCTCGTCCTGCTGCTCACCATGCTGGTCGGCATCCTGCCCTGGAGCGGCGTGGCCCAGGCCCACGGCACCATCGTCAGCCCGCCGACCCGCGCCTACAAGTGCTGGCAGACCTGGGGAAACAACCACATGGACCCGGCCATGCAGCAACAGGACCCCATGTGCTGGCAGGCGTTCCAGGCCAACGCCGACACCATGTGGAACTGGATGAGCGCGCTGCGGGACGGCCTCGGCGGGCAATTCCAGGCCCGTACCCCCGACGGGCAGTTGTGCAGCAACGCCCTCTCGAGGAACGACAGCCTGAACCGGCCCGGCGCATGGAAGACGAGCAACGTCAGCCGCAACTTCTCGATCCAACTGTACGATCAGGCCAGCCATGGTGCTGACTTCTTCCGGGTCTACGTCAGCAAGAACGGGTTCAACCCGACCACCCAGAGCCTCGGTTGGGGGAACCTCGACTTCATCACGCAGACCGGGCGCTACGCGCCGGCACAGAACATCACGTTCAACATTTCGACCTCCGGATACACCGGACACCACATTCTCTTTGTCATCTGGCAGGCATCGCACCAGGACCAGACCTACATGTGGTGCAGCGACGTGAACTTCGTCTGATCGGCACGACCGCAGCCGCGGCACTGCTCCGGCCCAGGGCGTTCGCGTCCTGGGCCGGGTTGACGAACAGCGCCGGTTGGAGGACACGGCGGTCGCTGACCACGTCGGGTGGCAGATGTCCCTCGACGTCACCGGGGTTCGGGAGGACGGCGACCGGACCGGGGCCAGCCGATCAAGCTGGTCGGACTATTGCCGGGACCCATTCACGGGCGTAGGAAGGACACGCGCCGCCCCCGGGCCCGTCCCGCTACCGCCGGCGCCCGTCCACCGTCGAAGGAGATGCGTGGTGACCACCCCCAGGCGATTTCGTTCCGCCGTATCCGTGCTGGTGGCCGCGGCTGTCCTCCCACTCGGCACAGCCGCCGCAGCAGGGCCGCCCGCGGTGCCGCCGCAGTTGGCCACACACGGTGCCTGCGACCCGATCGACCCGACGGCGTGCCTGCTGCCCTTCCCGAACGACTACTTCACCGTGCCCGACCCGACCAGCCACACCGGCCGGCGGGTGCAGCTCCCGGCCACCTCGATGCCGGCCAACGTCCGCGGCGTCCCGATCGACCCGACGGAATGGAACCGGCAGGACGGATACAGCCCCGGCACGCCGATCCTGGTACACGTGGCCGGGCTCGACGCCGCCGCCACCGGCATCGCGCCGGTCACCGACATCGGCCGCTCGCTGGCCCCGGACGCGCCGATCGTGCTGCTCAACACCGCCACCGGCGAGCGCACGCCGTACTGGGCGGAGCTGGACGCGCACGCCGCGGCTCAGCCCGACCGGCGGCTGCTGATCATCCGGCCGGCGGTCGCGCTGACCGAAGGCACCCGATACGTCGTGGGGCTGCGCGGCCTGCGGGACCGGAACGGCGCGCTGATCCCGGCACCGGCCGCGTTCCGGGCGTACGTCACCGGCGCCGGCGCCAACCCCGGGGACCGCCGCGCCCCGCAGATCAAGCGGATCCTCGCCAACCTGACCACCGCCGGCGTCAAGCGGCACGACCTCTACCTGGCCTGGGACTTCACGGTGGCGAGCCGGCAGGGCTTGACCGGACGGATGCTGGCGATCCGCGACGGCGCGTTCGCCGCCCTCGGCGCGGCCGCGCCATCGTTCACCGTCACCCAGGTCGTGAACTACCCGCCGGAGCAGGATCCGCGGATCGCCCGCCAGGTGAGCGGCACCATCGACGTACCGTCCTATCTGACCGGCAGCGGCGGGCCCGGGTCGCGACTGCACTACGGGCCGGCCGACGGCGACGGTAAGGCGCACACGCCGGATGCCCTGCCCACGCCGTCGGGCGCCACGGTACGGGCCGACTTCGTCTGCAACATCCCGCGCAGCGCCTCGGCCGCCGCCCCGGCGCACCTCTCGCTCTACGGCCACGGCCTGCTCGGCCAGCCGACCGAGATCAACGCCGGCAACGTCAAGACCATGTCGGCCGTCCACGACTTCACCTTCTGCGCTACCAGCTGGATCGGCATGGCCAACGCCGACGTCCCGTACGTGGCCGGCGCCTTCACCGACCTCAGCGCCTTCCCCGCGGTGGCGGACCGACTGCAGCAGAGCTTCCTGAACTTCCTCTTCCTGGGCCGGGCGATGATCCACCCGGACGGTTTCGCGGCCCACCCGGCGTTCGAGGACGCCAACGGGCAGCCGCTGATCGACGGGCCGGGTGGGCTGCACTACGACGGCAACAGCCAGGGCGGCATCAACGGTGGCGCCCTGACCGCTATCGCTCAGGACTGGACCCGGTCGGTGCTCGGCGTGCCGGCGATGAACTACTCGACGCTGCTGCAACGCAGCGTCGACTTCACGCCGTTTCAGAACATCATGGACCAGTCCTACCCGGACAAGGTCGACCAGCAGCTGATCTTCGCGCTGCTGCAGATGCTGTGGGACCGGTCCGAGGCCAACGGGTACGCCCAGCACATGACCGACGACCCCCTGCCGGGCACCCCGGCGCATCAGGTGCTGATGCACGTGGCCTTCGGCGACCACCAGGTCTCGCCGGCCGCGGCCGAGGTCGAGGCACGCACCATCGGTGCCCGCCTGCACACCCCGGCGCTCGCCGACGGTTGGTCGCTCGACGTCAAGCCGTACTGGGGCATCACGCCGATCCCGGCGTACCCGTACACCGGCTCGGCGATCGTGATCTGGAACAGCGGTGCCGCCGCCGCGCCACCGCCGGCGAACCTCCCGCCGGTCGGGGCGCAGTACGGCGACGATCCGCACGAGTTCCCGCGCGCGCAGCCCGGGGCACAGGAGCAGAAGGCAAGGTTCCTGCTCACCGGCAGCATCGTCGACGTCTGCGCGGGGGCGCCCTGCCCGTGACGAGCGAGCGCGGCCAGATGTTACGGGCCTCCATGGCCGTCCTGGATGAGGCATGCTGGCTCCGTGGTCGCAGGCGCACCCGTGGAACGAGTTGATCCCATGGCAGGACCTCCCCGGCCGGAGGAGGCACAGGACGCCGCGGAGCTGGTGGCGGCGCTACGCCGGTTGCGGTTGTGGTCCGGGCTGGCCTACCGCGAGCTGGAGCGCAAGGCGGCGGCGGACGGCGCGGTGCTTCCGAGCAGTACGATCGCCACCGCCCTGGGTCGTCCCACATTGCCCCGCGAACAACTTGTCGAGATGCTGGTCAGGGCCTGCGGGCTCGGCGACGCCGAGGTGGACCGGTGGCTCGCCGCACGCAAGCGCATCGCGATGCTGGACGAGAGCAGCCCACAGGCGGGCGCCCAGAGCGTGGCGGTGGAGCCGACAGAGCCTGAACCTGCCCTCTCGTCGGCGCCTCCCGAGCCTGGCCCGTCGCGTGCCCGCCGGTCCCGTAGACCGGCGCTGCTGGCGCTTGTCACGGGCCTTGTCCTGGTCGGACTGGGTGTCGGCGGGTACGCGCTGTCCATCGATGAGGACCGGACGGCGACCACGCGGACGCCGGCTGCGGACGCCGCGACGTCTGGGCTGGGTCCGCCCATCGGCGATGCCGGTAGTTTCGTCCAGATCCGTGCGGCGCACTCCCCTGAGCTGTGCCTCAGCGAAGGGCGCGACGAGCGGGGCCGCTACCCGAACGCGGTCGCCGCCCTGCGGCCCTGCCAGGCCGTGCCCCCTCGGACATTCCTGGAACCGGTCGGCGCCGAACTGGTGTTCATCAAGTGGCTCAGCCCCACGGAGGGCACCGGCTGTCTCACGCTGCTGACCGACGGCGTCGCCGAGAACCTGCTCGAGCCGCAGAACGAATGCAGTGAGGTCCGGTACCAGCAGCTGTTCCGGTTCGAGCGGCTCGGCCGGGCACCGACCGACCGTTACCGCCTGCGGTCCGCGCACACCGGGCGGTGCATCGGTCTGCTCGACGACACCGCCACAGCGGGCGCGACCGCGGTGCAGGAGGACTGCACGAAAGCGCCAGAGCAGGAGTTCCTGATCGACCTGTTGCCATCCGCCTGAGCCGGTCACCCGACAGTCGGCGGCCGGTGGCGGCCGTATGGCGCAGCCAGCCGTCGCTGGCAGCCGACCACCACGTCGGCGCGTCGGGCCGGGCGGCCCGCCCGGCCCGGTCACGATCAACCGCAGCTGCTGGGGTAGCCGGCGACCTGCCGTCGCTCAACCGGCGTCAGTAGGTCACCCGCACCCCCATCTCCCGCCAGGTCTGCCGGCCGACGATCCCGTCCACCGCGATCCCCCGCATCCGCTGGTACCAGCGCACCCCGGCCTCGGTCTTGGCCTCGAACCGCCCGGTCACCCGGCCACACCGCCGCTCGCCGATGAACCGCTGCACGAACGCCACGTCCTCGCCGCTCGTCGCGGCCCGCAGGGTACGCGATCCGGGCTCCCGCCGCGCCGGTTCCGGTGCGGGCGCCGGTCGGGTGGTCGCCTCGCGCAGCGCGGCGAGCGTCTTCGGGCCGACGACGCCGTCGACGGTGAGCCCCCGCGCCTGCTGGAAGTCGCGTACCCAGGCCTCCGTCCTGGGGCCGAAGTCGCCGTCCACGGTCAGCTTCGCGCCGAGCCGGTTGGCGAGGGTCTGCAACTCGCGTACGTCGCCGCCCTTACCGCCCCGGCGCAGGGTCCGGTCGCCGAGTCTGGGCACCGGGGCCTCGGCGATGCCCCAGCCCACGGTGCTGGACTCCAGTGCCCGGTCGTGACTGACGCTGACGTGCAGGTGCTTGTCGTGCGGGTTGCTGCCGGTGTACCGGGCCGCCGCGAACGTGCGGGTCCGGCTCCAGACCGTCCGGTCGAAGATGACGTACTGGGTGGACGGGTGGGCGATGCACTTGCGGACGACCAGCATCGGGTCGACACCGTCGATGTCGATGTCGAGGGCGTTGACCGACCGGTTGTCGGCGTCCGGGTTGTGGTCCGACCGGGTCGCCTGGTGCGCGGCGTCCCCGATCCAGCCGTCGGATGCCCGGTCCCGGTGCGGCCAGCGCCGGTCGACCTCGTCCCGGAGCGCCTTCAACACCGGTGCCAGGTGGTAGGCCGCCAGCGCGGCGGACTTCGACCCCGGCCCGTCGGCGGCCTGCTCCTCCTCGTGCCCGAAGAGGTCGTACTCGACCGGCTCGCCGATCCGGCTCTCCGGGTCGTCGTCCTCGGGAACCCGGTCGAGGTCGGGTTCCACGGCGGGGCTGTTCATCTCTCCTCCTTCGGCTGGCTGGCGGATTCCGGCGCGGCGGTGGGAGACGGGACCTCGACGGCGGGCGGGACGGTGGGCATCGCCGCCCGCTCGGCGGCGGCAGCGGCCAGCAAGCCGGAGAACAGCGAGGCGGCGAGCACCTCCGGCTGCAACGGATCGATGTCCGCCCGGATCGCGGTGACCTGCCAGTAGAACCCGTGCGACGTCCTGGTCCCGTCCACGGTGCGGACCCGGAACTCACCGGCGGTGACCCGGGAGGCGGCCAACGGCGACACCGGTTCGTCGCCCTCCAGGATCGGGGTGAGCTGGACCGTCCGGTCCTCCAGCCGGGTCAGCGCCTCGAAGTAGTCGGGTAGCTCGACCGTGGCGACGCCGTCGACCAGCCGCCCCTCGCCCCGGTAGTAGACCCCCTGCTCGGGCCCCTCCAGCGCGGCGTGCACGAGCATCCGCCGGTCGGCGGCGGCCGGATCATCGAGGGGGTGGTCGATCAGGAAGGACTTCCCGCCGGAGGCGTAGATCGTGCCGCTCGTGCCGTTCAGGATGATCTTGTGTGGACCTCGGACCGGCCCGACGTAGACGGCACCGGCCGCGAAGAGGTCCCAGGTGGCGATGCCGCCGCCGCTACCGGGCGGGATCCAGCCGGGTGCCATCGTTACGCCGAGGTTGCCGACGATCTCCGCGTTGCCGCCGACCCAGGCGCGCTTCTCCACCCGCAACGCGCCCGCGTCCCCGCCGGTGTTGCCCTCGGAGACGACGCTCACGCCCTCCGGTCCGGCCAGGGTTATTCGCTGCCCCCGCAGGGTCATCCGGCCCGGGGAGTCGACCGTCCGGTCCCCGCCGCCCAGACGCACGTCGCCGTTGAGTGTGGTGGCGCCGCCCACGACCAGGTCGCCGCTGGCGCCGCTCTCCCGGACCAGGATCAGCCCGCTGGCGGCCCGGAGCGCCGCCTGGCCGTCGGTGTGCAGGTTGAGCCCGCCCCGCCCGCTGACGCTGGTCGCCCGCAGCTCCCGCACCTGCAGGTCGGCGTACGGCTTGCTGTGCAGGGCATAGTCCAGGCTCGGCCAGTCGGCGCTGCGGTCGACCAGTTCGAAGCCCCGGCCGGGGCGGAACGAGAACTGCGCGTGCTGCACCCCGGGCCCGAAGAAGCCGAGCGCGGCGAGCACCTTGTCGGCCTGCACCGGCGCCCCGTGCAGGCTGCCCATGTGCAGCATGCCGTGGCTGATCCGGAGCCGGTCCGCCCCGGCCTGGGCGAACGCGATCGCGTCATCCGGGTCGTTGTGGTTGGCGATCCGCAGCACGGTGTTCTCGCCGTCGACGATGGAGTAGCGGATGAACGCCTCGTCGCCGCTGGCCCCGACCGGGAACTGGATGCCGGACTGCGGGGTGTCGCCCATGGTGGGCACGATCGCCCCCGCCGGCACCCGCAGCCCGGCGGCCCGCCGGCCGGTCTCCTCCACCGTCACCACGCCCTGCCGGCGGGCGACCGTGCCCAGCACGATCTGCCGGCCGGGGTCGGCGGGGGCGGTGGTCGAGACCGTCACCACGCCCCGCTCGGTCCACCGGGTGTCGCCGGCCACGCCGCCCTCGTCACGTCGGTCGGTGAGCTGCTGGAAGTAGCTCAGCACGACCTGGAACGCGCCATCGCCGGGCAGGCTCACCCGCAGGTCGGACGGAAGCACGATGACCGTGCCGTCGGCGTCGATCGCCACCCCCTCCCGGACGGTGACGTCGCTGCCGGTGGCGGCCAGTTCCAGCCCGCTGACCACGCCCACCGGTTGCAGCAGGCGGGCGGCGAGATTCTGCCGGGACAGCAGGTAGTCGACCGCCTGGGCCAGGTCGGCCGCGCGCAGGTACTGGTGGTCGTAGTACCGGGGGCGCGCCATGGGCAGCGGCAGGTTCAGCTTCCAGTTGATCGTCATTGCATCTCCGAACGGATCGGGGTGTCGGGGACGAGCGGGCCGGCGGGCCCGAAGTCGGTCGAGGCCGGGACCGGTGTCGGCCTCCGGCGGTACGCCGCCGCCCGGGTCGACCGGGCGACGGCTCTCATCGGGGCTGTACGGCGTCGTAACGCAGGCCGCTGGAGACATCGCCGCCGGTGGCGTGCCGGGACCGGCCCAGCCACAGGTGCACCGAACCGTCCGACCAGCGGGCGAGCTGCCAGCGGCGTACCACGCGCAGGCCGGCCCGGCCGACCTCCTCCTCGGGGATGGCGAGTTCCACCAGGCCGGTGCCGTCCGGTCCGGGGCGCCAGTCGAGCACCTGGCTGTGCCCGGTCGCCGGCACCGGCGGGCCCTGCTCGGAGGCGACCTGGATCGGGACCCGGCGCAGCCGTACCCGGGTGGGGTCACCGTCCCCGGCGGTGGGCACCAGCGGCACCCAGTTCTCCGGCACGGTGCTGGCCAGCGTGTACGCCAGCTCCGGCACGTCCGCCCCGGTGGGCGCCGGACGTGGCGGTACGGCCACCCGGGCGACCTGGGCGGTCCGGTCGATCGGCCGGCCGGTGGCCCCGGTGACGGTACGTTCGATCGCCCAGACCAGGTTCGCCATCTCGTCCCGGCCGAACCGGACCTCCTCCACCGGGTCGGAGTCGACGGTGGTCGCCGCGGTCGGGGGCAACACCAGCACCTCAGACGGTTCGCCCGCCACCGGGTTCCAGGGCCGGAACAGCGCCCAGCCCCGGGTGTCGGGCGCGGCCGGCACCAGTGTCTGGGTGCCGAAGGTGTCGGTGACGATCAGCGACCGGATCCGGGTGGCCGAGCCGACCGGCAGTTCCAGCGGCACGACGAAGTGGTCGTTGGCGTAGACCAGGCCGAATTCCAGGAGGAACATCCGGCCCAGGTCGGCGGCGCCCGCCCCGACCTGGGCCAGGTTGATCCGCGAGTCCTCCAGCTCCCAGAACCGGGTCGACGGCATGCCGGCATAGGTGACCGGCATCGGCAGCGTCACCCGGACCAGGTCGGGGCGGTCCGAGGGCGGGGTCTGGAGGGTCTCGTCGGGCCGGTGGTCGAAGTGGTACCAGTCCAGTCGGTCGCCGTCGTACTCCCGGGCGGCGAGCACCAGTTCCCCGTCCGGTCCGGCGGCGCCGACGGCGAACTCGTACTCCAGCCGTTCCCGCTGCCAGGCGGAGCCCTCGGTCCCCGCCACGCTGACCAGCGGATAGAAGTCGCTCGGCGGCCAGGGCGGGGTCGCCGGCCGGGGGTCGACCCCCGGGGAGATCACCGCCGGCAGTTGCAGCAGGTAGCCGCCGGGCGGGCCGGCGGGCCGCTCGGACACGCCGAGCCAGCCCAGCCAACCGGCGATCGCGGTCCGGACCGCGCCGGCCAGGGCCTCCGGCACAACCTCGGCGAACGTCCCGTCGGCGATCGCCCGCAGGAGTCGGTCGCCGTGCGGCACCCGGCCCGCCATCAGCCGCAGGTAGCCCGCGGTCTCGGGGTCGAGCCGGGACGGCGCGTCGGCGGGCACGGCCGGAACCGGGTAGCTCGCGGCCACCACCGGAGCCAGCGATCCGGCGCCGACCTCGGCCAGCAGGCGCAGGAACTGCTGCCCGGTCTCCACCGAGAACCGCAGGTCGTCGGCGGTGCGGGCGCTCTCCCGCTCGACGTACGCCTCCAGCGGCACCTGGCCGGGCAGCGGAATGGCGTCTCCGGTCCGCCCGCCGGCCCGGTACCGGGTGAGTGGAAGCACCTCGGCCTGTACCCGGGCCGCCACCGGCGAGCCCGCGTCCTCACCGAGGAACTCGCCGAGCTGCCACTGCCGGCCCAGCAGCCACAGTGGATCCGCGGTACGCGCCTGCAGCGCCGGGCTCAGGTCCGCGCGCCGGGTCCGCGGCTCCAGCCTGGTCCAGCTGGTCACCGACGGCGTGCCGTCCGTCATCTCTGCTCCTCGGGAGTCGGCGTGGTGCGGCCGGCGGTGGGTAGGGTCGCCGCGTCGGGGGCGAAGTCGGTCGTGGCGCCCGGCTGGGCGACGTTGACCGGGAGATAGAGCGCCGGAAGGAACTGCCCGCCGGCACCGAGCGAGTCGACGTCGGTGACCCGGGCGATCGCCAGGTCCAGGGCCTCTTCGAGGGTCTGGACCAGCGCCGCCGGCTGCCAGGTCGGGGCACCGTCGGAGCTGACCCCGAGCAGCACCGCCTGCGGGGCGGCGGCGGCCGGCGCGTCGTACTCGAAGGTGAGGCCGGTCAGCGCGGTGGCGGCTGGCACCACCTCGGTCCACTCGTCGACCAGCAGGCCGTACACGGGCCGGTGCGGGTCGAGGTCGCCGAGGGTGGCCAGGACCAGCGAGATCGGCCGGGTGTCCGGCCGGGGCGCGGTCTCGCCGACCCACCGGTCGCCGTCCTGGTACGGCAGTTGCGCCACCTGGACCCGGGCCGGGACGCGCACCGCGCCACCGGCGTCGAGCACCTCGGCGAAGGCCAGCACCTCCTGGAGCCGGCCGACCGCCGGGCGGACCCGTCCGTACCGGGTGAGCCACCGGCGTACCGCGTGCGGCGTACCGCCCTGGAGGTCGGCGCTGGCGGCGAGTGCGGCGGCCAGGGTGACCGGATCAGGCGCCCGGCTGAGCGAGAGCACCGGCGCATCGGCGCCGAGCAGCGCCCGGATCCGGGCGACCTGGAGGTCGCGCCGCGCCTGCGGGGGTGCGGTCGGGTCGTCGAAGTCGGTCGCCGGCACGCAGCCGCAAACGCCGGGCGGGCAGGGGGTACGGCCACGGGGCCCGGCCACCACCGCGCAGTGCGCGGCGATCCGGCGGGTCAGCTCGTCCCCGGCGTACCGGACCGCCTCGGCGACGACCGCCGCCGACGCCGGCCCCGGCGGTGGGGGCTCGACCCCGACCACGCCGAACCCGGCGGCGGTGCGAAGCAGGCGCCGCACCGCCGCGTCGTCGTCCGCCGGAGCCGACGGCGGGTCGAGTTCCCGCAGTGCGGTGGCGGTGGCCCGGGCGAGCTGCCACAGCTCGTCGGCCGCGTGCCGGGTCTCGGTGTCGAACTGCGGCGGGACGTCCGGTTCCGCGCCGAGGTCGGCGGCGAGCAGTTGGCGGCTGCGGCCGAACAGGTCCCGCAGGGCCGCGACGGCGGTCAGGAACTCGCTCAGGCTCACCGATCGGCTCGGTGAGCCACCGGTCGGCTCGTAGTTCAGCTCCAGCCGCCACTGCGGGGTCACCTGTCGCGGGGCGAACCGGGTCCAGGCGACCAGTTCGATCCGCCGGTCCAGATCGGTGCCGGCCGGCGCGCCGGGATGCGGCGGGGCGGCGACGTGGTCCACCGCCGCCATGCCCAGGTAGTCCAGGGTCGCCGCGACGTACGGCGTCACCTCGGCGCCGTCCGGCGCGTGCCAACGCATCCGCCAGTAGACCCGGTTGGCGGACGGCAGCAGCGCCGCGACCAGCGCGTCGACCGCCGCCCCGATGATCCGGGGCTGCTCGGACCGGCCGGCCGGCCAGTCCACCCGTCGTGCGCCGAACCGGTCGTCGAGGTGGAACAGCAGGGCGACCCGGTGGGTCACCGTCACCCCGCCACCGTCCGGCGTACGGCTGAAGTGCAGCTCGGGCGGGTGGCCGGCGGCACCGGCAGCGGCGTCCAGCGCCGCGGCGGCCCGGTTGAGATCGCCGGCCGCGAGCTGGTGCACGCCCTCGGCCAGCAGCGCGTCGCCGACCGCGTCGACGTCGTCGGCCAGCCCGGCCAGCAGGTCGCCGAGGGCTTCTGAGGCGGCACCGGGCAGGGTGGCCAGCTTCGCGTCGAGCGCGCCGGCCCGGTGCAGCCGGTGCAGTTCGAGCCCGTCGGTGACGGCGGTGGACTCGGTGGTCGAGGCGATCGTGATCGACCGCCCGTCCGGCGACGGGTCGACCCGGTGCGCCCGGACCGGCGCCAGGTCCCGGAACAACGGGACGTACTGGTCGAGGGCGCCCCGGGGGTGGTCGTGCAGGCCACGCTCGAAGCGGTAGCCGAGCAGCGCGCCGAGGGGCTGGCCGTCGCGGAGGCCGGCGAGGATCTGCTCGGCCGTCCGGACCCGGCGGGAGGAGAGGTCCACCGCGACCGGGTTGTCGGCTCCCCCGCCGTGTGACCGCCAGGCGCTACGCAGTACCGCGGCGGTGACCGCCTGTGGCTGCGACGGGGCGTGTACGTGTCCGGCGTCGGCGGGGGCCGCCAGCAGTTTCGGCCCGGCCTCGCTGGCCGGCACGTGCGCCGGGCGGTCGACCAGCACCGGCGGCGGCGCCGGAACCAGGTCGGTGACCCAGCCGTACGCGCCGACGTGCAGCCCGGCCGGCAGGTCGGCGGGGCGGCTGGCGGCCAGCCGGTCCAGCCGGATCGTGGCCAGCGAGGTGATCCAGGCGTCCAGCCGGTGGGCGGTCAGGCCGAGTGTGCCCGCGACGTACCGTTCCAGGTCGGCCGGGTCGAGGGGCTTCGGTGGCGCCTGCGGCTCGGTGGGGTCGGGCGGCGGCGGGACGAGCGCGTCGGCCAGCCGGGTCAGCGCGGACCGGAATGCGGTCAGTTCGGCGGTGGCCTGCCGGTGCCGGTCGTCGTCGGGCGCGCTGCCTGCGAGGTAGTCACCCACGTCCAGCCCGCCGCTGCCGGGCACGGTGATCGCCAACCGCCGGGCCAGGGTGGCGGTACGCTCGCGGGCCCGGACGTCGACCAGCTCGGGTTCGGGGATCTCCGCGGCGCCGGGCAGCCCGGCCAGCGTGGCGAGCCGGCCGGCGGCGGCCGAATGCTCGGCGATCAGGGCGGCCCGCAGGAGCCGGTAGAGCAGCGGCACCGGCCGGTCCGGTGCCGACCGGTCCGGGATCCGGTCGCCGCGCAGCGGCACCGCGGCGAGCGCGTCGAGGTAGGCCCGCACCCGGGCCGGGTCCACGGCCTCCGGCCCGTCCAGCAGCGGGGTGCCGAGCGCGAAGGACTTCCTGGCGAACACCGCGAGCGCGAGCCGTGGGTCGGTCTCGCCGGCCAGTCCGAGCGCGGACAGCAGGGCCCGGCCGGGCTCCACCACCTGCTCCTGCCAGCTCGCGTCGAGGTCGAGCCGGAGGAACCGCCACAGCCAGCTCACGTACTCGTTGCCGAGGACGCTGCGGGCCCGGACTTCGACGGCCCGGGCGTCGGCGGCCAGGATCTCCAGCAGGGTCTGCTCCGGATCGGCGAGGCCCGGACGGATCCGGGGCGCCGGTCCGGCGAGCCAGGCCCGCCGCCAGAGGTTCTCCAGCACGGTGACCGCCCGCCGCTCCCCCGGGTCGGCCGTCTGCCAGCCGCGCAGGGCCGCGACCGGCAGCAGCCCGTACGGCTGCGAGCCGATCCGCAGGGTGGGCAGCGGCCCCTCGGGGTGGACGTGCGCGACGAAGTGCTCGCGGATCTGCTCCTGCTCGGCCGGGGTGGCGACCGGGAGCAGGTGGCGCAGGGTGTTGCCGAGGCCGGGGTGCCACAGCACCTGGCGGACCAACCGCTCCACCGGGCGTTCGTCGAGGCCGGCGTGGGCGGCGCGGGCGAGCGCGGTCGGGGCGCCCGACCGGGGCGTCCGGCGGCGGGCGCTGCTCAGGTCGTCGTCGAGGTCGTCGGACAGGAGCGGCACCGCGAGCGCCCGGCTGACGAGTGCCGCCGCGCTCTCGTTCGCCGGGTCGACCCCGCCGGGCACCTCGTCGGCGGCGGTGACCGGGGCGACCGTGGCGTGGCCGGGCACGGTCACCGTCTCGGTGTGGTTGGTCGGGGTGCCGGGCGGCAGGAAACCCAACCCGTCGGTGGCGGCGTGCGCCTCCAGCAGCCGGTGCAGGGCCCACGCGGCGTCGTCCGGGCCGGTCGCGTCGTCCACCCCGAAGACCAGCAGGCGCTCCACCGGCCGGGGTCGCCCGCCGGCATCGGTGGGCACCTCGACCGGGAACGCCATCCCGGCGGACACCGCCGCCTCGTAGTCGACCAGCCAGCGCATCCCGGCGTCGACCGGGGGCAGCCCCGGCGGGACGTCGGCCGGTACGACGCTCTCCGGCTCCCCGGGCAGCACCGGGGTCAGGCTGACCGCGGGGTCCCGGGTGACCGGCTGCGACACGCCGGTGAAGAGGACACCGTCGACGGTCCGGCCGACCGCGTACCAGCGGCTGGGCAGCAGCCGGGCCCGGGCCGGCTCGGTCCACGGCGCCGGCCGGGACAGCGGGTCCAGGGGGTCACCGTCGGCGTCCGGCTCCATCACCCGGGCGATCCAGCCGGCCCGGGCCGCGCCGAACAGGCGGACCAGCTCCGTCCAGGCCGGATCGGTCGCGGTCGGGCCGCCGCCGGCCAGGTCCGCCCAGTACGCCCGGCCGGCCGCCTCCTCCGCCTCGGTCAGTCCCGGCTCGTGGCTGTCCACGTGGATCTGGTCCGGGAAGACCCGGATCCGCAGTGTGGCACCGCTGAACCTGCTCTCCAGCCGGACCGGTAGCAACGCCACCGGGTACCAGGTGGAGAGGCTCCACGGCGTCTCGGTGAACGCGCTCGACAGGCGTACGGGTTCGGTGGCCCGCTCTGGGCCGACGGTACGGCGCGCGGTGCGGGTGCTGGTCATGACGGGTTCTCCGGGGTCGGTAGCAGGTCGCTGGCGTGCCGGGCGAGCAGGACGGGTTTCTGGAGCACCACCCGGGCCATGTCGGCGGCGGTACGGCCGAACACCGCGCCGTCGATCGCGTCGGTGGGCAGTCCGGGTGCCGCCGGAGAAAGGAACACCGCGCCGTCCGGCAGGTGACCCCAGTGCAGGTCGTCCCAGCGTTCGAGCGGGTCCGGCGGAACGGGTGGCGGCCACTCCTCCGGTGCCAGGTCCAGGCCGAACCGGGCCGCGGTGGGCTGTTCCCGGAGCAGGAAGAAGTAGCCGGGGTCGCCGCCGGGGTCGGGTTCGCCGCGCGCCTCGTCGGCGGTGAACGGGAAACCGAACAGCAGCAGGTCCGGGGAGAGCCAGGCGTTGAAGATCGGTGGCAGGTCCACCCCGACCGGTTCCCGCCGCGTCCCGACCCAGGCGGCCCGGCGCATGGTGACGACCGTCGAGGGGAAGCGGCGCAGCACCTCGCCCCGGATGACCAGCACCAGCGACTGTTCCCCGGGGGCGCCGACGGCGGTCAGGTGGGTGCCGAGCGGACCGTTGCGCCAGGCGTCGTCGGTCAGTGGCGGAATGTCGGTGAGCGGGTCACCGGCCGACCGCGCGCCCCGGACGTCCCAGAACTGCCGGAACCAGGTCTGCCGGGGGTCGGCCGGGAAGCCGCGCCAGAGCATCTCCCGGCTCATCTCGTGGTTGAGTCCGACCAGGAACGCCTCGATGAAGCGGGGGTTGGCGGCGAGCGCGGTCATCGTCTCCGGCGCCACCGCCGGCAGGTTCGGCGCGATGTGCTCCTGCGACAGCCCACGCAGCAGTTCGTACGCGGGCACGTCGAAGGTGATTCCGGCGAGCAGGGGACGCAGCGGGTCACCGCTGTCCGGCAGAACGTCCACCAGGGACCGGCCGTCGACGCTCACCTCGGCCAGCACCTCGTCGGGGACGGCGGTCTCCGGGCGGATCAGGGACCGGGCCGCGTACGCGGCGGCGTCGAGCGGGATCCGCTCCGGCTCCTCGTCGCGGGCGAGGGCCTGGACCGGGACCAGCCAGCCCTGGTGGGCGTCGGCGGCGAGGATGAACTGGTCGCCCATGGTGGCCCGGTCGGCGACCAGGTCGGGGCGGAGGTCGCCGAGGAACAGGGTGCATCCGCGCCCGGTGCCCGGGTCGGCCAGCCCGGGGGTGAGCTGCGGTGGGCTCCACCGTACCGGCACGCCGGTGGCGTCCAGGTCGAAGCCGACCTGGGTGGCCAGGGTGCCGGCCGCGGCGCGGTACGACACCACGACGTCGGGCTGGCGGGTGCCGGTCAGGTCCGCGACGGCGGCACCGGCGGCGGGGGCGGCGGCCACCGTCGCCTCGTTGTCGACCGCCCGCAGGACGGTCCAGGCGCCGTCGGCGACCCGACCCCGGCGGTTGATGCCGCGCCCGGTGCCGTACCGGGCCAGCGGCTGGCCGGCGATGTCCCGCCCGGTGGCGAACAGAAACAGGTCCGGCGTGAGGTCGCCGGTCATGTCCACCACCTGGACCCCGACCGACCGGACGGTCTGGAAGGCGTACGGGGCGGGCAGCGAGTCGCTCCAGCCCCGGGTGACCCGGCCGGACGGGTCCAGCCCCCAGCCGACCCGGTAGTAGACCCGGCTGGTGCCGGCCGGGTCGTTGACGGCGTACGCGACGACGAGTTCGGCGACCTTGTCGCCGTCCAGGTCGACGACCGTGGCGGCGACCGGGCCGGCGTACCGGCTGATCGGGTCGGGCAGTGCGTACGGTCCGGTCCAGGCGGTCGCGGCGCCGTCCGGGGTGAGCCCGGTGCCGACCCAGTAGGCCAGGCGCCGGCTGTTGGCGTCCGGTCCGGGCAGCACCGCGACCGCGAACAGCCTGGGCGGGACGGTGGCAGCCGGCGTGCCGAGCGTCACCGCGACACCCTGCGCCGGCGTGCCGGTACGCGGTCCGGCCGCGGCCGGGGTGAGCACGTTCTCCCGCAGCGCGCCGTGCTCGTCGAGATGGTGCACCGACTGGGTACGGACCACACTGTCCGTCCCGTCGTCCACCTGGTACGCCACCAGCAGCGACGACAGCAGCCCGACCCGGGGCGGATATGGGTTCTCCGCCGGCGGCGGGGCCGGGGCCGGGGCGTCGACCGGGCCGGCGCCGCGCGGGTCGGCGGGCGGGCCGAAGTCGAGCCAGCCGTGGCCCCGGTCCCCCCACTGGTAGGCGGCCATCCCACCGGCCGCGGTGCGGACGAACAACTCGCCGTCCCGCTCGTTCCCGAGCACCGGGCCGGGCCGGTGCGGGGCGATGCCGCTGTCCGGCCGGCCGATACCTTCGGTCCAGAGCCAGTTAATGAGCCCCGACTGGCGGTCGTCGGGGACGCTGGTGCGCCCGTACACCTGCAACTCCGACGGCTGGCCGTCGGGATGGGCGAGCACCAGGATCTCCGGCTCCTCGCCGATGCCACTGGTGGTCGTGCGTTGGGCCAGCGAGACGATCCGCATTTCCCGCAGCGGCGGACCCGTGAACCGGACCCGGCCGTGGGCACGAAGGTTGCCGTCGCTGAGCCGCACGGTGCCCAGCTGCCCGTCCGGCGTCAGGTACGCCAGCCGCTCGTCCCCGTAGGGGTCCTGGTGGAGGCTGGCCGGTGAGCCCCAGACCACCGGGCTGGAGACCCGGATGCTCCAGGTTCCGTGGTAGCCGAAGAGCCGGCCGGTGGAGGTGGCGACGTAGACGCCGCCCGGCACCGGACGCGGGGAACCCCACAGCCGCTCGCCGGGAGCGAGGTCGGGGCGGCCGAGCGGGGTCCAGGTCCGGGCGACCGGGTCGAAGTGGTGCAGCTGCCCGTCCGCGCCGAGCTGGAAGACGTTCCTGCCGCTGGCGGTGGGCCGGCTCGCCGTACCGCCGGGTGGGCCGCCGCAGTCGGTCCAGATCCAGCGGTCGCCGTCCCACCGGCGTTCGAAGAGCCGACGGGCCCGGGTGCCGACGTAGATCCGGTCGGGGGGAGCCACGGCGCCGGAGGTGGTCACCGTGGTGCCGGGTGGGGTGCCGTGGTCCCGCCACACCCAGGTGCCGTCGAGCCGACGGTGTTCGAAGAGCCGGCCGTCGTGGGTGGCGACGAAGTAGCGGTCCTCGCCGAGCGGGTCGCCGCCGTTGCTGGCGATGGTGGTGTCCGTGCCGCCGGCCAGGGCTGCCCGGGCAGCGGCCATCCCGGTCCGGCCGCCGCCGCGCCACCAGGGATCCGCCGCGGCCTGGCGGACCAGTTCCGGGGTGACCGTCTCGATCCCCTCGCCGAGCACGTCGTCGATGAGGGTGCCGCCGGTGGGGATCCTGGCCGGCGGTACCGCGGTCGCTCCGCGGGCGAGCCGGGACAGGGCACTCTCCCGGCCGGCGGCGGCGAGCGTAGACCGACCGGCCTCGGGGCGGGCCCGCCGGGCCAACGGGCCCCGGGGCCGAACCAGCCGGCGGTACGGGGCGCTGGTGGCCGCCCGCGCGCCCTCGTTGCCGACGAGCAGGTCGTCCAGCGACTCGGCGGTGGCGGCGACCGGGCCGGCCGCCAGCGAGGGTGGCGGCGCGGCGACCAGATCGTGCACCGGCCGGGTCAACGTCACCAGTTGGTCGTTGCCCAGCGCGCCTCCCGGCGTCCCGGGGTCGACCCGCTTGGCGTACAGGGCCGTCGCGGTGTCCCGGGCGGCCCGCCCGCGCCGCAGCTGCTCGTTCACCTCCCGCAGCTGGGCCGCGCGCTCCCAGGCGGCGGTGGCCAGTTCCTCCTGGTACTTCTGCACCACCTGGGTACCGAGCCCGGCCGCGGCCCGGTACCGGGGGTCCAGGTTCAGCCCGGCCAGCCAGACCGGCTCGCCCCCGGGGGGCGGCACCCGCCCCTCCTGGAGGTGGATCTCGCCGTACAACGGCGGGGTGAACCAGTCCTCGACGTGTTCCAGCAGCTCGGCCATGCGGGCCTGCCAGGGCTCGGCGACCTCGGGCGCCCAGGCGTCGGGGGTCATCGAGGGCGAGGCGAGCGCTCCCTCGAAGGCGAGCACCGACCGGCCCGGCACCCCGGCCGGGGTGATCTCCGGCAGCCCGCCGCCGGCGGCGGAGACGTCCACCTGCCGGCGGCCGACGTCGGCCGGGAGCGCCCGGGCCCGCAGCCGCCGGACCAGCGACTCGAAGTCGCCGTCCGGCCCGGTCCGGAACGTCCAGTGGTGGTAGACCGGCAGCAGCACCGGGTCCTGCGGGGCCGTCTCCGGGCCGCCCCAGGCCGGACCGACCTCGGCGGCGTCGGCTGGCAGCCCCAGACCGGCCCGCACCCCGGCGTCGAAGGCCGGTACGACCGCGGCCAGGTACTCGGTCCCCGGCGCGAGCCGGCGCGGGCAGATCAGCCGGGACAGGGTCCGCTCGGGATGATCGACGAGGGTGCTCGCCACGTCCTCCTCCGCCGTGGCGAGCAGCACCTGGGCGTGCGCCCAGGCCCACGACTCGGTCAGGTCGGGCAGTTCCTCGACGGTGGTCGCCAGTCGGGGCAGCGCCCCGCCGATCGGCTTCTCCAGCCGCCCGGTCGGGCCGACCGGGACCACGACCAGCACCAGCCAGGGTTCCAGCCGGCCGAGCGGGTCGGGTCGGGCCGGGGTGTGGAGCCAGGGCAGGTCGGGACGGTCGAACTCGACCGCGGCGAAGGCGGTCACGTCGACGTTCTCCGCCCCGGCCGCCGGGTAGCTGCGGATGACCTGCCGGGCGTCCAGGGCGGTGACGTCTCCGGGGCCGTACAGGTAGGCGGTGGTGTCGCCGTCGATGCGGACCGGCTCCGCCGATCCGTCGGAGTAGCTGCCCTCGACGCTGACCGAGAGCGTCACCCCGGCCCGGGCGGGTCGCCGCCCACCGGTCCCGGCCGGTCCGCCGGCTGGCGGTGCCGTCCCGACGAGCGCGGGCGCCGCCCCGGCCTGCGGTACCGGGTCCGAGATCAACCGGGCGACGCCGTCGCGCACCCAGGGAAGGAATCGAAGACCACCCATGTCAAGACACCTTCCCGGTGGGGGCGAGCGCGATGGTGGGGTACGGGACGGTGACGGTGCGCCGGCGGACCAGCCGGGCCCGGTCGCCACCGGGAGCGACGGCGGCGGCCTGGGTCGCGGTGGGCAGCGCCTCGACCACCGGCCGGTCGAGGGCGCGGGCGGCGATGCGGCGTGCCCGCCGCGGTACGCCCCGGCCGGGCACCCAGGACGGTCCCGCGTCGTCCACGCCGAGCCCGGGGCCGGCGAACCGGGTCGCCCCGGTGGTCCGGGTCCGGGCGTTCGCCGCCGGCCCGGTGGCGGCGAAGAGGGTGAGCAGCCGGTCGGGCTCCGCGGCGGCCAGTGCGTTCCCCGGCCGGGCCGGCATCGGCCGGCCACCGTCCTCGGGGTCGTCGATGATCACCCGGTCGTACGCCTCGTCTCCGGAGAGCCCGACGAAGACGGTGTTCGCCGGGTCGGGCAGCGCGGTGCCCTCCGGCAGGCGCACCGTCGTTCCGGCGGGCAGCCGTTCGAAGCCCGGGGTGGTCAGCTGCTCCTCGGGGGTCAGGTCGCGGAACTGGCCGGGCGCGAAGTCGTCCATGATCGCCTCGCCCAGCCCGCCCGGCACCCCGTCCTCGGCTCCGGCCCGAACCCCCGTGATGGTGAACCGGTTCGGCCCCACGATCCGGGAGGTGCCGATCCGCTCCAGGTCGACGTCGAGCGGAAGCACGTTCTGCCGTACGCCGAGGGTGGCGCCCGGGGTGAGCAGCAGGACGTCGCCCGCGGCCTGGACCGGTCGCAGCGTGACCGGTTCGCCGCCGGTACCGGTCGCGGTGACCTCCCAGGCCCGGGGGTGTCGCACCGCGATCGCGATCAGCCCGGAGGCGTCGAGGTAGCTCGGTTCCCGGTCCTCGGCCTGGCGGCCGTGGCTCCAGTCGAAGCTCTTCGACACCTCCAGGAACAGGAGTTTGAACCGCAGCCTGCCCCAGGCCCGCCACAGCCCGGGTCCGCTGATGCCGATCACGGCGGTGAGTCCCAGCAGTTCTCTGCTGCCGATCTTGACGGTCAGAACGATGCCGAGTTCCGCGGTGAACCAGAGCGGATCGAACTGGATCAGCACGTCCAGCCAGGTCCGGCCGCCGATGACCAGCCCGACCGCCTGGAGGTTCACCTCCACCAGGCCACCGAACTGGACGGTGTTGGCGGTCACCGCCAGGTACGTCTCGGCCCGGATGCCGTTCCCGATCTGGCCGAGCGCGATCGCGCACCGCCTGAGCTTGGGGAACCACGCCGGGTACGGGCTGCGGGGATGGAACCCGCCGATCGAGATCGCGAAGTGCTTGTGCCTCCCCCAGCCGGCGCGCAGGGCCATCTGCCCGGTGACCGGCAGGCCGAAGAGGTTCGAGTCGTACAGACCCGCGTCGACGGCGACCTCCTGGCGGTCGACGTCGTAGACGCCGGCGGCGTTCAGTTGGAGCTTGCCGACCGTTCCGAGCGTGACGACCAGCTTGCCGAGCAGCAGAATCCGGATCGGCTCGGGAAACTCGACCAGCACGGCCAGGTCCGCCACCACGCAGCCGGCGAGGAAGTCGAGCCGGACCATGGCGCCGACGACCGTGCCGGTGGGGTCGACCGGAAAGAGCCGGCTGAGCGCGGCGACGATCTCCGGCGCCCGGCCGACCGGGTCCTCGGGGAACAACAGGTGGTCGAGGCTTCCCGCGCGGGCGGCCTTGCCCACCTCCTCCGGGTTGCTGCGCCGGTTGTGTCCCACCAGCAGACCGAGACCGGTGAGCCTGATGCCCCAGAACAGCATCAGGCCGGGGTTCCAGCGGAGACTGCCGACGGCGAGCATGGAGAAGGTCTCGCCACCGTCGGCCTCGGTGATCCGGGTGCCGTCCGGGTTACGGGTGTCGAGCATCGCGACGAGCTGCGCCCGGAACCCGCGCGAACCCCCGCTGCCGGCCAGGAAGTCGACGCCGAGTTCCAGCGCGCCGGCGTAGCTCCCGCGCTGCTTGTCGCGGAAGAGGTAGCCGCCGCCGGTCAGGATGCCGTTGTCGAGGCGCAGGCTCACCCCGTCGGGCGGCTGGAACCGCGGCGTCAGGTCGGCCGGGCCGAGGTTGCCGACCCGGGTCCCGTCCGCGGTGGTCGGGAGCGCGGACCCGAGGGCCAGGTCGAGGCGTACGCCGAGGTTCGACAGATAGCCGCTCAGCGGGCCGATCCGGGCCCGGAGGAAGGTGGTCAGCACCAGGCTGACCCGGCCGGCCTCGCTGTCGCCGGAGAGCGCGACCCGCAGCCCGTCGAGCTGGATCACCCCCAGGGTCAGGTGCAGCGGGTACTCGGCGGTCAACGCGGCGGCGCCGGCCAGGTGCGGACCGGTCCGCAGCGACCAGCCGACGCCGAGGTCGAAGCCGATCCGCAGCCCGTCCGAGGGCAGCAGCTTGCGGATCAGTCCGTCCCCGTCGCCGGGCTTGACGACCAGCTCGGCCCGGCCGGCGCGGAGCAGCAACTCCACGTCGTCCCGCCCGGTCCCGAGCGCCGCCCGGGCGTTCAGCACCAACTGCCCGATCGCCAGATGGGTGCCCTGGGGCGCGCCGAAGACCCAGCCGGCCTCGTCCGGTGCGGCGATCCGGGCGACCTCGGCGCTGAACCGTACCTCCGGCTCCGGACCGGCGACGGTCACCCCCGCCGAGTTGATCGCGAACAGCGGGCCCGTCGCGTGCACCTCGGTGGCGACGTTCCAGGAACCCACCGCACCGGTCCGGTTCACCTGGCCGGTCGGTGCCAGGATCACGGTGAGCCGGCCGTCCCAGGAGGCCAGGGCGAGGTTGAATCCGGCGGTGAACCGGGGGTCCGAGCCGCCGTCGAGGGCACCGGTGGGCTTACCCGGCCCGGAGAACCGGACCCGGAGCAGTCCGTCGGCGAGGCGTCGGCCCGCGTCGCCGAGGTCCGGGCCGACGCCGGGACGTACGCCGTGCGTCGCCTCCACCCCGAGCGCGCGGAGCAGCCCGGCGAGCCGGGGCAGGACCCGGGCGGCCATCACCTCGACCCCGGCCGGGGTGTCCCATCCCAGCGGGGCGTACAGCTCGGCGAAGTGCGCACCGGGGGCGGTGACCAGGTCGGCGAGCCGGTCCAGGTGCACCTCGTCGCGCCGGCGGGGCAGCCGTACCGGGTTGTCCCCGGCCGGCAGGGCCGGGCTCGGGTCCTGCTCGGCCGCGGGTGTGACCAGGCCGAGCAGGGTCAGCAGGGGCAGCAGCCAGGGGGCCCGGCGCCGCAGGTAGACCAGGATGAGGTGGTCGATCAGGTCGTCGGAGAGCTCCCCGGCCAGCCCGTCGGCCGTCCCCGGCCCGCTACCTATGCCGGGTGGCAGCGCGGCCACCGCCTCGAACGCCTTGCCCGCCGCGCCGCCCGCCTCGACCAGGCCGCCGAGCGAGCCGGACCGGGTGAGCGCGGCGCGCAACGCGTCCATGGCCGGCTCGATCTCGCCCAGCCAGCCCTGGATCGCGGCGGCGTCGTCCCCGGTGAGTGCCACCAGGTCCCAGCCGAGCGCCCGCATCAGCCGGGCGCGCCGCCACGGGTCGACCGCGCCGAGCAGCGGCTCGACGATGGTCAGCACCTCGCCCCAGAGCACGGCGAGGGCGTTGCGGTTCTTTGCGGCGTCCCCGTCGGTCATGCCCACGTCTCCTCTTCCGTCCACGTCGCGGTCCGTCCGGGACCGCCTCCCCGTCGCGTCCACCGGTCACCGGCGCCCCGCCGGGCGCCCCCACCGAACGGAGCGGCACCATCGCCCCGGCCGGCGGTGCCTTGCCGGTTGCGGTCCGGAACCCGCCCGGTCACCGGGTGCCCCAGGGCAGGTCGCCGATGTCCAGCCGCAGCGAGCCGCGCCGTGCCGACAGGCCCGGCCCCACACCCGGCTCACCCGCCTCGCCGTCCAGCGCCTCGATCGGCAGCGCGTAGCCGCGGCCGTCCGGCCAGTCCGGCCAGGTCCCCACCGCGGTCAGGGCCGCGGCCACCTCCGGGTCGGCCCCGGCGACCTGAGCAAGGGCGGTGATCAGGGCCGCCTCGTGCGCGTCGGTCCAGCCCGTCGGCGGCCCGGAGAAGTCCGGGCCGAGGGTCCGCGCCCGGGCGAGCACGTTCCGCAGTTCCCTGGCGGCCCGGGGTCGCTTCCGCTCGTCCTGCGGCTCGCCGTCGTTCGGCGTGCCGAGCACGACGAGTTGGTGCGCCCGGTACGTCTGCCAGCAGGCGAGCAGGGCGACCGCGCGTTCGGAGGTGAACAGGTCGCCGATCCGTACCCGGCGCGGGGTGCCGTCCGCGCCGGGTACGTCCGGCACGCTCCGCCGGGCCGGGTTGGGCGGGTCCCAGGCGATGCCGAGCAGGTCCCGCAGCCCTTGCCGGGCGAAGTGCCAGATCGAGCGGCGCACCCCGTCATGGGTCCGCAGTGCGAGGGTGAACCGGTGCACCCAGTGCCAGGCCCGCAGGTCGAGCACGTCGACGAGGTTCTCGATGGTGAACGGCACCCCCGCGTCCGGGCCGGAGAGCCCCATCCGGGCCCGCCGCAACCCCAGCTCCGGGCACCACAGGCTGTTCCCGTCCCGGCCCCAACCCGGGGTGGCGGAGAGCCCGGCGAGCCCGCCCAGCGCCTCGTACGCGTCCCGGTCGGTCGCGCGCAGTGCGGCCAACCACGCCCAGAGCTGGCCCGGCTCGCAGCGCAGGGTGAAGACCGGCGGGTTCACCGGCGCCGGACGCGGACCGTCGGCGGGCCAACCGAACGGGCCGAGCCGCAGCAGGGCCCGGTCGCTGCCGTCAACCACGTCGAAGTAGCCGCCGGCCGAGCCGGTGCGGGTGTTCTCGGCGACGGCGCGCAGCACCTTGAAGGTGGAGAGCCGGCGTAGGGCCGGCTCGGCGACCACCGGTTCGGCGTGCCGCGCGGTCGCCACGAGCATCGGCAGCGACGGCCCGGTGGCCTGCCCCGCCGGCCGTGGCAGCAGCGCCTCCGGGAGCAGTTCGGAGACCGGCTCCACCACCGGGCCGGACCATTCCGGCTGGTCGGGGCGGGTGACCCGGAAGCCGAGCGGGATCAGCTCGGGATGGGTCACCGGGGCCGGGCCGGCGTCGGCGGGACGCCCGGTCACCATCCGGGAGTAGAGCCGCTGGTCGGCCGGGCGTTCGGTGTCGGAACGCCACACGTTCGCCGCCGCCAGGTGCTGTGGTGTGCCGCCGGTGACCTGCCACGCCTCCACCACCACCGGGGCCCGCCAGCGCTTCTCCAGCCAGTGCTGGATGGCGACCTGGGTGGGCAGGTCCGCCACCCCGTGGATCGGGCCGTGGTAGCGCTCGGCCTCGGGCACCTCGACCGGCTCCAGCCGGTCGGAGTAGCGGGGGGCGGTGGCACCGGCCGGCTCACGGGCGGCCCACCCCGACCGGGCGTAGGTCTGGAACTCCCGCACCGCCCGGTAGGTGTGCGCGTCGTACCTGCCGAGCGCCGGTTGCTGGTCGAAGCCGAGTGTGGCCAGGTCGGCGTGCAGCCGGCCGACCCAGTTCTCGGTGACGAGGTCGGCCGGCCGGTCGGCCCCGCCGTACCGGGCCTGCTCTCCCGCCGTCGCGTCGTGGTCGTCGCGTTCCAGCAGGTAACCGCCGTACGGTGCCGGAGCCAGCAGCGAGCAGCCGTAGGACAGGTCGACCCGGTGCGCGGTGAGCGGGGCGATCCGTCCGTCCGGCCCGTACCACCAGAGCCGCTGGGTGGCCGACTTGCCCTCCCCGGCCGGCCAGCTGAAGGTGACCTCGCCGAGATTGTTGTGTCCGACGATCTCCCGGCCGGCGCCGGGCAGGGCGATCCACCGTTCGAGGTTGGCGACGGCGGCGGCGTACTGCTCCAGCTTCTCCCGGTCGGGCAGGCCGGCCGGGTCCCACACCGGCTCCGGTGTGGTGTCGTCCGGCGCCTGCGGGTCGCTCTCGTCGTGGCGGAGGAACTGCACCTGGACGATCCACTCCGGTGGCCGGGAGAGCAGCTTCAGCCCGTCGTAGTCGCCGACGGCGGGCCGCCCGGAGACCCACCAGCCCACCCCGGCGTCGGCGGCGACCGCCACCTCCGTGCCGGCCGGGAACCGTTCGCCGGCCCGGCCCGCCTCCTCGTTCGCCCAGCCGACCAGGTCGAGCCGGCGGCCGACGGGCAGCACCGGGGCGTAGCCGGTCGTGTGCAGGATCTTGGTCTTGTCGTCCTCGTTGCGCAGGGCGCTGGAGACGAAACCGGCGATCACCCCCTCGGTCCGGTTGACCCCCTCGAACGGCCGGGCCGGGTCGGGCCCGCAGCCGTACGGCAGCGTCGCCGAGTACCGGATCCGCTCGGCGGAGCCGAAGTGGATGTCGCCGCCGAGCAGCACCACCCGGCGCCGTCGTACGCCGTCCGGGCCGGGCGGAGCGGCGGCCAGCAGCCGGCCAAGGAACTTGTGCGCCGCTGCCTCGCTGGCCAGCCAGGCGTCCTCCAGGTCGGCGGCGTACCGGCCGGCGGCGACCAGCGCCAACGGCTGGACCACCCGTTCCAGCAGCGGCATCCCGAAGACCGCGATCGGCTGGGCCACCACGGTGACCGCCTCGTCGTCCAGGACCCCGCCACCGCTGACCATCTCGATCAGCGGGTGGTCGGCCAGGAGCAGTCCGCCGGGCCTCGTGGCGGTCGGGAACTCCCGCCAGGTCCGGGTGTCCAGGGCCAGGAGCTGGTACCGCGGCCAGGTCACCGCGAAGTGGTAGACCAGCGCACCGCCGGGTCGGGCGATCCGGCCCTCCGGGGTGATCCCGGTCGGCAGCCCGAGCCGGGTGCGCAGCCGCTGGTCGTCCGGGTCGTTGGGGGCGGCGAGCCAGCCACCCAGCGCCGACAGCAGCTCCCGGCCGGGCTCGCCGGCCGCGCCCTCCTCGGCGAACCGGGTCGGGTCGTTGCCCCAGGCCTGGAACACGACGTACGCGGACATCGCGTTCCGGACGATGCGCCGACCCAGCGGAGAGCCGATCACCGCGTTCTCGACCCAGTCGCGGGTGATGTTCCAGTCGTCGCTGACCTCGTGGTCGTCGGCGACCATGTACGTCGGCACGTTGGCGAGTTGGCGACGGACCTCGGGCAGCCCCTGCTGGAAGAAGCGGAGCCGGATCGCCTGCTCGTGCCACCGCAGGTACCGCTCCGCGATCGGCCGCTGCACCCCGCTCGGCGAGTAGGCCCGGCCGCTTACCAGCAGGTCGTAAACGGTCTCCCCGGGGCGGCGGCCCTGCGGATCCTGCAGGATCCGGGTGTCGGCCGGGAAGACGTCCTCGAACCTCGGGTACGTCGCCGGCCAGAGCTGGTCGGACCAGACCATCAGGTACATGCAGACGTACTCGCGCAGCGACATCAGGTGGCTGTCGGCCGCACCCGAGGTGAACTTCGCGGCCGTGGCGAGGGTCTCGGCCCGGCGGCCCGGCACCAGCGACCGGTCGGTCGGCTCGCCGGGCATCGGCAGCGATTCCGGTGGCATGCCGAGGCTGACGGCGACCCCGGGCGAGGCGGGCACGGCTGGCTGCCCGTCCCGGGCCGGCACGGCGTCGTGTCCCTGGATCATCGCCAGCAGCACGTCCGCGACGTCGTCGGCGTAGATCTGGTCACCGGTGAGGACGAGCTGGTGCGGGCGTCGGCCCGGGTCGCCGACGGTCTCGGCGATGGCCTGGTCCAGTGCCGGCAACGCGTCCCTGCCCTCGCCGTGCGGCTTGCGGCACGAGCCGTGGAAGATCCGCAGTTGGCCGGGGTCGGCCGGCGGGGTGGCGAAACTCGGGTACTCCGGCGCCGCGCCGGGCTTGTCGGGGTCGACGTAGGTCAGCAGTTTGAGTGCCTCGTCGCCGGACGCGGCCACCACCGTCGGGGCCAGCAGCGAATCCCAGGAGCCGGCGGCACCGGAGAAGGAGAGGTCGTAGCCGTACAGCCGGCCCGGCTCAAGGGTCCCGCTGGCCCGCACCGCGACCACGTACAGCCGCTCACCCAGCCGGATCGCCGACCGGCTGCCGGTTGCCACGACCGGCCCGCGGATGTGGCCCGGACCGCTCTCGAACACGGTCAGCGTGACCGTGCACGCCGAGCGGACGGCGACGAAGACGGTCGCACTGCCCGGGTCGACCCGGCGCAGGACCGGCCCACAGACGACGAACGGCGCCGGCCCGGCGGCGAGTTCCGACCGCGCGGTACCCGGTCGATCCGCTGTCGACGGTGCGGCGGCGTCCAGTGCCGACGAATACGCGGCGGGCGGCGGGTCTGCGTGGGGCCCGACGGGTACGGCCGGGTACCCGTCAATCGGGGCGGGGGCGTCGGTCATCGGGGACGCCCGGACCTCTGTGACATGGTGAACTCCCGTTCGCTGCTGCTCGGAACCGCGCTCGGCGAGGAGCCCGCGCGGGGGTGGCGACCCAGGCGCCGGTGACCGCTGATCCGGGTCACCGGGGCACCGCCCGGTCACCCGGAGGGGCGGTGGCTACCGTCGTTCGGCCGCGCGGGGTCGGCCCACCCGGTCGCGACTTCGGGGCCGACCCGGTGCCGCTGGCGCGCCCCCGAACCATCCGACCGGGACCGATCCGGTGCGCCCGAGGGCGGCCGAGAGGTCCCACCCGACCCGGTCGATCCCGTCGGCCGCCGTCAGGGCGAACACGAACCGGTCCGGCCGCAGCACCACCAGGTCGGCCTGGTGGCGCCGGAGCCAGCCGCCGAGCACACCGTCGACGTCAACCACGTCGACCCGGTCCGGCTGGCCGTCGCCGGGTGGGGCCGGCAGGTCGGGCACCGGGGTGCCGGACGGGTGGACGGCGACGAACCGCACCGGCAGCCCCCGCCACTGCGATCCGAGCGGACTGCCCGGCGTGGCGGGGCCGAGCACGGCGAAGCCGTCGCCGAGCGCCTCGTCGAGCAGGCACGAATCGGGTGATCCCGGGATGAGGATCCGCGGCTGGGGAAACATCGTCCCGACCGCGCCGTCCCGCCGACCGCCGGCCATCAGGCCCCGCCGGTACGCCGGCACCGGCTTGAACTCGAACCGTTCCACGAACCGCCGTACCCGGGGAATCGCCTGGACCGCCCGCAGCACGGTGTCCCGCATCCAGGCGGTGTACCGGTTGCGGGCCAGGAAGACACGTCCCAGCCGTACGCTGGTCCGCGCCATCTCCACGGTGTGCGGGCGCCGCTCGGTCTCGTACGTGTCCAGTACCGTGGCGTCGGCGGCGCCGGACAGCACCAGGGCCAGCTTCCACGACAGGTTCGCCGCGTCCCGCAGGCCGCTGCACAGTCCCTGGCCGAGAAACGGGGGCATCTGGTGGGCCGCGTCGCCCAGCAGGAAGACCCGCCGCTCCCGCCACCGCTGCGCGATGAGGTGGTGGAAGGTGTAGACCACCGCCCGGGTGACGGTGAACCGCGCCGGGTCGACGTACGGCGAGACGAGCGCGGCGACGTTCTCCGGTCGCTGCACCTCGGCATCGGTCTCGCCGGGGCGCAGCATGAACTCCAGGCGGTAGCTGCCGACCGCGCCGGGTGACACGAACGCCGGCCGCTGCCAGTCGCAGACGAATGTGGTGTCCCTGACCCGCACGGCGTCGGGCGGCACGTCGCCGGAGATCGCCAGCCACGGCTCGGCGTAGCTCTCCCCGGCCAACCCGATCCGGACGGCGGACCGGGTGGTGCTGCGGGCACCGTCGCAACCGAGCACGTACCTGGCGCGGACCGCCCGCCGCTGCCGGGTGACCGTGTCGGACAGGAGCACCATCACCCCGTCGTCGTCCTGCTCCAGGCCGACCAGCTCGGTGCCGAGCGAGAGCTGGACGTGCGCGAAGCGGTCCAGCCCGGCCCGCAGCGTCCGTTCCAGCCGTGGCTGGTCGAAGAAGCGCAGCGGCGCGTGCCCGTACCCGAAGTCCGTCTCGGACAGCGCCATCCGGGCGAAGACCCGGCCCGCGTGGTTGACGTACTCGACGAGCGGCGGGGCGATCATCTCGCCGCGTACCTCGTCGAGCAGGCCGGCCTGCTGGTAGATGCGTAGCGCCTCGTCGTCGCAGGAAAAGGCCCGCGGCTGGCCGTGCGGGGCCACGCCGCGCTCCACGACCAGCGTGGTGACGCCGCGGGCGCCGAGCAGGTTGGCGGCGAGCGCGCCCACCGGCCCGCAGCCGATGACGGCCACCTCGACCTCCTCGACCGGGTGGTGAGCCAACGGCTGAACTGGGCGCATCCTGGTGCCCTTCCGGAACATGCTCCTGTGGGACGGCTCCGGCCGTCCGCTCTCGACGCAGACCAGGGCACCAGGTCGACGTAGAGAAGTTGTGGAGAGGATGTGGAGACCGGACTCCACAGCGCGGTCAGAAACCGCCCTCGCTGGCGAACCGGGGCAGCAGCAGGCCGGCCCCCTGCTCGGCGGCGATCCGGGCCCCGATGTCCCACTCGGCACGGTCGCGGCGGGCGACACCGCGGATCCGGTGCAGTTCCGCGACGAACACCCGCTCGCCCACCCGGTCGGCCACGGCCAGTCCCTCCTCGGCCAGCGTCGCCGCGGTCTCCGGGTCACCGGCCGTCAGGTACGCCTCGGCCATTGCGGAGAGCACGATGGTCCGGGTGGACCGCAGTCCGGGACGGTAGATCCCGTCGCTGGCGACTCGCATCGCTTCGAGCCGGCCGTGGTCGCCGCCCCGCGCGGCAGCCCACTCGGCGTAGAACGCCCCGGTCGTCAACATGTGCGGCAGGCCGGTGACCCGCCCGATGTGCCGGCACCGCCACGCCGCGACCCGGGCCGCGGCGGCGTCGTGTTCCTGCATCGCCAGCCAGCCGGCGAAGAGTGCCGCGTTCGCCCGGCCGTACGGGTCGTCGAGCTCCTCGGCGAGGGCCTCGGCGTCGGCGATGTCCGCCCAGGCACCGGACGGGTTGCCGCGCGCCGAGCGGACCAGCGCCCGGAAGTTGTAGCAGCCCAGGACCGGGTGCCGACCGACTTCCCGGCGGAGCAGCCCCCGGTCGACCGTGCGTAGCCGGTCGATCGCGGCGGTGAGCCGGCGCTCGCCGTCCGCCAGCCGGCCGGTGAAGTAGCCGACCGCGCCCAGCAGGTACTCGCCGGCCACGGCGATCAGCTTGGTGCCGTCGTCCTCGGCCCGGACCAGCCGTTCGGCGAGGTCGGTGCAGATCGCGTACTCGGCCCGGTTGGCGGCCAACTCGCCCAGTGCCCAGAGCGCGTGACGGATGTCGGCATCCGGCCCCACCAGCGTCAGCAGCTCACGGGCGCGGGCGCAGACCTGGTCGACCGCGTCGCTGCCGACGCCGACCGTCATCTGCAACAGCGCCGCGCGGCGCAACTGGACGGTCAGTTCGGTCCGCGCCACGTCGGGCGAGACCTCGGCGGTCGGGGCCAACCGGTGCGCGGCGCGTTCGAGGTGACCGAGCGCGTCCTCGTAGGCGACCCGCCGGGTCGCGTCGTCGGCGGCGAGCAGCGACCACCGCAGGTGGTCCTCGCCGTGGCCGAGCCCGATCGCCTGACCGTAGTGGTGGGCCAGTTCGGCCGGCGCGACATCGGCGGCCCGCTCGTATGCCTTGGCCAGCCGGGCGTGCAGTGCGGCCCGGCGCGGCGGGACCAGCTCGGCGTAGGTGACCTCGGCGATGAGCGGATGACGGAAGGTGACCGCGCCCGGTCCGGCCTCGGTCACCAGTGCGGCCGTGTAGGCCGGGGCGAGCCCGTCGGCGACGGCCGGTGCCGTGGTGCCCAGCGCCGCCGCCATCACCTGGAGGTCGAGGTCGTGTCCGGCCACGCTGAGCAGGTCGAGGCAGCGCCGGGCGGGATCGGGCAGCCCGCCGAGCCGCAGCCGTACGGTGTCCCGGATGCTCGGCGGCAGCTCCGCGGCGGCTGCCGGGTCGGCCCGCGACCGGAGCAGCTCCGTGATGAAGAACGGATTCCCGCCGGTACGGGTGACGAGTCGGGCCACGACCGGCTCCGTCGGCGCCACCCCGGTCCGGTTCCGGACGAGGTCGGCGACCGAGGGCGCGTCCAGCCCGGCGAGCCGGAGCTGGCTGAAACCCTGCCCGCGAGCCAGCTCGGCGACGGTCGCCACCAGGGCCGGATCGTGGTCGTACGGTCGGAGGGTGGCGACCACCAGGGCCCGGGCCGCCGACAGCTCGGCGGAGAGGAACCGCAGCAACAGCAGCGAGTCCGGGTCCGCGGCGTGCAGGTCGTCCAACACGACCAGCAGACCGCACGGCCGGGCCACCGCGTGCACCAGTTCCGACACCGCCTCGTACGCCTGGAACCGCGCCGTCGGGTCGAGTCCGCCACTGCCGGCCGGGCCGGACAGCGATCCGGCGGCGAACCCGTCCAGCCGGCTCGTCGAGCCCGTGGCGCTGGCCTCCGGCATCGCCGCGAGGGCGCGTACCACCTGGCTCCACAGCCAGAACGGTGGCGCCTGCCCGACGTCGGGACAGCGGCCCCAGACCACCGGAACGCCGTCCGCGGCCGCCTGCGCCCCGAGTGCCGCGGCGAGGCTGGTCTTGCCGATGCCGGCCTCCCCCACCAGAGCCAGCACCCGCCCGCCGTGCCGGGTGGCCACGTACAGCGTCTCCCGCAGCCGCTCCAGCTCTGCGCCACGGCCCACCAGCGGGCCCGTCCAGTCCGGCCGCACACCGGCCAGGGCCGGGCCCCGCCCGGGCGGCGTCCCGGCCGGCTCGGCCCCGCTCTCCTCGGAACGCGCCCCGACGGGGTCCACATTGGCCGCGTCCTCGCCCGGCAGGGGTCCGGTCTCGTCCGGCAGCACCGCGCCGGGTGTCGGTCCAGCGTCGACCCGGGGCGACGGGATCTCGGCGACCCGCGCGACGTCCGCAGCGACCGCCACCGGCCGGCCGGGCTCCGCTGGTACGGACTGCTCCAGGATCATCCGGTGCGCCGCCCGCAGTTGTTCGCCGGGGTCGAGCCCGTACTCGCTGGCCAGGGTCCGGCGCCCCTCGTCGAAGGCCGCCAGCGCCTCGGTCTGCCGGCCGGACCGGTACAGCGCCAACATCAACTGCGCGCGGGCCCCCTCGCGCAGCGGGTTCGCCGACACGAACCGGCGCAGTTCCGCCAGCAGCGCCGCGTGCCGGCCGGCCGCGACGGCGGCGGTGAACCGCCCCTCCTCGGCGCTCAGCCGCAGCTCAGCCAGCCGCGCCGCCTCCGGGCGCACGGCGGCCAACTCCGCGACGCCCGCCAGCGGATCGCCACGCCACAACGCCAACGCCTCGACGTAGCTCCGCTCGGCGACCGCCGGTTCCCCGGCCGCGAGCGCGTCCGCCGCCCGGTCCACGAGGCGGCCGAACCGGACCGCGTCGATGGCCTCGGCTTCCACCCGCAGCTCGTACCCCCTCGGGTGGCTGCGCAGGATTCGCGACGGCTCGCGGTGGGACCGCTCGGGCTCCACGGCCCGGCGCAGCCCGGCGACGTACGTGCGCAGCGTCATCTGGGCGCTGGCCGGCGGTCGCCCGTCCCACAGCGCCTCGACCAGCCAGTCGGCGGCGACGACCCGGTTGGGTCGCAGCAGGAACAGGGCCAGCAGTGCCTGCTGCTTGGGCCCCCCGAGGGGCACCACCCGCCCGTCCCGAACGATCTCCGGTGGACCTAGCACCCGGAACTGCACACCATCACCACATCGACGGTCCCGACATGTCCGGTGCCGAGTATGGCAGCGATCGGGCCGCACCGCGCACCCGCCGTCCATCCGGTCACGCGCGCGGGCGCAGGCGTGGTCCGGTCACCTTGGCAGCGCGGCGGTCGCGGGAACACCCGCGACCGCCGCGCGTGCACGCTCAGAGCCAGTACGTGTCGTGGCGAAGGAAGAACTCGGTCCGTTCCTCCTCGCTCAGCTCCGCCAGCCCGGCCAGCCCCTCGAAGTAGCCCTCCCGAGGGGCGCCCGGCGCGAAGTGCAGCAACATCGAGGCGGGTTCGCCGGACTCGTTGCGGAACGCGTGCACCCCGCCCTCGGGCACGTGGACGAAGTCGCCCGGCTCGGTGTCGATCCAGCGTCTGCCGTCGTAAATGCGTACCGAGCCGGCCAGGATGAAGAACGACTCGGAGATGCTGCGGTGGAAGTGCGGTGCCGGGCCGCTGACGGTCGGGCCCATGTCCCAGCGGTAGAGGCCGAACTGACCGTTCGTCGTGGCGCCGGTGGCCAGGTAGTGCGCCCCGCCGCCGTTGGCGTGGCGCAGCTCGGGCGCGGCGTCCGCCGTGCGGTACGTCGCGCTGGTCTCCCCGGTGGCCCCGTGGTACCGCGGTCGCGGGTACGTCATGCGCGTCCCTCCTTCGACGACCGTGGCCTACCGCTTCTCCGCGGGCTGGTAGCGCAGGATGACGACGCCGGAGCTGAGCACGGTCTGTCCGGCCAGTCGCAGGTTCGCCGCGCCGCCGTCGCGGAACAGCAGGTCGCCGCTCTCCACCCGTCCCTCGCCCACCAGGACCGGGTGCACCCAGAACCGCAGCTCGTCGATCAGATCGTGCTCGAGCAGGGTGCGGGCGAGCCGACCGAAGCCGTACATCAGGATGTCCTTGCCAAGCTGTCGCTTGAGCTCCGCGACCTCCTTCGCGACGTCCCCGCCGATAATGGTGGAGTTCTCCCAGTCGGCCCGCTCCAGCGTCGTCGAGACGACGTACTTCGGCAGGCTGTTCATCCGGTCGGCGAAGCCGGCCTCGTCGCGGGGCATGCTCGGCCACGCCTGGGCGAACCCCTCGTACGTGTCCCGTCCGAGCAGCAGTGCGTCGCTGGCGAACAGCTGCTCCAGGGCGTACTGCTGCCCCTCCTCGGTCATGTACGAGAGCATCCACAGGTGCGGGTTCGCGATGACCCCGTCGAGGGAGACATACGTCGACGCGATCACCTTGCGGGTCGGGGTGTCGGTCATGGTGGCGGTCCTCTCGCTCGTGCCGGCCGGACCTCGGCGCCGGCCTGCTCTTCACACGGGGACCAGCCTGCGGCCGAGGCGGGTCGGCGGGCATCCGTGACGGCCACGGATCCGGGTACGGAAAGCCGGCACGGACGCCCCACCCGGGTACGGGACAATGGGGCGTGCGCCTGACACCCACCGAACGACCGTCAAAGCGCGAGGCGGAGGTCCTCGCCCTGCTCGGGCTGCGCCTGTCGAACGCCGAGATCGCCGAGCGGCTCTTCATCTCGGTGCGCACGGTGGAGAGCCATGTCTCGTCGTTGCTGCGCAAGTACGGCGTCGCCGACCGGTTCGATCTCGCGGCATCCGCCCAGCCACCGCAGGGCGCCACCCCGGCGGGCGAGCTGGCCGGGCTGCCCGACCCGCGTACGGCCTTCGTCGGGCGCGAGCGCGAGCGGGACGCTCTTCTCACCGCGCTGCGGCACAACCGGCTGGTGACCCTGGTCGGACCGGGCGGGGTCGGCAAGACCCGGCTGGCCTGTGTGGTGGGCGCGGCGGCGGCGCCGGCGTTCCCGCTCGGCGGGGCTTTCGTCGATCTCGTACCGGTCCGGGACGGCTTCGTGGCCCAGGCCGTGGCGGCCGCCCTCGGGGTCACCGAGCAGGCGCAGCAACCGCTGGCGGCCGCCATCACCGACCGCCTCGGCCAGGGCCGTACCCTGCTCGTGCTGGACAACTGCGAGCACCTGCTCGACCCGGTGGCCGGCTTCGTCGAGCGGATCCTGTCCACCTGCCCGGACACCACCGTCCTGGCCACCAGCCGGGAGCGGCTCGCCGTACCCGGCGAACAGATCATCCCGGTGGCCCCGCTGCCGCCGGAGACCGACGCGGTCGCCCTGTTCCAGGACCGGGCCCGGGCCGCCGACCCGCACTTCAGCGCGGACCCGGCGATCGTGGCCGAACTCTGCGCCCGACTCGACGGGATGCCGCTGGCGATCGAGTTGGCCGCCGCCCGCAGCGCGTCCCTGGGTGCGGCGGGCCTGCTGGCCGCGCTGGACGACGCCCCGCGCCTGCTGTCGGGTGGGCGCGGCGCGGACCGGCGGCACCGTTCGCTGCGCGCCGTGATCGGCTGGAGCCACGACCTGCTGGACGACGAGGAGCGCGCCCTGTTCCGGCGCCTGGCGGTGTTCGTGGGGAGCTTCGACCTCGCCGCGGCGGTGGCGGTCAGCCAGGCCGGCGGGCACGGCACGGTCGCCGACCTGCTCGGCCGGCTGGCGGACAAGAGCCTCGTCGTCCACCAGCGAGGGGCGATGAGCAGGTGGCGGCTGCTGGAGACGGTCCGGGCCTTCGCCGCCGAACAGCTCGCCACGGCCGGCGAGGAGCCGACGCTACGCGAACGGCACCTGCGCTGGGCCGCCGCGACGGCGGCGGGCCTGCGGCGGCGCCTGGCCGACCGACCGCGCGAGCACTCGCGGACGGGAGCGCAGGCCGCACCGGTCGACCACTACGGCGACGAGTTCCTCGCCGTCGCCGACGATCTCCGGGCCGCCCTGGCGAACTGCCCGCCGGGGCCGAGCCCGCTCGCCCACCAACTGGCCGACGCGCTCGGACACATTGCGTACGCGCACCGGTTCCTGCTGGAAGCCGCAGATCATTTCGAGCGCGCGGCCGCGCACGCTCCCGACCCCGATGCGGCCGTGCGGGACCTGCGTCACGCGGCGGACTGCCTCGTGGTCGCCACCAACTCGAGCCCCCGGGCGTTCCGCCAGTTGCTGGCCGCGGCGGAACGGGCCGGCGCGGCCGGCGACGGCGACGCGCGTGCCGTCGCGCTGGCCCGGGCCGTGGAGCTGGCCAACCGGTTCAACTCGGTGCCGGGCGCCGAGATATCCCAGCAGCGGCTACGCGACCTGCTCGACCACACGGTCGCCGCGGGGGCAGCGCACCGGCCCGCAGTGGCGGCCGGCCTGGCGTTGGCGCGGGCGTGGACGGCCGGTGGGCAGTGGCGCGACCCGGATCCTGATCTCGCCGCCACCGCGGTCGCGGCGGCTCGGAGGGCGGGCGACACCGTGCTGGTCAGCGCGGCACTGGAGGCGGTCAGCGCGGCGGCCACCAGGAGGGGCCGGCTGCGCGAGGCGCACCAGGTGGCCGGCGAACGCCTCGCCCTGCTGCCCGCGCTGCCGCGCGACGACCCGTACGCCGGTCCGGAGATCGTCGACGCGTTGCACATGGCGGTGACCTACGCGATCGCGGCGGGTGACCTGCCGGCCGCGCTTGCCGCCGCCCAGCGGGCGCAGCGGGACGACCTGTTGAGCAACCACCCGTACGCCTCGGCGAGCAAGCTGATCCCGGCCCTCGCCCTCACCGGGCAGTTCCGGGCGGCGATACGACAGGCCGACGCCACCTGGGCCGGTTGGCAGCGGGCGGGCAGCCGGCCCGCGCCCTGGCTGTCTCCGGCAGTCCTGGCGGCCGCGCTCGCGCACGGTCTGCTCGGCGACGACGCGAGCTTCGGCCGGTGGCGGAGCCGCGCGCTTCAGGTCACCGGCCTCGCCGGGGCCGAGGACCTGCCCAGTGTCGTCCCGTTCCTCGCCTTCGTCGACGCGCGCGTCGCCGTCCACACCGGCCGGTTGGGCGAGGCGGCGGCGCTGACCGAACGCGCGTTCGGCCACTACCCGCAGAGCAGGTACGAGCCGTACGCCCGAGCGGCCGCGGCCGAACTCGCCGTCGTGGCCGGGCTGCCCGACGCGGCCGAACGCCTCGCCACGGCGGCGCCGGCGGGCGCGGAGAACGACTGGGCGGCGGCCTGCCTCGCCCGGGCGACCGGGCGGCTGCATCGCGACGAGAAGGCGCTGGCCGCCTCGGTCGAGGCCTGGAGGCGCATCGGCGCCCGGTTCGAACGCGCCTGCACGCTGCTGTTGCTGCCCGCGCGGGCGGCCGAGGGCCGCGCGGAACTGGCCGAGCTGACCGGCCGGTGAGCACGGCGGCGCGCTGACCGCGATCTTCGAGAAGCGCATGGCCAGCACGCTGGCGGCAGCTGTGCCGTAGGCGGCGCGGGTCGAACCGCGGCGTGGTTGGCGGCATCCGTCCAGGGCAACGCGCCACAGCCGCCGCCTGGATCATCGCCACGGACTTTCCTCGGCCACGCCGCTCCCGTTTCGCGCCCGCCCAGCCGGGTGGGCCGCTCCGTGCCGTCGGGTACGTCGGCGGAGGGGCGGATCGCCGGCCACGGCCAGCCGGAGAGGCCATGTCGGGATTTCCCCCTGCTGTCGGAGATATTCCTGCCGTGCGCACGGGGTTCGGCATGCGAGCTGGGAGCGGGCCGGGTGAGCAGGGCCGGCGGCCACACGAATGCGCTGCGTGTCGTCTTTCGGCTGGCCAGGGGCCACCGGCCGGCTCTCTTCCAACGGCCCGGCTGCGAATGGTGGTGAGTAGGTGGGGGTACGCGGCTGGTGTTCCGGGCTGCACCTGGCGCGGAGCTGAGGAGAGGAGCACGCGATGACGGCGATCAACCAGAGCAGACCGCCGGGCGGCGCTACCGAGCAGGCCCGCCAGGCGACGTCCCAGGTGGGTAAGCAGACCGCGCAGGCGGGCGGCCAGGTCGGTCACGCCGCCGCCGAGCAGGGCCGGCAGGTGGCCGCGCAGGCGCGGCAGGAGGCGCGGCACCTGACGGGGGAGGCCACCTCGCAGCTGCGCGACCAGGCCCGGAATCAGCAGCATCGGGCCGCGGAGGGGTTGCGCGGTCTCGGCCGCGAGTTCGGCTCGATGGTCGACGGCGGCAGGGACAGCGGGCTGGCCGGTGAAACCGTCCGGCGGGCGGCGACGGTCGCGGATCGGGCCGCCGGGTGGCTCGACGAGCGTGAACCCGGCGAGATGCTGGACGACATCCGCGGGTACGCCCGCCAGCACCCGGGCGTGTTCCTCGCCGGCGCGGCGATCGCCGGCGTGATAGCCGGCCGGCTCACCCGAAACCTGACCTCCGGGAACGGGAAGCGCTCAAGCGAACCGATGGGTCAGACGGCGCAGCCGGGCCAGCCGATGCCGCAGCCGCACGAGCGGGCGGTCGAGGCGCCGTACGCCGGCGAAGACGTCTACACCGGGGCGGCGCGAGCGCAGAACGTGTCGCCGACGGGCCGGCGCGAGACGGACATCCCCGGCGGGGTGGCACCGTGAGCGCCCCGGAGAAGGAGCGCATCCAGTCGGTCGGTGAGCTGCTGGGTGACGTGACCCGTGACATGTCGACGCTGTTCCGCCAGGAGATCGAACTGGCCAAGGCGGAGCTGCGCGAGGAGGCGAGCCAGGCCGGCAAGGCCGGCGGCATGTTCGCCGGTTCCGCGCTGGCCGGATTCCTGACCGTGCTGTTCGTCTCGTACGCGGCCTGGTGGGGCCTGTCCAACGTGATGGACCAGAGCTGGGCCGCGCTCATCGTGGCGGGGGTGTGGGCGATCGTCACCGCCATCCTCCTCACGATCGGGCGGGCGAAGCTGCGGCAGCTCCGCGCGGTGTTGCCGCGCACGCAACAGACCGCACGGCAGATGCCGAACGCCATGCGCGGCCAGTGAACGAGCCGGAAGGGAGCATGACCATGTCGAACGATCCAGATCGGATCCGACAGCAGATCGAGCAGACCCGCAGCGAGCTGGTCAGCGACGTCGACGCGCTGACCGACAAGGTCGACCCACGGCGTATCGCCGGTGACCGTGTCGGCCAGGCGCGCGGCGCGATCACCCGGGTCAAGGAGAAGATGATGGGCACACCCACGGACGGGCACCACCCCGGCCAGCAGATGTCGTCGGCTGGCGGGTCCATGCGGAGCCACGCCCGCGAGGTCGGGCAGCAGGCTCAGGGCAACCCGGTGGCGGCCGGCCTGATCGCCTTCGGCGCCGGGCTGCTGGTTTCCGCGCTGATCCCGCCGAGCCGGTCCGAGCGGCACTGGGCCGGACAGGCCAAGGGCATGGCCAGCCAGCACTCCGACGAGCTGCGCGAGCAGGCCAGCCAGGTCGGCCATCAGATGCGGGACAACCTGCGCGAGCCCGCTATGCAGGCAGCCCAGTCGGTGGGGTCCACCGCCATGCACGGGGCATCCGCCGTGCGCGGCCAGGCCCGGTCGGCCGCCCAACAGGTACAGGGGCGGGCGCAGGAAACCGCGGGTGAGCTTCGGCAGAGCTAGCCGGGGGTGGTGACGGGGCGGGCCCGCCTTACGCGGGTCCGCCCCGCAGTGCCGTTCCACCAACCTTGGTCACTGGTCCGTTCGGGGCAGGCGGCGGCGACTCGCCGCCTCTCCCCCGCCCTGGATCTTGCACGCCGTGCCTGCCGGCCGCCCTGACGCAACCCGGAACGCTCAGATCCTGCCGGCGAGCAGACCGGAATACGTCGGCCCGCGCGTCAGACGGTGATGACGACCTTCGCCCGCGCGTGCTCACCTTCGAGGTACCGGATGGCTTGGGGTACCTCGTGGAGTGGATAGGTCCGGTCGATGACCGGTGTAAGACGGCCGGCCTCGGCGTGGGCACGGAGCGTGTCGAGGTGCTGCCGGCTGGGTGCCGTCGTGAGTGTGACGATGCGGTGGCGGACGAAGTGCGCCAGCAGCCGCCCGCGCGCGATCAGCCAGACCGGTCCGATGAGGCTGCCGCCGTGGTACACGCCGCCGCCGGAGAGCACCAGCGTCCCGTCCGGGGTCAGCGCCCGCCGGAGCGCGGTCAGTGAGCGGTTGCCGACCAGATCGAGCACGACCTCGTGGCGGCGCGTCTCGCGGGCGAAGTCTTCGTGGGTGTAGTCGACGACGTGGTCGGCGCCGAGGGAGCGGACCAGGCCGACATTGCGGGTGCTGCACACCCCGGTCACGGTCGCGCCGAGCGCCTTGGCCAGCTGAACCGCCAGGGTGCCGACGCCGCCGGAGGCGCCGTTGATGAGGACGCGGTGGCCGGGCTCGACCCGCCCGACGTCGCACAGTCCCATGAGCGCGGTGGTGCCGGCCAACGGCAGCGCGGCCGCCTGCTGCGGCGTCAGGTTCGCCGGCTTTGGCGCGACCGACGTCTCGGGCACGCATACGTACTCGGCGAACGCGCCGTTGGCGTCGCCGAGATCGCCGAAGACGGAGTCGCCGGGGCGCACCCGTCGAACGTCGGCGCCGACGGTCTCGACCCGGCCGGCGAAGTCGCGGCCACGGATGCGTGCCCGGGGCCTTGCCGGGCCCATTGTCAACCGCGCCATCCAGGGATCGCCACGCATGGCGTGCCAGTCGTACGCGTTCAGCGCCGCGGCCTCGACTCGCACGAGCACCTCGCCGGCGGCGGGTACGGGCGCGGCGACGTCCGCGAGCGTAAGGGTTTCCGGCGGACCGTATCGGTCTTGGACGACTGCCTTCATGTTCCCCTCCTCCGAGTGTACGGCGTACACCTCCAAGGGAAAAGGGTAGGTGTACGCCGTACACCCGTCAAGGCGGATAGGGTTCAACCGCCACCGAAAGACGAGGACGAGATGGCTGAGATGCTGCGTCGGGCACCGCTGAGCAGGGATCGGGTCCTGCATGCCGCCGTCGCGCTCGCCGACGAGGCCGGGATCGAATCCCTCAGCATGCGTAACCTCGCCCAGGATCTGGGCGTCGTGCCGATGGCCCTCTACAAGCATGTGGCCAACAAAGACGAGCTGCTCGACGGCATGATCGACGTGGTCGTCAGCGAGATCGACCCGCCGGTGCCCGACGCCGGCTGGAAAGACGTCGTCCGCCGGCGCATCCTCTCGGCGCGGCAGGTGCTACGGCGCCACCCCTGGGCGCCGCTCGCGATCGAGTCGAGGAACATGGCCACGCCGGCCCTACTCGCCTACCTCGACTCGATGGTCGAGGCGTTCCGGGCCGGCGGGTTCTCCGCCGACCTCGCCCACCACGTGATGCACGCGATGGGCAGCCGGATCCTTGGATTCAGCCAAGAACTGTTCGACGCATCCCGCAACGCCGGCAGATCCGGCACGACCAACCCCGATCCGCCGGCAGCTCTACCACCGGAGGTCGCCGCCCGGTTCCCGCATCTCGCGGAGATCGCCATGGCGGCATCCCACGACAACGAGTCGGTCGTGGGGCAGGGCTGCGACGACCAGTTCGAGTTCGAGTTTGCGCTGGACCTGCTGCTGGACGGCATCGAACGGCTGCACCGGCAAGGCTGGACGTCCTCACGCCGGCTCCGGTGAGGCGTTGGGAAACCCAGCCGCTACGAGTGGCCGGGCCAGATGCCCCATGAGGCTGCCGGGTGGCTCATGCGCTGCTCATCGCCCGAGCTGCCACCTCATCCTTCAGCCGGTCGTCGAGGCCCGCTGGAGCGCCTGACGGACCTGCTGGATCGGCGGCGTTCCCGTCAATCCCGTGTCACCCGGGTAGAGCCGGCAGGCCAGACCGGACGCCATGGCCGGATCGGCAAAAGGGTCACGACCGTCGATCATCACGGTGGGTGAACCGACGAAGCCGAGTTGCTCAGCCTGGGCCTGGGTGGCGACCACGGTCGTTGTCACCCGTGTGCGGCAGAGCCCCAGGTCATCGAGTGCGCGCCGCACAACAGCGGTGGTGGTCTCAGCGTGGGGACAATCGGGGACCACGAGAACTTCCACGTCCATGGCGCAATCCTCTCTCGTCGCACCGCGGTCTACCCGGCACCACAGCCCCCAGTCCCGGTCGAGCAGGTCGGCCATCCGGTGGACCAACCCGACCGGTCGGTGATCGCCGCCGTCGGGCACCGCAGGGACCGACGTGCTTCCCGCGCCGGCCCCGGCTTGCTCTGGCGATCCGGGAGCTCATACAGTCACGCGGTGAACATGGCGCAGGTCCGGCAGGCGTATGCGTCCGTCGCGGAGCTCTACATCGAGCTGTTCGGTACCAGCCAGCAGGTGCACGCCGACGACCTCGCCTTCATCGGGCGGCATCTGGCGGGCCGACCTGGCACGGTGCTCGATCTGGGCTGCGGGCCTGGCCATATCACCGATCACCTTCGCTCGTTGGGCGTCGACGCGCAGGGAATTGACATGGTTCCCGAGTTCATCGCCCACGCGCGGGCGACCCACCCGAGCGGGAGTTACCAACTCGGGTCGCTGGAGAAGCTCGACGTCGCCGACCACTCCATCGCCGGCATCCTGGCCTGGTACTCGTTGATCCACCTGCCGCCGCAAGATATCGACGGCGTGCTCGCCGAGTTCCGGCGGGCGATGGCCCCGGGCGGAAAGTTGGTGCTCGGTGTCTTCTACGGTGACGAGGTCGCGGCCTTCGACCACAAGGTCGTGACCGCCTATCGCTGGCCCCTCGACGAGTTCTCCGAGCGGCTGAGGCGAGCTGGCTTCGCGGAAGTTGAGCGCCTGCGGCGGCCCGGCGACGGCACTCATCGGCCACACGCCGCCCTCGCGGCGGTCGCGACTGAGGGCTGAGCTGGGTCGGCGAGCCTCGCGCACTCATGTCGACCGAAGCGGGTGTGCAGTCCGATCAACGCCGGCGCTGTCACGCCCAGTTGTGGCGGGCGGCGTACCAGCCGAGTTGCATCCGGCTCTGGACGCCGGCGAAATCCATCAGGTTGCGAAGACGGCGTTGCAGGGTGCGCAGGGAGATGCCGAGCTGGCCGGCGACGACCTGGTCCGTGAGACCGGCCAGGAGCAGGGCAAGGATCTTCCGGTCCAGCTCGGTCGGGGTGTCCGCGTCCACTTCGGCAGCATGGGCGTCGGCCATTCCGGCCAGTGCCGACAGCGTGAGCTGATGCGCGTGACGCCACACGATCTCGAACAGCGCGTCCATGGCGGACAGCAGGCCGCTGCGGTGCAGCAGCACGGCACCGGGTTCGCTGCCCGCCTCGACGGTCAGCGGCACCAGGCCCAGTTCGTCGTCGGCCAGAACGAGTTTGATGGGCAGCGATTCGACCACCCGCACGTGGACGCCTTTGCGCAGTGATGTGACGGTCTCGGCGATCATGCCGGGTTCGGCGAGCGCCGCTCGTTCGAGTATGACCCGGTACTCCACCCCTCGGCGCATCATCACCGTTTCCATGGTGTTGGTGCCCGGGGGTACGGCGACGAAAGGCGCGGTGACGAAGTTTCGTACCTGGGTTCGGGCGGCGTGCTGCACCTGCGCGAACCGGTGTCGGATGCTGTCGATTCCGGTGACCACCTCGATCAGTTCGCTGATGCTTCGGCCGGCCATCGCCACGCGGTGTTCCTCGGCGAGGGTGACGAGGGCGAGCTCGGCGGTGTGCAGGCCGTCCCGCCGTTCGCTGATCAGTGCGCCGAGCGCGACTGCGGGCGGCGCGGCCGAGAAATCGCCGTCGGGCGTACGCTTTACCAGCCCGTTCGCGAGAAGTTGGGACAGTGCCGTTCGGACCGTCGCTTCGGGCAGTTGCGTGGTCTGCGCGAGGTCGGCCGAGCTGGCCGCGGTACGTCCGACCAGGTTGCGGTAGACGGACTCCTCATCGGTGCTCAGACCCAACGCACCCAGCATCGGCGGACGCCTCCCCTCGACCCGTCGCTGGGGCATGAGTATGCGCCACCGTGATGGATCTTGAACAGATCCCGGTACCGGGCGATCAGCCGGGGCGGGCCCCGAGACGATGCCGTCTCGGGGCCCTTCGAACGCTCTCACCGCAGGCCGTACGCCCGGATGATCTCCTGCTTGATGCCGAAGCCGGCGTCGGTTGTGGCGCTGGCTCGCACCGAGACGAAGTCGCCAGGCTGCCCTGCCAGCTTGAGCCCGCCGGTCCACCAGTTGTCGGCGTCCCTGGCGAGGGTCACCTGCTGCCAGGTGGTGCCGTCGTCGTACGACACCTCCAGTGTCACCGAGGTGACGTTGCCCGTGCTGGGGCCGCCGCCCGCCTGGGGAATCGGCTTGAGGCGGATCTTCTCGGTGGTGCCGGCCTTGACGTCACCGTGCAGGTCGGTGCCGAGGCGGTACTCCATCTGCAGCAGAGCGAACGGTTCGAAGTTGTCCGCCTCGTTGGAGCTGGAGACGAAGTCCCACTCGGTGTGCGTACGCGTCGACAGCCGCCACTGCTCGGCCGGGCGGGACGCGTCCAGCACCAACCGGTACGGCAGCGTGCCAGCCGGCACCGACTTCCACTGCAGGTCGGAGGAGAACCTGTTCTCGTACAGCATCCGGTCGCCCTGGTAGAGCTTCATGTTCGTCGGCACCGAGCCCCACTCCAGGTTCCCACCGTGCTCCAGCCCATCACCGGACGGGCTCCAGGCCTGCACGTTGATGGTCATGTAGTCGCGGTAGCGGCTGTTCTGCAGCGCGAACGCCCGGTTGAACGCCGGACGGACCGCCGGGGCGAACCAGTCCTGCCGGGTGGTGCTGCCCTTGGCGTACGTGTTGCGGTTGGCCGTGTCCGTCCAGGTGCCCTGGCTGTGCGACTCGTGCCAGGCCTGGTCCGGGGTGACCCACTCGGTGCGGGTGGCGGGGTGCCATTCCCGCTCGGCGAAGCCGAGGGACGGGGTGAAGGTCATGTCGTATCGGAAGCCGCCGCCCTCCATCCCCTCGGTGCTGTTGTAGTAGCGCGCGTCGATCCGGGCGAGGTCCTGCCGGTTCGGGTGGTAGGTGAGTGCCTGGTCCGGGACCTGCCCCGGGTAGGTGCGGGTCAGGTCGTAGAGGTAGGTCGCGTAGGGCACCTGGTTGGCGATCAGCCGCAGCGTGCCGGTCTTGGCCCGAGCGACCAGCTGCGCGCCGGCGTCGCGGTGCACGGTGGCGACCGGGATCGGCGACTGGCCGACCACCTCGTTGAGCACGCCGACGCCGTCGTTGACGACCAGCAGCAGCTTCGCCCCGGCGGCCACGGCGGCGGCGGCACGGTCCTTGGCGCTGACCGCGTCGCTGCGGGTCACCACCACGGCCTTGCCCTTCGCGTCGAGCCTGCCGTAGTCGGCGGCCGTCCCGGTGCCCGCGTAGACCGTGGGCAGGGTTTCCCTGCCGGCGGTGAGCGTGCTGCCCGGCTGGACCGTGACGTCCACGGCCGGCAGGCCGGGAACGTCGACACTCAGCTGCGGCTCGCCCTTGCGCCACCGGGTGACCATCGTGAACGACCCCTGGGTGACCTTGTCCGTCGGCGTGACGTAGAGGTCGTCGTACTGCACCGGCACCAGGAACCCGTCGCGGAAGCTGTCACCGTTGGCGTACTTCACGGTGTAGTCGAGCTTGCGCTGCCGGTCCTGGCTGCGCTGGGGCGTGGCGGTGTCCAGCAGTCGCGCCTTGCTCGCATCCAGCACCACCTCGGCGCCGGAGCCGTCGAGCACGGTCTCCGGGGCCACCAGCAGGGCCAGGCCGAGCGAGTCGGGCTGCTCACCGGGAACGTCGAGCGTCGACTCGACCGTGTAGGTGCCCGGCGGCATCCGCAGCGTCGTCTCACCGTCGATGGTGTACATCCACGGGTAGAACTCGCCGGCCTTTTTGATCACGACCGTCGACGTCGCGGGCTTGCCGTCCCGGCCGATCAGCTTGATCTTCAGGTCGTAGCGCTCGTCCTCCTTCAGCAGACCGAGGGAGGTACGCGTGACCGCGGCGCCCGTGGCGGCGTCGGTGCCGACCAGGTAGCCGGTGAACTGGCCGGCGCCGGGCCTGGTCGGGTCGCCGGTGACCGGGACGGACGCGCTGCCGCCCGCGGGCACCGTCACCGAGGAGGCACCCAACGAGAACGGACCCGAACCGGTGATGGCGAGGTTCAGGGTCACGGCGGTGCTGCCCGAGTTGGTGAACGTCACCGGCTTGGTCACCGGGGCGTCGGTGGGCTCGTGCGGCCAGTCGAAGTTGCCGAGGAAGACCGATCCGGTGGCCCGGACGTCCGCGCGGAGGGCGGCGGCGACGTCGACCCGGCCGGTGCCCACCTCGTACGGCGTGTACTCCGCGGCCAGACCCTTCGCGCTGCTCATCAGCGCTTCCTTGAGCTGCGCGCCGGACCAGTCGGGGTGGCGCTGGGCCAGGATCGCCGCGGCGCCCGACACGTGCGGGGTGGCCATCGAGGTGCCGCTGATCGTCCAGTACAAGCCGGTGCCGGTGGTCATCTGCTGTGAGCGGGCGGCGGTGATGTCCACCCCGGGGGCGGTGATGTCCGGCTTGAGCGCGCCGCTGCGTACCAGCGGACCGGTGCTGGAGAAGTACGCGAGCCGGTCCTGCTTGTCCACCGCGCCAACGGTCAGCGCGCTGGCCGCCGAGCTGGGCGTGCCGATGCTCTGCGGCCCGGAGTTGCCGGACGCGATGACGAACAGCGTGCCGTACCGTGCCGACAGCGTGTCGACCGCGACCGCCATGGGGTCGGTGCCGTCGGACAGCGTCGGGTCGCTCAGACTCATGCTGACGATGTCCGCCCCGGACTCGGCCGCCCACTGCATGCCCGCGAGCACCCAGGAGTCCATGCCGAAACCGTCGTTGCCGAGCACCTTGCCGACGACGAGATCCGCGCCGGGCGCGACACCCTTGTACGTGCCGCCGGAGGCCGCGCCGGTGCCCACGATCGTCGAAGCGACGTGCGTGCCGTGCCCGTTGACGTCGGAGGTGTCCTCGTCCGGCACGAAGCTGACCTTGTCGTCGATCTGGTCGACCAGGTCGGGGTGGCTGGCGTCGACTCCGGTGTCCAGGACCGCGACCTTGACCCCTCGGCCGTCGTATCCGGCCGCCCATGCCTCGGGCGCGCCGATCTGCGGCACGCTTTCCTTGAGGGAGGCGCTGACTCGCCCGTCCAGCCAGAGCTTCGCCACCCCGTCGGCGAGAGTGGGGTTGGACCCGGGGGCGGCCGGTGCGACGCTGGTCCAGACGGTGCGGGCCTGCTTCTTGTCCGCCACCAGCGCTGCGGCACCGACCTGCCGCAGGTCGCGGACCAACCTGGTGCCCCGCGGGGCGACCGGCTTGGCCGCGCGCGTCTTGGCCGGCGGGTAGCTGGCGATGAGTGGGAGGCTCGCGGTCCTCGCGTCGTCGTAGCCCATCTCGATGAGACCGGTGACGTTGAACAGCCGCCGGTCCAGTTTGTCGCTGGTCAGCAGAGGCAGGGCCTCGTCGGGCAGGACGAACAGATCGCCGCCGCTCTCCTGGATCTGAACGCCGCCGGTGGCGCTGTCGGGCCGGTCGACATCGACCGTTTCCATGCCGCTGGCGGAGGTGGTCACCGTGACCACATCGCCGGTGATCAGGGTGATGGTGTGTGTGGACCTGGTCTCGGTCTTGGGGGCGGCACCAGGGCTCGCCGCGGTCGCGGGCGTCTGGATCGCGGCTATGCCGCCGGCGATCAGTCCGGCCGCTGTCGCCGCTGCGATCAATCGACGCCGCAGCCGGCCAGGCTCAGAGGGCTGCATGGGAAGTGACATGCGGAACGTTCTACCGATGCCGTTGCTGCCCCGTGAAGGGCTGGCGCTGGCGGAGTCATGCCAAGGCACCACCCCGCCACCAGCTCGATCCGCCGTCCTCGTCTCCTGGCCAGTGCCGGAGCACGACCGCCCGACCAACAATGGATGGTGGAGCATTCGTACTCTCATGACCATGGCAATGCGTAGGCCGCTGCTGGTGGTTGCAGGCGGCGTGTCTGCTGGGATGCTGCTGGCGGCCGCCGGGTGGGCCGCGGCCGGATTCCTGCTCATCCGGGACGACCGGGCGGAGTCGCGCGCCTGCCAGGAGTCCGTGAAGGCCGCGGAGGCGAAGGTTCGCACCGACCGTTGGGATCCCCCGGAGGACCTGCCGGGCCTCGGCGCCTACCCGGAGATCCACTGGCAGCTGCGCGCCTTGGGCAACCCGTGTTCCAGGGTGCCCGGCCCCACCGACTGGGCGTACCAGGGCGTGGTCAAGCTGCGCCCGGAGGACGCGCGGACGTTGGCGAAGCGATACGAATTCGTACCGTACGAATCCGTCAACCTGGACGAACTTCCCGACGACAGCAGCCCCGCAGACGTCTGGCCGGCCCTGGCGCCGTTCCTGCCTACCGAGTCGCGGTGGCTGCACAGCAGGTCGTACAACGAGACAGACCCGTCGCCACTATGGCGGGTCGCCTTCCTCGACGTCGAGCACCAGACCCTCGTTTTCATGCTCAACGACCACTGATGCGGCCATAGACGGCAGTCGATCGCGATGGCCCACCGACAAACTGACCGCGCTGCGTCTCGGGCGACGCTTGGTGGCCGAGGTACCCGCCTGCGGGCCAGGCCGGCGAGCGTTCGTCGAAATCCGACCTGTCGCGACCGCCGCCGACTCCGACGCGCGACGGCAGGGTTGGAACCAATCCGACGGCGACCGCACCTTCAGGCTGGAGCACTGGGACTACGACGCCGACCAGATCTCCGGCTTCGACTACGACATCGATACGTTTCTGGTCGCCGCCACGACCGCCATTGGCGAGGCTCAACTCGTCGCGACTCTCGACGCATGGAAACTGCGGCCCGAGCAGTTCCGCTACCCCTGGCAGACCGACGACCCGAAATAGCAGGTGGCCGAAGGGGCGCACCTCGGCGATCACCGTGAGTCACCCAGGCTAGGACGCCTGGCGGATGGGCATGTCGGCCAGCCAGACGTCGGCCAGGTCGCCGAGGGGGACGTCGAGGGCCTGGCTGAGGCAGACCACGGTGCCGAACGCCGGAGCGGGAAGGCGGCCAGCCTCGATCTTGCGCAGCGTCTCGGGGGAAATGCCGGCCGCCAGCGCCACCTCGACGAGGCTGCGGCCCGCCCGCGCGGCGCGGAGGGCGGCTCCGAGGCGCTGGCCCGCTGCGATCTGTTCGGCGGTGAGTGGTTGGCGAACCATGTCAGCAGGATATCCCCTCCGGGGCATCCCCCACCTGGCATGGTATAAAAATACCGCTCATGGAGAGGGGGCTGTCATGATCGAGCTCAAGTCCGCCGAGGAGATCGGCCGGATGGCGGTGGCCGGCCAGTTCGTCGGCGAACTGCTCGCCGAGCTGAGCAACATTGCCGCGGTCGGCGTCAACCTGATGGACCTCGAACACCACGCGCGCCGCCGGATCAAGGAACGCGGCGCCGAATCATGCTACTGGGACTACGCCCCTTCGTTCGGCCGCGGCCCGTTCCGCAACGTGCTGTGCCTGTCGGTCAACGACGCGGTGCTGCACGGCCTGCCGCACGACTATGTTCTGCGCGACGGTGACCTGCTCAGCATCGACATGGCGGCCGGCATCGACGGTTGGGTCGCCGACTCCGCGCTCTCCGTCATCGTCGGCACCCCCGACCCGGCCGACCTGAGGCTGATCGAGGCCACCGAGGTCGCACTGGCGGCCGGCATCGCCGCCGCCCAGCCCGGCGGCCGCCTCGGCGACATCTCGGCCGCGATCGGCGAGGTCGCCCGCTCCTACGGCTACGGCGTCAACGCCGAGTTCGGCGGCCACGGCATCGGCCGCACCATGCACGAGGACCCGCACGTCGCCAACAACGGCCGCGCCCGCCGCGGCGTGAAACTCGACCCCGGCCTCACCATCGCCATCGAGCCCTGGTTCTGCCGCTCCACCGACAAAATCAGGTTCGACAACGACGGCTGGACGATCCGCTCCGCCGACGGCTCCCGCACCGCCCACTCCGAACACACCGTAGCCATCACGGCCTCCGGCCCCCAGGTCCTGACCCGCCGCCCCACTCACGGCGCCGCCTCGGCCGATCCCACCAGAAAGCCCGCCACAGCCTCCTGATCCGGCACCGGCATCGATACCGCACCCGAACCAGCTACCACCCGGTGCCGACTCCGAACCTGGTTACGGCTGGAGTATTAGGGGGAAGACCAAGACGAGTTGGGGGGATAGCCCCCGGTTGGAATCGGGGGCCTTCCGGATCGTTTCGGCGGATCCGCTGCCCAAGACTGAAGCGCATGGCAGAAAGCCCCAGGTTCAGCATCGTCATCCCGTGCTTCAATGAGGCTGGATATATCACCGACGCTCTCCTCGCCCTGCAGAAGCAGGACTTCGACGGGGTGTGCGAGGTCATCGTGGTCGACAACAATTGCACGGACGACACCGCGGGCATCGCTCGCGACCTCGGCGCGCGGGTCGTGGTCGAGCCGGTGCCCGGGGTGTGCAACGCCCGCCACCGCGGCACGGAGGCGGCGCGTGGTGAGATCGTCATCTCGGCCGACGCCGACACGGTCTACGACCGTGACTGGCTCAGCCGTATCGACGCGCGGTTTCGCGGCGATGAGCGCATCGTCGCGGTCGTCGGCCCTTGCCGGTACGCCGACGGTCCGAGGTGGGGCCGGATCTACGGCCGGACGCTGTTCGGAGCGGTCAACGCCGTCTACCGCCTGACCGGCCGCGCCGTCTACGCGAGCGCGACGAACATCGCCTTCCGCCGCGAGGCCTGGACAGGTTACGACACCAGCCTGACGCAGGGCGGCGACGAGCTCGACCAACTGCGCCGGCTGCGGAAGAAGGGCCGGGTCGTCTACGACCATGGCAACCCGACATACACGTCGGGTCGGAGGCTCTCCCGCGGGCTCGCGTACAACCTGTTCGTGACCCTGCCTGTGCACTACCTGCTGACCTACACCGTGAACCGGATCGCGGGGCGGCGCTTGCTCGGATCGGCGCCGGCGTTCCGCGACTACGCGGGGTCGTTCGAGGCGACCCCGGCGGTCGGCCGTGAGGCGGCCCGATGATCGTCCTGGCCGGGCTGTTGCCGCTGGCCGTGCTCGGCGGGGCCTACTGGCTGCTGATGTCGCCGTTCGCCCCGTCATCGCGCGACTACCCCTACCACGGCCCCGCCGCCGAACGGGTGGTGGCGCTGACCTTCGACGACGGCCCGAACGAGCCGTACACCTCACAGATCCTCGACATCCTGGCGGCACACGACATCCGGGCGACCTTCTTCCACGTCGGACAGTGCGTCGAGCGTCACCCCGAGGTCGCCATACGCGCGATCGACGCCGGCCACGTCGTGGGCAACCACTCGCTGAGCCACCGGTTCGGCACCTACCTGCGACCGAGGGCGTACGAGCGGGAGGTCGAGCGGACCCAACGCATCCTGGCGCGGGTCACCGGCCGAACCCCGGCGCTGGCCCGCACACCCTGGCTGTGGCGCCAACCGGCGCTACTGCGGATGTTGCGCCGAAGCGGCCTGCACCCGGTCGCCGGCGAGTTCGGCCACGCGCTGGAGGTGTTTCAGGTGTCCGGCGTACGGATGGCCCGCCGCGCCATCGCCAAGACGCGCCCCGGCTCGATCCTCATCTTCCACGACGGGTTCGACGCCCGGGGCGGCAACCGTGCCGAAACGGTCGTCGCGGTGCGGGAGACGATCGAGGGACTGCTGGCCCGAGGCTACCGTTTCGTGACGGTGGATGAGCTGCTCGGCGTGCCCGCGTACCAGGCGTAGCCACCGAAACGGCCGCGCACCGGCTCGGCGCAGCGGGATGCGTGATTTCCCGTGCCTGGTGGCCCGGTCGCGCCTACCGGGACCTGTCACGATTCCTCACGTCCGGCGGAGGTCAGGTGGACGCTGAGACCGAGCGTGACCAGCGGCGCCGCCCAGCGCACCGTCCGGCTCCCGGGGACCAACGAGGTCATCGCCTGGGCCGATGACGAGCATCTCGTCCTTCGCCAGTGGCGTGACGATCGTGAGGGGTCGGAGGTGCAGGCGGTCGACCTTGCCAGATCGCCACTGCTGGATCGCTGCTAGATCGGGAAGCGGCCGCGGCGCCAGCGCCAGTTGCGGCCGGCCTTCAGGTGGTCGACGACCGCGCGCTGGAGCACGGTGCGGCGCGGCAGCTGGTCGAGCGGCGTGCTCAGGGTGCGGAACACGAACCGCAGCACCTCGACGTCGGCGTCCAGCCCTTCCGGCTCCTCGTAGGGCTCCAGCTCGAACCTCCGCTGGAACCGGACGATGTTGGAGTCCTCGGGCAGGTACTCCCGCAGCTGTGGGTCGAGCAGCCACGAGCCGCAGGAGAACGCGGTGTAGCGCTCGTCGGGGAAGTGGCGCGGAAAGAACACGCGGGCCTCGTCGAGCGACGCCGCGACCGCCTCCGGGGTCAACGGCCCCGAGTCGGGGATGTGCAGGTCGATGGCGGTGCCGCCGCGCTGGTGCTGCAGCCGACCCAGCTCGTAGATGCCGCCGCGCGCGTGCAGCGTCAGCCAGCTCTGCATGACCGGCCAGCCCTCGCGGTGCATCCGCCGGTCGATCGTGAGGTTGCGGCCCAGGTCCGCGAGGGTCACCCACGACACGGCGTCGGCGATGCCGTGGTCGCGGTGGTACGTCGTGACGACGTCGACCAGGGCCAGGTACGCGTACACGTAGAGATGCCGCCAGGCGGGGCCCCGTTCGCGCGGCAGCTCCGGACCGGGCGGCAGCCAGCCGTGGCCCCCGAGATCGGCGCGGACCAGGGCGATCGAGCGGTCGAGCAGCCAGCGCAGCTCCGGGGTCCACAGCGGAGAGTCGGGGTCGGGCCAGCCTGCCATGATCTCGGCGGCGTCGTCCGGCCGCACCGCGAGTCGGTCGAGGATCGTGGGCGCGTCGGCCTTGGCGGGCAGCGGAGCCGACGGCCGGTCGCCGGCGAGCCGGTGTACGCGCTCGATCTCCTCGACGGGTACCCCGAGCCGGGCGGCGGTGTCGTCCAGATCCACGCGTACGACCCTACCGGTCGGTGAGGTCGCCGGTTCTCCGCCCGAGTTGCCTCACCTGGGCGCCGTCGGCGGTGGTCTACGGCCGATGGACCCTGCACGGTGTGACAAGCCGTGCGGGGCGCGGCGCGCGTTGTCCGCGCGGTGAGCGGATGTTCGCGCCGGTCGCCGCAGCGTCCTGCTCTCGGAGACCGAGGCATGGATCTGGATCAGGACCGTTGGCGTGCCGCAGGGCGGCGACCCTCGTGGTGGCGAACTGCACCAGCCGACCCACGAAGGCGCCGCCTTCGCGACCTCTCAGGCGAGACAGAACTCGTTGCCCTCGATGTCCTGCATCACGAGGCACGACTCGTTTTCGTCATCGGCAGGCAGTAGTCGCACGCGTACCGCGCCGAGCGCGACCAGTCGTGCGCATTCGGCCTCAAGTGTGGCCAGGCGCTCTTCACCCACGAGCCCGGTGCCGACCCGTACGTCAAGATGCAGTCGATTCTTGACGACCTTGCCTTCGGGAACGCGCTGGAAGTACAGTCGCGGGCCCACCCCTGAGGGATCACTGCAGGCGAACGCTGAGCCCTGCTTCTCAGTCGGCAGCGTGCGATCGAAATCGGCCCAGGTGGCAAACCCCTCCGGGGGCGGCGGTACGACGTACCCCAACACCTCGCACCAGAAACGAGCGACGCGCTCAGGTTCTGCGCAGTCGAAGGTGACCTGGATCTGCTTGACCGTCGCCATCGGCCCACCATAGAGGGCGGGCCCTTTCGTCGTCTCCACCGGCCCGCCTAACTGGGTTGTGGCGGACAGCCTGATCAGAGCCACCGGACACCCTGCGTGCCGGGACGGTGATCCGTCAGCGCGCCCACAGCTCTCCCATCTGACGACTGCTCAGGGTTGTTCGGCCGGAAGCTACGGATGGGCGTTCTCGGTGTGATCAGTCAGGCAGGATCTCGACGTACCCGTCGGTTCCGTGTACGCGGATCCGCTGCCCGTCGCGAATCAGTCGGGTGGCGTCCACCACGCCGACAACGGCGGGCAATCCGTACTCCCGTGCGATCACCGCGCCGTGAGTCATCAATCCGCCGACCTCCGTCACCAGGCCTGCGATGGCGACAAAGAGGGGCGTCCAGCTGGGGTCCGTGTGGGCGGTGACGAGGATGTCGCCCGGTTCGAGATCGGCCCGTGCCAGTTCCAGGATGACGCGGGCCCGGCCCTCGATGGTCCCGGCGGAGACCGGTAGGCCGATCAGCGCGCCGGCCGGCAGATCGTCGCGTCGGTACTTACCGGTGATGGCCTCGCCATCCGACGTGAGCACCCGGGGTGGCGTGAGCGCCTGATACGACCTGAACGCGTCCTTGCGCCGGCCGATGAGCTGGTCATCCACGCGGTTCGTGCGTACGACGTCGTGGAGTTCCTCGAACGTGAGGTAGAGGATGTCCTCCTTCTCACGCAGTACGTGGGCCTGCACGAGGCGCTCGGCTTCTTCCATCAAGGCCCTCTTGTACACGAAGTAGCGGCTGATCATGCCGTACTTCGGATACTCCCGGTACCCGATGAAGGTCCGGACCCGGTCGATCATCCGCTTCGTCTCTTCGGCCTTGCGCTCCCCGTCCGGCAGGGCCCGTAAGCGCTCCAGCAGCTCCTGCTCCTTCTTCCAGGCCTCCTGCCGGCCCTGCTCGAAGCGCCGCTCGCCGGCGCCCGGCTCGAAGTTCTTGATGTTGCCGAGGATGATGGGCAAGAGGGTGGAGGGGCACTCGCTCCACCGCGGCCGCGTGATGTCGATCTCGCCGGCGCAGCGCATGCCGTACTTGTCGAGCCATGCCTCGATGGCGTCTCGCGCCTCCCGCCCGCCCGCGAGCTTGGGCAGCTCGTCCAGGAAACCCTCGTCCTCGACGTGCTGCAGAAACGCCACCACGTCCGGATACGGGCGGATCACGTCAGCGACGTCCAGGAGCGCGAGCCCCATCTCCGAGGTGACGTTGTGGGGCACGGACTGCGTGAGCGTGTCCGCCGCGTTCTTCTCGCCCAGCCACGCCTCCAACTGCTCGTTGAGCCACCACGTGGCCTCCATCGCCGACATGAACACCTGATGGCTCTGCGGATCGAACAAGATCCGCCTCAGCTCCTGGATGTCCATCCGGATGAAGTCGAGCAGCGCCTCTCCGGACTTCATCCGGATGTCGCGTTTCGAGGCGGCGACGGATGCCTCGCTGCGCCCGATCAGCTCGGTGACGATGGACGGATCGGTCTCGATCGGGGCCGGCGCGGCACCGACCTGTGGCCCGGGCTGACCCTCGTCAGGGAGTGGCCGGATGAAGCCGTCGCGCTCGAGGATGGTCTGCAGCGCGTCCCCGGTCAGTGGATCGGATCTTCCCACGAGCTCCAGGAGGCCGGCGCGGCTCGCCGGCGAGGCCAGCCTCTGGGTGACGTCGACGAACAGTCGGCCGCCGGCCTCGGCCATGGGCGCGGGGGTCGTCATCTGCCAGAAGGAGAGCCCCAGGGGCTTCATGGGGTCGGTCATCATCTGCTGGTGGCCGACGGAGAGATAGACGCGGTTCTCCCGGTCGCCGGACTCGGGAATGGGGAACAGCGTGGTGATCGGCCGGCTCTGGACGATCTGGAAGTCGCCGTCGACCAGGCACCATTCGATGTCCTGGGGGCGGCCGAAGTGCGCTTCGATCCGCCGGCCCAACTGCGCGAGCCGTACGACCTGCGCATCCGTCAGCGCCGGTTGGTCCTGCCGCTCCGGGTCGATCGCCTGTTCCTGCGTCCCGCCCGCCGGCGAGGCGTGGACGGCGAGTTGCTTGGCGCCGACCGCCCTGGCGACGATTTCCCCGTCGCGCACCTTGTAGACGTCCGGGTTCACCAGGCCGGAGACCAGTGCCTCGCCGAGGCCGAAGCTGGCCTCTACGGAGGCGACCCTTCGATTGGACGTGACGGGGTCGGCTGTGAACAGGATGCCGGCCGCATGCGAGAAGACCATCTGCTGCACGATCACGGCCATGTGGACCGTAGGGTGGTCGATGCCGTTCCGCTGGCGGTAGGTGACGGCCCGCTCGGTGAACAGCGACGCCCAGCACCGACTGACGTGCTGGAGGATCGCCGCCGGGCCCACGACGTTCAGGTACGTGTCCTGCTGGCCTGCGAAGGAGGCCGTCGGCAGGTCCTCTGCCGTCGCGCTGGATCGGACGGCGTAGGCGGCCTGCTCGCCGAGCTGGGCGAGAGCGCGGGTGATCGCCGCCGCCATGTCGTCGGGAAGGACGACCGCTTCGATGGTCCGGCGGATCTCCGCGCTGAGCGTGCGGATCGCCTCCCGGTCGTCCGGGTTCAGGCGCGACAGCTGATCGAGCCGATCGTCGATCGAGGGCGCTTCCGCCATGATCCGCCGAAAGGCGTCCGTCGTCACGCAGAAGCCAGCCGGCACGCGGATGCCTTCGATCCGCGACAGCCCGCCCAGGTGCGCGGCCTTGCCGCCGACGACCGCGACCTGCGTCTCGTTGACCTCGTGAAGGCCCAACACATACTGCTCGCTCATCGCGACACCTCCGAGGCAGCCGTGCTCCGGCGCACCGCCCCGGCCGATCGGATCACCGGCGCCCCGAGCTGTGTCGAACCTTCTGCCGGACGCATCCTCAGGTCTGGTTGGCTTCCCTCTGGCGTGTCGGCCGGCCGCTGCGCCCGGTCGCGCGGCGTACACCCCCGCACCTCCGCGTCGAGCGCCCGCAACTGCACCGCCGATCTCATCAGCGGTTCGAGGTCGCCGCGTCCCCCGTACATCGACAACACACCCACGTCGTACCCCCATTTTCTCGTGGTGCTGTGTCCGGCCGCCGATTCTGCGGCAAGCCCCGGGTCTTGCCGCAAGCCCCCATCTGCGCTATACGTTAGAAGTGGCAAGGAGCGCGGTCTTCTTGCCTTTACTTTTGTCGTCCGCCGCAGGGTGAGACCGTTCGACCGCCTGGAGCCGTGCCGGGCGCCTTCGGCGGGTGCCGGCCCCCCACGGCCGCCGCAGCGCCCAGGCGCTCTCAGACGCCGGTGGCCACGGCTGCATCGCCCGGGTGGGCTTGGCCAGCGCGGCCGTCGGTCAGCTCATCGCCGTGACCGAGGTGGTTCGGCCGAGCAACCGGGACCTCGGCAACGTGCTGCTCAGCCTCCCGATCCTGACCGCGGGCGGCCTGGCCAACGCCGGGTTCGCCGCCGGAAGCCTGCCTGGCCGCCTAACGTGACAATCGACAGGGCTACTGCCGGCGAAGGGGAGAACTAGCCATGGCCAAGCAGAAGTGGAAGGACCTCTCTCGGGAGCGACGGGCCGTGATCATCGCCCTAGGTTCGGTTGAGCTGGCGCTCACCGCCACCGCAGCGGCTGATCTTGCCCGGCGGCCAGCCGATCTGGTTCGCGGTCCAAAGCCCCTCTGGTGGCTGGCCATCTTCGTCCAGCCCGTCGGTCCGATGGCGTACCTCACCTGGGGTCGAGGGTCCAGCGCACGGTGACCCGGGCCGAAGATGGGCCATAACCAACGGTTGGTCGGTCGGCCGCACCCCCCTTCCCGCCGGATCGCTCCCATACCCGGATCGATGTCCCGCAGCGCCGACAGCAGGCTCGGATCGGGGCGGCACCTGCACCACCTGGCCCAACCTCCGCGGTTCGGCCTCAAACGGTGCGCCGGGGTCTCACCGACGGCGAGCGGTGCGCGGAGTTTCAGGACGACTTCGGCGCCGGCGCTCCGCCCGGCTGTCGACGCGTTCGTCGGACAAATTCGCTACCCAGCGGCCGGAGCGCAGTGATACACAACCGAGGTGCAAAACATTTTGGACTTTCCCGAGGTCCTGCGGCTGATCGAAGACCGCTCGGCCGCGTTCCGCGCCGCGATCGCGTCCGCCCCCGACCTTGACGTCCAGGTCCCGACCTGCCCCGACTGGACGCTGCGCGAACTGGCGCAGCACCTCGGCGACGGCCGCCGCCGCCAGGCCGCCATCATCGCGGCGGGCCCGGGCGCTGAGCCCCCGGCGAGGACGGACCCGAAGGGCGCCCCGACCGCGCCCCGCGACCGCGAAGCCCTGGACGCCTGGCTCGCCGAGTCGACCGAGCTCATGCTCGACGCGATGCGCGAGGCCGGCCCGGACCGCGGCTGCTGGACCTGGTGGGGCCGGTCGCAGGCACCGGAGACCAGCGGAGCCGTGGCCCGGCACCAGATCCAGGAGATCGCCGTCCACACCTACGACGTCCAGCTCACCCAGGGGGCCGCACAGCCGCTGCCGACGGACGTCGCGGTCGAGGGCGTGGACGAGTTCCTGACGACCGTCTCGGCGACGACCGTCCCCTGGCCGTTCAAGCCGGCGACCATCGACCTGCATACGACCGAGGGCCGCTCCTGGCGGCTGACCCTCAACGCCGACGGCGTCCGCTGCGACGACCTCGCCGCCGACGTGGAGCCGGGCGACATGGCGATGCGAGGCGCAGCGAGCGAACTGGTCCTCTACTTCTACCAGCGCGTCCCGCTCGACGGCCTGGAGACCACCGGCGACACCGAGCCGATGGAGCAGCTCGCAGACTGGGACCCGAACGCTTAAAACACGCACTTGTGACGCATCTGTCGGTTGTGCGCGCGCTCCTGCGGGCGCCACTGGGCTCGGTTAGCGCCGGGGCTCGCGGCCGATGCGGGTCACTCGGCCGTGCACCTTGCGCAGGTCGGCGAGCAGGGCACGTCCCGCACCGTGTCCCCGCCGGCCTGCATTAACTGGGCGATCACTGGAACTCGGTTGCCGCCGGAGGTCTGTCTCAGCCAACCGGTTCCGGCCCGGCGCCGCCAACCCGGTAACGTTCCCGGTCAGAGACTAGAGAACCCGCCCGATGGCCTCGGTCAGTGCGACCGGGGTGACCACGAGGCGGTCGAAGCGCCAGCCGTCCTCGGTTCGGCGCGCCCCGTAGCGGTGGATCCCGGCCGCGATGGCCTCGGTCCTGTCGTCCAGGACGAACACGGCGATGTCGTGGGCCCGCACTGTGGCGGTCTCGCCGTCGACCTCGATGACAAGGTTGGACTTGCTGTGCAGGGTGCGGGCATACGTGTCGTGGCCCGAGCGTACGAGTTCGATGAGCGCCTGGATGCCGTGGGCCTGCCCGCGCGGGGAGTTGACGACGACGTCCTCGGTGAAGAGCCGGTCGGTCTCGTCGTAGCGCCCTTCGTCGATCCACAAGCTGTGGCGGACGACCAGGTCGGCAAGTTCGGCGCGGTCGGCGAGTGCGCGGATCATGGTTTCGGTGCTGGTCATGATGGCGTCTCAAGTAGTTTGGCTAGCTGACGTTCGGGTCACTTGATGTGGGTGAGGAAGAAGTCCCGGATGTCCTCGGCGAGCAGGTCCGGCACCTCCATCGCGGCGAAGTGGCCGCCACGGTCGAACTCAGACCAGTGCCTGATGTCGTACAGCCGCTCGGCGAGCGGTCGTACCGACAGCGTGATGTCGTGCGCGAATACCGCCACGCCGAGTGGCACGCGGCACGGCTGCTGGCTCCCTCGTGGGGCGTCGTGGTGGAACCGGCCCGAGGAGGCCGCGGTCGCGGTCAGCCAGTACAGCGAGATGTCGGTGAGCATCCGATCGTCGCTGACCGGTGTGGCGGGGTCGGTCCACTGTGCGAACCGCTCGGCGATCCAGACCAGCTGGCCGACCGGCGAGTCGGTCAGCGCGTAGCCGATGGTCTGCGGGGTGAGCGCCTGCAGGGCCTGGTACGGCGGGCGGTTTGCCATCAGCTGCCTGACCTTGTCGAGTCGGGCCTCATCCGCTTCGGACACCTCGACGTCGGGGTCCGGACGGGTCGGCAGGTAGTTGACGTGCACGCCGACGACCTGCTCGGGTGCCACCGCGCCGAGCGCCGTGGAGATGCCCGCGCCGAAGTCGCCGCCCTGCGCGCCATAGCGCTCGTACCCCAGGCGGCGCATCAGCTCAGCCCAGGCCCTGGCGACCCGGACGGCGTCCCAGCCGCGCTCGCTGGTCGGCCCGGAGAACCCGAAGCCAGGGATGGACGGAATCACCAGGTGGAAGTCGCGCGACAGCGGCTCGATCACGTCGAGGAACTCCAGGAACGAACCGGGCCAGCCGTGGGTGAGGATCAGCGCGAGCGCGTCCGGTTTCGAAGACCGGATGTGGACGAAATGGATGTTCTGGCCGTCGATCTCGGTGGTGAAGTGCGGAAGCTCGTTGAGCTTGGCCTCGTGCTCGCGCCAGTCGTAGCCGGTGCGCCAGTATTCGGCCAGTTCCTTCAGCCGCGCCAGCGGGAAGCCGTAGTCCCACCCGGCGTCGGCGACCTCGTTGGGCCAACGGGTGCGGGCGAGCCGGTCGGTCAGGTCGTCGAGGTCGGCCTGAGGAATGTCGATGCGGAACGACTTGATCATGGTCTCGACTCCAGAAAGATTCGTTCAACACCCAAACGTTCGAGCTATGAACGTTTGGCTCCCGAACGATAACACGATCGTTGGTGCTCCGAACGGTTCGTTAGACTTGTCACATGGAGAAACCACCCGAGAAGACGGCCGCCAGCTGGGAGAGCTTGCCCAGCTGGCTGCTCACCCAGACCGCCAGCCATGCGCACCGCCTGGTGGCCGACGGGTTTTCGTCCGTCGGCGCCCGCGGCTACCACTACCGGCTGCTGGCGACGCTGGAGGAGTTCGGGCCAGCCAGCCAGGCCACGCTGGGCCGCCGTAGCGGCATCCACCTCAGCGACATGGTGGCGGCAATCAACGAACTCGCCGATCACAAACTGGTCGAGCGCACCTCGGACCCCGCCGATCGGCGGCGCAACATCATCACGCTGACCGCCGTGGGCAAGCGGCAGCTGCGGCGACTGGAGAAGCGGCTGGCCGAAACCCAGGGCGAACTGCTGGCTCCGCTGTCACCCGAGGAGCGGCAACGGCTGACCGAGCTGCTGTCCAGGCTGTTGGACCACCACAACCGGCGAACCGGCAACCCCGAAGAGCCGTGGCGCTGACCGTGAACGTGCTTGAGAATTCCTCGACGGCCCGCGGTCCGCGAAGCCGTTGTCAGAGTTGGGGGCACCCCGGTCCGCCCCACCGGGCCTACGCCGGCCGCTGGCCGCCGCGCCCGCGGCGATAGCGGCTTACCTGCCGCCGGCCGTCGGCGCCGTCGACCGGAAACTACGGGGGAGCTCGCCGATCTGGGTGCCGTAGGTGTCGACCAGATGCTTTCGCAGAGCATCAGCGAACCCAGCGCCATCACCGGTGCGCAGGCGCTCGGCGAGGGTCTCATGCTCGACGATGATGTCGGCGCACCGGGCGAGGAGCCGGTCGCCGTAGCTGAACAGCAGGAATCGCTGCCGGTCGGCTAGCCGGTCGTTGAGCTCAAGCAGGACGTCGTTGCCCGCCGCTTCCACGAAAATACGATGGAACTCGATCGTCAACTCGATGAAACGCCGGACGTCATCGGCCTTGAACGCCGCACGCTGTGCCGCGATCAACCGGCACAGGCGCTCGGCGAGCATCTCCCTGGCCTCGGCACTGGCCCGGCTGGCCGCGGTGGACTCCAGGATCAGGCGGGCGTCCGCCAGGTCTGCCACCGCCCGCTCGCTGAGTCCCTGAACGAGCGCGCCACGCTTGGGGTAGATGACGATCCAACCCTCGTCCTGCAATCGAGCGAGCGCGGTCCGTACCGGGGTGCGGCTAACACCGATCTCGGTGGCCAGGACCTCCTCGCCGAGCATCGTCCCCGTCGGGTAGACGCCGTTGAGAATGCCATCGCGAATCGCTTGGTAGGCGCGTTCGGCTGCACTCGCGGTGTTCGCCAATGACCCTCCCCTCAACCGTTACGCCACCGCCGGACGCGGCCACCCATACAACAAGTATGCATCCAGCGCGTGTGTGCCGACGGCTGCCCCCAACAGCAGTGGGAGACGCGATCTCGGTGGACGGCCGCAGTTGCCGGAGAAATCTGGCGGCGCATTCGCCGCTGGCGATGCGCTTGATCCCACTCCTCAATGATGGCGTGCGCATGTCACGGGCGGGGCGGTTCGCCGGCTCCGGCCTGGTGTTGCGGCGCAGCGGCGGCGTGGCCCTTCCGCCAGATGCCGATGAGGATGCGTGCGGCGACGGCACCGCCGATCACGATCGCGGCTACGAGCAGGTCGGGTACGGATTCAGTTTTCTGCCGTACCCAGTTTTCGAGTCTGGCCTGATCGGAGGCGGCGAGGACGCCGCCCAGCGACGTGGTGCCGTCGGTGGCCAGGAGCAGGATTCCGATCGTGACGGTGAGCGTACCGCTGATGATCCCGGCCCAGGTCTGGCGCCACCGCCCCACGCTGATTCCGCGCGGGCGGACGAGCTGGCGTACGAACGGCAGCCGTCCCCACAACAGGGCCAGGACGAGCAGCGGAAGAGCCATGCCGGCGGCGAAGACGAGCAGGACGATGCCGCCGTAGAAGGCGTTGCCGCCGACGGCGGCGATGGTCAGCACCGCGCCCAGCAGAGGGCCAGCGCAGACGCCGGCGAGGCCGTAGACCGTGCCGAGGGCGTAGACGGATGCTGACGATGTTCCCTCCATCCCGTTACGGGAAAGGACCGGAATCGGGATGTTGGCCAGCATGATCAGCCCGAGCACGATCACCACGGTTGCCGCGACGGTAACGAACATGCCACGGTGCTGGTTGACGAACGCGCCCACTGTGCCGGCAAGCACTCCCAGGGGCACGAGGGTGGTGATCAACCCCAGGTAGAACACGCCGGTGCGGCTGACCAGCGTGGCAGGACTGGCGAACGCATAGGAGAAGAATGCCGGCAGCAGCATCACGGAGCAGGGGCTGAGCAGGGTCAACACACCCCCGAGAAACGCGCCGAGCACTCCCAGTTCCACGGGCTACCGCGCCTTCGCGATCGCGTCGTCCAGGAACTTGCGGAACACCTCGATCGGCTGCGCTCCGGCCAGCGCGCTGTCGCCAACCACGAAGAAGGGGACGCTGGTGACACCCAACTGTTCGGCCGTGGCGTGGCTGTCCCGCACCGCTGCGTGCAGTTCGGCGTCGGTCAGGTCCGCGGTGAACCGTTCGATGTCGGGCACACCGGCCTTGCGCGCGTAGGCGATCAATCGCTCACGGGGCAGATCAGGGTGTACGCCCGCGGGGACATCCGCGTACACCGCGCTGAGGTAGGCGAAGAACTTGCCCTGGTTGCCGGCGGCCCGTGCGGCGACGGCACCATCCGTGGACTGCTCTCCGAAATAGGCCACGTCACGAACCTCGATACGAGCCTTGCCCGTCTGCACGTACTCCCGCAGCAGCGGGGGCAGCGTCTCCCGGTTGAACACCGCGCAGTACGGGCACCGCATGTCGGTCCACTGGACCAGGACCACCGGCGCGTCCACGTCGCCGACAGCCATCGAGTCGTTCGGATCGCGACGCACCAGCGCGAAATCGCCGGCGTTCCTCGTGCCGTTCGCGCCCTCACCTGTCGACGGCGCGGTGGCAGGGCTTCGGCCGGGTGTGAGCTGAGCGGCCACCACCACACCGAGAAAGACGACGAACGCGGCGAGGACGACCCTGAGGCGCCGGGACCGGCGATGCTCCGCGTACGCCACCCGCACCGCCTGGCTGAATCTTTTCACCGCGGTAGGATACATGATGCATACAACAGTCGGGTCGGCCGCAATCGGCAGCCGACGGCTGGAATCGGTGAGGCCGAGCCGTTCGTGAACGCTTCCGGATGAGGGGGCGCGATCACATGACTCCGACGATCAGCGCCAGCGAGGTTCCGGCCGCGACCAGGGTAGAAGCGCAAGCCAGAAGGAAGGCGTTCAGCGGCAGAGGCCAGATCTCCTTGACCCGGATCCCCATACCGAGACCGAACATCCCGGCAGCCAGCAGAAACGTCGTCGCCCCGTTCGACCACGACAGAGCTCCTGTGGACAGCAGATCCAGCGAACGCACCGCCACCGCGACGGCGAACCCGATCACGAACCACGGAACGAGCGGCGCCCTCTGGCCGGCGGCGCGGTCACCGCGACGTGACGCGACGGCGTACATCGGAGCAAGCAGTACCACTCGCCCGAGTTTCGCGGTCGTCCCAACCGCCAGGGCGCTCGGCCCGATGATCGACGCCGCTGCGACCACCTGGGCGACCTCGTGGATGCTCGCCCCAGCCCAGAACGCCGCCTGCTCGGCGGTCAGACCGAGGACGCCCGCCAGCCACGGCACCAGCAGGATCATCGCGCTGCCGAACACCGTCACCATGGCCACCGCGAGCGCCACGAACCGCTGCTTGGCCCGGACAGTGTCATCCACGGCAGCGATCGCGGCAGCACCACAGATCGAGAAGCCGGCTGCCAGGAGAGTCACGAATCCCTTGTCCAGTCCCAGGCGGTCACCAACGATGATCGTCGAGAAGTAGGTGACCGTGACCGTCAGCACCACAACGGCGAGACCACCCGGCCCAATATCCAAGATCTCCTGCACGGGCAGCTTCAGTCCCAACAAGACGACGCCGAGGCGGAGAAGCAGCTTCGTTGTCTTGGCGTGCCCCTTCATCACCGGCAGCCCCGAGATCGCCGTGTTTGCCGCTATCGCTCCAAGTGCCAGCGCGATGAGCAAGGGACCGACCAGGGGAAACAGAGAACTGATGAGCAACGCGATACCTGCTGCGACAGCTGCGGGCACCGCTGCCGTGATTTGGCTCGCAGGGCGCGTGTGTGTCTCCACCGAGGTCATGCACCTAGCGTCAAGGCGCTCCCGCAGCGGCAGTAGACGGCAAGATCGACCTGATCCATAACCGCTGCCTATGACTGGTCCCGGGTAGGTCCTCCGGCTATCGCCACGCCCGACTCGGGTAGACCGGCGGCCGGGGAGGCCGTGCGGCTACCCGAGCCTGGCTGCGGAGGGCCCCGGCAACGCTAAACAATCCGCCAGGAACTACGCCTGGCCATCATTGCCTCCGAGGTACGTCAAAACCGCCAGCACCCGCCGGTGGTCGTCCTCCGACGGCGGGAGATCGAGCTTGGCGAAGATGCTGTTGATGTGCTTGCTCACCGCCTTCTCGGTGATCACCATCTGGCCGGCGATGGCGGCGTTGGACCGCCCTTCGGCCATGACGGCGAGCACCTCCCGCTCGCGCGGGGTCAGGCCGGCGAGTTGGGCCCGCCGCCCGCCGCTCAGCAGCTGCGCCACCACCTCGGGATCCATCACCGTGCCCCCGGCGGCGACTCGGCGCACCGCGTCGACGAATTCGCGGACCTCCCCCACCCGGTCCTTGAGCAGGTAGCCGATCCCGCCCGCCCGGTCGGAGAGCAGTTCCCGGGCGTAGACCTGCTCGACGTACTGGGACAGGATCAACACCGGCAGCCCCGGCACGGCCCGGCGGGCGGCGATCACGGCGCGCACCCCCTCGTCGGTGAAGGTGGGCGGCAGGCGCACGTCAACCACGGCCACGTCCGGCCGCACCGACACCAGCGTCTCGGCCAGGCCGGCGCCGTCGTCGACGGCGGCGACCACCTCGAAGCCGTACGCGGTCAGCATCCGGACCAGCCCGTCGCGCAGCAGCACCAGGTCTTCGGCTATCACGACCCGCACGGCAACTCCGCGATCAGCTCGGTGGGCCCGCCGGGCGGGCTGCTGACCCGGATCGTGCCGTCGAAGGCCGCCAGCCGCCGCTCGATCCCGCGCAGGCCGGTGCCGCCGGCCGGGTCGGCGCCGCCCCGCCCGTCGTCGCGCACGCACAGTCGCAGCCGGCGCCCGTCGTCGACCACCTGGATCGTGATCCGCTCCGCCCCGCTGTGCTTGATGGCGTTGGTCAGCGCCTCGGCCACTACGAAGTAGGCGGCCGACTCGACCGGCGCGGCCAACCGGCGCGCCAGCCGTGTATCGAGGTCGACCGGGATCGGACTGCCCAGCGCGAGCGCTTGGAGCGCACCGGGCAGGCCGCGGTCGGCGAGCAGCGGTGGGTGGATGCCCCGCACCAGGTCGCGCAGTTCACTCATCGCGGTGTGTGCCCCGGCCCGAGCGTCGGTGAGCATCGACCGCGCGGTGGCCGGGTCGCTGTCGAACAGGTCCTCGGCCATGCCCAGGTTCATGCTCAGCGCGACCAGCCGGGCCTGGGCACCGTCATGCAGGTCGCGCTCGATGCGGCGCAACTCGACGGCGGAGGCGTCAATCGCCTCGGCCCGCGTCTCGGTGAGCTGCTCGACCCGTGCCGACAGCCTGGCCTCGGCGGTCGGCGCGAGCAGCCACCGGGCGAACCGTGCCTCGGCCCGGATCAGGAACCGGGGTAGCAGATAGCCCGCCGCCAGGCACAGGACACCGATCGGCACAGCCGCCCAGGCGGCTGCCGGCCCGTCGACGGTGAGACCGTTGTACTGGAACACGATCTCTGGTGGCAGCGCTGCGCGCACCGCCGGCATGAGCAGGCCGAACGCCCCGGCCAGCCACAGCGCCGGACCGAGGACGCCGAACACCAGGCCGATCGTCGTCTGGCCGAACATCCAGCCGAGATCCCGCCAGGTCGCCCGATCGGTCAGCACCGTCCGGGTCCGCTCCGCCAGGCCTTTGGGCAGCGCCCGGTATGGCGATGGGACCGGATCGCCGAGCACAGCACCGGCACGGCCGCGCTGCCAGTCCGCGACCCGCCGGCCACGGCGCAGCACCTGAAGGTAGGGCGGCAGCCCGAGCCCACCGGTGACGGCCAGGGTGACCGCGGTCGACGCGAACAGCACCAGACACACCGCGGCCAGCCTGAGACTGGCCAGCAGGTGCGCCTGCTCGCGCCGGACACGCTTGATCATCTGCTTCATCACCAGCGATTCTCCCTCCGATACCGGATCTCCGACGAGGCGGCTGCGCTGGTCAGGGCCGATATCACATCGTTGCGGCCACCCGGAACGCCGCCTGCGGGCACCCCTTCACGGGGCGCCCGCAGGCAGTCCGGCCGGAGCCGGGCAGTCAGACCAGTTCGGGCGAACGCTCCGGGCGGGTGGGCGGGGCCGGGCGGGCTTGTGGGCGCACCCGTGCCGGCCAGAACGCGAACCGGCCGAACAGCGCGGTCAGCGCTGGCACCAGCAGCCAGGACAGGACGAACGTGGACAGCAGGATCCCGACCGCCACGGCAAAGCCGACCTGGGCCAGCGTCGCGGAGACGACCAGCGCCGCGAAGGACGCGGCGAGGATCACGCCGGCAGCCGCGACCGGAGGGCCGGCGTGGCGCAGCGCGAGCGCTACCGCCTCCCGCCGGGAGCGGCCCTCCCGCAATTCCTCCCGGATCCGGGCGATGATCAGGATGTTGTAGTCGGTGCCGATCGAGGCGACGAACATGTAGACGATCAGCGGCAGGGTGAAGGCCAGCCCCGGCTCCCCGGCGAGCCCCTGGAAGGCCAGCACCGAGGCGCCCAGCGTGGCGACGAAACCGGCGACCACCGCACCGAGCAGGTACACCGGGGCGAGCAGGCCCCGCAGCATCAGCAGCAGCACCAGGCCGATCAGCGCGCCGGCCACCGGGAAGATCACCTTCATGTCCGCGCTGACCACGTCCCGCACGTCGGCGAAGGTGGCGGTCTCCCCGCCCACGTAAGCGGTGGTGCCCGCCGGCGCGGCGGCGTGCGCGGCCGGCCGCAGGTCGCGCTCGACCTCGTCCATCGCCTTCTCGCTGAGCGGATCGGCCGACAGCAGCAGGTCGACCTGGGCGACGTCGCCGTTGACCCGGACCCCGCCGACGCCACCGACGATCGGCACCTCGGTGAGCTTCTGCGCATACGCCGTCGCGGTCGCCTCGGTCAGACCCGGCCCGCTCAGGTAGATCGAGGTCGGGCTCAGGGTGCCCGCCGGGAACCCGGACCGCAACTGGTCCAGTGCGCGGGCCGATTCCGTACCGCTGGGCAGCGATCCCAGGTCGTAGCTGGCCTGGTAGCCGAGCGCCCCGGCCCCGAGCGCCGTCAGGGCCGCGATCGAGGCCAGCGCGACGAGGGCCGGCCGGCGGGCCACCAGTGCGCCGGTCCGGGCTGCCAGCCCGGCGTGCGGCTCGTGCCGCCACTTCTTCGACGGCCAGAACGCCCGGTGTCCGAGCAGCGCGAACACCGCCGGGATCAGGGTCAGTCCGGCGAACACCATCACGAGTACGGCCACCGCGAGCGCCGGGCCGAGGATCCGGAACGAGCCGAACCCGGACAGCAGCAGCGCGCCGAAGGAGACCGCGACGGCGAGGGCGGAGACGGCGATGGCCTCGCCGACCCGGCCGAGCGCGGAGACCATGGCGGTACGCCGGTCCTCGCCGAGGCGCAGCCGCTCCCGGTACCGGAACAGCAGGAAGACCACGTAGTCGGTGCCGACGCCGAAGAGCACGACCGGCAGCAGGCCGGTGACCGAGGCGTCGAGCTGCATCCCGGCCGCCTTGGCGACCAGCGCGAGCAGTGCCACCACGCCCTGCCCGACCAGCGCGATGATCAGCACGTTGAGTAGCGCGATCCACGGGCTACGGAAGATGACGACCAGCAGGATCACGATCATGACGACCATGCCGACACTGACCAGGATGTCGAGGATCTCGCTGTCCTTGGCCGCGGCGGCCTCTCCGGTGTAGCCGGCCCGCAGCCCGGTGCCCCGGACCAGGTCCTGGGTCTTCGATCGCAGATCGCCGACCGCGGCCAGGGTGGTTTCATGGCTGGCCGATTTGGTGAACGCCACCCGCGCCAACTGCACCTTGCCGTTCGGTGAGAGCGCCTGGGCCGAGGTGCTGACCGTACGGACACCAGCGATCCGGGCCGCGTCCAACGCGGCCACCAGCTCCCCCACCTTCGCCTGGTCGGTGACGCTCAGGGCCGCATCGTCAGCCCGGGACAGAACCAGTACGGCGGTGGCGCCCGCGTCGTCCGGCGTCGGGAACGCCCGCTCGGCGACCTTCGCCGCCTTGGCCGACTCGTAGCTGTCGGGCAGGAAATCGGCCTCGTTGCTGCCCATGACCGCGGCCGGTCCGTCCACGCCCAGGACGGCGAAACTCGCGCCGCCCAAGGCGATGACCGCCACCAGCCAGGCGAGAATCACCCGGACCGGGTGGCGGACCACCGCCGTCCCCCATCGCTCGAACACTTCCGCTCCCTTCGCGTCAACTCGACGCTACGGACGGGCAGACGCATGATCGATGGGGCCAGAACGCGTCTTCGGGGTGGTGCCTGCACCACCACCGGCTGCGCCGGCCGAACCGGCTGCGCTCGGTCCGGCCCACCGGCCGGTGAATCCGGCTCGCGCCCCTCCACGAAGGCGGCCGTCCCCTCGCGCTTGTCGTCGGTGACGAACAGCGCCGCGAAGAGCTGGCTCTCCCCCAGGGTGAACCGGGTCCTACCAAGATCAGTGCATCAGTGGGCGAGGGTGCGGCGCGTTGGAATGCTTCGATAACGCGTGCCCGCTTGTTGGAAGTGGCCGTCCGGCACGCACTCCGGGGCGCCGGGTACGGGTCCGGCCCGGATCGGCGAGTGAAGGGGATAAATGGCTTGCACAGGCGCCGGGTTGGAAGCTTGACTGCTCTCCATGCCTTTCCCCCAACCGATCTTCGTTGCGGGTACGGGTCGTTCGGGAACGTCACGGATCGCCGACATCATCGGCGAACATCCGCTGATCCATCGGATTCCCATGGAGACCCGGTTTCTCATCGACCCGGGTGGCCTGCGGGACCTGGCCGACGCGCTCACCGAGCGATACGACCCCGCCGTCGGTGAGGACGCCCTGCACCGGCTGAGCGATTTCCTCACCGTACGAGTGCCCGGCCGGCGCGACGATCGCGGCAAAACCGTTCCCGAGCTGGTCGGCGAGCGGCGCTACCGGGACGCGGTGCAACAGCTCTGGCCGCAGTTGATCGCGTACACGTACGACGAACCTGCGCCCGCGGAAGGCTTTGGGAACGCAGACCGGCCTGCCGGGCCCTTCGAGCCGGTGAGCCGCCGGCGGGTACTTCCCAGGCACTTCAGCGACCGGGGCGAACTGCTCGGAATCTTGCGGGGCCTGATCGACACCATGTTCGGCGGAGCAGCCGCCGACGCGGGCAAGCCGACCTGGTGCGAGAAGACACCGTTCAACCTGCTGTACATGGAGTTCCTCTGGGAACTGGTCCCCGAAGCGACCATCGTGCACATCAAGCGTCACCCGGTCTCGGTGCTCGCATCCCACCTGGCCCAGCCATGGGCGCCGCCCACCGTCGACGGCGCGCTCGCCTACCTCAAGCCGGTCTACCACCGGTGGCTCACCTGGAAGAACGCGGTCGACCTGACGGGCAGGCGATACATCGAGGTGAAGGCAGAAGATCTCGCAGCCGACTGGCCCGGGCAGCGCCGCGCCCTGTTCGAACGGCTCGGCGTCAACGACTTCGCCACCCCTTCAACGTTTCAGTCGCACCGACTGACGAACCGTAACGATCAATTCGACGACGAAACCCGCGAACTCATCGAAGAAGCACTCGGCAAGGTGATCCCGGCCATGGGATACGAGTAACGGCTCCGGCATTCCACCTTGACGACGCCACGTCGCCCCCCCTCGAACGCCCGGTATACGCGGCTTCAGCCGAACCGCTCGCAGACCATTCGTTCCTGACTTTCCGGCCGCTTTTTGAGTCCGCGCTTATGGGCGGGTACACGCTTCTGCCACGAACGCTCGTCACGGAGGGTGACCGGATCGCGGGGTGGGCATCCCATCTGTATTCCGCCGAGTGCACGAAGATCGCCCGGCGTCAGGGCGACGAACACTGCCACTGGACGGACAGTGAGGGCTCTGCACGGCTTGGCGTCAACAGTGAAACACCGACCAGCAGATGTCGTTGCGCCGCCTCTGGTCGTCAAGTACGAGCTCACGGATCGCCTCCGGGAGCTGATCGCGCTGCCACTGGCACTCGAGTCGCCCTGCGGCCTCGCTCAGACCTGCCGGTGCTGCCGCACGTGCGGCCTTGATCGCATAGGCGGCGGCGCCGAGTTCGTGTGCGGCGACGTGGGCGACGGCCCCGGCCTGGCCGGCGGCGTACGCGGCATGCCGTGCTGCACCACGCAGGTCTCTGGCCGCCCCCATCGCATGGCCACCCGCCGCGCGGGCCTGCATCATCGTGACCTCGCCACGGACCCAGGCCCGGGCATGCTCGATCGCGTGACGTGGTCGTAGGTCCCCAGGCTGCGCCGACTCGAAGAGGCCGAGTACGTGCTCCGCACACGAGGCGGCCCATAGAGCGAGGAGACGGTGATCGGCATCAGTGAGAGTTCCCCCACGGCGGATCGTCACGAAGCGGGGGTCCCGGACCTTCGGGAGGATCATGACTGGCACTCCCTCCTACGCGGGTCGGCGCGGCCCAGCGCGGTGTGCCCTGGCGGCCGGTCAGCCGCCTGCCGCAGGAAACGGTCCAGCGTGCTCATCAGCTGGGCGACACGAGTGCTGCCGCCCGGCGCGAGCGGGTAGCGGCTGAGCACGTCGATGAGCACCGGTGTCGCACGCTGCCGCGACCGTTCCAGCAGGGCATCCGCGATCGCGGGGTCACCGCCCGCCTCGATCTCGCCAATGCGCGCAGCGCTTGCGGCGGCTCGCAGGATGTGGCCGACCTGGCTCGCCTTGGCAATGGGGTGCAGGTATGCGGCCGATGCGGCGTCACCGGCGCATCGCGCGGCCAGTCTCGCAGCCTCGGAGGGTGCAGCGCGGGCGGCTCGATGAGCATCGAGGGAAGTAACGCGCTGCAGTTTCGTCCTGTTGGCGCCGTTGATGAACGCCCAGGCCGCGTCGATCGCCGCACGGGGGCGCGGATCATCGGGAACGGCCCGCTCGAAGACCGACGAGACGTCCTCGGCATGCCGGACCACGTAACGCGCCACGACGCGCAGCTCGTCCATCGTCAGGTCGAAGTCTCCGGATACGGTGCGCGCGCTCGGTGCCATGTTCATGAATCGTATCCTTGAACTCTCGGTTGAGACTCTCCGACTCATCGCCCGCTTACCTACGTCGGAACCCTCAATCACAGGTCACATGCGGTGGCCGCCCGATGAGCTGGGTGGCGCGGGTAACCGTCGCGGCGAAATCGATGACGTCGCGCCGCTGGTCGCCTTCCTGTCTGCAAACAGCGGCGGAACGGCCGACGAAAAGCGTCGGAGTCGGCCGGCAGCGCGGCAGGGTTCATCACCCGCTCAATGATCAGCCACGCCCACGGTGTCCGAGCCCTCGTGGCCCACCGCTACCGGCAACAGCGATCCGGGTGGTACGCACTGCCACGACCCGCGTGGTAGCAGTTCAATGGTTGCGGTCGGCTGGGACATTTTGGGAGCCCGCCCACCATGAGCGAGCTCCCCGGAGCCTGGCCCGACTCGAACGGTACGGCCATCCCTGGGTTCAGTGACGCGCGGTACCGGCGCCGCGCGTTGGGCAGGCCGGCCCCAAGCGTAGTGCGCCGGCGTTCGACGCAGGGTGTGCGGACAGGCCGTCGGCGGGGTGCATCCCACCTCGGGGCGTTGCCACCGTTCCGGTACCCCTGGGGGTCACTGTTCGGCGTTCTGGGACGGGGCCGACTGTGCCGAGCGGTATGCGCGCGCGACCGTGGACGAAGTGGCGGCCAGCTGCGGACGGGACGGCAACCAGACGGTCTGAATGCCGAGTTGTTCGTTCATCGCGGCGAGCTGGTACTCCTGGCGAAGGTCCGCGGCCGTGCGTAGGCCGCGGACGATGACCGTGGCACCGCGACGCAGGCAGTAGGCGGTGGTCAGGCCGGTCCAGGTGTCCACCTCGACGTTGCCCCAGGCTGCCGGCATGGCGTCGCGCACGCGTACGGCCCTGGTCGCGGCCTCGGCGGTTGGGCGCTTGTCGGCGTTCACCGCCAGCAACACGATGACCTGGTCGAATATCACCCGGGCACGGGCCACCACGTCGCGGTGCCCCGGGGTGAACGGATCGAACGTACCGGGATAGACCGCCAACGAACCGTGTACCGGCACCACTTCACGACCCGACGTAGCCGTCACCGCGCCTCCAACCGCATGCCCACGATCATCCCAGCCCTACCTGTGCCGAACGACGTTGGGCCTTGTCGTCACCGCCGACCACCGCCGACATCCTGGTCTGCCGCCACCCGTGCGCGGCACCCGTCCGGAGCCACCATCCCTGCGGGTACTCCCCCGCCGACACGAGCGCCGAATTGAGTGCGGTCAGTGTTTTCGGGTCTCCCAGACCGGCTGCTGGGGCTCGTCGTTGTGCACGATGATGTCGACGCGATCGGTCGGGCGGACCGTGGCGAAGTAGAACTGTTGGGAGGGGATGTAACGCTCGCGCCAGCGCCGTTCGACTTCGGCCCGGGACGGCACCCGGCGCTCTCGGATCACGGCGCGATCCACGGTCTTCTCGAGCGCAGTCGACACGAAGATGCGCAGATCCCACCGGTCAACCAGTTCCGGGCGCATGAGGAAGACGCCGTCGAAGAGCAGCACGGCGTCGGTGGGGGCAGTCGTGACCGGCGGGGACAGGGCGGTATCCGCTGTGCGGTCGTAGACCGCGTGTTGGAAGCGCCGATCTCCGCCCGGGCCGAGCGGATCGAGCAGAACCCGGTTCAGCGCCTCGTAGTCGTGGGTGTCGAAGTAGCAGCCTTCGGCCGAGTACTCGCCGCGCGGGTAGCGCTGTGCCCGGGGGAAGAGGAAATCGTCGATCGTCGCGCGGATGACGGTGCGGCCCTGTGTGCGCAAGACGACGGCCAGCTCGTCGGCGAGCGTGGTCTTGCCCGTGGCGGGCGGCCCGTCGATGGCAACCCGCGTCGGGTGTGCGACTGTGACGGACCCGACTGCCTCAGCCAGCCGGCCGAGCACCTCGTCGCGGGAGCCTTGGCCCATGTCCTGCCCCGTCCTGATCTCGCGAGGGTACTCGTGCCGAGCCGACCTTATGCCCGCCAGCCTTCTCGCGCCCGCCACTCCCCCAGTAAGCGAGATCGCCACATGCGGAAGCGGCTGCGGTCGCGGCACAAACAACGCCGCCATCACCTCGGCCCTGCACGCACCTCGCGATTCTGCTCGTCGGCACCGCGCAGCAGGCGCTCCCCCAGCAGAGTCAGACGGTGCTGTACCGCACGGCCCTGGCGTGTGGTGGCGATCAAACCCGCGTCGCGCAACACGGTCGCATGCTCGCTGGCGCTGGCGGAAGAGACGGCGAGCCGATGGGCGAGTTCCCGGGTGGTGCAGGGACCGTCACCGATGGTGTCCAACACGTGCGCCCTGGTGCGTCCGAGCAGGTTGACGAGGGCCCCGAGTCTGGGCGCTGCCGACGGCTCGCTGAGGACGGCCGCGAGATCGGCCGTGCTTCGTGCCAGAGGCAGGAAGAGCACGACGGGTGCCTGCTCGTCCACGCCGTTCAGCCATACGGCCGGGCCCGCTTGAAGCACCGAGGGAACGAGCAGCAGCCCGCGGCCGTCGAGCCGAATGTCCGTGAGAACCCCGCAGTGCTCCACCTCCAGCACCGGCGAACGCCAGCGGGCGAACGGGGCGAGCCAGGTGAGCAGGCCATCCACGCCGTCTTTGCTGAGCACCCGGGTGAGGGCGGAGTGCTCGGCCTTCACCCGGGCGTGGATCCGGGACCAGTGCGGCGCCACCGCGTGCCGGTGATGAGCGTGCAGGAACCTCACCAACTGCCGCCGGTCGTCGCGATTGCCGGCCGGATCGACCTCACCCATCAGCCGACGCAGCCGCGCCTGGGGCCATCCGGCGGTGGTCGCTGCGGCGGTGATCTCCGCCCGGAGGTGCTGCGGTCGCACCTCGAGTAAGGCGGCCAGCCCTTCCTCGATGGAGTCGGTGGGGCCGGTGAGGGTCAGTAGGTCGAGTGCGCCGCTCCCGAGCAGTGGAGCGTAGGGGTGCGCCAGGGCGACCGTCGACCGATGGCCCTGCGGCGACCGTGGCGTGAGCACCTGCCGCCGGTTGCGTCCGAACGATCGCGCAAGGCTGAAGCACGTCTCGCCGAGCGGGCCCCATCCCGTCAGCAGACGGACTCGAGCCAGGTCATCGGCGGTGAAGTGGATGCGTATCACCGGCCCTCCTCGTAGCCTCAGATTCAGCCGCGTCCAATGTAAGGAGACGCGGCTGATGCGAAAGGCTCCCAGCGGTATCGACGACCGGGTGATCACTGTCGGCGGCGACTGCTCGGTCGGCGTCGCGCCGCCCGGCGACGGAGCTGCCGGGCTCACACCGGATCAACCGCTCGCACCACAACAGGTGATCATCGCCGGAGAGCGTGCGATTGTCGCGGCCGGGCATGCGTACCTCGCGAAGACCGGATCGCGCAGGCATGGCGTTGCCGACCTTGAGCGGGCGCTCGACGGCCGGGCATACGGATCGATCCACCTACGGATATCCGCGGCAGCCTGGCCGTCCTTGCCGAAAGTGACGAGGTCAGCAGGCGCAGGGTTGTCCGGTGCGGCCCCCGCAGGTGTATCCGCAGGTGGAGCCCACGCACGACCATGACTGACAATCACGCATGGATACCCAGCCGGGCGGGTCGGCCTGACCGATGACGCGGAATTCTCGATCTTCGAGGTGGCTGGTGGGGGCAAGGTCGACAGCCTGCGTCGCACCCACCCGCAGCGTACGGAGGTCGAGATCGAACGGGTCCGACGAATCGGGAGGCGCGGGAACGAGAGTCTTCATGCGATCTCCTCTGTTCGGTGGCTCCGGACACGCTATGCGCGTCGGCGGCCGTGCCGGCGATTGGCCTAGACGTTCTCACATGCCATCACTGGATCAACATTTTTCCGCTAAGAATCTGGTAACCGATACGACCTGCCGTTTCCCGGCGGGCGCGGTTACGGTGTGGACCATGTCGAATGGCGAGGAATCCCCACGCCGGCCCGGTTGATGGCGGCCGACGGTACGGGGTGCACGCCGGCGGGTGTCGGAATACTCAGGTCAGGCTGGCGGGAGCCGGCGAGGAGGTTGCCAGGTAACCGGCGGCCTGCAGGTCGAACAGCTCACGATAGAGCCCGTCCTCGGCCATCAACTCGTCGTGGTTGCCCCGCTGGACGAGACGGCCCTCGCGCATGACGAAGATCTGGTCAGCATGTCGGATGTTGGCGAGCCGGTGGGTGATGAGGACGATCAACTTGTCGGGCCGGCGGCGCAGGTGTTGGAACACGGCGTGCTCAGCCCGGGCATCGAGGGCCGCGGAGGGCTCGTCGCAGACCAGCAGCGCAGCATCGCGATACATACTGCGCGCGGCGACAAGGCGCTGCCACTGGCCGCCGGAGAGATCGTGGCCGTCCTTGTACTCCCGGTCCAGGAGGGTGTCATAGCCGTGTGGCAGTCCGAGGACGATCTCGTGCACGGCGGCGGCCCGGGCTGCGTCCTCGATGCTCGGCCCTTCCCCGGGTGTCGGTCGGTCATGGCGGCCGATGAGGATGTTCTGCCCGGCGGTGAAGGGGAACTTCCACCAGTCCTGCGCCATGACCGCGACGTGCGAGCCGAGACTGTGCGGGTTGAGGTCGCTGGTGTCGACGCCGTCCCAGCGGATGACGCCCGAGGTGGGCCGGTACAGGCCGGCGATGAGCTTGGCGAGAGTGGTCTTGCCGCTGCCGTTCTCGCCGACCAGGGCGATCACTTGACCGCGCCGGAGGGTGAGGCTGACCTCGTCCACCGCCGGGATGTCGGAATCCGGGTAGCGCAGGCTCACCCGGTCGAGCTCGATGGTGTCGAAGCCGGCGGTGGGCTGCCCTTCGACGGGCCGAGTGTGGCGGCTGGCGCGGTCAAGAAAGTCGCGGTAGTCCTGGTAGTAGAGGGCGTCCTCGTACAGCGAACTGGTCGCGACCACCGTGGTTTTCAGGCTGGCGTGGGCGGCCTGCAACGCCAGCAGCGCGGCCGCGGCCGCGGCAAGAACGACCCAACCGGTCAGCAGCAGACCTGCGAGCACTGTGTAGACGGCCACGCTGGCCAGCCCGGAGGCCGAGGCGCCGAGCACGCGCGTGGTGGTTTGTGAGCGGACCAGATCGAGATCGGCTCTGGTCTCGAAGGCCACGATGCGGCGGTACTCGCCCAGAAGGAATTCGCGCATCTGGTGGGCGCGGATCTCGGCGGCGGTGTGCCGGTTGGCCATCAGCGTGGCGAGCATCCACATCCGGCGACGGCGGGTCGTGCGGGACAGCAGGTTCAGGTACTGGCGGCGGGCCACCCGCACGACGGTGATCGCCTCGGGAACGGTCGCGAGCAGGAGGCAGGCAAGCAGGATCGGCTGGATCAGGGCGAGCGCGGCGGCGGTGGCGAGCACACCGACGACACCGGTGACGAGGTTGACGGTGTTGTCGACGATCGAGGCCGCTTCGCGCATGCCGCGGTCGCGCACCCGGTCCATTTCTTCGGCGAATCCGGCGTCGTCGAATGCCGCCAGGTCGACCGTGGTGGTCGCGTCGAACATCCGTAGTTCCGACCGGTAGTTGACCTGGGGAACCAGTCGGGCCTGGGCCCAACCAGCGGCGATGGTCAGGGTGCCTCTCGCTGTCATCGCCGAGGCGGTGAGCAGGAGTGCGGGCAGGGCGGCGCGGATCCGTTCGGGGGTGGGGCCAGCGGCGAACAGTTCGGTCAGAACCGTGGTGGTGGCGAGTAGGCCGAAGGTGGTCATAACTCCGGCGGTGATGTTCAGGCCGATCGACGCGATCGTATTGCGGCGGCTGGTCGCCCACGCCACACCGATCGCTTCCCGCACGAGGCGTGGCAGTCGGCGGGCCATCGCCCAGAAACTGGTCTGTACGACCTCGCGGGCATGGCGCATCCAGTCGGGATCCTCCAACTCCGGAAACGTCGACCCGTCGGCGTCGGCAGCCGTCTCGTCCGGATCTGCGAGCTGACCGGCACGCGTCACGGTTTCCATCCAGCCTCCTCGTGCAGTGGATCGAACCCGCACCGCGGGCATGGGTCGACATCGGCGAGCGCATCGCGCCCGGCACCACCGGGGACAGGCGCCGACCGCAGCGACGCCCGGCGCGACAGTGATCAGGCAAGCAGGAAGAGCGTCGTCCAGGCCGGTGCGGCGGGCTCGGCGCACGCGAGCAGGCACATCGCCACTCCCGCAGCGCCGTTGAGCAGGCCGGGGTTGTCGACGACCTGACCACCCACCTCGACATCTACGAAACCCAGCAGGGAGTCGGGGTCGTACCGCGCGACGAGCTGGTCGAACAGATCGGTCACGAGCTGATGCAGCTCGGGATCCCGGGTGTCCCACGCGAAGTGAGCGGCCACGAGCAACAGGCCGGCCAGGCCGTGACAGATCGTGGCCGACGCCAGCTGTGACACGGCGTGAGGATGCGCGGCAGCCTTGACAGCGGTGACGGCGAGCCGCTGCAGCCGCTGGTCTTCCAGGGCGCGGCCGGCCAGGAAGATCGCCCGAGCGACTCCCGGGGTGCCGTAGCACCAACCGGGACGGGCCGCCGCGACGGCAGCATCCGGAGCCGGACGGTCGGCTGACGTCCAGCCCGACTCGTTCACCGAGACCAGGCGGGGCCAGCCAGGGCCGTGCGCCCCCTCGCGCAGGTGGTCGGCGATCCACTCCGCGCCGCGCCGCACGGACCGGCGTACCGCGGGGAGATCGGTCGGGCCACCGCGCAGCACCAGGGAGAGTAGGGCGACGACGCCGGGCAGGCCGTGCGCGAGCCCCAGGTCGACGTATCCGTCAACGTCCGCCGCTGAACCGCCTGCCGGAAGTACCAGCCGGTGGGACTCCAGGTCGTCGAGCAGGTCCGCGAGGGTTTTCGTCACGGCGGCAAGGGTCGGGTCCGATGCCCGGCCGTCCTGCCGTAGCAGCAGGTACGCGGCGAGCCCGCAGAGGCCGTTGACCAGGTCGTAGCCGGCGCCCGGCCAGGCGGGTGCCCGCGGCGGCGCAGAGGTGGCGAACCGTTCGACCGCGGGCAGCAGCAGCGCATCGAGCTGCTGGCGCAAGGTCGGATAGCGGTCGGCGGAGCCGCTGAGCAGACAGACAGCGGCGCCGTAGCCCGCCACGCCGTCGTAGAGTCCGAGGCGGGGCGGACCGTCAGCCAGTGCCGAGGCACCGGCCCGCAGGGCGGCGTGCGCGGCATGGTCCCAGCGCTGGTCCGTCGATACGGACCGCACCGCTGCGCAGAGCACCGCGACGGAGGCGTCGCCGAGCGCCAGCGATAGTGGATCCCAACGATTGATTTCCGGAAACGCCGTCTGCTGTCGCATCCGGGCGATCGCCTTGCGCCGGCGACTTGCCGTGACAATTCGACGTGCCACCTCGATGCCGATCGTACGCGCGGCACCCACCCGGCTGCGATCGAGAAGGGCGCGCGGGCCAGGTGTTGCTTTCGGCAATTCCGGTCTGTCGTTTCCGCCGCATTTCGAGTCAGGCACAGTGATGGCTCATCTCCGGTGTGGAGGCGGCTGGAGCGAACGCTGTCACTCCAGCCGCCTTCAACGGATTCATCCGCCTACGGGTATTCACAGCGGTCTATTAAGCTCGCCGGAGGCGACGATGTCAGCAGGCGCAGGGCTTTCCGGTGCGGCCCCCACAGGTGAATCCGCAGGTGGAGCCCAGGCAGCTCCAACACGTTCCGCCCCAGGTATCACAGTCGCCGGTGCCGGCGAGCTCGATGGGCTGCGCCGTTCCCGCCGATAGCGTGCGGAGGTCGAGATCGAACGGATCGCCCGACGTGTCGGAAGGCGCGGGAACGAGAGTCTTCATGGCGATCTCCTCTGCTCGAATGGCTCCGGACACACCAGGCGCGCCGGCGGCCGTACTGGGATTTGAGCCAGACGCTTTCACATGCCGCCACTGATTCAACATCCTTTCGCTAAGGATCTGGTAACCGTGACGACTCGCTCGGCCTGTGGCATCCCGGCTCAGGCACGGTTACTGTTTGGGCCGTTAGCGAAGTGAGGTTCGGGGGATCTGATGAACAATCCGAAGCAGCGCTATCAGGCGGCCGAAATGGCCCTGGTGCGCGCCTCGCTGCTGCGCCGCACCGGAGGCGCGGTTACCCGGGCCGCGATCGATCCCGACGATCCGCGGCAGGATGCCGACGCGGTTCGGTATCTGCGCGAACTGACCGCGGATCCCGTGGTCCGAGAGGCCCTCGCGGTCTCCAGTCCCTCGCTCGACCGCACCCTTCACAAAATCGAGAATGGAATTGCCGTCGATCATGCCCGGCTGCGCCGCAGCGTCTACGCGACCACTCGGTACCTGCTGCGGATGTCGGCGCGCGCCACCCCGTTCGGCCTCCTGGCGGGAGTGGCGGTAGCGGAGGTGGGGCAACAGGCGAAGGTGCGGATTGGCGCCGCGCCCGGCAAGGGCGTACGGCCCGACTCGTCCTGGCTGCACGCGATCGTCACCGATCTCGAACGTCGCCCCGAGGTGCTGAACGCCGTAACCGTGGCAGCCAGCGACCTGACTCTCCTTCGCGGAGACCGGATCTCGCTGATGCGCCCGCGCGCCGAGCCGGGCCGAGACGGCGGACACGAGGTGTCGGTCCGCCTGACGCCAGCCGTACGCGAGGCACTGGCCCACAGCCGGCTGCCCATCCCTTACCCGCGCCTCGTCGCGCAGCTGCTGGACAGGTTCCCCGGCACCCGACCCGCCACTGTCGAGAACGTGCTGGGCGAGCTCCTCACCCACGGGTTCCTGGTGAGCGATCTACGCCCTCCGCCACACGAGGTCGACCCGCTCGGGTACCTGGTGGATCGGCTCGCCGCCAGCGGCGCTCCCGAGTTGCGGCAGCTCCGGGTGTTGCGGGAGTACCTGGAGCGCTACTCGCAGACCCCGCTCGGACACGGCCTGGGGCAGTGGCGGGCCTTGCGCGACTCTGCACGCGAGCTACGAACAGCGGAGACGGTCGTCGCCGTAGACCTGGCTCTCGACGTCGACGTCCGGCTGCCCCGTGTCGTCACGGCAGAACTGGAGGGGGCGGCTGACGCGCTCTGGAGGCTGGGCGACGAACGGACCCGCAACAGGCACCTCACCCAGTACCACGCCGAGGTAGTTGCGAGGTACGGCCAGGGCCGTCTGGTGCCACTGCTTGAGCTACTGGACCCGCAGGCCGGGCTCGGCCCCCCTGCCACCTACCGATTTCCGCCCAGCACAAGGGAGGCACCCGCCGAGAATCCCGGGCACAACCGCCGCGACGAGCTCCGCTACGCCCTGGCGCAGGAGGCACTCCACGACGCCGGTGAACTCGTGCTCGACGACGAGATGATCGAGGCGCTGGCCGGACCGGTCAGCGAGGACCCACCGAGCGCGGTGGAGATGTACGGGCAGTTGTGCGCGCCGTCCGTGGCGGCAATCGACGCCGGCGACTTCCGGTTCATCCTGTCGGCCATGAGCGGGGCCCTGGCAACAGGAGCGACCTTCGGACGGTTCGTGTACCTGTTCGGCCAGCAGGGCGCCGAGGTGGGATCGATGGTGCGACGGGCGGCGGCGAGCGCTGCCGGCAGCGAGGCGCTGCTGGCACAGTTGACGGCCGCGCCGCTCAACGACCAGCACCGGAATGTCATGCAGGTGCCGATGATGTTGCCGTACCGTGTTCCGGCCAGCGGCTATGTGGATCGCGGCGATCCGGCCGTCATCGCCGTCGAGGACCTGCTGGTCGGCGCGGACAACCACCGGCTCTACCTGGTCTCGCGCTCACACGGGCGCGAGGTGTCCGTGACGACGCCGCACATGCTCAATCCCACCTCGACGATGACGAACGCGGCGAGGTTCATCGGGGAGATAGCCCATTCCGGCGATCGCCTCTGGCACGGCTGGCAGTGGGGACAGATCGACCGGCTGCCGCACCTGCCGCGCGTGCGGTACGGCCGGACGGTGCTCAGCCCGGCCCGCTGGCGGACAGACCCGCGGCTCAACGACGAACGGCACACCTGGCCTCAGTGGGAGCGGCTGTTCCAGCGCTGGCGTACGCGAGTCCGGATACCGGACCGGGTCTTGCTGACCGAGGGGGACAATCACCTCGCACTGGACCTGAACGTGCCGTTGCACCTCCGGCTGCTCCGGCAGGAGCTCCGACGTAAGCTCACGGTCGTCCTTGTCGAGGACCTGACCAGCTCGGACGAGATGACCGGCTGGCTCGACGGGTACGCCAACGAGATCGTGGTGCCGCTCGTCGGCGCGGGATCCCGAGTTCGGCCGCCCACGGCCGCACCGGTGAGCCACGCGGCGACCGCTCCCCGTCGCTACCCGCCGGGGAGCCAGTGGGTCTTCGCCAAGGTCTACCTGGCCGCGGCGCAGCAGGACGAGCTGCTGGCGCGGCAGCTCCCCACGCTCCTGGAATCGGTGCCCGAGCTGGTCGACCGCTGGTTCTACATCCGGTACGCGGACCCTGAGCCGCACCTGCGACTGCGCTTCCACATCGAGGCCGGCGTGGAGACCTCCGACGCCGCGGCAAACGTCCTCGATCTGGTGTGCGGGTGGGCTGAGCGGTTGCGCGCGTCCAATCAGGTGCGCGGTGTCGTCTTGGACACCTACGAGCCGGAGTGGCACCGGTATGGCGGCCCGGAGGCCATGGCACCCGCCGAACGGCTGTTCCGCGCGGACAGCGAAGCGGCGATCGTCGAGCTGCAACTCCGCGCCGCCGGCGCCATCGACCTGTCGCCGGAGTTGCTCGCCGCGGCGTCGTATCTCGATCTGCTGCGCCATTTGCACGGCCCCGGCTGGCAGGAGTGGCTGCTCGACGCGTATCCGCGTCGCCTGAGTGACGAGGTGCCGAAGGCAGCGCGCTCGTCCGCCAGGCGGGTGCTGGACCCGAGCGGTGACTGGAATGTCCTCACGTCCTCGCCGGGTGGCCGGCAACTCCTCGAAGCGTGGCGGCACCGCGCGCGTGCCGCCACCGACTACGGCGACCGCCTGCGGTCGTTGTGGGCGCAGGAGGACAGCGGCGTGGTGTGGGACGAGGCGCTGCGCGGCGTCCTGCACATGCATCACAACCGCACCATCGGGGCGCGTCCGGAGACTGAGCAGCGTTCGTACGGTCTCGCCCGGGCAGCGGTGCACTGGGATCAGAGTCGCAGGAGACACGATGCGCGCAACGCGTGAACGGGCCGCCCAGATGGCCGGGGAGATCGCGGATCGGCTGGCCGACCCCGGCGGGGTCGTCACCACTGTGCTGGCGCCGGACAATCTCGACCACGTACCCGGATTTCCTCCTCGTCACCCCTGGCGGCCGGCGGCGCTGGCCAGCGGTCACCCAGGGATCGCGCTCCTGTTCAGCGAGCTTGACCGGGCGGACGACCGGGCCACGATGCATGCCCACCTGAGTGCCGCGGTGGACGGTCTCCAGGCCGGTGACACTGGCCTGTTCGGGGGACTCGCCGGAATCGGCATCGCGGCGAGTTTCGGCGCGCGTCGCCCCGGCGAGTACGCGGGCCTGCTACGCGAGATCGACGACCGCGTCGCGGCCGAGGTCGAGGCGTTGCTGGGGCCTGAACATGCTCGCCTCGCGGCGGGTGCCCGCGGTACCAGTATGGGCAGCTTCGACCTGATTTCCGGCGTCACCGGGCTGGGGCGGTATCTGCTGCACCGCCACGAGACCGACGAGACGCTCGCAACGATCCTCACCTACCTGGTGAGGCTCACTGAGCCGATCACCGTCGACGGAGCGACGGTCGCCGGATGGTGGACACCGGGCAGCCCGTCGCTGCTCACCCGGGAGCACCCGCGTTACGCGAGGGGTCACATCAACGTCGGCCAGGCACACGGGATCGCGGGACCGCTGGCGCTACTGGCACTGGCGTACGAGGCTGGTGTGACAGTGCCCGGTCACGAGACGGCGATGGACCGCATCTGCACCTGGTTGGCGTCGCAGCTGCGCACCGACAACGGCGACACGTACTGGCCGTCAGCGGTCTCGCTCGCCGAGGAGATGACGGGCGTTCCAGACGGACCTTCCGGCGACCGGTCGGCATGGTGCTACGGCACACCCGGTGTGGCACACAGCCTGCACCTCGCGGGGCGCACACTCCACCGGCCCGCACTGCAACAGGAGGCACTCGCTCTGCTCTGGCATTCGGTCGACCGAGCGGAGCGCGCCGGGGCGCTCGACGACGCGAACCTGTGCCACGGCTGGGGCGGGCTGCTGACCCTCGTCTGTCAGGTGGCCGGGCAGGACCGCAGTCGCCCCTGGCAGCGACTGGCCGACCGGCTCGCCGAGCGGACCATGTCGTGGTACCTGCCCCAGGTGCCGTTCGGCGTCCGTCACGAACCGCTCGGCGGCAAACTCGCTCGCCATCGACCGGGCTTCCTGGAGGGGGCTGCGGGCGTGGCACTAGCGCTGCACGTGTATGCCACCGCCAGGGTCGGTGGTCCGGGAGCAGCGGCCCTGTTGCTCGGGTAGGCCGGACGGCTTCGAGCCGCTCACCGCCGATGGGATTGCCAGGCTGACCTGCACACCTCGCCGCGCAGGATCGCACCGGCCAGATCCTGCAGCTCCCGACAGGGGTCGATACCCAACTCGTCGCCGAGTGTCCGTCGTGCACGGGTGTAGGCGTTCAACGCCTCCGCCTGCCGCCCCGAGCGATACAACGCCACCATGAGCTGGCCCCACGCCCGTTCTCGAAGCGGGTGCAGAATCGTCAACTGGCTCAGCTCGGCGATCAACTCGCGGTGGCGTCCGAGTGCCAATTCGAGGTCCAGGCGTTCCTCCGCCGCGTCGAGTCTGACCTCTTCGAGGCGCTTCGCCTCCGCGCGAACCGCTCTGCCGGATATTCCCTGGAAGGCCGGCCCTCGCCACAGCGCGTCCGCCGTACGGAAGACTCGCACGGCATCCTCGTAGGCGCGTTGTCCGGCATGGCGGCGGGCGTCGGCGACCTGCGCCTCGAAACGCCGGCTGTCGACGCTGTCATCACCGAAGCAGAGCAGGTAGCCAGGAAAACGACTCACGAGTGGGCTGCCCGGTACGTCAGCAAGCCGAAAAGCGCGACGGATTTCGGCGACGACGTTCTGTACCTGCTGGCGCGCGGAGGCGGGAGTCCTTTCCGGCCACAGGTCGTCAATCAGCTGTTCGGTGGCGACCACACTACCGGCGCGCGCCGCCAGCGCGGCCAACAGGGACTGGTGACGAGGGCCGCCGATGGCCGCTCTTCGTCGCGTCCCCCAGACCTCGAGCGTGCCCAGCAGCCCCAGCCGGTACGAGACCCGCCGGTCCTCCAACGTTCCCGCACGCCCGCCTTCCGTATGCCGCTGGCGGCTCTGGGACGTCACGTCGCGTCGTAGCTGGCTGATCGACAAGTCGTGCCCTCTCATTCTGCTCGCACCAGTGTCTCGGCAGTTGACGGGGCCCCAGGTTCGCCCGGTCCGGCGAACTCGTTTCCGGACTGGGCCCCATTGCCTGTGAACTGACCACCCCGTCACCAGTGGCTCAAGCTTTCGGTTCGCCTGAGGGGGCGAGCAACACCATTCGGCCACCTCCGAAGTGGTGGCTTCGTAGCGGACGACGAGTTCGTCGGGTCGGGTGGCCAGGGCCGCGGCGGGGTTTGAACCGGTTGATGCCGCACCCGACGGCGTGGCGCTGTCGGTAGGCGTCGGGGCCGGGGCGGGTGGCTGGCCGCCGGCGGCGGCGTCCGGCGGTCAGAGGGTCGGCAGTGCTTTTCGGACGCGTCGGCACGAGACGGCAACCCGGTAACGACCTGCTGCCATACGTGGCCGCGAGGTCTCCGATATTCGGGTTCCTCCTGGCCGATGAACCCTCTACCGGAGACCCCGCTGACCATCGATCACTGACCTGCCGCACCCGACGTCGAGGCAGTTTCCAAGCCTCAACCGAGTACGCGGTCGGCTGGTTGGCGTTCCTGCGTTTGCTGGCCGCCCCTACCGACGTCGCGCAGCCCGCTCTCGTGCAGGAATCCTCGCCAGCCCGGCCCGGACTGGTCGATCAGTATTTTTCCCACGGCTTGTACGCAGGTACGGATTCGCTGACATTGGCCTGCACGGTGTCCGTGGGCGCAGCAGTGGTACTTTCAGCCGCCGATGCCGGGGCCAGTGGGATCAGCGCGATAGCCAGGCCGGCCATGGTGGCCGACAGCCTCCGCTTGGTGTGGGTGCTCATAATTGTCCTTCCGTCGGAACCGTTTGAACCGGAATGCGCTGAACCGGCCAAGCGGCTACTGGCTGCTTCAGCACCACAAGGGTTCAGCCTCGCCCCGGCGGCCAGCAATGCATTTCGCCCATACCCGAATAGTCGCGTCGCATCCTGTTTCGGCGGCGGCCACCGCATAAAGCTCCAACTCCGGTTATCGGTCAGTGCGGGCGACGCCGATCTCGAACCCGGCGGCGAGCCGGGTGCGGGTGTCGCCGTTGCTCAGGTGGGCCAGGGCGAGCAGCGCCGGCCGGCCGGGGTCGAGGCGCCCGCCACCGACGGTGCGCTCGGATGAGGTCAGCGAGGTGGTTCAGGTGCGGCTGGACAGCGGGATCGTGGAGGGGTGATACCGCCAGGCGAGGCTCCCGGTCGGGGCACCGTGTGGTCTTACCCGGGCCCTCGCCATCATCGGTCTCCGCGGGAAAACTCGGCACCGTCAAAATGCCGTTACCCAACTGCGTGGCCGCCGATGTGCAGCGGTCACCAGTGAGCTGCACACCATCATCGGAGTCACCGTCAGGCGAATGACCCCGCGACACGCGTGGACGGCGGGCCCGGTGCGGTCATCGCACCACCATCGTCGGCTCGGCCCGGTGCGCCCGCTGGTGGCATTCCAGCCGGCGCGCCCGTGCCCGCACGAGGCCCGCCAGCCGGCCGAGATCCGGCCCGTCCCCGCCGCGAGTGGTCCTGCCCGCCACCGCCACCGTCGCCCGGCCGACGGCCAGGTCCATGTCGTCCGGCGCGACCACCTCGTCGGCCAGTCCCCGGCCCACCATCGCCTCCGCGTCGAGCCGTACCAGCGCGGCATCCTCGTCGGACACCGGCAGCGCGGCGTGGGCGTCCGCGGCGACCAGCACCCGGTCGAAGGCGGCCAGCGCCTCGGCGCCGCAGCCGATCGCCACGGTGTCGACCGCGGCCACCCAGGGCTTGCGAAGCGGCGCGGACCGCTGCGGGGTAGCCAGCCCGTAGGCCACCTTGGCGAGGACACCGAACTCGCGGCGGAGCACGAAGCCGCCGAGCGTCACCGCTCCCCGGCGCAGCCCGGCCGGATCAACGCCGGCACTGAAGACGCGACAGGTGCCGTCCCCGGGCCGCCGGACGGTTCCGCCCCGCAGCACCGCCACCCGGACTTCGTCGTCCAGCAGCGCGAGGTCCACAGCGACCTCGAGGTCCGCCACGGAGACGTCGTCCTCCGCGTTGCCCGCGCCGGGATTGGTCAGGAACACGTGCGCGGCCGAGCCTCTCCGGCGGATCCGGGCCCGGCCCAGGTCGACGCTTGCGGTGCGTTGGAACTCGTCGAGCAGCCGCCGCGCTCGCTGCGTCGGTGCCCGCATGGCGTCGACGATCAGCGGCCCGGCGTCGGCGTCGGCCAGCAGCGCCGCGATGAACGACGCCTGATCGGTGTACGCGGGTGCTTCGGCCGGCACCAGTTCCGGGAAGAGCGTGCCGCCCAGGCGAAGCAGGTCCGACATGCGGGGCGCCGGGTGAAGCCGGGCGATCCGACGATGGACCTCGCCCGCGTGGCGGGCCAGAAACAGGGACCGGGCAGCCAGGCATTCCTCGTCGATGCACCGGGCGGTCAACTGATGTTGAGCATTACGGGCGTGAGTCGGAGGTAGCGCCGCCAGCAGTCCCGCCCCCTCCTGGAGATGCGCTTCCAGCCGGGGCCGGTCGACGTCGAGTCCACCGTCGAAGGTCGGCGAGCCGGCGAGCCAGTAGGCGAATGCGGGTGCGCTCGTCATCACTCCGCGATCCGGGTGCGCCCGATCCAGCGGAACAGCGAGGAGCCGTCCGCCGTCGTCTCGCCGTCCACCTTCCGGAAATGCTCGTGGCCGCCGTAGTGGCAGACCTTGACGGTGTCGGTGAGCGGGTCGACCCGGCGCCGGCGCTGCTCCTGCGGCAGAGTGTCCGGGCCACCCTCGAGAACGACATCCAACGCGCCTGCGGCGCTGTCGACCGAATTGTCCATAGCTTGCCTCCCGTGCCTGAGCTTGGTCCGCGACGGTGCGATATCTCTCTTTTCGACCGTAGGAGAGGTCGTTTGCCGGCCCAACCCTTAACTCCGCGACGCGGCCCCTATCCAACCGACTGCGCGTTCCGGCCCCGATCCCGTTCGGCCAGCACGACATCCGCAGCGGCCCGCACGCCGCCGGCCGCCCGCAACTCACCGGCCCAGAACTCCGCTCGCCGGGCGTAACGGTCCTCGCGCAGCACGGTCGTGACAGCGTCGGTCAGCCGGTCCCCGAGGTCCTGCGCGGCGTAGGGGACAGTGCGGCCGGCGCCGGCCTCGGTCACCCGGGCGGCCAGGTCATGACAGTCCATCCAGAACGGCATCACGACCTGCGGCTTGCCGAACGCGAGCGCCTCGTGGACCGCGTTGCCGCCACCGTGGTTGACGAAGACCCGCACGCTCGGATGGGCCAGCACCCCCAACTGCGACGGCACCCAGCTCTCCACCCGCAGGTTCGGTGGCAGCTCGGCGGGCAGCAGCCGCTGCTGATCCCTCGGCAGTTTCCAGAGCACGTGATGCTCCGGCCCCAGCCGCGCCGCGAGCTCCAGCACGCCCGCAACCTGCCGCTGCGACACGCGCGCAATGGTGCCCAGGCCGACGTAGACGACCGAGGGGTGTGCCGCCAGCCAGGCACCGAGCTCCGAGCCGGCCGGGATGCCATCCTCCTCCGATCGCACGATCGGCCCGACCATCCGCACCCGGTCGTCGACCGGGAACGGCACCTCCAGGCCAAAGATCGAGGTCACCAGCACAGCAGCTGCGGCGTCGGCATACCGGGACGGCAGCGCGGCGGGATTGCGTACGCCCGCGGCCTTGCGGCGGCGCGCCGCCGCGACCATCGGCAGCAGCGTGCCCGGCCGCAGGAGAACGCCCCGGGTGCCGATCCGGAAGAGCACGTTGGCGATCCGCTGGGTGGTGGTCATGGCGGCCGGCAGCCCGGAGAAGGGCGTCGGGTACGACCACGGCAGCCGCTCCGAATAGACGCCGCTGACCGGCACCGGCACCGTCAGCACGTACGGGATCCGGCGTGTCATCGCCGCGTCGATCGCCCACGGCGTACACAGATCGATGACCGCCAGCGCCGGGCGGACCTGGTCGAGGACCGCCAGGGCGCGGCGGTACTGCTGGTCGGCGTACCCGTGGTCGATGTTGCGGGTGATGAACGCGGCGAAGCTGCGTAGCCGCGACGGGCCGGCCATCGACCGCAGTACGGCGTCGTCCCACTTGGTCGGGTCCAGCTCCGGCTTGTACCGCCCGAACGACACGAACCGCACCGGCCCGGTCCCCGGCAGGGCGGCGACGTCGTCCCGGCGGTCATCGGTGGACGCGAACCAGAGGTCGTCGACGCCGCGCTCGGCGAGCTCGGCGGCGACCGCCAGCAACGGGTTGATCAGCCCGGCGCTGGGCAGGGCCGCGAAAAGAATGCGGCCGGGGTGAGGGTGGGTGGGCACGGGGGCATCTCCTGTCTGCTCATGGCACGGAAGCCAGCCACTCGTCGATCACGCGAGCCGTCCGGGTCGCCCCCTGTTCCAGCATCGAGAAGTGATCACCGGGCACCTCGGCCGTGGCGGCGGCCGATTCCCACGTCGCCCGCCAGGACTCCGGTTCGGGGGCGCCCGGGCCGGCGCGGAACAGTTCGGCCGGCCGGACGAAGAGGGTGGGCGTCGTGACCGTCGGGATCTTGCACTCGGCGATCAGCCGCACGTAGCGACCCATCGCGGAGAGACGGGCGCTGGTGAAGGGGCCTAGCGACTCCTCCCGCTCGAAGAGCCCCTCCAGCATCGGCGTGGCGAAATGCTCCATCGCCGTGCTGTTCGGCAGGTAGGTGTCCAGCAGCGCCAGGCCGGCCGGGGGGCGGCCCTGCTCCTCCAGCAGCCGAGTGAGGCCCTGGGCGAACAGTCCGCCGGAGGAGTAGCCGACCACCGCGTACGGGTCGTCCCCGACCACCTGGAGCAGGCTGGCCGCAAGCCACTGGACGACCGCGTCGGGCGACTCGGGCAGGGCCTCGGACTGCAGGAAGCCGGGAATCGCCAGGCCGTACACCTCACGGACGTCCCGCAACGCCGCCGCAAGCCGCGCGTACTGGTGGGCGCCGCCCAAGCCCATCGGCGACGGCACGCAGATCAGACGGGGCGGTGTGGGACCCTTGGCCAGCCGTACGGGCGGAGCGATGCTCGGCAGGTCGGCCGGCGAGCCGAACCCTGGGCGGAGCTTCGCGACCGCCGACAGCAGCTCGAAGCCGTCGTCGCGGCGGCCGGCCGCGACGGCATCGCGGAACAGCGAGCTGAGTGTGTCCCCCTCGGCGGCCTGGGCCGGGGCTCCCCCGGAGGCCGCGTGCAGGTGGCGGCCCAGTTCGCGGGCCGTCGGGTGGTCGAACACCGCGGTCGCGGCCAGCCGCACGCCGGTTGCCGCGCCCAGCTGGTTACGCAGTTTGATGGCCGCCAGCGAGTCGAAGCCCAACTCGGTGAACTGCCCGTCCGGATCGACGTCGTGTCCGGAGCGGTGGCCGAGCACGGCGGCGGCCTCGGCGCGGACCCGATCGATGAAATCCTCCTCCGTGCGCGGCGCCGCCGGGCGGGAGATGCTGTCGGCCGCGCTCCGGCGTACGGGTGCCAGCTTGTCGAGCAGCGGATGCGTCGCCGACGTGCCGTCGAGGCGCAGCCGGATCGGCACGAGGACGGGGTGGTCGGTGTGCAGTGCGGTGTCGAAGAGGGTGAGTGCGTGCTGGTCGGTCATTGCCAGGACACCGTTGTATGCCCGGGTGGTGTCGACGGTGGCGGTCATGGCGCTGGTGGTTTCCCACAGTCCCCAGGCCAGTGACTGTGCGGGAAGGTTGTCTTCACGTCGTTGTCGGGCCAGGGCGTCGAGGTAGGCGTTCGCGGCGGCGTAGTTGGCCTGCCCGGCCGAGCCGAACAGCCCGGCGGCGGAGGAGAACAGGACGAACGCGTGCAGGTCCAGGTCGCGGGTCAGCTCGTGCAGGTACTCGGCGGTCCGGGCCTTGCTGTTCAGGACCGTGTCGAGCTGGGCAGGGGTGAGGTTGGTGATGGTGGCGTCGTCGAGCACACCCGCCGCGTGGATGACCGCGGTCGGGGTGTGTTCGGCGAGCAGTGCCGCCAGTGCTTGCCGGTTGGTCAGGTCGCAGGCGATGATCCGTGCCTGGGCGCCGGCCTCGCGCAGGTCCTTGGCCAGCTCGCCCGTGCCGGGGGCGTGGGGGCCGCGCCGGGAGACCAGCAGCAGATCGGTGACACCATGCTCGCGGGCCAGATGCCGGGCCAGCAGACCACCAAGCGTGCCGGTACCACCAGTGATCAACACCGGGCCGGCACCGAAGCCCACCGGCTCGTCACCACCCGGCGCGCGAACGCGAACCAGCCGGGGTACCCGGATAGACCCGTTCCCGTCGACACGTAGCTGCGGTTCGTCACACACAGCGACCGCTGCCCGGGCCAGGTTGGCATCGGCCGCGTCAACCAACACGAACCGGCCCGGATGCTCACTCTGCGCGGACGCCAACAGCCCCCACACCGCAGCCGCCCCGGGGACGTCCTGACCTCCCGGGACGAGGACCAGCCAACGCTGCTGATCGTCGGCCAGCCGCTGCCGCGCCCCGGCCAACACCTCGTGCAGACCAACCCCGGTGCAGTCCCACACCGGCAGACCCGCCTCGCTGGCCGGGACTACCTCGCGGTCCGTCTGGGCTCGGCCGGCGTCAACCCAGTCCACCACATACAAGTCCCGGGTGGTGCGGGTCACCGGCTGATCCGGCAACACGCGAAGAGCAAGCGATCCGACCGTGGCGACCACACCCCCGGACATGTCGGTCAACGTCAGAGAGACCCGCTGGTCGTCGGCGCGCATCCGCACCCGCACCCGCGTCGCACCGGTGGCATACACACACACGTCCTGCCACGCGAACGGCAACAGCGGCTCGGCAGGACCATCCGGCATACCGAGCGCCGCCACATGCAACGCGGCATCCAGCAACGCCGGATGCACCCCAAAGTGGTCAACCTGCTCCCGACCGGTCTCGTCCAGGACAACCTCAGCAACAAGGTCTTCGCCGTCACGCCAAGCCGCCTGCACACCCTGGAACACCGGCCCGTACTCGTAGCCACGGGCGGCCAACGCGTCGTAGAAACCCTGCACGGCAACGGGCGTCGCCCCGGCCGGCGGCCACGACGCATCGTCCGCGATGGGCTCGGCCACCGCCGGGCCGAGCACACCGGTGGCGTGGCAGGTCCACGGCTCATCGTCACCGCCCCGCGAGTAGATCGCGACCTGCTGCTGACCGTTGACGGTGGTCTGCACCTCGACTGTGCTGGTTGTGTCGAGGACCAGTGGGGTCTGCACGGTCAACTCCCGCAGCACCGGCGCACCGGCCAGGTCACCGGCGTGCACAGCCCAGTCCACGAATCCGGTGCCGGGCACGAGTACCACACCGTTGACCGCGTGATCGGCCAGCCACGGCTGCCGCGCCAACGACACCGTCGCTGACACCACCACACCACCATCAGCCAACCGCACCGCAGAACCCCGCCAGCCGCCGTCACCGGCCGGGTCCAGCCAGTAGCGCTGGTGTTGGAAGGCATATGTCGGTAGGTCCACCTGCCGGTCGGTCGCTGGCAGGATCGGTTCCCAGTTGATCGGGATGCCGGCGGTGTGCAATACGGCGGCTGCGCGTAACACCTCGATCAGACCACCTCGGTCGCGCTGCAACGTTCCGCTCACCACTGCGGGTATGTCACCGAGTGTCGTGGTGATGCCTGGCAGTAGCACCGGGTGTCCGGACACCTCCAGGAACCGGTCACGGCCGTCGCGTACCGCCGCGCGTACCGCTGCTTCGAACCGCACTTCGGCGCGTAGGTTCGTAAACCAGTACCCGGCGTCGAGTCCTGCTGGATCGATCAGCTCACCGGTCACCGTCGAGTACCAGGGCACCTGCCCTGCCTGGAATTCCACAACACCCAACCGTTGTGACAACAACTCCTCGGCCGTCTCCACCTGAACCGAGTGCGAGGCGTAGTCCACATCAACCCACCGCGTTCGTGCCTGGCCCCAGTCAATCGATTCCACGGCGGCGCGGTCACCGGAGACCACGCACAATCCCGGGCCGTTCACCGCCGCTACGTCGACTCCGGGCACACCGTCGACCAACTCACGTACCCGCGTCTCGGGCAACGCGACTGACAGCATTCCGCCCCGACCGGACAGTGTTTCGGCGATCACCGCGGCGCGCACCGCCACGATCCGTGCGCCTTCAGCCAGCGACAGCGCTCCCGCCGCTACCGCGGCAGCCAACTCACCCTGGGAATGACCGATCACCGCTGACGGGTACACGCCCAACGAACGCCACACCCGGGACAGTGACACCATCACCGCCCACATCAGCGGCTGCACCACACGCACGTCACCGTCGTGGTCATCCAGCACCGACCGTCCGGTCCACGGCCGTAACGCCGCGTCACACTCCGCCATCGCCTCGGCGAACACCACCGACTCGGTCATCAACTGCCGGCCCATGCCCTGCCACTGCCAGCCCTGACCCGCGAACACCCACACCACACCACCACCAGCCGCCGCTGCTGCCGGGTCGGGTGCGGTACGCAAACCAGCGATCAACTCGCCCGCGGTGGCACCCACGCCCACAGCCCGGTACGGCAGCAACGCCCGCCGTCGCACCAAACCCGCCGCGACCATCCCCGGCGGCAACTCCGGCCGGGCCTGCACAAACGACGCCAACCGGTCGACCTGGGCGTGCAGGCCCGCCGCTGAACGGGCCGACACCACCCACACCGTCGGACCCAACCCACCAGACACCCACTCCGGCTCAGGCCCATCGGACACCGGGCCGGGTTCGGGTTCGGGGCTTTGTTCCAGCACCACGTGGGCGTTGGTGCCACTCACTCCGAACGACGACACACCCGCCCGACGCGGCCGGTCGACCTCCGGCCACACCGTGGTCTCGCTCGCCAACCGCACCGCGCCAGCCGACCAGTCCACATGCGGACTCGGCTCATCGATGTGCAGCGACCGTGGCACCACACCATGACGCATCGCCAACACCATCTTGATCACACCCGCGACACCCGCCGCGGCCTGCGTATGACCCAGATTCGACTTCACCGACCCCAACAACACCGGGATTGTCCGGTCCTGGCCATACGTCGCCAACACCGCCTGCGCCTCGATCGGATCACCCAACCGAGTACCAGTGCCATGAGCCTCCACCACATCCACATCCGCCGACGTCAACCCGGCCACACTCAACGCCTGGCGAATCACCCGCTGCTGCGACGGACCATTCGGGGCCGTCAAACCATTCGACGCGCCATCCTGATTCACCGCCGAACCCCGCACCACCGCCAACACCCGATGGCCATGACGACGCGCATCCGACAACCGCTCCACCAACAGCACACCCGCGCCTTCGGACCATCCCGTGCCGTCCGCCGCCGCGGCGAAGGACTTGCACCGGCCGTCCGCGGCCAGCCCGCGTTGCCGGGAGAACTCCACGAACACCCCCGGCGTCGCCATTACGGCGACACCGCCGGCCAGGGCCAGATCGCACTCTCCGGACCGGAGTGCCTGGATGGCCAGGTGCAGGGCGACCAGGGACGACGAGCAGGCGGTGTCCACCGTCACCGCCGGGCCCTCGAACCCGAACGTGTACGAGATCCGGCCCGACGCGATGCTGCCGGCGTTGCCGTTGCCCATGTGGCCTTCGAGCTCGGGCGGGATCTGGTGCATGCGACCGAGATAGTCGTGGTACATCAGGCCGGTGAAGACGCCGGTCCGGCTCCCCCGCAAACTCAGCGGGTCGATTCCGGCTCGTTCGAGGACCTCCCACGAGGTCTCCAGCAGCAACCGCTGCTGCGGATCCATCGCCAACGCCTCCCGCGGCGAGATCCCGAACAGGCCGGCGTCGAACTCCGCAGCGTCGTAAAGGAAACCACCCTCACGCGCATAGCTCCTACCCGTCCGATCAGGATCCGGATCAAACAGCCGGTCCACATCCCAACCACGATCGAGCGGAAAACCACCGATCGCGTCCCGCTCCCCGACCACCAGATCCCACAACTCATCCGGCGACGACACCCCACCCGGAAACCGGCACGCCATACCAACGATCACAATCGGATCGCCATCGGTCGCAGCCGCCACCACCGACGCGGACACCGACTGCCCGCCGCCGAACAGCACCTCATCGAGATACCCGGCCAGCGCGGCGGGAGACGGGTAATCGAAGATCAGCGTCGCCGGCAACTGCAGGCCAAACCGGGAAACCAGGTGGTTTCGCAGATCGACCGCTGTCAGCGAGTCGAAGCCCAGCTCCCGGAACCGCGACCCGGCGTCGATCTGATCGCCCCCGGCGAATCCCAGCACCGCGGCCGCCAGCGCGCAGACCTGGCGTACAAGTTCAGCGCGCCGCCCCGCCGGATCCCGTTCGGCCAGCTGGTGTACCCAGGACTTCTGGTCACCGCTCGCCGCCGTCCGCCGCGTCGCCGGCACCAGGCGGGACAGCAGCGACGGAACCTCGCCCATCGAGCCGGTCAGCTGCAACCGCACCGGCACCACCACCGGCGAGCCGATCCTGACCGCCGCATCGAACAGCCGCAGGCCCAGCTCGTCGTCGATTGGCAACACGCCCGACCGCGCCAACCGGCCCCGGTCCGCCGATCCCGCCAACGTGCTCTCGGTCTCCCACAGTCCCCAGGCCAATGACTGTGCGGGAAGGTTGTCTTCACGTCGTTGTCGGGCCAGGGCGTCGAGGTAGGCGTTCGCGGCGGCGTAGTTGGCCTGCCCGGCCGAGCCGAACACCCCGGAAGCGGAGGAGAACAGGACGAACGCGTGCAGGTCCCGGTCCCGGGTCAGCTCGTGCAGGTATCCCGCGGTGACCGCCTTGGCCGTGAACACCGTGTCGAGCTGGGCAGGGGTGAGGTTGGTGATGGTGGCGTCGTCGAGCACACCCGCCGCATGGATCACCGCGCTGGGACAGTGCTCATCCAGCAGTGCCGCGAGTGCTTGCCGGTCGGTCAGGTCACAGGCGACGATCCGCGCCTGGGCGCCGGCCTCGCGCAGGTCCTTGGCCAGCTCGCCCGTGCCGGGGGCGTGGGGGCCGCGCCGGGAGACCAGCAGCAGATCGGTGACACCATGCTCGCGGGCCAGATGCCGGGCCAGCAGACCACCAAGCGTGCCGGTACCACCAGTGATCAACACCGGGCCGGCACCGAAGCCCACCGGCTCGTCACCACCCGGCGCGCGAACGCGAACCAGCCGGGGTACCCGGATAGACCCGTTCCCGTCGACACGTAGCTGCGGTTCGTCACACACAGCGACCGCTGCCCGGGCCAGGTTGGCATCGGCCGCGTCAACCAACACGAACCGGCCCGGATGCTCACTCTGCGCGGACGCCAACAGCCCCCACACCGCAGCCGCCCCGGGGACGTCCTGACCTCCCGGGACGAGGACCAGCCAACGCTGCTGATCGTCGGCCAGCCGCTGCCGCGCCCCGGCCAACACCTCGTGCAGACCAACCCCGGTGCAGTCCCACACCGGCAGACCCGCCTCACCGCGGTCTGCTTGGGCTCGGCCGGCGTCAACCCAGTCCACCACATACAAGTCCCGGGTGCGGGTCACCGGCTGATCCGGCAACACGCGAAGGACAAGCGATCCGACCGTGGCGACCACACCCCCGGACATGTCGGTCAACGTCAGAGAGACCCGCTGGTCGTCGGCGCGCATCCGCACCCGCACCCGCGTCGCACCGGTGGCATACACACACACGTCCTGCCACGCGAACGGCAACAGCGGCTCGGCAGGACCATCCGGCATACCGAGCGCCGCCACATGCAACGCGGCATCCAGCAACGCCGGATGCACCCCAAAGTGGTCAACCTGCCCCCGACCGGTCTCGTCCAGGACAACCTCAGCAACAAGGTCTTCGCCGTCACGCCAAGCCGCCTGCACACCCTGGAACACCGGCCCATACTGCAAACCCACCCCGGCCAGCCGGTCGTAAAAGCCCTCCAACCGAATCGGGGCCGCCCCAGCCGGCGGCCACGACGAGCCAGCCTCGGGAACACCACTCTCGGCGGCCTCCGCAAGCACCCCGGTGGCGTGGCAAATCCACGGCTGCTCCTCACCAGCACGCGAGTAGATCGCGACCTGATGGTCAGCGCTCACCGTGGTCTGCACCTCGACCGTGCTGGTTGTGTCGAGGACCAGTGGGGTCTGCACGGTTAGTTCCCGCAGCACCGGCGCACCGGCCAGGTCACCGGCGTGCACGGCCCAGTCCACGAATCCGGTGCCGGGCACGAGTACCACACCGTTGACCGCGTGATCGGCCAGCCACGGCTGCCGCGCCAACGACACCGTCGCTGACACCACCACACCACCATCAGCCACCCGCACCGCAGAACCCCGCCAACCCCCGCCGTCACCGGCCGGGTCCAGCCAGTAGCGCTGGTGTTGGAACGCATACGTCGGTAGGTCCACCTGCCGGTCGGTCGCTGGCAGGATCGGTTCCCAGTTGATCGGGATGCCGGCGGTGTGCAGGTCGCCTAGTGCCTTCAGGTAGGTGGTGGCTTCGTCGGCGTCACGGCGCAGTAGCGGGCTGATCCGGTGGTCGGTCAGCATCGCGGTCAATGTCGCGTCCGGACCCACCTCGATATTGGTCGGGGTGTCCAGGGCTGCGATCGCGTCGGCGAAACGTACTGTGTCGCGCACATGCCGCACCCAATATTCGGGGGTGCTCACATCAGCACCGGCCCGCACGCTTGACAGCATCGGAACCTGCGCCGGTTGGTAGGTGACGGTGCCCGCGATGTCCGCGAACTCGGCGAGCATCGGCTCCATCAACACTGAGTGAAACGCGTGTGACACTCGCAGTCGGCGTGCTCTGACCCCGTACCCCGCCAGCAGCCCGGCAGCCGCGTCCACGGCCGGTTCCGTTCCGGAGAGAACCACCTGCCCGGCGGTGTTGACCGCCGCCACGTCCAATCCGGTCACCCATTGCCGGACCTGCTGCTCGCCGGCGTGTACCGCGAGCATCGCCCCGCCCGCTGGCAGGGCATCCATCAGCCGGCCCCGCGCCGCCACCAGCCGGCACGCGTCCGTCATGTCGAGGACCCCGGCGGTCACCGCCGCGGCGAACTCGCCCACCGAGTGGCCCAACACCACCTGCGGGCGCACACCGAACGAGCGCAGCAACGCCACCTGCGCGACCTGGACCGCGAACACGGCCGCCTGTGCGTACATCGTGCGGTCCAGCAGCGGGCCGCCCTCAGCGATCACCTGAGCCAACGGTCGCGGCAGGAACTCGTCCAACAGGCCACACACCCGTGTGAACTCCGCCGCGAACACCGGAAACCGCGTGGCCAAGCCCGTACCCATGCCCTGGCGCTGCGAGCCCTGACCTGTGAACAACCACCCCACACCACCACCACCAGCCGCCGCGGCCGCTGCCGGGTCGGGTGCGGTACGTAAACCGGCGATCAACTCGCCCGCGGTGGCACCCACACCCACAGCCCGGTACGGCAGCAACGCCCGCCGCCGCACCAAACCCGCCGCGACCATCCCCGGCGGCAACTCCGGCCGGGCCTGCACAAACGACGCCAACCGGTCAACCTGGGCGCGCAGACCCGCCACCGAACGGGCCGACACCACCCACACCGTCGGACCCAACTCCGAACCCAACCCCGGACCCGACTCAGGCCCATCGGACACCGGTTCGGGTTCGGGGCTTTGTTCCAGCACCACGTGGGCGTTGGTGCCACTCACTCCGAACGACGACACACCCGCCCGACGCGGCCGGTCGACCTCCGGCCACACCGTGGTCTCCCGCACCAACCGCACCGCGCCAGCCGACCAGTCCACATGCGGACTCGGCTCATCGATGTGCAGCGACCGTGGCACCACACCATGACGCATCGCCAACACCATCTTGATCACACCCGCGACACCCGCCGCGGCCTGCGTATGACCCAGATTCGACTTCACCGACCCCAACAACACCGGCGTTGCCCGGTCCTGGCCATACGTCGCCAACACCGCCTGCGCCTCGATCGGATCACCCAACCGAGTACCAGTGCCATGAGCCTCCACCACATCCACATCCGCCGACGTCAAACCAGCCACACTCAACGCCTGGCGAATCACCCGCTGCTGCGACGGACCATTCGGCGCCGTCAAACCATTCGACGCGCCATCCTGATTCACCGCCGAACCCCGCACCACCGCCAACACCCGATGCCCATGACGACGCGCATCCGACAACCGCTCCACCAACACCAGGCCGACACCCTCGGACCAACCCGTACCGTCCGCCGCCGCCGCGAACGACTTACACCGCCCGTCCGCGGCCAGCCCACGCTGCCGGGAAAACTCCACGAACACCCCCGGCGTGGACATGACCGTCACCCCGCCGGCCAGCGCCAGATCACACTCCCCCGACCGCAACGCCTGCACAGCCAAATGCAACGCCACCAACGACGACGAACACGCCGTATCCACCGTCACCGCCGGACCCTCGAAACCGAACGAATACGCCACCCGGCCCGACGCCACACTGCCCGCGTTGCCGTTACCGAGAAATCCCTGGAGCTCGTCGGGCACGGCGCCGAGGTCCGTCGCATAGTCGTGGTAGGTCAGTCCGGTGAAGACCCCGGTCCGGCTGCCTCGCAGGTTCTGCGGATCGATACCCGCCCGTTCGATTGCCTCCCACGAGGTCTCCAGCAACAACCGCTGCTGCGGATCCATGGCGAGCGCCTCACGCGGCGAGATGCCGAAAAACGCCGCGTCGAATCCGGCCACGTCGGCGAGGAATCCGCCCGCATGGGTATAGGTGTGCCCGGCGAGTCCGGGCTCCGGGTCATAAATGGCGTCGACATCCCAGCCCCGGTCGGCCGGGAAGTCACCGACGGCCGAGCCTTCGGCCTGCAGGAGCGACCACAGATCCTCGGGCGAGGTGACGTCGCCGGGGAACCGGCAGGCCATTCCCACGATCGCGATCGGTTCCCGGCTCGCCGCCTCGACCTCGCTGAGGCGCTCGCGGGTCTCCTGCAGCTCGTTGGTCACGCGCTTCAGGAAGTAGCGGAGTTTGTCCTCGCCGTTCATGATCTGCGATTACTCCTCGTGACGTCAGGAAATGCCGAGCTGGTTCTCGATGAAGTCGAAGATCTGGTCATCGTCGGACGTGTCCTCGGGCAGCCGCGTGCCGATCTCCTGGTCGCCGGTGGTCAGCCGGGTCAGGAGGTCGCGGAGCCGGGCACCGAGGGCGGCCCGGGTCCCGTTGTCGAGGGCGGCGGTCGTGAGCGCCCGCTCCAGCCGGTCGAGCTCGCCTACCACCGACACGGTCTCCGGTTCGCCGAACGTCGACCGGCGAAGTTCACCGGCGAGTATGAGCGGGCTGGGGTGGTCGAATACCAACGTCGCTGGCAGCTGCCGGCCCACCGCGACGCCGAGGCGGTTGCGCAGCTCGACCGCGCTCAGCGAGGTGAAGCCGAATTCCTGGAACGGTCGGGCCGGGTCGATCTGCTCCGGCCCGGAGTGGCCGAGGACCGCGGCCGTGTGCCCCAGGATCAGATCGAGCAGCGCCCGTTCCTGTCCGGCCACGTCCAGCGACGCCCACTGCTGTACGACCGGGACGCCGGACGGGTTGCCGGGTGCGGGGCTGTCGCTGCCGATGAGGCCGTGCAGGAGCGGGCTCGGCCGGGCCGCGGTGAATCGTGCGCCGAAGTGCGTCCAGTCGAGGTCGGCGATGACGGTGGTGCGGTCGCCGCGGTCGAGGACCCTACCGAGAGCCTCGAGCGCCGCTTCCGGCGCCATCGGGCGTACGCCCGAGTGGTCCATGCTATCGGCGCCGTCGGCCATGCCCGGGCCGGCCCAAGCGCCCCAGGACACGGTAAGCGCACGCCGGTTGGCCGCATGCCGCGCGGCGGCCAGCGCTTCCAGGTAGGCGTTGGCTGCGGCGTAGTTGGCCTGTCCGGCCGCACCGACGGCCCCGGCGAGCGACCCGAACAGGACGAACGCGGTCAGGTCCAGGTCACGGGTCAGCTCGTCGAGGTGGCGGGCGGCGGCGGCCTTCGCTGCCAGCACCGTCTCCAGCCGCGACGTGGTGAGCGATTCGAGCACCCCGTCGTCGAGCACCCCGGCCGTGTGGAAGACCGCCGAAGGCGGGCCCATCTGCTCGATGAGGCCGGCGATCTGGGACCGGTCGGCCACGTCGCAGGCCACAACCGTCGCCGTCGTGCCCCGGGCCGCCAGCTCGGTGACGAGTTCGGCAGCGCCGGGGGCGTCCGGCCCGCGCCGGCTCAGCAGCACCAGGCTACGAGCCCCCCGTACGGTCAGCCAGCGCGCCAGCTGCGCGCCGACGCCGCCGGTTCCGCCGGTGATCCAGACGTCACCCTCGGGGCTCCACGGCTCGGACTTCCACGCCGGGCCGGCCGCAGCCCGGGTGAGCCGCCGCGCGAGCACGCCGCCCGGCCGTACCGCCACCTGGTCCTCGATGCCGGCGGCGACAACGGCGATGAGGCTTTCCACGGTTTCTGTGCCGGGCTGTCCGGGCACGTCGATCAGGCCGCCCCAGCGCTGCGGGTGTTCCAGCGCGGCGGTCCGGCCGAGGCCCCAGATCGGCGACTGGAGCGGTGCCCGCACCGGACCGGCCGCGACGGCTTCCCGGGTTAGGCACCACAGCGGCGCGACGAGGCCGACGTCGCCGAGCGCCTGGAGAAGGTGCAGCGTGGCGGTGAGACCGGCCGGTACTGCGGGGGCGCCAATGCTCGGCGCCTCGTCGAGGCCGAGCAGGGAGACCACCCGGTCGGCGTCGCACCCGCGCAGCGCATCCGCTAGGGCGGTACGGTCCTGGCCGGTCACCTCCAGGATGGTGCAGCGGCCCCCAGCGGCCTCGATGCCTTTGCGGACGGCCGCGCCCCACTCGGCCTCGACGTCCGCGGACGGCGTGAGCACCAACCAGCTCTCGCTCGCCAGGTCGGCACCGGGCAGGTGCACAGGCTGCCAGCTCTCGGCGTAGAGCAGGTCGTCGGTGTCGCTCCGGTGCGCCGTTATGTCGTCGGCGTCCAGCCAGTAGCGCTGGTGTTGGAACGCATACGTCGGTAGGTCCACCTGCCGGTCGGTCGCTGGCAGGATCGGTTCCCAGTTGATCGGGATGCCGGCGGTGTGCAGGTCGCCTAGTGCCTTCAGGTAGGTGGTGGCTTCGTCGGCGTCACGGCGCAGTAGCGGGCTGATCCGGTGGTCGGTCAGCATCGCGGTCAATGTCGCGTCCGGACCCACCTCGATATTGGTCGGGGTGTCCAGGGCTGCGATCGCGTCGGCGAAACGTACTGTGTCGCGCACATGCCGCACCCAATATTCGGGGGTGCTCACATCAGCACCGGCCCGCACGCTTGACAGCATCGGAACCTGCGCCGGTTGGTAGGTGACGGTGCCCGCGATGTCCGCGAACTCGGCGAGCATCGGCTCCATCAACACTGAGTGAAACGCGTGTGACACTCGCAGTCGGCGTGCTCTGACCCCGTACCCCGCCAGCAGCCCGGCAGCCGCGTCCACGGCCGGTTCCGTTCCGGAGAGAACCACCTGCCCGGCGGTGTTGACCGCCGCCACGTCCAATCCGGTCACCCATTGCCGGACCTGCTGCTCGCCGGCGTGTACCGCGAGCATCGCCCCGCCCGCTGGCAGGGCATCCATCAGCCGGCCCCGCGCCGCCACCAGCCGGCACGCGTCCGTCATGTCGAGGACCCCGGCGGTCACCGCCGCGGCGAACTCGCCCACCGAGTGGCCCAACACCACCTGCGGGCGCACACCGAACGAGCGCAGCAACGCCACCTGCGCGACCTGGACCGCGAACACGGCCGCCTGTGCGTACATCGTGCGGTCCAGCAGCGGGCCGCCCTCAGCGATCACCTGAGCCAACGGTCGCGGCAGGAACTCGTCCAACAGGCCACACACCCGTGTGAACTCCGCCGCGAACACCGGAAACCGCGTGGCCAAGCCCGTACCCATGCCCTGGCGCTGCGAGCCCTGACCTGTGAACAACCACCCCACACCACCACCACCAGCCGCCGCGGCCGCTGCCGGGTCGGGTGCGGTACGTAAACCGGCGATCAACTCGCCCGCGGTGGCACCCACACCCACAGCCCGGTACGGCAGCAACGCCCGCCGCCGCACCAAACCCGCCGCGACCATCCCCGGCGGCAACTCCGGCCGGGCCTGCACAAACGACGCCAACCGGTCAACCTGGGCGCGCAGACCCGCCACCGAACGGGCCGACACCACCCACACCGTCGGACCCAACTCCGAACCCAACCCCGGACCCGACTCAGGCCCATCGGACACCGGTTCGGGTTCGGGGCTTTGTTCCAGCACCACGTGGGCGTTGGTGCCACTCACTCCGAACGACGACACACCCGCCCGACGCGGCCGGTCGACCTGCGGCCACACCGTGGTCTCCCGCACCAACCGCACCGCGCCAGCCGACCAGTCCACATGCGGACTCGGCTCATCGATGTGCAGCGACCGTGGCACCACACCATGACGCATCGCCAACACCATCTTGATCACACCCGCGACACCCGCCGCGGCCTGCGTATGACCCAGATTCGACTTCACCGACCCCAACAACACCGGGATTGTCCGGTCCTGGCCATACGTCGCCAACACCGCCTGCGCCTCGATCGGATCACCCAACCGAGTACCAGTGCCATGAGCCTCCACCACATCCACATCCGCCGACGTCAAACCAGCCACACTCAACGCCTGGCGAATCACCCGCTGCTGCGACGGACCATTCGGCGCTGTCAAACCATTCGACGCGCCATCCTGATTCACCGCCGAACCCCGCACCACCGCCAACACCCGATGCCCATGACGACGCGCATCCGACAACCGCTCCACCAACACCAGAGCGACACCCTCGGAGAAGCCCGCGCCGTCCGCTGCCGCCGCGAACGACTTACACCGCCCGTCCGGCGCCATTCCCTGCTGCCGCGAGAACTCCTGGAAAACGATCGGCGTGGACATGACCGTCACCCCGCCGGCCAGCGCCAGATCACACTCCCCCGACCGCAACGCCTGCACAGCCAAATGCAACGCCACCAACGACGACGAACACGCCGTATCCACCGTCACCGCCGGACCCTCGAAACCGAACGAATACGCCACCCGGCCCGACGCCACACTGCCCGCATTACCGTTGGTGAAATACCCCTCCAACTCCGGTGGCACCACCCGCACCCGCGACCCGTAATCGTGATACATCAACCCCGCGAACACCCCGGTCCGGCTCCCCCGCAAACTCAGCGGATCGATCCCGGCCCGTTCGAGGACCTCCCACGAAGCCTCCAGCAGCAACCGCTGCTGCGGATCCATCGCCAGCGCCTCCCGCGGCGAGATCCCAAACAGGCCGGCGTCGAACTCCGCGGCGTCGTACAGGAAACCGCCCTCGCGTGCCGAGACCGATCCGGGCAGCTTTCCGGTCGGGTCGAAGCGTGCCAGCCGTTCCCAGCCCCGGTCGGTGGGGAAGTCGGCGATGGCATCGCCCTCTTGGTCGAGGAGGGTCCACAGTTCCTCGGGCGATCGCACTCCGCCCGGAAACCGGCAGGCCATCCCGACGATCGCGATCGGCTCGGTCGCCGCGTCGATCAACTGGCGGTTCTGCCGGCGCAGCCGCTCATTCTCCTTGAGCGACGAGCGCAGCGCCTCGACGAACTTCTCCTGCGACGTGTTCATCAGCTCTCCAGCCCCCGCGCCGTACGGTCAGGACGCGATCTGCTGCTCGGCCAGCCGCAGCAGACTCTCCGCGTCCAGGTCATCAATGGAGGCCTCGGCCAGTTCGGCGCCTTCGCCGGGGCCGGCCAGCCGCCACACCAGGTCGAGCAACCCGGAGTTCCGGAACCGGGTCATCGGGATGCCGGCCAGCACCCGCCGGAACTCGCGCTCCTCGGCCTCCTCGGGTGATTCCGTGGCCGGTACCAGCCCGAGGGCCGTGCACAAGTGATCCGCGACGGCCGCCGGAGTGGGATGGTCGAAGACCAGCGTGGCGGGCAGACGCAGCCGGGTCTCGACGCTGAGCCGGTTGCGCAGTTCGATGGCGAGCAGCGAGTCGAAGCCGAGTTCCTTGAACGCCTGGTCGGGGCCGACGGTCGACGCGGACCCGTGACCGAGCACCTGGCCGGCCAGCGACCGCACGGTCTCCAGGACATGTTCGCGCTGCGCGGCCGGTTCGAGGCCGGCGAGACGCTCGGCGAAACCGCCGCGCACCTGCTCCGCGGTGATCACCCGCCGGGCGCCGGCTAGCAGGCCGGACAGCACCGGTGGTACCGAGTGGCCGGCGTCGGCGGTCAGGTCCAGCTTGACCGGTACGACCACCGGGCGGTCCAACCTGAGCGCCGCGTCGCACAGCGCGAGGCCGTACTCGCTGCTCATCGGCACGACGCCGTTGCGGATCAGCCGGTGGCGGTCGGCGCTGTTCAGCCGCCCGGTCAGCTCGCTGTCCTGCGCCCAGTGCCCCCAGGCCAGCGATAGTGCCGGCGCTCCCTGCTCGCGTCGTTGTCGGGCCAGGGCGTCGAGGTAGGCGTTCGCGGCGGCGTAGTTGGCCTGCCCGGCCGAGCCGAACACCCCGGAAGCGGAGGAGAACAACACGAACGCGTGCAGGTCCAGGTCCCGGGTCAACTCGTGCAGGTATCCCGCGGTTACCGCCTTGGCCGTAAACACCGTGTCGAGCTGGGCAGGGGTGAGGTTGGTGATGGTGGCGTCGTCGAGCACACCCGCCGCATGAATCACCGCGCTGGGACAGTGCTCATCCAGCAGTGCCGCCAGCTCGTCCCGGTCGGTCAGGTCACACGCGACGATCCGTGCCTGGGCGCCGGCCTCGCGCAGGTCCTTGGCCAGCTCTCGCGCGCCGGGTGCGTGGGGGCCGCGCCGGGAGACCAGCAGCAGATCGGTGACACCATGCTCGCGGGCCAGATGCCGGGCCAGCAGACCACCAAGCGTGCCGGTACCACCAGTGATCAACACCGGGCCGGCACCGAAGCCCACCGGCTCGTCACCACCCGGCGCGCGAACGCGAACCAGCCGGGGTACCCGGATGGACCCGTTCCCGTCGACACGTAGCTGCGGTTCGTCACACACAGCGACCGCTGCCCGGGCCAGGTTGGCATCGGCCGCGTCGACCAACACGAACCGGCCCGGATGTTCACTCTGCGCGGACGCCAACAGCCCCCACACCGCAGCCGCCCCGGGGACGTCCTGACCGCCCGGGACGAGGACCAGCCAACGCTGCTGATCGTCGGCCAGCCGCTGCTGCACCCCGGCCAACGCCTCGTGCAGACCAACCCCGGTGCAGTCCCACACCGGCAGACCCGCCTCGCCCCGCTGGCTGGCCCGGACTACCTCGCGGTCCGTCTGGGCTCGGCCGGCGTCAACCCAGTCCACCACATACAAGTCCCGGGTGGTGCGGGTCACCGGCTCATCCGGCAACACGCGAAGAGCAAGCGATCCGACCGTGGCGACCACACCCCCGGACATGTCGGTCAACGTCAGAGAGACCCGCTGGTCGTTGGCGCGCATCCGCACCCGCACCCGCGTCGCACCGGTGGCATACACACACACGTCCTGCCACGCGAACGGCAGCAACACCGGCGAGCCGTCGTCGGACAGGGCAGCGGTGTGCAGGGCAGCGGTGTGTAGGGCGGCGTCCAGCAGTGCCGGGTGGATGGTGAAACCGGCGACGTTCTGGTGCTCGGAGTCCGGCAGCTGGACTTCGGCGTAGAGGTCCTCACCGTTTTCCCAGGCCGCCTGCACACCCTGGAACACTGGCCCGTACTCGTAGCCACGGGCGGCCAACGCGTCGTAGAAACCCGCGGTCGGCACGGGCGTCGCCCCGGCCGGCGGCCACGACGCATCGGCCTCGGGAACAACGCTCTCGGCGGTTTCCGCGAGCAGGCCGGTGGCGTGGCAGGTCCACGGCTCATCGTCACCGCCCCGCGAGTAGATCGCGACCTGATGGTCAGCGCCCACCGTGGTCTGCATCTCGACTGTGCTGGTTGTGTCGAGGACCAGTGGGGTCTGCACGGTTAGTTCCCGCAGCACCGGCGTCCCGGCCAGGTCACCGGCGTGCACGGCCCAGTCCACGAATCCGGTGCCGGGCACGAGTACCACACCGTTGACCGCGTGATCGGCCAGCCACGGCTGCCGCGCCAACGACACCGTCGCTGACACCACCACACCACCATCAGCCAACCGCACCGCAGAACCCCGCCAGCCGCCGTCACCGGCCGGGTCCAGCCAGTAGCGCTGGTGTTGGAAGGCATATGTCGGTAGGTCCACCTGCCGGTCGGTCGCTGGCAGGATCGGTTCCCAGTTGATCGGGATGCCGGCGGTGTGCAATACGGCGGCTGCGCGTAACACCTCGATCAGACCACCTCGGTCGCGCTGCAACGTTCCGCTCACCACTGCGGGTATGTCACCGAGTGTCGTGGTGATGCCTGGCAGTAGCACCGGGTGTCCGGACACTTCCAGGAACCGGTCACGGCCGTCGCGTACCGCCGCGCGTACCGCTGCTTCGAACCGCACTTCGGCGCGTAGGTTCGTAAACCAGTACCCGGCGTCGAGTCCTGCTGGATCGATCAGCTCACCGGTCACCGTCGAGTACCAGGGCACCTGCCCTGCCTGGAATTCCACAACACCCAACCGTTGTGACAACAACTCCTCGGCCGTCTCCACCTGAACCGAGTGCGAGGCGTAGTCCACATCAACCCACCGCGTTCGTGCCTGGCCCCAGTCAATCGATTCCACGGCGGCGCGGTCACCGGAGACCACGCACAATCCCGGGCCGTTCACCGCCGCTACGTCGACTCCGGGCACACCGTCGACCAACTCACGTACCCGCGTCTCGGGCAACGCGACTGACAGCATTCCGCCCCGACCGGACAGTGTTTCGGCGATCACCGCGGCGCGCACCGCCACGATCCGTGCGCCTTCAGCCAGCGACAGCGCTCCCGCCGCTACCGCGGCAGCCAACTCACCCTGGGAATGACCGATCACCGCTGACGGGTACACGCCCAACGAACGCCACACCCGGGACAGTGACACCATCACCGCCCACATCAGCGGCTGCACCACACGCACGTCACCGTCGTGGTCATCCAGCACCGACCGTCCGGTCCACGGCCGTAACGCCGCGTCACACTCCGCCATCGCCTCGGCGAACACCACCGACTCGGTCATCAACTGCCGGCCCATGCCCTGCCACTGCCAGCCCTGACCCGCGAACACCCACACCACACCACCACCAGCCGCCGCTGCTGCCGGGTCGGGTGCGGTACGCAAACCGGCGATCAACTCGCCCGCGGTGGCACCCACAGCCACGGCCCGGTACGGCAGCAACGCCCGCCGCCGCACCAGACCCGCCGCGACCATTCCCGGCGGCAACTCCGGTCGGGCCTGCACAAACGACGCCAACCGGTCGACCTGGGCGCGCAGACCCGCCGCTGAACGGGCCGACACCACCCACACCGTCGGACCCAACTCCGGACCCAACCCCGGACCCGACTCAGGCCCATCGGACACCGGTTCGGGTTCGGGGCTTTGTTCCAGCACCACGTGGGCGTTGGTGCCACTCACTCCGAACGACGACACACCCGCCCGACGCGGCCGGTCGACCTCCGGCCACACCGTGGTCTCGCTCGCCAACCGCACCGCGCCAGCCGACCAGTCCACATGCGGACTCGGCTCATCGATGTGCAGCGACCGTGGCACCACACCATGACGCATCGCCAACACCATCTTGATCACACCCGCGACACCACCCGCGGCCTGCGTATGACCCAGATTCGACTTCACCGACCCCAACAACACCGGCGTTGTCCGGTCCTGGCCATACGTCGCCAACACCGCCTGCGCCTCGATCGGATCACCCAACCGAGTACCAGTGCCATGAGCCTCCACCACATCCACATCCGCGGTCGACAGGCCAGCTGACCGCAGTGCTTCCCGGATGACCTTCTGCTGGGCCGGCCCGCTCGGCGCGGCCAGGCCGTTGGAGGCGCCGTCCTGGTTCAGGGCGCTGCCCCGCACCACCGCGAGCACCCGATGCCCGGAGCGGCGGGCGTCGGACAGCCGTTCCAGCAGCACTAGGCCGACGCCTTCGGACCACCCCGTGCCGTCCGCCGCCGCGGCGAACGACTTGCACCGGCCGTCCGCGGCCAGCCCGCGTTGCCGAGAGAACTCCACGAACGCGCGTGGGCTGAACATCGCGGTGACACCGCCGGTGACGGCCATCCGGCAGTCGCCCGACCGCAGCGCCTGCACGGCCAGGTGCAGGGCCACCAACGACGACGAGCAGGCGGTATCCACCGTCACCGCCGGACCCTCGAAACCGAACGTGTACGCCACCCGCCCCGAGACGACGCTGGCCGCGTTGCCGATCAGCAGGTGGCCCTCGACCTCCTCGGGGATGGTCCGCAGGCCGATCGTGTAGTCCTGCCCGTTGTTGCCGACGAAGACGCCGGTGGGCGTGCCGCGCATCGTCTCCGGGTCGATGCCGGCCTCTTCGAACACCTCCCAGCAAGTCTCCAGGAGCAGCCGCTGCTGCGGATCCATCGCCAGCGCCTCCCGGGGAGAGATGCCGAAGAACCCGGCGTCGAAGTCGGTGGCGTCGTCGAGGAAACCGCCCTCCCGCAGGTACGTGGTGCCGAGATGTTCCGGGTCCGGGTGGTAGAGGGCGTCGAGGTCCCAGCCGCGGTCGGTGGGGAACGGCGAAATCACGTCGCCCTCCGCGATCAGCATCCGCCACAGGTCGTCCGCGGACCGGATGCCGCCCGGGAAGCGGCACGCCATGCCGACGATGACGATCGGGTCCTCGTCGGGTGCGACGGTTTCCGCCGCCGTGGTCCCGGCCGGTACGGAGTCGCCGAAGAGCTCGGCCCGGAGGTGGTCGGCCATCGCTGTCGGGGTGGGATGGTCGAACACCACGGTGGTCGGCAGGGTGAGGCCGGTGGCCCGGCGCAGCCGGTTGCGCAGTTCCACCGCGGTGAGCGAGTCGAAGCCCTGCTCCTTGAACGCCCGGCGGGTGTCGAGCCGTTCGGCCGATTCATGGCCGAGGACCGCCGCGGTGTGACCGAGCACGAGGTCGAGCAGGACCTGACGCTGCTCGGCGGCGCCGAGGCCGCGCAGCCGCGAGACCACCTCCGGAGACCCCGTGCCGTGCGGCTCGCCGTCGGCCGGGCGCCGCTCGCCGATGACGTCGAACAGCGACGTCCGTCGCGCCACGGCGAACGTCGCGGCGAAGCGCTCCCAGTCGATGTCGGCGACCGTCGCGGTGGTCCGGTCCGCAGCGAGCACGGCGTCGAGGGCCGCCATCGCCCGGTCGACCGGCATGGAGCGCAGCCCCCAGTCGTTCAGCTGGTCCCGGGCCGTACCGTCGGCCATGCCCGCGCCGGACCAGGCACCCCAGGCGATCGCGGTGGCGGTGCGTCCGGCACCGCGTCGCCAGGACGCGAAGGCGTCGAGGAAGGCGTTTGCGGCGGCGTACGCGCCCTGGTTGCTGCTGCCCCAGATGCCGGCACCGGACGAGAACAGCACGAAGGCGGTCAGCGGATGGTCGCGGGTGAGTTCGTCGAGGTGCCGGGCCCCGCTGACTTTGGCCGCGAGCAGTTCCTCCAGGTCAGCCGGGCCGGTGCTGGCGAGCGCACCGGTGTCGCCGACGCCTGCGGCGTGGAAGACGGCCCGCAGCGGGACCTCCGGATCGAGGCCGGCGATCAGCCGCGCGACCTGGTCGCGGTCGGCCACGTCGCAGGCTGCCACGGTGACGGTCGTCCCGAGCCCGGCGAGTTCGGCCTCGAGGTCGGCGGCGCCGGGCGTGGCGGCGCCCCGGCGACCGGTCAGCACGAGACGGGGGGCGCCCTGTCGCGCCAGCCACCGAGCGACGTTGGCGCCGACACCGCCGAGGCCTCCGGTGACCAGTACGGTGCCGTCCGGCCGCCACCGGGTGTGCTCGGCGGCGGAGCTGCGGATGAGCCGGCGGGCGAGGACACCGCTCGGCCGGATGGCGAACTGGTCATCGTCCGGGACGCCACCGGCGAGGATGTCCACCAGCCGGTCGGTCGCTCCCGTGTCCGGCGAATCGGGCAGGTCGATCAGGCCCGCCCAGTTCTGCGGCATCTCCAGCGCGGCGGTCCGGCCCAGACCCCAGAGCAGCGCCTGCGCGGGCCGGGTGACGTACTCGTTGCTGCCGGCCGCCACAGCGCCCCGCGTCAGCGTCCACAGGGGTGTGGGGGTCGGCGCGTCCTCGAGCGCTCGCAGCAGGTCGAGCGTCTCGGCGAGGCCGCGCGGCACCGCCGGCGCCAGGGGATGAGGCGACTCGTCGAGGCCGAGCAGGGACAGCGCGCCGGCGAGGCTCTGCCCGCTGATCAGGTCGGCAGCGGCCTCACCGGCCGACCTGAGCGTGACCACCTCGGCACCGGCCCGGGCCAGGGCGGCGGCGACAGCCGTCGTCCAACCTTGCTGGTCCTCGCTCGGCACGACCAGCAGCCAGTGGCCGGTGAGCCGCCCGGCCGGTGCGGACCGGAGGATCCAGGTGACGTCGTACATCCATCGCTCGATGCCGGCGCGTTCGCGCTGTCGGCGGCGCCAGGAGGTCAGCGCGGGCAGCAGCGCGGCGAGCGAGCCGTGCTGCTCCGGGCCGACGCCCAGGTCGGCAGCGATCCGGTCGAGGTCGCCGTCTTCGACGGCGTTCCAGAACCCGGCGTCCGGCTGCCTGGTGGTGCCCGGTGCGGCGTCGGTCTCCAGCCAGAACCGTTCACGCTGGAAGGCGTACGTCGGTAGCGCGATCCGCCGCGCGCCGGCGCCCTCGAACAGGGTGGGAAGAGCGACGGGCACTCCGCACACGTACGCCTCGGCGAGCGAGAGCAGGAAGCGGTCGGGTCCGCCGGCGTCCCGCCGCAGCGAGTGCAGGGTGCGGACGTCCGCGCCGATCTCCTCGGCGGTTTCCTGGACCGCGGCGGAGAGGACCGGATGCGCGCTGATCTCGATGAAGGCGTCATGCCCGTCGTCGATCAGGGAGCGGACCGCGCCCATCAGGTCGACTGGTCGGCGAGCGTTCTCGAACCAGTAATCCGGGCCCAGCTCGGCGGTGTCCAGCGGCGTGCCGGTCACGGTCGAGTAGAAGGCGACGTCGCCGGTGCGCGCCGACACGCCGGTGAGTGAGCCCACCAGTCGGTCGTGCAGCGGGTCCACCTGGGCGCAGTGCGACGCGACGGTCGCCGGGACCACCCGCGCCTGCCAGCCCGCCGCCTCACGGTCGGCGACGAACGCGGTGAGCGAGGCGACGTCACCGGCGACGGTCGTGGACCGCGGCCCGTTGACGCCGGCGATCACGAGCCGGTCCTGCCATTCGGCCAACGCCTCGGCCACCTGCGCGCGGGACGCGGCGACGGACGCGACGGCACCGTTGCCGACGAGTGCCGCGCCGAACAGTTTGCTGCGCTCGGCGATGATGCGTGTGGCGTCCTGGAGGCTGAGCGCGCCGGCGATGTACGCCGCCGCCACCTCGCCTTGGCTGGAACCGACCACTGCGGCCGGGCGGACGCCGTACGAGCGCCACAGCTCGGCGAGGCCCACCATGACCGCGAACAGCGCCGGCTGCACGACGTCGATGCGCTCGTACCCTGGGGCGCCGGGCTCGCCGTTGAGGACGTCCGACAGCGACCAGTCGGTGTACGGTGCCAGCGCGGCCTCGCACTCGGCGATCGTACGGGCGAACACGGGCGAGGTCCGGATGAGCTCGGCGCCCATGCCCTGCCACTGGGCTCCCTGGCCGGGGAAGAGGAAGACCACTCGGCGGTCCGCCTCGGTGCTTCCCGTGGCGACATGGGGTGCCGGCTCGTCCCGTACCAGTGACTCCAGTCCCCGGACCAGGTCCTCCCGGGACCGGCCGCACACGACGGCGCGGTGTTCCAGCGCCGCGCGGGTGGTCAGCAGCGAGTGGGCGAGGTCGGTGAGGTCGAGGTCGGGCCGGTCGCGCAGCAGGTCGAGCAGACGGCCGGCCTGGGCCCGCTGCGCCGGGCCGCTGCGCGCGGACAACACCCACGGCAGCGGGCCGTCGACGCCTGGCCCGGGCTCGGTGCCGGTCGGCGGTGGCGCCTGCTCGAGCACCACGTGCGCGTTGGTGCCGCTGATGCCGAACGACGACACCGCGGCGCGGCGCGGACGTCCGGTCTCCGGCCAGCGGACCGCCTCGCGGAGCAGGGCCACCGATCCGGCGGTCCAGTCGACGTGCGGGGTCGGCTGGTCGATGTGCAGCGACTGCGGCAGCATCCCGTGCCGCATGGCCAGCAGCATCTTGATGACGCCGGCGATGCCGGCGGCCGCCTGGGTGTGCGCGAGGTTCGACTTGACGGATCCGAGCCACAGCGGCCGGTCGGCCGGCCGGTTCTGGCCATACGTGGCGATCAGCGCCTGCGCCTCGATCGGGTCACCGAGGTTCGTCCCGGTGCCGTGCGCCTCCACCGCGTCGACGTCGCTGGTGTCCAGCCGGGCGGCGGCGAGCGCCTCCCGGATGACGCGCTGCTGCGCCGGCCCGTTCGGGGCGGTGAGCCCGTTCGAGGCGCCGTCCTGGTTGACCGCGGAGCCGCGGATCAGGCCGAGTACCTCGTGGCCGTTGCGGATCGCGTCGGAGAGCCGTTCGACCAGCACCAGGCCGACGCCCTCAGAGAAGCCGGCGCCGTCGGACGCCGCGGCGAACGGCTTACACCGGCCGTCTTTCGCCAGGCCACGCTGCCGGGAAAACTCGACGAAGACGTCGGGGGTGGACATCACGGTGACGCCGCCGGCAATCGCGAGCGAGCACTCCCCGGACCTCAGCGCCTGCGTTGCCAGGTGCAGGGCGACCAGGGAGGATGAGCAGGCCGTGTCGACGGTCACCGCGGGACCTTCGAGGCCCAGCGCGTACGCGATCCGGCCGGAGGCGACGCTCCCGGCGTTGCCGTTGCCCAGGTATCCCTCGACGTTGGCCGGCATCTCGGGCAGCCGCGCGGCGTAGTCGTGGTACATGAGGCCGGCGAAGACCCCGGTGCGGCTGCCCCGTACCGAATGGGGATCGATCCCGGCCCGTTCGAACACCTCCCACGCGGTCTCCAGCAGCAGCCGCTGCTGCGGGTCCATGGCCAGTGCCTCGCGCGGCGAGATGCCGAAGAACTCGGCGTCGAAGTCGGCGGCGTCGTAAAGGAAGCCGCCGGTCCGCGCGTGGATGGTTCCCGGCCGTTCCCCGGACGGGTCATAGAGGGAGTGCACGTCCCAGCCCCGGTCGGTGGGAAACTCTGACACGACGTCGCCGCCCTCGGCCAGCAGGCGCCACAGCTCCTCGGGCGAGGTGACGCCGCCCGGGAATCGGCAGGAGATGCCGATGACAGCGATCGGCTCGGCCGCCCTGGCCTGCATCTGCTGCAGACGCTCGTCGGTGTCCCGCAGTTCGGCGGTGACGCGCCGGAGGTACTCGCGGAGCTTGGCTTCGTTCGACATATGGTCACCCAAGTTTCTGGCCGGGACGGGCCGGTGCCGTCAGGAGGTACCGAACTTGCTGTCGATGAACTGGAAGATCTCGTCGTCGCTGGCGTCCTCCAACCGCTCGCCGATGTCCGGCTTGTCGCCGTGGCGCCGCAGATCGCTCCACATCGCGGTCAGCGCTTTCAAGCGGACGGTGATGTCGTGGCGCAGGGCGGCGTCCAGCTCGTCGGCACCGCCCTCGACCACCGCGGCGAGGGCGGTCTCCAGCTGGGACAGTTCGGCCACGACGGCCGGCTGCTCCGCCGCACCGAACAGCTCAGCCCGCAGGTGCTCGGCCAGGGCGGCGGGTGTCGGGTGGTCGAACACCAGGGTCGCGGGCAGCCGCAGCTCGGTCTCCACGCTGAGCCGGTTACGCAGTTCGATGGCGGTCAGCGAGTCGAAGCCGAGATCCTTGAAAGGCCGTCCGGGTCCGATCGCGGCGACCGAGGCGTGGCCCAGCACCTGGGCGGTCTGCGCCCGGACCAGGTCCAGCAGGCCAGACCGTCGACCGTCGGCGTCCCGGCGAGCTAGCCGGGCCCGCGTCCCGCCGGTCCGGTCCGGGGCGTCCCCGGCGACGACTCGTCGCTGGGCGGGCAGCAGGGCCGCCAGCAGGGGGACGGGGTTGATGCCGGTACGCGGGCGCAGATCGAGCCTGGCCGTCACGAGGACGGGGTGGTCGGTGTGCAGTGCGGTGTCGAAGAGGGTGAGTGCGTGCTGGTCGGTCATTGCCAGGACACCGTTGTATGCCCGGGTGGTGTCGACGGTGGCGGTCATGGCGCTGGTGGTTTCCCACAGTCCCCAGGCCAGCGACAGTGCCGGCGCTCCCTGCTCGCGTCGTTGTCGGGCCAGGGCGTCGAGGTAGGCGTTCGCGGCGGCGTAGTTGGCCTGCCCGGCCGAGCCGAACACCCCGGAAGCGGAGGAGAACAGGACGAACGCGTGCAGGTTCCGGTCGCGGGTCAGCTCGTGCAGGTATCCCGCGGTGACCGCCTTGGCCGTGAACACCGTGTCGAGCTGGGCAGGGGTGAGGTTGGTGATGGTGGCGTCGTCGAGCACACCCGCCGCATGGATCACCGCGCTGGGACAGTGCTCATCCAGCAGTGCCGCCAGCTCGTCCCGGTCGGTCAGGTCACACGCGACGATCCGTGCCTGGGCGCCGGCCTCGCGCAGGTCCTTGGCCAGCTCGCCCGTGCCGGGGGCGTGGGGGCCGCGCCGGGAGACCAGCAGCAGATCGGTGACACCATGCTCGCGGGCCAGATGCCGGGCCAGCAGACCACCAAGCGTGCCGGTACCACCAGTGATCAACACCGGGCCGGCACCGAAGCCCACCGGCTCGTCACCACCCGGCGCGCGAACGCGAACCAGCCGGGGTACCCGGATAGACCCGTTCCCGTCGACACGTAGCTGCGGTTCGTCACACACAGCGACCGCTGCCCGGGCCAGGTTGGCATCGGCCGCGTCGACCAACACGAACCGGCCCGGATGTTCACTCTGCGCGGACGCCAACAGCCCCCACACCGCAGCCGCCCCGGGGACGTCCTGACCGCCCGGGACGAGGACCAGCCAACGCTGCTGATCGTCGGCCAGCCGCTGCTGCACCCCGGCCAACGCCTCGTGCAGACCAACCCCGGTGCAGTCCCACACCGGCAGACCCGCCTCGCCCCGCTGGCTGGCCCGGACTACCTCGCGGTCCGTCTGGGCTCGGCCGGCGTCAACCCAGTCCACCACATACAAGTCCCGGGTGGTGCGGGTCACCGGCTCATCCGGCAACACGCGAAGAGCAAGCGATCCGACCGTGGCGACCACACCCCCGGACATGTCGGTCAACGTCAGAGAGACCCGCTGGTCGTCGGCGCGCATCCGCACCCGCACCCGCGTCGCACCGGTGGCATACACACACACGTCCTGCCACGCGAACGGCAACAGCGGCTCGGCAGGACCATCCGGCATACCGAGCGCCGCCACATGCAACGCGGCATCCAGCAACGCCGGATGCACCCCAAAGTGGTCAACCTGCTCCCGACCGGTCTCGTCCAGGACAACCTCAGCAACAAGGTCTTCGCCGTCACGCCAAGCCGCCTGCACACCCTGGAACACCGGCCCATACTGCAAACCCACCCCGGCCAGCCGGTCGTAAAAGCCCTCCAACCGAATCGGGGCCGCCCCAGCCGGCGGCCACGACGCATCGGCCTCGGGAACACCACTCTCGGCGGCCTCCGCAAGCACCCCGGTGGCGTGGCAAATCCACGGCTGCTCCTCACCAGCACGCGAGTAAATCGCGACCTGATGGTCAGCGCCCACCGTGGTCTGCACCTCGACCGTGCCGGTCGTATCGAGTACCAGTGGGGTCTGCACGGTCAACTCCCGCAGCACCGGCGCACCGATCAGGTCGCCGGCGTGCACGGCCCAGTCCACGAATCCGGTGCCGGGCACGAGTACCACACCGTTGACCGCGTGATCGGCCAGCCACGGCTGCCGCGCCAACGACACCGTCGCTGACACCACCACACCACCATCAGCCAACCGCACCGCAGAACCCCGCCAACTGTCCTGCTCACCGGCCGGGTCCAGCCAGTAGCGCTGGTGTTGGAAGGCATACGTCGGTAGGTCCACCTGCCGGTCGGTCGCTGGCAGGACCGGATTCCAGTCGACTGGGATGCCGGCGGTGTGCAATACGGCGGCTGCGCGTAACACCTCGATCAGACCACCTCGGTCGCGCTGCAACGTTCCGCTCACCACTGCGGGTATGTCACCGAGTGTCGTGGTGATGCCTGGCAGTAGCACCGGGTGTCCGGACACCTCCAGGAACCGGTCACGGCCGTCGCGTACCGCCGCGCGTACCGCTGCTTCGAACCGCACTTCGGCGCGTAGGTTCGTAAACCAGTACCCGGCGTCGAGTCCTGCTGGATCGATCAGCTCACCGGTCACCGTCGAGTACCAGGGCACCTGCCCTGCCTGGAATTCCACAACACCCAACCGTTGTGACAACAACTCCTCGGCCGTCTCCACCTGAACCGAGTGCGAGGCGTAGTCCACATCAACCCACCGCGTTCGTGCCTGGCCCCAGTCAATCGATTCCACGGCGGCGCGGTCACCGGAGACCACGCACAATCCCGGGCCGTTCACCGCCGCTACGTCGACTCCGGGCACACCGTCGACCAACTCACGTACCCGCGTCTCGGGCAACGCGACTGACAGCATTCCGCCCCGACCGGACAGTGTTTCGGCGATCACCGCGGCGCGCACCGCCACGATCCGTGCGCCTTCAGCCAGCGACAGCGCTCCCGCCGCTACCGCGGCAGCCAACTCACCCTGGGAATGACCGATCACCGCTGACGGGTACACGCCCAACGAACGCCACACCCGGGACAGTGACACCATCACCGCCCACATCAGCGGCTGCACCACACGCACGTCACCGTCGTGGTCATCCAGCACCGACCGTCCGGTCCACGGCCGTAACGCCGCGTCACACTCCGCCATCGCCTCGGCGAACACCACCGACTCGGTCATCAACTGCCGGCCCATGCCCTGCCACTGCCAGCCCTGACCCGCGAACACCCACACCACACCACCACCAGCCGCCGCCGCTGCCGCTGCTGCCGGTTCGGGTGCGGTACGCAAACCGGCGATCAACTCGCCCGCGGTGGCACCCACAGCCACGGCCCGGTACGGCAGCAACGCCCGCCGCCGCACCAGACCCGCCGCGACCATTCCCGGCGGCAACTCCGGTCGGGCCTGCACAAACGACGCCAACCGGTCGACCTGGGCGCGCAGACCCGCCGCTGAACGGGCCGACACCACCCACACCGTCGGACCCAACTCCGGACCCAACCCCGGACCCGACTCAGGCCCATCGGACACCGGTTCGGGTTCGGGGCTTTGTTCCAGCACCACGTGGGCGTTGGTGCCACTCACTCCGAACGACGACACACCCGCCCGACGCGGCCGGTCGACCTCCGGCCACACCGTGGTCTCCCGCACCAACCGCACCGCGCCAGCCGACCAGTCCACATGCGGACTCGGCTCATCGATGTGCAGCGACCGTGGCACCACACCATGACGCATCGCCAACACCATCTTGATCACACCCGCGACACCCGCCGCGGCCTGCGTATGACCCAGATTCGACTTCACCGACCCCAACAACACCGGCGTTGTCCGGTCCTGGCCATACGTCGCCAACACCGCCTGCGCCTCGATCGGATCACCCAACCGAGTACCAGTGCCATGAGCCTCCACCACATCCACATCCGCCGACGTCAACCCGGCCACACTCAACGCCTGGCGAATCACCCGCTGCTGCGACGGACCATTCGGGGCTGTCAAACCATTCGACGCGCCATCCTGATTCACCGCTGAACCCCGCACCACCGCCAACACCCGATGCCCATGACGACGCGCATCCGACAACCGCTCCACCAACACCAGAGCGACACCCTCGGAGAAGCCCGCGCCGTCCGCTGCCGCCGCGAACGACTTACACCGCCCGTCCGCGGCCAGCCCACGCTGCCGGGAAAACTCCACCAGCACCTCGGGCGTGGACATGACCGACACCCCGCCGGCCAGTGCCAGATCACACTCCCCCGACCGTAACGCCTGCACGGCCAGGTGCAGGGCCACCAACGACGACGAGCAGGCGGTATCCACGGTCACCGCCGGACCCTCGAAACCGAACGAATACGCCACCCGGCCCGACGCCACACTGCCCGCATTACCGTTGGTGAAATACCCCTCCAACTCCGGCGGCACCACCCGCACCCGCGACCCGTAATCGTGATACATCAACCCCGCGAACACCCCGGTCCGGCTCCCCCGCAAACTCAGCGGATCGATCCCGGCCCGTTCGAGGACCTCCCACGAAGCCTCCAGCAGCAACCGCTGCTGCGGATCCATCGCCAGCGCCTCCCGCGGCGAGATCCCGAACAGATCGGCGTCGAACTCCGCGGCGTCCGGAAGGAAGCCACCGTGCCGGGTGTAAGCGGTTCCTGACTTCTCTCCCGCCGGGTCGTAAAGCGACGACAGGTCCCAGCCCCGATCGGTGGGCAGCTCGCCGATGGCGTCCTCGCCTCGGGAGAGCAGTCGCCACAGGTCCTCCGGAGACGACACCTCGCCCGGGAACCGACACGCCATACCGACGATCACGATCGGGTCGTCGTCCGCGGCGGCGGCCACCACCGGCGCCGAGGCCGGCCGCTCCGCGCCGAACACCAGTTCGTCCAGGTGCCCGGCCAGCGCGGCCGGAGACGGATAGTCGAAGACGAGCGTGGCGGGCAGTCGAACTCCCAGTTGCGGCGCCAGGCGGTTGCGCAGGTCCACCGCTGTCAGTGAGTCGAACCCCATTTCCCGGAACGGCGACCCGGCGTCGATCCGGTCGCCGTCCGGGAAGCCCAGCACCGAAGCGGTCTGCGCGCACACCAGCCGCAGCAGCTCGGCCCGGCGGTGCTCCGCCGCGAGCCCGGTCAGCCGGCGTACGCCCGGCGACTCTTCCCGCACGGCGGACGCCGCAGGCCGTGCCACTCGCACCAGCTGCGACAGCAGCGGCGGTATCGGAGCCGTTGATCCGGTCAGCCGCAACCGCACCGGCACCACCACTGGTGTGTCCACCCGCAGCGCGGCATCGAACAACCGGAGGCCCTGATCGTTGCCGATCGGCAGCACCCGCGACCGTTCCAGCCGTTCCCGGTCCGCCGAACCGGTCATCGAGCTCTCGCTGTCCCAGAAACCCCACGCCAGCGACTGCGCCGGGAGCCCCGACGTGCGGCGCAGCCGAGCCAGGGCGTCGAGGTACGCGTTCGCGGCGGCGTAGTTGGCCTGCCCGGCCGAGCCGAACACCCCGGCGGCGGAGGAGAACAGGACGAACGCGTGCAGGTCCCGGTCGCGGGTCAGCTCGTGCAGGTACTCGGCGGTCCGGGCCTTGCTGTTCAGGACCGTGTCGAGCTGGGCAGGGGTGAGGTTGGTGATGGTGGCGTCGTCGAGCACACCCGCCGCGTGGATGACCGCGGTCGGGGTGTGTTCGGCGAGCAGTGCCGCCAGTGCTTGCCGGTTGGTCAGGTCGCAGGCGATGATCCGTGCCTGGGCGCCGGTGTCGCGCAGGTCCTTGGTCAGGTCCTCGGCGCCTGGTGCGTGGGGGCCGCGCCGGGAGACCAGCAGCAGATCGGTGACACCATGCTCGCGGGCCAGATGCCGGGCCAGCAGACCACCAAGCGTGCCGGTACCACCAGTGATCAACACCGGGCCGGCACCGAAGTCCACCGGCTCGTCACCACCCGGCGCGCGAACGCGAACCAGCCGGGGTACCCGGATGGACCCGTTCCCGTCGACACGTAGCTGCGGTTCGTCACACACAGCGACCGCTGCCCGGGCCAGGTTGGCATCGGCCGCGTCAACCAACACGAACCGGCCCGGATGTTCACTCTGCGCGGACGCCAACAGCCCCCACACCGCAGCCGCCCCGGGGACGTCCTGACCGCCCGGGACGAGGACCAGCCAACGCTGCTGATCGTCGGCCAGCCGCTGCTGCACCCCGGCCAACACCTCGTGCAGACCAACCCCGGTGCAGTCCCACACCGGCAGACCCGCCTCACCGCCCCGCTGGCTGGCCGGGACTACCTCGCGGTCCGTCTGGGCTCGGCCGGCGTCAACCCAGTCCACCACATACAAGTCCCGGGTGGTGCGGGTGACCGGCTGATCCGGCAACGCGCGTAGAGCAAGCGATCCGATCGTGGCGACCACACCCCCGGACATGTCGGTCAACGTCAGAGAGACCCGCTGGTCGTTGGCGCGCATCCGCACCCGCACCCGCGTCGCACCGGTGGCATACACACACACGTCCTGCCACGCGAACGGCAGCAACACCGGCGAGCCGTCGTCGGACAGGGCGGCGGTGTGCAGGGCGGCGTCCAGCAGTGCCGGGTGGATGGTGAAACCGGCGACGTTCTGGTGCTCGGAGTCCGGCAGCCGGACCTCGGCGTAAAACTCGTCGCCCGCCTGCCACAAACGGTCCAGCCCCTGGAAAACCGGCCCGTACTCGTAACCACGGACGGCCAACGCGTCGTAGAAACCCGCGGTCGCCACGGGCGTCGCCCCGGCCGGCGGCCACGACGCATCGTCGGGGATGGGTTCGGCCACCGTCGGGCCGAGCAGGCCGGTGGCGTGGCAGGTCCATGGTTGGTCCTGATCAGCACGCGAGTAGATGGCGACCTGATGGTCAGCGCTCACCGTGGTCTGCATCTCGACTGTGCTGGTTGTGTCGAGGACCAGTGGGGTCTGCACGGTTAGTTCCCGCAGCACCGGCGTCCCGGCCAGGTCACCGGCGTGCACGGCCCAGTCCACGAATCCGGTGCCGGGCACGAGTACCACACCGTTGACCGCGTGATCGGCCAGCCACGGCTGCCGCGCCAACGACACCGTCGCTGACACCACCACACCACCATCAGCCAACCGCACCGCAGAACCCCGCCAGCCGCCGTCACCGGCCGGGTCCAGCCAGTAGCGCTGGTGTTGGAAGGCATATGTCGGTAGGTCCACCTGCCGGTCGGTCGCTGGCAGGATCGGTTCCCAGTTGATCGGGATGCCGGCGGTGTGCAATACGGCGGCTGCGCGTAACACCTCGATCAGACCACCTCGGTCGCGCTGCAACGTTCCGCTCACCACTGCGGGTATGTCACCGAGTGTCGTGGTGATGCCTGGCAGTAGCACCGGGTGTCCGGACACTTCCAGGAACCGGTCACGGCCGTCGCGTACCGCCGCGCGTACCGCTGCTTCGAACCGCACTTCGGCGCGTAGGTTCGTAAACCAGTACCCGGCGTCGAGTCCTGCTGGATCGATCAGCTCACCGGTCACCGTCGAGTACCAGGGCACCTGCCCTGCCTGGAATTCCACAACACCCAACCGTTGTGACAACAACTCCTCGGCCGTCTCCACCTGAACCGAGTGCGAGGCGTAGTCCACATCAACCCACCGCGTTCGTGCCTGGCCCCAGTCAATCGATTCCACGGCGGCGCGGTCACCGGAGACCACGCACAATCCCGGGCCGTTCACCGCCGCTACGTCGACTCCGGGCACACCGTCGACCAACTCACGTACCCGCGTCTCGGGCAACGCGACTGACAGCATTCCGCCCCGACCGGACAGTGTTTCGGCGATCACCGCGGCGCGCACCGCCACGATCCGTGCGCCTTCAGCCAGCGACAGCGCTCCCGCCGCTACCGCGGCAGCCAACTCACCCTGGGAATGACCGATCACCGCTGACGGGTACACGCCCAACGAACGCCACACCCGGGACAGTGACACCATCACCGCCCACATCAGCGGCTGCACCACACGCACGTCACCGTCGTGGTCATCCAGCACCGACCGTCCGGTCCACGGCCGTAACGCCGCGTCACACTCCGCCATCGCCTCGGCGAACACCACCGACTCGGTCATCAACTGCCGGCCCATGCCCTGCCACTGCCAGCCCTGACCCGCGAACACCCACACCACACCACCACCAGCCGCCGCTGCTGCCGGGTCGGGTGCGGTACGCAAACCAGCGATCAACTCGCCCGCGGTGGCACCCACGCCCACAGCCCGGTACGGCAGCAACGCCCGCCGTCGCACCAAACCCGCCGCGACCATCCCCGGCGGCAACTCCGGCCGGGCCTGCACAAACGACGCCAACCGGTCGACCTGGGCGTGCAGGCCCGCCGCTGAACGGGCCGACACCACCCACACCGTCGGACCCAACCCACCAGACACCCACTCCGGCTCAGGCCCATCGGACACCGGGCCGGGTTCGGGTTCGGGGCTTTGTTCCAGCACCACGTGGGCGTTGGTGCCACTCACTCCGAACGACGACACACCCGCCCGACGCGGCCGGTCGACCTCCGGCCACACCGTGGTCTCGCTCGCCAACCGCACCGCGCCAGCCGACCAGTCCACATGCGGACTCGGCTCATCGATGTGCAGCGACCGTGGCACCACACCATGACGCATCGCCAACACCATCTTGATCACACCCGCGACACCCGCCGCGGCCTGCGTATGACCCAGATTCGACTTCACCGACCCCAACAACACCGGGATTGTCCGGTCCTGGCCATACGTCGCCAACACCGCCTGCGCCTCGATCGGATCACCCAACCGAGTACCAGTGCCATGAGCCTCCACCACATCCACATCCGCCGACGTCAAACCGGCCACACTCAACGCCTGGCGAATCACCCGCTGCTGCGACGGACCATTCGGCGCTGTCAAACCATTCGACGCGCCATCCTGATTCACCGCCGAACCCCGCACCACCGCCAGGACACGACGACCGGAACGCCGCGCCTCCGACAGACGCTGCAACAACACCAGGCCGACACCCTCGGACCAACCCGTACCGTCCGCCGCCGCCGCGAACGACTTACACCGCCCGTCCGCGGCCAGCCCACGCTGCCGGGAAAACTCCACGAACACCCCCGGCGTGGACATGACCGTCACCCCGCCGGCCAGCGCCAGATCACACTCCCCCGACCGCAACGCCTGCACAGCCAAATGCAACGCCACCAACGACGACGAACACGCCGTATCCACCGTCACCGCCGGACCCTCAAAACCGAACGAATACGCCACCCGCCCCGAAACGACGCTGGCCGCGTTGCCGGTCAGCAGGTGGCCCTCCACTTCGGGGGATACGTTCGCGTCGGCCGGGCGATAGTCCTGGCCGTTGCTTCCGACGAACACGCCCGTCGCGCTACCCCGCATGCTGTGCGGGTCGATTCCGGCTCGTTCGAGGACCTCCCACGAGGTCTCCAGCAGCAACCGCTGCTGCGGATCCATCGCCAACGCCTCCCGCGGCGAGATCCCAAACAGGCCGGCGTCGAACTCCGCAGCGTCGTAAAGGAAACCACCCTCACGCGCATAGCTCCTACCCGCCCGATCAGGATCCGGATCAAACAGCCGGTCCACATCCCAACCACGATCGAGCGGAAAACCACCGATCGCGTCCCGCTCCCCGACCACCAGATCCCACAACTCATCCGGCGACGACACCCCACCCGGAAACCGACACGCCATACCAACGATCACAATCGGATCGCCATCGGGCGCAGCCGCCACCACCGACGCGGACACCGACTGCCCGCCGCCGAACAGCACCTCATCGAGATACCCAGCCAGCGCGGCGGGAGACGGGTAGTCGAAGACCAGCGTCGCAGGGAGGGAGCTGCCCACGACGGCCATCAGCTGGTTGCGCAGCTCCACGGAGCTCAGCGATGTGAAGCCGAGATCCTTGAACGGGCGTTCCATGTCGATCCGGCCGGGGTCCGGCTGCCGGAGCACGGTCGCGGTCTGCTCCCGTACGAGATCCCGCAGCCGTTCCTTGCGGGTCATCGCGTCGAGACCGCCGAGCTGGTCCGCGAGGGCGCCGCCCGCGCCGGTGGCCGTCGAGCCGCGCACCGGCGCGTGGGTCGGGGTGCTGGCGAGCCGGGCCAGCAACGGGCTGGGCCGGGTGGCGGTGAATGAGCCGGTGAACGTGTCCCAGTCGATGTCGGCGACCGTGACGGCTGCCTCACCTCGATCGAGGACGTACTGGAGGGCGGCCAGGGCGCGCTGCGGCGCGAGCGCGGTGAACCCTGCATGGCCGAGTTCCCGTACGCCGTCGGCCATGCCGGCGCCCGCCCACGGACCCCAGGACAGCACGAACGCGGGCCGTCCGGCGTCTCGCATCCGCCGGCCCAGGGCCTCGAGGTACGCGTTGGCGGCCGCGTAGTTGGCCTGTCCCGCTGTTCCGATGCTGCCCGCGACCGAGGAGAACAGCACGAACGCGGAGAGTGGATGGTCACGGGTCAGCTCGTCGAGCACGCTCGCCGCCCGGGCCTTGGCGGTGAGGACGCTGTCGAGGCGCGGGAGCGTCAGTGCTTCGATGATGCCGTCGTCGAGGATCCCTGCGGCGTGGAAGACCGCGGAGAGCGGGCCCACCGTCTCCAGCGCGGCCGCGACCTGTTCCCGGTCGGTGGCGTCGCAGGCCAGCACGGTAACGGTCGTGCCTCGTTCCCGCAGTTCCCGCGCCAGGTCCTCGGCGCCGGGCGCGGCCGGACCGCGTCGGCTGACCAGCACGACATGGTCGGCTCCGCCGGCCGCGACCCATCGGGCGACGGCACTGCCGAGCGCGCCGGTGCCTCCGGTGATCAGTACGGTGCCGTGCGGCGCCCACGGTGCACCGCCAGCGGGCCGGTTCAGCGGCAGACGGTCGAGCCGGCGGGCGAAGAGGCCCGCCGGGCGGATCGCCACCTGGTCCTCGTCGTTGCCGGACAGCAGCACGTCGACGAGGCGTTCCGCGCCGGTCCGGTCGGCGGTGGCGGGCAGGTCGACCAGGCCGCCCCAGAGGCCGGGGTGCTCCAGGGCGGCGACCCGCCCGAAGCCCCATATCGCCGCCTGGGCTGGATTTTCGGCGCATCCGCTCGTGGCCGCCCAGATGCGGGAGTCCGGGGAGCTGCCGGGGGCGGCGTGCAGCAGGGTCAGGACGCCGGCGAGGCCGGCGGGCACCGCGGTGGCCGCCGGCAGGTCCGTCTCGGCGAGGCCAAGCAGGGACAGGACACCGTCGTACGGGTCGCCGCAGGCGTCCGCGATCCGTCGCAGCGGCAGGGCCTCGCCGGGTACCGGCTCGACGACGAGGGGTACGACCTCGGCGCCGGCTGCGGTGAGTGCGGACGTGGTCAGGTCGCTCCACCCGCCGGGGTCACCGTCGCCGGAGACGACGAGCCACCGGCCGGGGCGGCGGGTGCGGGCCGCTCTCGGCACGCTGGTCCAAGTCTCGTGGTAGCACCACTGTCGCAGGCGCGACTCCTCGCGCTGCCGTTGCCGCCACGAGGTGAATGCCGGCAGCAGTGCGGCGAGGCTTTCGTCCAGCGGAATCTCGCCGTTCTCCACCGCGGACCACAACTGCGGGTCGTCGGTTTCCTTCGTCGCGGAGCGCGGTTCCAGCCAGTAGCGCTGGTGTTGGAAGGCATACGTCGGTAGGTCCACCTGCCGGTCGGTCGCTGGCAGGATCGGTTCCCAGTTGATCGGGATGCCGGCGGTGTGCAGGTCGCCTAGTGCCTTCAGGTAGGTGGTGGCTTCGTCGGCGTCACGGCGCAGTAGCGGGCTGATCCGGTGGTCGGTCAGCATCGCGGTCAATGTCGCGTCCGGACCCACCTCGATATTGGTCGGGGTGTCCAGGGCTGCGATCGCGTCGGCGAAACGTACTGTGTCGCGCACATGCCGCACCCAATATTCGGGGGTGCTCACATCAGCACCGGCCCGCACGCTTGACAGCATCGGAACCTGCGCCGGTTGGTAGGTGACGGTGCCCGCGATGTCCGCGAACTCGGCGAGCATCGGCTCCATCAACACTGAGTGAAACGCGTGTGACACTCGCAGTCGGCGTGCTCTGACCCCGTACCCCGCCAGCAGCCCGGCAGCCGCGTCCACGGCCGGTTCCGTTCCGGAGAGAACCACCTGCCCGGCGGTGTTGACCGCCGCCACGTCCAATCCGGTCACCCATTGCCGGACCTGCTGCTCGCCGGCGTGTACCGCGAGCATCGCCCCGCCCGCTGGCAGGGCATCCATCAGCCGGCCCCGCGCCGCCACCAGCCGGCACGCGTCCGTCATGTCGAGGACCCCGGCGGTCACCGCCGCGGCGAACTCGCCCACCGAGTGGCCCAACACCACCTGCGGGCGCACACCGAACGAGCGCAGCAACGCCACCTGCGCGACCTGGACCGCGAACACGGCCGCCTGTGCGTACATCGTGCGGTCCAGCAGCGGGCCGCCTTCAGCGATCACCTGAGCCAACGGTCGCGGCAGGAACTCGTCCAACAGGCCACACACCCGTGTGAACTCCGCCGCGAACACCGGAAACCGCGTGGCCAAGCCCGTACCCATGCCCTGGCGCTGCGAGCCCTGACCTGTGAACAACCACCCCACACCACCACCACCAGCCGCCGCGGCCGCTGCCGGGTCGGGTGCGGTACGTAAACCGGCGATCAACTCGCCCGCGGTGGCACCCACACCCACGGCCCGGTACGGCAGCAACGCCCGCCGCCGCACCAAACCCGCCGCGACCATCCCCGGCGGCAACTCCGGCCGGGCCTGCACAAACGACGCCAACCGGTCAACCTGGGCGCGCAGACCCGCCACCGAACGGGCCGACACCACCCACACCGTCGGACCCGACTCCGGGCGAGGCTCCGGGCCAGACACCGGTTCGGGTTCGGGGCTTTGTTCCAGCACCACGTGGGCGTTGGTGCCACTCACTCCGAACGACGACACACCCGCCCGACGCGGCCGGTCGACCTCCGGCCACACCGTGGTCTCCCGCACCAACCGCACCGCGCCAGCCGACCAGTCCACATGCGGACTCGGCTCATCGATGTGCAGCGACCGTGGCACCACACCATGACGCATCGCCAACACCATCTTGATCACACCCGCGACACCACCCGCGGCCTGCGTATGACCCAGATTCGACTTCACCGACCCCAACAACACCGGCGTTGCCCGGTCCTGGCCATACGTCGCCAACACCGCCTGCGCCTCGATCGGATCACCCAACCGAGTACCAGTGCCATGAGCCTCCACCACATCCACATCCGCCGACGTCAAACCAGCCACACTCAACGCCTGGCGAATCACCCGCTGCTGCGACGGACCATTCGGCGCTGTCAAACCATTCGACGCGCCATCCTGATTCACCGCCGAACCCCGCACCACCGCCAACACCCGATGCCCATGACGACGCGCATCCGACAACCGCTCCACCAACACCAGGCCGACACCCTCGGACAGGCCGAAACCGTCCGCCGCCGCCGCGAACGACTTGCACCGCCCGTCCGGTGCCAAGTTGCCGTGCGCGCTGAACTCGACGAACATGCCGAGGCTCGGCATCACCGTCACGCCGCCGGCCAGCGCCATCGGGCACTCACCGCGCAGCACCGCCTGTACCGCCAGGTGCAGCGCCACCAGGGACGACGAGCACGCGGTGTCCACCGTCACCGCTGGCCCCTCGAACCCGAACGTGTAGGAGATCCGGCCGGAGAGCACGCTGATGGTGTTGCCGGTGAAGGCGAAGCCCTCGTGGCCTGAGCCCTCGTCCAGCCGTGGCCCGTAGTCCATGTTCATGGCACCGATGAAGACGCCGGTACGTCCGCCGCGCAGCGTGCCGGGGTCGATCCCTGCGTGCTCGAAGACCTCCCAGGTGGTTTCGAGCAGCAGCCGCTGCTGCGGGTCCATGGCGAGGGCTTCGCGCGGTGAGATGCCGAAGAAGTCCGCGTCGAACCGGTCCGCGTCGTAGAGGAAGCCGGCTTCGCCCTGGTAGTACTCGCCGGGCCGGGTGGGCGGTTCGGTGTGGGCCGAGAGGTCCCAGCCGCGGTCGGTGGGGAAAGCGGACACCAGGTCGGCGCCGTCGAGCAGCAGGGGCCACAGGTCCTCGGGGTCGCTGATGCCCCCGGGGAGCCGGCAGCCCCATCCGACGATGACGACGGGGTCGTTGTCGTCGGCGGGTTGTGGCCGGTCGGCGGGGGTTCCGGTGCTGTCGGCTCCGGGTACGAGCGTGGCGCGGAGGTACTCGGCGAAGCGTCGCGGGGTTGGGTAGTCGAAGATCGCGGTCGCCGGGATCCGTAGGCCGGTCGCGGCGGCCACACGGTTGCGGATCGCCATACCGGTGACCGAATCCAGGCCGAGTTCGCCGAACGTCCGCTCCTCGGCGAAGTCCGGCACGCCTAGGGCGACGACCTCACGCCGGACCAGGTCGAGCAGGCGGCGGTACTGGTCGGCGACGGAGCGGACGATCAGCTCGGCGGCCAGGGTGGAGGGTCCCGGTGGGACTTCGTCGGCGTGCTGCTCGTACAGGCGCTGGCACAGGTCGTCGGGGAGCTCGGCGGCCGACCCGCCGTAGACGGTCGCCGGGTCCAGCGGGGCTCCGGCAACGTAGAGCTCGGCCAGCGACGCGGCGATGCGGTCCATTCCGCCCTGACCGCGCCGCAGGGAGCCGACGGCGGCCACCGGGCGGCCCGAGCGCTCGGCGGTCTGCATGACGGCGGCGGTGAGGACCGGGTGCGGACTCACCTCGAGCGCGATCCGGTAGCCGGCGTCGAGCGCGGCCTCGGTGGCCTGGTCGAACCGGGCGATGGTACGCAGGCACCGGCACCAGTAGTCGGCGTCGGTGCGGGTGGCGCCGAGCGCTCCGCCCTGGGACGCGGTGAACATCGGCAGCTGGGCCGGCCGGGGCTCGATGGGTGCGAGGTCGGCGCGCATCCGGGGGATGATGCGTTCGATGTGGTCGGAGTGGGCCGCGTGGGCGACGGCCGCACGCCGGGCGTGGATGCCGCGGTCGTGGCAGACCTGGAGGAGTTCCTCGGCCGCGTCGGCGTCGCCGGTGACGACGACCGAGCCTGGGCCGTTAACGACTCCGACGACCAGCCGGCCACCCCAGTGCTCGACGAGTTCCCGGGTGTCGTCGGGTGCGGCGAGGACGGAGACCATCGCGCCGGCCCCGACCAGGGTCTGCTGCGCCCGGCTCCACAGCGCCATGATGCGGGCGCCGTCGTCGAGGCTGAGTGCGCCGGCGACCACCGCCGCCGGGACCTCGCCGATGCTGTGGCCGACGACCGCGGCCGGTTCGATGCCCCGCTCGCGCCAGACCTCGACCAGTCCGAGGGCGGTGGCGTACAGGGCGGGCTGGATCACATCGGTGCGGCGTAGGGTCTCCGTCGGGGCATCGCCGCGCAGCACGTCCAGCAGTGGCCAGTCCAGGAACGGTTCGAGTGCCTGCGCGCATTCGTCGACGCGGCGGGCGAAGACGGGGGACGCGTCGAGCAGCTGCGCGGCCATCCCATCCCACTGGGCACCCTGGCCGGGGAAGACGAACGCGACCCGTTCGTCGCCGACCGGCCGGCCCTGCACCAGGCCGGGGGTGTCGTGCTCGGCGGCGACCGCGTCGAGCAGGCCCATCAGGTCTTCGCGGTCGCCGGCGACGAGCGCGGCGCGCAGCGCCGAGGGGTGCCGGCTCGCGGCGAGCCGGGCCAGCGCGTGGGCTATCCCTTGCGGCTGCCAGTCCGTGCGGGCGGCCAGATCGTCCCGCAGCGCCGCGGCCCGCCGGGCGCTCGAGCCGGTTCCGGGCAGGATCAACGGCAGGAAATCGCCCTCGGGATTGAAGACCATCCGGTACCACGACTCCTTCACGGAAATGACACGCGTCGCAGTGCGAGCGTTACACAGCGCCCCTGACGCGAATACCCCTAGGCGGACCCCTAGGTGCCGCAGGCATTCCCGATGGACCGCCGGCGATCTGTACGGCGAGCCTAGGCTTGCGGCGTTCATGATCGGGCCACCAGCGCTTGGGAGAAGTCAATGACAGAGGTTGTCTCGAATGCCCCTCCGCTGCCGACCGAAAGGGTTTACCCCTTCGACCCGCCGGCACCCCTGAAAGAACTCCAACAGCAATGTCCGGTGTCCCGTATGACGTTTCCGGACGGTCATGTCGGCTGGCTGGTGACCAGCCATTCGGCGGCCCGGGCGGTTTTGGCGGACTCCCGTTTCAGCTCCCGCCAGGAGCTGTTGCGCTCCCCTATTCCGCTGCCGGTTCCAGAGCCCCGGGTGCCGGCCGACCCGGGCAACTTCATCCGGCTCGACCCGCCGGAGCAGACCCGGTACCGCCGGCTGCTGATGAGCCAGTTCACCGCGCGCCGGCTCCGGCAGCTGGAACCGCGGATCCGGGAGATCGTCGACGCCGAGCTCGACGCCATGGACCGCTCGGGCACGTGCGCCGACCTCCTCGAGGTCTTCGCCCTGCCCATCCCGTCGCAGGTCATCTGCGAGCTGCTCGGCGTGCCGTACGCCGAACGCGCACAGTTCCAGCGGAACGTGGCCACGCTGCTCAACATGACCTCGTCGGTGGCGGACATCGTCGCGGCGCACCAGAGCGTGGACAGCTTCGTCACCCAGCTCGTGCTCGACAAGCGCGCGCATCCCGGCGACGATCTGCTGAGCAACCTGGCGGCCATCGCGGAACTAACCGTCCAGGAATTGAAGAGCATGTCTTTCCTGCTTTTTGCGGCGGGTTATGAGACGACCGCGAACATGCTCGCCCTGGGCGCTTTCGCGCTTCTTACCGCCGACGACCAACTGGCCGCCCTGAAGGCAGACCCACGGCTCTTCGACGGTGCCGTCGAGGAGTTGTTGCGCTATCTTACGATCATCCACATCGGGCCGGTCCGCACCGCGCTGGAAGACGTGGAGATCGACGGCAAGGTCATCCGCCGAGGCGAGAGCGTGACCCTTTCGCTGAACGCGGCCAATCGCGATCCGGAACGGTTCGCCGACCCCGACAGATTTGATATAACGCGCAACGCGGCGGGCCATCTGGCGTTCGGGCACGGCGCCCACCAGTGCCTCGGCGCCCAACTGGCCAGAATAGAGATGCGCGTCGCCTTTTCCGCGCTCTTCGCGCGTTTTCCGCGGCTGCGTCTGGCGGTCGGGGCGGACGAGGTCGCGGTGGCCGCGGACATGACGATCTACGGGGTACACCGGCTGCCGGTGCGCTGGGACTGAGCCGCGGGGGCAGCCCGCACACCTGATGCGTATCCCGCCCGGGCGGGATACGCATCAGGTCGTGGTGGACCGGTTCAGGTGGCCGACGAGGTAACCACCGGTGCGGGCTGCGGGCGGACGGCGGTGGAGGTGCTCCACCGCCGGACGATCGGCCGCTCGACGGTGACGTAGAGCACCCAGGCGAGCAGGATGCTCAGCGCGACCGCCAGGGCGACCAGACCCAGCGCGACCGGGGTGCTGAACTTCTGGTCTCCGAGGAAGAACGGCCGGCCCCAGTACAGGACGATGGCGTGCGACATGAACAACGCGTACGAGATGTTGCCGAGCCACAGCGAGAGCCGGCTGCCGAAGAATCTGTTCGTGCCCTGGGCCTCGGCCATCGCGGCCGCCGCCACCAGCAGCGCGCACGGGATGACCTCGGCCGCGACGACACCGTAGGGCAGGGGCACGGCCAGCATCCCGAAATAGCTGACGCCCAGGATGGTCAGCGCGCCCCACAGCGGCAGCCGGATCCACAGCCCCTCCCGGACGACCCGGGCCAGCAGCATGCCCAGCAAGAACTCTCCCAGGCGGGCTATCGGGAAGTTGTACGAGAACCAGTACTGGTACGTCGAGACGTTGATGACCGGGATCTTCGGCTCGCCGGGCATCAGGACCACCGCCAGGAACGGCACCACGAGGACGGCGACCAGGGCGCCCAGCGTCCAGAACCACAGCCTGGCGCGCGCGATGCGCTTGATGGGGCGCAACAGGAACGGGAAGATCGCGTAGAAGAACAGCTCGCAGGACAGCGACCAGGTGACGATGTTGACGCTCGACGCCACCCGCAGGTTGGGCACCCAGGACTGCACGAGCAGCAGGTTGAGCAGGGCGACCCAGACCGGCGCGCCGCCGAGCAGGAGCAGGCAGGCCGCCCACATGACGGCGTGGTTCGGGAAGATCCGGAAGAATCTGCGGCGCCAGAACTTGCGCGGTGTGTCGTCGTCGCGCGCCGACCAGGTCAGCACGAAGCCGCTGAGGATGAAGAAGAACGTGACGGACACGAAGCCGATCTTGCTGACCAGGAACGCCAGGATTCCGTTGACCTTCTCGTCCTGGAAGACCGTGATCGGTGGCAGGCACAGCGCGTGGAAGAGGATGACGGCTATCGCTCCAAAGAAGCGGAGCCCGGTCAGCGAGGGCAGCCGTTCCGGCAGCCTGACGGGGAGAGTCATGAGGTACTCCTTGAACCTGAGGCGGCGGCGGCCGGCCGCGCCGAGTGGAGAGCTTCGGTACGCAACAGCGCCGGCTCGCCGTCCTGCTCCGGAGCCAGCAGGCGCAGGAGGGGACCGGCCATGGCGGTGGTGACGACGGCCATGACGACCATGAGTGAGTAGAGGTCCGGTTGCAGGACGCCGAGCTGTAGACCGGCGTTGAGCATGACCAGCTCGGTCAGCCCACGGGTGTTCATCAGGATGCCCAGCACGGCGGCCGGTCGCCGGTCCACGCCGGTCGCGTGGGCGCCCAGGTAGGCGCCGACGAACTTGCCGCCGACGGCCGTCACGACGATCAGGGCGAGCAGGCCCGCGTCCGCGCCGTTGAGCCGGGAAAGGTCGACGTTGAGACCCGCGACCAGGAAGAAGACCGGCAGCAGCAGGGCCCTGCCGGCGAAGCCGAGGGGTTCCAGCACCTGGCGGCGTACGTTGTCGGCGCCCTCGCGGGGAATGACGAGTCCGAAGACGAAGGCGCCGAAGATGAAGTGCAGGCCCACCCACTCGGTGAAGGCGCTGGAGGCGAGCAGCCCGGCCAGCACCAGCGCGAGACGTCCCGCCCCCGCCGTGGTGCCGCCTCTGTCGGACAGCAGACGCCGGAACGCCGGCCGGAGCGCACCGAACATCAGCACGAGGTACGGCAGCACGAGCAGCGTCAGCCAGTGGGTGCCGGAGGCCCCGACGATGACCATGATGGCCGCCAGCAGGAGCCAGGCCAGCACATCGTTGATCGCCGCCGCGGCGAGGGTGACGTTGCCGAGCCGGCTCTGGCTCAAGCCGCGGTCGGTGAGGATGCGGGCGAGTACGGGAAAGGCCGTGACCGACATGGCCGCGCCCAGGAAAAGCACGAAGCCCAGCCGGTCGGATCCACTTCGTGAGCCGCTGATCAGCACGGCCAGGCCGATGCCGAGCACCAGCGGCAGGGCGACGGAGCCGAACGAGACCGCGCCGACGACGTCGCGGGTTTCGCGCAGCCTCCTGGCGTCGAGGTCGAGCCCGACGGTGAACATGAAGATGGTCACGCCGAGGGTGGCGAGAGTGGTCAGGTACGGGCGGACGTCCAGGGGAAACAGGGTGTCGGTCACGACCCCGTGGAACAGGGTCGGTCCGAGCAGGATGCCGCCGATCACCTCGCCGATGACCGCCGGCTGCCCGATCCGGCGGGCGAGTCCACCCAGGGTGTGACTGATGAGCAGGATCAGCGCCAGGTCCAGCAGGAGGACGACGCCTTGGTGGTTCGCCACGCGGCAGCGCTCCAATCCGGGGACGGGTGCACCCGGGGTGTCCGGCATCATGCCGAGCGGGCACCCCGGGGCGGTCCCGACGTCTCAGCCGGCCGTGACCGTCTCGTCCGAGCTCGCCCGGCTGATGCCCAGCCGTGGCTCGGTGACGAGGTAGAGCCCGCTCGCCGCGTCGTACAGGTCGTTGGCGTCGATGTACATCGGCGCCATGGTCACGCGCTGGTTCGGGGCGGCGTCCTCGGCCCGTAGCCGCGCCTGCTCGGCGGCACTGAGCAGCTCCTGCACGGGCTTGACTCCGCCGGTCGCCGCCGCGTCGATGACCTCCTTGATCGGCTGGGCGCCCTGGCCCGCCCGGTCCGCGGCCTCGCGCAGGTCGGTGAGGCCCGCGATGATCTCGCCGAACGCGAGGTCGGGGCTTTTGGTGCCGTCCTCGCGGGCCCGGCTCAGCGTGTCGGCCAGCGCGAAGTACCGGTCCTTGCCGGCGTGCTGCTGGTAGAAGCTGATCACCAGCGTGAACAGCCGGTGGTAGGCGTTGCGGTAGAGCGACTCGAAGAAGGCCTGCGCCTCCTGCTCGTTCACCTCGCCCCGGTTCAGCGCCAGGATGGACGCGGCCGACAGCATGCCGCTGTACATCGCCAGGTGCACGCCGGTGGACAGCAGGGGGTCGAGGAAGCACGCGGCGTCGCCGACGAGGAAATATCCGTTGCCGCAGAAGTCGTCCGCCGCGTAGGAGAAATCCTGTTCCACGTGGACGCCAGGCTGATAGGTGGCGTTGGCGAGCACCTGCTTCATCGTCGGCGACTCGGCCATCATCGCCTTGAGCATGGCCTCCGGCGAGTCGAATTCGCGACGCCGTTCCACGAAATTCGTCTTGTGAGTGACGAAACCGACGCTGAAACGGTTGCCGCGCAGCGGGATGAGCCAGTACCAGCCGTCCGGTGAGGAGATGACATTGATTCCGCCGGACGGGCTGCCGGGCAGCAGCTCGGCGTTCTCCCAGTATCCCCAGATGGCGACGTTACGGAAGATCTCGTGCGGCCGGCGGTGGTTGAAATGCTGAGCGGCGATGAGGCCGGCACGACCGGAGGCGTCGATGACGTAGTCGGCCGTCTCGACCCTCAGCTCGCCGCCGGCCGGCTGCCACTCCACGCCCACGGCGCGGTCACCGTCGAAGATAACGCGCTTGACCTGGGCGTTCTGCACGACCTCCGCGCCGCTCTCGCCGGCGTGGTCGAGCAGCACCGTGTCGAAGTCCTCGCGGTCGACCTGCCAGGAGCGGACGTCCGTGCCGAACTGCGCGGTCCAGTCGATGACCCAGTCCTTCTCCTGGCCCCACCGCATCAGCACCCCGGTCTTGGAGGTGAATCCGCAGGAATTGATTTTGTCGAGCGCCCCGACGTAATCGAGAATTGCGCGGCAGGAGGTGGTGATCGATTCGCCGATGTGGTAGCGGGGAAATTCGGCACGCTCGAGCACCTTGACCGGCACGCCAGACTGCGCGAGCAGTGCGGCGGCGGTCGATCCGCCGGGTCCACCTCCGATGACAATTACTTTCGGCATCACGTCCGCCATTCTTCCGGAGATCAGTACGGAAATCCGGGCCGCGGCCCAGGACTATTCAAAACCCTAATGAGATCCGGATGGCCGCCCCAACCCCTAATCGCCCCAGTCCCTTATGAACGGCGGCGCGATTTCAGGCGGAGTCGGCAAACGACGACATGCAGGCCGCCGCCAGATCGGCCCGGTTGCTCACGTTGAGCTTGCGGTACGCCTTGGTGAGATGCTGCTCCACTGTGCTCACGGTGATGTACAACTTCTGCGCGATCTCCCGGTTGGTGTGCCCGGTGGCGGCCAGGGCCGTGACCCGCCGTTCCGCCCGGCTCAGCCGGACCAGCCCGCCGTTGGGTTCCTTCATCACCAGCGACTCGGCGTGCTCGTCGGAGGACTCGCGCAGCAGGCTGCGGCGCAGCGGCTCGGCGCGGCACTCCGTGGCCAGCCGCAGCGCCTGCTGGAACACGGCGTTCGCGCGCTGCCGCTCACCCATCGCCCGATGCGCCCGGTGCAGCTCGGCCAGCGCGGTCGCCAGTTCGTACCGGTCACCGGCGGAATGCAGCAGGTCGACGGACTCGCGGAGCAGGTGCAACCGGCCGCGCAGCTCACCGGTGGTCGCCATGGCGCGCAGGGAGATGCCGCGGGTACGCAGCTGCCCCTTGTTGACACGAATCAACTGAGCTTCGGCCATTTTCCGGCCTCGTTCCCGGTCCCCCAGCTTGAGGTACACCTCAGCGGCGGCGGTGCGCCACGGGATGAAGGAGGGTACGTCCATGCCCCACTCCGCGGCCAGGCTCCCACAGGTCAACAGGTCGCTCAGCGCGGCGTGCAGGCGGCCGGACGCCGCGAGATGCAGCCCCCGCGCACAGAGGTAGCGCAGGCCGAACCGGGTCTTGAACATCTCCTGGGGCACCGGCGTCTTGACGTACGCGCCGGCGGTCTCGTGGTCACCTGTCATCGTGGCCGCCTGGATCAGGGTGGCCAGCGGCGCGCCCACGGCGACACCCCACCCGCGGGAGGCGATCCGGTCGAGTGCGGCGCGCGCGTAGCCCGCGGCCTTGGACAGATCGCCCTGGTGCAGCGCGATCTCGGCGCGGACGGCCTCCAGGCGCGCGGTCCAGGTCGGGGCGTACCGCTCGGACGCGGCCGCGAGCAGGGGCTCGCACCAGGTGAGCGCGCGTTCGGTGTGGTCGGAGTAGAGCAGGGCGAGCAGCGCCGACTCCGCAGGCTCCAGGGTCGTCTCGTCCAGATCGATGCCGCGCAGGATCTCCTCGGCCCGGCGCGGGACGTCGGACTTGCCGCCGCAGGTGAGCACCTCGGACAGCAGTGCGGTCGACACGAAGCGCTCGTCGGCGACGACCCCGACGTCCATCGCCTCGGGTGACTGCTGTGCCCCGTACACCTTCTCCGCCAGCGGTGGGTGCCACGAGCGGAGCCAGCGCCTGATCAAGCCTGTCTCCGCACGGATCTGGCTGTCGCTCGCGCGCCCGGTCCGGCCCGCGGCCTCGAGCACCTCCACGGCCTCACCGGTCAGGCCGTGCCAGACCAGCGACCGGGCGACCCCGCACGCCTGCCGGCCCGACAGCAGGCCGCGGCGCGACGACTCGATCAGCGCGGGCAGGTGCCGTACCACGGCGACCGGGTTGCGCCGCCAGACGACTCCGGCCAGCCGGACCAGCGCGGTCGCCCGCTCCTGGTCGTCGGGGCTGCTCCGCAGCGCCAGGTCGAGACAGTCGCTGGCGAAGTCCAGGTCGTCGGTGACAGTGGCGAGCTCGGCGGCCTCCCGCAGCAGGCGCTGGGTCCACCGCCGCGGTGCCTCGCCGATCTCGATCAGGTGACGGGCCACCGTCGAGGCGGACGCGCCCTGCAGGTAGAGCAGTTCGGCCGCCCGCTCGTGCAGTTTGCGCCGCTCGGGGGCAGCGGTGTCCGACAGGATGACGGTCCGGCTCGCGGGATTGCGGAACTCCCCGGCGGACAACAGGCCGGCAGACTCCAGCCGGCGCAGCGCCGCCTGAACCCGCTGCCCCTCGATTCCGACCAGCTCGGCGAGCAGGAAGTCGCCGGCGGGCCGGTCGAGGACCGCGATGCCGCGGGCCACGGCCAGCGTCTCCGGCGAACTTCGGTGCAGACAGGCCAGGAGAGCCTGACCGAACGCGGTACCGGGCTCCTGCGGGTCCGCGCCACCCAGATCGTTCAGCAGCGCCCGGACCAGCAGGGGGTTGCCCCCGCTGAGCCGATGGATTTCGGCGGCCGGCGCGTCCGGCCAGCGGGCCGGCTGTGCGGAGATCAGCGCTTCGACGCCCTCGACCGACAGCAGGGAGAGCTCGATACGCCGCCACCGCCGGTGCCTGAGCAGCTCGGCATGCACCATCGCGGTGCCGGCGTTCTCCTCGTCGGATAGGGAGAGGACCACCAGCGCCTGCGCGCGGCGCAGCCGCGAGACGAGGTCCAGCAGTTCCCGCAGCGACTCGTGGTCGGCGCACTCCACGTCGTCCACCATGATCACGACGGGCTGGGCATCGGCCAGCGCCACCAGTTCGGTGAAGATCACCCGCAGCACGTGCGTACGGGCGGCCGCTCCCTCGGCGCCGGCCGTCGAGGTCGCATCGACAAGGTGGTCCATCTGCCGCCGCAGCCGCTCGGGAGCCGCGCTGCCGCAGAACAACTGCACCAGCACGTCGAACGGGACGTCGGCGCCGGACCGCTTCGCCGTGGCGCCGAACACGATGGCCCCGGACCGCATCGCCTCTTCCGCGAACGCGTCCAGCACCTCCGTCTTGCCGCAACCGACCGGTCCGCTGATCACAGCAAACTGACCCACGCGCGCTCGGCACGCCGCCAGCAGTTCCTCGAGGATCGTTATCTCGGTCATCCGCTCCGCCAGCAACATCACACCCTTGCTCCCCCGTCTCGGCTACCGGCCACTCACGCAGTCCGGCATCGATCAGCCGTGGCTGTCGTTCACCAGTTCGGTTTTCTCACCACGCTGGTCCTCCAGGACCGGCGCGGCACGTTTGCCGGTCTTCGAACCGCTGGCCACCGGCTTCGTCGACGGTGTGCTCCGAGCGCTCGTGGCGTCGCCCGTGGGCTCGAACTCGGGCGGCACCGGGTAGTCGGGCATGAGGAGGCGGGGACCCTGACGCTTCACCTCGTCGGGAATCATCGCGCCGAGACCGCCGTCCTCGTTGACCCCCTTCTCCACGATGGCCATGGAGTGGAAGAAGTGAATGCCCACGACACTGCGGTCGGTAGGTTTGCGCCGGTAGGCGGTGTCGGAGGTCATCGCCTCATAGTTGAGGCCGTCCACCATGTCCTTCAGGTAGCCGACACCGGTGGTCGGGCTCGTGAAATCGCTGCTGGAACCGCCGAAGCCCGGCCAGTACGACGTTTCCATGTCCTCGATGACATAGAGACCGCCGGTGGCGAGGCGCGGAAATAGGAGCTCGAAGGACTTGATCTGGTCCGAGCAGAAGTGGCTGCCGTCATCGATCACGATGTCGAGTTCACCGGTCTGCTGCAGCACCGTCGCCAGGAATTCCGGATCGGCCTGGTTGCCACGGAACGTACGCAACCGCTGCGTCTCCAGGAAACGCTTGTCCTCGATATCGATACCGTAGACGAGGGCCCGCGGAAAGTATCGTTTCCACATCTCCAGCGATGCGCCGCCGCGGTGCGCCTCGTCGAAACCACCAATGCCGATCTCCAGAATACGGATCGGCTGGTCACGGAAGCGGCGGAAGAAGGTCTCGTACTGCCGCGCGTACCAGCGCGCTCCCCATTTGTCGGAACCGAATCGCAGGGCCAGCGCGGCCAGGTCCGCGTTTTGCTCGGCCCGGCGCGCGAAGATCTCCGCCCAGGGCAGCGCCGTACCCCGGCCGCCGGCGGTCAGGAGCCGCGCCACGTCCGCCAGGCCGGTTCCGGCGGCCGGGCCGAAGACGGACCGCAGCATGGCCGCGAAGGCCGGCAGGTCCTGGGATATGTGCACGTCAGCAGCGGTTTCCGCGACACGCGACAGGTCCTGGCTCCAGGCCAGCGGCTCCACCGTCACCTCGTCGCGCTCGGCCCGGACGACATAGCCCACCACGTGGCGGGCGATCTCGAGATCGTGCTGCACGACGACCTTGTCGCGACCGTCGTGCGGCAGGACGTCCAGGAACAGTTCTGCGTACAGCAGCTCCAGAACGCGCTGATGCTGTAACCGGTTCGCAATTCTGAGAATTGCTTCGTCATCGCCATTCGCGGCCCGGGTCAGCTCTCCGACAGCGGCCATTTTATCGTCCATCGAAGCCACCACATCCTCGATCGATCATCATCACTGACTATGTCTAGGTCATGCCTATCACCGAAGATCCACGCGGTGAACCCCTAGAACCCCTGCCACTACATAGGGGCGGGTGGTGACTGGTCGCGTGTGGGAGTATCGAGCGCACGACTTTCCCCGTGGTATCACAGGCGCCACCCGCCATGTCGTTTCATGGGTACGGGCGCGCGCCGAGTACGCCACCATTCGCCATTGACCTTCCCGGCATCCGTGAATACCGCTGCCGCCGAGGACCATATTTCCTCGGCGTCTCGATGTGCGGCCACGCACACCCGGACGCCCGCGGCCGTCGCCGCCGAGCTGATCCCGGCAATCAGCACCGGCCGACATGGGCCATCGGCGACCACCACTGTCAGTGTGCCATCGATCACCAGAAGCAACAAGTCTGGATCCAAAGGGGACGAATGACCAGCACTCTTTTCACATCGGGGCAAGGCACCCGCGGCGCCGGCCGGGCGCGCAGGGCACGCTGCCGCGGAGATAGGGGTTAACGGTCATGGCGACCGACGTTAGCTTCGATCTGGCCTCGCACGCCGTGAGCGGGCGACGAAGAAACACCAGGGAGGGACCATGCCAGACGCCAGATTCCCGTTTCCGGAGTCCGGGGGCGCCGGCCCCGCACCGGAGTTCGCCGAGTTGCCCGACCGCAGTCCCTGCCCCGTCACCCTGCACGGCGGCACCCCCGCGCTCCTGCTCACCGGGTACGACGACGTGCGTCGGGTGGTGACCGATCCGCGGTTCGACCGCGTCGGCGCGGCCCGGGTGGGGCTGACCAACCGCTCGCCCGAGTCGCTGCAGCACGACGGCGCCGACGCGCCCGACCCGGCCCGCCGGCGCCGGACCATCACCACGGCGTTCACCGCGCGGCGGGCACAGACGCTGGTACCGGAGATCGAGGACATCGTCGCCGGCCTGATCGACGAGCTGCGCGGCCACGGCGAGTCGGTCGACTTCCACGACGCCTTCGCGCAGCCCCTGGCGGTCCGGGTGATCTGCCGGCTGCTCGGCATACCGTACGCGGACTACGAAACCTTCGGCCCGCTGGTGCAGGTCCTCATGTCAGCCACGGCGTACCCGCCGGAGCAGGTGCACGCGGCGCACGGGCAGCTGTTCACCTACTTCGCCTCCCTCTACGACCGGCGCGCGGCGCAGTCCGAGCCGCAGGAGCAGGACGTGCTCACCGACCTGATCGAGGCGACCCGCACGGGCGAGCCGATGAGCCGGGAGGAGGCTATCCACGCGGGCTACGGCCTGCTCATGGCCGGCTACGAGACGACCAGTCACCAGCTGACCATCTGCCTGTACCTGCTGCTGTCGGAGCGCGGCCGCTGGGAGCGGCTGCTCGCCTCACCCGAGCTCGTCCCGACCGCGGTGGAGGAACTGCTGCGCTCGACCTCGCTGCTGTCCACCGGTGGAGCGCCGCACATCGCGAGCGCCCCGGCGACACTCGGTGACGTGCCGGTCGAGCCCGGTCAGGTGGTCGTGCCGGTCTTCGCCGCCGCGAACCGCGACCCGCAGGCGTTCGACCGCCCGGACGAGATCGACCTGGAGCGCAGCCCCAACCCGCACCTGGCGTTCGGGCACGGCCGGCACGTCTGTCTGGGCGCCTCGCTGGCCCGAATCGAGCTGACCACGGCGATCTCGGCCCTGCTGCGGGAGCTTCCCACGCTGCGGCTGACCGGGGCGGACCTCAAGTGGCGGGAGGGGACCTTCATCCGCGGCCTCACCGCCCTGCCGGTGCGGTGGTGACCGGGCGGCGACGCCCGTCACGGTGGATCTGGGACTGACAACGGCACCCGGCCTGCTGGCCGGGTGCCGTTGGGCGTGGGTGGCGCGCAGTCGGCGGCCGTGGATCAGAGCGGGATGTTGCCGTGGCTGCCGCTGGCGGAAGGCGCTGTGGCCAGGGCCGTCGCGATGCGGCGGCGGCTGACCGCCGGGTCGATCACCTCGTCGATCATCCCCAGCGCGACCCCGCGTTGCACGCCCCCGGAGATGCGGCGGTGTTCGGCGGCCAGCTCCCGCTGCAGCCGTTCCCGGTCCTCCCCCGTCGACGCGGCCAGGGCCCGGCGGTGCAGCACACCGACCGCCGCCTCCGGGCCCATGACGTCCACCTCGGCGTCCGGCCAGGCCAGGACCGTGGTGGCGCCCAGCGACCGGGAGTTCATCGCGATGTAGGCCCCGCCGTAGGACTTGCGGGTCACCAGGGTGACCCGAGGGACGACCGCCTCACCGAACGCGTACAGCAGCTTGGCGCCCCGGCGGATGACACCGCCCCACTCCTGGCCGACACCCGGCAGGTAGCCGGGCACGTCGACCACCACGAGCAGCGGGATGCCGAACGAGTCACAGGTACGCACGAAACGGGCCGCCTTCTCCGCGCTCAGCGAGTCCAGGCAGCCTCCCCGGCGCAGCGGATTGTTCGCCACCACGCCGATCGCCCGTCCGGCGAGGCGGCCGAAACCCACGACGACGTTGCGGGCCCAGCCGGCCTGCAACTCCAGGAAACGGGGACCTCCGTCCGGCTCGTCGAGCAGGCGGTGGATGACCGGGTGTACGTCGTAGGCCCGCCGCGCCGAGGCCGGCAGGACAGCCGCCAGGCCGTCGTCGTCCTTGATGGATGACAGGTCGAACCAGCCGGGCCGGGTGAACACACCGACGAGATGGCGGGTGGTCGCATAGGCCTCGGACTCCGAGTCGGCACTCAGATGCACCACCCCGGACCTGCGCCCGTGCGCATCGAGCCCGCCGAGTCCCTCCATGTCGATGTTCTCGCCGGTCACCGAGCGGACCACGTCGGGGCCGGTGACGAACATCCGGCCGCCGTTCGCCATGACCACCACGTCGGTGAGGGCCGGGCCGTATGCGGCCGCGCCGGCCGCCGGCCCCAGCACCACCGAGATCTGCGGGATGCGTCCGGAGGCCCGGATGATCGCGGCGAAGATCCGACCGACGCCGTCCATCGAGAGCACACCCTCGGTCAGCCGCGCACCGCCGGAGTGCCAGAGACCGATCACCGGCACCCGGTCGCGGACGGCGATGTCGATGGCCGCCACGACCTGCAGGCTCTCTTCGGCGCCCAGCGACCCGCCGATGCGGGTGGGGTCAGTGCAGAAGACGACCACGGGGCTGCCGTCGATCCGGGCACGTCCCGCCTTGACGGCGTCATCGGGATGGAACAGCCGCAGCGAATCCGGGTCCACCAGCTGGGCCAGTCGAGTCAGCGGGGCGCGGGGGTCGCTCCCGGCCTGCTCCGCCACCGTCTCTGTCGCCGTGACCATGGCCATGTGTGCCTCACTTCTCGTCCGGCCCGGTGGCCCGGAATCGGTTGATGGCGGTTTCGTGCCGCGCGCGCGTCTCGGGATCGGTGACACCGCCGCCCTCGGCGGCGAGGCACAGCACCCCGACCTTGCCCAGGTGCCGGTTGGCGTGGACGTCGTCGACCGCCTGCTGTACCCGGGCGAGCGGGTAGGCCAGCGACAGAGTCGGATGGATCCGGCCGCGCGTCACCAGCCGGTTCGCCAGCCAGGCTTCTCGGTAGTTGGCGAAGTGCGAGCCGATGATGCGCTTCAGGTGCATCCACAGGTACCGGTTGTCGAACTCGTGGCGGAAGCCGGACGTGGAGGCGCAGGTGACGATGACACCGCCGCGCCGCGCGACGTAGACGGACGCGCCGAAGGTCTCCCGGCCCGGATGCTCGAACACGATGTCCGGGTCCTCACCGCCGGTCAGCTCCCGGATCCGCGCGCCGAGCCGCCGCCACTCGCGGGGATCCTGGGTGTGTTCGTCGGTCCAGAACCGGTACTGCTCGGCGCTGCGGTCGATCACCGCGGTGGCGCCCATCGCGCGGCAGATCTCCGCCTTCTGCGGGTTCGAGACGACGCAGATCGGTGTCGCGCCACCGTTGAGGACGTACTGGGTGGCGTGGGAACCCAGGCCGCCTGCGGCGCCCCAGACCAGCACGTTGTCGCCCTGGCGCAGGGCGGCCCCGTGGTGGGACACGAGCTGCCGGTAGGCGGTCGAGTTCACCAGGCCCAGCGAGGCGGCCTCCTCCCAGGTCAGGTGGGCGGCCTTGGGCATCAGCTGGTTGGTCTTGACCAGGGCCAGCTCGGCCAGGCCGCCGAAGTTGGTCTCGAAGCCCCAGATGCGCTGCTGAGGGTCGAGCATCGCGTCGTCGTGGCCGTCCGGTTCCTCCAGGTCGACGGAGAGGCAGTGCGCCACTACCCGGTCGCCGGGGTGCCAGTTGCGCACTCCGGGGCCGGTCCGCAGCACGACGCCGGCCAGATCGGAACCCACCACGTGGTACGGCAGGTCGTGGCGGGCCGCCAGACCACCGGTGCGGGCGTACCGCTTGAGGAAGTGGAAGGTCGGCACGGGCGCGAACAGCGCACTCCACACGGTGTTGTAGTTGATCGAGCTCGCCATGACGGCGATGAGCGCTTCGCCCGGCCCCGGCTCGGGCGTCGCCACCTCCTTGAGGTGCAGGGCCTTGCCGGGCTGGCGGTCCTCGACGGCCACACCGTCGAACATCCGCTGTTCCTCCTCGAGGAGCACGGCCGCCCGGTAGCTGGACGGGACCGTCAGCGCCTCGACGGCCTCGCGTCCGGCGTCGGCCGACTCGAGCGTCTCCACGAAAGCACGGTTCATCGACTCGCACCTTTGTTCTGGCGGGCGACACGGATACCGCCGCCGGTCTTGCGACCGGGCCGGCCGGTCGCGACGAGGGTGGTCATCACCGGCGCTGGGTTGACTCCCCCGTCCGCCATGAGCTTGAGCGCCCGGCCGGGGCCCAGGTCGTCGAGCATGGCCAGCCGGCCGGCACTCGGACCGCCGTCGAGACGCATGGCGGTGTCGACATCGGAACCGGTGGGGTAGCCCTGCTGGCAGAGGTCCACCGCCCGGTTGAGATACCGCAGCATCAGCACGCGCTCGGCAGCGATCTCGTGCTCCAGTACAGTCATCGCCACCCCTGATTCCGTATTTCCACATGGCCGCAGCCGCGGGACTAATGCGGACTTTAAGAGGGCCGGGCGGCAGCGGAAACCCCTATCAAAAGGCGAGCCGGATCCGTTTTCACTTAGGGGTTGGCGGGTGGAAACCGACTTCATAACGTGAAAGCGGATTCCTGTTTGCCGTATACCTCACGACGCGCTCGGCAGCGCTCTGAGCTGGGCGGAAGCCGGGAACCACACCCTGGACAGCCCCGGATCGCCCAGGCCCGGCAGCGCAGAAGCACCCGCTTCCAGCGTCCATTCCGGTGTGCCAATTCCGCGACAGCCGGCACCGGCGACATCTGGTGAATGGCAGACGTCCGACGACAGCGCACCGTGGAATGTCTCGGGAGCAGCCCGGGAGGTCAAGCAGGGAGAGGACGCGACAACAGCCCGTCGGCACGATACGATACTGCAGGCAGCACGAAACCGATCCGTCCAATTTCAGGATACCGTGAGGTGACGCTCTTGTCAAGTCTTTCCTCCGAGGCATCCGCCAAGGCCACGGCCGACCCCCTCGATGAGGAGCGGCGCTACGTGGCGATGCTCTACCGCAAGATCGACGAGTTGCGCGACCTCGCCGCCCAGCGGATGGAGCGGGCGCTGCGCAACACCGGGCGCACCCCGGCGGCCCGGGCCGAACGCGACGCTTCCACCACGATGTACCGCGAGCGGATCCGCCAACTCGAAGGGGTCGACGAACGGCTCTGCTTCGGCCGGCTCGACATGGACGACGGCGAAACCCACTACGTCGGCCGGATGGGGCTACTCGACGAGGACGACCAGACCTCGCTGCTCGTGGACTGGCGGGCACCGGCCGCACGCCCGTTCTACCTCGCCAACGCGATCTCCCGGGAGGGCGTACGCCGGCGCCGGCAACTGCGGATGAAGGGGCGCACGGTCACCGGCCTGCACGACGAGATCCTCGACGTGGCCGCCGCGCCGGCGCACAGCATGAGTTCGCTGACCAACGAGGCGGCGCTGATGGCGGCGCTCACCGCCAGCCGCACCGGCCAGATGCAGGACATCGTCGCCACCATCCAGGCCGAGCAGGACGAGATCATCCGGGCCGACATCAACGGCGTGCTGGTCGTGCAGGGCGGGCCCGGCACCGGCAAGACCGCGGTCGCGCTGCACCGGGTGGCCTACCTGCTCTACGCCCACCGGGACCGGCTGGAAAAGCGCGGCGCGCTCGTTCTCGGGCCGAACGCGACGTTCCTGCGGTACATCAGCCAGGTGCTGCCGTCGCTGGGTGAGACCGGCGCGCTGCTGTGCACAGTGGGTGATCTCTTCCCCGGTGTCACCGCCACCGGCCACGAACCGGACGAGGTGGCCGAGATCAAGGGCCGGGCCGCGATGGTGCCGGTCATGGCGAACGCCGTGTACGACCGGCAGGAGACGCCGGTGGTCAAGGAGGTGTTGTTCGAGGGTGACCGGCTGCGGCTCACCCGCAAGGTCACCGCCGGCGCCAAGCGGCTGGCGCGCGACACCCTACGTCCGCACAACGAGGCCCGGCCGTTCTTCGTCCGGGAGATCCTCAAGGCGCTGACCGACCAGGTGGCCACGAACATCGGGCGGCATCTCCTCGAGGACGACGACATCGAGCAGATCCGGATCGACCTCTCCCGTTCCCCGGAGGTGCGCCAGGCCCTGCAGGAGCTCTGGCCGATCCTCACGCCGGAGCAGTTGCTGGCCGATCTCTACGCCAGCCCGGAGCGCATCGAGGCGGCCACCCCGGACTTCACCCCAGCGGAGCGGGAGCTGCTGCGGCGTGACCGGTCCGCGCCGTGGACCCCCAGCGACGTGCCTCTGCTGGACGAGGCCGCCGAGCTGCTCGGCTGGGACGACAGCGCCGACCGCGCCCGGCAGATCGCCCAGTGGCGCGCCGACACCGAGTACGCCGAGGGCGTCCTGCAGATCCTCAGGTACGAGGAGGACGAGATCGACGAGGAGGTGCTGCAGGCCACCGACGTGATCGACGCGTGGGAGCTGGCGGACCGGCACGACGACGACGGCTACCTGTCGGTGTCGGAACGGGCCGCCACCGACCGTACCTGGGCTTTCGGGCACATCGTGGTGGACGAGGCGCAGGAGTTGTCGCCCATGGTGTGGCGGCTGCTGATGCGCCGCAGCCCGAGCCGCTCGATGACGGTGGTGGGTGACGTGGCGCAGACCAGCGACCCCAGCGGCACCACCACGTGGGGCGACGTCTTCGCGCCGTACGTGGAGGACCGCTGGCGGCTGACCGAGCTCACCGTCAACTACCGGACGCCGGCGGAGGTCATGGCCGTCGCCGCGGACGTGCTCGCCGCGATCGGTCCGGGCCTAAAGCCGCCCCGTTCGGCGCGGTCGTCCGGCATCCAGCCCTGGGCCATGCGGGTGGACGACTACCTGAGCGACGCGCCGGCGGTGGCCGCCGCGGAGAGGGCGGCCATGGACGACGGCCAGCTGGCCGTCGTGGCGCCGACAGCACTGGTGCGCCCGCTCGGTGACGCCATCCGGGCCCGGGTGCAGTGCGACGTCGTAGTCGGTGACGACATCTCGCTGGGGGCCGGGATGGTGGTGCTCGACGTCCGGCAGGTGAAGGGACTCGAGTTCGACTCGGTCCTGGTCATCGACCCCGACGGCATCATCGGCGAGGCCCGCCGCGGCCTCAGCGACCTGTACGTGGCCCTGACCCGCACCACCAAGCAGCTGGGCGTCCTGCACCGCGGCGATCTGCCGGCCGCCCTGGGCCGGCTGACCGAACGCAACCAAGAGAGCAAACGAGCACACGAGGGGGTGCGATGAGTACCACATCAGACTCTCCGGTGGCCCCGCAGGCTCCGGCCGCCGCGACCAAGGGCGCCCTGATGGCCGTCTACGGAATGCTGCTGGCCATGTTCGTCGCGGTCCTGGCCCCCACGGTCGTCACGGTGGCGCTGCCCCGGATCGTCACCGAGCTCGGCGGCTCGCAGTCGTCGTACACCTGGATCGTGACCGCCGAACTGCTGGCGATGACCGCCACGGTCCCGCTGTGGGGCAAGCTCGCCGACCTGTACAGCAAGAAGCGGCTGCTGCAGATCTCGCTGGGGCTGTTCGTGCTCGGTTCGATCGTGGCCGGCCTGGCCGGCTCCGTCTGGGTGCTCATCGTCAGCCGGGTCGCGCAGGGCATCGGCGCCGGCGGTCTCACCGCGATGGTGCCGGTGGTGATGGCGGTGATCGTGCCGTTCCGCGAGCGGGGCAAGTACATGGGACTCTTCGGTGCCGTGTTCACGGTCGGCACCATCATCGGGCCGCCGCTCGGCGGCATCCTCGCCGAGACGCCGGGCCTCGGATGGCGGCTCTGCTTCTTCTTCGGCGTGCCGTTCGCACTGCTGTCCATGGTGGTGCTGCAACGCACGTTCCATCTGCCCACCACACGCCGGGCGGTACACGTCGACTACCTCGGCGCCGCGCTGATCGTCATCGGCGCATGTGCCCTGCTGGTGTGGTGCTCGCTGGCCGGCGACGTTTTCGCATGGGGTTCGGTGTGGACGCCGGTGCTGGTCGCCGGTGGTGTCATCGCCCTGGCGCTGGCCGTGTGGGTCGAGGCCCGCAGTCCGGAGCCGGTGATCCCGCTGGCGTTGTTCCGCAACCGCGCCGTCGCCCTCACCACGCTCGCGAGCCTGCTCGTCGGCATCGTCATGTTCGGTGGCACCGTGTTCGTCCCTCCGTACCTGCAGCTGTCCCAGGGCCGGTCACCGGCGCAGACCGGCCTGCTGAGCCTGCCGATGGCGCTGGGCATCGTCCTGGCGTCCACCGTCGCCGGGCGGCTCATCAGCAGGACCGGCCGTTGGAAGGCCATCCTGGCCGGCGGCGGCGTGCTGGCCGCTGCCGGCACGATCATGCTGGCCATGGTCGGCGAGGACACCGGCCTGTTGTGGTTCGAGATCGCCATCACCCTGCTCGGGCTCGGCGTCGGCTGCCTGCTGCAGAATCTGGTGCTGGTGGCGCAGAGCTCGGTGGACATGCGCCAACTCGGCGTGGCGACCTCCGCTCTGTCGTTCTTCCGGAGCCTGGGCGGCTCGATCGGGGTGACCGTGCTGGGTGCGGTCTTCGCCCACCGGGTCCAGTCGATCATCGGCGACCGGGCGCCCAGCGGGAACAGTGTCGGCTCCGGCGGTGACGCCCTGCCCGACCTGAGCACTCTTCCGGATGCGGCGCGGCAGGCGGTCGAGCAGGCGTATGCGATCGCCACCGGGGGCATCTTCCTGCTCACGGTTCCGTTCGCCGTGGCGATGCTGGTCGCGGTGGCGTTGCTCAAGCAGCGCCCGCTCGCCTCACCGTTCGGCGCGCCGCCCGGCCCGCCGAACAAGGGCGCCGGTCGCCCGGACGGACCGGAACCGACCCTGGCCCAGGGGCCGGACGTGCCGCAGGCGGGCTGATCCACGAAGCGCGACGGTCCGGCCCCCGCGGGGGCCGGACCGTCGCCGGGCGAGCGCCGTCACCAGTCGGCGTGCGGCGAGAGCTCGTCGTACTTCTGGGCGCGGGTCAGCTGGGCCAGGTCCGACTCGACCATCATCGTCATGAGCTCCTCGAACTTCAGGCGGGGCTGCCAGCCGAGCTCTCTGCGCGCCCGGCTCGGATCGGCGCAGAGCGTCTCGACTTCCGCGGGACGGACGAACTCCTTGTCGACGACCACGTAGTCATGCCAGTCGAGCCCGACGGCGTCGAAGGCGATCCGAACCGCGTCACGCACCGAGTGCATGATGCCGGTGCCGACCACGTAGTCGGTCGGCTCGTCCTGCTGGAGCATGAGGTGCATCGCGCCCACGTAGTCGCCGGCGAAGCCCCAGTCGCGCCGCGCGTCGAGGTTGCCGAGCTTCAGTTCGGTGGCCATGCCGAGCTTGATCTTCGCCACGGTGTGCGAGATCTTGCGCGTCACGAACTCCATGCCCCGGCGCGGCGACTCGTGGTTGAACAGGATGCCGGAGACGGCGTACATGCCGAAGGACTCGCGGTAGTTGCAGGTGATGTAGTGCCCGTACGCCTTGGCGACGCCGTACGGGCTGCGGGGGTGGAACGTCGTGGTCTCCGACTGCGGCGTCTCGACGACCTTGCCGAACATCTCCGACGACGACGCCTGATAGAAGCGGATGGTGCCGGACGACGCGGACCGCCCCTGCGAGCTGACGCCCGAGACGGTCCGGATGGCCTCCAGCATGCGCAGGACGCCGAGGCCGGTGACCTCGCCGGTCAGTTCCGCCTGCTGCCAGGACATCGGCACGTACGAGATCGCTCCGAGGTTGTAGACCTCGTCGGGCTGCGCCCGGTCGATGGCCCCGATCAGGCTGCTCTGGTCCAGCAGGTCGCCCTCGATGAAGCGCAGGTCGTGCACCAGCCGGCTGATCCGCGACTTGCGCGGATTGGCCTGGCCGCGGACCAGTCCCCAGACCTGGTAGCCCTGCTCGAGAAGATGCTCGGCCAGGTACGAGCCGTCCTGGCCGGTGATGCCGGTAATCAACGCTCGGCGCGCCATGGTGCCTCCTTGCTCAGCGGGACGTGGTCTGGTCGGCGGGTGCGGAGTCGGTCACCGGGCCGGGGCGGTCGAGGCTGTCGAGGATGACGTCGGCCGCGGCGGTGCTCCCACCGGCCGAGCGCAGCTCCCGCGCCCAGTGCTCGGCCGCGGTCCGGAAAGCCGGGTCGTTGAGAATCTTCGTGATCTTGAGGACGATCTCGTCGATGTCGGGGGTGTCGACGTTGGGTACCACCAGCCCGGCACCGCTGTCCGCGGCGCGGGCCGCGAAGTCGTTGCAGTCCATCCAGAACGGCATGACAAGCAGCGGCTTGCCGTGCACCAGCCCCTCGTGGAAGGCGTTGCCGCCGCCGTGGTTGAAGAACAGCCGTACGTGCGGATGCGCCAGAACGGCCAGCTGCGATGGAAGCCACGCCTCCACCCGCAGGTTTGCGGGCAGCTTGGCGGGCAGCAGCCGCTGCTGTGCCTCGGGCAGTTTCCACAGCACGTGGTGCCGCGGCCCGAGGCGGCGGGCGACCTCCACCAGCGCCTGCACCTGTCCCGCCGACGGGCGCATGAACGTACCAAAGCCGATGTAGACGATGGACTTGTGCGCATCGATCCAGGCGTCGAGATCCGGATCCGGGGTGACCGGCCCGGAGTCGGCGGGCAGTACCGCACCGACCATCCGCAGGTTCGGCGGAACGTCCGGGAACGGGTACTCCAGGCCGAACACCGAGCAACCGAGCACGGCGGCGGCTGCCCGCGCGTAGTGCGACGGGATTCCTGCGGCGTTCGGCAGACCCTCGGCCTTGCGGCGTTGCAGCGCCGCCAGAGCCGGCCGCAGCCGCCGGGGGCTGAGCATGACGGCGCGCGTACCGAGCCGGTACAGCACGTTGCCGATCCGTTGGCGCGGCGACATCCGCGCCGGCAGGCCCGACCCGGGCGTCGGGTAGCTCCACGGCAGGGTGTCCACGAAAAAGCTGCTGACCGGTACTGCGATCGTCAGCACGTACGGGATCCCGCGCTTCATCGCCGCGTCGATGGCCCATCCGGTGCAGGAGTCGGTGACGATCAGGTCGGGCCGGACCTCGTCGATGGTCGCCAGCATCCGTCGGTAGAGTTCGTCGGTGTACTCGTGATCGACGTTGGTGTCCATGAAGGCCGCGAAATCGCGGACCGGTCGGCCGGTCGTCATCGCCCGCAGCGTCCGCTGGCCCCAGTTGGCCGGCCACAGGTGCGGCCGGTACCGGCCGAGTGAGACGAACCGGACCGGCCCCTCGCCGTCGTCCGCGCCGATCCGCCGGATCTCGTCCGCCCGCTCGTCGGTGCAGGCGAACCACAGCTGCGCGTCCCGCCGCACCAGTTCCTGGGCGACGGCGAGCAGCGGGTTGATCAGGCCCGCGCTGGGCAGGCTGGCGAAGAGCAGCCTGCCGCGGGCCGAGCCGTCCGTCATCTCAGACCTCCACTGCCAGCTGCTCGTCGACGCCCGCCGGCTCGGCACGGGCGGCGAGCAGCAACTCGCCGATGTATTGCGCGATGGCGGTCACGGTGGGCTGCTGCCAGAGCAGCGTCGTCGGCAGGCTGTGGCCGAAGCGCTGTTGCAGCCGCCGCCGGACGACCACCGTCATGACCGAGTCCATGCCCTGCTCGACCAGCGGCCGCCGACGGTCGAGTTCGCCGGCTGACAGCCGCATCTCGCCCGCGATCAGCTGATCCACCTCGTCGATGACGATCCGGTGCACCTCGTCCGGGGCCAGGACGGCGAACCGTGCCGCTCCGGTGCCACCGGCCGCGGCGGTGTCGTCGCCCGCGGTGTCCTCCTCGGCGCTGAGATCGGCCAGCAGCGGTGGCCGCGGAGCCTCCTCGGCGGTGGGCTGGAGGACGGCGTATCCGCCGGGTCCGTGGCCGAGCGCCTGCCCGGCCGCCTCGAAGAGCAGTTCCGGGTCGACCGCCGCGGTCCCGGGCACGTCGCCCACCGGCCAGCTCAAGCTCCAGGTCGCTCGGCAGCCGCCGGCCCGCCGGTGCGCGGCGAGGGAATCGACGTACGAGGCGACAGCCGCCCGCGCGTCGCCGGGCTGCGGCAGGACACGCGGCTCCAGCGGCACCGCGAAGACCATCAGGTCCACGCTCGCCGGCGGACACACGGTGTGCACCGTGTCGATCAGCGTGAGCACCGAGCGAACGTCGTGGGTGGGGCCGGGCGGGGCCGCGTACACCACGCCGCGTACCGGGGGCAGGTTCCAGGCGTCCGGCACGAGACTGCCGGTACGCGCCGCCGCGGCGACGTCGATCGTGGCCGGGAAGACGGCGACGCCGCGCGCTTCCAGCGCCCGTATTGCGGCGACCTGGGGGCGTAGCTCCTCCGTGAAGTCCCATTCCGCGCGTGGCGGCAGCGCCGACTCGTCGAGCAGGACCAACCGGCGTGCGCCGAGCCCCGCGAGCCACTGCGCGGCGGCGACACCGACCGGCGTGAAGGCGCCGACGACGACATAGGTGCCGTCGGCGCGGACCGACGGTGGCGTGCCGGTGGCGTCGAGTTCGACCCGGGTCAGCCGGGGCACGGACGGACCGTCCGCGTCGAGGGCCACCACGTCCTCGGCGGCCGCCCGGTCGAGGGCGCCCAGAAGGGTCTCCGCCGCGGCGCCGTTCCACGCCGGTCCGAGGTCGATGATGCCCGCGCGCAGACCGGGGTACCGTGCCCGGACGGCGCGCAGCAGGCCCCACAGTGGTGCCTGCCGGGTGTGGGCGAGGTGGGTGCTGTCGCGTACCCCGGAGGTCAGGCACCAGAGCCGGGGCCGCTGCTCGTCGGTGAGCCGGGAGAGCACCTCGGCAACGGCGTCGAGCTGCTCCTGTGCGGCTGCGGCGGCCACGCCGACCGGCCGTACGTGATCGACCAGACTGATCAGGACCTCGGCCGGCCCGTCCAGCGACGCGCACAGCGCGCCGAGATCGGCGGCGCCGGACACCGTGTGGCACTGCACGCCCGCGGCGGAGAGGCCGGCTGCCAGCCCGGCCGGGGCTGGGCCGGCCAGGACCACCGTACGGTTGGCCGGGCTCTCCGCCCCGGCTGCCGGCGGCCGCCAGGTGATCGTGTGGAGCGCTCGGCGCGCGTCGGTGACGGGCGCCGTCTCGCCGATCTCGGTGTAGCGCAGGCCGTCCACCCGCGCGATACGCCGGCCGGTCAGGTCGTGCACCACCGCGTGGGTGATGCCGGTGCGCTCGCCGTCCAGGACGACGGTGACGACCACGGTCTCCGGCGCGTCCTCGGCCACGGCGATCAGTTCCGCGTCGACGGCCATCCGCAGCACCGGCGTACCGGGGAACACCGCCGGCGCGATGGACATCACCGCGTCGAAGGCCGCCGCCCAGCTGCCCGCGCCCGTGCTGTCGTGCGGGGCCTTGACCTCGGCGACGATCACGCCGTCGCCGCGCCGCAGCCGCTCGACCGTCCAGTCGAAGCCGGTGGTCGGCACCCCCACGGCCGCCAGCCGTTCGCGGATCAGGCCCGGCTCGGCGAAGTCGGCGTCGTCGCCCAGTCCCGACGGGATCGGCCCGCCGTGCACCTCCGCCGCCGTGTCGATCTCCGCCTGCACGTTGACCAGCCAGGTGTCGCCGGCCGGCGACCGCGAAGCCAACCGCAGCGCACCGCCGTCCCGGACCACCTGGATCTCGCGGTAGTCGTTGGTGATCAGCGGCTGGCGCATCGCCAGGCCGCGTAGGCTCGCGGGCCGGCCGTCGGTGTCCGCGCCGGCCGCCATGAACGTGCCCACCAGCACGGACGCCGGCACGATCTCCACGCCGTTGAGCGCGTGGCTGCCCGGGTACGGCCGGTTGCCGTCGTCGAGCCCGGTGCGCCACACCACCACCGGGCTGCCCGCGATGGTCTGCCGGGTGCCCAGCAGGGTGTAGCTGTCGACGTCGTGGCCCCGCTGGCGCGTCTGCGTGCCGTCGGTGGTCTCGCGCCACAGGGTCCGCCGCTGCCAGGCGGTGGTCGGCAGATCGACGAGCGAGCCGGCGGGGTGCAGCCGCGACCAGTCGACGGCGATGCCGGCGCAGTGCGCTGCCGCGAGCGACGTGAGCCAGGTCTGGCGTTCCGGGCGGTTGCGGCGCAGGGAGATGCCGACGAACGTGTCGTCGAGTCCCTGCTCCGCGAGGGTCTCCCCGACTGAGTGGGCAATCAGCGGATGCGCGGAGACCTCAAGGAATGCCTCGAAGCCGTCCTCGGCCGCGGCCGCGACGGCAGCCGCCAGGCGCACCGGCTGGCGCAGGTTGGTGGCCCAGTAGACACCGTCGCCGGACGGGACGCCGCGCGGGTCCGTCAGTGCCGTGCTGTACATCGGAATCGCCGGCTTGCCGGGCCGCAGTCCGGCGCACAGTTCGGTGAGCTCGTCCAGCAGCGGGTCCATGTGTGGGCTGTGGAAGGCGATGCCGGCGGTCACCCGGCGCGCTGCGATGCCCTCGGCCGGCCAGGAGTCCAGCACCTTCTGCACGGCGGCCGGGTCGCCGGCGAGCACGGTGGACACGGGCGAGGCCGCGATCGCCGGTGAGAGGTCGTCGCTGCCGGCGAGACGCTCCCGAGCCTGGTCGAACGGCAGGGAGACCATGACCATGTCGCCCTTGCCCTCCGCGCGGACGAGCAGCCGGGACCGCCAGCAGGACACCTGGGCGCCCTCCTCGAGGGTCAGCAGGCCACACGCCACGGCGGCGGCCACCTCGCCCATCGAGTGGCCGATCACGGCGTCGGGGGTGACCCCGTGGGCACGCCAGACGGCGGCCAGCCCGACCTGCAACGCGAAGATCATCGGTTGGATCCGGTCGACCGTCTCGAACGTGCCGCTGTCGATGAGCTCCCGCGCGGTGAACCCGCTCTCGGCCGCGAAGACCGGATCGATAGTGTCGATCACCCGGGCGAACTCGGGTTCGGTGGCCAGCAGTTCGCGGCCCATCCCGCTCCAGTGGGAGCCGTGGCCGGAGAACACCCAGACGAGTCCCGCGCCGTGTCCGGGCCGTACGGTGCCGGTGGCGACGCCGTCAGCGGGACGGTCGGCAGCGAGCAGGCGCAGCCGGGTCACGAGTTCCTCGCGCCCGGCGGCGACGATGCCCGCGCGGCGCGAGTGGTGGGTTCGGTGGTGTGCCAGGGTACGGCCGACCGACGCCAGCGGGAGATGCCCGGCCGTGCTGAGCCGGTCGGCCAGCTCGGCCGCCGACTGGCGCAGCGCCGTGGCCGAGTACCCCGACAGCGGATAGAGCCGGGCCTGCTCCTCGTCGGGCCGGTGCGGATCGGTGCCGGAGGTGTCCGGCGCCTGTTCCATGATGATGTGCGCGACGGTGCCGCCGTAGCCGAAGCCGGAGACTCCGGCCCGGCGCGGGTGCGGCCGCCGCGGCCAGTCGGTTGCCGTGTCCGCCAGGCGCAGTCCCGAATCGGCCCAGGTGATGTCCGGGGTGGGCTCGGTGTACAGCAGGGTGGCGGGGATGGTGGCGTGCTGCAGGGCCAGCACGGTCTTGATGACGCTGGCCACCCCTGCGGCACCCTCCAGGTGGCCGATGTTGGATTTGACCGAGCCGATCAGGCACGGCTCGTCGGCGGCGCGCCCGGAACCGTAGACGGCGCTGAGCGCCCTCGCCTCCATCGGGTCGCCCAGCCGGGTGCCGGTGCCGTGCGCCTCGACGTAGTCGACCGTGTCGGGGCTGACTCCGGCCTGCCGGCAGGCACGGACCATGACGTGTTCCTGTGCCGTGCCGCAGGGCGCCATGATGCCGTTGGTGTGACCGTCCTGGTTGACCGCGCTGCCCCGGATCACCGCGAGCACCCGGTCGCCGTCACGCTCGGCGTCGACGAGCAGCTTCAGGACCACGACGCCGCAGCCTTCGCCGCGGCCGTAGCCGTCGGCGGCGGCGTCGAACGGCTTGGATCGGCCGTCCGGCGAGAGCGCGCCGGCGGCGCCGAGGGTCAGCGACTGCCCCGGTGAGGCGATGAGGTTCACGCCCGCCGCGATCGCCACGGTGCTCTCCGCGAGGCGCAGGCTCTGGCAGGCGAGGTGCACCGCCACCAGCGACGCCGAGCAGGCCGTGTCGACGGCGATGCTGGGGCCGCGCAGGTCGAGCACGTGCGAGATCCGGTTGGCGGTGCCGCAGCTGGCCGCGCCGATCCCGGTCCACGCCTCCACGCCGGGCAGGTCCTCCAGCAGCCGGCTGCCGTAGTCGCCGCTGCACAGGCCGACGAAGACGCCGGCGTCGGTGCCCGCCAGGGTGCGCGGCACGATGCCCGCGTGCTCCAGCGCCTCCCAGGCGACCTCGAGCAGGATCCGCTGCTGGGGGTCCATCAGTTCGGCCTCACGCGGGGTGATGCCGAAGAAGTCGGTGTCGAAGTCGGCGATGCCGGTGATGAAGTTCCCGCGGGTGATCGCCCGGCGCATCGCGGAGGTGAATTCCGCGCCGTGGGCGGCGTACGGTTCCCACCGCTCCGCCGGCACGTCGCCGACGGTGTGCCGGCGGCCGCTCAACAGGTCCCAGAACTGCTCGGGTCCGTACACGTCGCCGGGTAGGCGGCAGCCGACGCCGACGACGGCGACCGGCTCGGTCGCGCGGACCGTGGGTCCGGCGGCGGCTCGGATGTCGTTCGGCACGGTCATCAGGCACGCTCCGGGGTACCGACGATCTTGATGAGGGCGCAGGCGAGGTTGATGCCGGGTCCGGTGCCGAGCATCAGCATGTGCTGACCCGGCCGTAGCTGACCGGTCTCCACCAGATGTTTCAGTGACAGGACGTGGTCGCTCGCCCCGCAGTGGCCGACGGTCCGGCCGTAGTCCCACGACGAGCGCGACATGGGCAGGCCGAGCGGCATCATGCAGCGCTGCTCGACGACCTCGCGGGAGTAGTTCATGAACGCGACCTTGTCGAGGTCGTCGAAGGTGAGGCCGCATTCGGCGACGGTGTCCGCCACCGTGGCGATCATGAGGTCCTGGGCCTTGGCGAGAGCGGCCATGCCGACGCTGCGCGCAACCACCTGCTGCTGGAACCGGCCGGCGAAGCTCAGCGACCGGCCGACGGTGGCGGTCGGCGGAAACAGCGGCTCGCCCCCGCGGTGCAGCTCCTCGGCCTCGGGTACGGTCACCGACGACACCGCGAGCAGCTCGGCGAAGCCGGGGTCCTTGGTCAGCACGACGGCCGTGCCGGCGTCGCCCGCGATGGTGCCCGGATTCATCCGCCAGCGGTCCATCATCGGGGTGCCGTAGTTGTCGGCGGCGACCAGCAGCGCGTGCCGGCGGTGCGGCTCGGCGCGCAGGTGGCTGACCGCGAGCATCATGGCGCTGAAGATGCCGTTGCAGCCCTGCCGGATCTCGACTGCGGGGACGGCGCCACCGACCAGATGACGTTGCAGGTACGAGTGCGGCAGCCACCCGTCGGGTCCCTGGTGCCAGGTGCTCGCGTAGATCATCAGGTCGAAGTCGGTCGCCGGCTGGCCGAACTGCTTGACCGCCTGCTGCGCGGCCCGCAGTGCCATCTCCGGTGCCGGCAGGTCACCAGCGACGGCGGCACCGCCGAGCTGATGCAACTCCACGTCCTCCGCGGGATAGAGCCCCTCGGCAACCGCGTCCTGCACGGTCACCGTCGGCGGCAGGAAAGCGCCTATCCCGCCGATATAGAAATCCGGTGTGCGCACGAATACGCCTCCTCGGTTCGAGACTGGAAAGCACTGCCGGGCAATGCGAATCGGCGGGGAATCACGCCACTGTACGGAACGTATGAGCCGGGCGAGTAACGCATCAACCCCTAAGCAGGCGGTCCTTCTAGGGGTTTTCAGGCTCGGGGGCAAGCCGCTAGAAATGGCACGGTAAGCCGAGAGTCAAACAGAAAGCGTGGTCGATGACCGAGGAAGAAAGCCTCTGGATCCGCTGCTTCCATCAGTGCCCGCAGGCCGATGTACGGCTTGTCTGTCTCCCGCACGCCGGCGGGTCGGCGAGCTATTTCTTCCCGATGTCGCATGCGTTGACGCCGGCGGTCGAGGTGCTGTCGGTGCAGTACCCCGGCCGGCAGGACCGCCGGTTCGAGCCGTGCATCGAGGACCTGGGCGAGCTGGCCGACCGCGTCTTCGAGGCGGTACGGGGCCTGGCCGACCGTCCCCTGGCGCTGTTCGGACACAGCATGGGAGCCGCGCTGGCGTTCGAGGTCGCGGTGCGGCTGGAGACCAAGCTGGGCGTCAGCCCGCAGCACGTCATCGTCTCCGGCCGCCGGGCGCCGTCGGTGTTCCGCACCGAGCAGGTGCACCTGCGCGACGACGCCGGCATCATCGCGGAGCTACGCGACCTCAGCGGCACCTCGAACGACATGCTCGACGACACCGACATCCTGCGGATGATCCTGCCGGCCATCCGGGCCGACTACCGGGCGATCGAGACGTACCGGGGACGGCCGGGTGCCACCGTTTCCGCCCCGATCACGGTGCTGACCGGCGACACCGACCCGCGGGTCACGCTCGCGGACGCGCACGAGTGGCGCTCGCACACCACCGGCGCCTCGGAGGTGCTGGTCTTCCCGGGCGGGCACTTCTATCTCAACGACTGCCGCAACGACGTGAACGGCGTCGTGGCCCGCATCCTCACCGGCGCCTGAGCAGCCCGGGGGCCGGTCGCCGCTCAAGTTTGAGTCGACGGTCACCGCCGGCCAGGTGCGGGACATCGTGGAGCGGCTGGTTGCGGCCGGGCGGTGGCACGCCGGTGGCCCGGACATCCTGGTCGTGGCCGACGCCGGGTACGACGCGCCCCGGCTGGCGTTCCTCGTGCGTGACCTGCCCGTGCAAGTCCCGGCACGGATGCGCTCGGGTTGAAGACCAGGTCAGTACCCGAGCGAGGCGTCGATGGCGTCCAGGATCCGGTCGGCGTCCGGCAGGTATGCCTCCTCCGCCCGCGACGGCGGGTACGGGATGTTGTAGCCGCCCACCCGCAGCACCGGCGCCTCCATCTCGAAGAAGCAGTGCTCGGTCAGCAGCGCCGCGATCTCCGCGCCCAGGCCGAGCGTTGTGGGCGCCTCGTGCACCACGACGGCGCGGTGGGTCCGGCGTACCGACGCCAGCACCGCCGGCAGATCGAGCGGTGCCAGCGAGCGCAGGTCGAGGACCTCCACCGAGCGCCCCTCCTGCCCGGCGATCTGCGCGGCGATCAGGGCGGGGTGCACCATCGAACCGTAGGTGACGATCGTGAGATCGGTACCCGCGCGGACCACCCGCGCCGCGTGCAGCGCGGATCCGGCGGACGGCGGCGGGCCCTCCTCGACCTCGCCCTTCTGCCAGTACCGGCACTTGGGCTCGTAGAAGATCACCGGGTCGTCGCTCGCCACCGCCTGCTGGATCATCGTGTAACCGTCGGACGGGGTGGCGCAGGTGACCACGCGCAGCCCGGCGGTGTGCACGAAATAGGTCTCGTTGGACTCGCTGTGATGTTCCACCGCGCCGATGCCGCCGCTGCCCGGGATACGGATCACCACGGGCAGGCTCAGCCGGCCGCCGGAGCGGGCCCGCATCTTGGCGAGCTGGCTGACGATCTGGTCGAACGCCGGGTAGACGAAGCCGTCGAACTGGATCTCGCAGACCGGCCGGTAGCCGCGTAACGCCAGGCCCACGGCCGTGCCCACGATGCCGGACTCGGCCAGCGGGGTGTCGATGACCCGGTCCCCGCCGAAGTCGTCGCGCAGGCCTGCGGTCACCCGGAAGACGCCGCCGAGCCGGCCCACGTCCTCACCCATCACCACGACCCGCGGATCGCGCGCCATCGCGGCCCGCAGGCCCCGGTTCAACGCCGCCGCCAGTGTGATCATCGAGGGGTCACCGCGGGCCCGTCGGCGAACGAGGCCCGGTACGCGCTCATCCGCTCGCGTTCCTCGCGCAGCAGAGGCGGCTCGTCGGCGAAGGTGTGCCGGAACGTGTCCTCCAGCATCGGATCGGGCAGCGACAGGCAGGCCGCCCTGGTCTCCTCCGCCAGCTTCCGGGCGTCGCTGTCCAGCTCGTCGAAGTACTGCTCGTCGGCCCAGCCACGGTCCTTGAGCAGGATCGCCAGGCGGCTGATCGGGTCGCGTCCGCGCCACCGCTCCACCTCGCTCTCGGGCCGGTAGATCCGGGGGTCGTCGGAGGTGCTGTGCCCGGCGATGCGGTACGTATGCGCCTCGATCAGCGCCGGCCGGCCGCCCTCGCGGACGGCCTCGGCAGCCTTGGCGGTCACGGCGTACACGGCAAGCGCGTCATTGCCGTCGACGTGGTAGGCGTCCAGGCCGAAGCCGGCGGCGCGGCTGTGCAGCGGGGCGCCCATCTGCTGCGACGTGGCGGTGGAGATGGCCCACTGGTTGTTCTGGCAGAAGAAGACGATCGGTGCGCTGGTCACCGCGGCCCAGTTCAGCGCCTCGTTCACGTCGCCCTGGCTGCTCGCACCGTCACCGAAGTAGGTCAGCACCACCTCCGGTGCCCCGTCCAGACGGACCCCGAGCGCGTAGCCGGTGGCGTGCAGGGTCTGCGCGCCGAGGACCAGGGTGTAGATGTGGAAGCGGTAGCGGGCCGGGTCCCACCCGCTGTGGGCCACCCCCCGCCACTGCGCCAGCAGCTCGGCCGGGCTGATCCCTCGGCAGAGCGCGGCGGCGTGCTCGCGGTAGCTGGGGAACACGTGGTCCACCGCGGTGAGCGCACGGATGGAGCCCACCTGTGCTGCCTCCTGCCCGAGCGCCATGAGCCAGAGACCGAGCTCGCCCTGCCGTTGCAGGACCAGCGCCTCCTCGTCGAACCGGCGGGCGAGCACCATGTCGCGGTAAAGGTCCCGGCACAGCCCGGGGGTGACGTGCAGGGGCGCCCGCGGATCCGCGCTCAGTGTCCCCCCAGGGCTCAGCAGCTGAATCATGTTCGCCTCACCTTCGTGGGCCCGGGCCGCCGGCACGGCGGGCGATGCGGTATGCCGACCGCCCGGGGGAAGGCGGCCGGCATACCCCAGCCGCGGAACGGGGAGATCGTGGTCCCGGTCCCGCGGTGATGGCGGGCCGCCGGCGGTGACCGGCGGACGCCACCGGCGGCGGCCCGGCGGTCGGCCGGCACCGGCCGGTTAGCCGGACAGGAAAGAACGGGAAATGCCACTGCACCGTTTCGCTGTTTCAGATACTAGGTGGCCGCCCCAGGGGCGATAACCCCTAAGAATTCACCCCAGTCTTTATCAGCGTCGGCACTGATTGGTTCGTGCGAATCGCGAACCGGTCGTCACGCACCGGCGTACCCGCCAATTCCAGTGCATCCGCGTACCGGACCAGGCAGGGCAGCACGATAGGCGCCTCCATTCCGGTGCCGAATGAGGTGGGATGGGTGTCGTGGCGCAGCACCTCCCCCACGTACGCCTCGGCGTGGCCGTCGTCGGCGCCCAGCCGGCTCGCCCTTCTCAAGGTGCTCGATCAACCGCACGGCTCCAGAGCGGGTACGCGGTCGAGTCGAGCGCCGCGACCAGCGGCATGACGAGCCTGAAGGCCGTGGCCGCCTGGCTGCGTCACTACAATCACCACCGGCCCCACACCACTACCGGCGGCAAGCCGCCCATCACCAGGGCGAGGATGAAGTGAATCGGAAAGTCGCACTCGTCACCGGCGCCGGCCGGACCAATGGTCTCGGCCTCGCCACCGCCCGCGCGCTCGCCCAGCAGGGCTTCCACGTCATCGTGACCGCGCGGACCGACGCCCAGGCGGAGGAGCAGGCGAGCGCGCTGCGCGCCGAGGGGCACAGAGCCGAGGGCTATCGGCTCGACCTTGCGGCGACCGACGAGTTCCCGGGCGTCGCCAAGCGCATTCAGGCAGACCACGGCCACCTCGACGTCCTCATCAACAACGCGAGCGTGTTCCCCGACATGAATACGAGCACTGCACTCGACGCGCCGACCAACGACATCCGGGCCGCGTTCGACGTCAACGTCGTCGGTCCGTGGGCGCTCACCGTGGCGCTGCGCCCCCTGCTTGAGGCGGCACCTGCGGCGCGCGTCGTCAACATCTCGAGCGGCGCCTATCAGCAGATCACCTTCCTCGGGGAGCAGCCCGGCGACGTCGGAGCGCCGGCGTACTCGTTCACCAAGCACACGCTCAACTACCTCACCCTGATGCTCGCGGCGGCATTCCGCGACACGAAGGTGCTCGTCAACTCGGTGGACCCCGGTCGCGCCGACACGCACCCCGAGCTCGGAACCGACGAGGAGGACATGCCTCCTTCGGTGGCCGCCGGCTGGATCGCGAAGGCCGCGACGCTCCCCGAGAACGGGCCGAGCGGCGCGATCTTCCTCAACGGCCACCGCGTCGGCTGACCCGTTGAGGCCGGCCTCGCGCGGACGGCCGGCTCAGTTCCTTCACGACGGCGTGGCCGGCTTGCGGTCCGGTGGTTGATCGAAACCGCATTGGGCCGGGAAGGTGGCGATGACGTTCCACCCACCGCCGCTGAGCGGACCGTGGCGGAGGATGCCTCCGTATTCCTCGACATCCTCGGCCAGGCTGCGCAGCCCGTAGCCGGACAGGTCACCTGTGCGGGCCTCCGGTGAGCTCCGTTGCGGCCGTGGCCGTCGGCTTCTGGCCTGCGGTTCACTCAGCGCGGAGACCGAAATTCGCTCGGCGTCGCGATCTATCACGATGTCGAGCCGGGTGCCAGGGCCACTGTGCCGCAGAGCGTTGGTGGCCGCCTCCCCGATCAACCGGTGCGCCACGGTCAGCAGCGGCTCGGGCAGGTCGACGAGACCGGCTGGGGGGCCCGCCGGTACGTCCAACCCGGCGGCCCTGAGCTGGTCCAGCCGTTCGGTGAGGTTGTTCGCGGAGGCGGACGAGGCATGAGTGTCCAACGCGGTGACGACCTTGCGGATCTCGGTCAGGCCTCCCCTGCCGGCCGTCAGCACCCGGTTGGCCCGGTCCCGCTGAGCGGGCGTCAGTCCGCCGGTGACCAGCAGTGCCTCGGTCTGAACGACCATCACCGTGATGGTGTGTGCGACGGTGTCGTGCAGCTGGCGCGCCAGCCGTTCCCGGGCCGCCGCCGCGGCCCGGTCCGCGGCGGCCGTTCGCCGCTCAAGACGCAGTCTGGTCCGCTCCTCGACCAGCGCGACCCGGTGCCGTAACAGGTTGCCGCGCTCGACGCCGGCAAGCCAGGCGACGGTGAACGCCACAACGGCGAGAAGCGCCCCTTCCACCGGGCCGCGGCGGGGCAGGCTGGCAACGGCCACCGCGGCCGTCGTCGTCCAGCACAAACCCCAACGGACCAGCGGCGAGGGGCGTTCGGCTGCGGTCGCGATCGCCAGCAACGCGGGCAGGTACCCGACGGTGCGTGACATGCCGACGAGTACGTGCGCCACGGTGCTCAGGCCGACGACCGCGAGTACCAGGCCAGGTGCCCGACGGCGTACCGCCAGGGGGAGGATCTGCAGGGCGGACAGCGACGCGGGGAGCAGGGCCGGTGCCGGCCCGTCGCCGGTGACCGCTGCTCCACTTGCCGAGGTCGCCACCCCGCTGAGCAGAAACAGCCCGGCGAGGAGCACCTGTAGCGTGAGGTCCACGACGACTTGCCAGCGGGCCCGTAGCCAGCCGAGCAGGCTGTGTCGTTGCAGTACCACGTCGCCTCGCCTCCCGATACCGCCGCGGCCACCGGTCCCGGCCCGTCAGTAGGATCACCCGGTGGTCCGGCTTGCCATCGTGGATGATCAGGCGCTGGTGCGGGAAGGGTTGTCTCTGATCCTTGACGCTCAGCCGGACATTGAGGTGGTCGCGGCGCTGGTCGACGGTCCGGCGCTGCTCGACTTTGTCGAGCGCCATCCGGCGAGCGTTGATGTCATCCTGCTGGATCTATACCTGCCGGGCGCCGACGGGGTACGCGTCCTGCGCTGGCTGCGCGAGCGGTTTCCAGACCTGGGCGCGCGAATACTGATGCTGACCACCATCGGTCGGGCCGAGGAGATCCGCCGCGCCCTCGTCGCCGGAGCGGACGGCTTCGTGCTGAAGGACGCGACCGGCGACGAGCTGGCCGCGGCCGTCCGGAGCGTCCGTAGTGGTGTGACAGCGCTCAGCTCATCCGCCGCCGACGCCCTCTGGCGGGAGCGCGATGAACAGGCGAGTACGGACGGTGCCGGCCCGGTCCCGGACCGGTACGACTCGGCAGCCAGCCGGGTCGCCACCCTGACGCCCCGCGAACGGGAGATCCTGGACCTGCTCGGTCGCGGCCTGGCCAACCAGGACATCGCCCGTGATCTGCGACTCGCGGAACGCACGGTGAAGACGCACGTCAGCAACGTGTTGGCGAAGCTACAGGTGACGAGCCGTACGCAGGCCGCACTGCTGATCCGCGACCTGTCGGACGGGCAGTGACTCACCGTAGTCGTTGACAGCGAATCGGCGGACTGGCCCGAAAGACACGGTCGGGCTACGTCCTTCGCCGGTTCCGCCATCGGGCCCGTGCCGCGACGCTGATGCCCGTGACTCTGCCTGACCAACTCCAGCGCGGCCCCGTCACCCGGCGGCGCCGTGTCCTGCGCGTCCTGCTCGCCTGCACGCTCGGCCTCGCCGCCTTCGTCTACGTGAACAACAGCTCGTGGCTGGCCGGTTCCGATGGCGGAGGTCCGCTGCTGCTCGCCCACCGCGGCCTGGCGCAGACCTTCGACCTCGCCGGGGTGGAGAACGACACCTGTACGGCGGAGCTGATTCACCAGCCGGAACATCCGTATCTCGAAAACACGATCGAGTCGATGCGAGCCGCCTTCGACGCTGGCGCCGACATCGTGGAGTTCGACATCCAGGTGACGATGGATGACCGGATCGTGGTCTTTCACGACCATCAGCTGGAGTGCCGCACCAACGGCACCGGCCGGGTACGTGAGCACACACTGGCGGACCTGCGCCGGCTCGACGTCGGCTACAACTACACCCCGGACAGGGGTGCCAGCTATCCGTTCCGGGGCACAGGAGTCGGCCTGATGCCGACCATCGAGGAGGTGTTGGCCGCGTTCCCCGACCGGGAGCTGCTGATCGACGTCAAGAGCGGTGACCCGACCGAAGGGGAAATGCTCGCCGACTACCTGGCCACGCTGCCAGCTGAACGGCTCGCCACGCTCAGCGCGTACGGCGGCGACGAGCCGATCGCCGCGCTGTCGGCCAGGATGCCACGGCTACGGGTGCTGTCGAAAGCGATCATGAAGGACTGCCTGCTCCGCTACATCGCGGTGGGCTGGACCGGCTCTGTGCCGGACGTCTGCGAGCACCGGGAGCTGCACATTCCCGAGGCGTACGCGCCCTATCTGTGGGGGTGGCCGAACAAGTTCGTCGACCGGATGGCGGACAAGGGCACCCGGGTGGTCATCGTTGCTGGGGACGGTGGGTTCTCCGAGGGCTTCGACAGCGCCGACGACTGGAGGAGGCTGCCGGACGGCTTCACCGGTTCCGTGTGGACCAACCGCATCGACCGGGTGGCGCCACTGCGCGACAAGGCGTGACGGCGGGTGCGATGATCCAGGCCTTCGATCTCACCAAGGCATACCGTCGCCGGCGAGCGGTGGACGGGGTCACGTTCTCCGCCGCACCTGGCAGAGTGACGGGATTTCTCGGGCTCAACGGCTCCGGGAAGACGACGACGCTGCGAATGCTGCTGGGCCTGACCCGACCGACGTCCGGCCACGCGTTGATCAACAACCGCAGGTTCGGGGATCTGCCGCATCCGCTCCGGCAGGTCGGCGCGGTCCTCGAACAGGGCATCAGCCACCCGGGCCAGTCCGGGCGCGCGCACCTGGTCTGCCAGGCCATCGTCGCCGGGGCGAGCCGCTCCCGCGCGGACGCGTTGCTTGAGTCCGTGGGCCTCGCCGACGCCGCGGATCAACGCACGGGCGACTACTCGTTGGGCATGCGGCAGCGTCTCGCCGTGGCCACGGCGCTGCTGGGAGACCCGCCGGTGCTCATCCTCGACGAGCCGGCCAACGGCCTGGACCCGGAGGGCATCGTGTGGCTGCGCCGGCTGCTGCGGGACCATGCCCGCAGAGGTGGGACGGTGCTCATCTCCAGCCACCAGTTGGCCGAGTTGGCCCAGCTCATTGACGACGTCGTCATCATCGCCGGAGGCCGGGTCAGGTGTGCGGCGCCGCTCGCGGCACTCTACGGCGCCACGGCACGGCTTCGCGTACGCGGCCGCGACCCGCACCGTCTCGGCCAGGCGTTCCGGAGCGCCGGCGCTCGCGTCACCGCTGACGGTCACTGCTTGGAGGTGATCGGGCTGTCCGCTCAGGATGCCGGCGAGGTTGCCTTCGCCGCGCGGGTGCCGATCTACGAGCTGACCGCCGACGTCCCAAGCCTGGAACGGATCTTCCTGGACCTGGCGGCCGCGCAGTGATCGCGCTCATCCGTAGCGAGCTCTACCGGGTGGCCACGATCCGGTCGGGTTGGGTCTCCATCGTCGCGTTCAGCGCCCTGGGCGCCCTCTTCGGCTGGTACGACACCGACGCGTGGGGACTCCTGGCGGGCATGGGAGCGCTGTGGCTCGCCGTCATGGTGGTGGGGCAACATCATCAACACCGCACGGCGTTCCTGCTCTATCTCGCCCGGACGAACCGGGTGCTGGTTCTGATCAGCCAGCTCGTCTCCAGCATCATCGTGGCGGTGGGTGTCGTCGCGACGAGCGGCGTCCTGGTGCTCGCCAAGGGCGAGGTCGCCCAGTACAGGAACGTTTTGACGGTCGTACCGATCATGGCCGTGTTCGGGGCCGCGAGCGCGGCCATCGTGCGTCGTGCCACCTGGCTGCTGATCGGGTACGCGGGATGGTTCGTCTTCGTCGAGGGCGTGGTGGGCCGGTTGGCGGCGCCGTTGCCGTTCTCGGCCTTTCTGAACGGAGGCGCCGGTGACCGTGACGGTCTGCTGGTCGCGGCAGCCTGGGCGGCCGGGGTGCTCGTCATCGCGGTCGTCGCGATCCGCCGCGATCTGGGCAGCCACTGAGGGCCGATCGGGACAAGGATGTGGGCGCGGCGTTGTTCCGGCCTCTGGCAGGTCCGCCTGTCGGCAGATCGCCGAACGTGCGCCTGAGCCGCCCCGGTGATCTTGGAGACTCGGATCACTGCGCTCCGGCCGGGGCGACGGGGGCCTTGTGCTGATCTTAGTGGATGGCCTCGTACTCGCCCGGCGGGCGATGGTCGCAGGCCGAGTGAGGCCGACGGACGGACCTGCACGACGTCGTCGCCGACGCGTGGCACTTCCGGACCGCGCACGCCCCGGTGGGCACCGGGCGGCAGTGACGCCCCGGTGCGGGCATGGGAAATGCACCGCACCGGGGCGTCCGGATCATTTGCTGGCGCTGCTGTGGGGGCGGATCGCGGTACGCCAGCGCAGCGCCGTGCCGAACCTCCGGTTCACCCGGGTCACATGATGGAGATCGACCGCACCTGGGTGTTGCCCTTGGTGTCGACGTATACCTTGTGATCGCCGACGGTGTAGGTGCCAGCAGCGTTGTTGTCGATGGTGAACGTGGCCGTCACAGGGGACTCGCTGCCGTCGACGTGGGTCTGCTTCACCGTGATGGTCAACTCGTTCTTGTTGCCGTTCAACTTCTTCACCACCGCCGACGGCTTGGCATCGATGACCGCGTTGGTGACTGTCACGTAGACCGCGTCGGGTGAGGAGAACTCCGCGTTCTTCTGCCCATCACCGAACAGGAAGAAGCCCCGTTGTTCGACGGCTCCGCGCCCGGGGAACGGATCCGGGTTCGAGGCCAGGTACGTCGGATTGACCGTGTACAGGTCCGTCTTGGAGTCCGCGAGGATGGCCTGCACCCCGGTGTACGGGGCATCGGTGACCGCGAGGTTGACCGACAGGTAGATGGCGTTGGGGTTGTTGGCCGAAATGCGCGAGGAGAAGTACTTGTCCGCACTCTGCCCCGCAGGAACGGCCAGCGGCACAACCGTGTCGCCGACGAGAATGTTGAACTGGAAGTCGCCGTAGCCGCCGGCGACGAACTTCGCCCAGGCCGCGTCCGACATGTGGTCGGGGCGCTCCACCTTGAACTCCAGGCGCATCGGTGCCACGTACGTGCTGTTCAGGTACTCGGTGTCGGTCAGGGGCAGGTAGACCCCTCCCGGGGCGTGCCCCAGTTCGAAAGCCGACGCGGTCGGGGTCGAGTTGCCGCGCCCGTTCCACATCGGGATGTTGAACGAGGTGGCGCCGAGCAGGGCCTGGTTGCCCAACTGGCTCGTGCCGACGGCGGCCGACGCGTCCTTGTAGGTTCCGATCGTGACGTCGAGCAGGTCGAGGTCCGCCCGGTCGGCGTTCAACCCGGGCATGTCCGCCCACATGAACTTGGCACCGGCGGGGCCGGAGTACCGGGCCATCTCCAGCATGCCATCGGCCATGATCTTGGTCATCTGCACTGCTGAGTCGACCTTCATCCGCTCGTTGGCGGTGTGCCACCAGCGCTCGTTACCCGGGATGACGGCGCCGAACGCGGTCATCTTGTTGCGGAAGCTGCTGGCCAGGGTGCCACCGGTCGTGCCCTGCGGATAGACCACGTCCCGGAGGGCGTACGGATCCGCGAACTCCTTGGGGTTGCGGTCGATCGAGGCCTGGTAGCTCCCGAACTGGAGAGCCGTCAGCGGGTTGTCGTGTGTGACGTACAACCCGGCACCGACGGGCGAGCCGAGGGTGCCGATGGTGAACCCCTTCGCCTGGAAGGCGGCCGTGACCGCCGCCGTCGCCTGGCCGGAGTCGGCCGCGGTGACGTGCATGCTGCGCACGTACATCGGCATGCTGAGGCTGCCGGAGGCGTCCGTGTAGAAGCTCGTCGGGGTCTCCGAGTTGATGCCGCCCATGAGGGCGAAGGTCAGGTTCGGCGTGCCGTTGTTCGGGTTGCGCAACAGGTTCGCCGGGATGCCCATGTACTTGCCGATATAGGCCTCGCCCTCGACCCCGTCGCGGAAGAACAGGTCGGTGATGCCGTCGGCGGCCTTCTTCAACTGCAGGTCGGCGGCCGCGCCCCCCAGTTCGCCGAGTCCCTTGGAGAGGAGGTACATCCCCCACACGACGGCGTTCTTGCCGTACTGCGGGGTCGGCATCTCCATCGCCACGTCAGTGTTGATCTCCAGCGTGAGCGAGTCGCCGGTGATCGTGGTCTGCACCTTGGGTGTGGTGCGGGGAGCGGCCGGGAGCCAACCCTTCGTGGTCGCGGCAGCGGTGATCGCCGACACGAATCGGTCGCGCTCGGCGGAGCCGGCACCCGCGACGTCGAGGGTGAAGATGGCCCGCGAGGCGATCTGGGTGGTGCTGCCGTAGGCGATGTCCTTGAGCGTCGGGTCGCCTTCGCGCAGGGTGACGCCGGCTCTGGCGTCCGTCAGCCGGAAGGCCTTGGTGCTGTCCGCGGACAGGCTCATCGACACCGACGGGGTCACCGATCCGGAGTTGCCGACGATGACCGGGAACCGCGAGTCGGAGGTGTAGGCCGCGATCGGGATCTCTTCGCGGTTGAGGTTCTTGTAGGCCCAGTTGTCGTAGAAGCTCGGGTTCGAGTTGTACGGGATGGACTGGAAGGTGGCGGTGTTCGTCGTCGAGGGCGTGCCGGGACCACCGTCTTCGTAGATTCCCATGACGATGCGGATGCGTCGGTCCAGGGGCAACCCCGCCTCGAGTAGCGCCTTGGCCGCGAGCAGCGTCGCCAGGGTCGGGCCGCTGTCGTCCTGGATGCCCGCCCCGTAGACCCAGCCGTCCTGGACATAGGGCGAGTGGTAGGCACCAGGAGTGCCGAGGTTGCCATCGGCGTCTCGCCAGCGCGCCAGCTGGGCTGGCGTAACGGAAGCCGTCGGCGAGTCGAGGTGACTCAACGCCATGACCATCTCCGGGGCGTCCGGGTCACCGATCTCCGCGTAGACGTACTTGTCGGGCTGGCGCTGGACGACCACCGGGAAACCCAGGTCGGTGGCCAGCTTGACCACCCAGGCGAGCTTGGCGACCTTGCGGTCGTACTCGTTCTGGTTGGCTTCGGTGTTGCTGACCGGGAAGGGGTACGCCGTCGCGGCCGTGCCGCCTCGGGAGATGGAGTCGTAGCTCGACCCGTCCAGCATCGCCCCGACCAGAGTGAGGGGGTCGTAGGTGCCGTCCCCCGCCCGCGCGCTGCTGACGCGTCCCGCCAACGCCTCGACTTCCGCGTGGATCGCGTCACGCTCGGCGTCGGTTACCGAAAGGTCGTAGGTGACACTCGGCTGGAAGCGCTCCTCGCCGAGGCTGGTCGCGGACGCGCTGGGCGCGGGCGCAACGGTCGCCGCGAGGGTCGCAGCGAGCAGGACGGAGAAAGTGATCGTCCGTCTGTCTCTCATAGAAGCTCCAGAACAGGGGGGATGACACGGTGGCGACAGCACACGCCAGCCGTGCCGCCCGCGGCCGACAGGGCGGGATTTCTTGAGGATGATCTGAGAATCGGCCGGTGCCGTCAGCTCGGCCGCAGCCGGTAGCCCACCCCCGCGTACGGTCTCCACCAGGCCGGCGTCGTCGAGCTCGCCGCGCAGGGCCGCGACATGGACGTCGAGGGTGTTCGGCCTTTCGGGTGATCTGCCCTACGTCCATCAGCAACCGTTCGCGAGACACCGTGCCCGCCTGCCGGGCCAACGCCATCAGCAGGTCGAACTCCTTGCGGGTCAGGTTCACCTCCCGGTCGGAGAGCCGGACCTGCCGGGCGTTGAGGTCGACCCGCAGGTCGGCGACCTGCAGCGTCGTATCGGCCCGCGTGACGCGAGCGCTGGGCGGGAATCTGTGGGATCTGCTGCTCCTCGTGCTTCCAGTGCACTGGCGGGGCGCTGGCCCGAGGCGACGTATTCCACGACGGCAGCTCGATCGGCTGCGGCGGTCACACGAGCGAGGCCCGCCGGAATGCCTTCAGGCCCGGCGCTGGCGCACACCCTCTAAACCGTCCTAGGAAAATGAGACTCAGGGCGGTCAGGAACCTGGCCTACTGGCCCTCGGTGACGAGGGTTGCTGGTTCAGTACGGCGCTGTACAGCCACTTCGTGGACCTGGAGGCGCTCGGTTGATCAGGCGGCGCCGGCCTGAAGGAGAATCTGCCGGTAGTCCTCGATCTGGTCGTCGAGAAACGGCTCCTGCAGACCGCGCGCCGCGACCGGCCGGCCGAGGTCACCGACCTCCACCCCCTGCGTGAAGTCCCAGGTCACCTGACCGGGCTCGCCGTAGGAGGGCTCGAGCATATACTGCGTGATGATCGCCGGCTTCCCCTCGACCTCGCCCGCGAAATAGCGGAACATATAGCTTCTGAACGTTCCCTCATCGGCGCCGCCGGTGTAGCCCGCGAACAGCGAGTTCCACTCGGGAACGGCGAACTCCGCGACCAGGAATAGCGACGGCCGCGCGACGGTGGGCAGCTTCTCCGCGCGCTCGCTGATCTGCTCAGGCGTCATGTCCGGCGGGCGCGGGCTCGAGGTGTCGACCCAGGTGCCGCGCAGGGGGTCCAGGAAGGCCTGCGCCCGGGCCCGGCGTTCCGCGAGGACGTCGTCCGGTTCTGTTCGGACCGCGACTTCGTACTGGTACAGGGCGTCCAGGTATGCGGTGTAGAACTCAACCGCCTCGTCAAGATCCACTAGATCTCCCAACCTTCTCGATGAAGAGCCAGTCGTCGCTGCCGGCGAACACGGTGGCGCCCGTCGACCTGTCGCCGCAGGTCAGCACGTAACGGTATTCGGTCTCCTTGACGATGCGAACGGGCGGGTCGCGCAGGATCTCCATGATCGCCTTGAGTTTGCGTTCCGCGTCCGCGTCGCCGGCCTTGAACCATGACATCGCCTTGATCCGGTCCTCCAAGGTGGTCATCAGCTCCCCGAAATGGACTACCACGGTCAGCGTCATGGAGACATCGCTCACCGGCCGTCCGCATTCCTTCGCGAAATCCGTCATCGCCGCCGCGATCGCCCGCTCCTGGGCGGCCTGGCTGATCTTGTTGTATCGGTCGCTGGTCGACACGATGTTCAGCCCGGTCGCGAAACCCGACCCGCCGAAACGGTCGCCGACGCCGTGCGCGCGGTTCATGAACATCCCGGGGATGAATCCCGGGCTGTCGTGCGTGACGCCACGCGGGCCGCCGCCAGTCTTCAACCGGAGATCCTCGCCGGTCACCGTCAGCGTCTCGGTCCGTTGGGTGTCCTTCTCGATCACCGTGAACGTCTTACCGGCCTTGGTCTTGTACGTCGTCGTGGTGGTGCCGTTCTTCGTTTCTGTTTTGATCTCGACCGGGGCGAAGTCCGAGTGCTCGCCCTCCCGGATCTTCGGAAGCGCGAGCTGCCCGAACGGGGTCACGACGACATTGAAGGCGCTCGGGCCGAGCTCGTTGAGTTGCTTCAGGAGCGCCTTCTTGTAGTCGGAATCCTCGAGCGCCGAGGCGCGGGCCACACCGGCCTTCTTTAGGGCCTCGGGTACCGGGGTCCCGAGCTTCGTCAGGATCGCGTCCCGGCCGCCCCTCTTGAAGGCGTAGTCGAAGAACTTGTTCGTGTCGACCCGTTGCCCGCTGCCCGGTGTGAAGTACGTGAGCAGCGGCTCGATGAACTCAGGCTTCATCACGTGCTCACGGGCGTCGGTGTCGGTGCCGGCCAGGTCCGCCCTCCCCCACAAGGCCGGTGCCCCCTCCTCGGGGCCCTGAGGCACCCGGAGGATGTACCTGAGCAGCCAGAGCTCGTGCACATCCTTGATGAACGCGTCGACGCGGGCGGGCATGGCCTTCTGGATCTCCTCGATCTTCAGCCTGGCTGCGTCCGCAGTGAGATCCTTTAGGTCGAACGAGTGGCCGATCACGGCCAGGTCCTCGGCCATCGACTTCAGCAGGGCCGTCAGCTTCTCGTCCTTCTTCTTACTCTTGGACTTCGCGAGCTTCGCCGGCTCGTCGTCGTACTTGCCGATGAAGCCGTCGAGGGCCTTCGCGGCGTCCGCGTTGCCGGCCTCGTGCTGGGCCTTACGTGCGACCTTGGCCTTGGTCAGCAGGTCGCCGGGTGTGCTCGCCATGACGATCTGCGCCCGGCCGTTGACGATGCTGCCGGTCAGGGTGTGGGGCATGCTCTTCATCGCGAAGGGCCTACTGACCGGCGCCACGTCCTTGGCGGGGGCCTGGGAATCGTCGTCCCTGCCCGGGCCTTTCTTGTCCTTGCCCTTGCCGGTGATCTTGTCCTTGACCTTCTTGCCGGCCGCCTTGAGCTTGGCCCAGATGGCCTTGCCCAGCTTGACGATCTTGCCGACGATCCAGTCGACGGCTTTCATGACCGGCTTGGACAGGGCCTTGAAGAAGGATTTGACCTTATTGGCGATGCCGCCGATGCCGAGGATGGCGGCGAGCGCGCCGATCAGCACGGGCACGGATCTGGCGAGGGCCTTTTCGATCAGGGCGGGCACGCCGCCGGCACCACCACCGGCGATAGCGATGATCGCGTCGAGTACGGCGTTGACGAACTCGATGATCTGGGCGCCCTGGTTCACGATGAACATGACGAAGTCGATGATCATCTTGCAGGCCTTGATGAACGCCGACGCCGGGTTCAGCAGCGAGATGATCCAGGTGATCCCGGCGATCAACACGGTCGGGATCAGGTACTCGCTGATCTTGCCGAACAGGTTGGCTTTCAGGTCGCCGACCTGGGCCTTGATGTCCTCCCAGATCCCGCCGATGCCCTGGGCCTGAATCTTCTGCGCGATCGGCACCGACTGCTCGACCGCGCCCATCGCCTGCTCGGGCACCCCGCGTTGCACGATCCTCGCCCGGATCGCGCCCCACGTCAGGCCGAGCAGGGAGCCGATCATCATGATGATGCCGCGGAGGTCGAACTTCGCCGGCAACTCCAGACCGGCGCCGGCCATGGCACCGAGCAGCCAGCCGACCAGGCCCTTCTTCAGGTGCTCGCCGATGTTGGCGATGAACTGCTTCAGCCCGGTCCCGACCGCGGAGACGAGGTTGCCGAGGAAGCCGATCGGGTCCTTGATGATCGCCATGACCGCTTGGGCGGCTTTGGCCAGCACGCCGAGCAGCATGTCCTTGAGCTGCATGATCGTCTTGATCACGCCACCGACCGCATGTATGGCCTTGGCGACCAGGCCCTTGTTCTTCTCCTTCTCCGCGGCGATCTCCTGGTCAACCGCTTTGAGCGCCTCGTTGTACTTCGTGGCGAGGGTGTTGACCAGCTCTTTGCCCTTGGCGTCGACCGACTCGGTCAGCTCGTCGAACTTGCCCGCGAATTCGGCCGCCGCCTCCTTACCGATCGCCTGCAAGTCGGGGCCGAGTTTCTTCACCTCGGCCTGTAGGTCGTCGCGGCCTTTGGCGATCCGCTGCTTCGCCCGCGTCAACTCCGCGCCGATCACGTCCGCGACACCGGAGATGACCTGCTGCATCCGGTCGACGTACCCCTTGCGGGCCTGCTCGTAGAAGACGTTCACCTCGCTGGGCAGCCCGAAGAGCTTGTCCTTGCCCCACTTCCAGAAATTCACCCCGGAGTAGCGCTTGTCCTTGTACGCGTCGATCCGCCGCTTGTAGTCGGCGGTGAACGCGTCCCGCGCTTCTTTCTCCCCCGTGGTGAACAGGTCGTCGACCTTCTTGTCCAAGCCGGTGAGGATGTCTTCGACTTCCTTCTTCGTGGCGTCGAAGACCTTCTGCAACCGGGCGGTGACCTGCACCCGCTTCTGCTCGTCGGCGGACTTCGCACCCTCCTTGCCCGCGCTGACCTGCGCCCCGGACTGCTTCCGGTCAACGGCCAGCTCCGCCATCGCCGCCGCACCCGCCTGCCCAGCCGCCGCCTTCGCCCCAGCCAGGGTCCGCGCCTCAGCCGCCCGCACCTCACCTGGCGCGGTCGCCGCATGCTTTTCGCCCTCCTTCTTCTCCTTCAACGCACCGGTGAACTCCGGCTCATTCGACTTGGCGAGCTGCTCCTCGGTCACCTGCGCGTCGGCCATCTGCTGGTCGACCTGCTTCGGCCCAGCCGAGAAGTCGGTCGCCGCCGCCGGTGCCTTGTCCGGTACCGCCTTCACCGGATCCGGCGTACCCGGCGCACCCGGCGGCCGGTCCGCCACCAGCGGTGTGACCTGCTTCTCCCTCGCCTTCGACGTGTCCGGAGGCGCCTTCGTCGTCGTCTCGATCGCCCTCGCCGACGCCTTCTTGCCCTCACCGACCCGGCCCTGCACCTGACCCTTTACCGCATCCGCCTTACCCGAGTCGGCGAACTTGTCCGCCTCATCCAGGTTCTTCGGCGCCTGCGCCGCGATTGCGTCGTTCACCGCTTTGACGAACGCGGCCTTGTCGAACTCCCCCGGCTTCGCGGCATTCATCTTCTCCGCGTTGGCCGCCTTGCCCTGGGTTTCCATGTCGTCCGGCGGCGGCTTCGCCGCCCCCTGTGCCTTGCCCGCCTCCGCCTTCGCTGGCGGGTGGGCCGACATCACCTTCTGCTTGCCGGTCACGTCCGCCTTCAACGCGGCGAACTTCGGGTCAGCCTGCGGCCCGGGACGGTGGACGGGGCCGGCGTCGGTCGCCAGCCGCTGCACCGGCGCGGCCTCCACCAGCCCTGCATCGATCGACCCGGCAACAGCGGCACCGCAGGGGGAAGGGGCGGCAGAGGTGGACGGCCCGGCGCAGCGCTGGGCGGGCATCGCCGGCCCACTCGCCGCACCACCCGTACCAGGCCGCTTCGCCGCGGTACCTGCGCCTCCTGACCGGGCAGCGGGCGTACGGGTCGCGGCGGCTCGCCGCTGAGCGACCAACGCCGCCACCGCCCGGTTACCCGCCGCCGACTGCAACCGCTGAGCCATTGCCGGGCTCAGCAGGCGCCCGCCGGTCTCGCGTACCTCGGTGGTGGAAGGCTCCGGGTCGAGGGCCGCGCGCGGCGGTGGAGCCGGAGCGGCGCGGCGCGTGGACCCGCCGCGCTCCTCCGCCGGTGCCTTCACGTCACACCTCCCGGTCAGGGCAGGTCCACCAGAGGGCCAACGAGCCTCCGGCCCGCAGGCTGCTGGCCGAAGACAGCCGAATCCCTACTCGACGGCCCCCTCCTCACCTACCTCCTGCCGCGGCACGTACGTCTGCGCCGACTCGTCCTCCTCGCACGTCGCCGCGCCGCGGGGCGGTGTGCCCGTCCTGGTCACGGACCGCGGGACGGGTACGGCGGAGCAGAAACCGGCGCCAACCGGTCGGCGTTGGCGACGGCCTCCCGCCCGAATCGGCCGGACGCGGCGATGACCTTCACCCCGCCACCGGTGTCCGTGCCGTCCACCAGCCCACTGCACAGCTACACCACATGGTTGGACGCACTTTGACCGTGCACCTTCTAGGAGCCCCGCACCTGGTCCAGCCGGCCTGCGGGAAGGGGCACGTCCACTGCCCGAAAGGGCAGAGCCAGCAAGGGTTGAACGGCCCGAGCTGGGGTTACGTCGGGCGGGGTCAGGCTGAGGTCAAGCCAGCCCCGCGTCGATCAAGATCAGGAATGAGTTCGGCGACCGCTGCTCGGCGAACGCCCACGGCTGCGCGCCGAACAGGTCCACGCAGGCCGACAGCAGGCCGGGCCCGGGTGCGGCCGGGTCAGTATGAGAAGTCGACGTGGAAGTGCGTCACCAGCGGGCCGTGCCAGTTGAGGTTGGCGGGCCGCTTCACCTTCGTACCGTCGGGGAGCTGGACCTCCTGCTCGGTGACGTTGTCCTGGTTGCCCATCCGGCCGTGCTCGGCGCCCTTGCCGGCGTGGGCGCGTGCGTTGAACTCGCGGGCCACCACGTAGTCGTTGTAGAGGATCTGGTAGGTGAAGCCCAGCTTTCCGGCGACGGTGTCGATCGCCTCGGCGAAGCGGAACGCGACATCCTTGGTGAAGTAGGCCGCCGCCTTCGCGCTCTCCGGGTACATGTCCAGTGACCGGAAGCGCCCCTTGAACCCGCCGCTGGCGTGCTCGCCGGACATGCCGCCGTAGGTGCCGGCGGAAAAGGTGCCGAACTCGGACTGGATGGCCCGCAGGATGTCGAGCATCGTCTTGTGCACGGGCGTCTTCTGCCCATCCTCGGTCCAGCCGGCGAAGTCGGCCGTCGTCGGTACGACCAGATTCCCGGCGGCCTGCTCGGCATCGATCCGGGCCTTCTTGAAGGCACCCTCGTTGAGCTGGCCCAATCCCTTGAGCTTGGCCTCCTCCGCCTGCGCCAGCGCCGCCTGCTGCTCGGGCTCGGTCAGTTCCTCGGGCTGCTTGCCGGCAGCGGCGGCAGCCTTGGCCAGGGCTGCCTTCTTCTCCTTCTCGCTGAGCGGCCTCTTCAGCTGGTCGAGGCGGTCATGGATCGCCTTGGCCCGCTGGTCGGGAGAGAGGATCTCCGGTACGGGGTTCACCCGCCTGCCGCCGCTCGCGCCGATGGTCTCGAAGTCGAGCCGGTCCCGCCGTTCGACCATCCAGCCCCACATCGCGTTCGCCTCCCACTGGCGAACCGTTTCGCGTTGCTTGTGCCGGATGGTCTGCATGTGCAGCTCGATGACGGCGTCGGTGGCCTTCGGGTTCTTCTTCTTGAACGCCGCCCGCTGCTGTTGCAGCCCGGCCACCAGCCGGTCCGGCAGCCGCCACCAGGGCGTACCGAACGAGCTGCGGGTGAACGACGCCTGGAGCACGTCGTCGAAGTCCTGCTGGAGCTGGCTCTTGTCCCGCCAGAGCTTCGGGTCCTTCGGCTTGCGGCTCTGGTAGCAGTTTGCCATCTCCTCGGCGAGCTTCTCGGCGTCGCCGTGGGCCCAGAACGGAGACGAGTCCTTGATGGAGTCCAGCGGCAGCGGGGTCTCCGTCGCGGGCAGGGTCGCGGCCGGATCGGGTGTGAAGGGCAGCGCCGCGACCGTGGCTGGCGCGCCCGGCGGTTCGGTGATGGCACAGCCGGCCAGGTTCCGGGCAAAATTGGGCGTGGCCGGCGTCGGTTGCGGCCCGGGCGGTACCGGCTCGGGCGGCACCGGCTCGGGCGGCACCGGCTCGGGCGGCTGAGGCCCCGGCGGTACCGGGCCGGGTGGCTGGGGACCCGGTGGCACGGGGACCGGCGACGGTGGTACCGGTGGCTCGACGCACGGTTCCGCGTCGGCATCCCCCCGCTCTGGCGCCGCCACCGGCTGGGTCTGCACCACCGTCTCCACGGCGGTCTGCACGGGTGCGCCCGGCTCCGCGTCGACGGCCACCGGCACCGGACAGAAGCGCGGCGGTCCCGCCGGGAAGAGCTGGTCCAGCCGCCCGATCGTGCCTGGCCCGACGTCGCCGTACTGCTCGGACCCGAGCCGGTTGTCGGCCTTGAACGTGCGTACTGCGGCGGCCGTGCGGGTGCCGTACCGCCCGTCGACGTTACCGAGGTCGTAGCCGAGATCGGTCAGCGCCTGCTGCACCTTCTCGACCGGGCCGCCCCGGTCGCCCTGCCGCAGCCGGTCCGCGTCGGCCGCGCAGGCCTGGAGCCTCGACTCGCCCGCGAACCGGGGCGAGGTCAGCGGCGCGTGGACCACGGGCGCGCGCCGACCGCCCGCCGGCTGCCCGGCTTGGCTCGCCGGCTCCGCCCCGCCGCTCGCCGGCTCGGGGCCAGCGGTCGGGCCGCCCGCCTCGGCGGCCTGTCGTTGCAGTGAGTCGTCGAGGAGGGAATCCCCGCCACCGGCGTCGCGCCCGGCCAATTCGGCCCGGGCCGCGTCCTGCTTCTCCGGTGGGCAGTCGCACGGTACGGGCCCGCAGCGCTGGAGGGTGAGCAGGGACGCGACCGCCCGGTTGCCGGCCGTACGCTGCAACCGGAGCAGGTCGCGCGACGCTGGGGCCCGAGCCGCGCCCGGCGCCACCATGCCCGCCGGTGGCCTGCCTGGGTGGGTGAGCGCCGCCGGATCGACCCCCGGCGAAGGTGTCTGCGGGACCCTCGGGGCCGCTGTTCTGATCTTGCTGGTACGGACCTTCATCGCGCGGGCCTCCGTTCGGATCCCCGCTGTAGCTCAACGCGCGGGCCGGCCCGGCGCAAGAGGCGACCGCGCAGAACCGGCTTCCCGATCGGACAACCGCCCCGAAAAACTCAGCCGACCCGCGATGATCTCATCTGCAACACCGGACCGAGCAGGTTGGTGGTGGTCCACGCGTTCCGTGACGAGCCTGCGGCGACGGCGACCGAGTTGCAGAACATGTTGGTCACCGCAATCGGCTGTTGAGTGATCCCCCGTGAGAGCTACCGGAAAGTGTCCACTGGGTGGTGACGATTCCGGCGCGGCGAATCCATAGCGTTCGTTGTAGCGGTGCTTGACCGCTGCCAGCGGAATCGAAGGAGTCGTCATGCGTTTGGTGAAGCAGTTCGTGTGCGTCGCGGTGGTCGCCTTCGGCGGCAGCCTGGCGGTCGGCGCGGTGAACTGGAGCGCGCCGCTGACCCTGCTGCTCGGGTTCGCGACGGCCGTGCTGACGCTCCTGGTGTACGCGTGGATCGTGCGCCGCACGGAAAAGCGGGCACCCGTCGAAGTTGAGCGGAGAGGGGCCGGCGGCGCTCTCGGCCGGGGCATGCTGATCGGGTTCGGGCTGTTCACGGCGGTGATCGCCAACATCGCTCTCCTCGGTGACTACCGGGTCGATGGCTGGGGCTCCCTGTCGGGTGCGATCGCGCTGCTCGGGTTCATGGCCGCGGCCGCGGTGACCGAAGAAGTCCTGTTCCGCGGCGTGCTGTTCCGCATCGTCGAAGGCTGGCTCGGCACCTGGTGGGCGCTCGCGCTGACCGGTGTCCTGTTCGGCGCGTCGCATCTGGTCAACCCGCACGCCAGCCTGTGGGGCGCACTTGCCATCGCCGTCGAGGCCGGCGGCATGCTCGCCGCCGCCTACGCCGCCACCCGCACTCTCTGGCTGCCCATCGGCCTGCACTTCGCCTGGAACTTCGCCGAAGGCGGCCTGTTCGGCACCGGCGTCTCCGGTACGAATCAGCCACAGGGCCTGCTGCACGGCGTCATGTCCGGCTCGACCTGGATCACCGGCGGCGACTTCGGCCCTGAAGGCAGCCTCTACTCGGTGCTGGCCGGCATCATCGCGACCACCGTGTTCCTGACCATTGCCCGCCGACGCGGCAACCTGGTCCCCAGCCGCCGGCACCGCGCCGCCGGAATCGACGCGGCCGCTAGGCTCGCCCAGTGATCGACCTTCGGCGCATCCCGGACCGGTGGCGGCGGCTCGACGTCACGGTCCGGGACCTCCCGTGGGCGATGCTGTTCGTCGTCGGATCGCTGCTGCCACCGTTACAGGGCCACGGCACCGAGGTCGGCGAGCTGCCGGCCCGCCCGTTCGACGCCCTGGCCATCGTGGCCGTGTTGCTGCAGTCGCTGCCGCTCGCGATCCGCCGCAGGTGGCCGATCGCCTGCCTCGCCGTGGTGTCGGCCGGCTTTGTCATCGACCAGGTCCGCGCCTACCACTCGTTCGCCGGCACCGCCCTGGCGATCGCGCTGATCACGGCGGGCGCTCGTGTCGAACAGCACCGCCGCGCCACGATGGTCGTGTTCTCGGTGGCCTACATCCCGCTGGCGGTCTGGCTCGACCGGCTCGGCTCAAACGAGCAGGTGGGCGGGTTCGTGCTGTTCTACCTCGTGCTGGTGCTCGCCTGGGGGATCGGGTCGTGGTGGCGCGCCACCCGGGTGGCCGACGCCGAGCGGCGGCGCCGCGTCGCGGAGGACACCCGTGCCGCCGAACGCACCCGCATCGCCCGTGAACTGCACGACGTCGTGACCCACCATGTGACGGCGATGGTGGTCCAGACCGAAGCGGCCCGTTACCTGACCGCCGCGCCCGACAAGCTCGACGCGACCCTGGCCGCGGTCTCCGACACGGGCCGGCGGGCCATCACCGACCTGCGTCACCTGCTCGACCTGCTGAATCCCGACCACGGCACCGGAGACCCGGTGCGACAAGGTGAGTTGAAGGAACTCGTGGAGCAGACCCGCGAGGCCGGCCAGCCGGTCGAGTTCACCGAGGACGGCACGCCGGCGCAGACGAGCGGCAGCGCCGAGTTCGTGACCTACCGGGTCGTGCAGGAAGCGTTGACCAACGCCCTCAAGTACGCACACGGCAGCGCCACCGTGGTCCGCGTGCACCACGGCGAGAGGGAGATCACCGTGGAAGTCAGTACCGAAGGCTCCGCGTCCGCCGGCAAGGCGGTGGGCGGCAGTGGGCGCGGCCTGGCCGGCCTGCGCGAACGGGTCGACGTGCTCGGCGGCGAGTTCAGCGCCGACCGGCAACCCGGCGGCGGCTTCGTCGTACGGGCCCGCATCCCCGCCGGCAGCCCGTCGTGACCACGCCGGACGGGGTGCCGATCCGGGTCCTGGTCTGCGACGACCAGGCGCTGATCCGCACCGGCTTCGCGACCATCATCGACGCGCAGCCCGACCTCGAGGTCGTCGGCGAATGCGGCGACGGGCGCACCGCCGTCGACCTCGCCGGCAAACTGCACCCGGATGTCGTGGTGATGGACGTGCGGATGCCCGTACTCGATGGCATCGAAGCGACCCGCCTCCTGGCTGGCGCCGGCGTGGAGCACCTGGTCAAGGTCCTCGTTGTCACAACCTTCAACCTCGACGAGTACGTGTACGAAGCCCTCCGCGCCGGCGCGAGCGGCTTCCTGCTCAAGGACGCCCCACCCGCACAACTGCTGCACGGCATCCGCACCGTGGCCACCGGCGCTGCCCTCCTGGCGCCCGAGGTCACGCGGCAGCTCGTCGGCCGGTACGCCTCGCGGATTCGCCCGATGGGGCATACCCCAGACGACGCCGCCCTCACGCCTCGCGAACTGGAGGTACTGCGACTCATCGCCGACGGCCGGTCCAACAGCGAAATCGCCGCGACACTGGTCATCAGCCAAGAGACGGTCAAGACGTACGTGTCGCGCATCCTCACCAAACTCGGCCTGCGCGACCGCGTCCAAGCCGTCGTGTACGCCTACCGACGCGGCCTGGTGACGTAGGGCGAGCCCGCCGTCCGGTACGAGGCCACTGTCCTCGTACCGGCCATCAACGAGTGGTTGTGACCAGCACCGTCAGGACAGGCGGATGGAGGACCAGTGGGTTGAAGGTGGTTTAGGGGATGATGGCGTGTTCGGTGAACTGGCCGCAGGGGCGAAATCCCAGACGGCGGTAGACGGGCTCGCCGTCGACTGATGCCTGCAAGACTGCGATGCGGTGGTCTCGGTCGCGGGCCGTGCGGAGTGCCGCGAGTGTGATGGCGCCGCCGTAGCCGCGGCGGCGGTGGGCGGCCAGGGTGGAGATGTTGTAGATGCCGGCGACTCCCGCGTGGTGGAACACTTCAGCGGAGCAGACCGGACGGTTCTCCACGTAGCCCACCAGGTACCGGGCCGGGCACTGCGCGGCCAGCGCCTGTGGGGCGGCCTGGGCGAAGAAGCGGTGGACGGTGTCAGCGGGCGGGTCCCAGTTCGCGGCGAGAACCGTGGCGTAGTCGGCGAGCTGTTCGGACGTGGCCGCCCTCTGGATGTCCAGCCCTTCGACGGCGGGAAGTGGCAGGGTGTCGTCCAGTTCGGCCCACATCGCCGTCTCGCGTTCGGATTCGGGGAGACCGGCTGCCGTCAGGCGGGTGGTGAGATCCGGTGGTGTCGAGGCGGGCCCCACCCACCAGGAAAACCGGCGCTTGGTGCGGGCCAGCGTCTCCGTGGTCTCGGTGATACGTGCTGTTGCGTCGGCGGTGGTGAAGCGGGCAGCGGCAACGATGCTGAAGGTGTCGTCGTCCAGGCCGCTGTCCGCGATCAGGAGGTCACCAGCCTCCGTGACAGTCGCACCGGTCATGCTCCGGTGCAGGTGGCAGGCGTGTTCCGCCAGATTCTGTTCCATTCTGTCCATCAAGTCGGCTTCATCAAGAAAATGATCATTCACAGCGAATGACCTAAGCAGGACCGAGCGGTAGTCGCATACGGTTTTCGCTCGTCCGTCGGCAGTGTCGCGCCAGCGACCAGCACATTCGATACCCGCCGCTAGAGCCCCATGGCCAGGCGGTAGTAGGCCTGGCTCCAGCGGATCTCCTCGGCGAACCGGCGCGGGTCCGTGTCGGCGTCGATGACAACCAGCTCTGTGCGGCTCATCTCGGCCAGGTCGTACAGCTCCTCCACCCCCACGGCACGCGACAGGACGGTGTGATGCGGGGCTCCGGCGGTGATCCACGCCTCCGCAGAGCCGGCCAGGTGCGGCCTGGGTCGCCAGACGGCCCGGGCGACCGGCAGCCGCCGCAGCGGATGGGGCGGTGGCACCAGGTCGACCTCGTTGGCGACCATCCGGAACCGCTCCCCCATGTCGGCCAGGCCGAGCACCACCGCCGGGCCGGGCTCGGCGTCGAAGACCATCCGGACCGGGTCCTCCCGCCCGCCGATGCTCAGCGGGTGGATCTCCACGGACGGTACTGCCGCGGCGATGCTCGGGCACACCTCGAGCATGTGGGCGCCGAGGACCAGTTCCCGGCCCGGGGTGAGGTCGTAGGTGTAGTCCTCCATGAACGAGGTGCCGCCCTCGACGCCGACCGCCATCGCCTTGAGGGTGTAAACCAGGACCGAGGTCTTCCAGTCGCCCTCGCCGCCGAAGCCGTAGCCGTCGGCCATCAGGCGCTGCACGGCGATGCCGGGTAGTTGGCGCAGCCCGCCCAGGTCCTCGAAGTTGGTGGTGAAGGCGCGGAACCCACCCGCTTCGAGGAAGGCGCGCAGGCCGAGTTCCAGGCGGGCGGCGTAGCGCAGGGACTCGTGCCGGTCGCCACCGGGGCGCAGCTCGGGCACCACGCGGTAGCTGTCGTCGTACTCCTTGACCAGGTCGTCGACCTGTGCGGCGGGGACGTCGTCGACCACCCGGACGAGGTCGTTGACCCCGTAGGTGTTCACCGAGACGCCGAAGCGCAGTTCCGCCTCCACCTTGTCGCCCTCGGTCACCGCCACGTCGCGCATGTTGTCGCCGAAGCGGGCCAGCCGCAGCGACCGCATCGCCGACCAGCCGAGCGCCGCCCGGGTCCAGGCAGCGACGCGGGACACCACGCGTGGGTCGGTGACGTGTCCGGCGACGGTCTTGCGCGCCACCCCGAGACGGGTCTGGATGAACCCGAACTCCCGGTCACCGTGGGCCGCCTGGTTGAGGTTCATGAAGTCCATGTCGATCTCGTCCCAGGGCAGCGCGACGTTGGCCTGGGTGTGCAGGTGCAGCAGCGGCGTCCGCAGAGCGTCCAGGCCGGAGATCCACATCTTCGCCGGCGAGAAGGTGTGCATCCACGCAATCACCCCGATCGCCCCCTGCACGGCGGCGTCGCGGCAGACCCGCAGGATGTCGCCGCTGGTGGTCAGGACCGGTTTCCAGACGACCCGGGCGGGGATGTGCGGCGAGTCGTCGAGCGCTGCGGCGATCTGCCGGGACTGCTCGGCCACCTGACGAAGGGTGTCCTCGCCGTACATCGCCTGGCTGCCGGTGAGGAACCAGATCTCAGGCTCAGCGTGCGTTGCCATGGGGTTGCCTTCCGCGAGATTGTCGGTCACTTGTAGCGGATTCCGATCAGACGTTGAAGCAGGATGAACGCGAAGAGCAGGCCGCCGATCACGATCTTGGTCCACCAGGAGTTCAAGCTGCCGTCAAAGGTGATCAGCGTCTGGATCACCCCGAGGACCAGCACTCCGAGCACGGTGCCGAAGACGTAGCCGGAGCCGCCGGTGAGCACGGTTCCGCCGATGACCACGGCCGCGATCACGTCGAGCTCCATGCCGACGGCGATCAGCGGCGCCCCGGAGAGTGTGTAGAAGGACAGCAGGATGCCACCGATCGCCGCGCAGAGGCCGCTGATGGTGTAGACGGCGATACGGGTCCGTCCCACCGGGAGTCCCATCAGCAGAGCCGACTGGGCGTTGCCACCGATGGCGTACACGTTGCGGCCCAGCCGGGTGTAGGCGAGGGTGTACGCGGCGACGGCGACCACCGCGAAGGCGATGAGCACGCTGATCGACACGAAGTTGCCGTGAGGGTTTCCGACACGCTCCTGGGACATCCTGGTCCAGAACCCGTCGGTGATCGGGATGGACGAGCCGCTGATGAAGGTGCACATGCCGCGCGCGAAGAACATTCCGGCCAGGGTGACGATGAACGGCTGGATGTCGAAGAAGTGGATCACGCAGCCCATGAGGAACCCGAGCGTCGGCCCGATGAGTAGCGCGACGAGTAGCACCGGCGCCGCCGGCACTCCTTTTTCCAGTAGGAACGCCGACACCATCGCGGTCATCGCGACGACCGAGCCGACCGACAGGTCGATCCCGCCGGTCAGGATCACGAAGGTCATGCCGACCGCGACGACGAGCAGGAACCCGTTGTCGATGAAGACGTTGAAGACGACCTGGACGTTGGAGAACGCCCGGTACTGGGAGACTCCGACGCCGTAGAGGACCAGCAGCAGGACGAGAGTGGCCAGGACGGGGACGTGCCGCCGGGGCAGTCGCGACCAGGTACGGGCGGCGGCCGGGGACAGGGTGGTCATGCGCGAACCTGCTCCTTCGGCTGCTCGACGACAGCGGCCTGGGTGGCGATCGGGGTGGTACGGCGGGTGAACCGCGCCCGGAAGCCCGGTGCCTGAATCAGGCAGACGGCGATGACCACGACGGCCTTGAACAGCAGGGACGTCTGGGGCGAGATGTTCATGGCGTACACCGTGGTGGTGAGGGTCTGGATGAGCAGTGCGCCGAGGATCGTTCCGCCGAGCGAGAACCGGCCACCGACGAGTGAGGTGCCGCCGATGACCACCGCGAGGATGGCGTCGAGTTCGACCCAGAGGCCGGCGGCGTTGCCGTCGGCGCTGGACACGTTGGCGGTCATCATGAACCCGGCGAGCGCGGCGCAGGCTGCGCTGATCACGTAGACCAGGAGGGTGATCCGGGCGGAGCGGATGCCGGCCAGGCGGCTGGCCCGGGCGTTGCCGCCAACCGACTCGATGAGCAGGCCCAGCGCGGTCCGGCGGGTCGCCGCGGCGATGAGCAGAGCCGCCGCGGCGGCGAGGAAGATGGCCAGCGGCAGGGTGAGCAGGTGGCCGACGCCGATCGCCTTGTACGGGTCGGAGTTGATGGTGAGGATCTGCCCCTCGGTGATCAGCTGGGCGAGACCCCGGCCGGCCACCATGAGGATAAGCGTTGCGATGATCGGCTGGATGCCGATGACGGCGACCAGCACGCCGTTCCACGCGCCGAGCACGAGGGCCACGCCCAGCCCCAGAGCCAGCGCGGTCAGCACGGCGCCGAAGCTGTTCTGGTCGGGCTGCCGGCTGATGTGGAGGCAGGCGATGGCGCCGCTGATCGCGCAGAGCGAGCCGACCGACAGGTCGATGCCGCCGGTGGCGATCACCAGCGTCATGCCCAGCGCGACCAGGATCAGCGGCGCGCTCAGCCGCAGGATGTCGATCAGGCTTCCGTACAGGTGGCCGTCGCGCATCTGCACGGAGAGGAAGCTGGGTCGGTAGACGGTGTTGGCGGCCAGCATGACGACGAGGACGACGACCGGCCAGAAGAGTCGGTGTGCCGTCAGTGCCCGGTAGCTGGCCTGGTGGTTGGTCATGACGGCACCCCCTCGTGCGTTGCGCCGGCGGCGATGCTCTGCATGATCCGGTCGGCGTCGACGCTGTGGTCATTGGTGAGTTGCGCGGCCACTTCGCGGTCGCGCATCACGACGATCTTGTGACTGAGGCGGAGTACCTCCTCCAGCTCGGCGGAGACGAACAGCACCGCCATGCCGCCGTCGGAGAGCTGGGCGACCAGCCGTTGGATCTCGGTCTTGGCGCCGACGTCGATGCCCCGGGTCGGCTCGTCGAGGATCAGCAGGCGAGGTTCCGTGACGAGCCAGCGGGCGAGCAGCACCTTCTGCTGGTTGCCGCCGGAGAGGTTGCCCACCGGGATGTCGGGGTCGGCCGGGCGGATGCTCAGGGCCTGCACGTACCGTTGGACCAGTTCGTCCTGGCGGCGGCGGGGAATCGGTCGCAGCCAGCCCCGGGCGGCCTGCAGGGCGAGGATGATGTTCTCGCGCACCGACAGCTCGGCGATGATGCCTTCGGCTCGCCGGTTCTCGGAGCAGAAGCCGATGCCGTGGTCGATGGCGGCCACCGGCGTACGCAGCGAGGCGGGTGTGCCCCGCACCCGGACAGTGCCGTGGTCGGCGCGGTCGGCGCCGAAGAGCAGCCGAGCGACCTCGGTCCGGCCCGAGCCGAGTAGGCCGGCCAGGCCGACCACCTCTCCCTCGTGTATGGCCAGGCTGAAGGGCGCCACCGCGGAGCGCCGCCCCAGCTCGCGTACGTCCAGCAGGGGTGTGCCCTCCGCCGGCGCGGCGACGTCGTGCCGGGACTGCTCGTCGAGGCGTTCGAGGACCTGCAGCTCCTTGCCGATCATCTTTTCCACCAGGCTGAGCTGGGGTAGTTCATTCGTCGCGTACTCGCCCACGAGTTGGCCGTTGCGTAGCACGGTGATTCGGTCGGTGATGCCGTAGACCTGGTCGAGGAAGTGGGTGACGAACAGGATCGCGATGCCGTCGTCGCGCAGCTGCCGCATGACCCGGAACAGCTGCGCGACCTCGCCGGCGTCGAGGCTGGAGGTGGGCTCGTCCAGAACCAGGATCCGGGCCTTGATGTCGATGGCGCGGGCGATCGCCACCATCTGCTGCACGGCAAGTGAGTAGCTGCCGAGCTGCGCGTTGACGTCGATGTCCAGGTCGAGGCGGGCGAGCAGGGCGCGAGCACGGCGACGCATCTCGCCCCAGCGGACGGCGCCGAGGCGGCGCGGTTCCCGGCCGATGAAGATGTTCTCTGCCACCGAGAGGTTGGTGCAGAGGTTGACCTCCTGGTAGACGGTGCTCACGCCGGCGGCGGTGGCCTGCATCGGGCCGGTGAACGACACCTGCTCACCGTCGAGCGTGACGGTGCCCTGGTCGGTGCCGTACACACCGGTCAGCACCTTGATCAGGGTCGACTTGCCGGCGCCGTTCTCGCCCATCAGGGCGTGCACCTCCCCGGGGAAGAGGCGGAAGTCCACGTTGTCGAGCGCGCGTACCCCGGGGAATGACTTGCTGATCCCTGTCATCGTCAGGACTGGGCGGCTGGGTGTCATGCCACCTGACCTTCCTGGAATTGGTGAGACGGCGCGCCGTGGACGCGACCCCTCCCGGTCGATCGGATCCGCAGGCCCCGGTCGGCGGGGCCGGCGCGGCGGCCGGGCCCGAGGCCCGGCCGCCGCATCGAATGCAGGAGGTGTCGGCCCCCGTGCTCCGGTCAGTACTTGCGGTTGGGCAGCGCCTCCTTGGCCTGCTCCTGGGTGAAGGTGGTCTCCTGGGTCTCGATCCGGGCCGGGACCTCCTCGCCGTTGTGCACCTTCTGGGCCAGGTCCATCAGCTGGGGACCGAGCAGCGGGCTGCACTCGGCGATGAAGTTGAACTTGCCGTCGGCGAGAGCCTGCATGCCGTCCTTGACCGCGTCGACGGTGATGATCTTGATGTCCTTGCCGGGCACCTTTCCGGCGGCCGTGATGGCCTCCAGCGCGCCCAGTCCCATGTCGTCGTTGTGCGCGAAGAGCACGTCGATCTTCGGGTTGGCCTTCAGGAACTGCTCCATCACCTGCTTGCCGCCGGCGCGGGTGAAATCACCGGACTGCGAAGCGATGATCTTGAGGTTCGGGTTGGCTCCGATCGCCTCGGCGAAGCCCTTCTTCCGGTCGTTCGCCGGCGCCGAGCCGGTCGTGCCCTGCAGTTCGACGATGTTGACCGGGCCGGTGGCGACCTTCTCCTGCTCCACCAGCCACTCCCCGGCCAGCCGGCCCTCCTTCACGAAGTCGGAGCCGAGGAAGGTCTTGTAGAGAGACTTGTCGGCCGAGTCGACCGCCCGGTCGGTGAGGATGACCGGGATCTTGGCGTCCTTGGCCTCCTTGAGGACGGTGTCCCACCCGGACTCCACGACCGGCGAGAAGGCGATCACGTCAACCTTCTGCTGGATGAAGTTGCGGATGGCCTTGATCTGGTTCTCCTGCTTCTGCTGCGCGTCGTCGAACTTCAGGTCGATGCCGGCCGCCGCCGCGGCCTCCTTGATCGAAGTGGTGTTCGCGGTACGCCATCCGCTCTCCGCACCGACCTGCGAGAAGCCCAGCGTGATCTTGCCGTCGTCGCCCTTGCCCCCCGTGTCGCTGTTGCCGCAGGCCGCCACGCCGGTGGCGAGCAGCGCGACGGTGAGTACCGCGATGGCCTTGCGGGACCGCAGGTGGGGCCTCATTCTCTTCACCGCAAATCTCCTCGGGATGAGCGTTTCGCGAGCCGTACACCCCGACGGAGTACGTCCGCGCTGGTGGTGGTGCTGGCAGAGGTGGTGCCCAGGGGTGGTGCGACACGGACGGATCCGGTGTGGACCGCCGCGTGATCGAGGACGGCCGTCAGGGACTCCTGGGTAGCGGGGGTCGCTGTCCGTAGATGTTCTGGTAACGGTCATACAGTGCGTCGACGTCGGCGGCCGCGATCGGCAGCGGCGTGCCGAGCGTCCGGGCCAGGTGTGCGGTGCGCGCGATGTCCTCGCACATCACCGCAGCCTTCACCGCGGCGCGGGCGTCCCGGCCGATGGTGAAGACGCCGTGGTTGCGCATGAGCACGGCCGGCGAGCGGTGCCCGGCGAGGGTCTCCACGATGCCCTTGCCGATGTCGTCGCCGCCGATGAGGGCGAACGGGCCGACCGGGATCTCGCCGCCGAACTCGTCGGCCTGGGCGGTCAGGTGGCAGGGGATCGGCTCGCCGCAGGCCGCCCAGGCGGTCGCGTACGTGCTGTGGGTGTGCACCACCCCGCCCACCTCGGGCATGGCGCGGTAGACGTAGGCGTGGGCGGCGGTGTCGCTCGACGGCGCGAGGTCGCCCTCGACCACGAGGCCGTCGAGGTCGCACACGACCATGTTCTCCGGGGCGAGGTCGTCGTAGTCGACGCCGCTCGGCTTGATCACCATCAGGTCGTGGCCGGGCACCCGGGCGGAGACGTTCCCCGCTGTCCAGGCGACCAACCGGTAGCGGGTCAGTTCGCGGTGCAACCGGGTGATGCTCTCCCGTAGCCGCCGGATCTGCGGGCCGGGCTCGGCACTCATGCGACGACCTCCAGCGGCGTCGGGACCTGTTCCGCCGGTCGGTCGACGGCGGCGTTGCGGATCGCGCGCAGGCGGGACATGACGTTGTCGCCGCCGCGCCCGAAGTGGTCGTGCAGGGACCGGTATTCGGCGTAGAGCGCGTCGTAGGTCCGCGCCCGCCCGGGGTCCGGCCGGTAGGCGTCGCGGTCCACCCGGCCCATCGCGGCGGAGGCCGCGTAGATGTCGGGGTACGCGCCGGCGGCGACCGCGGCGTGGATCGCCGAGCCCAACGCGGGTCCCTGCGCCGAGCCGAGAATGCTCAGCGGCCGGTCGGTGACGTCGCTGTAGATCTGCATCAGCAGCCGGTTGGCGGCCAGGCCGCCCGCCACGATCACCTCTCGGATGGGCACGCCTGCCTCGACGAACGCTTCGATGATCATGCGCGTGCCGTAGGCCGTCGCCTCCAACAGCGCCCGGTAGACGTCCGCCGGGCGGGTGGCCAGGGTCAGCCCCACGATGAGACCGCTCAGGTCGTGGTTGACCAGCAGAGAGCGGTTGCCGTTCCACCAGTCCAGGGCGATCAGCCCGTGGGCGCCGACCGGCTGTGCCGCGGCCAGTTCGGAGAGCTGCTCGTGCGAGTCCACGCCCGTCGGCGCGGCATGTTCGACGAACCAGCCGAAGATGTCGCCGACGCCGCTCTGTCCGGCCTCGTACCCCCAGGCGCCGGGGCTGATGCCCCCCTCGACGACGCCGCACATGCCCGGCATCTCCACCAGCTCGCTGCCGTTGACCACGTGGCAGGTCGAGGTCCCCATGATGGCGACCAGTCGGCCCGGCATCAGGGCCTGCGCGGAGGCGGCGGTGACATGGGCGTCCACGTTGCCGGCTGCGACGGCGATGCCCTCGGGCAGACCCGTCCACGCGGCGGCCTGGGCGGTGAGGGTGCCGGCCCGGGCACCCATCGGCAGCAGCGGACCGTCCAGCTTGGCGACGAAGTCGGCGAACCCGGGGTCGAGTGCCGCCAGGAACTCCCGGGACGGGTATCGGCCGTCCTGGCGGATGCCCTTGTAGCCGGCGGTGCAGATGTTGCGGCTCTCGACTCCGCACAGCTGCCAGACGATCCAGTCGGCCGCCTCGACGAACCGGGCGGCGCGCCGGTAGATGTCCGGGTCCTCGTCGAGGATCTGCAGGCCCTTGGCGAACTGCCACTCGGCGGAAATCTTGCCGCCGTACCGGTTGAGCCACGGCTCGCGGCGTTCGTGCGCGAGGGCGTTGATCCGGTCGGCGTGCGGCTGCGCGGCGTGGTGCTTCCACAGTTTCACCCAGGCGTGCGGCCGGTTGCGCAGCTCGGGCACCTCGCAGAGCGGGGTGCCGTCGGCCAGGGTCGGCAGGACGGTGCAGGCGGTGAAGTCGGTGGCGATGCCGATCACCCGGGTCGGGTCGATCCCCGCGGCGGCGACGGCGTCCGGCACCGCGTGGCGCAGCACGTCGCCGTAGTCCTCGGGGTCCTGCAATGCCCAGTCAGGCGGGAGCGGCGCCCCGTCCGGAAGCGTGGACTCGATCACCCCGCGCCGGTACTCGTGGACCGCGGTGCCGAGCTCCGTGCCGTCACCGACCCGGACCACCAGCGCCCGGCCCGACAGCGTCCCGAAGTCAACTCCGATGACGTACCGGTCCCCCGGTCCGTCCACTCCCACCATTTTCACCTCCGCGTGTCGTGGCCACATTGTTAACGCTCACATCAGCGGTGGTCAAGATGCAATCGCGACAGTGCCGTGGCGTCGGATCATCCGGGCCGCCTTCTGCAGGGCCAGCGTGCCGGACTGGCCGGAGGTCGATGAGCGTGCAGCCCGCACACAGCCGCCCGCGCGAAAGCTTGCCCTCCCAGCGCCGTTTCACCACCCTCCGTGACTCGCATTGGGCACGGGCAAGCCGCATCCCGTGCGAATTCGCGGGCGGAGCCCCAGTTCAGCCGCCTGTGGCGGGTACGACGAGGCCCGAGGCACGGGCACCGTCACCACCAGAGATCGCGCTCAAGTCCGCAGTCCACAGGGCGATTGCCCGTTCCTCGGGCAGATTCGCCTACTGTCGCCGGTTCGCGTCCAGTGCGACTGGCGGCGATTCACCTGACCGAACCCCTGTTAGCGCTAACTCGGCGTCCGGGTCGCACCGACACGTTCGATTCGCCGACGCCGAGCCTCCACACGCGGGTGCGGCGGACCCACGCGCCGCCCTCCGGGCGGCGTCCCGTGCCGCCCGGTCAGTCCGGTTCGGTCGACGCGCAGCGGCCGACATCACCGCCGCCGACTGCTCGACGACCAGCAGGGGCAGCGGCCAACAGAACGCCCAGGCGACCGGTCCTGTCCCTGCCGCGATGTGCCGAACGGCAGCACACCACGACACCATCAGCGGCGCGCGGTCCGGACTCCGCCTCGACGCCTACAGACCGGGCACCACGAACGGCACCAAGATCGTGCTCTGGACCCGCCACGGCGGGGCCAGCCAGCGGTGGAGCCTGCGCAGGTGACCGCGTCGGCGTCAGAGCACCGCAGAGCAGATCGCGGATCGGCGCGGTGGGCCACCCGGGACAGCGCCGCCTCGCCGATCCGGCATGACCTGCAGGCACCCGCTGCGGCTGGTCACCGGGGTGGAGCGGCGACGCTCTGCCGGGAGATCAGGGTCGGCGCGATGGTCTGCCGCATGTCACCGACCTCTCCCGACTCGATCTGCGCAAGCAGCAGGTCCAGGCTGGCCCGGGCCACCGCGGCGAAGTCCGGCCGGACCGTGGTCAACGGTGGGATGAAGTACGCCGCCTCCGGCACGTCATCGAACCCCACCACACTGACCTCGTCCGGCACCCGGCGTCCGAACTCGTGCAACGCCCGTAACACGCCCAGTGCCAGGTGATCGTTGGCGGTGAAGATCGCCGTCACCTCGGGCATCCGCGCCACCATCTGCCCGCACCGATAGCCCGACGCCGCCGACCAGTCCCCCGCCACCAGTGGCGGCACCTCGGCGTCTGCCTCCCGCAACGCCTTGCGCCAGCCCTCGATCCGTCCCGCGCTGTCGAACCAGTCTGCCGGCCCGGACACGTGCCACACCGTACGATGCCCCGCCTCCAGCAGGTGCCGGGTAGCTTGCCACGCACCCGCCACCTGGTCCACCGTCACCAGCGGCACCGGGCGACGGGGGTCACCGTCGACCGTCACCAGAGGAACGTCCTTCGGCAGGTGCTCCAACGCCTCACCGGCCGACTCGACCGGCGCGATCACGACTATTCCCGCCACCCGATGCGCCAGGTGTCGCTCCACGGCTGCGGAGATGGAGACCCGATCGAGCTCTCGGACGCTGCCCACGCTGACCGCGAAGCCCTCCTCGGCGGCGGTCTGTTCGAGTGCCGCCAGCAACGACGCCGGGCCGTACAGGGTGGTGTTCTGCGCGACCACGCCGATGACCTGAGACCGGCCGGTCACCAGAGTACGAGCGGCCCGATTGGGCCGGTATCCCAACTCGGCGATCGCCGCCTGCACCCTCAGCCGGGTCTGCTCACGCACGTTGGGATGCCCGTTCAGCACTCGCGAGACGGTCTGGTGGGAAACCCCGGCGAGGCGGGCCACATCCGTCATCGCGGGACCACGCACGGCACTCACCCTCCCCGCCAGCCCTCGACCGCCTCCGGCAGCCGACGCCGGAGCGGCCTGGACCCTCCATCCGCAGCCCCACCCCTGCCCAGGCAGAACACCGTGGCACACCCGCAAAGGCCAGCGCCAGTCTACGCCCGGGGCCATCCTGCCCCCGCCGAGGCATAAGGCCCGCGCGGGTCGAGGCGGCGCGACACCCACCCGGCTGCGCCACGCACTGCCGCCGGCCGGTCGCGGCAGACCCATCACAGCTCGGCCTCCTCAGGGCCGAGGGAATGCCGCCGGCCCGACGGCACGTGGCGGGAACAAGCCGACGAGGGCTTGCCGGCCCCCGTCCCCGAACGCCGGGCCTGAACGAAGGCGGGTCGCCAGGAAGACGGCCTGCCCCGGCCCGGTCCCGCACCACACGCGTCACCGCCTACGCCGGCAAGCAGGTCGGCGCTGGTGTGGCCCGGATGCCGGGCTGCGCCCTGTCGGTGTGCCGCGCGACGACCGCCCGGACGTGTCGCTCGGCGGGTTCGACGAGTCCGTCGTCGACATCCGCGGACTCCCGGGACGGCTTCCGGAGCCGCCCTGCCGGGAGGAGTTTCACGGGTAACTGCGGATCGAGGGTGGGGAAACCCGATGCGTGTCCTGCCCGGTGGTCTCCGGGCCCGCATCCGGAAGGCCGCCTCACCCGCGCCGTCAGGCGAACCGCCCGGCATGGACCGAACGATGTCCAGTCCATCAGAGCATTACTACTTGACGAACAACATGTTATCGCTCACAGTCGATGTCAAGGGTGACGACGCGGCGGCTGACCGGGCAAGCCAGACGCCGGGCTATGCGGATCTTGTTAGCGCTAACATCGATGACCGCAAGCCCACGGCAATTTTCGCGTGCGCCCATCTTCGATCGGACCGTTCGGCTCTTTGTCACTGGAGGAGGATCATGTTCGCCTTTGGTAGGTCTCCATCGATCACGCCGCCGCTGCGGCGTGGACGGATGGCGCGGATCGTCACCGCTGGGGTGACGGCGGTGTTGCTCGGTGGTGCCGCTGCGGCGGTGGTGTCGACGCCCGCCTCCGCAGCGACGGTCGACACAAGCGCGTGGTATGTGTTGATCAACCGCAACAGCGGCAAAGCGCTGGACGTGTACAACCTGGCCACGAATGACGGCGCGCGGATCGTGCAGTGGACGCGCAACAACGGCAACCAGCAGCAGTGGCAGTTCGTAGACTCCGGCGGCGGTTACTACCGGTTGCGGTCGCGGCTGTCCGGCAAGGTGCTGGATGTCTACAACTGGTCGACCGCCAACAGCGCCGACATCGTGCAGTGGACCGACGGCAACCAGGCCAACCAGCAGTTCCGGCTCGCCGACTCCGACAGCGGCTACGTCCGGTTCATCAACCGGAACAGCAACAAGGCAGTGGAGGTGATGGGCGCCTCGACCGCCGACGGCGGAAGCATCGTGCAGTACGACGACTGGAACGGCAGCAACCAGCAGTGGCAGCTCGTGCGGGTCGACGGCGGGGGCAACCCCACCACGCCACCACCGAACGGCTCGTGCACTCTTCCGTCAACGTACCGTTGGACGTCGACGGGCTCGCTGGCGAACCCGAAGTCGGGGTGGGTCTCGCTCAAGGACTTCACCAACGTCGTCTACAACGGCAGGCATCTCGTCTACGCCACGACGCACGACACGGGAACGTCCTGGGGGTCGATGAACTTCAGTCCGTTCACGAACTGGTCCGACATGGCCTCGGCCAGCCAGAACACGATGCCCTTCGCGGCCGTCGCCCCCACGCTTTTCTACTTCGCGCCGAAGAACATCTGGGTGCTCGCCTACCAGTGGGGTGGGACCGCTTTCTCCTACCGGACGTCGAGCGACCCCACGAACGTGAACGGATGGTCGTCGCAGCAAACGCTCTTCTCCGGAAGCATATCCGGCTCCGGCACGGGCCCCATCGACCAGACGCTCATCGGTGACGGATCGAACATGTACCTGTTCTTCGCCGGGGACAACGGCAAGATCTACCGGGCCAGTATGCCCATCGGGAACTTCCCGGGCAGTTTCGGCACGGCATCGACGGTGGTCATGAGCGACTCAACGAACAACCTGTTCGAAGGGGTACAGGTCTACAAGGTCCAGGGCCAGAACCAGTACCTCATGCTCGTCGAGGCGATCGGCTCGCAGGGTCGCTACTTCCGCTCGTTCACGGCCACCAGCCTGGGCGGTTCGTGGACACCGCAGGCCGCAACCGAGGGCAACCCCTTCGCCGGCAAGGCCAACAGCGGCGCCACCTGGACCAACGACATCAGCCACGGCGACCTGGTTCGCACCAACCCCGACCAGACCATGACCATTGATCCCTGCAACCTGCAGTTGCTGTACCAGGGACGTGCCACCAACTCCGGCGGCGACTACGGCCTCCTGCCTTACCGGCCGGGCGTGCTGACACTGCAGCGCTAACTTGGATTTCTCCGAGGCATCCTGTGGGGGCCCTGGCTGATCACGGAACAGCCCTTGGTCGATGATCTTCTTTCACAGGGAAGAGCATCAATGACCAAGGGCTGTTCCGGTGATCAGTGTGCGTGACCGTCGTGCGGGTGATGCCGCCGGGAACCTGGATGGTTTCCGGCGAGTGTTCTACGACTGCTGGACCGCTCGTGCCGAGGCGTTGTTCGATCTGGCGGACGCGGTGTTGTGCACCGATGGGCCGGTCCGGTCCTTGGCGGAGTTGTCGCTGGCGGGGTGAGGGCTCTCGGTCTCACCCAGTGGTCGAAGTGCTGCGGGTTCTTTCTACATTACGGACACTCCGAATGGGAGTCGCGGCGACCGTCATGGCTTGACTCCGACGTAGCGGATGCCGGTGGCTTGGATCTCGCCGCGGTGTGCGGCTGCCTGCTCGTGGGTCACTGACGTGGGGTACAACTCGGGGAAGAAATAGGGGGCCTCGGTGAGCAGCCGGGTGTGAAACCGGGCCTGGAGCGCTCGGACGATGGTGTGGCCGCTGTGCAGGCCCTCGCGTTGGGCCCAGGCATCGAGGTAGGTATGCCAGGGTTGCCCAGCTGCGAGCCACAGCTCCCGGTGGCTGTGCAGCCAGCCGTGCTCGCCGCTGTTGGGCAGCCGCTCGAAGCTCCACCGTGCGGTCGCCTCGTCGAACTTCTCGTACGCCCACTCGACGACGATGAGCACGCCGCCCGGCGCGAGGGCCGCCGCGGCTGCGTCGAGGACCTGGTCGAGGTCGTTGACGTGGTGCAGTGAGGTGCAGGCCACGATCGCGTCGACCGGGCGGGTCGGCTTGTGGTTCTCGAACTCCGTCTGCTGGTAGCCGGGCCCAGGCGGTGCGGCCGGGTCCACGCCCACGACGTCATGGCCGTGCTCTCGCATGGCCGGGACGAAGCCGCCGGTCGCGCCGCATCCGATCTCCAGCACGCGGGATGGCGCCGGTGGCAGGTGGGCTCGCACGAAGGGCCAGAGGGCGCTCAGCCAGCGCTGCTCAGCGGTTGTCGTATCGATCATCTTGCCTCCTTCGGGTCCGCGGTCGAGGGGTGCGGCACCCCTCGACCGCGGGGTGTCGTTATCTGGTGCGGAGCAGGCGCACCGACAGCGGCGCGAAGACCACCGTCAGCACCGTGCAGGCGATCAGGATCCAGGCGAGCGGAGCGCCGGGCGTGCCGCCCGCCATCAACTCTCGGCCGGCGGTCACCAGGTGGGTGACCGGGTTGACATCGACAAAGGCTTGCAGCCATCCGGGCAGCGTGGCCGGGTCGACGAAGATGTTGCTGAACAGCGAGAGCGGATACAGCAGCGCCTGGGACACGCCGAGCACGGCGCCGGGCGACTTCATCAGCAGCGCCAGCGTCGCCCACACCCAGGACAGGCTGACGCTGAAGGCGACGACAAGCAGCACGGCGGCCGCCACGCCGAGGACGTTGCCGTGCGGACGGAACCCCAGTGCAAGGCCGAGCCCCACGACCACCGTCGAGGCGAGCACGTACCGTATGGTGTCGCTGAGCATGGCCCCGACGAGTGGGGCGGCGGGTCGGATCGACAGGGTGCGGTACCGGTCGAACGCGCCGCTGGCGAGGTCGATACTGAGCGCGGCGCCGGCGGTGCCGGTCGTCACCAGCAGGGTCATCACGAGGATTCCCGGGACCAGGTAGCCGACGTACCTGCCGGTCGATCCGCCGACCGCGCCGCCGAACAGGTACGTGAACATCAGGGTGAACACGACCGGGTGGACGGCGATGTCGAAGATCTGGACGGGGGTACGCCTGATCTTCAGCAGGGCCCGTCGGGTGAACACCAGGCTGGCGGTCAGGGTGCTGGGCCGCGACGGTCGCGGGCGGTTGGCGAGCACCGCGCCGGAGTGCCGGGCAGCGGTGACAGTGTCGAGCGTGGTCATTCACGCTCTCCCTTCGTTGCGGCGTCCGCTACGGGTGGACGGCCGGTCAGGGCGAGGAACACCTCGTCCAGGCTGGGCTGTCCGAGGGTGAATTCGGTGACCTCGACCTGGGCCCGCGACAGTTCGGCCAGCGCGTGCGCCGCTGCCTCGGCGCCGGCCGGCCCGCTGTCCGGCACCTGTGCGGTCACGGCGGCTCGATCGGAGCCGAGCGCCACAGGCCCGTGCAACGCCTGGGTCAGCACCCGTTCGGCGGCGGCCCAGTCGTCAGGCTCGGCCAGACGCACGTGCAGGGTGCCACCTCCGACCGATGCCTTGAGTTGGCCGCTGGTGCCCTGGGCGATGACGGTGCCATGGTCGATGACGGCGATACGGTCGGCGAGTTGGTCCGCCTCGTCGAGGTACTGGGTGGTCAACAGGACCGTGGCGCCCTCGGCGACGAGGACCCGGACCAGGTTCCACACGTCGTTGCGGCTGCGCGGGTCCAGCCCGGTGGTGGGCTCGTCCAGGAACAGCAGGTCGGGGGTCACGATGAGTCCGGCGGCGATGTCCAGCCTGCGCCGCATGCCACCGGAGTACGTCTTGACCAGACGGTCGGCCGCCTCGGTCAGCGAGAAGGCGTTCAGCAGCTCCTCGGCCCGAGCTGCCGTACCAGCGCGGGAGTGGCCGTGCAGCCGACCGAGGAGGACGAGGTTCTCCCGCGCGGTGAGCCCGTCGTCGAGCGAGGCGTACTGACCGGTCAGGCTGATCCGGTCACGTACCGCAGCGGCCTGGCTGACCACGTCGTGGCCGAACACTCGTGCGCTACCCGCGTCGGGGCGCAGCAGCGTGGCCAGCATGCGGATCGTGGTCGTCTTGCCGGCGCCGTTGGGGCCGAGGACCCCGTACACCGAACCCACGGGGATGTTCAGGTCGATGCCGTCCACGGCTCGGGTCGCGCCGAACGTCTTCACCAGGCCCGTCGCTTCGACGGCCAGGTGGCTGGAGTTCGTCACCGGGTCCAGCCGTCCTCGTCGACCAGCTCGCCCTGCTCCGCGCTGACATCGCGGGCGACGGCGAACGCCGCGGCGGCCTCCGGCAGGCTCGGCGCGCCGGCGAGGGCCGCTTGCAGGGTCTCCGGCGAGTCCCATCGCCACATGTCCACCCAGGTCCGCTCGTCGAGGCGGATCAGCCGGGTCTCGGTGGGACCGGTGAACGCCGCCCTGACCGCTGCGAGCAGGTTGCTGCGCCGCTCCAGCACGGTGTCGGCGTCCGCAGGGTCGGCCGTGAACCGTGTCGTCCGGATGAGAGTCATCTCCACACCTTGTCTCTAGAGTTGGTTTTTAGAGTCGGACTCTAGTGTTACAGTGCAGGCATGCAACTGGTCAAGAGCACCGGCAAAAAGGGCGAAAAGTCGCGGCAGACTCGGCGACGGATCCTGCAGGCCGCGTACGAACTGTTTGTCGACCAGGGCTACGGGGCCACGACACTGCAGGGCATCGCCGAGCGGGCCGGCGTCGCCGTGCAGACCATCTACTTCGCCTTCGGCAACAAGCCTTCGCTGCTCAAGGAGTTGGTTGACGTCACCATCGCCGGTGACGACGAGCCGATCCCCACGATGCAGCGGGCCTGGCTCCTCGACGCCCTCGCGACCGATACCGCCGAGGGGCATCTGCGGGCATACGTGCGAGGCACCTGCGAGGTGCTCCAGCGGGTCGCCCCGATCATGGACGTGCTGCGCGCCGCCGCCGCGCAGGACCTGAGCCTGGCCAGCATGTGGCCGCAGGACAGCGATCCGCGCCTCGAAGTCCATACCGTCGCGGCGCGCAGCCTCGTGGCCAAGCCCGGCGCCAGGGCCGACCTGTCCGTCGAGCACGCTGCCGACCTGCTGTACGGCCTGCTAAGTCCGCAGCTGTATCTGCTGTTCGTCCGCGACCGCGGCTGGAGCCAAGATCGCTGGGAGCAGTGGGTCCACGACACTCTCCACGCCCAGCTCTGCGGCTAGCACAAGTGCCAGTGGTTGGATCAGCCGCGGGCGGTCGCGGCTAACTGTGTTTGCAGGGCCTCTGTGCCGCTGACAGCGATTTCGGCGCCCAACGGGCGGTCATGCCAGGCGGCGATGCTCCGGTCAGCGGCGCGGCCCGAGGCCCGCGCCTGACTGATCCCATCGCTACGGGCGACGGTCATCGTGCGGCCTTCGCATGATCTAGGTTCAGAAAACGGCCGAGCGGCCGACTATGTCGGTGGCTGCCCGCTGCTGGCAGACGCCGACTGAGCGGCCGGCGACTGCGTTCGATTGTCCAGCACACGGCGCGCGGCAGGGTCGGCGGAACCAACCACAACGCGCTCATTCCTCTCGCGCTCGGTGAGGTCCGCCGTTTCCTGGTCAAACGGGCGTGTGGGGTGCCGCGAGTCCGAGCCAGGCTGGCTGCGGCCACAGCGCTGGAACGCTGCAACAAGTCGCGAATACGGGTCGGGCTCCGCTACCTGACCCGTCGGCAGGATCGACAGGACTGGCTTGGCGCTACTGGTCGTTGCGTCGCAGTCAATCCGGGTACAGGCCGGTGATGACGACGCCCACGTGGATCAAGACAACAGCGGCGGTCGCCGCGACCGCAGCGATCGGCTTCGCCGCCACCGACCCTTCTACGCCCTGGTATCGCGGCCTGCGTAAGCCCTCCTGGCAGCCGCCACCACCGGCCTTTCCGGCGGTCTGGACACCGCTGTACGCGCTCCTCGCCGCCGCAGGAACCCGCGCCCTGCGCCGCACCACGGGCAAGGACCGAGCCCGCTTTGCCCGCACGTTCGGCGCCAACCTGATCCTCAACGCAGGCTGGCCAGTCTTGTTCTTCCGCGCCCGCAGTCCCGCGGCAGCTTTCGCCGAGGTCGTGGCGCTCGACTTGACCAACGCCATGCTGCTTCGCCACGCCGCGAAGGCGGATCGGCTGATGGTAGCCGCCCTCACGCCATACGCCGCCTGGACGATATTCGCCACCGCGCTGAACGCCGCCATCGTCGTCCTCAACGCCGGGCAGGGGCCTGTCGGACACGGACTGCGGCGCGCCGGTGTTCACCAGCGGCGTACCTGACATTCCAACCCCCCTCGCTGCCGACTTGACGGTCTCCTTCACACGTGAACGGCTCTCCCGTCTCGGACTACGACGGGCCCGGCGTATCGTCGGCGACCTTCGCCTACCTCAGCCGCTACCTCTGACAGACGGTCTGGCGATGGGTCCGGCGAAAACACCGCCGGACCACCTGGACGGAACTGCGCCGCCGCTGCCGCGACGGCGGATGGTGGCCCCACAGCCAACCGGCGACGGAGGCCGCCGACGCCAGCCGCGTCCGCTGCGCGGGCGTGTTCTGGCTCGACGCGGTCCATGACGCGTTTCCAACCGCATAGCCGGATGGAAGGCCGGCGACCGATGCGACACGGACCTGGTCCTCGGCGCCCTGCGAAAGGGAGTACGCCGGCACCGTCGAGGGTCGGTGTGCTGGCGCCCGGATAGGACGCCTGCGGAGACGCGGTCGGGAAGGGCCGCTCTCCGTTATGGGGAGCGGCTGTTCCCGAGGTTCGGTGCCGGCGGAGGCTTCGGCCGGCGGGTCAGCCGATGGGTAGGGTGCTCACCCAGTTCTGCCAGGCCTGCTCGGCATGGGTCAGGTCCTGGTCCGGGGCGAAGATGTGGTGGCCGAGGACCAGGACGTTGCCGCGTTCGGTGCCGGAGTGCAGGAATCGGTAGAGACCATTGTTGGTGCGGACGCCGAGATAGGTCGGCAGACCGGCGAGATCGACGACTCCGTCGATCGGCGGCAGGCCGTCGACGGTGAGCTGTGCCCGTTGTCCCTGGGTGACCGGGCCGTTGATGCCGAGCGCACCGGCCACCGCCGCCCACACCTGGTCCGGTGTGCCGGCCTCAGGGCGGAACGCGGCGACCGGGGCGCCGGAGTGGCCGGGAAAGTGGGCGAGGTAGGCCGCCAGCGTCTTCAGGTACATGTCCCAGCCGGCGTTCATCGCCTCGTACTCGGTCTCCCAGTTGTCGCCGAGGACGCCGCTCTGCACCAGCCGCAGGACCGTGGCGCCCTGATCGCGGCCTTCGATCAGGTATTCGATGGCGTTGAAGGTGCCCTCCGGTCCGGACTCGGAGCGGATGGCGAACCGCTTCCCCGGCTCCCACGCGGTGACGGTCGCCTCGTCGGTGTGACCGGCCATGGTGAGGCTGCTGCGGCCGCCCTCGCGTGGCTCCACGTTGTTGCGGCCCATGAACCAGGAGTCCAGGCCGGGTCCGGTGGCGATCGCCGCCCACACCTGCTCGGGCGTGGCGGTCAGCTCGATGTCCTTGTGCAGCTCGAAGTGGTGTCCCACGAGGTTGAGCCCTCTCTTGTGATCTGTCTCGTCAAAGGTCGGGTTGAGTCGTTATCCATGGCCGGCGGCGACGCGGGGCCGGTGACCGAGGTCTCGGATCTGGTCCGGGTCAGCGGCCGGACTGGTGACGGAGCATCGGCAGCAGCGCCGCGGCCACCACGACATGCAGTGCGCAGAGCATGATTCGGGTGTCCGCCGTGGCCCGCTCGATGAAGACGGGAAGGAAGGAGGCCGTCAGCACCGCCCCGGCCAGCAGAGTCCAGGTCACCCGGGCGTGCCGGGTGAACCGTTCGAGCAGTGCCAGGGCTGCCCAGCCGAGCAGCCCGAAGAGCAGGCTGAAGACCGCGATCTCCGGCAGGATCAACTGATGCGACTGGGTCGCTCCGGGGTCGGTGAGCGTGAAGTCCGTTCCGGCGGCGCGAGCGACGAGGTAGAGCAGGCTGTTCGCGCAGACCGCAGCGGCCACCCCCAAGGCGCGCTGCTGACGGCGGCGGGACACGGCACCGTCGGTGCGGCTGACCGGGTAGCTGCGGGCGATGGTCGGACTGGTCGTGGTGGTCATGTCAGGGCTCCTCGGATTTGTTGCCGGCTGCGGGGTTGACGCTGGGATGCAGGGCCAGCACCACTCGGTGCTCGCGGCCGCCAGGGGCCGTGTCGTCGTGGTACCTGCTGATCAGGGCGCCGACCGTGGACGCCAGTGCGTCGGCGAACGCGGCCCGGTCACTGGCGGAGGCGAACCGGACGGTCGCATCGATGGCAAAGGTCGCCACCGGCTTCTTCGCCCGGTCCGCGCCGGTGATGAGGGCGCCGACGTCCTGCACGAGTCGGGCGGCGAGCGCGAGCAGCCACCGCGCGGACAGCCGGTCCGGCGCATCAGACGGGTTCGGTCGCACAGCCGCCAGGGCCGTCGGCGAGATCACGTACGAGGCTGCGGTGGCCTGCATGACCCGTTCCGTGACGTTGCCCTTGCGGCGCTCCTCCACCAACTCGATCAGGCCGTGCTGCTCGAGCGCCCGGAGGTGGTAGTTGACCTTCTGCCGGGGCAGGCCGACCCGGGCGGCGAGCATCGTCGCCGAGGCCGGCTCCGCGAGCGCGGCCAGCAGGCGGGCCCGCATCGGGTCCAGCGACGCCTCGGCCGCCGCCGGGTCCTCGATTACTGCGATGTCGAACATGACCAAACCCTCCCACCGACAAGTTTTTTTGTCAAGACAGGTTCGATTGTCGGCGCGCCGGTCCGGCCAGCCGACCCGTCCAGCCGGAGGCCAGACGGCAACCTCGTAGCGGCGGGTGGGTTGACGGTTGGATCGGCGCCTTGCTTTGGATGACCCGAACAACCGCGGCGCGCGGGGCGGTTCGGGCAATGCGCGTGAGCAGGGTGAGGTTCCCCCGGTAGCTCGGAGAACATCACTCCGCATTATCGGAGGAACCTCAACGATCCAGCATCTCGACGGGAACCAACCGCTCAGCCGGCCAAGCCGGGGCGGATCAGGAACGAACTGTCGGCGCGGAACGTGGCCGTGCCGTCCATCTGGTCCACCCATATCTCACCGTCGCGATGCCGCAGGAACCAGCCGGGGTAGTTCGACGCCTCCAGCGACGTGGCCCCCTTGGTCGCCCCGGCGCGGGCGCAGAAGGTGGCATCACCGCGGAACAGCCGGGTCCCGTCGGCGGGGCTGAGCCGCACCCGCCAGGACGAGTGCCGCAGGTATCGGCCGTCGCGGGCGCGGAAGGAGAAGCAGGCGGGGTCGGCCAGGCCGGCGAGCACCGAGAAGGTCGCCTGCCGGCGCGCGTCGGCGTTGCTCGCCGGGCCGACCGGCAGCAGGACGCCGAGGCCGTCGACGGTCGTGACGAACAGTCCCCGCCGCCCCCTGTACTCCAGGGAGACGAGCCGTCCGGCAGTCAGGGATTCGCCAGGGACGGCCGACGGGTGGGCGGCCACGGTCGGGGGTGGTGTCGGCGCTGGCACAGCGACCGCCGTCGCCGGGGACGGACCTGCGGGCGTCCCGGACGGGGCGGTCGTTGCCGCGACCGGTGCGGACGCCTGCGGTGGTGGCGCGGGCCGGACCGCCGCGGTGAGCCCGGCGCCGGCGACGAGGGCACCGGCGACGACGGTCGCGGCGACGGGGTGCGCCACGACGGTCTGGAGAAGCTGGCTGAACAGTCCGGCCTTGATGCTCGCGCCGACACCCGCGGCGTGGCCGGCGGCGGCGGTACCGGAGACGGCGGCGGTCGAGGCAGCCGCCACGCCCACCGTGCTCCTGGCGGCCAGTGCGGCGGCGAGCCCGACCGGAACGGGTAGCAGGGCGAGACCGAGAAGCAGCCGTTCCGGGGCGATCATGCCATCGGCGGCGCGTAGGCAGCGATCGCAGGACCGGACGTGCCGGGCGAGACGCTTGCGCCACAACGGGCTCGGGGTGCCGTCCCAGTCAGCCGCCGCGGCAGCAAGCCCGGCGCATCTCGGCCGTGCCTGCAGTGCGGCAAGCAGTTCGCGGCTCACGTCGAGTTGCTGACGCATGCGCTGTACGCGCACGCCGGCGTGCGCGACGCTGACGGCCAGGGCCCCGGCCAGTTCCGTCCGGGTCAGCTCCCCCGCGGCTTCCAGCCACCACAGGGACAGCAGCGCCCGGTCGTCCGGGTCCAGCCACCAACTGGCTCGGACGATCTGCCGGCGCTGCCCGGACAGCTCCACGCGCAGGGCCGTCAGGTCCTCGAAGCCGGCCTCCCCGTCCGGGACCTCGGCCGCCTCGTCCAGCGGGCCGGTCCGACGGGCCGCCAGCTGCCGGCGGTGCAGATGCGTGCTGAGTTGCCGCGTGGCGATCGCGGCCAGCCAGGACCGGAAGCTCTCCGGGGACTGCAGCCCTGGTAGCTGGCGGACGGCACGCAGCATGGTCTCCTGGACGACGTCGTCGGTGTCCGGGTGTCCGCCCAGTGCGCGGTGCACGATCGTGTAGACCAGCGGAAGGCCGGCTGCGACCACCTCGTCCATGGCCCGCCGGTCACCCGCCTGAGCCGCGACGACGAGGCCGGCCTCGTTCGTGCTGCTAGCTCGCATCTTCACATCTCAGTCACAGACCTCGATCTTAGCCGCTGGTCATGGTGGGGCCGTCGCCCGGCGGGAGACCGGGAGCGGCCAGTCGGGCTGGTCGTTGACTGTCGCCGAGGATCGGCCGCCGCGTCAAGCAGGGCGGGGCCTGGTCGGACGCGTACTCGTGCCCGCCGCGCCGCCGGGACCGCAGTACGGTGCCCGAAGGAAATGCCGGTACTGATCCGCATCCGCCGGAGAGGCGCATCCCGCCGAGAAGAAAGTGTTATGCGGAACGGCATCCGGGAGTCGATACCCGAGGACTGCTGTGATCGGCACCCACGAGAATGGGATCACCATTACGAAACGCCCGTGAGCTGCAGGGACCACCCGGCTGACGCTCACGCCCTGGCGACCGTACACGCACCATTAGATTGATCGATGCCTACCTCTTGAACGCGCCGAAATATTCTGGCAATCTATCGATCTCGATGTGGGTCCATTCGGGCGCACCCTGCCACACATCGGGGCAGCCCGGCCACCACCAATCACCAGGCAGAAACAGACGTCATGTTGTTAGCGCTAACAGGGATCCTGGCACCACCCGCCCAGACCGGAGGGAAACACCCATGAGCATGAGCGACGCGGCGTCGCCGGCCGCCTCACACAGACGCGGCCGGCGACGCCGGACGACCGTCCTCGTCGCCGTCGCGACACTGCTGGCCGGCGCCCTCGCCGCAGCGGTCAACGTCACCGAGGCCTCCGCCGCCTCGGTCGACACGAACGCCTGGTACGTGCTGCTGAACCGCAACAGCGGCAAGGCCCTCGACGTCTACGGGGCCTCCACCGCCGACGGCGCCCGCATCACCCAGTGGACCCGCAACAACGGCAACAACCAGCAGTGGCAGTTCGTCGACTCCGGCGGGGGCTACTACCGCCTGAAGTCCCGCAACTCCGGCAAGGTCCTCGACGTCTCCAACCGGGCCACGACCGACGGCGCCCCGCTCATCCAGTGGACCGACGCCAACGCCACCAACCAACAGTTCCAACTCGCCGACTCCACCGGCGGATACATCCGACTCCTCAACCGCAACAGCGGCAAGGCCGTCGAGGTACAGAACGCCGACACCGCCGACGGCGCCAACGTCGTCCAGTACAGCGACTGGAACGGCGCCAACCAGCAATGGCAGCTCATCCGCGTCGACACCACCGGCCCGACCCCCGCCACGTCGGCGCCGCCGGCGGCGTCGTACACGAATCCGGTGGTGTGGCAGGACTTCGCCGACGGTGACATCGTCCGGGTCGGCGACGCCTACTACTACTCGGCCTCGACCATGCACTACTCCCCCGGCGCGCCGATCCTGCGCTCCTACGACCTGGTGCACTGGGAGTACGCCGGGCACTCGGTACCGAGTCTCGACTTCGATTCCAGCGCCTACAACCTCACCGGCGGACGCGCGTACGTCAAGGGCATCTGGGCGTCGGCGTTCAACTACCGCAAGAGCAACAGCACGTACTACTGGATCGGCTGCGTCGAGTTCAACCGCACGTACGTGTACACGTCGTCGGCGGTCGACGGCACCTGGCAGAAGCGCTCGAAGATCAACAACTGCTACTACGACGCCGGACTGCTCGTCGACGATGACGACACCATGTACGTCGCGTACGGCAACACCAACATCAGCGTGGCGCAACTGTCGGCCGACGGGTTGAGTCAGGTCCGCGCCCAGCAGGTGTTCACCACCCCGTCGAGCGTCGGCACCCTCGAAGGGTCGCGGTTCTACAAGCGCAACGGCTACTACTACATCTTCCTGACCCGCCCCGCCAACGGCCAGTACGTCCTGCGGTCCAGCAGCCCGTTCGGCCCGTACGAGATGCGCCAGGTGCTGCTCGACATGCCCGGCCCGATCGCCGGCGGCGGCGTACCGCACCAGGGCGGCCTTGTGCAGACCCAGAACGGCGACTGGTACTACATGGCGTTCCAGGACGCGTACCCGGGCGGACGCGTGCCGGTCCTGGCGCCCATCACCTGGACGGCCGACGGCTGGCCGAGCGTGCAGACCGTCAACGGTGCCTGGGGCGCCAGCTACCCCGCGCCGAACATCCCCGCGTCGTCGAAGACGGTACGGCCGATGACCGGCGCGGACACCTTCACCGGTAGCAGCCTCGGCCCGCAGTGGGAGTGGAACCACAACCCGGACAACACGAAGTGGTCGACCGGCAGCGGGCTGCGCCTGCAGACCGCGACAGTCACCAACGACCTGTACGCGGCCCGCAACACGCTCACCCACCGCATCCAGGGACCGACGTCCACGGCGACCGTCGAGCTGGACTACTCCGCGATGAGCGACGGTGACCGGTCCGGTCTGGCGATGCTGCGTGACTCCTCAGCCTGGATCGGCGTCAAACGCGATGGCGGCGCCACTCGGGTGACCCTCGTCAACGGCCTGACCATGGACGGCAACTGGAACACCACCGGCACCGGCACCGAGGCGGCCTCCGCCGCGGTCTCGGGCGGCCGGATCTGGCTGCGGGCCAGCGCCGACATCCGCCCCGGCACCGGCCGGCAGGCCCGCTTCTCCTACAGCACGGACGGCGTCACGTTCACTCCCCTCGGCCCGGCTTTCACCCTCAACAACGCCTGGCAGTTCTTCATGGGATACCGCTACGCGATCTTCAACTACGCGACCCGCGCCCTCGGTGGCGCCGTCACCGTCCGCAAGTTCGATATGACCACCCCCTGACCGTGCACTGCCCACCACCATCAAGAACCCGAAAGGTGTGAAAATGAGGGAACACCGTCGCCCGCCGCTAGGACGACTCTCGATGCGGCTACGGGCGATCCTGACCCTGCTGACCGCCGCGCTGATCGCTGTCGGCGCCCCACTGGTGATCGCCGGTTCCGCCGACGCGGGCACCACGCTGGGTGCCTCGGCCGCGGAGAAGGGCCGCTACTTCGGCGCCGCCGTCCCCGCGTTCAAACTGTCCGACAGCCAGTTCACCGGCATCCTCGACCGCGAGTTCAACGCGATCACCCCCGAGAACGAGATGAAATGGGACGCCACCGAACCGTCCCAGAACCAGTTCAACTACAACGGGGGCGACCAGATCGTCACCCACGCCCAAGCCCACGGCATGAAAGTCCGCGGCCACACCCTGCTCTGGCACGCCCAACAACCCGGCTGGGCACAAAACCTCTCCGGCACCGCCCTGCGCAACGCCGCCATGAACCACGTCACCCAGGTCGCCACCCACTACAAAGGCAAAATCTACGCCTGGGACGTCGTCAACGAAGCCTTCGCCGACGGCACCAGCGGCGGCCGCCGCGACTCCAACCTCCAACGCACCGGCAACGACTGGATCGAAGTCGCCTTCCGCACCGCCCGCACCGCCGACCCGGGCGCCAAACTCTGCTACAACGACTACAACACCGACGGCGTCAACGCCAAGTCAACCGGCGTCTACAACATGGTCCGCGACTTCAAATCCCGCGGCGTACCCATCGACTGCGTCGGCTTCCAGTCCCACCTCGGCACCAGCCTGCCCGGCGACTACCAGGCCAACCTCCAACGCTTCGCCGACCTCGGCGTCGACGTCCAGATCACCGAACTCGACATCACCCAGGGCACCAACCAAGCCAACATGTACGCCGCCGTCACCAAAGCCTGCCTCGCCGTGACCCGCTGCACCGGCATCACCACCTGGGGCGTACGCGACAGCGACTCTTGGCGCGGCAGCGACAACCCCCTTCTCTTCGACGCCAACGGCAACAAGAAAGCCGCCTACACCAGCACCCTCAACGCCCTCAACGCCGGCGGCAGCACCACACCGCCGACCGGGCCGGTCGACACGAACGCCTGGTACGTGCTGCTGAACCGCAACAGCGGCAAGGCCCTCGACGTCTACGGGGCCTCCACCGCCGACGGCGCCCGCATCACCCAGTGGACCCGCAACAACGGCAACAACCAGCAGTGGCAGTTCGTCGACTCCGGCGGGGGCTACTACCGCCTGAAGTCCCGCAACTCCGGCAAGGTCCTCGACGTCTCCAACCGGGCCACGACCGACGGCGCCCCGCTCATCCAGTGGACCGACGCCAACGCCACCAACCAACAGTTCCAACTCGCCGACTCCACCGGCGGATACATCCGACTCCTCAACCGCAACAGCGGCAAGGCCGTCGAGGTACAGAACGCCGACACCGCCGACGGCGCCAACGTCGTCCAGTACAGCGACTGGAACGGCGCCAACCAGCAATGGCAGCTCGTCCGGGTCGGGTGACGGGCGCGCTTCGCGCGGCGGGCGTTCATCCGCACAGCCGAGCGGGCTCGACCCGCTGACCGGGTGTCCCGGTGCTCCCGCCCAGGGACCACCGGGACACCCACGCGGTGCCCCCGCTGATCACGTGGATCGGTGGTGGTGGGTCGCCGCACAGGACCGGTGGCCCGGATCAGTCCGGGCCACCGGTCCACGTGCCACAGCCAGGGCAGGCGGAGCCAGCCCAACCCGCTGAGCAGACTACGAGGTAACGGTCCACCGTTGGTTCGCGGCGGCGGTGCAGGTCCACAGGATCACTGTGGTGCCGTTGCCGGTGGCGGCGGCGTTGACGTCGAGGCAGAGGCCGGACTGTAGGGACCGGATGGTGCCGTCGGTGTTGCGGCTCCAACGCTGGTTGGCGCCGCCGTTGCAGTCCCAGATCTGCGCCTTGGCGCCCGCAGTGGCGTTGGTCGGCGCGTCGAGGCACTTACCGAGGGCCTGGAGGGTGTCGCCGCTGACCGTCCAGCGCTGGTTGGCGCCGCCGTTGCAGTCCCAGATCACCGGTTGGGTGCCGTTGGTGGTGTTGCTCTGCGGCACGTCGAGGCACCGGCCGGAGGCGGCGCTGACCAGGGCGCCGGCGGTGGTCGGGGCGGGGTCGTGGTGCCGCCGCCGCTGACCCGGTAGACGACTGTGCCGTGGCCGGGGACGCTGGCGGAGATGGCGCCGCTGGTCGTGCTGGCGGCGTTGGTCCACGCGTCGAGCAGGGTGAAGGAACTGCCGGTCTTGCCCACCGCGGTCGCGGTGGTCGAGATCGTCGTGGTGGTGCCGCCCTGGTTGAACAGGGCCACGGCGACGTCACCGTTGGCCAGCTTCTTGGCCAGCACCCGTCGGGTGCCGTCGAAGGAGACCTGGGTGGCCTGCAGGCCGAGAGAGTCCTGGTTGATCGCGATGAGGCTGCGGTTGGTCAGGACGCTCTGGGTTGCCGACGACATCGAACGGACGTCGTTGCCCGCGATCAGTGGCGCCGCGAGCACCGCCCACATCGCGAAGTGGCTGCGCATCTCGGTGTCGGTCATGCCGCCCCGGCCGACCTCCATCATGTCGGGGTCGTTGAACGCGCCGGGACGCGCGTATCCCGCGAGGGGCACCGTGACGTTGATGATGTTCTGGATGCCCATCGGGTAGCCGTTGGTCTGACCGGTGTCCCAGGCGTTGGTGATGTCCTCGGTGGTGCGCCACATGTTGGCCACGTCGCCCCAGTTTCGCTGCGGCCCGGTCTTGGCGTGGATGCTGTTGGGGTTGATGCTGTAGACGATCGGCCGGCCGGTCGCCGCGAGGGCGTCGCGCATCCGGGCGAAGGTGGTCACCTGCTGGTCGATGGTGCCGTCGGGTGAGCACCAGTCGTACTTGAGGAAGTCCACGCCCCAGGCGGCGAACTGCCGGGCGTCCTGCGCCTCGTGTCCCTGGCTTCCGGTCGCACCGGGGTAGGAGCCGAAGTACTGCGCGCAGGTCCGGTCGGCCGGAACCTCGTAGAGACCGAACTTGAGGCCCTTGCTGTGCAGGTAGTCACCGAGCGCCTTCATGCCACTCGGAAAGCGGCCCGGGTCGCCCTGGAGATTGCCGGCGGAGTCGCGGTTCGGGTTGAACCAGCAGTCGTCGACCACGACGTACTGGTAGCCGGCGTCGCGCATGCCGCTGGTGACGATGGCGTCGGCGGCCTGCCGGATCAGCGACTCGTTGATGTTGCAGCCGAACGAATTCCAGCTGTTCCAGCCCATCGGCGGGGTGCGGGCCACCCCGTTGTCCAGGGCGAGCGAGGCGGCGGGACGCAGCCCGACCGCGGTGCCGGTCAGCAGCAACGCGGCCGTGAGGGCAGCGCCCCATCGCGAGGCGAGGTTTCTCATCAGCTCTCCTTTCCGCCGCGGCGGTACGCCGCGGCAGGTGGTGGTCCGCCGACGGGTCACGGTGGCCGCGGCGGGTCGACGGCTGGTGGATGTCATCAAGGTCGATACATATGACGCTTCGAGTCCCTCGGGCGCCCGCCGGCCCGGTCGATATTCACCTGGGCCGTGCCGGCGGGTGCGGTCGGCAGGGACTACTGGAGCGAGACGTCGTCGACGAAGAAGCTGTCCGTTCCCGACGCCGTCTCCACGTAGAAGGTGGCGCCGGACAGCGTTCCGCTCCAGGACACCGCCGCCGTGCCGGTCAGCTTCGTCCAACCGTCGGGGCTCACCGCCGTTCCCGGGGTGAGTGAGAGGTAGTTCGTCGTGCCGTTGGCGGTCAGCGCCAGGGTCGCCTTCACGGTCGGCGTCCCGCTCTGGCTGCGTACCCAGACGGTGGTGGTGTAGCTCTTGCCGTTGGTGAGCTTCGAGGTCACGTCCTGGCTGGGACCGTTCCACGACGCCGTACGCCCGGTGACCGACAACGACGCCGCACCACCGTGCACGACCGCGGCGTTCGACGACAGCGTCCCGCTGCCCATGACCCCCCAGCCCGACGTGCCGCTCTCCGCGTCACCGTTGGCGATCAGATTCCCGCCGCCGGCGGCCCCTGCGAACTGCCACCAGTTGACGTTGAACAGGTTGCCGCTGCCGCCGGTGAAACGCAGGTACAGGTCGTGCGTGCCGGTTGCGCCGGTGACGGTGCAGGAGGTGTTCACCCACGTCTGCCAGCCGCCGGTACCTGGGACGGTGCACCGTCCCACCACCGGACCGGAGGTGCTGTCGAGGCGGAGCTCGATGGTGCCGCCGCTGGTCGCGGAGGCAACCCGCGCGGTGAACGAGTTCGCCCCGGCGCCGAAGTCGACGCCTTTGACCTTGATGTAGTCGCCGTTGTCGATCCAGCCGACGTCCATCCCGCCTTCACTGGCGGGTTCGGTCTCGATACCCGATTCCCAGGCGATCGTCTCGGCCTCTTGACGGGTATACGGGTTGAGGGTGCCGACCTGGGGTGCCCCGGTGGTGGTCATGTTGATGGTGGGGATCGAGCCGTCGGCGTTGTAGGAAAACTTCTCGACCGCGACCGACCGGGTGTAACCGCCGCCGCCCGGCAGCGCGCCGTTGTGGTAGAAGAAGTACGACCCCCCGCTGAAGTCGACGATGCCGGGGTGGTTGGTGAAGCTGCTGCCCTGGGTCGGCATGACCGTTCCGCGGTAGGTCCATGGCCCGGTGGGGCCGGGGGCCGTCGAGTAGCCGATGAACTCGGAGCAGCACTTCGCCGCGAAGACGTTGTAGTACAGCCCGTTGCGCTTGTAGACCCAGGGGCCTTCCTCGAACAGTGTCGGCCGGTTCGCGTCGCCGGTGCGGGTGCCGAACCCGGCGGTGGTGAGTGGGATCTGGGCGGGGCTGCCCGAGTAGGAGATCATGTCGGCGTTCAGCTTCACGTACCAGAGGTGGGGGTTGCCCCAGTACAGGTAGGCCTGTCCGTCGCTGTCGATGAAGACGGTCGGGTCGAATTCGCCGTTGGACACCAGGGGCCGGCCAATGGCGTCGTGGAAGGGGCCGGTCGGGCTGTCGGCCACCGCCACCCCGATGCCCATCGCGCCGGTCGCCCGCACGGTCATGGGTACGTACCAGTAGAACTTGCCGTTGCGGGCGATGACCTGGCCGGCCCAGGCGTCGGCACTGGCCCAGCTGAAGCTGGCGATGCTGAGCGGGGATCCGTGGTCGGTCCAGTTCACCATGTCGGCGGACGACCAGACCCGCCACTCCTTCATGGTGAACCAGGTCGAGGCGTCCTCGTCATGACCCGTGTAGAGGTACACCCGGCCGTTGTAGACCAGCGGAGCCGGGTCGGCGGTGTAGATGTGCTGGATAATCGGGTTGTCCGCCCGGGCCACGCCAGGGACGAGAGCGACGGCGCAGAGCACCGCCGCGACCCAGGCGATGAGCCGCCCGACACGGAGCTTGCCGGGAAGTGGAGAGAACACTCTCATATCTGCCTCCAAGGGCTGCCGGTTGTTGTCTGATCGCGACTGCGGCCACGTCGCACACCGTCGTTGCGGACCCGGCGTGCGGCCGGCCGGGGCGGGCCGGCCGCACGCCGTGCTCAGTTGCGCAGAGCCCACTGCTGGTTGGTGCCCCCGTTGCACGTCCAGAGGATGAGCTTCGTGCCGTTCGCCGTACCGGCGCCGTTGGCGTCGAGACACAGTCCCGACTGGACGCCGGTCACCGTGCCGTTGGCGTTGAGGTTCCACTGCTGGTTGGTCTGGCCGTTGCAGTCCCAGATGATCGCCTGCGTGCCGTTGGCCGTGCCCTGCCCGGACGCGTCGAGGCACTTGTTCCCGTACACCTGCAACTGCTTGCCGGCGGTGTAGGTCCACCGCTGGTTGGTGCCACCGTTGCAGTCCCAGAGTTGCGCCTGGGTGCCGTTGGTCGTGCTCGAGCCACCGATCTCGACGCACCGGCCCGATTGGCTACCGACTATCTGCACGTCCTGCTGGCCGACGCCGGTCTGGACCCCTGCGGAGGCCATCACCGCCTGCGCGCCCGAGGGCCAGCTGTTGTTCGTGACCGTCGTGTTGCCGGAGACGACGTTGCCGCGGTCACCGTTGGTCACGTTGCTGCTGCCGTTGGTCGACCAGTTGCCGGTGACGGTGAAGTTGCCCATGTTCTCCCCGCCCCAGTAGTTGGCGGTGGCCCAGGTGCCGGTGCTGGAGAAGACATTGGTGCGGACCGTGTAGTACCGGGAGCCCTCGTCGAAGTAGAGCCCGAACCAGCCGTTGGTACGCAGGCAGTAGTTGTCGCTGATCAGCGCGTTCGGGTTGGCCGACAGGGTGTAGATGCAGGAGCCGTCGGTCATCTGCTGCATGACGTCGTGGACGTAGTTGCCGGTGAGCCGGTTGTTGGACGCGGTGGTCGGCGTGGTGTAGCGCGGCTGGTAGTTGTACAGGCCGCGGTTGGCGTACTCGGTGCTGCCGCCGGCGTCGTTGGCGCCCCACCCGTAGCCGATCGACATGCCGGTGTACGGCAGGCTGTAGACCTCGTTGTGGGAGACGGTGGACGTGTTGACGTAGGTGGTCAGGACGGAGACGATGCCCCGGTAGTCCGCGCCGAGGTCGTGGATCCGGTTGTTGCTGATGGTGATGTCCCGGTTGACCATCCGGGAGTCGCTGGGGTGGTGCGCGTCGGCGCGTACACCGCCCACCACGATGCCGCCGGCCGAGCTGCGGGCGATCTCGGAGCGGGTGATCGTGATGTTACTGGCGCCTAGGCCGACCCCGCTGGCGTGGGCGTTGGCGTCGTTGCCGATGCCCACCGCGGTCTGGCCCAGGTTGACGAACTGGGAATCGCTGAAGGTGATGGTGTTGGCGGCGGACACCTGTACCGCGGCCGGCATCTGGCTCCAGCTCGGCCGGGTGGCCTCGAAGAGCTGGCAGCCCTCCTGACATGAGGTCAGGGCGTCGGCCGGTCGGGCCCAGGTACCGGTGATGTGGGCCCCGGTCTGCTGGTCGGCGAAGCCCTGGTTGCTGCTGGGCCCCAGCCAGCTCGTCCCGGTGAAAGTGATCCCGCTGAACGAGATGTGGTGCGCCGGCGCGTCGTACGTGCCGCCGACATTCACGAGGGACGGCAACACGGGCAGCTCGACGCTGGTGGTGGCCATGTTCTGCCCGGCGAGCGGGATGTAGGAGAGCACGCCGGTCCCGGGGTCGAGGTACCACTCCCCCGGCGAGTCCAGGAACTCGTACGCGTTGGCGAGGTAGAGCGGGCCGGCTCGGTGCGGCTGGCTGAGGGTGTCGTAGCCGAAGGTGTTGTTGTTCCACGCCGGCTGCTGCATCGTGAGGAAGTTGCCGGCGATGCTCTGCACCGGCGAGTACCGGTCCGTGAACGAGCCGACGCTCTCCACCTCGACCCGGTTCTGGTTGGCGAGGTTGTTCAGGTAGCTCAGGGCGCCGCTGCTGAATCGCATGCCGGTCGTGGTGAAGGTGAAGTCGGACCGGTTCACGGCCGTGCGGGCACGGGTGGCGATGGCGCCGTTGACGTAGAGCTGCCGGCTGTCTGTCCCGGTGCCGACGTTCGCCCGCCAGATGTTCCTTCCGGCGTCGGCGAGCGACCAGCCGGTCACCGCCCTGGCACCGCTGATCACCGGTCGGGCCGACGAGGCGGCCCGCCAGATGACGGTGTAGCCGTTGTTGCCCGAGTCGGCCGCGGTCAGTCGCAGCGGTGCGGCGAGCCGGTACACGCCGTCGGCCAGCTCCACGACGATGTCGCCGGACATCGCGGCGTTGCGGGAGCGGACCGCCGCCTGCGCGGCCGTCAGCGAACACGGTTGGCTGACGGAGCAGGTGCTGCCCGTACCGGAGGGTGCGGCGTAGATGGTGGTGGTGGCCGCGGCGGCCGGTGCGGCGGCGACGAGCACGGCGGCCGCGGTGATCATGACCGCGGCGGCGACGCGGGCCGCCACCTGTCTGCATCCGGTGGGGGACGAGGATACGAACACAGTGTCTCCTGTCGTGCACGGTGGTGGGGGGCCTGCTTCGGCCTGGTGGGGACTCCGAAGCCGGCCTGGTGTGCTCGGACGCGGACTGCGATCCCTCGGGTTGCCGAGATCGCGACGCGCGCCGCGTGGGCGTGCCGGCGGGGGGCGTCAGCAGGTCGAGGTGACCCACGTGCAGTGCAGGTGCGGCAGGACGCTCGGGGGCCGGACGTAGCTGTTCCGCCGCGCCGGGGGCATCCCGGGCTGAGTGGGGGCTGGGCCGCCCGGACCCCCAGCCTCCGCTCAGCACGGCAAAAGTTATGTTAGCGATAACAGAGGCGATCAGCAATGAAGCGCGTCTATTTCGAGCGCTTCCGTTCTGCCAACTCCGGAGCCTCGAATCGCGCGTCAAAAAGCGTTATCCGCGACGCCCGCGTATGGTCGAGCAGCCCCACGACGCCCCGGCGGCTGTCCCGCCGCCGCACCGCCTGGCGCCCGGAGCGTCTGCGCCGACAGCGCAGCCGAGACCGCGCCGCGGCGACCAGGTCGCTCAGAGCAGACGGCATCGTCCAATCAGGCGGCACTGGCATCCGCCTGGCCCACCCCCGCAGCTCTGCCATCGCGGCACCGAAGAAACCGGCCGCCATGGTTCGACACCTCCGGCGACCTGGCGGAGGTGGCCGCCCCATCGCGTAGCAAGAAGGTGGACCGCCGGCGGAACATCTCGGGTCCGTCGCCGGCACCGCTCGGCGGCCCCGGAGTGCGAATGCAGCGATGTCGCGGCCGTCCCGGAGCCCGCCGGAAACGCCGACTTGACGAACGGGATGTTATCGCTCACAGTCGATGGTCATAGGACGATGGGCACGTCGCGGCTGTCCGGCAAGGTGCTGGACGTCTACAACTTCTCGACCGCCAACAGCGCCGACATCGTGCAGTGGACCGACGGCAACCAGACCAACCAGCAGTTCCGGCTCGCCGACTCCGACAGCGGCTACGTCCGGTTCATCAACCGGAACAGCAACAAGGCGATCGAGGTGATGGGCGCCTCTGACGCTGCAGCGCTAGTTGGCGTGACGCAGGCCCGCCACGGGTGCACCTGAGGTCCGCCGGCAACGACGGATGCTGATTCGGGAGTGCTGTCACGGCTCGCGACCAGGACCGGGTGGAACTGGAGCGGCGGGCTCGGCGCAAGGCCGAGACCGCCCCGGTCACGCCGCAGGCCGGATGAACCTGCTGTCCGAGCACCCGGTCATCGATGAACCTGCGCCCGAAAGTTTCGGACGATGCTTCCCGCGACACCCCATTACGGCGCTCTCGCGCTGATCGACTGCCCGCCCAGACGTCACCTGGGCGGGCCAAACGTACAGGTAGACCTGGTAGCTCGAGGCGACCGACGTCCGAGCCGAGCCGCAATTCGCTCCCGGAAGTCTTCCGGAATCTGTTGTTTCAGCGGTGTTACCCGTGTCAGCATGACTTGACATTGAGGTTCATCGTTCGCTGGCCCAGGTTGCCCGAATCCACGGCTTCCCCTCGCACGCACTGCGACAGCCCACCACCCGTGAGGTGCTCGGTGACCGGGACAGCAGAACCGAGAAAGGAGGCCATCGTGGCAACCAGTTCTTCTGTCTACTCTCCTGGCTCCCTGCGGAGTCGCTCGCTACGGGTACGACTGCTGATCAGCGGTACCGCCGCCGCCGTTGCCGCACTGGGCGCGGTGATGGTGATCCCGGATGCGAACGCCGCAGCGAGCACCCTGGGCGCGGCGGCCGCGCAGTCGGGCCGGTACTTCGGCACGGCGATCGCCGCGGGCCGGCTCGGTGATTCGGCGTACACGACGATCGCCGGGCGCGAGTTCAACATGGTGACGGCCGAAAACGAGATGAAGCCGGACGCGACGGAGCCCCAGCGTGGCCAGTTCAACTTCAGTTCCGGCGACCAGATCTACAACTGGGCGACCCAGCGCGGCATGAAGGTCCGCGGCCACACCCTCGCCTGGCACGCACAGCAGCCGAGCTGGATGCAGAGCCTGAGCGGCAGCAGCCTGCGCCAGGCGATGATCGATCACATCAACGGCGTGATGGCCCACTACAAGGGCAAGCTCGCCTACTGGGACGTCGTCAACGAGGCCTTCAACGAGGACGGCAGCCGCCGGCAGTCCAACCTGCAGGCCACCGGCAACGACTGGATCGAGGTGGCGTTCCGCACGGCTCGCACCGCCGACCCCTCGGTCAAGCTGTGCTACAACGACTACAACATCGAGAACTGGTCCTACGCCAAGACGCAGGGCGTCTACAACATGATCCGGGACTTCAAGTCTCGCGGCGTGCCGATCGACTGCGTAGGCCTGCAGACCCACTTCACCGGCGGCAGCTCGCTGCCGAGCAACTTTCAGACCACACTGTCGAGCTTCGCCGGCCTGGGCGTGGACGTGGCCCTGACCGAGGTCGACGTCACCAACGCGTCGACCACCCAGTACGCCGGGCTGACCCAGGCCTGCGTCAACGTGTCCCGCTGCGTCGGCATCACCGTCTGGGGCGTACGGGACAGCGACTCGTGGCGCTCCAGTGAAAGCCCGCTGCTGTTCGACGGCGGTGGCAACAAGAAGGCCGCCTACAACTCGGTGCTCAACGCCCTCAATGCCGCCGGCCCGACCACCACGTCCTCGCCGACTTCGACCGGTGGCCCCACCTCCTCCCCGCCGTCCTCGCCCTCTGCCACGCCAGGCGGAGCGAAGCGGATCATCGGCGCCCAATCCGGCAGGTGCGTCGATGTGCCGAACGCGTCGCGGAACAACGGCACGCGGGTCCAGCTCTACGACTGCAACGGCCAGGTCAACCAGGCGTGGACCCTCACGTCGAGCCGGCAGCTGACGGTGTACGGCACCATGTGCCTGGACGCCGCCGGATCCGGCAACGGCTCGGCCGTGCAGATCTACAGCTGCAGCGGGCAGGCCAACCAGCAGTGGAGCGTCAACTCGAACGGAACCATCACGGGCGTCCAGTCCGGACGCTGCCTGGACGTCTGGGGCACCGGCAACGGTCAGCAGATCCAGATCTACGACTGCAACGGACAGGCCAACCAGCGGTTCAGCCTGAACTGACCCGATCGTTCGTCGCGGCGCCCGTGACGGCTGCCGCCCCCTCTCGAGCGCCAATCCCCCACGCCGCATCTTCGATGCGGCCCATCAGGAAGGTCGAAGTGTGAGACGACGTCCTCTCTCCACGTCGAAACGGCTGCTCGCCGCGGGCGCCGCGACGCTCGCCATGTTGGCCCCCGCCCTGCACCCCGGAACGAGCGCAGCAGCCGGAGCACCGTCGGTGCCGACCCGCGACGCCTTCAACTGGATTTCCTCCTCCGAACCCGTGATCACCCCACAGCAGGCAGCGGGGCACGACCTCGTGTCCGTCAAGGACCCGTCCGTGGTCTGGTACGGCGGCAAGTGGCACGTGTTCATGACGACGTTTGACGCGAAGGCCGGCTGGACGATGGCGTACAAGTCGTTCCGCAACTGGTCGCAGGCCGACGCCGCTCCGCAGTACATGCTCGACCAGTCAGCCATCGGGCCCGGCTACCGCGCAGCCCCTCAGGTCTTCTATTTCGCGCCGCAGAAGCTGTGGTATCTCATCTTCCAGAGCGATGGCGGCGGCTCCTATTCCACCACCACCAACATCGACGACCCTTCTTCGTGGTCCAAGCCGAAGAACTTCTACTCGAGCATGCCGCAGATCATCAGAGACAACATCGGCCAGGGATACTGGGTCGACTTCTGGACGATCTGCGACGACGCGAAGTGCTACCTGTTCTCGTCCGACGACAACGGCCACCTGTACCGCTCGGAGACCTCGCTCCGGAACTTCCCCAATGGCTTCGACAACTCCACCGTGATCGCCATGGCCGACCCGAACAGGTTCGACCTGTTCGAGGCGTCCAACGTCTACCGGCTCGGCGATTCCGGCAGCTACCTGCTGCTGGTCGAGGCAATCGGCAGCGACGGGCGCCGCTGGTTCCGCAGCTGGACGTCGCCCCACATCTCGGGCCCCTGGGCACCGCTGGCCGACACCGAGGCGGCCCCCTTCGCCCGCAGCAACAACGTCCACTTCCCGAGCGGCGCCTGGACGAAGGACATCTCTCACGGCGAAATGATCCGCGCCGGCAATGGTCAGCAACTCACCATCGACCCATGCAGCCAGAACAAGTTCCTCTACCAGGGGCTCGACCCGAGCGCCGGGGGCGACTACGGGCTGCTCCCCTATCGTTTGGGCCTGCTCACCCAGCAGGGACCGGATCCGCTGGACGCGTACTGCGTTCGCTGAACAGCCGGGTCGGCGCCAGCCGGGCTGAATCCGGCTGGCGCCAACGCGCGTTGACGGCCGGGTGCCGGCGGCGAGCCGGCGTCTCACGGGAACCGAGGTATCGGCGCGCCGCTGGTTCGGCTCGCCGGCCGCCCCGACCGATTCGAGGTCGGAGCGGCGCGGCCGGCCCCGGGCCCGCCCGGACCACGTCATCGCCGACAAGGGCTATGCTCCCAAGGCCGTCCGGGCTGACCTGCGCCGGCGAGGCATCGGGCACACGATTCCTGAGCGCGTAGACCAGCAAGCGAACCGTCGCAGGCGAGGCAGCCGAGGCGGCCGGCCACCAGCGTTCGACAAGCAGCTCTACAAGCACCGCAACGTCGTCGAACACTGCTTCAACCGGCCCAAGCAGTGCCGCAGCGTCGCCACCCGCTACGACAAGACCGCCTCGTACTACCATGCCACCGTCGCCGCGCTACTCCAGTGGTTGTGAACCTTTGAAGACACTAGGATCGGTCGCGTGTCGAGGCCAGGGCGGCGGAAGAAACGCCAGCGCAGACCGCGTCGGCGACTGCCAGAACTCAAGGATCGTGAGACTCCTCGGCGCGGGCAACGATCTCGGCCTGGGATACTGCGTTACTGGGTGCGGCGGCCGGAACCGAGCGTTGCCATCTCAGCAATCTTCACGTCGATCTTTCTGCTGATGGCCGCTGTGACGCGTGACGGGGCTCTCCTAATCATCGTGCTGCCGTGCGCAGGCGCGGGTCTGTTCGTGTGGGTGACCCGGCATACCTGGCGCCGTAACGCCGACCGCTGGCAGCAGGGCTACTACGACGTCTTCTGATCTCCAGTCTGGCAGCGACCGAACTGTTCGGCGCGGCACACTCTCTCGCAGGAGGCCCCGGACGCCGTCTCGGTGCCGCCGACAGCTGGAGAACGGTCGCCAGCGGCAGGAGCGATGCCGCCCAGGGCATCAGCACGCCGCCTGAAGGCACCGTTCTCGGCATGTCCGGCAGCTGTCGCGCCGACCGATCGCGCTACAGCAGTGACCGGCATTCTGGCGGACGATGCGCACGGCCGGCGGCATGAGCGGGCGCCGATTCGCGTGAGAACATGTGTCCATGAGCAGCGACGTCGCCCTCGATGTGAGCGCCCTGGCGATCAACGTCACGATCCCCGAGGGGCTCCGCTGGACCGACACTCGACGCGGCGAGGAGTTCACGCTCACCACACTCAACGTCCGACTCCTCCCGGACGGGCACCTCGCGGCAAAGGCCTACGGCTGACCGACCGGCGGCGGCCGCGGCACATACCTCTCGTTCCCCGTGCCCAACAGGCCCGAGCTTGCGGCCCTAATCGCGAAAGCTGCCAGCCGCGCCGGCGCGCTGTGGGCCGCCCACCGCGGTCTCAGCTGAACGTTCGGCTGCTGTGACGCGGCCGGCGCGTCAACCCACCAGTCTCGTAGACGCAGGCTGCAGCAGACGCGACCTGAACGGCGTCGAGCGCGCTCCCTCAGCGGCATGATCGCATGGGCGGCGTCGGGGTGCCTGCTCGGACCGATTGTGCGGGACAGGCGCTGGTGGCCTGGCCGCTGGGCGCGTCTGCCGGAGCCGATGCGAGATGCCGCAGCGGCGGCCCCGGCCAACACCTGACGGGGCCGCCGCTACAACGGTGTCCTGCCGCGGCTGGGCTAAGTTAGGCGGCGCGGCCGGCCTTGAGTGCTGCCGCGGTGTCGACGACGCGCCGGGCCTGGTAACGGGCCGCCTCCAAGGCCACGTCGTTGGGTGGGCCATCGCCGGCTACGTGGGAGGCCCCGTAGGGATTGCCTGTCTGGAACTGGATGGGGTCGGTGTAGCCGGGGGGCACGATGATGCCGCCCCAGTGGTAGAACGTGTTCCCCAGCGCCAGGATGGTGGACTCCTGTCCGCCGTGGGCGGTGTTGGAGGCGGTGAAAGCCGAGTAGATCTTGTCGGCGAGTTTGCCCTGGAACCACAGGGGGCCGGTGGTGTCGATGAACGCCCTGAGCTGGCTGGATGGGTTGCCAAAGCGGGTGGGGGTGCCGAACAGTACCGCGTCGGCCCAAGCCAGGTCGTCGAGGCTCGCCTCGGCGACGTCGGCCGTGTCCTGGATGTGTTGGGCCCAGGCCGGCTTGGCGTTGATCGCCTCCGGTGGGGCCAGTTCGGCAACTTTGCGCAGTCGCACAGATGCGCCGGCCTTCTCCGCGCCCTCGGCCGCCGCTCGCGCCAGGGCGTGCACCGTGCCAGTGGAACTGTAGTAGATGATTGCGACCTTCACGGCTTCCATGATCGGTTTCCTTGCCTCGCAGGTTCTGTTTCGTGCTGCCGGGCGGGTACCGCCGGAGCCCGGGCTGCAGCGGACGGTGCGCCGCCCGCGCGGGCGCCAGCAGAATGGTCAGCGCCAGCGCGGTGGCTCGCTGGATGGGCTCAGCAGTACGACGACTCGACCCCTCGAAATGTGAGGCGACGCGCCGAGCTCACAGTTCGGTGCGATGTTTCGTCGATCTGGTGAGGCAGATGCGACCAGGGGAGGGTCGGCGACACCAGATGAGTGCGTTCACACACTCACCGAACTCGGTCAGCCTCTAGGGAGGGGAACTGTCGTCGTTCGGACGGCCCAGGCATCGACGATGCGGTCCAGGGTGCGCCTGCCCCACCGGCTCATCGTCGGGTTGGAATCGAGGTAGTACCAGACCAGCCCCATCGCCTGCTGGAACGCCCAAGCCATCCCGCGCCGCCACTGGACGTCGTCGCATCCGAGCTCGCGGCGGAGGATGCCGCGCTGGGTCTCGTCGAGGAGATGCCAGGCTGCCACGAGGTCGAGCGCCGGGTCCGCCGGGCCGAAGCCGCCGCCGTCCAGGACGCCGACGAGACGGCCGTCTTCGACGAGGATGTTGGGCGGGTTGAGGTCGCGGTGGCACATCGCGTCCTCGTCGACCTCGGGCAGCGTCCGAAGCTCCGCCCAGATCCGCCGCAGGAGGGGTACGTCGAGCAGGTCCTCGCTCTGCCGGAAGCATGTCTCGAGCCACTCGTCGTGGTCCGGGAGGTGCCCGCCGCGACCGACGCCGTCGAAGCGTCGCCCGCCGGTGTCGTGGGCGCGCATCCCGGCGATGAGCTCGGCCAGGTCATGGGCGAACGCGTTCGACCCTGCGGGGTCCTCGACCGTCGCGTCGCGGCCGGACAGCCAGGTCTGGACGCTCCACGGCAGCGGATAGCCCGCGCCCGGCTCCCCGATCGCCACCGGCTCCGGGGTGGGCACGGTGGCGGCGTCGGCCAGTTCACGCGCGGCCTCGGCCTCTGCCTCCAGCGACGCGCGGGCCTGCGCCGGGTCGTGACCGACCAGCGGGAAGCGGGCGGCCAGGTCGTCGCCGATCCGGAAGATCGCGTTCACGGTCCCTGGCGTGCGCAGCTCGGTGACCGGCAGTCCGCGCCACTGAGGGAACTGCACCTCGACCAGCCGGCGGACGGTCTGCCTGTCGACGTGGAGCTGGTCGGCGTGCATTTTCATGCCGCCATCCTCCCGTCGGCGACCACGGGTGTCCCCCGATTTCGCGCGGCAGGCTCGGCTCGGTCATTGCCCGACCAGCCGCCAGCGCCCGGTCGAGACGACGTCCACCTTGTCGCCGCGGACCCGGATCGCGGAGTCGTCGTCGAGCAGGTAGAGCGGGAAGTCCACGCTCGCCGCCAGCCGGTCTGCCCATGCCTCGTCGCGGTTGGGGGAAGGACGGGGAGTCGAGGTGCGGCTTGACGTACCAGTCGAACAGCGGGCAGGCCGGTTTGATCCGCTCTTCGCCGAGGAGGTGGAGGTCGGCTAGGTCACCGAGCAGGGCTGAGGTGATACGCGCTCAACGGCATGAGCCACTGTCCCAAACGCGAGCGGGTGGCCAACCAGGCCGCGTACGTCGAGTGGTGCGGACGGCAGGCGGCCAAGCGCACTGCGTCCTCGCTCAACGACGTGGGCGCGGAACACGCGTACCTACTATGCGTGCCGGACTCACCGAAGTAGCGACGACCAGCCGGTACGGCTGAGGATCTCTGTGGCGATCTCGTCTGCGGGCCGGTCGTCCGTGTCCACTCGCAGATCTCCGACCCCGTCCAGGGCGTTGACGGTCCGCGCCGCCTGCTCGGCGATCTCGCGTAGCCGCGCATGCGGTTGCCCGATCAGCTCGTCGCCGGCCAGGCCCCTTGTCGGGGTGAGGCCTCGGCCACGGCGTGCGACCCGGTCGCCCAGCACTTGCCGACTGGCCTGTAGCTGGCACAGCGTGATCGTGGCGGCGGGCAGCGCGGCCGTGTACGCGGCTACATCCTCCGGCCGGTCGAGCGGGCCGACCGTGATCAGACATGCCGCCCCGCTGGCCCGGAATGTCCGCCACGCGGCGGCGAGGCCATGGCCTGCGCGTAGTCGTGTCGAGGGGTGAGGGATCGGCCTGCTTGGCTAAAGCCAGGCTGTGTCGGCTTTCATCCCGTGTCGCACTGACACAGCCCGCGATAGGTCGTGAGGATGTAGGCATGAGTTCGTCGCAGCCCCTCGCCGACCCCGCCGGGTCCGAGCCGGACACGACTTCGGGCGGGCCGGTGAATACTGCTGGCGCGCGGTCCGGCAGCCCATCGCCGCACACCACAGGGTCCGCCCCGGATCACCGCTACCTGCTCGACAACGCCCGCGTGGAGGCGGGCGAGCGGTTCACCTGGCTGGCCGAGCTGTTCGACGGTGTCACACGGGGGCACTTCGACCGGCTCGGAGTGAAGGCGGGCTGGCGCTGCTGGGAAGTCGGCGCTGGAGGCCCCAGCATTCCCGAGGCACTCGCCACGGCCGTCGGACCAACCGGTTACGTGCTGGCCACGGACATCAATCCGGCCTGGTTGGACCCGCACGGCGGGTACGAGGTGCTCCGGCACGACATCGTCGGGGACCCGCCGCCGCAGCCAGGCACGTTCGACCTGGTACACGCCCGGCTCGTGCTCGTCCACGTACCCGACCGCGCCCGGGCGTTGGCGGCGATGGTGGCGGCGCTACGGCCCGGCGGTTGGCTACTGGTCGAGGACGCCGACACCGAGCTGCAGCCGCTGGCCTGCCTCGACGAGTTCGGCCCGGCACAGCAACGCGCCAACCGGCTGCGCCGCGCCGTCCGGGAGCTGATGACCCGCCGCGGCGCCGACCTGCGTTACGGCCGTACGCTGCCACGGGCGTTGCGTGCGGCCGGCCTGGTCGATGTCACGGCGGCCGGCTGCTTCCCGGTCGGCGGGCTAGCCTGCGACCGGCTGGAGGCCGCGACGGTGCGCATGGTCCGCGCCGAGCTGCTCGCCGCAGGGCTGGCCAACGACGCCGAGATCGACGCGCACCTGGCCGCCATCGATGCCGGCGAACTCGACCTCACTCTCGCGCCGCTGATCTCGGCATGGGGACGCCGCCCGGGATAGCCCTTGCAGGCGATCACTTCGGCCGAAGCGCTCCTCTTGGCTGTCCAGGCTCGCTCGCAGCAACGGCCCCAGCCTGCGGTACACCGAAGCGCCGCCGGCACAGCAGGGTAAGGAAGTCCCGCTCAGCAGCCTCCGGCCAGGCGGGCGCGTCGAAGACCGCGGTGGTGGTGACACCGGCGACCTCGACAGCAAAGGCCCGTGTCGTTCCTACCAACCGAGATCGGCAGGAGCGACACGGACGCCCATGACTACACCGTCATCGCCCGCCCGGCTGACGGCCGTGCGAGGGGCACCTGCCACCCTGCTTTGACGGGCCGTCTCTGGAGGTGCATCCAGAACAGCGGGGTCCCGCTTGTCCTCGTCGGTGAGGACGTCCGCCCAGTCGGGCTCGGCAGGCATGTCCTGAATCATCAGCGCATTGGTGGAGACGAGCGCCAGCTACAGCAGGTGGAGCGCCAACCTTAACGCCGTGTTCACCAGCTGATGCTGGCCGCCACCGGCAGGTGGTCACTGCCGGTGGCCGGCAGCACCCACGAGTTCTCCGGCTTCACGCCGCGGACCAGGATCTGGTCGATCCGCACCACCGGGAACTGCGCCGGCCAGCTGAAGCCAAAGCCATCCCCGGCCGCGTCCTGCGCCGAGCGCAGCTGCGAGGTGATGCTGGCGAACGCACGGTCGTCCATGGTGCCGTTCAGGTCGCCAAGCAGCACCACCCGCTCGTTCTTCTCGGCGGCGATGGCCTTGCCGAGCGCCTGGGCGTTTCTATCCCGGTGGGCCGTCCAAAAGCCCGCCCTGGGATTCACCCGTGCGGATCCCAGGTGGGCCACATACACCGCAAGCGGACCCTGGTCCGTAGTCACCGTGGTACGCAGCGCCCGGGTGTAGGCCATCTTGATTTCGACCGGCTTGGTGTCCGCCAGCGGCCCGGCATCCATCTTGATGTCGACCGGCTGAGTGTCCGACAGCGGCAGCTTGCTCCACAACCCGACCGTGCCCTGCACCGTGTGGTTGGGGTACGCCTTCGCCAACTCCTTCTCGTACGTGCCCCTGGCCTGCTCGGTCAGCTCCACCAGGGCCAGTACATCCGCCCCGGAGGCAGCCAGGCTGCGGGCGGTACCGGCCGGGTCGGGGTTGTCGGCGCCGACGTTGTGGCTGGCCACCGTGAGGTCACTGCCCGTGTGGGACTTGTCCGCGAGCAGCCCGCCGAAGAGGTTCAGCCACACCATGACCGGCAGCAGCAGCGCGGCCACCGCGGAGGCGGAGCGGCGCCAGAGCGCCCCGATCAGCAGTACGGGGATGAACAGGCCGAACCACGGCAGGAAGGTCTCCACCAGGCTGCCGAGGTTCCCGATCCGGTTCGGAATCTTCGCGTGCAGCAGCATGAGCAACCCGAGCAGCAACGCCAGCGCCGCGAGCACCAGGCCGCGCTTCCAGGGACCCGGCCGGGAGGCGGCGCGTATCGCCCGGCGGATGCGCGGGCGCCAGGTCCCGGCGCCGGTGTCCCGGCGGCTGGCACCGCCCTGCCCGGTCTCCGCCGTGTCCGCCTGCGTCATCGTCTGTCCTCGCTCACTGTTGCATCATCGGGTCCCGGGTGGGTCGGCATACATACTCGGGCAGCGGCCCTCGTCGATCGCTTCAGGGTGCGGTCCGTGCTGCCAGCCTCCGTTGCGGGAGATCTGGCACAGCCCGTACGCGCGCCGTGCATGGTCAGCCAGTCCGTCGTATCGGACTGCCCGAGTCGACCGTGTCCCCTGACACGCTGCGCCGACCTCATCGGCGACATAGTGCCCGTACCGGCCGGGCATGCCGGGGCCGGGGCGCGTCGGCCGCTCGGACTGCGACCGGCAGCCGGCCGACAGAAGGCCGCGCCGCCGTGGGTGACGGACCCTGCCCTCAGTTACCGGCCGGTGGTCGCTGGGTGGTGCCCCGGCCGACATTACCGTGGTGGTCGCACACCTGCTCCACGATCAGCCGCTGACCGAGCGGCTCCCACGCCAGCACACCCCAGCCGGAGCCCTGCACGCTCTTCGTCGCCGCGGACAGTTGCCCGGCGAACGCGTCGAAGGAGCCGAAGTGCACGTCGAGCGCGGGGGCCAGCTCGCCGTCCGGGGCGGTCGCCGCCGTCCGGGGACAGGTTGCCCCAGAAGATCGAGTGCAGCACGTGCCCGGACAGGTTGAATGCGAACGTCTTCTCCAGACCGACCAGCATGCTGACGTCACCCTTGGCGCGGGCCTCGGCGAGCTGCTCGAGGCCGTCGTTGGCGCCGATGACGTATGCGGCGTGGTGCTTGCTGTGGCGCAGCTCCAGGATCTGCCCGGACATGGCCGGTTCCAGGGCGCCGTAGCCGTAGGGCATGTCAGGCAGGGTGCAGCCCGCCACCGGGACCACCCCGATGATGATGCCATACTCTGGCTGTTGCAAACGTGTTGCAACAAGACGGCGGCTGTCATGGGAGCGGTGATTGATCACATCGGAGACCGATCAGTCGACCCCGGCGATGAGCCCGGCTGCGCCGCACCCTGCGCGCCATCCTCACTGAAGGCCATGCAGCGCCACGTCGAGGATCACGTCGCCAACCAGAACGTCGTGATGTACGGCGGCCGGGTCCGTCGACAACGTGAGCCCGTCCGCGCGGCAGCCGCCGCGCGGCACCGGATCAGCTGACAACTCGGCGCCGCTCGCGACCTGTTCGGCCTGGCCGCCGACCATCAACCCCGCTACGACCGAACGGAGCATCGACATGACCGCCGTCGACCCCTGGCAGAAGCTGCTGTCCTCCTGGGACGACCAGCAGGCCGGCTACCTGCCTCGCCGTGAGGAACGCTTCGCCATGATCACTCGCACCATCGGCGAGGTGATCGGAGACAGCTTCGTCGCTCTCGACCTCGGCTGCGGGCCCGGCTCACTGTCCCAGCGGATTCTTGCCGCTCACCCCGCCGCCACCGCCATCGCCGTCGACAGCGATCCGCTGCTGTTGGAGCTCGGCCAGCATGCCCTGTCCGATTATGCCGACCGGCTTCGCTGGGTCGACGCCGACCTGCGCGATCCGCGCTGGCACGAGAGCCTGGGCGTCGACGGCGTGGACGTCGTCGTCTCGACAACCGCCCTGCACTGGCTGGAACCGGGCGTTCTGTTCGAGGTCTACCGTCGTGCGGCGCGTTTGCTGCGCCCCGGGGGGATCTTGCTCAACGGCGACAACATGCCGTACGACGCCGGGCAGGCCACCCATGAACGGCTCGCCGAGTCGGCGAACGAGCGGGCCGCCAAGCAGGCGTTCGCCGTCGCCGGGGTGCCCGACTGGGAGCGATGGTGGGCCGACGCCACCAGCAACGAACTACTCGCCGCCGCCGCCGGGAAACGGACAGCCCGGCGTGAGCGAGCCGACCAGCAGTACGGGCCCCGCGACGGTGACCTGCTCACCTCACTCTCCACCCATGTCACCGCCCTGACCGAGGCCGGATTCCGAGAGATCGGCACGATCTGGCAGAACTTCGACGACCGGATCCTGCTCGCCGTCCGATGAGCCGGACCGGGCGGGAGGCTCTGCCGGAGCGACGGAAGGTCACGGGCTCGGCGGGGTGAACAACACCTCACCCCGCTTCCACTGTGTTGATCTTGCTGTTAGCTTTTGCCAAGACTTTGCAAGAGCCAACAAGTTGCAGATGGAGGGGGGTACGGTGACAGCCAGCGCCCGGCCGAAGGGTCACCAGGATCTGCTCGGCATCGCGGCGCAGCGCCGCCGCACCGGGATCTGGCTGCTCGTGCTGGCGGTCGGGCTGGTCCTGACCGGGGTGGCCGCGGTCGGGACCGGAGCGATCGGGATCCCCCCGATGACCGTGACCTCGATCATCGGGCACCACCTCGGCCTGCCCGTCGAGGTGAACTGGACGCCCCCACAGGAGGCCATCGTCTGGCAGGTCCGACTGCCCCGAGTGCTGCTCGGCATGCTCGTCGGCGCCGGGCTGGCGGTGTGTGGGGTAGCGCTGCAGGCCATGGTGCGTAACGTGCTGGCCGACCCATACCTGCTGGGCATCAACTCCGGAGCCTCCAGCGGAGCCGCCGCGGCGATCCTGTTCGGCGCCGGGGCCGGCTTCGGGCAGTACGCCCTGTCCGGCAGCGCCTTCGGCGGCGCGCTCGCGGCGTCGCTGCTGGTCTTCCTGATCGCGCGCAGCGGAGGCCGGGTGACGTCGATCCGGTTGCTCCTGTCCGGAGTCGCCGTCGGCTACGCGCTCTACGCCACCACCAGTTTCCTGATCTTCGCATCGGGATCCGCCGAAGGCGGCCGATCGGTGATGTTCTGGCTCCTCGGATCCCTGGGGCTGGCCCGGTGGAACGCCCTGCTGGCGGTGACGGCGATTGTGGCGGGCTGCATGATCGTCTACCTGACCATCGTCGGACGGCGCCTCGACGTCCTGGCCATCGGTGACGAGACCGCGCAGACGCTGGGCGTGTCACCTGACCGGTTCCGGCTACGCCTGCTCGCGATCGTCTCGCTCAGCGTCGGCGTGCTGGTCTCCGCAGCCGGCAGCATCGGATTCGTCGGCCTCGTCATCCCCCACCTGGCCCGACGCATCGTCGGAGCGCCGCACGTACGCGTGGTGCCGGCCGCCGCGTTGCTCGGGGCCATTCTCCTGGTCTGGGCCGATGTGCTCGCCCGGGTCCTACTGGCCCCGCAGGAGATCCCGATCGGCATCATCACCGCCCTGCTCGGCGCGCCCTTCCTGCTGTTCCTGATCCGTCGTCTGCACTCCACCGGCGCGTGAGGCGCCCGATCCGCCAGGAAAGAGAGGCATGAAGTCACTTCGTCTCGCCGTCACCGCGGCGATCTCCTCGACAGTTCTGCTCACCACGGCCTGTGGCGGCGGCCCCGACGCCGGATCGGCCGCGACCGGCCAGGGTTACCCGGTCACTGTCACCAACTGCGGGACGGAGGTGACGTTCGACGCCGCCCCGAAGCGGGTCGTCCTGCTCAAGAGTGCGGCCGTGCCGTACCTGCACGCGATCGGCGTCATGGACCGGGTCACCGCTCGCGCCGGCCAATATCCGATGGAGTACTACGACGAGGCGACCCGCGCCGAACTGGACCGGATCCCGCTGCTGACCGACAAGACCGACACCAGCGGCCACCTGCAGATCTCCAAGGAAGTCGTGATCAGCCATCAGCCGGATCTGGTGCTCGGCCAGGTGGACAATCTCTCCCGCGACACGTTGTCGGCGGTGGACATCCCCCTGTTGGAGGAGCCTGCCATGTGCCCCGGCAGCACGGCCGCGGCAACCTTCGACGACATCTACGCCCAGCTCCAGACGTACGGCAAGGTGTTCGGCCGTACGGCCGAGGCCACGACCGCGGTCACCGCGCTTAAGGAGCGGATGACGAAGATCCAGGCCGAGGCGGACCCGTCGTCCGGACGCACGGCGGCGGTGCTGTACCCGACGGTCGGCGGGGGCACCACGTACGCCTACGGAACGGCCAGCATGGCCCACCCGCAGTTGGCGGCCGCGGGCTTCCGCAACGTCTTCGGCGACGTGCAGAAGCGGGTCTTCGAGGTCACCGTGGAGGAACTGCTCGGCCGCGATCCCGACGTGCTGATCCTGCTGTACACCGACGGGGATCCGAAGGCAGTCGAGCAGGGCCTGACCGGGCTGCCCGGTGCCGAGAAACTCAAGGCCGTCGGCAACGGCGACATCATGACCCAGCTGTTCAACTTCACCGAGCCGCCCACCCCGCTGTCGATCGACGGCCTGGAGCGGATCGTGCAGCGGTTCAAGGGCAGCGCGTGATCCAGGCAACCGCCATCTCCTGGCACTACGGCGCGAACCCCGTGATCGACGGGGTCAGCGTCACCGCACGACCCGGTCGGGTGCTCGGGCTGATCGGCCCGAACGGCAGCGGCAAGACCACGCTGCTGCGGCTGCTCTACGGCGCGTTGCACAGCGGCACCGGCCAGGTCCTGGTCGACGGCGACGAACTGTCCACCCTGTCGTCGGGGGAAGCCGCGCGACGGCTCGCTGTGGTGGTGCAGGAAACCGGCGGCGAGACCGCTCTGACTGTGGCGGAACTGGTGCTCCTGGGCCGAACGCCACACCTGTCAGCATTCCAACGCATTAGTCCGGCCGACCAGGAGATCGCCGCCCGGTGCCTGGCACGGGTCGGCGCCGCGCACCTGGCCATGCGGGGGTTCGCGAAACTCTCCGGCGGGGAACGTCAGCGGGTGCTGATCGCCCGCGCCCTCGCCCAACAGGCCACCCACCTGCTACTCGACGAGCCCACCAACCACCTGGACATCCGCTACCAACACGAGATCCTCCACCTGGTACGCAACCTGGACACCTGCTCCGTCGTCGTGCTGCACGACCTCAACCTCGCCGCCCGATACTGCGACGACCTGGTGCTGCTCGGCTCAGGCGGAGTCGCCGCCGCCGGCACCACCGACGAGGTGCTGGACCCGGCGCTCCTCGAGCCTGTCTACGGCATCGGCATCCGACGCCTGGAACTCGACAACGCCATCCACCTCCTGTTCCACCCGCACGGCCGAACCATCGACAATAGGACTGCCGCATGACTGCGCAAGACCGCATCAACGCATACTGGACCGACCGCGCCCCGAGCTACGACGAGTACGTCCAGCGCCCCGACCGCCTCGCCGCCAACCAGCGGGCATGGTCCGCGATCTGGGCCGAGGCCCTGCCTGCGGCGCCGCTGGACGTGCTCGACGTCGGCACCGGCACCGGGCAGGCCGCCATGATCCTGGCCGGTCTCGGGCACCGGGTCACCGGGATCGACCTCTCCGAAGGCATGCTGGCCCAGGCCCGCCGGCACGCCGCGGCCATGGCCAACGGTCCGGTGATCCAGCACGGCGACGCCGTGCATCCGGGCTTCCCGGCCGCCAGCTTCGACGCGGTGGTCAGTCGCTACGTGATGTGGACCCTGCGCGAACCGGAGACCGCGGTGGCGAACTGGGTCCGCCTGCTGCGCCCCGGCGGCACGATCGCAGTCGTCGACAGCACCTGGTTCCCCCACGGCCTCGACAACGCCACGGAGAACTTCGCCGACCACTACAACAGCCACGTGCAGGCGATGTTGCCGCTGGCCACCGCGACATCCATCGACCAGACCGCAGCGGTCCTGGAACAGGCGGGTCTGGCGGAAGTCACGGTCACGCCGCTGGCATCGATCTTCGAGCTGGACCGACAGTTCGGCGCGGCACCGAACCACGATCACCAGATGCAGTACCTGGTCACCGGCCGGATCTGAACCCGTCCCGAGCTTTCCCCGGACCCAGTCGCCTTCGGCGACACCCGAGCGTGACGATGAAGGCCCGCAAGCGTGGTGGCCCTCGGGCTCGTCGAGCAGCAGCATGGCCGGGCCGACGGCAAGCCTACGGAGAAACCCGGCCACCGCGCCGGTCCTCGCCTACGCCTTGATCGTTCACCGATCGAAGACCAGCAAGCACGAACATCGCCTCGACCAATTTTTAGCGGAGATCCGAGGCCAACTCCCCTCCCTCCATTTTCAGCAATTCCGCCAACTTATTTGCTACGCGCTCCTCATCCGGCTCCCGGGACGCCGTACAAGGCGAAGGCCCAGCTTGCTCGCACGCTGAGCCATCGTCAATCGGACCTGCTGGCCCTTCGCGCGGGAAACCGAAAGCTTTACGGGCAACCGAGATGGCCTTCAACCAAACGTTTCGCCGCGCCTTCCCGCCGCCCGGGGCGGGACCGGAGAATTGCCGAGCGGAATTGGCGCCCGGCGGTGCCGGTAGAGGAGCGGTCGAGCCTCGGTCGCGGCGGTCCACAATGATTGCCAGACGGTCGTTGCCGGCCACCGGCCGGGCCGGCAAGGATTCGCGCCATGGCGACCGGGCGCGGGGCGGACGGGCAGCCGGGCTCACCGGCCGCCCGAGGCTCCCGCCCGCCCCAGGACCAGGCTCACGTTGTGCCCCCCGAAGCCGAACGAGTTGGTGAGCACCGCGTCGACCCGCTCGACGCGTGCCTGCTTGACCACGTGGTCCAGGGCGCAGGCGGGGTCGGGATCGTCCAGGTTGCGGGTCGGCGGGAGCATGCCTCGGCCGAGCGCGGCGGCGCACACCGCGACCTCCACCGCGCCGGAGGCGCCGAGCATGTGCCCGGTCACCCCCTTGATAGAGCTGACCGGCGGGCCCTCGGGCCGGCCCGCGGCGCCGAACACCCGGCGGATCGCGGCCGCCTCGGCGGCGTCGCCCAGCTTCGTGCCGGTGCCGTGCGCGTTGACGTAGCCTACGTCGGCCGGGCCGAGGCCGGCGCCGGCCAGCGCCCGGCGCATGCTCTGCGCCGGGCCCTCGCCGTCCGGCCGGGGCGTGGTGGGGTGGTGCGCGTCGGTGCCAACGCCCCAGCCCAGCACCTCGGCGTGGCCGGCCGCGCCGCGCGCCGCGGCCAGCTCCGGGCGCTCGACGACCAGCACGGCCGCGCCCTCGCTGAGCACGAAGCCGTTGCGGCGCCGGTCGAACGGGCGGCTGGCCTCGGCCGGGTCAGCCCAGCCCTGGGCGAGGGCGCGGGCGTTGCCGAACGCCTCGGCGAACACGTCGAACAGCAGCGCCTCGGCGCAGCCGCAGACCACCGCGTCCGCCTCGCCGGCGCGCAGCAGCCGCAGCGCCTCGGCGACGGCCTGGGCGCCGGACGCGCAGGCGGTCGCGATCGAGGAGCTGTAGCCGCGGATGCCGTGCGCGATCGCCACCCGGGCCGCGGCCATGTTCGGCAACACGCCGGGCAGCAGGTACGGGCTGACCGCGAGGCGGCCCTTGTCGGCCCGGCGCAGCACCTGGCCGGCGAACGTGGCCAGACCGCCGGTGCCGGAGATGACGCAGGCCACCCGCTCTGGGTCGACGTCCTCGCCGACGCGCAGGCCCGCGTCGGCGACCGCGTCGGCCGCCGCGCGCAGGGACATCAGGACGTGCCGGTCCACCGTGCGCCATTCGGGCCCGGGCACCAGTCCGTCCGGGTGGATCTCCGGCGCGATGCCGGCCACTTCCAGCACCCCGTTGACCGGGTGCCCCTCCGGCGGCCGGCGCAGCCCGGACCGCCCGTCGCAGACCGCGTCGAAGACCTCGTCGAGTGTGCTGCCCACCGCGGTGACCAGGCCGATGCCCGTGATGACCCCGTTCATGTCGCGCACCATAACCACGGCATACCAGACGCCCAAGGAGTGACTGCGTGTCCACAAGCGATCCTCAAGCCCACCTGCGAGCCCGTCTAGCCGCCGATTCCGAGCTGGGTGCCGGCAACGTCCTGGTGAAGCTGCGCGAGCACGGCGCCGACCCGGACGGCCCCGGCATCACGTTCGACGTGCCGGTCGACGGCCGTCCGGCGTGGACGGCGCTGACCCTCGGCGAGTTGACCGAGCGGGTCGCCGCCCGCGCCGCCTGGCTGCACGAGCGCGGGATCGGCCCGCGCGACGTGGTCGCCGTGTACGCCGCCTCCGCCGCCGACGTGTTGCTCAACTTCGCGGCGCTGACCTGGCTGGGCGCGATACCGGCGCTGATGAACCTGAACATGCCCGGCGAAGTGGCGGTGCAGTTCATCCAGCGGCTGCGCGCCACCGCGGTGCTCGCCGACGCGGAGCGGCTGCCCCTGCTGGCGGGCCGCGACCTGGGCGGCGCCACCCTGCTGCCGGAGATCGGCCAAACGGGTACCGGCGAGGCGGCCAAGGCGCCGGCGCACTACCGCCACCACGGCAGCGACCCGATCGCGATCACCCACTCCTCCGGGACGACCCGCGTTCCGGCGGCCGTGGTGCACTCGCACGACAGCCTGTTCGCCGCGATCCGCCGTGTCCGGCTCACCGAGGCACGGCCGTACGGACAGACCCGCGAGCTGTCCCTGCTGCCCGCCGCGCACACCGCCGGCATCATCACCCTTAACCAGGCCCTCTGTAACCGTTATGAGCTGGCGTTCCTGTCGAACCAGGGCGGCCCGATCGGGCGCAGCGGCGAAGCCGTGCTGGACGCGATTGAGCGGTGGCGCCCGACCGGCGTCTTCGGCTTCGCCGTGACCTGGGCCGAGCTGGCCCGCCACGACCTGGCCACGCGCGACCTGCGCTCGGTGCGCAACTGGTTCAACACCGGCGACTGCGCGCACGAGGCGCACATCCGGCGACTGGTCGCGGTCGGCAGCCACCCCGAGCGGCGGGACGGCGTCGTGGTGGAGGTGCCGGGCTCGAAGTTCATCGACGGCATCGGGTCGACTGAGATGGGCCACTCCGCCTTTCAGATCACGCACCGGCTCGGCAGCGACCGGTACGGCCGCTGCGTCGGCAAGCCGTACCCGTTCGCCGACGTGGCCCTGCTCGACCTGGAGACCGGCGAGCCGGTGCCGGACGGCACCGTGGGCCACGTCGCGCTTAAGTCGCCGACGCTGGCCCTGGGCTACTGGAACGACTCGGTGACCACGTTCCGGACCCGGTTCGCCGGCTACTACCTGACCGGCGACCTCATGTACAAGGACGCCGAGGGCTACTACTACCACGTGGACCGCGCGGTGGACGCGGTCGACCTGGGCGGCGGGGACCGGCTGTACACCGCGCTGTCCGAGGAGCGGATCCTGGCCCGCTGCCCGGACGTGCGCGACTGCACGGTGGTGGCCGGCCCGCAAGACGGGCGGGTGGTCACCGACGTGCTGCTGATGCTGGAGGCTGGCGCCGATCCGGGCGCGGACCGCGGCCCGGCGATCCGGGAGGCGCTCGGCGCACCCGCGGCCGCGACGCTGCGGCACATCACGGTCGCCGACGAACGGGACATCGTCTTCGGGCCGACGGGCAAGGTGCGCAAGTTCCTCATGCGCCAGCGTCACCTGGCCAAGGCCGGCGCCTGAGGAGGGGGATGTGACGGGGTGGGGGGACGTGTGAAAGCTCTGGGACGGCTAACGCGCACGGGCGCGCTGGAGGACGAGGTGGTCGAGCAGTTGGGTCAGCCCGTCGTCCCGCGGCGCCACCTCCAGCGCCGGATCGTCCGCGAGGATCGCCTGCTGGAGCAGGTGCAGCCGCTTCGACGGCTCCAGCCCCAGTTCCTCCACCATCGACGCGCGCAGCCGGTGGAAGACCGACAGGGCCTCGCGCCGCTGGCCGCTGCGGTGCAGCGCGACCATCAGCTGCGCGCACAGGTTCTCGTTCAGCCCGTGCTCGGCGATCAGCATGGTGAGCTCGGCCAGCACGTCCTGGTGGTGGCCGAGCCGCATACGCGCCTCGATGCACTGCTCGATGGTGTTGAGCCGGACCTGCTCCAGGGCCTTGAGCCGGGGCTCGGCCACGGCACCGGCGCGTACGTCGGCCAGCGCCGGGCCGCGCCAGAGTGAGCAGGCGCGCACCAGCAGCGCCGCCGCGTCAACGTTCTCGCCGGCCGCCAGGGCGCGCCGGCCGGCCGAGGCTAGCTGCTCGAACAGGCGCAGGTCGAACTCGTCGGAGCCGACCCGCAGCACGTAGCCGCCGGGGACGGTGACCAGCACCCGCTTGGCCACCTCGGTGACCGAGATGCCGAGCAGGCCGGCGAAGCACTTGCGGATCTGGAGCACGTAGGTCTGGAGCGTTGTCAGCGCGCTGACCGGCGGGGACGCGCCCCACAGATCCTGGATCAGCGCGGAGACCTGCACGGTCTGGTCCGCGTTGAGTAACAACAGGCCCAGCACGCTGCGGGGCTTCGGGGCGGTCGGTGTGGCGACGTGACCGGCGTGGGCGAGCACGAGCGGTCCCAGAATCTGGATTTCCATTGCCTCTCCCCCAGAGAGCGATCTGCTTTCTTCTCGACGTGCTGCTGTGGGGACCCGAATGAAAGCGACAGCCTTACCTATCGCCATGGATGGACGCCACTTCCACGAGGCACTCACGTCTTTCTGCGCCGTGGGTGCACGAGGTTCGGCTGAGAGGATAGCCGGTTTTTGGACCACCGTCGCAGATTACTCAAGCCATCTTCAAGGACCGACGGAAACACTGAGGTCAGGCCGCCTGACGAAGCCGAAAATGAGAGACCGGACGCATAACTAGACGCGAATCGGCACAATTGAAAACCTTCACTCATAAGACGGGTGTCAATTGCCCTGAAGGGCATTGACTGCCTGTTCCCCAGGGCAAACGAGATCAGGACCGGCGCCGTCGCAGCCCGGCGGCGCCGGTCCGCCACAGGATGTCCGGGCGGCGCAGTCGCCCCGGCCCGGCCGTCAGGTTGACGACCTCCAGGAACGCCCGGTGCACCACCTCGTCGGTCACGGTCGCGTTCTGGACCGCCTCGGCCAAGCCACGACGCAGCCGCCAGCCGAACGGCCTGGGAGCGGTCACGTGCGGCAGGTAACAATCCTGCGCGGCGGAAAAGCCCCAGGCGTCGTCCACCACCGCACGCACCCGCCGGAAGTACGCGTGCGCCGGCCCGTCCACCGCGCCGGGCTCGGCCAGCCACTCGGCCAGCGCGACCGCCTGCATGGCCGCCACGGAGATGCCCTGCCCGTAGGTCGGGTTGAACGAGGCGACCGCATCGCCGATCACTACCAGGCCCGCCGGGAACCGGTCCAGCCGGTCGAACTCTCGGCGGACGCTGTCCGGGAAGCGGTGCACGTACACCTCGCTGGCCGGCTCGCACGCGTCCGGCAGCAACTGGAGCGGGGTGGCCGGGTTCGACCGGCAGCGGGCCAGGAACCCGCCCAGGTCGCGGCCCGGTCGCCGGTCGCCGTAGCCGCTGACCAGCGTCAGCCAGCGATTCCCCTCCACGGGCGTCATCGAGCTGGGCCCGGTCAGCGCCTTGCTCGGCGTGTAGACCGAGTACACCGCCACGTGACCGGCCAGCCGCTGGCCGGGCTCCCGGTGGAACAGGCATGTGGCGTAGCCGAGGTCCAGGGCCATCCGGCGCTTGTCCGGCGCGGGGTACCCGAGCCGGCCGAGCCAGTCGGCCAGCCGGCTGGATCGCCCGGTGGCGTCCACCACCAGCTCCGCGCCGTGCCGCTGGGCGTCGGTGACGCCCGGCGGGCGGACCAGCGCGCCGTCCACCCGGTCAGCGGTGGCGGTGAGCCCGACGGCGGTGCCCTTCACCAGGGCCACGTTCGGTAGCGCGAGGACCCGCCGGCGGATGTGCCACTCCAGGAACGGGCGGGACACGCTGACCACGCTGCCGCCCCGCACGGGGACCTTGGCCCGGCCGTTGAGAAACCACTGCGCGCCGCCGGGGCCGCTGTTGATCAGCTGGCCGCCCTCGCGCACCATCTGCCGGACGACGCCGGGCAGCAGCCGGTCGATGACCGTCCGGCCTCTGCCGAGCAGGTTGTGCGCCTGGCTGCCGTGCGGCGCGCCGCGGCGGATCACCGGCGCGTCCTCCAGCAGGTCCGGCTCGACGATCCACACCTGGTCGGCGTGGTCGGCCAGGACCCGGGCCGCGATCATGCCGGCGACACTGCCGCCGAGGACGAGGGCGGTCTCCATCAGCGGTCGGCGGCCTTTACTCAGGTAATCCACATGAGACCTGTCGGTCATCTTCGCCTTCCCCGTGTCCGCCCTGCTCCGACGCTATGCGCCCGGGCTCACGACCACCTCGAGCGCGGCTACAGGCCCCGCCAGCAAACGGGTACAGCCGGTAGCGGGCGTCGAGGACCGCCGCTACGCTCGCGACCGCCAGCAGGTGACCGGGCAGTTCCCGGTGGGTCACCAGCACGCCGGGATCGTCGACGGCGGGCCGCCACGCCGGCGGCTGCGGTGGCGCGGTACGCAACCGCAGCAGCCGGCCGCCGCGCAGCCCGGCGCCGTACAGCTTGGCCACCGCCTCCTTGCCGGTCCACAGCGACAGGAAGCCGATGTCGAGACGCTCCCCCGGCTGCCCGCGCAGCCAGTCGGTGTCCTCGGTGGCGAACCACCGCCGGCTCAACTCCAACGCGGGCAGCGGACGCACCGCCTCCACATCGACACCGACCGGTCCGAGCCGGGAGACCGCCACCGCGACCAGGCCGCGCGTGTGGCTGACGCTGGCGTGCAACCCCGCGGCGGCGCCGCGCAGCAACGGCGCGCCCCATGCCGCGCGGCCCACCGCGACCGCGCCCGGCGAGGCACCGGCCATCGCGGCGGCCGTCTCGGCGAGCAGTGCGCGGGCGGCCGCCCGCCCGTCGCCCGCCGTACGGTGGAGCCGCACCACCAGGTCCAGCATCACGGAAGGGCTGCGCAATGGACGAGGACACCATCGTGTGCCTGGCGGACTACGAGCCGCTCGCGGCGGCCCGGATCGCGCCGGAGGTCTGGGACTACCTCAACGGCGGCAGCGGCACCGAGGCGACGGTCCGGGCCAACCGCGCCGCGTTCGACCGGGTGCCGCTGTATCCGCGCGTGCTCGTCAACGTCTCCCGGGTCGACACGGCGACCACGCTGCTCGGTGACGCCCTCGCGGCGCCGCTGGGCGTCGCACCGACCGCCTTCCACCGGCTGGCGCACCCGGACGGCGAGGTGGCCACCGCGCGAGCAGCCGGCGAGGCGGGCCTGCTCTACATCATCAGCATCATGGCCAGCCGTCGACTGGAGGACATCGCGGCGGCCGCCACCGGTCCACTGTGGCTTCAGCTCTATTGGCTGCGCCGCCGGCAGGTCCTGCTGGATCTGGTCCGCCGGGCGGCGGACTGCGGCGTACGGGCGATCGTGCTGACCGTCGACACCCCGAAGGTGGGGCGGCGCCTGCGCGACCTGCGCAACGGCTTCCGCATGCCGGACGGCGTGACCGCGGTGAACCTGGACAGGCCGAGCACCGCCGGCATGCACGAGCGCGAACCCGGCGCCTCCGCGCTGGAAAGGCACTCCCGGCACCAGTTCGATCCGTCGCTGAGCTGGACCGACCTGGCCTGGCTGCGCGAAAACAGCCCGCTGCCGTTCCTGGTCAAGGGAATCCTCACCGGCGCCGACGCGGACCTGGCGGTACGCAACGGCGCCGCCGGGGTGATCGTCTCCAACCACGGCGGCCGGCAGCTGGACGGCGCGGTGGCCAGCCTGGACGCGCTGCCCGGCGTGGTGGCCGCCGTCAACCGGCGGTGCCCTGTGCTGCTCGACGGCGGGGTCCGCACCGGCAGCGACGCGCTCAAGGCGCTCGCGCTGGGCGCTGACGTCGTCCTGCTCGGCCGCCCGGTGTTGTGGGGGCTGGCGGTCGGCGGTGCGGACGGTGCCCGCGACGTGCTGGCCACGCTGGCCGGCGAGCTGACCGACGCGATGATGCTCGCCGGCCGGCCCACCTTGTCCGACGTGGACGCCAGGCTGGTGCGCCCTCACTGAGCGGCGGCCGCGAGGAACGCGCACAGGCGGGCGATGCCCGTCCTCCAGGTCGGCGGCGCTCAGCCCGACCGGCGCCATCACCACTCCGCCCATTCGATCCCCCACGGATCCGATTCCCATAATTGTCAGCGCACCCCGGTTAATGCGAGGATGACCCGGACCGAATTGACGATACCGATGCGGAAGTCATATCCAACTCGCGCTTTTCTCGACGTTCACTAGAGCCCCGCTGGAGAACGACTATGCCGTTGCATCATCAGGTCGCGGAAATGCTTTCCGAACGCCGCCGGGATCCGACGCCGCCGCTGTACGAGCTTTCGCTGGCGCAGGCCCGAGCGAACGACCTGGCCTCGGTCCGGGCCGGCGGCGGCACGGCACGGCCAGTCGGCGAGGTACGGAGCCTCACGCTGCCGGGGCCGGCGGGAGACCTGCCCGCCCGGCTGTACCGCCCGGCCGGGGCCGGCCCGTTTCCGGTCCTGCTGTACCTGTTCGGCGGCGGCTGGACGCTGGGCACACTGGACACCTGCGACGGGGTCTGCCGGCAGCTCTGCGCGGACGCGTCCTGCCTGGTCATGTCCGTGCAGTACCGGACCGCGCCGGAGCACCCGTTCCCGGCCGCACCGCAGGACAGCTACGCCGCGGCCGCCTGGCTGGCCGAGCACGCGGCCGAGTTCGGCGGCGACCCGGCCCGGCTGGCCGTCGCCGGGGACAGCTCCGGCGGAAACCTGACCGCAGCGGTCACCCTACTGGCCCGCGAGCGCGGCGGGCCGGCGCTGCGCTGCCAGGTGCTGGTCTACCCGAACACCGACTACCGGGCGGACACCGCGTCGCGGCGCGACATCGACGACCGCGCGATGTTCAATCGACATTCGGTGAATTGGTACTGGGCGCATTATCTGAGCGACCCGGCGGACGGTGACAATCCGCTCGCCTCGCCGCTGCGCGCGGTGACGCTGCACGGCCTGCCGCCGGCCCTGGTCATTTCCGCGGAATTCGACCCGCTGCGCGACGAGGCCGAGGCGTACGCGCACCGGCTGCGCGCCGAGGGCGTGCCGGTGACGCTCACCCGGTACGACGGAATGGTGCACGGGTTCTTCACGATGCCCGGCAAGCTGGACGACGCCCGGCGGGCGGTCGCCGAGGTGTGCGGGTTCCTGCGCGAGCATCTGGCGGAGGCGTCCACCGATGGCGCGTGACGGCGATTACTACCGCAAGCGGCTGCTGAACATCCTCTGTGCCACCTGGACGGCGCAGGCGTGCTCCGTCTTCGCTCTACTCGGCCTGCCCGACCGGATCGCCGCGGGCACCACCGGCGGCACCGAGCTGGCCGCGGCCGCGGGTCTGGACCCGGTCGCGCTGCGCCGGCTGCTCGCCGCGCTCGCCGACGCCGGCGTCCTGCGCCAGACCGGCCCCGACCGCTTCGAGCTGTCCGGCATGGGCGAGTACCTGCGCTCGAACGCACCCGGCTCGGTCCGCGACACGGCCGTCCTGTACGGCCAGGAGGTCTTCGCCTCGTTCGCCGGCCTGCTGGACACCGTGCGCACCGGCCGGCCGGCCTTCATCGATCGCTTCGGCGAGCCCTTCTACCAGTACCTCGGCGGCCATCCGGAGCTGGCGGCGACGTTCAACGGCGCCATGTCCGCCGCCCCTGAACCGCCAGCACCCGCCGCCAGCCTGTTCGGCGGGGCCCGCACGGTGGTGGACGTCGGCGGCGGCGACGGCCGCCTGCTCGCCAACGTCCTCACCGAACGCCCGGAGCTGCGCGGGGTCCTCGTCGAGCTGCCCGAGGCCGCCGCCCGGGCACGCGAACGGCTCGCCACCTCCGGTGTGCTGGACCGGGTGGACATCGCCGCCGGCAGCTTCTTCGACCACGTACCCGCAGATGGCGACCTGTACGTGCTGCGCCGGGTGCTGCACAACTGGAACGACGAGAACGCCGCCCGGTTGCTGGCCCGGGTGCGCGCGGCGATGCCGGCCGGCGCGCGGCTGCTGGTGCTGGAGGAGCTGCTGCCCGCGAAGCCGGAGCGGGCGAGCGCCGGCGCCTGGGCGGCGCCCCGCAACCGGATTGTGGACCTGCTGATGCTGGTCCTCATGGAGGGCCGGGACCGCACCGCGGAGGAGTACGGCCAGCTGCTCGCCGACGCCGGCTTCGCGGTCAAGAGTGTGGCCGAGGGCGCGATCGAGGCGATCCCCGCCTGATCCGAACGGTTTCCCCGATGTCCCGGGTCCGTGGGCACGCCGGCGCTCCCGCCGGAGACCAGTCGGCCCGTCGGCTCGTCGGCCCGTCGATCAAGGACTTGTTGGCATCGAGCCATTTTCATCCTGCGTGGTGGTTCGCTCGACGTGGTGCAGCGAGGATGGCCGGCACGATCGCGGTGGCGCGGCGTGGGCAGCATCGCAGTCTGGTCAGGATCTGCCAGGTCGTGAGCGTGGCGATGGCTCGTTCGCCACGAGCCCGGATTCTCGCGTGCGCCCGGTTGACCGCCTTCTGCCGGCGCGACAGCTTCGGTCGGAAGCGGTGCCGCTTGAACGGCGTGCGCAGGCTGCCCCGAGTGCCTTGGTAGCCCTTGCCGACGAAGGTCATCACGTCCGCGCTGGTCAGCGCGTCGCTCATGCCGTGGATGCGGGCGGCGGTAAGGGCCGTGGGTCGGGCGCGGCAGTGCCGGTGCGGTTTCATGCGTGCCAGATGGTCGGGCAGAATTCGGGATCGGCGTAGTCGGGCTCGCCGGTGGCGGTGCGGCGGACGAAGTGGTCGTGGTTGTACGCGACCACGCTGCCGTCGGAGCGGGTGAACCGGCGGTACCGGTTGTCGCCGTCCTGCAGGTGCAGCGAGATGGCGCGGCGCGGGCGGTCTGCGCGGTTCGCGCCGCTGCCGTGGTAGGTGCGGCAGTGGTGGAAGCTCATGTGGCCCTTGGGTATCGTCATCGGCAGCTTGACGATTTCGGCGTTGTTGAACGCGGCGTTCTGCTTCAACAGCTCCTCCAGCTCCGCCCAGCCGCGGTGGGCGAAATGCCGGGTGGTGCTGTCGTCACCGCCGATCTCCTGCCAGGTGTTGCTGCCGTCGACCATCGTGATGGTGCCCATCTCCTCGCCACAGTCGTGGAACGGGATGAACGCGGTCAGCATCTTCTGCGACGTGCTGGACTGCCAGTAATGCTTGTCGAAGTGCCAGGGCACCAGGTTGGTCGGCTCGTCCAGGCGCGGCGGCTTGTAGATCAGCGTGCTCTGGAAGATCCGGATCTCCCGCGCCCCGGCCAGCCGGGCGGCGACCGCACCGATCAGCGGCTTGCGCAGGATCGCGCCGATCTCGTCGGACTCGTAGTGGATGTAGTCGTTGTGCCGCTGGACCGGGCCGTTCTCCGGCTCCCAGTAGGCCAGCGTCGACGGCCGCTTCGGCAGCCGGCGGCCGCGCTGCCCGGCGTAGAACCGCTCGCTGGCAGCCAGCAGCGTGTCCACCTCGTCGTCGGTCAGCAGCTTTTTCGACAGGTACCAGCCGTGCCTGGCGTAGCCGGCGACGTCCTCGTCGGACGGCAGCAGGGCGCGCTCCCCGTCCGTCAGTACGAATTCAGTGGTCTGCATGTCCCGTTTCCCTGGGTAGTGGGTTGCCGTCAGGCTCCGACGGTGGTCTGAGCGCGCTCACGCTCCTTCGCCTCGTACAGCGCCTTGATGTTGTTGGTGCCGAAGGTGAGCGCCCCGTGCCGCTCGATCAGCTCGAAGAAAAGCGTCCGGCGTACGAGGGCCGACTCGGTGAAGATCTGGAACATTTCGCCCCAGTGGTCCCGGTCGACCAGGATGTTGCCGGCGCGCAGCCGGTCCATGGGCACGCCGACCGTCCCGAGCTGCCGCTCGATGCCGTCGTAGTAGCTGGACGGCGTGGCCAGGAACCGCACTCCCCGCTCGGTGAACGTACCCACCGCGGCGGCGATGTCGGCGGTGCTGAACGCGATGTGCTGGACGCCGGCACCGTCGTGCGAGCCGAGAAAGTCGTCGATCTGGCCGCGCGGCCGGGTGGTGTCCGGCGCGATGATCGTGAGCGTCACCGTGCGGCTGGCGTCCTGCACCACCTTGGAGTCCATCGCCTGCTCGCCTACCTCGATCCGCTCCTCGAAGATCTGCGCGAACCCGAACACCCGCTGGTAGTAGTCGGCGGTGCCGTCCAGCTCGCCGGCCGGCACGCAGACGGCGAAATGGTCAACGGTGGTCAGCAGCTTGCCCCCGGCGGGCGCGGACGCGGCGTCGATGGCGCCGGGCAGGAACGCCTCGCCGTCCCGGCGCTGGGTGAACCGGTGGTGCACGTCGCCGACGCCGGCGACGGTGGCGGTGATGACCTCCGCGCCGCCCGCGCGCCACGCTCGCGGCGCCTCGATGGCGAGGGCCCCGCGCTCGACCGCCTCGGTGAACGCCATTTCCGCGTCGTCGGTGCGCAGGCCGATCACGGCCACGCCGTCGCCGTGCCGGCCGACGTACGCCGTCGCCGGGTGCTCGGCGCGCAGGCCCGAGGTGAGCAACAGCCGGATGTCGCCGTGGCCGAGCAGCACGCTGTACTGGTCCGCCAGGGGGCCGGCCACACCGCCGCCGCACCCCAAAACGTCGAAGTCGAAGGCGGTGCGCAGATAGAACGCCGTCTGCTGGGCGTCGCCCACGTACAGCTCGACGTGGTCGACCTGTCGGATGTCCACAACTACTCTCCTTGCCCGACGGGGGTTTCCGGAGCTTCCCGGTCTGCCAGCCGGACCAGGAGGGCGTGGGACCGGTCCTGCTCGTCCGCTCCGCACGCCGGCTCGGCGAGCACGACGAGGGCGGTGTCCGCGTCGCCGTCGGCGAGCACGCCGGCGGCCAGGTCCAGCGCGTCGGCGTCCGGGTCGGCCACCGGGCTGGTGCACAGCACCGGGCCGCCGATGCCCCAGCGGGTAGCGACGTGGCCCAGCACGGCGTTCGCGACGGACTGGAAGAACAGCAGCGGCGAGACGCGCTCGCCGGCGTCCACCGCGGTCGCGATGGCCTCCGCGATGGCGATGTCACCGCGCACGCTGGCCAGGATCAGCGCGATCCGCTCGCCGTCGGCCGGGGGCACCGGCGGGCCGCCGTACCAGCGCGACAGGCAGCGGCCGGCGGTGGCGGCGACCAGCGGGCTGAACGAGGAGTACACGAAGCCGGGCAGCGGGTCGGGCTCGCCGTCGCCGGCCTCGGGCCAGCGCGCCTCGGCGAGTACGGTCAGCGTTTCCCGCGGTACGGCCGTCTCAAGCACGGTCGCCCGCCTTCACGACGAGCGCCGTGTTGGCGCCGCCGAACGCGGCGTTGACGCTCAGCGCGTACTCCACCTCGGCTGCGGCCGGCTCCAGAACCAGGTTCAGCGGGCACTCCGGATCCGGCTCCTGGAAGCCCGCGTTGACGGGCAGCCGACCACGTTGCAGCGCGGCCAGCGTGGCGACCAGCTCCACCAGGGCGGACGCCTCGAGCGCGTGCCCGTGCGCGGACTTGGTCGAGCTGACCGGCACCCGCCGGGCGTACCCGCCGAGCGCGCGGTGCAGGGCGTTGGTCTCGGCGGCGTCACTCTGCGCCGTGCCGGTGCCGTGCGCGTTGACGTAACCGATCCGCCCGGCCTCGACGCCCGCGCGGCCCAGTGCCGCGTCGACCGCGCGGGCCAGCCCGACGCCGTCCGGCCGGGGCTGGCACACGTGGTACGCGTCCCCGGCCCGGCCCCAGCCCACGACCTGGCCGAGCTGCTTCGCGCCGCGCCGCCGCGCCGCCTCTGCCGACTCCACGACGACCGCGGCTACGGCGTCGCCGAGCAGCATGCCGTCCCGGTCGCGGCTGAACGGGCGCACCGCGTCGCCCGGCGACAGCGCGCGCCCCGCGTCGAACGCGCCGAAGTAGTCCGCGTCGACCAGGTATCCACCGGCGACCAGGATCCGCTCGGCCCGCCCCGCGCGGATCATCACCGCCGCGTCGATGACGGCCGAGCTGGCCGCCACGCAGCCGGTCGTGTAGGCCCGGATCGCCCTGCCGAGGCCGCACCGCCCGGCCAGCGCCACCGCCGCCCCGGCCGCTCCGGTGGTGGCCGCCGCCGGGTCGGGCGAGCGGACCAGTGCCGGCTCGGCGTGCGCGGCCAGCAGCACCGGGCAGGCGGCCCGCTCGCCCGGGTCCAGGCCGGCGTCCCGGCACGCCTGGTGCGCCACGCCCGCGAGCTCTTCCGCCAGGCCCCCGGCATCGTCCAGTGCGGCGGCGGAGGTGGCCCGGCGGCCGGTCACGTCGAACCGGGTGACCGGGGCGAAGCCACGCCGCCCTTCGAGCACCGCGTCGCACAGGGCCGCGGTGCCGCGACCGAAGGCGGTGACCGCGGCCATGCCGGTCACCGTCACCGCGGTCGCCCGGTCAGCCATCACGGCCCGTTGTTTCCCGCTGTGCCTCGCGCAGCACACGGACGACACCGGTGACGGTACTCATCGAGGCCAGCAGTTCGTCGGTGAGGTCCAGGGCGATACCGAAGCGCCGTTCCACCTCGTAGACCAGCCAGGCCACGCCGAGCGAGTCGATCCGCTCCGGCACCTCGCCGGCCGGGCGGTCCGCCTGCGCGGCGAGGATGGCGACCACGGCGTCCCGGTCCGGCACTCCGGCGGCGGCCAGCTTCTCGACGTCGTTCTCGGCGGTTGCCATGGGTAGGTTGCCTCTCCTGTGGGGTCGGGGTGGATCAGGCGCCTGCCTTCACGGCCGCCTCCTCGACGGCCGCGCGCAACACGGACAGGTCCCGTACGACCTTGCCGCTGGCGGTCCGGGGCAGCTTCGGCAGCAGGTGCAGCCGGCGCGGCCGCTTGTACGCGGCCAGCCGGCCGGCCAGCTCGTCGGCGATCCCGTCGGCGCTGTGCCCGTCCGCGACGGCCAGGAACGCCTCGATGCCGCCGTCGAACAGCACCACGGCCTCGGTCACACCGGGCAGCTCGACCAACGTCTGCTCCACGTCGGTCAGGTCCACCTTGAGACCGGCGATGGAGACCTGCGAGTCCAGCCGCCCGGTGACCGTCACCAGGCCGGTCTCCTCGTCGACGGTGCCGGCGTCCCGGGTGCACAGCCAGCCGTCGATCCAGCGGCCCGGCGCCGCCGCACCGACGTACGGCGTGCGCGGCCGCGCGACCAGCAGCTGCCCGCTCTCCTCCCGCAGCGCCATGCCGGACACCGGTGCGAGCGCCGGGCGATGCTCGCCGGCCAGGTCGGTGGCGATGACGCCGACCTCGGTCATCCCGTACATGATGCCCAGCGGCACGTCCGGGTACTTCACGGCGAACGCGCGCACGGTGCGCGGCGGCACCACCTCGCCGCCGACGATCATGCGGGCCAGCCGGGGCAGGGACGGCGGCTCGTCCACCGAGGCGAGCAGGTCGATGTGGAACCGGACGCCGAGGATCGTGGCCGGCTCGGGGCCGGCCTCGACCGCGGCCAGAATGTCTTTCGTGGTCAGGAACGCCGGTACGACCAGCGAGACGTCCGCCGCCAGCCCGTACAGCAGGCCGCCGACCAGGCCGAGCACGTGCACCATCGAGGCCAGCAGCACGATCCGCTCGCCCGGCCGCGGGTATCCGGCCAGCTGCCGGTACCGGTCGATCTCGGTCAACAGGTCCTCGGCCGTACGACCGATCACCTTGGACGGGCCAGTGGAGCCGGAGCTGAGCTGGAGCAGCGCGTGGTCGGTGCCGGCCGGGTCGCCGTCCCGCGCCGTGATCGCGGCGGTGACCGAGGTGTACCCGCGCAGCAGGTGCTGCCGCGGCTCCGCCGAACTGACCAGCAACTGCGGCCGGATCACCGACATCGCCCGCTCCGCCTCGAACGGCGTGAGCCGGTGATCCAGCAGGGATACTTGGGCGCCGAGCCGCCAGGCGGCCAGCAGGTTCACCACGTACGTCAGCCCGGGCGGTAGCTGGAGGCTGACCGTCCCGCCCGCGCACAGCCCGGCGCCGGCCAGCTCCTCGCACCGGTCCGCGACCAGCTCGCGCAGCTCGGTGCGGGTCACCAGCCGGTCGAACCGGAGGCACGCCCGCTCGTCGGCGCCGGCCAGCAGATGCCTGTCGACCCAGTCCACGTCCCGCCGCACGTCAATCCCCTAAGAAAATGGTCGTGGTCAAGATTTCAGGAATTGGGTAGATGCGCTCGCAGAATTGCTGCCTCAACCGACCGATGCGAAGTTATCAGCGCCGCTCGCGACCGGTCAACGCCCGCACCACCAGGCTCTACGTCCGCTACATTCGAAGCACGCGCGATATTCGAGCAGTCCTCTAGCAATTCCTCCAGGCCGCCTTTACCGCACCTGCAACGCGCCCCATTAGATTGTCCGGGACAAATTCGGGCGATCGATCGGGGAGGGCATTGAAGTCCCGGGTGGGCCGGCCGGGATCCGGCTGGACGAGCTGGTCGGGCTGCTCGATCCGGCCGCCCTCGATCCGGTCGCGGAACCGTCCGCGACGGACCTGGTGACGCGGGTGACCGGAGCGTTCGCCGGCGTGGCACCGGTCGGCGCGGCGCGGCTGTTCGGCGGGTTCCTGGCCGCACAAGCCTGGTCGCCGCCGCACGCACGGTGCCGGCGACCCGCCCGGTGCACCTGGTCGCCACCGTCGCCCAGGAGGGCCTGGTCCGCTCACTCGGCTTGCTGCGCCGGGCGAGCCAGCAGCAGGCCCTCCTGGGCCACCGTGGCCACCAGGTCGCCGTTCATCGCGTACAGGCCGCCGGTCGCCAGGCCACGACCGCCCGCCGCCCACGGGCTGCGGCAGTCGTACAGCAGCCACTCGTCGGCACGACAGGGCCGATGGAACCACACCGTGTGGTCGATGCTGACGCCGGCGTCACCTGGCCTCCATGCCTGCCCGTGCCCGGCCACCATCGAACTCAGCAGCAGTGGCAGATCCGAGATGAACGTCAGCGCGCCGGCATGTACCAACGGGTCGTCGGGCAGCTTGCCGGCCACCCTCACCCAGGCCCGGCGCGGCACGTCGCCCGCTCGCTCCCCAGCCTTCCGCGCCTCTCCAGCCTTCTGCGCCCAGGGCGGAGGGCCGATGTACCTGGCGTCGAACGCGAAGAGCATGTGTTCCACGGCGGCCAGCGTGCCCGGCGCGCGGGCGAGCACCTGGGCAAGGTTCGGCACCTCGTCCGGTGGAGGGACCTCCGGCGGAGGCTGCGCGTGCTCCAGCCCGCTGCCGGGATCGTGGAACGAGGCGGTCAGGAAGAAGATCGGTGTTTCGCGCTGGACAGCGACCACGCGCCGGGTGGACATGGATCGGCCGTCGCGAAGGGTTTCGACCAGATAGGTGACCGGCCTGTGGCTGTCACCCGGGCGGATGAAGTACGCGTGCAGCGAGTGCACCGGTCGACCGGACCTCACCGTGCGTCCGGCCGCGGCCAGCGCCTGCGCGGCGATGAGCCCTCCGTACCGGCGAGCGGGCCCGCGCGCCGCGCCGCGACCGGCGAACACACCGGCGAGGGGGACCAGCCGATCCGTTACGGCCGGATCGCCTGTGGGCTCGACCGCTGCCAGGTCGAGCAGCCCGACCAACTCGTCGACGGCCGCTCGGCCGCTGGCGACCGCCGCTGGTTCGCCCCTCATGTCGCGAGGTACTTGTCGACCTCGTCGGCGGCGACCAGCGTGCCATGAGGTTCCGCGCGCATCCGCTCGCCGAGCTGTGCCGCACGCCGCCGTACCGGATCCGTCATCAGGCGGGACATGCCTGACCGCAACACCTCCTCGGACAGGTCGGTGAACCGCACGTGCACGCCGGCACCGAGCCGTTCCAGCTGACGGCCCCAGAACGGCTGGTCGGCGAAGGATGAGCAGACCATCGTCGGTATGCCGGCGCGCACGCCGGCGGCGGTGACGGTGGCGCTGCCGTGGTGTACCACCATGGCACAGCGCGGCAGCACGACGTCGTAATCCACATAGTGCACAACGCGCAGCTCCGGTGTCGCGGGCGGCTCGACCCCGGACAGGCCCCAGCCGGTGACCACCAGGCCACGCAGACCCAGCGACCGGCAGACCCGTCCGATGCTCGCCAGCGTCGCGGCCGGATCCGACACGTGCGTGCTGCCGAACGTGATCAGAGCCGGCGGCTCGCCCGCGTCCAGCCACCGCGCCAGCTCCGGATCGAGTGCGGACAGGCCGACGCGGTGCAGGTCGGACGGGGTAAACCGCAGGTCGCCGACGATCGGCCGGTAGGCATCCCAGGTCAGGCCGGGCACCAGAGTGGGGCTGTAGCCCTGCAACTCCAACGGCCGCCTCAGCTGCGCCGGGCGCGGCGGCATCGGCGCGAGCCCGAGCCGGCGGCGGAACCGGAACACCTGGTCGCGCCGGTACCGCCAGGCCCGTCGCGCGTAGTGCACGTAGGTCGCCCGGTTCGCGGCGGCGTCCGGCAGGGGATCGGGAGTCACCAGCGGATGCGGCACCACGTCGTTCGGCCGGGCCGGCGTGAGGTCGTACGCGACGAGGGGGACGTCGCGCGCCTCCGCCAGCGCCGTGGCCCACTGCTCGCTGACCACGGCGCACATGATGGCCTCGCAGCCGGCGCTGAGATCGATCGCCTCGTCGCTGAACCGTTCGCCGTACTCCTGGTATGCCTCGTGCGAGCGCTGGAGGAAGGCGTCGAGATCGGTCATGGTGACCCACTCCCGGCCGCGCTCGGACCGCATAATTCGCTGCTGGTCCCATCCGACCGGTACCACGTCGAGCCCCAGCCGCCGGGGCATGTCCACCAGGTTGGGCGACACACCGATGCGTACCTGGTGGCCACGGCGGGCCAGCTCGGCGGCGAGCGCGGTCAGCGGGTAGACGTCACCGCGGCTGCCGAGCGCCAGAACGGCGATGCGCATCCTCGTTACTCCTCTGGTCCTCGGCCCGCCGCCGACGGCGTCATCATGCGGTGTCTCCACTCAGGTCGGTGGAAAGCGCGATGTGCTTCTGGTCTTCAAGATCTGCCAGGCGTGCCGTCAGCCCGCGCCGGATCAGCCCGTACGCGTCGCTGCCGAGCGCCAGCCGCAGCGGGGCGGTCGGACGCGTGGCAACGTCGACGATGGCGCAGGCCATCTTCGCCAGGTCGCCGCGGCACGACAGGCGACCGTCCTCGGCCCGGCGACGAAGGACCGCGGCCGGGGTGTCCGCGTAGGCGGGCAGCGCAGCGGTCACCTCCTTGCCGCGGCCGAAGAAGCCGGTGCGTACGGTGCCGGGCTCGACGATCGTCACGCCTATTCCGAAGCCCTTCACCTCGGCGGCCAGCGACTCGAAGAAGCCCTCCACGCCCCACTTGGTGGCGCAGTAAACCGCCGTGCCGGGGGCCGCGCGCTGCCCGGCCATGCTGGAGATCTGGACGATCCGCCCGTGGCCCTGCGCGCGCAGGTACGGCAGCACCGCCTGGGCCAGGTGAATAGGCCCGGTCAGGTTCGTCCGGATCTGCCGCTCGATCTGGTCGCGGCTGGCCTCCTCGGCCGCGCCGACCAGCGCGTACCCGGCGTTGCTGATCACCACGTCGATGCGGCCGAGCGCCTCGACTGCGTCGGCGACCACCTGCCGGATCCGCTCCGGATCGGTGACGTCCAGCCGTGCCGTCCACAGTCGTCTCCCCGAGGACGGCCCCAGATCCGACAGCGCGTGCGGAACGCGCGCCGTGGCCGCCACCGTCTCGCCCCGTGCCAGCAGCTCGGTCACCAGCGCCCGGCCGAGACCGGCCGAGCTTCCGGTGATGAGCCAGGTACGGGTGGGCGCGGTCATACCCGCGCCCACGCCGGGACGTCCAGGATCTCCAGGACCGCACAGGACATCGTCGCTGGCGCGCCACCGAACAGCAGCAGGTGGTCGCCGGCCGCGAGCTGCCCGGTGACCAGCAGGTGGTTGAGGGACAGCAGCTGGTCGCTCGCGCCGGTGTGCCCGATGCCGCGGCCGAACTGCCAGGTGGTGCGCTCCATCGCGATACCCAGCGGCTCCAGCAGATCCTGCTGCACCATGTAGGCCGCCGAGTTCCCGCAGATGAGCCGGGTCATGTCGACCAGCTTCCGGTCCGCCTCGTCCAGCGTCCGTTCGATCAGGTCCAGCCGTGCCCGGGTCCTCAGCTCGGCGGCGTCGGTCAGCGACATCACGTTGTCGCGGAAGTATTCGGCACGCTCGCGCATGTCGATTGTCCGGCCCTGCCTCACGAGCGGCGGATACAGCGGCTCGCCGCCGCGGTACAGCGACTCCACCTCGGGCACCGCCACGCTGCCCACGGCGCGCAGCCGGGCGAAGCCCTCGTCGCGGTCCAGCAGCAGCGCGCTGCCGGCGTCGCCCAGGATGAACCCGGGCGCCGAGTTCCACCGGTCGATCAGCGGTGAGCCGAGATTCTCCGCGGTGGTCACCAGCACCGTCCGGGCTGCCGCCGCGACGGCCAGGTGCCCGGCGGCGATCTCCAGCGCCGCGAACACGCCGTTGCAGCCCAGCCGGATCTCGAACGCGGGGGCCGGCGTACCGACGATCTCCCGCTGGATGTACGGGCCGGGCAGCCACATCTCGGGGCCCTGGAAGTGGATGGACGCGTGCAGCACCAGATCGATCCTGGCCGGATCGAGGGCGGCACGGGACAGCGCCTGGCGGGCCGCACGCACGGCCATCTCCGGGGGCGAGACGTCTCCGGCGATACAGACACCGGTCAGCCTGTTCTCCAGGTACGCGGCCGGACTGTACTCGCCGCGCCGGGCGGCCTGCCCGGCATCCGTAACGGGGGGTTGAAAGACACCCAGCCCGCAGAGGTAAACGTTGGTGACTTTCACACGCGTCTCCCCAAATCGGCCGGCCGTAGCGCCACGTCTGCCTTTTCGAAAGACTTTAGGGCTCTCCCGCAGAAACGCGGCACAGGTGGCCTCGACGCCGCATTGAGAAACGCTTGAGTCTTACCATCGCATTGGCCGCAGGATGCGTTGGGGCCGCATTGTCCCGCGTTGACCGACCCGGTCACCCGCTGATAACTTCGGACGACGCATTTTGGAAATGTGTTCTCGGCAGGCGCGATAATCCTGGGGGCAGTCGGTGGCAAATTTCGACTTTACCGACTGACTTCACCTTGTCCAGTGAATCGCGGTCGGTCCGGGCCGGGTCGACATACGCCGATAGCCGGGCCGCGCACACCCTACGCCGCCTCCGCTGCGGGGCGCCAGGTCGGAGGCTGGCTCCGCACCAGGAACGCCGGGAAGGTCCAGCCAGGACACCGGCTTGCCGCCCGGTATCACCGTCCGAAAGGAAGGTAGCTGAACCATGTCAGTCGACGATGTCATGGCGTTCACCATCCAGGCGCTGCAGGAGATGAACTTCTACACCGACGATACCGGTCCGGACAGCATGCTCGGGCCATCCGGCGTGGACCTCGACTCGCTCGCCGTGTCCGAGCTCGCGCTGCGCATCGAGGAGCAGTACGGCGTGACGTTCGACGACGACGACATCGAAACCCTGGCCATCATGACGCTCGGCGAGTTCGCCGCGGAGGTGGCCAAGCGGGCGGAGTTGGTACCGCAAGTCGACGAGGCGCGCAGCTGACGGCGGTGGGGCACCGAGCTCGACGACGACCCGCTGAGCGTACGACCCGACGGCGGTGACCAGCATGGCTCCGGTCACCGCCAACGGTCGCGCCCGTCCCGACGAGTGGCGGAATGAGGAGACAGCGTCATGGAAGGCGACCCGACCGAGGACGGGCACGCGCGGCTGTATCGGACCGTCCGGCTGATCCGCCGCTTCGAGGAGCGCGCCATCGACCTCGTGCGATCCGGCGACATCCCCGGCATCCACCCCTGCATCGGCCAAGAGGCGGCCGCCGCCGGCGTATGCGCAGCCCTGCGGCCGGACGATGTCGTGCTGTCCAACCATCGCGGGCATGGACACCTGCTGGCCAAGGGGTGCGACCCGGGCCGGCTGATGGCCGAACTTCTCGGTCGAGTCACCGGCGTCGGGCACGGAGGCGGGGGGTCGCTGCACCCGGCCGACCTCGACAACCACGTGTACGGCGCCACCGCCACCGTCGGCCACGGTGCCGCGATCGCCTCCGGAGTCGGCTGGGCGCTGGCGAAGCAGGGGGGAGGCCGGCTCGCGGTCGCGTTCTTCGGCGACGGCGCGGTCAACCAGGGTGCGCTGCTGGAGGCGTTCAACCTCGCGTCGCTGTGGCGGGTGCCCGTACTGCTGGTGTGCGAGAACAACTCGTACGCGACCACGCTGGCCGCGGGCAGGGGCAACGCCGGATCTGTCGTCGGGCGGGCGGAGGGATTCGGCATCCCCGCGTCCACAGTTGACGGGCAGGACCCGGTCCTGGTGCGGAAAGCGGCACGGCAGGCCGTACACAGGGCCCGGACCGGGGGCGGGCCGAGCGTCCTGGAGCTGCTGACGTACCGGTACGAGGGCCACCACACCTTCGAGCTGAGGACCCGTCTGCGCTACCGGGACAAGGCGGAGGTGGAGCGGTGGCGAGAGCGCGACCCGCTGCGCATCCAGGGAGAACGGGTCCGGGCCGAGAAACGGAAGCTGATCGACGCGGAGGTCGAGGCGACCCTCGAAAAGGCGGTCCGGTCGGCGCTGAACAGTCCGGCGCCAGACCCCACCGACCCGCTGCGCTACCTGTACGCCGACGGCTTGCGTACCCGTGGAGGAGTCTCCCATGCCTAGGCTGCACTACCTCAAGGCAATGAATCTCGCGCTCCGCGACGAGATGGCCCGCGACCCCGCGGTCTTCCTGATGGGCGAGGACGTCCACCTGGCACTGACCAACGTGGCCACCGGGCTGCTGTCCCGGTTCGGGCCGGACCGCGTGCTCGAGACGCCCCTGTCCGAGCAGGGGTTCACCAACTTCGCCACCGGCGCGGCCCTGGCCGGTCGCCGGCCGGTGGTGGAGTACCAGATCCCCTTTCTGCTGATGCTGGTGCTGGAGCAGATCGTCAACCAGGCCAGCCGCTTCTCGCTGATGAGCGGAGGCCGGTTCCGGGTGCCGGTGACCTATCTGCTGCCGGCTGCAGGCTGGAAGGCCGGCTGGGGCGCCCAGCACTCGGACCAGCCGTATCCGCTTTTTGTCCACATGGGAGTGAAGGTCGTCGTGCCGGCCACGCCGACGGACGCGTACGGGCTGCTCACCAGCGCGATCCGCGACGATGACCCGGTGGTGGTGTTCGCCCCGATCGCGGCGCACGGCGTCCAGGAGACCGTGGCGTTCGAGGACCTGGTGCCGGTGCCGCTCGGCGTCGGCCGGGTGCACCGCGCCGGCGACGACGTGACCGTGGTGGCCGTGGGGCACCTCGTCCACGACGCGCTCGCGGTCGCCGAGGACCTGGCCGATGAGGTGTCCGTGGAGGTGTTCGATCCCCGCACGCTGCACCCGTTCGACTGGTCCGGCCTGGCCGCCTCGGTGGAACGCACCGGGCGGCTGGTGGTGCTCGACGACGCCAACCGGGCCTGCGGAATGGCGGCGGAGATCGTCGCCACCGCGGCCGAGGAGATGCGGCTTGTCGCACCGCCGAGGCGGATCACCCGCCCTGACGGCGCGGTGCTCGGCGGCGTGGCCGCGCTGGACCTGGCCATGCAACCCAACCGCGAGCAGCTGGCGGCCGCCATCAGGCGGGTCATGAAGTGAGTGCGGGGCGCCGTCCGCGCGCCCCGCACTCGCCTCATGTCAACGGCGGCCGGGGGCGCCCAGCTGGCTGAACACCTCGCCGGCCAGCTCGGCGACGCTGTGGCCGCCGAGCATCTTCGCGATCGGCAGCATCATGCCCAGGTCGCGCTGGACCCGGGTACGGACCTCCACGGCCATCAGCGAGTCCAGGCCCTGCCGCTTGAGCGGGCGCCGCGGGTGTACCTGCGCCGACGGCATGCCCAGCACATCGGCGAGGACCTGAGCGAGGTAACGCTCCACAGCGGCCCGATCGGTCAGCGTGCCCACCACCCCGTTACCCGCGACCGCCGCGGTGTCGGCGTCTGCGTTGCCGGTATCCGCGAGGTCGGCCGGCGGCGGGCTCGTGGGCGTCGGTGCCGGCGATACCCGCGGCACGGCGCGCGCCGGGAACGTCGGGGCAGGGATGGCTGCCTCGGCGGTGGGGCCGGCGAGCAGGTCGCGCAGCAGTGGCGATGCGGCCGCGTCCGGATGCGCGGTGGCCCACCGCTGCCAGTCCGCGGGCAGCACCACGCCGTGGGTGGCGCCCCTGGCCAGCAGCAGGCGCAGCGCCTCGATGCCTTCCCGCGGGCTGAACGTGTCCATCCCGGTCGGGTTGATCGCGCGGCCCTGCTGTTGCCCGGCCCGGGCGGGCATGCCGACCGACCAGAAGCCCCAGTTCACGCTGAGCGCGGTCAACCCGGCGAGCCTGCGCTGGTCGGCCAGCGAGTCCAGGGCGGCGTTCGCGGCCGCGTACGCGCCGAGCATCGGGGAGCTGAGCACCGCCGAGCCGGAGGAGAACAGCACGAAGAAGTCCAGCGCCCGCTCGGCGAACAGCCGGTGCAGCACGGCCGCGCCGGTGACCTTCGGCCGCAGCACCGCAGACAGCACCCGGTCGTCCAGGTCGGACAGGGCGCAGTACTCGATGACGCCGGCCGCGTGCACCACGCCCCGGATTGCCACGCCGTCCTGCTCGTGGTGCCGCACGACCGCCCGCATCGCCTCCTCGTCCGCCACGTCGACCGCCTCGTACGCCACCCGCACCCCGTGCCGCCGCAACTCCTCCAGCCAGCCGGCGCCTCCGGTCCGCTCAAGCGGGGTACGCCCGGTCAGCACGATGTGCCGGGCGCCCTCGCGGACCAGCCAGTCCGTGACCACCACGCCGAGGTCGCCCAGCCCGCCGGTGACCAGGTAGCCGGCGGCCGGATCGATCCGGACCGGCCGATGCATTGCCGGGGTCTCGTCCCGCTTGGGGGCGGTCAGCTCCTCGGTGGAAACGAGTACCTTGCCGATGTGCCTGGCCTGGGCCATGTGCCGGAACGCGCCGACCAGCTCAGCGGCGGGGAAAACCCGGTGCGGCAACGGTTCGAGCACGCCGGCCTGTACCAGGGCCAGCGTCTCGTCCATGATCGCGCCAAGCCGGCGCGGGTCGCTGAGCCCGAGGTCCACCACGTCGACCACGAAGAACGAGGCGCCGCGCGCCAGCAGCCGCATGTCCAGCCGGGTACCCTCGACCAGGTCGCGCCGGCTCAGCTCGACATACCGCCCGCGGTCGGCCAGCAGCTCCACGCTCTTGAGCAGGCCCTCCCCCGCCAGCGTGTTGAGCACCACGTCGACGCCCTCGCCCCGAGTGGCTTCCCGGATCTCGTCGGCGAACCCGGTGCTCCGCGAGTCGGAAACGTGCGCGACACCCATCATGCGCAGCATCGCGCGCTTCTCCGGGCTGCCCGCGGTGGCGTACACCTCGGCGCCACGCCAGCGGGCCACCTGCACCGCAGCCATGCCCACCCCGCCGGTGGCGTGATGGATCAACACCCGCTCGCCGGGCCGCAGCTGAGCCAGGTGAACCAGCGACTGGTACGCGGTGACCAGGCCGACCGGCACGCTGGCCGCCTCCTGTGCGGTGAGCCTTGCCGGACGCCGGCGCACCAGGTGCGCGTTGACGCACATGTAGGTGGCCGCGGGCGTCTCCAGCGAGATCGCCACCACCTCGTCGCCGGGCCGTAGCCCGGCCACACCCGGGCCGACCCGGGCGACCGTCCCGGCGCACTCACCGATGACGATCGCGGGCCGGTCGGACATGCTCGGATACATGTCCATGGAGACCAGCACGTCGCGGTAGTTCAGCGCGAGGTAGTCAGCGCGCACCTCCACCTCGCCCGGCCCCGGCGCCCGCCGCGGCACCGGCACCAGGCGCATCCCGTCCAGCATGCCGGGCACGGTGGCCCGCACCTGGTGGGCGACCTCGGCACCGTCCGGCCGGCCGGCACCGACGGAGCTGGGCAGCAGCCGCGCGGCGTACCGCTGGCCGCCACGCAGGGCCAGCTGGTCCTCCGGACCGGCGCCGGTCAGCTCCCGGCCCAACGCGGCGGCGAGCTCGGCCGGTGGCCCGGCCGGGTCCAGGTCGACCAGAGCGCAGCTCAGCTCCCGGTGCTCGTGTGCGATCACCCGGCCCAGCCCCCAGATGGCGCCCTGCCACATCGACACGCTCCGGTCCGTGTCCAGCACCCGGTACGCTCCCCGGGTCACCAGTGCCAGCCGGGGCGGCTCGGGCAGCCCGGCGTCGGCGAGCGCCCGCAGCAGGCGCAGGACGCTGGCGCAGCCAAGGCGCTCAGCGTCCTCGGCCAGCCGCTGTACCGGGGCCGAGGCGTCGGGCTGGTCCGCGTCCAGCGCCCAGAGGTGCACGACCTCGGTCGGCGCCAGGCCGTCGAAGTGGGCCCGGACGTCGGCGAGCAGCCGCCGGTACTCCGCCGGCGCGGTCGGGTCGATCTCGTACCGGCCGGACGCCAGCCGCTGGTACCCGGCGCCCGCGTAGACCCGTACCTCGGCGTCCAGCGCGGCGCCGACGCCGGACCGGTCGGCGAAGACCAGGCGGCGGCCGCCCGGCCTCGCCGCGTCGGGCAGCGCCGGCAGCGGCTGCCAGCGCAGCTCGTGGAACCAGTCGTCGGGGTTGCGCACCGAGTCCGGCGGCTGCAGGTATTGCAGGCGCAAGCCCTTGATCTCGACGATCACCCGCCCGTCCGCGTCGGACACCATCAGGTCGCCGCAGAACGAGTCGGACCGCCAGGCGGTGACCGCGACCGCGTGCGCCCAGCCGGGCGTACCGGGGTTCGGGTGGATCAACACCTCGTCGATGCTGCCCAGGACGAACGCGGACGACCGGTCCTCGGCCGGGATCAGCGACGCGAGCACCTGCCCGCACGCGTCCAGCAGCGCTGGGTGGCAGGTGTAACCGGTCGGGTCGACCCCCGTCGGCACCTGGATCCGGCCCAGCGCCTGGCCGTCACCCACCCAGAGCTCCGCGATGCCCTGAAACGTGCCCCGCCACTCGTTGCCCCGGGCGGCAAACCGGCGGTAGAACTCGGCGCCGGTGCGGTGGCCGGGGCAGGCCGCCCGGACCGGGTCCAGCGGCAGCCGGCGCTCTTCAGGAGGCGGGGTCCGGGTCACCGTTCCGGTGACGTGCGTCGCCTCCTCACCGGTCACCTCGAAGTCCCAGGTGTCCGGTCCGCTCGACGTGAACCTTGTGGCCAGTGCGGGCGCCGGATGATCCGGCCGTAGGAAAAGCGCATCGACGTACCGGATGTCGCGCAGCAGCGGCACGTGCCCGCCGCAGATCTCGCCAGCGGCGCTGTGCACCATTTCCACGTACGCCGTGCCGGGCATGACCACGGTGCCCTGCACCTGATGGTCGAGCAGGTACCGCTCGCGGGCCAGGTCGACGACCCGCTCCACGCGGTGCCGGGCCGGCCCCTCGGCCTCGGCCGCGGCCGAAGGCGGGGCGAACCAGTATCGCCGGCGCTGCCAGGGATAGGACGGCAGCCGCACGTACCGGGGCGACGGCCCGCCGAACACCCGGTGCCAGTCGACCGGACAGCCGGCCCGGTGCAACGCGCCGACCGTGTCCAGTATGCAGGCACGCTCCGGCTCGTCCCGGCGCAGGCACCCGACAGCAATGCCGTCGGTCTCGGTGAGCGCCAGGACCTCCCGGATGGCCGGCAACAGGATCGGGTGCGGGCTGATCTCCACAAACACCGTCTCGCCCTGCCCGGCCAGGCCCGCCACGGCGGCGCCGAACCGCACCGGCTCCCGCAGGTTGCGCACCCAGTAGGCCGCGTCCAGCCCCGAACCGTCGCACGACGCGTCATCGACCGTGGAATACAGCGGGATCCGCCCCGCCCCCGGAGCCACGTCGGCGAGGCCGGCCAGCAGGTCCTCGCGCAGCCGGTCCATCTGCGGACTGTGCGAGGCGACGTCCACCTTCACCTGCCGGCAGAACACCCCGCGCTCGTCCAGGCTTTCGACGATGGTGGCCAGCGCCTGCGGGTCGCCGGAAATGACCGTCGAGGTGGGGCTGTTGCTTGCCGCCACGGATACCAGGTCCTCGTGGCCGGCCAGCGCGGCCTGCGCGTCGACGACGGACAGCTCCACCGAGTACATGGCACCCTGTCCGGCGACGGCCTTCAGCAGCCGGCTGCGCCGGCAGATGACCGCACCCGCGTCGGCAAGGCTGAGCGCGCCGGACGCGCACGCCGCGGCCACCTCACCCATGCTGTGCCCGACCACGTGGTCCGGCTCGATGCCCCAGTCCCGCAACAGCGCGCAGAGCGCGGTCTCCATCGCCCACAGGGTCGGCTGGATCGTGTCGATCGACGCCGGGGCGTCCACGGCCCCGGTCAGCCGGTCCAGCAGCGACCAGCCCGCCTCGGACCGGATCACCTCGTCGCAGCGGGTAAGCACCTCACGAAACACCGGCGAGCTGGCCAGCAGCTCGCGGCCCATGCCCTCCCACTGCGAGCCCTGCCCCGGGAAGACGAAGACGGTACGTGGCCGGCCGCCCTCCACCGGCGCGGACGCGGTGGCGCCCAGCCGCGGCCGGGACTCACCGGCCACGTACGCCCGCAACCGCTCGGCCAGCTCGTCCGGCGACGCACCGACGGCGGTCAACCGGCTCTCGTGGTGATCCCGCCGGGTGGCCGCGCTGAAGCACACGTCGCGCAACGGCAGTTCCCGCCCGGCGCCGCCCGGCTCCAGAAACTGCGCGTACCCGGCGGCGAGCGCGGCGAGCGCGTCCTGGGTGTGCGCGGAGAGCACCAGGAGCTGCGCCTCGTCCCCGCCGGCGGGGGCGGGTGCCGTCGCCGCGGCCCGCCGGTACTCACCGAGTACCACGTGCGCGTTGGTGCCAGAGATGCCGAACGAGCTGACCCCGGCCAGACCCGGACGGCCGGTCTGCGGCCACGGGGTGCGCTCGCGCACCAGCCGCAGTCGCAGCCCCGCCCAGTCGACCGCGCCGGTCAGCTCCGCCGCGTGCAGGCTCGGCGGGATCTCCCGGTGCTGCAGCGCCAGTATCGCCTTGATGACCCCGGCCAGCCCGGCGACCGCCTCGGTGTGACCGATGTTCGTCTTGACCGAGCCGACCAGGCACGGAGTCTGCGCAGCGCGGCCCTCGCCGGTCACCGCGCCCAGAGCGCCCAGCTCCACCGGGTCGCCGGCTGCAGTTCCGGTGCCATGCGCCTCGACGTAGTCCACCCGGCCGGCCGCAACGCCCGCGTCGGCGTACGCCGCGCGCAGCGTCTCCTCCTGACCCGGCTGGGACGGCGTCAGCAGATACCCACCGGACTGGCCGTCGTTGCCGACCGCGGACCCGTAGATCACCGCGTGGATCGCGTCACCGTCCGCCTCGGCCCGGTCCAGCGGCTTGAGCACCAGCACCGCGACACCCTCACTGCGCACGAAACCGTCGCCGTGGGCGCTGCCGAACTTGCACCGGCCATCGGCCGCGAGCATCTTGGCCGCCGAGAACGGGATGGTCTCCTCGGGAGAAATGACCAGGTTCACCCCGCCGGCCAGCGCCAACTGGGTCTCCCCCGTCCGCACGCTCCGGTAGGCCAGGTGGAGCGCCGCCAGGCTGGAGGAGCATGCGCAGTCGACCGACACGCTGGGCCCGCGCAGGTCGAAGGCGAAGGACACCCGCCCGGCCAGGAAGCTGCGCGCGCCGCCGGTCGCCGCGTGCAGGTCCAGCGCCCCCGCGTCACTCAACATCTGCCCGTACGCGGAGGACATTCCGCCGATGTAGACCCCGGCGCGCACCGTGGACAGCCGGTCACGGGTCAGACCGGCGTCAGCCATCGCCTCGGCCGCCGTCTCCAGCAGCAGGCGCTGCTGAGGGTCCATGCGCTCCGCCTCCCGCGGCGCCACCCCGAAGAATCCGGCGTCGAACCGGTCGATCTGGTCGAGGAAGCCGCCACCGCGGCTGACGATCCGGTTCGGCGTACCCGGCCGCGGGTCGTGGTAGGCATCGATGTCGTACCGGCTGGCCGGCACCTCGGTGATCGCGTCACCGCCGCTGCTGAGCAGTTGCCAAAACTGCGTCAATCCGTTGGCGCCCGGGAAACGGCAGCCGATGCCCACCACGGCAACCGGTGTCCCGGTCGGTGTCCAGGCCTCCGACTGCGCCGCCCTGCCCCGTCCGGTCATCCGCCTCGCCTCTCATGTCGGCGTCGTGTGATGGCTCCGACCTGAGTCTTCCGGCCGTCGCTAGGAAATGGCTTGAGGACCTACGGACAGCGGCGGCGAAACGCGCTAGCCCCTCGGTCGGGCCCACTCGGCGAGAGGGCTGATCCTCCCTTTTGAGGGTGGATATGAGAATTTGAACCCTCGGTGCACTTGTCAAGCCACGCCGGTCGCACCGTCGCGTCAACAGCGCCTCAACCGGCTTTTCGGAATGCAAAGTGTCCTCAATGACGCTGTCGCGTCTGCGATGCTGTGGGCGTGGAGTACGTGTCCAGAGTGCCGCGACCGCCACTGGACGGGCTGATTGACGACCTTTACTACCTGGAGGGTGCGCCGCCGTACGCCCGGCTGACGTTGCCGCCGATGCCCGCGGCCTTGCTCATCGTCAACCTCGGGGCGCCGTTCCGCATCCGCGCCGGCACCGACATCGAAGCGGCCGACTACTCGGACGGCTGCGTGGTCACCGTGCCCACCCGCGCGTTGGAGTTCGGCTACCCGCTCCGGACCAGGTCCGTCGGCGTGCACTTCAAGCCGTGGGGGCTGGCGCCGTTCCTGCCGATGCCCGCAGCCGAGCTGTGTGACCGGCCGGTGACGGTAGAGCAGGTTTGGGGCCGGCCCACCATTGCTGAGCTGCGAGACCGGCTGGCCACGGCGGACGGACCGCACGAGATGCTGACGCTGTTCGAGGAGGAGCTGATGCGACGGCTGTACGAGACCGCCGGCCTGGGGCTGGTCCGCCATACGAGCAGCGTCATCGCGGCGACCAGCGGGGCCGTGGCGATTGGCGACCTGAGCGTGGCAGCCGGTGTCAGCAGCACCCATCTGGCACAGCGGTTCAAGGAGCTCATCGGCGTCACACCGAAGCGGCTGGCCCGCACCTACCGCTTCGCCGCCACCGTGTTTGCGATCAACCCCGCCGAACCGGTCGACTGGGGCGACCTCGCCAGTGGCGCAGGCTACTTCGACCAGGCCCACTTCGGCCACGAGTTTCGGGCGTTCACTGGGCTGACGCCGACTCGATACGTCGAAATCCGGCGGCGGTTCCTGCGCGAACATCCCGGCCACGCGCTGGACGGCTGGCCGCTGCCGGCCGATTGATTTCTTACAAGAGCGACGGCTGACGACACGCTAATTTGGGGGCACCCAAGCAGAGGAGAGCCCGGTGGGCAAGGTGGTCATGTACAGCTCGGTGTCGTTGGACGGCTTCATCGCGGACGACAATGACCAGCCCGGACCGCTGTTTGACTGGTTGTCCAACGGTGACGTCCCGTTGGACGAGAGCGGCGAGGTCAAGGTGTCGCAAACGTCCTACGACTACACCCGGCCGTACTGGGACCAGATCGGGGTGACAATCGTCGGCCGCCACGTCTTCGACATGACGGACGGCTGGGACGGAAAGCCGCCGGGCGGGGTCGACCACGTGGTCGTCGTGACCCACCGGCCGGAGCCCGAAGACTGGGACCCCGAGGCGCCGTTTCACTTCGTCGACGGCGTCGAGGCAGCTGTGGCCAGGGCGCAGGAGCTTGCGGGTGACCGCATGGTCGAGGTCTCCGCTGGCGACGTCGGCGGCCAGGTGCTTGCCGCGGGTCTGGTCGACGAGGTGCGCATGGACGTCGTACCCGTGGTGTTCGGGTCCGGCAAGCGCTACTTCGGGTCGGTCCACGCGCAGCACCTGCTGGAGGATCCTGACGTGGTGATTCAGGGCAACCGGGTGCTTCACCTGCGCTGTCGGGTGCGTCGTTGACTGAGCTGAGCGGGTACGCGAAAAAGTCCACCGCAAACGGTGACATCACCTGCGGCAGGTTCACTCAAGATCACCGCACCTCGTACTCCGGCAGGCCCGTGGACGGTAGCGCGAGGATGCTGACGAGCACCTCCCCTGTCCAGAGGGGGAACCGGTTGATCGAGAGTGATGCCGACGAAACGCTGTCCATCGCCGGCACCTGGCCCTGAGCCATTCCCGAACATGGGGAACCGGCGTATCCCGTTCAAACCACAACACATCGGGCGGGGATCGAAATCCTCTGACGAACAGAGGACAAGAGGGCTTGAGAACGGCTCGACAACAGGTCTTACGAGAGGCTGGAACGGGTGGCGCTTCTCGACAACGGGCGCCGTTGATCGGTAGCTTGACAGCGGTCGATACCCGCCACAGATCGGGCACCTACCCAGCACATCCGGTTTCCAACGGCACGAGCCGCCAGCACGATTGGACGCCGACAATGAAGGTCATAACCATTGCCACCGATCTCGAACATCCCTTCCTCAGGAGATTGCTGGTGCCGTCCTGCGACGCGGTGGGACTCAATCTGGTCGTCTTGGAAGCGAACAAGAAGGGATTCAGACCCAGGGACAAGCGGGCATTCCTGACCGACTACCTCACCCGATGCGCCGCACCCGACGAGCTGGTCATGTTCACCGACGCGTACGATACGCTGTTCCTCCGCGGCGAGGAGTACATCCTCAAGGCACACGCCGGCTTTTCCCAGAGCGTCATATTCAGCGCCGAACCGAACAGCTGGCCGCTCGGCACCATCGGCCTCGCCCTCCAGAAAGATCTCCCCGCCCGCCCCTACCCCTATCTCAACAGCGGCGGCTTCATCGGACCTGCCGGCGACATCCTGGCACTCTGCGCGAAGTATCCGAGCCCTCCGAGCGAGCAGTTTCCACTCCTCAAGCAGCTGCGGACGCACGACTTCGACACGGACAGAATGTACGGCCCCAGCGATCAGTACTACTGGACGCTCGTTCATCTCCTCGAGTCGGATACCGTCGGGCTCGACAACAGCGCGATCCTGTTCGAGAACTTCACGCCAACGGTCGCCAACTTCTGCGAGCTGTCACGCTGGACAAGCGACTTTCGCGCCCACGGCAAACAGGCGGCCAGTTATCGGCGGGAGTACGCGAGACTCCAGGCGCGGCTGCAGTCGCCAAGCGGCGCCGCCCAGGTTCACTTCGCCTCATCCTTGACAAAGACGGTGGTTCTGGACCTGCTCGATGAAGGACGGTTGCCCTCCTGGCTGGTTGGGGTATTGCAGCGATGAACGGGCAGTCGAACTACGAGGATCGCCATCGCCCGACGCTCCAGCGCAACGAGCTCCAGCGCAACGACCTGCTAGCCATGCAAGCATTGGCTCCGCTGTCGCCAACCTACCTGCCGTGGAGTGCGAGCGCCATGCGGCCGAGCGGAGTCGTCGCGGTACTCAATGAGATATTCGTCAACCGGCGTCGATCTGTCGTCGAACTCGGCAGCGGTGTATCGACATTCTACATCGGCCGCCTGCTGCGACAGCGTGGCGGGCACATCTGGACCGTGGAGCACGATGAGCGATGGGCGGACCTGCTCGATCAGGAACTGGCGAGCGAGGGCCTGTGCGGTGTCGTGACCGTGGTACGCGCTCCCCTGACGCCCATTCAGTCACGATGGCCGAACGAGACGGCAACCTGGTACGAGCAGAGCAGCCTCAAGGAAATGACCGCGGGCCGATCCATTGATCTACTTATCGTCGATGGGCCTCCCGCCCACCAGATCGGAAACGGACACTCCCGGTATCCCGCAGGCAGCTTTTTCGCCTCGATGCTCGCCGAGGACTACGCCGTTGTACTCGACGACATCGACCGGCGCGGCGAGCAGGACATCATGGAGTGCTGGGAACGCGAGCTCGGCGTCACGTTCGAACACCGTCTCGCCAATGGCCGAATTGGCATCGGCCGCCCCGGAGCGGCATTTACCGTATGAGCACCATGTCACGGATCGGTCCATGCGGCTCTCACCCACCGCGTCCTGTACGGCGATCTCTGGATGGCGCGGTCGCTTCATCGCGGCCCGCGAGTCACCGCGGATCTTGATCTCGCCTGACCGAACGCCGACGGGATCACCGAAGAGGACGTGCTTGCCATCGGGCGGGCCGCCGCGGTCCACCTCGCGTGCAGGGCCGGCCGGCAGGGGGATGTAGACGACGTCGCTGTCGTCACCGGCGAGCGCTGCCGCGTACCCCTCGACGGGATCGCCACCGAAGACCGGCGTGGCCGCCGCTGCCCGGTCCCGGCACCGCTCGACACGGCGGCCAGGCACATCTTCGGGGCTGGCGGCGACGGCCGGCAGAAGCGCCTGGTGTCACGCCTGTCGGCTCTCCATCGCCGAGTAGGCGGACAGCCAGTTCGTCGCGCGGTAGTCGCCTCGCCAGGTGAACAGCGCGGCCCCACGTCGGGCGACGTCGCCCTCGGGGTACGGCGCCTCGGCTGATCCCCGGCGCAGCTGCGTCATCCGCCAGCGCGGGCCGCTCCACGTGACCACGACCGCGCCGGCCGGGCCGGTCGCCCACGCGTGTGGCGGATACTCGCTCAACCGGTAGTCGGTGACCCGGTCCCGCAGCAGGTTCGCGTAGGCGCGCTCGTCCAGGACGCAGCCGGCGGGCGGGCGGCCGGCCGGCCAGTCCGGCGCGGTATGCCCCCGGCTCACCGCTGCCGCCCACATGGCGGGGACGGCCTGGTCGAGATGCACCGGGTCGGCCATCTGCTCCAACATCCACAGCAGCCGGCCGCCTCCGCGCCGTACCCCGCAGCGGCGCCAACGGATGCGGCGGTTCAGGTCGGCGGCCGTGATCGCGCACCAGGGATGGACGGTCCCGAGCAACCCTTGGCCACCCAGCCAGTGCAGATAGCGCGGAGCTTCCTCCAGGACCGGATACGCGACGGAAGAGGGAATCCCGGCGACATGGCGCTGCTCGGCGGCAGAGGCGCCCATGCCGGTGAACGCCAGCAGAGCAGCTTGCGCGAGGTCGCCGGGAGCGGACCCGAGGGCGAGCGCCGCCGGAGCCGACCGCTGTTCGGACACCGGTGGCAGGGACGCGAGCAGGCGTGCCACCGCGGGTCTGACCGCATCGCTCGCCGTGGCCTGCGCCAGCTTCGGTACGACGGTGGCCAGCGTCTGGACGAGGAACCGTTCCGCTTCCTCAGGTCCGGTCGGCAGCGGCAGGTCCGCCAACGTGCGACGAAGCTCGTCACCCACCGCGGGCGAGATCATCAACCGGGCGGTCAGCCGGCCCAACTCGGTCGGCACGAAGTCACCGGGGCCGTCCTGCACCATCTCGGCCTGCTGCAGGAAACGCGCGGCCTGGTACAAGGGGGTCGTTCCTCGGCGGCCCTGATGGTGTGCCAGCGTACGCAACCACCACCGGTCGGCCTCCGCCCGGGAGGTGACGCGCTCCTGCACCGCCTCGCTGAGAAGCTGTTCCGGCAGATTCGTCTGGATCTGGGAATCCACCGTGTAGCCGGACATCAGCCGCGCCTGCCACTGGGTGTGCTCGTGTTCGTCGACGATGAGGAACGCCCACCCGTCCGGCTCCCCGGTGCCGACACGACCGGCCCGGCCGAACATCTGCAGGACGGTCGCGACGTCCACCGCGCCGAAGCCCATCTGGGTGTCGCGTACCACCACCGCCCGCGCCGGCAGGTTGACGCCGGCCGCCACGGTCGAGGTGGCGACCAGGACGTCCAGGCGGCGCGCACGGAATGCGTCTTCGGCCTCGGCCCGGTGCTCCCAACCCTTGTAGTGCAGGCCGACGCCGACCTGCCGGCAGACCTGGTGCACCTGGTCGGCGTCGTCGAGGCGGACCCGGTTCACGTCTGCCCCGCGCGAGGCCGCTATCACCAGAGCGGTTAGGCGCACACTGCGTTTGCTGCCGCAGAAGACCAGCACACCACCACCGTCCGCGGTCACCATCGTGGTGATGGCCGCAGCCAGCCGGGTGCGTGCCGCCTCCACCACGTTCCAGTCGGGATGAGCGGCGACCACCGGCAGGTGCCAGGTGAGCCGGCCGGGCCGCCATGCGATGGCCACCAACCGGGCCCGCAGCCAGGTTGCGATCTCCTTGCTGTTGGTGACTGTCGCGGACAGGCCGATCAGTCGGGCGGAGCTACCGGCATCGCGCATCCGGGCCAGCACACCCTCGAGAACCGGACCCCGCGTGGGGTCGCCGAGCAGGTGCACTTCGTCGACGATGAGCACGCCGACCTCGTCGAGCGCCTCGCGTAGCGAGGCGGTGCGGCAGATGGACTCGAACTTCTCGGTGGTCGACACCCAGAGGTCCGCCGCACGCAGCCGGGCGAGGTCGAGCCGGTGCTCGCCGGAAAGGCGCGCGATGCGTAGTCCCCGTCGCCGCCACAGGTTGAGGTCCCGATCGAGTTCGTCGGTGAGGGATCGCTGGGGTACCAGCCACACGGCCTTACGCCTCTGTTCCAGGATGGCCCGCAGGGCGGCGGTCATGCCGATCACCGTCTTGCCGGCGCCGGTCGGCGCGACCACCACCAGATTGTCGTCGTTGCCGAGGATCTCGGGGATCGCCTGGGTCTGTGCCGGGTTGAGCGAAGGATACGGATAGAACTCTGCCCAGGCCGCAGGCACGACGTCATCGACCGGCACGGACCGGACCGTGGTGGGATCGGCCGTCCTCTGCGCCTCCCACACGGAGTCGAAGACCCTGCGCGCGGCTTCGGCGGCGGCGCCGGACCGCCGGGTACGGACCCGGGTACGCGGCCGGTTGAGGTGGCATTCCCGCAACTCGGCGCACCCCTGGTCCGGCCCGGCGCCCCAGATCTCCTCGTCCTCCACCAGATACCGCACGCGTCGTACCGGGATGCCGGCGTTCTCGATCTTGACGGCGAGCGGGTCGAGGGCCACGTCGGCCGACACCAGAACGCGAGTGTCTTCGTCCTCGTCGAAGTGCGGTAGTTCCCGATCCGGGTCACTGATCTTCAGCCAACGGTACGGGGACATCGGTGAGATTGTGCCACTCGCCGGGGTCTGCCGTCGGAGGCCGCCAGGACTCCTTGGTGGCCGCGGCTCGCGCACGAGAGGCGACCCGGCCCTTGAACCCCGCGAACCCGGGAGCGGGCACGCCGAATCAGGCGGAGTCCACCAGGGGTGGCATGCAGGCCGCCGCCAGGTCGGCGCGGGTTCGCACATTGAGTTTCCGGTATGCCTTGGTGAGGTGCTGTTCGACGGTGCTCACGGTGATGTGGAGCATCGCTGCGATCTCCCGGTTGGTGTGGCCGGCGGCCGCAAGGGCGGTGACCCGCTGTTCGGCCCGGCTCAGCTGCACCAGCCCGCCGTTGGACTGTTCCAGCGCCAGGGACTCGGCGTGCTCCTCCGAGGACCGGCGCAACAAGCTCCGGCGAAGCGGCTCCGCCCGGCACTCCATGGCCAGCCGGAGCGCCCGCTGAAACACCGCATTCGCCCGCTGCCGCTCGCCCGTCGCCTGATATGCCTGGTGGAGGTCGGCAAGCGTACAGGCCAGCTCGAACCGGTCGCCGACGGAGCGCAACAGATCGACCGCCTCGCGCAGCATCCGCAGGCGCCCGCGCATGTCGGTGCAGGCGGCCACGGCACGCAGCGAGATGCCCGAAGCGCGGGGCAGGCCTCTCTTGGCACGGATCAGCTGTGCGCTGGCGAGCTTCTGGGCCCGGTCCCGATCCCCCAGCTTCAGGTAGACCATCGCGGCGGCACCACGCCAGGGCGCGAAGGAGGGCAGGTCCATCTCCCACTCCACGGCCAACTTCCCACAGGTCAGCAAATCTCTGAGCGCCCAGTGGAAGCGTTCGCACGCGGAAAGGTATAGCCCGCGCGCGTAGAGGTAGCGCAGGCCGAACCGGGTCCTGAACATCTCCTGCGGCACGGACGTCTTGACGTACACGCCGGCGGTGTCCAGATCACCCATCATCGTGGTCGCCTGGATGATCGTAGCCAGCGGCGCTCCCGCGGCCACGCCCCAGCCGCGCGCCTCGATCCGGTCGAGTGCGGCGTGCGCGTACCGTTCGGCGTTGGGTAGATCGCCCCGATGCAGCGCGATCTCCGCACGAACTGCCTCAAGTCGGGCGTTCCACGTCGGCGCGTGCCGCTCCGCCGCCGCCGCCAGCAGCGGATCGCACCAGGTGAGCGCCTGCTCGGCGTCGTCAGAGTAGAGCAGGGCCAGCAGCGCGGACTCCGCCGGATCGAGCGTGCTCTCGTCGACCTGGCCTCCGCAGCCGCGCAGGATCTCCGCCGCGCGGCGAGAGACGTCCCGGCTGCCGCCGCGCGTGAGCACCTCCGACAGCAACGCGGCCCCCAGAAGACGCTCATCCCCGACGGACGTGCGCCCCGCCGCCTGCGACCGCAGCGGCGTCTCGCCCACCATCTTGGCCAGGGGCGGATGCCACGCCCGCAACCACCGCCGGATCATGCCGAGCTCCGCGTCGTGTCGTTCGTCCCCCGCCTTGCCGGTACGGCCCGCCGCCTCGATGACCTCCAACGCCTCGCCGGTCATCCCGTGCCATACCAGTGACCTCGCCACCGCGGTGACCTGCCGGTCGGACAGCAGGCCACGGCGCGACGGCTCGATCAGCAGGGACACGTGGCGTACGGCCGCGACCGGATTGCGCCGCCAGACGACCCCGGCCAACCGGGCGAGGGCGGAGACACGCTCATCATCGTCCGGACTGCTCTTGAACGCCAGGTCGAGACATTCGCTGGCGAAGTCGAGGTCGTCGGACGCGGTGGCGATCTCCGCGGCCTCCCGCAGCAGGCGCTGCGCCCACCGCTGCCCCGTCCCGCCCGCCTCGACCAGGTGACGGGCCACCGTGGATGCCGAAGCGCCCTGCAGATACAGCAGCTCGGCGGCCCGTCGGTGCATGCTGCCCCGGCGCTCCGGGCAGAACTCCGCCAGGACTGCGGTTCTGCTCGCCGGGTTACGGAAATCCCCGGCGCTCACCAGACCGGCCGACTCCAGGCTGCGCAGCGCGATCTGGGTCTGCTGCTGATCGATCTCGACGAGATCGGCCAGCAGCGGGACGCCGGTGGGCCGGCCCAGGACCGCGATACCACGCGCAACCGCCAGGGTCTCGGGCGAACTTCGGTGGAGACAGGCCAGGACAGCCTGCCCGAATGCGGTACCGGTAAGGCGCGGGTCCACCGCGCCCAGGTCGTCCAGCAGAGCGCGGACGAGTAAGGGGTTGCCCCCGCTGAGCCGGCGGATCTCCACGGCGGACAGGGGCAGCCGAACGCGATCACCCTCCGCGCGTACCAGGGCTTCGACGCCCTCGACCGACAGCAGGGCGAGGTCGATACGCCGCCAATGGCGGTGCCTCAGCAGCTCGGCCTGCACCAACGCGGTGGCTGCGTTCTCCTCGTCGGACTGGCTGAAGACCAGCAGCGCCGGAGCCCGCCGCAATCGCGAGGCCAGATCGGGCAGTTCGCGCAGTGACTCCTGATCGGCCCGCTGGACGTCGTCGACCACGATCACCACCGGACGGTCAGCGGTCAAAGCCAGCAGCTCGGCGTGGAGGACCCGCAACGCCTGCGTCCGGACCGCGGCGGCCTCCGGGTCCGCCGACGAAGCCACGTCAACGAGCTGGTCCATCCGCGTCCGGAGCCGCTCGGGCACCCCGCTGACGCCGAAGAGCTGCACCAGAACGTCGTACGGGAACTCAGCTCCGGATCTTTTCGCGGTGGCACTGAGGACAAGCGCCCCATCCCGAAGCGCCCGTTCCGCGAATGCGTCCAGCACCTCTGTCTTGCCGCAGCCCACCGGCCCGGTTATCAAAGCCAGTTGCCCCACACCGCTTCGGCATGCCGAGAGCATTTCCTCAAGGATATGGATTTCGTTCGTTCGCTCTGTCAACGGCATGGACATCCCCGCTTCCCCGCATTGCTGCGGTCGCTGCCGGCTGGAATCCCGCCAGCCGCGACCGCCGCGTTCCAGTGGTTGCGCACCCCGGTCTGTTCACCGGGTCCGGCATTGGCCTGCTGACGGCCTTCGATTCGAGGGCTACCGGCTTCTTCAATGGTTCGGGGGGCGTGCGTGCAGCGTTCTCCGTGGGTTCGAGCTCCGCCGGCACCGGAGGGTCAGGCATGAGGTGGCGCGGCCCCTGGCAGCGCACTTCGTCGAGAGTCGTCGCGCCTGGGCCACCGTTCTCGTCGGCACCTTTTCGACGGCTGCCACGGAACGGAAGATCTGATTTCCCACGACGCTGCAACCCGTCGCCCTGCCCCGGCATTCCGGGTCCGACATCATGACCTCCCCATGCTAACCGTCAGACATTTCCTTCAGATAATCGACGTCCATTACCGGCTCGCGGAATCACCAGCAAAACCACCGAGCCGGGCCGGCAGGACGCCACCGTGGCAACAATGACGCAGAAGTCACCTGCCGTCGTCGATCACGACATCCGGCTCGCCAACTTCTTCCGGCACCTCCGGCAGGAATTCCCGGCCGGCGCGATCACCACAGTGGACGCGGTCGCCGCGTCTCCAGGAGGCGCCTGCCCTCGATTTCGACGCCGAAGACCACGGTCCGACAAAGTCCAGGTCGCCGGCCGTGAGAGCGTCCGCCACATCGGTACGCCCCGAGCCCGCAACCGGCCTCGGCACCGCGCGAAGCGCCCCCGCACCGGCCGACAGATCTTGACATGTGCGCACGTCAGCCTCGGTCGCTACGGCCCGGGAGATCCGCACCACAAACCCCCGTCTGGTCGAGTCGAGACCAGTGCAGCGAGGCCTGGCATCCCGTACCCAAAATGACGCGACTCGATCGACATCGGCCCGCGTCACTCTCAGTGTGCCAGGAATCACCACATGCAACAACCTTTGCTCCAGAAAAGACGAATGACTCGGGCGGAGGGCCGGCGGAGCGCTCAGACCGGCCCAGGTCAACCACGGCGGCACCTCCCGCAGCGGAGAGGGGCGCCAACCGCGTCACGCTCGACGTCAGCGCACAGCTTCGTTCGTCGTCTCAGCGCCCTGCCCGAGCGGTCGCGGTCCTGCGCCGATCCCTCCGCATGACCGGATCAGTCAGTACTGCCACGCCGGCAAGCGCGGTGGTCCGGGCGGTTACTGCGTTCTGGCCGAGGCCGGCCAGACCGCGGAGCACCGGCGCCAGCAGCGCGGCTGGAGTGAGTCACGTCGGCAGCCTGGCGCGCACCGCCGCCGTAGGCACTGCCGGTAGCGGAACGCCTCCGGTCGGCTCAGGTCGGGTACGGCGTGATCGGAGGGGAGCGCCGCCAGGGATCGGCGGTGAGTCAGGGGTAGCCCGTCGTCGGTGACAGCAGGTTCGGGCCTGATGTCGGCGTCGTCCAGTCAATCCCGCTCGACTGCGGACGCGGCGGCCAGGGCCCGGACGCCGCAGAGCTCCCACGCCGGCTGCCGGGCCCGTCACCTCGGCCTCGAGCCGACGCGACGGTGGTGCCGCCCACCTCAGTCGAGGATCGGACCGCTACGTCCCCATCCGAGACGACGAACATGGAGCCCATCGAGGAACCCTTCGGCATGGGTACGCAGGGCAGGGACGCTCGGTCATTCGGCGATCCGGGTACGGGCGGTCCAGCGGAAGACGACTCTCGCGTCGTCCGGCGGCGTGGGAGTGTGGGGATCACGCTCGAAATGCTCGTACCCGCCCAGGCGAACGATCTTGATTCTCTGGGTCAGCGAGTCTGCCCGCACCACGCGCTGGACCTTCGTCAGGTCAGCCGGGCCGCCCTCCAGAATGATTTCGACGGTCTCCTCGTCAGGCTGGACCGGTACCGCCGAAGGCTCACCGACATTCATCGTCTCTGTCTCCCTGCAGCGTTCTCAGTTCCTGGCGGAACGCCCCACAACCGGTACTGCCGGGCCCCGCAGCCGCACCTCCACGTCGCGATGCCGACCTAGGCACACGACCCGACTCACTCCAGCCGGGACTCACCCACCCAGGTCCCGAGCGCCCGGCGACCGGCCCGGTACGCATGCCGCTGAGCGGGGCCGCGCCACAGCGCGAGGACGCCCTCGACACGCCCACCAGCCTCGCAATGCTGCCGGAACAGGCGCAGGTCGAACTGTCCGAACGCGACCTCGAACAGATACCCTGCCGCCGTGGCGTCGATCGGGTCATCCGCGCTGTCCTAGCCCCAGAATTCCGTCAGAGCTGGGAGATACACACCCGCAGTACGCCGACAAGCGGCGGTCTGCCTGTTTCCCGCCGACGTCCGGCCGTGCCGTTCACCATTCTGCCGAGCAGTACACGCCGATTCTGTTCTGTTTCACGGCGGAAGTCCCTCGGCACACACTCTCGTCAACATCGACCCGTATGACAGACTCCCGCCTCTGTCGTCGGCCATTACGCCAAGAGCTTGCGCCCACTGGATAAGGCCATGATTGTCGCCCACTAAATTGCGACCAAAGGGTGGACCGACGCCGTCATGGCCCGCCGAAAATCGGCCACCACATGTAAGCTCATCCATATGACTGATAGGCCGGTTCGCATCGGGCTGACGTTGCAGCCGCAACACATGGACTACCCCACCATCCGCCGCACCGCCTCGGCGGCCGAAGATCTTGGCCTCGATGTGCTATTCACCTGGGACCACTTCTTCCCGGTGAGCGGTGACCTCGACGGCATGCACTTCGAGTGCTGGACCACGCTCGCCGCCTGGGCGGAATCCACCTCACGGGTCTCGATCGGCACTCTGGTGTGCTGCAACAGCTACCGCAACCCCGACCTGGTCGCCGACATGGCACGCACCGTCGACCACATCTCCGGCGGGCGCCTGGTCCTCGGCATGGGTTCCGGTTGGTTCAAGCGCGACTACACCGAGTACGGCTACGAGTTCGGCACCGCCGGCAGCCGCCTCGATGATTTGGCCGAGGCGCTCCCTCGCATCGAATCCCGCTGGGGCAAACTCAATCCACCGCCGACCCGGAAAATCCCGGTCCTGGTCGGTGGTAGCGGCGAGAAGAAGACCCTACGCATGGTCGCCCGGCACGCCGACATCTGGCACAGCTACTCCGACGCCAGCATGCTTAAGCACAAGCTCAGTGTCCTGGGTGAGCACTGCGCCGCCATCGGCCGCGACCCGACCGAGATCGAGATCTCGCTCACGGGGAAGACCACCGACCGCGACGAGCTGTACGAACTCGGCGCCCGCCTCTTCATCATCTACACCGGCGGCCCACAGCCCGACCTCACCGAACTCCGTGAGTTCCTGGCCTGGCGCGACAAGATGAACGCTTGACCCGTACGGTAACGGGTTGATCACCCCCAGCCGGACCCGTCCCCCGCCGCTGGAGGACGATGCGTGCGGGGACAGGGTCGGGCTCAAGCTGCGCGAGCCGGTCGGCAGGTCCCGGATCGGGTAGCCGGTGGCCGATATCGGCCTGACCGCTCGGGCGACGGGTCCGGAACCTGACCCGCCAGGGCACAGTTGTGGGTGCGCTCGGGCCTGGTCAAGCGGGTGTTCGCCGCGTCGGCGGCGGATGTCGCCCGGTGCGGCAACATGACAAAGATCCGCATCGACGAGGGCAAGCCCTGCCTGGCCGCCGCCACCGGCCCGCCTTCCCGCCACCCTCTCGGCTATGCGATGGCACCCCACGACCCCGGCTGGGCGGCGTCGCGCTGCGGACGGCCGCCGTCGCCTCAGACGGCCCGTCGAAGGGCGCTCGTCCACTCGACAGAGGCAGCGACTACGCCCCGGCCGGCTTCGCCCTCGCCTGCCCGCGGCGGAAGGCACGGCGGCCAGTGGGCGGGATCGCCCGTCCACAGCGCCATCTCCTCCACCGTCGTCCCCGCACCGGAGCAAGGCTGGTGACACCAGTTGGATCATCGCTTCGCGCACCGGACGATGCTCGGTTCCTGGGCCGAGTCAGCTGTCGCGTGGGGGTCGGCACCCTGTCTCCTGTGACAACTGCCGCACCGTGGTCTGCTCGCCGACCTGGCCGGCACCGTACGTCGCGAACATCGGTCCGCGCAGTTCTCGGGTACGCGTCAGCTGGCCGGCTCATGACCGGCCCGGCAACACGTCACCTGACGCCCGTACGCGCGCGACCTGGACAGACAGGTGATCAATCGCGGCGGGCCGGTCACCCGCGGCCGGGCCGGCTGTCCCGACGCGCAAGTTGCAGGCAAGTGCGACTTCAGGACATCTGTTGAAGATGCCGATATTCGGCCAGTCATCGACGTCATGCCTGTCTGGCCATCGAGCGTGCACGCCATGCCTGCCGGCGCGGACGGCCCGCCGAGTCATACGTCCGACGTGCGGCAGCACATCGACACTGAGCCCCGAGGTTGAGCACACCATGAACGAGGACAAGCTCCGCGCGTACCTCAAGCGGGTAACGGCCGACCTGCACCAGGCTCGCCAGCGTCTTGATGAGCAGGAGTCGAAAAGCCGCGAACCGATCGCGATCATCGGAATGGCGTGCCGTTTCCCGGGCGGGGCCGACTCGCCCGACAAGCTCTGGGAACTGTCGGTCGGCGGTGTGGAGACGGTCACCGACTTCCCGGATGACCGGGGCTGGCGAGTCGACGATCTGTACGATCCCGATCCCGGAGCGCAGGGGAAGACGTACACGGTCCGGGGAAACTTCCTTCGCGACGCCGACAAGTTCGACGCCGAGTTCTTCGGCATCAGCCCGCGCGAAGCGAGGGCGATGGACCCTCAGCAACGCGTTCTCCTCGAGACGACCTGGGAGGCGCTGGAAACCGCTCGGCTGGTCCCGGCAGACCTCGAGGGAAGCGACACCGGCGTCTTCGTCGGCGCCGCCGGTGGAGAGTACGCCTCGCTCCGCGACGGGGGGCCGAGCGAAGCCGAGGGCTACCTGCTGACCGGCCTACTCACGAGCGTCGCGTCCGGGCGGATTTCCTACACGCTGGGCTTGGAGGGTCCGGCGATCACGGTGGACACCGCGTGTTCGTCGTCATTGGTGGCGTTGCACCTGGCGGGTCAGGCCCTGCGAAAGCAGGAATGCTCGCTCGCCCTCGCGGGCGGTGCCACGATCATGTCTCATCCCGGTGTGTTCGTCGAGTTCAGCCGGCAGCGAGGCCTGTCACCCGACGGCCGGTGCAAGCCCTTCGCGGCGGCGGCTGACGGCACCGCCTGGGGTGAGGGCGTCGGGATGCTGGTGCTGGAGCGCCTGTCGGATGCGTGTCGTAATGGGCATCCGGTGTTGGCGGTGATCCGGGGTAGCGCGGTGAACCAGGACGGGGCGTCGAACGGGCTGACCGCGCCGAACGGTCCGGCGCAGCAGCGGGTGATCCGGCAGGCGTTAGCGAACGCGGGCGTGGACGCCACAGACGTGGATGTGGTGGAGGCACACGGGACCGGCACGACATTAGGTGACCCGATCGAGGCGCAGGCGTTGCTGGCCACCTACGGGCAGGGCCGCGACGACGGTCATCCGTTGTGGTTGGGATCGGTGAAGTCGAACATCGGCCACACCCAGGCCGCGGCGGGTGTCGCCGGTGTGATCAAAATGGTGCAGGCCATCCAGCACGGCCTGCTGCCGGCCACGCTGCACGTGGACGCCCCGACCCCACACGTGGACTGGGACACCGGCCGGGTCGCGCTACTCACCGAGACGGTGCCATGGCCGGACACCGGCCGTCCCCGCCGGGCAGCGGTGTCATCATTCGGCATCAGCGGCACCAACGCCCACCTCATCCTCGAAGCACCCCCCACCGTAAGCACAAACACCCCCAAACCCACCACCACCGAACCCCCCACCGCCACCGGACCTCTCACCACCGACGACGGCGATGACACCGACACCACCGACGGCGGTGACACCCGCACCAACACCACCGACGGCGGTGACACCAGCACCAACACCAGCAACGTCGGCGCCGGCGATGGTGGCGCTGGTAGTGGACCGGTGCCGTGGTTGTTTTCGGCGAGGTCGGTGGAGGCGTTGCGGGCGCAGGCGTTGCGGTTGGCGGATCATGTGGCCGCGCATCCCGGGTACCGGGCGGTTGACATCGGGGCCGCGTTGGTCACGACGCGGAGTCAGCATCGTTTCCGTGCCGGTGTCGTGGTGGACGGTGCTGGTGATGGTGAGGCGGTGTTGCGGGCGTTCGCGGTGGGACAGCCGGGTGTGGGGGTGGTTTCTGGTCGGGTGGTGTGTGGGGATGCCGAGGCTGGGGGGAAGATCGCTGTTCTTCTCACGGGTCAGGGTTCCCAGCGGGTAGGGGCCGGGCGGGGGCTTTACGGTCGGGAGCCGGTGTTCACCGCCGTGTTGGACGAGGTGTGCACCCATCTGGATGCTCACCTCGACCGGCCGTTACGGTCGGTGTTGTTCGCCGCCGCGGATGGTCCTGACGCGGGGCTGTTGGATGACACCACCTACACGCAGCCGGCGTTGTTCGCGCTCCAGGTGGCCTTGTACCGGCTGGTGGAACATCACGGACTCCGCGCGGACTATTTCATCGGTCACTCGGTCGGTGAGGTGAGCGCCGCTCATCTGGCCGGGGTGATGTCACTGGCCGACGCCGCCGCTGTGGTGACGGCTCGGGCCCGGTTGATGGCCACGTTGCCGGCCGGGGTCATGGTCAGTGTCCAGGCCACCCCCGCCCAGGTTGAGGAGTATCTGAACCCGCGGGTCGGTATCGCCGCCTACAACACCCCTACCAGCACCGTGATCTCCGGTGACCCGCAAGCCACCCGTGCGGTGGCTGACCGGCTACACGCCCTGGGCCATGAGGGCAGGGTGTTACACACCCGACACGCGTTCCACTCCCCGCACACCGAGACGATCCTGACCGAGTTCCACCACATCGCCAGCCGTGTCACCTACCAGCGGCCCCACACCCCGATCATCTCCAACCTCACCGGTGACGTCGCCGACCCCGAGCACATCACCACCGCCGAGTACTGGACCGACCACATCCGGCAACCCGTCCGGTTCCACCAGGGCATCACCACCCTGGACCAGCACCACGTCACCACCTACCTCGAACTCGGTCCCGCTCCCACCCTCACCCACCTCACCGAACACACCCTCACCCACAGCGGACGGGGTGGGGATGTCGTCTACCTCAACGTTCTGCACCCCCACCACGACGAAACCCGCACCCTCCTGACCACGCTCACCACCGCCCACACCCGGGGTCACCACATCACCTGGCACCACCACCTGACACCACCACCACAACCGGTACCCCTACCCACCTATCCGTTCACCCGGAATCGGTACTGGCTGGCCGCTGACCCTGTCGCGCCTGTTCACGCTGCCCCGACCGGTCATCCGCTCCTACCGGCCGTGCTGGAACTTCCTGACGACACTCACGTGTTCACCGGCACGCTGCACCCCAGCGCCCCGTCGTGGCTGGCCGAGCACACCATCGGGGACCACTGCCTGCTTCCCGCGACCGCGTTCGTCGACATGGTGTTGCACGCCGCTCACCACACCGGTCATCACACCATCACCGATCTGGTCATCCACACGCCGCTTGCCCTGTCCGGTGACACCGCCACCGACATTCAACTCGTTATCGGTCCGGTGGACGCCACCGGCCATCGGGCCTGCACCATCCGCTCCCGCGCACACACCACCACGGCCGGTCCATGGACCCACCACGTCACCGCCGAGGTCACCACCGGCACCGCCGGCGTTCCCGCCGTCCCCGCCACCGTCTGGCCACCCACCCATGCCAGCAGCCTGGACACCACCAACCTCTACCACCACCTCGACCAGCGAGGCCTGCGCTACGGCCCTACCTTCCAAGGCCTACGCCACGCCTGGAAACACCACAACGACCTCTACGCCGAGGTCCACCTCCCTGCCACCCCCCACCCACACCACCACACCATCCACCCCGCACTCCTCGACGCCGCGCTACACGCCCTCACCCTCCACCACCCCGACCACACCACCATCCAACTCCCCTTCTCCTGGACCGGCGTCACCCTCCACGCCCACGACGCCACCACGCTGCGCGTGCACCTGCGCGTACACGACAACCACACCATCGAACTCACCATCACCGACCCACAAGACCAACTCATCCTCACCACCGACGCGTTGGCCCTGCGGCCGGTGGATCCGGACAAGATCTCGGCCATGGGCTCCAGCCGGCACGACTCCCTTTTCCATGTCGACTGGACCCCAACGCCGACACCGGCCGACGAGTCCTCCCCCACCCTCGCCGTCCTGGGCAGCGAAAAGTCCCGTCCCGTCGCCGTACTCTCGTCGTCGCGCTCCGACGTGCGTTCCTATGCCGATCTGGCGGCGTTGCGAGCAGCCGGCGAGGCCGCAGCCCCGGCTGCCGTTCTGCTCTTCTGCGAACCGGATGACGGCACCGACGTGATCGCGGCGAGCCATGCGAGGACGCACGATGTGCTGACGGTAATCCAGGACTGGCTGGCAACAGATCACTTCGCGTCGTCCCGGCTGTGTGTCGTCACCTTCGGCGCCAGTGCTGTCAACAGTGGTGCGGACGGACATGGCCTGACAAGCGCCCCGGTGTGGGGCCTCATCCGGGCGGTGCGGTCCGAGCATCCTGGCCGAATTGTGACAATCGACGTGGACGATCGTGACAGCAGCCTGCGAGCCATTCCGGCTGCCCTGGCGATCGCCTTTTCCGGCGAACCCGAGCTCGCCCTGCGAGATGGACAGGCATTCCTGCCCCGCCTGGTACGCACCTCCGCCGACCGTCTGACGCCGCCTGAGGGTGAGGGGGCGTGGCGGGTCGATGTGAGCGAGCCGGGCACGTTGGATCGGTTGGAGTTGGTGGCGGCGCGGGAGGCGTTGCGTCCGTTGCGTAGTGGGGAGGTTCGTGTCGCTGTGCGGGCGGCGGGGGTGAACTTCCGTGATGTGTTGATGACCTTGGGTATGTATCCGGGGCGGGTCAGTATCGGTGGTGAAGGGGCAGGTGTCGTCACCGAGGTCGGCCCGGACGTGTCCGGCCTGGCCGTGGGTGACCGGGTCATGGGACTGTTCAGCCAGGCCATGGCGACCACCGCGATCGCGGATCATCGGTTGATCGTCGGTATCCCGTGCGGCTGGAGCTACCCGCAGGCCGCCGCCGTACCCATCACGTTCCTCACCGCCTACTACGCCCTCACCGACCTCGCCCGCCTGCAGCCCGGTGAGAAAATCCTCGTCCACGCCGCCGCCGGCGGAGTCGGCACCGCCGCGGTCCAACTCGCCCGTCACCTGGGCGCCGAGGTGTACGGCACGGCCAGCCACCCGAAATGGCAGGCCCTACGCCGGCAAGGCCTGGACCCGGCCCATATCGGTGACTCCCGCAGTCTGGACTTCGAAACCACCATCACCCACGCCACCGGCGGTGCGGGTGTCGATGTCGTCCTCAACGCCCTGACCCACGAGTTCGTCGACGCGTCGCTGCGGCTGCTACCACGCGGCGGTCGGTTCCTGGAGATGGGCAAGACCGACATCCGCGAACCCGACCGGATCGCCGCCACCCACCCCGGCGTGTACTACCAGCCCTTCGACCTGCACGACGCCGGACCCACCCGCACCCGGCAGATGCTCACCGACCTGATCCGCCTGTTCACCGACGGGCATCTACACCCCCCACCCGTCACCACCTACGACATCCGCGCGGCCCGTGACGCGTTCCGGCACATCCGTCAAGCCGAACACATCGGCAAAGTCGTCCTCACCGTCCCACCACCCCTGGACCCACACGGCACCGTCCTGATCACCGGCGCCACCGGCGCGCTCGGCAGCCTCCTCGCCAAACACCTCGTCAGCAACCACCAGGCACGCCACCTCCTACTCACCAGCCGCCACGGCCCCCACGCCCACAACGCCACCCAACTGATCACCGAACTCACCAACCTCGGAGCGGACGTCAACCTGGCCGCCTGCGACGTCAGCGACCGGTCGGCCTTGAGCCAACTGATCGCGAGCATTTCGCCGGATCGGCCTCTCACCGCGGTCGTGCACGCGGCAGGCGTCGTCGACGACGGCCTGGTCGAGGACATGACGGCTGAACGGATTGACGCCGTCATGCGTCCGAAGGCTGATGCGGCATGGCACCTTCACCAGCTCACCGCAGGTGTTGAGCTGTCGGCATTCATCTTGTTTTCGTCGTTGGCCGCCACGACGGGCAATCCCGGTCAGGCCAACTACGGGGCTGCGAACTCCTTCCTCGACGCCCTCGCTCAGCACCGGCACGCCCGTGGCCTGCCCGCCACCTCGCTGGCCTGGGGACCGTGGGCGAACCGGGCCGGCATGACGAGCGGCCTGCGCGACGCGGACCACACTCGCATGCGACGACACGGCATCCGGATGCTCTCCGAACAAGAGGGCCTCGATCTCTTCGACGCGTACGACGACGGGCCCGCCGTACTGGTCCCGGCCCGTTTCGACGAGTCGGCGCTACGCGCCCGGGCCGATGCCGACGGTCTCCCCGCCATCCTGCGGAGGTTGCTGCGGCACAACGCTCCACGTTCCATCAAGTCGGTGAGCGACGCGGGTAGGACCTCACTCACCAGCACATGGGCTCAGCGGCTCACCGGCATGCCGCAGTCCGAGCGCCAGCAGGTCCTGGTGGATCTGGTCCGCTCGGCGGCCGCCGCGGTCCTCGGACACGGCGAGTCGACGGAGTTCCCCGCGGAACGTACGTTCAAGGAGGCCGGGTTCGACTCGTTGACCGCCGTCGAACTGCGCAACCAGCTCAACATCAGCCTCGGCCTGCGGTTGTCCCCGACGCTCGTCTTCGACCACCCCACTCCGGTCGCGCTCGCGACCCATCTGCTCGGTGAACTCTGCGGCGACGACACCGTGGACATTCAGAGTGAATCGCCGGTCGATGTCAGCGACGATCCGATCGCGATCATCGGTATGTCGTGCCGTTTTCCCGGCAATGTACGCTCCGCGGCGGACCTGTGGAACCTGGTGCTGAAGGGCACCGACACCGTTTCCGGAAGCCCGATCGGCCGCGGGTGGGACCTCGACGCACTCTACGACCCCGATCCGATGACGCCTGGCCGCACGTACACGACTCGCGGATCCTTCTATCACGACGCGGATCAGTTTGACGCCGAGTTCTTCGGCATCAGTCCTCGCGAGGCACTGGCGATGGATCCGCAGCAGCGGCTGCTGCTGGAGACCGCATGGGAGGCGCTGGAAAAGGCCGGTATCGACCCGACCGAGACGCGCGGCACCGATGCCGGCGTCTTCACGGGCGTAGCGGGGTCCGAGTACCTGTCACCGCACCGCACCGCTCCCGAGGATCTCGGCGGCTATTTGTTGACGGGTAATGCGGTGAGTGTTGCGTCGGGGCGGGTGTCGTTTTCGTTGGGGCTTCGGGGTCCGGCGGTGACAGTGGACACGGCGTGTTCGTCGTCGTTGGTGGCGTTGCATCTGGCGGGTCAGGCGTTGCGGTCGGGTGAGTGTGACCTGGCGTTGGCCGGTGGTGTGACGGTGATGGCGAGTCCGGGGATCTTTCTGGAGTTCAGTCGGCAGCGGGGTCTGTCGCCGGATGGTCGGTGCAAGCCGTTCGCGGCGGCGGCTGACGGTGTCGGTTGGGGTGAGGGCGTCGGGATGCTGGTGTTGGAACGCCTGTCGGATGCGTGTCGTAATGGGCATCCGGTGTTGGCGGTGATCCGGGGTAGCGCGGTGAACCAGGACGGGGCGTCGAACGGGCTGACCGCGCCGAATGGTCCGGCGCAGCAGCGGGTGATCCGGCAGGCGTTAGCGAACGCGGGTGTGGACGCCACAGACGTGGATGTGGTGGAGGCACACGGGACCGGCACGACATTAGGTGACCCGATCGAGGCGCAGGCGTTGCTGGCCACCTACGGGCAGGGCCGTGAGACTGGTCATCCGTTGTGGTTGGGATCAGTCAAGTCGAACATCGGCCACACCCAGGCCGCGGCGGGTGTCGCCGGTGTGATCAAAATGGTGCAGGCCATCCAGCACGGCCTGCTGCCGGCCACGCTGCACGTGGACGCCCCGACCCCACACGTGGACTGGGACACCGGCCGGGTCGCGCTACTCACCGAGACGGTGCCGTGGCCGGACACCGGTCGTCCCCGCCGGGCGGCGGTGTCATCGTTCGGGATCAGCGGCACCAACGCCCACCTCATCCTCGAAGCACCCCCCACCCCCACCGGGCCCCCAACTACCGACAACGGCGATAGCACCGACACCACCGACGGCGGTGACACCCGCACCAGCACCAGCGCCGGCGATGGTGGCGCTGGTAGTGGGCTGGTGCCGTGGTTGTTTTCGGCGAGGTCGGTGGAGGCGTTGCGGGCGCAGGCGTTGCGGTTGGCGGATTTCGTGGCTGGTCGTACGGATGTGGATGCGGCGGCTGTCGCGGGGGTGTTGGGTCGGCGGGCGGTGTTCGCTCACCGTGCCGGTGTCGTGGTGAACGACGCCGGTGATGGTGAGGCGGTGTTGCGGGCGTTCGGGGTGGGGCAGCCGGGTGTGGGGGTGGTGTCTGGTCGGGTGGGTGTGGGCGGGACGGTGTTGGTGTTCCCGGGGCAGGGGTCGCAGTGGCCGGGGATGGCGTTGGAGTTGGTGGAGTCCAGCGCGGTGTTCGCGGCGCATGTGCGGGAGTGCGCGCAGGTGTTGCGGGAGTGTGTGGACTGGTCGTTGTGGGAGGTGTTGCGGGCCGGGGCTGATGATCCGGTGTGGCAGCGGGTGGACGTGATCCAGCCGGTGTTGTTCGTGGTGATGACGGCTGTGGCCCGATTGTGGCAACACACGGGTGTGGTCGTGGACGCGGTGGTCGGGCATTCACAAGGCGAGATCGCCGCCGCGTACGTCGCTGGCGCGTTGGACCTGGCGGAGGCGTTACGGCTGGTGGTCGGGCGTAGCCAGGCGTTGCGGGTGGTCGCGGGTACCGGTGCGATGGCGCACGTCGCGGCGCCGGCCGAACGGGTCCGGGCCGACATCGACGCGTTGGGCACTCGGGCCGGTGGGGTACAGATCGCCGCGGTCAACGGCCCGTTGTCCACCACCGTGTCCGGTCCACCCGCCGACGTGGAAACGCTGATCACCTTCTACACCGACACGTCGGTACGCGCGAGGCTGGTCCCGGTCGACTACGCGTCCCACTCCGTGCAGGTCGAAGTGCTCCGCGACCAGCTCACCAGCATGGCGAACATCCGGCCGGCGGCCACCAGCGTCGCGTTCTACTCGACCGTGACCGCCGCCCCCTACGACACCACCGGTCTGGACAGCCAGTACTGGTACCGCAACCTCCGCGAGCCGGTACGCCTACAGGACACCGTGCAGGCACTACTGGGCGACGGCTACACCCTGTTCATCGAGGCCAGCGCCCACCCCGTGCTGACCACCGCCATCCAGGACACCATCGACGCCCACCCCACCCCCACCCCCGCCACAGCGATCGCGAGTCTGTACCGCAACGACGGCAGCTACCACCGATTCCTCACCTCCGCGATACAAGCCTGGACCCACGGCGCACCCCTGAACCTGCCCGACACCCCAACCCCCACACACCTACCAGACCTGCCCACTTACCCCTTCCAACACCAGCGCTACTGGGCCATCCAGCAGGACAGCCGCAACGATCCGGATGCCTTTGGTCTGGTCGCCACCCCTCATCCCCTGCTGGCCGCGAGTTTGGAGTTGCCCGACGGTGGGCGGGTGTTCACCGGCACCATCTCCACAGCCACCCATCCATGGCTCGCCGACCACGCCATCACCGGCACCGTCCTGCTACCCGGCACCGCCTTCCTCGAACTCGCCCTGCACGCCGGCATCGAACTCGACTGGGCCGAGGTGCACGAGCTCACCCTGGACAAGCCGCTCGTGGTCCCCGAGCACGGGCAGGTCCAACTGCAGGTCACGGTGGACGCCGCTCCGACCGACCGTACCGATGGTTTGGTCCGCGGAATCTCGATCCGTTCCCGATTGAGCGGGGCGGCCCGGGAGGCAGACGATTCCGGTTGGGTCACCCATGCGACGGGAAGCCTCGCTATGGCTGACGACCACGTCGAGGCTTCGCATGACCTCGAGGAATGGCCCCCTCCCGGAGTCTCGGCAGGCGATGTGAATGCAGTCTATGAACGGCTGGGTGAGCTCGGCTACGACTACGGGCTGCTGTTCCGAGGCCTGACCGAGGTGTGGACCGTCGATGGCCTGACCTACGCCGAGGTACGTCTGCCAGAGGGTACGGAACGAGCAGAAAACACCTTCCACATCCATCCCGCCCTACTCGACGCAGCACTGCACGCTGCGGCACTGCCCTCGGCAGCGCTGAGGGACGGTACCGACACCGTCCGACTGCCGTTCTCGTGGAGCCGTGTCCGGACGGCGGTCTCCGGAGCCGACTTCTTGCGGGTCCGCCTCACGCGCACCTCTGACGATTCCCTCTCGCTCGTGCTCGCGGACGGTCACGGTGCCGTCGTCGCCACGGTCGGTTCTCTCACTACTCGCGCGGTACGCAGCACCGACGTGCTCGACGTAGCGACGCAGGCCCAGGCCGGGCAGCCGTACGAGGTCGTGTGGGAGCGGTTGGGTGTGGTGGTCCCGGACGAGGTCGCGGTGCCGGTGGGGTGGGCGTTGCTGGGTTCGGGTGGGTCGGGGTCGGGGTGGGACGGGGTGCCGGTGTATCCGGACGTGACCGCGTTGGCTGAGGCGGTGGATGCTCCGGACACCGTGTTGTACGTGGTGGATCCCGAGACGGCTGATAGAGACGCGGACGTGGTGCGGCGGGCGCATCAGGTGAGTGCCGCGTTGGTGCGGGTGCTGCGGGACTGGCTGGCTCGTGACCTTGACGCCCGGCTGGTGGTGGTGACCCGTCAGGCGGTCGCCACGGTCCCGCACGAGGCAGTGGACGACCTCGCGGCGGCGTGTTTGTGGGGTTTGGTGCGGGTGGCTCAGCGGGAGCATCCGGGGCGGTTCGTGTTGGTCGATGGTGATGGTGGGGTGGTGGGTTGGCGGGTGTTGTCGGGGGTGTTGGCGGGTGGTGAGTCGCAGGTCGCGGTGCGTGGTGGGGTGGTGTTGAGGCCACGGTTGTCGCGGTTGCCCGCACAACCGGTGCCCGCCAGCGGCGGTGGGTTCGGGGGGTTGGACCCGTCGGGGACGGTGTTGATCACTGGTGGTACGGGTGGTTTGGGGGCGTTGACGGCGTGGCACCTGGTGCGCCGGTACGGGGTCCGGCGGTTGGTGTTGGTGAGTCGTCGGGGTATGGCCGCCGCGGGTGCGGGGGAGCTACGCGCGGGGTTGGAAGCGGCGGGCGCGCGGGTGTGGGTACGGGAGTGTGACAGTGGTGACCGGGCCGGGTTGGCGCGGGTGTTGGCGCAGGTGGATCAGCGGCATCCGTTGACAGCGGTGATCCACGCCGCGGGTGTGGTGGATGACGGTGTGGTGCAGTCACTGAACACGGAGCGGATGTCGGCGGTGCTACGACCGAAGGTCGACGGGGCGTGGCATCTCCACGAGTTGACCGCTGACATGCCGTTGTCGGCGTTCGTGTTGTTCTCCTCGGTGGCCGGGGTGCTGGGTAACCCGGGGCAGGGTAACTACGCGGCGGCGAACACGTTCCTGGACGCGTTGGCGCAGCACCGGCGGGCTGTCGGGCTACCCGCGACGAGTGTGGCGTGGGGATTGTGGGAGACCGGTACCGGGCTGACCGGCGGGCTGTCCGACACCGACCGTGACCGGTTGACACGTAGCGGGATCCGGGCGTTGAGCACCGAACAGGGACTACACCTGTTGGACACCGCCGTCGGTCAGGACCGGGCGCAGGTAGTCGCCGCCCGCTGGGACCTACCAGCACTACGGCGCCACCCCGACCGTTCCCCGATCCTGGACTCGCTGGCCCACCGGCCCGTGTCCCCCCGCCACACACCACCCGGTGGTGAGAACACCACCCGGCTCGCTACCCAACTGGCCGGCCTCAGCACATCGGAACAGCGGTCGGTGGTGCTGCAGGTGGTGCGGTCGCACACCGCTGAGGTGCTGGGTCACGACCAGGTGGGAGCGGTCGATGTGGGCCAGCCGTTCCAGGAACTGGGGTTCGACTCGCTGACCGCGGTCGAGTTGCGTAACCGACTCAACGCCGCCACCGGCCTGCGATTGCCCTCCACCACCGTCTTCGACCACCCGACTCCCTCGGCGTTGGCCGAGCAGATCCTGCACCAGCTGACCGCTTCGGTCCCCACGACCACCGTCGCGTCACCGACGACGGTCGACGGTGGTGAGCCGATCGCGATCGTGGCGATGGGCTGCCGCTATCCGGGTGGGGTGTACTCCCCCCGGGAGTTGTGGCGGCTGGTCATCGATGGTGTGGATGTGATCGGGGGGTTCCCGACGGGTCGTGGGTGGGACCTGGCGGGGCTCTACGACCCGGATCCCGAACGGGTGGGTAAGAGTTACGTCCGGGAGGGTGGTTTCCTCTACGACGCCGACGAGTTCGACGCGGAGTTCTTCGGCATCAGCCCTCGTGAGGCGCTCGCGATCGACCCGCAGCAGCGGTTGCTGCTGGAAACGGTGTGGGAGACGTTGGAGCGTGCCGCGATCCCGCCGGAGACGTTGCGGGGCACCCGTACCGGTGTGTTCACCGGAGTGATGTACAACGACTACGGCACCCGACTGCAACCGGCCCCCTCCGGTTTCGAAGGCTACATCGGTAACGGCAGCTCCAGCAGCGTCGCGTCCGGCCGGATCTCCTACACCCTGGGCCTGGAAGGCCCCGCCATCACCGTCGACACCGCCTGTTCCTCATCACTGGTGGCACTGCACCTGGCCGGCCAGGCCCTGCGATCAGGCGAGTGCGACCTGGCGTTGGCCGGCGGCGTCACGGTCATGGCCACACCCCAGTTGTTCATCGAGTTCAGCCGCCAACGCGGCCTGTCACCCGACGGCCGGTGCAAGCCGTTCGCTGCCGCGGCCGACGGCACGGGCTTCGGTGAGGGCGCCGGCATCATCCTGCTGGAACGCCTGTCAGACGCACGCCGGAACGGGCATCCGGTGTTGGCGGTGATCCGGGGTAGCGCGGTGAACCAGGACGGGGCGTCGAACGGGCTGACCGCGCCGAACGGTCCGGCGCAGCAGCGGGTGATCCGGCAGGCGTTAGCGAACGCGGGTGTGGACGCCACAGACGTGGATGTGGTGGAGGCACACGGGACCGGCACGACGTTGGGTGACCCGATCGAGGCGCAGGCGTTGCTGGCCACCTACGGGCAGGGCCGTGAGACTGGTCATCCGTTGTGGTTGGGATCAGTCAAGTCGAACATCGGCCACACCCAGGCCGCGGCGGGTGTCGCCGGTGTGATCAAAATGGTGCAGGCCATCCAGCACGGCCTGCTGCCGGCCACGCTGCACGTGGACGCCCCGACCCCACACGTGGACTGGGACACCGGCCGGGTCGCGCTACTCACCGAGACGGTGCCATGGCCGGACACCGGCCGTCCCCGCCGGGCAGCGGTGTCATCATTCGGCATCAGCGGCACCAACGCCCACCTCATCCTCGAAGCACCCCCCACCGTAAGCACAAACACCCCCAAACCCACCACCACCGAACCCCCCACCGCCACCGGACCTCTCACCACCGACGACGGCGATGACACCGACACCACCGACGGCGGTGACACCCGCACCAACACCACCGACGGCGGTGACACCAGCACCAACACCAGCAACGTCGGCGCCGGCGATGGTGGCGCTGGTAGTGGACCGGTGCCGTGGTTGATTTCGGCGAGGTCGGTGGAGGCGTTGCGGGCGCAGGCGTTGCGGTTGGCGGATCATGTGGCCGCGCATCCCGGGTACCAGGCCGCTGACATCGCGGCCGCGTTGGTCACGACGCGGAGTCAGCATCGTTTCCGTGCCGGTGTCGTGGTGGACGGTGCCGGTGATGGTGAGGCGGTGTTGCGGGAGTGGGCGGCCGGGCCGATGGTGTCTGCTCGGGTGGTGTGTGGGGATGCCGAGGCCGGGGGGAAGATCGCTGTTCTTCTCACGGGTCAGGGTTCCCAGCGGGTAGGGGCCGGGCGGGGGCTTTACGGTCGGGAGCCGGTGTTCACCGCCGTGTTGGACGAGGTGTGCACCCATCTGGATGCTCACCTCGACCGGCCGTTACGGTCGGTGTTGTTCGCCGCCGCGGATGGTCCTGACGCGGGGCTGTTGGATGACACCACCTACACGCAGCCGGCGTTGTTCGCGCTCCAGGTGGCCTTGTACCGGCTGGTGGAACATCACGGACTCCGCGCGGACTATTTCATCGGTCACTCGGTCGGTGAGGTGAGCGCCGCTCATCTGGCCGGGGTGATGTCACTGGCCGACGCCGCCGCTGTGGTGACGGCTCGGGCCCGGTTGATGGCCACGTTGCCGGCCGGGGTCATGGTCAGTGTCCAGGCCACCCCCGCCCAGGTTGAGGAGTATCTGAACCCGCGGGTCGGTATCGCCGCCTACAACACCCCTACCAGCACCGTGATCTCCGGTGACCCGCAAGCCACCCACACCGTGGCTGACCGGCTACACGCCCTGGGCCATGCGGGCAGGGTGTTACACACCCGACACGCGTTCCACTCCCCGCACACCGAGACGATCCTGACCGAGTTCCACCACATCGCCAGCCGTGTCACCTACCAGCGGCCCCACACCCCGATCATCTCCAACCTCACCGGTGACGTCGCCGACCCCGAGCACATCACCACCGCCGAGTACTGGACCGACCACATCCGGCAACCCGTCCGGTTCCACCAGGGCATCACCACCCTGGACCAGCACCACGTCACCACCTACCTCGAACTCGGTCCCGCTCCCACCCTCACCCACCTCACCGAACACACCCTCACCCACAGCGGACGGGGTGGGGATGTCGTCTACCTCAACGTTCTGCACCCCCACCACGACGAAACCCGCACCCTCCTGACCACGCTCACCACCGCCCACACCCGGGGTCACCACATCACCTGGCACCACCACCTGACACCACCACCACAACCGGTACCCCTACCCACCTATCCGTTCACCCGGAATCGGTACTGGCTGGCCGCTGACCCTGTCGTGCCTGTTCACGCTGCCCCGACCGGTCATCCGCTCCTACCGGCCGTGCTGGAACTTCCTGACGACACTCACGTGTTCACCGGCACGCTGCACCCCAGCGCCCCGTCGTGGCTGGCCGAGCACACCATCGGGGACCACTGCCTGCTTCCCGCGACCGCGTTCGTCGACATGGTGTTGCACGCCGCTCACCACACCGGTCATCACACCATCACCGATCTGGTCATCCACACGCCGCTTGCCCTGTCCGGTGACACCGCCACCGACATTCAACTCGTTATCGGTCCGGTGGACGCCACCGGCCATCGGGCCTGCACCATCCGCTCCCGCGCGCACACCACCACGGCGGGTCCCTGGAGTGACCACGTCACCGCCGAGGTCACCACCGGCACCGCCGGCGTTCCCGCCGTCCCCGCCATCGTCTGGCCACCCACCCATGCCAGCAGGCTGGACACCACCAACCTCTACCACCACCTCGACCAGCGGGGCCTGCGCTACGGCCCTACCTTCCAAGGCCTACGCCACGCCTGGAAACACCACAACGACCTCTACGCCGAGGTCCACCTCCCTGCCACCCCCCACCCACACCACCACACCATCCACCCCGCACTCCTCGACGCCGCGCTACACGCTCTCACCCTCCACCACCCCGACCACACCACCATCCAACTCCCCTTCTCCTGGACCGGCGTCACCCTCCATTCCGATCCCGGCAACACGGTCCGCGTGAAGCTGTCGCCCACCGGTGCCGATACGCTGGCCATCACCCTCATGGACGACCGGGGCACGCCGGTCGCCACGATCCAGTCGCTCTCTGTCCGACCGGTCGACTCTCAGCAGCTCGCCCGTGCCGCTGCGCGGCGAAGTGATTCGCTCTTCCGCCCCCGCTGGAAGCGACTGGCAGTACCCGCGGCGCCGGCGTCCGAGCCGATCGCCATCGTGGGAAGCGACCTGGAGTTGGCTCCGGCGTTGATGTCCCACACCCCGGTGAACGCCTACCCGAGCCTGGCCGCGCTTGTCGAGGCCATCGACAGCGGCCTGCCCGTACCTCGTACGGTGCTCGCTCCCTGCGGCGGTCACGCTGGCTCGAGCGTCCCCGTAGGTGCCCGTGCCGCCACCCACCGTGTGCTGACGCTCGTACAGGAATGGCTCGGCGAGAAACGACTCGCGGAGTCTCGGTTGGTCGTCGTCACTCGGCACGCGATGGGCGTGGACCCGACGGAAGAGGTACGTAACCTCACCCACTCGGCGTTGTGGGGGCTCATCCGCTCCGCCCGGAGTGAGAACCCCGGCAGATTCGCCCTCGTCGACCTCGACAACGATCCGGCTTCCATCAAGGCGCTGCCCACCGCTCTCGGATGCGATGAACCGGAGATGGCGGTACGCGTTGGCGTCCCGCAGGTGTGCCGACTGGCCCGGGCCGACGCTGACGGGGTCGACTCCGCCGGGTTCACGCTCGATCCGGAGGGAACGGTGCTGGTGGTGGGCGGAACGGGTGCGCTCGGTGCGCTCACGGCACGTCATCTGGTGACCTCGTACGGAGCCCGTCATCTGCTGCTCGCCAGTCGGCAGGGCGCGGCGGCGCCGACCGCCGCCGCGCTGGTCGCCGAGCTCACCGAACTGGGCGCGGCGAAGGTACGGGTCGCCGCCTGTGACGCCGCGGATCGCGACGCGGTGTACGAGCTCCTCACGTCAGTTCCCCCCGAGCACCCACTCACGGCGGTGATACACACTGCTGGAGCGGTGGACGACGCCACCATCGCGTCTCTCACCGCGGAGTCCCTGGACGCCGTACTCCGTGCCAAGGTCGACGGAGCCTGGCACCTGCACGAGCTGACCGCCGGGCTCGACCTCTCGGCCTTTGTTCTGTTCTCCTCGCTCGCCGGCACGCTGGGCAATCCGGGGCAGGCCAACTACGCCGCCGCCAACACGTTCCTCGACGCTCTCGCGCATCACCGGCGTTCGCTGGGACTGCCCGCCACGTCGCTGGACTGGGGTCCCTGGGACGGGCCGGACGGCATGGCGGGATCACTCGACCGCACGAGTCGTATCCGGATCCAGCGCAACGGCATCCTCGCGCTGCCAGCGGACCAGGGACTCGCCATCCTCGATACCGCGCTGGGCATGCCCGACGAGGCCCAGCTCGTCACGGCTCGCCTGGATCGGGCCGCGTTGTACGGGCTGGCGGACCGCGGGACTCTGCCCCCGATCCTGCAGGACCTCGTCGGCGGTCCCACCCACCCGGCCACCGGTGCCCGGCGAGGGCAGGTCGCGCTCATGCAGCGCCTGTCCGGGCTGTCTGGGAACGACCAGCGCGACGTCCTGTTGGATTTCGTACGCCATGAGATCAGCGCGGTGCTCGGACACGCCTCGGCCGCCTCCATCGAGCCGGAACGTGGACTGCTGGACATGGGGTTCGACTCGCTCTCGGCCGTCGAACTGCGCAACCGGCTCAGTGCCGTCACCGATCTGCGCATGCCGCCGACGCTGGCATTCGATCATCCCACCCCTGCCGCCCTGGCCCGGTACCTGCACGAGGCGCTCGCGCCGGACGGGGCGACCCCGCTGCCGGACGAGGACGCCGAGATCCGGGAGGCGATCGCGTCGATTCCCCTCGACCGGATTCGCGACGCCGGATTGTTGGAGACCCTGATGCGACTGGCCAGGAACGCGGTGCCGTTCGCGGTCACCGAGTCGGACGAACGACGCAGCACCATCGAGGAGGGAGACGTGGACGACCTGGTGCGCCTCGCGCTCGGCCAGTAGACGGCAACAGGTGCCGTGACCATGATCGTGCGCGGTGCTGGTAGGGAGTCGGCCGCCCCTGACCGTCGCCATTCCCAGCGCCGGTGTCAGCGCCCGACAGGCGGTGTCCGAGCATGCGCGTCACGTCCGGGCAGCAGGTCCTCATCGATACGTACCGGCGAGCGCCCGAACGGACGGGCCGGCGTGAGTCCCGTCGGCTCGCCGCAGACGGGTCGACCTTTGGCATCGGCGGCTCCAGGTGCACGCCGACGGCGCGGCCCACGGGGCGTACTGCGACCATCAGTGGCTGATCCCGCGGCTGGTGACGATCACGGAGATGAGCGACGAGGATCCCGTGCCGACGCACGAACCCGCCGCCAGACGGTGGGAGCCGCAACCACCGACAAGCGAGCGCCTGGCCCGCCGACAGACCAGCGCCCAGCGCACCGAGACCAGCCGGGCCTGGTCCGACTGGTCTCGGTGTACACGATGATGGACCCCGGATCTGCTACGCGCGTCGACGACCTCGGTGCCGAGGTCGTCCGAGTCGAGCGCCGGCGCCGGGTGGGTGCTGGGACCGCATGGGGGACTGCCGGCCGCAGCTCCAGCGTGCCGCCGTGCCCCTGGCGTATCTCTAGTGGCGGGGTGGGAGTCCTGTCCGGGACGGACAACTGGCCGGTCACGCCCGCCCCGTCCCCCGGGTCTCAGCGGGGGTCAGTCCCGGACAGACAGCTCCGCCCCGGGGACCGTGGGCATCAGCGCACGAAGCGGTGAGTCGGCGGGCAATGCCTGCATCAGGGCGCCGACCTTGCGCCGGTCCGCCTCTGACAGCTGTGGCATCAGGGGGATCCACGTGGAGTGGAAGCCGTTCGCCGGCGTCCTGACATGCTCCAGGTAGTCGGGCTCGGCGTTGTCGTTGATCAGCATTGCACCGGGACGCAGCTGCGGGGTGAGCAACCGGAGCACCTCCAGCGCCAACGAGGAGCCTCCCGCCGGGCTCCAGCCCTGGTCGCTCGCCTGGAAGCCGTCGATCACCGCGATGTCCACCGGGCCTCCGACGTCGGCGAGCGTGCTGCGGGCGTCACCAGTCCGAATCTCGACGAACGGGGACAGTCCTGCCTCGGCGACGTTCTTCCGGGCGATCTCGACCTTGGCCGGCACCAACTCGGAGCCGATCACGATGCCGCCCCCGTTGTCCCGGATCGCGGCGGCGAGGTAGATCAACGACGTCCCGACGGAGGTGGCGAAGTCGACGGCTCGGGTGGCCCGAGTGGCGCGGGTCAGCAGGTAGAGGAGTTCACCGAGTTCGGTACTGATCGACAGTGGGCATTCTGCGAAGTCGAACGGGTCGCTGCTCCAGGTGTCCGCCGCCATCGCCCGGCTGTTCACCTTTTCGAACGAGGCAATGTTCTCAGCATTCATGCGGTCCAGCACACTACGTACCCGCGGATCGCTGATGGCGTCCGGTCTGACCATTTCTTCTCCTTCGTTCGGGCCGGCCGGCGTTGGGGCGCCGCACCGGTTCGGTCGCTCTCCCGCCGGCGCAGCCCTCGTGGATGAACAGGCGACGGGGAGGCTGTGCATGGGCCGTCAGGCTGTGCCCCGCACACGCGCCGCCCCGGCCACGATTCGGCCAACCCACGGAAACGGCATTGGGGAACCTGATTGCCGTCGACGCGGAATCCTCACTCAGTTGATGGCCGGTATCTGACAACAACGCTGTTCGGGAAGCATCTTCGAGACCCCTAAAGTGAGCCTAACCTGCGGCTTCATCAGCCTTCCCATAGCGTTAGCACCTCTTTAGCACAGGATTGAAAGATACCTGGAGACGACGTACTGGCCGCAGTGATGCAGGGAAACCACATATACAGGCGTCAAACCCGATCACGATGGAACGCCGGCAGCAACCCGACCTCGCCGTGGTCGGTGTCGGGAACAACCGTCCACGAAGTGAAGGAAGAGCCGTGGCCACATCGCACCCGGTCCCGGTCCGACTGGATCCGTCCAGCCGGGGCCTGCACAGGCAGAGCGCCCAACTGCGGGAGCAAGGTCCAGCCGTTCTGGTGGAGTTGCCAGGTGGCGTTCCCGCCTGGTCGGTGACGCGCTACCACCTGCTGCGGAATCTGCTCGGCGATCCGCGGATCGCGGCCAATCCGAAGCATTGGCAAATCCTGGCCGACGGTGGGTTGCCGGCGGACTGGCCGCTTGCCGAGTTCGTCCTGCCGCCGTCGATGTCGTCGACGGACGGCGCCGCCCACCGACGGTTGCGCGGCTTGGCGACCAGGGCTCTGACACCCCGCCGTGTCGCGGAGCTCCGACCCGTCGTGGAACGGCGAGTCAGCGAGTACCTCGACCAGATGGAGTCCACGCTCGAAGAGGCCGACAGCGTGGACCTGATCTCGCAGTTCGCCTGGCCGCTGCCGGTCGCGATCAACTGCGACCTGTTCGACTTCCCGGTCGGACGGCGCGCTGAGATGCTCCGGCTGTCGCTGGGGAGCGCGAACGAGTTCGAGCCCGAGGTGAGGCAGAAGAACGGGCGGGCGCTCTACGAGATGCTGGTGTCGTTCCTGGCCGGGCGCCGGGCCGACGCCGACCGCAATCCGGGTGACGACGTGATCGGCGCCTTGCTCACTGCGGCGACCCCGGAGGGCGAGGTGCTCACCGACACCGAGATCCTCGGCGTCCTGGTGGCGTTTCTCGGTGCCGGCACCTCAGTGGCGCGGCTCATCACGAATACCGTGCGCTCTCTGCTAACTCACCCGGAACAGCGTGATCTGGTGCAGTCCGGCCAGCTGTCATGGAGCGCGGCGATCGAGGAGACCCTGCGCTGGGACGCTCCAGTCGGATACCTGCCGCTCCGCTTCGCCGTTGAGGACATCGTGCTCGACGAGCAGGTCACCATCCGCAAGGGCGACGCGATCGTGCTCTCCTGGGCCGTGGTCGGCCGGGACAGCGACGCCTACGGCCCCGACGCCGGTGAATTCAAGATCAGTCGTCAGCCGTCGCCGCACCTGACCTTCGGCTACGGCGTGCACTTCTGCATCGGGGCGCGGCTGGCCAGGCTGCAGGCCGAGATCGCGATCCCGGCCCTGTTCTCCCGCTTCCCACGACTGCGTGCCGCCGTGGACCTGGACGACCTGGAGGCGATTCCGTCGATCATGGGGAACGGCATTCAGACGCTGCCCATCGCGAAGGCCTGAACCGGGGTTCCGGTTCGAGCGGGACGACGAGAGGCTGCGGTCCGATCCGTGGCGGACCCTCCGGTGGGAGCGCAAGCGAGCCGGCGTGTCGACAGTGGCGCGACGAGCATGAGCGCCGCGATGACTCTGAGCGGAGCAGGCCCGGCGGTGACCTCAGAAGCGTCGGGGCCACTCTCGCCGAGAACGGCGGTGCGGGGGTCCGGGTGAAGGGGCGTTCATCCGGACCTCGGTCACCCGGTGGCCGCCGGGTTCGATGTCGGCGGTAGCCCTTGCCGACGATGGTGGCGAGCTTGCCGCGGCCGGGCCCGCGTAGCGTTGCCTGCCCGCCGCACGGCAGTCCTTCTCCCGGACCTTGGGTCGGGGCGGGGTTTCCGAGCAGGCCGCGGGATCGGGCGACCGCGACGGGCAGGGCGCCGATCTCGGCGGGCTCGGCAGCGGCCCGCGCGTTCGGTCGCCGATCTGACGTCGGGCAACCACCGCACAAAGCGGCGGACCGGGCCGGATCATGGCCAGCTCACGGGGCACCGGGCTGGCGAGCATCGAAAGCGTCCAACAATGCTCGGCCTGAACGCCACCGCAGGGTTCACCGTACACGAAAACGAACGCCGGACAGCCTCGCCGCAGAACGCGCGTGGACGCCAAGCGCGGCCCGACTCGCACGCTTCATGGATAATGAGTCCATCTGCGCTCTTGTTCACTCGCCACAAGAGAGGAACCCATGGTCCTACGCATGCTTGTCCGGCACGTACGTCTACATCCTACACCATCCGCGCTTCTGATTCTACTCCAACTCGTCCAAGCCATCGCCATCCTGTGGCTGCCGACCCTGAACGCCGGCATCATCGATCAAGGGATCATCAAAGGAGACAACGGCTACATCCTCCGCACCGGCGGCGTCATGCTGGCGGTGACCGTGCTGCAGGTGATCTGCGCGGCCGGCGGGGTGTATTTCGCCGCGGAGCTGGCCATGGCTCTGGGGCGAGACCTCCGTGCGCAGATGTTCGAGCGGATACAGAGCTTCTCGGCGCGGGAAGTCGGCCGGCTCGGCGTGTCCTCACTGGTCACCCGCACCACCAACGACGTCCAGCAGCTTCAGATGGTCGCACTGCTCGTGTTCACGATCATGGTATCCGCGCCCATCGTGGCGGTCGGGAGCATCGTCATGGCCCTCGGCCAGGACGTACCGCTCTCCGGCGCACTTCTGGTACTCATGCCGGTTCTGGCGGTCGTGATCGGATTGCTCATGCATCGCATGCGACCGCTGTACCGGGACATGCAGCAGCGTATCGAGGCGATCAACCGGATGCTGCGCGAGCAGATCAGCGGCATCCGGGTCATCCGGGCCTTCGTCAAGGAGGCGCACGAGCAGCGGCGCTTCGCGCAGGCCAACCGGGAGCTCATGGATGTCAGCATCCGCAGCGGCCAGGTGAGCGCGCTGATGATACCCGGAGTGATACTGGTGGTGAACCTGTGCAGCGTCGCCGTGATGTGGTTCGGGGCGCTTCGCATCGACAGCGGTGGGATGCAGGTCGGTGCCTTGACGGCATTTCTGGCCTACCTCGTGCAACTGCTCACCTCCGTGATCCTGGCGACGTCCATGTTCATGCTGCTACCAAGGGCAGAGGTGTGTGCCGAACGCGTCCACGAGGTGTTGGCCACCGCGTCCACCGTGTCGCCGTCCGGGGCACCGACGCGCCGGGTCGAGGAATCCGGGCACGTGGAGCTACGGCATGCGAGTTTCGCCTACACCGAGTCGGCGGAGCTGGTACTTCGGGACATCGACCTGGTCGCCCGACGCGGCGAGACCGTAGCAGTGGTCGGTTCCACCGGAAGCGGAAAGAGCACCCTGCTCGGCCTGATCCCCCGGCTGTTCGACGTCACCAGCGGCCAGGTGCTCATCAACGGTGTCGACGTGCGGGACATGGATCCGCGGCTGCTGACCTCGCTCATCGGCTACGTGCCGCAGAACCCGTACCTGTTCTCGGGGACGGTGGCGTCCAACCTGCGCTACGGCCGCCCGGAGGCGACCGACGAGGAGCTCTGGCACGCCCTCGAGGTGGCGCAGGGCAAGGACTTCGTGCAGCTCATGGACGGCGGCTTGGACGCACCGATCGCACAGGGAGGCAGCAACGTCTCCGGCGGGCAGCGGCAGCGGCTGGCGATCGCCCGCGCGCTGGTCCGCCGGCCGGAGATCTACCTTTTCGACGACTCGTTCTCGGCGCTCGACTACGCCACCGATGCGGCGCTGCGTGCGGCGCTGGCACAGGAGACCGAGTCCGCCACCGTCATCGTCGTCGCCCAGCGCGTCAGCAGCATCCGGAACGCCAACCGCATCGTGGTCCTGGACGAAGGCCGGGTGGTCGGCACAGGAACCCACGCCGCACTGATGGAGTCCAGCCCGACCTACCGGGAGCTCGTGCTCTCCCAGATCCCCGAGGGGGCAGCGGCATGACCCTCCAGAAAACGGCGCCCAAGAGCGAAGCCGCGCCAGCGGCGAACCTGGCCCGACTCATGACCGGCGGCCCGGGCGCGAAGCCGAGCAGCTTCACGGCATCGAGCCGCCGGTTGGCCGCGCTGCTGCGGCCCGAGCGGGGACTGGTCTGCACGGTTCTCGCGCTCGGCACGGCCAGTGTCACCCTGACCGTCCTCGGACCGAAGATCATCGGACGCGCGACCGACATCATCGTCGCCGGTGTCATCGGCCGGACCATGCCCGCCGACGTCACCAAGGGTCAGGCGTTGGAGCAGTTGCGGCAGCAGGGCCGCGGCGGCATCGCGGACATGCTGCGCTCCGTGAACTTCGTTCCCGGTCGGGGCATCGACTTCCACGCGTTCACCACGGTGCTCCTCGTCGTGCTGGCGTTGTACGTGGCGGCCGGCATCGTCTCCATCGCGCAGAGTCGCCTCGCCACCACGGTGATCCAGCGAGCCGTCTACCGCCTGCGCAACGACGTCGAGGCCAAGTTGTCCCGCCTCCCGCTGTCGTATTTCGACGGCACGTCCCGCGGCGAGGTTCTCAGCCGCACCACCAACGACATCGACAACGTGCAACTCGTCCTGCAGCAGACGCTGGGGCAGATCGTCAACTCGCTGCTCACGCTCATCGGCGTCCTCGCGATGATGCTGTGGATATCTCCGCTGCTGGCGCTCGTCGCGGTCGTCACCGTACCGGTGTCGCTGTACCTGGCCTCACGCGTCGCCAAACGGTCGCAGGGCGAGTTCGTCCAGCAGTGGCGCTCCACGGGCCAGCTCAACGGACACATCGAGGAGATGTACACCGGGCACGCGGTGGTGAAGGTCTACGGCCGGGAGGAGCAGGCCGCAGCGACCTTCCATGAGCACAACGAGGCGTTGTACCGCTCCGGCCGTCGGGCCCAGGCGATGTCGGGCGTCATCCAGCCCGCGATGGTGTTCATGGGCAATCTCAACTATGTGCTGGTGGCGGTCATCGGCGGCCTGCGGGTCACCGCCGGCGCCCTGTCGATCGGTGAGGTGCAGGCATTCATCCAGTACTCCCGCCTCTTCAGCCAGCCATTCACTCAGATCTCCAGCATGGCCAACCTGCTGCAGTCCGGGGTGGCATCGGCGGAGCGGGTCTTCGATCTGCTCGACACCGGCGAGCAGCCCCCGGACCCGGTCCCGGGAGCCCGGCTGCCGCAGGTTCGCGGACGGGTCGTGTTGGAGAATGTGTCGTTCCGCTACAGCGCCGACAAGGAGCTGATCACCGACCTGTCACTGGTGGTGGAACCGGGTCAGACGGTCGCGATCGTCGGACCGACGGGCGCGGGCAAGACGACGCTGGTGAATCTGCTGATGCGGTTCTACGAGTTGGACAGCGGCCGGATCACCCTGGACGGCACCGACATCGCGACCATGTCCCGGGGGGAGCTGCGGTCCCACATCGGCATGGTGCTCCAGGACACCTGGCTGTTCGGTGGCACGATCGCGGACAACATCGCCTACGGCCACGAGTGCGCGACCCGTGAGCAGGTCACACAGGCCGCGCTGCTGGCACACGCGGATCGGTTCATCCGTACGCTGCCGGACGGCTACGACACGGTGATCGGTGACTCCGGCACCGAGCTGAGCGCGGGAGAGAAGCAGCTCATCACCATCGCGCGCGCGTTCTTGTCCGATCCGGGCATCCTCATCCTCGACGAGGCCACCAGTTCGGTGGACACCCGGACCGAGATGCTGATCCAACAGGCCATGATCAGGCTGAGCGGCGACCGCACCAGCTTCGTCATCGCCCACCGGCTCTCCACCATCCGCGACGCGGACGTGATCCTGGTGATGGAGTCGGGCGCGATCGTCGAGCACGGCCGCCACGAGGAATTACTGCACGCGGGTGGCGCCTACTCCCGGCTGTACGAGGCGCAGTTCGCCGCGTCGACGACGAGCTAACCGCGTTTCCGAGCAGGTGTTCGCGGTGGTGACACCGCGTTGGGCCCGCGTCCCTACGCGACCCGGCGGTTCCGGCCGGCCCGGCCGGAACCGCCGGTCGCCACCTCGACCAGCGCGCCTACCACCTCCGCGGGTGTCGGCAGGGCGCGGATCTCCGCGCTGAGCTCGGCGGCCGCGGTGCGGAAGGAGGTGTCCGTGAGGACCGCCGAGGTCGCCGCGGTGACGGTCGTGGCGCTGATGTCCTCCGGCGCCACCCTGATGCCCGCCCCCGCGGCGGCCATTTTCTCGGCGTTGAACCGCTGTTCTCCGAATCGCTCCACCACCGCCACCTGCGGGACGCCCAGCGCGGCGGCGGTGAGGGTGGTGCCGGAACCGCCCGTGTGCACCACCGCGGCGCAGGTCGGCAACAGCAGGTTCAGCGGCAGGCTCTCCATCACCCGGACGTTCTCCGGCACCGGCCCGAGCCGCTGACGGTCCGCGGCGTTGGCCGCCACGACGACCTCGACGTCGAGGCCCGCCAGTCCGGTCACGATCTGCGGAAGAAGGAAGGTCTCGTCACCGAGCATCCGGGCCGTCGACGTTCCCCAGGTGAGGCACACGCGCGGACGCTCGCCCGCAGCGACCAGCCAGGGCGGCAGCTCACCCGGCCCGTTGTACGGCACGTACTGCATGAAGATCCGATTGGGTACGTTCCCGGTGCTCATCCGCGGCGGGCACGGATCGATGGTTCGCGCGGCGTAATCGTCGCGAACCGTCACCCCGTAGCGGGCGCACAGCTTTGCCACGACCTCCGGGGGCAGGACGGCCGCGGTCTGCGGGTTCTCCAGGAACATCACCGGCCCCCAGAGCATCCGTACGAACGGTGCGCCGACCATTTCCGCGATGAGCGGGGCCGCGAAGGGAATCGGATCGGCCAGGACGAGGTCGGGTCGCCAGTCGCGGATGAGCGGAAGCAGGTCCGTCACCATGGCCTCCGCCTGGCTGGCGAGCTTGTTCACCATCGCGTCGGGCTGCGAGGTCATGAACCTGCGCAGCTTCTCGTCCGCGGAGACTTCCGCCGCACCGTCGGCGGCGGGCGCTCCTCCCCCGGTGCTCTGCCGCGAGCGGGGCCGGGAGTCGTAGCCGGTCGTCAGCGGCACGGCGGCGAGTCCGGTGCTGGCGATGGCGCCGAGGATGGGAGGCGAGCCGGCGACGCGAACCTCGTGCCCGGCGGCCCGGAATCCCCACGCCAACGGCACCATGGGGAACCAGTGCGGCACGGCCGGCATCGTGATGAACAGAACCCGCATCACACGTCTCCTTCTCTGCTGACCGGACAGCGTATGCAGGACCGCTAAAGACGACCCAACCCCGGACTTTTCCCGGGTTCGGCACCAGCGCCGGCACCCGACGCGCCGGGGGTTAGGCCGGCTTTAGGCCGACGTCGAAGGATGGCTCCGAGCGAACGGAGGCCAGGTTGCGATCTGACGTCATCATCATTGGCGCTGGCCCGACCGGACTGATGCTGGCGTACGAGTTGGCCCTGGCCGGGGTGTCTCCCCTCGTGCTGGAGAAGGCGCCGGCACCGCGGACCGAACCCAAGGCCAACGGCCTCGTCGGGCAGATCGTGGAGCTGCTGCGGTACCGCGGCCTGCTGGACCGGTTCCGCACCGAGGCGCGGTTCGTCGGAGCGCCACCGGCGTTCACCTTCGGCGCGGTGACGCTGCGGCTCTCGCAGTTGACGGAGAGCCCGCTGCAGCTGCTGGCATTGCCGCAACCACGGTTGGAGGCGCTGCTCACCGAGTGTGTCCTCGAACGCGACGTCGAGATCCGCCGCGCGCACCGGGTGACGTCGGTGTCCCCCGATGACGACGGGGTCACGGTCGACGTCCAGGGCCCCGACGGTGACCGACGGATGCGGGCGTCGTACGTCGTCGGCTGCGACGGGGCACACAGCCTCGTACGCGAGCAGGCCGGCATCGCGTTTCCCGGCGCGGTCAACACCGATGTGACGAGGATCGGCCACGTCGTCATCCCCGAGCAGTTCGTCGCAGCAGACGGCGGGCTGGACGTGCCCGGCGCCGGCCGGTTGCCGTTGGGCTGGAGTTACACGCCGCACGGCCGGCTGGGCATCATGGCGTTCGGTCCGGGTGTGCACATCGTGTCGGTGACGGAGGCGAACCCTGCGGCCGCCGACGCGGGAACCGCGGCGACCTTGGATGAGCTTCGTGCGGCCGTACGCCGCGTGCTCGGCGCCGATCTGCCGATGAGCGAGCCCCGCTGGCTGTCCCTCGTCGTCACGCAGGCCCGGCAGGCGGAGCGGTACCGTGCCGGCCGCGTGCTGCTGGCCGGCGACGCGGCCCACCTGTTCCCGGCGGGTGGTTCGGCGCTCAACGCCGGCATGTCGGACGCGATCAACCTGGGGTGGAAACTAGCCGCGCAGGTGCAGGGATGGGCGCCGCCGGGGCTGCTGGACTCGTACCACACGGAACGTCACGCCGCGGCCGCACGCACGTTGGCGCACACCCGGGCGCAGGCTCGGATGATGGCCGTGACGCCCGACGGGGCCGCACTGCGCGACCTGGTGGGTGAGCTGGTGCGGTACGCCGAGCCGCTCCGGCACATCGCCGAGACGGTACACGGCTCCGACGTTCGTTACCCGGTTGCCCAGGCAGACGATCAGGAGGTCCACCCCCTCGTCGGCCGGCTGGTTCCCGACCTGGCGCTCGACGGCTGTCCAGCCGCGGACCGCGTTTCCGGTCTCCTGCGGGCGGGCCGGCCCTTCCTGCTCGACCTGAGCGGTGATCGGCCCCTAGGTGCCGTGCAGAGCGGTTGGGGTCACCGTGTGGATCTCTTTTCCGCGCGCTGCGCGACGCCCTCCGCGGACGCACTGCTGGTCCGACCGGATGGTTTCGTCGTGTGGGCGGCGGACCCCAACGTCTCGGACGCGCATGTCGGCACCACCCTGTCCCGGGCCCTCAGCACCTGGTTCGGCAGCGATCGCCGGCCAACGGCCGGCGCCACGTCCGCTCCGCAGTGATGTGTGTCATGGCTGCGTCCCCATCGGGTGGGGCCGGGGCCGGACCGGAAGAGCGCCGGTGACCACGGAGGGCGCGGGCGTTTCGTGGCTGGGTTGGCCGCACTTCACTGATCCCGCAGCGCCACCGAGCCGGGAGGCCGACGCCGGCCGGGTTCCGCCGAGCTGAAATCGGCACCGCCACCCGATCCCCGGCGTCAGGTGGACACGCCAGCAGCCGCCACCCGCTCCTCTTCCTCCGCGATCAGCAGTTCGGCCAGGTGGTCGGCGATGGCGGTGACGGTCGGTTGATGCCACAGCAACGCCGCCGGGAGGACTCGACGGAACCGGCTCTCCAGGCTCCGCCGTACGACGATGGTCATCACCGAGTCCAGGCCCTGCTCGGACAGGGACCGGCGGGGATCCAGGTCCTCGCTGGACATCCCCATCTCCGCGACGATCCGTTCGGTGACCTCCGCCAGAAGGCGGCTGTGCAGCGCCTCGGGGGTCAGGCCGCTGAAGTCGGCGGCCTGCCCTGGTCCCGCTTGCACCGCGTCGTCCGTACCAGCGCCGGCCACCGTCTCGCTCAGCACGACGGGCCGTTCCATACCGGGTTCCACGGGAAGGACACGCAGCACGGTGAAGTGTGCCCCGCCATGACGATGCGCCCAGTCCCAGGCGTCGAACGCTTCCCGCACGGAGATCGCGGCCACCCCGCGGGCCCGCAGCTCAAGGTCGACGACCTCGTTGACCGACATACCCTTGGACCGCCACGACGTCCATCCGAGGCTGAGGCTCTGGTCGCCGTCGGTGGCCTGCCGGAACGCCGCCAGCGCGTCCAGGAAGACGTTGGCCGGTCCGTAGGTGCTCTGGCCGGGCATTCCGAGCAACTGGCCGCACGACGAGAAGAGCACGAAGAAGTCGAGGGTACCCGGCGGAAACAGCTCGTGCAGCGTCCACGCGCCCGCGGCCTTCGGCCGCATGACGGTCCGCACCGACTCCTCGTCGACGTCCGCGAGCATCCGGTTGTCGAGTACGCCGGCGGCATGCACGACGCCGCGGATCGGGGGAAGCCCCAACCCGTCGGTGTCGAGCAACACGGCGGCCCGCTCGGCGTCCGCAATGTCCAGGGCAACCGATCGGACGGTGACGCCGAGGGCCTCCAGGTCGCGTACCACCTTGATCTGCTCACGCTGGCCGTCGTCGGCCGGATGGTCCCAGGTGGCCCGTGGCGGCAGGGCGCGGCGGCCCGTCAGCACCAGACGCCGGGCGCCGCGCTCGACCAGCCATTGAGCGACCTCCAGCCCGAGCGCACCCAATCCCCCGGTGATGAGGTAGGTGCCGTCCGCCTGGCAGGTGAACGGCGCACGCGTGGGGGCGCCCTCGACGGCGGTGATCCTCGCGACCTCGGGGACACCGTCCCGGAACGAGATCACGTCCTCGGCCGGTGAGGTCGCGAACAGGCGAAGCACGATGTCGGCGGGTACGTCGTCACCGCACGTCACGTCCATGATCCCGCCCCACAGCTCCGGGTGCTCGGTGCGCAACACCCGTCCCAGCCCCCACAACGGAGCCAGTGCAAGACCGGCCTCGGTGCGGCCGTCCCGCACACCCGTGGTCAGGCACCACAGCCGCGGCGCCTGAGCGGCAGGACCGCCGGCGAGGCACTGCGCCGTCGAGACCAGCAGCCAGGTGGCCCGGGCCGCCGCCTCCGCGGCCGTGCCGCCGGACACCGACGGCAGCAGCAGCACGTCCGTCGAGGCACCCGGTGCCGGCACCCGCCCGCCGAGTGCGGCGGGGTCGGACACCACGCGTACCCGTGCCCCGGCCGTCGACAGGCGCTGCTGCCAGTCGCCCGCCGTCTGTGGGTCGGGAGAGACCAGGACCACCTCCCGGTGATACGGCTGGCCGTCCGCAGCCGCAAGCTCCAGCTCCCGCCAGACGGTTTCGTGGACCAGGTGCTGCGGCGCCACGGAGCCGGCCGCGACGTCCGGCATGCCCGCATACCGCAGGCCGGTCAGCGTGGCCAGCACGACACCGTGCCCATCGCTGATCGACACGTCGACGAGGTCCGAGCCGGCGTCGTCCACGACGATGTCAATGACGGCCGTCTCCGGCGGGTCGCCGACGATCCGCACCTCCCGCACGCCGGCGACCATCCGCAGGGCGGGTACCGGATCCGCCACCGGGGCGACGGACAGGGCGGCGTCGAGCAGCGGCGCCCACTCCCCCGCGCGGTGGTCGGGCGGCTCGGCACGAACCCGGGCGCGGAGCCCTCGGGCGCAGCGGTGCAGCTCCTCGACGGTCCAGTCGAACGCCATGGTGGGTACGCCCACCGAGGCGAGATGCCGCTGAACGACCGCCGGGTCCTCGGCTGTGGCCGCCAGGTCCTCCAGCGCCGCTACCGGCGACGGCAGGGTCGCGGCGTGCGGTGCCGCGACGAGCGCGCTCGTGTGGACGAGCCAGGGTCGTTCAGCCCCGGTGTCGCGGTCCTGCGCCTGCGATGCCAGCCGTAGCACCCCGTCGGCACAGCTGACCTGGACTTCGCGGGGCTCGTCGGTGAGGGGCACACGGAGGGCGACCTCCTTGAGGACGGGCATGCCCTCGCCGTCGGCAGCAGCCCGCAACAGCGTGTTGATCAGAATGGCGGCGGGAATGATCTCGACGCCGTTGATCGTGTGACTGCCCGGGTACGGCCGGCACGACTCGTCCAGCAGCGTCCGCCACAGCCGCATGCCATGTGCACCGACCGGCACCTCGGTGCCGAGCAGGGTGTGCGAGTCGCCGTCATGGCCAAACCCGAGCCCGGCTCCCCCGGGCCGGGTGTCACGCCAGAGGGGACGCCGCTGCCAGGCGACGGTGGGCAGGGTGACCAGCTCGCCCACCGGCTGCGCCCTCGCCCAGTCGAGCCCGATGCCGTGGCAGTACAGGGCGCCGGCGTTGGCCAGCAACGTCGCTCGTTCGGGCTGGTCCCGCCGCAACGACGCGCCGACGAACGCATCGGCGTACGTGTCGGCCAGTGTCTCGCCGATCGAATGGGCCACCACCGGGTGGCTGGAAATTTCCAGGAAGGTGCGGTATCCGTCCTCGGCCGCTGCCTGGACCGCGGTGACGAGCCGTACCGGGCTGCGCAGGTTGGCGACCCAGTAGGCGTTGTCCACGAGCGGCGTGGTGCAGCGCTCCGGCATCGACGTGCTGTACATCGGGATCCGCGGCGACGCGGGCGACAGGCCGGACGCCGCCTCGCCGAGGTCGGCGAGCAGCGGGTCCATGTGTGGGCTGTGGAAGGCGACGTCGGAGGCGACGCGCCGGACGTTGATGTCCTCGGCGGCCCATCGCCCCATGACCTCCGCCACTGCGGCGGGGTCTCCGGCGACCACGGTCGACAGGGGTGAGGAGGCGATGGCGGCCACCACATCGGCACGCCCGGACAACCGGCGTGCCACCTCGTCGAAGCCCAGCCCGACCATCGCCATGGCCCCCTGACCGGCGACCCGGCGCAGCAACCGCGACCGTCGGCAGATCAGCACGGCACCATCCTCGAGCGTCAGCGCGCCGCTGACGACCGCTGCGGCGATCTCGCCGACGGAGTGTCCGATGACGGCGTCCGGCGTGACGCCGTAGGAACGCCAGACCTCCGCGAGCCCGACCTGCATCACGAAGATCATGGTCTGGATCTGGTCGATCTCCACAAGGTCCACCTCGTCGAGGACCGCCCGCGGTGAGAAGCCGATCTCGCGGAGGAAGACGGGTGCCAGCGTGTCGACGACGGTGGCGAAAGCCGGTTCGGCGGCGAGCAGTTCCCGGCCCATTCCGGTCCACTGCGAGCCGTGCCCCGAGAAGACCCAGACCAGACCCTTCCCGGGCCCGGCAGGTACGGCACCCGAGGCGATGCCTTCGCCCGGCCTGCCGTCGGCGATCCGGCGCAGACGTGCGACCAGTTCCTCCCGATCCCCGGCCACCACCGCCGCCCGGCGGCTCAGGTGCGATCGTCGCAGCCCCAGGGTGTGCCCCACGTCAGCCAGCGTGCCCTCGGCGGACGGGTCCGACAACCAGGCCGCCAGTTCACCCGCCTGGTCCCGCAGCCCGGCCTCAGACGCCGCGGACAGCGGGAACAGGCGCTCTTCGACGGCTGCCCCGGTCATCGCCGGCTCCCGCCGAGCCGACGGCGGGGCCTGTTCCAACACGAGGTGGGCGACGGTTCCGCCGTATCCGAAAGCGGACACGCCGGCCCGGCGCGGGTGGTTGGTCCGGGGCCAGGGGGTCGGTTCGGTGACCACACGCAGACCGGCACTGTCCCAGTCGATCGCCGGATTGCCGGTGGTGTGGTTCAGCGTGGGCGGGATCTCGCCGTGGTTCAGCGCGAGCACCGCCTTGATGACCCCGGCCACGCCGGCACCGGCTTCGAGGTGGCCGATGTTGGACTTGACCGAGCCGATGAGACAGGGTTCTCCGGGTTCCCGACCCGCGCCGTAGACGGCGCTCAGCGCGGAGGCTTCCAGCGGATCACCGAGCCGGGTGCCCGTACCGTGAGCCTCGACGTAGTCGACGGACCGCGGGTCCACCCCGGCCTGCGCGCAGGCGCGGGCCAGCACGTGCCGCTGCGCCTCGGCGTTGGGCGCCATGATGCCGTTGGTACGCCCGTCCTGGTTGACGGCGCTACCCAGAATGGTGGCCAGTACCCGGTCACCGTCCCGGCGCGCGTCGCTGAGACGCTTGAGCACCAGGACGCCGCCACCCTCGCCGCGCCCGTACCCGTTGGCCGTGACGTCGAACGACTTGCAACGTCCGTCCGGGGCGGTGGCGCCCGCGGCATCCAGCGTGAGGGTGAGCCCCGGGGAGATGACGAGGTTGACGCCGGCGGCCAGCGCCACCGGGCTCTCGCCCGTCCGCACGCTCTGACAGGCCAGGTGCAGGGCGACCATCGACGCCGAGCACGCAGTGTCGACGGCCAGGCTCGGCCCCCGCAGGTCCAGGGCGTACGAGATCCGGTTGGCCACCCCACACATGGCGGAGCCGATGCCGGTCCACGCCTCGATGGAGGGCAGGTGTTCGAGCAGGCGCCGCCCGTAGTCGTCGGAACCGACGCCCACGAAGACGCCGGTGTCGCTCGCCGCCAGGGACTGTGGGGGGATACCGGCGTGCTCGAGCGCCTCCCAGGCGACCTCGAGCAGAAGCCGCTGCTGAGGGTCCATCAGTTCGGCCTCGCGAGGGCTGAGCCCGAAGAACTCGGCGTCGAAGCCCTCGATGTCCGGCAGGAAGCCGCCCCAGCGGGTGGCCCGCCGAAGCGCGGCGGCGAAGTCGCCGCCCATGTCGGCGTAGGGCCGCCACCGCTCCTCGGGCAGGAGGCCGATACCGTCACGACCGGCGTGCAGCATCTCCCAGTAGCGCGCCGGGCTCGTGGCGCCCCCCGCGAACCGGCAGCCGACGCCGATCACCGCTACCGGCTCGGCGCCGGCCAGAGGGGGTTGTCCGTGACCTTCCGCAACGGCCATTGGCGTGTCTCACCTTCCGACGACAGGGCATCGTCCGCAACGCGCTTGAGTTGACCGACGAAGTCGGATACCGGCTCAGCCGAGCCAGGAGGGGGTGTGCAGGATCTTGATGACGGCGCTGGACACGGTCACTCCGGGCCCGATGCCGAACAGCAGCATGTGGTCCCCCGCGCCGAGTTCCCCCGCGGTCAGCAGGTGGTCCAGGGAGACGATCTGGTCACTGGCGCCGAGATGCCCGACGGTACGACCGAACTCCCACGCCGACTTCGACAGCGGCAGCCCGAGCACCGCCAGGAAACGGTGCTCGGTGATGTCCCGGGAGTAGTTCATGATCGCGACGCGAGTGACGTCGTCGGTCGTGATGCCGGCCTCGGCCAGGTTCCGCCCGACGACGTCGGTGATCGTCTGGTGCACCCGGGGCCATACCGCGGAGCCCCCGGGCCGGGCCATGGCCTTGGTGTTGTAGGAGACGGCGCGGGCAGCGAAGTCGACGTCGCGGCCGGTGGTGCAACCGGGCGGGAACAGCGCCTCACCGCTGCGGTGCACCTCCTCCGCCTCGGGGACGGTCGACGAACACACCGAGACGAGCTGGGCGAAACCAGGTTCCTTGCTGAGCAGCACCGCGGAGGCGGCGTCGCCGATGATGAAGCCCGGACCCGACCGCCACCGGTCGATCAACGGGGTGCCGAAGTTGTCGGACGCGACGAGCAGGGCCGTCTGCCGTTCGGGAACGGCGCGCAGATAGCTGGCCGCCACCTCCAGCGCGCTGAACATGCCGTTGCAGCCCTGCCGGATCTCGAGCCCGAGGGCGCGGTCGCAGCCGAGGCTGCGCTGGACGAAGAACTGCGGCTGCCAGCCGTCCGGACCCTGGTGCCAGGAGTCCGCGTACAGGAGGAGGTCGACCTCCTCCGGCCGCTGGCCGCACCGCTTGAACGCCTCCTGGGTCGCGGCGACCGCCATCTCCGGAGCCGAGATCATGCCCGCGACCGCGGCACCGCCCAGGTGGTGCGCTTCGACCTCGGCCTGCGGGTACAGGCCCCGCTGAACGGCCTGTTCGACGCTGACCGTCTGCGGTAGGAACACGCCGAGCCCCTTGACGTACACATCGGACGTAAGCACGGTGTCTCCTTCGACTCACACGATCAGGGAATGAGCGGCCGCCGGCTCAGCGGCCCGTGCTCCGGATCACCAGGCAACCGGCAGCCGGTGCACGCCGTACGTGTTCATGTCCTCGCGCATCGGGATGTCCTCGGCCGGCACCGCGATCCGCAGATCCGGGAACCGGCGGATCAGCTTCTCGAACCCGACCCTCATCTCCAGACGCGCCATCTGCTGGCCGAGGCACTGGTGCAGGCCGTGACCGAACGCGATGTGCGGGCTCATCGAAGACGTGACGTCGAGGGTGTCCGGGTTCGGGAACCGCTCGGGGTCCCGGTTGGCGGCCGGTAGCGAGATCGCGATGGTCTCCCCCGCCTTGATGACCTGTCCGGCGAGTTCGATGTCCTCGAGCGGGGCGCGGGTGGGGCTGTACTGGACCACGGTGAGGTAGCGCAGCAGTTCCTCCACCGCGTTGTCGATCAGCGTGGGGTCCGAGCGCAGGGCGTGCCACTGGTCCGGGTGGCTCAGCAGCGCGTAGGTACCCAGCGCCAGCATGTTCGCGGTCGTCTCGTGACCGGCCGCGAGCAGCAGCATGGCGATGTTGACCAGTTCCCAGTCGTCAAGGTCGGTCTCGGTCAGGACGCTGAGGACGTCCTGCGCGGGGCGGGCACGCTTGTCCTGGACGAGTTCCTTGAGTGAGCCGGCGATCTCGCCCATCGCCCGACGCACCTGGTCCGGGGTCGCGTCCAGGCTGACGAACGTGGCGGCGTTACGCTCGATTGCTTCGCGCTGGGTTCGCGGCGCACCGATGAGCTCAGTGATCACCAGGACGGGAACCGGCAACGCGAACGCCGGCACCAGGTCGACGGGAGGACCCTGCTCCTCCATCGCGTCGAGGCACTCGTCGACGATCTCCTCGATCCGGGGCTTGAGCTCCTGCATCCGCCGCCCGGTGAAGACGCTGGTCAGCAGGCGCCGATAACGCGTGTGCTCCGGCGGGTCCATGCCGATGAACATGCCGGGCGGCGCGGTCGTACCCATGAACGCCGTCGATCCCGGCCGCTCGACCGGCGACCTCTTCAGATCCAGCCGAGCGCTGAAACGCGGATCGTCCAACACCGTCCGGGCCAGTGCGTAGCTGGTCACCAACCAGCCCTGGTGACCATCGGGGTAGTAGAGCCGGCACAGGGGCTGCCGGGCACGTACCCGCGCCAGGTCGAGCGGAGGGTCGAAGGGGCGGCTCCGGCGGGTCGGCACCACAAAGGGTTCAGCGATGGCGACATCATCCTCGGGCATTGTCAGTCCTTGTCCGGTTCACTACGTGGATATGCTCGTCACCGCATGACGAATTGGGTCCGGTAGAGCGGCGGCTGCTGCCGGTGATCGTGCAGCGTCAGGGTCATGAATCCCCGCTTCCCGGCGTAGCGACCGCTCCGGCCCACTACTTGCAGGATTTGTGTCATGCCATTGAGGATCGCCGTGCAGTCAATGACGCCGCTAGTTTCGAAGGTGCCGTCGTGGAATTCCGTGGTGCTGCTGTGGTATTGCCACATGTGCGGGGTGTAGCTCAGCACGACCGCGGTTCCGGTGACGGTACCCACCCGATTACCGGCGGCGTCGTAGAAGCCGTCCTCGTATTCAGCCGAATCAACTCCGCCGGAGGCGGCCTGATCCGTGGTCACGAGTTTTTCGACGGCTTCGGTCAAACCGTCCACCACGATGCAGTCACCCAGGGCAGCGTTGACCTGGCCGTCGCTCGGCCTATAGGCCCCTGCGGCCAGCGCAGCCGCCAGCGCCAACTGGCCGGCCTCCAACGCGCTCGAATTGCCCAGGTCCTGCTGAAAGGCCAACTGACCGGCATTGAGGGCGCGCGCGGAGACAGGCGCGTCCGGGTCTTCCTCGATGTCCCGGCCCTTTGCGGTGTAGTAGCTCATGTCACCTCCGGTGCCAGACTCGGTCCTGATGCGGCCGGGAAGCGAGCACATACGGAAAGCACGTCGCCCCCATCCCAATCCAGATTCCTGTGCACTCATACGTCCTGGCAAGGGTCGGTCGATTCGCTAAAGCTGCTCTAACACTAATCTTTCGTGATGCGCGAGCCAGCGGGTTAGAGCCACTTTAGAGAAGAGATGAACCATGGCGGCAGCAGATTGGCGATGGAGGACTGACGCCTGCGACACGAGGCGGGATCCGCCTGCCGGGACCGACGCGCCGGCAACCGCAAGTTCGGCTTGGAGCGGGGAACTGATGACGGCTACCTCCTCAGAAAAGGTGGTTGAGGCGCTGCGCGCGTCTCTGCTCGAGAACGAGCGGCTGAGGCAGCGGGCCCGCCAACTCGAGCAGAGCTCGAATGAGCCGATCGCGATCGTGGCGATGGGCTGCCGCTATCCGGGTGGGGTGTACTCCCCGCAGGAGTTGTGGCGGCTGGTCATCGATGGTGTGGACGTGATCGGGGGGTTCCCGACGGGTCGTGGGTGGGACCTGGCGGGGCTGTACGACCCGGATCCCGAACGGGTGGGTAAGAGTTACGTCCGGGAGGGTGGTTTCCTCTACGACGCCGACGAGTTCGACGCGGAGTTCTTCGGTATCAGTCCTCGTGAGGCGCTCGCGATCGACCCGCAGCAGCGGTTGCTGCTGGAAACGGTGTGGGAGACGCTGGAGCGTGCCGCGATCCCGCCGGAGACGTTGCGGGGCACCCGTACCGGTGTGTTCACCGGGGTGATGTACAACGACTACGGCTCTCGGTTGCAGCCGGCTCCGTCTGGTTTTGAGGGTTATATCAGCACTGGTAGTTCCAGCAGTGTGGCCTCTGGTCGGATTTCCTACACCCTGGGTTTGGAGGGTCCGGCGGTCACGGTGGACACGGCGTGTTCGTCGTCGTTGGTGGCGTTGCATCTGGCGGGTCAGGCGCTGCGGAAGCAGGAATGCTCGCTCGCCCTCGCGGGCGGTGTCACCGTGATGTCGACGCCCACGGCGTTCGTCGAGTTCAGCCGACAGCGGGGTCTGTCGCCGGATGGTCGGTGCAAGTCCTTCGCGGCGGCGGCTGACGGTGTCGGTTGGGGTGAGGGCGCCGGCATCGTCCTGCTGGAACGCCTGTCGGACGCACGTCGTAACGGGCATCCGGTGTTGGCGGTGATTCGGGGTAGTGCGGTGAATCAGGATGGTGCCAGTAGTCAGTTGACGGCGCCGAATGGTCCGGCGCAGCAGCGGGTCATCCGGCAGGCGTTAGCGAACGCGGGTGTGGACGCCACAGACGTGGATGTGGTGGAGGCACACGGGACCGGCACGACGTTGGGTGACCCGATCGAGGCGCAGGCGTTGCTGGCCACCTACGGGCAGGGCCGTGAGGCTGGTCATCCGTTGTGGTTGGGATCAGTGAAGTCGAACATCGGCCACACGCAGGCCGCGGCGGGTGTCGCGGGTGTGATCAAGATGGTGCAGGCCATCCAGCACGGCCTGCTGCCGGCCACGCTGCACGTGGATGCCCCGACCCCGCACGTGGACTGGGACACCGGCCGGGTCGCGTTGCTCACCGAGACGGTGCCGTGGCCGGACACCGGTCGTCCCCGCCGGGCGGCGGTGTCATCATTCGGCATCAGCGGCACCAACGCCCACCTCATCCTCGAAGCACCCCCCACCCCCACCAACACCGGATCCCCCACCGCCACCGGACCTCTCACCATTGACGACGGCGATGACACCGACACCGGCGATGGTGGCAATGCTGGTGGGCTGGTGCCGTGGTTGTTTTCGGCGAGGTCGGTGGAGGCGTTGCGGGCGCAGGCGTTGCGGTTGGCGGATCATGTGGCCGCGCATCCCGGGTACCAGGCCGCTGACATTGGGGCCGCGTTGGTCACGACACGGAGTCAGCATCGTTTCCGTGCCGGTGTCGTGGTGGACGGCACCGGTGATGGTGAGGCGGTGTTGCGGGAGTGGGCGGCCGGGCCGATGGTGTCTGCTCGGGTGGTGTGTGGGGATGCCGAGGCTGGGGGGAAGATCGCTGTTCTTCTCACCGGTCAGGGTTCCCAGCGGGTAGGGGCCGGGCGGGGGCTTTACGGCCGGAAGCCGGTGTTCACCGCCGTGTTGGACGAGGTGTGCACCCATCTGGATACTCACCTCGACCGGCCGATACGGTCGGTGTTGTTCGCCGCCGCGGATGGTCCTGACGCGGGGCTGTTGGATGACACCACCTACACGCAGCCGGCGTTGTTCGCGCTCCAGGTGGCCTTGTACCGGCTGGTGGAACATCACGGACTCCGCGCGGACTATTTCATCGGTCACTCGGTCGGTGAGGTGAGCGCCGCTCATCTGGCCGGGGTGATGTCACTGGCCGATGCTGCCGCTGTGGTGACGGCTCGGGCCCGGTTGATGGCCACGTTGCCGGCCGGGGTCATGGTCAGTGTCCAGGCCACCCCCGCCCAGGTTGAGGAGTATCTGAACCCGCGGGTCGGTATCGCCGCCTACAACACCCCTACCAGCACCGTGATCTCCGGTGACCCGCAAGCCACCCGTGCGGTGGCTGACCGGCTGCACGCCCTGGGCCATGAGGGCAGGGTGTTACACACCCGACACGCGTTCCACTCCCCGCACACCGAGACGATCCTGACCGAGTTCCACCACATCGCCAGCCGTGTCACCTACCAGCGGCCCCACACCCCGATCATCTCCAACCTCACCGGTGACGTCGCCGACCCCGAGCACATCACCACCGCCGAGTACTGGACCGACCACATCCGGCAACCCGTCCGGTTCCACCAGGGCATCACCACCCTGGACCAGCACCACGTCACCACCTACCTCGAACTCGGTCCCGCTCCCACCCTCACCCACCTCACCGAACACACCCTCACCCACAGCGGACGGGGTGGGGATGTCGTCTACCTCAACGTTCTGCACCCCCACCACGACGAAACCCGCACCCTCCTGACCACGCTCACCACCGCCCACACCCGGGGTCACCACATCACCTGGCACCACCACCTGACACCACCACCACAACCAGTACCCCTACCCACCTACCCGTTCACCCGGAATCGGTACTGGCTCACCCCCGAGCCGGGCAGGAATGCCACACCGAGCGCCCTGGGACTCGACGCCACCGAGCACCGCTTCCTCACGGCCGCCATCGACCTGCCCGGGGGTGCGGCCCTGTTCACCGGCACCCTGTCCCCCGCAACGCATCCGTGGCTGAACGACTGCTCCGTCCACGAGCGGGTCGTGTTGCCGCCGGCCGCGTTCGTCGACATGGCCGCCTACGCCGGACACCACCTCGGTTGCGGCAGCGTCGAGGAAATCACCCTGCACGCTCCCCGAGCGCTGCACGAGGAGCACGCCACGCAGGTGCGAATGGTGGTCGAGCAACCGGACGAGACAGGCGGTCGCGGCTTCACCATCCACGCCCGTACTGCATGGGACGAGCCAGGAGAGGCATGGCAGCGGCACGCCAGCGGTGTGCTGTGGAACAGCGACACACCGGATGACGATGCCGGCAGGCTCGTCTGGCCCGGTCCGGGCGCCACCGCGCTCGACGTGGACAGCCTCTACGACGAGCTGGCGCAGGCGGGCCTCGACAACGGTCCGGCGTTCCGGGGCATCCGCGCGGCGTGGCGGAACGGTGACGAGATCTACGCGGAGGTCCAACTCGCCGAGGGACTGGACGCCCGTGACTTCGTTCTCCACCCCGCTCTGCTGGAGAGTGCGTTCCGTCCGCTGTCGATCCTGCACCCTGCCGCAGAGGCGAACGACGCACACGCCGCCACAGCGCTCCTGCCGCATTCCCTGGCCGGGGTACGGCTGCGTCCTCTGCCCGCCTCCACCGTTCGCGTACGACTGACCGCCACCGGCGACGGCACGTTCGCCGCCCGGATGTGGGACACGTCGGGCACGACGGTCGGTGCCGTCGAGTCGTTGACGTTGCAACCGCTGTCCAGCCGGGACCTGCCCGCCGACGGAAAGCACCAGGACGCCCTGTTCCAGGTGGAATGGCATGCCGTGGAGCCGCCGAGGGGATCGTCGTCCCGGGCCGTGCTGGGTGAGCCTCTCCCCTGGCTCAGCGACACGCCGGCGTACCTCAAGATCGAGGACCTAGGCGCGAGCATCGGCGCTGGCGCTTCGACGCCTCGGTTCGTCATCGCATCATGCGAGACCGCACCCACGGCCGATACGGCCACTGCCGCTCATGCCGCCGGCCGACGGGCCCTGGCGATGGTGCAGTCCTGGCTCGCCGACGACCGGTTCGCCTCGTCCACGCTGGTCCTCCTGACGCGGGGCGCGGTGTCCGCCGGATTGCCGGACGACGTCGCGGACCCGGCCGGCGCCACCGTCTGGGGACTGGTCCGGTCGGCCCAGACGGAGAACCCGGGCCGTTTCCTGCTCATCGACATCGATGACACGGAGGCGTCGCGGGCAATGCTCCCGTCGGCGCTGGACTGCGAAGAGGCGCAGCTGGCGATTCGGAACGGATCCCTCTACGCACCGCGTCTGGCCCGCACGCCTCTCCTGTCGACCCAGGCCCTTTCCCCGACCGTAACAGCCTTCGCCGGTACGGTGCTCATCACCGGAGGCACCAGCGGTCTCGGCAGACTCGTCGCCCGGCATCTGGTCAGCGCGCACGGGGTACGGCGCCTGCTCCTCGTCAGCCGGCGAGGGCGCGACGCCGACGGGGCCGCCGAACTGGAAGCCGAACTGACCGAGCTGGGCGCGACCGTCACCATCGCGGCTTGCGACGCCGCGGACCGGCAGGCCCTGGCGCAGGTACTGAAGGGCGTCTCCGCCGAGCATCCGTTGACCGGCGTGGTCCACGCCGCAGGCGTGCTCGACGACGGAACGCTACCCTCGCTGACCCCCGAACGACTCGACCGGGTTCTCCGGGCCAAGGTCGACGCGGCATGGAACCTGCATCAGCTCACCGAGCACCTACCCCTGTCGATCTTCGTCCTGTTCTCGTCGATCGCCGGCGTGCTGGGCAACGCCGGTCAGGGCAACTACGCGGCGGGGAACGTGTTCCTCGACGCGCTGGCACAGCACCGCCGGGCACGGGCCCTTCCCGCCGTCTCGCTCGCCTGGGGGCTCTGGGCGCAGCCGGGAACCATGGCCGACCAACTCGCCACGGCCGACCAGAGCCGCATGGCACGCCGGGGCGTCAATCCGCTCACACCGGAGCGGGGTCTGGGCCTGTTCGACACGGCGCTGGCGTACGAGGCGGCGCTGCTGGTACCGGCGGAACTGAACCTGGCGGCGCTGCGGGCACAGGCAGGGTCGGGGCCGTTGCCGTCGATGCTGCGGCACCTCGTTCCGGCGAGCCGTATCGCTCACCAGGGTCCCTCCCTGACGAGCCGACTGTTGGAGCGCGACGCCGGCCAACGCCCGGCGCTGCTGCTCACCATTCTCCGCGATGAGATCGCCGACGTCCTGGGCCACCGCTCCGGCAACGCCATCGGCCCGGAGCGCCCCTTCCGGGACCTCGGATTCGACTCACTCACCGCGTTGGAACTACGGAACCGGTTGAACGGCATGACCGGGATCCGTATTCCGGCCACCGTCGTCTTCGATTACCCGACGCCCGCCGCGCTTGCCCGGTACCTGCTAGCCCAGGTCGTCCCGCAAGAGCGGGTACGACCAGCGCCGTTCCTCGCCGGCCTTGAGGCCCTGGAGAAGAGCCTGCTGGCCGACCCGCCGACCGGCCGCGAGCAAGCTCTGGTCACCCGGCAGTTGCGGTCCCTGCTGTGGAAGCTCAATGGCACGGCGTCGTCCAATGCGGGTGCGGAGACCGAGGACAGCGATCTCGGTTCGGTGACGGACGACGAACTGTTCGATGTGCTGGACCAGGAACTGGGGCAGGCCTGAGGTGGTGGGCTCCCCGATGATTTCGGCCCGCGAGAGGTGACCGTACGGTGAATGACGAAAAGCTGCGCGACTATCTCCGGCGGGCGACCGCGGACCTGCGCCAGGCTAATCGTCGGCTGCGTGAGGTCGACGATCGGGAACACGAGCCGATCGCGATCGTCGGCATGAGCTGCCGTTTCCCCGGCGGCGTCGCATCACCGGAGGCGCTCTGGAATCTGCTGGTGGAAGCGCGGGACGTGGTTTGCGAATACCCGGCGAGCCGAGGCTGGGAGATCAAGGAACTGTACGATGCCGACCCGGACCACACGGGCAGGACCTATACCCGTGACGGCTACTTCCTCGACGACGTGGAGGATTTCGATGCCGACTTTTTCGGGATCAGTCCCCGCGAGGCACTGGCACTCGATCCACAGCATCGTCTCGTGCTCGAGGCCTCGTGGGAAGCGGTGGAACGCAGCGGGATCCTGCCGGAATCGTTGCATACGAGCGATGTCGGTGTCTTCGTCGGCACGAACGGACAGGACTACACGAGAGCCCTGACCGGAATCCTCGACAGCGTCGAGGGCTACCTGGCGACGGGCACCTCGGCCAGCGCCGTCTCCGGGCGGATTTCCTACACGCTGGGCTTGGAGGGTCCGGCGATCACGGTGGACACCGCGTGTTCGTCGTCATTGGTGGCGTTGCACCTAGCGGGTCAGGCCCTGCGAAAGCAGGAATGCTCGCTCGCCCTCGCGGGCGGTGTCACCGTGATGTCGACGCCGGCCGCCCTGATCGAGTTCAGTCGGCAACGCGGCCTGTCACCCGACGGCCGGTGCAAGCCCTTCGCGGCGGCGGCTGACGGCACCGCCTGGGGTGAGGGCGTCGGAATGCTGGTGCTGGAACGCCTGTCGGATGCGTGTCGTAACGGGCATCCGGTGTTGGCGGTGATCCGGGGTAGCGCGGTGAACCAGGACGGGGCGTCGAACGGGCTGACCGCGCCGAACGGTCCGGCGCAGCAGCGGGTGATCCGGCAGGCGTTGACCAATGCGGGTGTGGACGCCACGGATGTGGATGTGGTGGAGGCGCACGGGACCGGCACGACGTTGGGTGACCCGATCGAGGCGCAGGCGTTGCTGGCCACCTACGGGCAGGGCCGTGAGGCTGGTCATCCGTTGTGGTTGGGATCAGTGAAGTCGAACATCGGCCACACGCAGGCCGCGGCGGGTGTCGCGGGTGTGATCAAAATGGTGGAGGCCATCCAGCACGGCCTGCTGCCGGCCACGCTGCACGTGGACGCCCCGACCCCGCACGTGGACTGGGACACCGGCCGGGTCGCGTTGCTCACCGAGACGGTGCCGTGGCCGGACACCGGTCGTCCCCGCCGGGCGGCGGTGTCATCATTCGGGATCAGCGGCACCAACGCCCACCTCATCCTCGAAGCACCCCCCACCCCCAACACCACCGGATCCCCCACCGCCACCGGACCTCTCACCACCACCGACGACGGCGATGGCACCGACACCACCGACGGCGGTGACACCCGCACCAACACCAGCAACGTCGGCGCCGGCGATGGTGGCGCTGGTAGTGGACCGGTGCCGTGGTTGTTTTCGGCGAGGTCGGTGGAGGCGTTGCGGGCGCAGGCGTTGCGGTTGGCGGATCATGTGGCCGCGCATCCCGGGTACCAGGCCGCTGACATCGCGGCCGCGTTGGTCACGACACGGACCCAGCATCGTTTCCGTGCCGGTGTCGTGGTGAACGGTGCTGGTGATGGTGAGGCGGTGTTGCGGGCGTTCGGGGTGGGGCAGCCGGACGCGGGGGTGGTGTCTGGTCGGGTGGTGTGTGGGGATGCCGAGGCCGGGGGGAAGATCGCTGTTCTTCTCACGGGTCAGGGTTCCCAGCGGGTAGGGGCCGGGCGGGGGCTTTACGGTCGGGAGCCGGTGTTCACCGCCGTGTTGGACGAGGTGTGCACCCATCTGGATGCTCACCTCGACCGGCCGTTACGGTCGGTGTTGTTCGCCGCCGCGGATGGTCCTGACGCGGGGCTGTTGGATGACACCACCTACACGCAGCCGGCGTTGTTCGCACTCCAGGTGGCCTTGTACCGGCTGGTGGAACATCACGGACTCCGCGCGGACTACTTCATCGGTCACTCGGTCGGTGAGGTGAGCGCCGCTCATCTGGCCGGGGTGATGTCACTGGCCGACGCCGCCGCTGTGGTGACCGCTCGGGCCCGGTTGATGGCCACGTTGCCGGCCGGGGTCATGGTCAGTGTCCAGGCCACCCCCACCCAGGTCGAGGAACATCTGAACCCGCGGGTCGGTATCGCCGCCTACAACACCCCTACCAACACCGTGATCTCCGGTGACCCGCAAGCCACCCACACCGTGGCTGACCGGCTACACGCCCTGGGCCATGCGGGCAGGGTGTTACACACCCGACACGCGTTCCACTCCCCGCACACCGAGACGATCCTGACCGAGTTCCACCACATCGCCAGCCGCGTCACCTACCAGCGGCCCCACACCCCGATCATCTCCAACCTCACCGGCGACGTCGCCGACCCCGACCACATCACCACCGCCGACTACTGGACCGACCACATCCGCCAACCCGTCCGGTTCCACCAGGGCATCACCACCCTGGACCAGCACCACGTCACCACCTACCTCGAACTCGGTCCCGCTCCCACCCTCACCCACCTCACCGAACACACCCTCACCCACCACAACCACAGTGACGGTGGACGGGGTGAGGATGTCGTCTACCTCAACGTCCTGCACCCCCACCACGACGAAACCCACACCCTCCTGACCACGCTCACCACCGCCCACACCCGAGGTCACCACATCACCTGGCACCACCACCTGACACCACCACCACAACCAGTACCCCTACCCACCTACCCGTTCACCCGCAACCGGTACTGGCCGGACACCAGCAGGATGGCCCTGGGGCTCGACGCCCTCGGCTCGACCACGGACCACCCGCTGCTCATGGCGTCGACCGAGCTCGCCAACGGCGAGGGGTGTCTGTTCACCGGCCGCGTCTCGGCGAAGACCCATCCGTGGCTGTCCGACCATGTGGTGGCGAACCAGGTGGTGTTTCCCGGCACAGCGTTCGTCGAGCTGTCCCTCCACGCCGCCCACCACACCGGCGCTGACCGGATCGATGAGCTGACGCTTCAAGCGCCGTTGATCCTCCCCGCCCGGGGCGTCGTCCAGCTCCAGGTCGCGGTCGGTGCCCCGGGGCAAAACGGCGAACGGACCCTGACGATCCACTCCAAAGCGGTGTCAACCGACGAGGACTCCGACGTGCCGTGGACCTGCCACGCCACCGGACTCCTCGCGTCGGATCCGCAACAGCAGCCGGCGCCACCCGCGGCGCAACCGTGGCCCCCGACCGACGCGACCAGGCTCGCCGTGGTCGACGCCTACCCGCTCCTGGCCAAGCGCGGCATCGAATACGGACCGGCATTCCAAGGGCTGCGGGCAGCCTGGCGACACGGCGACGATCTGTACGCGGAGGTGGAGCTGCCGGGCGGTGTCGACGGTGATCGGTACGCGATCCATCCCGCGGTGCTCGATGCCGCCCTCCACGCGACCGTCCTGCTGGACGAGGACCCCTCGGCGGCGGCGGCCCGGGTCCCGTTCACCTGGCAGGGCGTCTCCGTGCACGCCGTCGGTGCCACGTCCGTACGCGTCCGGCTGACCGCGCGGGGAGAAGACGCGGTCGGACTCTCGATTACCGACCCGACCGGTGCCCCGGTGGCCACCGTGACGTCGGTCGTCTCACGCAGGCTGACCGGCCGGCAGCGGCCGCTCAGCGATCCGGGCCGGCACGACACCGCCTACCGGGTGGAGTGGGTGGCTGTGCCGGCAGCCGTACCGGCAGGCAGCACACGCGAGGGCTGGGCCGTGGTCGGTGCGGCCGACCGGATCGGTCTCTCGTCCGGGGCACCGGGACAGGTCGGTGCCGCATACGCCGACCTGGCGGCGCTGCGGCAGGCGGCCGACGCCGGCGTCGCACCACCGTCCGTCGTGGTCGCCCTCTGCGACGCCCCCCGGCAGGAGACCACCGACTGCGTGCCCCGAACCCACGCGGCCGTACGAGAGCTGCACCAACTGCTCCAGGATTGGCTCGCCGACGACCGCCTCGCTGACACGCGCCTGGTCATGGTGACGACTGACGCGGTGGCCGCGACGGTCAACGACGACGTAGAGAACCTGCCGGCCGCCGCCGCGTGGGGCTTCCTGAGGGTGGCGCAGTCGGAGCACCCGGACCGGTTTGTGATCGTCGACATGGACGAGCCCGGGGCGTGCGCGTCGTTGTTGCCGGCCGTGCTCGCCTCCGGGGAGCCGCAGGCCGCCGTACGCTCCGGCGTGGTCTACGCGCCGCGGCTCGTGCGCGGCGCCGCTGAATCCGTGCTCGCCGAGCCCGCGAACGGCGAGGCGTGGCGGCTGGACGTCAGCACACCGGGAAGCCTGGAGAATCTCGTGCTGGTCGAGTGCGCGGAGAAGCTTCGTGCACTCGACGCCGGCGAGGTGCGGATCGCCGTACGGGCGGCGGGAATCAACTTCCGCGACGTGCTGATCACCCTGGGCATCTATCCCGACGAGGCGCTCGTCGGTGGCGAGGCCGCGGGAGTGGTGACCGAGGTTGGCCCGGGCGTCACCGGGCTGGCGCCGGGCGACCGCGTGATGGGTCTGTTCTCCGACGGGGCCATGGGCCCGATCGCCGTGACCGATCACCGGCTCCTGGCGCCCGTTCCCCGGGGCTGGTCATTCGCCCAGGCGGCTGCGGCGCCGATCGTCTTCCTCACCGCCTACTACGCCCTCACCGAGCTGGCCGACCTGCGGCCGGGCCAGCGGATCCTCATCCACGCCGCCACGGGCGGCGTGGGTATGGCCGCCACCCAGCTCGCCCGGCACCGCGGGGCGGAGGTGTTCGCGACAGCCAGCACCGGCAAGTGGGACACGCTGCGGGCGGCGGGGTTCGTCGAGGACCACATCGCGAACTCCCGAACCCTCGACTTCGAGCACGCCGTTCTGGCGGCGACCGGCGGAGCCGGCGTGGACGTCGTGCTGAACTCACTCGCACACGAATTCGTCGACGCTTCGCTGCGGTTGCTGCCGCGCGGCGGTCACTTCCTGGAGATGGGCAAGACAGACATCCGCCGGGCGGCCGAGGTGCAGGCGGCACACGCCGGTGTCAGCTATCGACCGTTCGACATGTTCGAGAGTGGGCCGGACCAGATCCGTACGATGTTGACGGCACTCGGGAAGCTCTTCGACAGCGGAACTCTGCGCCCGTTGCCGGTCTCGTCGATCGACGTCAGGCAGGCCCCACTGGCGTTCCGGCGCCTGAGTCAGGGCCAGCACATCGGCAAGCTCGTGCTCACCATCCCGCGGGATCCCGACCCCGACGGCACGTTCCTGGTCACGGGCGGGACCGGTGCGCTCGGGGCGTACACGGCCCGCCATCTGGTCGCCGAGCACGGGGCACGGCATCTCCTGCTGGTGAGCCGCCGGGGGCCGGAAGCCGACGGTGCCGGGGCGCTCAAGGCGGAACTGACGGCAGCGGGCGCCACGGTGACCGTGGCCGCGTGCGATGTGGCGGACGCCGACGCTCTCGCCGGCCTGCTCACGGGAATAGATCCGGAGCATCCTCTCACCGCCGTCGTACACGCCGCCGGTATCACCGATGACGGCGCGGTCACGTCCCTGACCGCGGACCGGCTCAGCCCGGTTCTACGCGCCAAGGTCGACGGCGCCTGGAACCTGCACCGCCTCACCCAGCACCTCGACCTGTCCGCGTTCGTCCTGTTCTCCTCCATCGCGGGGATCCTCGGCAACCCCGGGCAGGCCAACTACGCCGCCGCCAACACGTTCCTCGACGCCCTCGCGCAGCACCGGCACACCAACGGCCTACCGGCCACCTCCCTCGCCTGGGGACTGTGGCAGCGGGCCAGTGCCATCAGCGAGAAGGTTCTCGCCGGCAGGCGGTCGGCTGCGGGGGCGGGCATGCTCACTCCGCTGGCCACGGAGGAGGCCCTCGCCCTCTTCTCGGCCGTCGTGGCGAGTGCCCACCCGGTCGTCGTCCCGGCGCGGGTGAACCGGAGGGCCCTGCAGTCGGTTGCCGACACCGGCGTGGTCCCCCCGATGGTCCGAGCGCTACTGCGTCAACCCCGGCGCACCGCCAGGTCGGTGAGTTCGGGCTCGTCCGGCCTGCCGCGGCAGCTCGCCGGACTGTCCCCGGCCGAGCAGCGGCGCCTGCTGCTGGATCTCGTGCAAGAGCACATCGCGGCCGTGCTCGGGCACACGGCACCGCAGTCGACGGAGCCGACGCGTCCGTTCAAGGATCTCGGCTTCGACTCGTTGACCTCGGTGGAGCTGCGCAATCGCCTCACCGCGGCCACCGGTCTCAGATTGCCGGCGACGGTTCTGTTCGATCATCCGTCCGCCTCCGCGCTGGCCGACCATCTGCGCACGCTCGCCGTCGATGGCCATGGCCCGGCCGAGGTCATCGCCGACACCACGGCGAACGACGGCGACCTGATCGCGATCGTCGCAATGGCCTGCCGTTATCCGGGCGGGGTCAATTCCCCCGACGAGCTGTGGGAACTCGTCTCCGCCGGCCGGGACGCCATCTCCGGCTTCCCCACCGACCGCGGCTGGAACATCGCCGAGCTGTACGACCCGGATCCGGACCGCTCGGGCACCACGTACACCACTCGCGGCGGTTTCCTCACCGACGCCGACCGGTTCGACGCCGCCTTTTTCGGCATGAGCCCCCGTGAGGCGCTGGCGACCGACCCGCAGCAGCGCCTGCTGCTGGAGACCACGTGGGAGACCTTGGAGCGGGCCGGCATCAGACCGGAGACGCTGCGGGGCACCCAGACCGGGGTCTTCGTCGGCATGGCCGACCACCACTACGGCCTCAGCATCGCCCAGCCGTCCGCCTCGTCCCTGGAGGGCTACCTGTTGACGGGTGCCTCCAGCAGCGTCGCGTCCGGACGTATCGCCTACGCGCTGGGCCTCGAAGGACCGGCCATCACGCTCGACACCGCCTGTTCGTCGTCCCTGGTCGCGTTGCACATGGCTGCCCAGGCGCTACGCAGCGGTGAGTGCGACCTGGCGCTGGCTGGTGGGGTCACCGTGATGTCGTTCCCCGGCATCTTCACCGGCTTCAGCCGGCAGCGCGGGCTCGCCCCCGACGGGCGCTGCAAGGCGTTCGCCGCCGCCGCGGACGGCACCGGATTCTCCGAGGGCGTGGGAATGCTCATGCTGGAACGCCTGTCCGACGCGCAACGCAACGGCCGCCGGGTCCTCGCGGTCGTGCGCGGCTCGGCGATCAACCAGGACGGCGCCAGCAACGGGCTGACCGCCCCCAACGGCGCAGCGCAGCAGCGGGTCATCCGGCAAGCCCTGCACAACGCACGGCTGGAACCTGATCAGGTCGACGCGGTCGAGGCCCACGGCACGGGCACCACCCTCGGCGACCCGATCGAGGCGCAAGCGCTGATCGCCACCTACGGTGCGGGCCGCCCCGCCGACCGGCCGCTGTGGCTCGGGTCGATCAAGTCCAACATCGGCCACACCCAGCAGGCGGCCGGTATCGCGGGCGTCATCAAGATGGTGCAGGCCATGCACCACGGGCAACTGCCCCGGTCACTCCACATCGACGCGGCGAGCACGCACGTCGACTGGGACGACAGCGGCGTGGCCCTGCTCACCACCGCGACCGCGTGGCCGGAGACCGGGCGAGCCCGGCGGGCCGCCGTCTCGTCGTTCGGCATCAGCGGCACCAACGCACACGTGATCCTGGAACAGCCCTGCGCACCCGGGCCCACCCCTGCCGACCGACCCGACGTCCCACCGGCGCCGGGGACCTGGCCGGTCCTGCCGTGGCTGGTGTCGGCCAGGAGCGAGGAGGCGCTGCGCGGCCAGGCCACCCGGCTGCTGTCGTACGTCGAGTCCCGACCGGAGCTGGACATGACGCGACTGGCCGCGACGCTGGCCGGCGCGCGGACGGCCTTCGACCACCGCGCAGTGATCATCGGTACGGACCGGCACGACGTCATCCGTGGCCTGCGCGCCCTCGCGGCCGGGGAACCGCACGCGACGCTGGTGCGCGGACTGGCCTCGGCCGACCCTGGCCGGACAGTCTTCGTCTTTCCCGGTCAGGGCTCGCAGTGGGCCGGCATGGCCACGGACCTGCTGGCGGCGTCCCGCGCGTTCACCGGCAGGCTGGAGGAATGCGCCCGGGCGATCGAACGCCACGCCGGCTGGAACGTCATCGAGGTCCTGCGAGGCGTGCCCGGCGCCCCCGCCCTGGAACGGCTGGACGTCGTGCAGCCGGCTCTGTTCGCGGTGATGGCCGCCCTCGCGGATCTGTGGCAGTCGGCGGGTGTGGCACCTGACGCCGTCCTCGGGCACTCCCAGGGTGAGATCGCGGCCGCGTACGTCGCGGGCGGGCTGTCGCTGGACGACGCCGCGCGCGTGGTGGTGCTGCGCAGCCGTGCGCTGACCGCGCTTGCCGGCTCGGGTGGCATGGCCGCCGTCCCGCTCGCCCCCGACGAGGTCGCCCCCCGGGTCGCCGCGTCGGACGGCCGCGTCAGCATCGCCTCGATCAACGGCCCGGCCGCCACGATCGTCTCCGGGGATGCCGCCGCCGTCCGTGCCTTGGTCGAACAGTACGAGGCCGAGGGGGTCCGGGCCCGCATCATCCCCGTGGACTACGCCTCCCACTCGCACCACGTCGAGGCCATCCGCGACGAACTGCTGCACAGCCTGGACGGCATCGCGCCCCGCCCGTCCCGGATCCCGTTCTTCTCCACGGTGACCGGTGAGCCGGCCGACACGGCGGACCTCGACGCCGGGTACTGGTATCGCAACCTGCGTGACCCGGTGCGGTTCGACACGGCGACAGGGGCCCTGCTCGGCAGCGGTCACCGCCTGTTCGTGGAGGTGAGCCCGCACCCCGTCCTGACCATCGGCGTGGGCCAGAGCAGCGAGGGCCTGGGCGTACCGGCCACCGTGGTGGGCACGCTGCGCCGCGACCGGGACGGCCTGCGCGAGTTCCTGACGTCGCTGGCCACGGCGTACACCCAGGGCGCCGACGTACGGTGGGCCGACCTGCTGTCCCTGCCCCCGGCGGACGCGGCGGCGAGCCTGCCGACGTACGCGTTCCAGCGGGAGCGGTACTGGTTGCGGCCGGCCAGCGCGAGTCCCGGCACGGCGGTGCCGGGGATGTCCGGCACCGACCATCCCGTGCTGTCGGGCGTGCTCAAGCCGGCCGGGAGCGACGAGTATGTGTTCACCGGCCGGCTGTCCCTGTCCGCGTACCCCTGGCTCGCCGACCATGCCGTCATGGGCGCCACCGTGCTTCCCGGCAGCGCGCACGCCGAACTGGCCCGGTATGCGGCCCACCAGGCCGGCCACGACCGGGTCGACGACCTCACGCTGATGACGCCGCTGTTCGTTCCGGACACCGGCGACGTACAGCTCCAGGTCGTCGTCAACGCGGCCGACGAGCACGGCAGACGGACGGTGGGCATCTACTCCCGGCCGGGCGAGGCCGACCCCGGGACGGACTGGACCCAGCACGCCGGCGGGAACGTGTCCAGCACCTCGACGCCACCGCTGCCCCTCGGCGCGTGGCCACCGGCCGGGGCGTCGCCCGTGGCGGTCGACGCCGTGTACGACCGCTTCGTCGCGGCCGGGCTGGAGCACGGCGCCGCGTTCCAGGGACTGCGAGCGGCCTGGCGACGCGGCCAGGAACTCTTCGCCGAGATCGGGCTCGCCGCGGAGTTGGACGGCGACGGCTACGGGATCCATCCGGCCCTGTTGGACTCCGCCCTGCACGCTCTCGCCCTGACCGACGGCGGCACCGCCGCTGCGGGCGCGTGGCTGCCGTTCTCCTGGGCCGGGTTCTCCCTGCACAGCTCCGGCGCCCGGACACTGCGAGCCGTGCTGACCCCCGCCGGTCCGGACCGGGTGGGCCTGCGCCTGTACGACGAAACCGGTGCGCCCGTCGCGTCGATCAGCTCGCTGGACCTGCGGCCCATCAGCCGGGAACAGTTCACCGCCGCCCGTGGACCGGGCCGGGGCGAGCTGTGGGAACTGGGATGGATTCCTCGGACGCCGCAGCCGACGGGTGCCGAATCCCCGGGTTCCTGGGTGGCCATCGGCGACGATCCGCCGGTGCTCGGCGGCTCGGCCGCGCGGGTGCCGAGCCATCGGGACCTCGCCGCCCTCGGTGACACGATCACCGGTGGGTCGGCCGTACCCGAGGTGGTCATGGTCTCGTGCCGGGGCGACCGCTCCGGCGACGGCGAGGACGTGCGCACCGCCACCCGGACGTTCCTGAGCCTGGCCCAGGACTGGTTGTCCGACGCCCGGTTCGCCGCATCGCGTCTCGTCGTCCTCACCCACGGCGCGGTCGCCGTCGACCGGAACGAGGACGTGGGCGACCTCGCTGCGGCCGCCGTCTGGGGCCTGCTGCGCAGCGCCCAGACGGAGAACCCGGGCCGATTCCAGCTCATCGACCTCGATCCCGCCGGCCACAGCGCCGATGCGCTGCCGGCGGCGGTGGCCTCCGGTGAGCCGCAGCTCGCTCTCCGCGCCGGCCGCGTCCACGTCCCGCGCCTTGGGCGGGCGGACGTCCCGACCGGGGGTACGCCGTTCACGCTCGACCCCGACGGCACCGTCCTGATCACCGGTGGCACCGGGGTACTCGGACGTCTGACGGCGCTCCACCTCGTCACCCGGCACGGCACCCGCCGGCTGCTGCTGGCCAGCCGGCGTGGCCCCGACACGCCGGGAGCGCAGGAGATCGCGGCCGAGATCGCCGCCCTCGGCGCGGAGGTCACCCTCGCCCGCTGCGATGCCGCCGACAGCGAGGCCGTCGCCGCACTGCACGCCGCGGTGCCCACCGATCATCCGATCACCGCTGTGATCCACGCCGCCGGGGTGCTGGACGACGCCACCGTGCAGGCCCTCTCGGGTGACATGCTCGACGCGGTGCTGCGCCCCAAGGTCGACGCGGCATGGCACCTGCACCAGCTCACCCGCCACCTCCCACTGTCGGCGTTCGTGCTCTTCTCCTCGGTCGCCGGCACGTTCGGCAGTCCGGGGCAGGCCAACTATGCCGCTGCGAACGCATACCTGGACGCGCTGGCACACCGGCGTCACCGCGAAGGGCTGCCGGCCACCTCGCTCGCCTGGGGGCTCTGGCAGGAAGCAAGCGGGATGACCGGCCACCTGAAACCGGGCGAGGTGACCAGGATGGCCCGCAGCGGGCTCCTCCCGCTGCCGACGGACAACGCGCTCGACCTGTTCGACGTCGCGTTGACCCGGGGCGCGAGCCCCGTCCTGTCACCCGCGCAGCTCGACCTGCCCACCCTGCGCCGCCAGGCCGCCGCGGGTACGCTGCCCGCGGTGCTGCGCGGTCTCGTGCCCGAGCGCTCCCGGCGGGCCGAGAGCGACGGGCCGCCGCTGGCGGAACGGCTGTCCGGGCTGGACGTCTCGGCACAGACCGAGCTGGTGCTGGACCTGGTGCGCAAGACCACGGCCGCCGTCCTCGGTTACCGATCGGGCTCCGACGTCGCCCCCGAGAAGGCGTTCAAGGACCTCGGGTTCGATTCGCTCACCGCCGTGGAGCTGCGCAACCGGCTCGCCACCGCCACCGGCCTGCAGCTGGCCGCCACCACGATCTTCGACTACCCCAGCGCGCAGGCGCTCGCCGAGTACCTCCGGGCGCGGCTCGCGCCCGCCGAGGTGACCCCGGTGGAGGCGTTGACCGCCGAACTCGACCGGCTCGAGGCGATGCTCGCCGCGCTGGGGACGGACGACCCGGCACACGCCGTGGCGGCGCATCGACTGCGCGCCATGGCCATGGCGACGAGGCAGGCGCAGGCGCCGGATCCGGACGTCCAGGTCGCCGACCGGCTCAGCGCCGCATCGACGCAGGAGCTGCTGGACTTCATCGACCAGGAGTTCAAGGCGTCGGACACCGCCGGACCCTCCGCGCCCTTGCCCTTCAGCGATTAAGGATCAAGGTGGACACGACCGAGCACGGAAAAGTCGTCGAGTACCTCAAATGGGTCACCGCCGATCTGCACCGCACCCGGCGACGCCTGGCCGAGGCCGAGGCGGCCGGCCGCGAGCCGATCGCCGTCGTGGCGATGAGCTGCCGGTACCCCGGCGGGGTGGAGTCCCCGGAGGACCTGTGGCGGGTGGCGGCCGAGGGCACCGACGTGATCTCCGGTTTCCCCACCGACCGCGGCTGGGACCTCGACCGGCTCTACGATCCCGACCCGGACCGAACGGGCTGCTCCTACACCCGTGAGGGCGGTTTCCTCCACGACGCCGCGCACTTCGATCCGGCGTTCTTCGGCATCAGTCCCCGCGAGGCGCTCGCGATCGATCCCCAGCAACGCATACTGCTGGAGATCTGCTGGGAGGCGATCGAACGCGCCGGTATCGTGCCGGCCGCGCTGCGGGGAAGCGACACCGGGGTCTTCGTTGGGGTGATGTACGACGACTACGCCGGCCGCTTCTATCCCCAGGCCCCGGAGGGCTTCGAAGGCTATCTCGGCAACGGCAGCGCGAGCAGCGTGGCGTCCGGTCGGATCGCCTACACGCTGGGGCTGCACGGTCCGGCGCTCAGCGTCGACACCGCGTGCTCCTCGTCACTGGTCGCCGTCGACCTGGCGTGCCAGGCCCTGCGCCGACGTGACTGCACGCTGGCGCTGGCGGGCGGGGCGACCGTCATGGCCACCCCCAGCGTCTTCGTCGAGTTCAGCCGCCAGCGCGGCCTCGCCCCGGACGGACGCTGCAAATCCTTCGCCGCCGCCGCGGACGGTGCCGGCTGGGCGGAGGGAGCGGGCGTCCTCCTGCTGGAGCGGCTATCGGACGCGCAGCGCAACCAGCATCCCGTGCTAGCGGTCATCCGTGGCAGCGCGGTCAACCAGGACGGCGCGAGCAACGGGCTGACCGCACCCAACGGCCCGGCGCAGCAACGCGTCATCCGCCGGGCCCTGGCGAACGCGGGCATCAGCGCGAACGAGGTCGACGCGGTCGAGGCGCACGGTACCGGGACGACGCTGGGTGACCCGATCGAGGCGCAGGCCCTGCTCGCCACGTACGGTCAGGACCGCGACCCGCGGCATCCGCTGTGGCTCGGCTCGGTCAAATCCAACATCGGCCACACCCAGGCCGCTGCCGGCGTCGCCGGGGTCATCAAGATGGTCGAGGCCCTGCGGCACGGGCTCCTGCCGGCCACCCTGCATGTCGACGCACCCACGCCGCACGTGGACTGGGCCGCCGGCAACGTCGCGCTGCTGACCGAGCCCGTCGCCTGGCCGCGCACCGGCCACCCGCGGCGGGCTGCCGTCTCCTCGTTCGGCATCAGCGGCACCAACGCCCACCTCGTCCTCGAGGCGCCCCCGGAACCGGGCACGGACAGCGAGGCTGCCGGCGGCGCCGACACCGTTGCGCACCTGCCGTGGCTACTCTCCGGCAGGACCGAGCCGGCGCTCCGGAAGCAGGCCGAACGCCTGCTCGACCACCTCGGCCGGGCTGCGGACACCGATCCCGTGGCCGTGTCGTACGGTCTCGCCATCCGCCGCTCCCAGTGGGAGCACCGGGCGGTGGTGGTCGCCGACGACCACGCCGCGTTGCTGAACGGCCTGCGCTCGCTGGCGCAGGGGCAGCCGGACGCAGCCGTCATCACCGATGTCGCCGCCATGGGCGGCAAACTGGCGTTCCTCTTCTCCGGGCAGGGCAGCCAGCGTCCCGGGATGGGCAGCGAACTGTACGACACGTTTCCGGCGTTCGCCGCGGCCTTCGACGAGGTCTGTACGCATCTCGACCCGCACCTGGACCACTCGGTGCGCGACGTGGTGTTCGCCGCACCGGACGATCCGGCGGCGGCCGTCCTGGACCGGACGCTGTACACCCAGGTGGGGCTGTTCGCGATACAGGTCGCCCTGGTCCGGCTCAGCGCGTCGTGGGGGCTGCACCCCGACTACGTCGCCGGTCATTCCCTGGGGGAGGTGACCGCGGCACACGTCGCCGGGGTGCTGTCTCTGGCGGATGCCTGCACCCTCGTCGTCGCCCGCGGCCGGCTCATGGAACGGGCCCGGGCCGGAGGTGCGATGGTGTCGATCCGCGCCGCCGAGGAGGACGTCCGCGAGACGCTGGCCGGGCTGGAGCATCAGGTGTCGATCGCGGCGGTCAACGGTCCCCAGGCCACCGTCGTCTCCGGCGACGAGCAAGCCGTCTCGCGGATCGCGGCGGAGTGGAAAGCGCGCGGGCGCCGTACTCGGCGGCTGCGTGTCAGCCATGCCTTCCACTCCCCGCACATGGACGAGGTGCTCCCGGAGTTCCGGGAGATCGTCCGGCAGATCTCGTTCCGGCCGGCGACGATACCCCTGGTCTCCAACGTCACCGGCCGGTTGGTCACCGCCGATCAGCTCTGCACGGCGGAGTACTGGGTCGGTCACGTCCGCCACACCGTACGGTTCGCCGATTGCGTGCGAACCCTGCAGGACCAGGGCGTCACGCGTTTCCTGGAACTCGGCCCCGACTCGACGCTCATCACCATGGCGCAGGACTGCCTCACCGTCGACGAGCCGGCGCCCGCGCTGGTGTCGATGCTCCGCCCGAGGCGGCCGGAGCCACGGACCATCCTGGCCGCGCTCGCCCGCCTGCACGCCTGCGGCCACCCCGTCGACTGGACGGCCTGGTACGGGCAGCCCGCGCCCCACCCGGTCACGCTGCCCACCTACGCCTTCGAACGCAAGCGGTACTGGCTGGAGCAGCGCGAGCCCGTTCGCACCGGCGGTGCCGAGTCGCTGGAGTCGGCATTCTGGCACGCGGTCGACCACGCCGACCTGACGCGACTGGCCGCGGTGCTGGGGCTGGCCGAGCGGCAGCGCTCCGCGCTGAGTGAACTGCTGCCGCGGCTGACGGCCCTACGGCGATGGCCGGACCTGGGCTATCGGACGCATTGGACGCCGGTGCCGCCGGCGTCTGCGCCGCCGGCGGCGCAGACGTGGCTCGTCCTGGTGCCGGACGGGGCCCCCGGCGTCGTCGCCGAGACCATCGCCGCGCTCGGTGAACAGGGCGCCGAGGTCGTCACGGTCACCGTGGCGAGCGACGAGGAGTCCCGTGGGCTGGCCGACCGCCTTCGTCGGGCCGTGGGCGAGGGCGCCCGCTCCTCCGGTGTGCTCTCCCTGCTCGCGTTGGCGGAGCCCCTCGCGCCCTCGTCGGCCCTGAGCCGCACTCTGACCGTCATGGACGCGCTGGCGGCCAGCGGCGTACCGGGTGCCCTGTGGGTGGCCACGCGCGGCGCGGTCTCGGTCGGTTCCGGCGATCTGCCGGCCGGCGCCGGGCAGAGCCAGCTGTGGGGTCTGGCGCAGGTCATGGCTGCCGAGCGGCCCGACCGGTGGGGTGGGCTGGTAGACCTCCCGGACTCGTCGGTCCGGCAGGCCGGGCGGGCGCTGCGGGCGTTGCTGTCCGGAGCCACCGGCGAGGATCAGGTGGCGATCCGGGCATCCGGGGCCTACGCGCGCCGCCTCGGCCGTGCCGCACTGGGCACGGGCGCCGGCGAGCACCTCTGGCAGCCCCGCGGCTGCGTCCTGGTCACCGGCGCCACGACGACGCTCGGTGTCCACGCGGCTCACTGGCTGGCCGAGCACGGCGCCGCGCGCCTGGTGCTGGCCGGTTCGGCGCACCACGAGAGCACAGAGGTCAAGGAGCTCACCGAGGCGTTGGCCGGGTACGGCGCCGAGGTCTGCTACGCCACGGCGGACGCGGCCGACGTCAGTGCCCTCACCGGTCTGCTGGAGTCGTCGGACGCGAACCACCCGCTGACGGCCGTGGTGCACGTCGAGGGGTACCCGGAAGCGGACATCGCCGGGCCCGGCCGGGAGTTCGACGATGTGGTCCGCGCCGCGACGAACCTGACGGAACTCACCCGCGACATCGAACTGGACGCCTTCGTCACCTTCTCGCCTGCGGCGTGGCTGTCCGGCGTGCCCGGAGCGGTCGATGCCGCCGCCGGACTTGCGTACCTCGACGCGCTGGCGGCACGGCGTCGAGCGAGCGGCCTGCCGGCGCTGTCGGTCGCCTGGGGACCGTACGAGCAGGAGCCGCCGCGGTCGTGGGGTGTCGGCCGGATCAACCCGGCGTCCGGCATGGCGGTCCTCGCCTTCGCGCGCGATCCACGGCAGGAGGCGCTGATCGTCGCCGACGTCGACTGGGCGCCGTTCCTGTCCCGGGTCGAGGCGACCCGGGTGAACCCCCTCTTCCGCGACCTGGCCGGCGCGCCCGCGTCCGGTGACGACGGGCACCAGGCGGACGGGTGGCTCGTGCGCACCCTCCGGGAAGCGCCCGTGGCCGGGCGGCCGGCGGTGCTGGTCGACCTGATCCGCATGCGGGCGGCCACCGTCCTGGGGCTGGAGACGCCGGAGGAGCTGGGCGACCAGGACAGCCTGATGGACCTGGGGCTCACCTCGTTCGGTGCCCTCGAACTGAGCACGGTGCTGCGTACGGGCGGCGCGCACGTCTCACCCTCGGACGTCTTCGACCATCCGACGTGCGCCGCGCTCGCGGAGCACGTGAGCGCCATGCCCGCCCTGACGGTTCCCATGACACAGCACGGAGGAGACGCCTGATGAATCCCACACGTCACACGGTCGCCATCGCCGGCGCCGGCCCGGTAGGACTGATGCTGGCCGGCGAGCTGAGCGCGGCGGGCGTGCCCACCGTCGTCATCGAGCGGCTCGGGGCGGCACGGCCGGACGTGCCGGGCATGGCGATCAACCCGACGGTGGTGGAGCTACTCGAGCAGCGCGGCCTGATGGATGCCCTACGTGAGGACGGCGTGGCACTCCCCCACGCGTTCTTCGCCCATCTCGTCCTGGACCCGGCCCGCCTGCGGCAGCAGCGTCCCCTGAACTTCATGGTCCGCCAGGCGACGCTGGAACAGCGCCTCGCCGAGTACGCCGTGAAGAGTGGCGCGGAGATCCGTCGAGGTCACGAGATCATCGGGGTGGAGCAGGACGACAGCGGCGTGACGGTGCAGGTCCGGACCGCCGGCGGCGAGGACACGGTCCGGTGCCGGTACCTGGTGGGCTGCGACGGCGTGGACAGTTCGGTTCGGCAGCTGGCGGGCATCGGCTTTCCCGGCGCCGAGACTCCGTTCTACGGCATCCTCGGCGATGTGGACGCCAGCGAGGAGTTGTACGGCCACCTGGGTGCGCGGCAGTACCCGGACGGGCTGTTCACGGTCGCGCCGTCCGGCCCCGGCACCATGCGGGTGACCGTCGGCGTGTTCGACGTCGAACCGCCGGACCGCGAGAGGCCACCGAGCATCGCGGAGTTCCGCGAGCAGATCCGCCGGGTGTCGGGGCTGGATGTCGCGCTCGGCGACGCGCACTGGCTCAGCAGGTGGTTCCAGGTCGACCGGCAGGCCGAGACGTACCGCCGCGGCGACGTGTTCCTGGCCGGCGACGCGGCGCACGTGAACTTTCCGCTCGGGGGCCTGTCACTGAGCACTGGCATCGAGGACGCCGTCAACCTGGGGTGGAAACTCGCCGGCGTGATCCGTGGCTGGGCACCCGACCGCCTGCTCGACACGTATCAGGGCGAACGCTATCCCGTCGCCGAACGCGCTCGCGCGATCATCGCGGCCCAGACGGCCCTGATGCAGCCCGGGGGCAGGGCCGAGCCGATGCGGGACCTCCTCGCGGAACTCATCGTGTTCGACGACGTCAACGAGCATCTGGTCAAGGCGGTGGGCGGCCTGGACGTCCGGTACGACCTGCCCGGCACTGCCGGCCATCCGCTGGTCGGACATCGACTCGCGGACATCCCGCTCGCCACGGCGGGCGGATCGACCAGCACGGCCGCCCTCCTGCACGGCGGGCGCGGGGTTCTGCTCGATCTGTGCGGCGGCGCGCTCGTCGACGAGATGGGCTCCGGCTGGCAGGAGCGGGTCGACGGCGTGGTGGCGGAACCGGCGACCGTTGTCGGGGCCGCGGGTCTGCTGCTGCGTCCCGACGGCCGGGTCGCCTGGGCCACGCGGGACCGCGAGGCCGTGGGGCTGCGCGAGGCTCTCGACCGCTGGTTCGGCCCGGCGGGGCAATGAACGGCTAGGGCTGCTTTAGCGCAGGCCGCTAGCGTCGGGGCCGAAGCGGGAGGGATTCGAATGCAGACACCCGACATCCACATCCTGTCGGTCGCAACAGCGCTCCCCGGGCCTGCCGTGGACAACGCGACACTGGCCCGCCGCTTCAACATGCCACCGGTCTGGGAACAGTGGATCGACTCGTTCATCGGCACCCGCTTCCGGCACTTCGCCATGGACCTGGAGAGCGGGCAGGTCCGGTATTCCCTGGCAGACCTCGGGGCGACGGCCGCGGCACGGGCCCTCGACGCCGCCGGGATCAGCGCGCACGAGGTGGATGTGATGGTGCTGGGAACGGCGTCACCGGACACGCTCATGCCGGCGACCGTCAACATGATCGCCGACCGGATCGGCGTCGACGGTGTCCCGACGTACCAGATGCAGTCGGGTTGCTGTGGCGCCTTCCAGGCAATGGACCTGGCGTACACGATGCTGATGTCCGGCCGGCGTCGGACCGCACTCGTGCTGGGCGCGGAGAACTGCGCCAAGCACCTCGACCTGACGATCGACGTCGCCGCGCTGCCCGCTTCCGAGCAGGTGAACGGCGTCCTTTTCGGTGACGGTGCGGGAGCGATGGTGCTGACCACCGGGCCCGCACCGCGGCGGGCGGTGATCCGGCAGATCCATCTTCAGCTCGTCGGCCGCAACCGGCCCCCGGGGCAGGTGGTCGAATGGTTCGGACGCGGTGACCGGCGGTCGGACCGGCAGCCGGTCATGGAGGACTACCAGGCCATCGCCGAGTCGGTGCCGCTCCTGGCGGCCGAGGCGCTCGAGGACCTGCTCGACGACCTCGGTTGGCAGGAGGACGACATCGACTACCTGCTCCCACCGCAACTGTCGGGCGTCATGACCCGCAAGATCGTGGAACACCTGGACCTACCCGGCGCCACCGAGGTGAGCTGCGTGGTCGACATCGGCAACACCGGGAACGCGCTGCCGTTCTTCCAGCTCGAACGTGCGCTGTCGCGGCTGGCGACCGGGGACCGTGCGGTGGCCGTCGCCGTGGAGTCCAGCAAATGGATCAAAGCGGGCCTCGCGCTGGAGATGACCTGAAGCTGTGGTGATCGACACCGAAGAGTCCACCGCCCGGCGAGCCACGGGCGCTCACGCCTTGGTCAGAATGCGGTGAAACGATGCATGATGTAGCGGAACTCAAGCAGTTCGTGGTCGTCCACGCGCGGGGTCAGAAGATCGCGAACCACCGCGGGATACTCGACCGGATCAGCGGCGACCACGCCTCCGGCGCCGGCTCCTGGGTGGCCGAATGGACCGCGGTGGCCGAGCGGCTGGAGGAACGCGGACGCCTGCTGGAGGCGAGCCGGCACTACGCCATGGCGAGATTTCCCTTCGCGGACGGTCCGGCGCGCCGGGAGGCGCAGGACCGGTGCGTGCACGCCTTCGATCGCTGGCGGGCGAGCCAGAACGGCATCGAGCGGCTCGATGTCGATCTCCCGGACGGGCGCGTACGGTGCTGGTCCGCCGGGCTCGACCAGGCGAACCCCCGGCCCCTGCTGCTGGTCATGGGCGGCATCGTCACCGTCAAGGAGCAGTGGGGACCGATGCTCGGCCAGATCGCGGCGATGGGCATGGCGGGGATCGTCACCGAGATGCCCAACGTGGGGGAGAACACCCTCCGGTACGGGCCGGAGAGCTGGCGCATGCTGTCCGGTGTGCTCGACGCGGTCAGCGATCGGGCCGACGTCGCGCACACATACGCGATGACGCTCAGTTTCAGCGGCCACCTGGCGCTGCGCTGCGCGGTCGACGACTCGCGCATCCGGGCGGTCATCACCACCGGAGCGCCGGTGAGCGACTTCTTCACCGACACCACCTGGCAGCGTCGGGTGCCGCTCGTCACTACCCGCACCGTCGCGCACCTGATGGGGGTCGGAGCGACGAGGGTCTTCGAGAACCTGCCGGACTTCGCGCTGGCCGCAGCGCAACTCCGCGCTCCGGCCATCCCCGTCCGGTACGTGGCCAGCCGGCGGGACGAGATCATTCCCGCGACCGACTGGCATCAGCTCCGGCAGCACGTCCCCGACTGCGAGGTCCTGGAGATCGACGACGTCCACGGCGCGCCGGGCCACGTACTCGAGAGCAGGCTCTGGTGCCTTCGTGCCCTGCTGCGAATCCGCGACGTGCACGGCCCGATGAAAGGCGGTGTCGACCTGTTGTGCCGCCTGCTGCAGGCCCGCCGCCGGCTCGCCGCGCCGCGCGGCGAGCCGGCGGTGGACAGCCCCTCTCAGATGAGGGCCACGTGATCGTCCAGCTGGGGGTCGGCCACGAGGATGGCCCGGTTCAGCGCCTGAAGGCCACGGCAGGGTTCCAGGCCGAGTTCCTCGTTCAGCATGGCGCGGGCGCCCTGATAGACCCGCAGCGCGTCCGCCTGCCGCTCGGAGCGGTAGAGCGCGAGCATGAGCTGCCGGTAGAACGCCTCCCGCAGCGGATGCTCCAGGGTGAGGGAGTACAGGCGTCCGACAATCTCGCGATGGCGTCCCATGTGCAGTTGCGACTCCATCAACATCTCCAGGCACTCCAGGCGGGTCTCCGCCAGCCAGGCCGCGAATCCGTCGATGATCCGGCCGGCCCGGAGGTCGCCGGCCAGCGGTCCCCGCCACTGCGCCAGTGCCTGATCGAGGCACGCGACGGCCTGCTCGTACCGCTGGTCCCGGAAGTGGCCCCGCCCCTCTTCCACACTCTGCAGGAAGATGTGCAGGTCCAGCTCGTCGGAGCCCTTGCGCAGCAGATATCCCGACGGTCTCGTGACGACGGGACTGTCCGGCCGTTCGGGACGGCTCAGGAACTTCCGGAGCTGGGAAATGTATACGTGCACGCCGGCGGTCGCCCGCCGGGGCAGCTGGTCGCCCCAGATCTCGGCCATGAGCTGTTCGAGGGTGACGACCTGATCGGAGCGGACCAACAGCACCGTCATGACGATCTCGATCTTGGGGGCGCTGATCGTGGACACCTGGTCGCCGTCCAGGACGCGCAGCGGGCCGAGCACTTCGTACCTCATCGCATGCTCCCCTCGCGCGCGGTCCTCCGTCGGACCTGCTCCACGGCGGCGGTGACGATGCCGGTCACCCGCGGCCACTGATCGTTGACGTAGAAATGGCCGCCGGGGAGAACGTGCAGGTCACACCCGCCCATCGAGTGCTCGGCCCAGGCCGCGGCCTCGTCCACCGAGACCTGCGGGTCCCGGTCGCCGACCAGCACGGAGATGGGGCAGTCCAACGGCGGTCCGGCCACGTGGACGTAGGTCTCGACGGCCCGGTAGTCGTTACGTGTCACGGCGAGTACCGCGGCACGAAGGTCCGGCTCGCTCAGGAGCCGCTCGTCCGTACCGCCTACCCGGCGCAGCTCGGCGACGAGTCGCTCGTCGTCGAGGCGATGCACGGAGCTCCTGCGCCCGCAGGAAGGCGCGCGTCGGCCAGAGACGAAGAGCATCATCGGACCACGGTTGCCGGCCGCCCGCAGTTTGCGAGCGAGCTCGTACGCGAGTACCGCTCCCATGCTGTGACCGAAGAAGGCGAACGGAGCGTCGATCCACCCGTCGAGCGCCTGGTACGTCCGATCCACCAGTTCCGGGATGTTGTCGATCTGGGGCTCCAGACGCCTGTCCTGTCGTCCCGGGTATTGAACCGCCAGTACGTCGATACCGGGTGAGAGGGCCCGTGACATCGGAAAGTACCAACTCGCCGATCCGCCGGCGTGCGGAAGGCAAATCAGCCGTGTCGCACCTTCCGGGCAGGAATGAAATCGCCGAATCCAGGAGTCGTCCTTGCGTATCGAGCCGGACATTCATCGCCTTCCCGTTGTTGCACGCGCCAGCCGACATGGCGTTGCCATTTCTTGTGCGGCTGGCAGCCAGGCATGCGGGCCTCGGGGTTCCGCTTCGGCGCGCCCTTCACCGAGCGCCTTTCCTCGATCAGTCGACGCGCCGGCCAACGTCCACACCGAACCCGCGCGTCTTTCGGCAGCGATTTCCCGGGACACCGCGGCAGGGGCGTTGCCGAGGACGCCGGTGCGGGTGTGTCGCAGCCAAGCCGACATTTCCCGGACCCCTGCGGATCCGGCGAAATCGATGCTAATCGATAGTGGCGGCGTCGCCGACCCCAGTCGATGAGGCGGGTAGGGGTGCGGGACGGAAGAGATAGGGGTGCCGGCGACGCGCACCGTAAGGCGGCCGCCGATCGGAACGCCTACGCCTGGGACGCCCCGGCCCCGGCTGCGTTCGCACCACCGGCCGCCCGGCACGGTCCCGCACCAACCACCGCTCACCTGACTCGATCACGACCGTGACCAGCAGTGACCCGATACCACGAGTGGCCCTGCCCCCCTGTGGCCGCGTCGCGGACGCGGGCCACAGGGGCAGTCCGGGCCACCGGCCGGCACGGGGTCGCGTCAAGCGCCTGCGCCCTCGGTTGACTGACCCCTACGAGGACGGACTCAACGCCCGGAGCAACTCCGGCAGTTCACCGCTGTGGATGACGCCGAGTCGCTGCGTCGCCCGAGTGACGGCGACATAGAGATTCTTCGTTCCGTTCGGCGGGTCGGCCAGAATCCGGCCCGGCTCCACCACCAGCACCGAGTCGAACTCAAGCCCCTTGGACTGCTCCACGGTCAGCACGACCGCCACGGCGTCGAGGGCGGACGGCTCGTCGGCGAAGACGACCTGTTCGGTCTCGGCCAGCACCGTACGCAGTTCCGCCAGCAGAGCCGTGGGCACGATGATCGCGAGCCGGCCGTCCCCGACCCGGTCAGCCTCCTTCTCGATGATCCCCGGCAGTGCGGCCGCGAGGTCCGGGGCCTCGACCCGCAGGCTCCACGGTTCGGTGCCGGACGCACGAACGGCCCGGGGGGCGGTGAGGTCCGGATCGATGGCCCGGAGCACGTCGGCCGCGACCGCCATGATCTCGGACGGGGTCCGGTAGTTGATGGTCAGTTGTTCCTGGCGCCACCGCCCGGGCACGTACCGGTCCAGGGCCTCGTGCCACGACGCGGTTCCGGCGACGGCCCCGGTCTGCGCGATGTCCCCCACGATCGTCATGGATCTGCTCGGACACCGCCGCATGAGCACCCGCCAGGCCATCGGGGAGAGCTCCTGGGCCTCGTCCACGATGATGTGCCCGAAGGCCCACGACCGGTCCTTGGCCGCCCGCTCCGCCGTGGACATGAACTCGGGACCGCCGTGGTACTGCTCGAGAAGCTGTTCGGAGCTCAGCAGCCCCTTGATACCCATCTCCTCCAGCGCCTGCTCGGCATAGGCCAGCTCCGCCCGGTGCTCCGCAGCCGCGGCACGGGCCCGACGGATCTCCTCGGCGGTCTGCACGTCACCGAGCAGTTCGGCGGCCTCATCGAGCAACGGCACGTCCGAAGGGGTCCAGTACCGCTCTCCCCCACCGTCCTCCGGCGCCGCGCGCCACAGGGCGGCCCGCTTCTCCTCGGACAGATCAGGCGCCGCGGCGGCGAGGCGGTCGGGCGAGCTGAAGAGCTCGATGAGCAGTTGCTGCGGTGTCAGCACCGGCCAGAGCTGATGCAGGGCCGCTCGCACGTCGGGGTCCGCGCGCAGCTCCGTGGCGATGTCGGCGAGATCCTCGTGCCCGACCGCCCTGCTGCCGAGACTCTCCGCCGTCAACCGCGCGAGCCGAGTAATGATCTCCTTCTGGAAGACCCTGCGCGCATGATTGTGGGGCTGCCCCGACTCCAGCGCCGCAGCCCGCGCCCTTTCGCACACCGCCACCCCGAGCTCCACCACGTCCTCGTGGATGGTCCCGCGGTTCACGGTGATCCGTAGCGGGGCTTCCGGAACCCGCTTCAGGTTCTTCACCGCATTGGCCAGGACCTCCGCCATCTGCAGACTCCCCTTGACGGCAGCCGTGGCGGCGGGATCGGAGCCGACGGCGTTCAGGCCCGGATAGAGCTGGCCGACGCTGGACAGCAGGACGTCGTTCTCACCGAGCGACGGCAGAACCTCGTCGATGTAGCGGACGAAGGTGGGGTTGGGACCGACCACGAGGACGCCACGTTTGGACAACCGCTCTCGGAAGGTGTATAGTAGATATGCAGCACGGTGCAGCGCGACGACCGTCTTTCCAGTCCCTGGCCCACCCTGGACGACGAGAATGCCGGACAGATCCGCGCGGATGACGCGGTCCTGTTCCGCCTGGATGGTCGCAACGATGTCACGCATCCGGCCGGTCCTGCTCGCGGTGAGCGCAGCGAACAAGGCGGCCTCACCGTTGAGACTCTCCCGCTGATCGTCGTTGAGCGCATCCAGGTCGAAGACCTCGTCGTCGATGGCGATGACGTCCCGCTCCCGGGTACGCAACTGGCGCCGCCGCAGCACCCCAGCGGGCGCGGCCGGAGTGGCCCGGTAGAACCCTTCAGCAGCGGGTGCCCGCCAGTCGATCAGAAGCGGCTCGTGGTCCTCCTCGTCGAAGAGACTCAACCGGCCGACGTAGCGGCGGTCTCCGTCGACCATGTCCAGCCGGCCGAAACACAGCCCGTAGTTTGCGGCGGACAACTGGGACAGCCGCCGGGAGGACTTCTCCTCGGACACGTCGCGGTCGAACCGCGACTGGTGCGTGCCGCCGGCCTCCTGCAACTGAACCCTCTGTCGACGTTCGCTCTCACGATCGGCTAGCTGGTCGAGCCGCCGGTAGAGCGCGGACACGTACTCCCGTTCCTGTTCGAGCTCCCGGTGGCGGTAGCCCGCCGCCTCCGATTGCTCGTCCTTGGCTCCTGCCGCACCCTCGAATCCCAAAGCCATTCGCATCCTCACACGGGTCGATACGCAGCCGGCCCACTCCCCCGCTGCGAGCAACGACAGTAGCACCAGACATCAGTGGAAATCAGACAACGCGTCGACCTTGGCCCTCTGGCGGACGGTTTCGGCACACCGGTTCACCCCACCGTCCATGGTGGTCGGTGCCGGTCCTACTGTCCGATGACCGGCCAAGGTCCCGGCAAAGCCGCGGCAGTGCCGCGCCACTCACCGCCCGTACGGCCTGACCAGCGCTGATGCCAACGACCGCCTCGCGTCGTCCGGCACACCGTCAGGCGATCGCCACCGCCGCGACACGGCGGCCGTGCCCCTCGTCGCCTGCCCCGGTGGTCGGACGACCGCCGCCGGCATGCCCCGGAGGGTATCGGCTTTAGCCACAGCCTAAGCGGGCTGAAGAACCAGTCGGGATGGTGATGACATTCGATTACAAGGGGCGTGTTCATGGTTGATCGATGGTCATGGCGCGGGTACAGGTCATGCCTGCGATCGATCGTGCACCAGTCGGCGGACTGGCTGGAACGAATCGGTGCGGCATTCGCCTACTGCAATGTCTCGACCTTGGTGGTCTGGGGGCCGGGAGTCCTGCACGGACAGCAGCTGACCGGCGAGTTCGGCGGCGGTCCGGGCGGCGAAGCCCCGCTCACACCGGCGGAGTTGGCGGCGTGGTCGCGCCTGGTGAACGAGTTGCGGGCGTCTGGCGACTGCGACGAACATGCCTGAAGCCGCCTCCGGGACGAGGGTCACCTGTGCCAGGGTCCCGATGGAGGACAGCCGCCTCGCTCCAAAGCCGGCGGAGCTCGTCGACGAGGGACGCTACCACGCGCAGCATCACGGCTACCGAGCCGTTGGACAGCGCCTCGGGACCGAAGGGAAGCCCCATGTCCTCCACCGAAGAGCTCCTCTTCGAACTGGTTCGTAAGCACCACCGGGAAACGACCGCCCAGCGCGTTTTCGTTCCCGGGCAGACGCCGATCTGGCCGTCGGGTGCCTCACTGAACGAGGACGACCGCGTGGCATTGGTGGAGGCCGCTCTGGCGATGCGAATCGCCGCGGGGCCCAGCGCGCAGACGTTCGAGCGCTCGTTCGCCAAGGCACTGGGCCGCCGGAAGGCGCTGCTGACCAACTCCGGCTCGTCGGCGAACCTGCTCGCGCTCACCGCTCTCACCCAGCCCGAACTGGGGCGACGCCGGCTGCGGCCGGGCGACGAGGTGATCACGGTGGCGGCCGGTTTTCCGACCACCGTCAACCCGATCATCCAGAACGGGCTCGTGCCGGTCTTCATCGACGTCGAACTGGGCACCTACAACACGACAGCCGAACGGGTGCAGGAAGCGCTGACCAGCCGAACCCGGGCCATCATGATCGCTCACGCGCTGGGCAACCCGTACCCGGTGGCGGAGATCGCCGAACTGGCCCGCGCCGAAGGACTCTTCCTCGTCGAGGACAACTGCGACGCGGTCGGGTCGACCTACCAGGGTCGGCTCACCGGCACGTTCGGCGACGTCGCCACCACCAGCTTCTACCCCGCCCATCACCTGACGATGGGCGAAGGGGGCTGCGTACTGACCGATCGGCCGGCCCTGGCCCGGATCATCGAGTCGCTACGGGACTGGGGCCGCGACTGCTGGTGCGCTCCCGGCCAGAACGACACCTGTCACAAGCGGTTCTCACAACAGTTCCCCGGCCTGCCGATGGGCTACGACCACAAGTACACGTTCTCCCGTGTCGGCTACAACATGAAGACCACGGACATACAGGCCGCGCTGGGAGTGTCCCAACTTCGCCGGCTCACCGAGTTCGGAGAGGTCCGCCGGCGTAACTGGCGACGCCTGCGTGACGCCCTCGAGAACGTGCCGGGAATCCTGCTGCCCGAGCCAACGCCCGGCAGCGATCCCAGCTGGTTCGGCTTCATCATCACGGTGCTCGCGGACGCCGGATTTCGTCGCAGCGAACTGCTCGCCTTTCTCGAGGCACGCCACATCGGCACACGCATGCTGTTCGCCGGCAATCTGACTCGCCAGCCCGCCTACCGGGGGCAGCACTACCGTGTCGTCGGTGACCTGACCAACAGCGACATCATCACCGAACGGACGTTCTGGGTCGGGGTCTATCCGGAGCTGACCGCAGAGATGATCGACTACGTCGCCGCGTCCATTCGCGAATTTGCCGAAGATCGGGCCCGGTAGCCGTCGACGCGAGTCGGCAGCCTGGACCGCACGCACCGGCCGACCATCTGTACGCGTGGTCCACGCCGGGCGTGCGGTCGCGGCAGAACGATGCGGCCTACCAGACGACGGGCAGCCGGTCGAGACCGTACGTGTTCATCGCATCACGCGTATTCGTGTGCGAGTGGTCGGCTGCCAGCCGCAATCGGGGAAATCTGCGCAGCAGGGCGCTGATGGCGATGCGGATTTCCGCCCTTGCCAGGTTCTGGCCGATGCACTGGTGAATCCCGTGGCCGAAGGCGAGGTGGCTGCCTCGCGCACCGGCTTCCGCGAAGACGTTCGGGTCCGGGAAGTATCGCGCGTCGCGGTTCGCCGCAGACAGCGAGATGGTGCAGCATTCTCCCTTTTTGATGAGTACGCCGCCCAACTCCACGTCGGTCAGCGCGGTCCTGGTGACGAACTGGACGTTGGTCAGGTAGCGGAGGAGTTCGCCGACCGCCGCGTCGGAGAGGGCCGGACCGGCGGTCAACCGGCGTCGGAGATCCTCGTCCTGCAGCAGGAAGTAGGTGCTGAGGCCGATGGTGTGGGCGGTCGTCTCGTGGCCGGCGATCAGCATCATCAGAGCCAGGCCGGTCAGCTCCTGATCGTTCAGGTCGCCGTCAGCGATGAGCCGGCTCAGCAGGTCGTCAGCGGGCTCCCGGCGCTTCACCGAGACCAGCCGGCCCATGAGTTCGTGGGTTGCCCTGACCGACGCCGCCACATCATCCGCGGGCCGCTGCGGGTCGAGGGTCACCGCGCGTAGTCGCTGGAGCTCGTCCGCGAACTCGGGACCCGAGCCCAGGATATCCGAGATCACCTGCACCGGGATCGGGAGCGCGAATGCCTGCATGAGGTCGGCCGGGGGCCCGAGTCGTTCCATCGCGTCGAGGTACTCGGTGGTGACACGTTCGATCGCCGGCTCGAGCTGTCGTATACGACGGACCGTGAAGTACTGACTGAGCGGCTTGCGGTAGCGGGTGTGCTCCGGCGGATCCATGCCGATGAAGGCGCCGGGTGGCGCAGGCGTCGGTTTCAGCATCGTCGGCACCGGCGAGTGCCGCAGTTCATGACGCGTGCTGAAGGCGGCACTCGCCAGTATCGTCCGGGCCAGCGGATAGCTCGTCACCAGCCACCCGGTGTGGCCGTCCGGATAGGCCATGCTCACTATTTCCTGGCTCTCGGCGATCGTCGCCAGTTCGGCGGGCGGGTCGAAAGGACAGCCTCGCCGGGTGGGAAATTCGCGGAGGACATGCTGGTCGATTGTCATGGCTCTCCCTCGTCCGATCGACTGCTCGTCACAACTGGTTGTCGATGAAATCGAAAATCTCGTCGTCAGTGGCGGCGTCGATCTTGTCCAGGACGTCCGTCGCCTCGTCGTTGACGCGCGACGGCTCCGTGCCGATTCTTTCCAGGAATTCACGCAGTTGCGCCGCGACGGCCGCGCGCATGCCTCCGCCCGGCGTAGCGGCGACGATCGTCGCCTCCAGACTTTTGAGCTGTGACCGCACCGTTTCCACGGGATCCGGTTGATCCGGGATCAGCGTGGTCAGGAGTTGCTCCGCTATGGCTATCGGGGTGGGGTGATCGAAGACGAGCGACGCGGGCAGCCGGAGGCCCACCATCGCGCCCAGTCGGTTGCGCAGCTCGACGGCGGTCAGCGAGTCGAAACCCGCCTCCTTGAGCGGGCGCTTCCTGCCGATGGCTGTGATGTCACCATGGCCCAGCACGGCGGCCGCCTCCGTGCGCACCAACTCCACCACGACACTGTGCTGTTCCTGGGGCTCGAGACCGGTCAGCCGATCGGCCCAGGACGCCGCGACGGAGCCTTCCCCGCCCGAGGCACCGGCCGCCTGGCGCAGGCCGACACGGGAGTCACGGTGTGCCGGCGAAGAAGCTACGACACCGGTACGCCCCTGCGCGGCCTCTGCTGTGAGCCGGGCGGGCATCGCATAGGCACGCCCCGTGGCGAGTGCTCGATCGAACAGCGCCAACGCGGCCTCGGTGGAGATCGGCATGACACCCTGCTGCGCCATCCGCGCGACGCCGGACTCGCCGAGACTCGCGGTGATGCCACTGGGCTGCTGCCAGAGTCCCCAGGCGAGGGACAGTGCGGGCCGCCCGTTGATCCGCCGGCAGTGGGCGAGGGCGTCGAGGAACGTGTTCGCCGCGGCGTAGTTGGCCTGCCCGGGGCTGCCGAGGGTTCCTGCGGCGGAGGAGAACACGACGAACGCCGACAGGTCGACGTGTTCGGTGAGACGGTGCAGCTCCCACGCGGCGTCGGCCTTGGGCCCGAACACCGTTTCGAGGTGTGCTGGCGAGAGGGCGCCGACTGTGCCGTCGTGGACCACGCCGGCGGTGTGGATCACCGCGGTGAGCGGATGTTCGGCCGGTATCGCGTCGAGCAGGCTCGCCAGCTCACCGGGCTCCGCGATGTCGCGTTGCTCGATGGTGACGTCCGCTCCGAGGTTGGTGAGTTCGGTGATCAGTTGGGTGGCGTTGTGGGCGTGGGGGCCGTGGCGGCTGGTGAGTAGGAGGTGGCGTGCCTGGTGGTTGCTGACGAGGTGTTTGGCGAGGAGGCTGCCGAGCGCGCCGGTGGCGCCGGTGATCAGGACGGTGCCGTGTGGGTCCAGGGGTGGTGGGACGGTGAGGACGACTTTGCCGATGTGTTCGGCTTGACGGATGTGCCGGAACGCGTCACGGGCCGCGCGGATGTCGTAGGTGGTGACGGGTGGGGGGTGTAGATGCCCGTCGGTGAACAGGCGGATCAGGTCGGTGAGCATCTGCCGGGTGCGGGTGGGTCCGGCGTCGTGCAGGTCGAAGGGCTGGTAGTACACGCCGGGGTGGGTGGCGGCGATCCGGTCGGGTTCGCGGATGTCGGTCTTGCCCATCTCCAGGAACCGACCGCCGCGTGGTAGCAGCCGCAGCGACGCGTCGACGAACTCGTGGGTCAGGGCGTTGAGGACGACATCGACACCCGCACCGCCGGTGGCGTGGGTGATGGTGGTTTCGAAGTCCAGACTGCGGGAGTCACCGATATGGGCCGGGTCCAGGCCTTGCCGGCGTAGGGCCTGCCATTTCGGGTGGCTGGCCGTGCCGTACACCTCGGCGCCCAGGTGACGGGCGAGTTGGACCGCGGCGGTGCCGACTCCGCCGGCGGCGGCGTGGACGAGGATTTTCTCACCGGGCTGCAGGCGGGCGAGGTCGGTGAGGGCGTAGTAGGCGGTGAGGAACGTGATGGGTACGGCGGCGGCCTGCGGGTAGCTCCAGCCGCACGGGATACCGACGATCAACCGATGATCCGCGATCGCGGTGGTCGCCATGGCCTGGCTGAACAGTCCCATGACCCGGTCACCCACGGCCAGGCCGGACACGTCCGGGCCGACCTCGGTGACGACACCTGCCCCTTCACCACCGATACTGACCCGCCCCGGATACATACCCAAGGTCATCAACACATCACGGAAGTTCACCCCCGCCGCCCGCACAGCGACACGAACCTCCCCACTACGCAACGGACGCAACGCCTCCCGCGCCGCCACCAACTCCAACCGATCCAACGTGCCCGGCTCGCTCACATCGACCCGCCACGCCCCCTCACCCTCAGGCGGCGTCAAAGCATGATCGATACCCATCTTCGCCACCTGGAGGGCTGAGAAAACTCCGCGACGCATCGCGATCTGGCCCTCCCCCGCCAAGACGACCGTCAGCGCCTCGGGCAGGTGCCGCAAGGAAGACTCCTGGCCGTCGAGGTCGAGCAGCGCGAACCGGTCGGGGTTCTCCCGCTGCGCCGAGCGCACCAGCCCCCAGACCGGAGCCGAGCCGAGGTCCTGGAGGTGCTCCCCCTCGTCCACGGCGACCGCACCGCAGGTCACCACCACCAGCCTCGACTCGTCCAGACACTCGGCGCTCAGCCATTCCTGGATCAGCCCGAGGACTTCGCCCACCGCGACGTGCGCCGCCCTGATCGGCTCCATGGCGGGAAGCGCGCTGCGGGCGGCCAGGACCACGCTCGGTTGCGGCAGGCCCGCTCCGATGGCCGCGACCAGGGCAGCCAGATCGGGATGCTCGCTGGCCTCGACTCCGCTGGCCTCGAGCGCGAGAACCACTTCAGGCTGCTCCCCGAGGAGCGCCACGGAGCCGATGGGCGCCGGATCGGCCGGCGGAATGACCGGACTCCAGCGGACGCCGTAGAGGTCCCCGTCGTCGACTGCTCCGGCTGGGCGCAGCGTGAGGCTGTCCGTGGTGAGGATGAGTTGGTCTTGTGGGTCGGTGATGGTGAGTTCGATGGTGTGGTTGTCGTGTACGCGCAGGTGCACGCGCAGCGTGGTGGCGTCGTGGGCGTGGAGGGTGACGCCGGTCCAGGAGAAGGGGAGTTGGATGGTGGTGTGGTCGGGGTGGTGGAGGGTGAGAGCGTGTAGCGCGGCGTCGAGGAGTGCGGGGTGGATGGTGTGGTGGTGTGGGTGGGGGGTGGCAGGGAGGTGGACCTCGGCGTAGAGGTCGTTGTGGTGTTTCCAGGCGTGGCGTAGGCCTTGGAAGGTAGGGCCGTAGCGCAGGCCCCGCTGGTCGAGGTGGTGGTAGAGGTTGGTGGTGTCCAGCCTGCTGGCATGGGTGGGTGGCCAGACGGTGGCGGGGACGGCGGGAACGCCGGCGGTGCCGGTGGTGACCTCGGCGGTGACGTGGTCACTCCAGAGACCCGCCGTGGTGGTGTGCGCGCGGGAGCGGATGGTGCAGGCCCGATGGCCGGTGGCGTCCACCGGACCGATAACGAGTTGAATGTCGGTGGCGGTGTTATCGGACAGGGCAAGCGGCGTGTGGATGACCAGATCGGTGATGGTGTGATGACCGGTGTGGTGAGCGGCGTGCAACACCATGTCGACGAACGCGGTCGCGGGAAGCAGGCAGTGGTCCCCGATGGTGTGCTCGGCCAGCCACGACGGGGCGCTGGGATGCAGCGTGCCGGTGAACACGTGCGTGTCGTCAGGAAGTTCCAGCACGGCCGGTAGGAGCGGATGACCGGTCGGGGCAGCGTGAACAGGCACGACAGGGTCAGCGGCCAGCCAGTACCGATTCCGGGTGAACGGATAGGTGGGTAGGGGTACCGGTTGTTGTGGTGGTGGTGTCAGGTGGTGGTGCCAGGTGATGTGGTGGCCCCGGGTGTGGGCGGTGGTGAGCGTGGTCAGGAGGGTGCGGGTTTCGTCGTGGTGGGGGTGCAGAACGTTGAGGTAGACGACATCCTCACCCCGTCCGCTGTGGGTGAGGGTGTGTTCGGTGAGGTGGGTGAGGGTGGGAGCGGGACCGAGTTCGAGGTAGGTGGTGACGTGGTGCTGGTCCAGGGTGGTGATGCCCTGGTGGAACCGGACGGGTTGCCGGATGTGGTCGGTCCAGTACTCGGCGGTGGTGATGTGCTCGGGGTCGGCGACGTCGCCGGTGAGGTTGGAGATGATCGGGGTGTGGGGCCGCTGGTAGGTGACACGGCTGGCGATGTGGTGGAACTCGGTCAGGATCGTCTCGGTGTGCGGGGAGTGGAACGCGTGTCGGGTGTGTAACACCCTGCCCGCATGGCCCAGGGCGTGTAGCCGGTCAGCCACGGTGTGGGTGGCTTGCGGGTCACCGGAGATCACGGTGTTGGTAGGGGTGTTGTAGGCGGCGATACCGACCCGCGGGTTCAGATGTTCCTCGACCTGGGCGGGGGTGGCCTGGACACTGACCATGACCCCGGCCGGCAACGTGGCCATCAACCGGGCCCGAGCGGTCACCACAGCGGCAGCGTCGGCCAGTGACATCACCCCGGCCAGATGAGCGGCGCTCACCTCACCGACCGAGTGACCGATGAAATAGTCCGCGCGGAGTCCGTGATGTTCCACCAGCCGGTACAAGGCCACCTGGAGTGCGAACAACGCCGGCTGCGTGTAGGTGGTGTCATCCAACAGCCCCGCGTCAGGACCATCCGCGGCGGCGAACAACACCGACCGTAACGGCCGGTCGAGGTGAGCATCCAGATGGGTGCACACCTCGTCCAACACGGCGGTGAACACCGGCTCCCGGCCGTAAAGCCCCCGCCCGGCCCCTACCCGCTGGGAACCCTGACCCGTGAGAAGAACAGCGATCTTCCCCCCGGCCTCGGCATCCCCACACACCACCCGACCAGACACCACCCCCACACCCGGCTGTCCCACCGCGAACGCCCGCAACACCGCCTCACCATCACCAGCGCCGTCCACCACGACACCGGCACGGAAACGATGCTGACTCCGCGTCGTGACCAACGCGGCCCCGATGTCAACCGCCCGGTACCCGGGATGCGCGGCCACATGATCCGCCAACCGCAACGCCTGCGCCCGCAACGCCTCCACCGACCTCGCCGAAAACAACCACGGCACCGGTCCACCACCAGCGCCACCATCGCCGGCGCTGGTGCTGGTGCGGGTGTCACCGCCGTCGGTGGTGTCGGTGCCATCGCCGTCGTCGCTGGTGAGAGGTCCGGTGGCGGTGGGGGATCCGGTGTTGGTGGGGGTGGGGGGTGCTTCGAGGATGAGGTGGGCGTTGGTGCCGCTGATCCCGAATGATGACACCGCCGCCCGGCGGGGACGACCAGTGTCCGGCCACGGCACCGTCTCGGTGAGCAACGCGACCCGGCCGGTGTCCCAGTCCACGTGCGGGGTCGGGGCGTCCACGTGCAGCGTGGCCGGCAGCAGGCCGTGCTGGATGGCCTGCACCATCTTGATCACACCCGCGACACCCGCCGCGGCCTGCGTGTGGCCGATGTTCGACTTCACCGATCCCAACCACAACGGATGACCGTCGTCGCGGCCCTGCCCGTAGGTGGCCAGCAACGCCTGCGCCTCGATCGGGTCACCCAACGTCGTGCCGGTCCCGTGCGCCTCCACCACATCCACGTCCGTGGCGTCCACACCCGCGTTCGCTAACGCCTGCCGGATCACCCGCTGCTGCGCCGGACCATTCGGCGCCGTCAACTGACTACTGGCACCATCCTGATTCACCGCACTACCCCGAATCACCGCCAACACCGGATGCCCGTTCCGGCGTGCGTCTGACAGGCGTTCCAGCAGGACGATGCCGGCGCCCTCACCGAAGCCCGTGCCGTCAGCCGCGGCAGCGAACGGCTTGCACCGGCCGTCGGGTGACAGGCCGCGTTGGCGACTGAACTCGATGAACAACTGGGGTGTGGCCATGACCGTGACGCCACCAGCCAACGCCAGGTCACACTCACCCGACCGCAGCGCCTGACCCGCCAGGTGCAACGCCACCAACGACGACGAACACGCCGTGTCCACCGTGACCGCCGGACCCTCCAAACCCAGCGTGTAGGAAATCCGACCAGAGGCCACACTGCTGGAACTACCAGTGCTGATATAACCCTCAAAACCAGACGGAGCCGGCTGCAACCGAGACCCGTAGTCGTTGTACATCACCCCGGTGAACACACCGGTACGGCTGCCCCGCAACGTCTCCGGCGGGATCGCCGCACGCTCCAACGTCTCCCACACCGTCTCCAGCAGCAACCGCTGCTGCGGGTCGATCGCGAGCGCCTCACGAGGACTGATACCGAAGAACTCCGCGTCGAACTCGTCGGCGTCGTAGAGGAAACCACCCTCCCGGACGTAACTCTTACCCACCCGTTCGGGGTCCGGGTCGTACAGCCCCGCCAGGTCCCACCCACGACCCGTCGGGAACCCCCCGATCACATCCACACCATCGATAACCAGCCGCCACAACTCCTGCGGGGAATACACCCCACCCGGATAGCGGCAGCCCATCGCCACGATCGCGATCGGCTCACTGCTGGTCGACTCGGCCTGAAGCAGCCGCTGGCGGGTCTGATGGAGCTCGGTGGTAACCCGCCGGAGGTATCCACGGAGTGTTTCCTCGTTGCTCATCTACGCTATTCCTTCGGAGCCGAGTCAGGGATTCCGAGTTCGTTGTTGATGAAATCGAAAATTTCGGCATCAGAGGCCGAGTCGATTTCCGCGATCACCGTCGGGACGGCAGCGCCCGACTCTTCTTCGACGGGATTCAATTTCAACAGGAACTGTTGGAGACGGGTGGTTAGCCTGGTACGCCCGGCCAGGGAGAGGCCAGCCGCGACAGACTCGATCTTGTCGAGTTCCTTGAGCACCGCCTGGTCGGGCTCGGGCTGAGCCTTGGTCAGCTTTTCCAGGAGGAAGTCCGCCAGCGCAGCCGGCGCCGGGTGGTCGAAGACGGTGGTGGAGGGCAATCGCAGGCCGGTGGCGGCGTTGAGTCGGTTACGCAACTCGACGGCGGTCAGTGAGTCGAACCCCATGTCGAGGAAGCCGCGGTCGGCGTGGATATGGTCGGCTGAGTTGTGGCCGAGGACCAGTGCCGCGTTGAGTCGTACCGATTCGAGTAGTAGTTGTCGCTGTTGTGGTGTGCTGAGGCCGGCCAGTTGGGTAGCGAGCCGGGTGGTGTTCTCACCACCGGGTGGTGTGTGGCGGGGGGACACGGGTCGGTGGGCCAGCGAGTCCAGGATCGGGGAACGGTCGGGGTGGCGCCGTAGTGCTGGTAGGTCCCAGCGGGCGGCGACTACCTGCGCCCGGTCCTGACCGACGGCGGTGTCCAACAGGTGTAGTCCCTGTTCGGTGCTCAACGCCCGGATCCCGCTACGTGTCAACCGGTCACGGTCGGTGTCGGACAGCCCGCCGGTCAGCCCGGTACCGGTCTGCCACAATCCCCACGCCACACTCGTCGCGGGTAGCCCGACAGCCCGCCGGTGCTGCGCCAACGCGTCCAGGAACGTGTTCGCCGCCGCGTAGTTACCCTGCCCCGGGTTACCCAGCACCCCGGCCACCGAGGAGAACAACACGAACGCCGACAACGGCATGTCAGCGGTCAACTCGTGGAGATGCCACGCCCCGTCGACCTTCGGTCGTAGCACCGCCGACATCCGCTCCGTGTTCAGTGACTGCACCACACCGTCATCCACCACACCCGCGGCGTGGATCACCGCTGTCAACGGATGCCGCTGATCCACCTGCGCCAACACCCGCGCCAACCCGGCCCGGTCACCACTGTCACACTCCCGTACCCACACCCGCGCGCCCGCCGCTTCCAACCCCGCGCGTAGCTCCCCCGCACCCGCGGCGGCCATACCCCGACGACTCACCAACACCAACCGCCGGACTCCGTACCGGCGCACCAGGTGCCACGCCGTCAACGCCCCCAAACCACCCGTACCACCAGTGATCAACACCGTCCCCGACGGGTCCAACCCCCCGAACCCACCGCCGCTGGCGGGCACCGGTTGTGCGGGCAACCGCGACAACCGTGGCCTCAACACCACCCCACCACGCACCGCGACCTGCGACTCACCACCCGCCAACACCCCCGACAACACCCGCCAACCCACCACCCCACCATCACCATCGACCAACACGAACCGCCCCGGATGCTCCCGCTGAGCCACCCGCACCAAACCCCACAAACACGCCGCCGCGAGGTCGTCCACCGCCTCGTGCGGGACCGTGGCGACCGCCTGACGGGTCACCACCACCAGCCGGGCGTCAAGGTCACGAGCCAGCCAGTCCCGCAGCACCCGCACCAACGCGGCACTCACCTGATGCGCCCGCCGCACCACGTCCGCGTCTCTACCAGCCGTCTCGGGATCCACCACGTACAACACGGTGTCCGGAGCATCCACCGCCTCAGCCAACGCGGCCACGTCCGGATACACCGGCACCCCGTCCCACCCCGACCCCGACCCACCCGAACCCAGCAACGCCCACCCCACCGGCACCGCCACCTCGTCCGGGACCACCACACCCAACCGCTCCCACACGACGTGGAAGTTGTGCCGGTGTTCGGAGTCGCTTTCGAGCTTGTCCGGGGCGACCGGCCGGACCGTCAGCGTGTCGACCGAACAGATGGTGTGTCCGTACGCATCGCTCAGGTGCAGAGCCATGCTCGAATCTCCCGACAGCGTCATGCGGACGCGCAACGTTGTCGTTGCCGTTGCCGAAGCGGCGACCCGCACGCCGCTCCAGGAGAAGGGCACCGGGATCTGCGGGGTAGAGCCGTCTCCTCGGGGCTTGCCGGTGCCCAGGGGGTGAGCGTCGGTGAGGAAGATCGTTTGTATCGCGGCGTCGAGCAGGGCCGGGTGGACGATGAAGCCCTCATCCGACTCATCGCCGGAAAGCTCCAGCTCGGCGTGGAAGACGTCGCCTGCGCGCCAGGCGCTCTTCAAGCCCTGGAAGACCGGGCCGTAGTCGAGACCGTGATCGGAAAGATTGTCGTAGAAGCTCTCGATGTCGATGGGACTGCCGGCCGGATCCCACGGTCCGTCGTCCGGACGAGGCCCGGGGTTGTCGTCGACACCCAGGACGGCGGTGATGTTCTGGGTCCACGGCGTGTCCGGCGCGTCCGCGTCGAGGCGCCGCGACTCCACCTTCATGTCCCGGGTGCCGTCGCCGGTCGGTGGTCCGACCGTCACGTGGATCTGTACGCCTCCTCGCTCGGGCAGCGTCAGCGGTTCATGAACGTTGAGTTCTTCGATGTGGTTGCAGTCGGTGTGGTACGCGGCGTGCAGGGCGAGTTCGAGGAACGCGGTGCCGGGTAGCAGGACGGTGCCGGTGATGGCGTGGTCGGCGAGCCATGGATGGGTGGCTGTGGAGATCGTGCCGGTGAACACCCGCCCACCGTCGGGCAACTCCAAACCCCCGGCCAGCAGCGGATGCCCAGTAGCGGTCAACCCCGGCACCGTGACACCACTCGGCGCAGGATCCAACCAGTAGCGCTGGTGTTGGAAGGGGTAAGTGGGCAGGTCTGGTAGGTGTGTGGGGGTTGGGGTGTCGGGCAGGTTCAGGGGTGCGCCGTGGGTCCAGGCTTGTATCGCGGAGGTGAGGAATCGGTGGTAGCTGCCGTCGTTGCGGTACAGACTCGCGATCGCTGTGGCGGGGGTGGGGGTGGGGTGGGCGTCGATGGTGTCCTGGATAGCGGTGGTCAGCACGGGGTGGGCGCTGGCCTCGATGAACAGGGTGTAGCCGTCGCCCAGTAGTGCCTGCACGGTGTCCTGTAGGCGTACCGGCTCGCGGAGGTTGCGGTACCAGTACTGGCTGTCCAGACCGGTGGTGTCGTAGGGGGCGGCGGTCACGGTCGAGTAGAACGCGACGCTGGTGGCCGCCGGCCGGATGTTCGCCATGCTGGTGAGCTGGTCGCGGAGCACTTCGACCTGCACGGAGTGGGACGCGTAGTCGACCGGGACCAGCCTCGCGCGTACCGACGTGTCGGCGTAGAAGGTGATCAGCGCTTCCACGTCGGCGGGTGGACCGGACACGGTGGTGGACAACGGGCCGTTGACCGCGGCGATCTGCACCCCACCGGCCCGAGTGCCCAACGCGTCGATGTCGGCCCGGACCCGGTCGGCCGACGCCGCGACGTGCGCCATCGCACCGGTACCCGCGACCACCCGCAACGCCTGGCTACGCCCGACCACCAGCCGTAACGCCTCCGCCAGGTCCAACGCGCCAGCGACGTACGCGGCGGCGATCTCGCCTTGTGAATGCCCGACCACCGCGTCCACGACCACACCCGTGTGCTGCCACAACCGGGCCACAGCCGTCATCACCACGAACAACACCGGCTGGATCACATCCACCCGCTGCCACACCGGATCATCAGCCCCGGCCCGCAACACCTCCCACAACGACCAGTCCACACACTCCCGCAACACCTGCGCGCACTCCCGCACATGCGCCGCGAACACCGTGCTGGACTCCACCAACTCCAACGCCATCCCCGGCCACTGCGACCCCTGCCCCGGGAACACCAACACCGTCCCGCCCACACCCACCCGACCAGACACCACCCCCACACCCGGCTGCCCCACCCCAAACGCCCGCAACACCGCCTCACCATCACCGGCGTCGTTCACCACGACACCGGCACGGAAACGATGCTGGGTCCGCGTCGTGACCAACGCGGCCCCGATGTCAGCGGCCCGGTACCCGGGATGCGCGGCCACATGATCCGCCAACCGCAACGCCTGCGCCCGCAACGCCTCCACGGACCTCGCCGAGATCAACCACGGCACCAGCCCACCACCAGCGCCAGTGCCAGTGCCGGTGTCACCATCGCCGGCGCCGCCGTTGGTGGTGCTGGTGCCGGTGTCACCGCCGTCGGTGGTGTCGGTGTCATCGCTGTTGTCGGTGGTGAGGGGTCCGGTGGCGGTGGGGGGCCCAGTGTTGGTGGGGGGTGCTTCGAGGATCAGGTGGGCGTTGGTGCCGCTGATCCCGAACGATGACACCGCCGCCCGGCGGGGACGACCGGTGTCCGGCCACGGCACCGTCTCGGTGAGTAGCGCGACCCGGCCGGTGTCCCAGTCCACGTGTGGGGTCGGGGCGTCCACGTGCAGCGTGGCCGGCAGCAGGCCGTGCTGGATGGCCTGCACCATTTTGATCACACCGGCGACACCCGCCGCGGCCTGGGTGTGGCCGATGTTCGACTTGACTGATCCCAACCACAACGGATGACCAGCCTCACGGCCCTGCCCGTAGGTGGCCAGCAACGCCTGCGCCTCGATCGGGTCACCCAACGTCGTGCCGGTCCCGTGCGCCTCCACCACATCCACATCCGTGGCGTCCACACCCGCGTTCGCTAACGCCTGCCGGATCACCCGCTGCTGCGCCGGACCGTTCGGCGCGGTCAGCCCGTTCGACGCCCCGTCCTGGTTCACCGCGCTACCCCGGATCACCGCCAACACCGGATGCCCGTTCCGGCGTGCGTCTGACAGGCGTTCCAGCAGGATGATGCCGGCGCCCTCACCGAAGCCCGTGCCGTCGGCCGCGGCAGCGAACGGCTTGCAGCGGCCGTCGGGTGACAGGCCGCGTTGGCGGCTGAACTCGATGAACAACTGGGGTGTGGCCATGACCGTGACGCCGCCGGCCAACGCCAGGTCGCACTCGCCTGATCGCAGGGCCTGGCCGGCCAGGTGCAGTGCCACCAGTGATGAGGAACAGGCGGTGTCGACGGTGATGGCGGGGCCTTCCAGGCCCAGGGTGTAGGAGATCCGGCCGGACGCGACGCTGCTGGAGCTGCCGTTACCGATGTAGCCTTCGAAACCGGAGGGGGCCGGTTGCAGTCGGGTGCCGTAGTCGTTGTACATCACTCCGGTGAACACACCGGTACGGGTGCCCCGCAACGTCTCCGGCGGGATCGCGGCACGCTCCAACGTCTCCCACACCGTTTCCAGCAGCAACCGCTGCTGCGGGTCGATCGCGAGCGCCTCACGAGGGCTGATGCCGAAGAACTCCGCGTCGAACTCGTCGGCGTCGTAGAGGAAACCACCCTCCCGGACGTAACTCTTACCCACCCGTTCGGGATCCGGGTCGTAGAGCCCCGCCAGGTCCCACCCACGACCCGTCGGGAACCCCCCGATCACATCCACACCATCGATGACCAGCCGCCACAACTCCCGGGGGAGTACACCCCACCCGGATAGCGGCAGCCCATCGCCACGATCGCGATCGGCTCACCACCGTCGACCGTCGTCGGTGACGCGACGGTGGTCGTGGGGACCGAAGCGGTCAGCTGGTGCAGGATCTGCTCGGCCAACGCCGAGGGAGTCGGGTGGTCGAAGACGGTGGTGGAGGGCAATCGCAGGCCGGTGGCGGCGTTGAGTCGGTTACGCAACTCGACCGCGGTCAGCGAGTCGAACCCCAGTTCCTGGAACGGCTGGCCCACATCGACCGCTCCCACCTGGTCGTGACCCAGCACCTCAGCGGTGTGCGACCGCACCACCTGCAGCACCACCGACCGCTGTTCCGATGTGCTGAGGCCGGCCAGTTGGGTAGCGAGCCGGGTGGTGCTCTCACCACCGGGTGGTGTGTGGCGGGGGGACACGGGCCGGTGGGCCAGCGAGTCCAGGATCGGGGAACGGTCGGGGTGGCGCCGTAGTGCTGGTAGGTCCCAGCGGGCGGCGACTACCTGCGCCCGGTCCTGACCGACGGCGGTGTCCAACAGGTGTAGTCCCTGTTCGGTGCTCAACGCCCGGATCCCGCTACGTGTCAACCGGTCACGGTCGGTGTCGGACAGCCCGCCGGTCAGCCCGGTACCGGTCTGCCACAATCCCCACGCCACACTCGTCGCGGGTAGCCCGACAGCCCGCCGGTGCTGCGCCAACGCGTCCAGGAACGTGTTCGCCGCCGCGTAGTTACCCTGCCCCGGGTTACCCAGCACCCCGGCCACCGAGGAGAACAACACGAACGCCGACAACGGCATGTCAGCGGTCAACTCGTGGAGATGCCACGCCCCGTCGACCTTCGGTCGTAGCACCGCCGACATCCGCTCCGTGTTCAGTGACTGCACCACACCGTCATCCACCACACCCGCGGCGTGGATCACCGCTGTCAACGGATGCCGCTGATCCACCTGCGCCAACACCCGCGCCAACCCGGCCCGGTCACCACTGTCACACTCCCGTACCCACACCCGCGCGCCCGCCGCTTCCAACCCCGCGCGTAGCTCCCCCGCACCCGCGGCGGCCATACCCCGACGACTCACCAACACCAACCGCCGGACCCCGTACCGGCGCACCAGGTGCCACGCCGTCAACGCCCCCAAACCACCCGTACCACCAGTGATCAACACCGTCCCCGACGGGTCCAACCCCCCGAACCCACCGCCGCTGGCGGGCACCGGTTGTGCGGGCAACCGCGACAACCGTGGCCTCAACACCACCCCACCACGCACCGCGACCTGCGACTCACCACCCGCCAACACCCCCGACAACACCCGCCAACCCACCACCCCACCATCACCATCAACCAACACGAACCGCCCCGGATGCTCCCGCTGAGCCACCCGCACCAAACCCCACAAACACGCCGCCGCGAGACTGCCGGGATCGGGTGTGTGAAGGGGCTCATCCGGTGAGGTGTTGACCGCTCCACGAGTGACGATCACGAGCCGGCTGTTGGCGAGGTCGTCGGCGCGAAGCCATTCCTGCAAGACATCGAGCAGGCCGATCGCCGTGGCATGGGCCTGCGCGACCACGCTGCCGGCGGTCACCTCGACTGCGGCGTCCATCGGTGACATGACGACCACATCCGGTACCGCGTCGCCGTTCGCGGTGGCCATCTTCAGAGCGGCGAGGTCGGCATGACGGGTGATCCGTACGTCCCTCAGCTCCCCTGGCTCCGCGGGCCACCCCGCGTCGGGGCCGAGCATCGCCCAGGTGAGCGTGGATGGCTCCGCCGGCGCGCTCTCGGGCATCGGCGACCAGGCGATCTCGTACAGGACGTCGTTTTCGGCCCCGCGATTCGCGGTCACGTTTTCCAGGGCGACCGGGCGCAGGGCCAACGCGTCGACGTCGGCGATCGGTGAGCCGGTCTGATCGGTGATCGCCAGCGTGACGGTCCCGTCCGATGTCGATGACGACCGCACTCGCACCGCGGTGGCACCGCTGGCGTACAGCGACACACCTTTCCAGTGGAACGGGAGGGCGAGCCTGCCACGGTCGTCCGCCTGCAAAGAACCGCCGATGGCGAGCGAGTGCAGGGCCGCGTCCAGCAGCGCGGGGTGAAGACCGAAGCCAGCCGCATCGGCTTCCAGGTCCTCGGGAAGCTCGACGTCGGCGTAGACGTCCGGACCGTGCCGCCACACCCGCCGAAGCCCTTGGAAAGTTTCCCCGTACTCGTAGCCGCGAGCGGCGAGATCCGCGTACAGGGTGTCGGTGGAGAGGGGAACCGATCCGGCCGGGGGCCACACCGCCATCGACTGTCGAGGAGCCGGTGCCGTCATGGTGAGCACGCCCGTCGCGTGACGCGTCCAGTTCCTGGTATCAGATGCCGTGGGGCAGGAGTAGATGGTCAAGGCCCGTCGACCGGATCCGTCGTCGGCAGCGACGAGGGCCTGCACCCGCAGACTCTGATCCACTGGCAGGACAAGGGGCGCTTCGAGCGTAAGTTCTTCGATGTGGTTGCAGTCGGTGTGGTGCGCGGCGTGCAGGGCGAGTTCGAGGAAGGCGGTGCCGGGTAGCAGGACGGTGCCGGTGATGGCGTGGTCGGCGAGCCATGGATGGGTGGCTGTGGAGATCGTGCCGGTGAACACCCGCCCACCGTCGGGCAACTCCAAACCCCCGGCCAGCAGCGGATGCCCCGTAGCGGTCAACCCCGGCACCGTGACACCACTCGGCGCAGGATCCAACCAGTAACGCTGGTGTTGGAAGGGATAAGTGGGCAGGTCTGGTAGGTGTGTGGGGGTTGGGATATCGGGCAGGTTCAGGGGTGCGCCGTGGGTCCAGGCTTGTATCGCGGAGGTGAGGAATCGGTGGTAGCTGCCGTCGTTGCGGTACAGACTCGCGATGGCTGTGGCTGTGGCTGTGGCGGGGGTGGGGGTGGGGTGGGCGTCGATGGTGTCCTGGATAGCGGTGGTCAGCACGGGGTGGGCGCTGGCCTCGATGAACAGGGTGTAGCCGTCGCCCAGTAGTGCCTGCACGGTGTCCTGTAGGCGTACCGGCTCGCGGAGGTTGCGGTACCAGTACTGGCTGTCCAGACCGGTGGTGTCGTAGAGGGCGGCGGTCACGGTCGAGTAGAACGCGACGCTGGTGGACGCCGGCCGGATGTTCGCCATGCTGGTGAGCTGGTCGCGGAGCACTTCGACCTGCACGGAGTGGGACGCGTAGTCGACCGGGACCAGCCTCGCGCGTACCGACGTGTCGGTGTAGAAGGCGATCAGCGCTTCCACGTCGGCGGGTGGACCGGACACGGTGGTGGACAACGGGCCGTTGACCGCGGCGATCTGTACCCCACCGGCCCGAGTGCCCAACGCGTCGATGTCGGCCCGGACCCGGTCGGCCGGCGCCGCGACGTGCGCCATCGCACCGGTACCCGCGACCACCCGCAACGCCTGGCTACGCCCGACCACCAGCCGTAACGCCTCCGCCAGGTCCAACGCGCCAGCGACGTACGCGGCGGCGATCTCGCCTTGTGAATGCCCGACCACCGCGTCCACGACCACACCCGTGTGCTGCCACAACCGGGCCACAGCCGTCATCACCACGAACAACACCGGCTGGATCACATCCACCCGCTGCCACACCGGATCATCAGCCCCGGCCCGCAACACCTCCCACAACGACCAGTCCACACACTCCCGCAACACCTGCGCGCACTCCCGCACATGCGCCGCGAACACCGCGCTGGACTCCACCAACTCCAACGCCATCCCCGGCCACTGCGACCCCTGCCCCGGGAACACCAACACCGTCCCGCCCACACCCACCCGACCAGACACCACCCCCACACCCGGCTGCCCCACCCCAAACGCCCGCAACACCGACACCGCACCACCAGCGTCATCCACCACGACACCGGCACGGTGAGCGAACACCGCCCGCCGACCCAACACCCCCGCGACAGCCGCCACATCCACATCCGCACGACCAGCCACAAAATCCGCCAACCGCAACGCCTGCGCCCGCAACGCCTCCACCGACCTCGCCGAAAACAACCACGGCACCACATCGGTGTCGAGGGGCAGGTCTGGTAGGTGTGTGGGGGTTGGGGTGTCGGGCAGGTTCAGGGGTGCGCCGTGGGTCCAGGCTTGTATCGCGGAGGTGAGGAATCGGTGGTAGCTGCCGTCGTTGCGGTACAGACTCGCGATCGCTGTGGCGGGGGTGGGGGTGGGGTGGGCGTCGATGGTGTCCTGGATAGCGGTGGTCAGCACGGGGTGGGCGCTGGCCTCGATGAACAGGGTGTAGCCGTCGCCCAGTAGTGCCTGCACGGTGTCCTGTAGGCGTACCGGCTCGCGGAGGTTGCGGTACCAGTACTGGCTGTCCAGACCGGTGGTGTCGTAGAGGGCGGCGGTCACGGTCGAGTAGAACGCGACGCTGGTGGACGCCGGCCGGATGTTCGCCATGCTGGTGAGCTGGTCGCGGAGCACTTCGACCTGCACGGAGTGGGACGCGTAGTCGACCGGGACCAGCCTCGCGCGTACCGACGTGTCGGTGTAGAAGGCGATCAGCGCTTCCACGTCGGCGGGTGGACCGGACACGGTGGTGGACAACGGGCCGTTGACCGCGGCGATCTGTACCCCACCGGCCCGAGTGCCCAACGCGTCGATGTCGGCCCGGACCCGGTCGGCCGGCGCCGCGACGTGCGCCATCGCACCGGTACCCGCGACCACCCGCAACGCCTGGCTACGCCCGACCACCAGCCGTAACGCCTCCGCCAGGTCCAACGCGCCAGCGACGTACGCGGCGGCGATCTCGCCTTGTGAATGCCCGACCACCGCGTCCACGACCACACCCGTGTGCTGCCACAACCGGGCCACAGCCGTCATCACCACGAACAACACCGGCTGGATCACATCCACCCGCTGCCACACCGGATCATCAGCCCCGGCCCGCAACACCTCCCACAACGACCAGTCCACACACTCCCGCAACACCTGCGCGCACTCCCGCACATGCGCCGCGAACACCGCGCTGGACTCCACCAACTCCAACGCCATCCCCGGCCACTGCGACCCCTGCCCCGGGAACACCAACACCGTCCCGCCCACACCCACCCGACCAGACACCACCCCCACACCCGGCTGCCCCACCCCAAACGCCCGCAACACCGCCTCACCATCACCGGCGTCGTTCACCACGACACCGGCACGGAAACGATGCTGACTCCGCGTCGTGACCAACGCGGCCCCAATATCCACCGCCCGATACCCAGGATGCGCGGCCACATGATCCGCCAACCGCAACGCCTGCGCCCGCAACGCCTCCACCGACCTCGCCGAAAACAACCACGGCACCGGTCCACTGCCACCAGTGCCAGTGCCGGTGGGGGGTTCGGGAGTGCTTGTGCTTACGGTGGGGGGTGCTTCGAGGATCAGGTGGGCGTTGGTGCCGCTGATCCCGAATGATGACACCGCCGCCCGGCGGGGACGACCGGTGTCCGGCCACGGCACCGTCTCGGTGAGCAACGCGACCCGGCCGGTGTCCCAGTCCACGTGTGGGGTCGGGGCGTCCACGTGCAGCGTGGCCGGCAACATGCCGTGCTGGATGGCCTGCACCATCTTGATCACACCCGCGACACCCGCCGCTGCCTGGGTGTGGCCGATGTTCGACTTCACTGATCCCAACCACAACGGATGACCAGCCTCACGGCCCTGCCCGTAGGTGGCCAGCAACGCCTGCGCCTCGATCGGGTCACCTAATGTCGTGCCGGTCCCGTGCGCCTCCACCACATCCACGTCCGTGGCGTCTACACCCGCGTTCGCTAACGCCTGCCGGATCACCCGCTGCTGCGCCGGACCATTCGGCGCGGTCAGCCCGTTCGACGCCCCGTCCTGGTTCACCGCGCTACCCCGGATCACCGCCAACACCGGATGCCCATTACGACACGCATCCGACAGGCGTTCCAGCACCAGCATCCCGGCGCCCTCACCCCAACCGACACCGTCAGCCGCCGCCGCGAACGGCTTGCACCGACCATCCGGCGACAGACCCCGCTGCCGACTGAACTCCAGAAAGATCCCCGGACTCGCCATCACCGTCACACCACCGGCCAACGCCAGGTCACACTCACCCGACCGCAACGCCTGACCCGCCAGATGCAACGCCACCAACGACGACGAACACGCCGTGTCCACTGTCACCGCCGGACCCCGAAGCCCCAACGAAAACGACACCCGCCCCGACGCAACACTCACCGCATTACCCGTCAACAGGTGGCCGCCGACATCGTTCGATGCCTCGTGCATGCGGGGCCCATAGTCCTGACCCATGGCACCGACGAAGACGCCCGTCAGTGTGTCGCGCAGCGTCCCAGGGTCGATACCCGCCCGTTCGATCGCTTCCCACGACGTCTCCAGCAGCAGCCGCTGCTGGGGATCCATCGCCCTGGCTTCCCGGGGGCTGATGCCGAAGAACGCGGCGTCGAACTGATCCGCGTCGTAGAGGAAGCCGCCGTGCCTGGCATAGGTCGTGCCGGCATTGTCGGAGTCCGCGTCGTACAGGTCGTCGAGGTTCCACCCGCGGTCGCCGGGAAAAGGCCCGACAGCGTCTCCACCGTCGAGGAGTAGCTGCCACAGCTTCTCCGGGCCGTCGGCACCGCCAGGAAACCGGCAGGCCATACCGACCACGGCGATCGGTTCGTCGGTCCTGCTCAGCATCGACGGCGCGGCGATGGGGGCCGGTACGGCAGGCGCCAGCCCGTTGACGATGAACTCGGCGACCCCGCCCGGCGTGGGGTAGTCGTACGTGAGCGCAGCGGGCAGTCCCAGCCCGGTCGTCTCGGCGAGGCGATCCCGCAGTTGCACCGCCGACACCGAGTCGAAGCCGAGTTCCTTGAACGTCCTGCCGGCGTCGATCGCCTCGCCCGTCACGTGTCCCAGAACGATGGCGATCTGGGTACGGAGAAGGTCGAGTACCGCCTCCGTCCGTTCCGCTCTGCTGCGTCCCGCGAGCCGACTGCGCCACGGCGAGGCATTGGTCGAGTCGTCGTCGCCGGACGGGGTGGCGGAGGAGGTCCGGGCATCGGACGGCCAATACCGCTGCCGCTGGAAGGCGTAGGTCGGAAGCGGGACCCGACGACCGGAGGCACCCAGGACGCGGCCCCAGTCGACGTCGACACCGGCGACGTACAGCCGGGCCAAGGCCGCCATCACGGTCCTGGCGTCGGCGTCGCCACGGTCCGTCGTTGGGTCGGGGCGTACCTCGCCGGCGGCGACGGTCCCGGCACCGAGTTCGAGGAAGGCGGTGGCGCCCGCGGCTCGCAGCGTCCCGACTGCGGCCTCGGAGTCCGCCGCGTGGCGTGCGCCATGCACCCAGTGCTCCGGCGTGCGCAGCGTGTCGACATCGACCGCCTGGCCCGTGGCAGCGGAGAAGAGGGGGAGGCGCGGCGCCGCGAACGACAGCGTGGCGACCGTACGCCGGAACTCCTCGCCGGCGAACGTGGCGCACCCGTCGCCGACCGGCGCGTCGGCGCCCAGCGACGCGAGGAGACGGGCTCGGGCCCTGAGCAGTACGTGGGCATCGGTCAGTGTGAGGATTCCCGCCGCATGGGCGGCAGCGACCTCTCCGGCCGAGGCACCGACGAGGGCTGCGACCGGCACGCCCCAGGACTCGTACAGGCGGAACAGGGCGATGTGCGTCGCGAACGACGTCGCGTCAGGGTTCGCGGGATCGTCGGTGCGTTCGAACGCCTCGGCGAAGGCGGGGAACTCTTCGTGGAGGTGCCAGCCCAGCTCCGGGAAGTCGGCGCTGTCACCGGTGAACACGACGGCCAGCCGGTGTCCCCGGGTGGCCCTGCCGGTGAGGAGACGCCCGTCGGCCGATCCCTGGATCACCGCGTCGAGACCGCTCAGCAGTGCCTCGCGTCCGGCGCCCAGCAGCACGGCGCGGTGCTCGAAATGGGTACGCGTGGTCGCCAGGGACCGGCCCACGTCCACCGTTGCCAGGTCGGCGCGGCTGCTCAGGTGGTCCCGCAGCCGGCTCGCCTGGCCCCGGAGCGCCGACTCCGAGCGTGCCGAGATCAGCCACGGCACCAGCCGGTGGTCGGATTCCGCCTCGCTGATCGGGGCCGGTGCGGCAGCGGCGGGTTCGGCCAGGACGACGTGGCAGTTGGTGCCACCCATGCCGAACGAGCTGACCCCGGCGACCAGCGGACGGTCACCCGGCCAGGGCGTGAGGGTGGTCTGCACGCGCAGGTTGAGACGATCGAGCGGGATGTCGGGATGCGGGGTGCGGTGGTTGAGGCTGGGCGGAAGCAGCCGGTGGTGGATGCTCAGGACGGCCTTCAGCAGTCCGACGATGCCCGCAGCGCCTTCGAGGTGCCCGACGTTGGTCTTGGCCGAGCCGACGAGCAGGCTGCCCTGATCGGCCGTCCGGGCGCCGCCGTAGACGGATCCGAGCGCGGCCGCCTCCACGGGATCGCCGACACGCGTGCCCGTTCCGTGCAGTTCGACGTACTGGACCGCGGCCGGCTGCACCCCGGCACGTTCGCAGGCGCGGCGCAGCACGTCGGCCTGTCCGGCTGTGCTCGGGACCGTCAGACCGTCGGTCGCGCCGTCGTTGTTGACCGCCGTGCCGTGGATGACACCGTAGATGCGGTCTCCGTCGGCCACCGCCTGAGCCATGGGTTTGAGGACGACGAATCCACCGCCCTCGCCGCGCACGTAACCGTTGGCCCGGGCGTCGAACGTGTAGCAGCGGCCATCCGGGGAAAGAGCTCCGAACCGGACGGTCTTGGCCGTGCTGGCCGGATCGGTGATCAGGTTCACCCCGCCGACGAGGGCGAGGGTCGATTCGCCGGAGCGCAGGCTCTCGCACGCGAGATGGACCGCGACCAGGGATGAGGCCTGGGCCGCGTCGATGGTGAGACTCGGGCCGAGCAGCCCGAGCAGGTACGAGATCCGGTTGGCGATGATGCCGCGGTTGGTGCCGGTCATCGCGTGCCGGTCGTAGCCTTCGCCGCGGTGCTGCGCGAGCGACACCGCGTGGTCGTCGGCGATGGCGCCGACAAAGACGCTGGTACGGGTGCCGTTGAGCGTCGGGGGCGGGATGGCGGCGTCTTCCAGCGCCTCCCAGCCCAACTCCAGCATCAGCCGTTGCTGCGGGTCCATGCTGACCGCTTCGCGCGGGGAGATCCCGAAAAACTCCGCGTCGAATTCGTCGACGTGGTCGATGAGCCCGGCGTACCGGAGGCGGGTGTCCGGCGGTTCGAGGGCATCGGGGTCGGCCGGGTAGCGTCGGCTCAACGTCTCCCGGACGGAGTCGGTGATCGCGCTGGTGCCGCCCGCCAGTAGGTCCCAGAAGGCAGCGGGATCGGGAGCGCCGGGAAGCCGGCAGGACAGACCGATAATTGCGACGCCCTGCTCGGGCGAACAGTTTTCCCCAGCGGCAGCGTGATGACCGGTCATGCTTGGATGCTGAATAGATCAGCTAAGGGAAACCTTGCCGGACCCTAAAGGGCCGTGCGCCGCCGTCCGCAGCCTGACCGGCGTACCGGCCTGGGCGAGGGACAGCGCAACGGACCGGAATTTTAGCGGCGTTTTGGTGGGGTCCTGTCCGCGGTCTAGCGGCGCGTGATGCGATCGGGCAACCGGATTACCAAGGCTGGCGTCTCTGGGCACGAAATGGCAATTCGGGAGTGAGTGATCGCTGCCAAATTCCTGGAGTTAGCGTGCGTGTATTGTTCGTTCCGCTGGCTGCGGCCGGCCATTACTACGCGATGGTGCCGCTCGCCTGGGCTCTGCGTGCGGCCGGCCATGACGTGCGCGTGGTCGGCGAGCCCGCGACGCTCGGCATGATCGAGAGGTCGGGACTGACCGCGCTGCCCGTCGCGGGATCCTCCGGCGTCATGACGAACATCAGGATGTCCGTCGACGCGTTGCGTCAGGAGACCGGCAAGAGTCTGGCTGACTTCGGTGACCTCGAATCCATGCCCCCGGACGTCCGGCAGCGGTTCAAGGAGCTGCGGCGGGAGGCGTTCGCCGGCACGGCCGCCTCGATGGCGGACGAGCTGGTGCACTTCGCGCACTACTGGCGGCCGAACCTCGTGGTCACCGACCCGGTGATGTTCGCGGGGCCGCTCGTCGCCGCGGTGGCCGGGGTGCCGGTCGTGCGCCACCTGTCCGGACCGCTGCTTCCCACGGCGGGACGGTCGCTCGGGGACGGCCTGCCGGTCGAGCGATGGCCTGCGTCGTTGCGCGCGCTGTTCGACCGTTTCGGCGCCGAGGCGCGGCCCGATCCGATGACGGCGACCGTCGACCCCTGCCCGCCGATGCTGATGACCACGGCCCCGCCCAACCGCATCGGCATGCGGTACGTGCCCTACAACGGCTCGGGGGCGATGCCCGGGTGGTTGCGGCGGCCGGCGACGCGGCCGCGGGTGTGCGTCTCCTGGAGCATGAGCAACACGGCGAGCTCCGGCGACCGGAACTACCCGGCGGCCGTGATCTCGGCGGCGCTCCGTGACCGCGGTATGGACGTCGTGGTCACCGTCAAGGAGAGCGATCGGGCGAATCTCGGTCGGGTGCCGGACGGCGTACGGGTCGCCAGCGAACTGCCGTTGCAGCTGGTGGTTCCCTCCTGCGCCGCCGCCGTCAACCACGGTGGTGGTGGCACGTCGCTCACCGTCGTCACTCACGGTGTGCCGCAGGTGATGACACCGCAGGACCCGGCACACGTCGTGCACGCCGAACGGATATCGGCGGTGGGCGCCGGAGTCGCACACCGCACGCGTCCCATCGACGTCGCCGCCATCGCCGACGCGGTGGAGTCGATGGTGTCCGACGACCGGTGGCGGACCGCCGCCCGGAAGGTCCAGGAGGACAACTCCAGTCAGCCGTCACCGCTGGAGGCGGTACGGGAGTTGGAGAACCTCGTTACGGCCGGATCGATCCGGTGAACGCTCCCGACAACACGGCGCGGCGCTTCACGGAGTCCGCCCTCGCCGAGCACCAGCCCTCCTCCATCGCGGATTTCCACTCCTGGTGGGCGGAACGCCTGCGCGCCGGGGTCTTCGAGGTCGCCCCGATTCCGTTCGCCGAGCTGAACGGGTGGTACTTCGCACCCGACGGCGGAAACCTGGTGCACAAGAGCGGACGGTTCTTCGAGATCGGGGGCATGCACGTCGCCGCCGACGGCGGTGAGTCGTGGTCACAACCGATCATCAATCAGCCGGAGATCGGCATCCTCGGGATCCTCGTCAAGGAGTTCGACGGCGTGCTGCACTGTCTGCTGCAGGCCAAGATGGAGCCGGGGAACATCAACACCCTGCAGTTGTCGCCGACGGTCCAGGCGACGCGCAGCAACTACACGCGGGTGCACGGCGGCAACGAGATCCGCTACCTGGAGTATTTCCGGGGGCCGAAGCGCGGGCGGATTCTCGTCGACGTGTTGCAGTCCGAGCAGGGTATGTGGTGCTGGCGCAAGCACAACCGGAACATGGTCGTCGAGGTCACCGGTGACATCCCGGAACACGAGGACTTCCGCTGGTTGCCGTTGAGCCAGGTGTGGCGGCTGCTCTCCGTCGAGAACCTGGTGAACATGAACGCGCGCACGGTTCTGGCCTGCCTGCCGCTGCAGCGGCCGCCCGCCTCGGCGGCGACGGCCGGCTCCAGCTTTCATGAGGCGTTGTACCGCTCGTACGAGAAGGGCGACGGCGAGTCGCGCAGCCTGCACTCGCTGACCGAGATCGTCAGCTGGTTCACGGAGATGAAGACGCGCAACGAGTGGCGGTCCAGCCTCATCACGCTGGACAAGGTGACCCGCTTCTCGCGGACCGCCGACGCGATCGCCGACGACGACCGGAACGGTTTCCAGATCATCGCTCGGCGGGTACGTGCCGAGAACCGCGAGGTGACCGAGTGGACCCAGCCGCTGCTCGCCCCGCGGCGTCAGGGACTGGCGGTCTTCCTGGCCCGCGAGATCATGGGCGTCATCCACGTGCTGATCCGGGCCCGGCCCGAGCCCGGGCTGTTGGACCGGGTGGAGATGGGGCCCAGTGTGCAGCTCGCCCCGACCGGCGCCGTCGCCTCGGTCGTCGGTCCGGAGCCGTTCTACGAGTACGCGGTCGGCACCGACGCCTCGCGGGTGCGCTTCGACGCCGTGATGTCCGAGGAAGGGGGCCGGTTCCACCACGCGCAGACGCGGTATCAGGTCATCGAGGTGGGCGACGACGTCCCGGTGGAGACGCCGGAGAACTACTGCTGGCTGACCCTCGACCAGATCATGGAGCTGGTACGGCACGGTCACTACCTGACCATCGAAGCCCGCAGTCTCCTCACCTGCGTTCATTCGCTGTGGTGACCGCGGACATGTCGGCGATGCCGGCCGCGGCGGCGGCCCCGCCGGTGCGTTTCGCCGTGCTCGGGTGCGCGGACATCGCATGGCGCAACATCCTCCCGGCGATGAGCACGGTCGATGATGTTCGCGTCGTCGCCCTGGCCAGCCGCGACGGCGCGAAGGCGGCGAGGTTCGCCGGCCGTTTCGGCGGTGATCCGGTCGAGGGGTACGCTCGCGCCGTCGACCGGCCCGACGTCGACGCCGTCTACGTCGCCCTGCCCACCGCCCTGCACCACACCTGGACACGGCGGGCGCTCGACGCGGGCAAGCACGTCCTCGTCGAGAAGCCCTTGACCGCCAGCCTGACGGACACCGAGGACCTCGTCGGGTTGGCGCGAGAGCGCGGCCTGGTGCTCATGGACGGCTTCCAGTTCCTGCACCACGCGCAGCACGCGGCCGTACGAACAATGGTCGACCAGGGCAGGATCGGGCAGCTCCGCGAGTTCACCGCCGTGTTCGGCATTCCTCCGCGCGCCGACGACGACATACGTTACCGGCCGGATCTGGGCGGAGGCGCGCTGCTCGACGTGGGCGTCTACCCGGTTCGCGTGGCACAGCTCTTCCTCGGCCCGGACCTCGAGGTGGTGGGTTCGCTGCTGCGACGGGACGCGCGGCGCGGCGTCGACATCAGCGGCGCCGCCCTGCTGGCCTCCCCGCAGGGGATCCCCGCACACCACTCCTTCAGCTTCGCGGCGTCGTACCGCTCCGGTTATGCGCTGTGGGGCAGCGAAGGCTCGCTGATCGTCGACCGCGCCTTCACGCCGCCGGCCACCTTCCGCCCGGCTATTCGCCTCCAATCGCAGGGTACGACGGAGGAGATCTTTCTCGATCCCGACAATCAATCGGCCAACCTGGTGCGCGCGTTCGTGCGTGCCTTACGACAGGGCATCGACATGGAGTCGTACGGCGAGAGCCTCATCCGACACGCGGCAGTCGTCGATCAAATTCGTGACCAGGCGCGGTGGACCACCATCGACGGCGAATCCTGAAAGGAGATTGCGCGTGGAAATCATCGGCCGCGGGTTCATCGCACAGAATTTGAGAGCACTGGCCGACAAGCATCCACATGTCGTCACGTTGGCCTCCGGCGTGTCACAGGTGGACGGGGTGAGCTCGGCGGAGTACCAGCGTGAGGCGGAACTCGTCTACGAGACGATCGCACGCTGCCAGCGACAGGACAAGACGCTGCTCTTCTTCTCCACCGCGAGCGCCGGCATGTACGACGCCATGCGCGGATGCCGTGGCCGCGAGGACGACCCGGTATATCCGGGCAACTCGCACGGCAGGAACAAGCTGCTCCTCGAAACCGTCATCCGATCCTCCGGTGTCCGTTTCCTGATCCTGCGCCTCAGCCACGCCTTCGGCGTCCACCAGGCGTCCCACCAGCTCATCCCGTCGCTGTACCGGGCTGTGCTGTCGGGGAAGGTACGCATCCACCGCGGCGCCTCCCGGGACATCATCCACGTGTCCGACGCCGTGACGATCGTGGACCAGCTGCTGGCTGCGGGCATTACTCAGCAGGTCGTCAACGTCGCTTCGGGCGTGACGGTCCCCTCCGAGGCGATCATCGATCATCTCGCGTTCCGGCTGGGCCGCACGATCGAGCAGCGGACCGTCGTGGACGGCGATGCCTCGGTGTGCCTGGTGTCTCTGGAGAAGCTGCGGAAACTGGTCCCGGCGGTGAGTGGGCTGGGCTTCGGCGACGACTACTACAAGACGGCTCTCGACCGGTACATCGCGGGATGCGATCCCGTCGGTGCCTCCTGGACGGGCGCCACGAACGCGGGCAGGTCATGAGCGGGTACCTGGGATGCCGCCGAGCGGCGGCGAGGATGGGAGCGAAACCATGAGAGTGCTGTTCATGCCGCTGGGCCTGTCGACGCACTATCTCCATCTCGTGCCGCTCGCGTGGGCGTTCCGCTCGGCGGGGCACGAGGTGCGGATCGCCAGCCAGGGCCAGGCGGTCGAGTCGATCCTGCGATCCGGGATGACGCTCTCCCACGTCGGTCGCGACTACGACTTCGTGGAGAACTGGAAGCGTACGCTCGTCGAGCTGGGCCGGACCATCGAGGCGGGTGACGATCGGCGAGCGGAGGCGGCGAGACGGTCCCCCGAGGAGCGCGAGCGGCTCATCAACCTGCGTACCGAGCCGTTCCTGAAGAGCGCGGTGGCGATGATGGCGGATCTGATCCCGCTGGCCCGTTCCTGGCAGCCGGATCTCGTCATCGCCGACCCGCTGGTTCTCGCGGCTCCGCTGCTGGCCAAGAG